>CANLVD010000033.1 GCA_947494445.1 uncultured Paracoccaceae bacterium | reverse complement strand
CTGTGATGCACCACCATGACATGAGCGCCTGTCTCCTGCCGGATCAGGTCCAGATTGTCTGTCAGCGCCCCCATGTCTTTGCTTGAGTTTTCATCACCAGCGCCCATTGCACGGGCCAGTGTGTCGATCACGATCAGAGATGGATAAGTGCCGGAACCAGCTTCAAGCGCCTCAATGAGCGCCGATGCATCACCGGGCGCACAGAAGTCCATTTG
>CANLVD010000032.1 GCA_947494445.1 uncultured Paracoccaceae bacterium | reverse complement strand
GAGAGGGACGTTTACGAACGGTTAACCCTTCTTCGCGGTAGAGCCGATACAGCTTCTTCCAGTTCACTTGCCAGCCCTCCCGTTTCAGCAGGATGTGCAGCCGTCGATAACTGAACCGACGCCGCTCGGACGCCAGTTCCTTCGTCCTCGCCCGTAGTTCCATGACGGCAGGACGCTTCGATGTCCGGCGAAACACACGTGGATCGATCCCAGCTGACCTGCCCCCCGAAACTTCCCTCAGTTTGATGTAGAGTTTGCTCAACCTTTCGAAGGAGCAAACAGATGCGAAA
>CANLVD010000031.1 GCA_947494445.1 uncultured Paracoccaceae bacterium | reverse complement strand
TAGTGCCAGCTGACTTGGCGGTCTTACTGCCATTTCAGCATCGCGTTGCTCGTCAGTTCCGTGCCGTTGTCCGAGACCACCATGCACGGGTAACCGCGCAATTCGGCGATGCGATCCAACTCGCGGGCGACGCGTGCGCCGCCAATCGATGTGTCCACGACGGCGGCCAGGCATTCCCGGCTGAAGTCGTCGATGACATTCAGCACCCGGAACCTGCGCCCGTTCTCCAGCGCGTCCAACATGAAGTCGAGCGACCACCGTTGATTTGGGCATAGCGGGATCGCCATGGGCGTGCGCGTTCCGACAGCGCGCTTGCGTCCGCCCGCTGACCGGCAGTCGATACGCAGTATC
>CANLVD010000030.1 GCA_947494445.1 uncultured Paracoccaceae bacterium | reverse complement strand
GGCGTTCCGGTCCCGGCGTTCACATCTCCTATGGATGAGGCAACAGGCTGGGCAGACTTCGCGGCACCCGATGAGTTGGACGCATATGCGCTGGCATCATTCAGGGCCATGGCACCCAAGCGACAGCGGGCCTTTCTTGACTATGTGACAATTGAAAACCCGTCTGTTCGGCGATGCATGTCCCGAAATCCCGTAAAGCGGAGGGCCATGTCATGAGGGACTGGAACAATGTTCAGGAGATCGTCATGGACGCGGGTGGCGAATACCCGCAAGTCCTTTTGCTCCTATTGGTGAAGCGTTTGGAAGAGTACCCGGATGCGTTTCAATCCATACCTGACGCAGTAAGGGACATGGCGGTTTGGTTTGACGAACATGCCGACCAATTGCAGCGCGATGGCGGGGCGAACGTTTTGCCGTTTTCCATGCCTAAGGCGGGTTCTGAATGATGAAGGACTTTGCAGAACTTGGCAGGCA
>CANLVD010000029.1 GCA_947494445.1 uncultured Paracoccaceae bacterium | reverse complement strand
CGGGGCGAACGTTTTGCCGTTTTCCATGCCTAAGGCGGGTTCTGAATGATGAAGGACTTTGCAGAACTTGGCAGGCAGCATGATCAGTACAGGGCGGATTATCCAGCAACGCCAAAGCTGAATGAACGCGCCTCATTCCTGATGGATCAAATGACTGGCCTTGGCCGGGTCAAACCATCCCTTGAAAGCCGGTATCTGGTCAAAGGGTGGATGGATCGAGGCGCATTCTCGGTTGTCTACGGAGATAGCAATGTTGGCAAAACCTTCTTTGCATTGGATCTGGCTGTGCATGTCGCAGCGGGCAGGGACTGGCAGGGCAACAGGGTGGCCACAGGCGACAAGTGGGCAGGTTGGGTGCTGTACTGTGCGCTTGAGGGTGGCAAGGGCATTCACAACCGTATTGAGGCCATGCGGCTGAGACAGCCAGCCCTGATGGCGAGCGTTGCGGATGACCAGTTTAGCCTTCTCTGCACTCAAAT
>CANLVD010000028.1 GCA_947494445.1 uncultured Paracoccaceae bacterium | reverse complement strand
ATCACTCGTGGATTTTGGAGACGACGCCGGCACCCACGGTGCGGCCGCCTTCGCGGATGGCGAAGCGGAGTTTTTCTTCCATGGCGATCGGCGCGATCAGTTCCACGTTGAACTTCAGGTTGTCGCCCGGCATCACCATCTCGGTGCCCTCGGGCAGCTCGACCGTGCCGGTCACATCTGTCGTCCGGAAGTAGAACTGTGGACGGTAGTTCGCGAAGAACGGCGTGTGACGGCCACCCTCTTCCTTGGTCAGGATGTAGGCCTCGGCCTCGAACTTGGTGTGTGGCTTGACCGAACCCGGCTTGCACAGAACCTGACCACGCTCGACGCCGTCACGGTCAACACCGCGCAGAAGTGCGCCCACGTTGTCGCCTGCCTCACCGCGGTCCAGAAGCTTGCGGAACATCTCGACGCCCGTGCAAGTGGTCTTCTTGGTGTCGCGAATGCCAACGATTTCAATCTCTTCGCCCACGTTCAGCACGCCGCGCTCGATCCGGCCGGTCACAACCGTACCCCGGCCCGAGATCGAGAACACATCCTCGATCGGCATCAGGAACGGCTGGTCCACAGGACGCGCAGGTGTCGGGATATACTCGTCCACAGCCGCCATCAGCTCGGCGATCTTCTCGGAACCGATGTTCGCGTCGCGGTCTTCCAGAGCGGCCAGAGCCGAGCCTGCGATGATGGGAATGTCGTCGCCGGGGTAGTCGTAGGAGGACAAGAGCTCGCGCACTTCCATCTCGACCAGCTCGAGCAGTTCCTCGTCATCCACCTGATCGACCTTGTTGAGGAAGACGACCATGTGCGGGATGCCGACCTGGCGGCCCAGAAGGATGTGCTCGCGGGTCTGGGGCATCGGGCCGTCAGCGGCGTTCACAACCAGGATCGCGCCGTCCATCTGCGCCGCACCGGTGATCATGTTCTTCACATAATCGGCGTGGCCCGGGCAGTCGACGTGGGCGTAGTGACGGTTCTCGGTCTCATACTCGACATGCGCCGTCGAGATGGTGATGCCGCGGGCCTTCTCTTCAGGCGCGCCGTCAATCTCGTCATAGGCCTTGAAATCGCCAAACTGCTTGGTGATCGCCGCCGTCAGCGTCGTCTTGCCATGATCAACGTGACCAATCGTGCCTACGTTCACATGCGGCTTCGTGCGCTCAAATTTTGCCTTTGCCAT
>CANLVD010000027.1 GCA_947494445.1 uncultured Paracoccaceae bacterium | reverse complement strand
TGACCTGCCCCCCGAGGGTCCCTCATTTATAACGAGAGTTTGCGGGTGTGGTTTTCATATTCATGGCCGTCAGTTTGGGCAAGCGCGTCGTGCGCGGAGCCCTCAAATTGCTCAAGCGCTCGACGCGCTTCAGCGGGTGTTTGGTTTTCCAGTGATGAGTGCGGTCTGACGTGATTGTAATCGTACCGCCAAAGCGCCAACTTGCGGCGGGCATCGTCCAGGCTGTCGAACCATTCTTCGTTCAGCAACTCGTCGCGCAGGCTGCCGTTGAATGACTCAATGAAGGCGTTCTGTTGCGGCTTTCCCGGATCGATGTAGTGCCACTCGACATCGTTCTCATTCGCCCATTTCAGGATCGCGCGACTGGTGAACTCGGTCCCATTATCGCTGACAATGCAGGCGGGCTTTCCGTAGATCCGAACCAGCGCATCCAACTCACGGGCGACACGCGCACCAGAGATGCTGGTATCGGCCATGAGGCACAGGTTCTCACGACAGCAATCATCATTCACTGCCAAAATGCGGAACTTGCGCGACGTACCAAACGTGTCTGACAGAAAGTCCAACGACCAACGCTCGGATGGCCGTAACGCTTTGGGCATTGGCGTGCGTGACCCACGTGCCCGTTTCCGCCCCTTTCGTCGCCGGACGCCCAGTTTCTCCTCTGTGTAGAGGCGATAAAGCTTCTTGTGGTTCATGATCATGCCTTTGCGTTCGAGCATCACACCAATCCGCCGATAACCAAACCGGCGGCGTTTATTGGCAATCGCCTTCATCTCTTTGCGAACTTCAGGATTATCTGGCGGTTTGTCGCGCCGGATGGTCTTGGGATCGACACCAACAAGCCTGCACGCCCGACGTTGTGAGATGTCATGATCCCGCATCGCTTTGCGTGCTGCAGCCCGTCGCATGTTCGGTGTCGTCAGTTCTTTCCAAGCAAGTCCTTCAGCACGACGTTGTCCAGCATTGTATCGGCCAACAAACGCTTCAGCTTCGCGTTCTCGTCAGTGATCGCACGCAGCTTCGCCGCATCCGATACTTCCATGCCGCCATACTGCGACTTGAACTTGTAGAAAGTCCCCTGGCTGAGACCGTGCTTGCGGCACACATCCGCAGTCGGCATTCCTGCTTCCTGCTCTTTGATCATCCCAATGATTTGGGCTTCCGTGAAACGGCTCTTTCGCATCTGTTTGCTCCTTCGAAAGGTTGAGCAAACTCTACATCAAACTGAGGGAAGTTTCGGGGGGCAGGTCA
>CANLVD010000026.1 GCA_947494445.1 uncultured Paracoccaceae bacterium | reverse complement strand
TATTCCGCGGCGATGGCGTGTGAGTAGTGCTGGTCCATTGCGTGGTCGACGTCGGTCTGGTTGAAGGTAGCACCCATGTCCTTGAGGGCGGTTCCGAAGCGGGTGACGATGTCGGTGATGGCGGTGCGGTTGAGCAGGTTGAGGATGCCGATGCGGACCTGAACCGGTTCGGACAGGGTTGGCCAGATGCCGAAGTTCTGCGCCCGGCAGGTCTGCACCAGCTCCATCTCGCGCCCGGCCAGTTCGGCGGGCAGGTTGAGCACCACAAGCGAGGTCATGTTCGAGGTCACATCGCAGCCCATGGCGGTGACGGCCTCGCGCAGGGCAGCCTCGTGGAAGGCGTAATCCTTGGCCCGCTGGGCGACCGACTGCTGCAGCGTGATGCGCAGCGCCTCGTGGAAGGCGGCAACCGCATAGGCGCTGTGGGTCCGGTGATAGGTGCCCTTCTCGACATCGGCGCCCTCGATGATGCCCCAGTGACGGGCCTCCATGATCGGGTGATGCACGAAGGTGCGGGTGCCGGTTTTCTTCAACTCGGCAATGTAGCGGTCGGTGAAGGACACCGGCGCATAGGTCAGCGGCAGGCAGCAGATGCCCTTCTGCGGGCAGGAGGCCCAGCCCTGAACGCCGGGGTAGTCATCGATGCGGAAATCCTCCACACCAAGCGAGGAGACCGCATCGACCAGCCCCATCGCGCCGTGCCGCTCGCAGGCCTCCGAGAAGCCCCGGATGTCGTTGACCCGGCCCGAGCCGGTCTCCCAATGGGCCATCGCGGCCCATTTCGGCTTGTGCTCGGCCAGTGCCGCCTCGACGATCTCGCCGGTGACCGACTGGCCATGGGGCACGTCGATGATGGTGACGCTGGCGGGCTGCGGGTTGAGCGGATCGGCGGCCAGTTCCTCGGCCGTGGCGGCCTTCATGCGCACGGTCAGACCGTCCAGCCCCGAGAAGGTGCCGTTGACAAACATCACCACCGTGTCACCCGGCATCACCGCGCTGAACATCACGTCAAGCCCGCTCCAGCCGGTGCCGGCCACGCCGAATGTGTGGACATTCTCGGTGCCCATGACGCTGCGCAGCATGTGCTTGCACTCGACCATGCCACGCAGGACGTCCGCATGCATGTGATCGGCCAGACCGGCACCGGCAAAGCGCGCCAGAACGCGGGCATCGGTGTTGCCGGGCCCGGGGCCTGCCGCAATCGTCTGGGGGATCTCAAGCTGGTCGAAAATCGAAGTGACGGACATGGGCGGCTCCAAAGTTGGTTGACGGCGACCGGCGATCGGTCGGATTGTTGGCAATGTAACCGGAGGCCTTTACACCACAACACCCCTAGCTCCTGCTTTCGGGCATCTAAAAGGGTAGCAAAAAACCCACCCATATGTATAAAATACCACGGTATACC
>CANLVD010000025.1 GCA_947494445.1 uncultured Paracoccaceae bacterium | reverse complement strand
CTTTCGCATCTGTTTGCTCCTTCGAAAGGTTGAGCAAACTCTACATCAAACTGAGGGAAGTTTCGGGGGGCAGGTCAGGTGGCCTTCTCAGAAAATCGTCAATGAATTTGGGACCCAAGAGTTCTGGCAAGAGTATGCCGACATCCTTTCTGGCAAAGAAAAACCAAAGCGTGTCACGTCAAGAGATTTTACATCTCTTATTCAGAGTTATCATCGCTCACCGAGGTACATAAACCTAAAGCCTCGAACCGCGCTTGATTACGATAAGTATCTCAACTTCTTCAAAAGGATCATGGGCGATGCAAGTCCAGCGGGCATGAAGCGCAAAGACGTGATCCGGTTGAGAGACTCAAATTCAGACAAACCCTATTTTGCAAACTATTCCCTGCGAGTTCTGCGCGTGCTTATGGAGCACTGCGTAGATTTGGGCTGGCGCGAGACAAACCCGGCACGGGGTGTGTCCGAGCTAAAAGGCAAGCCAAAGGCAGAACGGGAACCATGGCCAATGGTACTGTTGAACGCCTATCGCGCGGCCTGTCCATTGGGAACACGCGAACGACTGGTCATGGAGTTATGCGTTTGCACTGGGCAGAGGATAGGGGATGTCCTTGAAATGCGCTGGTCCGATATCGAGAACGGCGCTTTCTTCGTTCGACAGAACAAAACCAGTAAGGAACTCTGGGTTCCGATTCTACCAGGGCTGCAAAGCGCTCTCGATGCCGCCAGTCGCCATTCCGTCTATCTTTTAACAAATGGGCAAGGAACCAACCGTTGGTCATACCGTGGGGCCTCACAGGCCGTATGGAAGGTCAGAGAGGATGTTGGGGCTTTGGATTATGATATCCATAGCTGGCGCTACAACGCCGCCTGTGAGCTGCTAGAGGCGGGCTGTGGCGATGACCTTATTGCCGCCGTAACGGGCCAAAGCCCAGCGATGGTCCTGCATTATACCAAAAAGGTCCGTCAGCGTCTTCGGGCTGCACAAGCACAGCAAATGCGCTCGGATCAAAACTCTCAGGCTTGATCCTCTTTGGAACGGCTTCGTTTTAGGGAGCAGTGTTTTTGCCGACAAGGCTGCTTAGGGCGCTAGTAATAAGCTCAAATTCATTCTTCCATTTAGCCCAAAAGCAGGCGCTAACCAGCGTCAAATCAGAACAGAACAAAAACAGAATGCTTAGAAAAATACTTAGACTTTCACTTTTGAAAATCTGTGAAAGTGGCTAAGCCATTGAAAACACTTGGAGGCGAGTACCGGAATCGAACCGGTGTACACGGATTTGCAATCCGGCCTTTAAATGAACAAAAACAAAGGGGGTACGTTTCAAAAACACCCCAGACAGATCGTGAACTAAACGAGAAAGTTTCAAAAGCCCATCACGGTGATGAAACGAAAAACGCCGCGTCTCTGGCAGGAGATCACGGCGCTTGTTCACTGAATAAAGCTGAGCAGCTTCAAGCGGAAA
>CANLVD010000024.1:2500-6311 GCA_947494445.1 uncultured Paracoccaceae bacterium | reverse complement strand
GGCGATGTGGTTTTGATGCTGGCGCGATGTCGGGGATTGTGGGGCCTGTGGGGCCGGGTCAGCCCTTTGATGGGCTGTTTGAGTTTGGAAGTTGGTTGCGGGAGGGGGCCGCAGGCGATCCTGGCGCGCGGGAGTGCCAAAAGCAAAAACCTCCGCGGCAGGACCGGCGGAGGCATCGCAATTTGAGTTGGTTGCGGGAGTAGGATTTGAACCTACGACCTTCAGGTTATGAGCCTGACGAGCTACCGGGCTGCTCCATCCCGCGGCAAAGGGTGGTGTTATCGTTATAGAGGGTTTCACATCTTTTCAGGTTTGGCGGTGACCTACTCTCCCACGTCTTAAGACGCAGTACCATCGGCGCTATGGCGCTTAACGGCCGAGTTCGGGATGGGATCGGGTGTTTCGCTCATGCTGTAGCCACCAAACCGGAGAAGATGTGAGGTTACACGAGAGCGGAGTGTTCCTCCGCGACTTTCCAAGGAACTGACCGTGAGGTCAATGACTTCTGGTGTTGGCTTGCGCCTGTGATTTCCGAGCTTTTGCTGTGCAAAAGCCCGCTCTCATCAAGCTTCTGGATCAAATCAAGCCTATCGGGCGATTAGTACCGGTCAACTGAACGCATCACTGCGCTTACATCTCCGGCCTATCGACGTGGTGGTCTTCCACGGCCCTCAGGGAGACCTGGTTTTGAGGGGGGCTTCCCGCTTAGATGCTTTCAGCGGTTATCCTGTCCGCACATAGCTACCCAGCACTGCCGTTGGCACGACAACTGGTCCACCAGTGGTGCGTTCACCCCGGTCCTCTCGTACTAGGGGCAACTCCTCTCAAGTCTCCTACACCCACGGCAGATAGGGACCGAACTGTCTCACGACGTTCTAAACCCAGCTCACGTACCACTTTAAACGGCGAACAGCCGTACCCTTGGGACCTGCTCCAGCCCCAGGATGTGATGAGCCGACATCGAGGTGCCAAACACTGCCGTCGATATGGACTCTTGGGCAGTATCAGCCTGTTATCCCCGGCGTACCTTTTATCCGTTGAGCGATGGCCCTTCCACGCGGGACCACCGGATCACTATGGCCGACTTTCGTCTCTGCTCGACTTGTCAGTCTCGCAGTCAGGCGGGCTTCTGCCATTGCACTCGACGGTTGATTTCCGACCAACCTGAGCCCACCATCGCGCGCCTCCGTTACTATTTGGGAGGCGACCGCCCCAGTCAAACTACCCGCCACAGAGGGTCCCGGATCCGGATAACGGACCGCGGTTAGACATCAAGCGTGACAAGGGTGGTATCTCAAGGGAGGCTCCCCGAGGACTGGCGTCCCCGGTTCAAAGCCTACCACCTATCCTGCACATGCCAGACCTGATGTCAGTCTGAAGCTGTAGTAAAGGTGCACGGGGTCTTTCCGTCTGACCGCGGGTACCCCGCATCTTCACGGGGAATTCAATTTCGCTGAGTCTGCATTGGAGACAGCGGGGAAGTCGTTACGCCATTCGTGCAGGTCGGAACTTACCCGACAAGGAATTTCGCTACCTTAGGACCGTTATAGTTACGGCCGCCGTTTACCGGGGCTTCAATTCGACGCTCTCACATCTCCTTTTAACCTTCCGGCACCGGGCAGGCGTCAGACCCTATACGTCGTCTTGCGACTTCGCAGAGCCCTGTGTTTTTAGTAAACAGTCGCCACCCCCTGGTTTGTGCCCCCGACCCATAGTTGCCTACAAGCCGGGCCTCCTTCTCGCGAACTTACGGAGGTATTTTGCCGAGTTCCTTCAATGCAGTTCTCTCAAGCGCCTTGGTATGCTCTACCAGTCCACCTGTGTCGGTTTAGGGTACGATCTCATGTGGGGCTATTTCCAGGGACCGCTCAGCAGCCTGTCCAATCCGATAAGGACAAACTACACCTGCGATCCGTCACAATCCCACTGGCCCAGGAATATTAACCTGGTTCCCATCGACTACGCCTTTCGGCCTCGCCTTAGGGGTCGGCTTACCCTGCTCAGATTAGCTTTAAGCAGGAACCCTTGGACTTTCGGCGACAGAGTCTCTCACTCTGTTTATCGCTACTCATGTCAACATTCTCACTTCTGAACGCTCCACCGCCCCTCACAGGACGACTTCACAGCAAAAACCATACCGACCAAGGATCACCATGAAGGTGATCTGAAGTCGGAAGGTTTTATGAACAGAACGCTCCGCTACCACGCATAAATGCGTCCTAAGCTTCGGCTCATGGCTTGAGCCCCGGTACATCTTCGCCGCAAGACAACTTATCTAGACCAGTGAGCTGTTACGCTTTCTTTAAATGATGGCTGCTTCTAAGCCAACATCCTGGTTGTTTTGGTCGTCTCACCTGCTTTTCCACTTAGCCATGAATTAGGGGCCTTAGCTGTAGGTCAGGGCTGTTTCCCTTTTCACGACGGACCTTAGCACCCGCCGTGTGTCTGCCAGATAGTACTCATCGGTATTCGGAGTTTGGTTAGGATCAGTAAGACTGTGGGTCCCCATTACCCATCCAGTGCTCTACCCCCGATGGTATTCGTCTGACGCTCTACCTAAATAGATTTCGCGGAGAACCAGCTATCTCCGAGTTTGATTGGCCTTTCACCCCTAGGCACAGCTCATCCCGATCTTTTTCAACAGATGTGGGTTCGGTCCTCCAGTGCATGTTACTGCACCTTCAACCTGGCCATGCCTAGATCACTCGGTTTCGGGTCTGATCCCACAAACTCATGCGCCCTATTAAGACTCGCTTTCGCTGCGCCTACACCTATCGGCTTAAGCTTGCTTGTGAGACCAAGTCGTTGACCCATTATACAAAAGGTACGCTGTCAGGGATCAAGTCCCCTCCAACTGTTTGTAGGCGTCCGGTTTCAGGATCTGTTTCACTCCCCTTGTCGGGGTGCTTTTCACCTTTCCCTCACGGTACTGGTTCGCTATCGGTCAATAAGGAGTACTTAGCCTTGGAGGGTGGTCCCCCCATCTTCGAACAGGATTTCACGTGTCCCGCCCTACTTGATACGTCATATCTCGCTTCGCATACGGGGCTGTCACCCATATTGCCCAGCTTTCCAACTGGTTCTGCTCACGATCAATGCTCGGCTGGTCCGCGTTCGCTCGCCGCTACTAACGGAGTCTCAATTGATGTCCTTTCCTCCGGGTACTTAGATGTTTCAGTTCCCCGGGTTTGCTCTTAATACCCTATGTATTCAGGTAAAAAGTACCTGGTTCACATCCTTAGTGTGTCCTACCGCGTGGAACGCTACTTGAGGACGAGCCTCAATAAACGCACACGTTGCACTACACATTAAAGATATGTCAGGTGGGTTGCCCCATTCGGAAATTCATGGATCAAAGCCTATTCTCAGCTCCCCATGACTTATCGCAGAGTATCACGTCCTTCATCGCCTCTTATTGCCTAGGCATCCACCAAACGCCCTTCTCGCGCTTGATTTGATCCAGAAGGTTGATGAGTGACCTGGCTCGGCAGAGAGGTCATTCGCTTCTGAACCAAAAGTCTTTGACCAACCCGACCCCCTGGTTCTTGGGGCAAGGTTGTTGTTTTGCGGATCTCCAACACTGCTTGCGCAGCGAGAGGATCTCCACTCGGTCAGTTCGGCACTTTCGGGTTGAACCGGAAGTGCCTGTTTCGGCATCCCGTCCCGCAAAGGACGACATGCCATTAGACTTGGAAAGACTGTTTTTGTCGTCAGATCGCTCAAGTCCCGCTGGGGGGGTAACCCCGCAAGACCCTCAAGCACGATAAGACCGGACCCCTCCCCACTTGGAGAGACCCCAAAAACGTCTCGT
>CANLVD010000023.1 GCA_947494445.1 uncultured Paracoccaceae bacterium | reverse complement strand
ATGGGTGCTACCTTCAACCAGACCGACGTCGACCACGCAATGGACCAGCACTACTCACACGCCATCGCCGCGGAATAACAAAGCAATTTTCAGGGAGGAACAGCCATGGATATCCATGAATATCAGGCCAAAGAAGTGCTTGCCAGATTTGGGGTTACTGTCCCTGACGGTGCCCTTGCCTACAGCCCCGAACAAGCCACGTACCGGGCCCGCGAACTGGGAGGAGACCGCTGGGTGGTGAAAGCCCAGATCCATGCAGGCGGTCGTGGCAAGGCAGGGGGTGTCAAGGTCTGCACCAGCGACACCGAGATCCAGGATGCCACCGAGGGCATGTTCGGGCAGAAATTGGTCACGCATCAGACCGGTCCCGAAGGCAAGGGAATTTACCGCGTCTATGTTGAAGCTGCCGTTCCCATTGATCGTGAGATCTATCTCGGGTTTGTGCTCGACCGGACATCCCAGCGGGTCATGATCGTGGCCAGCGCAGAAGGCGGCATGGAGATCGAGGACATCTCTGCCGAGCGTCCTGACAGCATCGTTCGCGCAACCGTTGAACCAGCTGTGGGACTGCGCGAATTTCAATGCCGCCAGATTGCTTTCAAACTGAACATTGACGCGAGCATGGTCCAGCAGATGGTGAGAACCTTGCAGGGGTGTTATCGCGCCTTCACCGAACTTGATGCCACCATGGTGGAAATCAATCCTCTGGTGATCACATCCGACAGTCGGGTGATCGCACTTGATGCCAAGATGACATTTGACGACAACGCCCTGTTCCGACACCCACAGATCAGCGAATTGCGGGACAAGTCTCAGGAAGACCCCCGTGAAAGCCGGGCCGCCGACCGGGGTCTGAGCTATGTTGGGCTCGACGGAAACATTGGCTGCATCGTGAATGGCGCAGGTCTTGCCATGGCCACGATGGACACCATCAAGCTGGCAGGAGGAGAACCTGCGAACTTTCTGGATATCGGTGGTGGTGCGACGCCCGAGCGGGTGGCAAAGGCCTTCCGGCTGGTGCTTTCGGACAAGAACGTCCAGGCCATTCTCGTGAACATATTTGCGGGCATCAACCGTTGCGACTGGGTGGCCGAAGGCGTCGTACAGGCCCTGCGCGAGGTAGAGGTTGACGTGCCCGTCATCGTTCGGCTTGCCGGCACCAATGTGGAAGCCGGGCAGAAGATTCTGGCACAGTCAGGTCTGCCCATCATCCGCGCCTCGACGCTCAATGAAGCCGCAGAAAGAGCAGTGGGGGCTTGGAGAAACGACCTCTCTCAAGGAACTAGAATGAGGGCTGCATCATGAGTATTTTTCTCGATCGCGACACACGCGTCATCGTACAGGGCATCACAGGCAAAATGGCCCGGTTTCACACCAAGGACATGGTTGATTATGGCACCAAGGTTGTTGGTGGCGTGGTTCCCGGCAAAGGCGGCGAGACCGTCGAGGGTGTGCCTGTCTTTGACACGGTCGAAGAAGCCGTTCTGCAAACCGGCGCGGAAGCATCTTTGGTGTTCGTACCACCGCCCTTTGCTGCCGACGGCATCATGGAAGCCGCTGACGCAGGCATCCGCTATTGTGTCTGCATCACTGATGGCATCCCGGCTCAGGACATGATCCGTGTCAAACGCTACATGTACCGCTATCCCAAGGAGCGCCGCATGGTTCTGACGGGGCCCAATTGTGCGGGCACAATCAGCCCCGGCAAGGCTCTGCTGGGCATCATGCCCGGCCACATCTACCTGCCCGGCCATGTTGGCATTGTCGGACGCTCTGGGACACTTGGATATGAAGCGGCTGCCCAGTTAAAGGAGCGCGGCATCGGTGTTTCGACTTCCGTCGGCATCGGAGGTGATCCGATCAACGGCTCGTCATTTCGTGACATTCTTGAGCGATTTGAAAAGGATGATGACACGCATGTCATTGCGCTTATCGGTGAGATCGGTGGGCCCCAGGAAGCAGAGGCAGCGGAATATATCCGTGACCATGTCTCCAAGCCTGTCGTTGCTTATGTGGCGGGTCTGACCGCTCCGAAGGGGCGGACGATGGGTCATGCCGGTGCGATCATCTCGGCCTTTGGTGAGAGCGCGTCTGAGAAGGTGGAAATTCTCTCGGCCGCGGGCGTCACAGTTGCCGAGAACCCGGCCGTGATCGGGGAAACGATCGCGCAAGTGATGGAGGCCGCGTGATGGTCAAGCCCAGCATCCTTGTCACCCGTCGCTGGCCGCTCGCGGTCGAACAGAAGATGTCTGAACATTACGACGTTGAACTGAACCGCAGCGACAGGCCGTTGACATCTGCCGAATTCAGGGACGCCATCGCCACGTATGACGCGGTTTTGCCGACGACAACCGACAGGATCTGTGCAGCATCTCTGGACGTGCCGCAAGCACGAACCAAGATCCTTGCCAACTACGGTGTCGGCTTCAATCATATCGATGTTTCTGCGGCCACTGAGCGGGGCATCGCGATCACCAACACGCCTGATCTGGTGTCCGAGTGTACCGCTGATCTGGCGATGACATTGATGCTGATGGTTGCGCGGCGAACCCGGGACGGAGAGCGTGAACTGCGCTCGGGAGATTGGGACGGTTGGCGCCCAACACATCTGCTGGGAACGAAAGTGTCCGGCAAGGTTCTTGGCATCGTAGGCTTTGATCGTGTCGGACAGGAATTGGCACGTCGCGCCCATCACGGCTTCGGGATGGACATCGTTGTTTGTCATCCGACACCGGTGGAGGCATCTGAATTGGCGCACTTCGGGGCGCGGCAGGTCTCTGCTCTGGAAGACTTGTTGCCTGTCTGTGATTTCGTGTCTTTGCACGGAGCTGATGCGCCGGAAAAACGTCATATGATCAACTCGATACGGCTCAACCTGATGAGGGATGATGCCTTCCTCATCAACACCTCCCGCAGCGATCTGATTAATGAAACCGCTCTGGCGCAGGCCCTGATGTTCGACACGATCGGCGGTGCGGCTCTGGACGTTTTCGACGGCGAACCGCGTGTGCACCGACTGCTCTCGCAGTGCGACAATCTGGTGATGCTTCCACATCTTGGAAGTGCCACACGTGAGGCCCGAGAAGCCATGGGGTTTCGGGTGCTCGACAACCTCAACGACTTTTTTGAGGGCTCTGTCCCGCGCGATAAGGTAGCCTGATCCAGGCGTGAAATGATTTACTCCGCGCGTGGGCAAACATTGTTTTGAACGACCCATTTTAGTGGTCGACTGTTGCGCTGTGTTCTGAATTTGTGATTGAATTGCAAGCATACACGTCGCAACTCATTGTATTTGCTATATTTTTCACCCTGCCCTGCCCTGCTGAATATTTTGTCTTGTGAATTCGCGGACATTTGGCGAACTAGGCTCCATGAAGATTCGGCGTGAAAACCTCCGGACCAAATGCCGAGCGCAGGTCCAGATTTCCACGGTTGCGCTTTAATCCTGAACAGCAATTCGATCTGTCAGGTCCAGCGACACGAAGACAGGGTGACGTAAGAAATGAGTACAGAAATCCATTCCAATTCTCAGCCCTGGTGGAAAACCGCAACAGGGTACCAGATCTATCCGCGCAGCTTTTGTGACAGCAACAGCGACGGCATCGGAGACCTTAAGGGGATCGTCTCCAAACTTGATCACCTCAAGGATCTGGGGATTGGATTTGTCTGGCTGTCGCCCGTTTATGCCTCGCCCATGCGGGACAATGGCTATGATATATCGAACTATCGCGACATCGCTTCCGAGTTTGGAACACTGGACGATTTCCAGGAGTTGATCGTCGCGGCCAAGGATCGCGGCATTCGCATCGTCATGGATCTGGTCGTGAACCATTGCTCGGATGAACACGAGTGGTTCAGGAAGGCCAGCGCCTCCACCGACTGCGCCGAGCATGAGTATTTCTACTGGCGCGCGCAAAACGAAGACGGTGGCCCACCAGACGATCAGCGTGCCGAGTTCGGAGGCCCTGCCTGGATCTGGGTGGAGGCTGTAGGCAAGTATTACTACGGTCATTTCGGCCCTCAGCAACCGGATCTGAACTGGCAGAACCCGGAATTGCGCCAGGAAGTCTATGATATGATGAACTGGTGGCTTGATATGGGCATCGGCGGATTCCGCATGGATGTGATCGATCTGATCGGCAAGGATCTAGATGCGCGATGCTATGCGGAAGGTCCCTATTTGCATGGCTTCATCAAGGAAATGCATCAGAACTGTCTGGCTGGGCGGGACGTGCTGACCGTTGGAGAAACATGGTCGGCCAGACCGCATACTGCCCTGAACTACTGTGGTGCAGACCGGCATGAACTGGATATGGTATTCAATTTCAACCATGTCGAAGCCGCCTGGGACCCGGTCAACGGGCGGTTCGGTCAGAATTGCTTTGATCTGGTCCGGCACAAGTCCATTCTGAATGACTGGCAAATTGCCTTGGCACATGACGGCTGGAACTCGCTTTATCTCTCAAATCATGATCTCCCCCGCCCGGTTTCAACCTTCGGTGACGACACCACCTACAGAAAGCGGTCTGCCAAGATGCTGGCATTGACCATGCATCTGATGAAAGGCACGCCCTATGTTTATCAGGGCGAAGAGATTGGCATGACCAACGCCAACTTCACATCGCTGGAGCAGTTCCGCGACATTGAAACCTTTGGCCAGTACCGTGAGCAGACCGAAGCTGGCGTGCCTTTTGATGCGTTTCTGGCTGGTGCCAACGTCAATGGCCGGGACAATGCGCGCACTCCGATGCAATGGGATGGGTCTGAATTTGCCGGGTTTTCAGATGTCACTCCGTGGATCGACGTGAACGACAACGCGCATGAGATCAATGTTGTGATGGACCGGGAAGATGCTAACGGCGTCTTTGAATTCTACCACAGAATGATCCAGCTTCGGAAGGATCTGCCCCTTGTCACAAAAGGATCTTTCCGGCTGTTGTGTCCGGATGACCCTCAGGTTTTTGCGTATTTGCGGGAACTGGATGACCAGCAAATGCTGGTTGTAGGAAACTTCACGTCGGACGCTGCCGAACTGGATGCACCAGAACTTTCGGGTCTTTCGGGAAAGGTTTTGCTGAGCAATATCGAGGGCCGGATGGACAACCTGGAGATGCCTGCCAAGCTTGCCCCATACGAGGCATTTGCATGGCTGCAAAACCCTGAGGGCTGACGCCTTGCCCGGCAGCAGAAACAATCCCATGCATCAGCGCCGAATTTTTTCCCAACTGGATTTTGGCACTTTCGGCGGTTAGGTTCGCGTCTGTTCGCTCGACAAATCCGTCGAAATCGCATCCGAAAGACCAAATTCGCAATGGCCACATTGAAAGACATCAGCAAGGCAACCGGTGTATCCGTGACGCAGGTGAGCCGTGCATTGAGCGGTTACAGCGATGTCAAAGCGGATACACGGCGGCGCATTCTCGAAGCAGCGGAACAGATGGGATACCGCCCCAATGCAATTGCACGCGGGCTTCGCACAGGGCGCAGCGGCATGTTTGCCCTGATCCTTCCCGCCGATATTGACCCGTCGGCCAAGGAGAACCTTTTCGAAATTGTGCTGGGGCTGTCACAGGAGCTTTCCAGACAAGAGATCAATCTGGTGCTGCACACCGCCAACCCGGAACGGGGCCTGACCAAAGCCTATGACGAAATGTACCTCAGCGGATGGATGGATGGGTTCATCGTTCTTGAACCGGTCACGAATGATCCGTGCATCTCGTTTCTGACAGAAAAGCAAATCCCTCATCTGGTGCATGGTCACGACCCGACCCAGCGCCATTCCTATGTGGACATCGATAATTACACCGCCGCCGTCACCATGGCACAGCATCTGATTGATCTGGGCCATCGCAAGATTGCATTCGCCAATGGTCCGCATGAACGCACTTATGCGCTGGAACGCAGCGCCGGTTTTGCCGATACGTTGAGCAGGAATTCGGCCAAATGGATCGGACGAAATCTTTCTGTCGGCGCCATGACCCAGAGCCGTGGGTTTGATTTCCTGCATAAGGTTCTGGCTCTGGAGGAACCGCCGACGGCCATCATCGCCAGCAATGTCATGCTCGCCGCCGGTATCTATCAGGCAGCCGAAGAACTCGGGTTGCGCATACCCGATGATCTTTCCGTTCTGGCCCATGATGACGGTTTGAAAAACTATGCGGCTCAATCACTTTCGCCGATTGTCGGTGGGACCTCATCGCCTTTTGCCGACGCATGGAAGGTCATCGCAGAGCGCATAAAACCGTCGGTCGATCTGCCGCCTGGCGAGTATGACGAAAGCATCGTCCCATTTGAATTTTCGCCCGGTCAATCGACAAAGACAGCCCCCGGAAAGCCAAAAAACTAGCCAGCGTGCAGTTTTCGCCGCTTTCCACCTATCCGAGTGTCACCCATCCCATTGACTCGCAGAGATCATCCTCATACCCTTTTCCGAAACGATTTGGAAAAATCCAGGCTTTGTCATAATTTCAGGGAGGAAAACGAATGACAATCAAGACAGCACTGCTGAGTGCAACCGCCGTCTTTGCTCTATCCGCGGGGTCGGCTCTTCACGCACAGGACCTGCTTCATCCGATTGGCGAGGGGGATTTCAGCTGGGATTCCCTTCAGGCCTTTGCCGATAAGTACGACTTCAGCGGTGAATCAATGAATGTCACCGGGGCCACCACCGGAGATGACGCGCAGCGCTATCGCAACCTTTATGCCTATTTTGAACAGGCAACAGGCGCGACCGTGGAATATTCCGGCTCCGAAAGCTTTGAGCAGGACATCGTGATCGCATCGCAGGCTGGCGGCCTTCCTGACGTGGCTCTGTTTCCACAGCCTGGCCTTGCAAAAGATCTGGCCGCCAACGGCACATTGGTGCCCGTGGCCGATCCCGATGTGATGGTCGAAAAATACGCAGCCGGGTCGTCCTGGCGTGATCTGGGAACCTTCCCCGGGGCCGATGGTGAAACCGATGTCTTTGGTCTGTTTTTCGGAACTGACATCAAGTCACTTGTCTGGTACTCGCCAGAGCAGTTTGACGAGGGTGGCTACGACATCCCCGAGACCCAGGAAGAGCTGATGGCGCTGAGCAAGCAGATTGTTGACGATGGCGGCACCCCTTGGTGCATTGGTCTGGGTTCCGGTGCTGCTACCGGCTGGCCTGCGACCGATTGGGTCGAAGACATGATGCTGCGCACCTCCTCGCTGGAAGTGTACGACCAGTGGGTGAACCACGAAATCCCGTTCAATGATCCCCGTGTCGTTGCCGCGATCGAGGCTTACGGCTCCTACGCGCTTGTTGAGGAGTTCACGCCTGCCGGACCATCCGTTGTTGCGACCACGGATTTCCGTGACAGCCCAGACGGCCTGTTTGCGTTCCCGCCGGAATGCTACATGCACCGTCAGGCATCCTTCATTCCGATCTTCTTCCCTGAAGACGTGGAAGCCGGTGAAGATTATGACTTTTTCTACTTCCCACCGTTTGAGGCAAATGCCGAATTGGGTCGCCCGCTTCTGGGTGCCGGCGGTCTGGCATCTGTGACCAACGATCGTCCTGTCACGACGGCATTCATGGAGTTTCTGGCGACACCTATCGCTCATGAAATCATGATGTCGCAGGGACAGTTCCTGTCGCCACACAACGATGCGAATCTGGACATCTACACCAGCGATACGCAGCGCCAGCTTGGTGAAATTCTAACCACCGCAACCAGCTTCCGCTTTGACGGTTCTGACCTGATGCCAGGTGAGATCGGGACAAATGCCTTCTGGACCGGCATGGTTGACTACACCACCGGTGCCGACGCGCAATCCGTGGCAGATGCCATCGAAGAGCGTTGGAAGAGCATCCAGTAATCTGACTGGTCCGGGTCGCGTAAACTGTTGCGTGACCCGGCTACTTCATTCTCGCCAAAACGCATTAAGCGCAGAATTTAGCCTAATTTCACGTCAGGGGGCATTCGATGAATCCAGCTCTACAGGGACTTGTGACCATCTTCATCGGGGTGGGCGGCTGCATGGCCTACTTCTACGTGTCCAACCTGATCCTCGATAAGGTGATCTATCCGGCCAAGGGCCCGAACATCTCGCAGAACATCAACCGTGCAAATCTTGTGCGCCCGTGGCTTTTTCTTCTTCCGGTCATCATTCTGCTGACCTTGTATCTTGTCTATCCGGTGGTGGGATCATTCGTCCGGTCGCTCTACAACCGCTCGGGTGATGAGTTTATCGGGCTTGGAAACTACTCCTCCCTGATCGGCTCAAGTGACTTCCGTGTGGCCTTTTTCAACAACGCGCTCTGGGCGCTTGTGGTGCCCGCACTGTCAACCTTTCTTGGGCTGGTCATTGCGCAGCTCACCGACCGGCTGAGTTGGGGAAACATCGCGAAGTCGATCATCTTCATGCCAATGGCGATTTCCTTTGTCGGCGCGTCGCTGATCTGGAAATTCGTCTACGCACCTGATCCCGATATCGGTCTGATCAACGCCATTCTGACATCCTTCGGGATGGAGGCCGTCGACGTGCTGCAAATCCCGTTCTGGAACAACCTCTTTCTCATGGTTCTCCTGATCTGGGTGCAGACAGGCTTTGCCATGGTCATCCTGTCAGCTGCCTTGCGCGGCGTGCCGGAAGAGACCATCGAGGCTGCGATCATCGATGGTGCCAATCCATTTCAGGTGTTCTTCAAGATCCAGGTGCCGCAGATCGTTGCCACGATCATTGTGGTCTGGACAACGATCACCATCGGCACGCTAAAAATCTTCGACATTGTCTATGCCATGACGGGCGGCAATTTCGGTACGCAGATCCTGCCAAGTTACATGATGCAGTTCATGTTCCGCGATGACGGGCGGGCAACTGCCGTTGCTGTGTTGATCATGATCATCGTGTCACCGGTGGTTATTTCGAATGTGCGCCAGGCGCGCAAAGAACTTCGCTAGGGGGTGGGCTGATGGAAAACATTGCTGGTCAAAAATCCGCACTCGCCTGGGCAACACGCATCACGGTTTTGGCACTTGTCCTGATCTGGCTGGTGCCCACGATTGGACTTTTCGTGTCGTCCTTCCGGGATCGTGACCAGATTTCGGAAACCGGCTGGTGGCGTTCGTTCCTGCCGGTTGAGCAGGGCTTGCGCGCCCGAGCATCCGTTGACGGGATCGAAGTTGACGGTAACACATTCATCCTCACCGGCAGCATATATGACGACAAGGAAGTTCTCTCTACCGTAGGCGATGCCCGTCCGCCCGTTGTGGCCTTCGGCAACGCAGGCCGCAATCCCGGCCAGTTCATCGCAGGTGAAACAGCCGATCTGGGCGACAGTGAAACGCTTCTGGTCAATGAGGACGGATCCTATCGATATGTCGTGAACGAGGATCCGGGAAAACGTGGTCCCCGAATATACTTCTACGCATCCACCCCGCCCGTGTTCTCATTTGCGAACTACCGCGCGGTCCTGTCTGCGGACAACATGGATCAGGCTTTCATCAACACGCTGACCGTAACCATTCCGACAACGATCATCCCGATCCTGATGGCAGCCTTTGCCGCCTACGCACTGGCCTGGATGGACTTCAAGGGACGTGGCCTGATGATCGCGGCAATCGTTGCCCTGTTGGTCGTGCCTTTGCAGCTTGCCCTTGTTCCGGCGCTACAGATGCACAACGCCGTGGGGATCGGTCAGAGCTTTGTCGGAATCTGGCTGGCCCATACAGCATTCGGCTTACCGCTGGCGGTCTATCTTTTGCGAAATTACATGGTCGGCCTGCCGCGAGACATCATCGAAAGCGCCAAGGTTGATGGGGCGACAGACTTTCAGGTTTTCCTGAAAATCGTCCTGCCCCTCTCTTTCCCCGCGCTGGCCAGCTTTGCAATCTTCCAGTTCCTGTGGACATGGAACGATCTGCTTGTGGCCAAAGTGTTCCTGCCCTCTTCGGAAGAGGCCAAGGTGATGACGGTCAAGATCGCCGATGACCTTCTGGGATCACGCGGTGGCGACTGGGGCATTCTGGCGACCGCCGCCTTCGTCTCGATAGGCGTGCCGTTTCTGGTGTTCTTCACCCTGCAACGGTACCTCGTGCGCGGCCTGCTGGCCGGCTCGGTCAAGTAGGGAACGCAGATGGCTATGTCTTCCAGCGCTCAACAGCTGTCCGGTCTGCAAATGCAGAAAGACTGGTGGCGCGGCGGGATCATCTATCAGATCTATCCGCGCTCGTTTCAGGACAGTAACGGAGACGGCGTGGGCGATCTGCGTGGGATCGAACACAGGCTGCCCTATATCGCCTCACTTGGCGTAGATGCGATCTGGATTTCGCCTTTCTTCACCTCGCCGATGCTGGATTTCGGATATGACGTCAGTGACTACTGCGACATTGATCCGATTTTCGGCACGCTTGCTGATTTCGATGGCATGATCGCGAATGCCCACAGTCTGGGCATTCGGGTTCTGATCGATCTTGTGATCAGCCATTCCAGCAATCAGCACCGCTGGTTCAAGGAAAGCCGCAGCAGCCGGACCAACCCAAAATCGGACTGGTATGTCTGGGCAGAACCCAAACCCGATGGCACAGCACCCAGCAACTGGTTGTCTGTTTTCGGTGGCCCTGCATGGCAGTGGGATACCGGGCGGGAACAATATTACCTGCACAACTTTCTGGTCGAGCAGCCCGATCTGAACTTCCACAACCCGGCCGTGCAGGATGCGGTTCTGAACGTGGCCCGGTTCTGGCTTGACCGCGGTGTTGACGGCTTCCGCCTTGATACGCTGAACTTCTACTTCCACGACGAAGAACTGCGCGACAACCCGGTTCTGCCAAAGGAACTGCGCACGGATATCTGTGCGCCCAAGGTCAATCCCTACAACTATCAGGAACATGTCTACGACCGGAACCGGCCTGAAATGATCGGATTTCTCAACAGGTTTCGCTCTGTGCTCGATGAATATGATGCAGCAGCCGTTGGCGAGATCGGAGAGGGGCAGATCGGTCTGGAACTGATCGGTCAGTACACGTCAGGTAACGACCGTATGCACATGTCCTATGCCTTCGACATGCTGGCTCCGGATATGCCAAGCGCAAAGGATTTGGCCGGGATCATGAACAAGGTCGATCAGGTCGTCCCTGATGGCTGGGTGTGCTGGGCCTATTCGAACCATGACTGCAAACGTCATGCCAGCCGTTGGTCACTGGACCTTGATGCCCAACGCATGATGACAACACTGATGATGTGTCTACGCGGGTCAGCCTGCATCTATCAGGGCGAAGAGCTTGGCCTGACGGAAGCCGACGTGGCATTCGAGGATCTGCAGGATCCATACGGGATCACGTTCTGGCCGGAGTTCAAGGGCCGTGACGGGTGTCGCACGCCCATGGTCTGGGAAATGTCCAACACGCACGCGGGCTTTTCGCAAGCCACGCGCACCTGGCTGCCGGTAAGCCATGACCACATGCACAACACCGTCGCCGAACAGGAAAACGACCCGGACGCGCTGTTGCACCATTATCGCCGCGCAATCCGGTTTCGACATGACCATCCGGTCCTGATGGCAGGCGCTCAGGACAACATGCACAGTCAGGGCGACGTTCTGTGTTTTACCCGAAAGCATCAAGGCACCGAGATTTTTTGCGCGTTCAACATGAGTGGGACCGCGACCGATCTGGCCGCGCCTAACGGAAACTGGTCCGCAATTGCACAAGATCTGGGAGGGCTGCACCCCTCCCCTGAAGGCGAAATTCTGCACCTTGGGCCGTGGCAGGCCTATATCGCGCACCGGCAGACATAAACGAAAGGGAGGGACACAGATGGCAGACCTGAAACTGACCAATGTGGGAAAAACCTACGGGGGGACCGTGAATGTCCTCAATGACATCAACCTCGACATCAAACAGGGCGAGCTGATCGTATTTGTCGGCCCGTCGGGCTGCGGCAAGTCCACCTTGTTGCGCATGATTGCCGGTCTTGAAAGCATCACCGATGGCGAGCTGAAAATCGACGGTCAGGTCGTCAACAATGTGCCCCCTGCACAGCGTGGCATTGCCATGGTGTTCCAGTCTTACGCGCTCTATCCCCATATGACCGTGCGCGACAACATGAGCTTTGCTCTGAAGCTGGCAAAGAAAACGCCGCAGGAAATTGATGAGGCCGTAAACCGGGCTGCGAAAATTCTGCAATTGGATGAGTACCTCGACCGCCTCCCCAAGGCGCTGTCCGGTGGTCAACGTCAACGGGTGGCCATTGGCCGGTCAATTGTGCGCGATCCCAAGGTTTATCTCTTCGACGAGCCGCTTTCCAACCTTGACGCCGCCCTGCGTGTTGCGACCCGCATCGAGATTGCCCAGCTCAAGGAATCCATGCCCGAAAGCACAATGATCTACGTGACCCATGATCAGGTCGAAGCGATGACGCTGGCCAGCCGGATCGTCGTGCTTGCCAACAAGGGGATTGCCCAAGTCGGCACGCCGCTTGAACTTTATGAGCGCCCCGAGAACGAATTTGTGGCCCAGTTCATCGGCTCCCCCTCCATGAACCTGCTGTCGGGTGAGATCATCGGCACAGGTACCCAAACCACTGTCAAACTTGATGGTGGCGGGACGGCTCTCTCTGCCGTGCCTACTCAGGACGCTGACCAGGGCTTGAAGGTCAACATCGGGATACGCCCCGAAGATATGGTTGAATCCACCGGTGACGACTATGCGTTTGAGGGCAAGGTCCACATCACCGAAGCCTTGGGTGAAGTCACCCTGCTCTACTTCGACCGCATCGGAGACAATGACCCGATCATTGGCAAGCTTCCGGGCATTCATGCTGATTTGCGAGGTCAGACTGTGCGCATGAGTGCGGCTCCCGAAAAGGTTCAGATCTTTCACCAAGGCAAATCACTGTATTATCGCTGACGTGCATCATTGATCCGGGTCAGTGCTCTTTGCTGTCTGGCCTGAAATTGGTGCCTGCGGTCATTAGGATTTGATGGTAATGTCCGCGTCAAGCGATGCAGCCATGAGACGCTTGGCATTCGGCAGGTCGTTGGTTGCGGTTTTGTCTCTTGCCACTTCGTGCGAGAACCCATGGTCCAGCCATCGCTGCATCAGCCGGGCCTCGGTTATGGCCAGATCAACATCCAGCAAGACAGACAGATCCCAAAAGCCTTTCAGATCGCGCCAGCCCGGTTCGTCCAGCAGCAGGTAATTCCCCTCGACGACCACCGTTTTCATCTCAGCAGAGATGACGGCGCTCGACCCGATGGAGGCATCACGAACCCTGTCAAATGTGGGCGCAATCACTTCGCCTCCGGCGCGAAACCTATCCAAGAGGGCTGCAAACCCGGCGAGATCAAACGTTTCCGGGGCCCCCTTTCGGGATCGCAAACCGCGATCATCAAGGATTGAGTTGTCGAGGTGAAACCCGTCCATACCCACAAGACCACAGGGGTATTCGATGCTCGAGAGCTCCTCGCGCAATTCCGCAGCTACCGTGGTTTTTCCTGACGCCGGTGGCCCGACAATTGCGACCAGAACTCTAGTGTCGCGCTCCGGCAAGGCCCTGACCTTGTCGGCTATCTTGCAGGCAATCTCTCGCGGCGTGTCCATCCCGACGTCAGGCTGCTTCGGTCTGATCAGGTTCCTTTGCGCCGGTCATATAGGCCACCGCATCGGACATCGAATGTTCCTTTGGGTCAATCACACACAGGCGTTTGCCCAGCCTGTGCACGTGAATTCGGTCAGCCACCTCAAAAACATGAGGCATGTTGTGACTGATCAGAATGATGGGAATGCCGCGTGATTTGACATCCTGGATCAGTTCCAGCACCCGACGGCTTTCCTTCACACCAAGCGCGGCCGTGGGCTCGTCAAGAATGATCACCTTGGAGCCAAACGCGGCTGCCCGTGCAACAGCCACACCTTGGCGCTGTCCGCCGGACAGTGTTTCAACGGACTGGTTTATGTTCTGGATGGTCATCAGCCCCAGTTCGGACAGCTTGTCACGCGCAAATTTTTCCATCGCCGGTCGATCCAGCTGCCGGAAAATCTGGCCCATGAAACCCGATTTCCGAATTTCGCGCCCCATGAACATATTGTCTGCAATCGACAGTGCAGGCGACATCGCCAGGGTTTGATAGACGGTCTCGATCCCATGTTCGCGGGCCTGAATGGGTGAAGAAAACTGGACCTTCTCACCCTCAAGCCAGACCGTGCCCGCATCAGGTGTCACCGCACCGGACACAGCCTTGATGAGCGTCGACTTGCCAGCGCCGTTGTCCCCGATCACCGCCAGGATTTCCCCGGGGTAAAGATCGAAGTCGCAATGATCGAGGGCTGTCACCTTGCCATAGCGTTTGACCAGGTCGCGTCCTTTGAGGATGGGTTCCATTACGCCGCCACCTTTCTGATCCACTGGTCAACGGCCACAGCCGCGATGATGAGAAGTCCGATCAAAAGGAAGGTCCATTGCGCATCCGCTCCCAGCAGGCGCAATCCCAAGGTAAAGACACCAACGATCAGAGCTCCAAAGAGTGAACCCAGGATCGAGCCGCGTCCACCGAACAGCGAGATCCCCCCGATCACCACAGCTGTGATGCTTTCAATATTGGCCAATTGGCCAGACGTCGGCGAGATCGATCCGATGCGCCCGACCATAGCCCATCCCGCAAAGGCACAGATGATGCCCGACAGCACATAGACCGAAATCAGCGTGCCCTTGACGTTGACCCCGGACAGTTCAGCCGCATCCGGGTCATCGCCGACCGCATAGACATGCCGCCCCCATGCTGTGTGTTTCAGCGCATAGGCAAGCGTGAATATCAGCAACAGCATGAATATGACGCCAACCGTCAGTGTTGCGCCTCCGACCTGAAACTTTGATCCGAAGATCTGCAACAAGGGCGCGCTCGCCTCGATATCCTGACTGCGTATGGTCTGGTTTGCGGAATAGAGGAAGTTTGAGGCAAGAACGATCTGCCACATGCCAAGTGTCACAATGAAGGGCGGCAGCTTCATGTAAGCAACCAGCCATCCATTGATCGCCCCGCAAAGGGCGCCCACCGTCAGGCCACAGGCAATCGAAACCTCAACCGGCAAACCATAGCGGAACGTGAACTGCCCCATGACAACTGATGACAGAACCATGATTGCCCCGACGCTCAGATCGATGCCCGCTGTCAGGATCACAAGGCTTTGCGCTGCGGCTACGATACCGACAATCTGGACCTGCTGCAGGATCAAGGTCATTGCAAAGGGCGAGAAGAACCGTTGTCCAATCAGAATTCCGAAAACGGTAATTGAGGCGACAAGAACAATCAGGGGCACCAGAGCAGGATTGACGTGCAGGACGTGCTGAAGTTTGCCGATGAACCCCTTGTGAACATCTTCAAACTCGGCAACGGCTTCGCCGTGACCGACAACCGCCTTTTCATAATCATCCGTGGACGAACCCTGTGACATAAGAACCTCTCCCCCAGACCGGTACACCGTCAGGCCATTTTGTAATTTTGGTAGGATGTCAGTTTTTTTCGGATCTGTCTTTGCCCGAAATGCGGGAGGGCGCCAGGTGCGCCCTCCCATAGAGAGGAATTAACCCCAGCAGAGACGAAGACCTTCTTCGACAGAGATCGAAGGAACACCTTCAACCGGCTGGTCGGTTACCAGCGCAACACCAGTGTCAAAGAATTCCTTGCCGGGTGTGACTTCAGGCTTGATGCCTTCATCAGCCCACTTTTTGATCGCCTCAACACCCAAGGACGCCATCAGAAGCGGATACTGCTGCGATGTCGCGCCGATCACGCCATCGGCGACATTCTGAACGCCAGGGCAACCGCCATCAACAGACACAACGATGACATCATCGGTTTTGCCAAACGCCTTGAGGGTTTCATAGGCACCTGCTGCGGCAGGCTCGTTGATCGTGTAAAGGACGTTCACGCCGTCATCCATGGTCAGGAGGTTTTCCATGGACTTGCGACCGCCTTCTTCGTTGGCATTGGTCACTTCGTTGTTCACGATGCGGGGATCGGACTCGTCGCCCCACTTCGCCGGATCACCAAGTTCGATACCGAAGCCCTGAAGGAAGCCCTGATTGCGCAGCACACCAACGGTTGGCTGAGACACGTTGATGTTCATCATACCGATCTTGGCGCTTGCCGTGTCGCCGATTTTGCCGGCAGCCCACTTGCCGATCAGCTCACCGGCCAGAAAGTTATCGGTGGCAAAAGTCATGTCGGCCGCATCAATCGGCGTCAGCGGGGTATCAAGAGCAATCACCACAAGTCCGGCATCGCGGGCCTGCTTGACGGCAGGAACGATAGACGACGTATCAGAAGCTGTAATCAGAATGCCTTTTGCGCCATCCAGAATGCAGGTCTCGATGGCCTGTACCTGAGTTTCGTGGTCGCCATCAATTTTACCGGCAAAGGACTTCAGCGTCATGCCCAGTTCAGCTGCCTTGGCCTCGGCACCCTCCTTCATTTTCACGAAGAACGGGTTCGTGTCGGTTTTGGTGATCAGGCAGACCGTGGTTGCATGACCATCGGCCATGGCAGCACCAGCGGACAATGCTGTTGCAAAAGCAGTTCCAAGTAGCACTTTTTTCATGATTTCCTCCCAAAGTATTTTGTCTGGCTCGTGCCAAGAGACCTTTAGATAGGAGTGACTCACCAAGCTTGTCAATAAATAAATAAAAGTGATTTATAAATTGACTTGATATCCTCAAATGGGCAGTCTCACCGGGCGGAGGACATGCCTTGCCCCTTGGTAATTCAGACATTCTTGACCCAGAAGGCGGAGCCAATCAGTCCGGATTGCGGGACCAGAACGCGCGTCTTGTTTTGTCCTACATTCGCCGCCACGGTGCCATGCCAAGCGCAGAGATTGCCCGCAGATCGGGACTGTCTGCCCAGACGGTCTCAAACATCATTCGGGCACTGGAAGCCGAAGATCTGCTGTTGCGCGGAAAGGCCGTCAAAGGGAAAGTCGGCAAACCTTCCATACCAGTGAAACTCAATCCAAGCGGCGTCAACGCTCTTGGCCTGAGCATCGGAAGGCGGTCAGCGGAGCTTGTGCTGATCGATTTCAACGGAACACAACTGGCATCCATCGGGACTTCCTACCCATATCCGACCATCGAGGGGGTCTTTACGTTTCTCCGCACCGGGATCGACAAGATCTTTTCAGAATCTCCCAAGTCCAGAGACCGAGTGACGGGCATCGGCATCGCCCGGCCCAGCAAACTTTGGGACTGGCTTGAAGTCGTCGATGCACCTGAAGATGCGATGCGCAAATGGCAGGATCTTGATCTGGAACAGGCGGTTTCCCAGGAAACGGGTCTGGAAGTCTATGTCGAGAATGACGCAACCTCAGCCTGTGTTGCTGAACACCTTCTCGGGCGCGGCAGTGAATTCTCTGATTTCGCCTATATCTTTATGGGCGCCTTTGTCGGTGGTGGTCTGGTGCTCAACGGAAAGGTGTTTCCCGGACGCACTGGCAATGCCGCAGCACTTGGCCCCATGCCCGTGCCCGATGGAAAGGGGGGTACGACTGAGTTGCTGAATGTCGCATCCCTCCATGTATTGGAAACTGCCCTGGATAGATCCGGGTTGGACCCGATGACGCTTCGTCACAATCCAAATGACTGGAGTTTTTGCAAGGCACAGGTCACCGACTGGGTCGATCAGACCAGCCAATACCTCGCACTCGCATCAGCGGCCATCCTGTCTGTCATCGAGGTAGAAGCCATCCTGATCGATGGCGCGATGCCAAGGTCCGTTTGTACAAGACTGGTGGAGAAGACCAAAACTCAATTCGACCAACTCGAGCTCGCCGTGATAAAGCGCCCAACGATAGAACACGCAAAAGTTGGAAGAAGCGCCCGATCATTGGGGGCCGCACTTTTGCCGATACATGCCAGGTATTTCCTGGCCTGAGAGAAACTACGTAGTGCCATCGGCGAGATGACCTTAGTTGGTTTCTAGGGAATTCCGTCTATTTTTGTGATTAAGGTTTTCGGCTACGGCGATGTGGTTTTGATGCTGGCGCGATGTCGGGGATTGTGGGGCCTGTGGGGCCGGGTCAGCCCTTTGATGGGCTG
>CANLVD010000022.1 GCA_947494445.1 uncultured Paracoccaceae bacterium | reverse complement strand
ACCCCTAGCTCCTGCTTTCGGGCATCTAAAAGGGTAGCAAAAAACCCACCCATATGTATAAAATACCACGGTATACCTAAATGTTACCGCTCACATGGGTGGGAAATTGGAAATTCATGATATGAATCAAACAGATAACCAAAAAGCAAAATCCATCGATATCATGCTGGCAGACAGCAATCCGCTCGTGCTGTCCGCCCTGTCCGAGATTATTGACCGTGATCCGCGATTCTCGCTGGTGGCGACCTCGGCCACGGCGGAAGGCTTTCTCGGCACTGTCATGCGCGTGCCGGTTCAGATCGGGATCATCGACTGGAACCTGCCCGCTTTGGGGGGCGCAAAACTGATCGAGGTGCTCAGGGATCAAGCAAGCGCACCGCGCATTGTCGTCTATGCAGAAGGCGTGAGCGATCTTCCCCGGCTTGCCATGACTGCCGGTGCCGCGGCCTTTGCTCCCCGCTCAAGTTCAGCGGAAGTGCTGTTAGAGACCTGCGTCGACGTCTCAAACGGCAAGATGGTTTTCCCCTTTCTCGACGTGCGCGAGTTGCAATCGGATCCGATCCATCAACTGTCTCGCAAAGAGCGCGTGATGCTTGAGGCCCTGTCCAAGGGACTGACCAATCGCGAGCTGTCCAAGGAGCTGTCGATCTCGACCAATACGGTCAAATTCCACCTGTCCAACCTTTATGAAAAACTCAGCGTCAAGAACCGGGCGCAAGCCATCGCATTCTACTATTCATCCCGCCTCGCGCTTGAGCGTGAGGATCCGGGACAAGAGACCTGACGTTACCCCCTAGACCTTTGCCGATGTCATCTCGTCAGCCAGCCAGTCAAAGACCAGCCGCAACCGGCGGTTGGTGCGCAACTCCCGATGGGACACCAGCCAGACACCGTAGGAAAAGGGCTCCAGCCAGGGGGCGGCCCGTGTGACCAAAGGTTCGCTGTCGCCCACTTCTGATGCCATGACACCGACGCCTGCACCGGCCTTCACGCATTCCCATTGAACAATATGAGTATCCGACGAAATCGGAAAATTTGCCTGCGTGATTGGCACCCCTGCGGCCTGTAGCGCGTGCAGATAGGTGCCGTTGTCGTCAAACCCTATGAAATCCGCATTTGCCAGCGCGCTTGCATCATTAAAGCCGCCCAAGCGCGAGATATAGGTCTTCGCCGCAAACAACTCCGCCCGACCATCGCGAAGTTTGCGCGCAATCAGCGAGGGGTCTTTCGGGGCCACTGAGCGAATTGCGATGTCAGCTTCGCGTCTGCGCAGATCCTGCACCTCATTGGAACTGACGATCTCAAGCCGGATGCCCGGCTCGATCGATCTGAACTTCACGGCCAGGGGCGGCAGGGTGAACGTGGCACCAACCTCGCTTGCCGTGATCCGCACCGTACCTTCGATGGACTGCGATTGGCCCGAGGCGGTCAGCGACATCCGAGTGGCCGCCTCCCCCATGCCCCGCACATGTTCAACCAGCTCCAGCCCGCTTTCGGTCAGTTGCAGACCACGGCCCACACGCTCGAACAGCACGACACCCAACTCCTGCTCCAACGCACTGACCTGACGCCCCAACGTCGGCTGGGTCATGCCAAGGGCGCGGGAGGCTGCGGAGAGCGAGCCCTCCTCTGCGGTCACCAGAAACGCTCGCGCCCGGTTCCAGTCAAAATTCACCCGCTTCCAATCCATACAGAATTGCATATCAACACAACGCAAATAGTCAATTTCCATTGATAGTTGATTGGAATAAAGGAGGGTTCTCCCGAAACAGAAAGCCTTTCCCTGATGCCTTTTTCAACACCCACGCCCCGTTCGGCCCGGTTCTGGGACAGGATCGCGCAAAAATACGCAGCCGATCCTGTGGCCGATGAGGCCGCATATCAGCGCAAGCTGCGCGAGACGCAGGCCCTGATGCACAAGGACATGCAGGTGCTGGAATTCGGTTGCGGGACCGGCACCACGGCGCTGACCCATGCCCCCCATGTGGCCCATATTCTGGCCACCGACATCTCTGCAAACATGCTGGAAATCGCTGCTGAGAAAGCACGTCAGGCAGGCATCACCAATGTCACCTTCGAGCGCGCAGGGTTTGACGAGGTCCAGCAGCCCGTGGCCAGCTTCGACATGATCCTGTGCCTGAGCATTCTGCATCTGGTCGAGGACCGGGATGAGGCCTTGGCGCAGGTCTTCACGCTCCTCAAACCCGGTGGATATCTGGTGTCCAGCACAGCCTGTCTTGGAGATTTCCTAAGGATTTTCAAACTGATCGGCCCCATTGGCAAGGCTCTTGGCTACCTGCCGCTGGTCATGGTCTTCAGGCGCACCGAGCTTCTGGACAGCATCAGACAGGCAGGTTTCGAGATCGAGACCGAATGGCAACCAAGCCGCAAACAGGGCACCTTCGTCATCGCGCGCAAGCCGGGTGCCTAGGGCTTTAGTACCGACACCAGCTTGGGCAGAGTCCCAGTCAGATCGCCATCCAGTACACGGTCCACGATCCTGTCGTCATAGGCCTCATAGACCGGGCGCAGATGCTCTGGCCGCCAGTCAGACGAGACCCAGAGTTTGCCGGTGGACTTTTGCACAATACCTGCAGGCAGATCAGGCTTTTGCAGAGCATCCGCCAAAAGACCGCCAATCTCATCGGCATAGGCCCGAACCGTGCGCGCGGCCAGCTTATGAACGCCATCCCCGCGTTCCAGAACCGCGCCCGTCTGATGGATCACCGCCCCGCCATCCAGCGCATCTGTTGTTTCGTGCAGGGTCACGCCGGTCATCTGCGGTTCCAGCAAATAGCTCGGCCAGAAATGCGTGATCACGCCGCGGTACTGCGGGGACAAACCACCATGGGTGTTCCAGAACACAGCCCCCACGCGCTCGCGCATCTCGGCCGACAGTTTGTGGCAGCCATAACTCAACACCAGCCGGGGTTTGAGCGTGCAGATACGGTCAATCACACCTTCGCTGTTGAGCGCCTCATGGCTGGTATCAAAGGTCGGGATCGCAGATGTGTCCGGCGTGCCGAAAATCTCGGCCTCTGCTGCCTCTCGCCGGGCGAAATGCAGATCAAAAAGTTCTACTAGATCGGCAGGCAAATCGGCAGGCGCCTTTGGCACAAAGGCTTCCCGCACCTCACGGATCCAACCACTCAACAGTCCGGTTTCCGCAAGTCTGGCGACCAGATAAGCATGGCGCGGGTGATCGCCGGTGATTGCAACGATGCTCATGCGTCCCCCCGGACCAAAAGGCCCTCGGCTTCAAGATGGCGGGCAATCGGTGCAAGATCGAGCACGGACGCCCCGATATGCGCGGCAATCGCAATCAGACTGCGGCTGCCATCGGCAAGGGACAGGATACACAAAAGATTGTTCAAAGTCGTGCGTCCGTCCTGCGTCTGATCGGATGAAAACTGGTTTGTCATCGGCCCATTGAGCGAAGGATACAGCCCCCGCCGTCCCAGCTGCGGCTCTCCGTAAGGTGCCGTGTTCACAAAATGAACCTCAGCCACATCAAGCGCGCTCAGCGTGGCGGCAACCGCCTCGGCTGAACGTTCCACGGCGGCAATGGTCATGAACTCCAGATCATCTGCGCTGGTGTGGTATGCGTCGAATTGCCCGTAAACCGTCCGGGCCGCTTGCCCCATCGGCAGATTAAACCCCTGAGAGCAAAACTGCCGCTCGTCCGAGCCGCCGGTGGGCGTGAATTCCCTGACGGAAAAGCGCGTCGGATCAGCCGCCTCAAGATGCCGTGCCAGTCTGTCAATCGGTGCAGGCGCACCAGTCCAGTCCTGCCGGGACATCTTGAACGATACCTGACGCTCCGGCCCGCCCAGACAGGTCAGAACCAGACCGCTTTTCAGCCGGTCCTTCAGTTCGTCACCATGCTGGGCCAGATAGGTGATTGACCCTATGGTCTCGGGGATCAGCAGGAAACGATAGGTATAATGCCGCCGCGGCTGGCTCGCCAGAAGCTGATAAATCCGCAACAGGCCAAGCGGCCCGGACAGCTCGTTATTGGCCATGCTGGGATGACAAAGATAGGATGTGATCAACACCAGATCGTCGCTGTCACCGGGCAGTTCCGCCACCCCATAGTTCAGCACGCCATCACGCTTTTGCGTATCAATTTCAACACGGTAGCGTCCGGGTTTGAGCCGATCCCGTGTGGACTTAGCCAGACACAGACCCCAGCGAGGCACATAGTAGCTGGTCACGTATGGGATCGCATCCGGCAACGTATCATCGCTGTAAAGATGGGCCTGCAAATCCTCCAGATCCATCTCGCCCGTGAACGGTTCCGAGAAATTCAGCACATGCAGATTGCTGTCTTGCGTATCCAGAATGACGTTGCCCTCGGGGCCGAAAAGGCGCGCGCGTCGCAACTCCCATTCCTGTGGAACAGTCCAGTCCAGAACCGGCGTGCCAGTGGCCACGCCCTTGATCTCCAGCGGCATGTGACGCGCAAAAATTCCAAGGCTGTCACGAATGCCCGGACCGGTGATCGACCGGCAGATCGGAAACAACTCATCGTAAAGCGGGCCAAGTTCGGTCAGGGGGAGCGTCATCGTCTGTCCTTTGTCGTTGGTCGCGCTTACCACCGACCGCGTGACTTCGCAACGCACCCCGACCCACTGGACGTCTCACTTCCTATTCCCTATATGTTTGGTCAGGAATAAACACTGGACCAAAAGGGCCCCGCCAGATGAACGCCGAGACCCCCATGGAAGGCACGCCGCTGATCAAACCTTCCAGCACAGATCATCCGCTTTACGACAGTGTGGTCGAGGCCTGCCGGACCGTGCATGATCCTGAAATTCCAGTGAACATCTATGACCTCGGCCTCATCTACACGGTCGAGATCGATGCCGAAGGCGCGGTTGACGTGACCATGTCGCTGACCGCACCGGGCTGCCCTGTGGCCGGAGAGATGCCGGGCTGGGTGGCTGAGGCCATCGAGCCCCTGCCAGGTGTCAAACAGGTCAATGTCGAACTTGTCTGGGAGCCGCAATGGGGCATGGACATGATGTCCGATGAGGCCCGCCTGGAATTGGGCTTCATGTGATCAGCGAAACGGCTCGGACAGATCACGTTCGACCCTTGGCGCCATCCAGACCCGCAGTGCCCCCAGCCCGAAAGCGGCGAGCAGACCAACCACGGCACTGACCGGCACCAGCACAAGAAATGCCTTTGAACTGCAATCAGGCTCGCAAGCCTGCACCAGAAGCGGTGTCGTATAGACGGATCCTGCCACAAGCATGATCTGCACAAGCGCTGCTATCGCCAGAATGCTGACCCAGAAATAGACATGTCGCCTGAGCTTGCCCAACATCAGGGCCAACCCTGCCCCGGCCCCCGTTCCGATAAAGGACGGATGCTGAAAGGCCGACATCATCAGGCGTAAAACGGACTCGTCTAACATGGTCCCCGGTCTATCCCGTCGCAGGCTCTGCGCAAACACTTGATGACGCGCCGCAAAAACCTTACCTTAAGGCTCAGGAATTTACGAGGTTCACGCAGATGTTTGCCATTCCCGGAAAACAGGCCGTAACGATCACGGATCGCGCCGCAGCGCAGATAGCCAAGCTGATGGCTGATGGCGACACCCAAGGTTTGCGCATCGGCGTGAAAAAGGGTGGTTGTGCGGGCATGGAATACACCATGGACTACGTGGCCGAGATCGATCCCAATGATGAGGTGGTCAAGCAATCAGGCGCCGTTGTCATGATCGCGCCAATGGCGCAGATGTTCCTTTTCGGAACTGAGATCGATTACGAGACTTCGCTGCTCGAATCCGGATTCAAGTTCAACAACCCCAACGTGACCGAAGCCTGTGGCTGCGGTGAATCGATCAAATTCGCTGGCATGTAGACCCAGCTGGTTTCTGCCCTTTTTCCAAAGCTGACAATCTGCTAGCGCTGTCCCGAACACTCTGATGGAGGACGACATGCGTCGCAAAATGGCTGCTGGAAACTGGAAGATGAATGGATTGCGCGCGGATCTGGCCGAGATCACAGCGCTTGCCTCGGCCACCTCCACGACCGCATGCGACGTCATGATCTGCCCACCCGCTCCCCTGATCCCTGCCATGCTGGCCCTTGAGGCCGGCATCATGGTCGGCGGTCAGGATTGCCATGCAGAACAATCAGGCGCACACACGGGCGATGTCTCCGCCACACTGCTCAAGGACATCGGCGCGTCGGCCGTAATCGTCGGCCATTCCGAGCGCCGCGCTGATCACGCCGAGACCGATGCCGAGGTCCGTGCCAAGGCGGAGGCTGCAACATCTGCCGGACTGATCGCGATTGTCTGCATCGGCGAGACGGAGGCCGAGCGCGACGCAGGCGACACGCTCAAAGTCGTGGAAACCCAGTTGACCGGATCATTGCCCGACGGCACCACGGCTGCGAACACCGTTGTCGCCTATGAGCCTGTCTGGGCCATCGGCACCGGAAAGACCGCACAATCCTCTGACATTGTTGAAGTTCACGCTGCCATGCGCGCGCTGCTGCGTGCCAGATTTGGCGCTGAGGTGGCTGACGGGATCCGGCTTTTGTACGGCGGATCCGTGAAGCCCGGCAATGCTGAAGAAATTTTCAGCCTGCCGGACGTCGACGGTGGATTGGTTGGTGGTGCATCCCTCAAGGCCGCGGATTTCAGCGCCATCGTGGCCGCCGCGTCCCGCTGAGGTCACGCCACGGCCTGACGCTCCCGCAAGCCATAGTGGTCGGCCAGACGTTCCAGAGCGATGCGCAGGACTACCTTGCCCGATCGTGCGGACCAGCCCATACGCTTTTCAGCCGTCTCCAGCCCTTCGAGATAGCAACATACCCGAAACGCAATGTCGCTCAGCCCCGGACCCATCGTGCTCAGCGCTTCTGACACGCGATTACGCGCAGCCGTCGGTCCACTGGCAGGCTCAGATGACCCAGGCACCTGCCCCTTGTTGCCCGGCGTAAGGAACGCCTCCCAGTTCTGTGTGGTCCGCTGCCCCATATGCGCCAGTTCAAAATCCTCGCGCAGACGCTCTCCGGCTTCAACCATGCGCGGCGTCATATAGGTCACACCGTTGCGGTCGCGCTTGCGCCCCAGTGCCGCCAACGGACTTTCGGCCAGATTGGTGCGCAACACACGCTCCGATCCTCCATCTTCGTCCATCACCCGGCGCTCGCCTTCGATCTGGTGCTGCGCCGCAAAGGGAGATTTCTGCTCGCTGCTCTCTGCCGAGCGTTTCGCCTGGTCCTCAGCCAACAGGCGTTTCAGCGCAGCACGTCCAGCCGATGTGATGTTGTACTTAGCGATTTTTCCCGCGTTCTGGCAGGAAATCCAGTCGAGCAAAGCGAACTTGTGGGCAACCTTGCGGTCGACCACTGCAATGCGGTGAGGCTGACCAGGAATCGTCTCCCGCATCACAACCGCTTTTTCCATTTCCTGAGCCACCGCCATAAAGGCACCGGTCTCGCAAAGACGCCTTAAAATGCGACGCGCTTCCCGCGCAATTTCTTTGTCTATCTTCTCTGCTGGTCGGGCAGATAACGCAGCCATGGTTGTCAACTCCATTTGGTCTTCGGGGGCACGAAAAGCGGTTTCAATCAAGGTTCCCATCTGGTTCAGGCCTTCATCCAGAAGCGGGTCATCCCGGCGAGTTTCAATGCGACGCACCTGTCGTAGGACTGTAGACGCATGGCAATTTTCCGCACGGGCCAGAGCACGAATGGACAATCCACCACTGGTGTGGATCAGGTACTTCACGATGTTGTCCGGCAATCCTTTCAACAATTCGAGATCATCCGACACCATGTCGGAATTGTTCTCGAGGTATTGCCGCTGTGACTGTGTCAAAGTGTTGGTTCCTGATTTGCATCAAACACAACTTAAGGTTGATTCTATTTTTAACTAAACTGAAATTAGTTTTTGAAGCAGAATGTTAACAAATGGTTTCCATGGTGCGGTCCAAGCCGCTTTTACGCAACACCCACCGAACGTTACACATAGTCCCTGATGTGAATAAGTCCAAAACACAAAGGGTAGACCAGATGAAACGCACAACCTTTCCGAAACTTCTCCGTCCAAAACTTCTGATCCGCGCAGCACGTTTTGCACTGCCGCGGTATCGCCGGGAAGTTGAACTGCCCCGCATTCTGGGCAGCAAGCCTGATGGGGTCAACGCCTGTCTTGGCAAGCTGCTGGATGTCGAAACGGGAATGGAGGAAGAGCGTCAGAGCGGTGACCAGAAATACTCCCCTTCCGCACATATCAGCGTGCTGACAGCGCTTCTGGCAGAAATGTCTCTGGTCTCCGAGGCCAATCCGGCCTAGCGCGGCCCGACTAGATAAAGCTGTCGGGCTCCCGCTCCTTGGCCTTTTGCACAAACGCGTCAAGCGCCTCGCGCTTGGCCGCGTCCATCGGCGGAGGTGTGTATGTGTTCAGCAGTTGCTTGACCTTGGCATTGGCCAGCGCGACCGTATCAGGGCTGCCATCATCGGCCCAAGTCTCAAAAGGCCGGTAATCCAACATGTTAGAGCGCCAGAAGGCCGATTTGAAGTTGGCCTGCGTATGCGCACACCCAAGGTAATGCCCACCCGGCCCCACTTCGGCAATCGCCCCCATAGCTTGCGCATCCTCACTGATGTCGATGCCCGCCGCGATTGAATGCAGGACACCCAGCTGATCCGCATCCATCACAAATTTCTCAAAAGACGAGACAAGACCACCTTCAAGCCAGCCACAGGAATGCAGCATGAAGTTCACACCACCCAGCAAGGCCGCATTGAGCGTGTTTGCAGTTTCATAGGCCGCCTGCGCATCCGGCAGCTTCGAGCCGCACAGCGACCCTCCCGAGCGGAACGGCAACCCCATCCGCCGGGCCAGTTGTCCGGCGCCATAAAGGATCTTGGACGCCTCGGGCGTGCCAAAAGTCGGCGCCCCCGAATTCATGTCGATCGAGGACACGAATGCCCCGAAAACCACCGGCGCCCCAGGCTTGAGAAGTTGCGAATAAGCAACACCTGCAAGCACTTCAGCCAGCACTTGTGTCAATGTACCTGTTACAGAAACGGGCGCCATCGCCCCGCCGACAATAAAAGGTGACACAATGCAGGCCTGATTATTTTTTGCATAGACCTCCAAAGCGCCCATCATCGTGGCGTCAAACGTTAACGGTGAGTTGATATTTATCAACGAAGTCATAACGGTATTGTCCGCAACGAATGTGTCACCGAACAGGACCTTGCACATATCCACACTGTCTTGCGCCCGCGATGGCTCCGTTACAGATCCCATGAACGGTTTGTCGCTGAGCGTCATATGCGCATGCAGCATGTCCAGGTGCCGTTTGTTCACCGCCACATCGGTCGGCTCGCACACCGTTCCACCAGAATGGTGCAGCCACTTCGACATATAACCCAGCTTCACGAACGTGCGGAAATCCTCGATGGTCGCATAACGCCGCCCACCCTCCAGATCGCGCACAAATGGTGGTCCGTAGACCGGCGCCAGAACCAGTGAGTTCCCACCGATCTCGACGTTGCGCTCAGGATTGCGCGCATGCTGGGTGATCCGCGAAGGCGCGGTCTCGCACAGTTTTCGTGCCAGCCCACGCGGGATATGCACCCGTTCGCCTTTGACATCTGCGCCAGCGTTGCGCCAGAGTTCCAGCGCCGCCGGGTTGTCGACGAAATTCACGCCGATCTCTTCAAGAACGGTGTCGGCGTTGGTCTCGATGATCTCGATGGTCTCTGCTGTCAGGATCTCGAAATTCGGAATGTTGCGCTCGATGAAACGCGCAGCTTCGATCTTCGGCGCTGTGCGTTCAGCACGCCGTGCAGCCCCCCCTCCACTGCGTGCGCGACGGCGGCCTTCAGGCGCTGGGGATTGATCGGTCATCACTGGTCTCCGGCTCAAAACTGGACTGCTTAGTGACATACCGTTCCTGAGCCGGGGATCACTCCTCAAATCCGATGCTGCAACATCCACAAGCGACATTTCGCGGCGTTTGCAGCATCCAAGAGCGGGTTTATCAATCCGCTACTGCACCGATCAGCATCTGCGGCTCACCGCTGTAGAAATTCGGAATGTCTTCAACCGCTGGACCAGCAGCCGCAAGGCAGGCGTCAAGGGCCGCCTGATCGGCAAAGGTAAAGGTGGCAATCGCGTGATAGCCCGGCGGCACATCCGGCCCACCGGCCAATCCTCTTGTCACGATCGTTTGGTCGATATGCGGCCCCATATGCTCGCTGACGATGTCAAAATGAGTGCCAAGATAATAGTCGTGGTCAAATGTGCTGTCATTGGCGGTCGGGTAAAGGACCTGAAGCGAAGCGGACATGAACGTTCCTCCCTGCATTGAGTTTTCCGTGGCAGAAGCGTCGCAGGTCCACACCAATCCGACCAGACCGCCATTGGTCTAACGATGCACTTGCCCTTGCCGTGGGTGCTCAGTAAAGACAGGCCATGACAGACATTTCCGCACATCAGCGCCTTCTCATCATCGATTTCGGGTCTCAGGTGACCCAGCTCATTGCCCGGCGATTGCGCGAGGCCAGCATCTACTGCGAAATTCACCCGTTTCAGAACGTGGATGACGCATTTCTCCGCGCATTTGACCCAAAGGCCGTGATCCTGTCCGGAGGCCCCTGCTCGGTTCTGGATGAGGGCAGCCCGCGTGCACCGCAATCAGTCTTCTCGCTTGGTGTGCCGGTGCTGGGCATCTGCTACGGCCAGCAGGTGATGATGGAACAATTGGGCGGCAAGGTTGAAAGCGGCCATGACCGGGAATTCGGCCGCGCATTCGTCAGCCCGCAACCGGCTGAGCTTGATCTGCTTGACGGCTGGTTCGATGGCGGTGACGAGCAGGTCTGGATGTCCCATGGCGACCGGGTGACGGAACTGGCCTCGGGCTTTGCCGTTTACGGAACCTCACCAAACGCACCATTTGCCATCACAGCTGACCCGGATCGTCATTTCTATGCGGTGCAGTTTCACCCGGAAGTGCACCACACTCCCAATGGTGCCGCACTTTACAGAAACTTCGTAAAGCTGGCGGGCTTCACCGGCGACTGGACCATGGGCGCCTACAGGGCTGAAGCGGTTGAGAAAATCCGTGCGCAAGTGGGCGATGCCAAGGTGATCTGCGGCCTTTCGGGTGGTGTCGACAGCTCGGTTGCAGCCGTTCTGATTCACGAGGCGATCGGCGATCAACTGACCTGCGTGTTCGTCGATACCGGCATGATGCGCATGGGTGAGGCCGATGAGGTCGTCGGCATGTTCCGCGACACATACAACATCCCGCTGATCCACGCCGACGAAAGCGACCTGTTCATCGATGCGCTTGAGGGCGTCTCTGATCCTGAGGTCAAACGCAAGACCATCGGCAGGCTCTTTGTCGAAGTGTTCGACAAGCATGCAAACTCCGTTGGAGGTGCTAAATTCCTGGCGCAAGGCACGCTCTATCCCGATGTGATCGAAAGCGTTTCCGCCTCAGGCGGCCCGTCTGTGACCATCAAAAGCCACCACAATGTCGGTGGTCTGCCCGAGAAGATGAACATGAAACTGGTCGAGCCGCTGCGCGATCTGTTCAAGGACGAGGTGCGAGCTCTAGGACAGGAACTGGGCCTGCCCGCGCGTTTCGTCGGTCGACACCCCTTCCCCGGGCCCGGCCTTGCGATCCGCTGTCCCGGCGAGATTACCCGGGAGAAGCTGGAAATCCTGCGGAAAGCCGATGCCGTCTATCTCGACCAGATCCGCAAGCATGGGCTGTATGACGAAATCTGGCAGGCCTTCGTTGCCCTGCTGCCGGTGCGGACCGTGGGCGTGATGGGTGACGGGCGGTCTTATGATTACGCGTGTGCCTTGCGCGCGGTCACTTCGGTTGATGGCATGACGGCGGATTACTACCCGTTCACCCATGAGTTTCTGGGGGAGACGGCGACCCGGATCATCAATGAGGTGCAGGGCATCAACCGTGTGACCTATGACATCACCTCGAAACCACCCGGCACCATCGAGTGGGAATGAGCAACCGCTGACCTGTGCGCCCGGCCCTGACCGGGCATGCCTCCGGCAGGGTTATTCTTGCCAGAAAGTGAGGTCAGCCCAGCATCCAGATGCCATCGGGTTTGAAGGCATGGAAGGCAAAGGCGAAGACGACCTCATGAACCACATCCTTGCCCGTGGTCGCATCCCGGACCCGGATTGAACCCACATCTCGGCCCTTGTGAATGGCCGTGGTATCAAGCGCAGATGCGGTTCCGGCGGTCCAAGTCAGGCGCAGACCAGCCTCCTCGATCTCCTGCATTGCCTCGAACCGGCTGAGCGGCCAGGCGCGATCTCCGACCCGGACCACACGCATCAAGGGGGCGATGCCATGGGGTGGATTTTCGCCCTGATAAAGGAACGGCCGCGCCAGACTGTCATAGCCGCGATACGGGTTTCGTCCGTAATCCCGGGCCACTGGCGGCTCGGCCATGATCGGTCCCTTGGGGTTGCGCGCGCGAAAATCGTCGACACTTTCCATCCAGCTTGTCAGGACGGTCAATGTCTTGCCGGTCATCGCCCCCACGATGCCCTCGCCCGTGAATTGCTGCCACCAGCTTTGGGTTTGGCGGTCATACATCACCATGTCGGAAAAGCGCAGTTTGCCCGAGACGCCAAAACTCAGGGTCTGACCATCAAGGCGCCGGTCAAAGACCAGAGCGGAGTTGCACAAGGGGCAGAAGGTGACCGCCACCGGCGTGTCACCAATGCTTGTGTTCACGATCTCATGCCAAGTCAGGTAGCGCACCGGAAAGGCGGTCTCGGGCGCACCATCGACCGCCAGGGTCACCACCGGTTCGCGCCCGGGCAACTCGGCTGTATCAGCGGTGATCAGCTCCATGTTATTGAGTGCTGGGATGCCGTCCTTTGGCACTCCGCCTGAGAAGATCTCGGAAAACGGCACGGATGATTTGGTGAAATCCGTGTCGGGCCACTCCGCTTCCCAGAACGGGCCGGTTTTGCCATAGGCGTATGCAAGGCCCGGCGTGGCCAGAAAGGCAGCGGTTGTCTTCAGTGCGTCTCGGCGGTTCATGGCTTGCCTCCAGATACAGGTCATGGTGGCATTATCCCAAAGAAAAAGGGGGCCTTGCCAGCCCCCTTCGCGTCATTGTGATGGATCGTCAGATCAGTTTCGGATGGAGACCCGAGCCATATAGTCAGGTTCTGTCACAGCGCCGTTGCTGCCTTCACCGCGGCGAATTTCATCAAGAACCTCGAGCCCTGCCACAACACGGCCAAAGACGGTGTACTGTCCATCCAGAGACGGCACCCGCTCGAACATGATGAAAAACTGGGAATTGGCCGAGTCCGGATCACGCGCGCGCGCCATGCCGACAGTTCCCCGCTCAAACGGAACATCGGAAAACTCTGCATCCAGATTGTCCAGACTGGACCCGCCGGTGCCGTACATGCCCTTGCCGTATTCCTCAAGCAGACCAAACTCCACGTCGCCGGTCTGAGCCATGAAACCATCGATGACCCGGTGAAAGGCCACGTTGTTATAGGCACCGCTCGCAGCAAGACGCTTGATCTGCTCGACATGACCCGGTGCCAGATTTGGCAGCAGTTCGATCCGGATCTCACCTTCGGTGGACCCGCCCATTTCGATCACCATCAGATTGCCGCTTGGCACTTCGATCGTGGCCGGATCGGTGTTTTCGACCACTTCGGGCTCGGGTTCGGGCTCGGGCTCCGGTTCAGGCTCGACCGCGACCACCGGCTCTGGTTCCGGTGCAGGCTCGTATTTGGGCAAGATGTAGGTCGGCACCACATAGATGCCGCCCGCGATCAGGCCCACTGCCAGCAGAAATATGAGCGCTTTGAGCATCTGATCAGTCTACATCTGCCGCAACGCGCACCGAGATCATGCGGTCGGGGTTCGCAGGCGGCTCTCCCCGGGTGATCGCATCCACGTGATCCATGCCGTCACTGACCCGGCCGAAGTTGGTGTACTGCCCGTTCAGGAAGTGGCCATCCTGGAACATGATGAAAAACTGCGAGTTGGCGGAATTCGGGTTGGCCGACCTTGCCATGCCCAGCGCACCGCGATCAAACGGGATCTTGGAGAATTCGGCCGGGATGTCTGGATGCTCGGATCCGCCGGTGCCCGCACGGCCCGGATTATAGTCCTTTTCCATGTTGGCATTCGCCACATCGCCGGTCTGGGCCATGAAGCCATCGATGACCCGGTGAAAGGCCACATTGTCATAGGCTCCGGCACGCGCCAACATCTTGATCCGCTCCACATGTTGGGGCGCGACGTCCGGCAGAAGGTCCAGCGTCACGGTCCCTGATTTGAGTTCAATCAGCAGTGTGTTCTCTGGATCGTTAATATCTGGCAAATCTGCCTCCATTGGTTCGTGTGTGGGGTTAAGAAGTCACATAGGACAGGGCTTGAAGAAGGGAAAGGCCTAGCTGTATTTTTCAACAAGCGCTGTTGCCACGCCGGGCGGCACAAATCGCGAGATGTCCCCACCCAGGCGGCAGATTTCCTTGACCAGCTTGGAGGCGATGGCCTGATGATTGGCATCAGCCATCAGGAACACGGTCTCGACCTCATCATCCAGCATCCGGTTCATGCCAACCATCTGGTATTCATACTCAAAATCAGCCACAGCCCGCAGACCCCGGACGATCAGCCCGGCACCGACCTCACGCGCGCAATCGATCAACAGGTTCTCGAAAGGATGGGCCACGATCTCTATATTGCCGGCCTGTGCGATCCCGGCGGTTTCCCGCTCGACCATGGCCACCCGTTCCTCCAACGAGAACAGCGGCCCCTTGTCGCGGTTGATGGCAACCCCGATCACCAGTCGATCCACAAGGCTGGAGGCCCGCTTGATGATGTCCAGATGACCCAGTGTGATGGGATCAAAGGTTCCCGGATACAGACCAGTGCGCACGCTCACCCTCCTTGCGGCTTCGGGCAGCACGCAACAATATTGCGCTCACCCCGTCAAGGGCGGTGGCGCAGAAGGACCATCACCCGTGGCCGACAATCATATCCGTCAGTGCCAGATTCTCGCGTTCGATGTCCTCGATCCGGTGTTTGACCACGTCGCCGATGGAAATCACACCGATCATCCGCTCGTTCTCGACCACTGGCAAATGGCGAAAGCGGCCTACGCTCATCTTTGACATGGCTGATGCCACGCTTTCGGCAGGGCTGATGGTCGTCACGCTGGAGGTCATCAGATTGTCCACAGGCTCGGTCAGGCACCCATGACCGCGCTTGCCGATCTCGCGCACGATATCACGCTCCGACAGTACACCTGCCAGATCCGTGCCTGTACGCGACACGATCAGCGCACCAATCCGGTTCTCCGACAAAAGCTTGGCCGCATCTGCCACAGACTGATCAGGGCGCACCGTGATCATCTTCGCCGACGGCTTGGAGTTGAGTATGCTACCAACGGTCATCACATTTCCTCCGATAAAAAGTCTTTGGACGTCCATCCTGCGGATGTCGGCGCGTTTCTGTCAAGGAATACGATGGGATTGAGCGCTCTGTTGCCCGCCTTAAGCGCTTACATCACCTGATCATCAGGCCAGCACAACGCCTGACCGGTTGTCGCACGTACTGCTTCGCCCCATAATGCGCCTGAATTCAGAAGGTTCTTTTTACAGATGACGTTTCTCCGCGCGGACCTCTCCCAGACCAAGTCCCGGATTTTTCTTGCCTATGTCGGTATGGAAACCGACCTGATGTTCAACAAAGGCATGGATTTGCCGGGCTTTGCCTCCTACCCGCTGCTGGAAAGCCCCGACGGCGTGGCGCAACTGAAATCCTACTGGGCTGATCTGATGACAACCGCGCGGCAATCTGGACTTGGTGCCATTCTCGAAAGCCCAACATGGGTTGCCAACCGGGATCGCGCTGCGGGGATCGGCTACGCGGCTGATGTGCTGATGACACTCAATCGACAGGCCGTGGACCTGATGGCCGAGGTGAGGGCTGATTTTGCCGATGTCCCGACCCTTCTTAGCCTCAACGTCGGTCCGCGCGCGGATGCCTATGCGCCGGATACGCAGATGACGGCATCCGAGGCTCAGGACTATCACACCGAACAGATCAAGGCCGTAGCCGACAGTCCGGTTGATCTGATCAGCGGCTACACGCTTGCCTATCCGGCAGAGGCCATTGGCATCGTGAACGCCACAAAGCAATTTGACTTGCCCGCCACGATCTCCTTCACCGTTGAAACAGACGGTCATTTGCCAACCGGTGTGCCTCTGGTTGAGGCCATAGATCAGGTGGACCGGGCAACCGGGTCCCATGCGGCATACTATATGATCAATTGCGCCCATCCAGATCATTTCAGCCATATCCTGACCGACGCACCCGCGCTTCAACGGCTGCGCGGCATCGTGGCCAATGCCTCACGGTGCAGCCATGCCGAACTGGATGAAGCAGAGGAACTGGACGACGGTAATCCGGTGGAGTTGGGCGCACAGCTTGCCGCAATCCACAGGCGTCATCCCAACATCACAATTCTTGGCGGCTGCTGCGGCACGGACATGCGGCATATGACCAGTATCGCGCAGGCAGTTTACGCGGGTTGAGCCCGGCGCAGGAGCCAATCTGCCTACGGAGGCGCCAATCTGGCACCCCCCTCCCAAAATCGCCCTCGCATATCCCGTCAAACCGCATTAACGTCCGCGCAAAATTAATGATCGTGGAGGACGCTCGCTCATGCAAAACCTGACCCATTACATCGACGGCAAACACGTAGACGGCACATCGGGCCGCTTTGCCGATGTCTACAATCCAGCCACGGGCGAGGTTCAGGCCCAGGTGCCGTTGGCCAGCCCCGAAGAGATGGCAGCCGCCGTTGCATCCGCCAAGGCCGCCCAGCCTGCATGGGGTGCGACCAACCCGCAAAAGCGTGGCCGGGTGATGATGAAATTCGTCGATCTGCTGAACCGCGACATGGACAAGCTGGCCGAAGCGCTCAGCCGTGAGCATGGCAAGACCATTCCCGACGCCAAGGGCGACATCATCCGTGGTCTTGAGGTCGCGGAATACTGCATTGGCGCGGCCCAGATGCTCAAAGGCGAATACACCGAAAGTGCGGGCCCCGGCATCGACATGTATTCCATGCGTCAGCCCCTGGGCGTTGCTGCCGGCATCACGCCGTTCAACTTCCCCGCCATGATCCCGATGTGGCAGTTCTGCCCAGCGATTGCCTGCGGCAACGCCTTCATCCTCAAGCCATCCGAGCGGGATCCGTCCGTTCCCCTGATGCTGGCCGAATTGATGACCGAAGCTGGATTGCCAGACGGCATCCTGCAAGTTGTGAACGGTGACAAGGAAGCCGTGGATGCCATCCTCGACCATGAGGACATCGCAGGCATCGGTTTCGTGGGCTCTACTCCAATTGCCCAGTACATCTACGGTCGCGGCTGTTCCAACGGCAAACGCGTCCAGTGCTTTGGCGGTGCCAAGAACCACATGATCATCATGCCCGACGCCGACTTGGATCAGGCCGTGGACGCATTGATCGGTGCCGGCTACGGCGCTGCTGGCGAGCGGTGCATGGCCGTTTCCGTCGCCGTACCTGTGGGCGAAGAGACCGCAGACCGCCTGATCGAAAAACTGGCTCCCCGCGTTGAAAGCCTGAAAATCGCACCCTACACGGACGGGGATGACGCGGATTTCGGACCGCTCGTCACTCGTGAAGCGCAACAGCGCGTTCTCGGCCTTGTTGACAGCGGCGTCCAGCAGGGCGCGAACCTTGTTGTCGACGGCCGCGGCTTCAAGATGCAGGGTTATGAGGACGGCTTCTTCGTTGGTGCCTGTCTCTTTGACAACGTCACCCGTGACATGGACATCTATACGCAGGAGATTTTCGGCCCGGTCCTGTCCACCGTGCGTGCACAAACCTATGAAGAGGCATTGTCCTACGCCATGGACCACGAATACGGCAATGGCGCTGCCATCTTCACCCGTGACGGCGACGCTGCCCGCGACTTCTCCAACCGGATCAACATCGGCATGGTCGGCATCAACGTGCCCATCCCCGTGCCGCTGGCCTACCACACATTTGGCGGCTGGAAGAAATCCGGCTTTGGAGATCTGAACCAGCACGGACCCGATGCATTCAAGTTCTACACCCGCACCAAGACGGTCACATCGCGCTGGCCCTCGGGCATCAAGGAAGGTGCCGAGTTCTCGATCCCGACAATGAACTGATCACTGACCGTCTTTAGGATGTTGCGCGCCCCAGCCTCAAAAGGTCGGGGCGTTCTTCTTGTCGGCTGTTTGAAAGAAGTCTTTGCCGGTCAGTCCCCTTCCCCCGTGGCTAGAAAATGGTGACCAGCTCACTTGCCACGATTGCCAAACTGTAGCTCCGTCATCCAATTGCGAAATTCTTTAGAGCCAAACAACCAATTGGCTTTCACCCGGCGATCACCCGGTGTAGCCGCGACACAACTTTAAGGGAGTGCAAACATCGTGAAACGCGTTGACATCCTGAAGTGGATCGCCACGGCCGTGCAGTTGGTCGGCTACGGCCTGACCGGCCTCAACGTGGTGCCCTGGAATATCCTTGCCTTCGTGATTGGCATCATCCTGTGGTTTCTGGTCGGCGTCATGTGGAAGGACCGGGCCATCATGGTTGTCCACGTCGGTGCCTTCATCGCCATCGTTGCAGGCTATCTGAACGCCTGACGACATTCCCTCTTTAACTGAACGAGTATTCAGTTATTCTGCGCCCCAAGCAGAAGGAGCCGCCCATGGATTTCGCCCTTTCAGAGGAACAGCAGGCCATTTTCGACATGGCTTACGCCTTCGGGCAGGAGAAAATCGCGCCTCATGCCCTCAAATGGGATGCAGATGGCACCATGCCACGCGCGGTCCTGCAAGAGGCCGCTGAGTTGGGCTTTGCCACGCTCTATGTGCCTGAAGACAAAGGTGGAACCGGCCTCACGCGGCTGGATGCAACGCTGGTGTTTGAGGCTCTTTCCATGGCTTGCCCGTCGGTTGCGGCCTTCATCACCATCCACAATATGTGCGCCAACATGATCGCCCAGAACGGCTCGGAAGCGATGCGCGCGCACTGGATGCCCAAGCTTGCCACGATGCAGACCATTGTTTCCTACTGCCTGACCGAACCCGGCTCCGGCTCGGACGCCGCAGCGCTCAAGTCCCGCGCCAAACGCACCAACGACGGCTACTCGCTTTCCGGCACAAAGGCCTTCATTTCTGGTGGTGGGTATTCCGATCTTTATGTCGTGATGTGCCGCACGGGCGAGGATGGTCCAAAGGGCATCTCCACGCTGCTGGTCGAAGACGGCGCAGACGGTCTCAGCTTTGGCGCGATGGAGGCCAAGATGGGCTGGCGCGCCCAACCCACAGCACAGGTCCAGTTCGACGATTGCTTTGTGCCTTCAGGCAACCTGCTGGGCGAAGAGGGCAAGGGTTTCACCTATGCCATGCAGGGTCTCGACGGCGGGCGTCTGAACATCGCGGCCTGCGCCTTGGGTGGCGCGCAATCCGCGCTGGAAACAGCCCTGCGCTACGCAGGCGAACGCTCCGCATTTGGCAGGACCATCAACCAGTTCCAATCCATGCAGTTCAAGCTTGCCGACATGGAGACCGAGCTTCAGGCCGCGCGCATCTTCCTGCGTCAGGCCGCATGGAAACTCGACAACCGCGCGCCTGACGCCACCAAATTCTGCGCCATGGCCAAACGACTGGTCACCGACACCGCCTTCAGGGTTGCAAATGAAGCGCTGCAAATCCACGGTGGCTACGGCTATTTGGCCGATTACGGGATCGAAAAAATCGTGAGGGACCTGCGCGTGCACCAAATCCTCGAAGGCACCAACGAGATCATGCGCGTCATCATCAGCCGCGCCCTTCTGGCAGAGCGGGCATGACCGACATCACGCTGCTGAAGAAGGGGCGGATCGGGCATATCACGCTCAAACGCCCCCAGACCCTGAATGCCGTAACTTATGAGATGTGCGTCGGCATCGAAAGCGCGCTTGACGCGTGGCGATACGATGACGAGGTCGAGTTGATCCTGATCGATGCCGATGGCGACAAGGCGTTTTCCGCTGGCGGGGATCTGCATGCGATGTACAAAACCGCCAGTGCCGGAAATTTCGACTATGGCCGGGCTTTCTGGCAGGATGAATACCGCCTGAACGCGAAGATCTTTGAATATCCAAAACCTTATGTCGCCCTGATGCAGGGGTTTACAATGGGTGGCGGCGTCGGTGTCTCCTGCCATGGCTCGCACCGTGTGGTCTGTGAAAACAGCCAGATCGCCATGCCCGAATGTGGTGTTGGCCTCGTGCCTGATGTGGGCGGCTCGCTGATCCTTGCCCGCGCGCCTGGCCGTCTTGGCGAATATCTCGGCACCACCGCCCATCGCATGGGGCCGGGTGATGCGATCTATGCAGGCTTTGCCGATTACTACATCCCGCAAGAGGCATGGGCTGATCTGACCGAGCGTTTGATCGAAACCGGCGATGTGGGCGAGGTCGACAAGGCAGCCCTGCCCGTTCCTGACAGCCAATTGGCGGCCCGGCAGGACTGGATCGATCGCCATTTTGCCGGTGAAACCGCAGCCGACATTCTGCGCGGGCTGGATGACAGCGAACTGGCCCAGAAGGCCGAGGCGATGATGCGCAAGGGCTCGCCCCTCTCGGTTGCCGCGACCGTGCAACTCGTCCGCCGGGTTCGCGCGACCGACGATATTCGCACCGCCCTGATCCGCGAATACCGTTTCACCTCGCGCGCGGCCTCTGAGGGTGACTTCATCGAAGGCATCCGCGCGGCAGTCATCGACAAGGACCGCAACCCGAAGTGGAGCCACGCAAGGATCGAGGATGTGAACCCGATGAGCGTGGCCAACATGCTCATGCCTCTGGGCGAGAACGACCTTACTTTTGAGACAGGATAAACCATGAAAATCGGATTCATCGGACTGGGCAACATGGGCGCTCCAATGGCCCGCAATCTGGCTGCTGCGGGCCATGAAGTGCATGGCTATGACATCACGGGGATCTTGGTCGAAGGCGTGACACAAGCCGCGACGGTCGAGGCTGCGGTCAAGGACGCGCCCATCATCATCACCATGTTGCCCAATGGCGCAATCCTGCGCGAAGTCGCCGACCAGCTTCTTCCCCATGCCAGCAAAGGCGCCTGTCTGATCGATTGCTCCACCGTGGATGTGGACAGCGCGCGGCTGGTGGCGGATCTGGCCACCAAGAAGGGCCTGCTCAGCGTCGATGCACCGGTCTCGGGCGGCATTGGCGGGGCAGAGGCCGGCACACTCACCTTCATGTGTGGCGGCAGCAAGGATGCCTTTGCGATTGCCAAACCTCTGTTTGAGATCATGGGCCAGAAGGCCGTGCATTGCGGCGAGGCAGGAAATGGTCAGGCCGCCAAGATCTGCAACAACATGATCCTTGGCATCACGATGATCGGCACCTGCGAGGCCATCGCATTGGCTGACAAACTGGGCCTTGATCGGCAAAGCCTTTTTGATGTCGTCTCGACCTCCTCGGGCTATTCATGGACCATGAACGCCTATTGCCCGGCCCCCGGCATCGGCCCAAAAAGCCCGTCGGACAATGGCTACAAACCCGGATTTGCCGCCACCCTGATGCTCAAGGATCTGCTGCTGGCCCAACAAGCTGCCAAGGGCGTCGATGCGGCCACCCCGCTTGGCACCCATGCAGCGGATCTCTACCAGACCTTTGTCACCGAAGACCTCGATGACCTCGATTTCTCCGCCATGCTGCCCTATCTGGCTGCCAAAGGTCACAGTTGACGCCGGTTTCGGCCGCTTTGTGCATCTTTTCTTTAGATCGAAGGCCCATCTGTGCTAATGCGCCTTCGGGTAGGTCAAAACAACAGGGATAGATCAATGCGGAAGATCAGCGCGGTTCTCGCCATTCTCGCACTCGCCGGATGCGAAGTGCCCACCAAGACATCCACCACGCCCGCGCCCGAGGCCACAGGCCCCGTCGCAACCACGCCGTTCACCTGGAAGGGCAACACCCCGCGCGCGACCCGCGCCACCGACATCTACGAATGCGAGGTTGCAGGCCGTGGTCTGCCACCGACCGCCACGCCCGAGATGATCGAGGCCGCCACAGCCGTGACCGACCCCGCCGATGTGGCCGTTTTCGTGTCGCGCTGTCTGGCCAACAAGGGCTATGTCCAGACCGAACTGCCGGTCTGCACCTCCAATGACTATCTCGCGGGCGAATTCATGCAAGGCATGGATGTCCTGCCGCCGCTTGAGCGTATTCGCTGCCTCGACCCTGTCGCACGCGGCATGATCGTTCAGGCCTGAGCACGGTTTCGGGCAGGCCACACCGGCCTGCCCCAAGCAGCCCTTGTCGGCACCCCAATCCACGGCTAAAAGCGCATCAAACGACCCGCTTTACGGCCGAGGATATCCGATGACCGAGCTTGCCTACACAGAACCCACACCCAAGACCATCGCAGGCGCGACCGACGACTGGGAACTGGTCATCGGGATGGAAGTGCACGCGCAGGTCAAATCCAAATCCAAGCTCTTCTCGGGAGCGTCGACCAAATTCGGCGCCGAGCCCAATTCCAACGTCTCGCTGGTCGACGCCGCCATGCCCGGCATGCTTCCGGTCATCAACAGCTACTGCGTCGAACAGGCGGTGCGCACCGGCCTTGGCTTGAAAGCCGACATCAACCTCTTCTCCCAGTTTGATCGCAAGAACTACTTCTATCCCGATCTGCCGCAGGGCTATCAGATTTCCCAGCTCTATCACCCCATCGTGGGCGAGGGCGAAATTCTGGTCGACATGGAACCCGGCGTTGCCCGCAAGGTGCGCGTTGAGCGCATCCATCTGGAACAGGATGCTGGCAAATCGGTCCACGACATGGACCCCAACATGTCCTTCGTCGATTTCAACCGCACCGGCGTGGCCCTGATGGAGATCGTCTCGCGCCCCGACATTCGTGGCCCCGAAGAGGCTGCCGAATACGTCCGCAAACTGCGCCAGATCCTGCGCTACCTCGACACCTGCGACGGCAACATGCAGGAAGGCAGCCTGCGCGCCGACGTCAACGTCTCGGTCTGCAAGCCCGGCGCATACGAGAAATTCCGTGAAACCGGTGACTTCGGCCACCTCGGCACGCGTTGCGAGATCAAGAACATGAACTCCATGCGCTTCATTCAGGCCGCCATCGACTATGAGGCCCGCCGCCAGATCGCCATTCTCGAAGACGGCGGTTCCATCGATCAGGAAACCCGCCTCTATGATCCCACCAAGGGCGAGACGCGCTCCATGCGCTCCAAGGAAGAGGCGCATGATTATCGCTACTTCCCCTGCCCCGACCTGCTGCCGCTGACCATCGAGCAGTCTTTCGTCGATGAGGTTCTGGCCTCCCTGCCCGAATTGCCTGACCCCAAGAAAGCCCGCTTCGTGGCCGACTACGGCATGACCGAATATGACGCCTCTGTTTTGACTGCAGATGTTACCAATGCCGCCTTCTTTGAAGACGTCGCTAAGGGCCGTGACGGCAAACTTGCCGCCAACTGGGTCATCAATGAATTGTTCGGGCGCCTCAACAAGGAAGACCTGACGGTTGAGGCCTCGCCCGTGTCCGCCACCCAACTGGGCGGCATCATCGACCTCATCTCCTCTGACGCCATCTCCGGCAAGATCGCCAAGGACCTGTTTGAAATCGTCTGGTCCGAGGGCGGTGATCCCGCTCAGATCGTCGAGGCGCGCGGCATGAAACAGGTCACGGACACCGGCGCCATTGAGGCCGCCGTAGACCAGATCATTGCCGACAATCCCGATCAGGTCGAAAAGGCCAAACAGAACCCCAAGCTTGCCGGCTGGTTCGTCGGTCAGGTGATGAAAGCCACGGGCGGCAAGGCCAACCCCAAAGCCGTCAATCAGATCGTCGCACAGAAACTGGGCGGGTGATCCCGCTCAGGACGGGCGCAGCTTGTCCAGCCGAAAGCTCTTGCCGCGCTTGATCGTGGTCTCCGTCAGTTTGCCATTGACCATCCGCACGATGGTCACCGCCTGACGCACGCCCGGACCTGCGGTCAGAGACTTCACGCATTGGCGCTTGATCCCGCCCTCGGTGAAAATCTCCGTGCGCGAACAGGGGCACAGATCCCCACAGGTGCAGGTGTAGATGCCCTTGATCTTGCGGCACCCGAAGATCAGCTTTTCCTTGGCATTGGTACTTTTCTCGGGCGACCCGATCACCGTTGCCTTTGATCCGTTGAAGACCACAGCCACGCTCTCATCAATCCCGATCCCCACCTTGTCAGGATGTTTCGAGATGATCTGCCGCAACCGGAACTGACGCTCGCGCTGGGTATAATGCTGATCGATCACAAATCCCGGCAACAGCCCCAGACCCCGCGCCTCGATCGCCCGCCCGCCCTTGTCGCAACAGATCATCACATCCGACATCACCGCTGCCCCGGCGCTTGATCCGCCGATCATCGTGCCGCTCGCATGGGCCTGCCGGATCGCGGCCAGCACCTTGGGATGGGCATTCAGCTTGCGCATCAGACGCGTCTGCACACCACTGTCGAAATAGATCAGGTCTGCTGCCTTGATCGCAGCCACCGCATTCGGGCTTTTGACATTCAGATGCGTCACATTGCGATAGCCTGCCGATGTCAGCAGATCCCGCAACTCCGTATTCTCATCCGTCTCATAGGACGACACCGTCACGATCTTCGCGCGTTTGCCCGATTTGCGAAATGCGTAGGCAAAGGACTTGAACAGCTTGGGCGGTTTTCCGTGGAAATAGGACGATCCACCCCCATGGGCCACGATCACACCTTCGGCCAGAGCAGGCATAGGTGATAATCCCAATGTTGCAACGACCAGCGCGGCTAAAAACAGTCTCATCCAATTCTCCAACAAATACCTTGAAACATCGCTCAGCCTGTCCATCATCTGTCAAGCTGTCAACAATATCGGTTCTGCCTTGTTTCGCCTTCTGCTTGTCGCCTGTCTCATCCTGCCCATGCCTGCACTTGCCCAACCGGCCGAGGGCGCGCCCCTGCGCCGCCTGCTCACCGCCGATGATCTGTCCGGGTGGGAGGCCGTGGGCCGCATCAACGTTCAGGGTGCTGGCTATTGCACCGGCACGCTCGTTGCGCCCACCATCGTGTTGACAGCAGCCCATTGCGTCTATCATCCGGTCTCGGGCCGCCAAGTGACCACCGACCGCATTCATTTCGTCGCGGGCTGGCGCAACGGAGAGTTCATCGCCCACAGGCGCGTCACCGATCTCGACATCCCTCAGGGCTACATCCACGACAAGGCCCCGTCCAGGACCCGGATCTCCAACGATCTTGCGGTCCTGACGCTTGATGATCCCATCGATCAAGCAGACGTCCTGCCCATGTCGGTCGCAACAGGCCCCGCACGCACGGCTCCCGTTGCTGTCGTCTCCTATGGCAAAGGCCGCGCACAGGTCCCCAGCCTGCAGGACCCCTGCCACTTTCTGGGCCGGGGCGACGGCATCCTGCTGGTCTCCTGCGCCGCAGTGCCCGGCACATCGGGTGCACCCATCCTGCAACGCACAGACGGCGGCTGGTCGGTCATCGGCGTGATCTCCGCCTCATCAGGCCGCCAGACCTACGGTGTTGACCTCTTCTCCCAACTCAAGGGCACGCTCACCGCACTTGAATGATTTTTCCCTTGCAGAGCGCCCGCGTTCGCAACAGGATGCCCGCGTTCTCAGGGCGGGGCGAAATTCCCCACCGGCGGTATATGGGCCCGACCCATCAGCCCGCGAGCGCATTCGGCTCCAGATGCCCGGATGGTCAGCAGATCAGGTGAGAGGCCTGAGCCGACGGTCACAGTCCGGATGAGAGAGAACCACATGACCCGCAGGCGCGGGATCATTGGGGATCGCCTTGGGTGACGTGTCGCACGATAGTCATAAGGAGAGACCCATGACACACACCCGCTACGCCTTCATCAAAGCCAACTGGCATGCCGACATCGTCGATCAGGCACTGGCCGGTTTTTGCGAGATGATACCGGCCGCGCAAATTGACGTCTTTGACGTCCCCGGCGCGTTCGAGATGCCGCTTCTGGCCCGCGACCTGGCCGCCACCGGCAAATACGCAGCCGTGGCCGCTGCCGCCTTCGTGGTGGATGGTGGCATCTACCGCCATGACTTCGTGGCCGCTGCCGTGGTCGATGGCCTGATGCGCGCAAGCCTTGATACGGGCGTGCCGGTGCTCTCGATCTCGCTCACCCCGCACCAATATCAGGAAACCGAGCATCACAACGCCATCTATCGTGCCCATTTCGTTGAAAAAGGCCGCGAAGCCGCACGCGCGGCCCTGATGATCGGGAAAACCCGGGCCGCCATCGCCGCCTGATCCCGGAATGTGCAAAGGGCCGGAAGGTTTTACCCCCGGCCCATTCGATTTTCTGCCAAATACTCCCGCCGGAGACATCCCCGGCAGGCCAGACCGCGCTAGCGCCCGATGGGATAGACCGGATCGGTCAGGATCCGCCCCGCCCCCACACGCGTGGGCAGCAATGTCACCGGCCAGCCCTGCGGCAGTGGCGGGCTGACCACCCAGCCTGCAAGATCACCCTTGCCCGACCACGTCCCCGCACTCATCTCCTGCGCAATCCTGCGCGCGATCTGCGGGGTCGAGATCGACGTCCCGTTCAGAGCGAACACCCCTCCTGAGTGGGCCATGCCCGCAAGCACACCGGTTGCCACTTCCGAGCTGTCACTGACACCTGCTGCATCCGGCCCGACCCGCCCCAGTTCCGGCCCGGACGAGGAATAAAGCGCAGGCGCCCCTTCCATCCGCTGGAAGCCGCCAATCACGATGGTTTCAGCCCCCGTGCCCATGCCGTTGAGCGTGCCATCCCGTTTGACATAAGCCTCCGGGCTGTCCACATCGACCGGCAGACCGGTGACGGTGAAGACCTCGTAGTTCTGGTCCACAAAGGTCGACTGACGCCCGCGTGACGGAAATCCGAACGGTGTATCATCGCGTTGGATATAGCTTTGCAACACTTCCGTCGGCTTCAACGCCTGCCGCGTCACCTCAACCGTCCAGTGACCGCTCGGCGCGGTTGGTTTGGACCGGTCCAGCTCCGTGGTCGGCTGACAGGAAAACGTGAACCGCCCCCGCCCCGTCGGTGCGCCCAGATACTGGTACGAGATCTTGGCCAGCGTCGGCCCGCCACCGGGTTTCCACTCCCAGGCCTGCCCATCCACCTCTTCAATTGGCGGGCTGGCAATCCCATCGGGCGTGATCAACCGGACCGAGACCCGGCTTGCCACCGGCACGCCTGAGGTCTGGGGCATATAGATCACCCCGTGGCTCGGCGTTCTGTCATCGGGCAAAACCTGCCAGGTCATCGGCAACACCTTCGGCTTGCCCTTGGCAAAACCGATCTCGCCGTGGCATTCGGCCTGCCGTGCATTGCCCGCAGGCAGACAGATCGCGGTGATCTCACGCTTGGCATTGCGCGCCTTGATGATCCCGTCCATCAGCACTTCCAGCGGATGGGTCCCATCCTTCGGCCCGGCAATGAAGCCATAACTGAAGTTGATCACCAGCGGCAAAGGTCCGCTGCCCATGCTGTCGGCAATACGGTCTGCACGGTCCAGAATATACTCAAGCGCATCGCGTACATAGACATCGAGCGAGCCACCACTGGTGTCTTCGGTCACAAGATTGGGCAATTGCACGGCAATGATCGGGTTGTCTCCCGGCGCAGGATCGGAATCAGCGTCATAACCTGCGGCCAGATCCATCACACTTGATCCATGGGTCAGCGCATTGCCCAGAAGCGTACGCCGCGGGCTGTCACCGAAATCGGCCTGCCCGGACATGCGGTAGAAATTCGTCTCATCAACCGTACCCGCCACCAGAGATGCCGTCAGCATCCCGTCAATCGCTGCCTTGTTGAACTCGCGCCCGTAGGCGACGTTGCTCACCGGCGTTGCAAACTTGCCGTTCTGAACCCAGCAATAGGCGACCCGGCTGTCGGTCAGCGCGTTGCGAAACCGGGCATTGGCAATCGGCATCCCGTCATCGATGACGGCCGTGACAACCACACCCTTGTTGGGCGCCTTGTCGGGCAGTTCAAGTTCAGGCAAAGGCTGATGTGCACCGACCGCATCGCTCGGCAGACTGTCAAGTGGCACGCCCGCGCCCAAGATCAGCGAGGCCACATCATTGACCGGATTTTCAAGCGAGGCCTCGACGCTGGTGTCGCTCAAGAGATTGAAGAACTCGCTCGACACCAGAAGCGTACCTTGCTCACTCAACCCCTCAACACCCTTAACAGACCTAACGGCTTTCACCGCAGGCTCGACAATTTTGGCTTGTTTCTTGGTCTGCTCATAGCCAGCAAGGCTTTCGCCTGCGATGTCGGGAATGCCGATAATCGGTGGATCGAACATCCCATTCTTGGGACGAACTTCCTCAAAATAGGCCGTCACGCGTGCCGCAAATTCCTCCAGTGTGCCCTGTTTCAGGGTCACCAGAACCGGAAAGATAACCCCGGTTTCAACCCGCGCTGACAGGTCGGCTGAATCCGAGGCATAGACCAAATCCTCAATCGCCCCGAAGCCCTGCGTGCTTTGTCCGGCAACCCAGCCAGTCTCTTCTTGTTGCTGTTCCATGATCGCGTCTCCTGTCCGGTTGGGAAGGGATTGTAATCCAGGCCAGCTTACGTCCATTCGGACAGCGCCTTTTCCCACAACCACGTCAGGATGGCCGATTGCTCCGAGCCTTTGAGCGTCTCGCTCTGCGCCGACCAATAGGCCGAAGCCGGGCCAGAAAAGTCCTGCACAATTTTGTTGGCGCTGTTGAAGCCCACCATGTCGGTCCAGATGAAATCACCACCAAAACCGGTGCCTTCGAAGTTCACCGCGTTGTACTTGACCGTCTTGGCCTTGCAGCGTTTGACCAGATAGTCGCCCAGCGTCGTGCCCAACGCTGCGCCTGCCGCGCTATCCACAGGGAAATGCACGCCTGCGACCGTGCGGTTGATGGCGATCCGGCTTGCCAGACGCATCAGCTGCGTGGGCCATTCAACGGTCGAATAAACCGGTCCGCCAATTTCCTGCAGCAGGCGGCTCAGCACGGTGGCCGTGATGAAGGCCTCAGTCGCATGACCAGACGGCAGCGTGCCGTGAAGCGGTGTTGGAATGATCGGCTGGACCTGCGCTGAAAACTCATTTGGCCTGCGGCACGCCAGCGTGTATTTGAATTTCATCACCGAATACTGCGCCAGACGCATCGCGGTCAGCAAAAGCTCCATCGTATAGGGCGTACGCTCGGGGCTCATGTAGGGGATTGACGACCAATAGGGGATCGGCAGACCAGTCTGGCTCACGATCTCGCCACCGCGATCCGTGCGCAGCGCGGAATAGGTGTTCAGATAGGTCAGCTGATCCAGAAAATTCGCCTCTGTCGGGCGCGTCATCTCCACAAGTGGCTGATACTTGCCTGTGGGCGGCGTGGTCGCCGTCGCGTTCTTGGTCTCAAGATGGTAGAGCGACGCCTTGCCGCTGGACGCATTGAACGCAAAATTCAGGCGCGAAAACATCTCGAATTCATACTGCGCCATGCGCAATTCGGTGTTTAGCTGGCTCAGATTGTCGGTGTTGTTCTGGGGCCGTGCGACAGGCGGCACACCGGGTTGCACCCAAGGCCCGGCAATGCCGTTCTTGGTCGTGATCAGGCCCGGAGCATCAGATCCGCCACCCGGTCCGCCTGACCATCCTGTCCAGCCCGTCCATCCTGTCCAGCCCGTCCAGCCGGTCCAACCTGTCCATCCTGTCCAGCCAGTCCATCCTGTCTCAGGTCCCATCCCACCCATGTCACTCTCCCCTTTGAGCGTTTGTTTTAGTCACCACTTACTCAGGCAAACCCGCCTGCATCAGAATATCAATCAGTTTTTCCCCCAGGGGCGACTTTGCACCAGGATTTTTCTTTAACCAATTGCTACGCGTCAGTCCGGGCTCCAAAACTGTGAGTTTTTGCACAGTTGCGCGGGCTTCCTCATGTTTTCCAAGCTGCCACTGGGCAATCGCCAGCGATCTGAGCGTCGATGTATGTGTCGAATTGGCCTTGAGCGAGCGCAGCGCGATCTTCTCGGCCTGCGCATAGTCTCCGGCCGAGATATAGGCCCCGCTGTTGAGGCTGTCGTAGAAGAACCGCTGCGGATCAAAGGGCGACAGCGACTGTGCCCGCCCGCAAAACTCCACCGCCAGATCCCCCTCGCCCCGGAACGCATGCATCATGCCCTTGAGCAACCACGCGAGCGAGGCATTGGGATTGGACAGAAGCGCCTTGTCATATTGCTCTTCACCGGCTTCGAAATCACGGAACAGATTGGTCTGAACAAATCCATTGAAAGTCAGCGCCACATCATTCTCGCTGTCCAGATCCAGCGCCCGCCCGGTCTGGCCAAGGGCAAGCCGTCGCTCGGTCTCGGGATTGTCGGTCCAGCCCTGCTGCACTTTCAGCACATGCCAGTTCGCCTTCCAGGCCAGCGGCAGCGGCTGGCGCGGTTCCCGGTCGATCAGATGTTCCAGAATTTCACCGGCCCGCTCGAACTCGCTGCGCGACAGCCGGTACATGGCCGAGATCGACCCCAGAAGCAGACCGTAACTCTCCACGGTGGGCAGCGGCAATGTCCGCGCCCGGTCAAACTCACGTTTCAGGATGGATTTCCCGATGGCCGAGGTCACTTTGACAACCAGATCCTGGTCACCCATCAGAATGTCCGCCAGTTTCGACGTCATCCGCTCGGCCCAGACAACCGTGTCGGTGCGTGTCTCGGTCAGTTGCAACGATACCGACACCGCTTTGTCATGCTCCATTACCCGCCCGGTCAGCACGTAATGCGCCTGCAGATGATCCCCCACCAGCCGCGCATCGCCACTGGCATGGCGAAAAGCCCGCGTCGACATCCGGCTGATCACATTGACCTGCGAGGATTGCGACAACGCCCGGATCAGCTCTTCCGCCAGCACTTCGCCGACCACCGCTGTGCCACCGTTGGAAAACGGCACAACGGCAAGCGTCGGCAGCATGCTGGCAGTCGGATCAACCCTCAGGGGCGCAGGCCGCGGCCCCGGCGGCCCGATGCGAAACGCCCGGACAGGCTCCTTGATGTGCTTGAGGTAGCACTCCCCCATATCCTCGACATCCGCGTCGAAATCAGGCGTTATGTTCTCGCGCACGGCAGATGACGTGATGATCTCGCCGGGACGTGCCAGTGTCGCCAGACGAGCGGCCATGTTCACGCCGTGGCCGTAGATGTCATCCTCGCCCACCAGAACTTCCGTCAGCTCCAGACCCATGCGCAGATGCACCTGATCGTCATCTTCCAGCCGGGCATTCAGATCCCGCGAACAGCCCAGCACATCAAAAGCCATGCGCATGGCGGGCAGCACGTTATCGAACTCCAGCAGCAACCCGTCACCCAGAGACTTGACCAGCCGCCCGCCGCCATGGGCCTCAAGATGCTCTTTCACAAAGCGCACGATCTCCAGCCAGTGCACGATGGTCGAGCTTTCATTGCTCTGGATCAGCCGCACCGATTCCACGATGTCGACAATCAGCACGCAGCGGCTGACACGGGTCAGCAGCAAGGCGTCGATCATCTTTTCAGAAATCATGCGTTCCCACTCAATTCCGCCGGTCCGTTCCGCGACCCCCGCACGAGGGCCGCAGGCCCCTGAGGACCAGTTGCACCAGCCTACGCATTTATCCCTAGCCATTCCAGAGTGGAACGCAGTGCATTTCCGCACTCAAGCACATTTGTGGTCAATCTACACCAGTTGCCCGGCAACCGGATCAATCTGATGGGTCTTTCCCCTTGAGACCGCCCGGCTTTCTTGGCAAAACCTCCCCCTAACGCCGCATGAAACCAAGGCCAGTCGGACCATGACACAATACGAATACCAAGTGATCGCCTCTCCCCGCCGGACGAAACGCATCAAGGGTGTCAAAACCGGTGCCGGACGCTTTGCCCATGCGCTCACGGACGCAATCAACGACATGGCCGCCGAAGGCTGGGAATATCTGCGCGCCGAGACGCTGCCTGCAGATGAAAAGAAGGGCATGCTGTCCTCGGCCTCCGAGACCTATCATTCGGTGCTGGTCTTCCGCCGGGCAAAACCGGCGGCGCAAGTTCAGCCAGCCCTGCGCGCAGCCCCGGTCAAACCCGAACCGGTTCTGTCCGAACAGGCTCCTGCAGCTCCCGGCCTTGGCCCCGCTGACCGGGATCTTTGATCCTCAGGCGTCACAAGCTTCGATTTTCCAGTTAATACTCACTGGCACCGCCCGTCAGGCCATAGCCTGCCGGTCAAAGGCCGACGCCCACACCCACTGTCACGTTGTTGCCCACGGCCACACCCGCACCGACCCGGCCCTTGACCCCGTCGGTGCCAATGCTGACGCCCGCATTTCCTGTTGGTTGACAGGCAGCCAGCCCCAGCACCACAACCATGATTGCCCAGAGTTTCATGCCACTCCCTCCACGCTCAGGGCCAGCGCATGCACAGGCCCGTTCAGCTCTTCTTCCAGCACCTTGTTGACCGCGCGCTGGCGTGCAACCCGGCTCAATCCGTCAAAAGTTGCAGCCCGGATGACCACCCGAAAATGTGTCTCACCCCCTTCGCGCCATCCCCCATGGCCCCGGTGCTCTTCACTTTCGTCAATGACTTCAATCTGTTGCGGGTCAAATGCCGCGCGCAGCTTGGCTTCCATCCTCTGTGCGACCTGCATCTTTTCTCCATTCTGTGAATTCAAGGCTTGGCCTTCCTGCAAACAAGCTTAAACTGTCGCCCTCAAAGTGAAAAGATGCCCGCCTCCGGAGATGTGATTATGGCCAAAAACTCGCCATTTAATTTTGACATTTCAGTATCCGCCGACAAGAAGCGCCGCGCCAAAAGCCGCGGCATGACAGGTGCGGTCGAGACCTCAAGCCGGGTCTGCGACAAGCCCGGCTGCGGCGATCCCGGCAAATTTCGTGCCCCAAAATCGCCCGACCATCTGGAAGAGTTCTTCTGGTTCTGCAAAACCCATATCCGCGAATACAATCTGAAATGGAATTTCTTCGAGAACCACTCAGACGAAGAAATGGAAAAGCAATTTGCCGCCGACAAGGTCTGGGAACGCCCCACCAAACCGCTCAAGGGCGGCGCGGAAGGTCACCCTGAAGGCCGTGCATGGCAGCGCTTCGGATTTGATGATCCGATGCAGGTGCTCGGCGACAATGCAACCATGAACCCGGCCGCAGGTGTGAACGGGGCCGGTGCGCGCGCCAACACCCGCCGCCTGCCCGCGACCGAGCGCAAGGCACTTGCGATCCTTGAGGCTTCAGACACAGCCACCAAGACCGAATTGCGCAAGCAATACAAAGCTTTGGTCAAGGTCCTTCATCCGGACATGAACGGCGGCAAGCGCGATGACGAGGATCGCCTGGCCGAGGTGGTCTGGGCCTGGGATCAGGTCAAGGAAAGCCGCTCTTTCAAGGATTGACGTACCGGACACCGACCGGTGTGAAACCGGGCGCACCCAAGCGCCCGGTTTCGCTTTTCAAGGCTTACTCAGCCGGGTTCGTGGCCGCAGGCTCACCTGCGGTGCTTGATACCCCTGCTGCCTCACGCTGCCCGTCGCGATAAATCGCCTTGAGCAGCGACAGGCACATCAGCACCATCACCAACGAGAACGGTAAGGCTCCGATCACCATCGCGGTCTGAATGGCCGACAGGCCGCCCACGATCAGCAGGGCCGCAACCACCGCTCCCAGCGCCACACCCCAGAAGATGATATGGGGCCGCGCCTTTGGTCCCTCGTCACCGGCTGCGTTGATCGTGTTCACGATCAGAACGGCCGAATCCGCGGAGGTCACCAGATAGGTCAGGAGCAGGATCACGATCAGCACCGCCATGATCCAACTGATCATCTCGGATATCGGCGCCAGCATGAAATTGGTCATGGCAAAGATCTTGTCGCCATCAGCCGCCGAGTTGATCACCCCACCGGCACCGCCGGTCAGTTCCAGATCAATCGCCGTACCACCAGCAAACGAGAACCAGACGAAGCACATGATCGATGGCGCGATGATCGCCCCGATCACGAACTCACGCACTGTCCGCCCGCGCGAGATACGCGCCAGGAACAGTCCCACAAACGGCGCGAACGCCACCCACCAGGCCCAGTAGAAGACGGTCCAGCCGCCCTGCCAGCCCGAAAGCGCATCACCCACTTCCGTGCCATCTGCCTTCCAGACCGTGAAGATCATTGCCGGCAACGCAATCAGATAGTCGAACATGCCGACAAACAGCGCCTTCAACCCAAAGAAGGTCGAGCCGAAGATGAAGAAGAACGCCAGCAGGAAGAAGCTTAGACCCATGTTGATGTTCGACAGCCATTTGATGCCCTTGCCTACGCCCGAAAGCGCAGACAGCGTCGAGGCTCCCATGATCACCAGAAGAGCAAACAAGATGCCTACGGTCGAGGCAGACCCTTCGTCATTGACCAGCCAGTCTCCGATGCCAATGCGTGCAAGACCTGCCACGAACTGCTCGACACCAAAGCCCAGCGTCTGTGCCACGCCCAGAATGGTCGCAACAACAGCCACGATGTCGATGACATGACCCAAGCCGCCCTCAAGCGAGCGCCCGAAAAGCGGTGTCAGCGACGAACGCACGGTCAGCGGGAGATTGCGCCGGAAGGCGAAATATCCAAGTGCCAGACCGCAGATCGCATAGGACGACCATGCTGAGAACCCCCAGTGCAGGTAGGACCACTTATAGGCATTCAGGACGTTGCCCTCGGTGCTCCCTTCGGCCAGCCCCTTGATCACATCAGGGTTGTTGGCGAAGTGATACACCGGCTCGGCCACGGCCCAAGTCAGCATCCCGACGCCGATACCGGCACCGAACATCATGGAAAACCAAGAAAATCTCGAAAACTCGGGCTTGTCTTCGGCCAGACCGATCTTCAAGCGCCCCGAGGCGGGCCAGATCGCCAGCACGATGCAGACAATCACAAATGCAGCCATGACCCAGGTGTACCAGGTCGCGAAGTTGGCCAGAATGAATTTGTTGAACCCGTTCAGGACTGTCCCGGCCTGCTCGGGAAACGCCACGGCCCAGACCACCAGAATGGTGATGATGACCTTTGACGTGATCGCCACATTCTTGGCGAACCCCTTGTAGAAACCTTCGTCTGCCGTCTTGATGTCAAGTTCCGTGAGTGGCGGATTGATCGCCATGTGTCCCTCCCTGATTATTAATTTTGTTAAACTTGTAGTGCTTTACCGGTAAATTGACGCAGGTTTGCAGACCAGAGTCAAAAGCTTCCACGTCGCTTCTTGGTCCTTATGCGACGCAGACATGCCGGTTTTGATGCATTGCCCCGGGCAGCCTTGCGGGATTTGGACCTGTTTCACCCGTGCAAAGACGCCCCGGAATGCGCGCTTTTGCCCGCCGCCTGCCCTTGCGCTTGGCCCGATTTTCATCCAAAGAGACCCGGTAAAAACCGGCATTTCCCGGTTGGCGTGTCGGAAGGATCATAGTCATGGCTGATGGAGCACTGGAGCTGCCAAGCGAACCCACTTTGGATGTCAACGTGCGCGAGGCCTTTGGCATCGACATGGACATGACGATCCGGGGTTTTGCCGAGCGCTCGGACCGCGTGCCCGAGATCGACAGCTCCTACAAGTTCGACCCTGATACCACGCTGGCCATCCTCGCAGGCTTTGCCCACAACCGCCGGGTGATGATCCAGGGCTATCACGGCACAGGCAAGTCGACCCACATCGAGCAGGTTGCCGCGCGCCTGAACTGGCCCTGTGTGCGGGTCAACCTCGACAGCCACATCTCCCGGATCGATCTGATCGGCAAGGACGCCATCAAGCTCCGGGACGGCAAGCAGGTCACCGAATTTCAGGAAGGCATCCTGCCCTGGGCCCTGCGCAACCCGGTGGCCATCGTCTTTGATGAATACGACGCAGGCCGGCCTGACGTGATGTTCGTGATCCAGCGCGTGCTTGAGGTCGACGGCAAGCTGACGTTGCTGGACCAGAACAAGGTGATCCACCCGAACCCGTACTTCCGCCTTTTTGCCACCGCCAACACCGTTGGTCTGGGCGACACCACCGGGCTGTACCACGGCACCCAGCAGATCAACCAGGGTCAGATGGACCGCTGGTCGCTGGTCGCAACCCTGAACTATCTTGGGCATGACGCCGAAACCGAAATCGTGATCGCCAAGAACCCGGGCTATGACAGTGATGAAGGTCGCAAGACCGTCAGTCGCATGGTCACCGTGGCCGACCTGACACGTTCGTCCTTCATGAACGGCGATGTCTCAACCGTGATGAGCCCGCGCACCGTGATCGCCTGGGCCCAGAACGCCGAGATTTTCGGCGATGTCGGCTTTGCCTTCCGCCTGACCTTCCTCAACAAATGCGACGAGCTTGAGCGCGAAACCGTGGCCGAGTTCTACCAGCGCTGTTTTGACGAGGAACTGCCGGAAAGCGCCGCCAGCATCTCGCTTGGCTGATCTGACCGGACCTGACGTCTCTGTGACACCGCGCCCATTGCGCGGGTCACCTCTGCGGGCTACCTAATCCCCATGTCGATCTGGAAATACGCCAATCCGTCGGAATTCATGCGCATCAGCCGGCCAGCGCTGGTGCCGCTGACCGTTCTGACCGTGATCTGTCTGGGCACCGGATTGATCTGGGGCTTTTTCTTCACGCCTGATGACTACAAGCAGGGCTCCACCGTCAAGATCATCTATATCCATGTGCCCTCTGCCCTGATGGCGATCAACGCATGGCTGATGATGCTGGTGACCTCGCTCATCTGGTTCATCCGCCGCCACCATGTCTCGGCACTGGCCGCGCGCGCCGCTGCCCCCATCGGTGCCGCTATGACGCTGATTGCGCTCTTTACCGGCGCGATCTGGGGCCAGCCGATGTGGGGCACCTATTGGGAATGGGATCCACGGCTGACCTCCTTCATGATCCTCTTTGTGTTCTACCTCGGCTATATGGCCCTGTGGGAGGCGATCGAGGATCCTGACAAAGCCGCTGACCTGACGGCGATCCTGTGCATGGTCGGCTCCGTATTTGCCCTTCTCAGCCGCTATGCGGTGCTCTTCTGGAGCCAGGGTCTGCATCAGGGCGCATCGCTCTCGCTCGACAAGGAAGAGAACGTCTCGGATGTCTTCTACCAGCCGCTTCTGTTTTCCATCGCAGGCTTTGTGCTGCTGTTTGTCCTGCTCGTCCTGATCCGCACCCGCACGGAGATCCGCGCCCGCCGGCTGTCCGCATTGATGCAACGGGAGATGGCCGATGCCTGATCTGGGAGCTTATGCCGGTGCCGTGCTCAGCGCCTATGCGGTCACACTCGTGTTGCTGGGCGGGCTGATCCTGCTGACATGGCGCAGATCTGCGCGCATCAAGGCAGCGCTCGCTAAGATCGAGGCGCGCAATGACTGAGCAGCCCAAACGCGGCTTCAACTGGCTGATCCTGATCCCGCCGGTGATCTTCTTCATGCTGTTCGGTGCCTTCTACCTCGGCATGCAGCGCGAAAACCCCAACGCCCTGCCATCTGCCCTTGAAGGCACGCCCGCACCCGCAATTGATCTGGCCGCCCTCCCGCCCGAGACCGTTGGCATCGCGGCCGAAGATTTCAAATCCTCCGGCGTGAAGCTGGTGAATTTCTGGGCAAGCTGGTGCGGTCCCTGCCGGGCCGAGCACCCGACCCTGCAAGCGCTTGCCGACAGCGGATTGCCGATCTACGGCATCAACTACAAGGACAGCCCCGGCAACGCACGCGGCTTTCTCGAAGAACTTGGCAGCCCGTTTGCCAAGATCGGCACCGACACCACTGGGCGCGTGGCCATTGACTGGGGCGTCTATGGCGTGCCCGAGACCTTCGTGGTCGATGGCGAGGGCAACATCCTGACCCGCTACCCCGGCCCGATCACCCAGAAGGTCTGGGAAGATCGACTCGCGCCCTTCGTGACGCAATAAGCGCCTGCGCAAATCCTCGACAGAATTACCCGCCGGTGTTAACCTTCGGGTAACAAGTCATTTTCCGGTCGTGGGGGCCTGAATTTCCAAGTTTTCCGAGCACCGTATTTTACCGGTCAGCGCCCCGTCACGTCTGCACAGACATAGACAGAGTAGCCCATGACCGACGCGCATGAATTCTCCTCAGACGAGACCCCCGAGACCAAGATCAAGTTCGTCACCGTGCATGGCACGGGCGCGGGCCACGAGGACAAGGTGGGCGAGCGATGGTGGCAGTTGGAAAGCGGCTTTATCACGGCCCTGTGCCAACGCCTGAAGCTTGAGGCCGAAGACATCGAGGTTGTGCCCTTCCGCTGGGAAGACGGTCCCAACAGCGAGGACCGGCGCAGATCGGCAGCCAACCGGTTGCTCAAAGGTCTCTCGATCTATGACGAGCGCGGCATCTCCTATTGCCTGATCGGTCACAGCCATGGCGGCTCGGTCATTTACAACGCGCTTTTGCAATCGGCCAAGCTGCGCAAGGCGCCGCTGACAGGTCTGAAGCAATGGTGCACCGTGGGGACACCGTTTTTGAACTACTGCGCCAACCGCTTCATGTGGCAGCGCCTCAACGGGCTTGGACTGACCGCCTATACCACCGGCATCGTCGCCTTCTGGATCGCGGTTGCCTACTGGATCTACTATTATTTCATGATCGATCTGGCCGACAAGGAGCAGGTCAAGCTGAGCGGGGAAGATCATGAAAGCATGTATAATTTCTGCATCGCGCTGGTGATCTATGCGCTGATCTGCAGGGTAACGCTGGCGCTTCTGGAACGCAGGCGAAAAACATGGTTCACCAAGACCCACAAGCGAAAGGTCGAGAACTGGTATGGCGAGCGCTGGATCGGGCTGTGGCATCAGCAGGACGAGGCGATCTCGGCACTGGCCAACATTAAGGGCGTGCGCGGGCCGATCATTCCGGCGACCTTCCTGCAACCGCTCATCGCCATATCACAGCTTGTGTTCGTTCTGGGCTTTGGCGTGGCCGTTTGTTGGGACATCATCTTTGGTGATGCGGAACTGCTCAATGACCTGACCCGCTTCTTTGCGGTGATCGAGGATGCAGACGGCAATTTTCAGGTCGACAATGATCCGTTTCTGCTGACGATCCTCGTGCTGTTTTTCCTCAGCATGGTTTTCATTCTGGTCTGGGTTTTCACCTGGATCCTGAAGTTTCTGGCCAAGTTGACAGGGCTTCTTGTGGCGCCCCTGCTCAACGGTGTGATTTGGACCTCCGTGCGCCAACGTGCGTGGGGCGATGATCTGCTGAAGGAGGATGTCGATACCATCGGTTCCTCCCCGCCCGAATTTCAGCGCCAGTTCCCGCCCCTGCCGCCTTTCGTGGCCACCCCGCTCAGCCAGTTCAGCGATGGCCATGCGATCAAGACGCTGAACAATGTGCGCAAGCTTCTGGGCATGTCGGGCGATGGCGAGATGCCCCATGATGTGAAGGCGGGTCTCAGCGACAGTCTGAAATGGAAGGAGCTGATCCACACCGCCTATTTCGAGGTGCCCGAGTTCATCGACCTGCTGGCCATTGCCCTGAACCGGGGCGGTCTGTGTGATCTGCGCGACGGGTTTCACGTCAGCCCGGAGGTGCGCGCGCAGATCGAGGATTGGATCGACGGAGAGGACACACCCCCCATCGGCGAGGCGCAATTGGCCGCCGCGATGGCTGTCCCCGCGGGGACCAACTGAGAAAACAGCCTCAAATCAACGGGTTATCGATTCCAGCTTTACTAATTAATCGTTAATTAACAAAGACTTAAGCCTCGTCTTCTTCACCGTACTTCTGCAGGATCGGCCATTGGGTCGCAAGAAATGCGAAGGTCAGGATGAACTGCCCGAACGTGTCGAGCCAGACCCAGGCCTCCTCCCCCAGCACGCGCCAGACGAACTCGTTGAAGATCGCCATGAAGGCAAAGAAGAACACCCAGTTGCGGGTGAAGATGATCCAGCCCTCATCCTTCAACGGCATGACCGCGCCCATCAGATACTTCAGATAGGACCTGCCTTGCACGAAGATCCCCCAGCCCAGAATTGCGCCGAAAAGACCGTAGACGACCGTAGGGCGCATCTTGGTGAAGGTCTCGTCGTTCAGCCAGATGGTCAATCCGCCGAAGACCACGACGATGATCGCCGTGAAGACCGCCATGCGCGGCAATTCGCGGGTAAGCGCATAAGTGATGCCAAGGGCCACCAGCATCAGCGGCACAAAGATCGCCGTGGCCACGATGATGCCTGAATAGGTCTCTCCGCCGAAGTCCACGGGTGTGTCCTTGAAGCGCATATAGGCCAGAAAATAGACGATCACCGGCCCCAGTTCGAGGGCGAGTTTCAGAAGCGGGTTTATGGTTTTTTCAGACATGTGATCCGCTTATCAGCCTCCGAACTCCACCACAACCGCACCCAGTGCAATGAGCGCCATGCAGGCGGTGCGCACCGGGCCCACGGCCTCCTTTAGGAACAGCCAGCCGATGAGTGCGGCCCAGATTGCGGAGGTCTCGCGCAGCACGGCCGCCTCGCCCACCTTGTCGAGCCGTGTGGCCATCATCACGCAGCCAAAACTGACAAAGGCGATCAGCGCCCCGATGAAGCCGCGCATCAGCAAAGGCTTGGGATCGGGGCGTGTGTCCAGTGCCTGCCAGCGCCGCCATGCGATCACCGGGAAGACCAGCCCTTCGATGACGAAAAACCATGCGATGAAGGTGAACGGGTTTTCCACCACGCGCATGCCATAGGCGTCATAGACCGTGTAGATGGCCACCAGAATGCCGGTGACCACAGCCAGGCCCAAGGCCGACCAGAGCACATCGCGGCCCACCTTGGTCTGTTGCAGGTTGAAGCCTGCCAGCGCGAAGATCCCGCCCGACAGGCAAAGCACGCCCATCCATTGCATCAGCGTGAAGACCTCGCCAAAGACGATCCACGCGCCAAAGACCGTGACCAGCGGACCGGTGCCGCGCACGACCGGATAGACGACCGTATAGGCCGCGCGCGAATAGGCCATGGCCAGGATGTATTTATAGGTCGTGTGGATCACGAAAACGCCCGCCAACAACAGCCATTGGGACCCTTGTGGCAAGGGCAGCATCAATGCGACCGGCAGGGCCATGACAGGGAAAAACACGTCGATCGCGCCGCGTGTCAGCCAAGGGTCATAGCGCCCCTTTTGCAACGCACCAAAGATCGCATGGGCCACGGCTGAGATCAGCGCGAGGATCATGGCAAGGCGGTGGCCTTCGGCAGTGCCGTCGATGGAGAGGATGTATTCTGTCACGCTTCCCGCGTTTCACACTCATTGCAGGCTTGTCAACCAAGACCCTTGGGGCTTAGAGAATTGTCTGGTGTCCATCAGAAACCGGCCCGGATGCGGCGTGCCGAGGAAACTTGCGACCATGACAAATTTGCGCACGCCCCGGGCGGCTGTGACCGCCCTCTTCCTGCTTGCGGGCGGGGTCTTCGGGGTCTGGGCCTCGCGCATACCGGCCATCGCAGAACGCCACGATCTGGAACCCGGTCCCTTAGGCGCGCTTTTGCTGCTGATCGCAGGCGGCGGCATCCTGTCTTTTCCGCTGGCGGGGCTGGCGTCTGACCGGATCGGGGCAAAGCGCGTGGCACGTGTCATGGCCTGGGGCTTTGCGTTGATGCTGGTGGTGGTCGGGTTTGCGCCCAATGTGACCTTGCTCGCGATTGCGCTGCTGGCCTTTGGCATGTCGGGCGGGTCGATGGATGTGGCGATGAACGCCTGGGGCGCGGAGGTTGAGAAACGCGGCCGTCGCCCGATGATGTCGTCCTTTCACGCGATGTTCTCGCTGGGTGCGGGTGCGGGTGCGGCCACGGGGTATTTCGCCGCCAACTGGGGCATCGGGCCGCTTGTGCATTTCGCGCTCACCGCCCTGCCCTTTGCAGCCCTTGGCGCGTGGTGGTCAGCGATTGACTGGACGTCGGATCCCGCCAGCGAGGAGCGTCCGGGCAAACTGCTGGCAATCCCGCGCGGCGGCTTGCTGGCGGTCGGGCTGCTGTGTTTCTGCGCAACCCTCGGCGAAGGGGCGATGACGGACTGGAGTGCGGTCTATCTGATCCGCATTGCAGAGGCAGACGAGGCCTGGGCCGCCCTTGGCTTCACCGCGTTTTCTGCCGCCATGGTCGCCGCACGACTGGCAGGCGACCGGATCGTGGCGCATTTTGGTGCGGAGCGCACGGCCCGTGTGGCCAGCATCATTGCGGTCGCCGGTCTGCTCCTGACCATTGGAATCGGCAATTACTGGGCATCGATGACGGGGTTCGTGCTCATGGGACTGGGCTACGCGATCCTGTTCCCGCTGGCGATCAGCCGGGCCTCCAACGAGCCATCGATGAGCGCAGGCTCGGCCATCGCCGCGGTCGCCACGCTGGGCTATGGCGGGTTATTGCTCGGCCCGCCGGTTATTGGCTTTGTCGCCCATGTCACCTCGATTCGCGTGGCCTTCGGCATTCTGCTGGGCCTCGCGATCCTGAGTGTGTTTCTGGCGCGGTCCTTAAAAGAGAAGACCTAGTCCGAAATCATGGGCAGGTCTTGCAGCAACTACCCGCCTTCACGAATGAACTCCGTGGCAAATTGCGTCAGACTTTTGCGAATAACCCCTTCGTATAATTGTTCATTCAAAGTAAACATATCAACTTTGCCCGCCTCGACTTCGTGTTTGTTCACAAGAGTCGCCAGGTAGATCGCATCTCCGCTTCTCCTCGAAAAGACACTGTAATTTACATTTGCTGTTGCAGGTAACCTTTTGCCCGCAACCGTTGGAACAGCAATCCCCAGCAGATTTGCATCGACAACATATCGACAGGACGCATTGTCAGCGGCTTTTAGGCCGTTATTTTCAAGTGTCTTTTCGATTGCTGCACGGAAAGACGCATTGTCAATCGGCGACATTTCAACGAAGCTTGCTTCAGCCCCGGTAACATTTCGAGTGCAAACGGAATTTGAAAACTTGCCGACGCTGCCTTTCGTTATGGTTGGTGCAGCCATCAGATTGACATCTGCCTCCGCTGTGCACGAAGCGATAAAAATTATTGAAATCAAAATCTTAAGGCATCTCATTCTTTAATCCTTTGATTTGAGTAACGTATGAAGTCTTATTGCTGCCTATTTAAGGTGGAGGAAAACATGCGATTTATTTACTTATTTCTGGGTATCAGTCTTACGGCATGCACGGTCCGCGAGTCCAATCCTGTGCCAATTTCACAACCTGGAGATGCAGCACTTCGTTGCTCAGAAATCCGCGATCAGGTCACAATGAACAATGCAAGTATGGAAGTGCTCGCCGCAAAAGACGCATCTATCAAGCTAAACAATAATGTTGCTCTTGGATTGAGTTTTCTGGCGTTACCGGCAGTCTTTGCTGTTGATGGCTCTAAAGTGGAGCAGATAGAAGTGAGAGCGCTCAACGATCGAAATCAAAACTTAAAGCGTATCTTTGCCAAAAAAGGGTGTTTTGGAGGGTAAAGCTGCACCCATTGGTGTTATTTCAAACGTCGCATGTTCCGCCGTCACTCTTCAATCCCGGTCAGGGCCTTGGCGAAATCCTCTGGATCGAAGGGGGCCAGATCATCAATGCTTTCGCCCACACCGATGGCATGGATCGGCAGGCCGAATTTGTCGGCAAGTGCGACCAGCACCCCGCCCTTGGCGGTGCCGTCGAGCTTGGTCATGACAAGGCCCGAGACATCGGCGATCTGGCGGAAGATCTCGACCTGACCAAGCGCGTTCTGGCCTGTGGTCGCGTCCAGCACCAGCAACGTGTTGTGCGGCGCATCGGGGTCACGCTTGCGGATGACGCGCACGATCTTGGCCAGCTCCTCCATCAGGTCGGAACGGTTTTGCAGACGCCCGGCGGTGTCAATCATCAGAAGATCAGCGCCGTCAGCCTCGGCCTTGGCCATGGCTTCAAATGCTAGGGACGCAGGATCTGAGCCTTCGGGTGCGGTCAGGACGGGCACGCCTGCGCGCTGCCCCCAGACCTGTAGCTGTTCCACGGCGGCGGCGCGGAAGGTGTCACCTGCGGCGATCACCACGGATTTGCCGGCGGCCTTGAACTGGGAGGCGAGTTTGCCGATGGTCGTGGTCTTGCCCGAGCCGTTCACACCCACGACCAGCACCACTTGCGGTGTCTTGGCATAAAGTGGCATCGGGCGGGCGACCGGTTCGAGAATATCCGTGACTTCCTGAGCCAGCAGCGCCTTGATTTCGGCCACGCTGAGTTTGCGACCCAGACGCCCCTCGGCCATGCTGGCAGTGACCTTGAGCGCGGTTTCCACGCCCAGATCGGCGGTGATCAGCAACTCCTCAAGGCTTTCGAGCATGTCATCGTCAAGCACCCGGCGCTTGACCGGTGCAGCAGGGGCGGCAGCCGTTGCCCCTCGACCAAAGACACGCGACATGAAGCCGCCGCGTTTGGGTGCCTCGGCCGCCGGTTGGGGCGCTGCGGGCTGAGAGAGGAGGTTTGGCTCTGGCTCTGGCTCTGGCTCTGGCTCTGGCTCTGGCTCTGGCTCTGGCTCTGGCTCTGGCTCTGGCTCTGGCT
>CANLVD010000021.1 GCA_947494445.1 uncultured Paracoccaceae bacterium | reverse complement strand
AACTGACGGCCATGAATATGAAAACCACACCCGCAAACTCTCGTTATAAATGAGGGACCCTCGGGGGGCAGGTCAGATTGACTCCCCCTTCAGGAGTAATATTGACCCGAGGCAAGAGATTGGAGCGAATATCACAGTCAGGTGCTTCTTCAAAAGCTAAAAATATCAGTAGCGGTGCATCAATGGGCTGTTCAGAATAACAACGCATGGCAACCTCTACTTTAAGCAGTACTCACTTAATCTTGCGCATAGAAAGCTTAGTTTCCAAGGCCAATGCCCCAGCGAGTTTCGCGGCAACCCCTATTGAAAATGCTTCAGCCTCACCAAAGGGAATTTTTAACGGAAGTCTTTGCGCAAGTTGAATTGTCGCTTCTTTTAAATCTGTCTCCTGCGGTTCAAGCCGAAATCGAAGATCTACAAATTTATCGAGGTATTTCTCCTCACCTTCAGAAGTACCAAATTGATGTTGGGCCAAGTTCTCTAAATATTCGGGATTTACCATCAGGCAAAAGATGAACCCAGACTGCCCGAAGATCGGTTTCATCGCTTCCATCACAGCAATTGCATATGACGGATGACATCGATCAAGTTCATCAACAATAATAACAACCCGTTTTTTGACCGAGCCTTCGGTAAGTGCCGAGTGCAAGGTCTTCAATTGCTTGGGTAGTTCTATCTTCCTTACTCGTTCAGCGGCCATCTGCGCAGCAATCATCTGTCCTGCTGCTTTTGACATACCATCGCCAAGGTCATCTATGATTTCATCAAGAGCATCAAAATCGCCGATCCTATCAATCGCCCTCTCCGAGACAAGTTCGATAATTTCATCGGCTCCCGCCTTCAGCACAGACCGAACGACCGCCCCGCCACCAACAGCACCTATTTTCTTTGCATTTTCAAATACTTGTGACGATCTACTCCGTTCTTTATTAGGCAACTCCTCAACCAGTGCCGCTAATAGTGTTACCAGCGGATCCCCAGTGTGATCGGATTTTTGTGCGTCTATCTCAACTACAATCTCGCCTGCGTTCCGCAACTGCTGTGCCCAAGCAGTTCGAAAGAACGTTTTTCCCCGTCCAAAACCGGCTTCAATAGAAATTACTTTGGTTTCGTCTAAAGTAGCGATTAGATTTGTAAAACTGTCGCCAATTTTTTGGTATCCAAGTAAATCATCACCCCAACAATCCAACATCTTTTTAGCCCCAACAAACACGAATGGAATTCACTATCACTGGGCAAGGAGAAAAAGGCAAACATTGCGCCCTTCAACCCTCCCGCCGGGGAGCGTTCTTCCGGAACTTCTGTATCCGCGTGACCTTCTTGTCCGCATAGGGGTTGTCGCCGCCGCGGATGAACAGGCGGATCGGAACGCCGGGCATGTTGAAATCACGCCTGAGCCCGCCCACCAGAAACCGCTTGTATGCCTCGGGCAGCGCCTCGGGGATCGAGCAGAATACGACAAAACTCGGCGGTCGTGTCTTGACCTGCGTCATATACCGCAGCTTCAGACGCCGCCCTCCGGGCGCGGGCGGTGGATGGGCCTGCACCTCACCCTTCAGCCAAGCATTCAGCTTGGCCGTGGTTACCCGCGTGTTCCACACCTCATGGGCGCTCACTATCGCCTGATGCAACCGGTCGAGGCCCTTGCCGGTCAGGGCCGAGACCATGACCATCGGCGCGCCGCGCAACTGCGGCAACAACCGCCCGAACGCCTCGCGCAATTCTTTCAGCTTGTCGGCCTTGTCGCCCTCAAGATCCCACTTGTTGACTGCAACCACCACGGCGCGCCCCTCGCGCTCGGCCAGATCGGCAAGCCGCAGGTCCTGTTGCTCAAAGGGGATCTGCACGTCCAGGAGAAGCACAACCACTTCGGCAAATTTCACAGCGCGCAAGCCATCGGCCACAGAGAGCTTTTCCAGCTTTTCCTGTACACGGGCCTTCTTGCGGATCCCGGCTGTGTCGAAAATCCGGACCTCCTGCCCTTCCCAGCGCGTGGTGACGGCGATGCTGTCGCGCGTAATCCCGGCCTCTGGTCCGGTCAGCAGACGGTCCTCGCCGATGATCTTGTTCACAAGGGTGGATTTGCCCGCGTTGGGTCTGCCCATGATGGCGATCTGGATCGGCTTGTCGGGCGCATCCTCGTCATCATCATCGTCCGAGACCACCACATCGGTGACCGCTTCCTCGCGCACGGCTTCGAACTGTTCGGCCAATGGTGCAAGCGCATCCAGCAACTCCACCATGCCCTCGCCATGCTCGGACGAGATCGCAATCGGCTCTCCCAGCCCCAGCGAATAGGCCTCCAGCAGCCCATCCTCGCCCGCGCGCCCCTCGGCCTTGTTGGCGACCAGAACGACATGGGCCGCGCGCTTGCGCAGGATGTCGGCAAAGCCCTGATCGGCGGCGGTGACGCCTGCGCGCGCATCGACCATGAACAGGCAGATATCGGCCATATCGACCGCACGCTCGGTCAGCGCCCGCATCCGGCCCTGAAGACTGTCGTCGGTCGCCTCTTCCAGACCGGCGGTGTCGATCACGGTAAAGCGCAGCGGGCCCAGCCGTGCCGCCCCTTCGCGCAAATCCCGCGTCACGCCGGGCTGGTCGTCAACCAGCGCCAGACGCTTGCCAACCAGACGGTTGAACAACGTGGATTTTCCGACATTTGGACGGCCCACAAGGGCGAGCGAAAAGCTCATGGCAAGGTTTCCCGAAAATCAGGCCCCGCGCTTAGCCCAGATCGGCGTCATTGGAAAGCGTGAAGATCACCTGATTGCGACAGGACATAAAGCACCGATCCCGCCACGGCGGGCGCAGATGCAGCCCCGCCCGGCACGGACACAGCCGTTCCCTGCACGCCGGATGTCGGGTCAAAGCTGCGCAATTGCCCGTCCGAACTTGCCACCAACAGGCGGCCACCGGCCAGAACAGGCCCGAAATGGGCAATCGCTGCCTTGCGCTTCTTGGGGTTTTCCCAGATCGGCAGGGCCGCGCGCCAGATCACCTCGCCGCTGGCTGCATCCAGCCGCAGCACCTCGCCCGCATCCGAGACAAGGAACAGGGCATCTGTCACCGGGACGACCGGCCCCAGCGCCCCTTCCTGTGCGGTCCACAACCGCTCGCCCGAGCGGCGGTCTATGGCCACCAGACGACCCGCCTGATTGGCCGCATAGACCAGATCATTGTCAATCACCGGATCGCCCGAGATGTCCGATATGGTCGCCCGCACCAGTCCGCGTCTGCCGCCCGAAATCGCTGCCGACCAGACCCGGCGACCCGAGCGCGTCAACGCTGCAACCACTTCGCCGGACCGGTAGGGGATCACGGTCACAGGACCTCGGATCGCGGGGCTTGCACCGCCCACGACACCGGCGCCAAGGCCCACGCCCTGCACGCGCCAAACCGCCTCTCCGGTGTCAGCATCCAGCCCATAGGCAACATCCGCACGCGTCACGACAACCACCCGGTCACCATCAATCGTTGGGGCAGCCTCGATCGCTGCATCCAAGAGCCTGCGCCACAGAACCGCGCCCGTGGCCGGATCTATTGCCAGCACCTCGCCATACCCGGTCGAGGCATAGAGCTTGCCATCAGCATAGGAAGCACCGCCACCGGTGCCCGGCGCTGAGCGTTCGTCCTCAGGTGTCAGATCAATGGACCAGAGCGCACGACCGTTGAGGTCAAAGGCACTCAGCCGCGCGCCTGCATCGGTTGCAAACACCCGACCATCGGCAACAACCGGTGCGCCGGTCATCCGCGCGCGCTTGGCATTTCCCTGCCCAGCATCGGCAGTCCAGATCCGCGACAGGGTCGCGCCCAGCGCGACATGGCCAATCAGATGGTCGGCATTGCCCTGTTTGTGGGTCCAGTTGGTATTGGCCTGCGCCGCTGGCAGTACGACAGGTGTCGGCAGCAACTCGACTTCGGCCTCTTCCTCGCCCTCGGCAGGTTCGCCCTCAAGCAGTGCATCAATGGAGGCTACTGCCTCGCCGCGGATCGGTTCCCGCTCACCGGGCAGGATCAGCTCTTTCTCGGCGCAGGCCGCCAGCCCGAACACCGCCACCAGAGCGGCCAGCCGCCAAATGCTCAAGATACCACCCACCATCACATACTCACCCTTCCGACGTCTCCGGCGGCTGTGGCAACTCCTCGCCCAGCGCAATGATCAGCTGAGCCGCCCGGCTGCGCACGCCTTCGGCAAACTGCTCGCCCAGAAACAGAACCTTGAGGTCATCAAGTGCAGCCTCGGTCTCGCCCGCATCCAGATTGATCAGCGCACGCTGCTCCTTGGCAAGCGCCTGCAGCGGATGGCCTTCGGAATCCATGCCTTGCAGAACCGTCAGCTTGTCGCTGCGGCTGAGCGACCCGCCCGGCAGCCCCACCAGTTGCAGCCGCGCCATCTCCTTGTAGATCTCCGGGACATCGCCCGCAATCACCTGATCCAGCGCCTCGCCCGCGCTCACCGCGTTGCCAGCCGCCGCATAGGCCGCCGCCTGCCTGAGCAGAACCACGGCTGCGCCCGGTCCGGTTTTCAGATCGTTGAGTGCTGCCGCCATCGCGGCCGGGTCTTCCATCTCCATGGCTGCGATCAACGCATCACCACGGGCCTCGGCAGCCGACCGCTGGCTGCTCTTGCGCCACTCCGCAAATGCGGTGCCGCCGACCAGCAGAATGATCACGCCCGCGATCAGAAAGCGGTATTTTTTCAAGGTGGCCAGAAGCTGGTCTTTGCGGACCTCTTCACTCACCTCATCCAGAAAGGAATCGCTCTCACTCACGCGTCTGTCTCCTCAAGCCCCGTCCGGCGGACACTAAACCGTCTGGCTTGGGCTTGCCAAGGGCATTCCACAGCCTCAAAAACCTGTGTGCACCTGCGAAACACCTTGCAAAATAGTTTAAATCGCGGCTTGATGCGAAAGTGATAACTGCTTACATAGCCCGCGAGTTGCCAAGCAGAACGACCCGGGCAGGAGATTGGCCTGACACCGGGACCAACATGGGTCGAAGTGACCCCTTAAGAAATTGAAGAACAGCGCCATTGAACTAGGTCCCATTGGGCCATCAAAGGCTGAGATTACGGAGAATTACGATGCGGTTCCTGCCGTTGCTGACGTCCCTTCTGGTTGCAGGCGTCCTTTATGTGGCAATCATGGAGCGCGATATGCTCAAGGCGCTCGCCAATGCAGACGGGGCCGAGACCGCCGACGCTGCCGAGGTGCTGGAGGGACGCGAGATCGTGCCCGTCTCGGTCGTTGCCCGCAATTCCATCGCCCAGAATGTCGAACGCGGTCTGGTTCTGTCAGGCCGGACGGAGGCTGCGCGCAACGTGCAGGTCAAGGCTGAAACCGCCGGTCAGGTGATCTCCGAGCCGCTGCGCAAGGGCACCCAGATCAAGGCAGGCGACCTGATGTGCGAACTGGATGCAGGCACGCGCGCGGCGCAACTCACATCAGCCAAGGCCGCTCTGGCCGAGGCTGAAGTGAACGACAAGGCGGCATCCGCACTGGCCAAACGCGGATTTACGGCCGAAACCGCCGCGGCCAGTTCCAACGCGCGGCTTGAAAACGCACAATCCGCTGTCAAACAGGCCGAGGAAGAACTGAAAAAGCTGCGCATTGTGGCTCCGTTCGATGGCATTTTGGAGTCCGACACCGCCGAGTTGGGTGCATATCTGCAGCCCGGCGCCGATTGCGCAACCATCATCTCGCTCGAAAAAATCAAGCTGGTGGGCTTCGTGCCCGAGAAAAACATCGGAAGTCTGACCCTTGGCACACCGGCTGGCGCCCGCCTGATCACCGGGCAGGAAGTCATGGGCGTTGTCACCTTCCTGTCGCGCTCCGCCGATCCCCTGACCCGCACATTCCGGGTCGAGATCGAGGTGCCAAACCCTGATCTGGCCATGCGTGATGGCGTCACTGCCGAGATGTTCATCGCTCTGGCCGGTGAAAAGGCGCATCTGCTGCCGCAATCGGCCCTGACACTGGACGATGAGGGGCGCTTGGGTGTCCGCGCGGCTCAAGACGGCAAGGCCTATTTCCTGCCCGTCTCGGTTATTCGCGACGCGCCCGAGGGCATCTGGCTGGCCGGACTGCCTGAAGAACTGGACGTCATCGTTGTTGGTCAGGACTTCGTGACCGATGGCCGCGAGGTGACCGTCACCATGCAGGAGCCCAAGGAATGACCGGTCTCGTCGATTGGGCCTCCTCCCGGGCCCGGATGATCTTCGCTTTCATTGCGCTTTCCATTCTGGCGGGTGCGGTGTCCTATGTCGGCCTGCCCAAGGAGGGTGAGCCGGACATCGATATTCCTGCGTTGTTTGTTTCTGTCCCCTTCCCCGGCATCTCGGCCGAGGACAGCGAGAAACTGCTGGTCAAACCGCTTGAAACCAAGCTGCGCGACCTTGATGGGCTGAAAACCCTGTCCGCGACCGCGTCCGAGAGCTATGCAGGCGTCGCACTGGAATTCGAATTCGGCTGGGACAAGGCCGCGACCATCGCGGATGTCCGTGACAAGGTGAACCAGGCCGAGGCCGAATTCCCTGACGGGGCCGAGCAGTATTCCATCAATGAAATCAACTTCTCCGAATTCCCGATCCTCGTGATTTCGCTCTCGGGCGCTGTTCCCGAACGCTCGCTTTTGCGCGTCGCCAAGGAATTGCAGGACGAGATTGAAGGACTCGCTCCCGTGCTCGAAGCCGGTCTTGCCGGTCACCGGGACGAAATGCTTGAGGTTCTGATCGATCCCCTGCGGCTTGAGGCCTACAACGTCACTGCGGGCGAGCTGATCAGTGTCGTGGTCAACAACAACCAGTTGATCGCCGCCGGTGAGGTAGAAACCGAAAACGGTGCCTATTCCGTCAAGATCCCGTCTGCTTTTGACGACACGCAGGACGTCTACAATCTGCCCGTCAAGGTCAACGGCGACCGGGTCATCACCCTGGGGGAACTGGCCGAGATCCGCCTGACATTCGAGGATCGCGCAGGCACGGCGCGCTACAATGGCGAGACGACCGTCGCCTTGCAGGTCGTCAAGCGCAAGGGCTTCAACGTCATCGACACCTCCCAACTGGTGCGTGAGGTCGTGGCCGAGGCGATGGAAGGCTGGCCCGAGGAACTGCGCACCTCGATCAACGTCGATTTCTCCATGGACACCTCGTCGGAGGTCTCCTCCATGGTCAGCCAGCTTGAGGCCTCCGTTCTGACCGCCATCGCTTTGGTCATGATCGTGGTGCTGTCTGCCCTTGGCATCCGCTCTGCCCTGCTGGTGGGCTTTGCGATCCCGACCTCGTTCCTGTTGTGTTTTGCGATCCTCAGCGTCTTTGGCATGACCATCACCAACATCGTGATGTTCGGACTGATCCTTGCCGTGGGCATGCTGGTCGACGGGGCCATTGTGGTGGTGGAATACGCCGACAAGGAAATCCAACGCGGACAGGGCCCGATGCGCGCCTATGCCGCCGCCGCCAAGCGGATGTTCTGGCCCATCGTCTCGTCAACCGCGACAACGCTTTGTGCCTTCCTGCCGATGCTCTTCTGGCCCGGCGTGCCGGGCGAGTTCATGGGCAACCTGCCGGTCACGCTGATCTTCGTGCTTTCTGCCTCGCTGATCGTGGCCCTGATCTTCCTGCCCGTGGTCGGCGGCACCGCCGGGCGCATCTCGCGCATCATCACCCGCACGGCCACCTACCTGCGCGCCAACTGGTCCTTCCCGATCCGCCTGATCGGCAGCCTGTTCCCGATCGCGGGCATTCTGGCCGGACTGATGCTGATGACGCGTGGCGCCTTTGGCACGGACGGCAGTGTGCTGCTGCCGGGTATCGTGATCTTCGTGGCCTCATGGCTGGCGCTGTCCTGCATCGGCGGATCGCTTCTGCCCGACCGGTCCGAACAGGTCTCGACCAAGGCCCGCCGTCGCTCGCCCTTCGGCTATGTGATCAAGTTCCTCACCGGCAACCCGATCATGCCGTTCGTTTCTGTTGCCGCCGTTGTGGGCTTCGTTGTGTTTACCTTCGGGTACTTCGGCCAGAACTCCAAAGGCGTCGAGTTTTTCGTCCAGATGGAGCCTGAACGCGCCATTGCCTATGTGCGAGCACGCGGAAACCTGTCGCTGTCTGAAAAGGACGACATGGTCAAACAGGTCGAGCAGATCATCATGGAAACCGACGGCGTTTCCTCGATCTTTGCCTTTGCCGGTGGCGGTGGCCTGAACCAGAACACCGGCGGCACCAGCGCGCCACGCGACACGGTCGGGCAGGTTCAGATCGAACTCGACAAATGGGAAGACCGCTACAAGCTGGGGCCCGAGGGCAAGGGCAACTTCATCCTCAACAGCATCAACGAACGTCTGGCAGAGATCCCCGGCATCCGTGCCGAGATTTCCGAGGCCGCGATGGGCCCTGCCCAGGGCAAGCCCGTGCATCTGCGCCTGAAAGGCGAGAACTGGGACGAGCTTCTGGCCACCACAGCCGTCGTGCGCCAGTATTTTGACGGGCTGGATACGCTGACCGACACCGAAGACACGCTGCCCCTGCCTGGCATCGACTGGCAAATCGATGTGGACGTGGAAAAGGCCGGTCGCTTCGGGGCCGACGTCGCCACTGTGGGCGCCATGGTCCAACTGGTCACGCGCGGGCTTACGCTCGACAAGATGCGCGTCGACAGCTCGGACGAAGAAATCGACATCCGCGTGCGCCTTCCCGAAGAGGATCGCCTGCTTTCGACCCTCGACACGCTGCGCGTGCGCACCACCGATGGGTTGATCCCGCTGGCCAATTTCATCTCGCGCCAGCCGGTGCGCAAACTGGGCCAGATCGACCGGGTCGACGGGGTGCGTTTCTTTGACATCAAAGCCAATATTGCCGAGGGCGAGAACGCCGTCGAACAAATCGCGGCCATCACCGAATGGATCGAGACCGAGGCCAACCTGCCCGCATCCATCATCACCGAATGGACCGGAGATCAGGACGATCAGGCCGAAAGTCAGGCCTTCCTCGGACAGGCCTTCATTGGCGCGCTGGGACTGATGTTCGTGATCCTGCTGGCGCAGTTCAACTCCTTCTACAACTCCGTTCTGGTGTTGGTTGCGGTGGTCTTTTCTGTCTCGGGTGCGCTCTGGGGCATGCTGATCATGGACCAGACGTTTTCCATCATCATGACCGGAACGGGCATCGTGGCACTGGCAGGCATCGTGGTGAACAACAATATTGTCCTGATCGACACCTATCAGGATTACGCCCGCTATATGCCACGGATCGAGGCGATCATCCGTACCGCCGAGGATCGCATCCGACCCGTGCTCTTGACCACCATCACCACAATGGCGGGCCTTGCACCGATGATGTTCGGCCTGTCGATCGACTTTGCCAATGGCGGCTATTCGATCGATGCACCCACGGCGCTCTGGTGGAAACAGCTGGCAACGGCCGTGGTCTTCGGACTGGGGCTGGCGACGGTCCTGACGCTGGTCTTCACGCCCGCGATGCTGGCCGTCCGCGTATGGCTGTCCACAGGGGTCGCTGCATTCTGGACGGCCGTGCTGGCCACCCTGCGCGGCAAATCCTCCCGCACCCGGCAGGACATGGACCTGCGCCGGGACGCCCGCAAATCACCGGTGGATGAGTTGACATGGACCGAATGGGAACGCCCGAAACCCCAGCCGGTCGGCATGCCCAAACGCCCACCACATGCGGCGGAATGATAGTCTTATCAATCAGTTAACGCCTCAGAGTCAGAATCGCCAACCCTTTGATCGGGTTGGCGTTTTCAATTCTGTCCCCGCGGGGACAAGCCTGATCTGTCTGATTTCCGGGGGTGCTCAGGGACCGTATCACGCCACCTGAGCGTCGCCGTCATCTTCGTCATTGAGCTGCCGGTGCCACATGCGGGCATAGCGTCCGTCGCGCTCCAGCAGGTCATCATGGGTGCCTTCTTCGACAACTTCACCCTTCTCCAGAACGACAATACGGTCGGCATCGACGACCGTTGACAGGCGGTGCGCGATGGTGATCACCGTGCGGCCCTTGCCCATTGCCTTCAGCGCTTCCTGAATGTCGCGCTCGGTCTCGGTATCCAGAGCCGATGTCGCCTCATCCAGAAGCAGAATGGGCGGGTTTTTCAGCAGCGTCCGGGCAATGCCCACGCGCTGCTTTTCACCGCCCGACAGCTTCAGCCCGCGCTCGCCGACCACCGTGTCATACCCCTCGGGCAGACCCATGACGAAGTCGTGGATCTGGGCAGCACGCGCGGCGTCATACATCTCTTCCCGGCTGGCCTCGGGCCGACCATAGGCGATGTTATAGCCGATGGTGTCGTTGAACAGCACCGTGTCCTGCGGCACCACGCCAATGGCCTTGCGCAGGCTTTCCTGTGTCACGTCGCGCACGTCCTGTCCGTCGATGGACAGCGAGCCGGCGGCGACATCGTAGAAACGGAACAACAGCCGCCCGATGGTTGATTTGCCCGAGCCCGACGGACCAACCACGGCCACGGTCTGCCCCGCGGGGACATGCAGGCTCAGGTCGTGCAGGATGGAGCGCTCGGTCTCGTAGGAAAATACAACATCACGAAACGACACATCGCCACCCGAGACCTTGAGCGCGGGTGCGTCCGCCTTGTCTTTCACCTCAGCCGGTTGCTCCAGCAGGTCGAACATCTCGCCCATATCGACAAGCGCCTGACGGATCTCGCGATAGACCGTGCCGAGGAAGTTCAGCGGCATGGTGATCTGGATCATATAGGCATTGACCATGACGAAATCGCCTACGCTCAGCGTGCCGTTTTGCACACCCATACCTGCCATGACCATCACCGCCACAAGGCCCGAGTTGATGATCAGCGCCTGCCCGAAATTGAGCGCTGCGAGCGAAACGGAGGTCTCGACAGCGGCCTGCTCATAACCCTCCATGGAGACATCATAGCGATCTGCCTCGCGCCGCTCGGCCCCGAAGTATTTCACCGTCTCGAAGTTCAGCAGACTGTCGATGGCTTTCTGGTTGGCGTCCGTGTCACGGTCGTTCATCCGCTTGCGGATCTGCACGCGCCATTCGGTGACCTTGAAGGTAAAGACCACGTAAAGCCCGATGGTCACCACGACCACGGCCAGATACCAGACGTCGAAGACGACAAACAGAATGGCCGCGATCAGTGCCAGTTCAAGGATCAGGGGGCCTATGGAAAACAGCAGGAAGCGCAGCAGAAACTCCACCCCTTTCACACCGCGTTCAATGATCCGGCTCAGCCCGCCGGTCTTGCGGGTGATGTGGTAGCGCATCGAAAGCGCATGGATGTGCTGGAAGGTCTCCAGCGCCAGTTTGCGCAAGGCCCGCTGGCCGACGCGGGCAAAGACTGCATCGCGCAACTGGTTGAGACCAATGGACAAAAGCCGCAACACGCCATAGGCGACCACCAGACCGGCAGCACCCGCAATCAGCAGATAGCCGGTCGGATCAGCCGCATCTGAAGGCGCCAGCGCGTCGACGGCGGCCTTGTAGAAAAACGGGGTTGAGACAGCAGCGATCTTGCCCAGCACCAGAAACGCCATGGCCAGCACGACGCGCAGCTTGGCCTGAGTGTCACCTTCTGGCCAAAGATACGGGGCAACCTTGCGGATGGTGCGCAGCGCCGAGCGTTGCTCAGCCTCTGCCGAGGCGGGAAGATCCTCAGAACTCATTCAATGTCCAATGTCTTGCAGTCTTTACGTCTGAGATAGGCCGCAGATGCTGGCAATAAAAGGGGTTATTGCGATTTCACGTCGCGATCGGCGGGAAGATCGAAGATCTGACCTGGGTAGATCAGGTCGGGATCGCGGATCAGCGTCTGGTTGGCGGCGTAGATCTGGGTGTAGAGAATGCCCGAGCCGTAGCGCTCGCGCGCCATGACCCAGAGCGTGTTGCCCGGCTGCACGGTGATCGAGGAGGCGCCGCGTTCGGCAAGGTTGGGGAAGACCCGCTGGAACGGGCTTTCGACACGGCTTTTGACGCTGCCGTCACTGCCCAACTCATCCACGCGCAAGGTGTAGACGCCTTCGGCAATACCGCTGAGCGTGGTCTGCCAACTGCCCGAGCCGCCGGTGGTGACATCGGCCTGCACGCGGCCGTCCGCATAGACCCGCAAGGGCGCGTTCGACGGTGCACGCCCGGCCAGCACAACCGCGCCCACGTCATTGTAGGAGATGCTGTCGAGCGTCACGCCCACCACATCGGCCAGCCCACCGGGTTGCAGGACACGCACGGTATCTGTGCTGGCCTGAACGATGGCAGGTGCGGCTGCGACCTCATCGGTGGTCGATACGGGCAGGATGAACACCTCATCGCCCGAGCGCAGGATCTTGCCGCTTTGATCTTCGGCCAGAAGGAAAAGGTTCTGCCCTTCCGAGGAAGACGGGGCGGAGATGAAGGCGACGAACTCTCCTTTAGAGGAGGCTTCGACCACGGCGATCTCGGTCTCGCCCGATTTGATCGTGACTTTCGAGCCGGGTTTGGCACGTCCGGCCACCAGACCCGAGCCAGTGGCATCAACCCGCACCAGATCGAAGCTGGGCAGATCGGTGGTGGACACTTGCGGTGTGCTCAGAACCGGCACGGTCACATCGCTTTGGCCATTGCCGACACTCACTTCGCTGTCCTGAGACGGCGTGACAGCAAGCGGCGTGGTGGTGGACGCCTGAGGAGCCAGCGCTGCTGTTTCCAGTGTGTTGGTCACCTCCGGCTCGCCTTCGTCAAGCTGGGGAGCCGCTTCCGTGACGATGACTTCGGGCTCGGTGGCTTCGGTCTCGATGATCTCGGGCGTGGTGGCCTCGGTCGCAATCTCGGTGGTCTCTGCCTGCTCTGTCGGGATGGGCAGAGGCGTCTCGACCGTTTCGGCCACGGCATCGGGTGCCGCTTCGGTGCCCGTGTCTGCCGGAATGTCTGTTGCAGTTTCAGACTCAGGCTCACTTTCGGTGCGCAAAACAGCCGTTCCGGTCGAGCCGGTGTCGAGGCCTGCGGTTTCGGTCTGAACATCGATGGAAGGCGTTGCGGTATCGCTGCTGGCGGCCACGGGCTGCGTCGCCGTCGGTGTGTTCGTCTGCGGCTTGATCAGGAACGCAACACTGCCAAGGGTCAGCAGAACCAACCCTCCGATTATCCAGCGCATCTTGTTGCCAGCTGGCTCAATTTCGCTCATGTTCCGATCCGACACCCAAGTTTCGTTACTCTGGCCGCTACACTAGCTGGCAATTTGACATAATTGAAGAGCAAGGTGAATGCCATGTCTTTGACGATAAACCCGAAACCCTCGGTCTGCGTGTTTTGCGGATCGCGCCCGGGAACCGAAGCCACACATATGCAGATGGCCGATGATCTGGGGGGGCGTCTGGCGCGCGCGGACATGCGTCTGGTTTACGGTGCCGGGGATGTCGGGTTGATGGGTGCGGTGGCGCGGGCAGCACAGACCGCGGGCGGTCAGACCTTCGGGGTCATTCCGGTGCATCTGATGCAGCGCGAGGTCGGAAAACGCGACCTGAGCACCTTCATCGTGACCGAAAACATGCATGAGCGCAAAAAGGTCATGTTCATGAATGCCGATGCGATCGTGACCCTGCCGGGCGGCCCCGGTTCGCTGGACGAGCTGTTCGAGGTTCTGACGTGGGCGCAGCTTGGCCTGCACGCAAAACCGGTGATCCTGATCAATCACAAGGGCTATTGGGACAAGCTGCTGGAATTGATCGATCACATGATCGAACAGGGTTTTGCCGACGCCAGTTTCCGTGCGCTTCTCAGCGTGGTCGACGGCGTTGATCAAGCAATGGAAATACTGGATTTGCGTTTATCGCGCGACAAGGCGTCGTAGGAATAGAGCGCGAGCCCTGTCCAGATCAGACCGAAGGCCGCGGCCTGCCAGAGGCTGAAGGCCTCACGAAACACCAGCGTTGCCACCAGAAACTGCAGGGTCGGGTTGAGGTACTGGATCACCCCGATGCTGGCATAGGTCAGGCGTTTGGTCGCGTAGGAGAAAAACACCAGAGGCAGCGCTGTGAGGATGCCCGAACCGGCCAGCATCAGGGCATCTGACAGATCGCTGCCAAAAGCCCCCTGCCCGGTACCGTGACGCCAGATCAGAAACGCCAGCGCCAGCGGGCAGAGCAAGGCAACCTCAACCCCGACGGAAAGCACCGGCCCGATGTCGAGGCTTTTCTTCAGGACCCCGTAAAGCGAGAAGGTCGAGGCCAGCATGATGGCAATCCACGGGACAGAGCCAAGCCGGTAGGTGAGCAGGCAGACCGCAAAGGTCGCAAGAGCGATGGCACATATTTTCAGCGGGCTGAGCGCTTCGCAAAAGACCAGAAGGCCAAGAAGTGCTGCAAAAAGCGGGAAGATGTAATAGCCCAGTGCGGCTTGTGTCGCGAAACCCGCGCCCACCGCAAAGATGAAGCCGAACCAGTTGACCGAGATCATCAGTGACGAGAGCGCCAGTCGGGGCAGAAGTGCGCGGTTGGTGAGCGCTGCCCAGAACGCGCCGAGCCTGCCTTGCAGGGTGAAGAGCGCGAGAAAGAACACCAGCGACCACAGTGTGCGATGGGCCAGAACCTCCACGGCGGGAATGTGGCTGAGCGGTTTGTAATAGAGGCCGGACAAGCCCCACCAGATGCTGGCCGCGGCCATGGCGATCAGGCCCTTGGTGGTCTGGGTCATGGCAATCGGCTTTCGGGTCCGAGACGGCACTCCCTGAGGGCGCCTGAACGGACCCTCAGACCAGCCGGAACGCCGCTAGGACGGCAGCGTCTTGGCTTGGGCAAAGGACACCAGTTTGCGGCTGCGCTCGTCCCACAGATGCAGGCGCGCGTTGCTGAGGCTTTCACGGATCGTCATCCGGTTGCCTTCGTCAAAATAGGCGTGATCGCGCAGCACTTCGGGCAGGCGGTAAAACGGTATCCGGCTTTGCAGATGATGCACGTGGTGGATGCCGATGTTGGCGCTGAGCCATTGCAGAATGCGCGGCATGACGTAATGCGAACTGCCTTCAAGGGCGGCATCATGCATCTGCCAGTCGTCCTCCGCGTCCCAATGGGTCGTCTCGAACTGGTGCTGGACGTAGAACAGCCAGACGCCTGCTGTAGCTGCCAGTATCGAGGTCGGCAGGAAGATCAGCAGGATCGGTTTCAGCCCGCCAAACCAGATGATCAGGCCAAGGGCTGCAAAGATGGCGGCATTGGTGCACATCGCGCTCACCCAATAGCGGGCATTGGCCATCAGGCCCACTGGCAGGCGGTTTTGCAGGAAAAACAGATAACCGGGGCCAAGGCCGAACAGGATGATCGGGTGCCGGTAGACGCGGTATTTCAGCCGCTCGAAGGGCGAAAGGGCTGTGTATTCTGCCACGGTCAGGGTCAGGATGTCGCCCATGCCGCGCCGGTCGAGATTGCCCGAGCCGCTGTGGTGGATCGAATGCGAGCGGCGCCAGACGTCATAGGGCGTGAGCGTGAGCACCCCGATCACCCGGCCAAGCCAGTCGCTGACCGTGCGATTCTCGAAGAACGCGCCATGGCCGCAATCATGCTGGATCGCAAAAAGGCGCAACAGGAAGGCCGCGTTCAGGGTCGAGATCGCCAGCGTCAGCCAATAGCTGATCCCCATCGACCACCAGGCCAGCACCCACAAGAGCAGGAACGGGCCAACGGTGACACCCACCTCGAACCACGAGCGCCATGCGCTGGGTTGGCGATATTGCGAGAGGATTTTGACCCAGTCACGGGCTGTCAGCGGTGCACGCTCTGGCCGGGAGGAATTGGAAAGATCGACCATAAGCTCACTACTTCATTCAGTTTTCGCCTGACTGCATATCTGAATTTGCGTCCTGCGCAAATGATCGTTTTGTTTGGTTACGATTTTGATAAGGTCAGCGCCCGTCAAACGGGCAGGGTTTGGTTGCAGCAGGCGGAGGTCTGGTTTGCGGGACGAAGTGTGAATTCGCTACGAATGCGCCAATGGCTGCTTTAGGGTCTGGCTAAGGTAGTGACACAACGCAGTTTGCATCCTAGCGTACGCAGATGAACGCAACAGACAATCAAATGCAGAAGGTCATATTTGATCTCGGCTCAGACACTTGGCATGGTTATTCAACTGAAAGTGTTTGGGCAACCAACCTTGGTTCGGGCGTCTATCAGCTTGAGAATTCGCCGTTCTTTGCAAAAGGCGTTAGCTTCCGGGACGCTGTCATGACGAGCCAGGTTGAAGGCCAAACAATAGTTGTCGGCCTCGGTCCAAAATCTGGGCATTCCACATACAGAATTCTTGTTTTGCAGGACAAGTATGACCCAGTGCTGTTTGCTAATTCTTGGGGACCACTCGAGCGCCTTGGATGCTCATACGAACATGGAGACTTTGGATACCAACTGTATGCGGTAGACGTTCCCGAGGGTGTAGATATCGAAATCGCGTGTGCTTTATTGGAACGCGGAGAGCACAATGGCGCATGGGATTTCGAGGAAGGCCACTGCGGTCATTTGTGAAACCACCTTGCATTGAATGCGTGCATGACTTCGCCTTGAAGCAGGCATTCGTGCACAGCGCAGCATCGGTCAAAATGGGCTCAATCCTGACATTCGAAATTTGATTGAGATCTGTTTAGACTGATCTCTTTGTCGAAAATAACAAAAAAAGCCCCACCAAACGGCAGGGCTTTTGATTGCAGGTTTTGTGTGCCTCAGCCCAGACGGCTGGCCACGTTTTCCCAGTTGACCAGATTGTCGAGGAAGTTCGACAGATAGACCGGGCGCTTGTTGCGGAAGTCGATGTAGTAGGAATGCTCCCACACGTCGCAGCCAAGCAGAGCTGTCTGACCAAAGCAGAGCGGGTTCACGCCGTTTTCGGTCTTGGTGACTTTCAGGGAGCCGTCGGTGTCGACGACCAGCCAGCACCAGCCCGAGCCGAACTGGCCTGCGCCTGCGGCGGAGAACTGGGATTTGAACTCATCGACCGAGCCGAAGGCATCGGTGATGCGGCTTTCAAGCTCGGACGGCATGGCGTTGCCGCCGGGGCCCATCATTTCCCAGAACTGGTTGTGGTTCCAGTGCTGGGATGCGTTGTTGAAGATGCCGTTCTGGGCCACGGCACCGGCGGAATAGGTGCCTTTGACGATGTCTTCGAGGCTTTTGTCTTCCCATTCCGTGCCCGCGATCAGCTTGTTGCCGTTGTCGACATAGGCCTTGTGGTGCAGGTCGTGGTGGAATTCCAGCGTCTCGGCGGACATGCCATGTGGGGCGAGCGCGTCATGGGCGTAGGGAAGATCGGGAAGCGAGAAAGCCATGTCAGGGTCCTTGTTTTGCGGTCCAGTCGAGGGAGCAGGAGCACAATGCTCCGGTCTGACGCTTCATATACGCTGAAAGGTGCCGGTGAAAAGGGGGGCAGTCCTTTGGGGCTTTGATTTTCACGCCAAACTTCGGTATCGAGCCGGGCGAGTGGAATTTTCAAGGCAAGTGCAGGGCATGGACGCGGAACGATTCGTATCGATCACCGGGCTGTCGCTGCAGGGACCGGGCGCACAATGGCGCATCCGCTGGAACAGCCGCAAGGCGCTGAACCGGGCACGCCGGGCCCATGGCAACCTGTTTGCCGAAGGCCGCCGGACGCGCACGCATTTCCATATTCTGACCGTCTGGGAGAGCAAGGCCGCTCTGCGGCGGCATTTGCAGGAACCCGAGACACGGCAGGCGGTTCAGGAGTTTCGTGGCATGGGCAAACTGAAGGCCATCGGATTTGTCTCGGAAAGCGTACCGGACTGGTCGGCGGCGATCGACATGGTCGTGGCCGAGGGTCGCGATCTATAGACTTTGCGGGCGATAGACCCACGCCCGTCCCTGCGCTAGCATCGCTCAAGACATTTGCAGACAGGGGTTTGAGATGAGCGCGATGGCAAGACGACAGTGGCAGCGGGCTTCGAGCCCTGAACTGTCCTTCACCGAGTTGGGATTTGGCGCAGGCGGCATTGGCAATCTCTATCGGGGTGTGTCGGATGCTGAAAGTGACGCGGCACTTCAGGCCGCATGGGACGCAAACGTGCGCTACTTCGATGTGGCACCGCTTTACGGCTTCGGTCTGGCCGAGACCCGGCTGAACCGGTTTCTGCGCGACAAGCCGCGTGACAGTTATGTGCTGTCGACCAAGGTCGGGCGATTGCTCACGCCCGCGACCCCCGAGACCCGAGATGCGATCGGCAAGTTCTTCGATGTGCCGAGCCGCAAGGAGGTGTTTGCCTATGACTATGATGGTGTCATGCGCTCGGTCGAATTTTCCATGGAACGTCTTGGCGTGGACCGGATCGACGTTCTGCTGGCCCATGATCTGGATGTGTTCAGCCATGGCTCCCAGGAGGTTCTGGACGGGCATCTGGAGACCTTCATTTCCGGCGGCTACAAAGCCCTTCTGTCGCTGCGCGAGCAGGGTGTGATTGCGGGTATCGGGGCCGGTGTGAATGAATGGCAGTCCTGCCAGTGGATGGCCGAGCGTGGCGATTTCGACCTGTTCCTGTTGGCCGGGCGCTACACGCTTCTGGAGCAGGAGGCGCTGGAAAGCTTTCTGCCTTTGTGTGAGACGCGCGGGATCGGGATCATTCTGGGCGGGCCGTATAACTCGGGCATTCTGGCACGTGGTGTGGGTGACGGGGCGAAGTACAATTATTCGGACGCACCGGGCGACGTGATCGAGCGGGTCTCGAAGATCGAGGCAATCTGTGCGACCCATGGCGTGCGGCTGGTCGATGCGGCCTTCCGCTTTCCGCTGCTGCATCCCTGTGTCGTCTCTTCCATTCCCGGTGTGCAGACCGAAGCGGAGGTCATGTCCAATGTTCAGGCCTCTCAGGCTGACATTCCGGGGGCCTTGTGGCGGGATCTGAAATCGGCGGGCCTGATGCGCGAAGATGCGCCAACGGGCACATGATGCGCATTCCCTTGAGGCCGGAGCAGTTCGGCGACAAGGAGCGGTGCCTGCTGGAAACCGGCGCAATCCGCGTCAGCGGATTTCAATATGACAGCGGGGTTCAGGCGGTGCGGATCGTCTCGGACAGGGTCGAGCTGATCTGCCTGCCCTTCTTTGGCCAGCAGATCTGGCGGGCGCGGGTCGACGGACGGGATCTGACCATGGCCTCAATGTTCGAGACGCCACGCCAGACGACGGAATACCTAGAAACCTATGGCGCGTTCTTCCTGCATTGCGGGCTGACCGGTCTGGGTGCGCCGGGGCCAGATGATGCCCACAGGTTGCATGCGGAACTGCCCTTGGCGGGTTATGACGAGGCGTGGCTGGAGGTCAGCGGCGATGCTCTCAGCCTGTCGGGGCGTTATCAGCACAGCGTGGCTTTTTCGACCAACTATCTGGCCACGCCCAAGGTCACCGTGAAACCTGGGCAAGGGCTGTTTGATGTGAGCCTGGAGGTGGAGAACCTGCGGCAAGCCCCGCTGGAGGTGATGTATCTGGCCCATGCCAATTTCAGGCCGGTTGATCACGGGCGGCTGGTTTATGCAGCGAAATATGCGCCTGAACATGTGCGGGTGCGCCAGTCGATCCCGTCGCATATCTCACCCCCTCCGGGCTATGCTGACTTCATCGGTGAATTGGCAAAGGACCCTGCCCGGCATCATGTGCTGGGGCCCGATCTGGGCTTTGATCCGGAGGTCGTCTTTGCGCTTGATATGCTGGCAGGCGAAGATGGCTGGAGCCACGGGATGCAGATGCACCCGGGCGGACATGCAGATGTGATCTCGCACCGGCCGGATCAGGCACCAATGGCCGGGCGCTGGATTTCGCGCACCGGTGACCAGCAGGGGTTGGGCATTGTTTTTCCCGCAACCGCAGGCGTGGAAGGACGGGCAGCAGAGCTGGCAAAGGGGGCCTATCATCTGCTGCCCGGGCGGGAGCACTGGGTGGTCGAGATGCGGATGGGTGCGCTGGGGGCAGATGATGCCCGTGCGCTGGAGGCGCGGATCGACGACATTGCAGGCCGCTGAGCGTGACTGCGGGCGACGGGATTGAGTATTTTTGGAAAATCGAAGGGCTGGTCAGAGCCGGTAGAAATTGCGCGCGGTCTGGTCGAGGACATAAGCACGGTCCCGGGTTGAAAGCGATGCAAGCAAGGCGTCCGAAGTCTGGACCCATTGGCCGTAGGAGCCGTCCATCTCGAGCACCGGCCAGTCGCTGCCCCACATCAGGCGGGCAGGGGTGAAATGGGTCAGAAGGTGGTCGACGACCGGTTGCAGGCTGGCTTGTGACCAGCCCGGTCCGGCCTCGGTTGCAAGGCCTGAGAGCTTGCAGAAGATGCGCGGATTTTGGGCAAGGCGCGCCATGCCGTCACGCCAGTGATCGCCCGCGTCCTGACCGCCGCGGATGACCGGTTTGGCTGCGTGATCGATGACAATGTCAAGATCGGGAAGTCGGGTGCCAAGGGTGGCGATGGCACCAAGATGTCTGGGCTGGATGAGGGCATCGAAGCACAGGCTCAGCGAGGGCAGGACCGAAAGCGCGTCCACAACTGCAGGGCGCAGGATCCAGTCGTTGTCTTCGATGCCCTGCAGGACCGGGCGCAGGGATTTGACCTTTGCGTGGCGGGCAAGTCTGGTGATCTGGTCTTTTGCGTCGTGTGCCTCAAGATCAACCCAGACGACCACGCCTGCAATGAATTCATGAGCGTCCGCGGCGGCCAGCATCGCTGCATTCTCGGCCGGGTCTTCGGCGGCCTGCACCAGCACGGTGCGGGTGATGTTGAAGTGATCGAGATAGGGCTTGAGATGGTCCGGTTCGAAATCACGGCGGATCGGGTGCAGGTCATCGCCGATCCAGTCATAGATGCCACGGCTGATCTGCCAGAGATGGTGATGCGCGTCTGTGCGGATCTGTGTCATCGGGTGCTGCCTTTTCTTGCAGTGACGCGGATCTGCCCAGACAAAAAGCAGGCCGTTCCGATCAGGCCAGATATATCAATGCTTTGGTCTGAATTGGCAATATAAAGGTTGACCCATGGTCAATCGGGCGAAAGACTTGAGGGCAGGACACCGGGATTGAACACCGGTGCATCAACTAGGGAGACTACCATGAAGACGACTTTCAAGTCGCTCCTGACAGGGGCGATGGCGGCGGCCATGATGACCGGTGCCAGCACTGCTACCGCCGGGGAATTCGACGGGGTGACAGTCAACATCCTGACCCGTCCGGGGCCTGTGATCGCCGGGCGACTGGTTGACCGGGGCAAGGAGTTCACCGAGATGACCGGGGCCGAGATCCGGGTCAACGAAGTGCCTTTTGCAGAGATTTTCCAGAAGCTTCTGACTGACTGGGCAACCGGCACGAATTCCATCGACGTGGGCGTTTTTGCCTCGGGCTGGGCGGTTGAGCTGGTTGATGGTGGTCTGGTTGAGAACCTTGATCCCTATATCGCCAAGGACGACAAGATCAACTTTGATGACATCGCGCCCTATTTCCGCGAGTTCAACCAGAAGATCGGTGGCAGCACCTATCTGATCACCGTCGATGGTGACTTCCAGATGCTGTATTATCGCCGCGACATTCTGGAAAAGATCGGCATGGAGCCGCCCGCCACATGGGACGACTACATGAAGGTGGCCGAGGCCATGCATGGCATGGACATGAACGGCGATGGCGAGGCGGATTACGGCTCATGCATCTTCAAGAAACGCAACGCGCAATCCTATTTTGCTATCGGCTCGATCGCGGCCGGGTTCTCGCAGACACAAGGCACGGGCGAGGGTCTGTGGTTTGATCCCGAGACGATGAAACCAAAGATCAACAATGCTGCATGGGCCGAGGCCTTCCGGGTCTATAAGGACACCGGCAAATTCGCACCTGCCGACGAGTTGAACCAGGACATTGGTGACACGCGCGCGCTGGTGCAGGCCGGGCGCTGTGGTCTGGTGATCGACTGGGGTGACATTGGCCCCTTGTCCATTGACGAGGCCGGTGCCGCGATCAAGGACAAGATGGGTGCCGTGATCATGCCGGGCTCACCCATGGTGCTGGATGCAGACAGCAACACGCTGGTGCAGTGTGACGCAACCCGCTGCCCGCATGCGACCAATGGTGTGAACCATGCGCCCTACGCGGCCTTTGGCGGCTGGGCCGGCGCGATCAACCAGAAGTCCGATCAGAAGGTCAAGGACGCGGCATACGCCTTCCTGTCCTATGTCAATCAGGCCGAGCAATCGAACGTGGATGTGACCATGGGCTGGACCGGGTACAACCCGTACCGGAATTCCCAGCTCAACGACACGACCAAATGGATCGAAGCCGGCTTCTCGCCCGAGTTTGCCGACAATTATCTGGGCGCAATCAAGGACAGTCTGAACCACCCCAACATGGCATCGGATGTGCGCATTCCGGGCGCGCAGCAGTACACTGGTGTGGTGCTCGATCGTGAGCTTGCCCGCTTCCTGGCAGGTGAAATCACCGCCGAGCAGGCGCTGGCCAACATCGAAGAGGGCTGGGAAGAGATCACGGAAGATTTCGACCGCGAGAGCCAGGCCCAGATGTACAAGCTGTCCTTGGGCATCACCAACTGATCGGGCTGATGTCCAAATATGACGACGCCTGAGAATATGACACCAGATCGACCGGGGCCTGCCCCGGTCGATTTGACTTGGACGGCCAATCCCGGCGGCCCGGTCAGCCAGTGGATCGACAATCACGCGCGGCAATTGTTCATCATGCCCGCGGTTCTGATGATCCTGGTGTTTTCGATCTTCCCGCTGGTCGCCTCGCTGATCATCGCATTTTCACGCATCCGCCTGCGCGGTGGCGGCTATCAGGTGCGCTTTGTCGGCTGGAAGAATTTCGAGAAACAGATTTTCGGATCAGAGCAGTTTCATTTCCTTGGCACCTTCACGCAGATGTCGGTGGTGGGATGGATGGTTGGCCTGTCAGTTACGGGCCTGATCCTGTGGTGGATGTATAAATACGTCACCACCCAGTTCACCGTGGTGGGGTTTATCGGACGCCTGATCACCGCCTCCGTCACCATAGCGATTGCCTTCATGTTTGCGGCCACCTTCTTTTCGGGCAATCCGTTCGGGACTTTGGGCGTGACGCTGTTTTACGTCTTTGTGGGCTGCGGTGTGCAGTTCCTGATCGGGTTGGGGCTGGCGTTTTTGTGCTCGCAGCAGATCCGGGGACGGAACTTTTTCCGGGTGGCGTTCTTCATCCCGATGATGATCACACCCATCGGTGTGGGTTACGTGTTCCGGATGCTGGCCGACACCACCAAGGGCCCGTTCACGCCGCTGTGGCAGGGGCTGGGGCTGAAGGATTTCGCATGGGCCACCGACCCATGGGCGGCGCGCGTCTTCATCGTGATCGGTGACAGCTGGCAATGGATCCCTTTTGTCTTCATCATCCTGCTGGCCGCCTTTGAGAACGTACCGCGTGACTATGTTGAGGCCGCCGAGATGGATGGAGCAGGTTCGTGGCAGATCTTCCGGGAAATCACCTGGCCGCAGGTTCTGCCGGTGGCGGTCACGGTGATGCTGATCCGCGTGATCGAGGCCTTCAAGATCGTGGACCTGCCCAATATCATGACCTCCGGCGGGCCGGGCATCGCAACCGAGAGCATGTCGCTGCACAGCTTCTTTGCCTGGCGCGCGCTGGATCTGGGGCAGTCGGCGGCGATTGCCTATCTCCTGCTGTTCGTGACGGTGGTGATCTGCGTCTCGTTCTTCAACCTGATTGTTCTGAACCGGATGAGGCAGAATGACTGAGCGTACACTCTACCAGCGGCTGTTCGAGCCGCCACGGATCAACCAGATGGCCATCGGCACCAAGGTTGTTGTCTACGGGCTGTTGCTGATCTGGTCGGCGGTGGTTCTGTTTCCGATCTACTGGCTTTTGATCACCTCCGTGAAATCGGCCGCAGATGTGAATGGCGGTCCGGTCTACATCCCGTTTGTCGATTTCACGCCGAGCCTGCATGCCTGGCGTGAACTGTTCGTGGTCGATTACGAGGACACGCTCAGGGCCTATTTCAATTCCATCATCATATCACTGGCAGCCACGCTTTTGTCGACGCTGATCGGCTCCATGGCTGCTTATGCACTGGCGCGCGTGAAATATGCGCCCAATCTGGTGACCGTCCTCATTTTCGCGATCCTGATGATCATCACCTTCGTGAGCATCGGCATCTATGGCGTGGATTGGCGGCTGGTGATCGCCTCTGCGCTCGCGGTGTTCTTCTTTTTGATGAAGGCTGTGTCCTCACGGGTGAAAATCCCGCTGAAGAACGGGGATATCCTGTTCTGGATGATCTCACAGCGGATCCTAGCACCCATTGTCGTCGTCGTGCCGATCTACATGATGTTCCAGACCGTGCGGATGCTGGACACGCATCTGGCGATCATCCTGACCTATGCGGTGGTCAATCTGCCGATCGTGGTCTGGCTGATGTATGATTTCTTCACCTCGATCCCGCGCGATCTAGAGGAAAGTGCCCAACTGGATGGGGCCACGATGTTCATGACGTTCCGCGAGGTTGTTCTGCCCCTGTCCAAGGCAGGGCTGGCTGCGACCACGCTTCTGGTGATGATCCTGAGCTGGAACGAATATCTGCTGGCGCTGTTCCTGTCGACGGCCAAGGCCCAGACCATGCCCATTCTGGTGGCTGCGATGAATGCCGGTGAGCGGGGCATTCTGTGGTGGTCCATGTCGGCGGTGATCGTGGTGATGATCATCCCCGTGGTGTTCATGGCTGTGGTGTTGCAGCGCTACATTTCCAAGGGAATTCTGTTGGGGGCGGTCAAGGGATGAGTGAGTTGGCGAGTGACGCAAAGCGCCTGACCATATCGGGAATGAACAAGTATTATGGCGCGTTTCATGCGGTCAAGGACCTCAACATCGAGGTTGAGCCGGGTGAATTTCTGGTGCTGCTTGGGCCATCGGGCTGCGGCAAGTCCACGGCGCTGCGGATGATTGCGGGGCTTGAGGAGATCTCAAGCGGGTCGCTGACATTGGGCGGGAGGGACCTGACGGATGTACTGCCAAAATACCGTGACATCGCGATGGTGTTTCAATCCTATGCGCTGTATCCGCACAAGACCGTCGCCGAGAACATCGGCTTTCCGCTGAAGGTGGCCAAGGTCGAGAAGGACCTGATGGAGCGCGCGGTTTATGAGGCCGCCTCGCAAGTGCACATGGAAGGGCTGCTCGACCGTTTCCCCCGGCAGCTTTCTGGCGGTCAGCGCCAGCGGGTGGCGCTCGCGCGCGCGATCATCCGGCGGCCTGCATGTTTCCTGATGGACGAGCCTTTGTCGAACCTTGATGCGAAGCTCCGCGGTGCCATGCGGGCCGAGCTGAAGCACATGCAGAAAAGCCTCGGTGTGACCACGATCTACGTGACCCACGACCAGATCGAGGCGATGACGCTGGCGCACCGGGTGGCGATCATGAAGGACGGGATTTTGCAGCAACTGGGCACGCCGGCGCAGGTTTATTCCGATCCGGCGAACCTGTTTGTGGCCGGGTTCATGGGCTCTCCTCCGATGAACTTCATCGAAGGCGTGGCGGGCCGTGGCACGCTGGATCTGGGTGACGCGCAATTGCCGCTGAGCGGTGTTGCGGAAGGCACCAAGGTCACGCTGGGCTTCCGGCCCGAGGACAGTCAGGTGATGGATGCAGGTTCTGGGCGGTTCGATGCCGATGTGTTCACGTCCGAGATGACCGGCGATCTGACGCTGGTCACGCTCAGGCGTGGCGAGACCCATATGACGATCAAGATGCCCAAGGATTACGAGGCACCGTCTGATGACCGCGCGGCCATCGGGTTCGAGGCCGCACAGGCCTATCTGTTTGACACCGACACGGGCGCGCGACTGGATGCCAGCCTGACCGAGGGCTGAGCGGTGATCCCCGCGCGCATGAAGGCCGTGACCCTGCGCGGTCAGGGCTTTGACAATCTGGCGCTGGACGAGGTGCCAGTGCCGCGCCCCGGACCAGGCGAGGCACTGGTCAGGGTCGATGCAGCGGGCATCTGTGCCTCGCTTGTCAAGATGATCGCTCAAGGCAATGCGCATACCTATCTGCACGGCTGGGATCTGGCGTCTTTTCCGTCAATTCTGGGCGATGAAGGGTCGGTCACGTTGGTGGCGTGTGGTGAAACTCTGGACGAACGGTTCAAGATCGGTCAGCGCTTCGTGGTGCAGCCTGCGGTGGATGCGGCCCCTGTGACCCACCGCGAGCGGTACCGAAACGTGGAGGCTGTGCGCAAGATCGCCTGCGGCTACACCCTGCCCGGGCATCTGGCTGAATACATGCTGCTGCCCCGTGAGGTGTTCACGGCACAGTGTCTGGTGCCCCTGCCCTCTGACGCCATTCCCTTTGCCCATGCCGCGATTTCCGAGCCGTTGTCATGCTGCGTCTCGGGCCAGTTCCATCACATGCATCTGACACAGGACACGCTGATGTCTGCGCGCCGCGCACAGGCCGGGCTGAAACCGGGCGGGGTGACGCTGATCGTGGGGCTCGGGGCCATGGGGCGGATGCATGTCGATGTCGCACTGGCCCAGCGCCCGGGCGTGATCCTGTGCTCGGACCCGCTGGAGAGCAGGCGGGCGCGGACCAAGGCCGTTTTTGCAGCGCGCGCGGCGGAACTGGGGGTGACCCTGCAGACCTGCGCACCCGACGCGCTGGCACAGGCTCTGGCTGCGGTCTCGGACGCTGGCGGAGCAGATGATATCATCATCGCGGTCGGTGCCCCTGCCGTGATCGAGGCGAGCCTGCCCCTGCTGGCACGCGGTGGCGTGGCCAATTTCTTTGGCGGGTTGAAAGCGGGAGACGAGACGGTGCGCGTCGATGGCAATCACATTCATTACCGCGAGACGGTGCTGACGGGATCGTCAGGCGGCACCGCATGGGACATCGCCCAGACGCTTGACTGGATTGCCAAGGGTGATCTGGCTTGCACCGATCACATCGCCAAGATCGGCGATCTGAGTCATGCGATCGAGATGATCCACGACGTGGCCGAACAGCGGCTTGACGGCAAGGCGGTGCTCTATCCGCACCGGCCCGTGACATCAGCCTTCGAGGTTCCGCGCTGGTCGGCGGCTGATGAAGCCCGCCATCTGGGGGTGACCTAGGCCATGGGCAGGCGGTTTGTCGGGCTTGGCTTCGGGGCGATCCAGACGGGTCTGTTTCTGCGTGAAGTGCAGATGGCAGGCGGGTATGCGCAGGTGAGCGTGGCCATGCGCAGACGCGATCTTGTCGATGCGGTGAACCGCGCAGGCGCTGTCACGGTCAATGTGGCGGGTGCATCCGGCGTGGTTGCCGAACGCTACGGCCCGCTGGTTGCGCGGCATCTGGGAACAGCTGAAGAGATCGAGGCCTTGAAGACTGATCTGGTGGCCGCAAATGAGGTCTCCGTCGCTGTGTCATCGGTGCAGGATTATGTCTCGGACAGTCCGACCTCATTGCATCGTCTGCTGGCTCATGGGATCGCTGAAAAGGTGCAGGGGAATGGACCAAAGCTGCTGATCTACACGTCTGAGAACCACAATCACGCAGCCGATATTCTGACCAAGGCCATTCTGTCAGCGCTGCCCGGTGACCTCGCCCCGCAGGCAGAGACGTATTTTCAGGTCATCGACACGGTGATTGGCAAGATGAGCCGGATCGTGCGCGACGGGGCTGAAATCCGCGAGGCCTGCCTTGCGCCCTGCTGCGACGGGATGGAGGAGGCATTTCTGGTGGAAGCCTTCAAAGCCATCCTGATGAGCGAGGTTGATCCCTCGCGCACATCGGGCTGCGGCATCGATGCCTTCGCACAGAAACCTGACCTGACACCGTTCGAGCATGCCAAGCTGCACGGGCATAACGCGACCCATGCCGGGCTGGCCTATGTCGGGCAGCGGCTTGGACTGGAATTCGTGGCCGATGTTCTGGCCATCCCGAAGGTGCACGGATTGTTCCGCGCTGCTTTCCTTGAGGAAAGCGGGGCCGCGCTCATTGCATGTCATGGTGGCGCAGACCCGCTGTTCACCCCCGGCGGCTATGCCCATTATGTTGATGATTTGCTGGCGCGGATGGCGAACCCGTGGTTGCGCGACAGTTGTGCGCGCGCCGGGCGGGACGTTGCCCGCAAGCTTGGCTGGGACGACCGGCTGATCGGCACCATTCGCCTGATCGAGGCTCAGGGCCTGTCTGCCCGGCGCTACCGGATGGCCGCCACGGCCGCGATCGACCGGCTTGCGCCCGGCGATGACAGTCTGGTCGCGATGTGGCAGACACAAGGGGCCTCGGCCACGCAGGCACACGCCATGTATCAAGACCTTCTGGGTCGCAAATCCGAATATGACGCTTTCATCTCTACCCTGACCTGAATTTCAAAGGACCGACCGCCATGACAAAATACCGCCTGAACCGTTTTCTGGCCGCGGATGGAAAATGCTTCGACGTGGCGATCGACCACGGGTTCTTCAATGAGCCCGGGTTCCTGTCGGGCATCGAGGACATGCGCGAGGCTGTGGCTGCCGTGGTTGCGGCCAACCCTGATGCGGTGCAGCTCAGCCCCGGCATGGCGCGGCATTTGCAGGCGATCCCGGGCAAGGAAAAGCCGTCTCTGGTGCTGCGCACGGATGTGGCTAACATCTATGCCAAGGAGTTGCCTGCCTATCTGTTTTCCCAGATCATCGAGGATGCGGTGGCGCAGGCGGTTGCACTTGATGCGGCCTGTCTGTGTGTGAACCTGCTGCTTTTGCCCGGCGAGCCTGAAGTCCATGCGGCCTGTGTCGACAACATCAACCGCCTGAAGCCTGAAGCCGATGCCGCCGGCATGCCGTTGATGATCGAGCCGTTGGTGATGCAGGACAATGCCAAGGCCGGCGGCTACATGGTCAATGGTGATCTGGCGCTGGTCAAAACACTGGTGCGTCAGGCGGTCGAGTTGGGTGCGGATGTGATCAAGGCAGACCCTACCGATGACGTGTCCGAATACAACAAGGTCATTCAGGCGGCCTCCGGCATTCCGGTATTGGTGCGCGGTGGCGGCAAGGTGAGCGACGCCGAGATCCTGCAACGGACGGCGGACCTGATGGATCAGGGCGCAAGTGGCATCGTCTACGGGCGCAACGTGATCCAGCACGAGACCCCGGCGGCAATCACCGCCGCCCTGATGGCGATTGTGCACGATGGTGCAACGCCCGATGCAGCGCTTGCGATGATGAAGGGCTGAGGCGATGAAAACCATCCGGTTCGGGGTCATTGGCGGCGGGTTGATGGGCAAGGAATTTGCCTCGGCCGCTGCACGCTGGCTGCATCTGAATTTCCGTGACGCCCGGCCCGAGATCGTGGCGATCTGCGACGTGAATGAGGATGCGCGCACCTGGTTCACGCAAAACATTCCAAGCTGCACGCTTTCAACCGGTGATTACCGGGATCTGCTGACCTCCGATGCCATTGACGCGATCTATTGCGCCGTGCCGCACAATCTGCATGAAGCGATCTATTGCGACATCATTCGCGCGGGCAAACATCTGATGGGCGAAAAGCCGTTCGGGATCGACAAGGCGGCCAATGATGCGATCGTTGCCTGCTGTGCGGAGCATCCTGATGTGCTGGTCCGCTCATCCTCGGAATTTCCGTTCTTTCCCGGCGCGATTGCCATGCTCAAGGCCATTGAAGCCCGCGAGTTTGGCAGGATCATCAATGTGCATGCGGGGTTTTATCATTCCTCCGATCTGGACCCCGGCAAGGCGATCAACTGGAAACGGATGATCGATGTGAACGGGGAATATGGCTGCATGGGCGATCTGGGGCTGCATGTGATGCACATCCCGTTTCGCGCGGGCTGGGTACCGACCCGGATCGCGGCGCAACTGAGCAACATCATGACCACCCGCCCTGATGGCAAGGGCGGCATGGTGGCCTGCGAGACCTGGGACAACGGGTCGATCCACACCATGGTTGAAAGCAGGGATGGAGACTTCCCGATGACGCTGGAGACCAAACGGATCGCACCGGGCGAGATGAACACATGGTTTCTGACGGTCGAGGGGACGCAGAAATCCATGGCCTATTCGACCAAGACGCCCAAGACACTGAAGGTGATGGACTACACCCCTGGCGCGCCACAGGCGTGGCAGCACATTGATCTGGGTTATGCATCAGCCTATCCCACGGTCACGGGTGGCATCTTTGAATTCGGCTTCCCCGACAGTTTTCAGCAGATGTGGTGTGCCTATCTGGACGAGCTGGTGAACGGAAAGTCGAAAATGTATCAGTCTTTGCACTGTGCAACGCCTCAGGAAACTGCGCATAGTCATGCCGTCATGACGGCCGCGCTGGCCAATGCGATCTGAGACGAAGGAGTCGGGCATGGGGAAAATCTTTGTATGTGGTGAAGCGCTGATCGACTTCGTTCCCGAGAGCGAGGGATCGAAGGCTTATGTGCCATTTCCCGGCGGATCGCCCTTCAATGCGGCAAAGGCAGCGGCACAGGCGGGTGCGGATGTGGCGTTTCTGGGCGGCATTTCGACCGATCTTTTTGGCGATCAGATGGTTGCGGATCTGCAGGCCCATGATGTGGACACGTCCCTGACACCGCGCAGCGATGACCCTTCAACGCTTGCCTTTGTGGATTTTGCCACCGGCGATCCGCGCTACGCGTTTTTCAACATCGGGACGACAACGGCAAACATGGCGCCTGATGCGGAGGCGTTGACGCCTGAGGCGGGCGATATTCTGGATGTCGGCTCGATCTCGCTGATTGATCTGCCGGGCGCGGACAACATCACCCGATTTGCGGTTGAGATGAGCAGCAGGATGATGCTGGCCTTTGATCCAAACGCACGGCCTTCAATGATCCACGACCGGGCGGCGTGGGATGCACGGATGGAGGCCCTGATGGCGGCCTCAAGCATCCTGAAAATCAGTGCCGAGGATATGGATTACATGGAACCCGGCGTGACGGCGGCGGATTTTGCCGCGGCGCGACTGGCGGAAGGCTGCGCCATGGTCGTGGTGACCGATGGCGGTACCGGAGCCACGGCTTTTACCGGTGCCGAGACGGTGCAGGCTGTCACGCCGACGGTCGAGGTTGAGGACACTGTGGGCGCGGGCGACACGTTCATGGGAAACATGCTGGCATGGCTCACGCGCAATGATGTGGCTTCAAAGGCGGATCTGGCCGCTCTTACATCGGGGCAACTGGGCGAGATGCTGGCGGTTGCGATGACCGCAGCGGCGATCAACTGCACGCGCAAGGGCTGCAACCCGCCAAAGTTGCAGGAGACGACTGACTGGATGCAGGCCCGCGCTTGAGCGCGCGGCGCGGCATCATCTGTGCGGGCAACTGGATTGTCGATGTGATCCAGACGATCGACGCCTATCCGGGCGTCAATGAACTGACGCGGATCCGTGATCTGCATCTGAGTACAGGCGGTGGTGCGGCCAATGTGGCGAGTGATCTTGCGGCCTCAAAACTGGGCTTGCCGGTGCATGGGATGGGCTGCATCGGAGACGATCCCCATGGCCGGTTCGTGCTGGACAGATGTGTTGAACTTGGAATCACAACAGACGGGCTGAAGGTTTGTGAGGGCGTGCCGACAGCGCACACCCATGTGATGTCGGTGCCCGGAAAAAGCCGTACCTTCTTTTACAATGGCGGGGCCAATGACGTCTTTGCCCCTGAGCATGTGGTGGATGTGCTGGCGAGGGGACCTGAGGCGCGGTTTTTCTATCTCGGCTATCCGATGCTGCTGGCAAGGATGGATGCGCTTGACGGGGAACGCTCCGGTGCGGCTGATGCGCTGGCTGCGGCAACCACGGCAGGGCTTGAGACGGTGGTCGATCTGGTCTCGGTTGATCATCCGGAGTTTGCCGGGCTGGTGGCGGCACTTGCACCCCATACAGATCATCTGTTTCTCAATGAGATCGAGGCCTGCCGTGCGTTGGGACTGCCTGCTGAGGACCACAGCCCTGCGATGAATGATGATCTGGTGGCACGGTTGCTGGGGCTGGGCATCCGCAAATCTGTCATCCTGCACACCCCTGACACGGCTGTTCTGGCCTTGGACAATGGCATCACTGCAACCCTGCCGCCTGCCCCCCTGCCCGATGGTGCGATCCGCTCAAGCGTGGGCGCGGGCGACGGGTTTTGCGCAGGTGCGCTTTATGCCATGCACGAGGGAGCGGAGCCGGTTGAGGTTCTGGCCAGCGGTCACAGGGCAGCGGCAGCGATTCTGCAAACCTCGGGCTCGAACGGGGAATGTATCAGCAGGCATTGACGCCGCGCGCGCCTGCGCTCATCACTGGATCTATGCAGCACGAAGGGGAATGCCATGGGCAAGGTCGTGATCCTGGGAGTTTTTGTGGCCGACACGGCCTATCGCGCGGACCGGATGCCGGTGATGGGCGAGACGATCCTGGGCCGGTCCTTTGCGCTTGGGCCGGGGGGCAAGGGCTCCAATCAGGCGGTGGCGGCGGCGCGCGCCGGGGCCGAGACGCATTTTCTGACGCGGCTGGGCGAGGATGCCTTTGCCGATATGGCTGACAGGATCTGGGCAGACGCAGGCGTGACCTCTCATGCGCGGCGCATGGCTGACAGCTATACCGGGGCGGCGTTCATCTTCGTCAATGATGCAACAGGCGACAATGCGATCATCATCTCGCCCGGCGCGGCGGCTGAATTGTCGCCCGAGGATATTGATGAAAGCGTGATGGCGGGTGCGGATGTGTTCATCACACAGTTGGAGCAACCGCTGGACGCAGCCTTGGCGGGATTGCACAGCGCCCGTGCGGCGGGGGCGGCGACCTTGCTGAACCCCGCACCGGCGGCTGAGTTACCGCGCGAGATGCTGGCGCTTTGCGATTTCATCACGCCCAACGAGACCGAGACCGAAGCTCTGACCGGGCTTGCGGTCTTGACTGAGGCAGATGCCGCGCGCGCTGCCGCGCGTCTGTGCGAGATGGGTGTGGGCCAGCCGATCATCACCATGGGTGCGCAAGGGGCTTATCTGCACGGCCATGGGCTGGTGCCGGCGATCTCGGCCGGGCCGGTGGTGGAAACGACAGGCGCGGGCGATGCCTTCAACGGTGGGTTTGCAGCTGCCCTTTCAGACGGCCGGTCAGTGCTGGATGCAGTGCGTTTTGGCTGTGTGGTTGCTGGCATATCTGTGACGCGCGCGGGCGCTGCGCCATCGATGCCAAGTCGGGACGAGATTGACACATGGATGGCGACCGGGGCGTGACCACACGACTGCCAGCCATGATTGCAACCACCGGGCTGGGGGCGCTTGGGGGTGCTGTCTTTCATGTCCTGTCGATGCCCCTGCCCTGGATGCTGGGCGCGCTGGTGCTGACCCTGATCGGTGCGCTTGCGGGTCTGCCGCTTGTCTCGCCCGAGCGGGTGCGCACTCTGGTGATCGCGGTGATCGGCGTGTTGCTGGGCGCGAGTTTCTCGCCCGACGTGCTGGGAAACATCGGGCAATGGGCGATCTCGCTTGGATTTCTGGCGATCTATCTGGTGATAGCCGCTGGCCTTGTGGTGCCCTTCTATATCTTTGTCGGGCGGATGCAGCCGGTCACGGCGTTTTTCTCGGCCATGCCCGGCGGTCTGACTGAGATGATGCTGATGGGCAAATCCATGGGCGGCGATGACCGGCAGATCGTGCTGTCCCATGCAGCCCGGATCACCATCACCATCGGGGCAATTGCGCTGTGGTTCCGTCTGGGGTTGGGGCTTGAAGTCTCCGGTGTCTCAAGCCTGTCCGGTGACAAGGGTGCGCTCGGCGCACTTGACGTGGCGATCCTGACCGCATGCGGAGTTGCCGGTGTCTATCTGGGGCGCTGGCTGCGCCTGCCCGCCGCCGGTTTGCTGGGCCCAATGCTGCTGAGTGCTGCGGTCCATGTCACCGGCATGACCACAAGTGCCCCGCCTGCCCTTCTGGTCATTCTGGCTCAGGTTCTGCTGGGCACGATCATGGGCTGCCGGTTTCTGGGCTGTCCCACGGCGCTGGTTCTGCGCGCCCTTGCCCTGAGCCTGGGCGCCACGGTTCTGACGCTGGGGGTGGCCCTTGGCTTTGCCGTGGCGTTTCACGATCTGTTTGACCAGAGCATCGAGCAGGTGATCCTGGCCTTTGCGCCCGGTGGCCTGACAGAGATGTCACTGGTCGCGCTGTCGATGGGTGAAGATGTGGCTTATATCTCGCTGCATCATGTGGCGCGGATCACCATTCTGCTGGCACTCGCGCCAGTGGTGCTCAAAGGTCTTGCGCGATGGTTGCGACAGCAGGGATGACCCCGCTGCCACGAAGGATGTTCAGGATGTGTGATGGACCGGGGCCAGTTCATAGACGGGCGTGTCCAGCCCCTCCATCCGGGCCTTGAGTTGCAGCGACAGGAACTGTGAATAGTGTCGCGACTGGTGCAGGTTGCCACCGTGGAACCACAGGCCTTCCTGCTGGGTGGGTTTCCACATGTTGCGCAACTCGCCCTCCCATGGACCGGGGTCCTTGGGCGTGTCTGATCCAAGACCCCAGCACTTGCCGACCTTGTCCGCGACCTCCTGACTGATCAGTTGCGCGGCCCAGCCGTTCATCGAGCCATAGCCGGTCGCAAAGACGATCAGATCCGCAGACAGCTCGGTGCCATCATCCAGTTTCAGGCCATCTGGTGTCACTTCGACCACCTGTCCATGGGCAAGCTTGATCTCGCCATCGGCCACAAGTTCGGACGCGCCTACATCGATGTAATAGCCCGATCCGCGCCGCAGGTATTTCAGGAACAGACCGGTTTCATCAGCGCCGAAGTCGAGCTTGAAGCCAGCGGCCTCAAGCCGTTTGTAGAAATCCGCATCGCGCTTCTTCATCTCTTCGCATTGCGGGGCCTGAATGGCGGGCAGCACCTTGTAGGGGATCGACGCGAAGATCAGATCGGCGATGTCCGTCGTGATCCCGTTGGCCAGTGCATCCTCGGAGTAAAGCGCCCCGAGCGCCAGATCCATCAGCGTGTCGGACTTCGAGATGTGGGTGGATGAGCGCTGGATCATGGTCACATCCGCCCCCGCTTCCCAAAGAGCTGCACAAATGTCGTGGGAGGAGTTGTTGGACCCCACAACCAGCGCCTTTTTGCCTTTGTAGGCATCGGGGCCCGGATGTTTTGAGGAATGGTGCAGATCGCCCTTGAAGCTGTCCATACCGGGCAGATCAGGCATGTTGGGCACCGCCGACATACCGGTTGCCAGCACAAGCTGCTTGGGCTTGAGGGTCACTGCCTCACCGTCACGATCAACCGTGACGGTCCACTCGCCCGATGCCTCGTCATAGGTGGCTGACTGGCAGGTGGATCTGGTCCAGTAATTCAGTTCCATGATCTTGGTGTAGCTTTCCAGCCAGTCCCCAAGCTTGTCTTTTGGAGCAAACACCGGCCAGTCATCGGGAAACGGCAGATACGGCAGGTGGTCGTACCAGACGGGGTCATGCAGGCAGAGCGATTTGTAACGGTTGCGCCAGCTGTCGCCGGGACGCTCGTTTTTCTCGATTATGATCGTGGGCACGCCCAGACGGCGCAAACGGGCGCCCAGCCCGATGCCACCCTGCCCGCCGCCGATGATCACCACGTAGGGTTGTTTGGTATAGCCCAACTCGGTGGCCTCGCGGGCGCGTTGCTCGGCCCATGTCTCGCGCGATTTATCCGCACCGTGCACGACACCGGGCGCACGCTCCCGGCCCTTTTTCTCTTCAAAGCCTTTCAGCTCCTGCGCCGTGGTCAGCAATGTCCAGCACCCGTCTGCGTTCAGCCGCACATGGCCCTTCCCCCGACAGGTATCGGTCTCGAAGGTGAGCCAGGCCTCGGTGATGCCGTCGGCCTCGGTCGCGTCCCCTTCGATGGCCCAGTTGTACGGGTTGACCTTGTCGAGCATCTCGGCCGCCATGTCCCCGATGGCCTCACGGCCTTCAAGGGTCTTGAGGTTCCAGGTGAAACTCACGAAATCACGCCAATAACAATCCTCGGCGAACAACGCCTTGAGGGCCGCAACATCGCGCGCCTCAAGGGCTTCGCTGAATTGGTTGAGCCAGGTCTGAACCCGCCCTACCGGAGAAGCCATATCCATAATTGAACTCCCTTTTTGGTTTAATGAGCGCTCTGACGGCGCGTGACACAAGGTAACCCCGATGTGTAAAAACCCAAAACTGATTGCTGCGCGTGAGATTGCGCAATTGGTCTTAAGCGCCTTCGCAGGTTCGGGCACCAACAACGCAATTGGCCCTTGCCAAGCCCCGCAGACGACGATACCTAACGCGCCAGTGGACCGATAGCTCAGCTGGATAGAGTACCTGACTACGAATCAGGGGGTCGGGGGTTCGAATCCTCCTCGGTCCGCCACTCCCCCTTTTGTGAGACGACACATAGGTTTGCCTTTTGCGACAGACCCTTTCCTTTTTCGACATATGGTATTGCCTTTGCCGTTCTGTGGTGAGGTTAGTCATGGGTTCCCTTTCAAAGTGGTTTTGAGCGAAGCCCTTCAGGGCGCTCGTCTCTAAAACCTACTCCCGGCGAGGGTTGGGGGTAGCAAGTGCAATACAATTCGACTGGGTTGGTGCGGCCCACAGGCGCAGCCGAGGACACGGCCCGGTCTAATTGTGTTGCAGGCGCGTGGGGACAAAGTCCCCTAGTTCTTCCTAAACTCGGGCGGAAAGCGGTCATTAGCTGCATGTGCAAACGACCTCAGTCCATTTAGCAATAGCAGTCCTTCACCAAAGGAGTCGCGCAGAGCTTGGTAAGAAGCGGCCGAATTTTGAAACGCAGAGGCAAGGCTGATTTGCATGGTATGCGCAGCTGAGTCACGAAGGCAGGTTTCTTCGGAAAACAGCTCGGGTTTCTGAAAGGCTCACGACCTGTTTAGGGCAAACTGAAAAGATCTGGCGTGTTCTCATCACGCCGCCCGCTCAAACCTTCGCCAAGATGTAGACATGGATGTTTAACCCGCGTGAGGCCATTACGTCCCTCGAAGTGGACCCACCCACCTCTTGGCATTCCGATGCTTATGATCGGGGCCCCGCAGATTGGACAAGCCCGCTTGAAAGATGCGCCCTTGCTACTTCTTTGGTTGCCTCGGCGCACCCAACCACCACGGACAGAGATTGTTCGTCCCGTCACCAGCCGGCGGTTGTGGGCCTTTCGGTAATACCACCGCTCCGTCATCCTAACCCCTTTCTTTCCTCGACCCGGCTTCCGCTCGGCGTCGAACGCACGTAGAAACCTTGCGGAATGGCTTCCTGCACCAGCCCGACATGGGAAATCAGACCCACCGCCCTGCTGCCTTCTGTCAGCGCCGCAAGAACTTGAATCACCTGGTCCAGCGTGCCCGCCCCGTTCTCGGTATCGAGGCTGCCGAAGCCTTCGTCGATAAAGATTGTATTCATCCGGATTTTACCTGACAGGCTTTCGACCACATCGGCGAGCCCGAGCGCCAGGGCAAGTGCCGCGATGAATGTCTCGCCTCCGGAAAGGGTCGCCGTAGGGCGCGCCTTACCGGTGTTTATGTCGAAGACCTCGATTTCGAGCCCACGCTTGCCTCGCCCGCCCGACGGCTCGAGCCCGCGCGTCAGCCGATAGCGCCCGCGCGTCATAGGGTCGAGCCTCATGTTCGCCGCCTCGAGCACCTGGTCGAACATAGCGCCAATCGCGAAGGTCTCGAGCGTCATCTTGAAATCGTTCTTGCCATTGGCCAGATCGGCCAGCCCCCGAAGCGGACCGGTTTCGGATTCAAGCCGCTCGGTTTCGGCCAAGGCGTCGGCCAACGATTTCTTGAAGTTGGTCAGGGACGATACATCTGTTCTGGACGAGGAGAGCCCATCGTTGGCAGCGTTCAATTCCTGGGTAGCATTATTGAGTGCCAGCTGAAGCGGGGAGAGGTCCGGGCGCTCGCGATCCTCACAAGCGGCCGTAGCGTTCTGCCATGTCGTGCGCGCCGCGATCAGGCCCTCACGATGATCGGTAACCGTTTTAAGGTCGGCGTCGAGGGTCGAGAAATGCGCTTTGCAAGCCTCGTATCCTGCATTGTCCAGCCCGACCTCAGCCAGCCGAGCGGCAAAATCACCTTGCGCCTTTTCCACACGCTGCGCCTGCGCGTTGCTCGCCCGCTTCGCTGCTTCAAGCTGCTCCTGCGTACGAGTGAGCGTTTCGCTGGCCGCTCGTTCCTTTTGCGTCGCCCCTTCCAGCGCGTCGGAGAGTTGCCTTTGCTCGCGTTGAAGAGCCTCCCGCCGTACGATAACCGCCTCGGGCGTGCGCAGACCTTCCGGTAGGGCCTCGACCACCGTATCACGCGTGGCGCGCGCCCCGGCGATAGCGGTCTCGGCCTGCCCTGAAGCAGCGCGCGCCGTAGCCTCGGCAGCTTCGGCCTCGGTCATTTTCCGTTTGAGATCGGCCAAATGCTCTGACATCGCGTCAAGATCGACGGCTTCGCCAAGCATGGCGATGGCACCTTCCAGCCGAGTGATTTCAGCTTCGAGTTCCGCCATCGTACGCTCGGGCCGTTCCTGTTCGTCCAGAGCCCGCTTCTTTTCGTCCAGCCACGTTCGGCAGTTGCCGAGTTCGGTTTCCGCTCGAACCCGGGCCTCGGCTGCAGTTCTCGCCTCAGCCTGCGCATTGCGAAACGCTTCGGTCAAACCAGATTGCTCGGTCGCGCCATGGGCCGGCGCAGGATGATCGTGGGAACCACAGACAGGACAGGTCGCTCCTTCGGTCAACTTTTCGGCCAGAATGATTGCCTGCGTTCGCGAAAGCCGTGCCTCGGCATCAGTCAGGGTCGCCTCGGCGGCCTGTTCCGCATCGGTTTTAGTTACCAGCTCGCTCGATGCCGCTTCGACCTTTCGTTCGGCGTTCGCCACGGCTCCCTGCGCCTTTGCATGCGCCGCTGCCTTGACCCTTTCCCGGTTGACCTCGGCCAGCTCTCCGGACAGCTTGCCTCGCACCGCTTCGGTCTTTCGCGCCTGTTCAAGCGCCAGATCGGCCGCATCACGCTGAGACTGGAGCCTTTCACGGGCCTCTACGGCCTTGGTCAACGCCTTCTTCGCTGAGGCTTCGTCCGTCGCAGCCTCATCAAACGCATTCTGTAGCACCGCTGCCTGCCCGACCTGGCTCTCGATCGCCTCCAACTTTGTCAGGTCGGCCTGAACCTGCTTCCGTCGCTCCTCGTCAGACTGCACCTCGACCAGTTTTTGCGCCGCTTCCTTCTTCGCCCCATTTGCGGTATTGAGCTCTGCTTCCGCGTTGGAAACGGCATCCACCGCAAGTCTTCCGTCGTGCTTCGCATGGTGCCAAGCCGTCTCAAGATCACGGGCTTGCAAGGCATTGCTGACTGCCTCGACCCGCTTGGCCAGAGCATCGACCTCACGCGATTTCGCCTTGAGGCTGTCAAGCGCCTGCCGCGCCGTGTCTACGGCAGCAAAAGCCTTTTCGATCTGTTCGCCTTCGGTCAAAGCCTTGCGTGCGGCTTCGTTCGCCGCCTCTGCAACCAGCTGAATTCTCTGCTTCTCCGCGACCTTGGCTTCCGCCGCAGAAATTCCTAGTTCCAGTGCCTCGGCGCTCTCGAAGCCGCGTTCCTCAAGTCGAGCCAAATAGAGTGCACGTTGGTCGCGCAACGCTCGCTCTGCCTCTGAGGCTTCTTCCTTCAGCCGGGCGGCCAGGTCGCGATAGATCTTCACGTCGAAGAGATCTCGCAATATCTCGACCCGTGCATCAGTTTTTGCAGCAAGAAAGGTCTCGAACTTGCCTTGCGGCAATAGCACGATCTGGCGAAACTGATCCGCTCCGTAGCCAAGCAGAGCCTCGACCTCTCTCCCAACTACCGAGACCTTCTTTTCTTCAATTACGCGACCGGATTGGCTCGGGCCAAGCGTATCCACCGGGATCCCGGTTACGTCGAATAGGGAGGCTTCCGCTGCGTCATCTGTTGTCCCTTCGCCGCGCGCCTTCGGACGCTCTTGCGCCGGACGACGACGGATCAGGTAGGTTTTAGTGCCGAGCTCAAAAACAAATTCGATTTCAGTAGGTAAATCAGGCGCAGAGTGATCCGAACGCAGCGACCGTGGCTCCTGATCGGTCTTGGTTGGTGCGCCAAAAAGTGCGAAGGACATCGCCGAAAACAGTGTCGACTTTCCCGCCCCCGTCTGACCGTAAATTCCGAACAACCCTGTTTCCAACGCAGAGCGGAAATCTACCACCTCGGTTGTCGCGAACGGCCCGAATGCCTGAAGCGATAGGCGAATTGGTCTCATGACTGCTCCTCCCCGGAGGCTACCACGTGGAGCTTGTCTGCTACGATCGCGACTTCGGAGGTATTTGGTTCTCGGCCGCGCACAACCTTCATGAAGTTGCCGACCATCTCGATTGGCGAGACTGCGGCCCGTCCGTTGCCGAGCGCCTTTGTCTCCGGAGCGCGTGCCTGACGGTCGTAGGCCAGATGGCAAGCATTGGGGTAGGTCGCGCGCAACCGTTTCATCGGATCAATCAGAGGGTTTTCATCCGTCAGATTGGCCTGGATGAAGTCTTCAGACGGCGTTCCTGCCAGAAGATCCGAGAATGCTCCGGTCAGCGAGCGCACTTGCCGGATCGGACGGAACGCTACGGTACGGATCTCGACCCCTTCGGCTTTGAGATCGACGATAGTCATGGATTTTTCACTTCCCGCCTCGTCAAAACCGAACGCGAGCGGTGCGCCGGAATACCGAATATGGCTCGCGCCCACTTCCTGCGGCTTGTGTAAATGCCCCAGTGCCACATAATCCGCCCCGTCGAAGACATCAGAGGGCACAGTTTCGATCCCGCCGACCCGTGTCAGGGCGCGCTCGGTCTCACCGACTGCGCCGCCTGCGACGAAGGCATGAGCCACTACAACCCAACGCGCTCTTTCGGGCACCTGACCCCTCGCTGCAGAGATCTGGGCCGCGATGACATCTGCTGGCGTGCTGATACCCTCATCCTCGAACACTTCCCGAGCTGCGTATTCATAGGAAAAGGGCAATGCAGAAAAGGCGATCTCGCCATGCTCGTCACTAAGCAAAAGCGGAGCCTCGACCGCGTCGGCGATTCCGCGTACCAGCACCCTCGACGCGGTGGAGAAGACAGACATTGCCTCGATCCGGTCACCGGAATCGTGGTTTCCCGAAATCATCACTACGGCGGCTTCGGTCTCGTCTGCCACGCGCTTGAGGAAGTGGTTGAACTGCCGGATTGACGAATTGGGCGGCGAAGCACGATCAAAAACGTCCCCTGCAATCACAAGAACTTCGGCCCGTTCTGCCAAAAGCGTCTCGAGAATCTGGCCTAGTATGACTTCATGATCTTCCTCGAGGCTCAACCCCATGAACTGACGCCCTAGGTGCAGATCTGCAGTATGAAGTATTCTCATGTCGCACCATCAATTATTACACATGTAAAAACTATATGGACAGTGATGAAGAGTCAAGGTAACCTTGTCGCATGCCCTTTCAAGACCTCAAACATGCCCAGCGTGCGCGCCTAGAATACCTCGACAGACTGTTTTTCTGGGACGGTGCAGCAACTCGTGCTTCCTTGATCAAGCGTTTTGGTATTTCTAATGCGCAGGCCGCTCTCGATTTTCGGACTTACCTCGCCGAAGCGCCGAAAGACGCACTGCACTATGATGCCTCGTCGCGCCAATACCTGGCCGATCACAGCTTTGAACGGCTCACTGGTAAGTCGTCTTCGATGGAGCTGGAGCAACTCTTAGTCGGCACTCCATCTCCAGCATTCGATAGATTGCCAGATTTGCAACGCACTCAGGACCTGCGCGTCTTACGGCCGCTCTACCGTGCCTTCAGGGCGAAAGAGGCAACAAGGATCGTTTATCAATCGATGCGAGATCCAGAACCGATGACTCGCTGGATTGCACCTGTTCGATTCGCTTCTGATGGCGTTAGGCTTCACGTACGAGCCTGGTGTTTTGAACGTAGTGGTTTTCGTGACTTCCATCCTGCTCGCATTAACTCGGATCAGTCGTTCGCAAAAACCAAGCCGGCTGGTGCGGTACCCCGAGATGACGATTGGTTCACCTGGGCCATCCTGAAACTCAAACCGCATTCAAGATTGACTGAGGCGCAGCAACGCGTGGTCCGCATTGAATTTGGGTTCACCTCAGACGTGCTTGAGGCCAAAACGAGGAAAGCACTTGAGTTCTACACGAAACGCCGATGGGGTCTTGAGCAAAAGGAGCCGCGTCTAGAAAGGGTCTCTATCGACTATATTCCGATGAGCGAGGAGGAGATCGATGCAAATTGATATGCGCCGCACAGATCCCTCTCTCAACATGAACCGGTTCTATTCCGTGGGGCTGACCAATGACCTGTTTGGCCAACACGGCGTCCACCGACAGTGGAGCCGCTTTGGTACTTGGGGGCGGCATTGCCAGGATTGGTACCGGACACAAACCGAGGCTGAGACTGCCCTTTCTGACTTAGTCAAACAGAAGCTGGCTCGCGGCTACCTGATCAAACTGCCTGCGTCAGAGGGCCAGGGGGTCTGAAATGCCATCGTTTGGGAAATGGTCGCAACAAGGTGTTCCTAAGAAAGGCTGGACATGCATCGGATTTGAGGATCTTGGTGAACCTTCCACCCAATGTGAAATGTGCGAAAACCAGGACATCCGGTATGTTCACCAGATGCAGCATCCTGACTATTCGCACATTCTAGAGTGCGGCTGTGTTTGTGCCGGCAAGATGGAGGAGGACTACGCGGCCGCTTCAAAACGGGAATCTGACAGTAAGAATTTGGCTCAAAGGCGAGGGCGCTGGCTGACACGAAAATGGAAAGTCTCGCAAAGTGGGAATCACTACCTGAAAATGGACGGGTTCCACATTGTGGTCTTCCCAAAAGCCAGCAGGTGGAGCGGAAAAATCACCCGGCTCAGCACTGGGGTCGCAACTCAGGCCCGCCGTCTGTACGACACCCAGGATAAGGCGAAGCTTGGTGCCTTTGATGGCATGATCTGGCTGAAGACTCACTAAAGCCGATCACGGCTGCCGCTCATTTATTGACGCCAAAGTTTCGAAGAATCAGTGGACCGAGTAGATCCGCAAACCGTTACGGACACAGATCTTTGATCTCCCAACCATGGGCTTGAAGCATTTCCATGGCCTTGGCTCTACACCCATCAATCGCAGAATTCCGTACGGCAACAGCTACAAGATGTGTCGGCCGCGTCAAAGCAACATAGGACTGTTTCAGCTTGGAGAGATTCCGGACACCTTCGCCATTCCCGGATGACTTTTCTCCGGTCAGCCAGGGAAAGATCTTCTCGGACGAATGATCGTTCTGGAACGTGCTCAACAACATGGTCGCAAAATGTGTTTGACCCTTTACTTGGTGTATCGAACCGAGGCGGATGGATACTTCCCGGTCGCCAGATGTGACTTTAACGACGTTTTCGACTTGTGGGTGTGGGCCTCCCTGATCGGCCCCTTCCAACTGCGGTTCCTCCCACGCTAGAAACTCATCGCCCGCAACGGGATTGAGGTCGCCCTGGCATAAGTGTCCTGCCAACTCCCTAGGTTGTGGCGCATAGTCGAGCCATAATTCTTCTGTTACTGGTGTCATTCCGATGAGGAACGTTTGGACAAACGCGTCGTATCTTCCCAATGCCTCTGGAGTAAGGGCAAGGACGCCTCGAATGGCCCTGTGCTTACGCGTTCGCTCAAGATCGCCTACTGGCTGCCCGATTTGTCGCGTGAGCCGCTTGAGCCCTATTGCGAAATGCGCGATCCCCCCAGCAGTGTCTTTCGATTCACGTATCATTTTCTGGGCATGCTGAACGTAGCCAACAAGCGATTTGGGATGTCGGTCTGACTTTGACATCTCAGGGCTATACTCGGCCCAATAGTGTTCCACTGACCTTGGGAATTTCCCATGCCCTGGTGCGATCACTTCTGGTGCTGGCCGATGTACGCCGCCAACCGCAAAACAATCGCCGCTCGCTATTGTTGCATCGTCAAATGTCTCGAGGAGGTGCGTTCCGAATGCCTCCAAAACGCCATCGGTATTGTTGTCGGGGAAGACAATGATCAGGTTGCGACTGTGTTCCGAGAATTCTACAGCCCGTTGTGGGCCACTCCCTTGGAGGCCATCTCCGTCGAGTGAAATGACGGCCAGTGGATTTGCGAGCGTCGCTATAGCGGGCCCAAATCGCCTGCTATTGGCAATCGACATCGTGCGCCCCTCGCCAACATCAGGAAAGGGATCTGCGATGTTTTGTTCTTGTCCGCTCTTGAATATCTCCTGGTTTGGGTCGCCCACGCGCTGGACAACACTGGGGCCGTTTGCGCGGTCAAAGATGGACGCAAGCAGCGCTGCTTGCCTTTGTGATGTATCCTGCATCTCATCGATCAAAACCAATGGAAACCTGCGAGACAGACTTGCTGCCACCTCGGGGTACTCCTGAACCAGGCACTCAGCCCAAACGAACATTTCTTCATACCGGAAGTGACCCGCTGCAGCGGATTCTAAAAGGATCCTTTGGGCTCTTTGGTAAGTTGCCGTGTGAGCTGCTGTCGGGAAATCTCTCGAAGTGAGCGCTACGGATAAGTCGCTATCGCAAAAAGTGATCTCATCAATACTGGTGTGTTTGTTGTTCAGCCAGCTCTCAAACTTCCAGCGCTCCCGTCCCTGCAAAACATTCCAACGGAACACCTTCGCGACATCGTCGTCGATTAGCGGTGACGGATAGCCGTTGGAGCGCAGATACGGCAAAGCCAGAAATCGATTAGCAAACGTATGGATCGTGTCGATGAAATGCGGGTAGTGGAGAAGGCGATGACCAACGGGTGTATGGCCCAACTTGTTCTGGATTTCTTCTCTGGCCACGTTCGTGTGAGAGAGCACACAAACGCCTGATGTGGTATGCTGCCACTTCCTCGCCAAAATCGCCAGTTTCGCAACAACCAAGGTGGTTTTCCCGCTGCCGGGACAAGCCGAAACATCGAATGTTTCGGTTCTTTTGAGGAACGCCTGTCGGTCCTCATCTAGAACGTCTAAACCCATAACATCGGTGATCCAGGCAACGTCATCATCGGTCACGTCCGGGATGGTTGGATGACCATTCATTGCGTAGCCGCCGCAGGAGCAGGCTGAGCTTCTAAAGGTGGTTCTGCCGGCGGTGTTTTGCCACAAGCGTGCTTGATCGCATCTAAAAGATAGTCCGGCAAACGTTCCTCGAACGCAGCGGCGTCAAATCCTTCAGATGCCGCCTCCGTGTCAATGGCAGCAGCGAGGTATTGGGCAGCAATAGCTTTGGAAGCCTTCTTCGTTGTGAAGAGTTCATAGATTTGGATTGCTGTAAGTTCATCGTCTTCGTCACACTCAGCCCACAGTTTTGCAAAGCTCGTCTCCGCCTCTGCTATTACTTCACCCTCAGCTTTCGAACCGTCGCAGATTTTGTCATGCGCACTGGCAAGCATCGCCGCGTGAAACACCATCGAGCCCAATCCGGTACGGGCAAGATCGTATTCCAAAGTCCAGTGGTCACTTACAAAGGTGCGCACGTTTTGAGCATCATCCTTGCAAAGGCCTTCCGAGCGTTCCTTCAAGCCCGCTGCAATGGCAGGCGCATCTGCGCCAAAGTCTTTCTTGGCCTTCCATCGCCGCTTTGGGTTGATCCATTTTGGATCATCGTCGTTCTCGACTAGCCCTAGAATTTGAGGCGCGGCATCGGGCATGACATCCATATCAGCAACACATGCCACAGGGATCGAGATACAAGTCTTGGAGGCGTCGGATTTTTGAAAAATTTTGCTAAAGCGACGAAGCCCAGTGCCCTTTACGTTGACGATTGATACACCGTGCTCATCCAGATCAAAACCAATCGCACGGGCGAGTGCAGGCAGGATCAACGCTTCGCCGTCACCTTCAACGATCAAGACACCATGTGCGAAAAAAAGGTTCGCTTTCGTGGCGTCCAGAAAGCGTTCCAGAAAGGAGTAATCACTTTGGGAAAGGCAAGTGTGTGCTTCAGACAGAGGGTGTGCTGTATTGCCATCGAGGAGAATTGTGTTGGCGACAGGGAGGCCTGAAGCCAAGTTGGGACTGTGCGTCGATAGAATGACCTGAACCTTCCGTCCTTCTCCATCTTTCACCTTCCCTTTAGCGGCCCGCTTAAGAAATTGCATAAGGCGAAGTTGTCTTTGAGGGTGTAGATGGGCCTCCGGTTCTTCGACCAATAGCAATGGCAAACCTTCTGGCTCGCGGCCAAGAAGTAGTAATTCGCAAGCTATGTAGAGGATATTGTTGGAGCCCAGGCCGAATTTTCCTCGGGGTTGGGCGCCGCTTTCACCGAACAGACCAAGTTCGAGGCGCTCGAGGATATGCCGAAGCCGGGTGTCTTCGTTTCCCCCTTCGGTCAAATCAATTTTGCCGGTCATTTGGTCACCGGAGAGAAGCAGAGCTTTCAAATAGTCGGTATTTATGGCTCCTTGTGCATCGACGACCCCTTTGTGCTTCTTCACATTGTGTCCGAAGTATTCGGAAAGGCCGAGCAAGCTTAGAGCGCCCGTTTCCGCGGGTGTTGCTGGTGGATTATCGGGATCAAATTCCGCGCCTTCCTTGATTCCGTCGACGTGGTAGAGAATCTGAGACAATCGTGAACCACGACCAGACGAGAGTTCACGATCTGCATCTCTCAACGGCTTGAGATACGCCGATGCAAGCAATTCTCGGACGGTCATTTCAAGCGCAGGGCCGTCGCCCTCAATACCCGAGCGAACATTGACCTCTACCCATCTGCGCGCGGATCCGTTCGCAGCGAGACGCCTAGCGTGAAAATTGACGAAGAGCGAAACAGTGCCGTCTTGATATGTGAGATGTTCGGCAAATGCTGCTTGATCTGCGGTGTTAAGATCCGACAAAACGCAGGTGATCTCAATATCATCGACACTTTTTCCGGCCTCATCGACGTGAAAGTCTTCTGGTTGTACCTTGAAATACATCTGATCGCGGCTGAGCAATGCATAGCGCACAGCGTCGATGATTGCTGTTTTGCCGCTGTCGTTCTTGCCGATCAATGCGCTCACGCCCGGCTGGAAGGTCAACTCCACAGACGCATCTTCCTGACCAAATTGCCTGAACCCGCTTATAAATAGTTTCGATAAGTACATTTATTGCTCCAGAGAATATGGAGTTTAAGATATGTCCTTTCCGTCGTGCGTACCATAAGAGGATTTCGCTCTGTCCACTCGTAATACGGTACCTGCATTACTTTCCTAGCTAGGCTTGGCACGACAAAGGCCTCAGGAATCAACTACGGGCTTTCCCGAGACCTGTAGCCCACAGGGAAGTAAAGATCTCAGCATGCATATCAGACCGATCCATACTTTGAACGCACGCGGTAACGGGATGCTTGAGGTCATACGTGACTACTTCGGGTTATCACCTGACAGGATGCTGTTTGAGATTCAGGGGATGCGCGAGCAGGTAGCTCGTGTCTTGAAGTCTAAGGGTGTCAACTACGACGAACTGCGGGCAGCGCTGGTGCCTGAACGAGAAAAGCTTGAGATCGCTCTGATCTTTGACACGATGAAAATTGAAGATAGCTGGTACGGCTACCAGGTGTTCGAGCGCATCATACCGCTGCTCGATCCGAGAACGAAGAACAGCATCTTAGTTGGCGACTACATAGGGGAAAACAGCCAACAAGAAACACTGTTCCAAGCATTCCGTGACGCAGTTTGCCCGGTTCGTCGCATCGACTATCAGCACAGCAGCCAGTTTTACGTGGTCTACATAAACAACCTCACAGATACTGCGTTTCAGAAGCTCGCTGACGGTCTAATGGATTACGAAGCTTACGTTGGCTGCGCGAACACAACCTATCACTCGTTCTTCAAGACACTGCTTTCTATGAAACTGGTTAACCTGTGTGTGAAGGCTGGCCGCAAGATAATTCAGGGACACGAAGACGACCGTGATGTTGCTGAGAACGTAAATATGTCCGGAATGCCCTTCGAGGAAAACGGCTACGACTGCATTAGCCTTCGCTCTGACTTGGAAGGCGTGTTGTTGTCTTACAAGATCGAGAGTCCGGTATTTGATGGCTTCGAAGCTGATAGAGAACTGTCGATCAATGCAGTGAACGCTTCCCCATCGACGCTAGACGGCTTCGACGTGCAGGTTGAGGACGCAAAACTCGCCTACATCAAAGGCGCGAAAGCGGGGTCTATGCATCATGCGGGTCTCGAAGACGTTTCGTCGGACGAATTACAGGCAATCATTAAAGAGAAACTGCGTTCGAACTACATCTATAACATGTCATATCTTCACGAACACAACGTAACGAAGTTTAGCATTATCATTGAGACTGGGGGCAAAGATGGGCACCCGTTCCGGCTTATGGCTGCGCTGGATTATCGCCCTGATGACAACGTTTTGCGCCTTGTTACGCTTTACTAAGCGCAGCAATCCAAAGCGTCGGATAATAGCCGACTATCAGTTCTTCAGATCGATTGGCAGCTAATTCCGCAGTCCAGATCTCCTTTGCTCTACCGGCTTTGCGTTTGCAACGAATGTCTCCTCTGACGGGCTGCACTGCAGCACAGCTAGTTCTGGGGCAATGTCTGCTAAGGGCCGAAATCACCTCTATGATGTGTCAAAGGGCGCAGCGTGACCTGCCCCCCGAAACTTCCCTCAGTTTGATGTAGAGTTTGCTCAACCTTTCGAAGGAGCAAACAGATGCGAAAG
>CANLVD010000020.1 GCA_947494445.1 uncultured Paracoccaceae bacterium | reverse complement strand
ATATCTGGGCGCTGTGGCAGAATACTGGGGCGCGCATTACGACCGGGTGGTGCTGTTTGCGCCAATGCCGCTCTTTGAGGGGATGCGCAAACGCTATCTGCGCGGCGGGGCCCCGGCGCTGGCCACCCAGATCCCGGACCTGCACGCGACACAGGCCTTCGGGCAGGCCATCGCGGAAGCCGGGCTTGAGGACCGGATCGAGATCATCGACACGCTGGCCCTGTTCTGTCAGGACAGGCCGGGCTGTGCGCCGGTGATCGCAGACCAGCCATTGCTGACCGACAGCGGACACCTGTCACGACATGGTGCGGATCTTCTGGGACAGGCGCTGTTGCGCGGGTTTCAGCCCTAGCCCTTCAGGCTTTTTGCCATCAGCAGGGCAGCAACGCCGTAGTTCTTCAGCCGTCCGGGCTCCAGCGCGATGGCGCGTTTCATCCAGACCAAAGCCTCCCGCGGTTGACCGGTCTGGCGGTAGTTGCCTGACAGCGCGCGGTAGTTATAGGCCAGATGCCCGGGGTAGGGCGCAAACAGCGCGTGGTTCTTTTCCAGCACCCGGGTGTGGGCCAGCGTCCGTTTCTTCTGCGACCGGGTGATCGAGTTCTCCGAGAAATACTGATGCACCAGAGGCCGGTCGACAAAGGCAAATGTCCCCAAAGGCGCCATGCGCAGCACCAGATCCCAGTCGACCAGCGCGGGCAGCGCCTCATCGAAACCGCCAAGCTGTTCGAGGATATCGGTGCGCGCGATCAGGGTCTGGGTCGAGATCAGATTGATATGGGCCAGCGGCTTGCGGATGTCGCCTTCGGGTTCGGTCACGTAATCGGGGGGCATGTAGCGCACATGGGTGCGCGTGCCCTTGGCCAGCGCCCGGTCCGGCGTGCGGATCACCGCCATGCCGCAATAGGCCCCGATGCACGCAGGTCCCATTTCGGCGATGCGCGCCATCTGGGCTTCCAGCTTGTCGGGCATCCATTCGTCATCGCTGTCCTGAAACGCGATCCAGGGCGCGCTGGCGGCTGCGATCCCGATGTTGCGGGCCGCAGAAACGCCACGGTTCTCGGTCTGCGGCAGCACCTTCAGGCGCGGATCATCCAGAGTGTCCAGCACCGCAACCGTCGCATCCGTGGAGCCGTCATCGACCACAATCAGCTCAAAGTCCGAAAAGGTCTGGGTCAGCACACTGGCCACCGCAGGCAGGATCGTGGCCTCGCGGTTATAGGCCGGAATGATGATGGACAGGGCTGGGCTGGTCATATCGCTCATATCCTTTTCTGCCACAGGCCAATCCCGTCAAAGACGGCCTGTGTCAAGGTTTGCGGCCCCTGCCTGTAATTCTATTTTACATAAATATCATTACAGGACTTATCAGACCGAGCCGCCCTCAGGCCGCGATCAGACCCAGGCTTTCAAGCGTCAAAATCACTTGATGCGCGCAGTGATCCACTTCGGTGCCTTCGGTGTCGAGCACCAGTTCAGCCGCTGTTGGCGCTTCATACGGGTCCGAGATGCCGGTGAATTCCTTGATCTTGCCCTCACGCGCAAGCTTATAAAGGCCCTTGCGGTCACGCCGCTCGCATTCTTCCAGCGATGTCGCCACATGCACCTCGACGAAGGCGCCGAAGGCCTCGATATCCTCGCGCACCGCACGGCGTGTCGCCGTATAGGGCGCGATCGGCGCGCAGATCGCGATGCCACCGTTTTTGGTGATCTCGGAGGCGACATAGCCGATGCGGCGGATGTTCAGATCCCGGTGCTCTTTCGAAAAGCCCAGCTCTGATGAGAGGTTCTTGCGCACGATGTCGCCATCCAGCAGCGTCACGGGCCGTCCGCCCATCTCCATCAGCTTGACCATCAGCGCGTTGGCCACGGTCGATTTGCCCGAGCCGGAGAGGCCGGTCATGAAGACGGTGAACCCCTGCTGGGAGCGCGGCGGCTTGGTGCGGCGCAGCTCGGCCACCACTTCGGGGAAGGAGAACCACTCGGGGATGTCCAGCCCTTCGGCCAGACGACGGCGCAACTCGGTGCCCGAGATATTCAGGACCGTCATGCCCTCTTCGATCTCGTCGGCGGCCTCGTATTGGGCGCGTTCCTGCACATAGACCATGTGTTTGAAGTCGACCATCTCGATGCCCATCTCGGCCTCGTGCTCGCGGAACAGATCCTGCGCGTCATATGGCCCGTAGAAATCCTCACCAGCCGAGTTCTTGCCCGGGCCTGCATGGTCGCGGCCCACGATGAAATGCGAACAGCCGTGGTTCTTGCGGATGAGCCCGTGCCAGACCGCCTCACGGGGTCCTGCCATGCGCATGGCCAGATTCAAGAGGCTCATCGAGGTGGTCGAAGAGGGGTATTTGTCGAGCACCGCCTCATAGCAGCGCACCCGGGTGAAGTGATCGACATCGCCCGGCTTGGTCATGCCGACAATGGGATGGATCAGCAGGTTGGCTTGCGCCTCTTTGGCCGCGCGGAAGGTCAGTTCCTGATGCGCCCGGTGCAGCGGGTTGCGGGTCTGGAAGGCCACAACGCGGCGCCAGCCCATCTTGCGGAAATAGGCGCGCAGCTCGTTGGGGCTGTCGCGGCGGGCGCGGAAATCATAATGGGTGGGCGGCTCGATGCCCTTGATGGCCCCGCCCAGATAGACAGTACCAGCCTGGTTGTGCAGGTAGTTCACCGCCGGATGGGCCAGATCATCTGCGCCAAAGACGGCCTCGGCCTCGGCCGATTTGTCGGGCGTATAGATGTCAGAGAGCGTCAGGGTGGCGAGGATCACGCCTTCCTGATCGCGCAGGGCAATCTCCTGACCCGGAGCAACGCTGCCTGCAAATTCCTCGCTCACATCCAGCGTGATCGGCATCGGCCAGAGCGTGCCATCGGCCAGCCGCATCTGATCGCGCACCGCCTCGTAATCGGCCTGACCCAGAAACCCCTTCAAAGGGTAGAACCCGCCGTTCATCAGCAGTTCCAGATCACAGATCTGGCGCGGTGTCAGATCCCAGCTGGGCAACTGCGCCGCCGCCTCTTTCGCGGCCTCGGCCTGATCGAAGGGCACATAAAGCTCAGGGACGGGAAGATGGTTCGGAGAGGTCATGGAAGATCCTTGGTTTTTCGCACTGCAACATGAATAAAGATACCGGGCGCTCGTTAGCACACTGAACGCGCCGTGCAACTGCTAGATGGACATGGCTAAATTGCGGCAATTGCAGAGCCAATATTTTTAAAATCTGCGCACTCGGCCTGATGGTTACATTCAATCAGTTTGGGAAAGGTGCATCCCGTAACTACGTTTTGATGCGTTAAAGAGTTTGGAAACCTCCAATGCTGAAGGCAGTTTATTACTGCTCGGAAAAGTTATCTATCTGTATGTTTTTATTATTTTATTCCGAGTTAAACTTCGCCAGAAAAAGCTGGCATCTGACCGTGCATTGAGACAACGCGCCGCTCAAGGCCAATCTGGCATGCGAAGAGATTCGCAACCGATCCCAGGAGGGCGAAATGAGCCGACGATATAGCAAGATCAAAATGGGTAATGATGAGGCGAGTGGAAAATATGCAATCGCTTTTCTAGCAGCCATCAGGATTATCGAGTCTATAAGGTGGCCCGTCGCAACCTTCTTTATTTCAGTACTCTCTGCTGGGTATCTGGCCCCTAAATTTCAGTTATTATTTAAATTTATTGGATTATGAGATATGATTGCCCTCACTTCTTGGTCCAAATATCCCGGGGGAGGCGCGTTCCGCGCCGGGGGCAGCGCCCCCTCATGCTGCGTGATAGTCGCGGTACCAGGTGACGAACGCGCGGACCCCCTCGCGGAATTCGGTCTGGGGTTTGTAGCCGGTCAGGCGGCCCAGCAGATCGGCATTGGCCCAGGTCGCGGGCACATCACCCTGTTGCATCTCCATCATGTTGCGCACGGCGGGCCGGCCCAGTTCATCCTCGATGGCCTGAATGAAATCCATCAGCCGGACCTTGGTGGAATTGCCGATGTTGACCACCCGGAACGGGGCCGCCGGGCTCAGGCTGTCGCCCTCGACGGGATCCGTGCCCGGGACCGCATCGATCAGCCCGTGGATGCCGCGCACCAGATCATCGATATAGGTGAAATCACGGTACATCTCGCCGTGGTTGTAGATGTCGATGGGTGCGCCCTCGAGGATGCCCTTGGTGAACTTGAAGAGCGCCATATCAGGCCGTCCCCAGGGGCCATAGACGGTGAAGAACCGGAACATGGTGACCGGCAGGTCGTAAAGATGGGCGTAGGAATGCCCCATTGCCTCGGTCGCCTTCTTGGTAGCGGCATAAAGCGTGAGCGGCGTATCAGCCTTCTGGTCCTCGCCAAAGGGCATCACCGTGTTGGCCCCGTAAACCGACGAGGTCGAGGCCATCAGCAGATGATCCACGCCCAGATCGCGCGCGGCCTCCATAACATTGAAGGTCCCCATCACATTGGCCTCCATATAGGCGCGCGGATTTTCCAGCGAATAGCGCACGCCGGCTTGGGCCGCGAGATGGATGATCACATCGGGGCGGGCCTCGCGGCAGACGGCGCTGAGCGCATCCATATCCTCCAGCATCGCCTCATGGGCCGAAAAGCCGTTGCGTTTTGCCAGCATGGCATGGCGCGCGCGCTTGAGGCCCACGTCATAATAGTCGGTCATCCCGTCATAGCCGGTGACGCGGAACCCCTCGTCCAGCAGCCGTTCGGCAAGGTGAAAGCCGATGAACCCGGCGGAACCTGTGACAAGTGCGTGGCGCATGAGCTCTGTCTTTCTCTGCCCGTGGGAAACAGGGTAAGACTTCGTTCAACCTGATGAATTAATCGTTAACGCTGGGGAGAGCGGCAGGGCATGGCAAATATTCTGGTCACAGGCGGTGCGGGCTATATCGGGTCGCATGCCTGCAAGGCGCTGGCAGCCGCAGGGCACACGCCGATTGCCTATGACAACCTCAAGACCGGCTGGCGCGATGCGGTGCAGTTCGGCCCGCTGGTCGAGGGGGACTTGCGCGACCGGGCAGCGTTGGAGGCAGCCCTGACCGAATGGCGCCCGGCCGCCGTGTTGCATTTTGCGGCACTCATCGAGGTGGGCGCCTCTGTCCATGATCCGGCGCGGTTCTGGAACAACAATGTCCTTGGCACCATGGGCCTGCTCGATGCCATGGCCGCCACCGGGGTGGACCGGCTGGTGTTCTCATCGACCTGTGCCGTGAATGGCGATCTCGATGGGGTCGAGGTCGACGAGACCACGCCCTTTGGTGCGATCTCGCCCTATGGCACGACCAAGACGGCGGCCGAGATGATGATCGCGGATTATGCGCGGGCATCCGATCTGCGTGCACTCAGGTTCCGGTATTTCAACGTGGCAGGGGCGGACCCGGACGCGCAGGTCGGCGAGCATCATGAGCCTGAGACCCATCTGATCCCCGTCACCCTGCAGGCCGTGCGCGGCACCCGGCCCAGCCTGAAGATCTTCGGCGATGACTATGCCACCCGCGACGGCACCTGCCTGCGCGACTATGTGCATGTCTGCGATCTGGTGGATGCCCATGTGGCCGCCATCGACTATCTGGAGCGCGACACCCGCGCGCCCGTCCTGTGCCTGGGCACTGGCCGCGGTCTGACCGTGCGCGAGATCATCGAGGCCAGTGAGGCCGTCACCGGCGAGACCGTCCCCCATGAGATGGCCCCGCGCCGTGCAGGCGATCCGGCTTCGCTGGTCTGCGGATCGGAGCTGGCGCGCGCTGAACTGGGCTGGATACCGGAGCGCTCCACGCCCCAGCAGATGATCGGAGACGCCTGGCGCTGGCACCAGCGGGCGGGCTACAAAAGCTAAAGGCGCGCGCGGCCTCAGGCAGCCACCATCTCGGCGATCCGGGCTGTCTGCGGGGGCGCGACGGGCGCGCGGACATCAACCGCATGGGTGATGCAGATCAGCTGCACCTTGCGCCCGTCCAGCCTTGCCTCGTCCAGTTTCAGATGCCGCACCCCGATGGTGCCCAGAAACCGCGCCACTTCGGGAAAGACCACGGCGACAAAGCCGGTGATGTTGCGGGCATCGCGGAACCGGTCCAGCTCGACCGCCAGCGCCTCCAGCATCATCCGGCTGTCGGCCACGCTCAGATCGGGCGAGCGGCAGAACCGGGTCAGCTCATAAAGCGTGCCGGGCTGGCTGGTCACGAACCCCATGGCGCGCGGGAAAAGATCCGAGAAATGCTCCGCCAGCATGGTTGCTGCATCCATCGGGCGGACCCGGCAGGAGCCCAGATGCCGCCCGGCCTGCTCGACCACCACATAGGCGCTGTGCGCGTCATCATACTGGTCGATCTCCAGCCCCTCGGGCGTCACGCAGAGGTTCCAGCGGTGGCGGGCGACGAATTGCCGTTCGCGATCGGCGAACAGCGAGCGGTGAAGGGCCGGGGTGATGTTGGCGAATGTGGTGACAGAAGACTGCATGGGATGTCCTTGGGATAGGGTTGATGCAGTCTCGGTCTTCTTTTGTTCAAATTTTCAGAGAGTTAACACTGAAAACCGGTCAAATTGGGGAAGTTCGGGATTTTGCCCCAAACCCCGCATACCGTTAACTTTCCACGAGTATTGAATCAGGCCTAAGCCCTTTGTAGGACTGAAAAAATTGAATTTGTTAACCCAACATTTACTTACGAGAACAGATAGTATTTTAATCAACTTAGAGGTGTATTTTGCTGTCGCATTGGGTTCGAACCGTTCTGGAAGACGCAACCGCGGGAACATCTGGTCTGCCGGACCAGGCATTCCGCGATCTTGACCGCATCGCTGCGGTCGTTGAACGCCAGCAGGTCTATGTGTTCCGCCGCCCCGAACTGGAAGAGATCGCCGAGGCGCTGAGCGGCTGCGAGCAGATCTCGCATCTGGCCCGGCAGATGTGGCAGGCGGCCACGGCGACCGGGTTCCAGCACGCCACCGTGTTCCTGATCGAGCAGGGCAATGCGCCGGCCTTTCACACCCGGGTCTGCACCTCCTATCCCCGGCGCTGGCTGGAACGCTATGCGGTGCGCAGCTATCAGTTCGTCGATCCGATCTTTGCCCGGGCCCAGGCCTCGGATGCGCCGTTCCGCTTTCACGAGGCGATGAGCGATGCGCCCCAGGTGCAGGCCTTCTGGGCCGATGCCACCGAGCATGGCATCGGCTCGGACGGTCTGTGCATGAGTTTCACCCTGTCGCGCGGCACCCGGGTCGGCGTCAGCTTTGCCTCGGGCAATGGCCGCGCGGCGGTGGACCGGGCAGTGCATCTCGATGGCTCGGACCTGCAGTTTCTGGGCCGTCTGGCAGCCGAGACCTTCACCTATCTGGCGGCCCTGCCCGAGACCCCGCAGGCCGATCAGATGCTCTCGGTCTCGGAGTTGCGCTTCCTGCAGATGCTGGTGACCAGCAATGACCCCGAGGCTGCCCTGCGCATGACCCCGGGGTTCGGCTCGAACGCCGGGCTGCAGGCGGGCATCCGCGAGAAGCTGGGCGTCAGCACCATCCTGCAGGCCGTGGCCGTGGCCAGCGCCAACAACTGGTTCGACCGCCTGCCCTATGACGTGGGCGAGGTCTCCAGCGCGTTTTCCGGTCTGGCAGGCTGGGGGCTGGTGATGGAAGACGAGGATGCGCCTGCCCCGGCCCGGTTGATGTCAGAGGCCAAAACCGCGGGGTAAGGCAGGGACGAATCTACCGGCACAGACCCGCCTGATGGGCAGATGCCCGTCAGAATGTTCCGCCTGCCCTATCCAAAAGAATATTTAAATGGCAGGGCTTGCGTGAAAAATGGCACAAATATGAAGAATCCAATAAAGAAACAGCCGGTCCTGTGGTATCGTTAACCCACGAGTAAGTTTGTAACGTTTCCTGGGGGCTATCATGAGAAAATCAATTATCGGTCTTCTGGCCGTATTTTGCATGGCTGGTGCGTCCGCATCCGCCATCACATTCAACTTTGAAAAAGACGCCGACACATTCCGGGTATCTTCCGGATTTGAAGGCACATTCGATCAGGTTTACGGCGCCAATGCCGACGCAATCGCAGCCGGTACAGCCGGTCTGAACACCGATGGCGGTATCACCGTCTCTGCATCTGCCAGCAACAGCGGGCTGCCCGACATCAATCCATTCATGGATTCAGGCGAGGCCGGTCTGGGTGTCTGTTCCGCCGGAACCCGTCCCAGCGGCATCAGCCAGTGTGCCTCGGGCATCGGCATTGCACCGGGCGATGACAACCTGGTCAGCCCGGAGATGCTGACGCTGACCTTCAGCGACGTGTTCCGCATCGACGAGTTGATCATCCGTGCCAGAAACCATTCGCTGATCAGCAACATCACCGATGCGATCTCGATCAACGGTGTGCTCTTCAGCACAGGTGCCGATGGCATGGTGGATCTGACGGGTCTGGTCGCGTCCAACATCTACACCTTCACCTCCAACCCGCTGGCCGACCCGGCTGTGTACCGCGAGATCTACCTCTCGTCGATCTCAAGCGTGCCGGTCCCGGCTGCCGGAGCTCTGATGGTCACTGTTCTGGCCGGTCTTGGCTTTGTCGGCCGTCGCCGCCGCCACGCCTGACCAGACGGTCTGCGGACCGATGCCTGTCTGACGGATTGAAAGCAGCGCCTCCCGGGGCGCTGCTTTTTTCATGCCCCCGGGCTTGCGGGGCTCAGAGACGGGCTGCACACTGCCGTCATGGACAGATCTGCCCCCACCCTTGCCCGCTCGGGGCGCAGGACATGGCTCATGGCCGGGGCTGTCCTGACGCTTGGTGCAGTGCTGCTGAGCGGCACCGGCAGATGGTTCGCTCCCGGCGACAGCCTGGCGGTTCTGCGCCCACATCTGGGGCTTGCGCTGATCGGCCTTGCCGCCGGGCTCTGGCACATTCGCTCCCGCCCTCTGGCCCTGGCCTGCGGGCTGGCCGGGCTGGTCGCGCTGGGACATATGGCAACCCTGTTCCGGCCCGCCGCCCCTGCCCCTAACACTGCCCATACGCTTTACCAGAAGAACCTGCAGTTCAAATCCTGGCCCCGGGCTCCGCTGGCCGATGAGATCATCGCCTCGGGGGCCGACATCGTCACCTTGCAGGAGGTTTCGGATCACAACCTGCGCTACATGACGCGCCTGTTCGAGGCCTATCCCGACCCGCTGATCTGCCCCTTTGCCGCCGTGGGAGGTGTGGCCATCCTGACCCGGTTCGAGCCGATCCCCGGAACCGCTCAATGCCGGGACAGGGACGGGCTGGCCCTGATCCAGGTGCGACTGCCCGGCGGGCGGGCGCTGTGGCTTGCCTCGCTGCATCTGCACTGGCCCTGGCCCTACGGTCAGGCCGCACAGCTGGAACAGATCCTGCCCCGGCTTGAAGCGCTGGACGGGCCGGTCATCATCGCGGGGGATTTCAACATGGTGCCCTGGGGCGCCGGTGTCGCGCGGATCGCGGCCGCCAGCGACACCCGGCGCGCGGGACCGGCCCATATCACCTTTGACCGGTTCAGCCCCGCCCTGCCGCTGGCCATCGATCATGTGCTGCTGCCCCGGGGCGCACGCGGGACCCTTCTCAGACGCCCCCGCAACAGCTCGGACCATCACGGGCTGATGCTGCGCTTCGGGCTTTGATCCAAACTTGTTCCATGCAGCCCAGCACCTTATAAGCGGCCCCGAACAGCCCACCATGGTGCAGGGATCGGAATTCACATCACATGCGACAGGTCATCCTGAACTTCCACGGCATCGGTGCCCGGGGCAGCCCGCCGCCCCGCAGTCTTGAACCCGGCGAGGCCGATTACTGGGTGACCCCTGAATTCTTTGCCGAAACCCTGATCCTCAGCCAGAAACTGGCCGACCGGGTGCGCACGGATTTCACCTTTGACGATGGCAATCGCTCGGATCTGGAGATCGCGGCGGAACCGCTGGCCAGTGCCGGCATCTCGGCGCAGGTCTTCGTGCTGGCGGGACGTCTGGATCACCCCGGATCGCTGGGGGCAGATGACATTGCAGCACTGCAGAAGATGGGCCATGGCATCGGCAGCCACGGGGCCGATCACGTGAACTGGAAGACCCTGGACGGGACCGGACAGGCCCGCGAATGGGAGACCGCCCGGGCACAGATCGCAGCCGTGGCAGGCCATGACATCACGACCGCCGCCATTCCCTTTGGCGCCTATAACCGCAGCGTTCTGCAGGGGCTGAAATCACGCGGCTACACGCGGGTCTATTCCTCTGATGGCGGACCGTTTTCCGCGGCAGATTACCCGATCCCGCGCAGTTCGCCGACCGCAGACATGACCCTTGGGGACATCGAGGCGATCCTGCTGGGCCGCGAAAGCCTCAAGACCCGCACCCGGCGCCATCTGGCCCGGGCCGTCAAGGCACGGATGTAATCATGGCCCATGTTCTGATCGGCTTTGCCGAAGCCCTGCCCGCCCCTGAAGTGGTGTTCTCGCTGATCGCAGCCGGTCACCGGGTCTCGGCCTTCGGGCGCAGCGACGCCCTGCCGCTCAAGGCACTGCCGCTGACCGCCCTGCATGTGATCCCGGCCCCCGAGACCGACACGAAAGCCGCCTGTGCCGCGCTGAACGGGCTGATGACAGGCGATGACGCGCCCGATCTGATCCTGCCGCTCGATGACACCGGCCTGTGGCTGGCCAATGCCGCTCTGGGCGAGACCCCGCGCTCGGCCGGGGCCACGGGGCAACCCGCAGACGTGGCCCTCGACAAGGAAGCGCAGGTGGCTGCCGCCCTGAGGGCCGGCCTGCCGGTGCCCCAGACAATCGTGGTCAAGGCCCCGGCCGATCTCGACCAGCCCCTGCCCTTTCCCTCGATTGCCAAACCGGCGCTGGCGATCCGTGCCGATGGGGCCGGGCTTGGCAAGGGCGAGACCACCTATCTGCCCGACCGCACTGCGGCCGAGGCGCTGCGCGACCGGCTGGGCCCGGGAATGGAACCGCTTCTGGTCCAGCCGCTGGTCCATGGCGTGGGCGAGGGTGTGTTCGGCTATGCCCATCAGGGCGTGGTCCATGGCTGGTCGGGGCACCGCCGGGTGCGGATGATGAACCCCCATGGCTCGGGCTCATCGGCCTGTGCGGCGGCCCCGCCATCACAGGACCTGCAGACCCAGATCACCGCCTTTCTGGCAGACATCGGCTGGCAGGGCCCGTTCATGGTGGAACTGCTGCGTGACGCAGATGGCACCCCGTGGTTCATGGAACTCAATGGCCGGATGTGGGGCAGCCTTGCGCTGGCCCGCCGTCAGGGGCTGGAATATCCCGCATGGGCCGTGGCCGCGCGGCTGGAGGACGGCTGGCAGCCGCCCGTGGTCCCGGACCGGCCCGCGCCGCGCATCCAGCGCAATCTGGGCCGCGAGATCCTGCATCTGCTGTTTGTCATCCGCGGCCCCAAAAGCGCCTTTCACCGCGAGACATGGCCAAAGCTCATGACCAGTCTGGGCGGTGTGCTGCGCCCGGCACCCTTGCGCAACTTCTACAATTACGACCCCGCGCACCGCACCTTCTTCCTGCGCGAAGCCGCCCATACGGTCTGGCGGGCGGTCCGGCGATGAAGGTCACCCTGCACGCCCATTCCACATGGTCCTATGACGGCCAGTGGGAGCTGCCCGCGATTGCCCGGCTCTTTGGCCGTCTGGGGGTGGATGCGGTGATGATGACCGAACATGACACCGGTTTCTCGCCTGATCGGTTCGACGAGTACCGCGCAGCCTGTGCCGCGGCCTCGACGCCCTCCTGCACCCTTGTGCCGGGCATCGAATATTCCTCACCCGACAATGACATCCACATGCTGACATGGGGGCTGGAGCACTTCCTGAGCGAACACCGCCCGGTGATGGAAACCCTTGAGGCGGTCACGGCTCTGGGCGGGGTCGCGGTCTTTGCCCATCCGGTCCGGCGCGACGCCTTTGCGCAATTCGACCCGGCATGGGTACCGCATCTGGCGGGCATCGAGCTGTGGAACCGCAAATCCGACGGGCTGACCTGGGGCCGCGAAGCGGCTGCCCTGTTGCACAACACCGGCCTGCCCGCCACGCTGGGCTGTGATTTCCACCGGCTCAAGCATCTTTACGGGCTGAGCCACAAGGTCGATGTCACCGGCCCGACGGAACCCGCCCTGATCAAGGCCCTGAAGGCCGGCGCCCTGAAACCCCAGATCTTCGGCCGCCCCCTGACATTGTCACCCACCCCCCAAACCCCGCTCCATGACCGGTTGGAACGCCTGCGCAAAGGTGTTGTGAAACGCCTGCGCGGGTGAGGGGGTCATGGGCTTTTGCCGTGTTGCGGCGACGTAGGGTCACTGGCCGCAAGGAGCCCAAGTGCAGGATGCAGCAAGGTCGATGAACGGCTGCTGCTGCTGGCAGCTTGATCACCGGGCCATCGCTTTCTATTCTGCAGTCATCCAAAGAGGAGTGAATGACCATGGACAAACGCCACCGGTAATCCGGCAACCCGCCCCTTTTGGCGGAACTGCGCTCCGGGCCAACAACGCCCGGCTCCATCGAATTCATACTTTACGGAGTTTTTATGCCCAAACTGAAGAACAAGACAGCCCTCATAACCGGGGGGGCTCGCGGCATTGGTGCCGCAATCGCAAATGCCTTTCGCAATGAAGGTGCCGACGTCATTCTGACAGATATCGACGCAAGGAACGGGCAGGCGATGGCCGACCAGATCGGCGCAACCTTCGCTTGCCTTGATGTTGCATCCGAAGCCGACTGGAATGCGGTAGCAGAACGCTTTCCCGTCCTTGATGTGCTTGTGAACAACGCAGGTATCACCGGGTTTGAAGGGCCGTTCGACGGGATGCCGCCAGCTCATGACCCCGAGAATGCAAGTTTGGCTGACTGGCGGGATGTCCATGCGGTGAACACCGATGGCACTTTCCTTGGTTGCCGATACGCGATCCGCTCCATGCGAGGGAAGGGTGCAGGCAGCATCGTCAATATCTCATCTCGCTCGGGACTCGTCGGCATCCCGATGGCCGCTGCCTACGCCGCCTCGAAAGCCGCGATACGCAACCACACTAAGTCAGTCGCGCTTTACTGTGCCGCGCAGGGGCTGAACATCCGGTGCAACTCCATCCATCCAGCGGCGATCATGACGCCGATGTGGGAGCCGATGCTAGGCAAGGGGCCAGACCGGGCAGAGCGCGAAGCTGCAATGGTGGCGGACACACCGATGCGGCGGTTTGGCGAGGCGAAAGAGGTTGCAACCCTTGCGGTGATGCTCGCTTCAGATGAAGCGACCTACATGACCGGCACAGAACTAACCATTGATGGAGGCCTCCTCGCCGGTTCAGCGGCAACGCCAGGCGGCTGATGATTTTCAGGTGGGCCGGGCGCTTTTTCGCCCGTGCCTATGCCTGCATTGCTGCGCGCGCAGCGAAAGCCCGCTTCGGCCCGCAGAGCGGACCTTCAAGTGGCATGCAACTCACACCTCCCCAACACACCCCCACCGCTCAGGTGCCCGGGCCGCGGCGCCATGTGTTGAGCGTGCGCCGCAGTCCAAAGCGCATCTGGCGCAGGGTGGCCATGGGCTGGGCCGGGGCCGGATTGCTGCCTGGCTGGCCTGCCCGCTCGGGGTATCCCAGATGGGCAAAATCATCTGCGTAGATCTCGCTCAGCTTTGCCACCATCTGAGGCGTCCAGATCAGGGCGTCCCCCTTGTCCTTCGTGCTGTTGGTGTGCCCCAGATCGGTCTCGATCCCGGCGCGGGCCTTGATCTCGGGCCAGCGGGCGCTGAGGTCCTCCAGCCTGATCACGTCATCGACCAGCACGGTGCCGTCGGCATCGGTCAGATAGCTCATCTGCGAGGCAAAGAACGGGTCCTCGCGCGCCAGCTTCGGGAGGGTCTTGAGCACGAAGGCATCAAAACTCATGCGCTGCGCGTATTTGTTGTAGCGGAAATGGCTTTCCACCTTGGCATAGGGGTCGCGCACCACGGCGAATTTGTACATCTGCTCGAAGCGTTCGGGCGGCAGGTAATGGTCGCGATATTCCCGCGCCGTGAGATGGGCAAGGCGGAAATACCGGCCCGGCCACTGGGCCGCACTCTCGCGGGCAAAGCACAGAAACAGACGGCCATGGTCGCGCAGGGTCATCCCCAGATCACTCAGGGCCGCCCCCTCGACGCTCTGGCCCCCGCATTTGGGGATGTGGACGAAAATGAACTTGTGATGAAAGCTGATCATGGTCAGGACCTCTGCGAAATTGGCGCTCAGCGCAAGGGCTTGATCTTGCGCTTGACCCAGGTCGGCACCCGCGCCTTGAGCTCTTCGCGCCAGAAGCGCAGGCGGTGAATGCCTTCGGCCTTGTTGATCGCAACCGCCCCAAGCTCGGGCCACATATGTGGCATCACATCACGGTAAAACCCGTTGGAGGCCCGGTAGGCCTTGGGCAGGGCCAGTGAGCGCGTGACCAGCGCCTGTGACGAGAACGGGTTCAGCGTCGGGCGGGCCATGTCGTGGCCGTAGATCTCGACCCCCGACCAGCAGGCGTGGATCTGCTCGATCTTGGCCATGTCCATCGCCAGGGCTGCATCCATCGGCGGCAATGTGGCGAGCCAGGCCTCGGCTGCCGCGTTGATCACAGCGACATCGGGCATCCGGATCTTGGCGCGCAGCACTTCCGCGCTCAGCGCATCTGCATCCAGTTCCTCTGCCCCCCAGTTCGATGCCCGGCTCAACTCCGCCCCGGTGCCAGACATCGGAAAGAACGCGGGTTCATTGGCCAGCACCGTCTCGGTCATGTCGGTCACATGGTCATAGAATGTCCATCCGGTGCGCCGCAGCCAGGCCTCGATCGCCTCCGGGCTTGCCTGGGTCAGGGGGATGGCCCGGTGGGCAATGCCGGCCGCCGCGGCCGCCTGACCGGCGACATGGGTCTCCAGCGACCCCGGCGGACCATAGGTCTCGGCCCTCAGGCGGTCCGTCAGGCCGCGCGCCGCGGCCAGAACGATCCGGCTGTCATGGCCGCCACTGAGATACAGAACACTCGGGCCCGCCGCCAGAATGGCCGCCATATGGCTCTTGAGGATATCGCCCATCTCACGCGCCAGCGCAGGTGCCGCGGATGCCGTGACCCGGTCCTCCATCCGCGCGGCCCAGATCCGGCGGATGCTCATGTCCGCCAGATCCAGCCGGAAATTCGGCATCAGCCGGGTGACCCCGCGGCGCGGCGTCAGACCATAGGGCAGAAAGCCGCGCTCGGCGGGAAAGTTGAAGACGTCAACCACCGCAGGGTCGGCCTCCAGCGGCAGGATCTCCTCGATCAGCGTGGTGGTGGCCGCAACGCAGCCCGAGGCCGGGTGCACCACCGCAGGCAGGCTGCCGGCACTGTCAAGCCGCAGATGAACCCCGTCTGCATCCTGCCAGACCAGCACGAACCGGCCTCCAAGATGGGTGAACAGGTCATCGATCCCCTGCCCCGGCTCCAGCGTGATCTGGCCGCCCTCATGCAAAAAGGCCGCACCATGGATTGCCCAGCCGATCAAAAGGCCGACCGGGACCCCGTCAGCCCCGTGCACAGGCACCAGCGGCACGGCCTCGGCGGCCTGCACATGATAGCCTGCAAACCCGGCTTCATGCCCGGCCTGAGGCGTCTCCAGTGGCTCGGGGCTCAGGATCCATTGCTTGGGAAATCGGGCAAAGGAAATCTGCTTACTCTTCATTCAATCAGCGCCTTCATGCTCAGGACTGCACAAGGGCCTGTCTAACGCCCCTTCTGCGGTCTGTGAACACGCTCAACGTGACAGAATTATGCCAATCAATGCGCCGCGGTTGATGGATTCAGCCAAAGTCACCTGAATGGTTTCCGAAAGCGGCAGGGATGTGCCGCGAACGATTGCAAGTGAATGATGCCGGCCGGTTCCATGGACCGTGTCATGGGCCTCAGTCACCGGGGTGCCATCATCGCTGCTCCACAGGGCAGACTGCCCCGAACCACCGCCCAGCATATAGCCGACAAGGGCTCCCTGGGGCGGGATCAGCACCGGCAGCTCGAAACTGGATCCGCTGGAGTCTGCCGACACGACGCTGCTGTCATTGGCCTGAACCGTCGCGGGGTCATCGCGCAGCACCGAGACCTGCATGTCACGCACATCCGAGGGCAGATCAAAGCTGATCGTGTCACTGCCGGGCTGCTTGGTGGCGCGCCAGATCGCATAGGCATAGCGCGTGCTGGCAACCCCGGCACGCACCAGGCTCATGTTCTGGCCGTCAAGCTGGGCAACCACCCCCGGCGCATCAAAGGGCACGGCGGTCGTGCCGTTATAGCTCATGGCAAAGATGATCACCGCATCACCGGCCGAGAGTGCCGCGCCCGAGATGTCGAAGCTGAACAGATTGTCGGTGCGATCGATGCCGTTTTGATAGACCCATTGCGGATCAAGCGCTGTGCCAGGCACGGTTTCGACCTTGCGGGCCTGGGGGTTGCGGATGTGCAGACGGGTGTCGCCCCCATCCTTGTAATAGCGCCAGGTCACCTTGGTGCAATCGGGGTCCACCGGCGTGTAGAACGGCGGCCTGCTGGCCAGGTTTTCATCCAGCGTGATGGCGCTGATCACCGTGTCCTCATTGGTGATCTCGGCCAGCATGTCCTCTGTGTCCGAAATCTCCCCGGGATTGGCAGTGGGGTCGAGATTGACGTAGCATTTGGTGCTGTTGAGCTGGGACGAGGCCGCGTTCCACTCGAAAACCTCGCAGCGCAGCCGCCGGGTCACGGAGGTGACAAAGGGCACTTCACAACGGATTTCCAGCGCCTCGCCATAGGCCAGAGGCACGGCTGAAATCAGTGGCAGTTCCACCTCATTGACCCCGTTGGCCGTGGTGAAGGCATTGGTTGCCTCGACCCGGACCTGGCCAAAGCCGTTGTCGGGTGCCGGCAAGACCTCCCAGCCCGCACCCAGGGTCCAGCCCTGTTCGAAATCAGCCACCGCACCGGTCAGCAGATTTGCCGCACCGGAACCCAGCAGGCCGTTGGGATCGGGCGGGTTGGTCTGGACCTCGGTCAGACGGAAATTCGGCGGCACGGGGGCCATCGCGATGCCCTTGGCCCGCTCCGGCGGCAGCAGGGCCGGCGGATCATTCACATCATAGACGTCGAAGCTCTCATTGGTGGACCAGCCGCTGGCACCATTGGCATTCCACTTGCGGATCTGGATTTCGTACGCATCGCCCTCGTTGATGCCGGTGATGTAATAGGGCGTGCCATCCGCATCGCCTGCGGATTTGCCCTTGGTGCCGATGGCAATGTCAGCGACCAGTGTCCAGCCTGCGGCACCGTTGATCTTGTAGCGGATGTCGATGCGCGTGATCGGGCTGCCGGCATCAAGCACCATCTGGTGCAGCAGCACACCAAGGCGCGTGTTGTCCGCATCATAGGTCTCATAGGGCGGGAAGGGCACATAAGGGATGCCGGTCCATTTCACATAGCCGGGCTGGGCATAGACGAAATCGCGGAAACATTCGTATTCGTTCTGCGTGACCGAAGCCAGACGCGCATTGATGTAATCGATGTTGTTGACGTCAACCGTGCCCCGGTCAAAGCCCTCATCGCCGAAATACCACACCATGTCATAGACATCGCGCATCGCGGTCGTGCCGGTGCGGGTCCAGATGTCGGGCTGGACCGTGCCCATGGCATGCATGGCCAGCGCGATCTTGGTGCAGGCATCCAGACCGATGTTGTAATAGTTTGACGAAATCCCCTCGTTCACATCGCCCAGATCATCGCCCGAGATCGGCGTGTCCTTGATGCCCTTGCGCCAGGGATACCCCTCATAGCCCGATTGCCAGGCATAGACCCGCTCGCGGCCCGCTGTGGTCGGCTGATTGGGGGCTGCATCAATCAGACTGGCCGGGACATAACCGAAGCGGTGCTGCTCCTGGGAATAGCTCTGCTCGGTAAAGGGATCCCTGGGCAGGAGCGCATCAAACGCTGCCCGTTTTGCAGGATCGACCAGCAGGTAGGACAGCAGCGCCGCCGCGCCGATGATGCCGGGGTTGTAGAACTCGTCAGGCCGGTGCGGTTCGCCGTAAACCCCATCGATGGCCCATTGGATGATGTGCCGGGCCCGCTCGATCTTCTGGGCCGCCGAAGACGCCCCGAACAACGAGATCAGAGACGTCCCGATATAGCCCCCGTAGCTCTCGTAATAGGCCTCCGTCTGATCGGCGATCGCCTGCCCGCGGATGAACTGGTTGTTGGTCGAGACCCAGAAATTCATCAGCGGCGAGGTCGGGCTGGTGGTGCTGATCTGCGGATAGAACGGGTGGCCCGCCTCGAACAGACGGTCATAGTCGAAATCATCATCCGTATACCATGTGACCCCGTCCCACCCCTTCAACGGCGGGCGGAACGCATCCGCCGGCGGGACCGCGTCCAATGCGGTCAGGACCTCGACCCTGCGCACCGGCATCCCGTTGTCGCAGACCAGTGCTGCATCCTTGTTGGCCTGGCTGTCGGGCTGGCCGATCACCGAGACGCCCTTCATGAAGACCCGTCCATGGGTCAGCGCCAGCGCCGCTCCGGTGCGCCCCGGATCGACATTGCGCGCCGTCTCGTAAGTGTCATCACCGAAGTTGACCGGGTAGTCATCCCAGCCCTGGGACTGCCCGCCATAGGCATCATAATAGGGATCGGTCACCAGCCCGTTCACCACCCGCTGACCGGCTGCCATATAGCTGGTGGCCCGGGCACTCGATGCGGCAAACAGATCCGGATCATAAGCCGAGATGTCCAGCACGCCATAGGCTGGCAGCGTGCCGCCCAGCCCCAGACCGGGATCGCTCAGCACGAAGGCCTCGCCGGTGACAAACCGGCCCACTTCGGCGGTCAGCGGCACCAGCGGATCGTTGATGTCGCTGAACCGGAAGGTCGCCTCGCCGGTGGGCGCATCGATCTCGGTGGCCGTATAGGTCGGTGCCTGTGGCCCGCCTGCGCCTTCCTCGACGGTCAGTTGCACGGTGATCAGCCGCGCCCCGCCCGAGTTCTGCGCGGTGATCTCAAGATCCACGCCGCTGAGCGCCTGATCGGTGGGCACCGAGACCCGCCCGGTGGCCGCATTGATGCTCGCACCCCCTGCCCCGTTGGTGCCATAGACCAGACCATTGCCCTCAAAGGCAATCGCGCTTTCCAGGATCTGGGTGCCGCTGTTCTGATCGAACACCTCAAGTGCCCCGTCCAGAAGCCCGGTCAGGCTGGGGGCCACGTAAAGCACATTGAGCGCTGCACTCTGGGCCATGTCCGGCCCGATCGAATTGAGCGCCGTCTCGACATAGCTCAACGCACTCAGGTCATCCGCCGGGCCCGGCGTATAGGACAGCGACTGGGCACCCGCAATCTCGATGCCGTCGCGCATCCATTGCCCGGTGATGCTCACAGCGCCCAGCCAAACCCCCGGAGTGGCCGTGACCAGTTCCCCGATCCGCCCGGTGCCAGACAGCGCGGGCGGCGTCTGGTTGACCGGCGCTTCGGTCGTTGACACGGTCACATCCACCACCTGATCTGAAACAGCATGTACCCTGTACTCTCCCGGACCATTTGGCGGGATGATCTGCAGGGGCAGATCGCCCTGGGACAATGACAGCACACCTTCCGGCGTCTTTTCAATCAGGTATTTGGGCATCATGGGGCAGATATCCTACTCTATCTCGATCGCATCAGTGGCCGTCACCAGTCCCACAGGGGGAGTTCCGGGGCTGCGCAGGATCCGCACATCCAGCGTGCTGGGGCGCTCGATGCCCCAGGGCTGCACCGCGGTATTGGGCCAGACCGGCAGCAGCGGCGAACAGGCCTCGCTCACCCCTCCGGCATTCTGGGCCGCCACACAGGCAAACAGCACAGCCCCTTCATCCGAGGGCTGGACCGTGTAGGTCATCCCGCTCTGCCCCGACAAAAGCTGGCCATTGCGCCGCCATTGCACCGTCAGCTGGGGCGCGGGATCACCGCTCCAGAGTCCCGGATCAAGGGCCAGAACAGCGCCCACGGCCCCCTGCCCCACGACATCGGGGCGTCGGGTGTTGAGCGGTTTGGGAGATTTCTGGCGGCTGCGCCCGCTCTCGGAGCGCAGCCCCGTTTCAACTGAAAGACCCAGCATTCACCAAAGCCCGACCAGACCGGTTGCCGTGGTGCCCGAGGCCAGAACCATATCGACCCGCAACGGGTAGATGACGCCTGCCTGCACCGCGCCGAAGCTCAGCACGACACCGCTTTGGAGGCGCACGGTCAGATCGCCGTCCGCGCCCACGTAAAGCGCACGGGTCAGATGGGGCAGCGTCGCGCTGTCGCTGGGCAGCAGGGCAAGACCGTCGAGAATGGGTGAGCTGAGACCCGGGGTATGTGACTTGAAATGATCGACCATGAAGTTCCTTTTCGGCCCCCCGCCCCCGGTCCGCAAAAAGGACAAACAGGCAGCCAAAGGGGCCATCATGACATGAAGCAGGATCGGTATATGAGGTCGGTATATACCCCCGATCCGCCCCCTGTTGCGGATCGGAACCGGGCAGCGCCCTGTGCGCCAGATGCGCAAAGCCCCGGGTGAACCCGGTTGGGCAGCACCAACCGGATCTTATTTAAGCTATTGAAATTTATCAATTTTTCTATGTTTGTCGAATGTTTCGCGCGCGAAACATGCTTTAGAACCCGCTTTGCCACTCCGCCCGGCGGGTCCATATTTCATCCCAGGTCGCGACCCCGTCCCGGCGCAGCACCCGGCAGGCCAGACGGCGCGACATTGGCCAGGTCTTGTGCAGCGCAAGCCCTGCCCCCCGCACCGACGATGGGAAATGCCGTTTGATCAGTTCGGCCTTGGCCCGCAGGATGCGCACCATCTTGTCGGCCCGCACGGTTTCAGACGCACCGCCGTAATGGATGATGCTGGCATCTGGCGTGATGTGCGGATCGGCCCCGAACAGGGTCCGCGCCCGCTGGCACAGATCAGCCTCCTCGCCATACATCACGAAGGTCAGATCGAACCCGCCAAGCGCATCCCAATCGGCCTTCGAGAGCAACATCAGACAGCCCACGACGATGTCCACCGACCGCGCATCCGAGCGGTCCCAGCCGCCGTAAGCCTCGGCGTTGAACAGGCTGGACCCCTTGAAGATCCCCGACAGGCCCGAGGCCCGGCAAAAGAGGTTCCACAAGGTGATCCGCTGCCAGCAGGAATAGGGGTTGAGCGTCATGTCCCCGTAATAGCTGCGCCCGCCCCAAATCCGCGCCTCCGGGCGCTCCTGCGAGAACGCGTAAAGCGCATCCAGCGCCCCGTCGAGCACCACCGTGTCGGGGTTCAGGAGCAGGATATAGGGCGCCGTGGCCCGCTCTGCAGCCATGTTGTTGGCCTTGGCAAAGCCGTGATTATCCGTCTCGGCCATCAGGGTGATGTCGGGAAATTCTGCCGCAATCGCCTCGGCCGATCCATCGGTGGAGGCATTGTCGACCACGATCAGCTCGAAAGGTGTCTTTGTCTCGGCATAGACCGAGCGCAGACACTCCAGCGTCATCTCGCGCGTGTTGTAGCTGACCACGATGATCGAGAAGACCGGCGCCTCCATCAGCTTTTCCCCCGCCCGATCGCGTAGTAATCCAGGCCATAGCGCGCCAGCCGGTCAGGTTCATAAAGGTTGCGCCCGTCAAAGATCACCGGATCGCTGAGCACCTCCTTGAGTGCCTCGAAATCGGGTGCCTTGAACTCCTGCCATTCGGTGACCACGACCAGTGCATCCGCGCCTTTCAGCGCCGCCTCCTTGGTGCCCATCAGCGCCAGCCCGTCGCGATCGCCATAGATCCGCTGGGTCTCCTGCATCGCCTTGGGGTCATAGGCCTGCACAGTCGCGCCAGCAGCCCAGAGCGCCTCCATCAGCACGCGGGAAGACGCCTCGCGCATATCATCGGTCTTGGGCTTGAACGACAGCCCCCAGAGCGCAAAGGTCTTGCCAGCGATCTGACCGTCGTAATGGCTCATGATCTTGTCGAACAGGACAGTCTTCTGCGCGTCATTGCGCGCCTCGACCGCCTCCAGCACCAGCGGCTGGTAGCCGATGGATTGGGCCGTGCGCATCAGCGCCTGCACATCCTTGGGAAAGCACGAGCCGCCATAGCCCGCACCGGGATAGATGAAATGATAGCCAATGCGCGGGTCCGAGCCGATGCCATGGCGCACAGCTTCCACATCCGCGCCCAGACGGTCCGCCAACCCTGCGATCTCGTTCATGAAGCTGATCTTGGTCGCCAGCATGCAGTTGGCCGCGTATTTGGTCAGCTCGGCCGAGCGCACATCCATGATGATGATCCGGTCATGGTTGCGATTAAACGGCGCGTATAGCTCGCGCATCACATCCGCCACGTCCCCGTTGTCCGTGCCAATGACGATCCGGTCGGGCCGCATGCAATCGGCCACCGCCGCCCCTTCCTTCAGGAACTCGGGGTTCGAGACCACATCGAAAGACAGATCGCCCCTGCCCCGGGCCTCAAGCCCTGCGGCCAGTTGGGCTGCCACCTTGTCGCCCGTGCCCACCGGCACGGTGGATTTGTTGACCACGATCTTGGGCGCCTCCATATGGGCTGCAATCGTGTCCGCCACCCCCAGCACATATTGCAGATCGGCCGAGCCATCCTCGTCGGGCGGTGTGCCCACCGCCAGAAAGATCACCTTGCCATGGGCAACCCCTTGGGCCGCATCCGTGGTGAACAGCAGACGGCCTGCGGCATGGTTGGACTGCACCATCGGCTCCAGCCCCGGCTCGTAGATCGGGATCTCGCCCGCTTTCAGCCGCTCGACCTTGGCCGCATCCACATCCACGCAGATCACCTCATGGCCCACTTCGGCCAGAACAGCCCCCTGCACGAGACCCACATAGCCGGTTCCAAAAACGGTGATTTTCATCTGCACATGTCTCTTTGATCAACTCACGCGCAGCCCCCATGCCACGCCTTTGCGCGCTTCTCTACCGGGAATTTGGCAGAAGTAGGGTCATGATCCGGTTTGCCCGGCAGGCGTTGGTGTGGTTGCGGCCCGTGCCGCCTGCGCGCGGGCCTTGTCGCGCGCCAGCATCCGGGCATGAACCCAGGCCGGCAGATAGAGCGACAGTCCGACCCCGATCAGCATCAGATTGTCCACCAGCGCAGGCAGGTCACGGCCCAGAAACAGCGCCGCCAGCACATAAACCAGCAGGATGTGGAACGAGAAGACATGCAGCGAATGCTGCCCCAGAAACACCAGAAAGCGCCGGGTGAAGATCCACTCGACCAGGGCTGCCAGCAGCGCGATGATCCGCACTCCGCAGGTCGGCCCTGCCACCAGCAGCCAGGTCACCAGAAACAGGTCCAGCGCAAAGGTGATCGGGTAGATCACCGAGAAATTCGGGCGGTTGGTCTGCTCCAGAAACGCGGTCGAAAACTCCGGCGAGATCCAGCGGTCATAGACCACCCGGTCCAGCAGGCCAAAGCCGATCATCGCCGCCATGCCGACCAGAAACAGCCAGAAATAGGCGCGGTCCTTGAGAAAACTCAGATCCAGCGTGCCCGCTGCCTGCTTGAAACCCAGCCACAACCCGCCGAAAAACAGCACCTGCCAGCCCAGAATGTTGAAGAAGATCCCCAGATTGACCGGATGCCCGCGCGCCGCCAGCGCGTCTTCCAGCGCCCCGGTCCCGGTCTCCATCAGCCCGGTCTGGGCAAAGAACCAGGCCAGGATCGCAACACCAAGGATCAGCGGACCATAGCCATGGCGCAGCCCCGCCAGCACGAAGGGTGTGATCAGCATATACCAGATATACATCGGCAGAATGCCCATATGCAGCGAGTTGGCCATCAGCAGCAGCGAGGCGACGGTGAACTCGAAGGGCGCGTTCCAGTATTGCCGGAGCAGCCCAAGATTGCCGCCCACCGAGCCGATCAGAAGCGCCGCGGCCAGAAAGATCAGGATCAGACCCGCCTGATGCGAATAGATCGTACGCACCCGGCGATAGACCGCCCGGAACATCGAGCCGTAATTCTTCTTCAGGTAGCGCCCGCCATAGACCAGACCGACCACGAAGCCCGAGATGAACACGAAGCCCTGTGCATCCTCGACCCAGCCGAAGTAATGATGGTTCAGCTTGCCCAGAATCCCGTGGAAAATCTCATTTGCGTGGATGATCCCCATGAACAGCAGGAAAAACCCGCGGAACCCGTCCAAAATCGCATAGCGCATCGCACACCCCAACCTGACACATGTACCAACGTCCCGATACGGGGACGGCTTATATTCCGGGATCAGGCCCGGGCAAGACAATTTCCTGGGCCTCCGGTGATTTCGTCACAGCCTGTTCCATGAAAAAGCGGCAAAGACTTGGCAGAGCGTGAAAGAATTGCCCCGCTGCGCTCAAATGGCGCGAAACCGTCCGTGTTTCGCGCGCGAAACATCAGGCGGTTTGGCCTTTCACTTACGCGCAACCTGCGCACCCCTCACTTACGCGCAACCTGCGCGATCAGCACCTCGATCTGGCGGGCGAGTTCCGGTGTGACCGCCTTGCCCTTGAGCGTGAACACCGCCTCATGGCGCCTCAGACGGGTGCTGAGCGCCACACCCGGGCGCAGGGCTGTCGGCGCAGGTGCGGGGGCTTTGGGCGGCAAGGCGGCGCTGAGCGCGCCTTCAAGGGCTGCAAGCTCGGCCACTGACCCCTCAGCGCCCTTCAGCGCCCCGGCCAGCCCTGCCGCGCTCACAGCGCCGCTCTCAAGCGCGCCTGCCAGACGCAGCCCCAGCCGCTCGCCAATCATCTGCGGATGGGCCATATGCCCGTCAAGCGCCGGGACCAGCGCGCCAAAGGACCGGATCTTCGACCGTTTGGCCCGGCTGCCATTGGCAAAGAGCAGATCCACCGCAGCCTCGAAACTGTCAAACACCCCCTCGCGGGCGGCCAGCAGGGCGATGCGGGCCCGCTCATAATGGCTCAGATCCAGCCGGATCTCGTTTTCCTCGACCATGGCGAGATAAGCCTCCGGCCCGTCCGCAGGGCGGCGGATCAAAGCGCGCACCACGCCGAAACGGGGCTCGGACGTCTCCTCGTGAAGGGCGCGCAGGGCCGCCAGCCGCCGCCAGCCCGACAGCAGGCCGTAAGGGCAGGGGCCATCCGGGGTTTCCACCAGATCGATGGCCATGCGCTGGCCGCTGGCCCTGAGCGAGGCCTTCAGCGCCTCGAACCCCTCACCATCCAGCGCCGCGCGGTCGCGGGTGTAGTGATCGGCCCGGATCTGATCAAGCGGCACCTCGATCACCAGACGGCCCGTGGCGCGCGCCTCCTGCACCTGATCGGCCAGGCTTTGCAGGGCCGCTCCGGCAGACGCCTCGCCCGCCACCTGAGCAATGGGAGGCATGGATTTGGTCTCGGGCGCCCGGCTGAGCAGGGCAGGGTCCACCGGCCCCAGACGTTTGCGTTTGGCCATGTCTCTACGCCCCCTGTTCCTGATCATCCTGCAGATCCCGGGCCCAGGCCTCGACCAGCAGGCGCTTGAAGCCCGCATAGGTCGCATCGAACGCCTCGCGGCCCCGGATATAGGTCTCGCGGTTGAAGTCCCGGTAATCGGCCTCGTAGATGCCCGCCGCCTGCTCGCCCGCCTGACCGATCAGGGCGGTGAAATCCTGCCGGTGGGGCGACAGGGCAGGGCCCAGATAGGACTGGATCAGCCCGGCCATCTCGGCCTGCTGGCCCGCATCATAGCGGGTGATCACCGTGCGCACCGCATCCCATTCAAAGCGAAAGGCGGGCTGGCCAAGGGCACGCGCGGCCACGTTCTCGCTCTCCTCGATGGAGGCAAAGGTCGCGTGCAGCATGTCGAAAAACCGCCCTGTTGAATCAAACTCCAGATAGGACGCCCCCATGGGCACCAGCAGGATGTCGGCGGCCGCCAGACCGTTGATCGTGAGGTATCCAAGGGCAGGGGGGGTGTCGAGGATGATCAGATCGTAATCCTCCAGAATGCCATCGGCCTCCAGCACCCGGGTCAGCGCATCCCACAGCTTCCACGAGCGCAATTGCGTGCGCCAGACCGGGATCTGGAACTCCGCCCAATAGAGATTGAGCTGCGCGCCGATCAGATCGATCGTCGGCCAATGGGTCTTGCGGATCAGATCCTGCGCCCGGATGTCGAGCGCCTGGGTCAATGTCTCGTCCAGACTGACGGGCGTCTCGCCCTGGGCTGCGCGCAGCTGATTGGCCTTTTGCAGGCTTTGCGCATAATCGCGGGCCAGAAGCGGGAAGACGGTCTGCCATTCATCCTCGATCGCGGCCCCGAAAATCGACGTCATCGACCCCTGACTGTCGAGATCGATCACCAGCACCTTGTAGCCATCCAAAGCCGCGGACATCGCCAGATGTGCGGCCGTCGAGGTCTTGCCGACCCCGCCCTTGAAATTGGCCACTGCGGCAATCTTGGCGGGCAGTCCCGCAGGGCGGTAGGGCCTGTAGGCTTTCGTGCGGCTGCCCTGATCGGCAAAATGCGCGCGCAAGGTCAGAACCTCATCAAGGGTGAACCATTTCGCGCCGCCATCCGAGCCCGATGTGCCCTGAGGCAGATCAGGATTGGCCTTCAGCACCCGGCGAAAATGCGGGGCCGCGACCGGGATCAGATAGCGGGTGATCTCCCATGTTGAAAAGAGCCGCAGGTCCTTGGCACCGGCCTCCCCCGCACCGCGTGCCTGAAGATCGGCCCGCCCGCGCCCGCAGGCCTCGGCCAGTGCGGCAAACCCGTCGGTGTCGACGCCGGGACTGGACAGCCCGTCAGGGGTGATATTGAAATAAGGCGGCAGGGGAGGGCTTTGGGTCATGACGGGCCTGCCGAATCAGGCCATTCGGCCCATGTGCTGCTTTTTCACCAAGATACCCAAAAACACAGCACATGAACAGCAAAACATCACATGGCCGGGCTTTTCTGACCCATTCTGAGCAAAAAAGGCTGGAAACCGCCAGGCTGCCGCCAAACATGATGTGTTATTATTGTGTTATCATATGTGTTACGGGTGTTGGCGTGGTCTTCCAATATCCTGAGGACAAAAGAAAAAAAGCAACCTGTCTGTGTCTTTGCGACTCTGAAACCACGCAGCTTCCGACTCCAGACCCCCGCAGATCCGATTCCGAACCCCCGCAAGCGGCACTGGACGCAGCCCGCCGGTTGCCCCTAGAGTGTCACTGAAACCACGAACAGATCCGGGGTCAATCCGGGCAGTCGTGGAGCAGGACAGGCGAGCAGTACCATGGCATCAGACCCAGACGGGCAGGGCGCGGCCCTGCAACCAGTTGACGGGGCAGTGCAGCCGGATTTCTTCTCCTGCGATCTGATCTCCGCGATCCCCAAGGATGACATGGCCTCCATGGAACATCCCGTTTTTTCGCTCTCGACCCGGCCCGACCGGCGCGAACTCAGCTACACCCATCGCGGGCAGGAGATCCGCATCACCCCCTCGATCAAGGGGCTGGCCACGATCCATGACAAGGATGTGCTGATCTATTGCATCAGCCAACTGGTCGCGGCCCTGAATTCCGGGCGTCCGGTGGCCCGGCGGCTGCATCTGACCGCGCGGGACCTTCTGGTCGCGACCAACCGCGAGACATCCGGTGACGGTTACCGGCGCCTGCGCGAGGCGTTCGAGCGTCTTTCGGGCACGCGGATCGTGACCAACGTGATCACCGGCGGGATCGAGACCACCACCGGCTTTGGCCTGATCGACGGCTGGGAGATCGTGCGCCGCACGCGCACAGGCCGGATGATCAGCGTTTCGGTCACGCTTTCGGACTGGCTCTACCGCGCGGTGCTGGACCGCGAGGTCCTGACCCTCAGCCGTGATTATTTCAGCCTGCGCAAACCGCTGGAGCGCCGGATCTACGAGATCGCCCGCAAGCATTGCGGCTCCCAGCCGAAATTCGTCATCGGGCTTGAGACCCTGCGCACGAAGTCGGGCTCTGCCTCGCCCTTGCGGGTGTTTCGCAAGATGATCCGCGACATGGTCGCGAGCAACCATCTGCCCGATTACCTGCTGGCGTTTGAGGCCGATCTGCTGGAGGTCCGCCCAAGGGGCAGGGGGCCTGCTGCGGCCGCGGCCGATCTGCCACCGCTTTCTGCGGCTGATCTGGAGGCGGCCCGGGCCGTGGCACCGGGGCTTGATGTCCACGCGCTCGAGGCCGACTGGCGCGCCCATTGGGCCCAAACGGGCCGGGTCCGCATCTCGAACCCCGGCCGTGCTTTTGCAGGCTTTGCTGCTGCCCGCGCGGCCCGGCGCTCCTGAGCCTTCGATTTTCCAGAAATACTCAATCCTGCCGGTCTGTTCAGGACGCGGCCTGGGTTGGCGCCTCGGCCATCGCCCGGAACCCCGGACTGGCGGCCAGCAGTTCCTGATAGGTGCCCTGCGCTGCCACCTTGCCCTTTTCGAGATAGAAGATGATGTCACAGGCCTCCACCGTGGACAGCCGGTGCGCGATCATGATCACGGTCTTGTCGGCCCCCATGTTGTGCACGGCCCGCATCACGGCGGCCTCGGTCACATTGTCCAGTGCCGATGTCGCCTCATCCAGGATCAGCACATCCGGGTCATGATACAGCGCGCGCGCAATGCCGATGCGCTGACGCTGGCCGCCCGACAGGCGGATGCCGCGCTCGCCGGTGATGCTGTCATAGCCATTGTCGAGATCATTGAGGATGAACTCATGCAGTTCCGCGATCTTGGCCACGGCCTCGACCTGCGCCTGATCAATCTGATCGGCGGCCTGTCCGAAGGCGATGTTCGCGCGCACGGTGTCATCGGCCAGAAAGATCTGCTGCGGCACATAGCCGATGTTGCGCTGCCAGGCGGGCAGGCTCTGCTCGGTGACCGGCACGCCATCGACCTGCATGTCCCCGTCCTGAGCGGAGAGCAGGCCCAGAAGGATGTCGATCGCCGTGGTCTTGCCGGCCCCGGTGCCCCCGACGATGCCGACCCGCGTGCCTGCGGGGATCGTCATGGTCAGCCCGTTGAGCACCGCGCGTTCCGAGGTCGGATAGCGAAACGTGATATCCTGCAAGGACAGGGCATCCTTGAGGCGCAGCGGATTGGGGGCCGGGCCCTTGATCCAGCTTTCCCGGTCGGCGCGGACCTCCTGCAGGTCGGCCAAGATCCGGTCCAGCAGCGGCCCATAGGTCTTGAGGGCCGCCATCTGCTGATAGATCTGCTGCATCGCGGGAAACAGCCTGAGCCCGGCAAAGGCAAAGAAGCCCAGCAGCGGGATGATCTTGTCCATGTCCCCGCCGGTGCGCACCAGCAGCACCAGGAGCATCACGATGATGCCGCCAAAGGCGATGCCCTCCAGCAGAAACCGCGGCAATTGCCCCAGAATGCGCGAATTGGCCAGCCCGCGGGAAAACCGCAGGGCCGGGCCGTTGAACAGCCGGGTATAGGTCTCCTCCAGATGCATCAGCTTGACATCCTTGATCCCGCCCACCGCCTCCTGGGTGATGCGGAACCGCTGGGCATTGGCGGCATTGATGTCCTGCCCGATGCGGTTGAGCATGCCGCGCACGGTCAGAAAGATCACCACATAGGAGGCCCCCATCAGCCCCACGGTGATCAGCGCGCCCACAGGCTCGACCACCACCAGCATGCCTGCCAGCAGCACCACGAGGGCGGCTGAAGCCATCAGTTGCATGGCCGGGAGGATCACCCCGTTGATCAGGCGCTGCACCTCTTCGAGAATGGTCTTGCCACTGTCCGAGCTGTTGCGGTCGAGAAACCAGACATAGGGCCGGTGCAGCGAGCCCTGCAACAACCGGCTGGCCAGAGAATAGCCGCTCAGGGTCGAAAAGCGGATCAGCAGATACATCGTGCCCGCCCGCAGGGCCAGTCCCAGCATGATGATCACAAAGGCGCTGACCCCTGCAAAGATCTGGAACGACAGGGTGCTTTCAAAGCCAAGGCGCTCATAGACCAGCGCCATGTAGCGGTTGCTTTCGATCATGCCGGGGTCCGACAGGAGGCTCATGAAGGGAAAGATCGCGCCCAGGGTCGAGATCTCCAGAAAGCCGGCCACGACCACCAGAACGGCCAGGATCCAGAACCGCTTGCGCTCGGCCGGCTGGAACAGGGCGAGCATTTTTGCATAGGTCGAAATCATGAATGGGGCGTCCGTCTGTGGGAGGATGCAGGTGGCGTCTGCCCGGGCCGTCCGGCCTGCCGGGGGCCCCGCGAATAGGGCAGGGACCGGGCTTCGGGCCGGGGCGATGTCTCGGCTTCAGGGGCAGGGGCCTCCTGTGTGCGGCTGGCATCGATCATCCAGGCCCCGGCGCCGAAATAGGCCATCACCAGAAGGTTGGCCGAGCCCCAGATGTGCACGGTGGCCAGCGACAGAAACAGCGAGACGCAGCCGATCACATAGGCAATCCGGACCATCTGCAGGTCCGGAGACTGAATGGTGACCTTCAGGATGCTGCGCAGGTTGAGCGCCAGAACCGACGCCAGCAGACCGAAGCCCACCAGCCCGTGGCGCAGGGCGATCACCAGCCAGAAATTGTCGACCGAGGCTCCGAGGAAATGCGGGCGCGTCCAGAAGCTGGCATTGGCGCCCATGCCAAACAGCCAGTGGCGCATCACGTCATCCTTGGCATGGGTCCAGATCAGCACCCGGGTCCAGCCGGTGCCCGATGAAAAGGCCAGGGTCTCGATCATGATGATGATCGGGCCCCGGTTCGAGGCGATGCTGAGAAACACGAACATTGCGAACACCAGCCACATCAGCAGTTTCCAGCTGCGCCCGGTCATCCAGCCCCAGGCCACCAGAACCATCTGCACAATGCCCGCCAGAAGTGCACCGGAACTGAGCGAGGCAAAGGTCATGTAGAACCCCAGCGCGGTGAAACTGATCGCCAGCATCAGCTGTTTGCGCCACAGAACGAAGACATTCACGATCATGATCGAGAAGAACACGCCGAACATGATCGGATGCTGGAACACCGATTGCACCCGCCAGAACCCCAGCCGCGGCGGGTGGTTGAGATCGGCATAGGCCCGGGTCGAGGGCTTGAAGATGTCCAGCATGATCGCATTGCCGGTCAGAAGCTCGGGAAATGTGAAGGGAAACAGCACGATGGCGGCCGCGATCAGGCATTTGAAGAAGAACCTGTAATCGGCCAGATTGCGGATCAGCACCCGGCCGACCAGATAGGCCACGAACAACTCGACCGTCTGCATGATCGCAAAGGGCAGTTTCGAGGGGCCATTGGCCACCAGATAGGACAGGATCATCCAGATGCTGAAGATCCCGAACAGGATGTCGGGCGTGCGCACCTGACCGGCCTTACCCGACAGCCAGCGCACGGTGATCGGGATGGCAATGGCCAGCATGAACAGGCGCTGGGGATTGAGATAGACATCCGCCACCCAGAACGGGATCGGCAGCAGCAGGCTGACAAAGAACAGGGCAATCAGAACCGGAGAGGTCAGCGCCTTGCTGGCCACGGCAGCGACCTGACTGGAAGCAGGCCTGTCCATATCCGGTGAGGTGGTCACCATAAACAAGATCTCTTTCGGCAATGCAGCATTGCGGCTATAGCTCAGTTCGCCCTGCCTGGCAAAGGGGCTGGGCTCCATGTAACGGGCCCGTTATAGCGCCATAAAAATGTATGGATTATGGCCTTATGGATAAAAATCTCCCCGCCCGTGGCAGGCAGGGGGATCTGAAGTGCAAAGCAAGGGGTGCAAGGATGCAATACGGAGATCTGGTGAGCGTCGTGATCCCGACCTACAACCGCGAGCGGTCGATCCGGCGCGCGGTCGAGGGGGTGCTGGTCCAGACCTATCACAACATCGAGGTGATCGTGGTCGATGACTGCTCGACCGATCGCACGGTCGAGATCCTGCGCGACATGAACGATCCGCGCCTGCGCATTGTCGAGCATGAGACCAATTCCGGGGCCGGACATGCCCGCCACACCGGCATCATGGCAGCCTCGGGCGATCTGATTGCCTTTCAGGACAGCGATGATGTCTGGCTCAGCGACAAGCTGGAGGTGCAGATGCGCGCGCTCGAAGAGCTGGGTCCGGAGTATGTCGGCATCTTTTCCCCCGAAGTGATCTATGGCCGCGATGGCGAGGGCTCGAACAAGCGCTATGGCCCGCGTCGGGTGGCCTGTGTGCCGGGCCCCAACACCGATGTGGCCAGCGGTGATCTGTCGGGGCTGTTTCTCTATGGCAACATCATGACCCTGCAGACGCTTCTGGTGCGCAAGTCAGCCTATCTGGGGGCCGGCGGCTTCGATCTGGGCCTGCCCAACAACGAGGACTGGGATTTCAACATCCGCCTCAGCCGCTATGGCAAGCTGGGCTTTCTCGACATCCCCCAGGTCATCGTCTTCGACAGCCCCGACGGGATCTCCAAGAACAAGGCGAGCCATGCCTATTCGACCCTGATGATTTTCGGCAAGATCAAGCGCCATGACCCCGAGGCCCCCTCGCTGCCGGGCTGGGCGCTGGCGATCTCGCGGCAGATGATGATGAACGGGCGCCCGAAAGCCTCGCGCCGGTTCCTGCGCCGGGCGATCAAGGGCATGCCGTTCAAGCCAAAGCTGTATCTGCGCTATGTGCTGACAGCCTTTCCCGGCCTCTACCAGAAACTGGTCCTGCGCCAGCGCTCGAAAATGCGCAAGGGCGCATTGGGAACCTGAACAGCGGGCTGGCTTCGGTGACAAGGGTCCCGGTTTGGGGGCAGGTGCGGATGGAGGTCAAGAACGTGCCAGACCCAAGGCAAATTTTGCCAAGGTTTACTGTCATCGCTTCTTCCAATTTGGCGCAGCACGACAACTCCGATATGCTTGTCCTTGAACCTGTGAGGGAGCGACATGTCCGCTGAAAATTGGATAAAGAGCTTTGTCGCTCTCGTGGGCTTGGCTACATTTCTGTTTGGCATCGTGAAATTCATTCAAGTTCAAGCAGTTGAAGCCGAAAAACCATATCTCGAAAGAAAATTGGCTTGGTGCGAGCAAGCTGTTGAGACAACGGCCAGAATCTCAACGTCGGTCGCGCCTGCTCAAGAGGACCTGGATCGTTTCTGGCAAATGTATTGGGGAGTGATGGGTTTGATCGAGAAGGAATCCATTACTGCTGCCATGGTTGATTTCGGAAGAAGCTTGAATTCCTTGCCATCAGGAGCTGAGGGATCGAAAGATGTTGACGCGCATTTATCAAGCCTACAGGGCAAATCCTTAGCTCTGGCGCACGCATGCCGAAAGGAATTGTCATGTGAATGGTCGCCAGCATGGGCATTGTTCAATCAAGCCGAAGCGTGCCAAAGCTCGTAGATTGTTGTCACTGGAAGTAACGACCGTTTCTGACACTCTGCGGATCTCTGTCCGGCGGTGATCAGAAATCCCGGGGTCTGCGAAGACATCTCATGCCCCCGATCATGGGGTCGGGTTTTGCGAAACCCGGGCGGGCCGGGCATCGCTTTTTGCGGGCAGCGGGACAGGCGTCCTGTGCGTCAGACCAGAGCGCCGGTGAACAGCCCGTGGTCGGTGAAGCTGTGGCCGGGCAGGACGGTGCCGACCATGGCCTCGCTCAGGCCCAGATGCCGGACCATGATCTCGGCGGACAGGTCGCGGGCATCCACCGTGACCGGCATGAACCGGCCCTCGGTCAGGTTTTCGGTGACCAGAGAAGGCACATCGGCGGCAAATCCGCTGCTGGTCGGGCCGCCGAAGGCAAACCACGCGCCGCCATGGCCGTGATCGGTGCCCGTGGCGCCGTTTTCCAGAACCGTGCGGCCAAATTCGGTGCAGACCAGAACCACCACATCGGACATCATCGGGCCGAGGTCGCGCCAGAAGGTCAGCAGATCGCGGGCACCTGCGCTTGAAGAGCGGTTGAAGCCCGAGCTGGGGTCGGTGAAAGGATCGCCATCCTGGGCGATCTGATTGCCATGGGTGTCCCAGCTGCCGGCCCAGTCCACCGCCGCCACCTCGACCGGAACCCCGGCCTTGAGCAGCTGTGCGATCAGTTTCAGACCCTTGCCGAGCGGGCTGCCGGTATAATCCAGACCGCCTGCATTGGGCGTGTAGTCAACCCCGACGGCGCGCACTTCCTCGATGGTTTCGATCAGCACCTGCTGGGTCTCGCGCAGAGCGCTTTCGGCAGCGGGCAGATCGACCTGATGGGAAGAAATCGTGTTCATCATCTCGGTCAACTGGTTGTCGGCACAGCCCGAACCCGAACAGAAATCCGAGCTTTGCAGGTTATATTCGCTGGATTGCGAGATCGACGGGATCACCAGCGGGCCGCCCATCTCGGTCGAGATCGAGCTTTTGCCCGCCACGATGCCGCGCAGCGGGTGCACCCCGTCGCTGGCCTGTTCGAGATAGCGGTTCAGATAGCCCTGGGGCACATCGGCCATCGAGCCCTGGCCGATCCGGCGCTGGGAGACAAAATGCGAGCCGTTGCGCGCGGTGAATGTGGTGGCCGGGCTGACCATCATGTTGCCCGCCTCCCAGATCTCCATCAGGGGCGCAAGATTGGGGTTCATTGCACGGGCCGCACCATTGCCCATGGAAATCGCCGAGCTTGCATCATTGCTGGGCGGCTCGATCGCGATGTTGGGACGCCCCTGATAATACAGCATGTCGTTCACTTTGGGGAACATGTGCAACCCGTCCGCGCCGCCGCGCTGGAAGATCTTCACGAAGGTCTTGCCGCCCGATGCCTGACCCAGGCTGATCCGGGGGCCACCAAGGAAAGCCGCTGCCGAGGCAAGGCCGAAAGCTTTGAGAACGTCTCTGCGGTTGGTCATGTCAATACTCCTGATCACAGGGCAAAAGGGGGCAGCGCCGCCAGATGGCGACGGGTTATTGCATCATCGTGCTGGGCAGGACACCGATCAGTGTCAGCGCCCGGCGGAAAGCGACAGCCTCGTCGGCGACCCCGGGCTCGAAAATCCCGTCCGCGCCCTTGAGCGCCTCCAGCACCGCGTCAAACTCATCCTGCTGATACCGGTCGGCCGTGGCCAGAGCCAGCAGATAGGCAGCTGTTTCCTCGGCTGTTTCCAGCTCTGCATCGGCAATCTGCCGGTCCAGATCGATCCCGAATGCCCCCATCCGGTTGCGTGAAATATCGACATGCTGACGATAGCCGCCGATCAGCGAGGAGGTGTTGTTCCAGGCGCCCGAGATCTCCGGCGTGCCGGTGGGCACAGGATAGGTCAGATCGTCAAAGCCTGCGTTGGTGTGCACTTCGGAGAACTCCTTGTAGAAGGTGTCCTCATCGCCGACAGCCGGGATGGCCGAGAAGCTGCGGATCAGACCGACCGCATATTCATAGGGCGATTTCATCTTGTTGCGCTGGTACTCGACCGTGGAGATATAGGCCGGATCCAGCAGGATCGAGCGCAGCACGGTGCGGATGTTGCCATCGGATGCAGCCCATGCTGTGTCACAGGCGTTGACGAAATTCACCGGCGGGACATCGGCCACCAGCAGTTGCACCAGCTTGCCGCAGACATGGCGGCGGGTCGAGGGGTGGTTGGCCAGAACCTGCAGCAGGGCCTCGCCCTCGGCAATGCCGGCCTCGCCGCTCTGGCCTGCAACGGTGATGCCCAGAAAGCCGATCTGCTTGTCGCCCTCGTCATGGTCGCTGGGGTCGAAGTTGAATTCCCAGCGCTCGGTCAGTCCCTCATCGCGGTTGCGGGTCTTCTCGACCTGCCAGCCGGTGAAGACCCGGGCAATCTCGATGATGTCCTCGCTGGTGTACCCGGCATCGACGCCGACCGTGTGCAGTTCCAGCACTTCGCGGGCGTAGTTTTCGTTCATCCGGTTCGCGCGGTTGTCCGCATTGTCCAGATAATACATCATCAGCGCACTTTTTGCCGAGTAATCAAGCAGTTCCCCGAAGGTCGACAGGGCGCGCGCGCGCATTGCCTGGGTGTCTTCGATCTCGCCGTAATGGCGGAACCCGTCACCTTTCGAGATGGCGTGGAAATGGTTCAGCCAGAACCGGGTCATCACCTCGTTGAGCTGGCGCTCGGAAAACGCGCTATAGGCCAGCGCATGGGCCCGCAGACCCTCCAGCATCCGTGTGCGATTGACGTCCTCATTGAGCAGCAATTCAGGCTGGGAGGCCAGAAACAGGCTGTCGTCGATGGTCTCGGGCGCCAGCTGGGCCTCGACAAAGGCCTCAAAACCGCTCTGTTGCAATTCCGAGAACAGGGCAGGGGTCGGGCCGAAGGTCAGGCGGCTCATGGCCTGCACCAGCCCGTTCTGGGTGGTGTTGCCGGTGAAGCTGTAGGAGACGGTTTCGGTCTGGACCTCGTCATTGGCCGAGAATCCGGCGGTCAGGGACACATCCACGGTGCCATCCTGAGCAAAATCCTGCGGGAAGAGGCGCAGGGCGAACTGGCCGCGCTCGGCCCCGACATCGACAATCGCCTCGCGGCCCGATGGCTGGATCTGGGCGGTCACGATGTCGAAGGTTTCGGGTGCCTGAACTGCCCCGAACAGGGTGGTGCCTTCCAGAGGCAGGGTCGCCCCGTCAATCACGGAGGTCAGCTGGATGGCCTGGGTCAGGGTGACATCGGCCGGCGGGGTCAGCGGGCCTGCAACAGGGGCAGGGGTGGCCGGTGGAACCGTTGGTGCAGGAGCCGGAGCCGGTGCTGGAGCGGGGGTTGGAGTAGGCGTTGGCGTCGGTGTCGGCGTGGGAGCCGGTGTCGACGGGGTGTCATCCATGACCACGTTGTCGTCGGGGGTGACCGGCGCAGGCGTCGGTGTGGAGACCGGGTTGGGAATGGCAACCTGAACCGGGACCGGCACGGCACCTGGCTGGGTGCTGGGCTGAGTCTCGGGCTGTGTCGTGTTCCGGGACCCGCCCGATGATGACCGGGTGGGCCGCGCTGTCTGCTGGGTGCCGCGCAGGTCCAGACCGCGCGGGCCAAGGGCCGCGGTCCGGTCCTGTCTGGCAGATGTGGTCGAGGATTGTGGGCCGGTGCGGGCCGAGCGGCCGCCGATGGCAAAGCCGCGCCGGGGGAACTGGCCGGTGGTTGCGGATTGCGATCCCGGGCGCGCGGCAGCAGCGGCACGGCGTTTGTCAGCACCCTCGGCCGGGACGGGCTTGGGCCCTGCGGTAATCAGTGCTGCGGCCTCGGTCGCGGAAATCATGCGGGCCAGCGATGAGAGCGGGCGCATCGGCATGCCGACCGGACCCAGACGCAGAGCCTCGCGCAGGTCGATCACGGATGCACCATCAACCAGTTCGATCACATGGGTCCCGGCATCCAGCACGGTCAGGGCGGTTGCATCCTGGGACACAAGGCCTTGCGCGGCTCCGGCAACATCAAGGACCATGTCCCCGTCGATGCGCACCTGTGCCTGGCTCCAGCCCGGCAGGCTGAGGCGATAGGCGCCGCCTGTCTGGATGGTGATCTCGAAAAACTGCCGCGGGTCGGCGGCGGGTGTGGTGCCCTGGGCATCGGCTGCCAGAAACACCGGCTGCACGCCATCAAGACCGGCCTCAAGTGGCGTGGTCTGGGCCAGTGCTGGAAGAGAGATTGCGGAAAAAGCTGTGCCGAAAGCACATGTGAGACATGTAAATATAGTTTTCACGGCATCACCCTGACGCTTATATATCGTCCCCACGGTTTGCTCTTAACAGTGAAGTCCTCAGGGGCACAGTCTTTCCTGTCGAAAATCCTACCAAATCGTGAAATCGGCAATATTTCGCCAGTATTCCACCGGGTTTGCCGCGAAATGTGGCGCGACTGCCTTTATTGGACACTCTATATCGCGCAAACTTTAATGAATGGCCGCGCGCATGGTTTGGGCCAGGTCCGGGGCCGCGGTCAGGGTGTGGCGATGGCATTGACCCGGACATCGGCATATTCCTTGTCCTCATAGCCCAGAAACACGGCAACCTTGCGGAACTTGTCCGGGTCATCAAGATCGATGTGCAGAAAGCGGTCCGGGGCGTGTTCGGCAAACCAGGCGGTGGCCGCGGCCGTATGGGCCTCATAGGCGGCCTTGTAATGGTCGTCCCAGCCCTCCAGGCTCAGGCCCTGCCAGTTGATCTTCTTGAACGGGATCCCGGATTTGCGGGCGTCGGCCTTCAGCGCCTCGAATTCATCGGCCCGGCCATAGATCGCCACATGCAGATCCGTATGCCCCAGCGACTTGCCCCCCGAATGGGCCTTGAGCGAGCGGAACCATTTGGCGCTGTCGCGGGTGATCAGCACGAATTTGGCGCCCGGAAAACGCGGGGCGAGCACCTTATAGTAGTCAGGACACCACCAGGGATCATCCTCGAAGACCTGTGTGGTGCGGAAATCGGGCGAGGCAAAGATGCGCTCATGCCGGCCCTCCATCCAGGCGCGGGTCCATTCATTGGCGATGGAGATGTCAAAGCCGCGCCGCTTCAGGCCCAGCGTGTCGGCACAGAAATTGCCGAAGGACGTGGTGCCCGAGCGTTGCATGCCGATGCAGAACACCACCGGATCGCGGGCGGGTTCCAGCCCGAGACGAAATTTCAGCGCCCGGGTCGCAACCCCGAAAGGCCGACCAAGGCGGCGGCGGATGATCTTGAACAAACGAGCCAAGGAGATGTCCTTTCTGACCGGCATAGCCAGAGTTGCTTACGGCAAAGTGTCATGATCCACAATTGCTTGAGAACTCAGTGAAATTTTGCAAACGGTTGCAAAATTTATTCCGCAGTATATCATGTTTATTAGGAAAATGTTCTGAATTATTGACAATAACAGGTATTTTTTTTCGGTAACTATGTTAATGACGCAGGGCCCACCTTGACTCAGAGGCGGTTTACTAATATCTAAGTAGATTAAATGTAACTAGTACATTGATTTCACTCTACATTGAATATCTTGCTTGAGTTAATGCCTGTGAAGGAGTCCAGAAATGACCATAGATCCCCGCGATTTCGAGGATGCTCCGGTACGGGACCTGAGTCGCCGAAAACAGGACAGTGCCTTTTCAGAAATTCGCTATGAGCTTAAGAAATCAGACGTTTCAGTGGTTAAATACACTGAATCAACGACCTATCACGGGTGTCGCCGAACGGTTTCGATCAACTTAGAAACCGGCGAAAAAGAGGTGACTGTACATCTTTAATCTGCTGGGCAGCCTCGATTGATCGGCCCAGCAGTTGAATTTTGCGTTTCTCAAGCACCCCTTGATAGAAAATTACAAATTAGTGAAATAATATTTCAATAAGAGTCTCAATTTTGATCTATTGGTAGTTTTCGAATGCTTGATTTAGAAATGTAATCAGTACATATAATTTAAGTATGATATAATTGAAAAATGGAGTGCGAATATGATACCCCCCAACTCAAGACTGAAGCAAGCAGCCAGCAGCCAGACGTATCGTGCTTGGACTTCTGCAGCCTTTCCGTCCCTGTGATTTTATCATCTGCCGGTCGTTGGACAGACAACCGGCTTCAGACTTTTAGTTACAGGAGTTTTCCATGCGTATTCAGCAAGACATCGAGACCAAAATGCCCGACGCAGCGCAAACTGCTGTGCCGACTGGGGCAGCGTCCTCGGGTCGTGACAGCATGCAAAAAACCCGCCAAAGCGCGGAACGCTACAAAATTCAAATCCAGTTGTCCGAACGGGCCAAGAACAGGTTGTTTGAACTGGTCGAGAAGACTGAGGCCGAAAGTGCAGCCCAGGTCGTTCGCGAGGCGCTGAGAATTTATGATGTACTGATCGACGAGGTGGAAGAGCACAATTCCGAACTGTTTATGAAGGACGGCGAAACCGGAGAGATTGTCCGGTTAAAACTGTTCTAACCCCAAAAGCGCCCCAGCCTGCCCCGCTCGGGGCAGGCCTTGCAAGGAGCGCGGATGGCCAATACCACAAATACCCGGATCCACAATGAGCGCGTCAAGGCGATTTCAAACCTGTTCTATGCAATAGGACTGTTTTTCATCGGCTATGGTCTGCGAGAAGCGCTTCAAGGCGAGACGCCGTCTCGATGGACCGCCGTATTCGTTTTCGAAGTTTTGGGTCTTTACATGTGGATTTTGGGTTGGTGGCAGCTCTGCCGTCTGAAAGGAGGCAGCGAATGATCATGACAACGTTTGAAATTGTGCTGGCTCTGGCAGGAGGGGTTCTGGCAGTGGCCGTGACTTTTTGGTTGTTGCGTCTCAAGCCTATGGATCAACCCCAGAAACCGGCAATGCCCGAGGCTCCGCATTTGTCTGATGCTCCGGATCTGCGTTTGATTGTGAACAATGGCGACAGGATTCCAAAGGGCAAGCCTGGATCAGGCCTTCAGCATGTCAGTGCTTTTGATGATATTGATGGGACTGATGTTGAACGAGATACCTGAGAGGTTGCGCCCTCAGGGGGCCGCGTCCAATTTGCTGCGCAGCGCGTTCAGGCCCGCGGCCAGCAGGGCAGTGGCCCGGGCCGGGCTGTCGCTTTCGGTGTAAAGCCGCAACTCGGGCGCGTTGCCCGAGGGGCGCAGATGCACGACCTGTCCATCTGTGGCGGTGATCCGCAGGCCATCGGTCTGGTCGGTCGCGGCCTCTTGCAGATCCAGGCTGTCGAGAAACCCGGCGCGGTCGCCAGTGCCGGTCTTCATGGTCGCAATCAGCGCCTGACTGTCAGCCGTGGGAATGCCGACCAGCCGGTCGCTGGCGGTATAGCGGTCGGGCTGGGTGGCGCGCAGGGCGGCAACACTGCCTGCCGTGAGCGCATGCGCCAGCACCGCGATCAGCGGCAGCACCGCGTCACGGGTTGCCAGTTGCGGCAGCTCCCCGGCGGGCCCCATGGCATCAAAGCCCAGAAGAAAGCCGCCATTGGCCTCATAGCCGACGACCCGCCCGCGTGCGGCCTCCATCCCGGCAATCACGAAGGGCGAGCCGATGCGGGTGCGGATCACGCGGTCAAACACCTGTTCGGCCCCGCTGTTCGAGGAGACCGGCGTCACCGCGACCTCGGCCCCCAATGCCGCCCCGGTGATCTGGCCCAGCACATCGCCGGGGATCACCTCGCCGCGGGCATCTGCCAGCAGCGGCCGGTCACCATCGGCATCGGTCGAAATGATCGCATCGAAGTCATGCGCCCCGGCCCAGCCGCGCAGATCCGCGCGCAGATCATCGGACACGGCCTCGGTATCCACGGGGATGAAATGACCGGCCCGGCCCAGCTCGGTCACTTCGGCCCCCAGATCGCGCAACAGCGCCAGCATCAGATCGCGCCCGACGGCGGATTGCGCGTAAAGCCCAAGGCGCAGCCCCGACAGCGCATTGCCATAGGCTGCCCGGTACCGCGCGGCATAGGCCAGGCCTGCATCAAGCGGGGCAAGCCTGCCCTGTCCGCTGCCCGGTGGCTGGCCGCGCGCGGCCAGAATGGCCGCCTCGTGATCCTTGGTGATCTCGCCCTGGGGCGTGTAGAATTTCAAACCGTTGCGATCAGCCGGGATATGGCTGCCGGTGATCATCACGGCCCCCGCACCCGCCTGCATCGCCGCCAGCGCCAGCGCCGGTGTCGGCACCGGACCGCAGAACGTCACGTCATGGCCCTCGGCCCGCGCGGTATCGGCCACAACCCCGGCCAGATCGGGTGAGGAGGCGCGCAGGTCATGACCGATATGGAGCCCCGTTCCCACCGGGCAGGCGCTGAGAAAGGCGCGGATGTAGTCGCTGACCAGATCAGGCGTCAGGTCGCTGACCAGCCCGCGCAACCCGCTTGTTCCAAATGTCGGTGCCATGGGTGCATTCCTCCCTGCCTGTTGCGATGCGCAATTCAACCCCAAAACTGGCATCCACTTTGGGGATCGCGCTTTAGCCCTTGGCCCGCTGATACGCCGCGACCAGCGTGTCGACCTGATGGTCCCAGCCCAGTTCGTTGACCACGCGTTCGCGGCCGATGCGGCCCATTTCAGCGCTTTTGTCAGGGTCATCGATCAGCGACAGGATCTTGTCGGCCATATCCGTGGTGTTGTTGGGTTCGGCATACAAAGACGCCTCCGCCGCCGAATACCGGCCCTCGACCACCTCGAACTGCACGATGGGTTTCGAGAACGCCATGTATTCGAGGATCTTGTTCATGGTCGATTTGTCGTTCATCGGGTTCACCCGATCCGGGTTCACGCAGACATCCGCCGAGGACAGCACCTCGAACAATTCGTCATCGGGGGCGCGACCCGTAAAGGTCACATGGTTTGCCAGCCCCAGATCGGCGGCCATGGTCTTGAGATCTTCCAGCGCAGGACCACCGCCCACCAGCACGAACTGCACATCGCGGCCCCGCTCAAAGACGATCTCGCGGGCAGCCTCCAAAAGCAGATCAATGCCTTCCTGATCGCCCATCACACCGACATAGCCCACCATGTGATCGCGGCCTGCCTTCCAGCGCGGGTTCGGTTCCATCACATGCAGACGGTTGAGATCCGGGCCCGAGCGCACGACAAAGATGTCCTCCTCGCGTTTCTTGCCCCGCTCCATGGCGATCGCCTTGTAGGAGTTGTTGGTCGAGATCACCACATTGGCAAAGAAGAAGTTCAGCCGCTCAAAAAGCACCATCAGCTTCCAGAAAAACCCGCGCTTGTTGAACTTGGCCTCGTAAAGCTCGGGGTTGATGTCGTGATGATCAAAGATGTAGCGCTTGCCCATCAGCTTGAACGGCAACGCCACCAAAAACAGCAGATCGGGCGGGTTGCAGCCCTGAATGGTGTCAAACCCGTGCTTGCGCCAGATCTTCCAGGCCAGCCGCGTCTCATGAAACAGCGCCGCCCCATATTCCAGCAGGTAGCCAGAGGCGCCCTTGGCATCGAGCGGCAGGGAATGGCGGTAGATATGCACGCCGTCGATCTCTTCGTAGGTGTCTTCATAGCCCTTGCCCGTGGGGCAGATCACGCAGACCTGCGCGCCGGCCGCCGTCAGCGTCCGGCTTTCATGCCAGACCCGGCGGTCAAAGGGCAGGGGCAGGTTTTCCACGATGATCAGGATCTTGCGGCCTGCCAATGGCTTGTCCGCGCGCACGGCTTCAAGCCGCGGCATGGCCTGAACAGCTGTTTGATCTGGGGCCTGCTCCACCGCCTCACTCATGTCAAAGACCCCAGATCGCGCATCTCAGCATCCCCGGGCAGGCTCAGCTCCTTGACGGTTGCGTTGTTGACCAGCACCCGGGCAAAGCCCTTGGCCTCAGCCTCGCCCTTGCCCACCAGCAGGCGCTCCAGCGTGGGCAGTTGCGAATAGGCATAGCCCAGATTGGCCCCCACCAGCTTGGTGGCATCAATGGCCGGATCGTAGATCTGCAGCTCAAAGCCTGCGCCCAAGAGCTTGCGCGCCAAATCCACATTGGGGCTTTCGCGCAGATCATCCGTGCCCGCCTTGAAGGCCAGCCCCACCATCAGGATCTTGGCCCCCGGGGCCAGACCGTCGGCTGCATATTCAAACAAACGGTGTTTGTGCGCCTCGTTCGAGCGCAACAGGCTGTCGACCAGATGGGTGTTGGCACCCGCATCGCCTGCAATATACTGCAGCGCGCGCACGTCCTTGGGCAGGCAGGAGCCGCCAAAGGCCCCACCGGGGCGCGTATAATAGGGGGAGATGTTCAGCTTGGTGTCTGAGACAAAGATCTCATGAACCTGCTTGGACGAGATGCCAAGGTTCAGACAGACCCGGCCGATCTCGTTGGCAAAGGCCACCTTGACCGCATGCCATGTGTTGTCGACAAACTTGGTGAACTCGGCCTCGCGGTAACCCACCAGAAAGGTCGGCGCCGTGATGTTCTGGTTGAGCGTCTCCATGGCCGCATTGGGCTTGCCGTCGGCGGTGCCGATGACGATCTTGGGCGGCTCGAAATAATCCTGCACGGCAGAACTTTCGCGCAGGAACTCCGGATTGTAGACAATCTCGATCAGCCGGTCGGTGTCATCGCCAAGGCGCGCCCGGAAAATCGGCTCGATCAATTCCTCGATGGTGCCGGGCCGGATGGTCGAGCGATACGCCACCGTCAGGGGTGTGGTGCGGCTTGGATCAATGGCGGCGGCAATCTGGCGGGTCACATCCGCGATATAGCCCATGTTGTGCGAGCCATCAGCGGCAGACGGCGTGCCCACGCAGACAATCGCCAGTGCGCAATCGGACAGGTGATCGCCAATGGCGGTGTCGGCATTGATCAGCCCCTTGGCCAGACCATCGGTCAGCATCTCGGCCACACCGGGCTCGACAATCGGGGCCTGACCCTCAAGGATCGCGGCCACCTTCTTTTCGCTCACATCGATGCCGGTGACCCTGTGGCCCTCGCTCGCGATACAGCAGGCCGCCGTGAAGCCAACATAGCCCAGTCCAAAAATCGCCACATGCATTTCGTCAGTACCCCCAAAGCAATCCTTTGCGCCGCCCGCATACCAAGAATCCCGGCGGCTCGCGAGGGGCTTATGGGCAGGCTTCGGGGCAGCTTTATGACAATTCTCACGCGATTGCGTTTTAAGACCGCTCTGCTATGTCGGGGCCGTGCATCCACCGGGGTGCGGCCAATGGGGCAAAAGTGATGCGGATTGTGGTTCTGGACAGTCTGAGAGGGATTTTTGCCCTGATGGTTGCGGCCCTGCACGGGCTGATCGCCAGCAATATCTTCTGGTTTGATCTGGTGCGCAACGCCGATGTGTTCGTGGATTTCTTCTTCGTGCTTTCGGGATTCGTCATCACGCTGAGCTATGGCGACCGGGTGCATGATGCCCGTGGGGCTTCCGGGTTCCTGATCCGCCGGATCGGGCGGCTCTGGCCGCTGCACATGGCGATGCTTCTGGCGCTTCTGGGGCTGGTCTGCCTCAAGGCGATGGCAGGTCTGGCCGGGATCTATGAGGTCCGGATGCCCTATACGGCGGCCGAGCTTGGCAGCTTTGCGCTGGAGCATCTGTTTCTGGTCCAGAGCTTCCGGCAGGAAACCCTGTTCTGGCTGAACTTTCCGTCCTGGAGCATCTCGGCCGAATTATGGGCCTATGTGGTCTTCGCGCTGGTCTGTCTTGCGCCGCGCGCCCGCCTGACGCTGGTCATCGGTCTGACGGTCTTTGGCGCGCTGGCCGCCCATGACCTGATCGAGCCGGGCTTTGGCGGGTTCTTCAAGAACGGCCTGCACCGGGCCATCGGGTATTTCTTTCTGGGCTATCTGACCTGCCGGGTCTGGCAGCAGATCGAGGGCTGGCGCCTGCCGCTGCCGCATCTGGCCGAGATCGGGCTTGTGGCGGTGGTCACCCTTCTGGTGCTCAATGCCCGCACTCCGGCTGCGGATGCGCTTTTGCCTCTGGCCTTTGCCGCCACGATCCTTGTGTTCTCCTGGCAGGCCGGTCTGGTCTCGCGCCTGCTGATGGCCGCCCCCTTGCAGGCGCTGGGGCGCTGGTCCTATTCGATCTACATGGTCCATGTGCTGGTCTACACGCTGTTCGGCATGGGATTGCGCTTTGTCGAACGGGTCACGGGTCTGACCTTATACAGCTCTGATCCGCGCAACCCGGATGGCGAGCGGATGGTGGATCTGGGCGCGCCCTGGATCAATGATCTGGTACATCTGGGCATTCTGGCCATGGTCATTGCCCTGGCCGCGCTGACCTATCGCTATATTGAATTGCCCGGGCAGACCTGGTCCCGGGGCCTGGCGCGTCGGGTCGAGCAGGGCGGATCGGTCCCGACGGGGGCAAAGCCATGATCTCCATCATCATTCCGCATTTCAACCAGCCCGACCATCTGGCCCGTTGCCTGCAGGCGCTGGCGGGGCAGGATACGGCCGGTCATCAGGTCGAGACCATCGTGGTCGACAACAATTCCAAGACCATGCCCACCGATGTGGTCGCAGGTTTTGAGGGCGTGCGTCTTCTGTCCGAGACGACCCCCGGCCCGGGGCCTGCGCGCAATGCCGGCGTGGCCGCCAGCACGGGCGAGATCCTGGCCTTCATCGATGCCGATTGCATCGCCCATCCCGGCTGGCTTGCTGCGATTGCAGCCCGGATTGCCGCCGGTGCCGAAATTCTTGGCGGCGATGTGCGGATCCACCACCGGGACCCGGCCACCCCGACCATCTGGGAGGCCTATGAGGCCGAGTTTGCCTATCGGATGGAGCATTACATCACGCGTCAGGGCTTCACCGGCACCGGCAATCTGGCCTGCACGCGCCGCGTCTATGACGATGTCGGCCCCTTTGCCGGCATCGGTCTGGCCGAGGACCGCGACTGGGGCCAGCGCGCGACCGCCAGAGGCCATACCATCACATGGGTGCCGGACATGCGCGCCGATCACCCCGCGCGCGAAAGCTTCGCCGAACTGGCCCGCAAATGGGACCGCCACACCGCCCATGATTTCGAGATGTTTCTCGAAAAACCGATGGGCCGGGCCAAATGGGCCGGCCGCTCGGCAGCCATGCTCGTCTCGCCTCTGGCGGTGATCCCGCGGATCTTCGGATCGGACCGGATCGAGGGCGGATTGCAGGGAAAATTCAAGGCCCTTGCAGGGGTTGCCCGGATCCGGGCCTATCGCGCGCGCGCCATGGCCAGCCTCATTCTGGCCAAAGACAGCAGCCATCTTAGCGCCCGTTGGCGGGAAAACTGATTTCATAAGGACCCATGTGCATGTCTTCGCTTTATCCAGTAATTCTCTGCGGCGGCTCGGGCACCCGGCTCTGGCCGCTTTCGCGCAAGAGCTATCCCAAGCAGTTTGCCCCGCTTCTGGGCGCGGGCACATTGTTTCAGCAGTCGGTCTCGCGGTTGGGCGGGGCCGGGTTCAAGCCGCCTCTGGTGGTCACCGCCTCGGATTTCCGCTTCATCGTGACCGAGCAACTGGCCGCCATCGGCATGGATGCCACAGACATCCTGATCGAGCCGGACGCGCGCAACACGGCGCCCGCAATTCTGGCCGCAGCGCTGCATCTCGAGGCCCGCGACCCCGGCGCGGTGATGCTGGTCGCGCCATCGGATCACATCATTCCCGACGGGGACGCGTTTCGCGCCGCCGTCACCCTGGGCCTGCCGGCGGTGGCCGCAGGCCAGCTGGTGACCTTCGGGATCACACCCGACCGGCCCGAGACCGGCTATGGCTATCTGGAACTGGAGGCCGCCCCCGGTTCCGATCCGGTTCCGCTCAAGCGCTTTGTCGAGAAACCCGATGCGGCCGCGGCCGCCGAGATGCTGGCCACAGGGCGTTTCCTGTGGAATGCGGGCATCTTCCTGATGCAGGCCAAGGGCATCATCGAGGCCTTCCGCGCCCATGCCCCCGACATGCTGGCCCCGGTCGAGGCCGCGGTCCGGGACGCCAAGCCTGATCTGGGCTTTCTGCGGCTGGCCCCCGAACCCTGGGCCGATCTGCGCAGCGACAGCATTGATTATGCGGTGATGGAAAAGGCCGCGAACCTTTCTGTGGTGCCCTATGCCGGCGGCTGGTCCGATCTGGGCGCCTGGGACGCGGTGCTTGCGGCCTCCCAGAAGGACGAGGCCGGTGTCGCGCTGAGCGGTCCGGCGCTGGCAATCGATTGCGAGAACACGCTGCTGCGCGCCGAAAGCGACACCCAGCGGCTGGTCGGGCTTGGCCTGAAGAACATCGCCGCCATCGCCATGGGGGATGCGGTTCTGGTCGCCGATATGGATGCTGCCCAGAACGTCAAGCAGGTGGTCAACATCCTCAGGGACGGCGCGGTGCCTCAGGCCGAGACCTTCCCGCGCGATCACCGGCCCTGGGGCTGGTTCGAAAGCCTCGTGATCGGTGACAGGTTCCAGGTCAAACGCATCGTGGTCCACCCCGGTGCGGCCCTGTCGCTGCAATCTCATGTGCACCGCTCGGAGCACTGGATCGTGGTCGAGGGCACCGCCAAGGTGACCATCGACGAAGAGGTTAAACTGGTCACCGAAAACCAGTCGGTCTACATCCCGCTGGGCGCCGTGCACCGGATGGAAAACCCCGGCAAGGTGCCGATGGTGCTGATCGAGGTCCAGACCGGCAGCTATCTGGGCGAGGATGACATCATCCGCTACGAGGATGTCTATGCCCGCGACTGATCCGGCCTGCCGGGTGGGGGCCGGTCATGACGCTTAAATACCGCCGCGAGGTCGACGGTCTGCGCGCGCTTGCCGTCCTGCCGGTGATCCTGTTTCACGCAGGCTTTCCGGTTTTTGCCGGCGGCTTCGTGGGCGTCGATATCTTCTTTGTCATCTCGGGCTATCTGATCACCGGCATCCTGATCCGCGAATTGGATGCCGGACAGTTTTCGCTGCTGAATTTCTATGAGCGGCGCGCCCGGCGGATCCTGCCTGCGCTGTTCGTGGTGATGCTGGCCTGCATTCCCTTTGCCTGGGCCGTGATGCTGCCCTCCGAGATGAAGGATTTCGCCCAGAGCTTTGCCGCCGCTGCCCTGTCGGTGTCCAACATCCTGTTCTGGCTGGAATCGGGATATTTCGATCAGGCCGCCGAGTTGAAACCGCTTCTGCACACCTGGTCACTGGGCGTGGAAGAGCAGTTCTACATCCTGTTCCCCCCGTTTCTGGCGCTCCTGTGGCGGTTCGGGCGCACCCGTCCCTTTCTGGTTCTGGGAGGGCTCGGGGTTCTGTCGCTGATCGTGGCGGACTGGGCGTCCTACCGATTTCCAAGTGCCAACTTCTACCTTCTGCCGTTTCGCGGCTGGGAGCTGATCGCTGGCGGGCTTTGTGCGCTCTGGCAGGTCCGCGCGCCAGCAGCATCTCCCCGGCTGGGGTGGCTGGGGCTTCTGGGGCTGGCCCTGATTGCCGGTTCCATTCTGGGGATGGATGAACAGACGCGCTTTCCCAGTCTCTGGGGTCTGATCCCGGTTGGCGGCACCTGCCTGATCCTGCTCTTTGCCGATCGCCACAGCCTGACCGGGCGGCTTCTGGGCTGGGCGCCTTTCGTGGGCATCGGGCTGATTTCCTATTCGGCCTATCTGTGGCATCAGCCGTTGCTGGCCTTTGGCAGGCTGTGGTCCACCGATCCGCTGTCCGTGCCGGCGCTGCTGGCGCTCAGTGCTGCCAGCCTGCCGCTGGCCTGGGTCACCTGGCGCTATGTCGAGACCCCGTTCCGCAAGCGCGGCGCGGGAACCCTGCTGCCGACCCGTGGCGCGGTGTTTGCGTTTTCCGGCGCCGGTCTGGGGGTGATGGTGGCACTTGGCGCATGGGGTCATATCCGCGATGGAATGCCCGGACGCATGCCCGCAGAATTTGCAGACCGCTCCACCCTGCTGGAGGACAACCACCTTGCCCGGCAGACAGACATCCGCGCCGGGATCTGCCATTTCAATCAGAGCGGACGGCACCGCAGCCTGACCGACTTTCTGAACAATTGGGACTGCGGACCGGACAGCGACCCCGACCGCCCCGGCCTGAACATCGCCATCTATGGCGACAGCCATGCTGCCGACAAGGTGATGGCGCTGCGCCATGCGGGCGTCAATCCGTTGCAGATCGGGGGCGCAAGCTGCCCGCTCCTGCCGGGTGATCTGCCGCCCTATTGTGCTGCGCTGACTGCGCATCTGCATGCTCAAACCAAGGCTGCGGGCATCCGCACCATTCTTCTGGCCAACAAGTTTCAGGACCATGAGTTGACCCCGGAATATCTGGGCGCTGTGGCAGAATACTGGGGCGCGCATTACGACCGGGTGGTGCTGTTTGCGCCAATGCCGCTCTTTG
>CANLVD010000019.1 GCA_947494445.1 uncultured Paracoccaceae bacterium | reverse complement strand
TCTGGCTCTGGCTCTGGCTCTGGCTCTGGCTCTGGCTCTGGCTCTGGCTCTGGCTCTGGCTCTGGCTCTGGCTCTGGCTCTGGAAGGGGTTCGATTTCCGGGGCCGCGTCAAGCACCTCCTCAACCGGGGTCGCGTCGACCTCACCGCCGTCGTCAACAATCGCCTCAAGCCCCTGATCCAGTTTGGAGGAAGACTTGAACAGCCGATCCTTGAGCTTCTTGAAAAATGCCATCTGTGCTGCCTGCCCGGGTTCTGTTTGACCTGATCTAATACGCAAGATGAGAAGATGCAAAGCCTGCCTGCGTGCATCGCTTGACCGGCGGACACAGCCATGCACTGGTTGGCAAATTACAGACACCGCAAAGGATGCAGCATGCAAGGTGAATTTCGCCCGGTTCGATCTTCAGAGACCAGACAGGATCTGGGAGATCCGAAGGCTCCCTTTGGCACCTACGGATTAAATGGAGTGCAAAAGGCGCTGGTCAGGATCGCCCGTGGCTCAGTCCTGCACCGCGGTCGGCTGCGCCACCGGATGACCAACCTGATTGCACGGATCGGAGGGGACCGGCCGATGGATGTCAGCTTTCGCGGCTGCAATTACCGGATCGAGGGGCGCAACAATCTGATTGAATACGGATTGCTGCTGCATCCGGGCTATAATGGCGAGGAAATTGACTTTCTGAGCGCAGGGCTGCGCGAAGGCGGTGTGGCCTTGGACATCGGCTGCAATATCGGTCTTTACAGCCTTCCGCTAGGACATGCTGTCGGGGGATCTGGCCGGGTCATCTCCATCGATGCAAACCCGATGATGATCGAGAAGTTGCGCTGGAACGCGGCGGCCAGCGGGCTGGATCAGATCACCGCCATTCATACGGCGGTCGGTGATATCGCAGGCCGGGTGGATCTGGAAATCCGCAAGGATGACGTGGCCATTGTCGGCGTGCGCGAAAGCGATGACGGGGCGTTCGAGATCGCACCTCTGGCGGACATACTGGCGCGTGTGGGCACCCAGCGGGTGGACGTGCTGAAGATCGACATCGAAGGGCATGAGGACAAGGCGCTGGTGCCCTATCTTGATGCGGCCAGTGATGCCATGCTGCCCGACCGGATCGTGATCGAACATCCTTCGGGCACGGAGGATTATCAGGGCTGTGCCGCCGCGTTTGACCGGCACGGATACAGGCGTGTCGGCATGACCCGGTCAAATTCGCTCTATCTTCGGGGTGGTCAGTGACGCAATCGTCATGGCAGAACCCTGCCGAGGCGGTGGCACTGTTGCCGGTTTCGCGTTAGTTTGACGGCAATCATGGAGGGCCTGATTGTGAAGCAGTTCAGTCTTGGATGCGCTCTGGCTTTTGCGATGGCAGCACCGGTGCTCGCGGGCAATGCGGAAGCGCCCGGTGAGGTCTCGACCGGGGACATCGGGTTTGAGGAATGGCGGGCAATGTCTGCGGGCAAGACGCTGACCTACCGGATCGATGGCGCGTTCTGGGCGTTGGAACGATACGCCCCGACCGGGAACAGGGTGATGCTGCAACTCAATACCGGGGAATGCCTTGAGGGGACCTGGGCCTATGAGGACGGGACCTTCTGCTATGCTTGGGACAGCGGAGAGCAGAGCTGTTTCCGCCACACCCGAATGGCCGGCGAGATCTACGTGATCCACATGGAAAACGGCGAGCCGACGGGCGGGATCCAGACCATGAGCCATGTCTCGGACCTGCCCCTTTCCTGCGAACCGGCGGCCATCAGTTGAGGGTGTCTATGGTGGCCTTGGGGCTGGCCTTGGCCCAGCCTGTCGCGGCAAACGACCGGATCGTGAGCGCTGAAGAATTTCAGGCGATGAGCGAAGGCTATACGCTGCATTTCGAGCAATTCGGCAGCTACTATGGTGCCGAGCAATATTATCCGGGGCGGCAAAGCACCTGGAAATATTCCGATGGCACCTGCACCGAAGGCGAATGGACGACGTCAGGACCGAACATCTGCTTTGCCTATCGTGACCAGTTCGGCGTGCAATGCTGGATCTTCTCCGAACGCGGTGGAGAGTTTTATGCGCGTCTGAGCGACGAGCCTCCGCAAAGCCCTGAGGAATTGCGCCTGTTGCGCCGGGACAAGGTGCCGATCGGCTGCCCGGCCCCAGGCCTTGGCGTCTGAGGGTCGTGCCGGGGCGCTGCCCCGGACCCCGGGATATTTGGGCCAAGAAGTATCAATCTGGCTTCGATTTTCCGGCAAATACTCCCGCCGGAGGCGCAGGCTGGCCGGAGTGAACGCCCCGATGAGGATCAGAACAGGCTGCCCTGATCCTCAGGCTTTGGCGCAGCTTTCCGTTTTGGCCTGGCCGGGGGGGCCGTATCCCCCGGCGTGGCATCGATCCGGCCATCGGCAAATTCGATGGAGAGCCGTGTTGCGGATCCGGCGGCTTTTGACGTTGTCAAAACCTCGTCTTCCTTGCCCCGCACAACCGCATAGCCACGCTTCAGGGTGGCCTGATAGCCCACGGTCAGGCGCACGCGGTCAAGATCGGTCAGGGTTTTGCGCTGCGCTGTGATTTGCCGCGACCAGAGGCGCATCTTGCGGTCCGCCAGTCCGCGCAATTGGTCGGCTCCGCGCGTGATGCCGAGGCGCAGGGGATCTGGTTTCAGGCGCGGCGTGAGCCTGTTCAACTGGTCTGCCGCGCGCGCAGTTCGCTGGATGAGGGCCCGGGACAGGCGGTCTGATGTAAGCGTGACGCTGCGCGTCCTGTCTGTCAGCGAGCGCGTGAGCAAAGTCTTGTTCAGTCGTCCCGCAGGGCCTGAGACAAAGCTGAGCCGTTTGGCCCGGGCAAAGCGTTCCAACGCACCATCAAGGCGCAAGGCTGCCTGATCCAGCCTTTGGGAAGACTGGCTGGTCAGCGTATCGAGACGTGGCAGCGCGCGGGAGAGATCGCGCAGCCTGCGTCCGCGCTCATCGAGCATCCGGGCCAGCGCGCGACGGCGGCGTTCCTCAAGACCCGCAATATGGGCCAGCAGATCGGCCCGCACGGGCACTGCCATCTCGGCCGCTGCCGTGGGTGTCGGTGCACGCCTGTCAGCGGCATAGTCGATCAGGGTCGTGTCGGTCTCATGCCCGACGGCGGAGATCACCGGAATGGTGCTGTCGGCCACGGCGCGCACGACGATTTCCTCGTTGAAGCCCCAGAGATCCTCAAGCGAGCCACCGCCACGCGCCACGATCAACACGTCTGGTCGTGGCAGGGCACCACCCTGTGTGAGCGCATTGAAGCCGCGGATGGCGTTGGCCACATCGCCCGCGCATTTCTCACCCTGCACGACCACAGGCCAGAGCAGGACCTTGCGCGGAAACCGGTCGCGCAGGCGGTGCAGGATGTCGCGGATCACAGCACCCGAGGGCGAGGTCACGACACCGATGATCTGCGGCAGGTAGGGCAAGGGTTTCTTGCGCGAAGCCTCGAACAGCCCCTCGGCCCCCAGTTGAGCCTTGCGTTTCTCCAGCATCGCCATCAGCGCGCCGACGCCCGCAGGGGCCAGGCTTTCGATCACGATCTGGTATTTGCTTTGGCCCGGAAAGGTGGTCATGCGGCCGGTGATGATGACCTCCATCCCCTCTTCGGGGCGGGTGGTCAGCTTGGAGGCCGTGCCCTTCCACATCACGCCGGCGATCACCGCGCGGTCGTCCTTGAGGTCAAGATAGATGTGGCCAGATGCAGGCCGCGAGACCCGGCCGAGTTCTGCCCTGACCCGGACATGGGAAAACGCGCCTTCAACCGTGCGTTTGACCGCACCGGACAATTCGGAGACGGTGAATTCGGGCGCATTGCCCTCCGGGCCACCCTCTTCGAACAGGTCTGACATGGTGTGCTTGCGCCTCCCTCTCTGCCACCTTAGAAGCTGGTCGGGCAAAGGCCAAGACGGGAGCGGTGATGAATATTCTTCTTCTGGGAAGCGGCGGGCGCGAACATGCGCTGGCCTGGGCGATCAGCCAGAACCCGAAATGCGACCGGCTGGTGGCAGCACCCGGCAATGCCGGTATGGCGGAGGTGGGCGAATGCCTGCCGCTTGACATCATGGATGCCGATGCGGTGGTGGCTTTTGCCGCCGAAATGGCCGCTGATTTCGTGGTGATCGGGCCGGAAGCGCCGTTGGCAGCCGGGGTGTCGGACGCCCTGCGCAATGCCGGATTTCTGACCTTCGGGCCAAGCCAGGCGGCAGCGGAACTTGAAGCCTCGAAAAGTTTCACCAAGGCTGTATGCGATGCCTGCGGAGCGCCAACGGCGGCCTACGGGCGGTTTGATGCGCTGGAGCCTGCGCTGGAATACCTGCGTGGCCAAGGTGCGCCCATTGTGATCAAGGCAGATGGTTTGGCCGCGGGCAAGGGCGTGACAGTGGCCATGGACCTTGCCACGGCGGAAGATGCCCTGCGAGATGTCTTTGACGGGGCCTTTGGCGATGCAGGTGCAGCCGTCGTGATCGAGGAGTTCATGGAGGGCGAAGAGGCGTCCTTTTTCGTGCTCTGCAACGGTTTGTCCACCCTGCCCATCGGCACGGCGCAGGACCACAAGCGCGCTTTTGATGGCGATGAGGGGCCAAACACCGGCGGCATGGGGGCCTATTCGCCTGCCCCGATCCTGACCGACGCGCTGACGGCCCGGGTGATGGACGAGATCGTAACCCCGACCCTGACGGAAATGGACCGGCGCGGGACGCCCTTTGAAGGGGTGCTCTATGTCGGGCTGATGATCAAGGACGGGGCGCCGCGTCTGGTGGAATACAATGTGCGTTTTGGCGATCCTGAAACCCAGCCCCTGATGATGCGGCTGGGCGCGCAGGCGCTTGATGCGATGCTGGCTTGCGCGGAAAACCGGCTGGAGGAGACACGGATCAATTGGGCCGATGATCACGCCCTGAGCGTGGTGATGGCAGCCAAGGGGTATCCGGGCAGTTACGCCAAGGGCAGCGAGATCGAACTGCCCGAGACCGGCGGGCCGCAGGCACGGATTTTTCATGCCGGCACCACGATATCAGATGGCAAGCTGGTTGCTGCCGGGGGCCGGGTGCTGAACGTGACCGCGCGCGGTGAGACGCTGGCAGAGGCGCAGGCGCGGGCCTATGAGCTTGTTGACCGGGTCACTTGGGATGATGGCTTTTGCCGTCGGGACATCGGCTGGCGGGTGCTCAAGCCCTAGGCGGCGTCGGCATTTACCAGACTGCCCCAGCGCGAGACAGATTTTGCCTCTGGCGCCCTGAGATGAGTGCCGCGATGTGATCATCGGAAGCGAATTTCTGGGATGTCAGGGGCAAAATCTGCCGCGTCCCGGTAGGGATTTCGCCAAAATTGCCCATTTCTGCGTTATTTGAGCTTGAAGTAGATCACTACTCCTGCGCTCAAATGCCTGGAACCGAGCAATTCTGGACTGAAACTGGGGCTGTCTGGTAAATGCAGACGCCGCCTAGAGCGTGCTGTCCCCAGGTGTCTGGTAAGGTAATCTAACGGCAGTCAAGGGCCGCGCTCAGCGTGTCCTGCCCGGCGTAAGGGCTGTGGATTGCGGCCTCGATCCGGCCAGCGCGCATGCGGGTGATCATCACGTTGCGCCAACTGACGTCGACCGTGACCATCTCCGGTCCCTGCCCGCAGTCGCGCACACCGCCTGAGATGAAATCCTCACCGATGCGGTGGTTGGTGAAACCCCGGGCATTGGCAATCTCGACCAGCCTGTCACCATCCAGCGTGACAACCCTGAGGGTTTTGGCCAGATGCGGGCGGTCGATATAGGCCATGTCCTTCTGGCCGTCGCCGTTGAAATCAGCGATGCCAATGGGCGCGAGCCAGCGGTTTGACTGTCCGATATGGGGTGTGGCCGCGATCTTCTGAACTGCGGTGCCATCCAGGTTGAGGCCATAGGCGGCCAGTTGTGCACCGCTGTCGGCCTGGCTTTCGATGACGATGATGGCAGGGGTGCCCTTCCCGTCGATGCTGGCACAGCGCAGCGCGAGATCCTCGAACACGCGGTCCGCCGGAAGATCAAAGCGGATGTCCTGTCCGGCGGCATTGGTGACGATCAGGCTGCCCCATTCGGCGCAATCGCCCAGCACGCAATGGGCGTAGCGCGTTGTCGGCTCGGCAAAGCGGGCATCTGTGCACTGGGCCGTGATTTCGGCCGCTGTGGCGCTGCCCGCAAACCCTAGAAGAACAGCGCAGAGGCGCCACATATCAGATCTGCTTTTCGGGCATCCGCACGACCAGACCGTCAAGGGCATCGGTGACCTTGAGCTGGCAGGTGAGCCGCGACGTGGCCGGATCGGGCTGCCATGCGAAATCGAGCATGTCCTCTTCCATGTCTTCCTTGGCGGGCAGCTTGTCGGTCCAGGCGCCATCAACATAGACATGGCAGGTCGAGCAGGCACAGGCACCACCGCAGTCAGCCTCGATGCCGGGAATGTTGTTGTCGCGCGCGCCTTCCATGACGGTCAGGCCGTTGGCAACGTCGACCACATGTTCAGTCCCGTTGTGCTCGATATAGGTGATTTTAGCCATGATCGCAGTCCTTTGCCTGATGTCTGCCATTCCGGGCATTTTTCACCCGCTTCGGCGCGGGACCATGCCGCAATGCCCATGTCTTTGCAAGAGAAAGAGGGGGTGGACCTGCAGCGGTTTTGTTCTATATTTGTTCTCATGATTGGATATCCCCGCTGGCCCAAGCCGCCCTCTGCCACGCCACATAATATGCTGCACCTGCCGCCTGCGGGCGGTGTGGTGACGGTGGCCGGGCTTGTGCTGGTGCGCCAGCGCCCGGGATCGGCCAAGGGCGTGATCTTCCTGACGCTGGAGGATGAGACGGGCGTGGCCAATGTGGTGGTCTGGCAAAAGACCTATCTGGCCTACCGCCGGGCGGTGATTGCCGGGCGTCTGCTGCGGGTCACCGGGCCGATCCAGCGCGATGGGCAGGTGGTCCATGTGATCGCGCGCAAGATCGAGGACATCTCGGAGATGCTGGACACGCTTGCCGATGGCCGCGACGCGCCCGCAGAGATGGGTGAGCCGGTCAACAGCTATGAGGCGCGGCGCTACAGCGGGTATGGCTAGGGCCGGTGGGCCGCGTCACTCAGGGGCATCATGCAACACCAGCGTGAAGCCCTCATCCGCCGTTGGCACGGTATAATACTTGGAAAAGCGGTGAAACTGCTCGTCGGTTGCGGCGAACGCATGCTCGCCCTTGGCGTTGCGCGCGTGCAGACGGGCAAGGCAGACCTCGTCTGACGCGGTCATCACGTGCAACTGGTGGGTGGCCTTTGTCTGGTCCAGAATACTGCGCATCCACTGGCGGTTCTCGACGGTGTTGGCTGGGAAATCCAGCACAACAGAAAACCCCGCATTCAGAAGCGCTGCCACATGGGGACCCATGACGCCGCGCAGTTTGGCCGAACAGCGCACGTAATCGGCGGGCGTGGACATCTGGTCGGCAAAGAGCGGCCCGAGCCAGTCATCCTCGGATATCCGGACGGTTCCTGCCTGCCCTGCCAGCTCTGCCGCCAGTGTCGATTTGCCCGAAGCGATCTTGCCGCAGAGCATGTGCAGAACTGGTGTGGTTGAAGACATCGAAATCACCCTTCTGAGGCGCGGTCTGCGCAATGAATTTTAATAAATGGATCACCCGCCGGGGGTGAGTCGGCAGGAGATTTATCTCAATCACGCGGCGGTCTGTCGAGGGTCTGCGCGTCTGCCAGCGGCAGATGCGTGCGACCCAATAAAAAAAGCGCCCCCGGGGGTCCGGAGGCGCTGATCATAGGTGAAAAACGGCTTATGGCTGGAGGGCCACGAACCTTGGCTGGCTGTCGGCGCGCATCACCAGAAGCAGGATGGATTTGCGTCCGGCCTCTTTCGCGGCGTCGATCCGGGCCAGAACCTCTTGCGGGGTCAGCACTTCTTTCTGGCCGATCTCGGCGATGACATCACCTTCGCGCAGACCCTTTTCAAAAGCTTCGCTGTCCTCATCCACGTTGATCACGAGCACGCCCTTGACATCATCGGGGATGTTGTAGGCCTCCCGCGTCTCGCCAAGGATGGCCGAGAGCGACATGCCGAGTGCTTCCAGCTCTTCAGGTTCGGACTGCTCGGGGGCTGCCATGCCTGCTGGCACGATCTCGGCTGTTTCGCGGCGGCCAAGGGTGATTTTCAGCGTCTCTGTCTCACCTTCGCGGAACACCACGACGCGGACCGACTTGCCAACTTCGGTGTCACCGACCATGCGGACCAGTTCGCGGGTGTCTTCGACTTCGCGCCCGTCAAAGGTCATGATCACGTCGCCTGCCTTCACGCCACCCTCTTTCGCGGGGCCGTCAGGAACGTCCGTTACCAGTGCGCCGATCGCGTCTTCAAGGTTCAGTGCCTCGGCCACATCGGGGGTCACGTTCTGGATGGAGACACCCAGCCAGCCGCGGCGGGTCTCGCCAAATTCCTGCAACTGGTCGACCACGCGGGTCACAACGTTGGAGGACATGGAAAAACCGATGCCGATGGAGCCGCCATTGGGCGACAGGATCGCGGTGTTCACGCCGACCACTTCACCGTCCATGTTGAAGAGCGGGCCGCCCGAGTTACCCCGGTTGATCGCAGCATCTGTCTGGATGAAATCGTCATAGGCGCCGTTCAATTCGCGGTTGCGGGCCGAGATGATGCCGGCGGAGACCGAGAAGCCCTGACCGAGCGGGTTGCCGATGGCCATGACCCAGTCGCCCACGCGCGCGATGTCGCTGTCACCGAAGGGCACGAATTCCAGCGGGCGGTCGGGTTCGACCTTGAGCAGTGCAATATCGGTGCGGGGATCGGTGCCGATCAACTCGGCCGGAAGTTCGAACCCTTCGAAAAACTCAATCATGATCTCATCCGCGCCGTCGATGACGTGGTTGTTGGTCACGATGAAACCATCCGAGGAAATCACGAAGCCCGATCCAAGGGCCGAACCACGGCGCTGACGCTGTTGAGGCGAGCGGTCCTGCTGGCGGTCCATGAAATCGCGGAAAAAATCTTCCAGAGGCGAGCCATCGGGGACAACGGGACGTGGCCCGGAGGGCTGATTGACCGTCGTGGTTGTCGTGATGTTGACCACCGCCGGGCTGAGCCGTTCGGCGAGATCTGCAAAACTGTCGGGCGCGCCGCGCGCACCTGCTGCCTGAAAACTGCTGAGAACCAGTGCAAAAGCGGACAAAAGTGCCAGAAACAGCACCCGAGCATCCGGTTTGGCCTGTGTCAGGGTTGTGGCGTGCATGGATACACATCCTCCGTTGATCGTTGTTGTCGCGACCCAACAGACGGACCGCTTAACCAGAACATGGGCAGATCGTGACAAGAAACAAGTTGGTGAGCCCTGCAAGTTTCATAACGAGTGTGTGAAAATTGCGTCAACTTCGGGCCAGCATCACCAGAATGACGCCAATTGTGACAATCGCAAGGCCGATGATGCGCAAACTGTCCTTGGGCGTCTGGGCCAGTTGACGCAGGACCTCTTCCAAACGATGAGGGGCCAGTGCAAGCACCAGCCCCTCCAATACTGCAACCAGGCCGAGGCCCAGAAGAAGATCACTCAACACGGCCCGTATCCGATTTCAGATAATCGAAAAATTCGCTGTCAGGCCCGATCACAAGTGTGGAGTTGTCGCCCTGAAGCGCCCTCTCATACGCTGTGAGCGAGCGGTAGAAGGCGAAGAACTCGGGATCACGGCCAAATGCTTCGGCGAAGATCGCGTTGCGCTCGGCGTCTGCCTCACCACGGATAATGTCGGCGTCACGCTGAGCTTCGGAGATCAGCTCGACCGAGGTTCTGTCGGCGGTGGCCTGAACCCGCTGGGCGGCCTCGTTACCACGTGCACGTTCGTCTCGTGCCTCACGCTCGCGTTCGGCCTGCATCCGCTCGAAGGTGGCTTCGAGGTTGCCCTCGGGAAGGTCAGCCTTCTTGATCCGCACGTCGACCACTTCAATGCCCAGAGCGCGGGCCTGAATGATGGCGTTGTCGCGGATCCGGGCCATCAGGGACACACGATCAGCAGACAGGATGGTGCTGCTGTCGACGGAACCCAGAATTTCCCGGGTCTCATCGTTGAGAATGCGACCGATGCGGTCTTCGGCCTGCGCCAGACCACCGGCACCAACGGCCTGACGGAACTGGACCACATCTGAAATCCGGTAACGGGCGAAGGCGTCCACGACCAGACGACGATCATCAAGCGGGGTGACTTCCAGCGGCTGGGTGTCCAGCGACTGGATCCGGTCATCGTATTTCACGATGTTCTGGATGAACGGCATCTTGAAGGCCAGACCGGGCTCTTCCTTGACCGATTTGACCTGACCGAACTGCAACACCAGCGCTTTTTCACGCTCGTCCACGATGAAGACGGACGACGTGACCACAAGAAAGGCACCAAACAGAATGATGCCGAGAATACCTAGACGTGACATCAGTTACCTCCCGTGCCGGACCGGCGCAATTCGTTGAGGGGAAGATAGGGCACAACGCCCTGTCCGCCGCCGCCTGTGGCACCTTCATCGATGATGATCTTGTCCACGTTGCCGAGCACACGCTCGATGGTTTCCAGATAGAGACGCTTGCGTGTCACATCTTCTGCCTTAGCGTATTCGTCGTAGACGGCGATGAAGCGGCTGGCTTCACCGGTTGCCTCGTTGACGGTCTGGGCACGGTAGGCTTCGGCCTGCTCCAGAAGCTCGGCCGAGCGACCACGCGCTTCCGCCAGTTTCTGGTTGGCATAAGCGTCCGCGCGGTTCTGCAGCGTGTTTCTGTCCTGTTCGGCGCGCTGCACGTCGAGGAAGGCCTCGATCACCTCACGCGGGGGATCGGCCTTGTCGAAGTTCAGACGCACGATGTTCACGCCGGACTGGTAGGTGTCGAGCGTTTGCTGGATTAGGCTTTCGACCTCCTCGGAGATCACACCACGGTCCCGGTTGAGGATCGGCGCAAGCTGGGAGCGGCCGATGACCTCTCGCATGGCCGACTGGCTTACTGCCTCGATGGTTTCGCGGGGATCAGCCAGATTGAATAGAAATTCGGCCGGGTTGGAGATGTTCCAGACCACTTCGAAGTCGATGTCGATGATGTTCTCGTCACCGGTGAGCATCAGCCCCTCATCACCCCGGCCAACACCGATGACTTCGGAATTCTCTCGCGTGACTGCCAGTTTTTCGTAAGTGACCAGCGGCCATGGTGCGAAGTTCAGGCCCGGTTCGCCGATGGAGGAGAAGGAGCCGAGAAACAACTCAACCGATTTCTCTTCCGGCTTGACCGTGTAGAAGGAGGAAAACGCCCAAAGGCCCACGGCTGCAAGCAGACCGAGGATCAGGCCACCGCGTCCGATGCCTTGCGGGGTGGGTCCACCGCCGCCGCCACCGCCGCCGCCGCGACCGCCCATCAGCACTTTCAGCTGTTCCTGGCCCTTGCGCATGATGTCGTCGATGTCGGGCACCTGACCGCCGCCGCCTTTGGGGCCTTCGCCCTGTCCGCGATTGCCGCGATCCTTGCCGCCGCCGTTGCCCCAGGGACCGCGACCATCATCGCCGCCGTCCTTGCCGCCACCGCCGCCGCCCCATGGGCCGCCCGAATTGTTGGAATATGGCATGCGCCTTTTAACCCTTCTCTGTCACATCTTTGCTGTCATACCTGTACACCCGGCACAGGTTTTCAAGTCTCGCTACCCGGGCATCGGGTCGCGCATGGTCACCAATTCTTCCGCAGCCGTGGGATGCACGGCCATTGTGCGGTCGAAATCTGCCTTTGTGGCCCCCATTTTCAACGCGATCCCGACCATCTGGATCATCTCGCCTGCAGCGGGGCCTACGATGTGCACACCCAACACGCGCTGGCTGGGTTTGTCCACGATCAGTTTCATCAACATGCGCTGGTCACGATCCGCAAACGCATGGAACATCGGGCGGAAGGTGGAGCGGTAGACCTCGATCTCGTGATCTTCGCGTGCAGCTTCCTGACTGAGGCCGACGGTGCCGATCTCGGGTTGGGTGAAGACAGCCGTGGGGATCAGGTCGTGATCGACCGGGGTCGGGTTCGATTTGAACACGGTTTCGGCGAATGCCATGCCCTCGCGGATCGCGACCGGCGTAAGGTTCACCCGGTCGGTGACATCACCGATGGCGTAGATCGAGGGCACATCGGTTTGCGAGAAGCGGTCGACCTTGATTGCGCCATTGCGATCCATCTGCACGCCAAGATCTTCCAGACCCAGACCGGCGGAGCTTGGTTTGCGCCCGGTCGCATAAAGGATCACGTCATGTTCGGAATAGGTGCCGTCGGTGCATTTGACCTTGAGACCGGTATCGGTTTTTTCGATCTCGAACACATCGCGGCCGACATGCAGGTCGATGCCCTTCTTGCGCATCTCTTCGGCGACATGGCCGCGGACTTCGTCGTCAAAGCCGCGCAGGATCTGTGCACCGCGGTAGAACTGGGTGACATGGGTGCCGAGCCCGTTCATGACACCTGCGAATTCGCAGGCGATGTAGCCACCGCCAACAATCAGCATGCGGGCAGGTTTTGACGGCAGGTGGAAGATCTCGTTGGACGAGATGGCGTGTTCGATGCCCGGGATGTCCGGCAGGAAAGGCGCGCCGCCAGTAGCGATCAGAATGTGCTTGGCGCGGAAGATTTTGCCATCTGCAAGTGCCACGGTGTGTGCGTCCTTGAGGGTTGCGCGGGTTTTGAAGATCTCGACCCCTGCGGCCTTGAGGTTCTTTGCATAGACACCTTCCAGACGGTCGATTTCGGCGTCTTTCTTGGCGATGAAATGGGGCCAGTCGAACTCACCCGCTGTCACGTCCCAGCCGAAACCCTGCGCATCTTCAAAAGCTTCCGAGAACCCGGAGGCAAAGACCATCAGCTTTTTGGGAACGCAGCCGCGGATCACGCAGGTGCCGCCGTAGCGGTATTCTTCCGCAAGGCCGACTTTTGCGCCGGTCTGTGCGGCCCAGCGCGAGGCGCGCACGCCGCCCGAGCCGCCACCGATGACAAAAAGGTCGTAGTCAAAACTGCTCATCGCAATTCCTCAGTTCAGGTCACTCACTATGTCGTCAAGGCTGAGGCCAGGTTCAAGCTCTGCCCGCCGCTCGGCCCCTTCGATGATCCGGGCAGAACCGTCCGGCGCACCGATCACAACCGCGTCGGCAATGCCCAGAAACAAGCCCGTCTCGACCACACCGGCAATCGAGAGCATCGCGGCACTGAGCGCGGTTGCATCACCAATCCGGCCCAGATGCAGATCAAGGATGTAATGGCCTTCGTCGGTCACAAGCGGCTCCTCACCACGCATCCGCAAAACGGTCTTGCGCCCGTCCACGTCAAGGCTTTCGAGCGCTGCTTCGATCAGGGACTGTGTGGTTTTCCAGCCAAAGCGGATGACCTCAACAGACAGAGGAAACGCGCCCAATGTGGCAACTTCCTTCGATGGATCGGTGATCACCACCATCTTGCGCGATGCCGTGGCCACGATTTTTTCCTGCAAGAGCGCCCCGCCGGCCCCCTTGATCAGCTGCATGGAGGGGTCGAATTCGTCCGCACCGTCGATGGTCAGGTCCAGCATGCCGGCAGCGTCCAGCGTGGAGGTCGGAATGTTCAGGCTTTGGGCGAGTTTCAGTGTGGCCGATGATGTGGGCACGCCCAATATATCCAGCGTGCCTGCCTTCTGACGTGCACCGATCAGCTTGACCAACCAGGCGGCGGTCGAGCCTGTGCCAAGGCCGAGCTTCATGCCGCTTTCGACAAAACTCAACGCGTGATAGGCCGATGCCAGTTTGCCGCGTTCCGCGTCACTCAATCCCTGCTGGTCTGGCAAGACGCACCTCTTCCTGTTGCCCGGTCCCGAGCCTTATAGGGGGCTGAAACAGCATCTGCGAGCGCTGTTTTGCCCAAGCTGCCCAAAAATTGCGCTGAAAGGGCGCGAGAGGTCGGTTTTTGGATGTGGCGCATCCGGTCCACCCCTATATGGGGGGTGAGATCTGACCGGTTTGGAGCGCTGAATGTTTCTTTCGATTTTCGACATCTTCAAGATCGGCATCGGGCCGTCATCCTCCCACACCATGGGGCCAATGGTGGCAGCAGGTCAGTTTCTTGAGATGCTGCGCTCAGGCCGGGGTGTGGTGCCCGGAGCAGGTGCGCCGGTGCGGGTGGAGTGTCGTCTGCACGGCTCGCTGGCGTTCACCGGGAAAGGTCATGCAACCGACCGGGCCATTGTGCTGGGGCTTCTGGGGTTTTCGCCTGAGACGTTGGATGCCGACAAGGCGGAAGCAGCAGAGGCCGCGTTGCGCGAGGGCGGTCTGTTGACGCCCGAAGGGTTGGAGCCGCTGGGGTTCCGGCCCGATCAGGATGTGATATTCGATTATGGCCCGGCGCTTGAGGGGCATGCCAACGGGCTGGTGTTTTCAAGCTATGACGCCCGCGATGCGCTGCACACCACTGAGACATACTATTCCGTTGGCGGCGGGTTTGTTCTGACCGCGCGGGAGCTGACCGAGGCACGCTCAGATACGGCCTTGCCTGACGTGCCGTTTCCGTTCCGCACCGCCAAGGACATGCTGGCGATGGCGCAGAAAAGCGGTCTGACGATTGCCCAGATGAAAGCGCGCAATGAGACCGCCCATGGCAATGGCCCGCGTCTGAGCCCGGATGTCAGGCGCATCTGGGACGTGATGGAGGCCTGCATTGACCGGGGACTGGCAAAGGGCGGCATTCTGCCCGGTGGTCTGAATGTGCGCAGGCGCGCAAAGCCGATCCATGAGGCGCTTCAGGCTGAACGCGGCAGTAATCTGGCCGCACCGCATCTGATCAACGACTGGATTTCTGTCTATGCAATGGCGGTGAACGAGGAAAACGCAGCCGGTGGTCAGGTGGTCACCGCCCCCACCAACGGAGCCGCAGGCGTGGTGCCTGCCACGATCCGCTACTATCTGGACCATGTGCCCGGTGCTGATCGCAGCCGGATCGAGGAGTTTCTGCTTACCTCTGCCGCGATTGGCGGATTGATCAAGACCAATGCGTCGATCTCGGGCGCGGAAGTCGGGTGTCAGGGCGAGGTCGGCTCAGCCGCCGCGATGGCCGCTGCCGGGCTTTGCGCTGTTCTGGGCGGCACGCCGCAGCAGATCGAAAACGCTGCCGAGATTGCCCTTGAGCATCACCTTGGCATGACCTGCGATCCGATCAAGGGGCTGGTTCAGGCACCCTGCATCGAGCGCAACGGACTTGGGGCGATCAAGGCTGTCTCGGCTGCATCGCTGGCATTGCGCGGCGACGGGGAGCATCTGGTGCCCCTTGATGCCTGCATTGAGACCATGCGCCAGACTGGGCGGGACATGGACGAGAAGTACAAGGAAACCTCGCTGGGCGGTCTGGCGGTCAACCTGCCGGAGTGCTGAGCGCGCTGACCATGGCGGGCAACTGACTCGCTGGCAGGATCAGCAGGCAGCCCGGCCCATCAAGCTGTATGTGGATATCGCGCGCCGTGCTGCGGTTCGACGTGCCGATCATGGCCCCGGGCGCAAAGGCCAGATCATCAATGGGCCAGTGTAAACCGGTTGACCTGCGGCCCCTGACCGGCTGAAGCGGCATCAGCGACACCCGTGTTCCGATGGGCAAGGCAAGCTGAATGTCAGGTGGGCAGGCGCAGATGCAATCCTGCTCACCCAGAACGATCACCGGGCGGTCGGCATATTTGACAAGGGTCGAGAGCACGGCCAGTTCGTGATCCACCCGCCCCCCGACAAACCCGAGCCCGATGGTGATCGGGGCGGCTGTGGAATAGATGCATTTCTCGAAATCGGTACTGTCCTGCTCGGTGAGCCTGTGAACGGCCACGCCTGCCTGTGAGAAGCGCTCAATACCTTTCAAACTGTCCATATCGCCGATGATAGCCTTTAGCATATTTTTTGAGGCATCTGCCCAATCCGCGCCACAATCCGCCGCTACCACATCCGGAGCGAATTGTGCTGCTTGCATGATTTGTGCTGGCGTGACGGGACCACCACCAAGAAGCGTAATTCCGCTTTGCGAGTGAAACAGGGTTTCCGGCATGCTAACCTTTCAGCTTCGTGGGGGCGCTGGAGCAGTTAAAGGGTGTTGGCGGGTTTGAAAACCCGGGTTACCCTTGCTTTGGGCGGAATCTGGCACGGTTTTGTGCCACGGTGTAGGGAACACGAACGCAATGTCGGACACTTCTAAGACGCTGACGCTTTCTTTTGGATCATATACATGCACGCTGGAAGGATACGACGATCCCTTCCCGGTGTTTCAGAAATTGACGCAATTTTTTCAATCGATGGAAGGGTATGCACCTGGCCTGCCCTCCCGCGATGCGCTTCTTGAGTTGCTGGACCAGACCGAGCCGGATGGCGTGACACTGATGGTCGAGGATGACCGCGTGGTCATCGCGCAGGGCGTCGAACAGTTCGAAGCGATTCTTTCCGAGGGTGAGGATCAAGCGGCACCCGAAGTTGCGGATGCAGGAGAATCTACCGACAACAGCGAAGATGTGTCGGAAGAGGCAGTGGCTGAATTTGCCGAGGATACAGCAGAAAACGTCACCGACGACGATACAGAAACCACAGACAGTGACGAACATGGCTCGACCGTTCAGGGTCTTGCCGGATTGGCAGCCGGGGCGGCAGCGGTCGCGGGTTTTGCCCATGCTGGGAGCCAGTCGAGCGATGAGGCGACAGCCGAGGGTGAAGACCAGACGGACGAGACAGACGTTGCTGAGCAGGATGATGAATCTGCCGAGGCAGAACCGACCTGGCACCCGCTGACCGATGAACCTGCGGAGATGACCCTTGAAGAGGGTGACGACGCTGTTGATGAGATTGTAGCGGCGGCAGATGACGTGGCAGAGGATGCCGACGCGCTGGTTTCGGATGTCACTGACGAGGCCGAAGATGCTCAGGATGACACAAGCGAGATGGTTGACGAGGCGCTGAGTGCCGCCAGCGACGATGTCGAGGGTGCATTGGACGAGGCCACAGCCGATCTTGACGAGACATATGAAGACGCCAGCGCTGATCTGGACGATGCCCTGGATGCAGCTGATGCAGAGATAAGCGACGCCGTTGAAGAGGTCGGCGCGGAGGCTGATGCGCTGGTTGGCGAGATGTCTGACGATGTTGATGCCGCGATGGACACTGCATCGGATCAGGCTGAGGAGGCTCTGGACGAAGCCACCGCGCAGATCGATGAGGTTCTGGACAACGCCGCAGCGCAGGTCGAGGGCACGATTGACGACGCGCAATCGTTTGTGGATGACGCGATTGACACGGCAACCCCTGATCTGTCGCTCGACGACACGCCGGTTGAAGAGGCGGTTGACGAGATTGATGCCTCTCTTGCAGCCGCGCTCGGGTCATTTGATGTCGAGGATGATCTGGACGGCGAGGATGTCGCCTCGGCCGAAGATCTGGACGATCTGGCGAAACTGGATGGCGCACCGGGTGATGATGTGCCCGAAACCGTGGTGCTTCCGGAGTACAAGGCCCCTGCCCGAGATGATGCGTCTGATGACGCGGACATCGATCCGTTCGAGACCGCGGCAAGGATTGCCGAAACCGAGATTGACGACATCAATCCGCTTGATCTGGACGAGGACGGATTTCCGAAAGTTGCCGGAGCCGCCGTTGATGATGACGCAGATGACAGCGATGACGACGACCCGATTATGCCGACACCTGTCCTGAAAGCCTCCGACAAGGTGGCAGCGATCACGCCGGACGATGCAATGCCATCGGCAGTGTCGATTTTCGGGAAAAGATCGAAGAAAGACCCGGCCTTTGAGGCCGAAATGAATGCAGCGCTCGCCTCCGACGAGTTGGAAGAGATCGAAGACGATCTTGAGGATGCGCTGACCGATGCAACCGCCGACGCGACCGGGGCGGTTGACGATGCCGATGGGCCGCAGAAGGACAAGGACGATCTGGATCTTGCCGCTGCCTTGGCCGAGCCTGAGGACGACAGCGACGACTTCATGCAGGCCGAAAGTGACTTTGAACTGGAAGGTCAGGAGACGCCGGCAAAGCCATCGCATCTTTATGTTGTGTCCGAAACCGAGTTGGAGAAATCCGAGTCCTCCAAACCTCAGATGGATGCAGCCCAGAAACCATCCTTCATGGCCGAGCCTGAAGCGGCACCGGAAAAACCAGCCGAGCCACCGGCGGAAGCCAGCAAGTCACGTGGTGGTCTGATGGGCCTTCTGAAACGCGGCAAGAAACCTGCCGAGGTTGCCGCGACGCCTGCACCTGTTCAGTCAGAGCCGGAACCGGCAAAGCCTGCGGCCATTCCTGAGGCTGCAAAACCTGCGCCAGTGGCAGAACCTGCAAAGCCAGCGATGCCCGAACCAGCGGCTGCCGAAACCGGGTCGGAAGAAAAGCGCGCCGGTCTGCGGATCATCCGCAATGAACCTGATCGCCCGGCGGCACCGCCTGCGCCCTTGCATCTGGAACAGGAAGATTTCGTCGATGATGGCGAATTGAACCTGCGCAATTTTGCCTACCGGACCAATGCCGCCACCCTGACCGATCTGGTTGAAGTGGCTGCGGCCTATACCACGCTGGTCGAGGGGCAACCGAGCTTTTCGCGCCGGACCGTGCTGAGCATGATCGACGAAGTGGCAGCCGACAAAGGCTATTCTGCCGAAGTGCGGATCAAGTCGTTCGGCAAGCTGTTGCGCGCCGGACGCATCCTGCGTGTCGATGATGGCCAGTTCGCGCTCAGCCGCGAGGCAATCAACTCGTTCGAGGAAAAGCTTGCGGGCTAAAGCCTGTCGCCTGCATCAAGTTTTCGCAAAATCTTATCGCCGCTGGTCAGAACCTCTGACCGGCGGGTCTCATCCATACGCTCCCATGTGCGGTACATCTGGGCCATTCGGGGATTGGTCTCGAACCTTTCGCGGTTGCGGATCAGGAAATGCCAGTAGAGCGGGTTGAACGGGCAAGCCCCCTCGCCCGATTTCTGCTTCACGGAATAGGCGCACCCTTTGCAGTGGTCCGACATCCGGTCGATATAGGCGCCCGATGCCGCATAGGGCTTGGATCCGACGACACCACCATCGGCAAACTGGCTCATCCCGATGACATTGGGCGCTTCGACCCACTCAAACGCATCCGCGTAGATTGCCAGATACCATTCATGCACCTGATGCGGGTCGATGCCTGCCAGAAGCGCAAAGTTGCCGGTGAGCATCAGGCGTTGGATGTGATGGGCGTATGCCTCCTCCAGTGTCTGGGAGACGGCCGCGCGCATGCAGGCCATGTTCGTCTCGGCGCTCCAGTAGAAAGCGGGCAAGGCACGTTGAGCCTCCAGAAAGTTTGATGCTGTGTAATCCGGGCCCTGATGGTCATAGATCGCGCGAACAAATTCCCGCCAGCCAAGGATCTGCCGGACGAACCCTTCAACCGAGTTGATCGGCGCGCGCCCTGCCCTGTATTCGGCCTCTGCCTGCCTGCACAGATCGAGCGGATCGAGAAGGCCAATGTTCAGGTAGATCGACAGGATCGAATGGTAGAGGAACCGCTCGCCGTCAAGCATGGCATCCTGATAGGCCCCGAAATCTGGCAGGGCCTCTTTCATGAAATGAGCAGCCGACTGTTCTGCGCCGGCCCTGTCGGTGGCAAACCAGAACGGCGTCAGAGAGCCGGGATTGTCGGGGCAAAACGCGGTGACCATGTCCAGAACATCACGGGTGATCGCATCGGGGTCATGGCGCTCGGGGCTGGGCAGGAACAGATCACGCGCGCCGGGCTTGCGGTTGTCCTTGTCGTAATTCCACTGGCCACCTGCGGGCTGATCCCCATCCATCAGAATGCCGGTCTTGCGGCGCATATCGCGGTAAAAATACTCCATCCGCAATTGCTTGCGGCCCTCGGCCCAAGTGGCAAATTCCACGCTGGAATGGATAAACCGCTCATCAGGCAGGACGGAAATTTTCAGCGGGCACGCCTCCAGCGCCTCACGCAGCCGCCATTCCCCGCATTGCGTGGTCAGCACCTGATCGGTGCCGTGCTGCTCTGCTGCCTTGAGCAGAGCCTCGGGCATGCTGGTCAGCCCTGCGGGCAATTCGGTGTAATCGACCTGCCAGCCCGCCTCACGCAGCTCTTGCGCAAAATGGCGCATGGCTGAGAAGATCAGGGCGATTTTCTTTTTGTGATGGGCGACATACCCGACTTCTGCCGCCACTTCGGCCATCACCACGATGTCCTTGGCCGGGTCCGCGGCGCGCAGGGCGCTCAGCCCATGGGTCAACTGATCACCCAGCACCAGAACAAGGCGCCTTACCATGGAATGACCTTGCCATGCTGGTCGAAGAACCCGCCGGATTGCGCCGGGGTCAACCCCTTGATCACATTCAGGATGTCTGACGCAGCCTCATCAGCCGTGACGCTTCTGTGCCTGCCCAGATAGGCACGGGTCAGATCGGTTGCGACCGTGCCGGGGTGAAGTGCGACCAGAATGGCGGCTGGGTTTTTACGTGCCAACTCAACTGCGGCTGAGCGGACGATCTGGTTCTGGGCCGCCTTGGCTGCACGATAGGCATACCAACCGCCCAGACGATTGTCGGTGATCGACCCGACGCGGGCCGACAGCGTGACAAAGACCGCCCGCCTGTCAGTCGATAACATTCCGCTGAAATGCTTGATCAGAAGCGCTGGCCCGGTGGCATTCAAGGCAAATTGCGCGGCAAATCCCTCCGGCGTGATTTCACTCAGCAACCGCTCAGGTCCGATCCCGTCTATCACCAGCGCGCCTGTTGCATTGATGATCAGATCAAATGGCCCGGTCAACGCTTCAGCCGCAGATCTGACGGACGCCTCATCACAAATGTCCAGACCGTCGCCGGACCGGCTCAGGGCCGTCACCTCCCAGTCCCGCAAGCCCTCAATCAGTGCCTGCCCGATGCCTCCCGTTGCACCGATGATCAAAGCGCGTCTCTTCATCGCCAGCGATCTGGCGCAATTTCCTGACAGGTCCAGCCCTGCCCCCACTTCTTGGCAAAAAATATCCCCGCCGGAGGCATCCCCGACCGGCCACTTGGTGCTGAGGCCGGAAAGGCATACTGCCCCAAAACACGCTTGCCCCTTGAATCCCGTCAGCCTATAGTCTCCTCCATGATGTCAATTGCGCACATCCCACAGGCCCTTGGCCTTCTTCTCCTTAGCCGCCTCTGAGCGTGCCGGGACGTCGGCGCGCGCGCTCAGAGGGCACGCATCGCGCCGAAAACTCAGCCAAAACAATTCCCGGCCAAAGGACCTGAACACATGACTGACCAATCAAACCGCGTGGTGATCTTCGACACCACTTTGCGCGACGGTGAACAATCGCCCGGCGCGACCATGACGCTGGACGAGAAGCTGGACATCGCCGAATTGCTCGACCAGATGGGCGTCGACATTATCGAAGCGGGCTTTCCCATCGCCTCTGACGGTGATTTCGAAGCTGTTTCGAAAATCGCGGCCCAAACCAAATCCGCTGTTGTCTGCGGGCTGGCGCGTGCCAATTTCACCGACATCGACCGCTGTTGGGACGCTGTCAAACATGCCGCCCGTCCACGCATCCACACCTTCATCGGCACCTCGCCGCTCCATCGGGAGTTTCAGGTGCGCATGGACACCGAAGAGATGGCCGAGCAGATCCACAAGACCGTGGCGCATGCCCGCAACCTGTGTGACAACGTGCAATGGTCGCCGATGGATGCGACCCGGACCGAGGATGACTATCTGGCACGCGTCTGCGAGATCGCGATCAAGGCGGGTGCGACCACGATCAACATCCCCGACACCGTGGGTTATACCGCGCCGCGCGAAAGTGCCGACATCATCCGCATGCTTCTGGAACGCGTGCCGGGCATGGATGAGATCACCATCGCCACCCATTGCCACAATGATCTGGGCATGGCGACAGCGAACTCTCTGGCTGCGGTCGAGGCTGGCGCGCGCCAGATCGAATGCACCATCAACGGTCTGGGCGAACGCGCGGGCAACACCGCGCTGGAAGAGGTCGTGATGGCCATGCGCGTGCGCCATGACATCATGCCCTTTGACACTGGCATCGACACCACCAAGCTGATGACCGCAAGCCGGATGGTCGCAGCCGTCTCGGGCTTTCCGGTGCAGTTCAACAAGGCCATTGTCGGCAAGAACGCCTTTGCCCATGAGAGTGGCATCCATCAGGACGGCATGCTCAAGCACGCGGGCACGTTCGAGATCATGCGCCCCGAGGACGTGGGCCTGACCGAGACCTCGCTGGTGATGGGCAAGCATTCGGGCCGGGCTGCCCTGCGTTCAAAGCTGGAAAACCTCGGCTATGAGCTGGGCGACAACCAGTTGAAAGACGTCTTCGTGCGCTTCAAGGAACTGGCTGATCGCAAGAAGGAGGTCTATGACGAAGACCTGATTGCGCTGATGTCCGACAGCACGGCCGAGGCGATGAATGACCGCATTCAGGTCAAGTCACTGAAGGTGATCTGCGGCACCGAAGGTCCGCAATCTGCCGATCTGACGCTGGTTGTCGATGGCCAGGAGATGCGGGTGCAGGAAACCGGGGACGGACCAGTGGATGCCACCTTCAATGCGGTCCAGTCGATTTATCCCCATGGTGCGAAACTGTCGCTCTATCAGGTTCATGCGGTGACCGAAGGCACGGATGCACAGGCCACCGTATCTGTGCGGATGGAGGAAAACGGCAAGCTGGTGACCGGCCAATCGGCGGATACCGACACCGTCGTGGCGTCTGCCAAGGCCTATGTCAACGCGCTCAACAAACTGCTGGTGCGGCGGGAGAAAACCGCCCATTACATGGCGGGCTGACAAGTTCTGAATTCATGCTAGGCTCCCTGCAAAATTTGTGGGGAGCCTTTTCATGTCCGATCCGTTCCAGAATGTCTCAGCCTCTGACGGGGCGATGATTTCTCTTATTTCGCAAGCGCTTGAGCGGCGCGGCGATGACCCCGGCATGGCGAAGGTGTTTGAAAGCTATCTGGGCGCGCTGACACCTGATACCGGGGCGCACCTGCTGGAAGTGGGTGCCGGCACCGGTGCGATTGCCCGGCGGATTGCCGAGCGATTTCCCCAATGTACAGTCATCGGCAGCGATCCGTCGCCTGAGTTGATCGAAGAGGCGGACCGCCTAGGTGCCGACATCGACAACCTGTCCTTTGAGGTGGCCGATGGCACATCCCTTCCGCAGGGAAACAGAAGCATGGATGTTGTTTTTCTGCTGACGGTTCTGTCCCATGTGCCCGACCCTGCCGTGCTGATCGCGGAGGCCGTGCGTGTCCTCAAGCCCGGTGGGCAACTGGTGATCTGTGACGCGGATTTCTCAAAAGGCAGCCTGGCCAATGCGCAGGGCGATCCATTTCAGTCCATCGGCCCCTATTTTGCCGCCAATTTCGTGACCGATGCCTGGGTCTGTGCAAAACTGCCCCGGCTGATGATGGATGCTGGCCTTGAGCGCCCCGAGGTCGAGGTGATTTCGCGAACCGACTTTGACGGCAATGGGCTGATCTCATGGGTTCTGTTGGGCAACGCGTCCATGGTCGAGACAGGTCTGATCGGAAAACCTTTGGCCGACGCGCTGGAAGCCGAATTCCACAAACGGGCCGAGGCAGGCACCCTTTTTGGCTTCCTGCCCTTTGTCACCGCGATTGCTCGCAAACCGGATTGATCGGGGGATCCGCGCGGGATCGCTTAGTGCCCCTTGGATCAGTCAAACCGCCATGCCTTTGAGGTCTGGATGACAGACGCGCGGCGCTCAGCGACAGGAACTTGTTTGTTGCGAGACGGGTTCGGTTATTGATCCGCAGCCACGGGAGCGGATGACCAGACTTACTCGGGCTCCCAAAGTTCTATCGGATTGCCCTCTGGATCATGGATGCGCGCAAACCGTCCCACGCCCTCCATGGTCTCCAAGCCACCAGTTTCGATGCCCTCAGCGTTCAGATCTGCCAATGCTGCATCAAGGTTTTCGACGCGGAAATTCAGCATGAACGTTCGGTCTGCGGGGAAGTAATCAGTGTCTTGGGAAAAGGGCGAAAACACCGTAGCGCCTTCCTGCGTTATCCATGGCGATGTGGTTGCATCTGTTGGCACCCGATCAATCCCAAGATGGGTCTGATACCATTGCGCAAGTGCGGCCGGGTCCTTCGATCTGAAGAAAATGCCGCCAATTCCGAGGACTTTGACCATGCCGACCCCCAAGTTCAAATAACTTAAAATTGCCCTTTCATTTGATCAGAAAATCGATCTCACGGCAAATTTGCAGGGTCGGCACTGCCGATCCTGACGCTCGATTTGCTCATTGAACCGGCTGAGCATCCATCCCACTCTTCACCCGTCTGCCCCCGCGATGCCCAGATGAAAAGACACCAGCGGCATTTCGCGCGACATGCCACCAACGCCCGCGAAGATTCGACACTTTACGTTTGTCACCCGTCAGGCGTATAAGCGGTGAAATTCCAAAAGGGTGATGCTGCGCTGCAAAAAGCGTGGTTGAGAGAAAAGAGGCAGGAACGGCAATGCTGGGTGCACTTACAGGCCTGTTTTCAGCAGATATGGCCATTGATCTGGGGACCGCGAACACGCTGGTTTACGTCAAGGGCAAGGGTATCGTGCTCAACGAGCCATCGGTTGTGGCCTATCACATCAAGGACGGACGCAAGGCTGTGCTGGCTGTGGGCGAGGATGCCAAGCTGATGCTGGGCCGCACGCCCGGCTCGATTGAGGCGATCCGGCCCATGCGGGACGGTGTGATTGCCGATTTCGATGTGGCCGAAGAGATGATCAAACACTTCATCCGCAAGGTCCACAAACGCGGCAACTGGGCCAAACCCAAGATCATCGTCTGTGTGCCCCACGGCGCGACCCCGGTCGAGAAACGCGCGATCCGCGAATCCGTATTGTCAGCAGGTGCACGCAAGGCGGGTCTGATTGCAGAGCCCATTGCAGCCGCCATCGGCGCAGGCATGCCGATCACTGACCCCACGGGCAACATGGTTGTGGACATTGGCGGCGGTACAACAGAAGTGGCTGTTCTGTCGCTTGGCGATATTGTCTATGCACGCTCGGTTCGCGTCGGTGGTGACCGTATGGATGAGGCAATCGTCAGCTATCTGCGGCGTCAGCACAACCTACTGGTCGGTGAAAGTACGGCAGAGCGGATCAAGACCTCCATCGGCACCGCACGCATGCCCGACGACGGGCGCGGTCAGGCGATGGAAATCCGTGGGCGCGACCTTCTGAACGGTGTCCCCAAGGAGACCGAGATCACGCAAGCCCAGGTGGCTGAAGCTCTGGCCGAGCCTGTGCAGCAGATCTGCGAGGCGGTGATGACCGCGCTTGAGAGCACACCACCCGATCTGGCCGCCGATATTGTTGACCGGGGCGTCATGTTGACCGGTGGCGGTGCATTGTTGGGTGATCTGGATCTGGCACTGCGCGAGCAGACCGGTCTGGCGATTTCCGTGGCCGATGAAAGCCTGAACTGCGTGGCACTCGGCACGGGCAAATCTCTCGAATATGAACATCAGCTTCGGCATGTTATAGACTTCGGAAACTAGAGCGATTGTCCGGGGGAAAGCTTCCGGGCGCAGCACCGCATCATTGAGGCACGGCGGAGAGAGACCACGTGGCAAACGGCTCGGACAAAGCCCCTAATCTGTGGCGCGCCACCCGGCGGGTCGTGGTTGTGTGTGTGTCCCTGCTGCTTCTGGGCATCTTCATCCTGTGGCGGATCGACAATCCGCGCGTCGAATCCCTGCGCATGGCGCTGATCGACCGGTTCGTGCCGAGCTTCAACTGGACCCTGAACCCGATCACATATGCCTCGCGCATGGCATCGAACTGGCAGAGCATCGACGGGCTTTATGCCCAGAACCGCGAATTGCAGCGCGAATTGCAGCGGATGAAGGGCTGGCGTGAGGCTGCGTTGCAACTGGAAGAGACAAATGCGCGGCTTCGGGCGTTGAACAACGTGCGCCTCAGCCCGCGGCTGAGTTTCATCACCGGTGAGGTGCTCAGCGACAGTGGCAGCCCGTTCCGGCAGTCCGGGCTTCTGAACATCGGGCGGATTGACGGGGTCGAGGACGGGCTGGCAGCGGTCGACGGACTGGGGCTGGTGGGGCGGATATCCGGCCTTGGCGACCGGACAAGCCGGGTGATCCTGCTCACGGACATCAACAGCCGGGTGCCGGTAATCGTGCAACCCGGATCGGAACAGGGACTGGTTTCGGGCGACAACACAAATGCGCCATTGATCGAGTTTCTTGAGGACCGCTCCAAGGTCAGGCCCGGTGACCGGGTGTTTACCTCGGGCGCTGGCGGCGTGTTCCCCGCTGACATTCTGGTGGGCGAAGTGGCAGTGGATCCCGATGGGCGGCTGCGATTGCGGCTGGCAGCGGATTATCGGCGACTGGAGTTTCTGCGGGTGCTGCGGCGGACGCCAAATCAAGCCATCGAAGGTCCCGGTGATCTGATCCGCCCAACCGCTCCGCCCGAAGTGGCAGAGGCCCCGGTTCAGGAGGATCCCGAGGAATGACCGATACCAGCGGCATGATGCTTTGGGGCGGGCGGGCACTTTACGCGGTGCTGGCGCTGGTGTGCATCTATCTGCCCCTTTTGCCGGTGGATCCGGGTCTGCGCGGCGTTGTCCTGCCCGATCTGTTCTTTCTGCTGAGCGCTGCATGGGTGATCCGGCGTCCCGACACGGCTCCGTTCTGGCTGATCGCAATCATGGCGTTTATCGGAGACATGATGCTGAACCGCCCGCCGGGACTTTGGGCTTTTTGTCTCCTGGCTGCGACCGAGGCCATTCGGATGCGCGCCTTTGACCAGCATGAGCGGATGTTTCTGCAGGAGTGGATCGCAGCAACGCTGGTGTTTGGCGCGGCATTGGCTGTGTTTCATCTGATCCTGTTTGTCACGCTGGTGCCGGTGCCCAGCAACGGCTGGACCATGCGTTTGTTTCTGGTGACTGTCATCAGCTACCCCATTGCCGTGCTGGTCCTGCACTGGGTCGTGCGGATCCGGTTTCCCGAGCCTGCAAAACGCGGCCGTAGTTTTGGGGCCATGTCATGAAATTCAGGCGGCGCAGGAAAGCATCGATGCCCACGGCAGCCGATCCGGTGCGCCGTGGCATTCTGGTACTGGGGTTACAGGCTGCTGTTGTTGTCGGGCTGGGATACCGGTTGCGGACCCTTCAGGTTGATCAGGCCGATCAGTTCCGACTGTTGGCCGAGGAGAACCGGATCAACATCGCGTTGATCCCCCCTGCGCGCGGGTTGATTTTTGACCGCAACGGCCTGCAACTGGCTGAAAACCGTCAGAATTACCGGGTGACCATGGTGCGCGAACAAACTGGTGATCCGGAAAAGGCACTGGACCGGCTGGCCAGCCTGATCCCGCTGACAGACGCGCGGCGCGAAGCGGTTTTACGCGAACTGGCCAAACGTTCGGCCTTCGTGCCTGTCACGGTGGCCGAGCATCTGGATTGGGAAGATCTGGCGCGGGTCGCTGCCAATGCGCCGTCCTTGCCCGGCATCACGCCCCAGGTCGGGCTGTCGCGGCATTATCCTGATGCGATGTCGATGGCTCATATGGTGGGCTATGTCGGGCCCGTGTCCGAGCGTGACCTGAACCGTGTAGAGAACCCGGATCCCTTGCTGGAGATCCCGGATTTCCAGATCGGCAAGACCGGCGTGGAGCAGCGATCGGAGGATCTGCTGCGCGGCTCTGCCGGAGCGAGCCGGATCGAGGTGAATGCACAGGGCCGCGTCATGCGCGAGCTGGACCGGCGGGAAGGTCAGGCCGGGCGTGATCTGCAGCTGACGCTGGACAAGAATTTGCAGGATTATGCGCTCAAGCGGATGGCGGGCAACAGTTCCTCCGCCGTGGTGCTGGAGATTGCCACAGGCGACATCGTGGCGGCAGCATCTGCACCAAGTTTCGACCCGAACGCCTTTGTCTTCGGCATCTCGTCGAAGAACTGGAATGCACTTTTGGAAAATGAGTACCGCCCCTTGTCCAACAAATCGGTCTCGGGCGCTTATCCGCCGGGTTCGACCTTCAAGATGGTGGTCTCGTTGGCTGCACTTGCAGCAGGTGAGGTAAGCCCCGGTGAGACGGTGTATTGCCCGGGCCATTACCAGCTTGGCAATCGGCGCTTTCACTGCTGGCGGCGTGGCGGGCATGGCCATGTCGATCTGGAAAAGAGCCTGCAGCAGTCCTGCGACGTCTATTACTATGATGTGGCCCGGCGGGTGGGCATCGAGAAAATCACCGAAATGGCGCGCGCACTGGGGCTGGGACGGCGCTATGACCTGCCCCTGCCCGCAATCACCGAAGGGTTGACGCCGACCAAAAGCTGGAAGGAGCGCAATCACGACAAGGCCTGGCTGGTGGGCGATACGCTGAATTCAGGCATTGGTCAGGGGTTTGTTCTGGCCTCGCCCTTGCAACTGGCGGTGATGACTGCGCGGATTGCATCGGGCAAGGAGGTGGAGCCGCGTCTGATCCGCTCCATCGGGGGCACGCCTGTGCCGCTCTTTGAGGCACCCGACATGGGCCTGCCTGCATCTGCGCTGCGCCGGGTGCGCGAGGGCATGCATTCGGTGGTGAATTCGCGCAAGGGTACGGCAAGGGGGTCGCGCATCGTGGATCCTGAAAACATCATGGCAGGCAAGACCGGCACAAGTCAGGTGCGCATCATCACAGCCGAAGAGCGCGCACGCGGTGTGTTCAAGAACGAGGATCTGCCGTGGAATCGGCGCGATCATGCGCTTTTTGTGGCCTATGCGCCTTATGACAATCCGAAATATGCCATCTCGGTGATTGTCGAACATGGCGGCGGCGGCTCCAAGGCGGCAGCGCCGGTCGCCCGTGACATTCTTATGTATGCGCTTTACGGCGGATTGCCTCCGCTTGAAGCCTATCCCCAGGGCCTGCGCGAGACGATCCGGCAAGAACGTGAAGCCCCGCCAGAAGCTGCCGAGGCCGACAGTGACGAGCGGGACCGGGCATGACTTTTCTCGACCAGTCTCACCGCAGTCTGCCCACCGGGTTTGCCAAGCTGCTGCATGTGCATTGGCCGATTGTGCTACTGATCACGGCCGTGGCCGCGACCGGGTTTCTGATGCTGACCTCTGTTGCGGGCGGTCGTCTGGACCGCTGGGCCGAGCCGCAGATGATGCGCTTTGGCGTCGGGCTTTGTGTGATGATCGGGGTCGGTTTGATCCATATCCGGTTCTGGCGTTCGCTCGCGCCGGTGGCCTATGTCGGTGGCATCTGCCTGCTGTTGTTTGTCGAGTTCTTTGGCTCTGTCGGCATGGGTGCCCAGCGCTGGATCGATCTTGGCTTCATCGTGATCCAGCCATCTGAGTTGATGAAGATCGCGCTCGTGATGATGCTGGCGCTTTACTATGACTGGCTGGATCCGCTGAAAGTGTCGCATCCGGTTTGGGTTGCCCTGCCCCTGCTGCTGACACTGGTTCCAACAGCGCTTGTGCTGACCCAGCCTGATCTTGGCACCGCCATTCTGCTGACCGCAGGTGCAGGCGTCGTGATGTTCATGGCAGGTGTGTCGATCTGGTATTTCGTGGCCGCCATCGGCAGCGGGATCGGCGTGGTTTGGGCGGTGATGGCCAGCAAAGGCACCGAATGGCAAATCCTGAAGGATTATCAGTACCGCCGGATTGATACCTTTCTGGACCCGTCGATTGATCCGCTTGGCTCGGGCTATCACATCACCCAGTCGAAGATTGCGCTGGGATCGGGTGGAATGTCCGGGCGCGGGTTCATGGAAGGCACGCAAAGCCGCCTGAACTTCCTGCCGGAAAAACACACCGATTTCATCTTCACCACGCTGGCCGAAGAGTTCGGCTTTGTCGGTGGCATCGTGTTGCTGACGCTCTATTCGCTGATCGTGATCTTCTGCATGGCATCTGCAATGATGAACCGGGATCGCTTCGGCTCGTTGCTCACGGGCGGGATTGCGGCCACATTCTTTTTCTTCTTTGCCACCAATATGGCGATGGTCACCGGGCTGATCCCCGTGGTCGGCGTCCCCTTGCCGCTGGTGTCATATGGTGGATCCGCGATGCTGGTGCTGCTCGGGGCATTCGGGTTGATCCAGAGCGCGCATATCCACAGACCAAGGTAGAGTTTCATGACCCTCAATATCCTGTTCGCTGGCAACCCCAGTATCTGGGGGGATTATGAAACCCCCTTGCGCGATGCCTTTGCCGAGGCCGGGCTGGACGTGGCGCTGGCGACAGACATGGCGCCCGAGGTTGTCGATTACATGGTGTTCTCACCCGCCGGTACGGTTGAGGATTTCACGCCCTACACGAAGCTCAAAGGCATCCTGAACCTCTGGGCTGGTGTTGAGCAGGTGGTGGGCAACCCCACAATCAATGCGCCCTTGTGCCGGATGGTGGACCGGGGCCTGTCGGAGGGCATGGTCGAATGGGTGGTGGGCCATGTGATGCGCCACCATCTGAACATCGATCTGTTTCTGAACAATCAGGATGGTGTCTGGCGGGAGACCGCGAATGCTCCTCTGGCGCGCGACCGGACCATCGGCATTCTGGGGATCGGCGCGTTGGGGCTTGCCTGCGGTGAGGCGCTGGCTGCGTTGAATTTCAATGTTGTTGGCTGGAGCCGGTCTGCCAAATCCCATGCGGTGATTGACTGCGCCCATGGGGACACCGGGCTGAACAGGGTGCTCGCATGTTCAGATCAGCTGGTACTGCTGATGCCGCAGACACCGGACACCACGCATATGCTCAATGCCGACCGGTTGGCCCGGTTGCCCAAGGGTGCCGTGGTGATCAACCCCGGGCGCGGGCCGCTGATTGATGATGATGCGCTTCTGGACGCCTTGGACAGCGGACATATTGCCCATGCGACGCTGGATGTCTTTGACGTGGAACCCTTGCCGCCCGAGCATCGCTTCTGGGCGCATCCGGGCGTGACCGTGACACCCCATATCGCATCGATCACCCGGCCCGTCACGGCTGCCCGGACAATTGCCCAGAACATTGCAGGGCACCAGCGAGGCGAGCCGCTGCGCGATCAGGTCGATCTGTCGCTGGGATACTGAGCTAGCGCAGAATGGGCGGGCGCTCGGGATCTGATCCGGGGGCTTTGGGGGCGGATGGCTGCGGAGCTGTTGCGATCTCAAACGCCAGTCCGGTTTTGCGGAAAGCGGCCAAATGCGGGTCTTCGGTGGTCAGAAACAGAACGTCCAGCGCGCCTGCCTCAACGCCACTGAAGCCCAGTGCTTCGGCAATGCTGTCGGCGATGGCATGCTCCGCCTCTGGCGCGACACCACCCAATGCCAGCACATGGCCACGGGATGCATTTTCAAATTCGACGAGCGCCAGAACTGCTGTTTCAACCTGACCAGCGAGGCCCGCAAGCCGTTCATCCAGTGCCTGCAGCAAAACCTCCGGCAAATCGCTGGGTGGAGTAATCTGACGAATGCGTGTCTGTGTCAGATCAACGGGCGGTGGCGCGCTGTCGCAGATCCAGTCGAGGGCATCCGCAGGCAAGGCGACCTCGGCCCCATCGACGCCGAGATTGATCGCAAGACCGAGCCCCTGCCCTTTGAGCATCTGCGCCAGTTTGCGCCCCGACAATCCCAGATAGGGGGCCGGTGCGCCCATGAAGTCTGCAAGCCTGTCTTCCCGGTCAAAGAGCAGAACCATGGCCCCATCCGCAGGCGTCAGGATCAACGGGCTGACAGTTTCGCCTCTTGGTTCCTCCTCCAGCACCAGAAACATCTCGCTTGCAGCCAGACGGCGGTAATAGACCAGCCGCGCAGCCTCATCACTGTCAGAGGCGAGCATGGCACGAGCGGCCTGATCAAGCGGGGTCTGGAACAAGGGATGGTCCTTTGAAGGTATCGTGCTTTGCTGTGTGGGTAATGTGACCGCCCACCGGGTGCAATGGGGCAAATGCGGTGCTAAGGCTCGACTGTTGAGCCGGAGGACCTGCGACATGACGGACGAAACCCTTGACGCGGTGATGACGCAAATGCGTGCCTGTCGCGTTTGCTCAGATCTGCCGCTTGGGCCGAAACCGCTTTTCCAATTGCAGCCCGGCGCCAGAATTCTGATCGCGGGACAGGCCCCGGGATCGAAAACCCACGAGAAAGGCAGGCCGTTTGACGATGCATCGGGCAACCGGCTGCGCGACTGGCTGGGTGTGTCACGTGAGACGTTTTACGGGGATCCTAGGATCGGGATCATGCCCATGGGTCTGTGCTTTCCCGGAACCGGCTCGGGCGGGGACCTGCCGCCGCGCCCCATTTGTGCCCAGACCTGGCGGGCGCGTGTTCTGACGCATCTGAGCGAACTGGAACTGGTTTTGATCATCGGCCGCTATGCGATTGACTGGCACGTGCCGCATTTGGCCAAGGCCAAGGTGACGGAAGCCGCTGGCCAGTGGCGCGCGTTGCTGCCCGCCAGCATGATCCTGCCGCACCCAAGCCCGCGCAACAATCGGTGGCTGATCCGCAATCCCTGGTTCGAGGCAGAGGCCCTGCCAGCCCTGCAGGCGCGTGTTCGCGAGGTGCTGGAACCCTAGGCGGCTTGCATATTTCTATATTTTGATAATAATAGAAATATGGAAACGATTCTTGATACACTGTCGCTGGAAGAAGCGAGCCAGGCTTTTGCCGCCTTGGGATCCGAGCAACGCCTGTCGGTGTTGCAGGTTCTGGTCTCTGCCGGTCCTGAGGGCCTGCCGACCGGGGTTCTGGGGGAGCGTTGTTCGATTGCAGCCTCGACACTGACCCATCATCTGCGGTTTCTGGCAACAGCCGGGCTGGTCACGCAGAAACGCGCGGGTCGGACGATCTATTGCACCGCGAATTTCGCGACCGTCGAGCGGGTGTCGCAATATCTGCTGCTGAATTGCTGCGCGGACGCAAAAACCGACACGGCACATGCTGCGCACCAGAGTGAGGCAGGTCATGGTTGATGCATCGCACTCCCCGCCACGGCTGAGCCGGATCTGGCAGCATGCAGACCGTGTCTGGCTGACTTTCAGCGCGGTCCTTCTGGGCGTTCTGGTGTTCACTCCGCAGGATTTTCTGGACACGGTCAGCTTTACCGGCGGAGCATTGCTGCACACGGGGGTTTTCATCCTCTTTGCCGCCACGGCGGTGGCATACATCAAGGCCAGCGGAGCGGAGACATTGCTGGCACAGGCCTTTACAGGATCGACCGCGCGGATGGTGGTCATGGGCGCACTGGCAGGCGGCCTCAGCCCGTTTTGCTCTTGCGAGGTGATCCCCTTCATCGCGGCCCTTCTGGCCGTTGGCGCGCCCTTGGCGGCTGTGATGGCCTTTTGGCTGGCCTCTCCGCTGATGGACCCGGCCATGTTCCTGATCACGGCCTCGGCCTTGGGCGTACCTTTTGCAATTGCCAAGACGGCATCGGCCATCGGGATCGGTCTGCTGGGCGGATTTGGCGTTATGCTTTTCAGTCAATCCGCAATCTTTGCAGACCCATTGCGGGCTCAACCGGCGGTGGGCGGGTGTTGCGGGGCGTCCAAGCCCTTCTCGGGCACGCCCGTCTGGAAGTTCTGGCAGGAGCCTGCGCGCCGTACCTCGTTCTGGGAGACGTTTCGCAACAACGGGATGTTCCTGCTGAAATGGCTGGCGCTGGCCTATCTGCTGGAAGCGCTGATGGTGCGCCACATCCCCGCTGAACTGATTGCGGGCTGGCTGGGTGGCAATGGTGTGCAACCGGTGCTTCTGGGCGCTCTGGTGGGTGGCCCGGCCTATCTGAACGGCTATGCCGCCGTGCCGCTGATCTCGGGCATGCTGGAACAGGGGATGAGCCCCGGTGCCGCAATGTCTTTCGTGCTGGCAGGGGGTGTCAGCTGCATTCCGGCGGCTGTGGCTGTCTGGGCACTGGTCAAGCCACGGGTCTTTGCGGGCTATCTGGGATTTGCCTTTGTCGGCTCGGTTCTGGCTGGGCTGATCTGGATGCAGATCGCATAACCGTTCCAAAACGTTATTTGCCTTGAACAGACCCCTTCGCCTACTGCTAACAAAAGTCGTCAGTGGAGGTGGGGCATGTATCGGGTCTGGAGTTTCATCACCAACTACTCCGTTCTTTTGGTTCTGGGGGCCGTACTGGCTCTGATCTGGGCCAATACCGATCCGCACAGCTATCACCATTTTGTGGAAACGCCACTTTGGGCCAATGATCTGGTCGGTGCGAAATATGACTATTGGGTCAAGGCCTATGGGCATGGCGCAGAGGATCTGGTCGCTGCGGGGTCCGAGCGGGTTCTGAGCCTGCATTATCTGATCAATGACATGCTGATGGCGCTGTTCTTTGCGGTGGCAGGCAAAGAGGTTTGGGAAGCGGTCGTCCTGAAATCAGGCTCGCTGAGGGGCAAAAAGGCGATGACACCGCTTGTCGCGACCGCTGGCGGGATGTTCGGGCCGATTGCCGTCTATCTGGGGCTGGCGCTGATCATGGGGTCAGAGACCTATTCGGCGGTGGCCAATGGCTGGGCGGTGCCCACAGCCACGGACATCGCATTTTCCTATCTGGTTGGGCGTTTGGTGTTTGGTGCAGGCCATCCGGCTGTGCGCTTTCTGTTGCTGCTGGCCATCGCAGATGACGCTGCAGGTCTGATCATTTTGGCCGTTTTCTATCCAGCAGGCGATCCCGCACCTGTCTGGTTGTTGCTGTCGCTGGGATCGGCACTGGCGGTGTTCGGTCTGTTCAACTGGTTGCCGAGACGTCTGGACCGTCACAAGCAGGACCGCCCGAACTCCACTTGGGTGCGCAAGCGGCTGGGTCTGCTGCCCTATGCCATTGCCGGAGCGCTCAGCTGGTACGGCTTTCAGGAAAGCGGGCTGCATCCGGCCCTTGGCCTTCTGCCCATCGTGCCCACCCTGCCCCATGCGGACCGGGATTTCGGCATTTTTGCCGAGATTGAGAAGTATCAGACCGATTTGCTGAACACGGCAGAGCATCTGCTGAAAACACCGGTCGAGATCATTCTGCTCTTTTTCGGGCTGGTGAATGCAGGGGTCGAGTTCAGCGCGATCAGCGCGCCCACGTGGCTGGTGCTTGCCGGTCTGATCATCGGCAAACCCTTCGGCATTCTGGCCATGGGCTGGCTTGCGGCGGTGCCTCTGGGGCTTGGATTGCCCAAGGGGATGCGGGTGGTGGATCTGTTCGTGCTGGGGGTGGTGGCTGCGATCGGCTTCACGGTCTCGCTTTTCATCGCCTCTGTCGCGTTTGATCCCGGGCCGGTGCAGGATGCGGCCAAAATGGGAGCTTTGTTCAGCTTTGTGGCGGTCCTTCTGTCCTTTCTGGCAGGCAAGCTGTTCCGAGTAGAAAAAGTGGACAATTGATCGAAACTGGACGTTTCTTAGGAAAAACGCCATATTTTGCCCAATAGATCGCGCTAGACGTGACGTGGAGGAGTGGGCCTTGGGTCACCCTTGTGTGAGTTGAGGCAGATGTGCAAATGATCGAATTTCGCGATGTCAGCAAGTCCTATTGGACCGGAGAGCGCCGCAAGGTGATCCTGGAGCGTGCGACGTTCCGGGTCGAGCTTGGCACGTCGCTTGGCATCCTTGCGCCCAACGGATCGGGTAAGACCACGCTGATCAACATGATGGCGGGTCTGGAAAAACCCGACGAGGGAGAGATCATCCGCCGCTCCCGCATCTCGTTTCCGCTGGGTGCGGTGGCGGGCATCAATCCAAAGCACTCGGCTGCGGAAAACTCGCGCTTCATTGCGCGCCTTTACGGGATGGAGCCAGACTACATCGAAGCGTTTTGCCGCTATCTAGTTGAGATTGAAGAGTATTTCGACATGCCGGTATCGACCTATTCGTCGGGTATGAAATCGCGTTTCATGTTCGCGCTGATGCTGTCACTGGATTTCGACATCTACCTGATCGATGAGGGCCTGCCCTCGACAATGGACGCGGAGTTCAACCGCAAGGCAGGACAGTTGCTGCATGAAAGGCTGAAGACGGCGACGGTCATTCTGGTCTCTCACAGCCCAAAGCAACTGGAAGATGTCTGCCAGCGTGCAGCCGTGCTTCAGGCTGGAAAACTGCATTTCTTCGATCAGTTGGCAGACGCGAAAGTGATGTACAATTATGCAGCATGATCAAGTGATTGGATCCAGACCATGACTGACACGGCAGCCCCCACTCCTGCTGAAGAGACAGCAAAGCCGCGCAAGATCATGCCCCGGCACCGGCGACAGGCGCTGAAGCACGCCCGCAACATCGGGCTTGATCCGGTCGATGGCGAGGCGGCGGTCAAGGAGTTGCAGGCGCGCGGGATCGACATCTTCTCGCTCAAGGATTCCATTCTCGACATCGCCAAGGCCGGGCCCGGTGACGGGGCGGCAAATCTGGTTCTGCAGGACAGCCCGATGCCGGTGGTCGAGGCACGGCCACAGGCCGCCCTGAGTGTTGCCGAACGCGAGATCGAGATCGACCGCATCCGCAGCGATCTGGTCAAGCGGCGCAGGCGGCGGCTGGCCCTTCTGGTCATGCGCCTGCTGTTTTTCGTGGCCCTGCCGACCGCACTTGTCGGGCATTACTATTACAACATCGCAACCCCGATGTACGAAACCGACAGCGCCTTTGTAGTTCGGGTGAACGAAAGCAGCGCCGCGGGCAGCGGGTCGCTGTTTGCCGGCATGGGCTTTGCCACGTCTCAGGACAGCATCGTGGTGCAGGACTATCTGCTGTCGAAAGAGGCGTTTTCCCGTCTGAACAGCGATCTGGACTATGCGACCAAGTTTCAGGACCCCGTCATCGACGACATTCAGAGGCTGGCGGCTGATGCCTCGGCCGATGATGCCTACAAGCTGTTCAAGAAGAACGTGACGATTGGCTATGACCCAACTGAGGGCCTGATCCGCATGTCAGTGGTCGCACCGACCCCTGAGGCGTCGGAGGCCTTTTCGCAAGCGTTGGTCGGATATGCCGAGGAACGTGTGGATGGCCTGAGCATCGAGGCCCGTGGCGATCAGCTTGAAAACACCGAAGAACGCTACCGACAGGCCGAGCAGGACATGCTGGATGCACAGAACCGGGTGCTGGAATTGCAGCAGAACCGCGGTGTTCTGAGCGCCGATGCCGAGATTGCCGCGCAGATGACCCTGATCACCGGGCTCGACAGCGAGATCGAGACCAAACAACTGGCGCTGGCGGAATTGCTGGAAAACCCACGCCCCAATGCAACCCGGGTTGAAGGGCTGGAACGCGAGATCGCGCGGATGCGCAACCGTGCGGGCGAATTGCGCTCGGCCATGGTGGCCTCCGAAAGCAACACGATCTCGCTGGCCCGGATCAGTGCGGAGTTGCAGGTGGCCCAGACTGAACTTGCGACCCGTCAGATGTTGCTGACCCAGGCATTGACGGCTGTGGAAGTGGCCCAGGCCGAGGCCAGCAAGCAGACCCGCTATCTGTCGATGGGTGTCAGTCCCGTTGCACCGCAGGATGCCGCCTTTCCACGCAAGTTCGAGGGCACAGCCCTTGCCTTTCTGATCTTTACAGGGATTTATGTCGTTCTGTCGCTGACCATTTCGGTCCTGCGCGAACAAGTGAGTGTCTGAACCTTGGAACCTATGAAAACCGTTGCGGCCGGGCCCGTGACATTCAGCAATGACCTGCCTCTGATCGTGATCGCTGGCCCCTGCCAAATGGAAAGCCGCGACCATGCGCTGATGATCGCAGAGAAAATGGCAAAGACCTGTGCTGCGCTGGGTTTGGGCTATGTTTTCAAGGCCTCTTATGACAAGGCCAACCGGACCTCCGTGGGCGGCAAACGCGGGCTGGGGATGGACGAGGGCTTGGCGGTTCTGGCAGCGGTCAAGGCCGAGATCGGATGCCCGGTTCTGACGGATGTGCACGGGCCTGAGCAATGCGCGCCCGTGGCCGAAGTGGCCGATATTCTGCAAATACCGGCCTTCCTGTGTCGTCAGACCGACCTTTTGCTGGCCGCAGGCAATACGGGCGCTGTGATCAACGTGAAGAAGGGCCAGTTCCTTGCGCCCTGGGATATGCCCAACGTCTCGGCCAAGGTGGCGTCGACCGGAAATGAGCGCATTCTTCTGACCGAGCGCGGCACGTCCTTTGGCTATAACACGCTCGTGGCCGACATGCGTGGCCTGCCTCAGATGGCCGCCAGCGGCTATCCTGTGATCATGGATGCGACCCATTCGGTACAGCAACCCGGTGGTCAGGGCGGCTCTTCCGGTGGACAGCGCGAATTCGCGCCTGTCATGGCGCGCGCGGCCGTCAGTCTGGGGCTGGCCGGCGTGTTCATCGAAACTCATGAGGCACCAGATACTGCCCCGTCAGATGGGCCGAACATGATCCCGCTTGATCAGATGCCTGCGCTGATGCGGTCGCTCAAGGCCTTTGATGATCTGGCGAAATCGGACCTGATCCGAATTTAGGCGACCTGCCCGGCGGCCCAGCCAGATGACCATGCCCATTGGAAATTATAGCCGCCCAGCCAGCCAGTGACATCGACAACCTCGCCAATGAAATAGAGGTTGGGATGCGCTTTTGCCGCCATGGTTCTGGCGTCAAGATCGGATGTGGCCACACCACCCAATGTCACTTCCGCCGTGCGATACCCTTCAGAGCCTGCCGGGCGCAGGTCCCATGCGCTCAACCGGGTAGCAATCGCACGCAAGGCCTTGTCGGATTGATCACCCAATCGATGATCCAGCCCCATGCGTGCACCCAGATCCTGAGCCAGACGTTTGGGCATATACGCTGCCAAAGCTGTGTGTACAGACTGCCTTCCATTTGACTGGCGCGCGGATCTGAGCAGATCGAAGACGTCCTGCCCCGGCAACAGGGACAGGGTGATCGCCTCCCCCTCTTGCCAATAGGAGGAAATCTGCAACACCGCGGGGCCGGAAAGTCCGCGATGTGTGAAGAGAATGGCTTCATCAAAGGATGTGCCCTGACAACTGACGCGCGCATCGGTTGCAACGCCCGAAAGCTCCTTCAGGCGGTCAAGTTCAGCCCCTGAGAAGGTAAGCGGCACCAGTCCGGGGCGTGGATCAATCAGCTTGAGGCCAAATTGCTCGGCAATCTGATAGCCGATCCCGGTCGCCCCCATCTTGGGAATGGATTTGCCACCTGTTGCGATGACAAGGGATGCGGCTTGAACCGGCGTGCCGTTTACCTGCAGGACGAATCCATCACCGGCCTGTGCGATCGCACCCGCTTCGGTTAGCAGCCGCAGGGTCACGCCAGCCTGCTGCATCTCACGGCGCAGCATTTCGATGATGTCCTTGGCGCTGTGATCGCAGAACAACTGGCCAAGCGTCTTTTCATGCCATGCAATGCCATGGGCGTTCACCAGATCGATGAAATCCTGTGCGGTATAGCGGCTGAGTGCCGAGATCGCGAATTTCGGGTTGGCGCTGAGAAAACGGTCTGAGCTTGTGTGGATGTTCGTGAAATTGCAGCGACCACCACCGGAAATCCGGATTTTCTCACCCGGTGCTCTGGCATGATCAACCAGCAGCACGCGCCGCCCGCGCTTGCCGGCCTCCAAGGCACACATCATGCCTGCGGCCCCTGCCCCAAGGATCACGACATCCCAATTCTCTACGCGTCCAGCAGCCATCATCTGCCCTTTGTTCCAACTTCCCGGCGGCTATCGTGAAAACTTGAACAGTTCAATTCTCTTTTCTCTTGCAGGCCTTGGATGAGCAGATTAAGAACGCCACGCTGCTGGGGTGTAGCCAAGTGGTAAGGCATCGGTTTTTGGTATCGTGTATCGTAGGTTCGAATCCTACCACCCCAGCCAGTCAGCACAAATTCAGGATCAGGACGCAGCGCCCAAACGGGCATTGCGCTGTGGTGGTCAGACCGAGCTGACCGACGCCCGGTCCATGATTTTGGCGTCCAGCAACCGGGACACTCCCTGACGCTTGTCCTCGATCATGCCGACAAGCTCCTTGGCGGCCAGAGTTCCCATCTGGCGGTGTGGCACATGGACTGTGGTCAGTTCCGGGCTGACGACCCGGGCGATCTCGATGTCATCGAATCCGGTGATCGACACATCTTCTGGCACGGACAATCCCATTTGTTGCGCACCGCGCATTGCACCGACAGCGATCACGTCGTTGCCGCAAAGCACGATGCTGGGTCGTGGACCCTGCTCCATGATCCGGAAAAAAGCCTCAGCGCCCGCCTGCACATCATAGGGAACCTCGATCGGGTCAAGAGACGCAGGGTCAAGCCCGTTGGCGGCCATGGCGTCGCGCACACCAAGGATACGCATGCGGGCGCGGTCATTCTGCTGGCTGAAACCCGAGATCATCGCGATCTGCCTGTGGCCCATCTTGATCACTTTTTCCGTCAAGGCCCGCATGGACGCCCGGTTGTCAAACCCGATTGATGGCGCACGGGCATTGTCGTCAAACGTCCAAGCAACCAGAACCGGCACACGTTGACGAGCGAGATAATCATAAATGGCAGGATCACGATCATATCCGATAAGCAACAAGCCATCCGCACCGCGCGCAACAAGGGTTCTGATCTGCTCTTCCTCGGCGTCTGAGCGATAGGCCGAACTTGAGACCAGAAGCGTATAGCCATGCCGTTGCAGCTCTTCCTGAAACGCCTGCAATCCGCGCGCGAAGATGGAGTTCTCCATGGTCGGGATGATCGCGCCGATGGTGAAGGTCCGCTTGGCAGCCATGGAGCGGGCTGCAAAGTTCGGCGTATAGCCCAGCGACTTGATCGCTGCCTGCACCCGTTCCCGCGTGGGGGCCGAGACCATCTTGGGCTCGTTGATGCAGCGCGACACAGTCGCGGTCGACACCCGCGCTTCGCGGGCAACATCATCGAGTGTTGGAGGGGCATCGATATCAGTCATAGAGCTTCCGAAATTCATGTCACGATCCGCGCCTTACCATATCGAACAGCTTCGGAAACCATCTTGGACATGAAAAACAAAATGTAAACGCTTGCATTTAAAATGTAAGCGCTTACAGTGATCTCAAGATCGACTCGCCTTGGGAGGGCCCAGACATGTTTCTTGCAGCATCCATCGTCGTATTCGTCATCTACTTCGCCAATGTCATCTTGGGCGCGTTCGCGAGCAGCGCGTTCCTTGGAGATGTTGGCGAGATGTTGGTTTTGTTTGTAGCCACGATCTTGTTCGTCGCGGCGATCTTGAAGAAAGAAGCTGATCGGAACCAAGAAACCGACAGCTGACCTTAATTATTGGGAGGAAGAAGAATGAACAATGAAACACGCGAGCTTGCTTCAGCAGCACGCCGTAATTTCCTGAAACTGACCGGGACCGGCGCGTTCACAGCCGCCATGGTTGCCGGTGCAGGTGGTGTGCTCTGGTCGTCAAAGGCCGTGGCACAGACCGCCAATGAAGAGCGTGACCGCGAGAAGGCCGCTGACCATGTGATGACACTGGCGACTGCATACGTGCTCGGCGCTTCGCGCAGCTATCCGATCATGCAGCTGGACCTGAAGGAAAACATCCAGAACGCGACCAACGGCAAGGTTTACGTCAAACTGGCCCCCGGTGGTCAGCTTGGTGCCGGTGGCTCGCTTGTTCAAAAGGTTCAGGGCGCGACCATTCAGGCAGCCCAGCACTCAGTTTCGAACTTTGCGCCATTTGCCTCGACTGTTGATCTGATCAACATGCCTTACCTCTGCGGTTCCAACCAGCGTTTCACAAACCTCGTGACTTCCGACTTCTGGAACTCCGAAGTGCACCCGAAGGTCGAGGCTGCTGGCTTCAAGGCCCTGTTCTACGTTAACATTGATCCCCGTGTTGTGGCTGTTCGCAAGGGCGGCGCTGGCGCTGTCCTGTCACCGTCCGACCTGTCGGGCGTGAAGTTCCGTGTTCCGGGTTCGAAAATGCTGCAGCAGTACTACCGCATGGTAGGTGCTAACCCGACGCCGGTGGCATGGGGTGAGACACCTTCCGCGATCAAGCAGGGCGTTGCAGACGCACTGGATCCATCTGTTGGTGCTTTGTACGTCTTCGGCTTCAAGGACATCCTGTCCCACGTGACCTTCACGCAGGCGGTTCCTGACAGTCAAGTCTACTCCTGTAACCTGGAGTGGTTCAATTCCATGCCTGCCGATGTGCAGGAAGGGATCATGTGGGGATCCGAGATGACCGCACACCAGAACCTGGCCAAAGTTCCATCTGCGCGTGCCTATGCCATGGCCGAGTTGACCAAGGCAGGCGTTGAATTCCACTCTCTGAGCGAAGATCAGCTTGGTGAATGGAAAGAAGCCGGTGGTTTCCAGCGGTCCGAATGGGACGAGTTCAAGACCGAGCTTGCAGGCTCCATGGACGCATTTGCGAAGATGGAAGAAGCTGCGGGCACACAGGGCAAGTATTACGTCCACGACGCGTAAACTGACCCGCCGGACGCCACTCCAAGGGCGTCCGGCACTCCTTTGAAATGCACAATCTAAGTGCTGGCCTTCAATTGGCCGGGCGATCGCGTATTGCCAGAACCTGGAGTGGAACAGATGGGACTATTGCAAACATTAGACAAGAACGCCGAGCGCTGGTTGCTCTTGGTTTTCTACGTCATGCTGGTGATCACCATGGCGATTGAGGTGCTGCGGCGTGAGCTTTTTGCTTACTCGTCCATTTGGGGCGAAGAGATCGTTCGGTATTCCTTTATTTATCTTGCCTGGATTGGCGCTGCGGCGGCGGTCAAGGAGCGTGCACACATTCGAATTGACGTAGTGATGCATTACCTCAGCCCGCGCCTGAAGGCGCTGCTGTACATCTTCGGTGATCTGGTGATGTTCTTCGTCGCGGTCATTGCACTTTACTGGTCCTACGAGGCGGTTCACGTGTCGGCCAAGTTCGGCTCGGTCACGGATGGTCTGCGCGTGTCAAAGGTGTGGTTCCTGATGGCGGTGCCGCTGGGATTTGCCCTGATGATCGTTCGACTGATTCAATCCTTCAGACGCGATGTGAAGTCACTCATTGACGGCAAGCCCGTTTTTGAGGGCGACAAGCTGTTTGATTAAGGAGACCTGAGATGCTTTGGAATACACTTAATCAAACTGTCGAACTGGGTTGGGATTTTTATGTTCCCGTCATCATGTTCGTTATCCTCATCGCCATGGCTGTACCCGTCTGGGCCGCCATTGGTGTCTCTGCAATCACCATGCTGTACATGTCCGGCGATCTGCCCCTCAGCCTTGTCGGGGAAAGCCTCTTTGCTGGCATTGACGCCTTCGCGCTGACCGCTGTGCCGCTGTTCATCCTGACCGGTGACGTGCTGGTGCGAACCGGGCTGTCGCGAAAATTCCTTGATGTGGCCGAGGCGCTGACCTGCTTTGCCAAGGGCGGCTTTGGCTCTGCCACCGTGCTTGTCTGCGGCATGTTCGCGGCGATCTCGGGCTCGGACGCTGCGGGCGCTGCGGCTGTGGGTCGGATGACCATCGACCGACTTGTCGAAAGCGGTTATCCCCGCCCCTATGCCTGTGCACTGGTGGCTGCGGGTGCCTGTACCGGCATTCTGATTCCGCCATCGATTGCTTATATCATCATCGGTCTTGTTCTGGGTATTTCAGCCTCGACCCTGTTCCTGGCAGCGCTGATCCCCGGTCTGGCGATCCTGTTCTCGATCCTTATTACCAACCTGATCGTAAACCGCATCTACCTTTATGAGGGCGGCGGGATGATGACTGCAGGTGAGTGGTTTGCAAATCTCGGCAGATCCCTGAAGTCCGGCTGGTATGCGTTCATCGTACCCGGCATCATCTTTTACGGCATCTTCTCGGGCCGTCTGACACCAACCGAGGCAGGTGCCACGGCTGTGGTCGTGACGATCATCATGGGGTTCATCATGGGCACCCTGAAGCTGGCCGATTTCCCGGCCATGCTGGTCAGTTCAGCCAAGGTCAACGGTGTGATCCTGCCAATCATCGCCTTCTCGGCACCACTGGCCGAGGCACTGGCAATCATGGGCGTCCCACAGGGCTTCGTGACTTCGGTTACCTCCATGACAGATGAGCCATGGTTGCTCATACTTCTGATGATCGGCATTCTGATCGCAGCAGGCTGCGTAATGGAGACCACACCGAACATCGTGATCCTTGCCCCGATCCTCAAGCCTCTGGCGGATAACATCGGCATGAACGAAATTCAGTTCTGCATCATGATGATCACCGCTCTGGGTGTCGGGTTCATCACGCCACCCTTGGGCTTGAACCTCTTCGTGGTCTCAGGCATCACCGGCGAGAGTATTCTGAAAATTGCAGCGCGCGCCGTTCCCTTCGTGTTGTGCATGTTCATCGTTGTGCTTCTGATTGCCTATGTTCCGGCAATTTCGACGACGCTGCTGCCAGAAATCTATCAGTAGAAAGTTACAGAAATGACCCGTGAATACCTCAAGAAAGCCACGCTGACCGCAGAGTCAGACGCTTCAAAGACCCATGAGATCGTGAAAGGCATCCTTTCCGATATCGAGGCTGGCGGTGATGCCAAGGCAATGGAATATGCCGCCAAGTTCGATCAGTACGACGGCAACGTGCTGATGACTGCCGAAGAGGTTGAGGCAGCCTGTGCGCAGGTTCCCGAAAAGCTCAAGGCTGACATCAGATTTGCCCATGACAATGTTCGTCGCTTTGCGGAAACACAGAAATCCACTCTGACTGATGTTGAAATGGAGATCGAGCCGGGCTTCATTGCGGGTCAGAAGGCCATCCCGGTCGATGCGGCTGGCTGCTATGTGCCTGGTGGGCGCTACAGTCACATCGCCTCTGCCATCATGACGGTGACAACCGCCAAGGTGGCAGGCTGCCGGCACATCACGGCCTGCTCCCCTCCCCGTCCCGGTGTCGGCGTGGCACCTGCAATCGTCTATGCGGCGCATATCTGCGGCGCGGACAAGATCATGGCAATGGGTGGCGTACAGGGCGTGGCTGCGATGACCTTCGGTCTCTTTGGTCTGCCCAAGGCCAACATCCTTGTTGGTCCGGGCAACCAGTTCGTCGCTGAAGCCAAGCGCATTCTCTTCGGACGCGTAGGCATCGACATGATTGCGGGTCCAACGGACAGCCTGATCCTTGCTGACAAGGATGCCGATGCGCATATCGTGGCGACCGATTTGGTTTCACAGGCCGAGCATGGCTATAACTCACCGGTCTGGCTGGTGACGAATGACCGCCCGCTGGCCGAAAAGGTGATGGAGCTGGTGCCCAGCATGATCGAGGACCTGCCCGGAACCAACCGCGACAACGCCTTTGCTGCATGGCGCGACTATGCCGAAGTGATCTTATGCGATGACCGTGAAGACATGGCGGCCTGTTCCGACGAATATGCGCCCGAACATCTGACCGTTCAGGCGGCTGATCTGGATTGGTGGCTGGAGCGGCTGACCTGCTATGGCTCGCTTTTCCTTGGCGAAGAGACGACGGTTTCCTACGGCGACAAGGCGTCTGGCACCAACCATGTTCTGCCCACCTCGGGCGCTGCAGGCTACACGGGCGGTCTGTCTGTTCACAAATACATGAAGATCGTCACATGGCAGCGCACCACGCGGGATGCCTCGAAGCGTGTGGCTGAAGCCACCGCCCGGATCTCGCGTCTGGAAGGGATGGAAGGTCACGCACGCGCGGCTGATGTGCGGCTCGCCAAATACTTCCCAGGCGAAAACTTCGATCTGTCGGTTGATGACTGATCCGCGCAGCCTTTTTGATCTGTCGGGCAAGGTGGCCTGTGTCACGGGCGCAAGCTCGGGCCTGGGCCGCCGCGCCGCGATCGCATTGGCATCGGCAGGTGCAAGAGTTGTCGGTGTCGCCCGTCGGGCTGAGGCCCTGGCGGACATGAAGGCCGAGATTGGCGAGAACGCTGCTTCGGTGGCTGCCGATATTTCGGACCGGGCGAATATGGACCGGTTGGCAAATGACATCGCCACCCTGTTCGGATCACCTGATATCGTGATCCATGCAGCCGGTCTGAACACCCGTCAGGCTGCAGATGATGTCACGGCAGATGGCTGGGACCGGACGCTAGCGATCAACATCTCAGCCCCGTTTTTTCTCAGTCAGGCTTTGGTGCCTGCAATGAAGTCGAAGGGTTGGGGCAGGATCGTGAATTTCGCCAGCCTGCAAACCACCCGCGCCTTTCCCGGTGGCATCGCTTATGGCGCTACCAAGGGGGGCATCGGGCAGTTGACCCGCGCCATGGCCGAGGCCTGGTCGCCACACGGCATAACGGCAAATGCCATTGGTCCGGGATTTTTCCCCACCGAATTGACCGAGGCCGTGTTCAGCGATCCCGAACGCGCGCAACGCAACGCACAACAGACCTGCATCGGACGCAATGGCCGGATGGAGGACATCGACGGGCCCTTGCTGTTTCTATGCTCTGATGCATCGGCCTATGTGACCGGACAGGTTCTGATGGTGGACGGAGGCTTCACCGCGAAATGAAACCGCGGCCCTGCGACATGCCGGACCTGCCCTACCGCTTTGAAATGGAGATCGACCATGTATCGTAAAATTCTTGTCCCGATGGCCCTCGACCACGGCGTGTCACCCGAGACCCTGAAAATCGCCTCCGCTCTGAAAGCCGAGGGCGGCGAGGTTGTGGCGCTTCACGTGCATGAGGCGGCCCAAGGCTCTGTTCGGGCTTATCTTGATGATGATGCGGTTAAACAGGGCTTGGCACGTGCGCGCAAAGCGCTTGAAGACAAGGTCCGTGACATTGAAGGCATATCCACCGAACTGGTCTCGGGCCACACGGCGCGCACGATCATCGATTATGCGGATGCCAATGACGTTGATTGCATCGTGATCGGATCGCACAAACCCGGCCTGACCGATTATTTTCTGGGATCGACCGCCTCGCGGGTCGTCCGTCATGCCTCATGCGCGGTGCATGTCTATCGCGGTTCCTGATCTAAAATTCTGAAGCAACCGCCTGCCCGGTCAGGGCAGAGGAACACTCAGCACGAACTTGAAGACCGAGTAAAAGGCAACAAGGATCACTGCGCCGCAGCCCCAGTAAAGCAGGACTGTCTTGGCCGCCCATTTATCATGCATGGCTGCGATCAGTCCACCTGCGAAGGCCACCGCACCGGCGGCCAGAAATCCGATGCTCGGCATCAGAAAGCAGGCCAGAAACATGCCTGCGATCAGCAAAACACGGCGCCACCAGATGCCACGTCCGAAACCGCCCTCATCACTTGGTTTCTGGAACCGTATGATGAACGAGAGCGCCGCCGTGATGATCAGGATGATGGCCACGGCCTGCGGAAAGACCTGACTGTCGCGGTCCGAATAGCCAGTCGTGTCATAAAGCGTGACAGCGCCCGCAAAGACAAAGAAGGCCGACACAATCAAAGAGCCGATATGACCTTGTGAGCGATTTGACGGCACGCCGGACATCACAATTCCTCCGGTGCGCTGCGACGTTTCTTATAGGCAAGCACGGCTGGCAAGAACAGTGTGACCAGCGTGAACGCCAGAATCGCCTGAGAGATCGGGCGACCAAAGAACATACCGAACAGGTTGTTGGTGGCAGCACCGATGGTCCAGCCCTGCACAAAGCCCTGTTCGGCGATGGGACCAAGGATGAGGCCGAGCACGATGGGGGATGCGGCAAAACCAAACCGCGCCACAACCCAGCCAAAGACGCCAAGACACAACATGATGATCACGTCGGAGACGCTGTTGCGGATGGAGAACGTGCCGATGATGGTCATGAAACCGACTGTGGGAACAAGAACGGCCTTCGGGATCGTGACAATGGACTTGTAGGCATAGCGTCCGATCAGGAGGCCTGCTGGCAGCATCAGGACCGTTGCGATGATCAGGCCATAGATGAAGGTGTAGACGATCGATCCGCTTTGAGAGAACATTGCAGGTCCTGTGCGCACCCCCTGCACCAGCAACGCACCCAGCACGATCGCATCAGGTGGCGTTCCGGGAATGCCCAGAACCAGTGTGGGGATGAACCCACCGCCAACGGTCGCGTTGTTGGCAGATTCCGTGGCCATGATCCCGTCCGGCTCTCCCTCTCCGAATTTCTGATGCGGCTTGGCGGTACGCTTGGCTTCGGAATAGGCAACAAGCCCGGCAACCGACCCGCCTGCCCCGGGCAGAATGCCGACGAGCGTGCCGATGACGGAAGACCGGATCAGGTTGAATTTCGAGCGCATGGCAATGGAAAACGCTTCACCGATGCGGACGGATTTCACATCCTCCTCGACCTTGAGATGCCGGTCTGGCACTGCCACAAGGTCAATGAGGACAGGAATACAGTATAATCCGATCAATGCCCCGACGACGCCAAAGCCACCGATCATCACCTGCGAGCCGAAAGTCAGGCGAATATCAGCTGAAATCTCGGCAACACCGACCGTGGACAGGATCATGCCGAAGGCGCCGCCTGCCAGTCCCTTCATCAGATTGCCATTGGACAGTGACGCGATCAGTGACAGTCCGAACACTGACAGCCAGAAATACTCGATGGGTCCAAAGGCCAATGCGACCTTGGACAAGGGCGGCGCGAGCAACAGCAATGCTATGGCCCCCACCATGCCACCAAAGACGGAAGCAAAACAGGCAAGGGCCACGGCCAGATCGCCATCGCCCTTCTTTGCCATTGGATACCCATCGAAGGTTGTCGCAATGGCGGAGGGTGTTCCAGGCGTGTTGAGAAGAATGGCGGCATAAGCACCGCCATAAATCGCCCCGGTATAGATCGCCCCCAGCAGGATCAATGCGGATGCCGGATCCATGCTGAAGGTGATCGGCACCAGAACGGCCAACGCCATGGTGGCCGTCAGCCCAGGGATTGACCCCACAATGGTTCCGGCCACAACCCCGAACAGTGCCAGAGCAATGTTGAAGGGTGTCATTGCTGACAAGAAGTGACCGAATTCCATTGCCGGGTATCTCCAGAAGCGACGCCTGTCTTGCGGCTTATTTGATCAAACCAGCTTCGCGCGCATCGTTGAGGTATTCCGCACTGCGTGCTGCCATGAAGTCAGCCATACCACCGGCATCAACGTCCAGCAGAGCAAACCCACCGTCGAGCATCTTCTGGCGGAATGCGGGGTCTGCGTTGATCTCACCAATCATGTCGGACCACATCTTGGTTGTCTCGGCGCTGGCGGTGTTGGGCAGCGCGATCCCGCGATATGCCCCACCGGTCATGTCATAACCAAGTTCCTTGAAGGTCGGCACATCGGGAAACAGCGGGTGACGTTCTTCCATGGCGACAGCCAGCATCCGCACGGCATCGCCCTGCTTAGCACCAACGGTCGTATAGCCCCACTGTGCTTTGACCTGATTGCCCAGAAGCGCTGTTACAGAGGCACCAGTGCCCTTGAACGGCACATAGGTGGTCTGGATGCCTGCCATTTTGTCAAACTTGATTTGCGCCAGATGGTTTGCGCTGGCCTTGCCGGATCCAGACATGGTGACCTGCGCCGGATTGGCTTTTGCATCCGCCACCAGATCATCAAGGGTCTGGTACGGGCTGCCGGCCGGCACGACAATCGCGTCAGGCGTGTAGTGGAACATGTAGAAGGTGTTCAGGCCATCGGTCGTGAAGCCCACGTCCTTTTGCGCCGGTTTGATGACGATATGCGGAAGGTTGACGCCCATGATCGTCTGGCCATCGCCATTCAATCCGTTGAGCGAGGCCCAACCCACTGCACCACCGCCGCCGGGTTGGTAGGACACTACCATTTCCTGACCAAACTTTTCGGCAAAGAAAGGCTGCTGGAGGCGTGCGGAAATATCAGATTCACCGCCAGGTCCGAACGGGATGATGTAGTTTACCGGGCCATCAATGTCAGCAGATGCTCCGGTTGCAAGCCCGGCCATCACGGCAAAAGCTGCACCTGTTTTCAGAATGGTTCTTCTCAACATAATATCCTCCCAGAAGTTGCTGTTGTTGAAAGCTTTTTAACAGGTATGACAGGCTACAGACCTGCCGTAAAGGCAACTGTGTGCGGGCAGTAAAAACAGTCAAGACAATTCCATTGTGCCTTGAGAAACGCTCAGGAAACAGCACTGCAATGGATGGCTTCTCTGGTCGGAAGGGGCGTTCGATGTGCAGATCTGCGCAGAACCTTGAAGGAAGTCGCGGCTGAACGTCGGCGTTCCGGTTATCGACGCATCCACATCATGCTGGAACGTCAGGGTACCCACATGAACCAGAAGAAGCTGCAGCGTCTATATCGCGGAGAAAGGCTCCATGTGCAAAAGCGCGGAAGCAGGAAGCGTGCATTTGCCACACGCCGGGATGGTCATGCCAGAAACCATCAATCATCGGTGGCGCCTGGATCTCGTCACAAACGCATTTACGAATGGGCGTCGCTTCCGCGTTCTGGAGGTGTTCGAAGATTTCAGCCAAAAATGCATGGCTCATGTTCCCTGACACTTAACTGTCGAGCACGCGGCTGACACCCGAGCTGGACGCGATCAATCAGGTGCGCGGATTGCCGAAGACAATTGACAGCGATAACAGGACGGAAATCTCCAGTTCAGTGATGCTCCAACGGTGCCAGAAGACCAAGGCGGATTGGCACCACACCGCTCCTTACAAGCCGACGCGGAACGCCTTCTTTTAAAGTATCAACGGGAGTTTCCGCGATGAGTGTCTAAACGAAATTTAGTTCTCGTCCCTCACGGACGCCCGATCTGAGATCGAAAAATGGAAAAAGGACTACGAACAAAACCGGCCACACTCGTCGCCTGACAATCTCATGCCAAACGAGTTCGTAGCCAAAATGACGTTGTAAAAGGCAGGCCACATGAGGCAACAAATCAATTCGCGAATTCTCCAAATGGCTGAAGGAACCTTGAGACTCAGGACGATTGACATAAGTGGGCAATATTGAAAGCATACGTATGCGAATCTGCTACAAAGGGTCAGTCATGACGCTAAAACCTGAAATCACCGCGAAGGCGTTGGCCGTGGAAAGCGCGACGGAAACCGCGCAAAAGGGAACTCACATTCGGTTCAGTCCGCTCAAGGACGAGCATATGCCGGCAGACTTTTCGATCTCCCTTGAAGAGTATCGCCGCGGTGGGACCAAGGAATTTCTGGATTCCGAGCCCAATCATCTTGCAACGCAGTCCATGCGAGGTTTCGAACCCAAATACAAAAACATAGTCGACTACATCGTCCGCATCACCCATCAGATCTGGGAAGAGAAGGACATCGGTTACATCTACGACACCTACAGCCATGACTGCCGGGTCTGGGATGACGTCGGATTGCAATATGGCCGCGACAAGATCGTGGCGGATACGGTGCATACCAACAACGCCATACCTGATGTTCGTCTTGTTGCAGATGAGGTGATCTGGGCTGGCAACGACGAAGTGAGCTTTCATACGTCCCATCGAACGATGATCCTTGGGACCAACACCGGTTTTTCACGGTTTGGCCCGCCGACAAACCGACCGTTGCGCTTGTTTTGCATTGCCAATTGCGTTGCACGCGACAACGAAATCTATGACGAGCATGTAGCATATGACACCGCTGCGCTGATCCAGCAAATGGGCTTCGACGTGGCCGAAGTTGCCAAACGCGTGGCGTCTCAGCGTGCACAAGGGCCGTTCGCACCAAACTTTGCGGCCAGCGATCCCAAGCGCCTGGAAGGACAGGCCTTTCCCGTGCGCCCTGTTATCCCAGACACTGTTGACGGCAATGTGCGTGAATTTGTGACCAACGCGTTTGAAAGCATCTGGAACCGTCGAAACTTTGCAGACATGGACCGGGTTTATGCACCCGACGTGGTGTTTGAGGGAACGACAAGCCGGGTCTATCGAGGCGTCGGGCAATTGCGGTCCCATGTGATGTCGATGATCGCCATGTTCCCAAATATTCGCATTTCCGTTGATGACATTTATTGGATGGGCAACGCCAAGGACGGTTATCTCGTGTCGATCCGTTGGGGAGGCGTGGGCGCACACAGGGGCAACGGACCTTATGGTGAGCCCACAGGCAAGGAAGCCCACGTCTGGGGCATCAGCCAATGGCACATTCACAATAATCAAGTTCAGAAGGAATGGACTGTTTTCAATGAGTTCGGAATTTTGATGCAGCTTCTGAACGACGGCTGAACACTGGCAAACAAGTGAATATCTCGGCCTGCCCCAGACAGGTCTGCCAGTAAAAATGCGGTTCTCGGATTTCTGGCTTGTAGTGGGCGGCAAGCTGAATGAGAATTGGGTTATGGTAGACCATGTTGATACGTTCAAACAACTTGGGATAGGCTTTGTGGCTGCGATCAAGCCCGACCTTTCAAAGGCGTTGCGCGGAAGTTGGTAAAGAAGTCAAAAGCCACCTCAATTGATGTTGCCCGACGAGCCGGCGTTTCGCAATCGGCTGTAAGTCGTGCGTTCTCGCGCACGCCCACCCAATCGGGTGTTTCTGAAGAAACAAAGAAACGTATTTTCAAGGCCGCCAAAGAACTGGGCTACAGGCCAAACGCAATAGCCCGATCCTTAATTACACAAAGATCGGGCATTATCGCTTTGCTTTTCAGTTACCTGGACAACCAGTTCTATGCACTCGCTCTAGAAAAACTCTGTCTTGAACTGCAAGAGCACGGCTTTCGTGCCTTGGTGTTCATGATGCCAAGCACTGATCAGGGCGTAGAGGAGACTGTCACGCAACTCTTGGAGTATCAGGTTGATGGGATCATTACCGCGTCGGTCGAACTCTCTTCAACTCTTGTGGATATCTGCGTAAGCCAGGGCATTCCGGTTGTTATGTTCAACCGCAGTCAGGACTACGAAGGAATTTCGAGCGTAACAACAGACAACGTCGCCGGAGGGCGGATGGCAGCTCGCCATTTGTTGGCAACAGGGCACAGAAAGATTGCGCTGATTTCAGGGTGGGAACGGTCTTCGACCAGTCGAGACAGGTGTTTTGGTTTTGAGGCAGAGCTACGCGACAATCAAGCAACAGTATTCGCCCACGAAATTGGTCATTTTGACCTGGCGAAGACCCGACTGGCGACCCGCAAACTTTTTGATCAAAGCGTTGCTGACCGTCCAGACGCTGTTTTCATTGCGAACGACTACATGGCGCTAGAAGCTCTCAGCGTGCTGCGCCATGAACTGGGAATTGATGTTCCGAAAGATCTATCCGTAATCGGCTTTGACGACATCCCGCTGACAGCCTTTCCAGAGTTTGCCTTGACGACCCTGCGGCAACCGATTGACAACATGGTACATAATTCAGTGCGTCTGATTAACGAACTTGTTCAAGATCCCTCCAGAAGCATCGAGAAAATTGCTTTAGCGCCAAGGTTAATTGAGAGAAGAACTGTAGAATTCAGGCGACACCGATAGTCACCGACATCCCAAACCCGCCATACGGCGGCGCACTTAACAGTCCCCGTGTATACTCGAAACCAAACAAATATTTATAGCACTACAGCTTGAAACCTCGGGCCTCGCCGTCAAACTTGACGTTTTTTCAGATTGACCTGCTCCCCTGTGAGTCCGCGTTTATAAGTTAGCTCTGTTCAGGTTTTGGTCCTCTCTTGACCGTTGGTGATACTCCGACGGAGTGAGCCCGTCGAGGCTCGAATGTGGGCGGTTGTGATTGTCGTCGGCGCGCCATGCAGCAATCATGGTTGTTCATTTTCCGCCATTGGTCCGAGGACAATGGACGACGGCATGGCGCAGAGACGGGAACAGGTGTTCGTTGAGGCATTCTTCGCGCATTCTTCCGTTAAAGCTTTCCACCAAGCCGTTCTGCATGGGCTT
>CANLVD010000018.1 GCA_947494445.1 uncultured Paracoccaceae bacterium | reverse complement strand
CCGCATCGCCCGGGTCCAGCTTGAAGCTGACCCGGTCCAGTATCGGTGGCCGGTCGCTGCCCGCACGATGTCCGGGCACGAATTTCGAGATGCCGGTGACCGTCAGGGTTCCGGTCGGTGCGGGCAGGTTGATGGTGGGACGGCGCGCAGGCGTGTCCTCGAACAGCGCATTCAGGCGGCCATGGGCCTCACGCGCACGCACGATGGAGCGCCATTGCCCGATCACCTGATCTACTGGCGCAAGCGCTCTGCCTGCGATGATCGAAGTTGCCACGATCATCCCGGCCGAGACCTCCTGTTGCAGGGCCAGATAGCCGCCCAACCCCAGAAGCGTGGATTGCAGCAACAGCCGGAACGCCTTGGAACCTGCGGTGAAGCCCTCAGCCCGGTCGCCGCCGATCTGGCCGACGGCCAGACCGTTCCTGTGCATCTCGCTCCAGCGCCCGGCGATCCGGCCTGCCATGCCAAGGGGCACGATGGCCTCTGCTGTACGGCGGCTCTGATCAACAAAAAAGCTTTCCGCCCCGTCCATCCGCATGGCGGTCGCATGGTAATCCTTGGTGGACCACTGGTTCACAAGGGCCGCTATGATCACCACGCAAAGCCCGGCAACCGTCAACCAGCCGAGCCAGCTGTGGATGATGAACACGACGACCAGATAGATCGGGATCCAGGGTATATCAAACAGTCCCAGCATCCCCGGACTTGGCAGAAAGCCCCGCACCACCGACAGATCGTTGAGCGGGCGCACGGTCTTGCGTTGCGGTGTGAGGGCCGAGCGCACCCAGAGGTCAAAAACCGGACCACCCACCGCCTGATCCAGCCGGTAGGCCGCGCGCGACAAAAGCCGCACCCGCAGAAAGTCATAGATCGCCATGAACGCAAACAGCACCACGACGATCGCAAACAGCGCCTGCAAGGTCGGGACCGATCCCGATGACAGCACCCGGTCATAGACCTGCAGCATGAACATCGGTCCAGTCAGCATCAGGATGTTCACGGCTGCACTGAACAGCGCGACAAAGACGAAGCTGCGGCGCACGGATTTCCATGCGCTTGCATAAGGCGTCAGGGTCGCTTGGCTGGCAGCACTCATCACTTACATGTCCGTTTGGGGGGCCGGTATGGCCCTTAATAGAACGAGAATTGATCGTTATCCAGTGCTGCCAGTTGGGTGCCGGCCAGGAAGATCTTGTCGCCATTGCCGAAGTCGAACAGCACGCCGCGGCTGGTTTGCTCGGCGATTGCCATCAGATCGTCGATGTCGTCGATGCCCTCAACGCTCAGGCTCAGCACGTCGCCGGGTCTGAAGGTGGCATCTGCACCCTGATTTGCAGAGAAGCGATAGATCGTGTCGGATCCGTCACCGGTTTCGAACCGGAACGTGTCCGATCCGCGACCGCTGTACATCCGGTCATTGCCGCGCCCACCCTGAATGATGTCATCGCCATCACCATCAATGATCACGTCATTGCCGTCGCCGCCGTCGATGAAGTCATCGCCACCCCCACCACTGATCCGGTCGTTGCCGCCGAAGCCGAAGATCATGTCGCTGCCATTCGTGCCGTTGAGGCGCGAGTTGGCGTCATTGCCCTCGACCACATTGTCATACGGATTGCTGACCTCGACCGTAACCGTGGCCGTATCGGTGTCGGTGCCGTCCGAAACGGTGTAGGTGAACTGATCCGTCCCCTCAAAGCCGAAGTTGGCCAGATAGTTGACCACACCGTCGGCACCAAGGGTGACCTCGCCATTGCCGGCAGCGCCCACGGCTGTGATCTCAAGCGTATCACCATCGGCGTCGCTGTCGTTCTCAAGCAAAGCGGAACTGTCGATCTTGAGCAGCACCGGCAGATCAATCGCCACTGTGTCATCGACCGCAACCGGGCCGGTGTTGCCGACCTGTCCCTGTTCGAAGCTGAGCACGAAGACATCCGAGACGGTCGCCTTGCCATCTGTGGCAAAGAACTCGATCTCAAGATCACCGGCAGCAGAGGCTGGAGCGACACCGGCAAACTGTTGACCATCAAAGATCAGCCATCCGGGCAGCGCCGTGCCGTCGGCCAGACGCGCGGAGAAGGCCAGCGCATCACCATCAGGATCGGTAAACGACGACCGCGGTGCCGCGACCGAGAAGGGAACACCCGTGGTCAGGGTCTCGCCCGCATCATCCGCGGTGACATCTGGCAATGCGGCCAGCAGAACCGGCGCATCCTCGGTGCCCTCGACGGCCAGAACGAAATCATCCGAAATCGTTTCCTGCCCGTCCGAGATCAGCAGGCGCAGCGCGATGTCACCAAACAGATCCTGCGGCGGTGTGCCTGACAGGGTCAGTGTGTCGGCATCAAAGGCGATCCAGTCCGGCAACGCTGTGCCATCGGCCTGCACCAGATCGAAGCTCAGCACATCGCCGTCCACGTCCGAATAGATGCCCTGCTGCAACTGGATGCTGAAGGCCGTGTCTTCCACCGCCATCCGGTCGGACAGAGGCACTGACAGGCTTGGCAGATCGTTGATCGGATCGATCACCAGATCAAAGGCACGCGAGGTCGTGGCCTGCCCGTCATCGGCAATCACCAGCAAGGCGATGGTGCCGAAGAAGTTGGCAGGCGGCGTGCCGGTCAGGCGCTTGGTGGCCGGATCGAAGGACAGCCAATCAGGGGCTGCGGTCCCGCCTGCGCGGGTGATCGAAAGGGCCAGTGCATCGCCATCGGCATCCGTGAAGACTTCCGGCAGCACCAGATCGATCTCGGTGTCCTCGTCGCTGTGCAGCGGATCGATGGCCCCGATCTCAGGTGCTGTGTTGCTGTTCTCCAGATCGATCACCAGCGTGGCAGAGCTTTCCAGCGCGCCATCTGTGATGGTGTATCCCATCTCGATCCGGGTCAGCATATCGTCCAGCTTGGTCACGGTGATCGTGCCGTCGTCAGCCAGTTCGGCCGTATAGCCCGGACCATCCGCGACAGAGACCACACTCAGCACATCGCCATCCACATCCACGTCATTGGCCAGCAGTTGCGAGGCCGGAATGGTGAAGACAGTCTCATCCCCGCCACCCAGCAGATCGTTGCGGGCCTCGGGCGCGTCATTGATCGCAGCAAGGCTCAACGTCACCGGCAGCACGGTGGTGACCGTCCCGTCAGAGGCGGTCAGCTCCAGCGCCACATCGCCGTTGAAGTCCTGCGGCGGCGTGCCCGTGATGGTCAGCGCATCGCCATCGAAGACAATCCAGTCCGGTGCGTCCTCTCCGCCCGGCCCCTGCAGGCCAAGGGTCAGCGCATCGCCATCGACATCAGCAAAGACCGATGCCTCCAGCAGAATATCAAGTGGTACATCCTCGATCCCGTCCAGACCATCGAGCGTGATCACAGGTGCATCATTGACGGCAGCGATGGTCAGGGTGACCGGGCGCACGGTTTCGGCCATGCCATCAAAGGCAAAGAGCTCAAGCGCCACATCGCCGTTGAAATCCTGCGGCGGCGTGCCTGCCAACGTCAGCGTGGCCAGCGTAAAGTCCAGCCAATCGGGCAGTTCGGTGTTGCCCGCGCCGCGAATGCCAATGGTCAGCGCGTCGCCATCCGCGTCTGTGAAGAGGGCGGGATCAAGGCTTGCCGCAAAGGCTGTGTCCTCGGTTCCTGCAAAGCTCACATCTCCGATGACCGGCACGTCATTGACCGCCTCGAAGGTCAGGTTGACCGTGGCTGTTGCCTCGGCACCTGATGTGTCGCGCACGGTATAGTCGAAGCTGGCGCCACCGTTGAGGTTTTCCGACGGTGTGACCGTCAGCGTGCCATTGGTGTTCACCACCACATCAACACCGCTGAAGTTCGAGGTGCCGATGATCGTCAGCGCCTCCTTGTCGGGATCGCTGTCATTGGCGAGCAACTGGCTGGCCAGCAGCGTCAACGGCACATCCTCAAGACCCGAGACCGCATCGTCGCGCGGTTCCGGATCATCCGGCGTCGGCAGCAGATCGATCAGGATCGTGCCCTGCACCTCGATCGGACCGCCATCGGTGACGCTGTAGAACAGGGTCGCCTCGCTGAAGTCATCCGCGCGCGGTGTGAACAGGAAGTTGCCATTGGCAAGCTGTGTCAGTGGCACCGTGACGATGCCCTGCCCGAAGATGAAGAAGCTTGAGAAGACAGATGTGACCGTCAGCGGATCGCCATCCGGGTCGCTGTCATTGGCCAGCAGCACGGCCGGGTCGATCTCAAGCGGCGTGTCTTCGTTGGTTTCCAACCGGTCGAAGACGGCGAAGGGCAGATCATTGCCGGGCAGCACTGTGATGTCGATGAAGTTCTCGCTCACCGCACCGCGCGCATCCGTCACCTCATAGCGGAAGCCTGCATTGCCCGCGTAATCCGTGCGCGGGGTGAAGGTCGCAATTCCGTTTTCAAGGGTGACTGTGCCGTTCTCGGGATCAAAGACCCTGGTGACAGAGAAGGCATCGCCCTCGACATCCACGTCATTGGCCAGAAGGAAGGCCATATCGACCTGCAACGGCGTATCCTCAACCGCGGTCAGCGTTCCGTCATCAATCAGACGCGGGCCATCGTTCACGGCGGCAAAGTCGATCACCACCTCACCTGTGCCGGTCAGACGGCCATCGGTGATACGATAGGTAAAGGTGATCGGGCCGTTCACATCCTCATCGGTCACAAACTGGATCTCGCCACCGGGCAGCAGGAAGCTGCGCGCGCCATCAACATCCGTATCGATGGAAACGAAGGTGAACGGATCGCCATCGGCATCGCTGTCATTTGCCAGAAGATCGGCAATCGTGATGGTCAGCGGCTCGTCTTCCGTGCCGTTCAGATCATCACGCGCGGCCACCGGCCTGTTGTTGGTTGAGATGACATTGACCCGCACCGTACCGGTGGAGGTGCCATCGGATCCGTCGCTCACCTCGTAGGTAAAGCTCGCGGGACCATCATAGTTCGCCACAGGCGTAAAGGTGATCTGACCGTTTTCCAGCACAACCGTGCCGTTGATCGCATTGCCAACCGACAGCAGGGTCAGCGGATCGCCATCAACATCCGTGTCATTGGCCAGAAGCGTGGCAGGATCGATGATGACGGAGCTGTCTTCCAGCACATCGACATTGTCAGTCACGGCAACCGGCGGATCATTGACCGCAGCCACAGTGACCGTGACGGTGGTCGAGCCCGTGCCATGCAGATCGTCGGTGATGGTGTAGCCGAAGCTGTCCTCGCCGCTGAAATCCGTGTTCGGGACATATTCCAGCATCACACCTTCATTGCCATCAAGCACTGGCGTCAGATCAGCGGTCTCGGTCGTTGTGCCATCGGTGACGCTGAGCGTGATCGCCAGCGGGCCGGTTGCATCAAGCGGCACAAAGCCCCGGATCTCGCCCGTATCAGGGTCAACCGTCAGCCAATCGGGCAGCGCCGAGCCATCGACAAGCGTCGCCGAATAGGTGCCGCCTGCCAGCACGGGAAGCTCTGCCGGGGTGGTCAGGATCAACTCGGACAACAGAACGGTGATGGTGCCGTTGGCGGGCTGGGTGATCTCGATGGCGCGGAACGCATCGCCGTCATCATCCACGTCATTGGCCAGCAGATCGGCCAGCGCGTAAAGCGCGGTGACATTCTCCGTGGTGCTGACCTCATCAGCGACAGGGTCCGGCGCCTCAGGCTGCGGCAGCACGTTGACGATGATGTAGGCTGGCAGATCGGAGGTGCCGCCCTTTTCGTCGCGGGCGTTGTATTCGAGGGCCACCTGACCGAAGAAATCCTCCGGTGTGGACAGACCAAAGCGATCATCCTCAAGGCTGATGCCAAAGCCGCCGTCACCGCCGGTGCGGAAGGTCTTGTCGATCTCCAACTCGGTCAGAAGCGAGAATTCGACAGGCCCGCCGGTCACATCCACACGCACAGGCGGGGTGCCGACAAAGACCGGCGGCGGGGTGCCGTCAAAGGTCATCGTGGCCGCATCAAAATTCAGCCAATCAGGCAGATCAGCGCCGTTTTCGGTCTGGGCCTCACGCGTTGTGCCCTCCAGCGGCAGGGCATACAGGCCCTGGCTGGCAAAGAACGGATCATTGGCGAACAGGTCATTGATCGCAGGATCGATATCGGCCTGCGGATCAATCAGAACCTCGATCATGAAACCGCGCTCGCCGAAGCTGCGAGTGCCATCAGGCAGCAGTTCGGGATCAGGCTCGAAGCTCAGACGCAGACGGATCGGATCGGTGTCCTCAACCGGCGCATCGCCCGTCTTGGTCAATTCCAGCGTTTCGGGATCGAAGGCCAGCCAGCCCGGAACCGGCTGATTGCCTGCCATCTCAAGCGTGAAATCACCTTCCGAGATGTCAATCAGCGCCATTTCCGGCTCGAACGCCACGCCGCCTGCCAGATCGCTCTGATCGGTCAGGGTCAGGTTGCCGGCAAAGCTGCTGCCGTCATTTGGATTGGTGAGCGTGATGTCGATCTCAAGCGGATCAACCTGCCCGGCAGGCCAGGAGCCCGAGAAGCTGAGCGTCTCTGGATCAAAGACGATCTCCACCGGCAGGACCGATCCATCGGCCAGAACCGCGTCAGCGACAATCGTCTCGGCCAGTTCAGCCGGATCAAAGCCGAAGTCGAGGGTCACAGGGTTGCGGGTCTCGAAATCGCTGGTGACCGCGCCCAGAATTGTGACGTTCTCAAAGAAGATCACATCGCCTTCAGGGTCCAGATCATTGCCAAAGACCTCGCCTGGGATGACCACAATCGGCAGGTCTTCCAGACCAAGCGCGATGTCATCACGCAGCACCGGGCCATCATTGGACGGCAGGATGGTGATCGAGACATAGGCCTCGTCAAACCCGCCATTGCCATCGGTGATCTGATACAGGAACCCGGCAGAGCCGTTGTAATCGGCCCGCGGTGTGAAGACGATCAGCCCGTCATCGTTCAGGCTGACCACGCCATTCTCGGCAAAACGGTCAAGGCCCGACAACATGATGACATCATCAATCGGATCGGTGTCATCCGTATCATTTGCAAAGAGCACGCTTGGATCAATCTCAAGCGCGACATCTTCCTCGGTGACAAAGCCGCCGTCATCACGCGCAATCGGCGCGTCGTTCAAAGGAATGACAGTCAGATCAACCGTGATGGTCGAGGCCGCACCGCGCGCATCCACCAGATCATAGGTAAATCCAGCCGCACCAAGCGCGTCCGGCGTGAAAGAGATGATCCCAGCCACCTCATCATAGACAAGCGTGCCATTGGTGGCTGCACCCACACCTTCAAAAGTGAACGCGTCGTCTTCGACGTCGTAATCATTGGCCAGAAGGCTCGCGACCGAGATGTCGGTCGTGCGCTCAAGCCGGATGGTGCGCTCGTCATTGCCGCTGCGCGGCGCGTCATTGCGCGCATCGAAGAACAGCTCGACCTCGGCGGTGCTGGTCGCACCATCAGGGTCGGACAGCACATAGATGAAGCCTGCGAAGCCGAAGTGATCGGCCTTTGGCTTGAACAGCACTTCGTTGCCCGAAATCATCGCGATGCCGAAAGTGGCGGACTCGCTGAACGGGAAGTCGTTGAAGCCCGGCAATTGGGGGTTCAGTTCCTCGCCCTGATCATCCAGCAGTGGCCGGATTTCAATCAGGCTCAGCGGATCGCCGTCCACGTCGAAATCATTGCTCAGCAGTTCGGTGATGTTGATCCGCAGGATCGTGTCTTCCACGCCCGCGAAAATCCCGTCATTGGCGCCTTCGGGCGCATCATTGACCGGGGCCACGTTGACCTCGACCCGGGCCGAGCTTTCCCGCCCGAACTGATCGCGCACCACATAGTCGAAGAACGCGTCGCCGTTGAAATTCTCATCGCCGATGAAGCGGATCTGCCCCTCGGGCGTGATGCTCACCTGACCGTTGATCGCATTCTCAACACCGACCAATTCGATGCCTGACAGTCCATCGGGGTTCGAGATGTCATTCTCGATCAGATCGGCTGGATCGATGAAGGCCTCAATGTCCTCGATCGCCAGACGATAGATGTCATCAGCGGCATTGAAGCGCCCGATCCGTTGCAGCGCGTCGATCTGCGCGCGATCCCAGATGGTGCCGTCGGCAAAGACCACCTCTTCGATGCCTTCCTCTTCGCTCAGGAAGTGGTTGGTCACGCGCAGGGTGTCGATCAGGAAGCCGTCGTCCCGCTCCAGTTCCAGAAGCAGATCATCGCCTTCGCGGATCACCGACAGATCGCGGGTGCGGATATCGTCCATCAGCACAACACGGTCGATGTCACCGGCCACGCCTGCCTCGGTCACCACATCGTCACCGCTGTCATAGCCGAAGATATACGCGTCCGAGCCTGCCTGCCCGGCCATCGTATCGTCACCCCAGTTGCCATCAAACGTATCGCCTGCGGCGCTGCCGGTCAGATCATCGGCATAGACCGATCCTGTGACCTTCTGGATGTTGCTCAGCGTATCGCCAAGCGCCTCGCCACCCGTGCCAAGGCCGGTTTCAAGGTTCAGGGCAATGCCCTCGTCAGCCACGGAATAGTCCGCCGTGTTGAAGCCGCCACGTCCGTCGATCTCATCCGCGCCGCGCCCGCCGCGCAGGATGTTGTCATCCGCATTGCCGCGCAGGATGTCGTCATGGAACGAGCCCTGAACGATCTCGATGCTGTCGAATGTATCGCCCTCGGCATCGCCGCCACCGGCAGAACCATCGGCCATATCGACCGTCACGCCCTCAACCGACAGAGTGTAATCGGCGGTATCAATGCCCTCGCCACCCTGCAGGTCATCCGCACCGCGACCGCCTGACAGGAAGTCGTCGCCGCCAAGACCGCGCAGGATGTCGCCCTCGCGCCCGCCGCGCAGGATGTTTGCCTCATCAGTACCGGTCAGATCATCGGCCTGATCGGTGCCGGTCAGGTTCTCGATGCTGATCAGCGTATCGCCGGTTGCATCCCCGCCGCTGGCCGTGCCGCCAATCAACGAGACGGTCACACCCTCGACAGAGGTGGAATAGTCAGCCGTATCAGAGCCTTCGCCCCCATCCAGCGTGTCCCCTTCCGCGCCACCGATCAGGGTGTCATCGCCCATTTCGCCAAGCAGGGTGTCCACACCCTCGCGCCCGTCGATCAGGTCATTGCCGCCCCGGCCCTCGATCCGGTTGTCGGCCAGACCGCCATAGAGATCATCGCCAAACTCCGTGCCGATCAGCCCTTCGATGTCGGTCAGAACATCGCCAGCAGCCCAACCGCCCTGACCGAGCCGTGAGGCCAGATCGGCGCGCACCGCCACGTTCGAGAGTTCATAGGTGACCGTGTCAAAGCCTTCACCACCATCAATGTCATCGGCATCGTCGCCACCATCGATGAAATCATCGCCCTCGCCTGCGTCGATGTCATCCTCGCCGGTGCCGCCGTTGATGATGTCCGCGCCGCCATTGGCGACAATGCGGTCATTGCTTTCCAGACCGTTGATCGTCTCATCCAGATCATTGCCGATCAGCAGATCAGCACGTGGCGTGCCGTTCAGAACACGGCCATAAGTGCCCTCGATCAGCGCTGTGACCGTGGCGGTGTCCTCGACACCTTCCGGATCCTTGATCCGGTATGTCACTTCCACAATTCCGGTCGTACCCTCGGGCACGCGCAAGACGATGAAATTGCCATCGACCTCGGCCGTGCCGATGCTCGCGCCATCGACGCCCACGAAGCTGATGTTCTTTTCACCATCGGGATCATCGACGTCGAAGTCGTTTTCCATGATGTCCGAAATGCGGATCACCACTGGGATGTCCAGAGGCGAGCTTGCCACCGTGTCATTCACAGCCGTCGGCTGGTCATTCTGGGCAAGAATCGTGATGTCGACATAGCCCTCAGACACACCGTCCGCATTATCGGTAACCAGGTAATAGAAGCCGTTCTCGCGCGTCTCGTTCAGGCCTGGTGTGTAAAGGAAGTCACCATTGGCATCGCGGGTAAGAGAGCCCGTGAACGGGTCGAAGAACTGCTCGGTAAAGTTTGGCAGACGCCAGCCGATGATCTCAAGCGGATCACGGTCGATGTCGATGTCATTTGCCAGAAGCACTTCCTGCGGGATGGTGATCGGCACATCCTCGATGACCGTGATGCTGTCGGTGCCTGCAACAGGTGGCGCGTCACCCACGTTCTCAAAGAACATGGTGACCATGCCGTCATCGACCAGACCTTCGGGATCGGACACCAGATAGCTGAAGGTCGTCTCGCCCCAGAAATCCTGATCCGGCGTGAAGATGATCGTGCCCTCATCGGTAACCTCGATGGTGCCGTCTGCGGGGTCCGAGACATTCTCGAACGTCAGCGCCAGCCCCTCGACGTCATTGTCGTTCTTCATCAACTCGGCGATGGGGATCACCAGCGGCACATCCTCGACACCGTTCAGCACGTTTTCCAGCGAGCTGAACGTGTAGCGATCATCGCGCGCGATGGGCCGGTCATTGACGGCCTCGAACTCGACATTGACCATGCCCACGGCAATACTGCCCTGACCATCATCAACGATGTATTCGAACCGCGCCGTTCCGTTGAAGTTGGCAAACGGCGTGAACAGGATCGTGTCATTGTCCAAAAGCTCGGCCCGGCCACCGATCTCGAAGGGGCGCAGGCTGGTGATGGTCAGCGTGTCCCCGTCGCGGTCGATGTCATTGGCCAGAAGCGTGTCGACATTGATGACCTTGGGGTTGTCCTCGATCGCGTCGATCACATCAAGCGTCGGCTCGGGCGCGTTGTTCACCGGCTCCACATAGACCGTGACCGTGGCCGTATCCGTCAGACCATCCTCATCGGTGACCGTGTAAGTGAACGTACCATTGCCGAAGAAGTAGTCCCGCGGCGTCACGATGATCACACCGTCATCGGTGAGCGAGACGTCGATGTCAGCGCTGCTGGTCACATCGGTGACACTCAGCGCATCGCCATCGGCGTCGCGGTCATTGGCCAGCAGGATTGAGGCCAGGATTTCAACCGGCACATCTTCCAGCGTTTCGAAGTCATTGTCATCCCGCGCATCAGGCGCATCATTGACCGGCGTCACATTGATCGTGACCACAGCCTCGGCCCGTCCGCCTTCAGGGGTGTTGGCGACATAGGTAAACCGACCGACGCCGTTGTAGTTCGCATCCGGCGTGAAGGTCACCTGACCGTTGCTGGCCAGCGAGACCGAGCCGTTTTCAGCCCCGAACACCTGAGAGATGATCATCCGGTCGCCGTCCAGATCGTTGGACAGCAGACGTTCCGCATCGATGGTCAGGAACGTATCCTCTTCCATCACGAAGCCATCATCGTCACGCGCCTCGGCCACAGGACGGACCCGCAGATCGATGGTGCCCGTGGTGATGCCATTGCGCCCGTCCGAGATCGTGTAGGTGATCGTGGTCGGCCCGAAGAACTCCGCATCCGGCGTGAAGACCACATTGCCGTCCGCGTTGATCTCGGCAAAGCCGTTCTCACCGCCATCGACCGCGATAAGCGACAGATCATCGCCATCGGCATCAAAGTCGTTGCGCAGAAGCGTCGCTGCCGCCAGCAGCAAGGGCTCGCCACTGGTTGCCGTGAAATACCCATCGGCAATCGCCACGGGTGCATTGTTGTCCAGCAGCGTCTCCAGCGTGGCTGGCACCCAGACCACCCCGTCAGAGAAGACATATTGCTCGATCCCGGCGCCGTCTGGTGCCAGCGCATCGGTAATGGTCAGACTGTCCTCGGGCGAGGAGGCAAAGCGCATAACGACCGTGTCACTGCCCTTGAAGAGCCGTGAGACCGACACTTCGGAAGAGACAAAATCGGGGAAATCGACGCGGTCAATTTCACCGGTGTTGGATGTGCCTTCCTCGATGGTGTCCTCACCATCCCCGCGTGAGAAGATGTAAAGATCGCTGCCGCCAAGACCTGCCTGAACATCATTCCCGGCACTGCCGATAAAGACGTCATCCTGTTCAAAGCCCTGAACCTGATCGGCAAAACTGGTCTGCACATAGTTCAGCGTCTGGGCGCGCATCTCGGCCCGGTCCCATTCGGTCCCGTCAGAGAAGACGATCTTGTCAACGCCGTCATAGGGGTAACCCTGCCCCAGCGCGCCTTCCAGGATCAGACGATCCCGGCTGTCCTTGAACAGGATCACCAGATCAAGGGAGTTGGCGCCTGCGCGCAGCGCATATTCTATGTCATCAGGCGTGTGATCGGGCAGATTGACCACATCCTCGTCGCTGATGCCGCTGTCAGAGAACCGGTCATCCCCGTCGCCTGCGCGATAGGTATAGGTATCATCGCCAGCCCGGCCATCGACCAGATCAACGCCCTTGCCACCACCCAGCGCGTCATCGGCAACCGTGCCGACCACAACGTCATCGCCATCTGTGACCTGAGAGGCGACAAGTGCCGCCACGATCTCGACATAGGTGATGGTCTCTCCACCGTCGGTCAGCAAAATCTCTTCGATCGGCGGTGTGAAATCGTCGTTCAGACCATCGACCACCAGAATCTCGTCGCCCGCATCGGCCAGACGGATGATCAGATCCCGTCCCTCGATGCCGCGCCGGTCAAAGCTGATCTCGTCAGGACCATAGCCGGTGACTTCCAGCCGGTTCGACTGACTGAACCGGTCATCAATGACGTCCTGACCGTCGCCGCGGGTGAACAGATAGGTATCCGCCCCGGACCCGCCTTCCAGACGGTCATTGCCCAGCAGTCCCTCGATCACATCGGCCGACGTTGTGCCGGTGACACGATCATCGCCATCCGTGGCAATCCCGGTCGCGAAAGAGCCCGAGAACATCGAGCGCGGCCAGACCGTGCCATCGTCAAACACGATGCTGTCGATCCCGGCCGAACCAAAGCTGTTGCTCGCCCGCGCCGTGATCCGGCCCTCATCGCCCGCACCGGGCGCGCTTTCGGCAATCACGATCTCCAGATCGTTCTGATAGCCGCCCTTCAGGGTCACATCCGCAGGATCAATGCCGCGCAACTCAAGCACATCACCGGTGGTGGAGTTGTAGATGTCCACGACCCGGTCATAGCCATCGCCCCGGGTATAGATATAGGTATCCGGCCCGTCGCCACCGAACATCAGGTCATTGCCAAGACCGCCTTCCAGCGTCTCGCTCAACCCGCTGCCGGTCAGCACATCGTCAAGCGGTGACGTCTGCGCCGCCAGCAATTGCGTGGACAACTCGCCCATGGTCAGGACGGACCCGTCCCCGAAGACGACCTCTTCGATGCCGGTGCCGCGATCCTGCGCTTCGTAGTTGTTTACTTCGCCAACCAGCAGGCCGAACACCAGAATGGATCCGGCATCGCCCGCACCGGGTGCGCTTTCGGCGATCTTGATCAACAGGCCCTCAGAGGTCCGCACAAAACTGACAGAGCCCGCGTTGATGTCGGTCAGCTGCAGCCTGTCGACATCCAGCGCCGTGCCGCTGTTGCCCTGCTCCAGGATCTCGTCATTGCCATCGCCACGTGCGTAGACATAGGTGTCATCGCCGTTCAGGCCGCGCAGGCTGTCATCGCCCAGCCCGCCTGTCAGCGTCTCGTCCAGCGGCGTGCCGGTGACAATGTCATCGCCATCCGTCGCTGTGTCCACAAGACCCGCAACCACATCGGCCATCAGCAACTCGGATGCATCCGAGAACACGATCCGCTCCAGCAACCAGTTGTTGCTGGTCGTGCTGTTGAAGGCCAGTTTCACATTGATCTGACCGGCCTCGATCCCGCGATCAACGTCTTCAATGACATCGATCACAAGGTCACTGTTGACCCGGGTGAAGGTCACATCCGATTGCAGGAAGTCCGGCAGTTCCAGCACATCCGCGTTTGATCCGCTGTCAAGATAGGCATCCCGGCCATCGCCGCTGCGATAGATATAGGTGTCGTTAAAGCCAGAGGTCTGGACATAGTCATTGCCGCCCAGCATCTCGTATGTGTTGGCAGACGTCGGGTTGATCACCTCGTCATCAAACTCGGTCGCCGGGTTGATGATCGTCCGGCTTTCCAGCTCGGCCAGATCCCAGATCGTGCCGTCATCGAACAGGATCTCGGCGATCCGGGGACCGAAGACATTTGTCTGGATTTCCAGCCCGACCAGAATGCGGATCACACCACCATCGCCCGCACCCGGTGCGCTTTCGGCAATCCGCACCAGCAGATCACCCGACGCGTTGACCAGATTGACGTCATCCGGCGCAATTCCACGCAGATCCAGCGATGCTTCCGGCGTGCCGAAAGCCTCGACCGTATAAGTGTCGTTGCCGTCACCACGGGTGTAGATGAAGGTGGTGTCCTCGGTCGTCGACGTGATCAGGTCATCTCCCTGAAGGCCCTCGACCGTGATCGGACCACCCTGATCACCAACGATCAAACGATCATCATCCGCAGTTGCCACAGGGACCGGGATCAGCGCCAGGATCTCTTCCCGTCCAAGCACTGTACCATCGTCAAGTGTGACCGAGATGTCGAAGATGCGCTGGGAATTGCCCATCCAGATCGACAGTCCATCACTGCCATCGGGCAGCCTTGGTGCCACGGTCAGGATCACCTCGCCCGCACGCTCTTCAACCGTGATCTCGGACAACAGCACATCGACCAGCGTGATCTCGGTGAATTCGTCATTCGGATCAGATGGCAGCGGCTCACCTGGTGGGGGAAGATCGCCGGGATCCAGAGGCACAGGCTCATCGAGGGCCTGCAATTCCAGAGGGGGTGGGAAGATGATCCCGCCACCCTGACCACCAACGGCGAAATCACCCGTATCGGTGCCGCGCGTCAGGGTCGGATCGCCTGTCAGATTCTGCTGGTTGGTCTCTTCTGCGGCCAGCGCATCGGTGACCATATCCTCGACCAGCCAGATCACCCCGTCGGAGAATTCCACCTCCGCCAGACCGGTCGGCTCGAAACTGTCGATCACACCGACCAGACGCACACTGTCATCGTCAGATCCCCAGCGGATCAGCAGATCACGCCCGCCGCCAAAACTTTGCGCATAGGCAAAGGGCAACGCCCATGTGGTGACTTCGGTGGATGCGATATCGGTCAGCAACACACGGTTCGCGCCGCCGAAACCGTAGAAATCCGGCGCTTCGATCAAGTCATGACCACCGCCTCGGGAATAGACCACTTCGGCATCGGGGCTTTCGCCCTCAAAGCCCTGCAACGAGAAGAACTCGTCATTGGTGGTGCCGATGCGATTGGGATCGCTGGAGTAGTTGACTGATACGAAATCCACCTGGCCCTCGGCCAGCGGAGCAGCCACCAGATTGGTCTGCAGTTCGGAATAGTTCCACACCGTGCCATCGGCAAATTCGATCCGCAGAAGGCTGTCGAACCCATTGACGAAATGCACCCGGTCATCCGATCCGATGACCTGCAGTTCGATGCGTCTGCCACCATAGACGGACCCGTCCGACATGGGCAGTTCCTGCAACACCACGTCGGCCGGATTCAGGTCGGTCAGATCCAGAACCACGCCGGGGAAGGTGTCGGCCTCAATCGTGTCGACGCCATCGCCACGAGCATAAATCACCGTGTCCGTGTCATCGCGGGAAATCACGACGTCATCACCCGTCATCGGGTTGAACGTCTCGTTTCCGTCCTGATCGCGGATGATGTCATTGCCCGGCGTGCCGCCCGCACCTTCGGGTGGTGGTGGCACCTGATTGTCCAGCGTGGTGCTGGTCCAGACCGTGCCATCGTCAAACTCGACCCGGTCAACACCGCCCAGTCCTGTCCGGCCATTGCCTTCCAGAATGATCTGATCGTCGGTGCCCTCGAAGGTCAGGATATAGCCGCGCTCGGCATAAGTATCGCGCGCAACAGACACTTCGGCTGGCAGGTAACCCTTGATCTCAAGCGTGGCCCGGCCAGAGGTGCTGACCTTGACCACATCCTGCCCGTCGCCCTTGTTGAAGACGATGGTCGCGTTGCCCATCGGGCCCATGATCGTGTCATTGCCCAGACCGCCCTCGATCACTTCATCGCGCAGACCGGTGGCCGTCAGAAGATCATCGCCGTCAGTCGCAGAACCGGACGTCAGCAATTCCCCAATGGCATCGATGCTCAGCTGATCATCGTCAAAGCGGAACGTCTGGATGGAACGCCAGTAGGTTGTGGTCCAGATCCCGTCCGAGAAGGTTGAGGTGGTCGAGGAGGAATAGAACGCATCCTCCACCAGAATCCGATCATCCGTCCCGGCGAATGTGATCACCAGATTGCCGGCATCCAGCGGCGAAACCGAGAAGCTCGCATCCGCCAGATCATAACCCTGCATTTCCAGAATGTTCACATCCGGACGGTTCGGCTGGGACACGATCCGGTCGTGTCCGCCGCCGCGCGCAAAGATGTAGGTGTCGCTGCCGGTCAGACCCTCAAGGATCTCTGCTTCCGGCGTGCCTTCCAAAGTTTCGCCCGCAGCCGTGCCCGTTATGGTCCGCGGCACGGTGATCGCCCCGCCACTGTCGGCACGCGCCAGGATCTGGGTCGAATTCCAGGTCGAGCCATCGGCAAAGCGGATCACATTGACCCGGCCCGAAAACTCGTACAGCGCGCCTTCCAGCACAATCTCTTCGCCATTGGGCAATTGCAGCAATGCGTCGCTGCTGGTCTCGATCCGGCTGATCTTTACGTCACTTTGCAGATGATCGGGCAGGATCAGCGTGTTGAGGTCGAACCGTGATCCGCTTTCGATGATCACATCACGGCCATCGCCTTCGCGGAAGGTGTAGGTGTCGTTGCCCGCGCCGCCGCGGATCTCGTCGTCGCCCTTGCCGCCCTCGAACACCTCGTTGGCGTCCGTTCCTGTCATCACATCGTCGAACTCAGTGCCCTGACCCAGCGCCTGCGAGAACATCTCGTCACGGGTGATCACCGTGCCATCGTCAAACACCACGCTATCGACGCCATTGGCATCACCATCATAGCGCAGCACGATCTCGTCGCTGGTGCCGTCAAAGGACAGAACCAGTTCAACCCGGCCACCCGAGCCGTAAGCGCTTGAGCCGTTGACCGGCAGGCTGATCCGCAGATCGGCGGAATCGTAGCCCCTGATGATCAGTGTATCGTTGCCCGAACTGTCGGCAATCACATCCTGACCGTCACCCAGCGTGAAGGTGAACGTGTCATCTGCACCCTCGCCGAAGATGTCGTCATTGCCGCGACCACCCTCGATGCTGTCGGCCTGACCAGTGCCGAAGATCACGTCATCGCCATCGGTCTGCTGGCCTTCGATCAGCGCGCGCAACAGCGCCGCCCGATCCCAGACCTGCCCGTCCGCAAATGACAGGGTCGGCACAATAGCCGCATCGCGCGCACCGACCAGGATCAGCTGATCCCCGGTTTCGGGGAAGCTCAGCGTCAGATCATTGCCGTCGATCCGGGTCACCCGCACCTCGACATCGGCCGTGGTCAACTCGTCAAAGATGATCTCTGCCTGACCCGAGGAGGTCGGCAATTCGATCCGGTCGATCCCGTCACCCTGACGGAACTGCAGGATCGTATCGGGTCCCATGATGACCGCATCAAAGCCAACGCCGGGTGTGACCTGAATGCCGGTCGCCAGATCGCGCGCATCGATCAGATCCATCCCGCCATTGTCCGCAGCCAGCAGCGCACGCGTCCGGGCATCCGTCATCGACAGCTCAGAGCCGTCGCTGAACACGAATGTCTCGATCCAGTTGCTGCTCGACGCACTCGCACCTTGCAGGATCACCAGCGTCTCGCCGGTCTGGGTCAGCGTGATCAGGAAGTCATCGCCCACCTTGCGGAAGGCCAGGTCCTTTTCCTCGATCCCGACGCCAAAGCGCACTTCATCCGTGCCGCCCGTGTCGCGAATGCTGTCCGCGCCATCGCCGTAGCCATAGCGATAGGTGTCATTGCCGGTGCCGCCTTCCAGCGCATCCGACCCCGCACCGCCCGCCAGATCATCGGCCCGGTCGTCAAAGCCCTGCAACAGGTCATCGCCATCGGTGCCGACGAGCAGCCGGTCGCGCATGTCATCGGTGGTCAGAATGGTGCCGTCGGCAAAGTTGAACTCTTCAATGGTCGCATCGGTCAGACCATCGACAATGGTCAGGACATCCTCGCCATTGCCCAGATCGATCAGCAAGTCATTGCCGTTGCGGCGGATGATCAGGTCTTCCGCCCGCACGGTTTCGCCGAAGATCACCTCGTCGATGATGCCCGCTACGTCGCCATATTCCTCGATGATGTCGAGGTCATAGCCTGCACCAAAGGCGTATTTGTCGCCCAGATTGGCCCCGCGCAGAATGTCGTCGCCCTGACGGCCGTCCAACTCGTTCTCTGTGTCCGGCAGACCCTCGATGACATTGTCACCCCGGTTGCCACCCTCGATCTGAAGCAGCTCTTCAACGTCCGAGATCGCGATGATCGAGCCGTCAAAGAACTTGAACAGCTCCACACCGATGTTCAGCGATTTGAACTGGTCGCGAATGCGCAGCGTGTCCACCCGGTCTTCGATGGACACGACCAGATCGTCACCATCCTTGGTGAAAATCACGTTGTCGCGCGTGATGTCGCCGCCGAATTCCACCGTGTCGCGGCTTTCCTGCGGCACGAAACGACGGTCCTCCCACGCGGCACGCTCGCGGATGTCCACGATCACATCCTGACCATAGCCCGCGTCGAACTTGTAGGTGTCCCCGCCATCGCGACCGATCAACAGATCGTCGCCGTCACGCCCGTCCAGTGTCTCGTTGAAGTTCGAGCCCGTGATCGTCTCGTCCAGAGACGTGCCGACCAGATCCAGATCTTCCGGATTCAGGTCAGTGAAGACAAAGATGCGGTCCTCGAACACAAAGTCCTCGACCGCATAATTCTGAACATTTGCACGGACATACTGGTTCTCAAGGATCAGTTGATCGCCCGTGTCATCCACCGTGATGATCAGGTCCAGATCGGTCCGCGAGAAGGTCACCTCATCCGACCGGATGCCCCGCATCTCGACCCGCTCGGCTCCACCGTAATCAAGGATCGTGTCGGTGCCATAGCCGCGCTCGAAGACGTAAGTGTCGTTGCCACCCTGCCCTTCAAGCCGGTCGTCGCCAGCGCCGCCATCAATGAAGTCAGAGACATCAAAACCGTAGATCAGATCGTCATCTGCGGTCTTGGCGATGTCCACATAATGCTGAAGCAGCTTGGTCCAGCTCCAGACCGTGCCATCGCCATATGTGATCTGTTCGATCAGGTTGACGTAACCCACGAAGAGCACCGACTCCAGATAATCGGTCAGGATCAGCGTGTCACCCGTGCCCTTGATCTGCATCCGCAGCGTGTCCGAGGCCCCGTCACGCAGGAAGTCGAAGTCGCTCCAGCGCAGATCATCGACGAACTCAAGATAGTCATCCGGCGCGCCAAAGAGTTTCAGGCTGTAGTCATCATCCAGCACCACATCTTCGCCATAGCCACGGCCAAAGACATAGGTGTCCGATCCTTCCAGACCGGTCAGGAAATCGTCGCCCGCACCGCCATCAAGACGGTTGTCGTTCAGCAGGCCATAGATCGCGTCATCGCCGTCGGTCTTGGCGTTCTCAAGCACCTGCTCGACGATCTGCTCAAAGTCCAGCGCATAGCCGTCCGAGAAGATGAAGCGCTCGATCAGATAGGGCGAAATGTAATCGACATCCAGTTGCGGATCGATCTCTCCCAGCGCGCCAAAGTTCAGGCGCACACCGCCGAACTGGTCTTCGACATAAAGCGTATCCCCGGTCTCGACCCCGTCATCATCCAGAAGGACAATCAGCAGGTCATCGGACTGGCCATCGCGTTGCAGCCGGATGTTGCGCTCGCCGATGCCTTCCCCGAAGAAGATCATGTCGAGACCGCCCTTGAGCGAGCCAAAACCCGCCTGCGAGACGCTCGCGCCAAAGTCCAGCGCTTCGCCCACGACGTCCTGACCGTCACCGACGTTGAAGAAATAGTAATCCCCACCGGTGCCGCCACGCATGACGTCATTGCCCTTGCCACCGCGCAGAACATCGCCCGAACCCGAGCCGATGATCACGTCATTGGTGTCTTTCTCCTCGCTCACCTGCATGGCGATCTGGAAACGATTCCACAAAATGCCATCGGCAAAGGCAAGGTGGTCCATCCCGGAATCCAGCCGCTTGCCGTTGGTCAGAATCGGATTCAATTCGCCCAGGAACTGGTCCTTCACGCGCAGAACATCGTCGCGGTTGTTGAAGGTGATGACCAGATCCTGACCATCGCGTTCCAGATCAACCTCGTCGGATTTCACATCCGCAAACCGCAGACCGTCGCGCTGTCCGGTGTCCACATCGTCAATGATGTCCGACCCGATCTCGCCGCCGACGAAATACACATCCGTGCCCTGACCGCCTTTGTAGATCTGGTCGCCCGCAGTCATGTACAGATAATCCACGCCGCTGGTGCCGGTCACCTCTGTGTCGGTTTCCATATGCTCCACCAGACGGGTCTGGTCGATGGACATGGCAAACAGGACCGAGCGCAGATCCAGATCGGTCGGGATCGTCTCATAGGCCGGCAGCATCATCTGGATCAGGAAGTTCTGATCGACAGACATGGCCGTGCCGTTCTGGTTGACGGCAGCGGGTTTATAGTCGGGCCATATCTGGACAAGGATCTCGTTCCAGTCGACCAGATATTGCCGCGCCTCGTCGTAACCTGCCGGAATGCTTTCGAAAATCGCCTCAAAGAGCGGCGTCAGCTCGCGGTCCGTGGTTGCTCGGTAGCCGTCGAAATCAGCGATGTATTCAAGCCCGCGCGAATACTCGTTCAGACCGCCCTGCAAGGCCATCCGCGCGGCAAAGGCACGCGAAGTCTGGATGTACTGGTCCATCACCGGATCCAGCAGGTTGATCATCCCGTTGATGCCCGAGACATATTCGCCATCTTCGTTCAGAACGCCGGTGTCCCGCTCGGGGCTGACGGTATAGCTCAGCACGCCGGTGTCGGCGGCGATCTGCGCCTGCAACATCTGCGGCTGGAAATCGATGCCGAACATCGAGATCGCCAGATGGAACTGACCCGGTGTCAGAAGCTCCACCCGGAACGTGCTGTCATCGGTCGAGCCGACCTCGTCCAGCGTGTCGAAATCAATCTCGTAATTGCGCAGGTTGAAGTCCTGCGCGGTGCCGTATTTGGCCTGCAACTCCAAGGCCCGGTCCAGATTGCGCGCCCAGACGTAGAAGGTGCCGTCCTGATCCGCGACCTCGACGGTGTAATCCACCACCTTGTTGTCGATGAAGTTGATCCCGATCTCTTCGACCGGCAGGTTTGCGTATTCGTTGAAGCTCAGCGTCTCGGTGCGCCACTCCTGCCCCAGCGGTTTGGCCTGAGCCAGAACATCCGCGATGGTGGGCTGCGCGATCGTCGCGCCATCAGCATCCACGATGGGCGTGCCGCTGGCCAATTGCCAGCTTCCGTCGGGTTGCTCGACGCCCCAGTCGAGAATGACCATCCGGTCATCGACACGCTCGGCCAGATAAGGCGCAGGCGTCCGGTGAACCAGTTCTTCGCCCCGATCCGAGGGTGAGAACATCTGCTCGACCTGCCAGGCACCCGCAGCTGGGCTCAGCGCCATGATGTCTTCCATTGTCGGCCGGTCGATGACCACACCACCGCTGTCGGTCACATCCGCGCCGCTGGCCAGCGTCCAGTAGCCGCCCGTCCCGTCTTCCACGTAGATCGCCCGGTCCAGCAGATTGACCGTCCCGTCGCCCAGTGTCTCAAGCAGCACAGGCGTCAGCTCACGGCTGAGCGGCTGGGTGAAGGCCCACTGCCCCAGAACGCCCGCGGATTGCTCCAGCAGGGTCTTGAGCTTCGGCGTGGTCATGCTGGCCGCCGCCACAGTCGCCATCTCGCCAAGGACAATGTCATTGGACATCGCGATGTCGAAATCCACCACATGGCCAAAGCCGCGCGACTGATAGACCTCGTCATTCAGCCACGACGCATTGCCGGTCTCGCCATTGTAGATCGTGTTGACGTCATCGATCTCGAAGACCGCGTCAAAGGCATTGCCTTGGGACCCATCAGCCCAGGTGAACTTGCCGCTGGCATCCAGACGCGTGCCATCGGGCGTCTCGAAGCCCAGTTCGGTCGTCTCCAGCGAGATCGAGATGATGCCAAGATCATCAAGCGAGAACAGCTCGCCCTCATCGGTCTGCCGGTCCTGATTGATGTCACGCCAGACCTGAAGCTCGGCGAAAATCTCGTCGGCTGCATCAATGGCGTTGTTGCCGTCGGTGTCGAAACCCGAAAGCTCCTCATACCCCGACACGCCAACGCCGCCGAACATCTCGGTCACATCGTCAATCCGGCCATTGCCGTTTGCATCGCGCACAAGGAATCCGTCATCGCCCTGCAACCAGCCGGATTGCTCGGCAAACAGGTCACCGTCGAAATCGTAGAACAGTTTCGAACTTGCCCGGCTGATCGTCTCGATCCCGTCGCCATCCAGATCAAGGATCAGCGGATCGGACTTCTCGCGCCACTCGAACGCCTTGGTCCACAATTGTACCGCACCGGCCAGCGTCAGGATTTTGTCGATCATCGGCAGCAGACGCAGCAACCCACCGATGGCGGGCACCGGCAACCAGCCGAAGATGTCGAGAATGGGGTTGGCGTTCTTGAAGAACATGCCCAGATCGCCGCCAATGTCCGGGTTGAAGCCATCGCCGGCAAAAACCAGATCAAAGATGCTGGTCGCGTTTGCAAAATCCTCTTCCGCACCTTTGCGGAAACCTGCCGACCAGTAGGTCGCCTTGTCCTCGTAGTTGATGAAGGCCATCGCGCCTTCGATGTTCGGCGCATTGGGCTGATCGGTCTGGAAGCGTGGCGCTTCCTCGAACTTGTCCGCACCAAAGAGCGTATCGAACAGGTTCGACACATAAAGCGTGCCATCCGAGAACTTCATGTATGAGATGAACGGCAGGAAATAATCGAAATAGAGCGGGCTCTTGAACGTCGCAAAGCCTGTGACCGGCACCACCGCGTTGATCACTGTTGTGGCAAAACCCAGCGGGAAGTCGTTGGTTCCACCAACCAGCGGCACCCCGAAGAAGCGCAGCTTGTCGGTCGGCCCGGGGTCCAGCATGGTGACACCGGGCCACCACCAGATCAGATCGGCCTCTTCGATCGAGGTTGTGTCGATGTCGCTGGGGTTGTCCTCGTCGTCATAGGTCACGCCGTCGCGCGTATCGCCCCAGATACCCGCACCGCGGCTGGCCACGAAGATCACATCCTGACCTTCACCCCCGACAAATTCACCGCCCTCACCCGAGCGTACAATCAGCCAGTCATTGCCCTTGCCACCATTGAAGCTGACACCGGTGTGGCTGCGCGACAGCAAGAGGTCATCGCCGTCCCCGCCCGAGGCATAGCCGTTGCCAAGATGATGCAATTCGTCATTGCCACCCTGGCCATAGATAAACGCTCCGTTGCGCCCAACGATGGCTTCGTTTGCGTCGCTTCCCAGAATGTAATCCGGCAGCGCCTGTACATCGCGATCCTCATCGGTGTCTGCGGAGTACTGGAAGCCAAACGGGCTTGTCAGTGACGTAACCTCTTCGTCTGCGAGGAAATCGATCAGGCTCCAGATCAACTGGTTTGTCTTGTCGGTTGAAACCAGACCAAAATCAGGTGTGACCAGCTCAGCGATGTCTTCACCGATTTTCGTGATCAGACTTGCTGCGCTCTCGATCAGTGACGGGAAGTCATAAATGGCCCAGGCCGCGGCGACAATCGCTGCGCCCGGAGGTCCGCCAAGCGTCGCCCCGATGGCGATAGTGGAACTGACAAGTGCGGCACTTGAGGCCATACCGAAGCCAAACTCGATGGTGGTCGAGATAAGGCGGCTGGGATCGCCGGTCGCAAAAAACGTCTTGATGTCTTCATAGGCAATGTCGAAAAACTCGACAATATCGGCAACCGGACCACCACCCACACCGTTCAGGGTGCCAGCCATTTTGTTGAAACCGTCCGTCACCGCACCTTGGGTGTCGGCGTCAAGCCTGCGCAGGTCCGGCAGGGCAGACTGGCTGATGCGACCGGACTCGTTGATCACACCTTCCCATTTTGCAACCGCGTCATCGAATGACAGATTGGCAGTTTCTGGCGTGCCTCTGGTTTCGGCAGCAAGCCATTCCAACATGCTTTCGCGTGTGCCAATCGGCTGGCCGGTTTTGAGATCGACATATTTGAGCAGCCTTCGTCCGGCATCATCTACGCCTTCAGCTCCGGTCGCCGCCTGTGCCTTGATCGAATCCCGCGCTTGGGTCGTTATATCGCCTGCATCTGCCAAAGCATCCGCCAACCGATCGACGGCCTTCTTGCGCATCGTGCTTTCAGAGACCGTGGCATTGCCTTCCGGCCCATTCATATAGGTGTCGTAGAACCGCACCTCGGCGATCTGGATCGGGGTCCATGCATCAATGTTGTTCGGATCCAGCGAACGGTTCTCTGCATACGCTTCAGCAATCGTGTCCGCGTGACCAGAGTTCCCCAGAACCCGGACCGGTACACCGTTTGCATCGGTAATCCGCCCGTAAGACAGATCAGCCGCAAACTTGTGGAGATCATAGACCAGCAACCGCTGCTCGTCGGCCGAGAACAACGGATTACCTTCGCTGTCGGTGTCGAAGATGATTGTCAGTTGGTCACGAATAAAGTTGGTGTACCCGTTGTGCTGGCGCCCTTCGCCTGCAGGTGCCTGACTGTCATGGCGGTTCCAGCCCCACCCGGCGGCTCCGATGATCGACTTGGCCGATTCCGACAGCTTACCTGCCAGGTTTTCAATCAGGCTCTGATCGGTCGGCATCGCCAGCAGGTTGCCATATTGCTGCTGACTGATGCCCAGATTGTCCATCTGGGTCTTGAAGTCGCGAATAACAGATTTCGGAAAGATGTGCTGAATTTCGAACATCAGCGTTCTGAAATTAAAGGTCATCTCAACTCATTCCCTTACAGTACCCTGAGGGTCATCAAACAATTCTGCACCGACGCAGAAAAAACGGTTTGTCCAACTTGGCGGCACGCAAGGCGCTGGCCACCCTGTCAGACACAAACATCATGCGAATTAGAAAGCTCTCGACCCAAAGGTCGGGACCATCAAGACAGGCCCGTGACAAGGCCAGGTCGCCATCTTTGACCACCAGAGGCGGATAGCGATAGTTCACCATCTCCGGTGAACGATGTGACGGAACAGGCCGCGCATTGGGGCTGTCCTCTATCGAAAAACTGTTTTTGACATTGCCGAACTCGATGAACCTGTGGCCTATGTCCAGTGGCGTCTCACGATCTTTGGCCAGAAAGCGCGCCTCATGAAATTTACAGGCCCCAAGGTCAAAGTCAGAAAGAACATCAACAGCCGACTGGGAAACAGCAATGAAGCCCATATTCGCCACCGCTTTCGGGGTGCGGGGCTTGGCCTTTGTTGCATAAACAGATGCGGGCCATGCTGACGGATCAAGGGCTGCGCCCTTGAAGTTTTGCGCCATGGTCCGGTTGACTTCGATCGTATCACGCTCCGCCACATCAGCCTGAAAATCGCTGTCGATCTCGGATTTATTGTAGAAGTCGCACGCCCAGACCGTGTCACTCACCGCTTTGCTCCCGGGTGGCACCGATCTTTTCAAGGGTTTCCTTGTCAACCAGACGGGTGATCAGCGGATGCAGGCGCAGGTCGCCGTTCTTGACCACTTGCTTGAAGTTGTTCAGCACGTTGCTCGTCGTCTTGGGATCGGGTGCGATCACGTCGAGCAGCCAGTTGATTTCGCCGCTGGCCCAGTCCTCGGGCTTCAGGCGGATCGGGAACACGCCGGCCTTGACCTGCTCGCGGATTTTCTCGTCGACCTCATCGGACACGGTCGCCCAGATCGCGAGGCCCGAGATATCGGCCGTCGGATTGTTCTCCTTCGAGGGATAGGCAATCGCCACCCGGTCACGGATCAGCGGGTCCAGCACCAGATGTTGCAGGTCCTCAAGAGACTGATGCTTGTAACGTGGCAGGGCCATCATCCCCAGAACCACTTTGCCGAAATTCTCTCTTACCTGAGCGCGCAGTGCCGCAAGTTTCTTGGCCAGCGCTTCGTCGCGTGCCGGGTCTGCCGCGGCACCATTTTGTTCACCTGTCAAAAGTCTCTACCTGAAATTGAAAGTTTCCCCCAAGCTCAACGGTAACGGAGCCGTGAGGGTAAACAAGCTAAAATTTTAACCAATATCGACCTGAGTGCAGATAAAATGCTTGCAACTTGAGCGGGTCCACATTTTCGCCATAATCTCCGATCCTTTCGGATAGGGGGAAGTCGGTGGATACCCCTGACGTCAGGGTCAGATTGGCCTTTGAATACTCATTTCACTTGGGTATTCACGCCCTGCCAGACACCAGATTCTGCGATCCAAACCCCAGTGTATAAAGGCCATCGAGACCGTTACCGGACAGCAAACCACCCTGCCCTGCGAATTTTTCCAAACGCACCCGGCAACCCGCTAGGATCAACCGGAACCGGAGGCTTTTCAGATGACCTATCAAGACATGCTCAACGCCATTTTACTGGAATCCGAGGCCAGCCGCCGCCGCCTGATCCGCGACCATTGGCGCGATGCCTTCTCGGACGGGTTCATCGCCTATGTGCAAAGCCAGATCGACGCGACACAGGCCTATATCGACGGAGAGCGGCGCGGCCTCAGCGCATGGTTGCCCGACGCGGTGCAAGAGGTCTTCGTCGCCGGCAACAAGGTCTATCTCGGCCAGCTTGTGACGGTCTGGGACAGCATGAAGGCGGTCTATGCGCAACTGGCCGCAGCCTCGGCCGCCGAAGGCAACCCGTCCACCGGCATGGCCGCAACTGCCAAACGCTCGGGCACAATGCCCCGCGGCACGGTCGTTGCCACGGCCACGGTCTGCGCCCGTTGCGGTGCTGCCTCGGACGGCGGGCTGTGTGGCGCATGCCAGTCGCATGATGATTTCATCGAGGCTGACCGGCTGGAATATGAAAACCATCTGGACGACCGCGACTTCTACCGCCAGCAGGCCGAAAACCACCAGAATGACATTCAGTATTACAATGATCAGGTCGACTTCAACGACAGTTACTAAAGCGTTTCGGGATTAACCTGAAACATCTTGTGTCGAAAATGTCCCGTGAGTGCGCAGCAGGACAGGGTATTTTCGTCTCAAGTTTATCCCGAAACGCTATAGGCCCGGTTCTGAACCGCGAACATCGCTTCTGCGCGCGCCCAATCCTCGGGCGTGTCGATGTCCTGAACCCGGTGGCGCGGCAATTCCACCATGGCCGTGCGGCCCGACATGATCGGGCGCCCCGCAGTCCAAGCCTCGGCCCGGCCCCAGTAGAATTGCCCGGCATCGTGATAGACCTCCGACAGGTCCTGCGACCGGGTCTCGTTATGCTCGGGATGCAACATCTCGATCAGCCCCCCTGCCCGCTTGATAACACCGCGCTGCACCGGAAACGCAAAGCTGGTGGCCGACATCGCGTAATCCGCGCCCGTTTCAGCCAGCACGTCGCGGCCCCTGCGGATGTCATCCGCCGTGACGAAAGGCGCGGTGGCGTAGATGCAGCAGACCGGCGCATCGCCATGGTCCACAGCCGCAATCGCATGGGCAATCACCGGCACCGTGGGCGTCAGGTCATCGGCCAGATCGGCGGGCCGCATGAAAGGCACCTCTGCCCCTGCCCCGCGCGCCAGTTCGGCGATCTCGGCATCATCGGTCGAGACGACGATCCGCTCAAAGCACCCTGACGCACGCGCAGCCTCGATCGACCACAGGATCATCGGCTTGCCGTGAAAGGGCTTGATGTTCTTGCGTGGGATCCGCTTTGATCCACCGCGTGCAGGGATCACCGCAAGGCTCACAACGCGCGCTCCAGTGCCGCCACGACCTGATCCTGATCGGCATCCGTGAGCCCAGCATAAAGCGGGATTGAGATCGCTTCGGCGTAATACGCCTCGGCCTGCGGAAAATCACCCGCTCTGAACCCAAGCCGTTGATAATATGGCTGTAAATGCACGGGGATGTAATGCAGGTTGACCCCGATCCCATCTGCCCGCAGCGCCTCGAACACGCTTTTGTGGTTGCCGTTCTGAAGCCGGATTATGTAAAGATGAAAGGCTGATTTCGTCGCGTGATCCTGATGCGGCAAGGTCAAAGACAGATGGGCAAGTTTCACGTCATACTGCCGGGCCAACTCCTGCCTGCGTGCCACGAACGCATCCAGACGGTCCATCTGGCTCAGACCAAGGGCGGCCTGCATCTCGGTCATGCGGTAATTATATCCCAGATCGATCATCTGGTAATACCACGGCCCGTCCGAATGGCTCATCAGATCGGGATTGCGCGTGACCCCATGGCTGCGAAGATAGTCCATCTTCTGCGCCAGATCCGCATCATTGGTCATCGCCATGCCGCCCTCTGCGGTTGTCACGATCTTGACCGGGTGGAAGCTGAAAATGGCGATGTCGGAATGCGCACAATCGCCCACGAAAGTGCCATTGTAATGCCCGCCAATCGCGTGGCTCGCATCCTCGATCACCCTGAAGCCGTAGCGCTGCGCCAACGCGCCTATGGCCGCCATGTCGCAGCTTTGTCCCGCCAGATGCACAGGCACCACGATGTCGGGCAATCGCCCGGCCGCCTCTGCCGCCTGCAACTTTGCCGTCAGCGCCGCAACGCTCATGTTGTAGGTCGCGGGATCGATGTCGACGAAATCCACATCCGCCCCGCAGTAAAGCCCGCAATTGGATGACGCGACGAAGGTCACAGGCGAGGTCCAGAGCAGACCCCCCTGCCCCAGCCCCAGCGCCATGCAGGCGATGTGCAAAGCCGATGTGGCAGAGTTCACTGCAATCCCGTGCTTTGCCCCCACATGGGCCGCCACAGCCGCCTCAAAGGCCGGAACGCGGGGACCCTGGGTCAGATAGTCCGAGGTCAGAACCTCGATCACCGCGTCGATGTCAGCCTGGGAGATATCCTGACGGCCGTATGGGATCATGGCTCAATACTTTCCGATCCGCGCCTCGTTGGCCGCAATCCAGCCGCGCAACTCGTCCACGCTCATCCAGTCGGGATTGTTGTCGGAGGCATAGACAAAACCATCGGCCACAGGCGTGCCGTCCTTGATCCGCTCCTTGCTTTTCGCCCAGTCGTTGATCGCGGGCAGGATCTTGAAATGCTCAGGATACTCGAAGGTGAACGGACCATCCTCGACCCCGATCATCTGCTCGTGGATCTTCTCGCCGGGGCGGATGCCGATGACGTCCTGCGTGGCCTCGGGTGCAACCGCACTGGCGATGTCCCCGATGGTCATGGACTTGATCTTCTTGACGTAGATCTCGCCGCCGATCATGTCCTCGAACGCGTGCCAAACGAGGCCGACACCGTCATCCAGCGTGATCATGAAACGGGTCATCCGCGGGTCCGTGATCGGCAGTTTGCCCTGATCCCGGATCGACAGGAAAAACGGAATGACCGACCCGCGCGAGCCCATGACATTGCCATAACGCACAACCGAAAAGCTGGTGCCATGTTCGCCCGCATAGGCGTTGCCCGCGACAAACAGCTTGTCCGAACAAAGCTTGGTCGCGCCATAGAGATTGACCGGATTGCTGGCCTTGTCGGTAGACAGCGCCACCACCCGCTTCACGCCCTTGTCGATGCAGGCGTCAATCAGGTTCATCGCGCCCATCACATTGGTCTTGATGCATTCAAACGGGTTGTATTCCGCGGTCGGCACGATCTTGGTCGCGGCCGCATGGACCACGTAGTCAACCCCGTTGAGCGCGCGATACAGACGCTCCCGGTCACGGACATCACCAATGAAAAAGCGCACCCGTGGATCGTCCTGATAGGACTTGGCCATCTCCCATTGCTTCATCTCGTCGCGCGAGAAGATGATCAGTTTCTTGGGATTGTATTTCTCAAGCGTGCGCGGAACGAACGCGTTGCCGAAAGAGCCGGTTCCACCGGTCAGAAGTATGGTGCTGTTTTCGAGCATCTCGTTTTGGAGCCTTCGTTTCTGGGGCTGTGCCGGTTGGGAAGCCTAGCCTTATGAATAGGGTCATTTCTGCCGTTTGACCACCAGAAGGCGGCACATATATGGCAAGCCTTTCAATGGCTTGTCCCCGAAAGCTGGAATCGATAAGTCATTGATAATAATACGAAATAAAAATCGGTCCCCGCGGGGACAAGCTTTTCACTGCCGATCCAGCCTATCGAAGAAGGCACGGAATGCTGCTTCCAGACGGGTCCGTTCCACGTCGGTGAAGTCCCGGTCAAGACGGATTTCAAGCCGCCCATCGGACACCATGCACTTGGCTGTCCCCTCGGGGCGCGCCATTTTGAAGGTGGTCTTGGCGGTCTCCCGCGTCTGAGACTGAGCGGCCTCCGAGACCTTCTCCGACAGGAACGCCTGCAGCAAAGCCTGCTCGTTCAGCACCGAATGATCGGGCAAGGCCTTCAGCCGGCTGCGCAGATTTTCCAGCCGCTCGGGGCGGACATCCAGCCGCTTGACCAGCTCCAGCCCCATTGCCCGCGACACCGCCTCGATGTGAACCAGATGGGGTTGCAGCATGGCCAGCAGACGGACGAAGGATTTGATGTAGCTGCGCTTCTGCCGGGCCGATGAGGCAAAGAGCGTTTCAACCGCCTGATCATAGCTTTCAAGGTTCGGATCCTCGGCGCGGTAAGCCAGCGCGAGGGCCGCCAGTTCGCCAAACGACACGTCCCGGCGCACAAGGTTTTCATCAACCATCCGGCGGTACAGTTTGCGCAAATCCTCGCCGGTCGCATTGATCCCCGCGGGGATCGCGGCAAAGGCCTCGTCTCCGGTTTCGGCCAGCAGTTCACGGTAGGCAGACAGGCGGCGGTACCCCTGAATCAACTCGAACCGCTCGCCGACCTTTTCCACGCGGATCGGGTTTGACAGGCCGACCTCCCGGATCGAGGTTTTCAACTCGTCCAGATCCTCATCCCTGCCCTGCACGCGGTCCCGGGTCAGCTTGGTCGCATCGATCAGATCAAGGGCAACCAGATCGGTGATCAGCCCTGCCCGTTTCAGGCGCACATGCTCATGCGCGAGCGCGTCATTCTCAGACCGGATGGCGGCTTCGGCGTCCTGACGCGCACGGGTCGCATCGGCCGTTTCGGTGATGGCCGCAGCCATAGGGCCCCGGCGGGTTTCCTCCTCCGGTTTCGCTGTCCCCGCGGGGACAGCCTGAGTTTCATCGTCAAAATCAATGTCGAAAACGCGGCGTTTCTTGCTCATGACTGAGGCTCCTCAATGCGGTCCCAGGCGGTGACCAGATGGGATTTGAATTCGGTATAGGCCTGATCGAAGGACCCGCGCGCCCGGCGCCAGGTTTCCCGCGTCATATCGCGGTAATCGATCTCGTAGATGGAACTGAGGAACCGGCCCGATTGTTCAACCGCGCGGGTCATCTCAATCGGGTGGTCGCACAGTCTATCGCCAAAAACCTTACCAAAGGCTGAGTGCATCGCGCGGTGCAACTCGTTGCCCGGCTCGAACCGGGTCAGCAGAAACCGGACATCGGCGAAATCCTTGGGCAAGGTCAGTGTCCCCGCGGGGACATTGCGCCCGAAGCGGTCCAGATCCTCCAGCGCCTCGGCCAATTGCCCGATGAAGGAGGTGGTGCTGTCATATTCCCAATAGCCCGGCCCGGATGGAATATAGAGTACGTCAGCGGCAAAAACCGCATTCATCGACTGGTAGCCGATGGCGGGCGGACAGTCGAAAATGATCATGTCATAGCTGTCAGGCGGGATCGCATCGAGATAGCGCGAGACGGCCGCGAAGAAGGACCATTCGGGGTTCAGGTGGCGGTATTGGGCCGAGGCGAATTCCACAAAGGCCGCGTTGGCGCAGGACGGGATGATGTCGATGGTGGGCCAGCAGGTCGGCTTGATGAAATCGGTGACGCGCAGGTCCGACAATCCCATGTCGGTGATGGCCGCGGGCAGGCGGCGCTGGGGCAGGGCCGCACCACTTTCCGCACCCGCCGAGACCGCATTCATGCGCGTGGTCTCATGGATCAGGTCGCGCGCCATGACACCCCAGACAGTGTATTCCTCAGCCACGTCCGAGAGGCCCATGGAATGGCTGAGCGTGGCCTGTGGATCGAAATCCACACAGAGCACGCGGTAGCCGTCAAGGGCCGCAGCATGGGCGAAATGCAGCGCCACGGTGGACTTGCCCGCACCGCCCTTGAAGTTGGCAATCGCGGCCCGGATTGCGCGTTTCCCCGTGGGGCGTTCCGGCATCAGGGATTTGCGGTTGATCTTGAGACGGCGGCGCAGCTCGTTCACCTCGTCCAGCGTGTACCAACGCTGGCGGCCATCTTCCTCGACCAGACCCTGGGGCAGGGTGGGGTCGGCTGCCATCCGGCCGCGCATGGTGGACTGGTTGACGCGGAAGATCAGCTCGGCCACCTCCCAGCTTGAGAAGCGCCGAAGCGTCTTTTCCATCTCCGGCGAATAGGTCTGCTGACGGATGAAGCCCTGCATTTTGAGCGATTGCGCCTGCAGTTGCGACAGGTCCTGATGGGTGAACATTTGGCCTCCTGTCCCCGCGGGGACACTTGTTTTTGGTGTTTCGCTGTCCCCACGGGGACGCTAATTCCTGCTGATTTGGTATTTACGCCGATTTGGAGAAAAACGCAAAAGCGAATATCATGGCGACTGTCCGGCCTGACGGGCTTGTTTCAAAGGCCAATTGCGATTCGCAGACAGGTGGAGAAGGGGGCCTTGATCACGGCCCCATATCTGGGGGACAGAGTTTGCCACCCTTCTATGGATTGAGGGACAAAACTGCTCTAATAGGGGACAGACATGAGTGTCCCCCAATACCTGTTTACCTTGATCTATCGATCTGATTTGGATTGGGTCAGGGTCAGCACAGAAGTTCATCCTTGACAGAATCGCGTATCCGGACGCAAATCGGTGCAGAGAGGGAAAGAACGCTGAGTTTTGATCTCTCCAGCTTAATGGGACGACAGATCCCGGTTCGAGGCAGCCAGAACTCTGGCGGTAAAGGTGAGAGCAGATGCTCAAGACACGCCCTGTGGGGCGCCAGGCGGCGTCGCGCAAATATGATGTGATCACGGCGATGGGGGCCTATGCCCTGTCGCTGGGCAAGGCCGATCAGCGTCGGGTGCTGCGGCTGATCACGCTGATCACGGCGCGCTACAACTGGCAGCGCGACGAGCTTGCGGTGGGGCAGCGCGAGATAGCAAAACTCTGGACTTGTGATGAGCGGACCGTCAAGCGCGAGATGGCGCGCCTGCGCGGGCTTGGCTGGCTTGTGGTGCGCAGGCAGGGTGCGCGCGGCAGGGTCTCGGAATACCGGATTGATCTGGACCGGATCCTTGAGGACACGCGCGGTTTGTGGCCGTCGATCGGCCCGGATTTCGTGGCCCGGCTGGACCAGACGGATGAGGTCGCGAATGTGGTGCCGTTTCAGGGAAAGGCGGACGTGGCGGCACCCGATGTTTCAACCGGAACGGAATGGGCGCTGGCGAGTGCCGTGCTGCATGCCGAGGACGGTGCAGGTTTCGGAGCCTGGCTTGCCGCGCTCAAGCGGGCCGAGCGGGCAGGGGGGCGGCTGACACTGACTGCCCCCAGCCGGTTTCACGCAGCTTACGTGCAAACCCATTTCACCGCGCGGATCCTGGCTGCCTGTCGGGCGGTCGATGATGAGGTCTCCGAGATTAGGGTCGTGTTTGATGTCTGAATGTTCAAGTCACTGATAATAAAAGACAATCATCACTTCTGATAGGGCGCTTTCACGAAATCGGACATGGTCATGGCGTCGACCTGCTTGCGGGTCAGACCAGCATCGCGCAAACGCTCGGCGTCAAGCGAGCGCACGTCCTGCAAGTCCTTGTAGGCGCGCAGATAGCGAAAGGCGTAACCGAAGCCTGCGAAGATATCGAGGATCGGGGCGGCGATGCGGGCGGCTGTGGTGCGGGTTGTCATGTCGGTCTCTCCAGTGGTTCAGGGTGTGGCCTTGTCTGGCCGTGTCCCTGTTTTGCCGGAAAGCGCGGGGTGGGTCTGTTAAGGGGTTCACACAGGCGCAGGAAACTGAGCGCTGCGTGAAATTACGTCAATGCATCCCACTGCACGGAGGTGTTTGCGGCCACGTCGCGGGTGACGGTTTTGCCGATGATCTCATCCGCGTGTTTTGGCGGGATGCCATAACCGGGGCGGACCGAGCGGATGGCGTCTGCTGTGATGGTCTCACCCGCTTTCAGATCGCGCACGAAAAAAAGCGAGCGGCGGAATTTGATGTTGCCCTGCTCGGATGATTTCAGACCGTAGTCGACCTTTCCAAGGGCTGCATGGGCAATGGCTGTGCCGTCGACCAGAGCGCGGAACTCGGGCGGCTCCAGCGAAAAGCTGTCATCCGGCCCGCCGCCGTTGCGGTCAAAGGTGAAGTGCTTTTCGATCACGCAGGCCCCAAGCGCGGTGGCCGCAATCGCGGTTTCATTGCCGATGGTGTGGTCCGACAGGCCGGTCAGCACGTCGAAGCGTGCGGCCATGTCGGGGATGGTGGCAAGGTTGTAATCCTCGGGCGCGGCCGGATAGGCCGACACGCAATGCAGAAGCGCCAGTTCGGTGCAGCCGGCGCTGCGCGCGGCGTCCAGCGCCTCGGCGATCTCAACATCATTGGCCATGCCGGTGGAGATGATCATCGGCTTGCCGGTGCGCGCAGCGTGGCGGATGAGCGGCAGGTCGATCACCTCGAAAGAGGCGATCTTGTAGGCTGGCGCACCGAGGTCTTCCAAGAGGTCGATGGCGGTGAAATCGAAGGGCGAAGAAAACAGCGTGATGCCGCGTCTGGCCGCATGGGCAAAGATGTCGGCGTGCCAGTCCCAGGGCGTATGCGCCTCGCCATAGAGATCAAAGAGCGTGCGGTCTTTCCACAGCCCTTCGGTGATCTGGAAATCGGGCAGGTCGCTGTCGAGTGTGATCGTGTCAGGGCGATAGGTCTGGATCTTGGCGGCATGAGCACCGATGTCGGCCGCGGCGTCGATCAGTTCGAACACGCGCGAGAGCTGGCCGTTATGGTTGGCCGAAATCTCGGCGATGCAATAGGGAGCATGGCCGGGGCCGATGGCGCGGCCGTCGATGGTGATGTCTGCGGGCATCTGGCGGGGCTCCTTTGTGGGGACGGGCAGGGGGGATATAGCGAATGCCTCAGGCGATTTCCAGCATCGCGCGCGCGACCCGGTCAGCACCTTGTCCGTCAGTGATGGTCGCGGCAGTTCCCGAGATCGCAAGGCGGTCAGTGTCGGAGCTGCGCATGCGGGCAAGAAAGCCGGGTAGGGTGGTCAGATCATCGGCCAGCGTTTCGGCAGCCCCCCTGTTGTGCAGACCTTCGGCGATTTCGCGCTGGTTGTCGGCCAGCACCAGCAGGCCGGTCGGCAGGCCGAGACAGCAGCGTTCCCAGGACGTGGAGCCTGCCGCGCCAAGGGCCACGTCGCTTTCGCTCATCAGGCGTGCCATGTCGGTGACATCGGTGAGGATGCTGGCGGCTGGCCCCAGCTGGGCAGCGGCCTGATGGACATCCCGCAGCGTGTCTGCGGCGGGGCCCATGACGATGGTGATCCGCTCCCAGTTGGGAGCCTCCGGCGCGAGGTGGCGAAGGACGCGGGCCGTGATGCCCTGCGGATCGGCTCCGCCGAAATTGATCAGCAGATGGCGGGCAGGGGCGGTGGACCGGCGGCTAAGCGAGGCCACACGGGCAGCTGCAAATTCCGGGCGCAGCAGAGCATAATGCGGGCCGATCAGGGTTTTGGCATCCGGTGTGATCAGACCGTCATAATCTTCACGGTTACGTCCGAAATTCTGGTCCAGCAGGAGGGCGCAGTGATGTGGTCGATCGGCCAGATCGTCGATTGCGAGCACGGGGTGGTCTTGGGCACAGCTGCGCGCCCATTCAGACCCAAGGTCGTAGTGATCGAGGACGATCCAGCGGGGGGCGCTTGTGGTGATTTCTTCGGCACAGGTTTGCGCCTCCGGGCCGTCAATCAGCGTGACCGTGAACCCGGCCTTGTGGATGCGCCCAGCGATGTTGCCGGGCAGATCGCGGCAGAGGAACCGTGACGTGAGGCCATGGGCGCGCAACCGGTCGGCCAGCGTCAGGCAGCGCATCACGTGGCCGGTGCCGATCTGTGCGGAACTGTCGGCGCGGATGATGACGTCACAAAAGGGGTTCTGGCGGCTCATGGGCTCACTGCGGCTGGGTCGGGCCAGACTAGGTAAGCGCGCGGGCCGCTGCAAGTCAGAGCGTGGGACGTTCGATCTGTTGCAGGGGCGGGGCCTCGGGGTGGTCGAGCAGGTTGAGGGCGGCACGGGCGAGGAACCGACCGGCAGCAGCGGCATCCTCGCGGATCGTGATGATCTCGCCCCGGAACCGCGAGAGCAGGGGGCCTGCGTCTTTCGAGGCCAGATCGATGTCGCGTCCAAGGCGCAGGTCGAGGCGCTCCAGTGCCGAAACAGCGGCGATGGCCGAGGAGGCGGACGGGGTCAGCAGGGCGTCGATATTGCCAGCACTCAACCGGGCCAGAACGGCCTCCTCGATCTGGTCGAAACGGCTGTCGGAAGTGGCGCTTTTCAGAACCTCAAGCGACATGCCGCGCGTGTTGGCGGTTTCCATCGCGCCAAAAAGGATGTGTCGGGCGTAAGTCTGGTCATGTGGTGGAGCAACGACGAGCAGGTGCTTGCGGCCCCGCGCGTGCAGGGCGTTCACCGCCAGTTCGGCAAAGTGGCGCGTGTCGAGGTCGTAATAGGCATGGGTCAGCCCCATATCGGACCGGCCATGGGTGACGACGGGAAAATTCTGGGCGGCAAGATAGCTCAGACGGGGATCATCGGGCTGAATGCGGTTGAGGATGACGGCATCCGCTGATCCGCTTTCGACCATCTGGCGGACCGGCGCGAGCGGATCTTCGTCGCTCAGGGTCGGGGTGACGGTCAGGTGGTAGGGGGTGCCGCGGAGTTCGGCCGAGAGCGCGTGGATCATCTGGGCATTGTGGCTCATGATGTCGGTCTCGGGCGACAGGATCAGCGACAGCACATGGCTGCGCCCGGTGCGCAGGCGCAGACCTGCCCGGTTCGGACGATAGCCCAGTTTGTCGGCGGCCTGACGCACCCGTTCCTTGGTCTGCTGGCCGATGTCGGCTGCGTCATTGAGCGCGCGCGACACGGTCGTGACCGCCAGCCCGGTTGCCTCGGCCACGGTTTTCAAGGTCGGGCGTGCGCCGGTGATTTGATCTTGATTTGCCATTCTGTATCGTTATAGCTGAAATCTGTAACGATACAGTACAGAGATTCTACGGAATCACAAGAGATGGAGCCGAGACCCATGACGATATCTTATCAATTGTATTCCTCGCGAAATTTCGGACCGATGCCGATGACCCTGCCGATGCTGGCCGATCTGGGATATGGCGCGGTCGAAGGCTTTGGTGGGCTGTTCGAGGGGATCGAAGGTGTCGAGGGTCTGCGCCGTCACATGGACAAGATCGGCATTCACATGGCCTCGACCCATATCGGGCTGGATCAGGTCGAAGCTGACCCGAAAGGCCTGATCGAGTTGGCGCGGGTGCTGGATATCCGGACGTTTTATGTCCCTTATCTTGACCCGGCGGACCGCCCCGACACGGCTGAAGGCTGGCAGGCCCTGGGGCGCCGGGTGGCGGATGCGGGCAAACCCTTGCAGGACGCAGGCCTGACCTATGGCTGGCACAATCATGACTTTGAGGTAACGCCGCTGTCCGACGGCTCGCTGCCGCTGGAGCATCTGCTGGGCGGCAATGATCTGAGCCTTGAGATGGATGTGGCCTGGGTGGTGCGCGGCGGGCAGGACCCGGCGGCACTGATCGGGACATACGGCGCGCGGATTTCCGGCGTGCACATCAAGGACATCGCGCCGGAGGGTCAGAATGCCGATGAAGACGGCTGGGCGGATCCGGGCACCGGCACGATGGACTGGGCCGCACTGGTTGCACAACTGTCGGCGTTGGATGTCCAGCATTGGGTGATGGAGCATGACAACCCGTCCGATCACGAGCGGTTTGCCAAGGCCGGAATGGCGCTGGCGCGCAAGCTGGAAGGATTGCCGGTATGAGCAAGGTCATGGGCATCGGCGTCATCGGCGCTGGCAACATCTCGACCAGTTATCTGACGCGTGCGGCGCATTTCAAAGGGATCGAGATGCGCGCTATTGCCGATCTGAATATGGAGACGGCGCAGGCGCAGGCCGACCGGTTCAACATCCGGGCCGAGACGGTGGACGCGGTGCTGGCCGCTGAGGACATCGATATCGTGGTCAACCTGACCGTGCCCAAGGTGCATGCGCAGGTCACGGCCAATATCCTGCGGGCGGGCAAGCACGCCTATAGTGAAAAGCCGCTTTGCCTGTCGATGGAAGAGGGGCGAATGTTGGCGGATCTGTCGGCCGAGACCAGCCTGAGGATCGGCTGCGCGCCGGATACGTTTCTGGGCGGCAGCCATCAGGAAGTGCGCAAACTGGTGGATGAGGGCGCGATTGGCCGGGTCACCCATGGCACGGCCCATGTGATGTCGGCAGGTATGGAGATGTGGCACCCGAACCCGGATTTCTTCTTTCAGGCAGGCGGCGGACCGGTGCTGGACATGGGTCCCTATTACATCGCTTTTCTGGTCAATATTCTGGGCCCTGTCCGGCGGGTGGCCGCGATGAGCAACAAGGCGAGCGAGACCCGCACCATCACATCTGCACCCCGCAGCGGCGAGACGATCCCGGTGGAGGTACCGACCACCGTGCACGGGCTTCTGGAGTTTGCCGAAGGAGCGATCATCACCTTCGGGGCAAGCTGGGATTGTTCCAGCAACGGGCATCGCAATCTTGAGCTTTACGGTACCAAGGGCACGATCATTCCGCGTGACCCCAACTTCTTTGGCGGGGATGTGACCATGATCGACAGGGATGGCAGCGAGAGCGTGCATGACGGCATGTCCCATCCGCTGTCGACGCCCAACAAGGACGACAATGGCGTGATGCTGGCCGACTACCGGGCGGTGGGGCTGGCGGATATGGCTCAGGCGATTGGCGAGCGCAGGGACCATCGCTGTTCGTTCGAGCGGGCGCTGCATGTGACTGAGGTGCTCGACTCCCTGCTTGTGTCGGGTGAGACAAACGGGTTTGTTGAGATGACGACAAGCTGCACCCGGCCCGCTGCATTCGGGCCGGAGGATGCGCATGCATTGATGACCTGAAAGGACGCGCCCCATGGCCTATACTCCCGCCGAAGACCGCTATGCCCAGATGCAATATCGCCGCTGTGGCGCGTCGGGGGTGAAGCTGCCGGCGGTCAGTCTTGGGCTGTGGCATAATTTCGGAGAGGACACCGCGCATCAGACCAAGCGCGAGATCTGCCGGACGGCCTTTGATGTGGGCATCACGCATTTCGATCTGGCCAACAACTATGGCCCGCCTCCGGGCAGCGCGGAGACCGCTTTTGGCGAGATCATGCGGACCGATTTTGCGGGCTATCGCGATCAGATGATCATCTCGTCCAAGGCAGGTTACGACATGTGGCCCGGGCCTTATGGCGAATGGGGCAGCCGGAAATACATGATCGCGTCCTGCGACCAGTCGCTGAAGCGGCTGGGTCTGGATTACGTCGATATCTTCTATTCGCACCGCTTTGATCCCGATACGCCGCTGGAAGAGACGATGGGTGCGCTGGACCACATCGTGCGGTCCGGCCGGGCGCTTTATGCCGGGATTTCCAGCTATAATTCCGAGACGACGCGGCAGGCCGTGGCGATCCTGAAGGACCTTGGCACGCCCTGCCTGATCCACCAGCCAAGCTATAACATGCTGAACCGCTGGGTGGAGCGTGACGGTCTGCGCGAGACGTTGCGGGATCTGGGTGTCGGCTCGATCGCGTTCACGCCGCTGGCTCAGGGCATGCTGACCAACAAGTATCTGGGCGGCATCCCTAAGGGCAGCCGCGCGACCCAGGGCAAATCGCTGCGCGAGGAGTTCCTGAGCGAAGAGGCACTGAGCAAGATCCGGGCGCTGAACGACATCGCGCAGGCCCGCGGGCAGACGCTGGCGCAGATGGCGATTGCCTGGGTGCTGCGCCATGGCGGGATCACGACGGCGCTGATCGGGGCGTCAAAGCCGTCTCAGGTCATCGACTGTGCCGGAGCCGTTGCCAATCTTGAGTTCACGGAAGCCGAACTGGCGGCAATCGATGCCGCTGCGGGCGAGGAGAGCATTAATCTATGGGCGGCCTCGTCGCAGACTCCTGAAGGCGGGGCAGAGCGGAAGAAATAGGCCTCAGGCAGAGAATTCGTCGAAGGCCTCAAGCGCTTTGGCGCCAAAGGCAATCGACGGGCCACCGCCCATGTAACCGATCATCTCAAGCGCTTCGCAAAGCTCGGCCCGGGTGGTGCCAAGGCGGACCAGCGACTTGACATGGAAGCCGATGCAACTGTCGCAGCGGGTTGATATGGCGATGCCAAGCGCGATCAGTTCCTTGGTTTTCTCGTCCAGTGCGCCGGAGGTCTTGGCCGCCTTGCCCATGGCGTTGAAGCCCTGAAACATGGCGGGCGTCTCGCGTTGCAGGGAGCCGATGCGGGCGGTGGTCTGGCTGAGGAATTCGGTCCAGCTCATGTGATGTCTCCGTTATTTGCTTTCGTCCGCGCCCATCTTGCGTTCCAGCCAGCGCACGAAGAAGCTGATGATCAGCACCAGCACCAGATATTCGAGAATGAGAAGCGTGTAGATCTCAAGCGGGCGGTATTCTGTCACGACCAACTCATTGGCGCGGCGGGTCAGTTCCTGCATGCCGATGACAGAGGCAAAGGCCGACATCTTGACGATGTAGATGAACTGGTTGGCCAGCGGCGGCAGGATGCGTTTGATCGCCTGTGGCAGGATCACGTAGCGCATGGTTTGCGGGTAGGTCAGGCCGACGGTGCGCGCGGCTTCTGTCTGGCCCTTGTTGATCGACTGGATGCCGGAGCGGTAGATCTCGGCCGTGAAGGCGCTGTCGGAAATCGCCAGCGTGATGATGGCGCCCCAGAAGGCATCGATGCTGACCGAGATGCCGAAGGATTTCAGCACCACGGGCAGGCCGTAAAACACCCAGAACAGCATCGGCAGAAGCGGGATGGCGCGCACGAATTCGATGTAGATGCGCGAGGGCAGGCGGATCCAGCGGTTGGCCGACATGCCGGGCAGGGCGACGATCAGGCCAAGGGTCATCGACAGGGCAGCGGCGATGATCGACAGCAGGATGGTCGCGCCAAAACCGTTGAGCAGGAAGCGGATGTTGTTGTAGCCCGCAGGCGTGGTCGGGTCGATCACGTACCAGCCCCAGTTGCCCGAGGTCGATGTGCACCCGGCAAGGGCAATGAGGGCAAGGCAGATCAGAGGGGTGCGAAGTGTCATGATGTCAGTGCTGCAGGATCTGGCTGAGGAAACGCTGGCAGCGCTTTGATTTCGGGGCGGTGAAGAATTGCTCGGGCGTGCCGGTCTCGATGATCTGGCCCTGATCCATGAAGACCATGCGGTCAGCGGCGCGGCGGGCAAAGCCCATCTCGTGGGTGACGACGATCATGGTCATGCCATCTTCGGCCAGATCGACGATGACGTCGAGCACTTCGGAGATCATCTCGGGGTCGAGTGCCGATGTCGGCTCGTCGAAAAGCATGATCTTTGGCTCCATGCAAAGCGAACGGGCAATGGCCACGCGCTGCTGCTGGCCGCCTGACAACTCAGCGGGGCGTTTGTGGGCCTGATCGGGGATGCGCACCCGCTCAAGATAGGCCATGGCGCGGGCCTCGGCCTCGGCCTTCGGCAATTTGCGCGCCTTGATCGGGCCAAGGGTCAGGTTTTGCAGGATGGTCAGATGCGGAAAGAGGTTGAACTGCTGGAAGACCATGCCGACCTCGGCCCGGATCGCCTCAACCGCGCGGGCGTCCGTCATTTCGATCCCGTCAACCGTGATGGTGCCGCTGTCATGAGCCTCGAGTGAATTGACGCAGCGAATGAGCGTTGATTTCCCCGAACCCGACGGGCCGCAGACCACAATGCGCTCGCCATGGGCAACGTCCAGATCAACATCCTTGAGCGCCTGATAGTCACCGAACCATTTGTTCAGTCCCGATATTGTGATCGCTGGGCTGTTTTCAGACATGGCCCGCCTCTTATTCCTGTGGTCTGCTTGTGTAGACCTTGAATTCACAAGAAATCCAAACAAAATGACTGGGACACGGGTTTTTGACCCATCCGATGATGACTGAAGACACAACAGGGAAAAGAATATGCAAGTTTTGAAAACACTGGGCGCCGCGGTGGCAGTCGTGACCACGATGGCGGCCGCACCGGTTGTGGCTCAGTCAGCGCTGAACGAGATCCTGTCGGGCGGGGTGCTGAAGGTCGGCACAACGGGTGACTGGAACCCGATGTCGGTGCGCGACCCGGCCACCAACAGCTATGTCGGCTATGATATCGACGTCATGACCCAGTTGGCGGCGGATCTGGGTGTGGAGCTCGAGTTCGTGCCGACCGACTGGAAAACGCTGGTGAACGGGGTTGTGGCGGGCAATTACCACATGACCGGGTCGGCCTCGATCAGCCCGGCGCGGCTGAAGGCGGCGGGGTATTCGGACAGCTATATCTCGGTCGAGATCCTGCCGTTCACCACCGATGACAAGCTGGATCGCTTTGATGACTGGGCCTCGATCAATGCGGGTGATGTGAAGGTGGCCACGACGCTGGGCACGACATTCGAGAAGAATGTGCGCGACTGGTTCCCCGATGCGGACATCACCGTGGTCGAGGCGCCTGCGCGCGGTTTCCAGGAGGTGCTGTCAGGCCGCTCGGACGTGTTCATCACATCCAACATCGAAGGGGCGACCTTGTTGGAGAAATTCCCCAACCTGCGCCAGATCGAGGTGTCGGACGCCCGCGCGCCCACCCCGATCGCGATGCTGCTGCCACAAAGCGATCAGGTCTGGATCAACTACGTCAACAGTTGGATCGAGTTGAAAAAGGCGCAGGGCTTCTTTGAGGCAACAGCCGACAACTGGGGTCTGTGATCCAAGTTTGATAATGAAGTTTATGTAAATAACGACATCCCCCGGAGGCTGACCTGCGCCTCCGGCGGGAGTATTTGGTGGAAAATCGAAACCCGTTTCTGGCGTCATTCATCCGGGGCCTTTGCAGCCCTGCAATAGTGCAGGTCGACCCGGCGGGACCAGTCGTTGCCGGATTTCGGTGTGACGGGGCTGGCAAAGGCAAGTTGTTCCTCACCCCGCCAGATTGCAGCGATGTTGTCTGTGTTCAGGCCAGCCCTGAGCAAATTATCCACCGTTTCCGCCCGTTGTCTGGACTTGACCATATTGGTTGCCAGAGACCCGGTGCTGTCGGCATAGCCAACAAGCAGGAGCTGGTCGTCGGTCTGTGATGATTTTGTGTTCCAGTTCAGGTAATCGCCGCCGGCAAGACGGCTTTCGATGTCTTCCAGAATGGGTGTGGGGTCAAAAGAACCCGGCGCTCTCGCGACGTTGCTGGGTCTGTTTTTCGTTTGACTGCAATCTTCCGACGAACAGGCGAAAGATGGTGCGGCAGTTTCATTGTAGTCAAAGAAGAATGATGCCAAAGGCGGTCTGGAGCAGTTTTCCGGGATGCGGCTCATCAGGTTCGAGCGCAGGTTGACGGGAACATCGATGCCACTGCTGATCAGGGCCTTGAGTTCTTTCTTGAACGCCTCAACTGCGCCATCCGCTGGTCTGAGGCCGACTGCGACCTTCAAAGGGTCGTTTGCCTTGGCCCAGATCGCCTGCTGCTCGGCGATGTCGTTGGACAATGTTCCCCGAACGTCTTCCCAGGGGTTGAGTTGCAGTGCGGCCGGGACGTTGACCACATGGTTTTCAGCCACAAGCGGATCGGTCTGGCCGTCTGCTGGTGGGGACGCCAGAGCGATGATTGCCGAGAAATCGGTGTCACTGGTGGTGGATTTCGCGATGTCGATCTCGGAGGTTAATTCGCCGTCGACCTGGGATTGCAGGCTTGCGAAAACATCCTCCCGCTGTCCCAGCGCGAGCTGTGAGGGAATGTCGACCGGTGTCATCCCGCTGAGCAGTCCGGTCATACCCTGTGCCAAAGTGGTTTCGTAAGACGGCTCTATGCTGATGTATTCCTGTCCAATCGCGACACGCTGCACATCGATCTGCCCCGGAAGCCTGAGATATCCATCGGGGTAGGTCAGTTGTTCCCGGATGGTTCTGGCCAGAGCACTGCGGTTGGAAATCTCGGCCTCCGGTGCGACCTGAAGGGTCAGCATGACCGACTGCCCGGCGATCTGATTGCCCAAGGTTGCCAGCTGTTGTTTCTGTTGCTCTGCCAGACACCGCGTTATGATGCCATTCAGGAGATTTTGCTTGTTGTTCGGGATGTCGGAGGCAAACGGTTCCTCCTCGAATTTTCCGTCTTTGTAGGCGGTTTCCAGTGCACTGAGATCATAACTTGAACAGTCTTCGACCATTGGTTTCTGCCAACCCGCCAGAAAGGTCTCCAATGGTTTGCTTTGGATGTGAACATCATCAGGCTTTATCGATTTCAGTGGACCAAAGCCTGCAAACAATGTCAGCAGGGCGATTGTGTAGCCGCTGCGGCGCAGGAATTTTGCATTGGCCTTGTTGATCTCGCCTTCCACGCGGGCCTTGGACCGTTCGATGGCGACAGCAGCCCCGTCCATCGGCGGGATCATCTGATAGATCTGCCCGAAATACGGCAATGACCGGCTGCTTTGTCCCTTGATGATCCGCTTGAGCTGGTCACCCAATGCGCTGCCTGCCTTGAGCAGGTTTTGAAGGTCGCGCAACACCAGAAGTTCGATGCGTTTGCCCGAAACTTCGGAAATTGTGGTTTTGAACATTGTGCTACTTTGCAGCAGGAAGCCAAGGGCAAGCGCGGGCGTTGCCCAGATTACCTTGGAGGCGAACCCGACCAGAAACCGCTGGTCACTGGTTGATTTTGTTTCGGCAAATTCCGGCATCTGAAAGACAAGCAAGATCACGCAAATCAGGCTCAGCAGAATGACATCGTACCGGAGAGTGTACCGACCCTTGAACATCCACATCGCGATGGTGTGAGAGATCCCGTGTTCTTTGGGTCTGAACATCTGCAATGTGACGAAATCAATGAACCTGCCGACAGTGTTGTTGCCAGATTGATGTGACTTCAGGCGTGAGGTCTCGTTTCTGATGATATTGTCCAGTCCATAGACCCCCATGAAACGCCAGATCGTGGCCATGAGGAAGGCCAATGCGATCATTCCAATCTCTGTCTGGTTCAGGGATGGAAAGCTTGCCAGTATATCTGTCTGGCCAGCGAGCTCGGCTGTGTCCGGAAGGGGTATTTTCCGCAATAGTGTTGGCAGAAACAGCGCGAAGATCATGACAAGACCAAGCCACCAACTGGTCAGGTTGAATGTTTTGTACATCTGGTTGTACAGATCCGTGCTGTCGGCTGTGGTTTCATCCCCGGTCTGGCTGCTGGTGTTTTCGGACAGATGGGGCAGGTTTTTGTCCAGCGCCTGGCCGTAGCGGGCTGCCAGTTGCAGAACTGCGGCATTTGCAGATGGATGCGTGCCGGTTCCGTCGGTTTCCAGCTTTGCCAGGGCGCTAGGTTTCAGAATATTCAGACCCAGTTGGCTGCATTGATTGTGGTTCAGGACGTGGGTCTTGTCCTCTGCCTCTGATATGCTGCCCTTCCAGCTGTCCTCTTTCAACCTCAGGGGGCGGATGGTTGTGGGCAGAAGGGTAAAACACTCCGTGCCCTTGTCCGGCACTCTGCCGGGTTTCAACTGCTTTTGAAAACTTCGGGCTTCCTGCGGATCTCCGGCGTAGGTTGCGCTCGGGTCCATTGCCCTTTTGACCACAGAGGCCATGACCAGCGCGATATTGTCGAGCACGGCGCGATTTCGATAGGTAGACCGGTCCTGAGAGCCAGCAGTGATTTTCGGCATCGAGATGACGATGATCATCAGGCCCGCCGGCTCGATGGTAACCGCGATCCGACAATCGGCATCCCGGAAATTGCCCAGCCAGTTGCGGATCATCATGGGTCCGGGATCCCGCGAAATATCTGCCATTTCGTTCAAGGACAAGGCATCCAGCTTGCCACGTCCACCAAGATCATTGCCCCCTTCGGTCAGCGGTTTCAGGCCGCGCAGCTGAGCGGCAAAATTCATCAGCTTTTTCATGAACGAGCCGGTTTCGCTGCTGAGAAAAATCTCCGTTCGACAGATGTTCTCTATCTTCATCCCGACACGTTTGACTGGTGCGTTGGCGCCATGTGGAGGGGCGATCCAGTCCATGTAGACGGCGGTGTTGTAGCAGCACTCTTCAGGTGCGGCGGGGGGTACAAGAACAGGCAGGCCGGTTGCTGCGTCGTCATCCAGCCAGTTGGTGAATGGCGTCATGACGGCGCTTTCCTCCTCCATCGGGCGGCGCAGAATGGCGTGACCGTCATAGCGCAGGACCATCCGGACAGAGCCCAGAACCCGCTGTCGCATGATCTTGGAATTCATCACGCTTTCCAGAACGGTCTCGGCATAGAGAGGGTTTCTATCATCAGCGGTCTTGAGGCGCGTCTTGATGGTTTTCCAGTAATCCTCGGTTTCCTGCTTTTCCTTGAAATTATTCAGATATTCTTGGGTGAATCTGTCGAACGCCTTGGAGAAAAGTATGTGGGCCAGATCTTCCGCGATCTCCCCGAGATTGAGACCGGGCTGCTTCTCGACAACAAGGAGTTGGCGGACCTCTGTTTCAAGGTCGTTGATCCAGGGCTCGGGTGCGAATGGCCCAATTTGACTATCCGGAGGACTGGCTGTGTCATTGCCCAAGAGTTCTTGATAGTGCGCTGCCTTGGATTGCAGGTCTTGGGACCAGACAGAGTTCCCTTCAGACGCAACAAAATAGTCCGGACCCAGCGGCGGTTGCAGGACTTCAAGCAGCTTTTGCACCGCATTCAGGATCTGCCCGCTTTCGGCCTCAGCCTTTTTGAAGTTTGCCTCAGTGACCTCTGTGATCAGTGGCTTGAGCTTTTTGAGTTCTGGGGTGACCTTGGCATTCCAATGGGTTTCCAGAGGTCCACGCACCGAAGCCTCGGAACCTTGGGTTATAGTCAGTTCAAATTCGCTGTCGATACTCAGGTCTTGCCTGTTGATTTTGGTCTGGGTCGCTTCGGTTTCGAACCGCTTGGAATTGATCAGCAGTTCAATGTAGTGTTTGCTTAAGATCGGTTCGTCTGAATCCTCCGGATCATTGATCAGCTGTTTAACTCTCTCGGTTGCAGTGTCCTTGTTGTCCTCTTGCAGCTGTTTATTGATCTCTCCCGCCTTCTCGCGAACTTCGGCAATGAGCACTGTTTTCAAGTCTTCTCTTGCCCGCAGAAGACCGGTTTTCGAGGAGTTTTCCGTGTCCGACAGGAACCAGTTCTGGAGGGAACTGATACCGGCGCTGATCAGTGTGAGAGTTTTCATGTCAGGCTCCTTCGAAAGGGAGAGCGGTCATTTCCATTTGAGACCACCGCCATGTCAGCGTGGTCTCAAGAGGGTTTTGGGGGCAGGACCCGGGTCAGGCTGTCGCGTCGAGAACGACCTGATCAACGGGTGCGGGCGGCACGTAATAGCCCATAACAAAGGTAGAGACGGTGATGATCGCGCCGCCCACCACTTCGGGAACCGGATCGCCGATGATCAATCCCAGCACATAGGTCAGGATCGTACCGATTGCCGCGCCGAGGGTCCCTGCATAGACTTTACGAGCAGGAATTGCCGTTGCCATCTTAGCCATAATTCGCTCCATGAATGGTTGTTTCGGCCACAAATGCTTGGTGGCACTGCCCTTCATGTTCTGCGTGCAGCGTGAATGGATCGTGAGTGCAGCGTGATCACACCGTCAAAAGCCGATTTGGACTACGGTGAATCAACTCTGGGTATAAAAAATCCCGGCGACTGGGCACGGGACAAAAGGTGTCTTGCCGGATCAACCGACGGCGGCTTCGGCTTTTTCAAGGGATTTGCGATCTGCGAGGCCTGTGTTGCGCATGACCGAGACCGGGTAGCTTTCATCATCCAACAGGCGCGAGATGTTGAAATCGGGCTCGATGGCCTTGAGGCGTTTCATGGCGCTGGCACTTTCCGTCGGCTTGTCATCATTGGCATAGACGGCCGTGAGATAGCGCAGTGGTGGGCCGAACTGGGGTGACAGCGCTGTTGAAGTTTCGCCATAGCGCACGGATTCCGATGACCGGCCCGTGGTGGCTGCGGTCAGCGATCTTTGAAAGTCGCACCAGAATTTCAATCGGGTGCCTTCGGCAAGGGTCTGGGCCTGAACAGCGCTCAGATAGGCCGCTTCGTTCTCGCCAAAGTACTGTTTTGCGTTGGACAGGGACCACCAGGCCAGCGGATTTCCCGAGTTTGATTTGACGCTCATCATGGCCAGCTCACCCCCGCCCACAAAGTTCTTCTGCAGGATCAGCCGGGCATTGGCCACCGCCGCCAGAACATTGGAATTGGTCGGGTCATCTGCAAGGGCGCGCTCGCACGCCTCTTCGCTTTCTTCGCTGAGAACATCGAAATCGGTGCGATAACGCTCAACATGCTGGATGGTCAGCAATTGTGCCCGCCAGGCCTGAAAGATCCCGCGTGGCTGAATGTCATAAGCCTGCTTGAGCAGACGGTCGGCGGACTCCAGTTCCCGTTGACCGATTGAAAACAGCTTCCTGACCGCCAGATATCCCAGAAGGCTTGCATCGTGATCGAAGGAGATGTTGAGGTCCTGATAGGACAGCGCTTCGCCGGTTGCTTCGACAAAGCGGTTGATCAAGCCCAGAACGCGGACGTTTCGTTCCAGATCCACGCTTGAGATATTCGACAGGGAATCCGACCAGAGCGTCTTGCCGTTGCTGATATCCTCCAGGAATATGCGCAGTCCCAACGTGTCATCATGCATTTCCATGGCTTGAACGCAGGCAACGACGGTTCCCTCGTCAGGCTTTTCCGGCATGCGGGCGGTCACATCGATGACGAGGTTTTCCCGCAGTGCCCGGAAGGCCTTGTCGACAAAGAGGTATTCCAGAATGTTGCCTTTGCCCGAGCATTTTCCAGCAGCGTCGAGCACCACAACGCGGGCCTTGGGTTTTGGGCGGGAGGCCGGAGGCAGTCCTGTGTAATCCGCTGCATTGTCCATTTGGAACATGTCGAAATTGGCACGTTGGGACGCCAGCCATGTATCGAATTCAGGGTCCCGGACGTCGATGCCTTCGAGAAATTCCTCTCCCGGATGGTGGGCTTTGGAAAAGACAGTGACCCTGTCGGGGTCCAGACTGACGGTTTTCCGGTCGGCGACCAGAATATCGGAATGGGCCCCAAGGGCTTTGCGAATCTCCACCAGAGCCTGACGCAGACTGGCCGCGCCCTGTTCGGGTCCGCGGTCGCTCCACAATTTGTCCTGCAACCAGGTCCGGCTTCTTTGAAACCGTCGATTTGTGGCCAGAAGTGCCAGTAAACCCTGGGACTTTGCACCTTTTGGAGTCAGTACAGTTTCAGCCTGATCCTGAATCAGAAATCCGCCATATAAATGAATGGTCACGCTTCTACCGTCGGGCAACATCACCTATCTCCAAGAACAAATAAACATCTTCAATTCGTTGAAATAACCATAATTTCCTTAGTCGATCAATGTTTCCGCCGCTTCCGTGAATTCATCGTAAAAACACCTTTCTCTTTGTTGACCTGAATCAAGCTTCGCCGGACAGTTAACGCATATTAACAAAGGAGCGTTTGTCATGTTGAACAGCGGGGGCGGTGCAGGCGGTGGAGCAGGCGGAGGTGCCGGTGGCGGCGCAGGCGGAGGTGCCGGAGGTGGCGCTGGCGGTGGAGCAGGCGGAGGTGCCGGTGGCGGCGCGGGTGGAGGTGCTGGAGGCGGCGCTGGCCATGCCGGTGGACCGGCCTCTCCTCTTTTGCAAGGAGCACTGACGACAACCTATGACGGTGTGGTCGGCTACTGGGCTCCGGAACTGCGGTCGGATCCGGGTGACTGGCCTGATCCGACAGCCTTGCCAGCGTCTCATAACGACATGTCCTATCTGAGCGTTGGCCAGCGCACCACGATCCTTGGCGGGACATTGGCGTCTCGTTTTTCGGTTCATCCGGGGACTGCTCCCTACAGTTGCGAAGTGCACTACGATCGTGCCTCTGTGTTCAAGACCCGCAAGCCTTCCCATGAGATGCTGGTCTCGCAGCTGAAGTATCTGCGCAACTATGCCGATCTCAGGGTTGATCGGTTGGCCGAGATCAATACGCAGCTTGGTGATCAGTTGTCGTTCTTCGGTCTCGCAGCGCGTCTGGATGCCGGGCAGAAGAAAAACGCACTTGAGTTTCTGACGATGGTTCAGCAACTGGTCATCCAGATCGAGCAGCAGGTCAAACACTATTGCTGGACGCCCCGGCCCATCGATTTTGCACCCGAAGTGCAGCCGATGATCCAGACGCCGTCCCATTCGACCTTTCCCAGCGGGCATTCGACCGAAGCCTTTGCGCTGGCCACGGTGCTGCACCGGCTTATGACCGGTGAAAGCGCGGCAGCGGGCCTGAATTCTATGGCCATGCCGTTCCGGATCGCACAGAGGATTGCCGTCAATCGCACGGTTGCGGGTGTTCATTTCCCGGTGGATTCCGCAGCCGGTGCCCTTCTGGGCTGTCAGATTGGCGAGGCTGTCGTGAGTGCGGCGACCGGGAGCGATGCGCCAGGTGCGGTTGCTTTTGATTTGCAGGATGGGGTCGGTCAGAAGGCCTTCGGGATGCAGGAGGACTTCACCCTGTGCTGGCTGAAAGCATTTGGGATGCCGCAATCGGATGCAGATGCGCTGCTGGAAGCCAGAAACGTGGCAGTTGTAGAGGCGCGCGAGGCCCGGTACGAGCGGTTGGAAGCCATAAGAGTGCTCGAAGCGCTGCTGGCTAAAAAGGCAGAGTTGGAAGGTGAATTGGTAGAAACTGAAAAGGTCGAAGGGCGTGAAGAAGATCTTGCTGACCTTCAGGCGAAACTTAGAAAAATCGATGTTTCGGAAGAAGAGGCCACAGTGCGGTCTCGCAGTGCAGAGGCAAAGGAAGGTGAGAAAGCACAAGCGTTGCAGGCGGCTGAGCAGACACTGGCAGCTACAGGTGCAGCGGGTGGACCGAGCAATGCAGTGCTGGGCGACTACTGGTTGCGCGCCCGGGATGAATGGTCATGACCCGGGAATGGAGTGGTGATTGGGAGGACAAAGGGTCCAGCACGCAATCCCCCTACATAGACTGGTCCGAGACCATCGAGGGTGAGCAGCCGGGGATCCGCGAGGGAAATGTCCGAAGCCAGACCATCTCGACACGGTTTTTCGACAGTCAGCGCAGTGGGTTTGATTTTGGCACAGCATTGCAGGCATTTGACTTCATTTCGAATGAATTCTTGGACTTCAATGCGCTGATCAGTTCGTCAGATGGTGGCAATGTGGTCAATGCGTCCAGTTTTTCCTTCAACACTAGCCCCGGTTTTCCGTTTGCGGGTAAAGCGCCATCGAACGATGGTCCTCCAAGTTTTATTCTCAAGAATCTGAGAACCGACGGGATGGTGCCGGAGTTCACCCTGAATCCGGATTACGATGAAACCGACGATCTGATCCCGGACGGCCTTGAGCGGCTTGATATACCCGATGACGGGGTGATCGTTGGTGTGATCGATACGGGAATTGCGCTTGGGCACCACAGATTGCGCACAAGTGACGGGAAACACAGCCGTGTTCTGGCGGCCTGGCAGCAGAGCGCGGATCGCAGTGAGTTTTCCGATCTTGCGGGCGATCCGGAACCCTATCTTCCCTTTGGCCGGGAATATCTTGGGACTGAAATCGATGCGCTGATCCGGGTACACACCCATGGATCCCATTTCGATGAGGAAGCCTTCAACCGCGCCACGGGCTCCGTCACCTATACCCGCAGTGAGGGCGGCCACCGGGAGCTAGACAGGCGTGCGTCGCACGGGGCTCATGTGCTTGACGCTGCCGCTGGCTTTGATGCGCTGACAGGATCGGGCGCAGAACGGGCGCTGGCAGACAAGACCCGGATTATTGCGGTGAACCTGCCGGACCGGGCCACGGTCGGGCTGTCAGGCCGGTTTCTGGAGTATTTCGTCATCCACGGCATTCTGCGCATTGTCGATCTTAGTTATGCACTTTGGCGGGCAAAGTACCCGGACTGGACACCGGATGCCCCCGACTCAGGGAAGGATTTCAGCGGCTATCCGATTGTCATCAACCTGTCATTCGGCAAGCAGGCAGGTTCGAAAGACGGGGATGATCTGATCTCGAACATCTTGAACACGCTCAACACCCAGCTTGCGGCGGCTCATATGGCCCCGGTCATTCTCGTGGTGCCGGCAGGCAACGACAACCTGAACCGTGGCAATGCTCTGGTATCGCTTGCGCCCGATGGTCAGGACAAGAGCACGGCGACCCTGCACTGGCGCACATCCGCCGAGGATCAGTCGGCGAATTATATCGAGCTTTGGTCCACACCGGTTACTGGTTCCATCAGTGAAGGTCAGAATGTGCCGCTGGCAATTTCTGTTGAATCACCCGAAGGCCAGACATTTGCTCTGTCACAAGGGGTTCCGGGGCGTGTCCGCGATCTGGTCCATGACGGCAAAGTGGTGGCACGCATCTATTGCCACATCAAAGAGGATCGGGATACGCGCCCGTCAACTGGCACGAGACACGGGTCCGATACATCTGGGTCGGGTGAAACCGAATATGCGGTGCGGTACACGATTTGCACGGCGCCCTCCCAATTATATGAGGCCGATGCCGTTCCTGCACCGTCTGGCATCTGGAAAATACGTCTTGAAAACCGATCTGATAAGCAGATCAACGTGCTCTTGGGTGTGCAGACCGACCAGTCCGAACAACCTGAGGGCAAGTCAGGCCTTTTGTCCTATTTCGATCATGAGGATTATCAGCGCCATGCCAAGGATGGCCGGTTGAGGGACAGCTACAGCTACAACACCGGCTTTGGAAAGAAAGTTGAGAACCTTGACCATGGCAAGGAGAGGTTGCCGGGGAAACCCTTCTTTGTCCGCGACCGATACGTTCGCCAGCACGGCACCTTGAATGCGGTTGCAGATGCGTTGAGCACCACAAAGAAAAAAGAGGGGGATATCTACCTGCCTGGTTCTGTATCAGTTGGCGGTTATCGCGCGTCCGATGGCAAACCGGCCCTTTTTTCAAGCACCGGATCAGCCAAAAGTTTTGGAGGCAAAACAGCGCGCGGCGCGCCGGCGTTTTCCCTGCCCGTGGACGATGGCCCTGCCCATCTTGGGGTTCTGGGGGCCGGTGCCCGGGATGGCTCGGTCGTGGCCATGCGCGGAACCAGCTTTGCGACGGCACAGGCAACGCGAATGATTGCAAAGTATCAATTGGAGTTCGGACGAGATCCCTCTGAGGAGAAGGTCAAGTCCTACTTTTACAGAATTGCTCTGGCAGCCGAAATGCCTGTGCAGATCGCTCATGGTTTGTACCCCGGAAGGCTTTTAGCGAAAGGTGTAGTTCCCGATTTTCCAGCCCCTACTGACATCGAAAAGGTCGGCACAGGCAGGCTGAAACCAGAACCGGGTTTGCGTCCGGATCAGGCCGGGTCACGCACGCGTGTCCGGCAGAACGAATAACAAAGAGCTGAATTCAACCCATGCCCCAAGTTGAATCCCATAACCCAGATCAAAAGAAACCCAACCGCAAACGGACTGGCGGAATGCGTAGATGTATTGTTGTGCAACACCAGGAGACCCGCCCGATCGAAGGTCTGCGGTTCATTCTTGGAAATTGCCACATCGAACGTGTCGATCGCCAGACCTGTCTGTTGAGATCTGCCACGACACTTCAGAATACAGCAGAACTCAAAGGTCGGGAGTTCTTCTATTCCGAGGATCTGTTTGAGACGACCGGTCTGCTGACCGGGATTGTTCTGATCGACAGCGGAACGATCCGCGCACAATTCATAGACCTTCAGGTTGACGTCTTGAGGCTTCTTCATCTTGTCCGCGAATGTGACAGCCCTGATGTGCCGCAGATGCTGGAAGCGTTGGAAGTGGATATGTTTGATATTCTAAACCGGTGGTAAGACTGCACACCTTGTGCAGCCTCAAACCTCCTGCAAAAGGCCAGCCAATGACATCACTTCTGTCTGTGCATCCATCTTGTACATGTCCTGTCCGCCATAGACGATGATCCGGCGAGAAACCTCAAGATCGTCACATCCCTGGAAAAATCCGCGGCTGCGTTTTGGCGCGGAGGAGCGCTTGATCTCAATGCCCCAGCGCTCGGACCCGAGGTCCAGCACCAGATCGATCTCGGCCCCGGCGGAGGTTCTGTAGAAATACGGGCTGACCCCGTCGGGGAGGCTTGAGAGCAGGTTTTCGATCACGAACCCCTCCCAACTGTCGCCCAGTTTGGGGTGGCCCAGAAGGCTGTCGAAGTCCGGGATCTGCAACAGGTTGTGCAACAGGCCGCTGTCGCGCAGATAGACTTTCGGTGATTTCACAAGCCGTTTGAAGATGTTGCCATGCCAGGGGCGCAGCCTGCGCAGAAGCAGAAGATCGGCCATCAGGTCCAGATAGCTGCCGATGGTCTTGTTATCGACCTCCAGATTGCGAGCCAGTTGGGCCGAGTTCAGCAATCCGCCATGCAAATGGGCCAGCATTGTCCAGAACCGGCGCATCCGGTCGGTCTGGATCCGGGGCCCGAAGGCCGGGATGTCCCGCTCAAGATAGGTGCGGATGAAATCACGTCGCCACAGGGCGCTGACGGTCGCATCGGCCGCCAGAAAACTGTCGGGATAGCCGCCGCGCAGCCACAGCTTTTGCAGATGCTCCTCGCCCACCTCGGTCAGGTTGAGGGGATACATCTCGCAATAGGCGATCCGCCCGGCGAGGCTTTCACCCGATTGGCGCAACAGATCCATGGAGGCAGAGCCGAGGATCAGAAACTGCCCTGCCCTGCGTCCTGCCCTGCGGTTTTCGTCGATCACACCGCGAAGCTCCGCGAAAAGATCGGGCATCCGGTGGATCTCATCGAGCACGACGAGGCGGTCAAGGTGTTGTCTGAGGTAGAACCCCGGATCAGACAGTTTCGCCCGATCCTGTGCGCTTTCAAGATCCAGATAGACTGACGGGCGGCTGTCTGCGATCTCCAGTGCCAACGTGGTCTTGCCGACCTGACGCGGACCGATCAGCGCAACGGCTGGAAAGTTTTCCAGCAGATAGGTCAGATGAGAGGTGGTTTTGCGATCAATCATCCTTGCAATATTGGACTTAAACTCCAATTTTGCAAGCTTATTGGGAAATCCGAAGAAATATTCACCCTGATCCAAGGATCCACCGGGCCAATTCGTCTAATGGATAATGCGCATGAGTGTTGATGACATATCCCTGGTCGAACAGGCCCGCACCGGAGACCGGCAGGCTTTCGGCATCCTGATCGAGCGGCACTACGATCTGATGTTCCGCCTCGCCTTTCGACTGCTGGGGCGCAAGACGGAGGCCGAGGATCTGGCACAGGACATCTGTGTCAGCCTGCCCGCCAAGCTGACCGGGTTTCGCGGTGATGCCCGGTTTTCAACATGGCTGACCCGGGTTGTCCTGAATGCGGCCAAGGATGCCCTGCGCAAGCGTGCCAGCCACGACCGGGCGGCGCAGTCCTGGGGAGAGGTCGAGCAGATGCAACGGGCCGAAGCCACCGAGCGGGCGGCGGCCAACGACTGGCTCACCCAGGCCATGGCCCGTCTGGCACCCGATCTGCGCGAAACCGTGGCTCTGACCCTTGGCGAAGACCTGACACATGCTGCCGCCGCCGAGATTCTGGGCGTGTCAGAGGGCACGGTCAGTTGGCGGATGAGCGAAGTGCGCAAGGCCCTGCGCGACATGGCAGAAGAGGAGGAGATGCTGAAATGACCGATGATCTTGACCATTTGAAGTCAGCACTTCAGGCCGCAACCCCTGCCCCTTCGGACAAGGCCCGCATGGCTGCCCGGGATGCCGCACTTGCGGAATTTTCAAAGCTCCACCAAGGATCGGCGTCCGGGGACCGTCCTATCAAGAACCGCACAATTGGTGCGGGTTTTTTGACAGGAGTGAAAGCCATGATTGATTTTGCCACCCGACCCGCAACCCTGAAAGCAACCACCGCCCTTGCCTCGCTGGTCATCGTGACACTTGTGGGAGTGCAGGTGACGCGCCAGCCCCAACCGGTCTACGAGGCGCAACCGGTTTTGCTGGAAGAGGATCTTGAGGCGCGATCCAGCGCGATCACGCGCAAGCGTCTTCAGGCGAAGGTTCCGGCGGAACAGGCAATTTCGGCGGCTCCGATGCAGGAGGCACAGGTTGCAGACACTCTTGGGGCGGACGCCCTTTCCGACCGGGCGGTTCTGGGCTTGGCCCCGGCCGAGGCCCCTGCCCTTCAGCCTGTTCCCGAAGCCTCGACGGAGACTTTCGCGCACAAGCCCGAGAACCGGCTTTACACCACGCTGGAGGATCCGGTTTCGACGTTTTCCATAGATGTGGACACCGCATCCTATGCCTATGTGCGCAATGCTCTTGTCAATGGGCACCTGCCTGATCCGGCCTCGGTCCGGGCAGAGGAGATGATCAATTATTTCGACTATGCCTACCCCAAGCCGACATCGGTGGAGACGCCGTTTACCACCTCCGTTTCCGTCGCGCCCACGCCGTGGAACCCTGACACCAGACTGATGCACATCGGCATTCAGGGCTATGACCTGCCGCTTGCCGAACGTCCTGCGCTCAATCTGGTGTTTCTGATCGACACCTCGGGCTCCATGCAGGATGCCAACAAGCTGCCCTTGCTGATCCGGGCCTTCAGCCTCCTGCTCGACACCCTTGGCGAACAGGACAGCGTTGCCATCGTGACCTATGCGGGCAGCGCCGGTCTGGCCCTTGAACCGACCAGCGCAGGCGAACGCTCGAAGATCATCACGGCCCTGCAATCGCTGAGCGCAGGCGGCTCGACCGCAGGTCAGCGAGGTCTGCAACAGGCCTATGCGGTGGCAAAAACCATGAGCGCGGTGGGCGAGGTCTCGCGCGTGATCCTCGCAACGGACGGGGATTTCAACGTTGGCATCGCCGATCCCGATGCCCTGAAAACTTACATCGAAGACCAGCGCGACAGCGGCATTTACCTCTCGGCCCTTGGCTTTGGCCGGGGCAATTATCAGGACGCGGCGCTGCAGGCGCTTGCCCAGAACGGCAACGGTACAGCGGCCTATATCGATACCCTGGCGGAAGCCCGGAAAGTGCTGGTCGATGAGGTTGCAGGCGCGCTCTTTCCAATCGCCAATGACGTCAAGATCCAGGTGGAGTTCAATCCTGCCGAGATCGCAGAGTACCGGCTGATCGGCTATGAGACCCGCGCCCTGCGCCGCGAGGATTTCAACAATGACGCGGTTGATGCAGGCGAGATCGGGGCAGGCCACAGGGTCACGGCGATCTATGAACTTACGCCCAAAGGCTCGGCGGCACAGCAGGTTGATCCCCTGCGCTACGGCGCTGCTCGGTCTGAACTGACCACTGGCAACACCGGCGAGTACGCCTTTCTCAAACTGCGCTACAAACGCCCGGGCGAGGCGCAAAGCCGGCTGATCACCACGCCGGTACAACCGGATCGGGCAGATATTGACCCGCAGGAAACCGCCTTTGCCGCCGCCGTTGCCGGATTTGCCGAGCGTCTTGGCGGCCGTGACCTGCCCGGTGACTGGTCCTATGACGAGATTTTGTCGCTGGCGGCAAAGGCTCGCGGTGAAGACCCGTTCGGCTACCGCTCGGAATTCATGACCCTGGTCCGTCAGGCAAGGGCAGTGGCAGAACACTGATTGCAATCCCGCCTCCCCCACTTCTTGGGTGAAATATCCCGGGGGAGGCGCTTTTGCGCCTGGGGCAGAGCCCCCATTTTAATCACTCCCGAGGAGGGGCCATCTGTTCCAGAAGCGCCTTTGTCTCGGCATCAGCAGGAAAGAACATCTCGATTTTCAGGTCATCGAGCGTCAGATCCTCGGGTGTGCCAAACTGGGCAATCGTGGAAAACAGCGACAGCCGCAGACCGCCCGCGCGATAGATCGCAGGCATCACCGGACCTCTGCTCAGCGGGGCTGCGAGCGGGACCTTCGAGAGCTGCTCGGCGGCCTCATCCAGCCGTTGCACGCCACCCTGAGCTGCACTTTCCGTGCGCAACCTCTGGGCTGAATGATGCGCTACCTCCGGCCAGTTCTCGACCATATCCGGCATCTGGTTCGACAGAACCAGATCAATCAGACTGGCACCGACCTGAATGCCAAGCGGGCCGAACAATTGTGTTGCCGGGGCATTGATTCGCACCACATTCCAGAGCCTGTCGACAGCAAAGGCCGGATAGGGCCAGTGGTTGTCCAGCATGTGATCCAGTGCCGCGCGCACCGGTTTCATCTGGGCGTCATCCCAGGACGATCCGGTATAGCGCATGGCAAAGCCTGCCTGCGTCAGCATCTGGTTGCGGACACTCAGTGGCAGGCTCAACGTGTCGCCGAGGCGTGCAATCATCTCACGGCTGGGCCGTGCGCGCCCCGTTTCCAGAAACGAGATATGGCGGGCCGAGACCTGCGCCTCCAGCGCCAGATCAAGCTGACTCAGCCGCCGGGTTCTGCGCCAGGTCTTCAGGGTCTGGGGAAACTGCGTCATCGGCAGACCCTAGCGCCTGCAGCAACCGGCGTCACTTACCTGCAAGGTAATTGTTTTGCTGCTCACGGGCCGCCTAGACAGGGGCACCACCTTAGAGGAGAGCCCTGTCATGACATCCCGATCCTTTCACAAGTTCTGGCTGAAGATCACCGCAATCGTCATCGCCTCATTTGGCCCCGTGTTCTTTCTTGGCACCTTCGAGGCTCTGTCGGAACCGGCTCGCTGGACGATGGATCTGCTCAGCTTTCCGGTGGACGGTGCGCAAAGCTGGGACGACCCGACCACCCGGTTTCTGGGGGCGCTGACGGGTGGTTTCCTGCTCGGCTGGGGCGTGATGATCTGGGTGCTTTCAGGTGCTGCCCATGATGCCGCCCCCGAAGCGGTGCGCCGTGCGGTCCTGACCGGATTGCTCGCCTGGTTCGTGCTCGACAGTGCAGGCTCGATCACTTCGGGCAATGGATCGAACGCGCTGTTCAACATTGCGGTATTGCTGCTCGCCGTGGGCCCGATGTGGCGCCCCGCGCGGGAGGATCACTCTTCCCGGAACGCCTGATTAAGCTGTTCGGTCAGTGGTTTGGTCAGATAGTTCAGCACGGTGCGTTCATTGGTGGCGATATAGGCCTCCACCGGCATGCCGGGCACCAGATCCAGATCGCCCAGCCGGTCCAGTTCGCTGTCGGGGATCGCGATGATCACCCAGTAGAACTGCGCGCCGGTCACCTCATCCAGAACGCTGGTGGCCGAGATGTCGGCGACCGAGCCCTGTAACTCCGGTGTGGTGCGCTGGTTGAAGGCCGAGAAGCGGATTTTCGCAGGCTGACCGACATAGACCTGATCGACCGCGATGGTGTCGATGCGGGTGCGAAACACCATGCCCTCGTCCATCGGGACGATCTGCAACAAGGTGCCACCCGGGGGCAGCACGCCACCGATGGTGGTGACCTGCATCTCGTGGATGCGGCCCGCGTTTGGTGCGCGGATCGTCACCCGCTCAAGCTGTTTCTGGGTCGATGCAATCTGCTGGCGCAATTCATGGATGCCGGTGACGGTTTCGCGCAGCTCGGTCACGACCTGTTCCTTGGTCTGCCGCTCGCCCTGCAACATCTCGATCTCGGTGTCGCGGATGGAGTTCTGGATGCGCGCCAGTTCCGAGCCATGTTCGGCCACCTGCCCCAGCAGGTCGGCCTGATTGCGTTGCAGCCCCAGAAGCTGACTGGCCCGTGCAAGGCCCTTTTCCGTCAGGCTTTTGACCGAGGCCAGTTCGGTTTCCACCAGCACAAGTTGCTGCTCTTTTGCATCAATCAGCGCCTCGACACCCCGAGTCTGGTTCTCGAATTGCACGATCTTTTCGGAAAGCTGCTGTTTGCGCCCGACTTCCAGCTCGCGCCGTGCGGTGAAAATCTGGGTCTGACCGGCCCGGTGCAGGTCGGTGTCCATATCCGCAATCATCGGCTCGGGCGGTTGAAAGGCAATCTCGGCCTCGTTGTGCTGCTCGGCGATCAGGCGGTCGCGCAGGGCAACGGCCTCTGACAGGCGGGTCTTGTAGATCAGCAGATTGGCCTTGAGCGTGGTGTCATCGAGCAGCGCCAGAACCTCGCCCTTGTCGACCGATTGCCCGTCATTCACGCGCAGTTCTTCCAGCACGCCACCATCAAGGTGCTGAACCGATTTGGGGCGCCCGGTCACCTCGACCGAGCCGATGGCAATCACCGCCCCGCTGATTTCGGTCAGCGTGGCCCATGCGGTGCCGCCGCCCAAAAGGCCCACGGTGGCGATGATGCCAAGGATGCCGGGCCAGCGGATGCCGGTTTTCAGCTGCGGTGCGGATTTCAGGTCCATCTCAGCGATCCTCCGGCTTGGTCGGTTCGGGTCTCGGTGCGGGCTTCAGGGATTTCGACAGAACCTCGTCCTTGTCGCCAAACTGCGCGACCTGACCGCCATGCAACACCAGCACCTTGTTCACCGCCGAGATGGCGCTTGGCCTGTGGGCCATGACAACGACTGTGCTGCCGATCTTGCGCAGGGCCATGATCGCAGCCGACAGGGCGTCGTCACCGGCGGCATCAAGGTTGGAGTTCGGCTCATCAAGGATCACGTATTTCGGATTGCCATAGACCGCACGCGCCAGCCCGATGCGCTGCAACTGGCCGCCTGACAGGGGCGCGTCCTCATAGCCCAGTTCGGTGGCATAGCCATTGGGCAGCTTCAGGACCATGTCATGCACGCCGCTCAGCTTGGCCGCAGCGATCACCGCCTCATCGTCGGCATCGGGTGAAAACCGCGCGATGTTGTCCCGAATCGTGCCGGCCAGAAGCTCCAGATGCTGTGGCAGATATCCGATGTGCTGGCCGAGTGCTTCCTCGGGCCATTGGTCCAGTGTTGCCCCGTCCAGCCGCACATCGCCCAGATCGGGCTGCATTGCGCCCACCAGAATGCGCGCGAGCGTTGATTTGCCCGAGGCACTGGGGCCGATCACGCCCACCGCATCGCCCGGGTCCAGCTTGAAGCTGACCCGGTCCAGTATCGGTGGCCGGTCGCTGCCCGCACGATGTCCGGGC
>CANLVD010000017.1 GCA_947494445.1 uncultured Paracoccaceae bacterium | reverse complement strand
CCTGAGCCTGAGCCTGAGCCTGAGCCTGAGCCTGAGCCTGAGCCTGAGCCTGAGCCTGAGCCTGAGCCTGAGCCTGAACGGTTTCCTTTGGCCGCAGACTGTTCACCCGCGCCTGCTTGGTCGATCGTGGCACAGTGGCAACCACCTGATCCAATGGCACAAAGTCCGCTGCACCCTTTTCCACCTCACGTGAAGTCGCCAGAAATTCAGTCGCTGCGGCCTGTGTTTCGCGGATGCGTTGTTCACGCGCGCGCGCTTCGCCCCGCAATCGGGACAACAGATCGAAATCGGGCTCTCCCGTAACCAGTAGACCGCGATCAGACTGGTATTTGGCAAGCGCCGCCCGCAGCTCCGTGCGTGTACCCAGACCGCCTGGCAAGCGATTGATCTGCTGCAGCAACTTGCGCGCTTCAGACCAGCGAACAGGCGACGGGATGGCTGTGTGAACCAGTTCCGCACCCTCGTCCTCCAGCGCACCCCGGGTTTCCGACAGACAGGTCCAGTACGGAATGCCCGCCTGCCTGCCGATCAATTCGATCACCCCGAGCTCCACCAGCGAGCGCACGGCCTGTCCGATGCTTTCAACCCGCGCAAACGAGATCGTAAGGTCGAAATCCAGCATCTCGATCAGGCCGCTGGCCACGCCAAGACTGCCGGTATCGGTGCGCACAACCATGGAATTGGCGACCGATCCACCCGGCAGAACGGTGCGCTGGGGAAAACGGACAAGATGCAGATCGACCGTCACCACGGTCACATCACGTGACAGCCCGACATCCAGTCGGTCCTCCAGCAGGTCGTCGCTGCCAACGCCTGCAGACAACACTCCACCATCAAGCTGTGTGATCGCCCCGCGGATGTAATACTGGGGTTGGGTGTCGGTCTCGGCCCGGGTCTGGATCGCAAATTCACCCGCGTCCTTTTCAATCGACTGGTCGATGAAGATATAGGATTTGCTGCGCCGGTTCAGTTGATTGATCGCGTTGACCAGCATCTCGTCAGTGCCGACATTGACCTTCTTGGTCAGGTCCTTCAGCCCCGAGGATGATATAAGGATCGGTGGGCGCCGGGCCTCAACCAGCAGCTTGTCCATGCATCGCAACGCATAAGCAAAGGACGTGGTGTTGCGCGCCGGCGCGATGTTGGGCTGCATGAAAGCGGGGGCGAGCTCAGGCGTGGTATAGGCGCAGCCCGACAGAACGGACAATGCCGCCAGTGCCGCGCCTACGCGCCGTGAAACCTGTCCGCCACCACGCACTTCCGCTCTCCAAAACTCATTCGGACCCAGCGTTTAGGCAGTAACCTTTTAGGATTGGTAAACCATGGCTCACGTCTTGGGGGGATGCTTGATCAGAAATACCCGTGTCACCCCATCATCCGCTACAGGATGCGGCCCGGTACGGGATATCCGGTAGCCATTGCTTTGGTAGAACGCCACGATCTGGGCATATCGTTCCACAGTGTGCAAGGACAGGGCGCGGTCCATTGCGAAAACCTCGCGTTCGACGGACTGCAGAAGCTTTGCGCCAAACCCCTGTCGATGCTGATCCGGGGCGACGCCCAGAGTATCAAGCACGACCGCATCCCGCTTGGAAAAATTCAGAATGGCAACTGCGACAAGCGCATCATCATGATGCAGAACCCGCACATCACCCGCTTTCAGATGCGTCTGAACCCAGGTGTAGTCCCGGTCAGCATCCTGCTTGCCCAAACCCTGCGCATAAGCACGGAACGCATCCAGCAGCAAAGCCTGCACAGCCGAGAAGTCCTCAGGGATACCCCGCCGGATCGTCACGCCGGCGGCCGTTCAGAACAGCGAGGCTTGCCAGTAATGGCAGGCCACCTGCGCACCGTCGCCGGCATCTTTCAGAACCGGCACATCCGTACGGCACTTGGCCTGCGCAAAGGGGCAACGGGTGTGAAACCGACATCCCTTGGGCGGATCGGCAGGCGAGGGGATGTCGCCTTCCAGCTTCAGGTTTGATGGCTTCGCATCAGGATCGAGCGAGGGGATCGCTGATAGGAGTGCGCGCGTATACGGGTGACGTGGCATCCGGAACAGCTCGCGCGATGGTGCGGTTTCCACAATGGTGCCCAGATACATCACAGCCACAGTATCGCAGACATGTGCCACCACCGACAGGTCATGGCTGATGAACAGAAAGGTCAGGTCCAACTCGGATTGCAACGACTTCAGCAAGTTCAGAATGTCAGCCTGGATCGACACATCAAGGGCGGCCACGCTCTCATCAGCGACCACGAATTTCGGGCCGGACACCAGTGCGCGCGCGATTGAGATGCGCTGCCGCTGTCCGCCTGAGAACGCGTGGGGAAAACGCCGCAGATGCTCAAGGTTCAACCGGCACTTGGCGGCGATCTCACGCACCCGCGCGTCGGTTTCCTCGCGATTTTTGGTCAGACCCATCACTTCCAGCGGTTCGGCAATGATGTCGCGCACAGTCATCCGGGGTGACAGGGCCGCATATGGGTCCTGAAAAATCAGTTGCGCCCGCTTGCGGAAATCCTTCTCTGCTGCCTTGCTCATGGTTCCGATGTCTAGCGACACCTCGCCATCCTCGAACCCGATGGACCCGACCGAGATCGGCGCGGCCTTCAATATCGCCCGGCCCAGCGTCGTCTTGCCCGAGCCGCTTTCACCCACCAGCCCGAAGAAACTGCCCTGCGGGATGTCCAACGTGATGCCCGACAGGGCCTTCAGAACGGGGGGTGTGCCCAACAGCGAGCGCCCCAGAGGGTAGTGCACTTCCAACGCATCGACGGACACCAGCGGTTTGGTCATGACTGGTCCTCCAACGCAAAGCAACTGGCCTCATGTCCGTCCGAGATTGTGCTGACCGCAGGCACCATCTTGTCGCAAATCCCCAGCATCGACTGGTCGCAGCGGGTGTGGAACACACAGCCCGGCGGCCTGTCCAGCGGGCTGGGAATGTCACCGGCCACCGGCACCAGCGGCGCGTCCAGATCATCAAGCTGCGGCAGCGCCTTCAACAGGCCTCTGGTGTAGGGATGTGCCGGGTTTCGAATCACATCCCGCACGGGCCCCTTTTCCACCAGCTTGCCCAGATACATCACGGCCACCTCGTCGGCGGTCTGGGCAATCACGCCCAGATCATGGGTGATGAACAGGATCCCCATGCCAAACTCGCCCACCAGATCCTTCATCAGATCGATCACCTGCGCCTGAATGGTCACATCCAGCGCCGTGGTTGGCTCGTCCGCAATCAAAAGCTTCGGCTTGGTCGACAGCGCCATGGCGATCATCGCGCGCTGGCGCATCCCGCCTGAAAACTCGAACACATATTGATCAAAGCGCGATGCAGGCTCCGAAATGCCCACCCGCGTCAGCATCTCGATCGACAGGTCCCGCGCCTCGCGCTTCGACAGCGAGGTGTGGATCTGCAACTGCTCGACCATCTGCTTGCCCACGGTGATCGCGGGCGCAAAACTGGCCATCGGCTCCTGAAAGATCATCGAGATCGATCCGCCCCGGATCGCCCGCATGTCCTTCTCGCGCTTCAGCGACAACACTTCCAGCGGCGGCTCTTCAGGGATGTTCAGCGTGATCCGGCTTTCATCGCCATAGACCGTGTTGTCGCCATTGAGCTGCATCAGTGCCTTTGCCGTCACCGACTTGCCCGAGCCGCTTTCACCCACCAGCCCCAGAACCTGACCGGGGGCAATGTCGAAACTCACGTCATCAATAGCGGTGATCAGCCCCTCGTCGGTGCGGAACTTCACGCCCAGATTCTTGACCGAAATCAGAGCACTCATTTGCGAGTATCCGCATATGGATCAGCCGCATCGCGCAGCCCGTCACCGACAAAGACAAAGGCCATGACCAGCGCAATGAAGAACAGAACCGGAATGAAATACCACTGATAGTTCAAAAGGACATCCGCGCTCGTGGTGTTCTGCAACATCACACCGAGCGAGTTCACAGGGTCCTTCAGCCCCAGCCCGATGAACGACAATGCTGTTTCCGACAGCACCATGTAGGGAAACGAGATCACCAGATCGACGATGATGTAGCTGGTGAAGCTCGGCAGCAGATGCTTGCGGATCACATGGCCCGAACCCGCGCCGGACAGCTGCGCTGCCAGCACATATTCCTGATTGCGTTCCACCAGCAAATGCGTGCGCACACGGCGCGCCAGCGTCGGCCAGCCGATCAGCCCAAGGATGATCGATATGAAGAAGAATCGCATCTCGGCGGACCATGTGTCGGGCAGAAACGCAGCCAGCGCCATGAAAAGCGGGATCGCGGGTATGGTGCGCACCGCGTCTGTGACCATCTGGATCACCCCGTCAATCCAGCCACCGAAATAGCCGGCAACCCCTCCTATGATCAGGGCCAGCACGAACGAGATCAGAACACCCAACGTGCCAACCGCCAGCGACGTCTTGATGGCAAAAAGCGTGCGCGAGAAGATGTCCTTGCCTGTGTCATCGGTCCCAAAGAGATGGATCATCCCCTTGTCCACGCCAAAGAGATGCAGATCGGACTTGATCCCGAACAGGCGATACTCGCTGCCGCGCACGAAGAACTCGACATAGCGCCGGTCCTCGGTGTCGATTTTGGTTACCCAGCGAAAGTTCGTCGCCATCGAGCGTTCGCGCGTCACCCCATAGATAAACGGCTTCCAGGAACACCCCTGATCATCGCAGAACATCGGGATCTGCGGCGCACCATTGGTGTAGTCCTTGTCCCGGCCTGCAATCGTCGGGTCATAGGGCGACAGAAACGGCGCAAACAGACCCATCAGCACCAGCATCAGCAGAATGAATCCGGCAAACATCGCCGTCTTGTTGCGCCGGAAACGCGCCCAGATCAGTTGCCCTTGCGAGGCTGTGAAATACGCTTCCTTGCGGGCCTGTTCAGAGAGTGCCATCGCTCAGCTCCCCACCACGGATTTGCGCACGCGTGGATCAATCAGCGCCAGCGCCATGTCAGTCAGGAAATTCAGCCCCACGATCGTTGCTGTCAGCATGAAGATAATCGCTCCTGCAAGCTGCTGGTCATTGGACCGGGCGAGTGCCTCCAGCAACAGTGCGCCCGCCTCCGTCAGGGTCAGGATCAGCGCCACGATGGGCAGCTCGTTGAAGATCCGGTTCAGATCGAAGCCCAATGAGTTGATGATTGGCCCCAGTGAATGCCGGGCAGGGTACCGCCAGCGCAACCGCGACCCGTAAAGCCCGCGCGCGCGGGCCGCTGTCACATAAAGCTTGCCGTTCTCATCCAGCATCAGCGCCCGCACGGTCTGCAGCGCGAAGGCCGTTGCCGACCAGCCCAGAATGAACACCGGCAACCAGGCCCGACTGAGGAAATCCAGAAACTTGTCAAAGGACCACGGCGCATCCCGGTATTCGGCCGAGAACAGCCCGGTCATCGAATCCCCGAAATACACTGTCGAGAACAGCATGATCAGCAGTGCCAGCAGGAAGTTCGGCAGCGCGAGACCAAGATAGGACACAAACCGCAGAGTGCCGTTCAGCCAAGGGTTCTTCGAGGATGCCGCAAACATGCCCACAGGAACGGCAATCAGATAGGCAAAGATAAGCGCGGTGAAGCAGATCGCGCCCGAAATCCAGAACTTGTCACCTAGAAGCTGGTTGATGCCCACCCGCAGGATACAGCTTTCACCGAAATCCCCGCGGAAGAACACATTGCCCACCCAGCTTGCCCAGCGGATCACAAAGGGCCGGTCCAGCCCAAGCCGGGCCTCTTCGGCTGCAATGTCGGCAATGGTGATGCCCGAACCTTGGGTGTTCTTGAAGGCCAGATAGCGCTCGGCGCAATTGCCCGGCACCATTTCCATCAGTGAGAACACGATCAGAGAGACAAACAACAAGGTGATCAAGGCCAACACGGCACGGATAGCGGCAAATCTGGCGAACGCTAGCATTGGTGGAAAGCCCCGGTCTCAACTCCTGCCAGTCTGGTCGGAGTTGCAGTCAAAATGCAAGAACCGGGCGCGATGAAACGCCCGGTTCCGGTGTCAGTGACGATTATTCAACCAGCGCCCACTGAGTGGCCCGGTATGGATAGGTCCGGTAGTACTCGTAGGACTGTGTCTTGAACTGGGTCACGTTCTTCAGTGCGTTGCGGTGATAGATCACGTTTGGCGCCTGAACCGTGCCGATGAACAAGAGGTTCTCGGCCATGGATTTGGCCATGCCAGCGCCGATCTCACCCTGTTCAGCGGAACCCGGTGTGGCGGTCTGGAATGCAGCCACGTCGTCCATCATCTTCTTGGCAAACGCCGGAGGCTCAACGCCCGATGCACCTTCTGTGTCGACCCACTCGGCCCACAGCATCGCCGTGCGGTGACCGAAGTAGTTCTCGTAAGGTGGCACGAACAGCTCGTTGTTGCCCAGCACGATGGCAACCGGCTGGCCCTTCTCCCACATGCCGACATCCAGCGCGTTGGAGGACTGGGCCGAACGATACTCATCCGGTGTGACCTCTTTCACCGTGGTCTGAACACCCACATCGGCCCAGTTCTGGCCGACGAATTCCACAACCTCGGACCCGATGCCTTGGGTTGCGAACTGCATGTTCAGGACGATCTTTTCGCCATTTGGAAGCTCGCGGAAGCCGTCACCATCGGTGTCTACCATGCCGATCCCGTCCAGAAGCGCCTTGGCCGCATCGGGGTTGTACTCGGTGTAAAGCGAAGTGAGCGATGGATCCACGAAATCAGGTGTCGGCGAGAAACCGATATACTGTTTCGGCTCACCCTGACCGAAGAAGGCAACCTCGTTCAGTTCGTTCCGGTCAATCGCGTGGCTCATCGCCTTGCGGAAGTCCAGATTGCCGAAGACATCGCGCTTGCCTGCATCTTCGGATGTCAGGTTGAACGAGAAGACCGGCATCGCAATTGTCGGCTTCAGTTGAACGGTAAACTGACCCTTCTCCTGATTTTCCAGCAGAAGCGGCGCCGCACCAAGGGTCAGCGACTGCGACTTGTAGTCGGCTTCCGCGTTGACCAGCTTCAGGATCCGAACCTCGTTGTCGTTGGCATAAAGTTCATCCTGACGCGAGATATAGGGAAGCTGCTGACCGGTCGTATCCACCTGATGGAAATACGGGTTGGCGACCAGCTTGCGGCCTTCGGTGGTGTCGGTGATGTAGATGTGGCTTTCCAGCGTCGGCTGCGTGCCATAGGGCAGTTTCGCGGCCAGTTCCGGATCGCGCAGCATTGGCGACGGCGTGTCTGTCCAGTCGCTGTTGCCGTAGTAGTAGTTCACCAGATCGTAACCGCTCTCAAACCCGAACTCGGCTGCCTTGGCATCGCCATCCGCACTCAGCGCAGGGTGATACTGACCCAGGAAATGCGCGGGCTGGAACGGCTGGGCGTAGGACACGGCAAAATGCACCAGCAGGCCCGGCTTTGGGGCTGCAAGGACGAATTTGAACGTGGTTGCGTCCATTACCTCGATCTTGATCGGCTCACCACCGGCCAGAACGTAATCCTTAGGCTTCTCGATCACCTTTGGATCAAGCGCGAGGTTTTCCAGCCAGAAGCGGATGTCCTCGGACGTGAACGGCGCGCCATCCGACCATTTGTGGCCCTCGCGCAGGTTCATCGTCAATTCGGTGAAATCGTCGTTCCATGACCATGACTTCGCGATGTTGGGCACGATGGTCTGAAGATCATCGGAATAGCGCACAAGGTTCACGTGGCGTGTCGACAGGAAGTCGGACGTTCCGGCCTCGGTCGCATTCGACAGCGCGCGCAGCGTGCCGCCATAGACGCCCACCATGTCGTAGGGCACAACCACCAGCGGCTCGGACGGCAGACGATCAGCCACAGCCGGCAGATCGCCATTGCCTTGGATCGCACCATTCAACGCAGCCATCTCGGGGTTTTCCGAAAAACTCATCTCGCATCCGGCAGCAGACTGGAATTCTGCCAGTTCATACTGCTGCGGAAATTCTCCTGCTGCCACACCCATCGGATCAGCGACAGTAACCGCCGGACATGCCGCATGAACGGCAGCGCCCGAAAGCAATAAAACCGCTGATAAACCAAGAATTTTTTTCATCTTTTCCCTCACTGTTTAGACCCGTCGCACAGAGCACAACTCATTTACATTAATGTGACAAGGCTTTTCGACAAAAGACAATTTCCCCATTTGTGCGGATTGCAGAGCAGAGCACGGGTCGGTAACACTTTGCGTGCGAGGAATTTAAGCAAACTGCCTTTAGGGGGTCACATGTCAGACGTCGCCGGAAAGCCCTGTATACTATGCTGTGCAATCACCGGCTCGGTTCCACAGAAGGCTGACAATCCGGCAGTGCCGATCTCGATTGCCGAACAGATCGAAAGCAGTCATGCCGCGGTCGAGGCTGGCGCCAGTATCATCCACGCCCATGTCCGCGAAGAGGATGGAACCCCGACCAGCGACCCGGAACGATTCGCCAGATTGAAGGAAGGGCTTGAAGCGCATTGCCCCGGTGTGATCGTGCAATTGTCCACCGGCGGGCGCTCCGGTGCGGGGCAGGCGCGCGGCGGGATGCTGCCGCTTGCACCCGACATGGCATCGCTGTCAGTGGGGTCCAACAACTTCCCCACACGGGTCTATGAGAACCCGCCCGATCTGGTCGCCTGGCTCTCGTCCGAGATGATCAAATACGGCGTAACACCCGAGATCGAAGCCTTTGATCTGTCCCACATCCTTCAAGCCATTGCGATGCATCAGGCAGGCAAGCTTCATGGCAAGCTTTACGTGCAGTTCGTCATGGGCGTGAAAAACGCCATGCCAGCTGATCGCGCCGTCTTTGATTTCTACCTTCACACCATGAAGACCCGCGCGCCAGAGGCCAATTGGTGTGCCGCAGGGATCGGTGCCAATCAGATTGTTGTCAACGAATGGGCAATCGCCGCAGGCGGGCACACGCGCGCGGGGCTTGAAGATAATGTCAGGCTAGATCGCGACCATCTCGCGCCGTCCAACGCGGCACTCATCGCCCGTGCGGCTGATCTGTGCGCCAAATACGACCGCCCGGTTGCGACCATCGCGCAGGCTCGCGACATTCTGGGCCTCAAGGCGGCCTGAGTGGCCACGGATCACACAGAAACCCTCGCGCGTCTGGCGAACCTGAAAGCCAGCGCCCCGCAGAACATCGCCGTGCAGGCGTTCGACCAGCAATGGTTTGAGACTTTACCTGCCACCGATCAGGATCGCATCCTTGCCTGTCTCGCTTCAGGTCTTGCCAATCCTGACAGCGAAATGGGCTGCTATGCAGGTCATGCCGATGACTACGACCGCTTCAAGACCTTCTTCAGCGATGTGCTGTCACATCACCACAAGACCCCGTCCGATGCCGTTCACCGCAGCGACTGGGCGGGTCCGTCTGCCCCGATGGATGTCACCGCGCTGGGCCTGCCGCCCCTGTCCGTGCGCATCCGCGTGGGCCGCAACCTTGCGGACCTGCCATTGCCCTCTGCGATGGGCGCAAAGGACAGACAGGCGCTGGAAGACCGGATGCAACCTGTCTTCACCGCACTTGCAGCCGATCCGCAATTTGGCGGTGGCTATCACTCTCTGACACCGGGTCACAAGGCGGAAACCTCGCGCGACACCTACCATTCCCTGATCGACCGCCACCTGATGTTCCGCCCGCTCGACACCGATCCGTATCTCACCGCAGCAGGCATTGCCGGTAACTGGCCGGTGGGGCGGGGGGCTTATGTCTCACATGATCAAACCGTCATCATCTGGGTCGGCGAGGAGGATCACCTGCGCATCATGGTGATGGATCGCACCACGCGTCTGGATCAGATCTTCACCCGCCTGCGCGGTCTTCTCGACCGGATCGAGGCGCAGCCAGTCCTTGAATTCGCCACTTCCGCGCGCTTTGGCAACATCACCTCCTGCCCGACAAATCTCGGAACCGCCATGCGGGCGTCCGTCCATCTCGCCCTGCCCAACCTGACCCGGGGCGGATCGGACAAGACGGCCAAGCAGATTGCGCGCGCGCATGGCCTGTCGGTGCGCGGCATGGGGGGTGAGCATACGGCCATCGGCAATGATGGCACCGTTGATCTCTCTCCATCCGCGCGCTTCTGCATCACCGAGACCGAGATCCTCATCCGTCTCTGGACTGGCATTCAGGCGCTCAAAGAGGCCGATCAGGCGGTTATTGATTGACCAGTCAATAAAAAACCGGCATGAGACCCGCGAAACCTGACGGGGAGAGATCATGCCAAAGCTGGGAATGGAGCCGGTCCGCCGCGCCGCCCTGATCGACGCGACTATAGCCGAGATCGGGCAGACCGGCACGCTCGACATCACCGTTGGCCAGATCGCGGCGCGCGCAGGCATGTCATCAGCGCTCGCGCATCACTATTTTGGTGGCAAGGACCAGATCTTTCTGGCTGCCATGCGCCACACCCTGCGGGTCTATTCGGCCGAGACGCTGAGCGCGCTCAAAGGCGCTGAAACCCCCATCGCCCGTCTGCACGCCATCATCGAAAGCAGTTTCGCGCCGTCGAATTTCCGGGCCGAGGTCATCACCTCATGGCTGAACTTCTACGTTCTTGCCCGGTCATCAGATGCCGCGCGCCGTCTTCTGAACATCTACCACGCCCGCCTGCGCTCGAACCTGCTGCATGACCTGCGCCCGCTTGCAGGCCCGCAGGCGCCCCGCATCGCCGCCGGCATCGCGGCCCTGATCGACGGGGCCTACCTGCATCAGGGCCTCGGCCAAAGCGCGCCCTGCGGACGCACTGCTGCTGCCCATGTCACCCGCCTGCTTGACCTTGAACTCGCCCAAATCGGGAGCACCGCATCATGACCCTCCAGCCTACAGCCAGCCATTTCATCGACGGTCAGTATGTCGAAGACACCGCAGGCGATCCGATTGATGTGATCTATCCCGCCACGGGCGAGGTCATCGCACGGGTCCATGCCGCCACGCCTGCGATCATCGACCGAGCCTTGGAAGCCGCCACCCGTGCGCAGGCTGAATGGGCAGCGCTGTCGGGCACAGAAAGGGGCCGCGTGCTGCGCCGTGCCGCCGACATCATCCGCGCGCGCAATCATGACCTCAGCGTGCTTGAAACCCATGACACCGGCAAACCCTATCAGGAAACCATCGCGGTGGACGCAACCAGCGGGGCCGATGCGCTGGAATATTTCGGCGGCATGGCAGCCACTCTGACCGGCCAACATATCCCGCTGGGCGAAGACTGGGCCTACACAGTGCGCGAGCCGCTTGGCGTCTGCGTCGGCATTGGCGCCTGGAACTACCCGACCCAGATCATCTGCTGGAAAACCGCACCGGCACTGGCCTGCGGCAACGCCATGGTGTTCAAACCCTCCGAGACCACACCGCTTTGCGCCCTGAAAGTCGCTGAGATCCTGATGGAGGCAGGCGCGCCAGCGGGCCTGTGCAACGTCATTCAGGGACGCGGCGAGGTGGGCGCTGCTCTGGTCACCGACGACCGCGTCGCAAAGGTCTCGCTTACCGGGTCAGTGCCCACGGGTCGCAAGGTCTATGCAGCCGCTGCCCAGAGCATCAAGAACGTCACCATGGAACTTGGGGGCAAATCGCCCCTGATCATCTTTGATGACGCCGACATCGAAGACGCGGTTGGCGGCGCGATCCTCGGCAATTTCTATTCCTCGGGACAGGTCTGCTCCAACGGCACCCGCGTCTTTGTCCACACCGACATCAAGGACGCCTTCCTCACCCGCCTGTCTGCACGCCTGAGCGACGTCGTCATGGGCGATCCACTGGACGAGGCCACGAATTTTGGCCCCATGGTCTCGGAAGCCCAACGCGATATCGTTGAACGCTACATCGCCAAGGGACAGGCTGAAGGCGCACGCCTGATCTGCGGCGGCGACCGCCCCGAAAAACCCGGCTTCTGGATCAATCCCACCGTTTTCGCGGATGTCACCGACGGCATGACCATCGCCACAGACGAAATCTTCGGCCCGGTCATGTGTGTGCTCGATTTCATTGACGAGGCCGACGTGATCGCGCGCGCCAACGCCACTGAGTTCGGCCTCTCCGCAGGCGTCTTCACCCGCGACATCAGCCGCGCCCACCGAGCCATCGCACAGCTTCAGGCGGGCACCTGTTTCATCAACTCCTACAATGATGCACCGGTCGAGATGCCCTTTGGTGGCTCGAAACTCTCCGGCGTGGGCCGCGAAAACGCCTCCGCCGCGATCGAACATTACTCGCAACTCAAATCCGTTTACGTGCGCATGGGCCGCGTCGACGCACCGTACTGAGGCGACCATGGAAGCGGATTACGTCATCGTCGGCGCAGGCTCAGCGGGCTGCGCGCTGGCCTACCGGCTCAGCGAGGCAGGCAAATCGGTTCTGGTGATCGAACATGGCGGGACCGACATCGGCCCCTTCATCCAGATGCCAGCCGCGCTGAGTTATCCGATGAACATGTCGCGCTACGACTGGGGCTACCAGTCCGAGCCCGAAGCGCATCTCGGCGGGCGACGTCTGGTCTGCCCGCGCGGCAAGGTGATCGGTGGCTCGTCCTCGATCAACGGTATGGTCTATGTGCGCGGCCATGCACGCGACTTCGACCATTGGGCCCAGTCAGGTGCCAGCGGCTGGAGTTATGCAGACGTGCTGCCCTATTACAAACGCATGGAAAGCTGGCACTCCGGCGGCCATGGCGGCGATCCCGAATGGCGCGGCACAGACGGCCCGCTGCATGTATCTCGCGGCCCCCGCAGCAATCCGCTCTTTCAGGCCTTTGTCGATGCCGGTCAGCAGGCCGGCTATCAGGTCACTGGCGACTACAACGGTCAGCAGCAGGAGGGGTTCGGCCCGTTTGAACAGACCGTCTGGAAAGGCCGCCGCTGGTCCGCGGCCAACGCCTATCTCAAACCTGCCCTCAAGCGCGAGACCTGTGAGGTCATCCGCGGCCTTGCCCAACGCATTGTCATCGAAGAGGGCCGCGCCCGCGGGGTTGAGATCCTGCGCGGACAGAACAAACAGATCATCCACGCCCGGTCCGAGGTGATCATCGCGGCCTCCTCCATCAATTCGCCCAAACTGCTGATGCTCTCGGGCATCGGCCCGGCAGCGCATCTGTCCGAGCACGGGATAGAAGTGATCGCCGACCGCCCCGGCGTGGGCGAGAACCTGCAGGATCATCTTGAGGTCTACTGCCAGATGGCCGCCTCACAGCCGATCACGCTCTACAAGCACTGGAACCTGGTCAGCAAGGCAGTGATTGGCGCGCAATGGCTCTTCACAAAGACCGGTATGGGCGCGTCCAACCAGTTCGAAAGCTGCGGCTTCATCCGCTCACGCGCAGGCGTCGAATACCCCGACATCCAGTTTCATTTCCTGCCCATCGCCGTGCGCTACGATGGCAAGGCCGCCGCAGAAGGTCATGGCTTTCAGGCCCATGTCGGCCCGATGCGCAGCGCCTCACGTGGGGCGGTCACGCTGGCCTCTGCCGATCCGGCCGCTGCCCCTAAGATCCACTTCAACTACATGTCCCACCCCTCTGACTGGGAGGATTTCCGCACCTGCCTGCGCCTCACCCGCGAGATCTTCGCGCAGGATGCCTTCAAGCCTTACGTCAAACGCGCGATCCAGCCCGATGACAGCCTGCAAACCGATGACGAGCTGGACGGGTTCATCCGCGAACACGCCGAAAGCGCCTACCATCCTTGCGGCACCTGCAAGATGGGCAGCAGGGACGATGCCATGGCCGTTGTCGATCCTCAGACACGGGTGATCGGCGTGGACGGTCTGCGCGTGGCCGACAGCTCGATCTTCCCGCGCATCACCAACGGCAACCTCAACGCGCCTTCGATCATGGTCGGTGAAAAGGCAAGCGATCACATCCTTGGGCGCAGCCTGCCCCGGGACGAGGCCGAACCATGGATGCACCCCGACTGGGCCACAGCGCAGCGCTAGAGCGTCGCACGAAGCACCTGAAAGGTCGCGCATCACAAACCGGGTTGAGACCTTTGAATTCAGGTCAGCTTCAGCGCATCCAGAAGGGCCGGGATCTGTCGCTTCACCGCAAAGAACCCCTTGCCTGCATGGGGCCAGACCAGCCGGTCGATGGGCCGCAGCAGCGATACCGCCCTGATGTCCGCTGCCTGCAATGCGGGCCTTGCAGCTTCCAGCGCTGCCCGCGCAGGTCCGACCGGCAAATGGGCATGAACGATGCATGTCAGATCATGAGCACGCGCCCATCTGACCAGAGCTTCCCCCCAGTCGCCGGTGCCAATCTCGGCAGGCACTCCAAAATGCGCGCCCGCGCGTGCAACAGAATCGCGCATCAGGGCATCTGAGAATTCAGTCACAAGATCGCTCACAGCACCGGGCGATCGTCCCTGAACCGCGCTCAATCCCAGAACAGAGGCAGGCGCGCGGTCGCACAGGCTTTCCCCATGTCCATCATCCTCGCTCACCAGCAAGCCAAATCGGCCTTCGGGCAATGCCCCGCCTACCGGCAAGGGCACAGATGGTGGCAGGTGCGGTTCCTCCAAAGCTGGTGCCGTTGCCGCCAGTCCGGGGGTCACCGCATAGCGGCCATCGGTAAATTTCGCGATGTTGCTCTGCCGCGCCAGATAGGTCTTGCCCTTCGTGTGCAGACCGGCCACCCAGCGCCAGCTGAGCGTGTTGGACGCAGGATCCCCGTCCAGCAACTGTCGCATAAACAGATCTGCCCCCAATTCCCACGGCAGCCGCAGCGTGAAAATCCAGATGCTGGCAAACCACATCCGCGCGTGATTGTGCAGATAGCCGGTGTCGCGCAACTCCGCGATCCAGTCATCGAAACAGGCAATTCCGCTTTGCCCGTTCAGCGCGCGGTAATAGGCATCAGCCTCAGGGCAACCACGTGCCACATCAGCAAGGTGCTTGCGCAGGCAAGTCTGATACCGCTCCCAGACGCCCGGGTTCTGTTCAAGCCAGCCCTTGAAATAAAGACGCCAGAACACCTCCTGCACGAACTTCTCAGCCGTCTCAGGCCTGTGGTGCTTCAGCGTTGCCGCCAGCACCTCGGTTTCCAGAACCGCACGGTGGCGGATCCATGGTGACAGGGTCGAAACATTGCCATGCCTGCCCGGCCCGAAGTCAAAATTCCGCTGGCGTGCATATTGCGCGCCTGAGCGGGCAACATATGCATCCATCGCGGCAAGACCGGCGCGGCGCGACGGCTCCCAGCCGGTCCGGGCCGTGGGCTCTTCAAACAGGCTCAATTGGCTCATGACTTTCCCTTGGCCGTACCTTTGCAGCGGGCCGAGCAATAGCGTACCGCATCCCAGTCACGCGCCCATTTGCGCCGCCAGGTGAACGGGCGGCCACAGGTCAGACAGATCTTGCTCGGCAGGTCGGATTTGCGGCGCATCTTCATGCAAGGCGAGTTAGGACGCAGCCGCGCGCTGGCCAGCCCTCAGACGGATACTCTTGCGCTCAGGGCTGAAATGTCGCGCTCCGCCAACCAGTCGCGGATCGCCGCCCAGACCTCAGCGGGGTGTTCCTCATGCATCAGGTGCCCATCACCCGGCACCTCCAGATAGCGCGCATCTCGCATCCGTGCGGCCATGTCACGCGAGGTCCGCGCAGGCACCGTCCCATCCTGTGCACCCGCCATCAGCAAAACCGGCAGATCAAGCTCGGGCAGAGCCTCAAGCAGGGGCTCCAGCGCCCATTGCGCCATCATGTTCAGCGTTCCGTCCACATGCGCCCGGTCCGATACGAGCTTCTGATAAAGCGCAATCCCTTCCGCATCGATCCGGCTGCCGGTGCTGTCGATCAGCTTGCGCACCGAATTGGCGCTGCCTGCGGTGCGCGCAAACGCAAAGGCGGTGAACGGGTTCAGCGCCAGCACCTTGGCCAGCATCGGAAACAGCCAGCCAGACATGCCGGGAAACGGCCCCAGCGCGCCATTCAGCCCGACCACCGCGCGCAATCCCGGCAGACCGCTCAACGCCATGCGCAGCGCAATCGCGCAGCCCGCCGAATGGCCGATGATCACCTGCGGGTGCAGGCCCTCCGCTGCCAGCAAAGCCGCAATATCCTCGGCCATCCCGTCCAGCCCAAGCCGCGACCGGGTGCCGGATTTTGAGAAGCCCTGTCCCGGCAGGTCCAGCGCCACCACGCGCCAGTCACGGGCGATCAGCCTGAACATCTCCCGAAAGCTGTGGGTCGATCCGCCTGCCCCGTGCAGCAGCAGAACAAGCGGCGCGCCCTCCGGCCCCGCCTCCTGCACATGCCAGTGATGGGGCTGGACTTTGATAAAGCGGCTGTGGGCCGCATTCGGCCACTCCGCTTTCACGGCCTCCCAATTCACTGAGCGGGCACCAGCGTGGTGCTGATCGCCTCCGACAAGCGTTTGGCGTCAGCACGTGGCATCGGCAGATAAGCTCCGCCCAAGGCACGCGACAGAGCTTCCGCCCGGCGCTGGGGCCGGTTTCCGGTATCGATCACGATGGACGGGATTGCGCGTGCGCGGATCGCCTGCGCCCAACCCTCCATATCGGCCTCGGCGGCCTGCCGGTCGGGCTTGCCATCAAGGGCTATGTTGCCCCGCCCGTCGGTCAGGAAGGCCAGCGTCGGGGTCATGCCCTTCTTGCCGGTCGCACCTGCCAGATCATAGGCTGAGCGCAAGGCCGATGCGAGGGGCGTACCCCCGCCACCGGGCAAAGCCGCCAACCGCCGCTTGGCCTGCACAAGTGACCGCGTGGGCGGTAGCAGCAATTCCGCCTGCTCGCCCCGAAACGCAATCAACGCCACATGGTCACGGTTCACGTAAGCCTCTGACAACAATAACTCAATCGCGCCCTTTGCTTCTGCCAAACGTGCCAGTGCAGCCGAGCCGGATGCATCGACCGAAAAGATCAGCACCCGGTCGGATTTTTCCTCGAAACGCTTGATGCGAATGTCATCGGGCCGGATCAGCACCCGCGCCGGGTGGTCCGGCGTCTGCCGTCTGCGCACCGTCTGCCAGGGCGCTGCCGTGCGCAGGGTCGCGATCACATCCACCTTGGTCTGCGCTGAAAGTCGTCCCATCCGTGGGGCCATGGGCCGCCCGCGCCTGTTGCCCTTGCTGCGCGCGCCCGCGCCCGCGCCCTTTGCCGCGCGCCGTGCCGCCTGCATCTGCAGTTGCGCAAGCAGGCCTTCGGGCAAATGCGCCTTCATCGCCTCCAGCACCATCTCCGGCGGGATCATCTGGTCCTGACCTTCGCCTTTGTCTGCGCTCTCCTCGGATGGCTCAGACGGGGGCTGGTGATCGTCCTCGTCCTCAGCCGTTTCCGGCCAGCGCACTGCACGCGGTGCCAGCACAAGTGCCGCCGCCGCCGAGATGTCCTCGTCGCCCGCAACCTCCCGCCCGGCCAGAGCCGCATGAGCCCGCGCGGCCTTCACCGCCATCAGCGGTGCACGCAGACTGTCGATGCCCATGTGGCTGGCAAGCGTCGTCAGGGTTTCAGCCGCATGTGATGTGTCCACATCGGCCAGCTGCGCCCGCGCCTCCGCGACATCCACATCAAATTCAGGGCAATCGGCAAGCCGCACTCCATCCAGCGTCAAATGAAAGGCGAGCCGGTCACTCAGGGCCGCAGGCAGGGTTTCATCAGCCTCGATCCCTTCATCCAATGCGATCAGACAAGACTTGTCCTGCCCGTCCAGCATCCCGCCCAGACGCGCGGCCAACCTGACCGGGCAACGCTCTGCCATTGGCAAGAGAAACGCCGCATCACCGGTCATCAGACCACCCCGCAACACCTTGCGGCCAGCGGTCAGCGTCGCGGTCAGATCGACCCCGCCGTAAAGCGCCTCATCGGAAATCGTCACATGCAGCTTGCGCGGGGGCAGGGGTGCCATGGCTGCGCCCAGCCCATCGGTCACCCGCCGCGCCACTGGACCCGCGCGCAGTTTCAGCCATGCGCCACCCAGACCGGCAGGATCAACCGCCAGCAGGCGTGCTGCCTTGCGCCACAGATCCCAGACTGTCGGGCTGTCCGTCATGCCACCAGAATGTCGTCGATCACCCGGCCCACGCGCACGCCCGATCCTGCGTCATCCAGCGGATCACGGCGCAACCGGTGGCGCAGGGCAAGCGGTGCCACCCGGCGCAAATGACTGCGGTCGGTCTGGCTTGCGCCTTCAAAGGCCGCCAATGCGCGCGCCGCGCGCAACAGCGTCAACTCTCCGCGCAACCCGTCAGCCCCCAGCGCCACACACAGCTTTGCGCAATCCTCCAGGATCCCGTCAGGCGTTGCCACATCAGCCAGTTGCACCTTGCCATGGGTGATGGCACTGCGCAGATCACGCTCCTGATCGGCAAATTTCGCCACGAACCCGTCTGCATCCATCTCATAGGCATCGCGTCTGCGCACCACCTCGACCCGCTCTGATATCTCGGTGGGCGAGGACACCTCGACCGACAAACCGAAACGGTCCAGAAGCTGGGGCCGCAACTCGCCCTCTTCAGGATTTCCCGAGCCGACCAGAACGAATCGCGCCGGATGGCGGATCGACAGACCCTCGCGTTCGACCAGATTCTCCCCAGATGCTGCCACATCCAGAAGCAGATCAACGATGTGATCCTCCAGCAGATTGACCTCATCGATGTACAGATAGCCACGATGGGCGCGCGCCAGCAGGCCCGGCTCAAACGCCTTTTCACCCCGGGTCAGTGCGCGTTCAAGATCAAGCGCGCCGCATACCCGGTCCTCGGTCGCGCCAAGCGGCAGATCAACCACCGGCGTCGGACGGCGTTCCATCTCAGATGCCTCAACCCCAAGCTCGGCCGCGGCTTCAAGCGAGGTGGAATTATACGGATCACCCTTGGCCATCTCGATGTCCGGCAACAGTGCGGCCAGTGCACGCACAGCCGTCGATTTGCCCGTGCCCCGGTCGCCGAACACCAGAACGCCACCGATTTTCGGGTCGATGGCAGTCAGCACAAGCGCCTGTTTCATCTCGTCCTGGCCAACAATGGCTGTGAAGGGAAACGGTTGGGTCATGATGCATCTTTCAGGGCCAGAGGCCCGGGATCAGCGAGCGGTAAAATCGGGTGACGGATGTCCGCCCAAGCCCCCTCCTGACCGGTTACATTGAAACGTGCGTAAAGCTCTTCGGAAAACCACTGGCCATCACGCACAGCCTTGATGGCTTGGGCATGCGGGCCGTCCTTGCGGGCAAAATTCGCCATCGACGCCGCATCGGGCCAGATCGAAAACGTGACCTGATGAAACCACGGAACCTCGCCCACGCCGATCTTGAACATCACGTTGGGATCGGCCCCGATCACCTTGGAAATTCCCGGCACCCGGCCCCAGAATTTCATCAGGATCGATGGCTTGATGGTGGCCCGTGTCATCGCTGCAATCGGCCCGTCATCACCTGCATGGGTCTGCGCGAAAGGATTGGCCGCAGACCAGCTTCCCCGGCTTGAGGTCGGTTGCAGATAAACGGTCCATTGCGCGTCACTCATCGCGCGGTAACGCCCATGAACTTTCGATGCGGCAATCGCGGTGCGCGCGTCCACCTCGTCTTTCCACACACACAGGATGCCATAGACGCCGGTGTTGGGAACGGGGGTAAAGCCTTCGCCAGTGCCACTGCCCAGCAGCTTCCAGAAAGCCAGCCCCGGCGTGCGCCCCATCGCCCCACGTGACAAGCCCATCTGCGCAAACGCCCAAAGGCGCGCGCGGGTCCGGTCAAACCGGAACAGGCTCAGCGTTGTGGTGGCCATGAGAGTCCTCTTCAGCCGATATGTCATCTTTAGTTTACATGATATTGCGCCTGAGGGAAGGGGATTAGAGTCTTGTTGTAAAAGGCCCTATCCCGAGCTACTGTCAGAAAAAAATGACACAATGGGTGACGAATGCTTTTCAGACCACCTCAGGAACCTCGCCCGAAGGCCATTGTGGTCGGCGCCGGTCTTGGCGGTCTGTCTTCTGCCATGCGGCTCGGGGCCAAGGGCTATCAGGTGACCGTCATCGACCGTCTGGATATGGCAGGCGGTCGCGCCAGTTCGATCACCAAGGGCGGGCATCGCTTCGATCTTGGTCCAACCATTGTTACCGTACCGAAAGTCTTTGAAGAACTCTGGGCCTTTTGCGGCCGGGATTTCCGCAAGGATGTCGACCTGCGCCCGCTGGAACCGTTCTACGAGATCCGCTGGCCCGACGGCAGCAGCTTCAAGGCGTCTCAGGACGAGGTGAAAATGCGCGCCGAAGTGGGTAAGCTGTCACCCCGCGACGTGCCTGCCTATGACCGTTTTCTGAAAGGGTCCGAGCGGCGCTACCGCTTCGGGTTCGAGGATCTGGGCCGCCGCCCGATGAACCGCCTTTGGGACCTGATCAAGGTGCTGCCGACCTTCGCTGCCCTGCGCGCAGACCGCTCGGTCTATGCCCATGCCGCCAGCCATTTCCGCGATGAACGTCTGCGCATGGCGTTCTCTTTTCATCCGCTCTTCATCGGCGGCGATCCGTTCAACGTGACCTCCATGTATGTTCTGGTCTCGCATCTGGAGAAGGAGTTTGGCGTCCACTACGCAATGGGTGGGGTCGGTGCGATTGCCACTGCCATGGCCCGCGTGGTGGAGGATCAGGGCGGGCAGGTTCTGTACAACACCGACGTTTCCGAGATTACCACCAAGGCGGGCAAGGTGACCGGCATCACGCTTGAGGATGGCACGCCGATGGCCGCCGATGTTGTCGTTTCCAACGCCGATGCGGGCCACACCTACGAGCATCTTCTCAGGAACACGCCGAAACGCCGCTGGACCAACGCACGCCTGAAACGCTCCCGCTGGTCCATGGGTCTTTTTGTCTGGTATTTCGGCACCAAGGGAACCAAGGGGAAATGGGCAGATGTCGGGCATCACACCATCCTGAACGGTCCGCGCTACAGGGACCTCGTCCATGACATCTTCATAAAGGGCAAGCTGGCCGATGACATGAGCCTTTATGTCCACCGCCCCTCGCTCACCGACCCGTCCGTGGCACCCGAAGGCGATGACACGTTCTATGCACTCTCGCCTGTGCCGCATCTTGATTTCGACAATGGCGTCGACTGGCAGGAGCAGGCAGAACCTTACCGCAAGAAGGTCCAGACCATGCTGGAAGAGCAGCTTCTGCCCGGCCTCGGTGCGCATATAACCGAAAGCCACATGCTGACGCCGATAGATTTCCGCGACCGCTACCTCAGCCCCAACGGCTCGGGCTTTTCGATCGAGCCGCGGATCCTGCAAAGCGCATGGTTCCGGCCGCACAACATCTCGGAGGAGGTCGAAGGCCTCTATCTGACCGGTGCAGGCACCCATCCCGGTGCCGGACTGCCGGGCGTTGTGGCTTCAGCCGAAGTGCTGTCAAAGCTGGTGCCGGATGCGGCCCCTGTTTCCACCGATCAGAGGATTGCAGCTCAATGAGCGCCGAAGCCGATCTCAATCATTGTCGCGAAGCGATCAAGCATGGATCGCGGTCCTTCCACGCAGCCTCCAAGCTGTTGCCCCGGAACGTGCGGGAACCGGCTCTGGCGCTTTACGCCTTTTGCCGTCTGGCCGATGATGCGGTCGATCTGCAGGATGACAAACCGGCGGCTGTCCTGCGTCTGCGCGACCGGCTGGATCTGGCCTATGCAGGACGCCCGCTGAACCGCCCCGCCGACCGCGCCTTTGCCCGGATGATCAGCGACCACGACATGCCACGCGCCCTGCCCGAGGCCCTGCTGGAGGGTTTTGCATGGGACGCGATGGACCGTCGCTACGACACGCTCTCGGACCTGCGCGCCTATTCCGCCCGCGTGGCCTCAGCCGTTGGCGCGATGATGACCGTGCTGATGGGCGTGCGGGACCGCAATGCGCTGGCGCGTGCCTGTGATCTGGGCGTGGCCATGCAGCTGACCAACATCGCGCGCGACATTGGCGAGGACACGCGAGAGGGGCGTATCTACCTACCGCTCGACTGGATGTCGGAATTGCGGCTCGACCCCGATGAGCTTCTGCGCACCCCGGCGCAATCGCCCGCCGTGGCCGAGATCGCCCGGCGTCTGCTGGCCGAAGCTGACCGGCTCTACCTGCGGTCCGAAGCCGGCATCCCGGCCCTGCCACTCTCCTGCCGCCCTGGCATCTATGCCGCGCGCCACATCTATGCAGGCATCGGGCGCCACGTCCGGCGCAACCGTTACGACAGTTTTGCCACCCGAGCCCGCACATCGGGCCGCGAAAAGCTGATGCTGCTTGGCCTCTCGCTGATGCAGACCGGGACCTCAAGCGTCATGCCGGGATCCGCGGTTCTCTATGGCGCTCCTCTCGACGAGGTCCGCTTCCTTGTTGATGCCGCCGCAAAGGGCGACCATCGGGAACGCTGGGCAGGGCGTACCGCGCGCATGCTTGACGTTCTGGCCCAACTGGAGCACCGCAACCGGGCCACACATTAACCACTCTGAACCAGATGTTACGGTTAAAATTTACCTAAGATTTTTGCAACGGATTGGAATTGCAGGGTTTCCGGATTTGTCCCCGCGGGGACAAACCCGGCGCAGGGAAGTCGGTGTGGAAATGTTAATGGGGAGGAGGCTCCGCCCGTTCGCGCCTCAATCGCTCTGCCGGAGCGATTGCAGGACCGCGCTCACACGTCTTGGCGAAAATATCCCCGACGGAGGCATCCGGCATCTGCTCCCGCGCGATCAGCTATCGGCAAAATTCCAGCCCGCGCGTCTGGGCACCCTGACCGCCAGCATTGGCATCAGCAAGGGGCTGCGAAAGCGGTTCAGGTCAAGTGCTTCATGCACGCCCACGACCTCTTCCCCGTGCAGTTTCGTGCGGATGGCCGAGCGGGAATAGAACGGCGCATCCAGCATGTGTTTGACTTGTCTGGGCGCATAGCCCGCATCGGCGCGCGTCTCACGTCGTACCGCCCAGAGCGAGCGGGCAAGGCGGGTCTTGGGCGGGGCCTCGATCTCGCTCACCGAGCCGTCGGCCCCGAAATGCAGCGCCACTTCCAGATCGGACCCGTCCCTGCGGGAGGCGTCGTAGAACGAGGTCGTACCGCCCCTGTGTGGCAGCCGCGCCCATGTCCAGTAGGAGAAATCCGCCTCCAGCGCTGCGGTCCCGAAATTCGCATCGAAATACCCGTGACCCGACCATTTCCAACCGGGCCGCGCAATGTCGACCGCGATCCGTGAACTGGGCGCAAAGGGCCGCCAGATGTGGCTGCCATCCTCTTTCAGCGGCACCTCGATCGACGAGACATGCTCGGGGTGGATCGTGACCGTGCCCGCGATCCGCTGACCATGGGGGGTGGAAATCTCGTTGAGGTCGATCACCAGCCGGTCGCCGTCCCAGTTGAAACTCGACGGGCCGACCTGAAAGCTGTCCTCGGATAGGCGCAACGCCTGCTGACCGCGATCCGTCATCGTCCAGCGCGCGCCGGGGCCGTAAGTGGCTACATTGATGCAGCAGTGATTGTGCGGCTTGCGTCTGCCGGACCAACGATACCAAGGCGAGAAGACAGAGCCGATGAACCCTATGATCGAGATCGCGCGCGTCCCATCATCGGAAAGCCCGTCCACGTACCACCAGGCGTAACCGTCTTCCTGGACCGCGATGTCGAAGCATGGTCGCTCAAGATCGCCTCGGCCGCGTGCTTGCCGGAAAGGGTTGCCATCGGAATGCCCGGACCCGGATGCACGCCCCCGCCCGCCAGATAAAGACCCGGCAGCCGGGTGCGGCTGACCGGTCGCTGGAAGGTGCTCATCACCCCGTGTGGGCTCTGCCCGTATAACGCGCCGCCCGATGCCGGGAACAGCCGGTCGAACCCTGCCGGGGTCGTCAGGCAATCGGTGGCGGGTTGGGGTGAGAAGCTCAGGCCCATCCGTGCAAACTTCTGAAAAACCCGTGTCTGGCATATCGTTGCCTCCATCGTGCTGAGGTCTGTCCCCGCAGGGACCGCTGGACCGTTCATGATCACCTGAAACCGCTCAAGGTCGGGCTGGTCACCAAATCCCCGATCCTGTGCGCAGAGATAAAGCGTGCCATCGGTCGGCATCTCGCCGCGGGACAGGGGACCAAATTCATCTGCAGGATCGCCTGCGAAAAAGACGTTGTGATGTGTCAGATCGCGGCCCGTCGGGCGAGCGGCAAATGTCCAGACATAGGCCGAATGAGAGCGCGACTTGCCCGGTGCCTTTGGCGCATTCTGCTGAACAGTTTCTCCAAGCAAGCCCGCTCCAAGCGCTGCCAGGTCGCCGTTGAAGACCACGTGATCGGCTGCCAGATGCACCCCACCGGCAAGGCTTACGCCGGTGACCTGTCCGCCCGAGGTTTCGATCCGCTCGACATGGGCATTATAGTGAAAGGTCGCTCCCTTGCACGCGGCCAGCTCGGCGATGGCTGTTGCAAGTGCATGCATTCCGCCCTTGATCGTCCAGACGCCAGCAGCCTCGGACTGCCAGATCAGTGCGAGCACGGCGGGTGACAGTTCCGGCGCACCGCCCACATACGTAGCGTAGCGTCCGAACAGCTGGCGCAGATGGGGATCGGAGAACTGGGTTTTCAGGGCCCGTGCAAGTGTGGCGGTGGGCGCGAGGTAGCGCATCAGGCGCGGGCCACCGGCCATGGCCGCCTTGGCGACACCCGTCATTTGCGGCTGGGCGGCGTGCATCACAGGGCCTTCAAAGGCATCATAAAGCGCCTTAGCCCGGTCGCAGAAATCCGTGAATTCCCGCGCGGATGTTGCGCCAAAGCTGTGCCGGATCGCCTCAACGCTTTGCGCGCGATTCGCAAAAAGGTCGAGATGCGCGCCGTCTTCCCACCAGTGGCGGGCAAGGATGTCATTGCTCTGAATGGTGACGTGATCCTCAAGCCGGGCGCCGGCACTGGCGAACAGATCCTCGAACACCGGGCGCATGGTAAAGACCGTGGGGCCGGCGTTCACCGGACCGGCAGCGCTGGGCACAACCCTTATTTTACCGCCCGGATGGCTGTGGCGTTCAAGCACGGTCACGGGCAAGCCCGCGCTGGACAATCTCAACGCCGTGGCCAACCCGCCAATGCCCGCGCCGATCACGATGACCCGACCCGCGCCTGAGGTGCTTCTGAAGTCTTTTTCACTCATCTGTCACCTAAAGTTGACAGAAGCAAAACATATGTCCAGTGTTAAGTACAAATATAACTGTCAGTTTTAGCGGACAGTTTGGATTGTTACTGCGGAGACGGCAAGATGCCAAAGCAAGACCGGATTGACGCCACTTTGCGGGCCGCCATTGCGCGGGGCCAACGCCAGCCCTCGCCCCCGAAACTGGCACAGGCTTTGGAATATGCGGTGTTCCCCGGCGGTGCCCGTGTGCGGCCACAGCTTTGCCTGTCGATCTCACGCGCATGTGGCGATGACGCGCCTGCGCTGGCGGATGCGGCGGCGGCTTCGCTTGAGCTGATCCACTGCGCATCCCTCGTCCATGACGACCTGCCCTGTTTTGACGATGCACATCTGCGCCGGGGCAAGCCCACCGTACATGCGGTTTATGGCGAGGAGCTGGCGGTGCTTGCCGGTGACGCGCTGATCGTGATGGCGTTCGAGGTTCTGGCCGACGCCGCACCCAAGGGGCATATGGAACGCCTGCCTGCGCTGGTGACGGCATTGGCCCAGATGACCGGCATGCCAAATGGCATTTGTGCTGGTCAGGGTTGGGAGAGCGAGCGCGAGGTCGATCTTGCCGCCTATCACCGGGCCAAGACCGGTGCGTTGTTTGAAGCTGCAACCTCCATGGGGGCAATTGCTGCAGGATCGGACCCTGAGCCCTGGTATGATCTGGGCGCGCGCATTGGCGAGGCGTATCAGATCGCGGATGATCTGCGCGACACGTTGCAGACTGAAGAGGAACTGGGCAAGCCTGTGGGTCAGGATGCCGTGCACAACCGGCCTAATGCTGTTGTCGAACTGGGTGTCAAAGGCGCGATGAGCCGTCTTGGCGACACGCTTTCTGCTGCCATCACATCGATCCCGTCCTGCCCGGGTGAGGCCGAGTTGATCGACCTTGTGCGCCGTCAGGCCGACCGCTTGAGCCCCGTTGCCCTTGCCAGCCACACCGCTTGATAGGGCGCAGACGCGCAAGCCCTCCGCAGGGCTGATTGGCCGGTTTCTGGACTGGCGCAATGACCTGATCTCAAAGCCTTCGTTTCAGGCCTGGGCGGCCCGCACGCCGATTGTGCGGCAGTTTGCCAAGCGCGACGGTGAGAAGCTGTATGATCTTCTGGCGGGCTTTGTTTATTCGCAAACCCTGCTCGCAAGCGTTGAATGTGGGTTGCTGGAGGCGTTGAAAGACGGGCCGCGTGACGTTGATGAACTGGCTGCACGCTGTGATCTGCCGATCGCGCGGATGCGCCAGTTGTGTCAGGCGGCAAGCTCAGTGGGTCTGCTGTCAGTGGCAGGCGATGCCAGCTATCGGCTTGGTCGATTGGGCGCGGCCTTTCTGGGCGTGCCGGGGCTGGATGACATGGTGCGGCACCACAAGGTGTTCTATCGCGACATTGCCGATCCGCTGCCGGTCCTGAAGGGCGAGGCCGAGACGGAGCTGTCGCAGTTCTGGCCCTATGTCTTTGGCGGCTCGGAACGTCAGCCTGACGTGGCGCGGGCCTATTCCGATCTGATGGCAACCTCACAGGTGCTGGTCGCTGAAGAGACGTTGCGGGCCTTTGCCTTTGATGGCGCGTCCCATGTGATGGATGTCGGCGGTGGCAACGGGGCGTTTCTGGCGGCTGTTGCGAACCGGCATCCGGGCCTTGGTCTAACGCTGTTTGATCTGCCCGATGTGGCGGCGGAAGCGCAGGAGCGATTCGATGCCATGGCGCTGAAGGCAGAGGCTGTTGGCGGCAGTTTTCGCGAGGATGCGCTGCCGCAAGGAGCTGATGTGATCTCGCTCGTGCGGGTTTGCTACGACCATAATGACGACACGGTGGAGCAGCTTCTTGCTTCGGTTCATGGGGCCTTGCCCAAGGGCGGGCGGATCGTGATTTCCGAGCCGATGTCTGGTGGCGCCCAGCCAACCCGCCCTGGAGATGCGTATTTCGGCTTTTACACCCGCGCAATGACCACAGGGCGGCCCAGATCGCTCAGCGAACATGGCGCAGCACTTGAGCGTTCCGGCTTCAAATCTGTGACTCATCTGAAGACGGCGCGGCCGTTCATCACCTCGGTGATTGTTGCTCAGAAGTAAGTGTAAACTAAAGATTACAACTTGCTGTCTAAAATATTGACATATCAGACTGTAAGGTTAACCTGACACTACCAACGGGACAGAGTCTCTGTCCGCACTGCCGGGAGCCGATCCCGGCTCTCAAAGACTGTCGGGCGCAAGATCCGGCATCGCAAATACGGGAGCGTAACGGATGGAAAGCGTATCTGTGATACTGGAAGGCCCACGGGCGCTTTCGGTGCGCCCGATCGCGCTGGACACACCTACAGCTGACGACATCGTCGTGGACATTCACTGGTCGGGAATTTCGACCGGAACCGAAAAGCTGTTCTGGTCTGGCGAGATGCCGCCCTTTCCGGGCATGGGCTATCCACTGGTGCCGGGCTATGAAGCAGCCGGCGAAGTGGTCGAGGCCAATTCCAACACGACCCTGAAGCCGGGTGACAAGGTGTTTGTGCCGGGTGCGTCCTGCTTTGGTGACATTCGGGGGCTGTTTGGCGGGGCGTCCAGCCGGATCGTCACCCACCCCGACCGGGTTCTGAAGATCGATGCGGGTCTTGGGGCCGAGGGCGCGATGTTCGCGCTGGCCGCAACCGCGCGCCATGCGTTGGCGGGTTTGAACAACACCCTGCCCGATCTGATCGTCGGCCACGGCGTCGTCGGGCGGCTTCTGGCGCGTCTGACGCTGGCGGCAGGCGGTCCTGCGCCGATGGTCTGGGACATTGATCCGGCACGCCGCACGGGTGCCAAGGGTTATGAGGTGATGGATCCTGAGGAGGATCCGCGCCGCGATTATACAAGTATCTATGACGCGACCGGCGACAGCAGCCTGCTGAACACTCTGATCGGACGGCTGGCCAAGGGCGGCGAAGTGGTTCTGGCCGGGTTCTATCCGGAGCCGCTGTCATTTGCCTTTCCACCGGCCTTCATGAAAGAGGCGCGGCTGCGCATCGCGGCGGAATGGAACCGCGAAGACCTGATCGCCACACGGGCGCTGGTCGATGCAGGCGCACTGTCGCTTGATGGACTGATTTCTCACATGCAACCGGCACGGGACGCGAGCGCGGCTTACCAGACCGCTTTTGACGACCCCGATTGCACCAAAATGATTCTGGATTGGAAGGGCTCGGCATGACGCTGGATATCCCAAACCTCAAGGACGACCGGGTTGAGGCATATGACGATCGTTTGCGCGATGAAGCTGCGATCGAGGATGATGCGATCCCCATTCAGGAAGCCACCAAGAAAACCCAGATCATCGCGATCTATGGCAAGGGCGGCATTGGCAAGTCCTTCACGCTGGCCAATCTCAGCCACATGATGGCCGAGCAGGGCAAACGGGTTCTGCTGATCGGTTGTGATCCTAAATCCGACACGACCTCGCTGCTGTTTGGCGGCAAGGCATGCCCGACGATCATCGAGACATCGACCAAGAAGAAACTGGCCGGTGAAGAGGTCAAGATCGGCGATGTGTGCTTCAAGCGCGGTGGTGTCTTTGCGATGGAGCTGGGCGGGCCGGAAGTGGGCCGGGGCTGTGGCGGTCGCGGGATCATCCACGGGTTTGAGTTGCTGGAAAAGCTGGGTTTCCACGATTGGGACTTCGACTACGTGCTGCTGGATTTCCTGGGCGACGTGGTTTGCGGCGGCTTTGGTCTACCGATTGCGCGCGATATGGCGCAGAAGGTCATCGTGGTCGGCTCGAACGATCTGCAATCCCTTTATGTGGCCAACAATGTCTGCTCGGCAGTGGAGTATTTCCGCAAGCTGGGCGGCAATGTCGGTGTCGCGGGACTGGTGATCAACAAGGATGACGGCACCGGAGAGGCGCAGGCCTTTGCGGACAGCGTCGGCATTCCGGTGCTCGCTGCAATCCCGCAGGATGAGGACATCCGCCGCAAATCGGCCAATTACCAGATTGTCGGAACGGAATCCTCTCAATGGGCGCCGTTGTTCAAGGAACTGGCGATCAATGTGGCAGATGCCCCGCCGATGCAGCCAACGACGCTGACACAGGACGGGTTGCTAGGTCTGTTCTCGGCCTCAGAGACCGGTGCGGATTTCGTACTGGAGCCTGCGACCGATCAGGACATGCGCGGCAAGAACTCCACGCCCAAGGAAAGCCTGGAGGTTTTGTACGACAATGTTTGACCTCGACACACTTGAGACGTGCGACCGGAAACTTGAGAGCCTGTGCACAGGCACGGAACAGCCTGTTCCTGCGCCCAAGGCGGTGCAGATGGCGCCACCGTCCGAGCAGGGTTGCCCGCATCTGCGTGCGCTGCGCGCGGCCGAGAAGGGCGTCAGCGCATGAGTACGGATACCCGCGATGACGTGAAGACCGATGCGCCCGATCTGGGTGGCAAGGTCGGGACCGATGGTCTTGGCTGTCACGCGGGTGCGGCCGAGATGGAGGCGGCAGCACGTGCTGCCGGCCAGTCAGAGCTGCTGGATCAATACGCCAAGGACTATCCGCAGGGGCCGCATGACAAGCCGCAAAGCATGTGTCCGGCCTTTGGATCGTTGCGCGTGGGTCTGCGGATGCGCCGGGTGGGCACGGTGCTGTCCGGCTCTGCCTGTTGTGTTTATGGGCTGACCTTCGTGAGCCATTTCTACGGCGCGCGCCGGTCGGTCGGGTATGTGCCGTTTGACAGTGAGACACTGGTGACCGGCAAGCTGTTCGAGGACATTCGCGAAAGCGTGCAGGCGCTGGCTGATCCCGAAAAGTTCGATGCGATTGTGGTGACGAACCTTTGTGTACCGACGGCATCGGGTGTCCCGCTGCCGCTGCTGCCAGATGAGATCAACGGCGTGCGGATCATCGGCATTGATGTGCCGGGATTCGGCGTGCCGACCCATGCCGAGGCCAAGGATGTGTTGGCCGGTGCGATGCTGAAATACGCGCGCGAGGAAATTTCGGCCGGTCCTGTTGCAGCGCCCGAAGCCGGTCTGAGCGACCGCCCGACGGTGACCCTGCTGGGGGAGATGTTCCCGGCGGATCCGATGAGCATCGGTGCGATGCTTGCGCCCATGGGGCTGGCTGCCGGGCCGACCGTTCCCTGCCGGGAATGGCGGGAGTTGTATGCGGCCCTTGATTGCGGCGCTGTGGCTGCGATCCACCCGTTCTACAGTGCTGCCGTGCGCGAGTTTGAGGCCGCGGGCCGCCAGATCGTGGGCTCGGCCCCGGTCGGGCTGGACGGGACGGCGGATTGGCTGGCGGCCATTGGTGACGCGTTTGCCCTGCCCGCGGAAAAGGTGGCCGAGGCGCAGAACATGTTCCTGCCTGCGATCAAGGGTGCTCTGGCGACCACGCCGGTCAATGGAACAATCACTCTGTCGGGCTATGAAGGCTCGGAACTTTTGGTTGCGCGCCTGCTGATCGAAAGTGGAGCGAATGTGGCCTATGTCGGCACGGCCTGTGCCCGGTCCACATGGTCAGAACCTGATCGTGCGTGGCTGGAGGCCAAGGGCGTGCAGGTGAAGTTCCGTGCATCGCTGGAAGATGATTGCGCGGCGATGGAAGCGGTCAAACCGGATCTGGCGATCGGGACTACGCCTGTGGTCCAGAAGGCCAAGGAACTTGGCATTCCGGGTCTGTATTTCACCAACCTGATCTCGGCCCGGCCCTTGATGGGACCGGCGGGCGCAGGATCGCTTCAGCAAGTGGTCAATGCGGCCATGGCCAACAAGGAGCGGATGGACGGGATGAAGGCCTTCTTCGAGGGCGTGGGCGCGGGCGATACCGCCGGTGTGTGGGAGGGGGATCCGAACCTTCAGCCGCAGTTCCGCGCCATCCACCAGAAAAAACTCGACAAAAAAGCCCGCGCGGCCAAAGCGGCGGAGATGATCTGATGCTGGTTCAGGATCACGACAGAGCAGGCGGGTATTGGGGCGCGGTCTATGCGTTCTGTGCAGCCAAGGGCCTGCAGGTGGTCATTGACGGCCCGGTGGGCTGCGAGAACCTGCCGGTCACATCTGTCCTGCATTACACGGACGGCCTGCCGCCCCATGAATTGCCCATCGTGGTCACCGGTCTGGGCGAAGAGGAATTGGGTCGTGACGGCACCGAGGGCGCGATGAAACGCGCATGGGGCACGATGGACCCGGCCTTGCCTGCGGTGGTCGTGACCGGCTCCATTGCCGAGATGATCGGCGGGGGTGTGACCCCCCAAGGTACCAACATTCAGCGCTTTTTGCCGCGCACCATTGATGAGGATCAGTGGCAGGCAGCGGACCGGGCGATGACATGGCTGTTCACCGAGTACGGCATGACCAAGGGTCGGATGCCGCGTGAGGCAAAACGCGAAGAGGGGTCGGCGCCGCGCGTGAACATCCTTGGGCCGATGTATGGCACGTTCAACATGCCATCCGATCTGGCCGAGATCCGGCGATTGGTCGAAGGGATCGGGGCTGACGTCAACATGGTGATGCCCTTGGGGGCGCATATCGCCGAGATGCCAAAGCTGGTGAATGCGGATGTGAACATCGTGATGTATCGCGAGTTTGGCCGCGGTCTGGCCGAAGTGCTGGGCAAGCCTTACTTGCAGGCGCCCTTTGGACTGGATTCCACAACGAAATTCCTGCGCAAGCTGGGCGAGCTGACCGGGCTGGACCCCGAGCCGTTCATCGAGCGCGAGAAGCATTCGACGATCAAACCGGTCTGGGATCTGTGGCGCTCGGTCACGCAGGATTTCTTTGCGACCGCGAGCTTTGCGATTGTCGCCAATGACACCTACAGCCGTGGGATCCGGGCCTATCTTGAGGATGATCTGGGCCTGCCCTGTGCTTTTGCTGTCTCACGTCTGGCGGGCAAGAAGACCGACAATGACGATGTGCGCGCGATGATGGCCGAGACGCGACCGCTGGTCGTGATGGGGTCGATCAACGAGAAGATGTACATGGCTGAACTGTCGGGCGGACACGGGCCGAAACCGGCGTTCATTCCGGCAAGCTTCCCGGGTGCTGCCATCAGGCGAGCGACCGGCACTCCGTTCATGGGCTATGCGGGCGCGACTTATGTTTTGCAGGAAGTCTGCAATGCGCTCTTTGACGCGCTTTTCCACATTCTGCCACTGGGCACTGATCTGGACAGCGGGGCGGCAACGCCGACCAAGCTGCGCCGTGATCTGCCATGGGATGCAGATGCACAGGCGATGCTGGACCGGATCGTGGCCGAGCATCCTGTTCTGACCCGAATTTCTGCGGCCAAATCCCTGCGGGATGCAGCCGAAAAAGTCGCGCTGGAAAGCGGCGCGGATCATGTGGGTACGGAGGCCGTCGAGGCCCTGGATCCAGCCTCATCAAAACCAAAAGACTCGACCAAAGGGAGCACGACACCATGACGGACATGAGCGTAAACCCAACTCAGGAACACCGCCAGCGCGGCAATGGGCGCGTGGAATACAGCATCTATTTCGCGCTGCTGTTTCTGATCGGCCTGCCATTCGCCACCGGCGGCTGGCTCTGGCAACTGGCGACCACCGGCAGACCGGGACCGGGCGTGCTGCGCCGGGCCTGGGTCAAGGCAGGTGAACTGACGCCGGTCATCTTTTCTGCGTGAACGCGGAAGTCGAAATTCGGTCCGTGGCAACACGGGCTGATGCGTGGACGGGGCAACCTGACCACAACCCGGGCCGCGGGGGATGCGCGGCAACAGTCTCACTATCCGGAGGACGGTATGGCTGACAACTCCGACCTGTCATTCACAGGTCTCACTGACGACCAGGCGCAGGAGCTTCACTCTGTCTACATGAGTGGTCTCTGGCTGTTTTCAGCGGTCGCGATCGTTGCCCACTTGGCAGTGTTCATCTGGCGCCCCTGGTTCTGAGGAAAGGGTAAAAAATGGCAAAGTTCTACAAGATCTGGCTCATCTTCGACCCACGTCGCGTGTTTGTTGCACAGGGCGTGTTCCTCTTCTTGCTGGCAGCGATGATTCATCTCGTCCTGCTGAGCACGGACCACTACAACTGGTTTGAGCTTGCTGCCCAAGGCTGATGCCTTGTGCTGTCGGGTCTTTCCAGAGCCATGAAGACAGTTGCGGGCGGGTGCCCAGCCTCTCGCCCGCAACAAACCAATAACAGTTAAAGACGGCTTTTCCGACCGAACCGGTTGAGAGCCGCCACAACGCGGAGAACTGAAGTATGGCTTTGCTCAGCTTCGAGAGAAAATATCGCGTACGCGGTGGTACGCTGATCGGCGGCGACCTGTTCGATTTCTGGGTCGGACCGTTTTACGTTGGCTTTTTCGGGTTCACGACAGCGTTTTTCGCGACGCTGGGAACCATTCTGATTTTCTGGGGTGCGGCCTTGCAGGGCACGTTCAACCCCTGGACCATCAGCATCGCGCCGCCTGACCTGAAATACGGGTTGGGACTTGCGCCATTGGCAGATGGCGGCCTTTGGCAGATCATCACGATCTGTGCCATCGGCGCCTTTGTCAGTTGGGCGCTGCGCGAGGTCGAGATCTGCCGGAAGCTGGGCATGGGGCTGCATGTGCCTTTTGCCTTCAGCTTCGCGATCTTTGCCTATGTCACGCTGGTGGTGATCCGCCCCGTGCTGATGGGAGCCTGGGGACATGGCTTCCCGTATGGCATTTTCAGCCATCTCGACTGGGTGTCGAACGTTGGCTATTCGTATCTGCACTTCCATTACAATCCCGCGCATATGCTGGCGGTGACCTTCTTCTTCACCACCACATTCGCGCTGGCGCTGCATGGCGCGCTGGTTCTGTCTGCGGCCAACCCGGCCTCCAAAGAGCATGAGAGCCTGACGCCCGATCACGAGGATACGTTCTTCCGCGACTTCATCGGCTATTCGGTCGGCACACTGGGCATCCACCGTGTGGGGCTTTTGCTGGCGCTGAACGCAGGTTTCTGGTCAGCGGTCTGCATCGTGATTTCCGGACCCGTTTGGACCAAGGGCTGGCCCGAGTGGTGGAACTGGTGGCTTGAGCTGCCGATTTGGCCAAACCCTGGCCCACTGACAGGGATGTAGGATCATGGAATATCAAAACATCTTCAATCAGGTGCAGGTTCAGGGTCCGGCCGAATGGGGCATGGACAATGACAAGGGACTTGCGACCGAGCGGGGCGGCACGCCGTTTTTCAGTCAGGTTGCAGGCGCCATCGGCAACGCACAGCTGGGCCCGATCCATCTGGGCTGGTTCGGTGTCGTCTCGCTGATCACCGGCACGCTGTGGCTGAACATCGTGGGTTTCAACATGCTGGCGCAGGTCGGCTGGTCGATCCCCGAGTTCATCCGGCAATTATTCTGGCTGGCGCTGGAGCCGCCATCACCGGAATACGGCCTGTCGATGCCACCCTTGGATGACGGGGGCTGGTACATCATCAGCTCGTTCTTCCTGCTGGTTTCGGTCTGTGCATGGTGGATCCGCTCATATCTGCGGGCCGAGGCGCTGGGCATGGGCAAGCACACTTGCTGGGCCTTTGCGGCGGCCATCTGGCTGTTTCTGGTGCTGGGCCTGTTCCGGCCGATCCTGATGGGAAGCTGGGCCGAGGCCGTGCCTTACGGCATCTTCCCGCATCTGGATTGGACCACGGCCTTCTCGATCCGCTACGGCAACCTTTACTACAACCCGTTCCATGCGCTTTCGATCGTGTTCCTCTACGGCTCGGTCCTGCTTTTTGCGATGCATGGCGCGACCATTCTTGCGGTGACCCGCGTGGGTGGCGACCGCGAGCTGGAGCAGATCTATGATCGCGGCACCGCGTCCGAGCGGGCTGCCCTGTTCTGGCGCTGGACCATGGGGTTCAACGCGACCATGGAGGGGATCCACAGGTGGGCCTGGTGGTTTGCGGTGCTGACCCCGATCACGGGGGGCATCGGCATCCTGCTGACCGGAACGGTGGTGGACAACTGGTACATCTGGGCCATCGAACATGACTTCGCGCCTGCCTATGACGCGGCCTATGGCTACGAAGCCTACGCAGGGGGAGAGTGATCCATGTTCAATTTCAATGGAAAATTCGAATGGTTCCCCAAATGGATGGAGGAAAACCCGACAAACATGTTCGGCCCCGCCATCTATGTGGGCGTGGCGGGATCCGTGGTCTTTGCCGCGGCTTTGGTGATCGCCATCGGCAATCCGTTCCAGACAACGTCGATCCAGACCGGGCCGCGGGGGACGGGCATGCATGTGCCCGACTTCATCGCGGATCTGGAAAAAGGTGATCCGACCATCGAGGAGTATTATACCGAGGAGGCCTATGTCCCCGAGGGTGAGCCCCTGATGAAGGACATCGCGGATTACGAGAACATTCAGGTTCTGGGCGATCTGACGGAAGATAATTTCAACCGTCTGATGGCCGCGATCACCCAATGGGTCTCTCCCGACGAGGGCTGTGCTTATTGCCACGGGGAAGAGGGCGATTTCGCCTCGGATGATCTGTATACCAAGGTGGTCTCGCGCAAGATGATCGAGATGACCCAGAACATCAACGAGAACTGGTCCGACCATGTCGCGCCTGCTGGCGTGAATTGTTACACCTGTCACCGGGGCGAGAATGTGCCTTCCGAGATCTGGTTCAACATCAGCCCCGTGAATGAAAATGTCTCGGGCTGGTCGGCCAATCAGAACCGGGCGACACGGTTGACGCAATCGACCTCGCTTCCGGCAGATGCGTTGCAGACCTATCTGGTCGAGTACGGCCAGATCTCGGTTCATGATCTGGAAAGCCGTGTCGACAATGAGGGCACCGCCAGCATTCAGGACACCGAGCGGACCTACTCGCTGATGAACTATTTCGCCAACTCACTGGGGGCCAATTGCGTGTTCTGTCACAACACGCGCGCCTTTTATGACAATGAGCAGGTAACCCCGCAGTGGGAGCGTGCGATGGCGGGCATCGGCATGGTTCTGGAGTTGAACAACGACTATCTGGATCCGCTGCAGGACACCTACCCCGAGACGCGTCTGGGGCCGGTTCATGGCGACGCGCCAAAGGCTGCCTGCAAGACCTGCCACAAAGGGCAGACCAAGCCGATGCTGGGAACGGACATGATCACGGATTGGCCCGAACTCGCGGTCAGTGGCGAACCCACTTACGAATGATGGGCAGGGGTGCACCCCTTTCCCGCGACTTTCCCGGGCGCACTGGCTGCGCCCGGGCAACAAGACCAAACGAGGTTACCCTCCCTGCATTTGCAGGAAACTTGCGCCGCACGGGGGTAACCCCCCGCTGCGGCGTTTTTTTATGAAGGACGCACCGATGACAGATCGCCCGGAGACACCGCTTCTTGACCGCGTCAGTGGACCTGCCGATCTGGCCGGGTTGTCGGACCGGGAGCTTGCGACGCTGGCAGCCGAGGTTCGGGCCGAGACGGTCTATGCGGTGTCGCGCACCGGCGGCCATCTGGGCTCGTCCCTGGGCGTGGTTGAGCTGACGGTGGCGCTGCATTCGGTGTTCAATCTGCCCGCTGACAAGCTGATCTGGGATGTGGGCCATCAGTGCTATCCGCACAAGATCCTGACCGGGCGGCGCAAACGTATGGACAGCCTGCGCCAGAAGGACGGCCTGTCAGGCTTCACCAAACGCTCGGAAAGCCGGTATGATCCGTTCGGGGCGGCGCATTCCTCGACCTCCATTTCCGCAGCACTTGGCTTCACGGTTGCCCGCGACATGGGCGAGCCGACAGGTGATGCAATCGCCGTGATCGGCGATGGCTCGATCAGTGCGGGCATGGCCTATGAGGCGCTGAACAACGCGGGCTCGGACGGGCGGCGGATGTTCGTGATCCTCAATGACAACGAGATGTCCATTGCTCCGCCGGTTGGGGCGATGTCGCATTATCTGAGCGGCCTTTATGCCAACACGCCGTTACATACGCTGAAGGATATGGCCGACGGGTTTGCCGAGCATCTGCCGGGGCCGTTTCGTGATGGCGCACGGCGCGCGCGTGATCTGGTGACCGGGATCACCGGTCAGGGCACGGTGTTTGAGGAGCTTGGCTTTACCTATATCGGCCCGATCGACGGTCATGACATGAACCAGCTTCTGCCGGTTCTGCGCACCGCTCAGGCGCGCGCCACAGGGCCTGTGCTGATCCATTGCGTGACCGTGAAGGGCAAGGGCTACGGACCTGCGGAGAGTTCATCGGACAAGTATCATGGTGTGTCGAAATTTGACGTGGTCTCGGGCACGCAGGCAAAATCCAAACCCAACGCGCCGAGCTATACGTCTGTCTTTGGCAAGGCCTTGGTGGCCGAGGCCGAGGCCGATCCCGGCGTTGTCGCGGTAACAGCGGCAATGCCGTCGGGCACAGGCATCAACCTGATGCAGGACCGTTTCCCGGCGCGGGTCTTTGACGTGGGCATTGCCGAGCAGCATGGCGTGACCTTTGCCGCTGGCATGGCGGCTGGCGGGTTAAAGCCGTTCTGTGCGATCTATTCGACCTTCCTGCAGCGCGGCTATGACCAGATTGTCCATGACGTCGCCCTTCAGAACCTGCCGGTGCGTTTTGCGATTGATCGCGCCGGGTTGGTGGGTGCGGATGGGGCGACCCATGCCGGTGCGTTTGACATTGCCTATCTTGCCAACCTGCCGAATTTCGTGGTGATGGCGGCGGGCGATGAGGCGGATCTGATGCATATGGTGGCGACACAGGCGGCTTATGATGAGGGGCCGACTGCAGTGCGCTATCCGCGCGGTGAGGGCGTTGGCATCGACCTGCCCGAACGTGGCATTCCGCTTGAGATTGGCAAGGGTCGGGTCCTGCGCGAAGGCAGCCATGTGGCGATCCTGTCCTATGGCGGACATTTGAGCGAATGCCTGCTGGCAGCCGAACAGCTTGAGACGCGCGGGATCACCACAACGGTCGCTGACGCAAGGTTCGTGCGGCCCTTGGATCAGGAGTTGATCGCACAGCTTGTGGGCAACCACGCTGCGCTGATCACGGTTGAGACCGGCGCAAAGGGCGGCTTCGGCGCGCATGTGCTGCATCATCTGGCCGAGACGGGGCGTCTGGATGGCGGCGTCGCCATCCGCACGATGACCCTGCCGGACAGGTTCATCGATCAGGCCTCGCCCGCTGAAATGTATGAGGATGCAGGCCTGAGTGCATGCGACATTGCGGCCTGTGCGATGCAGGCAATGGGCGTTGCTGATTCTGGTCTGGGAGCCGGTTTGCGCGCCTGATCCGCGCGCGATTCACACTGGTTTTGAAATTCATGGCGTTTGAATTCAGTTTCAGATCAATGCTTTACAAGAATTAAAAGGTGACTATATTGTCACGTGACTAACAAATCACATATAAGTGCTCATGGACAAGATTTTCAAAGCCCTGAACGACCCGACCCGACGCAATCTGCTTGATGAATTGCGCCGCAAGGATGGTCAGACGCTGAGTGATCTCGAAGAGCGACTTGAGATGAGCCGCTTCGGGGTCATGAAGCATCTTGGGGTTCTGGAGGACGCGTCCCTGATTACCACACGCAAGGAAGGCCGGTTCAAGTATCACTATCTCAACGCCCTGCCGTTGCAGGAAGTGATTGACCGCTGGATCGAGCCTTTGCTGGCCAAACCCAAAGCGAAGGCGCTGAGCCGCCTGAAAGCACAACTTGAAGGACCGCAAGACATGACCGAGAAACCTGATCTGGTGATGCAGACATTCATCCGCTGCACACAGGATGCCCTGTGGCAGGCACTGACCAAGAGCGACGAGATCATGAACTATCATTTCATCGCGACCTCAGGCACCGGGCAGTTGTCCGCACCTGATGACCGGATGGCCTTCATGGCGCCTGACGGGTCCGAAATGGTGGCGCATCGTCTGATTTCATCCGATCCCCAAAGCCGGATCGAGGTGACGTTTGAGCCCAACTGGGATGAGGTGAAAACCCATTCCCGCTGTGTCTATCTGATCGAGCCGAACGGTGCATTCTGCAAGTTGACGGTTGAGCACTACGGCGTGCCGCCCGAGCATCCGGGCGTGTCCGAGGGCTGGGCGCGGACCTTTGCAGGGCTGAAAACCTGGCTGGAGACCGGCGAGCCTGCCAGGTTCGGTTACCAGATGGAGGACGCGTGATGACCACGGAAATCCTGTATCTGACGCTGACCGCACTGCTGGCGGGGTCGCTTTGGATCCCCTACATCGTGGGGGTGAATGCGACGCCGGCCAAGGAATTGGCCGACTTTCACCGCCCGCCTGACATTCGCCAGATGCCGGCATGGGTGCACCGGGCTTACCGTGCGCATCAGAACCTGCTGGAGCAGTTGATGCCTTTTGCCGTGGTGCTGCTGGTGGCCCACGTTCTGGGCATCAGCACGGTCTGGACTGTCGGTGCTGCGATGGCGTTCTTCTGGCTGCGGGTGGCCCATGCGGTTGGCATGATTTCGGGCATGGCCGGGTTTCCGGTGCGCCCGATCATTTTCACCGCAGGCTGGGTCTGCATCGTGATTGTCGCGGTGCAGGTGTTCCTGACCGCCTGAAAATTTGACCTCGGGGCAAGCCGTTGCGCCGGGGTCAGGCTGCCTTGAGATCTCCGAAAATCTGGGCGGCATGTTCTGCCATGTAGATGCGGAACCATGGTGTGAAGATCTCGGGCGTTGCGGCCATCTCGGCCCGCAGGTCACCCGGAGAGATCCAGCGCACTTCCATCACTTCATCGGGGTTTAAATCGACCAGTAGCTGGCCTTCGATCTGGCTGGTGTAGATGTCCACAAGCTCATGTTCGATCAGGTCATTGCCCACATCAGCGCGGTATTCGACCTGATCGCGATAGGTGAGCGGCACGCCCTTGATGCCCAGTTCCTCTGTCAGACGGCGGGTCGCGCAGGTCAGGGCGTCTTCTTCCCAGAAGGGATGAGTGCAGCAGGTGTTCGCCCAGAGACCGGGCGTGTGGTATTTGGCAAGCGCACGGCGCTGGATCAGGATTTCACCATCGCGGATCAGAAAGACGGAGATCGCCTTGTGCCGCAGCCCGCGTTTGTGGGCGTCCAGCTTTTCGACAGGTACAAGTTCACCATTTACCCAGGCCGGGATGTGGATCGTCATGAGGTCGCCGGGATCAGTCGGGTCAGATGTGCAAGATTCTTGGCCATGATTTTCAGATGCGCCATTGGGCGGGCTTTGACAAGTTTCTTGTTCATGTAAGCCTCAAATGTCAGGCGCTGGACATCGACGTCATGGCAGAGCGAGACGAAGCGTTCGCGGCGCTCGTCTGACTTGTAATAGGCGTCTTGCATGGCGCCGAGCACGCGAAACACGGTCTTGTGCTCGCCCATGAACAGTTTGCGGGCCATGGTCAGATTGCCGACCTTGCCGGTCTCAAGCGTTGCCAATGCCGCCGTTGCCGCCACGCGCCCACCGACCATGGCGTAGTAAATGCCCTCGCCCGAAGAAGGGGCGACAACGCCAGCTGCATCACCCGCAAGCACGACATCCTTGCCATTGTCCCAGCGTTTCAGGGGCTTGAGCGGGATTGGAGCACCTTCGCGCCGGATCGTCTCGCAATCGGTCAGACCGGAGGAGGCGCGCAGGGCTTTGGTTGCTTCCTTCAGGTCGATCCCCTGAATGCCGGTGCCCATGCCGACGCTGGCAGATGCGCCATGCGGGAAGACCCAGCCGTAGAAGTCGGGCGAAATCGCGCCGTCGTAGATCACATCACAGCGGTCCGGGTCGTATTTGTCGGACTTGGGAGCCTTGATGATCTCGTGATAGGCGATGACGTAAGGAATGGTGTCGCCGCCGGGCACTTCGCCGCGTGCGACATTGGACCGGGCGCCATCTGCGCCAATGATCAGTTTGGTCCGGATCTTGTGAGAGGTGCCGGTTTCCTTGTCGCGATAGACGACGTAGGTGGCGTCTGTTTCACGCTCGATCCGCAGGAATGTGCCGGTCAGGCGCGTGGCACCTGCAGCGGCGGCGCGGACCCTCAGGAATTCGTCGAAATGCTCGCGGTCGACCATACCCACAAAGCCGTTTTCGATCGGGATGTCGACCTGACGGGCCGTGGGCGAGATCATGCGGGCGGTCTTGATCCGGGCAACGATCTGGCTGTCGGGAATGTCGAAATCAGCGATCAGGCGCGGTGGGATTGCGCCACCACATGGCTTGATCCGGCCATCACGGTCGATCAGGGCGACAGATTTTCCAGCCTCGGCCAGATCCATGGCGGCAGTGGCTCCGGACGGCCCGCCTCCGACTACGACGACGTCATAAACCATGTTCATTCTCCTGGCATCAAGATCGGGGAAGGGCTGCGGGCAGGCGTGCGATCAAGCACCTGCCAGGCCATGTAGGCTGAGGCGAGAAAGAGACCTGCCTCGAAGATAAAGACGGTGCCAAAGGCGGTGGCGGGTGTGCCAAGCGCCAGGCGCATCAGATCAGCAGAGGCCGATCCGAGCAGGCCACCAAAGCCCGCGGCGATGGCCTGTGCTGCGCCCCAAAGGCCCATGCGGGTGCCTTCGCGTGCCTCGCGGCCTTCGCCGGCCAATTGCATCATCGAGCCGATGGCGGCCACGGCGAAAACGCCATTGGCAAAACCGAGGAAGACAACCGCTGGCAAAAGCGGCGCGCCGGGGCCGGACTGGCCCAGCATGGCGATCACGCCAAGGGCTGCGGCTGACATCAGACACCCGGTCACGACCCATGTTTTCATCTGCCCCAGTTTCAGGCCGCTGGCCATGATCCCCACGGTCAGCATGCCGACAAAAACGCCACCGTTCTGCGCACCGGACAGGGATGTGGACTGGCCCGGGGTGAAGTCGAAGACGAAGGCGGAATAGGGCTCGAGTATCAGTTCCTGCATGAAATAGGCGGTCATAGAGAGGAACACGAAAATGGTGAAATGGCGGGCCTTGGGCTCGGCCCAGACCTCGGCCAGACCCTGACGGAAAGGCAGGGTTTCACGGGACGGGGTGATCTGGGTGACGCGCGCCTCGATCCCCCAGACGGCAAGGGTGCTGATCAGGACGGCCCCCAGCGTGACGATGGCCACAATGTTGAGCAGGCGCTCGGGCGTGTAGGGGTCGAGATTGGCACCGACGACGCCTGCGGTGATCGCAATGCCCGCGATCATCATCAGCCATGTGATTGTGGCAGCAGCGGCCCGCCGGTGAGGTGCTGTTGAGGTCGCGAGCAGTGCCAGAAGCGAGGTGCCGGACGCACCGACGCCGACGCCGATCAGCGCATAGGCCAGAATCGACAGGAGCAGACCGGCGAGGAACTGCCCCTCCATCACGACCACGCCAAGGGCTGCGCCGAATCCCCCCGCTGCCAGACAGGCGACGCCGCCGATGATCCAGCGGGTGCGTTTGCGGCCGGTGTCCGAGCGGTAGCCCCAGTTCGGGCGGGTGATCTGGATGCCATAATGCAGCGCGACCAAAAGGCCGGGCAGGACGGCAGGCAGGGCAAGTTCGAACACCATCAGACGGTTCAGGGTCGAGGTGGTCAGGACGACAACCGCGCCAAGCGCCATCTGCACGAGGCCAAGGCGGACAATGGACAGCCAGCTGAGGCTCATGACCCGTACCCCAGTGCGGCTGCGGTGACCATCATGCCCAGCACATAGGGCCCGACGCCTGCGCCGTTATACCATGGCGCGCGGCCTTTGGGATCGGTCAGGAGGACCTTCATGGCGCGCAGTTGCAACAGGAGCAGAACGCAGATGATGGCGGCGTGGATCGGGTGGCCCCAGGCAAACAGCAGCGCGATCACCATCACTTGCGGTAGGGCCATGATCCAGCAAGCAGCCTTGGCCGCACGTTCCGGCCCGAGCGTCACGGGAAGGGAGTTGACCCCCATCACCCGGTCGCCTTCCAAGGCTTTGAAATCATTGAGTGTCATGATGCCATGTGCGCCGATGGCATAGAGCAATGCGCAGATCACAACGGGCCATGCGGGCGCGCCTGCACTGAGCACGGCAGCGCCTGTGAACCATGGCAAACCCTCATAGCAGAGACCCACGAGGCCGGGGCCAAGCCAGCCGGATCGCTTCAGGCGCACAGGCTCGGCCGAATAGGCCCAGGCGGCCGCAACGCCAAGGATCGTCGCGCCAAATCCCCATGGCCCAAGCAGGTATCCGACGGCAAGTGACAGCACCGACATGGCCAGTGCGATCCACAATCCCCAGCGTCCGGGGATGCGGCCTGACGGGATCGGGCGGTTGGGTTCGTTGATCGCATCGACATGGCGGTCGCACCAGTCATTTGCGGCTTGGCTCATCCCGCAGACAATGGGTCCGGCAAGCAGAATGCCGAGCACGACAAGGCCGGGAGAAGACATAGGCGAGACGCCCGATGAAACCGTGCCACACAGATAGGCCCACATCGGTGGGAACCAGGTGACGGGTTTGATCAGCTCAAGTGCTGCCGCAGGATCAGGCCTGCCGGGCGAGCGTAACTGAGAAATGACACTCATACTGTCAATTACACGTTACATAATGAAATTGGTCAAGGGATTTTGAAACCGGGCAACGGGAATGATGCGCTCGATCCCTGAGCATGGCAAATCTGCCCGGACGTAGACGCAGCCTTGCCGAGTGGCTAGGCTTGGCCCTGGGGGACATCAACCATGGCAATTCGTGAGAGGCGCAGACGGCAAAAGCAGGGTCAGACGCGGACTGCGGCACCCACCCATCGTGGATTGGCGCAGCTGGCCGAAGGCGCGCCGCAGGTGCGTGGTTTGCAAAGCCTTCAGCGCATGGCCGATGGGCGCGCAGCAAAGCCCGCACGAAACGGGGTCGTCCAGCGGTTTGGCGGGCCGAAGAATGAGGTCAAACTGAAAAACACCGTCAAGCGCTACAAGTCCGCCATGACCAAGGATGAGGATGATCCGAACCGCAACAAGAAGCGGATCGCACAAGATGCGATTGCCGCGCGCAAGATCCTGCGGGATTTGGGCGGGACGGTCAGCAAGGCGCTTCAGCAGCTTGAACAGGACATCAACGCGCAATGGAAAATGAGCAAGGCAGAGGAGCCGAACTCCCGCCATCTGACGCGTGCATTGGCTGTACGGGAAAAGCAGTGCGGGCTGGGATCGGCCGTGTCGAACTACACCCGCCTGTTGTCGGCGGATGACTTCACAAGTCAGGCCCGGAAAGGTGCGCTGTTCAACGACTATGGCGCGCTGGTTGCGGCAATGACCCATGGCGAGTTTACCCACCGCATTCAGTGGTACATTCTGATGTTCGGCATGAGCGGCGGGTTTTCGGCCAATATTGCGGCGGAACCGCCCAAGGGCTTTCACTTCACGCCCAAGGACCTGCTGATCAACATCAATCTGGGTGGTGTGGAGCTGGAGCAGGAGGATGTCGGGGATTCCGGTGTGCGGCCCACGAACCAGAAGGAAGGGCACACCCTGTGGGATGTTCTGTTTGACCGGTCCGGGCTGGGCAATGGCGGGATGGACATCAAGGACAAGGACATCGGCGTGACGGACCCGGAGCGATTGATGCTGATGCTTGATGACAGATCGCCGGAGGTTGCACCGAAAGCCTATCGCGAGATTTTCGGGCATCTGTCCAAGAACGCACCGGCGCTGAGCCACATCGTATCAAAGCGCACGCGGTTGCGGCGTCAGCAGGCCAAGGACAGCAAGTTCAACACCAATGATCTGGATACGGAGGCCTATGAAAAGCGCAAGCTGGCCACGGGCCGGTACCATATGGAGGGCGAAGGGGTTCTGGTCAGGGACGAGCCGCAGTCACTGGTCGGCAGTCTCGCCCGGGGAGAGACCCATGTGCCTTACGCCAAGGATGTGGAGATCTGAAAGAGCGCGCTGCCCTAGTCGGGCATCGCGTTCTTGTTCTGCAGGTTGAACTTGCGCAGTTTCACGTAAAGGCTCTGACGTGACAGGCCCAGCATCTCGGCCGCGGCAACGCGGTTGTTCTGGGTCAGTTCCACGGCCGTTTCGATACACATCCGCTCAACCACATCGGTGGTTGCAGCGACGATGTCGCGCAGCGGGGCAGAGCCCACAAGTTCCATGACATTGCGCATCGCTTCATCCGTGACGGGGGCGGATGTCTCGCGCATGCCTTCCAGACGGGATGTGTCGCGGATGACGAAAGCGAAGCCGCTGTCCGGCGTGTCGGCAAGACGGGTCGTTGCGATCTCGACCGAGATCTGGCCGCCGAACCGGCTGGCCAGTTTTGTCGCGTAAAGCCGCATACGGCCATTGCGCGAGGCGTTTTCCAGAAGAACCTTGAGGTCAATGCCCCCCCGGCCAAGAAACTCGGCGAAGGACTTGCCGTTTACGTCCTTGTCGTCGGAGATGTCGCAGAGCGACAGGAACGCGTCATTGGCGCTATTGATCGATCCGCGGGCATCCGCCAGCACAATGGCGTCGGAGCCTGCTTCGAACAGGCCATGAAGTGCGGCGTCCATCGTGCTGCGCGCCTGATCATCCAAAAGTTCGATCCGGCAAAGCACAAGACGTTCGCCTGCGGCCCTCATCGAAGTTGGATAGATCCGCACGGCACGGTTTGTGCGCAGGGTCGTGGTATCCACCGGGCTGGAGGCGTGAGCCGCGCGGTCGCGATCCAGACCCGAGAAGAATTCCTGCCGCTGCATGTCGGAGAATTGCTGTCCGAAGCTTGAACCGATCAGACCCTCACGGGTGCCGGCAAACAGCTTGGCGGCGGCATCGTTCAGATCGATGATCTTGCCAGACGCGCTTTCGGCGAAAACCAGCGGCTCTGTCGAGGCGTCCATGATCGCCCGGTAGCGGGTGTCGACGTAACGGTATTTTTCGTAATCCTTGTCAAGCGCCTGCTGGGCCTTGACCAACTGTTGCTGCATGTCGGCCACGGTGGTCAGGTTCTGACCGATCAGGATCAACTCCTCATCATCACCAGTGCGCATGGCCACATAGCGGATCGGGCAATCCGACTTGCCACCAATCAGGTGATTGAGCTCAAGGGAGCGTGTGGCATCGGGATTTTCATTCGCGAGGTGGTCCAGAAGGCTTTCCAGCTTGGTGATGCTTTCAACCGTCAGAGACTCCCGCAGGTCACTGCCCGACCAGTCGCCTGTTTTCAGAACATCCGTAAGCTGGGGTTCTGCTGACACGGCCTTGATCATGCCGACGCTGTCTATGATGATCTGGATATCACTGGACGCCGCCAGAATGTGCGCAATCTTCTGGGGGGCCAGACCTGACCCTATCTCCTCAGAGCTTGCGTTCGAAGACGTCCGACTATCCACGTTACGTCTCATATTTTCCTGAAGGCTTGTTCGCTGTGCCAACGCTTCAATCCTACTTGTCAAAACTTATAGATGGATCGAATCCGCAAAAGTCAAAGACTTCTTGCAAATCAATTGAAACCAGATCCGCGCCAAGGACCGATCTGAGGTCGACGCCGGATGATATTGAACTGCCACCCACGATGATGGGCACCTCGGGTGCGCATTGTCTGAGGCGTTTGATCAGAAGTGACAAACGGCCATGGTCGCGCGGATGTCCGATGGACAGGCCGATCATGGCAAAGCGTGTGTCGCTGACCATGGCTTCCAGTTCCGCGTCCGAGAGCGCAATGGCCAGATGCACCCAAAGACCCATCCGGCGAAACTGGCTGGCAGCGATCAGCGCACCGAGTGTATGGTCCTGCCCGTCGGGCACGGCCACGAGGATGCGCTGGCCCAGCGGAATGGCCTTGCTGTCGTGGGCGTATTCATTATCGAAGCTGCGGATGATTTCCTGAAGGCGGGCAGCGCCCACGGTCACCTGAGTGAAGGTCAGGCTGTCATCGTTCCAGCGCTCGCCAAGTATGCGGGCGGCGTTGGGGACCAAATCGTCAAAAATCTCCCGCGTGGTCACACCGTAGTTGATGAAGTCGTCCAGCAGTTCCTTGCGGCGGCTGTCGTCGGGATGCACCAGTGCATCGCAAAACTCATTCAGACGAAATTTCCGCAAAGCACCCGTGGTACGACCATTCTCTGCCGCAAGGACAGCGATTGCCTTGCGTGCCAATGCCCCAATGTCACCCCTGACATCTGGGCCGGACTTTTTACCCGAACCATTGCCGCCGTTGCTGGACATCTGAACTTCCCTTCGCACCAGCCGAGACCATGGGTATCCACGTCGTCAGGGCGCTGAAAGTCATAGTGGACTAATTCTGGCGAAAGTCAAAGTAGGCCAAGCCTAAAAGCCCCTAAAAAGAGGCTGGGTTCAAAATAAAGTCGGTTGGCGTCCAAGCTGTGGCGTCAAGCCGTCGATTTCTGTCCAAAAATGCAGACGCCCGAGCGGAATGTCAACTTTTAAAATGTAAGTTTTAATTGACACTTTTCACGCTCCGGGTACCTTGGGTGGTAATTGATTGGAGGAGTCGGCACTTGGGGCACACCGAGGTCGTGGAGACACAGGGTAACGCGCTCTATACACCAAGTCAGCGCAAACGACGGGACGAGACCGTCTGGACAGTGGTTCAGGGGGTCTTGGCGCCTGTGCAGTTTCTGGTCTTTCTGGTGTCTGTTGTGCTGGTCCTGCGCTACCTCTGGACAGGCGAGGGCTATCAAGTGGCCACCCTGTCGATCATCCTCAAGACAGCGGTGCTTTATACAATCATGGTAACCGGAGCGATCTGGGAGAAGATTGTATTTGGTCAGTACTTGCTGGCACCTGCCTTTTTCTGGGAGGACGTGGTCAGCTTCGTGGTGATTGCGCTGCATTCCGCCTATCTGCTGGCGCTTTTGACCGGAGGGTTGTCACCGACGGAACTGATGCTGCTCGCGCTGGCGGCCTATGCGGCCTATGTTCTGAATGCGGCCCAGTTCCTGCTGAAATTACGCGCAGCGCGTCTTCAGGCGGAGGGGCGGTCATGAACACGCACCGTCCGATCGAATTGTCCAAGGGATGCGGCTCTGCGCCGGTTCTCAAGGAACGTGGCCAGCGTGAGGTGTTCTGTGGTCTGACCGGGATCATCTGGCTGCATCGCAAGATGCAGGATGCGTTTTTCCTGGTGGTCGGCTCACGCACCTGCGCCCATCTGCTGCAATCTGCCGCTGGCGTGATGATCTTTGCCGAGCCGCGTTTTGGCACTGCCATACTGGAAGAGACTGATCTGGCAGGCATGGTGGATGCCCATGAGGAACTGGACCGTGAGGTCGCCCGTCTGCTGGAGCGTCGCCCGGACATTCGGCAGTTGTTCCTTGTCGGTTCCTGCCCCTCGGAAGTGATCAAGCTGGATCTTGGCCGCGCGGCCGAGCGTCTGACGCAGGTCCACGCGCCCCGAGTGCGGGTGCTGAACTATTCGGGCTCCGGCATCGAGACGACATTCACCCAGGGCGAAGATGCCTGTCTGGCCTCCATGGTGCCGGTGCTGCCGCAGACCGAGACAGAACAGCTGGTACTGGTTGGTGCCTTGCCTGATGTGGTCGAGGATCAGCTTGTCGGGCTGTTGAAGGCGATGGGCATTGGCCCGGTCAAATGCCTGCCTGCACGCACTGTCGAGGATGATCTCGGGATCGGGCCAAACACGGTCTTTGCGCTTACCCAGCCATTTCTTGGTGATACGGCGGCTGCCCTTGAAGGGCGGGGCGCGACGCGCCTTTCAGCCCCGTTCCCCTTTGGCGAGCAGGGCACGACCGACTGGTTGCGCGCGATTGCAGATGCCCATGGGGTGAGTGCAGCGAAATTCGATGAGGTGACCGAGGCACCACGGGCGCGGGCCCGTAAGGCAATAGCTGCGGCCAAAGAGGTTCTGGACGGCAAATCGGTCTTCTTCTTCCCTGACAGCCAGCTTGAAGTGCCGCTCGCACGTTTTCTGGTCAACGAATGTGGCATGACAGCGGTCGAGATCGGCACGCCCTATCTGCATAAGGGCCTTGTCGGGCCGGATCTTGCGCAGATTGCGGAAGGTCCCACCATTTCCGAAGGACAGGATGTCGATCTGCAACTGGATCGCTGCCGCGCTGCCCGGCCTGACCTGACGGTCTGCGGACTTGGGCTGGCCAACCCGCTTGAAGCGGAAGGGCTGAGCACGAAATGGGCCATCGAACTGGTCTTCACGCCTGTGCATGGCTACGAGCAGGCCGGTGATCTGGCAGGCCTTTTCAGCCGTCCCCTGAGACGGCGGGAGGCGCTTGCCCTATGAAGCTGACTGTTTGGACATATGAAGGCCCGCCCCATGTCGGTGCGATGCGTGTCGCAACCGGCATGAAGGACCTGCACTTTGTGCTGCACGCGCCGCAGGGCGATACATATGCTGATCTGCTGTTCACGATGATCGAGCGGCGGGGGCACCGTCCGCCGGTCACCTACACGACCTTTCAGGCACGTGATCTGGGATCCGACACGGCAGACCTGTTCAAGGCGACCTGTCAGGATGCCTATGACCGGTTCAAGCCGCAGGCGCTGATCGTTGCGGCCTCCTGCACGGCGGAGCTTATTCAGGATGATCCGGGCGGTCTGGCACAATCCATGGGCCTGCCGGTCCCGGTGATCCCGCTTGAGCTGCCATCCTATCAGCGCAAGGAAGCCTTCGGCACGTCAGAGACTTTCCTGCAACTGGTGCGCCATCTGGCCGGACCGGTTGAGCGGACACCTGAAGTGACCTGCAATATTCTTGGTCCCACGGGACTGGGTTTCCGGCACCGCGATGACGTGGCAGAAATAGAAAAGCTGCTTCTGGGCATGGGCATCGGGATCAACGTGATTGGTCCGATGGGGTCTTCACCCGCCGATATCGCCCGCCTTGGGGCAGCCCATTTCAACGTGATGCTTTATCCCGAAAGTGCAGAGCCTGCCTGCCGCCATCTGGAGCGTGCCTTTGGCCAGCCCTACACGAAATGCGTGCCATTGGGCGTGGGGGCGACGCGCGACTTCATCAAGGAAGTGGCCGAACTTGCGGACATGTCCCAGCCGTCGCTGGAAAGTCCTGATCTGCGCCTGCCATGGTGGTCACGTTCAGTGGACAGCACCTACCTGACCGGCAAGCGGGTTTTTGTCTTTGGCGACGCGACCCATGCCATGGCGGCGGCCCGGGTGGCGCGCGATGAGATGGGTTTCGAAGTGGTCGGCATGGGCTGCTACAACCGCGAATTTGCCCGCCCCATGCGGGCACTGGCCAAGGACTATGGTCTGGAGGCGCTGATCACGGATGATTATCTGGAGGTCGAGCGCGCGATCGAGGCTTTGCAGCCCGAGATGATTCTCGGCACCCAGATGGAGCGGCACATCGGCAAGCGTCTGGGCATTCCCTGCGCTGTCATCTCGGCGCCTGTGCATGTGCAGGATTTCCCGGCGCGGTATTCCCCGCAGATGGGATGGGAAGGGGCAAACGTCCTTTTCGACACATGGATCCATCCACTGGTCATGGGGCTGGAAGAGCATCTTCTGCACATGTTCCGCGAAGATTTCGAGTTTCACGATGCGGCAGGCCCCAGCCATCATGGCGGGCACACACCTGCGTCTGAGATCAAGGTTGATGTGCCCGAGATGACGGTCACGGAAGACGGCCTGAGCTGGGCGGTCGATGCCGAAAAGGAATTGCGCAAGATCCCGTTTTTTGTACGCGGGAAGGCGCGGCGCAACACTGAAAAATTCGCGTCAGAGAAGGGTTTGAGCACGATTTCAATCGACACTCTGTATGAGGCGAAAGCGCATTATGCTCGGTGATATGCACATCAAGCCGTACCGCGTGGCCATTGTCACGCTGGACCGTCATGTGGCGGGGCCTGCAATGCGGGCTCAGGTCAAGCTGACCAGAGATTTCCCGGGGCTGGAATTGTCGATCCACGCAGCCGCCGAATGGTCTGAAAACCCGGCAGCGCTGGAACTGGCGCTTGAGGCCGTGGCGTCTGCGGACATCATTCTGGCCAATATGCTGTTCCTCGATGAACAGGTTCGCGCGATCCTGCCCGCGCTTGAGGCACGCCGCGACGATTGTGATGCTTTCGTCGGCGCGATTGCCGGCAAGGAGGTCGTGACGCTGACCCGCATGGGCTCGCTCGATATGTCGCAGCCCGCAAGCGGAGCGATGGCGCTGCTCAAGAAGCTGCGCGGCAAGTCCGACCCGTCGGCATCCAGCGCACAAAAGCAGATGGCGATGCTGCGGCGTCTTCCGAAGATCCTGAAATTCATTCCGGGCAAGGCGCAGGATCTGCGGGCCTATTTCCTGTGCATGCAATACTGGCTGGGCGGCTCGGACGACAATGTCGAAAGCCTGATCAGGTTCCTGCTGTCGCGCTATTCCAGCCGGGAACATTGGCGGGGTGTCACGGTCGAGGCGCCCAGGGAATACCCTGAATGCGGGCTTTATCACCCCGATCTGCCGGACCGGATTGCCACGGATATCGACGATCTGCCGGTGCCGCTGCGGTCAAAGGCGACCGTGGGTCTGCTGCTCATGCGGTCTTACGTGCTGGCAGGCGACACGGCGCATTATGACGGCGTGATCCGCGCGCTTGAGGCGCGCAACATCACCGTCATTCCGGCATTTGCCGCTGGACTGGACGGACGCCCGGCGATTGAGGCCTACCACAATGGCGCGATTGACGCGCTGGTGTCGCTGACCGGGTTCAGTCTGGTGGGCGGGCCTGCCTATAACGACAGCAAAGCGGCCGAGGACGTGCTGGCCGAGCTGGATCTGCCCTATATCGCGGCCCATTCGCTGGAGTTCCAGACCCTTGGTCAATGGGCTGAAAGCGAAGGCGGGCTGGGGCCTGTGGAAAGCACCATGCTGGTGGCCTTGCCCGAAATTGATGGCGCAACCACGCCCACGGTCTTTGGCGGACGGCATGGCCCGACCGGATGCAAGGGCTGTGCTCATGCCTGTCAGGCGACCGGTGATGACCGGGCGATGGCGGCCTGTCCTGAACGGGTCGAGGCGCTGGCACTGAAGATCGAGAAAAAGGCGATGCTGCGCCGCTCGGATGTCGCAACGCGCAAGGTCGGCGTGGTGCTTTATGGCTTCCCGCCCAATGCCGGTGCGATCGGGACGGCAGCCTATCTGGGTGTCTTCGAGAGCTTGTACAACACGTTGCACGCGATGGCGGCACGTGGCTACAAACTGACCCCGCCCGAGACCGTGGACGCCCTGCGTGCAGCGGTTCTGAAGGGCAATGCCCACAAATACGGCCAGCCTGCCAATGTGGCGGAGCGGCTGAGCGCGGATGATCTGGTGCAGCGCGAGCCGCATCTGGGTCAGATCGAAAGCGCATGGGGGCCCGCACCGGGGCGGCACCAGTCGGATGGCTCGGGCCTGTTCGTTCTGGGTGCGCATTTCGACAATGTCTTTGTCGGTGTGCAGCCGTCCTTTGGGTATGAGGGCGACCCGATGCGGTTGCTTTTCGAGAAGGGCTTTGCACCAACGCATGCGTTTTCAGCCTTCTACCGCTATCTGGAGCAGGATTTCAAAGCAGATGTGCTGCTGCATTTCGGCATGCATGGCGCGACTGAATTCATGCCGGGCAAGCAATCCGGCATGTCCGGGGCCTGCTGGCCGGATCGGCTGATGGGGGCTGTGCCCAACGTCTATCTCTATGCCGCCAATAACCCGTCCGAGGCGAGCCTTGCCAAGCGGCGCGCGAATGCGGTGATCGTCTCGCACCTGACACCGCCATTGGCGCAATCGGGCCTCTACAAGGGGTTGCAGGAGTTGAAAGACAGCCTCAGCCGGTGGCGGACCATGCGGGTGGATGACCCCAATTGCGAGGAGCTGGCCGAACTGATCGCTGAACAGGCCGAAGCCGTGGACATGGACCGGGACAGCGATCCCGATCAGTTGTGGCTGACCCTGCTTGAGACGGAAAACGCGCTGATCCCCGAGGGGCTGCACGTGGTCGGGCAGCCGATGGGGGCTGAGACGCGGACAAGCTATATCGATCTGATGCCGGAATGTGAGGCTGAAGAGCGAGAGCGGATCGACGCGCTTCTGGCCGAAGACACGGAACTGCCTGCGATCCTGCATGCCCTGGATGGCAAATACGTGCGTCCGGTGCCCGGTGGCGATCTGATCCGTTCGCCCGACATTCTGCCCACAGGGCGCAACATTCACGCCTTTGATCCATTCCGGATGCCCACTGAATTTGCGCTGCGCGACGGTGCACGGCAGGCCGAGAAACTGCTGGATGCCTATGAGGGCACGCCGCGTACGGTGGCACTGGTGCTTTGGGGCTCGGACAACATCAAGACCGACGGCGGGCCTATAGGTCAGGCGCTGGCGCTTCTTGGTGCAAAGCCGCGCTTTGACAGCTATGGGCGACTGGGTGGCGCGGACCTGATCCCGCTTGATGAGTTGGGGCGCCCCCGGATCGACGTGATCATGACGCTTTCGGGCATCTTCCGCGATCTGCTGCCGTTGCAAACCCGGCTGCTGGCCGAAGCTGCCTATCTGGCCGCCACGGCTGACGAGCCGCTTGAGTTGAATTTCGTCCGGGACAACGCGCTGAACTATGCCAATGCAAAGGGCACGGATATGGAGACCGCAGCTTTGCGGGTCTTCTCCAATGCCGAAGGGGCCTATGGGTCCAATGTCAATCATCTGATCGACAGCGCGGCCTGGGAAGAAGAGGACGAACTGGCCGATGCGTTCGAGGCGCGCAAGTCATTTGCCTATGGCATGAACGGCAAGTGCGCAGCTCAAACCGATCTGCTGAACGACACCCTGAAAACAGTCGATCTGGCCTATCAGAATCTTGAAAGCGTCGAGTTGGGCGTCACCACGGTGGACCATTATTTCGACACGCTGGGTGGCATCTCGCGCGCGGTGAAACGCGCCAAGGGATCCGAAGCGCCGATCTTTATCGGCGACCAGACCCGCGGCGACGGCAAGGTCCGCACGCTGGCCGATCAGATTGCGCTTGAGACACGGTCCCGGTCGCTCAACCCGAAATGGTTCGAGGGGCTTTTGAAACATGGACATGAAGGCGTCCGTCAGATCGAGGCGCAGGTGACCAACACCTTCGGCTGGTCGGCCACAACGGGTCAGGTTGACCCTTGGGTTTATGACCGGATTTCCGAGACCTTCGTGCTGGACGATGCCATGCGCAAGCGGATCGCGGAGTTGAACCCCGAGGCCTCGGCCCGGATGGCAAACCGCCTGCTGGAGGCCCATGAGCGCGATTTCTGGAACCCGGACGAGGCAACGCTCGATGCGCTGCGTGCCGGGGCGGATGAATTTGAGGATGCCGTTGAAGGCATCAATGTGCCTGCCGAATGAGCGGGACCAAGGAAAGGAGGCTCGCATGAGCCCACTCGATGCAAAAGCACCCCCGGTCTTGAAAGGTCAGGACGGCGACGGCTCTGTTCAGGTCCATCAGGACATGAGCGTCAAGATCGATGGCGCAAAGGTCTTTGCGGTCTATGGCAAGGGCGGGATCGGCAAATCGACGACCTCGTCCAACCTGTCGGTCGCGTTTTCCAAGCTGGGCAAGCGGGTGTTGCAGATCGGCTGTGATCCCAAGCATGACAGCACGTTCACGCTGACAGGTCGTCTGGTACCCACGGTGATCGACACGCTCAAGGACGTGGATTTCCATGCCGAAGAGCTGCGCCCTGAGGACTTCGTCTATGAGGGTTTCAACGGCGTGCAATGCGTTGAGGCCGGTGGCCCGCCTGCGGGCACGGGGTGCGGCGGGTATGTGGTTGGCCAGACCGTCAAACTGCTCAAGCAGCACCACATGCTGGAAGACACTGATGTGGTGATATTCGATGTGTTGGGCGATGTCGTCTGCGGTGGATTTGCAGCGCCCTTGCAGCATGCGGACCGCGCGCTGGTCGTGACCGCCAATGACTTCGACAGCATCTATGCGATGAACCGGATCATTGCCGCCGTGCAGGCAAAGGCCAAGAACTACAACGTGCGTCTTGCGGGCTGTGTGGCCAACCGGTCCAAGGATACGGACGAGGTTGATCGCTATTGCGACACCGTTGGTTTCAAGCGTCTGGCGCATCTGCCGGATCTTGATGCCATTCGCCGCTCGCGCCTCAAGAAAAAGACCCTGTTCGCGATGGACCCGGATGAGGACATCATCGCGGTGCAGAAAGAGTACATCCGTCTGGCTGAAACGCTTTGGGCTGGAACCGATCCACAGGCGCCGTCTGCACTGGAGGACCGTCACATCTTCGAACTTCTGGGATTTGATTGATGGGCCAGACCTACGACCAGACGCGCGAAAGGCTTGAGACCTATTTCGACCGGACCGCTTCCAAAACATGGGAGCGGTTGACGTCTGATGCACCGGTGAGCCGGATCCGCCAGACCGTGCGGGCTGGCCGTGACCGGATGCGGGCAGCGCTGATCAGCGCCTTGCCAACCGACCTGAGCGGTGCGCGTGTGCTGGATGCGGGTGCTGGTGCCGGCCAGATGAGCATCGAACTGGCCGAACGCGGTGCCGAAGTGCTGGCCGTCGACATCTCGCCCTCGCTTCTGGAGGTCGCGCGCAATCGCACGCCGGAGCATCTGTTGGACCGGATCACGTTCAAGGCCGGTGATATGCTTGACCCGTATCACGGCCAGTTCGATTTCGCGATCGCGATGGACAGCCTGATCCACTATGAGGCTGATGACATAGCGCGTGCGCTTGATGGTCTGAGCCGTCAGGTTGATCAGCGGATTGCGTTCACGGTTGCGCCCAAGACCACTTTGCTGAGCGCTATGCATCTGGCGGGAAAACTGTTCCCGCGTTCTGACCGCTCCCCCGCGATTGTGCCGATTTCCCAGACCCGGCTGACCAAGGCCCTGAACGGGACTGGCACGCTGGAGCGGCGGGAGCTGAAGTCGATCCTTCAGGTTAATTCGGGCTTCTACATCTCGCATGCACTGGAGTTGTCACGCTGATGATCATTCCGCGCTCAACCATGGCCAGGATCGGCATCAAGTATCTGCCCTTTGCGGATGCAGCCTCGGATGGGTTGCCTCTTGGTCAGTTGCTGCGCCTGTCGCTGTTTCAGGTGAGCGTCGGCATGGCCACGGTGATGGTGCTGGGCACCTTGAACCGGGTGATGATTGTCGAACTTGGCGTGGCGGCGTTCGTGGTTGCGATCATGATCGCACTGCCGGTGCTGGTGGCACCGTTCCGGGCGCTGCTGGGGTTCCGCTCGGACACATACAAGTCGGCGATTGGCTGGAAACGGGTGCCGTATATCTGGTTCGGTTCGCTCTGGCAGTTTGGCGGGCTGGCCATCATGCCCTTTGCGTTGCTGGTGCTGTCAGGCGATCAGACACTGGGGCCAAGCTGGGCCGGTGAGGTTCTGGCGGGATTGGCCTTTCTGATGACCGGGCTCGGGCTGCACATGACGCAGACCGCGGGCCTGGCTCTTGCCTCTGACCGGGCAACTGATGAGACACGGCCACGGGTCGTGGCGCTGCTCTATGTCAGCTTTCTGGCCGGGATGGGTGTATCTGCCGTGATCATCGGCCTGCTGCTTCGCGACTTCTCGGCCCTGAGACTGGTGCAGGTGGTACAGGGCGCGGCCGTGGTCACGCTGGTACTGAACATGATCGCGCTCTGGAAACAGGAGCGGGTGCGCCCGATGACCCGCGAGGAGCGTGCAGCCCCCCGTCCAAGCTTTGCACAAGCCTGGAGTGATTATTCGCGCGGCGGTCAGGCTGGCAAACTGCTGGCTGTTGTGGCGTTGGGGACCATGGCCTTTTCCATGCAGGACGTTCTGCTTGAGCCATTTGGCGGCGAAATTCTCGACATGTCGGTCTCGGCCACGACCCTGCTGACCGCGATATGGGCGGCAGGCGCGCTGGTCGGTTTCGGGCTGGCGGCCAAATGGCTGAACCATGGGCTGAACCCTTATCTGATGGCGGCGCGCGGCGTGGTGGTTGGCATCATCGCCTTTACGGCAGTGACCCTGTCGGCGCCCATGGCGCTGGTGCCGCTGTTCTTTGCAGGTGCTGCGTTGATCGGGTTCGGGGCGGGCATCTTTGCTGTCGCCACGCTGATTGCCGCTATGACCATGCCCGTTGAAGGCATCGCCGGGCGCGGTTTGGCGCTGGGAGCCTGGGGCGCGTCACAGGCCACGGCTGCGGGCTTTGGCATCGCCATTGGCGGAGGCTTGCGCGACGTCGTCTCAAGCTGGGCCATGACCGGTGCGCTGGGCAAGGCGCTTGAGACGCCCGCGACTGGCTATCTGTCTGTTTATCACATCGAGGTCGGGCTTTTGTTCCTGACCCTCATCGCATTGGGACCGCTGGCCAAGGGCGTGCGGTCGCTTGAACGCAAGAAGTTTCTTGAGGCCGACAAGATCGGCCTTACGGAATTTCCTACCTAACCGCCGGAACAGGAGACCATCATGACAGAACCATTCTTCGGCGACTTTGATCTGGCACAGCTTGCGCTGTACCTGTTCTGGATCTTTTTCGCCGGTCTGATCTACTATCTTCAGACCGAAAATATGCGCGAAGGCTATCCGCTGGAAAACGACGATGGCGACATCTCGCCCAATCAGGGGCCGTTTCCGGTGCCTGAGCCAAAGACCTTCAAGCTGTTTGGTGGTCGTGGCGAAGTGACCGTGCCTGACTTGAAACCCGAGGGCCGCGAGGTGGCGCTGCGCCGCACTGCCGTGGCCGAGGGGTATCCGTTTGAGCCGACAGGCGATCCCATGGCCGACGGGGTCGGCCCCGCTTCCTGGGCGCCACGACAGGATGTGCCTGAACTGGACGCTCATGGTCACGCCAAGATCAAGCCGATGCGCCTGATGGAGGCCTTTGCTGTATCCGCCGGTCGTGATCCGCGTGGTCTGCCGGTAAAGGCTGGTGACGGCGAGATTGTCGGCAAGATTTCGGATCTGTGGATTGATGAGCCTGAGCAGCTGGTGCGGTACCTTGAGGTTGATCTTGATCAAGGCGGCAAGCGGCTCATTCCTATGACATTGCTCAGGGTCTGGGGCAGTCATGTGAAGGTGAAATCGATCTATGGGGCGCAATTCTCTGGCGTGCCGAAGACGAAGTCGCCTGATCAGGTGACCAAGCTCGAAGAAGAGAAGATCTGCGGATACTATTGTGGCGGCACGCTTTATGCGTCGCCTGCCCGCCAAGAACCGCTTTTGACGCCGTAAGGGGAGGGTCGCCGGGATGCCTCATGACGATTTTCAGATGGAACCCGTGGAGGGTTTGCCGGAACGGCCACCTGAGGGGGAGAACATCCTCTGGCAGGGCCGTCCCGACTGGCTTGCGCTGACCCGAGAGGCGTTGAACCTGAACTGGATTTTGGGGTATTTCGTGCTTCTGGCACTGTGGCGCGGCATCTCGGTCGTGGATCAGGTCGGTGTGGTGGGGGCTGTTCAGGCGGCCTCACCCTTCCTGATCCTTGGCGCGGTCGTCGGTCTGATCCTGGCGGTGATGGGCTATGTCATGGCGCGCGCCACCGTCTACACGATCACCAACCGCCGTGTGGCGATGCGCATTGGTGCGGCCCTGACCGTGACGCTGAACCTGCCTTACCAGTGGATCGGATCGGCTGATCTGAAGCTGCGCAAGAACGGCTCGGGCACGATCGTCATGTCGCTTCTGGGCGAAACGCGGCTGTCCTATCTGGTGTGCTGGCCCCATGTGCGGCCCTGGAAGATGGCGCCCACCCAGCCCGCGCTGCGCTGCATTCCCGACGCGGAAAAAGTTGCGCGCCTTCTGGCAGAGCATGCAACGACACGTGTGGCCGAGGTCAAGGCACAGACACCGCAAGTATCCCCGGTTCCGGCGGAATAAGGAGAAGATCCCGATGGCAAATGCCCGTTACGACAGCGATCAGCGCACCGACAAGGAACAGGTACCAGCCGTTCTGTTGTGGGCGATGCTGGGTCTGGTTCTGACCAGCCTTCTGATCGTGACGTTTGCACGGGTCACCGATCAGCCACTGGCCGCCATGCCACCGGATATTCCGATCATCGAGGAACGCACGATCCAGCTTTATGGCTCCATGTCCGGAGCCGCCAAGGTCTTTGATGCCGATGGCACATTGATCGCAGATCTCGACCCGTCGAAAGGCGGGTTCATCGCGGGTGTCTGGCGCACCCTCGCACGGGAAAGGGGCAAGGTGGGCATAGACCCGTCAGCTCCGATCCGCCTTGTCCGCTTCTCGGACGGTCACATCGGTTTACGCGATGATCTGACCGGCTGGCGGGCAGAGCTTGCAGGATTTGGCCGTGACAACACGGCTGCCTTCATGGCCCTGCTGAAAAGTCAACAAAACAAAGGGTAACACGATGTCTATATTTGCGAGAAGACGAGAGGAAGCCCCCTGTACGGTGGAGGTTTCCCATACATTTGAAAGCCTGCACGCCCATGTGCGGTTCAACAATGGCGCGATCGTTCACCCCGGTGACGAAGTGCTGGTCCATGGCGAGCCGGTGCTGGCAGCCTACGGCGAGGTGATCACTGAGGATCGCACCGCCACGATCACCCGGGCCAACTGGCTTGAGCGTGTCTGGACGCGCCTGACAGGCGATCTGGAATTCATGGAACTTTGCGAATTCTCATTCTCCGAGGAGGTGACGCTATGAACATGCAGACAGACATCTCGCAGGCCGAAATGAAGGCCGCACGCGCCCAGATCAACGAAACCACGGAGGCCGCGACCGAGACCACATTGCTGGATCCGCGCTTCTACACCACCGATTTCGACGAGATGGACAAGATCGACGTCAGCCCAATTCAGGAAGAATGGGACGTGCTGATGGATGAGCTGCGCTCGGATCCGAACCGCAACCACTTCAAGAAAACCGAAGACTGGGACAAGGTCGATTTCGATGCGTTCGAGCCGGAGTTGCGCAAAGAACTGATCGATTTTCTGGTCAGCTCTCTGACGGCGGAGTTCTCGGGCTGCGTGCTTTACAAGGAAATGAAGCGGCGCGGAAACAACAAGGAAATCTGTGAGCTTTTTGCCCTGATGAGCCGGGACGAGGCGCGCCACGCGGGCTTCATCAACGACGCCCTGCGTGAGGCGAACGTCGGTGTGAACTTGGGTTTTCTGACCAAGGCCAAGAAATACACCTACTTCAAGCCCAAGTTCATCTACTACGCGACCTACCTGTCGGAAAAGATCGGCTACGCGCGCTACATCACGATTTTCCGCCATCTTGAGCAAAATCCCGAGATGCGAATTCACCCGATCTTCAAATGGTTCCGTGAGTGGTGCAATGACGAGTTCCGCCATGGTGAGGCCTTCGCGCTGTTGATGCGCACGGACCCCAAGCTGACGTCTGGCATCAACAAGCTTTGGATCCGGTTCTTCCTTGTGGCGGTCTATGCGACCATGTATGTCCGCGATCATGCACGACCCGAGTTCCACAAGGCGCTCGACATTGACATCGACTGGTATGACATGGAGGTCTTCCGCAAGACCAACATCATCGCGCGGCAGGTCTTCCCGGTCGAGTTGGACATCGATGATCCACGCTTCAACGCAGGTCTCAAGCGCATTCTGGCAGCCTTCATCGACATGGATGCGGCCAAGCGCCGGGGCGGTGTGAGCGGCAAGCTTGCGAAATATGCAGCCGGTACACGTGCGGGCCTTGGGTTCCTGCGGCTCTATCTGCTGCCGGTCAAGAAGAACACTCCGCCTGCCTCAAGCCGACTGGAGCCTGCGTTTTAAATCATGTTGACCAATCCCTGGACAGTCATGGCCTTCACAATATTTGTCTGGTGGTTTTCCACCGGACTGATCCTGATGGCTGTGAAACGGGCTGACCGATCCGGGGAGAACGCACACCTGACCGGTGTCATGTTCAGCCTGCCGGTACTGCTGGCAGGCGGCTTCGGGCTGTACTGGTCGGGCGGGCATCTGACAGTTGCGGGCGTATATGTCGCTTTCCTGTCCGCGCTGGCCATCTGGGGCTGGTTCGAGATGGCGTTCCTGTCGGGCATCGTGACCGGGCCGAACCTGCGCCATTGCCCAGAGGATGTGCCGGAATGGGAGCGGTTCGTGCGGGCCTGGGGGACAGTTGCCTATTCCGAGATGGCGCTGACCGCCTGCCTGATCGCGATCCTGCTGGTTTTGCATGATGCGGCCAATGTCTTTGGCATGTGGACCTTCATCATCCTTTATTTCGCGCGCATCTCGGCCAAGCTGAATGTCTATCTTGGCGTGCCCAACATCAATGAGGAATTCTTGCCGCACCCGGTCCGCCATCTGGCGAGCCATTTCAGGATTGCGCCAATGAACTGGATGTTCCCGATCTCGACCACAGCGCTGAGTTTCGGCGTTGCCTGCTGGCTGGAGCGTGCCTATGCGACCGAAGTTGGCAGCGCGGGGCTGGTGGGCTTCACGCTGCTCGCCACGCTTACGGCGCTGGCTCTTCTGGAGCACTGGCTGATGATCCTGCCGATACCCGATGCGCGCCTGTGGCGCTGGATGATACCTGACACCAACAAGGGACTGGCCCGACCAGACCCCAAAAACACTTGATGAGACGAGGATACCGCGATGGACTTTGACAGCCTGTTTAACACCCAGCTCGATGATCTGAAATCCGAGGGCAACTACCGGATTTTCGCCGAACTTGAACGCGCCTGCGGCTCTTTCCCGCGTGCCGGAAACCACGGGGACGGCCCCGATCAGGTAACCGTCTGGTGCTCGAACGATTATCTGGGAATGGGTCACAATCCCAAGGTCACGACGGCGATGTCGGATGCGGTTCTGAAATACGGTGCAGGCGCGGGCGGTACGCGCAACATCTCGGGCACCAATCATGAGCATCTGCTGCTGGAGCGTGAGCTGGCCGATCTGCATGGCAAGGATGACGCGCTTCTGTTCACCTCCGGTTACGTCTCGAACTGGGCAGCGCTGAGCACGCTGGGTGCACGCCTGCCCAATGCGGTGATCCTGTCGGATGCGCTCAACCACGCCTCCATGATCGAAGGAATTCGCCACGCGAAATGCGCCAAGAAGATCTGGAAGCACAATGATGTCGAGGATCTGGACCGCGCGCTGAGCGAATGCCCGGCGGATGCCACCAAGATTGTGGCTTTCGAGAGCGTCTATTCCATGGATGGCGACATTGCGCCCATTCGCGAGATTGTCGAGGTGGCCGAAAAGCACGGCGCGATGACCTATCTGGATGAGGTCCACGCGGTCGGCATGTACGGTCCGCGTGGCGGCGGTGTTGCAGAGGAGCAGGGCCTGATGGACCGCATCACGTTGATCGAAGGCACGCTTGGCAAGGCCTTTGGCGTGGTGGGTGGTTATATCACCGGCTCGGTCGCGCTGTGTGATTTCATCCGTTCCTTTGCGTCTGGTTTCATCTTCACCACGGCCCTGCCACCGGCCTGTGCGGCAGGCGCGCGCACGTCCATTGCACATCTGAAGGAGAGCCAGATCGAGCGGGAAGGCCAGCGCCGTCAGGTCGCCCGCCTGCGCGCCAAGCTGGACGCCGCCGGCATTCCGCACCTGCCCAACCCAAGCCACATCATCCCGGTGATGATCAAGGACCCAGTCAAATGCCGCGAGATCGCGGACATTCTGATGGAGAGCTACGGCATCTACGTCCAGCCCATCAACTACCCGACCGTGCCCAAGGGCACCGAGCGCCTGCGTTTTACCCCCGGACCGCTGCACACAGACGCCGATATCGACCATCTGGTGGGTGCGCTGTCAGCGCTGTGGTCACAATGCGCACTGAGCCGGGCTGTGGCTTGAAGAAGTCAAATATGGTTGCCTAGAGCTGACCCGACGATGTCATCACGCCGAAGGTGAATGTCTGCTCATTGCCCTTTTAGGCCGATGATGCGGCTTGCTTGAACGACAGCTAGTACCTTGTCAGACCACTATAAGCCCGGCCAATTACACCCTAAAGACTTAAATTCAGCTTCTTGCTGGAATTGCGCGGAGCCATTTGGGACTAACGGGCAGATTTCACTTGCCAAACGAAACTACGTGTTCATTGTGAATACACTAAAAATAGCGACTTTTTTCAAAAATTTGGAGGGACAGAATGAAGCATTTTGCATTGGCGGTTATTGCAGGTTTGAGCCTGGCAGCTTGTCAGACGACAACGAGTGGAACAGCAACCCAAAGCACAAATGCCCCGACATGGCTTTCGATAGTCGATAAGACCCTATTGAACGGCGCTGATGGTGAGACCGAAGTCGTGTTGAGATCAAACGGAACTATCGGTGGCAATGAGGATATCGTTGGTACTTGGGAAGAGCGTGACGGTAAGTATTGCCGTACTCTTACGGAGCCAGAGCGGTTTGCGGGAACAGAATGCCAAATGGTCACTCTGAATGGCAATGAAGTTACATTTGAAAGCCCGGGCGGGCGTACTTCCACTTGGGACGTGCAGTAATTTCCAAGTTAATCTTTTGGTGAGACGGAACCCCTGACATTCCTTCGGAGCTGAAATCCTCTGAACATCGTCATGCGCAGCGTAAGTCAAGCACTCTGCCACCGTAGGTAGTTCTGAGCTACAGGGAACTGCGCCGTAGGCATAAAGCTGCGCATGAAAGTGCAGTCTTTCTCTCCATTGTACGAGATCATTTTATCTTGCCATGTGTTTCCTAGATCTACGAAAGACAGACTGTTTTGCGGTGCGATCCGAAAGCTGACATTTGTGCAGCTGCTGCGAATTGGAGCTTTCGTCCGCAAAGCAGTCACTTGCAAACTTTTACAGACTCCAAGTTTCTGCCATACTACCCTCGAGGCAGAGATCACGAGGGCAGCACATGCTCCGCATACTGACATTGGCAACCGGTCTTTTGGCCGGGGCTGCCGGGTCGCAGTACCCGGCGTTTACTGATCAATACGCACAGCGCATTGGTGGGGCGGTGCAGGAGTTGTCTCTGATCGCCGAGAATTTTGATGCCTCAGCGCGCGCCGAAGGGTTGACGCGGGCGGAGGCGCTGGCCCGTTTGACCGGCTCGTCCGATGCGTTCGTGCAGGCCCATGGCGGGCAGTTGGCGCAGAGCTTTGCCCGGCTCGACAGGCTGTCGCTTCAGCAGGCCCGGTTGACGGGTGGCAATCCGGTCTCTCGCCTGTCGGTGGTCGCGACAGGTGCGGATCTTGCGCTTCTCTCGGCAACCAGCGAAAGCTTTCGCCCTGCGGTTCCTCTGACGCTGGAAGGCGTCCTTTTCGGGGTAATCGGCTATCTGCTCGGCTCGGAAGGCTTGCGTCTATTGCTGCGGCTTGTCCGGCGTCGCTCGGCCAAGGGCCTGAGGTCTCAGTAAACCTTGCACCTTGGGTGAGCGCGAAGTACCTGTGTAGGTAAGTTCAACCCCATCAGGAATGCCGATCCGATGCCAACCAGTGACCCGCAGCTTCTCGTTTCCACAGAATGGCTCGAGGCGCATCTGAACGCGCCGGATGTGAAGATTCTGGATGCCAGTTGGTATCTGCCCGCAGAGGGGCGCGATCCCAAGGCCGAATACGCTGAAGCGCATATCCCAGGCGCGCGGTTCTTTGACATTGACGAGATCTCCGACAGCAATTCTCCGCTCCCGCACATGGCGCCCCCGGTCGAGAAGTTCATCTCACGAATGCGGGCCATGGGCATCGGTGATGGCCACCGCGTTGTGGTCTATGACAGTGCCGGTCTGTTCTCGGCGGCCCGGGTCTGGTGGCTCTTCCGGCTCTTTGGCAAGACCGATTGCGCGGTACTGGACGGTGGCCTGCCGAAATGGCGTGCCGAAGGGCGTCCGGTCGATGACATGGAGCCGGTGATGCGTGACCGGCACTTCACCGCCCGGCGTAATGCAGGCCTGGTGCGCGACGTGAGCCAGATGGCCGCGCATGCCAAGCTGGGGGACACCCAGATCATCGATGCACGTTCGCCCGCGCGGTTTCGCGGCGAAGAGGTCGAGGCAAGGCCCGGCCTGCGCTCGGGCCACATCCCGGGATCAAAGAACGTGTATTACAAGGATCTGCTGACCGATCTGGGCACGATGAAATCTGCTGCAGATCTGAAGGCGGTGTTCGAAAGCGCAGGGGTGGATCTTGGCAAACCCCTCGTGACCTCCTGCGGATCGGGCGTGACGGCGGCGATCCTGTCGCTGGCGCTGGAGCGCATCGGACATGGGGATAACAGCCTGTATGACGGATCCTGGTCCGAATGGGGCATGTATAATGACCTGAAAGTCGAAACCGGATGAGTGACGGGGCGTCCAATGAAGTCGAGGTGAACATCACCTATCTGGCGATGGATGCCCGCCCTGAGTTTGATCGCCCGTCGATGCCAATGGGCCAGAAAGCAGCGCTGATCCGGGCCGAGAGCATTCCGCCATGGTGGTTTCTGACGCTCTACCGGTTGGTGGGGGCGGATTACGACTGGACCGATTGGTTGAGCCGCCCGGAAGCGGAGCTGGAGGCTTTCGTTTCAGCGCCCGAGGTGCAGCTCTACACCCTGATGATCGATGGCTGGCCCGGCGGGTTCTTCATGCTCGACACGCGCGATGACGGCCTCTGTGATCTGGCCTATTTCGGTCTTGTGCCGGATGCCCAGGGGCGCGGGCTGGGGAGCTATCTTCTCAAGACCGCGATCCATATGGGATGGGACATTCCCGGCGTTGCCCAACTGACCGTCAACACCTGTACGCTGGACCATCCACAGGCCTTGGGTCTCTACCAGAAACTTGGGTTTGTGCCGCAGCGTCGGGAGGCGTATATGCGGGTTGTCGAATCCCGACAGTAACCATGCAAGGACAATTCCAATGCTCAAAAACCTGACCCCGCAACCGCCCGACAAGATCATCCAGATGATTGGCCAGTTCAAGGCGGACACGCGGACGGACAAGGTTGATCTGGGCGTGGGTGTCTACAAGGACGCGCAAGGCAAGACCCCGGTGATGCGCGCGGTCAAGGCGGCTGAGGCACGTCTGCTTGAGAGCCAGGACAGCAAGTCCTATGTCGGCCTTCTGGGCGATCTGGGTTTTGTCGATGTGATGCGCGATCTGGTGCTGGGTGATGCGGTGCCTGCCGGCCATGTTGTCGGTGCGCAGGCGCCCGGTGGGACGGGTGCGATCCACCAGCTTTTGCTGCTGACACGCTTGGCGAACCCTGAGGCGACCGTCTGGTTTTCGGACCCGACCTGGCCGAACCACCCCGCGATCGTCAAGCATCTGGGGCTGACCGGTCGGACCTATCGCTACTTTGACGAGGCCACATGCGGCGTCGATTTCGACGGGCTGATGAGCGACCTGTCGGGGGTGAAATCCGGCGATGTGGTGATCCTGCACGGCTGCTGCCACAACCCGACGGGCGCGAACCTGACGCTGGATCAATGGGCGCAAGTCACTGATCTTCTTATTGAAAAGGATGCAACCCCGTTTGTCGACTTTGCCTATCAGGGCTTTGGCGACGGGTTGGAGGAAGATGCGGCTGGCGTGCGTGCCATGGCGGCGAAAGTCCCCCAACTGCTGATCGCGGCGAGCTGTTCGAAGAACTTCGGCCTTTACCGCGACCGGGTCGGGGTGGCGCTGGTGGTGACGTCGGATGCGGATGCGCTGGAGCTGACCAAGGGGGCATTGGCGTCGCTGAACCGGTTGACGTTCTCGTTTCCGCCCGATCACGGGGCCAAGGTCGTGGAAATCATCCTCAAAGATCCCGCGCTCAAGGCTGACTGGATGGCCGAGGTTGAGGAGATGCGGCTGCGGATGCTCGACCTGCGCCGCGATTTCGCACAGGCCCTGCGCGAACAGACAAACTCGGATGCCTTTGATTTCGTTGCAGAACATCGCGGCATGTTCTCACGTCTCGGGATCACACCGGAGCAGGTTCTGAAGGTCCGCGAAGAGCACGGGATCTACATCGTGGGCGACAGCCGGATCAACGTCGCGGGCCTGCCAGCCGAGAAACTGGACATGCTCGCCAAGGCGATCGCGGCGGCCTGAGGGGGCGTTTTTGCAAAGAGTTCTTTCGTAACTCTTTCATAGCTTTTTCATAACTCTTTCCTGCGATTTCAATAGGATCGCGGGAAAGAGGATTTCAGCCCATTCAGAAGACCGTTTTGAGGATTTCGGCAAGCCATGGCCACCATTCCGGCAGACGCCCGCCAAGCGCTGTCAGGTAGGTTTCGATCATTGGTAATTTTGAGAGAAGCCACTCAACGGCCTGACCGCTGACAACGGTTGTGGCGGCAAATTTGCCCCCTTGCACCACCGCGACCCGAACCTTGCGGGCAACGCTGGCAAAGATGTTCCAGACGCTGCGTTGGGCAGCCCCGGCGGCCATGTCGGCAGAAGGTCCTGACCCGGTGGCGGTTGTGGCGTCTTCCAGTATCGGCCCACTGGCCTCGGCCGAAATTGCTTCCGGTGCATCGGCCATGGCCTTGGCGATGTCCAGTGTCGGGGTGACCGCGTCGCGGTTGACAGGGCCGGTCAGAAAGTTGCGGGCGGCCTGTTCGACCTCTGCCATCCCGGGCTTGCCAAGGGCATAGACGCCATGGGTCTGCATCAGGTCGAGAAGCACTGCGGCGATGTCATCGGGCAGCGCGTTGAGGTTGCCGTCGGCCTCATGCGCCTGATGCGCCTCAAGCGCTGCACGCAAGGTGTTGGCAACCGACCACAAGGCCTCGGGCAGGATGTCAGTGGGCGGCAGGTCGATGACGGTCTGATAGCGGGCGGCATCTTCGCGCAGGACAGCACATTGGTTGGAACCTGCTGTCACCTCGATCAGGCGGGCGACCTTGCGGCGGCAATCCTCATGCAGAATGGATTGCGTGACGTCGTCGTCCTGCAAGGGGTGGCTCGCCGGGCGGATCGGGCCGTCATCGGGGGTGATGTATGTCGGCGCACCGGGCTGATCGTCGGGCTGGGCAGGCGGTTTTTGCAGGGATTTGAGATAGGCGAGGGTTTGTCTGGTGCGGTCTTGATCGTCTTCTATCTCGGACAGACGTTTGAGTTCGGGGTCGGTTTGGGTTGCGGGGATACTCCGAAAGTACAGACCGTCTAACTGACCATCGCCGAGCAGGCCGTCCAGCCCTGCAATGGGTGTGAGGTCCGAGACTTGTGTGGCGTCGAGATAAAGTTGCGAGAGGCTCCGCAGGTTCTTGAGCGGTGTGAGGTCCGAGACTTGTGTGGCGTCGAGACGCAGTGTCGAGAGGCTCTGCAGGTCCCTGAGCGGTGTGAGGTCCGAGACCTGTGAGGAGATGAGAACCAGTCTCGAGAGGCTCCGCAGGTCCTTGAGCGGTGAGAGTTCCGAGACCTGTGTGGAGGTGAGATACAGTACCGAGAGGCTCTGCAGGTCCCTGAGCGGTGTGAGGTCCGAGACCTGTGTGAAAGTGAGTAACAGTGTCGAGAGGCTCTGGTGGTTCTTGAGCGGTGTGAGGTCCGAGACCTGTGTGGAGGTGAGATCCAGTAGCGATAGGCTCTGCAGGTCCTTGAGCGGTG
>CANLVD010000016.1 GCA_947494445.1 uncultured Paracoccaceae bacterium | reverse complement strand
AACTCATCGGGTGCCGCGAAGTCTGCCCAGCCTGTTGCCTCATCCATAGGAGATGTGAACGCCGGGACCGGAACGCCCGCGCACATCTCTTGCAATGAGTTCGCCATAACCTGCCGTGCATCGTCTGGATGACAGGCTTGGATTGCATCAAACAGCCTTGCAGCAGAGTCCAGCCGCGTGTATATTTCCGCTTGAAGCTGCTCAGCTTTATTCAGTGAACAAGCGCCGTGATCTCCTGCCAGAGACGCGGCGTTTTTCGTTGGTGAAGGTTCTGCTTGGTTGGACGCTTCGCCAAATTCCTCAACTTCTTCAAAGGGGTTGTTTTGGAAGGTTGGACAAAACAAGTGTTTGACAACACCAGTTTTGCCGCCTTCCGTTGGGCGTGCCACTTCCGGTTTCCATCGCACGAAATCCTAAGAAGGCCTGATCTCAGGTCACCACGTCGGGTGTGGTGCGTCCGATGTGATGTTGGAATTTCGCGATCTCAAAGACGGCATTTCGTACCGGTGCCAGGACATCTGCTGTGTCTAGGGCAAGGCTGGCCGCATCATCCACATATGTTTCGATATAAAGCCGGATCGTGGCACCTTGAGTACCGGTGCCCGACAGCCGCAAGACCGCACGTGCATCACTTTCGAACCACAGCCGCAGGCCCTGCCCTTCCGACAATGATCCGTCAACAGGATCGGAATAGGCAAACTGATCAGCGGCTGAGACCGTCTGACCGTTGGCCGCTGTTCCCGGAAGTGCATCCAGTGCAGCAATCAGATCGGACATCAGGGCATTGGCCTGATCGCTGGGCACCGCCTCGAAATCGAGGCGGGAGTAATAATCTCGCCCAAAGCGGCTCCAGTGATCGGTCATGATCTCGGCCACCGATGCCTTGCGGACAGCCAGAATGTTCAGCCACATCAGCACGGCCCACAGGCCGTCTTTCTCGCGCACGTGGTCCGAGCCTGTTCCGGCACTCTCCTCACCGCATAGCGTGATCCGGCCTGCATCCAGCAAATTGCCAAAGAATTTCCAGCCCGTTGGCGTCTCGAAGCTTTCCAGACCTTTGGCCTTGGCCACGCGGTCGACGGCCGCACTGGTCGGCATGGAACGCGCAACCCCGGCCAACCCGCCCTTGTAGGCTGGAACCAGATGCGCATTTGCGGCCAGAACAGCAAGGCTGTCGGACGGGGTCACGTAAGCGCCTTTGCCGACAATCATGTTGCGGTCCCCGTCGCCATCGGACGCAGCACCGAAATCAGAGGCATCGGTCGACATCATCTCGGCCATAAGATCCTTGGCCCAGATTGGATTGGGGTCTGGGTGACCGCCGCCGAAATCAGGCAAGGGAACCGCGTTGACCACACTACCCGCACGTGCCCCGAGCCTGCCTTCCAGAATGGCCTTGGCATATGGGCCGGTCACCGCATGCATCGCGTCAAACCGCATCCGAAACCCCGAAGCAAACAGCGCTGAAATGGCTTCGAAGTCAAAAATGGAGGCCATGAGCGCCTCATAGTCAGAGACCGGATCAACAACCGTGACTCTCATGTCGCCGAGTTGGCTCTCACCCAATTGTCCCAGATCGACATCACCTGCCTCCAGCACCTTGTAGGATGAAATCGATTTGGTGTTGGCAAACATCTCATCGGTCAGTTTTTCTGGCGCCGGTCCACCGTTCGCACCATTGAACTTCAGCCCGAAATCCTCGTCCAGCCCCCCGGGATTGTGGCTGGCCGACAGGATGAAACCGCCGTCTGCATTATTGAGCCGGATCAGATGTGATGCCGCAGGGGTCGACAAAAGCCCGCCTTGCCCGACAATCACTCGGGCAGCACCATTGGCCGCCGCCATCTTCAGGATCGTCTGAATGGCCTCTGCGTTGAAATATCGCCCGTCCCCGCCAATCACGAAGGTCTTGCCCTGACCGCCACCAATGGCATCGAAGATCGATTGCACGAAATTCTCAAGAAACCCCGGCTCCATGAACACGCGGGTCTTCTTACGCAGGCCCGAGGTTCCGGGCTTCTGGCCGTCAATGGGTGTGGTGTTTACAGTCTGGACGGTCATGTGAAGTCCTTTCAGTCGCTTGAGCCTTGGGCCATTCGCCCCTGTTGTTTCATGATCTCCCCCACCGCATCAAGACTGCCCTCTGAAGGCATGTCTTCAAGGGGCGTGGGGTATCGTCTGCGCCAGTTGGGGTGTTCGTCTATGGTGCCGGGCAGGTTCTGCGCTTCGGTGACGCCTTGAACATCGTCAAGCTGCACGCTGACCAGATCCGCCGCGGAAGCTGCCAACAGGCGATGCATACCTGCCGTGAAGTTGGTGTCTGTCCCATCGTCAAGCGCGGTCAGGGCTGCGACATCCTGCTTGCGTGTTGCACGCGCATTTTCGGCCTCAGGCGCACCCAAGATGTCCAGCTTTTCCCACCAGTCTATGTCACGCGCAGCGACGAAACCCGCGATGGTGGGCGTGTCATGTGTGGCAAAGCAGGACAGGACATGGCTTTGGCCCGTTCGCGGATCACGAAAACCGTCGTGGGATTTCTCGTACTGCAGAACCGAATAACCATAGAAGCCATGGTTTTGCATGGTCTCCCGGAAGCCATCTGGAACCAAGCCAAGGTCTTCGCCCACCACGGCAGTGCCCGCGCGGAGCGCCTCGATCTTGATGATCGCCAGAAGTGCATCAAACGGCTGGCTGATGTAGGTGCCGGGGCTGCCGTCATCTGGGATCCAGAAGCTGCGGTTCAATCCCAGAACATGATCGATCCGCACCAGACCTGCATGGCGCATGGTGGCCGACAGGATGGACCGCAAGGGGCCATAGCCTGCCGTCTGCAACTTGTGCGGGGCGTAGGCGGCGAGGTCCCAGTTCTGCCCTTCCGGACCCAGATGGTCAGGTGGCGCGCCGATTGAAATACCGTTTGCAATGCTGTCCTGTTCGCACCAGCTTTCACCACCGTTTCGCCGGGGTCCGACAGCCAGATCGAGGTATAATCCCGGTTCCAGACCGGCTGCTCGTGCATCTGCCGCTGCTTTTCCCAACTGGCGATCGCAAATCCATTGCAGCCAGGCGTGAAACTCCGTCCGGTCACAGGCCGGAGAGGCTTTCGACGGCCATGACCACCAGTCATCGCCATGTGTCTCACTCAGGTTTTCATATCGGGCAAATCTCGCCAGCGTCGGTCCAGACGCCGCAATGAACGATCTGAAATCCGTCACTGTGCCCGCATCTGCAGCGGAGAGAAACAGATCATATAGCTGCACAAGAGCGGCCTGATGTGCCTGTCTGTGCTGGTGATACTGGACAGTCTCTGACGCGCGCGCGTCCGAAAGCATTTTGCGGGTTTGCGCCAGAATAGCCTTGGCTTCTGACACTGTTTCCAGTCCCGGAATTGCATCGAGCGCTATGTGGTTGGTGTTGTAAAAACCACGGTGAGAGGGCGAGTAAGGACTGATCGCCTTCTCACAGGCAAAACCCATGTCATGCACCGGGTTGATCCCGACAAATCCCGCTCCCGCCCCGGCTGCCACCGCACAAAGCTCAGCCAGATCGGCGTAGTCACCAAGCCCCATGGACCGCGCGGACGTCAGACCGTAAAGTGCTGCTGTGAGCCCCCAGTGACGACCATCGCGCATGTCTGGTAATCGGTCTGGCGCTGACAGAACCCGAACATGCTCCACACGTCCAGCAACGGAGGCTTCAAGCTCGTACACGTCCGGCGCCAAGGCGGGCAAAGTAATGTGATCGCCTGCCTGTCCCTCGGCAATTTCAGCCCGGTCCTGCCAGCGCAAAAGGCGCCACGTGGCCCCCAAACCGAAAGGCAGGTCATTGGGATGCCCTGCGTCGATGATCACTTCTTCTGGAAACCAGCGGTGCTCCGAACGGGCGCGTATATCAGACAATTGTTCTGCGACAGCTGCGTCTGACGAGACATCCACACCAAGCGCGCGCAAAATGGCGCGGCGTGTGTCATTCGAGGTCAGATGCTGCGCGCCGCTGAAATCATGAAAAGCATCATGAATTCCGAAATGCGCACCCAAGGCGTGCAGCGTTTCATCAGGGCTCACTTGATGTCACCGTCTTGCACTGGCGCGAAAGCCGTCACGGTCTCACCCAGCACCTTGGTCAGGGCATTGCCTTCCTTCTGCGATTTTTGCGCAGCCGTGCTTGTGTCAATGACGCGGACCCATGATTGCCCGTCAGGCAATTTGGGCAAGGCCACTTCCGAGGTTTTCTGCGAGCGGTTGAACACCAGAAACACCATGTCGCGATCATCACAGGATGGTGCCTCGGCCGAGCAGCGCAGGGTCAGGCAGAACTCGGACAGGCCCGGGTCGCGCCACTGCAAAGCCCCACCGGAAAAATCGGTCCATTCCACGTCGCGCAATCCGTCACTGGTCCGCTTCTGACCATGCAAGAAGCGGGTCTGGCGCAGCGCTGTGTGGGCCTGACGAAACGTCGACAGGGCTTTGGTGAATTCCAGAAACCCCAGATCCGCCCGGTCCCAGTTGATCCAGCCGATCTCGTTGTCCTGACAATAGGCGTTGTTGTTGCCGTCCTGTGAGTTCGATAACTCGTCGCCGGCCAGCAGCATCGGCGTGCCCTGGGATAGAAAAACCGTTGCAAGCAGATTTCGCTGCCTGCGCGCGCGCAAAGCCAGAATGGCAGGATTGTTGGTAAAACCCTCAATCCCGCCGTTCGAACTGAAATTGCTGTGGTGCCCGTCCTGATTGTTCTCGGTGTTGGCCTCGTTGTGGCGCTCAAGATAGGCGGTTGTATCGGCAAGGGTGAAGCCGTCATGGGATGCCACAAAATTGACCGATGCCCAAGATCTGCGCCCGCCCCGATCGAACTTGTCCGCAGATCCCAGAAGGCGCGCGCCCAGTTCCTGAGCCGAATGCTCTTCACCCCGCCAATACCGCCGGGCGGTGTCGCGAAAACTGTCGTTCCATTCCGCAAATTCATGGGGAAAGCCGCCAAGCTGATACCCGCCCGGTCCGATGTCCCACGGCTCGGCGATCAGCCGAACCGATGCCAGCACCGGATCCTGCCGCAGCGCATCGAAAAACCCGCCATGCGGATCGAAACCATGGGCCTCACGCCCCAGTGTCGTTGCCAAATCGAAACGGAACCCGTCGATGCCCATACACTCAACCCAGAAGCGCAGACTGTCGAGCACCATTCTGAGCACATAAGGATGCGCCACATTCAGGGTGTTTCCACAGCCCGAGTCGTTGACATAGAACCGCGGCTGTCCGGCCAGCAGATGATAATAGGACGCATTGTCGATCCCGCGGAAGCTCAGCGTCGGGCCACGCTGATCACCTTCGGCCGTGTGGTTGTAGACCACGTCGAGAAGCACTTCGATCCCGGCTGCGTGGAACCGGTCGACCATCTGGCGAAAGCCGATCAGACCCTCCGGCCCGAAATACCGTGGCTCGGGCGCGAAAAAGGCGATGGAGTTGTAGCCCCAGTAGTTGCGCAAACCACGTTCCAGCAAAAAACTGTCATCGATGAAGCCATGCACCGGCAACAATTCGATGGCCCGCACGCCCAGCGATTGCAGATGAACGATCATGGCATCCGAGGCCAGCCCCTCATAGCTGCCACGAACCTGCTCGGATACGTCCGCGTTCACCTGCGTCAGGCCTTTGACATGGGCTTCATAAATCAGATCCCGCGCATCCTCGCTCCGGCGCATGCGCTGCGCCCCAGCAAATACCGCCGGGTCCGGGACCACGGACTTCGGCACGTAAGGCGCGCTGTCCTCGGTCGAAAAGGACAGGTCCTCGTCAGAGGCTGCCGCGTCAAACCCCAGCAAAGCATCGGATTGCACCCACCCTCCCTGCATCTGCCGGGTATAGGGATCAAGAAGCAGTTTGTTTGGGTTGAACCGATGACCGCTTTTGGGCGCGTAGTTTCCATGAACACGGTAGCCATAGCGCGTTCCGACCGGCAGGCCCTTGACGTGACCATGCCAGACCGGACCGGTCACTTCGGGAAGCGACAGGCGGTCAATCTCGGATGATCCATCTTCCGAGAACAGACACAGCTCAACCTTCTGGGCATGGGCCGAGAACAGCGCGAAATTCACACCCTCATCATCAGAATGCGCACCCAGCTGAAAAGGATTTCCCGACGAAATGGCGCGATCTGTCATCAGTTGGACTTCTGCTCCAGCGCGGCATTGTAGACATCCAGATATGCACCCGCCGAGACATCCCATCCAACCGGATGTTTCATCGCACGCCGGACCATGGCTGACCAGATCTTGGGCTGCGCATACAGATCACAGGCCCGCGCCAGCGCCTGCGAAAACATCTGTGTTGTGATCGGGGAAAACTGTATGCCGGTCGCGCAATTGGCCTGCAATCCTGCGTCATTGGCGTCGATGATCGTATCGGCCAGCCCACCCGTGCGCGCAACTACCGGGATCGTGCCATAGCGCAGACCGTATAATTGGGTCAGACCGCAGGGCTCAAACCGCGATGGGATCACGATGGCGTCGCTGCCACCCTGCAACAGATGCGACAGCCCCTCATCATAGCCGATCACCACGCCGACTGCCCCTTTGTAGCGCTGGGAGGCGTCGACAAAAGCTTGTTCAATCGCCTGCTCTCCACTGCCCAGCAATGCCAGCCGCCCGCCTTTGGCAATCAGACCCGGCAGGCAGTCAAGCAGCATGTCGAAACCTTTTTGCGAGGTTAGCCGACTGACTGCACAGAACAGCGGTGCCGATGGATTTGGGGTCAGATCGAAGCGCGCCTCGACCTCGGCCTTGTTGATCCCCTTGCCTTTCAACGAGCGTGCGTTGTAGGGCCGTGGCAGCGCCGGATCCGTCCCCGGATTCCAGACATCCAGATCGATCCCGTTGAGGATCCCACTCAGATCACCTGCGCGTGCGGTCAGCAGCCCTTCCATACCCATGCCGAACTCCGGCATCAGCAACTCGGACGCATAGCTGTTGCTGACGGTTGTGATCTTGTCGGCCAGCGCAAGCCCTGCTTTGAGGAAACTGATGCTGCCCCAGTATTCAATTCCGTCTTGAGTGAACAGTTCAGCCGACAAACCAAGAGGAGCCAGGTTCTGCGGGCCATAGACACCCTGAAACGCGATGTTGTGAATGGTCGTCACGACGGCAGGTGCCGGACGCTTGAACTGGCGCAGATACGCGGGCAACAGACCAGCTTGCCAGTCATGGCAATTGACCACATCAGGCACCCAGCCATCCGCGCCATCGGCGGCGATATGTGCACCCACCAGCCCAAGTGCCGCAAAGCGCAGATGATTGTCAGGCCAGTCCTGCCCCTCCGGGGTCAGGTAAAGCGTGCCGTCACGATCAAAAAGATGCGGCGCATCAAGAAGAAGAAGGCTCAGCCCTTCGGCACGAACCTCAATCACCCGCACCTTGCCGCCGAAAAGGTCGGAAAACTCGGACACCCTTTGACCGGTTTCCAGCAGTGGCAGCAGCGCACGGTAGGCCGGGATCAGGATCTTGACCTCATGCCCCATCGCTTCAAGCGCTTTGGGCACGGCCCCGATCACATCCGCAAGACCACCTGTCTTCACAAAAGGCGCGCACTCCGAGGCGACAAAAAGCACGCGCATGGATCAGCCGCCCAGCTTGTCGATCATCGGCTGTGTGATCAGGCAGATCCCGCCCTCTGTCCGGCGGAACCGGGCGGCATCTGCTTCGGGATCCTCTCCGACCACCAGTCCTTCGGGGATTGTCACACCGCTGTCGATCACCACGTTGCGCAGACGGGCAGAGCGTTTGATCTCGACCCGCGGCATGGCAATGACGCCTTGAAGCTCAGAATAGGAATGGGTGCGCACGCCCGTGAACATCAGACACTGGTCCAGACTGGAGCCCGAGATGATGCACCCGCCCGACACCATGGAGGAGACCGCATGTCCGCGCCGTCCCTCTTCGTTATGGATGAATTTTGCAGGTGGCGTCAGTTCGGAATAGGTCCAGATCGGCCAATCGCTGTCGTAAAGATCCAATTCAGGCTTGAAGTTGGTCAGATCAACGTTGGCCTGCCAGAAAGCATCAACCGTTCCCACATCGCGCCAGTAGGGAATTTCCTCCTGCCCTGACAACACACAGGAGCGGCTGAACGGATGCGCAATCGCTTTGCCGTTGCGCACGATGTCGGGGATGATGTCGCCACCAAAGTCATTCTTCGACTCAGGATTGGCCGCATCCTTGCGCAGGATCTCGAACAGAAACTCGGTCTCGAAGACGTAGATGCCCATGCTGGCCAGAGCGAGGTCGGGGTGACCTGGCATGGCCGGTGGATTGGCAGGTTTTTCCACGAAATCCAGAATGCGGTCCGTCTCATCGACCTTCATCACACCGAATGCCTTGGCTTCCATCCGGGGCACCTCGATACAGCCCACGGTCACATCGGCTCCACTTTCCACATGATGCTTGATCATTATGGAATAGTCCTGCTTGTAGATGTGATCACCGGCCAGAATGACGATGTATTTCGGCGCGTAACTTTCGATGATGTCGATGTTCTGGGTCACCGCGTCGGCCGTGCCCTTGTACCAATTCTCTTCATCCAACCGCTGGGAGGCTGGCAGAATATCCAGTGACTCGTTGCGTTCGGCCCGGAAGAACGACCACCCTCGCTGCAGGTGGCGGATCAGGGAATGCGCCTTGTACTGGGTGGCAACGCCCATGCGGCGGATGCCGGAATTCACGGCATTGGACAGGGCGAAATCGATGATGCGCGACTTGCCACCGAAATACATCGCAGGTTTTGCGCGTCGGTCGGTCAATTCATAAAGCCGGCTGCCCCGCCCGCCGGCCAGAACAAATGCCATCGACTGTTGGGCCAATCGTTGCGATTCTCTATCCAATGTCTTTCCCTCCCCTTGGTCGTGCACGAATTTTTCTGTGCTCTTGTCAGTCTTGGTCCAGTTCAAAAATCAATGTTGAAAGCGGTGGCAGGGTCAGCGACACGGAGTGCATCCGGCCCGATGCTGCGACAGGGTCGCTCTGGACTGCACCCAGATTGCCCCGGTCCTGTCCCCCATAAATTCCTGCATCTGTGTTCATGCGCTCGATCCAGCGCCCTTCCTGCGGAACACCGATTCGGCGTCCTTCTCGCAGGACCGGAGTGAAGTTGCAGACAACCAGCACAGGCGCGGTGCCGTCATGGCCATGGCGCACCCATGCAAACACAGATTCTTCAGCCGCACCTTCTTCAATCCACTCAAACCCTTGCGGTTTTGCATCCAACTGGTGCAGCGCTGGCAGGCTCCGGTAAAGCCCGTTCAGGTCGCGCACCAATGATTGAACGCCCGCATGCTGAGATCGTTCCAATAAATCCCAATCAAGCGAAGATTGATGGTTCCACTCCCGTCCTTGGGCAAATTCACAGCCCATGAACAACAGCTTCTTGCCCGGATGTCCCCACATGAACCCGTAGTAGGCCCGCAGGTTGGCGAATTTCTCATCCCCGCCACCGGGCATCTTCTCCAGCATGGAGCCTTTGCCATGCACAACTTCATCATGGCTGATCGGCAGCACGAAATTTTCGGAGAATGCATAGTGCAAACCAAAGGTCATCTGGTGGTGATGGTATTTCCGGTGGATCGGATCTTTCGAAACATAGGACAGGGTGTCATTCATCCAGCCCATGTTCCACTTGTAGCCAAAGCCCAGACCACCATGATCGGCCGGTGCACTGACGCCGGGAAAGGCGGTGCTTTCCTCAGCCACGGTCATCACACCCGGCACTTCGCCATAACAGACAGTGTTCATGCGTTGCAGAAAGCTGATCGCCTCAAGGTTCTCACGCCCGCCATCCTTGTTTGGAACCCACTCGCCATCCTTGCGGGAATAATCCCGGTAAAGCATGGAGGCGACCGCATCGACACGCAGCCCGTCGATGTGATGTTCCTTCAGCCAGTAAAGCGCGTTTGCCACCAGATAGTTGGACACTTCCTGACGGCCATAATTGAACACCAGCGTGTTCCAGTCGGGATGAAACCCTTCCCGTCTGTCAGCGTGTTCATAGAGCGCTGTCCCGTCAAACTGGCCAAGCCCGTGAGCATCTTCGGGAAAATGCCCCGGCACCCAGTCGATCAACAGACCGATGTCGGCAGCATGGCAGGCCTCGACGAAGGCGCGAAACTCTGCCAAGGGTCCGAAACGGACGGAAGGCGCATAAAGCCCGATGGGCTGGTAACCCCATGAGCCGTCAAACGGGTATTCGGAGACCGGCATCAGCTCGATATGCGTGAACCCCATATCCTTGGCATAGCCCACCAAATCGCGGGCATGTTCCAGATAGGACAAGGGCCGGTTGCCATCTTCGGGCACAGTACGCCACGATCCCAGATGCACTTCATAAATCGAAATCGGCTGGTCGATCTGGTGCAGTATGTCACGGCGCTGCATCCAGGCATCATCACCCCATGAGTGATCATCCAATGCGCGCACAATCGACGCGGTTTGCGGTGGGTGCTCTGCCCCGAAGCCGTAGGGGTCGGACTTCTGTGGCAGCAGATTGCCCGCTGCATCCAGGAGCTCAAACTTGTAGGCCTCGCCCGGGCCGATGCCGGGCATGAAAATCTCCCAGACGCCCGTGGCCCCGCGCCTGCGCATTGGATTGCGTCTGCCATCCCAGGAATTGAACGCCCCGATGACGGAGGCACGCTTGGCATTGGGAGCCCAGAGTGCGAAATGCGTGCCTTCGACCCCTTCGTGGGTCATCACATGGGCACCCAGCACCCGCCACAGGTTATGGTGATCTCCCCGGGAGATCAGATGCTCGTCCATCTCGCCCAGAACAGGGCCAAAGGCGTAGGGATCATCAGTTTCCCAGATGTCGCCTCCCTTGGTGATCCGCAAACGGTAGGAAAGCGGAGCTTTGGCGCCCTTCATCACACCCACAAAGACAGACGGGGACGCAGGGAGCGCTTTCAGCTTACCAAGAAGATCGCCGCTTTCGCGATCCAGCACATCGATCGCAGAGGCATCGGGAACAAAGGCGCGGATCGTCAGCTTGCCGTCTGTCAGATGCTGGCCCAGAACAGAAAACGGATCTCCATGGGTGCCATCTGCAATGGCAGATGCATTGGCCGGGTCAATCATGTCATCAAACCCCGACGCGCCATTTCATCTAGGCTCCCAGCACAGGAGACACATTCCAGATATCGCGCGCATAGCCCCTGATCGTTCTGTCCGATGAAAACCACCCCATCCCGGCCGTGTTGGCCGCTGCCATCCGGTTCCATCCTGCGGTGTCGCGATAGGCCAGGTCAACAGCCCGTTGCGCATTGAAGTAATCGTCAAAATCACAGGTCACGAGGAAATAGTCATGCTCATAAAGATTGGCGAGGATGTCCGAGTATCTCTGGGTATCTCCGTTCGAGAAGGTTCCGCTGGCAATCTGGCCAAGGACGCGGGTCAGGCGCGGGCTGGCCTCAATCGCACGGCGTGCATACCCGTGATGGGTCCGGCGTTCCGCAGCCTCGGCCGCTGTAAGACCAAAGAGGAAGAAGTTCTCTGCCCCGACATGCTCGCGAATTTCCACATTTGCCCCATCCAGCGTCCCAATGGTCGGGCTGCCGTTCAGGGAAAGCTTCATGTTGCCAGTGCCTGAGGCTTCTTTCCCGGCGGTTGAAATCTGCTCTGACAGATCGGAAGCCGGGATCAGGATCTCGGCCATCGAGACGTTGTAATTCTCGGGATAGACCACCTGCAACAGGTCGCGGGTGACCGGGTCGCTGTTGATGGTTTTGGCCACGTCGTTGATCAGACGGATGATCGACTTGGCCAGCACATAGCCCGGTGCCGCCTTGCCGCCGAAGACTTTCACGCGCGGTGTCCAGTCGCCTTGCGGATTGTCCCGGATGTCATTCCAGAGCGCGATCGTCTCAAGAATGTTCATGTGCTGGCGTTTGTATTCGTGGATCCGCTTGATCTGGATGTCGAACATGGCGTCAGGGCTGATCACCTGTCCGCTGGTTTCCTCTACCCAGTTCGACAGGATCAGCTTGTTGGCGCGCTTGGCCTGACCGTAGGCCTGCAGGAAACCGGCATCTTCTAGATGCGGTTTCAGATCCTGCAGCCGTTCAAGGTCATCCTGCCAGCCGGTGCCGATGGTGTCGTTCAGAAGCCCACGCAAGGCAGGGTTGCAGGAATAAAGCCAGCGTCTTGGCGTGACGCCGTTGGTCTGGTTCACGATGCGGTCAGGATAGGCTGCGTGCAGATCTGCAAAGACGGTTTCCTTGACCAGTTCGGAATGCAGTGCCGAGACGCCGTTGACTTTATGCGCCATCACGAACGCCAATTCGCCCATGCGCACATTGCCATGCTCCATGATCCGGATGTCGCTTTGCGTCCGGGCCAGATGGCGCTCTTCGATCAGCTCGATCAGTCGGAAATGACGCGGCAGGATGCGGGCAAACAGCCCCTCGGGCCAAGCTTCCAGCGCCTCGGGCAACAGCGTGTGGTTGGTGTAGCCCAGACAGGCCTGTGCAATATCAATGGCCTTGTCCAACTCTATCCCGTGCAGATCATGAAGGATGCGGACCAGTTCGGGCCCGGCGACTGCCGGATGGGTATCGTTCAACTGAATGGCCGCGAAATTGGCGAGGTCTTCCAGCTTGTGCCCTTCGCCAAGATGGCGCCGGATCAGATCCTGAATGGAGGCAGACGTGAAGAAATACTCCTGCTTGAGCCGCAACTCCTTGCCCACATCGGTGGTATCGTCCGGATACAGAACGCGCGAGATCGTGCGTGCCAGACGCTCAGGCGCGTTCGCGCCAATGTAATCACCCCGGTTGAAACTCTCCAGATCGAAAAGTTTGACCGGCTTGGCCGCCCAAAGGCGCAGCGTGTTGGCCCAGCGCCCCTTCCAGCCGACAATGGGCGTGTCATAGGCTGCCGCCAGCACTGTCTCGCCCGGATGCCAGACCGACTTGCCCTGACTCTCATGCACATAGCCGCCGAAATGGATGTCATAGGCGATGCCCGGCCGCTCGAATTCCCAGACATGGGTCTGCGCCAGCCAGCCCTCGGCAGTTTCAATCTGCTGACCGTCCTCGAAATGCTGCTCGAACAGGCCGTGCTCATAACGGATCCCGTATCCATAGGCCGGGATCGACAGGGCTGACAGGCTGTCGAGAAAACAGGCCGCCAACCGACCAAGGCCACCATTGCCCAATGCCGCATCAGGCTCATCGGCCACGACATCATCATAGTTCTGGCCGAGACGATCCATCGCCTCCCGGGCAAGGTCTTCCACTTCCAGATTGATCGCCACATCCTCGACCAGACGACCGATCAGAAACTCCATCGACAGGTAGTAGACCCGCTTGTGCCCGCCGGCTTCGGTCTTGCGGATCGAATCGAACCACGGCTCCACGATCCGGTCCCGCAGGGCCAGTGACAGCGCCATGCGCCAGTCATAACGAATGGCATGCTCGACATCCTTGCCGATGGAAAGCTTCAAATGTCTTTGAATGTCCTGACAAAGATCGTCAGCGGTGGTCACAAAATCAAAGTCCTTAGACATATCTCTTCAACTTTCCAGTGCCCGGACGGGCAAGTTCCAATGCAGCGCGTAAAGCGCCTTGCTGCAACTGCTAACAGTGGGGATACAACGCTGCAAGGTGATGTGCCAGAAAGCATTCAAGGAAGGCGCGCTGATTGCCAAAAATGTATCAGAGTTTGATAGCAACTGGTGTGCAGATGGGCAAAAATGCCACGCTGCGGCACTCTGCGGGACACCGGGCTGAAACCGCCCGTGGCCCTGGCGTCAAACACGTTAATGGCCTTCGCCAACCGTCAGGGTCACGCGATCACCGGAAAACCAGGTCATACCGAACTCGACCGGGACCCCCGCCTCATCAACATTCAGGCTGGTCGAATAGATCAACGGCGCGCCCTGCGTGACCTGCAAATGAAGCGCTTGGGTTGCATTGGCAGAGCGTGCGCTGATCCGTGTAGAGGCGCGGGTGTAATCTTCAACCCCGCATTGGGCGAGCGCCTTTGTGACACTGGTCTCCTCCTGCAATGCCCGCGCGATCCCGGGCAGGCGCACGGCTGGAAAATGACTGGAGAACAGGGCAATCGGCAGACCATCGGCCAGTGACAACCCGTGGTAGACCGTCAGGGCCTTTCCCGGCTCCAGCGCCAGACGGTCAGCCTCTTCCACAGTTGCGGCACGCTCTTCAACGCTCAGGATACGCTTCTCCGGCGCACGCCCCGAGGCGAGCAGGTTCTGGTGAAACCGCACCCGCTTGCCGATCGGGTAATCCGTGGGCGTGGCCGTGACAAAAACGCCTGCGCCCCGTCGGGTGCGCAGCAGCCCCTCTTCCACCAGACCCTTGATCGCATGGCGCACGGTGTGGCGGTTGACGCCAAAGCGATCTGCCAAAGCGGCTTCGGTGGGCAACTTGTCGCCCGGAGCGTAGCGATGCTCGGCCAGATCCTCTTTCAGGCTGGCCGCAATGGCTTTCCACAGAGCCGTTTTTGCCGATGCGCTTTCCAATTTTCCCAACTCTCCTGTGGCGCTCATGCTTATAATGAGCTATGATTAGTATAGTTGTATAGTAATTTGGAAAGTTGTCGAGATGCTTGACGGCATGGACGCAGAAACAGCGCGAAAATCATGGCTGAGCCTGCTGGCCAAAGCAGATGAGGGACATGTCGCCGAATTGCTGGACGCGATTGAAGGGGTGCCGTCCTTCACCTGGCTGCGCCCACCCGAGATCGGCAGCGTCATGGTCAGGGGCCGCGTAGGCGGTTCGGGCGAGCCGTTCAATCTCGGCGAAATGACCGTAACCCGGTGCAGCCTGAAGATCCCATCAGGCGAAATCGGTCATGGCTATGTTCAGGGCCGCAACAAGGATGATGCCCGAGCTGCGGCTCTGACCGACGCGCTGATGCAAACTGCCAAAGCTGACGATCTGCGCAACCATGTTTTGGCACCACTTCAACAGCAGGCCACCAGACAAAAAACCGCGCGGGCCGCAAAGGCTGCCGCGACCAAAGTGGATTTCTTCACGCTGGTTCGGGGAGAGGATTGAAATGACTGCCCATGCCCTTGACGGCGGATTTGCCGACCCTGCCCGCGATGCGGCCTTTGCTTTTCGTGCGGTGATGACAGCAATGTCGCGCCCGGGCGAGATCGCAACCGTCAACGGCGCGTTCGGACCCGCGCCAATGTCACCTGCTGCTGCCGCCACGTTGCTGACTCTGTGTGACATGGACACGGGTCTTCATCTGGCAGGAGAACATGACTGCGAACCGGTGCGGGGCTGGGTGGCTTTTCACACCGGAGCACCCGTCACGGACAAGGCAAAAGCCAGCTTTGCCTTAGGCAGTTGGCAGGATCTGTTGCCGCTGGCAGATTATCCTGTCGGCACGGCGGAGTATCCCGACCGCTCCACCACCTTGATCGTGGAATGCAGCCAACTGAGCACGGCAGGTGCAACCCTGAAAGGTCCGGGGATCGAGAGCACTGCCACGCTCTCGTTGCCCGAAATACAGGGATTTGTTGCCAATCATCGGCTGTTCCCGCTTGGATTGGATTTCATCTTCACCTGTGGCGACAGACTGGCCTCCCTGCCCCGCAGCACCGAGGTGTCGGAATGTATGTAGCGGTCAAAGGCGGAGAGCGGGCAATCGACAATGCCCATGCATGGCTTGCCGAAGAACGGCGTGGTGACACGGACGTGACCGAGCTGACGGTTGCGCAAATCCGCGAGCAATTGTCCCTCGCGGTCAACCGGGTGATGGCAGAGGGCTCGCTCTTTGATCCCGATCTTGCAGCACTTGCGATCAAGCAGTCACGGGGCGATCTGATCGAGGCAATTTTTCTGATCCGCGCCTATCGCACGACGCTGCCCCGTTTCGGAGCGACCGCGCCCGTAGACACAGGCACTATGGCCTGCGAGCGGCGCATATCTGCCACCTTCAAGGACCTGCCCGGTGGTCAGGTGCTTGGGCCCACATTCGACTACACCCACCGTCTGCTGGACTTTCAGCTTGCCGCAAATGGTGAGGTGCCCGAAGCCCCGATGGCCGAGGCCAATCTGGAAGCTACACCACATGTGACAGAGTTCCTGAACCGTGAGGGCCTGATCGAGGAAACCACCAACTCAGACGCCGACCCCAAAGATCTGACGCGCGAGCCGCTGGAACTTCCGGCTGAACGTGCATTGCGCCTTCAAGCCCTCACCCGGTCAGACGAAGGCTTTGCGCTTGGCATGGCCTATTCCACCCAGCGCGGCTATGCGCGCAACCATGCCTTTGTGGGCGAGTTGCGGATCGGCACTGTCGCAGTCGAGATGGACATTCCCGAATTGGGTTTTGCCATCGACATCGGGGAGGTCACGCTGACCGAATGTGAAACCGTCAACCAGTTTCACGGCTCAAAATCCGAGCCTCCACAATTCACGCGCGGCTATGGTCTGGTCTTTGGCCAATCGGAACGCAAATCAATCTCCATGGCTCTGATTGACCGGGCGCTAAGGTGGGAAGAACTGGGCGAAGACAATGTCGGTGCACCTGCGCAGGATGCGGAATTCGTGCTCTATCACGGCGACAATGTTCAGGCGACGGGCTTTCTTGAGCACATCAAACTACCGCACTACGTCGATTTTCAGTCCGAACTGGAACTGATCCGCAAATTGCGGACCGAGGCGATGGACAGCCAGGAGGCCGCAGAATGATCCGCAACATCGTCTTTGACATTGGCAATGTTCTGCTCGCTTGGGACCCTCACGCAGCCTTTCGCCACATCTATGACACCGACGCCGAGATTGACCGGTTTTTTGCCGAGGTCGGGTTCTTTGACTGGAATGCCGAGCAGGACCGGGGCCGCAGCCGGTTTGATGCCGTGGCTGCAGCACGCGCCCTGCACCCGCAGGCCGAGATGCTGCTGGATGGTTATTTCGTTCGATTTGATCTGACCATCACCGAGCGCATCGCAGGCACATGGGCGCTGGCAGCAAAGCTGAAAGCCACGGGATTGCGGCTCTTTGCGATCACCAACTGGTCGGCGGACTTGTGGCCCGTAGCCACCAAATCCCATCCCGCCCTTGCAGAAATGTTCGAGACGACCATCGTCTCAGGCAAAGTTGGCATCATGAAACCCGACCCGCGTATTTACACCATGCTCACCGAGCACGCTGGCCTCACGCCCGCTGACTGCATGTTCATCGATGACAGTGTGAAAAACGTCGAGGGAGCGCGCAACATGGGCTGGCAGGCCCATCATTTCCAGAACCCGGATGGGTTGGCAGCCGATCTGCTTGCGCGAGGCATCCTATGAGCGATTACAACTTCGCCTACCTCGACGAGCAGACCAAGCGGATGATCCGCCGTGCAATCCTCAAGGCGTTGGCGATCCCGGGCTATCAGGTGCCCTTTGCCAGCCGCGAGATGCCCATGCCCTATGGGTGGGGCACGGGCGGGATTCAGGTCTCGGCCGCGACGCTGACGCCGGATGATACGCTCAAGGTGATCGATCAGGGGGCCGATGACACGACCAATGCCGTGTCCATCCGCAAGTTTTTTCAGAAGACGGCTGACGTCGCGATCACGACTGAAACCTCGAAAGCCACTGTCATTCAGACACGCCACCGCATTCCGGAAGAAGCTCTGAGCAAGGATCAGATCCTCGTTTATCAGGTGCCGATCCCCGAGCCGCTGCGCTTTCTGGAACCGCGCGAGACCGAGACCCGCAAGATGCATGCGCTTGAAGACTATGGCCTGATGCATGTGAAGCTGTACGAGGACATTGCCCGCCACGGCCATATCGCGACGGCCTATGCCTATCCGGTGCGTGTGCAGGGACGTTATGTCATGGATCCCTCGCCTATTCCGAAATTCGACAATCCCAAGCTGTCGATGGCAGCAATCCAGCTGTTTGGTGCGGGGCGCGAGCAACGGATCTATGCTTTGCCACCCTATACACAAGCCGTCAGTCTTGATTTTGAGGATCACCCGTTTGACCCCTCCAAAGCCCCACACCCTTGCGGGCTTTGTGGCTCTGACAGCGCTTATCTGGATGAGGTCATCATTGATGATGCGGGTGGGAGGATGTTTGTCTGTTCGGACACGGATTACTGCGAAACCCGCCGCGCAAATGGCCATACAGGCGAGATGCTGGCAAAGGGATGTTCGTCATGACCCCCCTGTTGTCTGTGCAGGATATCAACAAGTCCTACGGCCGCCACATCGGGTGTGCTGACGTCTCGTTTGATCTGTTTCCCGGTGAGGTTATTGGCATCGTGGGCGAAAGCGGTTCAGGGAAAACCACGTTGCTGAATTGCCTGTCTGGTCATCTTGCGCCTGATGCAGGCAAGGTCATCTTCGACACCCGCACTGATGGACCGCGCGACACCTGCCAGATGTCAGAGCCGGAACAACGGATGCTGGCCCGCACTGACTGGGCCTTTGTGCACCAGAACGCCCGCGACGGCCTGCGAATGAATGTAAGCGCAGGCGGAAATGTAGGCGAGCGCTTGATGGCGGTCGGGGCGCGTCACTATGAAGACATCCGCAACAATGCCAGTGACTGGCTAGGTCGGGTCGAGATTGACACCGACCGCATAGATGACCGCCCCACGACCTTTTCGGGCGGCATGCAACAACGCCTGCAAATCGCCCGCAATCTGGTGACCGGCCCGCGTCTGGTATTCATGGATGAGCCGACCGGCGGGCTGGACGTCTCGGTTCAGGCGCGCCTGCTTGATCTTTTGCGCACGCTGGTCCGTGACATGGGACTCTCGGCAATCATCGTGACCCATGATCTGGCTGTGGTCCGATTGCTGGCGGACCGGCTGATGGTGATGAAGTCTGGCTATGTAGTTGAGACCGGCCTTACGGATCAGGTGCTGGATGATCCCCAGCACGCGTATTCGCAACTTCTGGTCAGCTCCGTTTTGCAGGTATGACCCCGATGTTTGATGTCTCGAACCTGTCGAAAACCTTCACGCTGCACAATCAGGGCAGCGCGGTCATCGAAGTCATGCGTGGTACGAATTTCGCAGTCGCACCCGGTGAATGCGTGGCGCTCACCGGTCCCTCAGGTGTCGGCAAATCGACCCTGATGCGGATGATCTACGGTAATTATCTTGCGGCCTCAGGCTCGATCAAGGTGGATGGGCAGGAGATCGTAGGTGCCTCCCCGCGAGAGGTTCTGGCCTTGCGTCGCACGACCCTTGGCTATGTCTCGCAATTCCTGCGGGTGGTGCCACGCGTGCCGGCTTTGGACGTCGTCTCAGAGCCGCTGCGCGTGCTGGGTGTCTCGCAAGAAGATGCTCGAATAAAATCTGCAAACTTGTTAGAAAGGCTTAATATTCCTCGTGCGCTCTGGCCTCTTTCACCAACCACGTTTTCAGGCGGCGAACAGCAACGGGTCAACATCGCGCGCGGTTTTGTGCATGATTATCCTGCCCTTCTGATGGATGAGCCAACGGCCAGTCTGGATCCGACCAACCGCGCAGTTGTCCTGTCACTGATCACGGAAGCAAAGGCACGCGGAACCGCGATTGTTGGAATTTTCCATGACGCCGAAGCGCGTGCCCAGATTTGCGACCGGGAAATCGACCTCTCCAAATTCGTTCCGGTGAGCGCATGAGACCCGGGCGCGTCATCGCCGTAGTTGGCCCGTCTGGTGTAGGCAAGGACAGCGTCATGGCCGGTCTTCAGGCAGCAGAGCCTCAGCTTGCTCTGGTGCGTCGGGTGATCACCCGTCCGCCAGGATTGGGGGGCGAGACCTATGAAGCCATAGACGCTGCCGAGTTTCAGCGCCGCACGACTGCGGGAGACTTCTGCCTGCATTGGCCGGCCCATGGCCTGCACTACGGCATTCCTGCGGGTATTGTGCATCAGGCTGAGGTCGGACAGGACTTTCTGGTCAACCTGTCCCGGTCGGTTCTGACCGATGCCGCCCGCATCTTTCCCGATTTCGTTGTGCTGAACCTCACGGCCAGACCGGAGACGCTGGTCTCTCGTCTTGCAGGCCGGGGTCGCGAAAGTCTTGCGGACATCCGCAACCGGCTGGACCGGCGCGGTGCTTCGATGCCCCCGGGGCTGCGGATCATCGACATCAGCAACGACGGCAGCTTGGGGGAATCCGTGCGCATGGCACGTGAAGGGCTCGCGCGTGAGGTCTCATGATCGGATTAAACCATCGCATAACTCCAGAGAATTGCTTTCGGTCAGAGACCCTATCCTGTCAGAAGGCCTTCCCATGAACTCCCGCATGGAAACCGCGACACTGCCCGCGTCTGAGGCTCCAGAAAACGAAATCACTTTCGCCAACGCGCGCCTCGTGCTGGAGGAGCAAGAGTTCACAGGCACGCTCACCATCCACGGTCAGACCATCGCAGATATATGCGAGACCGGCACGATCCCCCCCGGAGCGATCGATTGCCAAGGCGACTACATCCTGCCCGGTCTGGTCGAGCTGCACACCGACAATCTGGAACGCCACATCGAGCCGCGCCCCAGGGTGGCATGGCCCCACAAGGCTGCACTCGTGGCCCATGACGCAGAGCTTGCCTCAACCGGGATCACGACCGTCTTTGATGCGATGCGCGTTGGCTCTATTCCGTCGGGCAAGGGGAACTATCGGAAATACGCCCGCGAGGTTTCCCGTGAACTGCTGACGATGCGCACATCAGGTGCTTTGAAAATCAGTCATTTTCTGCATCTTCGCGCTGAAGTCTGCTCCGAGACCCTGATCGAGGAGATGGCGGAGTTTGGACCTGATGACCGGGTCGGGATCGTCTCGTTGATGGATCACACACCCGGACAGCGGCAGTTTCGCGACTTCTCGAAATTCAAATCCTACATCATGGGCAGGAACGGTTTTTCAGAAGATGAGTTCCTTGTCCACATGACCAAACTGAAGTCTCTGCGCGAACGCCTTGGCGATGCTCATGAAGCAAAAGCAGTGGAGGAGGCAGGGCGTTACGGCGCTGTTCTGGCCAGCCATGACGACACGACCGCGGGTCAGGTTGCGACATCGGCTGGCCACGGCATCCGGCTCGCGGAATTTCCCACCACGATCGAGGCGGCAGAGGCCTGTCGTGACGCAAGAATTGCCGTGATGATGGGTGCCCCCAACATCATTCGGGGCGGGTCCCACTCTGGCAATGTCTCGGCGATGGATCTGGCCGAGCGTGGCCTTCTCGACATCATATCGTCAGATTACATCCCCTCGGCCCTGCTGCTGGCAGCCTTCCGGCTGGCCTCGCTTTGGGATGACCTTCCACGAGCAATCCGCACTGTTACCCTGACGCCCGCTCGGGCGGCGCATCTGCAGGATAGGGGTGCCCTTGCACCCGGTCTCAGGGCAGATCTGATCCGTGTCTCCAAAGCCGGAGAGACCCATCTGATCCGCGAAGTCTGGTCACAGGGTCGCAGGGTCGGTTGATCTCGTCTCCGATGTCCGTCAAGATACTGCGAAAGATGCAATTAGTAGTGCAGTCCACCCTTGTAAATCCGCGTGACAATCCCCTTTTGACCACCCTCGCTCCCTGCCGCATTCGGCATCCAGAAAGACCCCTCGACCGACCGGAGACCATTCATGTTTCGAACCCTTTTTTTGTCCGTAGTTCTGTTTGTCAGCGCCGGGTTAAGCCACGCTCAGGACGCTCCAAAACTGGTCAAACTGGTTGAGGTCAAATCCTCCGCCACCTCCCTGACCCGCCAGTTTTTCGGCCATGTCGCGGCGCGGGAAACGGTCGATCTGGCCTTTCAGGTGGGCGGGCAAGTGGTTGATTTGCCTGTGATTGAGGGGGAGCGGATCGCCAAGGGCACACTTGTTGCAGCGCTTGATCTGGAACCATTCGAACTGGCTTTGGATCAGGCAATCCTGCAAAAGGAGCAGGCCGACCGCACGCTTGAGCGATTGGAAAAGCTTCAGGGCAGCACCGTGTCTCAGGTCACAGTGGACGATGCGCTGACCCAGTCAAAACTGGCGCAAATTGCAGTGCGCAATGCAGAACGCTCGCTCAGCGATGCGCGTCTGATGGCCCCGTTCGATGCGCTTGTGGCCGCGCGCAACATCTCGAATTTCTCGACGATAAACGCTGGCACGCCCGTTGCCCGTCTGCACGACATGTCGGATCTCCGGGTCGAGATCGACGTGCCTGAGGTGCTGTTCCAGCGGGCCGGTCGCGACCCCGATGTCGATCTGTTCGCCCAGTTTCCGGCCAGCGACCAGAAATTTGCCCTCGAAGTGCGGGAGTTCAACGCCGAGACCTCCCAGATCGGACAGACATTCCGGATCACGCTGGGCATGACCCCGCCTGAGGATCTGGTGGTTCTGCCGGGCTCGTCTGTCACTGTTTTTGCCACGATCCGCGGTGGTCAGGCGCGCACGCGCGTCCCATCGGCCTCTGTCGTGACCGCCAATGACGGCTCGACCCATGTGATGGTGTTCGAGCCCGCTGGTGCGGATGAAGGGACGGTAACGGCGCGGGCCGTTACCATCGAGCCCAGCACGCACGGAGATGTCGATGTTCTGGCCGGGCTGGAAGACGGGGTGGAGATCGTGGCCAGTGGTGCCACACAACTCAGCGACGGCATGACTGTACGCCGTTTCACCGGCTTTCCGAACTAGGGTGCCGGGATCATGAACATCGCACGCGCCTCTATCGACCGCCCGATCCTGACCTGGCTTGTGATCCTGGGCTGCCTGCTGGGCGGCATCTGGGGCTTTTTCACACTTGGCCGTCTGGAAGACCCTGCCTTTACGATCAAGTCCGCCGTGGTTGTCACCCAGTATCCCGGCGCAAGCGCGCACCAAGTGGCCCGCGAAGTGTCAGAGCCGCTGGAATCCGAGATCCAGAAAATGGCCGAGGTCAAGCAGGTCCGCTCCATGAACCAGCCGGGCCTGTCATGGATCACGGTCGACATGAAGGACCAGTATGACGGCAGCCAGTTGACGCAGATCTGGACCAAACTGCGCAACCGGGTTAATGCCACGCGCTTGCCCAGCGGGGCAGAGCGGCCCTTCGTGAACGACGGGTTCGGCGATGTGTTCGGGATCTACTATGCGGTCACGGCCCCGGGCTATTCGGATGCCGAGATCTATGATCTGTCTATCTTTCTCAGGCGGGAGTTGCTGACGGTCACGGGTGTTGCTGACGTCAGCCTGTCCGGCGTGCCGGAGGAGGTGATCTATGTCGAACCCGACATCGTGCTCAGCGCCAATCAGAACGTCCCGCCATCGGCCATTCAAAGCGCGATTGCCGAGGCCAACTCGGTGGTCGACGGCGGCTCCCTGCAGGGTACCAGCGGGCGCACCCTGATCCAGGGGCCCGAAGGCAATGATACCGTGCAGGAGATCGCCGGATTGACGGTGGGCGTCGGTGGCGAAGTGCTGAACCTGTTTGATTTCGCCAATGTCTACCGAGCCCGCGAAGTCACACCGGAGTTGATGATCCGCCACAACCGCACTGATGCCTTCACCCTTGGCATTGCCGGGGTTGCATCTGAAAACATCGTGGATGTCGGCTATCGCGCCGATGCCAAGCTGGCCGAGCTTGCGCCGCAGATCCCGCTCGGAGTGGAGCTTCATCCGATTTATCAGCAGCATGTTGTTGTCGATGAGGCCTCCAACGCCTTTCTGGTCAATCTGGCCATGTCGGTCAGCATCGTGGTCGTGGTTCTGGCCCTGTTCATGGGCTGGCGCGCAGCATTGGTGGTGGGCACGACCTTGTTGCTCACAGTCGTTGGCACACTGTTGTTCATGGCGCTCTTTGCGATCGAGATGGAGCGCATTTCGCTGGGTGCTCTGATCATCGCGATGGGCATGCTTGTGGACAACGCCATCGTGGTCGCGGAGGGAATGCAGATATCCATGCGGCGGGGCAAAACCTCACGCGAGGCGGCTGATGAGGCCGCAAGCAAGACCCAGATCCCGCTGCTGGGGGCCACGGTCATCGGCATCATGGCCTTTGCCGGCATCGGCCTCAGTCCGGACGCGACCGGTGAGTTCCTGTTCTCGTTGTTTGCCGTGATCGGCATTTCCCTTCTCTTGTCCTGGGTGCTTGCCCTGACTGTCACGCCTCTTCTTGGCCACTACTTCTTCAAACAGGGCAAGGGTGGTGAAGACGACGCCTATGGCGGGCTGATGTTTCGCCTTTACGGTCAGCTTCTGAGGCTCTGCCTGAAACTCTGGTGGCTGGTGACCATCGGGCTGGTCGCGGTCACGGTGATGTGTTTCGCGCTCTTCGGGCAGATCAAGCAACAGTTCTTCCCCGACAGCAACACGCCGCTGTTCTTCGTCCATTACAAATTGGCGCAGGGCGCCTCGATCCACGAGACCTCGGGTGATATTGCCACGCTCGAAGACTGGCTGGCCGAACATCCCGATGTGGTCTCTGCCACCGCCTTCGCCGGTCAGGGGGCAGCACGCTTCATGCTGACCTATCAGGCAGAAGATCCCAACCCGAGCTATGGCCATATCATCGTGCGCACGGAGACGATTGCCACCATCGCGCCCCTGATTGCCGAACTCGAGGCCTTTGCCGCCAATGCCCTGCCCCAAGGCGAATTCCGTGCCAAGCGTCTGGCGTTTGGCCCCGGTGGAGGTGATCCCATTCAGGCGCGGTTCTCGGGCCCTGATCCCGAAGTGCTGCGCAATCTGGCAGATGAGGCGATGGAGAGGTTGACCACAGCGTCCGACAACATCCTTGCCCCGCGCATCGACTGGCGTGAACAGGAACAGGTGCTGCGACCGGTTTACGCCACAGCGCGGGCACAGGAGGCAGGCATCACGCGCGACAACATCACCAGCGTGATGAAATTCGCCACCGAAGGCATCGAGGCGGGCGTCTACCGCGAGGGTGAGCGTCAGATCCCGATTGTCCTGCGTGCCAATCCGGGTGCAGGACTGGCCCTGACCGATCACGTGATCTATTCGCAAAACGCGCAGGATTTTCTGCCGTTTGAGCAGGTGACCGACGGATTGATGTTCGATCCGCAAAATACGCTGATCATGCGCCGCGACCGGGTCTTCACCATCACGGTCGGAGCCGACATCGTCAAAGGCCTCACTGCCGCTCAGGTACAGACAGAAGTGCAGGACAGTCTTGATACCATGCCCTTGCCAGCAGGCTACAAGATGGAATGGGGCGGGGAGTTCGAAAGCTCCCGCGATGCGCAGGCAAGCCTTGCGGGGCAATTGCCCCTTTCGCTTATCATCATGGTTCTGATCTCGATCCTGCTGTTCAACGCTCTCAGGCAACCACTGATCATCTGGCTTCTTGTTCCGATGTCGGTCAACGGCGTCAGTCTAGCCCTTCTGGGCAGCGATTTGCCGTTCACTTTTACAGCACTTCTGGGTCTGCTGTCGCTTTCAGGGATGCTGATCAAGAACGGCATCGTGCTGGTCGAGGAAATCGACATCGTGCGCGAGGAAAACAGAGACTGGCTGTTGAAAGACGCAATCGTGGCGGCAGCAACGTCGCGTTTGAGGCCGGTCATTTTGGCAGCTGCGACCACCATTCTGGGCATGACGCCGCTGATTTGGGACGCATTTTTCCAGTCCATGGCCGTGACCATCATGGGCGGGCTGGCCTTTGCCTCGATCCTGACCCTGATCGCGGCACCTGTGTTCTACTACGCGATGTTCCCGCGCGCCGACCGGGCCTTGCAGGCCGCCTGAGCCAAGTACAGCCGGGCCCTGTTTAAAACAGGACCCGGCGCTCGCATCTGCTCATCCCCGGGATGCTGCGGGAAAAGATTGAACCAACCGCGCCCGTCCTCCGACCCATGAGCATACAACTCATTTCGGGGGGCACCAAAAATGGCACGTTCAACTTTTCTTCTTCCTGTCGCACTGATCGGGCTTGCCGCCTGTTCCGGCGGGTCGGGCACGTCAGGGATTTCGCCTTTCGCCGATCCTGTGGGCGCGTCATCGGCTGCAACAGGCGAAACCTTTGCCATGAACGGCTCCACTCATTCGGTATCGTCCGACGGGCACGAGTCCGGTCTGCGCAACGGGACCATAACCCGGCTGAACGAAACCCAACTGCAATTCACCAGCGACGGCGATCAGACAGTCTTGACGTTTGACGAGGTGGCTGACGGCTTTATCGGCACCCTAGGTCCGATGGATGTCACGTTGCGGGTCATGGATGGCGACACAACCCATCACGCACTCATCATGATTGAGGATCAGCACCCACTGGCCTTGCGCCACACCTTTGGTGTTGTGGGAGCAGCCACGCCACAGAATGTCATGAATTCCAGAGGTGGTCTGGCCGGATATGGTGGTGTTTCCATCCTGAGTGCCGCCAGCGAAGACGGTTCGGGCAATATGACCGAAGGTGCATTTTCCATCGTGGCGAATTTCAACACAGATCAGGTTTTCGGAACCGTGTTCACAGGTGGCGGTTTGTCCATCAGCCTCAGTGACGGACAAATCGCGGGCAATCAGATCAGTGCGGGGATCGAGAGCGTTCAGGTGGATGGCTTCTCGGGCTCAGCCTCAGGCAACTTCTTCGGGCCAAATGCAGAAGGCATCGGCGGCACTTTCACGGGAGAGGGCAGCGTCGATGGCACGGATGTTACCCTCAGCGGCACCTATTACGGCCACGACTGATCACCCCCTAGGGCAGTCGCAAGGTCATTCACCCCCGAACCGACTGCCATCTCCGGCCACCCCAGTGGCCCGAGACCCCGCCCCGCCCCTGGTCCCCCACGTCCAGGGCGGGGCGGTGAGATTGTCAACCGATCACCCAGCGGATCAATGCGCCTCGGCCCAGTTCATGCCCTGACCTGCATCCACCGTCAGCGGGACGTCCAGCCGCACCGCCGGATCAGCCGCGTTTTCCATCACATCGCGCACGGCGTCGATGGTCTGGTCAACGGCATCCTTGCGCACCTCGAAGACCAGTTCATCATGGACCTGCAACAGCATCTTGGCCGGCAGGTCGCTGATGGCATCCGGCACCCGGATCATGGCACGGCGGATCACATCGGCAGCCGTGCCCTGAATGGGAGCATTGATCGCTGCCCGCCATGCAAAGCCCGAGCGCGGCCCTTTGGCATTGATCTCGGGCGTGTGGATCTTCCGGCCAAAAAGCGTCTGGACATAGCCATGCTCCTTGGCGAAAGCCACCGTGTCATCCATGTATTCACGAATGCCCGGGAACCGCTCGAAATAGCGGTCTATGAAGCCCTTGGCCTCGTCGCGCGGAATGCGCAGGTTGTTGGCAAGCCCAAAGGCCGAGATGCCGTAGATCACCCCGAAATTGATCGCCTTGGCTTGTCTGCGGATCATTGGATCCATGCCCTCAATGGGAACATCAAACATCTCGGACGCTGTCATCGCATGGATGTCATGGCCATCGAGAAATGCCTGTTTCAGACTGTCGATCCCGGCGATATGAGCAAGTATGCGCAGTTCGATCTGGCTGTAATCCAGACTGACCAGCACATGATCATCTGCCGGAACAAAGGCCTCGCGGATGCGGCGGCCCTCCTCCGTGCGCACGGGGATGTTCTGCAGGTTCGGATCGGTCGAGGCCAGACGACCGGTGTTCGCCCCGGCAATGGAATAGGACGTGTGCACCCTGCCCGTCTCGGGGTGAATGTGTTCCTGCAAGGCATCCGTGTAGGTCGATTTCAACTTGGACAATTGCCGCCAGTCCAGCACGCGTGCAGGCAGATCATGCCCCTCAGCCGCCAGTCCCTCCAGCACATCAGCACCCGTGGCATAGGCGCCTGTCTTGCCCTTCTTGCCGCCCGGGATCGCCATCTCGTCAAACAGGATCTCGCCCAGTTGCTTGGGCGAGCCGACGTTGAACGACCGGCCGGCCAACTCGTGAATTTCCGCCTCCAGACCTGCCATTTTCTGGGCAAAGGCATTTGACATGCGGCTCAGGTGATCGCGATCGACCTTGATGCCGGTCATCTCCATTTCGGCCAGTACGGGCACCAGCGGGCGTTCCATCGTCTCATAGACCCTGGTCACCTTGGTGACATGCAGCTTCGGTGCGAAAAGCTTCCACAAGCGCAGGGTAATGTCGGCATCCTCGGCGGCATAGGGCGTGGCCTCGGCCACTGGCACCTTATCGAAGGTGATCTGGGATTTGCCGGTGCCCAGAAGCGATTTGATCGGGATCGGCGCATGGCCAAGATACCGCTCGGACAGGGTGTCCATGCCGTGATTGTGCTCACCTGCATGCAGCGCATAGGACATCAGCATTGTGTCGGCGATGGGTGCCACGTCAACGCCATAGCGCGCAAAGATCTTCAGGTCGTATTTCATGTTCTGCCCGATCTTGAGGATCGCCGGATCCTCGAAAACCGGCTTCAGAAGCGCCAAGGCCTCGTCCAGCGCCATTTGTCCCGGCGCAGGAGTGGCTGCCCCCAGAAGATCACCTTCGCCTTCCACATGGGCAAGGGGAACATAGCAGGCCTCGCCAACCTCGACCGCCAGCGAGATGCCGACCAGATCGGCGCGCATTTCGTCAAGACCGGTGGTCTCGGTATCGACCGCGACCCAACCGCGCGCATAGATGCGCTCGATCCATGTCTCAAGCGCTGCCGCATCATGGATCGTTTCATACGTGCTTGCATCGATCGCAGCGCGCAGCGCGGTCTCGTCCGCGCCGCCCTGCGCGGGGCTCGATGCCCCGCTCTGGGCGACCTCTTCGATCACCGGGGCCTCCGCACCGAGTGCATCTGCCACACGCTTGGTCAACGTGCGGAATTCCATCTCGGCCAGAAAACCCAGCAAGTCTTTGGCCACGGGTGCGCGCAGATCAAGGCTGTCCAGCGGCTCAAGATCAGGTGTGTTCTGGTCAAGGGTCACCAGCGTGCGCGAAAGACGGATCTGATCTGCATTCTCGATGAGCGTCTCACGCCGTTTTGGCTGCTTGATCTCGGAGGCGCGTTCCAGAAGCGTATCCAGATCACCATACTCATTGATCAGCAGGGCTGCCGTCTTGATCCCGATCCCCGGCGCGCCGGGGATATTGTCGACACTGTCACCGGCAAGGGCCTGTACGTCGATCACGCGCTCCGGGCCGACGCCGAATTTCGCTTCGACCTCTTCGGGTCCAAGGCGCGCGTTCTTCATGGCATCGAACATCTCGACCCCGCCGCCGACCAGCTGCATCAGGTCCTTGTCAGATGAGATGATGGTGACACGTGCACCAGCCTCACGCGCTTCGCGGGCGTAGGTGGCTATGATGTCATCTGCCTCATATCCCTCCTTTTCGATGCAGGCGATGTTGAAGGCGCGGGTGGCGTCCCGGGTCAGCGGGATCTGCGGACGCAGATCCTCGGGCATGGCGTCACGGTTGGCCTTGTACTGGTCATAAAGGTCATTGCGGAAAGTATGACTGCCCTTGTCGAAAATCACCGCCACATGGGTGGGCGCATCGGGGCCGTGATTGTCCTCGACCATCTTGTAGAGCATGTTGCAAAAGCCCGACACCGCACCGATTGGCAGCCCGTCGGATTTGCGCGTGAGCGGTGGCAGGGCATGGAAGGCCCGGAAGATGAACGCAGACCCATCGATCAGATGCAGGTGATGTCCCTTGCCAAATGTCTCGCTCATATCCACCCCTCCGGTTCGCCCCTGTGCGCTTCGAGTTATAAAGGCTTGATCGCCGGTGTCTTGTGCTGATTTCAGCAAGCCGAGGGCCAACCCCCGGACCCCCGGGATATTTTGGCCAAGAAGTGGAAAGGGAAGTATGATTTTGGGCAAGGCCGCGCAGTCGTTTCTATTGTTATTGGGTGAAATATCGATATTCTTGCCTCATGAACTTTGATCCGACCAAATCCTTGTCCGGCAGCGGCGATCAGTCAGCCACCCATCGGACCTACATGATGCTGCGCCGGATGATTGTGACCGGCGTGATAGGGCCCGGTGAGAAGCTGAAGATCGAGGGATTGCGCAAAAGGCTGGAAACCGGTGCATCGCCGATCCGCGAAGCGTTGAGCCTTCTGACCTCGGACAATCTTGTGGAGCGGATTGATCAGCGGGGGTTTCGCGCATCGCCCATCAGCCGTGAAAATTTCGAAGAAATCCTCGGCCTGCGCTGCGCGCTTGAGGACATGGCCCTGCGACAGAGCATTGCCAAGCGCAATCAGGCCTGGGAAGAGCGCGTGGTTTTGAGCCATCACCACATGACCCGTGGTCAGGGGTCGGGCGATGAGGCGTTTGAAGATCTGCACAAGGCCTTTCACATGACCCTGCTGGAGCTGTGCGAGGGACCGATCCTGCGCAAGTTCTGCTCGCAGCTCTACGATCTGAACATCCGTTATCGTTATCTGGCGGGGCAATCGGATCAGTACAAGCGCCGCGACGTCTCCTCCGAGCATCGCGACATTATGGATGCCGCGATCAGCGGTGATGCGGATCTGGCCTCGGATCATCTGCTCAGTCACTATCGCAAGACCGGTGCATTTCTTGCCGATCTCTTTGACGGAACCGAGTTTTCCTAAACTTCCGACGGCACCAGAACCAGATCGAAATCGACCCGCAGATAGGGCTCGTTCACCATGCCAGAGAGCGCAAACCCGTCGGGAAAACTGCCCGCAGGCATGTTTCGATAGGACATCACCAGATCATCACGCACGCCAAAAACCGTGTCCTGATCAAGATAGGGATCATCGTCGGGAAAGACTTCCGTGACCAGTGACCGGAAGCCATCTGCCTTGACGATGAAATGCAGATGGGAGGGGCGCCACGGGTGGCGCCCGGTGGCGTTCAGGATATCGCCCACCGGTCCGTCGGTTGGTACGGTGTATTCAACCGGTTTCACAGTGGTAAAGGCATAGCGCCCATCGGCCCCGGTGGTCTGAAGCCCGTGGAAGGAATAGGTGTCCTGATCCGGATCCTGACTGGAATAAAGCCCGTTGGGTGCCGTCTGCCAGATATCGACCGTTGCTCCCTCAATCGGGGCTCCCTTGGTGTCCCGAACGATGCCTTCGGCCACCAGCACGTCGCCGCCGAAACCGCCCTTCATGTCGCCCCCGATGGCCAGAGGTGGCGCACCCGAGATATGAAATGGCCCCAGAACGCTTGATGATGTCCCCTCAGAACGGGTGTTGATCATATCAACAAGCGAGGACAAGCCCAGAACATCGGACAATAGGACGAACTCATGCCGTTCCGCGTCTGATATCTCGCCCGCACGTTCCATGAAAGCGATGCCGGTCTGCCATTCTTCATGGGTCAGGTTTACCTCCTTGGCAAAACCGTGAAGGTGGGTGATCAGGGACTGCATCACCTCGCGCAGACGCGGGTTCACGTCGGGCCCCATATAGCCCATGAACACATCCGAGATGTTGTCTTTGGTCACGTTGCGCATGGTTCTGGCTCCTTACAACAGGGCGAGGCTGAGGATGGGAAATTCGATCAGCAGGATCAGGACGGCCAGCATCACGGCGGCAAAAGGCAAGGCCCCGAGAAAGACATCCTTGAGCTTGATGCGATCGTCGTTGAGCGTGGCCTTGATGACAAAGCATGAGATGCCAAGCGGCGGGGTCAAAAGCCCGATCTCTGCCCCGACCACGGTCACGATCCCGAACCAGACAAGGCTCATGCCCATCGGCTCGATCAATGGCAGAAACAGCGGAACGACGATCAGAATGATGGAAGCCGTGTCCAGCAATGTGCCCAGAAACAGCATCATGATCACGTAAAGCGCCATGATGGTCCAGAAGCTGGCCTGATTGCCTGCCAGAATATCGGCCAGCTCATTGGGCAGCCCGGCCAGACCCAGCATCCGGCTGTAAATGGAGGCTGCCGTGACCAGAAACAGGATGGTTGCCGTGATGTGGCCGGTTTCAAGCAAGGCTTCCCAGAAGCCCCGCAAGCTGATCTTGCGCCGGACAAGTGCGATCAGAAGCCCGGCGAGCGCGCCTGCGGCACCAGCCTCGACCGGGGTGAGCCAGCCGGTGTAGATGCCGCCCAGAACGATGGTGATCAACCCGATGGTCGGCAGGGTTTTTGAGGCGATCTCGGACCAGGGCAGCAGTTCATATTCATCCGCAGGTCTGCCGCCGACGAAACCGGGTGTGAAGCGCCCCATTGCCCAGATGGCCGCCACATAGGCCACCGCCAGCATCAGTCCCGGTATGATGCCTGCCAGAAACATCTCTCCCACCGATTGCTCGGCCACGAAGGAATAGATGATCAGCATGGCAGAGGGCGGGATGATCATGCCGAGCACCGATGATCCTGCGACCACCCCCACGGCAAATCGCGGGTTGTAGCCATAGTGCAGCATCTGCGGGACAGAGACTTTGGAAAATACTGACGCCGATGCGATTGAGGATCCTGTTACCGCGGCAAAGGCTGCATTGGCCCCGACGGTTGCCATGCCGATGCCACCCTTGACCCGCCGGAAGCCCGTGCTCATCACATCATAAATATCCGACCCAAGTCCGGCCTTCGAGACGATCAGCCCCATGAAGGTAAAAAGCGGAACCGTGGCGAAGGTGTATTCCATCACGCTGTCGCCCACAGCGATTTTCAACAGGTTCATCGCCAGATCAAAATTGTCGCGCATCAGCCAGATCGACACGAACGAGACGCCGATCAGGGCAACCGGAATATAGACACCGATGTAGATCAGGATGATGATTGCAATGACCGAGACCGAACCGATTTCAATAGGCGTCATGTGGGTTTATCCGATCCCGATCTGCCAAGCACTTTCAACGCAAAAATCAGCGCGCACAGGGCTGCACTGCAAAATATTGTCAGCTTGATCGGCCACCATGGCGCGGTAAAGATGCCCGGCACACCAAAGAAGTCCTTGGTTTCCCACATGTCCAGAAACTCCGGGAAAATCGCGATGGCGATCAGCGTCATTATAATGGCCGAGCCGGTGTTGATGATCCGACGCAAGGCGGCTGCGGCACACGGATATTTGTCACCGATCAGGAACAACAATCCGTCCGAGCGGGTCAGCCGATCCACCCGGATCACATCTGGCAATTGCAGGAAAACGATCAGAACCATGGAGAACTGGACGACCTCATAGGCCCCGCGAAACGGCAGGTTGAAGACGCCACGCGCCACGATGTCGTAGTTCACGATCACAACCAGCCCCAGCACCACAAGCGTGCCCACGACATTGGCGGTGGTGGAGACATATCTGGCCGCAAGCGTCAGGCCCGCGACCAGAGAAGAGTAATAGCGATACATCGATGCGCTCGAATGCGGCTCAGTTGCTCACGATCGTCCAGTCACGCACGCCCGTGTACCCCGATGCTTCTAGCTTGCCGAGATAGGCGTTGAGCATGTCCGTCCCGGCCTCGCCCTTGCTGTTCAGCCCGTCTGCCCATTCGCCCGCGATGTTGGGAATGGCCGCAGCCCATGCTGCGCGATCTTCAGCGCTCATGTCGACTACGGTGCCACCTGCTGCGACATAAGCCTCCCGGCTGGCAGCGGCGCGGTCCATGGCGATGCCCGCCACGTGGTCACGATAAGCAACGGCCACCTCCTGCAACACGCCTTTGACCTCTTCTGGCAGACCGTCCCAATAGTCCTTGTTGACGGTGATGGTCTTGGAATTCACCGCACCGAGATCAGCCTTGAGCATGTAGGGTGCCACTTCGGCGATCTTGAAGGTCTTTGCAGCTTCGGGCCACAGCATCGCGTGATCCACCAGACCGGTTTGCAGCATGTTGTAAAAATCGGTCAGACCGCCACGCACTCCGGCAGCTCCCTCAATCCCCTCAAGATAGCGCAGGTTCATGCCGGCGCCGGCCACTTTGCTGCCTTCCATGTCCGACAGGCCCGAGATCAGGTTCTTGGAAAACACCTGATAGGTGTCCAGCACAACGCCTGTGGCCAGATAGACCTGGTTCTGCTTCTCGAACTCGTTTTGCATTGCGGGGTATTCCTTGGCGATCTCATCGACGGCCTTGGCAACAGCACGCGCATCCGCAGCCACGAACGGTGTCACAGCAGCAATCGCCTGAGAGGGCAGTTTCGAGGAATGAAAGATCGTGGTCACGATCCCGATGTCACCAAGTCCCAGCTTGACCCCTTCCAACACGCCCTTGGGCTTGACGATGGAACCGCCATAGCTTTCCTGCCAGTCCATGACGTAATTGCCATTTGCAGCCAGCCGCTTGTCGACCTCGGGGATGAAGAAGGCCGTGAACTCCTTGACCCAAAGCGCACGCGCCGGATAGCCATCGATCACAACTGCCTTGATGGTTTCGGCCGAAAAGGATGGCAGGGCGGTCAAAGCGCTCAGCGCGGTGGCCAGTGCCAGATTTCTTGTCCAGTGTTTCATGGTCTGTCTCCCTTGTTGAGGTGTGTTTGGCGGGCTTTGCGCCTTCTCCCAAAACTGTGTTCATGCGGGTGATCCGGCCCGGTCCGGCTTAATATCTCGGTGCGGTGGTGGTTTGCTGGTCCCACACTCATATGACCTCGCAAATGTCGTCAAATCCAAATCGCGGCAGCTTCTGGAACAAGGCGGTCTCGTCGGCATAGCCGATGTTCACGAGGAAATTGGACTTCCATCCGTTCTCGGAAAAGAACTCCTCATCCACAATCGCATTGGAAAAACCAGACATCGCTCCGACGTCGAGCCCGAGCGCGCGGGCCGCAATCATGAAATACCCGCCCTGCAATGTGGAGTTCCGAAACGCCGTGTCATAGGCATAATCGGGTTTGCCTGCGAACATCGGCTTTCGGTCTTCGTGGGGGAACAGAAAATCAAGCCGCTGCCAGTAATTCGGATCCCAGGCGATGATTGCGGTCACTGGCGCATCCTGCATCTTGGCAACGTTCTTGGGCTTCAGCGACTTCGCCAGCCGCGCCTTGCCCTCGGCGCTGCGCACAAAGATGAACCGTGACGGACAGGTGTTCATGCTGGTCGGGCCGTTGATCGTGATCTCGTAGATCTCATGCAGCATGGCATCGGACACGGGCCTGTCGGTCCATGCATAGTGAGAGCGTGCATCACGCAGGATCAGATCGATGGATGCAGCATCCAGATGGTCGATCCGCGCCCGCAGCGACCGCACTGCTTCTTGGGCGTCCTTGCGCAAAGCCTCCGTCATTCTGCAGCCTTGGCCAAAGCCTCGTCGACCACCGGATTAGAACAGATGCCGATCTGTTCGATCTCGATGTCGATCACCTCGCCGGGTTTCAACCAGCGCGGATGCGGCTTCTTCGCATGCCCAACACCCGGCGGTGTGCCCAGTGCGATGTGATCACCCGGTTCAAGTGTGGTGTACTCCGAAATGGTCGCAATCGATTGCGCCGCCGACCAGATCATGTTTGACGTGTTGGAGCTTTGAAGCACCTCCGCCCCCACACGGCTTTCGATCTTCAACCCCTTTGCCCCTTCGGGCAATTCGTCAGGCGTCAGCACATAGGGGCCAATCGCACCGGTGCTGTCGAAGTTCTTGCCGGGCGTCCACTGATGGGTCTTGCGCTGGTAATCGCGCACAGAACCATCGTTGAAAATCGTATAGCCAAAAATGTGACTATGCGCGTCGGCTTCGGAAATATGCCGCCCGCCGCGCCCGATGATCAGCATCAGTTCAGCCTCGTAGTCCAGTTTTTCCGAGCAGACGGGCCGGATCATAGGTGCACCTGCAGCCATCACCGAATTGGCACTGCGCATGAACAAGGCAGGATAATCGGGGATGTCGTAGCCACCTTCCTTGATGTGCTCCACATAGTTCAGACCCAGACAGATGATCGTGCCCGGCCTCTCGATGGGCAGGGCTGGCGTGATCTGGTCAACAGGTGTGGGCGCACCGGGTGTGCCAAGCGTTGACACTTTTGCCAACAAATCAGGTGACCGGGCCAGTGCCGCAAGGTCTGAACCAACGGCCGGCAGGGCCTCGGTCAGATTGAAGGCCTGATCCCCGCTGACACCATAAACCGCCTGCTCTCCTGCGGCGCGTCCAACCAGAAATCGCATGGGACCTCCCCCTTTTGTTGATTTCCTGAATGTTTGGCGATAATCATATTGCAAGTCAAATAAAATCGATATTTTTGAAAATGCCAGCGAGGTCAGAGATGCCAGAGTGGGACACATATAAAGCAGCCGCCAAGGCACGGGGGTCGCTGGCGCTTGAGCTGTACGCCGTCCAGTCCACGCCTGCGAAAGCCCCCGAGGATCTGGCCGTCACCCTTCCCGACCATCTGGCCTATCAAGCCAAACTGGAGGCCGAGGGGCAACTGGCATTCGCCGGACCAATGTCTGACGAGACAGGCACCCAGATGCAGGGCATTGGCCTGATCATCTACCGAGCGGCCTCCTTCGAGGAAGCCAGGGCGCTAGCCGATGCCGACCCGATGCACAGCACCGGCACCCGCAGCTATGTGCTTCGGAAATGGATGATCAACGAGGGCAGCCTGACGCTCAACGTCGGCCTCTCCGGCCAGACGGTCAAACTCGGCTGACCCGACTTCAGAACATGAAGTAGCGCTGCGCCATCGGCAGCACATCTGCCGGTTCGCAAGTCAGCAACTCCCCATTGGCACGCACCTCATAGGTCTCGGGATCAACCTCGATCTCGGGGCGCGCGTCATTGAGGACCATGGACGCCTTGCTGATGCCGCCTCGGGTGTTTTCAACTGGCAGGGTGGATTTGCGCAGACCAAGGTTCTCGCCAATCCCGTCCTCATGCGCCGCCTTGGACACAAAGGTCACTGAGGAATTTTCCTGCGAGCGCCCGAATGCCCCGAACATGGGCCGCGTATAGACCGGCTGCGGCGTTGGAATGGACGCATTCGGATCGCCCATCTGTGCACAGGCAATCGTGCCGCCCACCAGAACCATCTCGGGCTTCACGCCGAAAAACGCCGGGTTCCAAAGAACCAAATCAGCACGTTTGCCCTCTTCGACCGAACCGATCTCGCGGCTCATCCCATGGGCAATCGCCGGGTTGATTGTGTATTTCGCAATGTAGCGACGGACCCTGAAATTGTCGTTCTCGCCGGTTTCCTCTGCCAGACGCCCGCGCTGCTTTTTCATCTTGTCTGCTGTCTGCCATGTCCGGATCAAAACCTCACCAACCCGCCCCATTGCCTGACTGTCTGATGCAATGATGGAAAACGCCCCCATGTCATGCAGAATGTCCTCAGCCGCGATGGTCTCCTTGCGGATACGGCTCTCGGCAAAGGCAACGTCCTCGGGGATCGACTTGTCCAGATGATGACAGACCATCAACATGTCCAGATGCTCTTCCAGCGTGTTGACTGTGTAGGGCCGTGTCGGGTTGGTCGAGCTGGGGATCACATGAGCCTCTCCGCAGACCTTGATGATGTCGGGCGCATGGCCGCCGCCTGCCCCTTCGGTGTGAAACGCGTGGATCGTGCGCCCCTTCATGGCAGCAACGGTATTCTCCACGAAACCGCTTTCGTTAAGGGTATCGGTGTGAATCATGACCTGAACGTCCATCTCGTCGGCCACACTCAGACAACAATCGATGGCCGCAGGCGTGGTGCCCCAATCCTCATGCAGTTTCAGCGCACAGGCCCCGCCCAAAACCATCTCCTCCAGTGCTGCAGGCTGTGAGGCATTGCCCTTTCCGGACAACCCAAAGTTGATCGGCATGGCATCAAGGCTCTGCAGCATCCGCCCGATGTGCCACGGGCCGGGCGTGCAGGTGGTGGCCAATGTGCCATGGGCAGGCCCGGTGCCCCCACCCAGCATGGTGGTCAGGCCAGAGTGCAGCGCGTCCTCGATCTGCTGAGGGCAGATGAAATGGATATGCGCATCAAACCCGCCTGCTGTCAGAATGCGTCCTTCCCCGGCAATTGCTTCCGTACCCGGCCCGATGATGATGTCCACGCCCGGTTGGGTGTCGGGATTGCCAGCCTTGCCGATCTTGGCGATCCGACCGTCTTTCAACCCGACATCGGCCTTGTAAATGCCCGTATGGTCGACAATCAACGCATTGGTGATGACAGTATCCACCGCACCGCCCGCACGCGTTACCTGACTTTGACCCATACCGTCCCGGATTACCTTGCCGCCGCCGAATTTCACCTCTTCGCCATATGTGGTCAAATCGCGTTCCACCTCAACGATCAGATCGGTATCAGCCAGACGCAATCGATCCCCTGTGGTCGGGCCATACATATCGGCGTAAGCCGTGCGGGAAATCTTGGCGGGCATGGAGCAGAACCTTTCAATTCAAGAGCCGGAAGCCGTTTTTCAAGATGCGCGAAAAACAACTTTCAGTTGTGTTAACTTCATGTTAATCTATTAACCATTAACAATTTTACAGAGTTTGCGGCAGGCGATCGTCGCATGTTTTTGACAGGAGATTTTGACAGGCAAGACTCTCTCTCCCAACGGCATATCGCGCGTGCCATGTGGACGGATTTTGCGGATTTTTGGATTGAAGCCCCTCTGACCCGCATCCCTTCACCGCCACGGCGATCAGGGCGCCACCAGCCCCAACAGCCATTTCCGCAGGTTGCGGTACCTCGGCGGCTTTCTATTGGTGGATCTTCTGGCCTGTTCCATGTGGGGGCATAGTCGGGCCAGAGGCGACCTCCCCCTTCCCAGAATTTCGGGAAGGGGGAATTTTTTTGCCTTGTCGCCACCGGCCCCAACACTGCGCTGATCACACCATTGCAAAGATGCGTGCTGGCCCGCCCGAGCCACCGCGATGGGTCGGTGCACCAACCACAAGCGTGGCACCTGCTGCGGGCAGCGCCCCCAGATTGGCCATATTCTCGATGCCGTAGCGGCCCTGACCCAGCCAGGCATAATGCGTGGCGAAATCGGCCGACCCTCCGAAATCAAGCGACAGTGTATCAACCCCGATGGCCCCTGCTCCAGTCTCCAGCAGCATCGCCGTTGCCTCCGGATGAAAGCCCGGGAAATGCATCACACCTGCATCATCTGCATTGCGATATCTGTCACCTGAGACATGGGCGTCCCAGCCCGAATGCATCGCCACACAGGCGCGATCCGGAATATCACCATTGGCCGCAACCCAGGCTGCCACATCATCGGGTGTAACTTGCGCATCCGCATCCTCGGCCGCCCGCGCGGCAATGTCGATGACACACAGCGGCACGACAAGATTGCCCACCGGGATCTGGTCGACACTCGCGCCATCTTCAGAGAAGTGGAACGGGGCATCGATATGGGTGCCGGTATGTTCGTTCAGCGTCAGCGAAAACAGGTTGAACTTGTGCTCGGCCCAGTTGAACTGCTGCTCCATGGCGATGCCTGGCACCCCGAAATAGGTCGGAAACGTATCGTCATAGACATGGCTCAGATCACTGACCGAGCTGTGCCCGTCCGCCAGCGCCTGGGTGCCGGTCAGGGCGGCACCTGCCGCCATGGTTGCAGCAGAGCCCTTGAAAAACTCGCGCCGGCTCAACATCCGCTCACGCACGGAATTCATCACACAGATATCACACATCGCATGTCTCCCTGGTTTGTCCGGGCGTCACAACGCGCCCATGACCTTTTGGTTGAAGCCAAAAACCCGGCGTGCCCCAGACAATGGGACGAGAGTGACCTCGCGGGTCTGGCCCGGCTCGAAGCGTACCGCTGTTCCGGCCGCAATGTCCAATCGCATGCCGCGTGCTGCGTCCCGGTCAAATGACAGTCCCGGATTGGTCTCGGCAAAATGGTAATGGCTGCCCACCTGCACCGGACGGTCGCCGGTGTTGGACACGTCCAGCGAGATGGCTTGCGCGCCTGCATTCAACTCAATCTCGCCCGCAGCAGGCAGTATTTCACCTGGGATCATAGCGGCTCTCCCCTCCAGTCATTCGATTTTCCTAAAATACTCAATCATCTGCTCCACAAGGCACTACCGGATCGGATGATGCACAGTGACCAGCTTGGTGCCGTCGGGAAAAGTTGCCTCGACCTGCACGTCATGGATCATTTCCGCGATGCCATCCATGCATTGATCTGCCCGGACCACATGGCCACCGGCCTGCATCAGATCAGCGACCGAGCGTCCGTCACGCGCGCCCTCGACCACGTAATCCGTGATCAGGGCAATCGCCTCGGGATGATTGAGCTTCACTCCGCGCTCCAGTCGCCCGCGGGCCACCATGGCCGCGACCGAGATCAGCAGCTTGTCTTTTTCTCTGGGGCTCAAATTCATCGTCGTTCCTTCACATCGTCCAGACCCTGGGCATCGCGCGCCCACGCAGCCTTTGCAAAACTGTTTTCAAGGTGGTCCGCAAAACATCCGGCCTGCTGGCCACAAGGCGCAGTGACAGCATGCCGTCCCAGGCAGACGCAGACGCCCGCAGATTGTCCTGAACTTCGGCCTCCTGCAAAACCCTGTCTTTCCAGTCCTCGGCATCCGCGGCCACCAGAAGAACCGAGGCAAAAGCCTGCGCGCCATCAAGCACTGCCTTGCGCCCGATCAGATGCTGAATGTCACCGCCCAGCCTCAGACTGTCGGCAAAGACCAAACGGCCATCGCGCCGGATCCGCCAGTGATCCTGCACCTCGGCCCGGTGCACGGTTTCACCCATGGCCAGCCGACCCAGAACAAAGCTCTCAGCCACCAGAAGCCGGGCGGTCCCGGACATCTCGACTTCGAGATGGCGCCTGAGCGCTGAGTGGTCGAAGAGAATGGTTTCCTGAGGTATCCAGGCAAGATCCGTCTGCCCGCCCAGCCACAACCGATTGTGCACCGTAGCAGCGGTGCCCAGCGACCGGTACGCCCGCTCTGCGGTCTGCGACGCAACATCCAGCGTCACTCCCGGTTCTGCCCGGATCCCGATGTCCAGCTGGTCACCACCTGTCAACCCGCCGGCTGTGTTGATCAGCACCGCCTCCGCAACGGGATCACGCCTTCGGGCGACCATCGCCTTTGCGCACCCTGATTGATGCAGATCGACAAGCTGTGAATTTCCGTGCGCATCCTTGCGAAACTGCAAACCGATCCGGCCCCTTGCGCGCTGCATGGCCGCTGAGTTTTCGGTTGGTATTGTCGCATGAGCACCCATCGCCCGCACCGTATCCACAGGTGAGGCCCGCATGAAACAGAATTCGCGCGAGGCCGTCCAAAGCAGTTTCCAGCCGCGGCTTTCAGCCCAGAAACTCATCATATGCTCAAATTTTGAGCAGCCACACCAGCGCGCGCTCAGATCATGAAGCAGAGCGTGCCCCACGGCAGCTCAAATTACCGATCCAGATTTTTGGAACTGAAAGTATCAAAACTCAACGCAATGGACACTTTACACACAGGTTTTCCACACTAATATCCAGAGCCTGACACCAAGACATGGCATCGGACTGTATTTCGAGGTCTTGTATAGCCCCCACAAGAGGCTTCGTATCCGATGTCATAGAACGCTCGGCAGGGATGTATCCTGTCGAGCGTTTTGGTTTTCAGGCTTCACAGCAAAAGAAGCGCTGCCAACCCCAGAAAGGCAAAAAAGCCAACGATATCCGTGACTGTGGTCACGAATGCGCCCGAGGCAAGGGCCGGGTCCGCACCCATCTTGTCCAACCCCATGGGGATCAGGATCCCGGCCAGACCGGCAACCAGCATGTTGCCGACCATGGCAATGCCCAGGACTACCCCCAGCATCGGCGAGCCAAACCAGATCACCCCGACAATCCCGATCACCACCGCAAAGATCACCCCGTTTGCCAGCCCGACCAGCGCTTCACGTCTGATGATCCGCCATGCATTGGATGGCGTCAGGTCCTTTGTGGCCAGTGCGCGCACGGCCACGGTCAGGGTTTGTGTTGCAGCGTTGCCGCCCATGGAGGCAACAATAGGCATCAGAACGGCGAGCGCCACAATAGCTTCGATCGTGTCCGAAAAGAGCGAGATCACCAGAGAGGCAAGCACCGCCGTGATCAGGTTCACGCCCAGCCACGGGAACCGCTGCCAGGTCGTCTCCCAGACCGTGTCCGACAGATCTTCCTCACTGCTGACACCGCCCAGACGGCGCATATCTTCCTCGGCCTCGTCCTCCATCACCTCGACCGCATCATCGATGGTGATCACGCCAATCAGACGGCCTGCCTCATCGACAACGGGCGCGGACACCAGATGATACTGGTTGAACGCATAGGCCACATCTTCCTGCGGCTGATCGAAGGGGATCACCCGCATCTGATCATCGACCAGCGTTTCCAGCTTGGTCTCCCGCCGGTTCGACATGATCCGGCCCAGATGAACGGCCGCCACCGGTTTCATCCGCGGATCCGTCAGAATGATCTCGTAGAACATCTCGGGCAGGTCATCATGTGCGCGCATGAAGTCTATAGCGTCGCCGACGGTCCAGTGGGCCGGAACCGCAACGAACTCACGGCTCATCAGGCGCCCGGCGCTGTCCTCAGGGTAATTCAGCGAGGTTTCAACCGCGACCCTGTCCGCATCATCCAGCGCATCCAGAACAGCCGTCTGGCGATCCGCTTCCATGTCCTCAAGCAGGTAGACGACATCGTCGCTTTCCATCTCGGCAACGGCTGCGGCAAGAACGTCCTGATCGATCTCGTTCAGAATGTCGTCGCGGGTGCCTTCCTCAAGCTCGTAAAGCACCGAGCCTTCGAATTCAGCGCCCCACAAAGCCAGCAGGGCCCGCCGGTCCCGCTCGGCAATCTGCTCGAGCAAATCGGCGATGTCAGCCTCGTGAAGCGGTTCCAGCAGTTCAACCAGACGCTCCTTTGCGCCAACTTCAACGGCGGCAAGGATGGCATCAACGGTCGCTGCATTAAGAGCATAAGCATCATCTGCCGCCGCTTGGGCGTCGGATGTCTGGGCTGTGGTCTCAACGTCATGCTCTGTCATAACGAATCTCGCCCTTTTTGTTGCTTGAACTCTGTTCTAGTCCCGCTCAAAACTTGTGCAATGCAAAAAACACTTCATATCGGCCAGACGCTGCGGTTCACCGCCTCCCCGTTTCACATGGTGCCCACGGATGCTGCGGTCCATGACAGCCGGGGCGGCGTTCTGGTCGCACAGGGTAAAATTGCTGCCCTGGGCACGGCTGGTGATCTGCGCGCAGCCCATCCCGATGCCCACGAGGTCGACCATGGCGAGGCGCTCATCCTGCCCGGTTTCGTGGACGCGCATGCCCATTTTTCCCAGACAGCCATCATCGCCTCATGGGGCAAGCGGCTGATCGACTGGCTCAACAGCTATACTTTCCCCGAAGAGATCCGGTTGAGCGATCCTGATTACGCAGCCCTGATTGCCGCGCGGTATCTGGACCTGAACCTCTCCAACGGCATCACCACCGCCTGCTGTTACACCACAGCCCACCCCAGCAGTGGCACCGCACTTTTTGCTCAAGCGCAGTCTCGGGGGCTGAGGCTGCTTGCAGGCAAGGTGATGATGGACCGCAATGCGCCAGACGCGCTTTGTGATACCGCTCAATCCGGCTATGATGACAGCAAGGCCATGCTGGAGCGCTGGCACGCGCAAGATCGGCTTCGCTATGTCGTCACGCCGCGCTTTGCGCCCACCTCCACGCCAGAACAGCTTGAGGCCGCAGGTGCGCTTTGGGCCGAGCATCCCGATTGCCTGATGCAGACCCACCTGAGCGAACAGCGCGAAGAAATCGCGTGGGTTGCAGAATTGTTCCCCAGGGCCCGAGACTATCTGGACGTCTACGAACACTTCGGCCTGACCGGTCCCGGTTCTGTCATGGGCCATGCCATCCATCTGACCGAACGCGAATGGCAGCGCATCTCCGAAACCGGAACAGCGATTGCCCATTGCCCGACCTCGAACGCATTCATCGGATCCGGTCTTTTCAACATGGCGCGCGCCCAGTCGCTTGCGATCCCGACAGGACTGGCCACGGATGTCGGCGGAGGCTCATCTTTCTCGATGCTGCGCACCATGGCTGCGGCCTATGAGATCGGGCAACTCTCCGGCACCGCGATCCATCCTGCACAACTGCTTTGGCTCGCCTCCGAGGGCGCAGCAGATGCGTTGCGCCTGAAAGGCGTGGTCGGCACGCTTTCTGTCGGGGCCGAGGCTGATCTGATCACGCTTGATCCGGCTTCGACGCCTGTGATTGCGCAACGGGTGACAGATGCCCGCGATATCTGGGACGCGCTTTTTGCCACCATCATGCTGGGAGATGATCGCGCCGTGACGTCCGTGCACATTGCAAACATGGATAAAAGCCAGACCACCGACCTCTCCGATGGGTAAGTCTTTGCCGATGAAACCGGCGATCTGACTGCCTTAAACGAGGCTAAGCTGATTCAAAATTTCCTTGCTTGGTATGTCATCAATCTATCAAACCTCCCCGAAGACAGGCGTGAATAAACCGTTAAAAAGTACGGACCAGTTGCGCATGCAAACGAGGCACAGCAAAACCCCTTGCGATGCACAGGCGATCCGCCTAAAAGACGGCCTTCCCCGATCACTTTGATCGCGATGCCTCTCGTGTGCGGACGGGGACTTGAAACCGCACGTTGAAGCTCGCTTGCATAGAAGGAAGATGCGCATGGCTCTCTACGAGCATGTCTTCATTTCGCGTCAGGATCTGTCCAACGCGCAGGCCGAAGGCCTTATCGAACATTTTGGGTCCGTTCTTGCCGACAACGGCGGCAAGGTCGTTGACAGCGAATACTGGGGCCTCAAGACGATGGCCTACAAGATCAACAAGAACCGCAAGGGCCACTATGCCTTCGTGAAATCCGACAGCCCTTCGCCGGCTGTGCAGGAAATGGAACGCCTGATGCGTCTGCATGACGACGTGATGCGCGTCATGACCATCAAGGTTGACGAGCACGAGGAAGGCCCATCCGCCGTAGTACAGGCCCGTGCCGCCAAAGAAGAGCGCTCCCAGCGCAACGCGCGCCCGCCGCGCCGTGATGACGACCGCTAAGGAAGGACTGTAACACATGGCAAACAAACCATTTTTCCGCCGTCGCAAGTCCTGCCCGTTCTCTGGCGACAACGCGCCGAAGATCGACTACAAGGACGTCAAACTGCTGCAACGCTACATCTCTGAGCGTGGCAAGATCGTGCCGTCGCGCATTACCGCAGTATCCTCGAAGAAGCAGCGTGAACTGGCCCGTGCCATCAAGCGCGCCCGCTTCCTCGCCTTGCTGCCCTACGCTGTGAAATAAGGAGAATACCGATGGATGTTGTTCTTCTGGAACGCGTGGCCAAACTGGGCCAGATGGGCGAGGTTGTCTCTGTCAAACAGGGATACGCCCGCAACTACCTGCTGCCACAGGGCAAAGCACTTCGTGCAACTGCCGGCAACATGGCCCGCTTTGAAGCCGAGAAGGCCCAGCTTGAGGCACGAAACCTCGAGACCAAGGCAGAAGCCGAGAAGCTTTCCGCCACTCTGGACGGCCAGCAGTTCGTGATCATTCGCTCCGCATCTGATTCGGGTGCGCTCTACGGCTCGGTCACCACACGCGATGCGGCAGACGCGGCAACCGCAGACGGGTTCACCGTGGACAAGAAGCAGATTGTGCTCGAGCGTCCGATCAAGGAACTGGGTCTGCATGACATGATGGTCGTCCTCCACCCCGAGGTTGAGGTCAAGATCACCGTCAACGTCGCCCGTACCGCCGAAGAGGCTGAAATGCAGGCGTCCGGCAAGTCCATTCAGGATCTTCAGGCCGAAGCGGATGCGGAAGCTGAATTCGACATCGCCGAGTTGTTCGATGAAGTGGGCGCTGCTGCTCTGGATGATGACGAAGAAATCATCACCCCGGGTGAAACAGCCAGCGACGACGACGCAAGCGACGAGACCAAAGAAGAAGATTGATCCGATCCATTCGGAGAAATGTCGAAAGGCCCGCCCAACCGGCGGGCCTTTTTTCTTGGCCGGCAAGTGCCAAAATTCACTGACACGCGCCCTGCGCGGCACCTACCCTTTTCCCATGAAGCGCCATCTGGGGAGGGCACATCATGGCGGACACTCCGATCAAACAGACGCCGGAAAGCGTCACGCATCATTTTCTCAAACGTCTCGCGGACAGCGCAGCCATCGGACTTGTGGTTGTCGGTGGCCTGACGCTGGCGGCATACCTTGGCGTATTGCCGTCCGAGTTCGAGGGCGCTGGCGTCAAGTTCCGCTTCCTGCAGACCAACAAGGCCGTGGTCGAGGCCAGCGACCGGATCGAGGCGCTTGAGGTCAAGGTCGCAGCTCTTGCAGATGCCTTGCAGACCGTGCCTGAACCGCCGAGCGACACATCGTCCGTATCTTCAAACACAACTCCACGCGTGGGTCTGGAAAATGCCCAGCCCCTGCCTGATCTTGTGCAAAGTATCGCGCAGACCGCAGCTCGCGACGCACCGACGGCAGCCTCCAAACTGATCGCGCGCGACACGACCATCAAGGCAACCGGTTATGCATGGCTTGGGACCTGGGATCAGGAACGGCGGGTCTGGACCGACACGTCTGTCCGGATGTCAGACGGCTCGCCCCTCCTGCGTCCACCCGATGCCTTGCCCGATGGGGCCAGTTTTCGCACCAGCACCGATCTGAACCTGCGCAGTGGCGCGCCCGAGCGGTCCGAGCGTTATTACCTTGATCAAACCCGGCTGGGCTTCGTCGAAGAGGGCGGCACAGTCACCCTCAGCGGCCCGGTGGAACGCTATCTGCGCGGCGGGGTCGAGCAGGTCTGGGCCGAAGTCACCGCCTCCATTCGCGAGCCTGTCGATAACTGAGCTATCCCCGTTATCCCCGCTGTTCACATCTCCCCAAAGCCTCCGATCCGCGCTATACTGTGGCAAAACAAGAGGGCAACATGGCAGACGGATCAGGCGGCATCGGCGGGCAGACAGCACCGACACTTCCTCACAATATTGAGGCGGAACAAGCCCTTCTGGGCGCGCTTCTGGTCAATAATGACGTCTATGATCGTGTTGCAGCCATCGTCAACGAGACGCATTTCTTCGACCCCGTGCATGCCCGCATTTTCGAGACGGCCTCGCGCCGCATCCAGAAAAACACTCTCGCCTCCCCTGTTACCCTCAAGGCGTTTTTCGAGGATGACGCAGGACTGGCCGAACTGGGCGGCCCTGCCTACCTTGTGCAACTCGCCGGGGCCGCGATCTCGCTTTATTCCGCGCGGGATTACGCCCAGCAGATCTATGATCTGGCGATCCGCCGCTCGCTCATTTCCATCGGTCAGGAAATCTCGCTCAAGGCGGGCACGGTCGATGTCGAAAGCGAACCTGCCGAGCAGATCGTGGAGGCCGAGCAGCAGCTTTATTCTCTGGGTGAGCAGGGCAAGGTCGACACCGGCTTTCAAAGCTTTCTGCGTGCCGTCACTGATGCGGTCAATATGGCCAACGCGGCCTATCAGCGCGAAGGCGGGCTGGCAGGCATCTCCACCGGGCTGGCCGATATGGACCAGAAGCTCGGCGGCCTGCACCCGTCTGATCTGTTGATCCTCGCGGGACGCCCCTCCATGGGAAAGACCTCGCTGGCCACCAACATCGCCTACAATATCGCCAAGACCTACAAGAAGGGCGCGCGTCCCGACGGCTCTGAAGGCGCGGTTGATGGCGGTGTTGTGGGGTTCTATTCGCTTGAGATGTCGGCAGAACAGCTTGCCGCCCGGATCCTGTCCGAAGCCGCCGAAGTCCCGTCCGAGCAGATCCGCCGTGGTGACATGACCGAGGATGAATTCCGCCGCTTTGTGGAGGCCGCCAAACGGCTTGAGGCCTGCCCGCTGTTCATCGACGACACGCCGGCCTTGCCGATCAGCCAGCTTGCCGCACGCGCCCGGCGTCTCAAGCGCACCCACGGGCTTGATGTTCTGATCGTGGATTACCTTCAGCTGGTGCGCCCGGCGACCGCCAAGGACAGCCGCGTGAACGAGGTCTCGGAAATCACCCAAGGGCTGAAAGCCATCGCCAAGGAACTCGACATTCCCGTCATCGCGCTCTCCCAGCTCAGCCGTCAGGTTGAAAGCCGCGACGACAAACGCCCGCAACTGTCGGACCTGCGCGAATCCGGCTCGATCGAGCAGGACGCCGATGTGGTGATGTTCGTCTTCCGCGAAGAATACTACAAGGAACGCGAAAAACCCGGCGATCATGACGTGGACGGCATGATGAAATGGCAGGAAGAGATGTCGAACCTGCACGGTAAGGCCGAGGTCATCATCGGCAAGCAGCGCCACGGCCCCATCGGCACGGTCGAGCTTGCCTTCGAGGGGCGCTTCACCCGCTTCTCCAATCTGGTCAAAACCTACCAGAAAGGCGCTGGCGACTTCCACTGACCCCATCAGGAGCGGGGCCGGGTCAAGGATGGCCGCAGGCCACCCGCTTGCGGACCAGTCCTTGAGGCGGTTTCGTTCCGGCATCACCATGGATCAGGCGCGTTTAGGGCAGACCTGTCCCTGAACCGCCTCCCCAGCAAATCCTGCCCCCTTGCCACCGGGCGGACCCTTTGCCTAGACATGCTGCTATGACCGTCAAACGCATCGTTCCAAATTTCGAGGTCACCGACCCGAATGCCACCAAGGCGTTCTATCGTGACCTGTTCGGGCTGGATGTGGCCATGGATCTCGGGTGGATCGTCACATTCGCCACTGACGAACCCACGCGCCCGCTCCTGTCCATGGCAAGTGAAGGCGGATCAGGCACGCCCGTGCCTGCGCTTTCGATCGAGGTCGACAACCTTGATGAGGTCCACGCTCAGGCGCATTCCATGGGCGTGGAAATCCCCTACCCCATGACGCTGGAGCCATGGGGCGTGCGCCGCTTCTACCTGCGCGACCCCAACGGCATCCTGATCAACGTGCTCTCCCACTGAACAATTGGCCGACCCACCAGCCCTGGGCACCCACGTGGCCAATGGGGTTCGATGCTTCATTGGTGGCGCACCCCCTTGACGGCCCGGCTCTGCGGTGGTCCACATTACCAACAACACCGGAGGCCGCGCCATGGCACATGCCACTCTGACCGTTGATCTTGCTGCCTTGGCCGCAAACTGGCGCGCGCTTGATGCACGGTCGCCCTCCAGCACCGAGACTGCGGCTGTCATCAAGGCCGATACTTACGGGCTTGGCACGACCAAGGCTGCCATCACCTTCAAAACCGCAGGAGCCCGCAGCTTTTTCGTCGCAATGACAGGTGAGGGCGTGACCGCCCGCACGGCCTTGGGTCCGGATGTGCGGATTTTCGTCTTTGCAGGCCATATGAACGGCGATGCACAGGATCTTGCATCCGCCAATCTGATCCCGGTGCTCAACAGCCGCGCCCAGATTGCCCGCCACATCCGCGACCTGCCCGGCCACGCATATGCACTTCAGCTTGATACCGGAATGAACCGCCTGGGGCTGGAAGCTGAAGATCTCAACGATCTAACCCTGCCGGACAACACGCCCGAACTGATCCTGTCCCATCTCGCCTGCTCGGACGAGCCCGACCACCCCGCGAACCCCATGCAACTGGCCAACTTCCGGGCCATGACAGCCCGGCTGCCATCCGCTCCACGGTCGCTGGCGGCAACGGGGGGCATTCTGCTGGGTCCCGACTATCATTTCGACCTGACCCGACCGGGCATCGGTCTTTACGGCGGTGCGCCTTTCACCGATGCAACGCCCGTCGTCCGTCTGGACATTCCTGTCATCCAAATTCGCGACCTCGCTGTCGGCGAAGGTGTGGGATATGGCCTCAGTTGGGTGGCCCAGCGCCCTTCGCGGATCGCGACCATCCCGGCAGGCTATGCCGACGGTCTGATCCGGGCCATGGGCAATGGCTCTGTCCAATTTTATGCAGAAGACATCCCCTGTCCGCTGGTCGGTCGCGTTTCCATGGATCTGATCACCGTCGATGTGACAGCACTTGAGGCAGCCCCCGACAACCTCAGCCTTCTGAATGCCTCGCAGGGCGTTGACGCGCTTGCCACAGCGGCAGGCACAATCGGCTATGAATTCCTGACCAGTCTTGGCCCGCGCTACAATCGGGTCTACAAGGGGGCCTAAATCCCCAACGGACAACGCGCTTTGCCCCTGATCCTGTTCGCAAATTCGGTTCTCGCCTCCATCGGCCGCTCGGTGCTGGACCTTCTGGCCGCCATCGGGCGGTTGACGCTGTTCTGCGCGTCGGCGCTGAGCCATATCCTGCGCCCACCCTTCTATCCGCGCGAGTTGTTCCAGCAGATCATGCGCATCGGCTGGTTCTCCCTCCCGGTCGTGGGCCTGACCACGCTGTTCACAGGTGGTGCGCTGGCGCTTCAGATCTACGCAGGCGGCGCGCGCTTCAATGCCGAAACCGTGGTGCCTTCCATTGTCGCCATTGGCATGGTGCGCGAACTTGGCCCGGTGCTCGCCGGGCTCATGGTCGCAGGCCGGGTTGCCGCGGCCATCGCGGCCGAGCTTGGCACCATGAAAGTGACCGAGCAGATCGACGCGCTCACCACGCTTTCAACCAATCCGATGAAATACCTCGTCGTGCCCCGCGTGCTGGCCGCCACCCTGACCCTGCCGCTTCTGGTGCTAATCGGCGACATCATCGGGATCATGGGCGGGTTTCTGGTGGGCACCACGCGGCTTGGCTTCAATCAGGCGGTCTATATCCAGAACACGGTTGATTTTCTGGAAACCTGGGATGTGACGTCAGGCTTGTTGAAGGCCGCTGCCTTCGGCTTCATCGTGGCGCTCATGGGCTGCTATCACGGCATGAATTCGGGCCGCGGCGCACAAGGCGTGGGTCAGGCCACCACAAATGCCGTGGTCTCGGCCTCGATCCTCATCCTTGCAGCCAACTACCTGCTGACAGAAGCGTTCTTTGCCGCATGACCAAGATCGCCCTTGAAAACGTCGCCAAAAGCTTCGGCTCCAACCACGTTCTGCGCGGCGTATCCCTGTCTGTCGAGCAGGGTGAGAGCATGGTCGTCATCGGCGGCTCGGGCACCGGCAAATCGGTGCTTCTGAAGTGCATCCTCGGCATCATCTCCCATGACAGCGGTCAGATCCTGATCGACGGCAAACCGCAGGGCCGGGATCGCGATGCCTTTCTCGCCCAGTTCGGTATGCTGTTTCAGGGCGGCGCACTGTTTGACAGCCTCACCGTCTGGCAGAACGTCGCTTTCCGCCTGTTGCGTGGGCCTGCCAAACTGCCCAAGGCCGAGGCGCGTGAGGTCGCAATCGAAAAACTCCGCCGCGTTGGCCTGCGTGCAGAAGTTGCCGAACAGTTTCCGGCTGAACTTTCCGGGGGCATGCAAAAACGCGTGGGCCTTGCCCGCGCCATCGCAGCCGAGCCTGCAATCATCTTCTTTGACGAGCCAACCACAGGCCTCGACCCGATCATGTCGGGCGTAATCAACGAGCTGATCCGCGAGATCGTGGTTGAGATGGGCGCGACCGCCATGACCATCACCCATGACATGTCCTCGGTGCGCGCGATTGCCGACAAGGTTCTGATGTTGCATGACGGACAGGTGCAGTGGCAAGGTCCGGTGGATCAGTTGGAAACATCGGGCAATGCCTATCTTGATCAGTTCCTTCATGGCCGTGCAGACGGTCCGATTGAAGCCGTGCGTTAGGGGTTCTGGATGCCGGAAGAGTTCTCAGCCATGCGTCTTTGGGTCAGCATCATCATGCTGGCCCTGCCAACAGCCGCCGCCATCGTATCAGTCAACCGCAGCGTTCAGGCCGAGGGGCGACCTCGGCGGCTCTGGAACTATGTCACCATCCTTTGTGCGCTCTGGATGGTGATCGCATCGGCCACGCTCTTTGCCCCTGCCACGCTCAGCGACGGGCTGGGATTGAGCTCGGGCTTTGTCTTCGGTGTGCTTGCCTGTCTGGGGCTCGCCACCAGTGCGGCCCTTGCACTGGCCGTTACCGGCGAGCGGTCCGACAAGGACAATGGCCGCAAATGAACGGTGATGCCGCCCTGTTGGCCAAGGCCATATCGGTGGCGCTTTTTCTGATCCTGCCCGCCGCTTTTGCACTCATCGCCGCCCGCCAGATGCGCAAGCGCAGCGGATCACGGCGCAGTGCTGCCCGCCTCTGCCTGCTGGCCTGCATCATCTGGCTCGCAATCATGCCGATCTTCATGTTCTTTCATAAACATCTGCCGTTCTGGGCGGGGTCCGGACTTGCAGCCGCTGCCATGATCGCCCTGCCCGGGCTGGCTGCCATTTCACTCATCTACTCCTTCGGACAGGATCGCTCATGACCCTGAAGCTCGTGAATTTCGCCTTGTTGATTGGCTTTCCCATCAGTTGGTTCCTGCCGCTGGCCCATGCGGGGCTCCTGCCGTTTTTCGACCTCGACAGCATTTCCGTCATCTCCGGCGTTCTGGCGCTGTGGGAAAAAGACATCCTTCTGGCCATCGTGGTCGCGCTCTTTGCCATGGTCGCCCCGGTGCTGAAAACAGCGCTCCTGTCGGCCGTACAGTTTCGCCTGGTCAAACCGCGCGCCCTGCCCCTGATCGAGATCCTCGGCAAGCTGGCAATGGCCGATGTCTTTCTGATCGCCATCTACATCATGATCGCCAAGGGCATCGGCGTTGGCCGGATCGAGGTTGGCTGGGGCCTTTATGTCTTCACGGCACTGGTGCTGATCTCCATCGCTGTGACCCATATGAGCAAGCCAAAATGAATGCCTACCTGCTGGCGTTTGTCGGCGTCATCATCGCTGCATGCGTTTTTGCAGCCACGCTCTGGTCAGCGGCTCAGGCGTACCGGGTCAAAGGCCCGCTCAGAATTGCCCATCTGATCTGCATCGTCCTGACCATCGCCGCCATGACCTGTCTGCAATTCCAATGGCAACAGGCCGCCCAGATCACCGGCACCCTCCTGATCCTTGCCGCCCTGCGTACGCTCTGGCTGGAAAGCGGCTGGAACCGGATTCTGCCGCTCTTTCAGGGCCTCTTTGGCGCAATGCTGGCGATCAATCTGCCCTTTGCGTGAGTATTTCAGACTTCCTCAAAACAGCCACAACTGTTGATTGTTATGGACAGCCATAGCTGTTACCGCTGATGTATATTTGTACGAGGACTAAGTTGCGTTATTTTTCCCTGATCATCCTATTTTTCACACTGATCGAAACCAGCAACTCTGCCACGGCACAGGACGTTGAAGAGCATCTGACAATTGACGTAATCCCCGATTGGGTTGACCCGGCAATCCCCGATCGCTCTGAGTTTGATTTGGCCAAGGACGAGCCGGTTTCCTATTATGTTGTTGATCGCCAAGCTCGATTCTCTGCAGCGGAGAAGGAACACTATTTCCATTATGTAGAGAGGCTGAATACATCTTCAGCCGTCGAAGAAAACTCCACGGTCAAAGTGAATTTTGATCCAGAATATCAAAGAGTTGTTTTTCACTCATTGAAGGTCTGGCGGGACGATGTCGCAAGGGACTTGTTGGATCCGGCAGAGTTTCAGATTTACAGGGAGGAAACCGAACGCGACCGACTGATTTACAATGGGGCTTTGGAACTTGCCTATCTGTTGCCGGACGTTCGAATTGATGATGTGGTCGAATACTCTTTCTCGGTCGTGGGCAAGAACCCTGCCATTGGAGATCACTTTCACTTCACGGCTCAACACGCCTACAACACACCGGTTCGGTTTTTGCGTTACCGAGTTTTGATTTCAGATGAAGTACCGGTCTATTTCAAATCTGCGCCAGACGGGCCGGAATTGTCCGTAACAAGTGAAAACGGGTATGGTATTTACCTTTGGCAAAGCGAAAATCAAATCGCCCTCGATTTTGAAAAGCACCAACCTCAATGGTTTGAGAACTATCCCCTAAGCCGTCTGACCAGTTTTAGATCATGGTCTGATGTCGGCGCGTATTTTGCCCCATTCTACAGCGCATCCGGCCCGCTACCTGACGAATTGCGCAACGTTGCCCAAGCAATTCGTGCCGAGCATGAAGATGACGCTTCTAGGGCGCGTGCGGCACTTGCATTTGTTCAACGCGAGATCCGGTATCTTGGGATCGAACTGGGTGCTGGCGGCTACATTCCCCGTAGTCCTGAACAAGTCCTCAGTTGGCGGTTTGGGGATTGCAAGGACATGGTCGTTCTTCTCAATACATTGTTGGGCGAACTGGGAATCGATGCTTCGCCGCTATTAGTGGACATCGAGTACAAAGGCGGTATCGAGAACCTGCTTCCGTCCTACAGTGCTTTTGATCACGTCATCACCGTGGCCAGAATCGACGGTATGCGATATTTTCTCGATCCGACACGCGGTGAACAAACCGGCGATTTGTATCATCTGCAACAAGGTGAATTTGACAAAGGTGTCGTAATCTCTGCCAACAGCCCCGGCATGATCGATGTTGTCCCAAAGGGGCCGGAATTCTACGAAAAATATACCGACCGCTATTATTCCTCTGTCGAAAACGATGACCTGAAATTTGAAAGTACGTCAGAGTACTTCATGGCCGCTGCAGACGACAAGATCCGATGGAAACAAGAAAGCGGACTGGAAGATATCGAAAGAAGCTTCCTACAGTACTATCAACGTGTCTATCCGGGCCTCTCTCAAACCAAGCCGATGGAGATGGACGTTTTTGAGGACGAAGGTCGCGTCCGCATAACGGCCAGCTATCTCATTCCCAATGGCTGGGACCGAAACAAAAACAATCCGGATGTTCGAACGTTGACAATCAGGCCGGAAGACTTGCGATCGTCAGTGCCCAACTTTGAGGGTGCCAGTCGGATAACACCTTTTGCCTTGTCTCATCCTGTCCGTGTCCAACAGGAACTGCAAATTGAATTGGATGACAGCTGGGATCTGACGGAATGGTCTGATCTCCAACGTCATCCTGCTTTTAGCTACACGATTTCAGAATTTGGTCGCGGCACCACGTTGCACAAGCAATTCAGCTATAAAACTCATGCCGATTTCATCGCGCCTGAAGACTTCTCCGACAGCATGAACAGCATCAAAAGGATTATCAACAATTCTGGGATCTACTTGACCGAGGACACTGCTGAAGACACCTATCCTTGGTATGGTGATCTGCAATGGGTCAACACGGTCGAAAAATACTTTCTGCCCTACTACGGAGTGATTCTGATAGGTGCGATTTCGGGTGGTTTTCTGACCCGAAACAAAGATGCGTTGTGGCGAGGCACGCAGGAGTTTTACCCGGTTTCTCTCCTCAAATTTGTGACCCTGAACGTCTTCACCCTTGGGATTTACTATCTGTTCTGGGTCTACAAGAATTGGCAATGGTTGCGCGAAGTCCGCAATGAGGACATCTCGCCTATCTGGCGCACCATCTTCAGTGGCCTTACAAATTACTTTCTGTTCCGCCATTTTTCCAAGGGTCAGGCAGTCGGGTATCCATGGTTTGGCTGGCTTGCGGCCCCCTTGGCCATACTGATCCTGATGGACAGTGCATTGAACAGATACATAGACCGAACAGCCGAGGTCCCTGACATTGTGGTTTGGATCAGCCTGTTCAACGTTCTTCTGCCACTGCCAGCCGCAATGCAGGTATTGAAGTTGAATGCACAAAACAAAGAGCAGATTGCCTTGAACTCCAAGTTCAGTTGGCCGGTTTTGCTGATGATGTTTGCATTCTTCCCCATCGTGGCACTCGCCGTTGTTGGATCGCTGCTGTAGGTCCCATGCCTACGCAACCCGTCCACCCCACCCCCCTGCGGCAACGTCCGATGAAATTCTCGACTCTGCTGATCGGTGCAGGGTTGCTCGTCGTGATCAGCAATCTTGTCTATGGAAGTTACTTTCTGGGCGTGCCCTATCCCGACCCGACCCCGGCACAGCGGCAGGCTTGGGCGTTTCACATGAGGATTTTTGACACCGGCTTTGCGACAGGTCTCGGTCTGACCTTTGCGGGCATCGTGCTTGCAGTTGCGCGCAAAATTCTCGGCTCGCCAAAACCCGGGTCTGAGGACAAGTAACGCATGAGGCATATGCCAAACCGGACCCTTTCCCCCGCCACATCAACAGGCTAGACACGTCCCATGGCCAAGCAAACCGTTCAATTCGTCTGTACCGCCTGCGGCGGCGTCCACAAGAAATGGGCGGGCAAATGCGATCATTGCGGGGCGTGGAACACGGTCGAGGAAGAGACCGCGCTCAGCACCGGGCCCACCGGCAAATCGCTGGGTGCGTCCCGTGGTAAATCCATTACCCTGAGCGATCTGAGCACACAGGACGAACCCCTGCCGCGCTCCACCTCCGGCATATCCGAGCTAGACCGGGTGCTGGGTGGCGGGCTGGTTCCGGCCTCGGCCATTCTGGTCGGCGGCGACCCGGGCATCGGCAAGTCGACGCTTCTGTTGCAGGCAGCCGCCCGTTTTGCCCTGCAAGGCACCGAGGCGATCTACATCTCGGGCGAGGAGGCCGCCTCGCAGGTCCGCATGCGGGCAAACCGTCTGGGTCTGAGCCATGCGCCGTTGAAGCTGGCGGCCGAGACCAACCTGCGCGACATCCTCACCACACTGGATGCCGAGCGTCCAAGGCTTGCCATCATCGATTCCATTCAGACCATGTGGGCCGATCATGTCGACAGCGCACCCGGCTCCGTTACGCAGGTGCGCACGGCCGCCCATGAGCTGACCTCCTTTGCCAAGCGGCGCGGCATCTCGGTCGTCCTCGTCGGCCATGTCACCAAGGACGGCCAGATTGCCGGTCCCCGCGTGGTCGAGCACATGGTCGACACCGTGCTTTATTTCGAGGGCGAGCGCGGTCACCAGTTCCGCATCCTGCGCGCCGTCAAAAACCGTTTCGGCCCCGCAGATGAGATCGGTGTGTTCGAGATGACCGGAGAAGGCCTGCAGGAGGTCACCAACCCCTCGGCCCTGTTCCTGAGCGAACGCGGAACGCCCGCACCCGGCTCTGCGGTTTTTGCGGGCATTGAAGGAACGCGCCCCGTGCTGGTCGAAATTCAGGCCCTCGTCGCCCCGTCCCCACTTGCCACCCCGCGCCGCACGGTCGTTGGCTGGGACAGCGGGCGTCTGGCGATGATCCTTGCTGTGCTCGAGGCGCGGTGCGGCGTCTCTTTCGGCGGATTGGACGTCTACCTCAACGTCGCAGGGGGCATGCGTGTGACCGAACCTGCCGCTGATCTTGCCGTTGCCGCGGCCCTTTTGTCAGCGCGACAGGACCATGCATTGGCCGCAGACGCTGTTTTCTTTGGAGAATTGTCGCTTTCGGGCGCACTCAGGCCCATTGCACAGCATGATGCCCGCATCCGGGAAGCGCAAAAACTGGGGTTTTCCGCCGCATTTTCACCAAAACCAACAAAAAATATGGCCAACGACGCAATGACGCTGCATAAGACGGACGATCTGAATGAGTTCATCACCTCCGTGTTCGGGGTGATCGAAGGGTAAGACGAAGGCGCGAGGGGACGATGGAAGGCTTTACGATATTTGACGGCGGGGTGTTGTTCATCCTGATCATCTCGGCAGTGCTTGCCTATTCCCGTGGCTTCGTGCGCGAGGTCATGTCGATCATCGGCTGGATCGCGGCAGCGGTCGTGGCCTTCATCTTTGCCCAGAATGTCGAACCATTGGTGACCGAGATCCCCTATCTTGGTGATTTCATCGGTCAAAGCTGCGAGTTGGCCATTTTGGCGGCCTTTGCACTGGTCTTCGTGGCCGCTCTGATCGTGGTGTCGATCTTCACGCCGCTGGTCTCGGGTGCGATCCAGAACTCGGCCCTCGGCCCGCTTGATCAGGGTCTTGGCTTTCTCTTTGGTCTGGCACGAGGCGCGCTTCTGATTCTAGTGGCGCTGATTGTCTATGAACGTCTGATCGCAGGCGGCGAAGGCATTCCGATGGTCGAGGAAAGCAAGACGGTCGAGGTCATGGCCGCAACCAAGGCCAAGCTGGAAGAAACCATTCCACAGACCGCACCTCAGTGGATCGTCAGCCGCTATGATCAGTTGACCGGCTCCTGCGACGCACCGGCAACCCAGTCCACAGGCAACTGATGGCCACGCCGGGATATTCCGGCAAGCCGCTCTACCAGAAGCTCGGCATCAAGCCGGGCTTCTCTGTTTTGGCGATCAACGCACCTGCGGATTATTTGGATCTGATTGCGGGTCATGAAGGGCATCTGTGCACCGAAGGCCTCGCAGACATCGTTCATCTCTTCTGCCCTGACCGGGCAACTCTGGAGCGCGAAATCACCCCTGCACTGGCAAAGGTCGCACCTGCGCCCGGCATGCTCTGGCTCTCCTGGCCGAAGAAATCCTCAAAGCAATTCGTTGATCTGACCGAGGATATGCTGCGCGAGGTGATCCTGCCTACCGGCTGGGTTGACGTCAAAGTCTGCGCCGTCTCGGACATCTGGTCAGGCCTGAAATTCACCCGCCGCAGAAGCTGAGGGGTGCCGGGTTTCAATCCTCAGAGCACTGAAGATGCGCTGGCTGACACCCTGCAACGGCACGTTAATCCTACGTGTTGCTGAGCCGTCCGGCCTTATCGATGCTCTCCTGGGCTGCCACCATTTCGGCAACGCGGGCAGGGTCGGCTCGCAAGAGATGCCGATCGGGATCACCAGCCAGAATTGCCTGAATATCATGAACGATCATATCCCCGATCGGCTGTCGCCCGCGCTCCACCGCGGCGGCCCGGTGGGGGGAGAATATCACATTATCCGCCTTCCGGATCGGGTCCGTCTGATCCACTGGCTCAGATGGATAGACATCTGTTGCAAAGGTGATCCGGCCTGAATTTGCGGCCTCAATGGCCGCTTTGAAATCCAGCACATGAGCCCGGCTCAGCACCACCAGCAATGCGCCTTCTGGCATCAGGGAAATCAGGTCGCTGCCGATCATCGATTTGTTGGTCTCCGAGGGCACAGCCGTAACAACTACGACGCGGTTCCCGGCAAAGACCGCTTCCAGATCGGCTGGCGTCACGCCATCCGGGAAGGTTTTCAACCATGGATCATAGGCACTGACCACCGGATCAAACGGCACGAGCAACCGGTGAAGCTCGCGCGCGATATTGCCGTAACCGACAAATCCGACCGACTGGCCAAAAAGGGTGAAGTCCCGGCCCTCGCGATCATCCAGCCAGCTTTCGGACCCACGCCGAAACGCCTCATGCTCGGACACCAACCCACGAGCACCCGCAAGGATCATCGCCAGCCCCATCTCAGCCACGGCATAGCGGAACCCCGGTGCACAGGACAGCACCTCAAGCCCGTGATCAAAGCAGGCGGAATACTCCAGTTCCCCGTGAAAGGCGCCAGAGACTTCAATGACGGCCTTCAGGTTTCCGGCACGCTTGATCTGCTCACGGTTCAGACCCGGACGGGCAGCGACAAGAAATTGCGCCTCGGGCAGCAAAGCATCGATGCGCGCGGCATCCATAGGGTGATTTTCCCCGCCTTCGATCCGGCAGAGATCGCCAAGGGATGCCAGCGACTGAGGCGAGAACAATTCCTCAACAGAGCGGAAATGCTGGTCAAGGATCAGCAAGGGCTTGGGCATTCAAACATTCCTTTTCAGTCGGGTATCAAAACGTAATGACTTCGATGTCACAAGTGCAAGGAAAGCCACGTGCCAACCATCTACGATGTCGCAAAGTCCGCTGGCGTGTCGCCGAAAACAGTCAGCCGGGTGCTCAACAGCGAAGCGCGGGTTTCCAAGGACACCCGCCTTGCCGTCGAAGAAGCGATCACCAAGCTCGGCTATGTGCGCTCCTTCGCTGCAAGCACCATGCGGTCCAACAAATCGGGATTGATCGGACTGATCTCGGGCGCGATTACCGAGGCAAGCTCCAGCCCCGAACTCAGCGGTCTACCTGAAATCTACATCTTTCAGGGCGTACAGAAAGTTCTGCGCGATGCCGGCAAGACCCTGCTGATTGCAGATACCGGAAGTGATCCCGACACGATCCCCGATCTCATCCGCACTTTTGTCGAACACCGTGTCGAAGGCCTTATCCATGTTGCCGCCTTTCACAAGCAGGTCGAACTGCCCGAACTGATGGGGATCGAACATATCGTTCTGGCCAATGGCTTCGACACCAAAGGAACGCCAGCAGTCGTGCCCGATGATTATGCGGGACAAAGGGCGCTTGTTGAGCGGCTCATCGAAATTGGGCACCGCCGGATTGCCTATCTCAGCCTGCCTGACGGTCTGGTCGCAACACGCGAACGCACCCAAGGCTATATCGATGCGCATTCTGCAGCAGGGCTTGAGGTTGACCCGGCCCTGATCCGGGCAGCCGACGACATGAGCCCAACGCCGGAAGACCGCCGCCGGATGATGGAACTGGCCCTGAACGGCGTGCTCGGTCTGGACCGGCCGCCCAGCGTGATTTGCGCAGGCAACGACAGGCTGGCGATGCAGTTTTACGGGATCCTGCGCTCTCGCGGGATGCGCGTGCCCGAAGACATCTCGATTGCGGGCTACGATGACTATCGGGTCATTTCCGAGACGCTTTATCCCCCTCTGACCACGGTTGAGTTGCCCTATCACAAGATGGGTGTCGCTGCGGCTGAGTTGTTGCTGAGCCAGTTTACCGGCGCGCAGCATTCGGATCCGGGCATTCAACGCATTTCCGGCGGGGTGAAATGGCGGGACAGCGTGATCCCGCCCAAAAGACACAATGAACAGCAATGAAAAGGGAGGACTGACAATGAAATTTCCATCGATTTTCGCGGGACTGATCGCGACAACAGCGCTTGCCGGTGCTGCATCCGCACAAACAGAGCTGAGCCTGTGGTACCACGGCGCAGGAAGCGCCAATGCTGAAGAGGCGCTGGTCAATCAGGTTGTCGAAGAGTTCAACGCCAGCCAGTCAGACTTCACCGTTGTCATCGAAACCTTTCCTCAACTGGCCTATAATGATGCGGTCGGGGCCGCGGCACTGGCGGGAAAACTGCCCGACATTCTTGATGTCGACGGCCCGGTGATGCCGAACTGGGCATGGGCGGGATACATGCAGCCCCTTGGCATAGACAACGCGAAACTTGAGGGCTTTCTGCCCGGCACAATCGGTCGCTGGAACGGCGAGGTTTACTCCGTCGGCCTGTGGGACGCAGCCGTTGCCATGATGGCCCGCAAATCGGTGCTGGAGGCAAACATCATCCGCATCCCGACCCTTGATGCGCCATGGACACGCGAAGAATTCGACGCGGCACTGGTGACCCTGAAAAATACAGGAGATTTTGACTACCCGCTGGATCTGAGCATGGCCTGGACCGGCGAATGGTACCCTTACGCTTTCTCGCCTTTCCTGCAAAGCTTTGGCGGCGACATTGTTGACCGCGAGGGTTATCAGGCAGCCGAAGGCGCCTTAAACAGTGATGCTGCCTTGGATTTCGGCGACTGGTGGCAGGGTCTGTTTGCCAATGATTTTGCTCCGGGCACCAGTCAGGATGCAGCAGATCGCGAAACGGGTTTCCTTGAAGGCAAATATGCCCTGAGCTGGAACGGCAACTGGGCTGCACTGCCGGTCGTCGAGAAATTCGGAGACGATGCACTGTTCCTCCCTGCACCCGACTTCGGGAATGGACCGGTGATCGGCGGTGCATCCTGGCAGTTCGGTGTCTCGGCCACGACCGAACATCCCGATGGCGCCCGCCAGTTCATCGAATTTGCCATTCAGCCCAAATATCTGACCGCGTTTTCAGACGGCACGGGCCTGATCCCGTCCACTGCGGCTGCGGCGGTCGGGACTGCCAACTATTCCGACGGGGGACCGCTTGAGGTCTTCTATGCCCTGTCGGAAAATCAGGCCAGGCTGCGGCCTGTGACACCGGGCTACATCGTGCAGGCGAAGGTCTTTGAAAAGGCGCTTGCCGACATCGCAAACGGTGCCGATGTGGCTGACACGCTGGACGCTGCTGCCGATGAGATCGGCGAAGACATCGAGAACAATCAGGGCTACGGCCACAACTGATCGGTCTTTGGCGCGGCGGCAGAACCACCGCCGCGCCTCCCGCATGTCATTCATTCAGCGGACGGAGACAAGATGGCTTCCAAACTGACACGATCAAACAGCTCAGGCTGGCTGATGGCCTTCCCCGGCGTGGCCCTGATGACCCTGTTCATCATCCTCCCGTTTTTCCTGGCTTTCGCGTTTTCACTGACCAACCAGCGCCTCGCTTCGCCCAATGCCGCCGAATATGTCGGCTTTGAGAACTACTCAGATCTGCTGGGGCTTGCCTACTTCACGCTCGAACCAAAGCGCGACACCGCAGGAGAGGCCATGCGTGACGCTGATGGCGCCTATGAATACCCACGCCTGAGGACATTTACACGCAACAATCCTGATTACCCTAACCTCAAGGGCAAACGGGAATGGTTTTCATGGCAATCGGGCGAAAACCGAAAGGTCGTTCTGGCCTCTGACGTTGTCTTCATGAAAGCCTTGGTGAACACCGTCAAATTCGTGCTCTTCGTGGCCCCCATACAGGCCGCATTGGCGCTCGGTCTTGCCCTTCTGATCAACCAGAAGCTGCGTGGCATCAACATTTTCCGAACCGTTTACTTCATGCCGGTCGTCGTCTCGATCGTGGTGGTCTCGCTGCTTTGGCAGTTCATTTATTCACCGGGTGACGGTCTTTTGAACAATGTGCTGGGCTGGCTGTCCTTCGGCGCTTTCAGCCCGCAGGACTGGCTCGGCAACCCCAACACGGCACTTGGCTCGATCATGGCGATGTCGATCTGGCAGGGCGTCGGATTTCATATGGTCATCTGGCTGGCCGGGCTGCAGAACATCAGTCCGACGCTTTACGAGGCTGGCGACATCGAAGGCGCCAGCAAGTGGCAGGCCTTCCGCTTCATCACGTGGCCGGGCCTGCGCAATACCGCTGTTCTGATCCTGATCGTCATCACAATGCAGGCCTTCGCCTTGTTCGCGCAGATCGACGTAATGACCAATGGCGGCCCGCTGGACAGCACGCAAGTGCTGGTCTTCCAGGCGGTCGAACGTGGCTATGGCAAGCAGGACATCTCGGGGGGCTCAACCATCAGCGTGATCCTCTTCGTGATCGTTCTGTCGATCTCGCTGGTGCAGCGCTATCTGACGAGGGAGAAATAGCATGGCAAGGGTCACCGGAGACAACCACGGCATCAGGCTCTGGACGCGCTACGGCGTTCTGCTGCTCGTGGCGATCATCTTCATCTTTCCATTGCTTTTCATGGTGATGAGTTCGTTCAAACCCTCCGCGCAGCTGTTGCTGGACACCAAAAGCCTGCGTGCCTTTCTGCCGGTCGGTGATCTTTCGCTGCAAAACTACACGGACGCATTCGACCATGCTCCCATCGGTGTCTTTGTCTTCAATTCCATCCTGATCACCGGCGTGACCGTGCTGCTTTGCCTCTTTGTCTGCTCGCTCGCGGCTTTTGCCTTTGTCTTCATCGAATGGACCGGCAAGACGATCATTTTTGCCGTGCTGCTGGCCACGTTGATCATTCCCTATGAGACGATCTTCATCCCGCTCCTGCTGATGGCCTCGCAATTGCCGTGGATCGGGCTGGAGGGCTTTGAACTGGGATGGCTGAACTCCTACCGTGTGCAGATCGTACCCTTAATCGCCGATGCGCTGTCGATTTTCCTCTTCGTGCAGTTTTTCAAGGATTTGCCAAAGGAACTGATCGAAGCTTCGCAGGTCGAAGGCGCATCCTGGTGGACCATCTACCGCAAAGTCGTCATGCCTCTGTCGGGACCGGTCATCGCGACGGCTGCCATTCTGAAATTCCTGTTCATGTACAACCAGTACCTGTGGCCACTGATGGTGGTGCAGGAAGAATCCATCCGCCCGGTCATGGTCGGTCTTGGCTATTTCACAGATCAGTTGAACGTCCCATGGGGCGAGGTCATGGCCTATCTTACGATCATAACCATCCCTGTCCTTGCCTTCTATCTGTCGCTTCAAAGGGTCTCCATCGCGTCTGTAGCATCCACGGGGGTCAAGTGATGGTTCTTGCACTTGATGATCGCTGGATCTGGGATTCGTGGTACTGGCGCGATGGCGACATCTGGCACGCCTATTTCCTCAACGCACCCAAATCGCTGGGGGATCCGGAACTGCGCCACTTTCATGTGGCGCAGGGCCATGCCATCAGCCGCGACCTGAAGACATGGGAGCATCTGGGAACCTGTCTGAAACCCTCTGACGGACCGGCGTGGGACAACTATACGACCTGGACCGGATCGACCCTGCGTGATGACGACGGTGGCTGGCATCTGTTCTACACCGGGTCAAATCACGGTGAAGACGGGCTTTATCAGCGGATCGGCCACGCGATCAGCAACGACGGCCACAACTGGGCACGCGTCAACGGAGGCTTGTGCCTTGATCTGACAGGGCCAAACGCCCACCACTATGAGGATGATTTCGCAACCAGCCTCTGGCATGACCGCGCAATGCGCGACCCTTGGGTGATGCGCGATCCCGACAGCAACGGCTGGCTGATGTACTTCACTGCACGTGCCGCAGGCATTGCCGAGCCGAATGCAGGCGGTGCCGTTGGTCTGGCCACTTCCAACGACCTGAACACATGGACCCTTGAGCCGCCCGTCTTCGTCGGCGGCTTCGGGCAGCTTGAAGTGCCTCAGGTCTTTGAACACGCCGGGCGCTGGTATTGCCTGTTCTGCACCGCAGCCGAGCATTTCTCCGCCGAACAGGCCGGGCGCGTCCCCGGCGGCCCGGTTACCGGCTCACATTACCTGATGGCGGATCATCCGCGCGGCCCATGGACGATTGCCCCCGGTCAGTTTCTGGACGGTGCAATGCCCTGCCAGCGCTATGCGGCCCGCATTCTTCAAACTGATGACGGACTTGCAATCATGGGATTTGCCGACCGCCCTAACGGCGATTTCGTCGGCCATGTGACCGATCCCGATCCGGTCCTGACAGATGAAAACGGATACCTGAGCATCAGAACGCTCGAAAACGCGAGGGAGTGAAGCCATGGCAACGGTGAAACTGCGGGACATCCGCAAGAGTTACGGCAGCGTCGAGGTCATCAAGGGTGTGGACATCGACATCGACGACGGAGAATTCGTTGTCTTCGTCGGCCCCTCGGGCTGTGGCAAATCCACGTTGTTGCGGATGATCGCCGGTCTGGAAGACATCACCTCAGGCACGCTTGAGATTGACGGCCAACTTGTGAATGACCTTGAACCCAAACAGCGCGGCATCGCCATGGTGTTTCAGACCTATGCGATTTTTCCGCATATGACAGTGCGCGAAAACGTGGCCTTTGGCCTGACCATCGCCAAAGCCTCGAAAGAGGAGAAGGAAACAAAAGTGGCCGAGGCCGCCCGGGTCCTGCAGATGGAACATCTTCTGGACCGCCGCCCCAGTGAATTGTCAGGCGGCCAGCGCCAGCGCGTCGCCATCGGCCGGGCCATTGTCCGCGACCCGAAGGTCTTTCTCTTCGACGAGCCGCTGTCCAACCTTGATGCAGCCCTCAGGATGGACATGCGCATGGAAATCGGGCGGCTGCATCAAAGCCTTGGAGCCTCCATGATCTATGTGACCCATGATCAGGTCGAGGCGATGACACTGGCCGACAAGATCGTGGTGCTGAAGGACGGCAAGATCATGCAGATCGGCTCGCCGATGGAACTGTATCACAACCCCGCCAACCTCTTTGTTGCAGGCTTTCTGGGCGCACCTTCGATGAACTTCATAGAAGTCGATGTGCAGCATGCGGACGCGGAAACAGCCGTGGTGGGCAACGCATCGCTGGACCCGATCACGGTGAAAAATATCAACGATACAATCGGCAAGGGCGACCGCGCATTACTGGGCGTGCGTCCCCAGTATCTGACGCCCACAGATACCAAAACCGGCATGATCTACGGCAAGGTTTCCCTGACCGAGCGTCTGGGCAGCGAAACCGTGGTGGACGTGGCCTTGCAGGACGGCTCAAAAGTGATCGCAGCCATTGCCGAGGATCAGGTCCTTGCACCCGGCACAGACATCGACCTGACTTTTGATGCATCCATGGCACATCTCTTCCCCCATCAGGAGGTTGCCAGCCAAGCCCACTGAGTGTCAGTGCCAAACCGTCTTGTCCATGCGGTGTCAATGCCGTGGCCTGACAGGTTGACGGATAAAGGACAGCGCCTCACTCCCGCCGATGCCATTCCAGTGCCTTCCGCTCCGTGGCTTTGATAAACGGGTCTTTGCCAGCGATGTAATCATCCTGAGAAAGATCACGCGTGACAGTCAGTGCTGCTTTCAAGGCCGAGTATTCAGCCGCCACATCCGCATGCGCCAGAAGATAGTCCCGAAAGGCAAGGTGCCGCTCAACATGCGCGGTGTCCCTCGCGAAGACATGAAGATGAAACCGCCGCTCTCCGGCGCTGTCATTCTTGCGAAAATATCGTCTGCCCTCAATGCCATACGCGCCCTTGGCTTCATATCCCAGCGCTTCCAGCGCGTGCGCGTTTGCATCTATGTCCGCAATGGCATCAACCACTCCAAGAAGGTCGATGATCGGTTTGGCCAGAATGCCGGGCACGGCAGTGCTGCCGATGTGATGCAGCACGATCGGTGCGTTCTTGAGAGCGGCTGTGATCGCTGAAGCCTCGCGCGTGAACATCGCCTTCCAGGCAGGATCATGTGACAGAACGGTGATGACCATGGGTTGAGAATGCGGATTTACCGACGGTCAGGCAATGCCAGCTTGCCCGAGGCCACACCTTTCATCACAGCTGCCGAAATCAACCCGCCTCACCTCCTGAACACGCACACAGCAGGCCATCCCATCCACTGCCGTCGAATATACCCAAACGGCCACGTGACAGCACCATGACACCGCGCTATATGACCTCTCATCCTGCCGCCGCACGGAGCGCTTTTGCCCATGTCTGATTCCCTTCCCCCCGCCCATCCGTTCGACGACGACAAATTGCGGGAGGAATGCGGGATATTCGGGATCCATGGCGTGGCCGATGCGGCCAATTTCGTCGCTCTCGGCCTGCACGCCTTGCAACATCGCGGGCAGGAGGCAGGCGGCATCGTCACCTATACGCCCGACACCGGTTTCAACTCCGCCCGCCGCTTCGGCTATGTCCGTGATACCTTCACCAGCCAGAAGCTGATGGAAACCCTGCCCGGCACGCTGGGCATCGGCCATGTGCGCTATTCAACCGCGGGCTCCAAGGGGCAGACCCAGATCCGCGACGTCCAGCCGCTCTTTGCCGAATTCGCCATGGGTGGATGTGCAATCGCACATAACGGCAACATCACAAATGCCGAGGCGCTCAGGCGTGAGCTGATCGAGCGCGGCTCGATCTTTCAGTCCTCGTCCGACACCGAATGCATCATCCATCTGATGGCGCGTTCCATCCAGAAGAACATCCCCGAGCGGATCAAGGATGCCCTGCGCCGGGTCGAAGGCGCATTTTCCATCGTTGCCATGACCCGCTCCAAGCTGATCGGTGTGCGCGATCCCCTGGGTGTGCGCCCCCTGATGCTGGGCCGTCTGGGCGAGGGCTATGCACTGGCCTCCGAGACCTGCGCGCTCGACATCATCGGCGCCGAGTTTGTGCGAGAGATCGAACCCGGCGAAATGGTCATCATCACCGATCAGGGCCTTGAAAGCTTCTTTCCCTTTGAGAAGCGCAAATCCAAGTTCTGCGTGTTCGAACATGTCTATTTCTCGCGCCCCGACAGCGTCATCGGTGGCCGCTCGGTCTATGAAACCCGCCGCATGATCGGCGTGGAACTGGCCAAGGAAGCCCCGGTCGATGCCGATCTCGTCTGCCCTGTTCCCGACAGCGGCACGCCTGCGGCCATCGGCTATTCGCAGGAAAGCGGCATTCCCTACGCCATGGGCATCATCCGCAACCAGTACATGGGCCGCACCTTCATCGAGCCGACCGAACATATCCGCAACATGGGCGTGCGTCTGAAACTCAACGTCAATCGCGCGCTCATTCGTGGCAAACGGATCATTCTGGTCGATGACAGTGTCGTGCGCGGCACCACCAGCCGCAAGATCAAGGAAATGATCCTCGACGCGGGCGCCGCCGAAGTCCATTTCCGCATCGCCTCGCCGCCCACCCAATGGCCCTGCTTTTACGGCGTTGATACGCCCGAGCGCGAAAAACTGCTCGCTTCCACCATGTCCGAGGAACAGATGCGCGACCACTTGGGCGTCGACAGTCTGAAATTCGTCTCTCTTGACGGCTTGTACCGGGCCTGTGGCGAAAAGAAGGGCCGCAAGGCGGCTGAGCCTCAGTTCTGTGATGCCTGCTTCTCCGGCCAGTACCCGGTGCGCCCGCTGGACATGGTCGACAAGGGCTTCAAGATGAAAGAGCCCGCCTGAGCCATGACCACCCCCCGCATTGCCCTTGTCACCGGCGCCTCACGCGGCTTCGGTTTTGCTCTGGCCGAAGCGCTGGCCGGACCGGACACCCATATTCTGGCACTCGCCCGGACCACCGGCGGGCTTGAGGAACTGGCCGACAAGATCGAGGCCAAGGGCGGCGCATCCACCCTCATCCCGCTCGACATCACCGATGAGGCTGGCCTGCGGTCCATGTGCCGCGCCATTCACGACCGCTGGGGTCACCTTGATCTGCTGATCCACGCAGCCGCGCACGCAACACCCATGTCACCCGCCGACATGACCGCGACCAAGGACTGGGACAAGGCAATGGCCGTCAACGCCACCGCCACCCAACGCCTGATCGCCCTGACTCGCCCGCTACTTCTGGCAGCAAAGGCAGGCCAGGCGGTCTTCGTGACCGATGCGCGCGCAGGTGAGAAATTTTTCGGGGCCTATGGTGCCGCCAAGGCCGCACAAAGCGCCCTGATCGACAGCTACCGCGCCGAAACATTGCAAACCGGCCCCAAGGTTTCCACCTTTCAGCCCGCACCCATGCCAACAGCACTGCGCGCCCGCTTCTTCCCCGGCGAAGACCGCGCCGCACTGGCCAGCATCGAGGCCGAAGCAGCCCGCCTGATCAAAACCCTGACGCTCTGAGAACCCAGGGCAGCGACCGCGTTTAATTGGTGATTAGATCGTCGCTCCACTAAACCATTACTTTGGCAATAGCACCCAGCATATCGCGATGCCGTGGAATGTAATGAGGCGCTAAAAACTCAAAGACTGAAGCCCAGTCGTAGTAATTGTTGTTGTCAGGATAATGATAACGATCCCTGGGAAGATTAGTAAGCTCTGGAGCAACTTCAAATAGTTTTTTTGAACAATATTCACTAAATCTTGCCTTTCATCAAATGACCCCATCCGTTTGGATTCTATGTAGGATAATTGATTTGACCTGCCCCCCGAAACTTCCCTCAGTTTGATGTAGAGTTTGCTCAACCTTTCGAAGGAGCAAACAGATGCGAA
>CANLVD010000015.1 GCA_947494445.1 uncultured Paracoccaceae bacterium | reverse complement strand
AAACTGACGGCCATGAATATGAAAACCACACCCGCAAACTCTCGTTATAAATGAGGGACCCTCGGGGGGCAGGTCAGTGGATGCTGCGCTTTATTCGCTTAAGAATAATACTTTCATCTGGCAATGCCGCATCGGTGACGTTCAAGGGATCGAAGTTCGCAAACATCTAGGGAATCTCTTATATCAGTTTGATCGCAAGATAAGATGTTCTCGCGTGCATCAACACCTGCGATTCAAGCTGTTTGCCAAGCGACGGAAATCCCACTGTTCTGCTCTAACCGCTAGTTAACTCACATGTTTTCTATCGCCAGCATTTCCACTGAGTCCAAACCGAAGTCACTATCTAGACGTCCGCTCTTAGTCGTCTTGGTGAGAAGACATTTCTGTGCAGCGAATGACGGCTCTCCGCCCAAAGTTAAAAATACTTTTGGCCGCTTTGGTTCGAATTTCTTAGGTTTGACGAATTGGCCCTTCTAGGGTGGATAAAAGGGTAGGAAGTCATGAATACAACTGCATCAAGATTCTGATTTTATTGTATTTTATTCACTTTTGTGGTGCCCAGGAGAAGACTCGAACTTCCACGACCTTGCGGTCACTGGCACCTGAAGCCAGCGCGTCTACCAATTCCGCCACCTGGGCAAGTGGTTTGGTTCGCGTCGTTTATAGGTGCCTATGAAGCGTGTCAACGGCCATTTGCAAATCATCGCACCCATACTGGACCTGCCCATATACTCCTTGCCCAGACAGTGCTCACCAGCTAGGACAGAGGGTGAAACGGTCACTTTGAACGGACGTTGTGCCATGATTTCTCCCGATGCTCCCATTGTCACGATTTTCGGAGGTTCCGGCTTTGTCGGACGCTACATCGCCCGGCGGATGGCACGGGCCGGTTGGCGGGTGCGCATTGCGGTCAGACGGCCCAATGAAGCACTGTTCACCCAGACTTACGGGGTTGTTGGTCAGGTCAAACCGATCCTTGCCAACATCCGCGATGACGCGAGTGTTGCTGCCGCTGTCGCCGGGGCAAGCGCTGTGGTCACCTCCGTTGGCATCCTAAGTGCCTCAGGCAAGCAGACTTTCGATGCGGTTCAGGCTGAAGGCGCGGGTCGGGTTGCACGCGCTGCAGCGGATGCAGGCGTGTCGTCTCTCGTGCACATCTCGGCCATTGGCGCGGACGCGGAAAGCGAAAGTGTCTATTCACGGACCAAAGGTGAAGGCGAAGCGAATGTGCTCAGCGCACTTCCGAACGCAGTGATCCTGCGGCCATCAATCATTTTTGGCACCGAGGACGAGTTCTTCAACCGCTTCGGGGGCATGGCGGCCATCTCGCCAGTGTTGCCCGTCGTCGGCGCAGACACCCTGTTCCAGCCGGTCTTCGTTGACGATGTGGCAAAGGCCGCAGAAAACGCGATCACTCAAGCAATGCCTTCAGGCATTTACGAACTGGGTGGGCCGGATGTTGCGAGCTTCCGGACACTGATGGAGCGGATGCTGGAGATCATTCACAGGCGGCGTTTGATCGTCTCCGTACCCTTCTTTCTTGCCCGGATCATGGGCAATGTGAATGATGGGCTGCGCTGGATCAGCGGTGGCCTGTTGCCCGCGTTCCTGACGGCAGATCAGGTCAAGACGCTGCGTGAGGACAATGTTGCTTCTGACAGCTTGCCCGGACTGGCGGAGCTTGGCGTGACACCCACCAGCATGGGCCCTGTTCTGGAAGAGTATCTGGTGCCCTATCGCCCCTATGGTCAATATGCCGTAATAACAGAGTCGGCACGCAACTTGGGATCCTGACGATCAGCTGTAGGCGATAGCCAACAGGATCACCCCCAGAATGACGCGGTAGATCACGTAAGGCGTAAAACTGACAGATTTCAGCAGTCGCATCATCAGGCTGAGCGCAATGAGTGCCGCGACAAATGAAAGTGCTGCGCCGATTGCTGCGTCGCGTGCGAGCGACCAGTTCGCCTCGGCAATGACATCGCCAGTCAACAAAACGCCTGACGCCAAAATCGTCGGGATTGACATGAGCATGGCCAGTTTCGTGCCGTCCTCACGGGCATATCCCAAGGCTCTCGCCCCTGTAATGGTTGCGCCAGACCGTGACGTGCCGGGGATCAGTGCCAAAGCCTGCCAAAGCCCCATGATGATGGCGTCGCGCAAGGACCAGTTTGCTTCAACCTTCTGTTCAGCACCGGTTTTATCAGCCCAATAGAGCACAATGCCAAATATCAGCATCGTCCAGCCAATCACGGTGATCGAACGCATGGCATCAATCAAACCGGTGAGTTTAAGGATCACGCCGAAGATCAGGACCGGTACGGTTGCAATGGCCAGAAGCAGCGTGAGTTGCGCATCCGTGGTTTTGAACCGGCCTCTGACGATGTCAAAGGCACCGATAAACATGCGTGCCACGTCGCGCCGAAAGTACAGAATGACCGCACCCAGTGTGCCGACATGTACTGCGACATCAAGGGCCACGCCCTGATCTGCCTGCCCCATCAACCCCGGCATAAGGATCAAATGGCCGGACGAGGATACGGGCAAAAATTCCGTGATCCCTTGAACCAAGGCCAGAAGCAGCAGATAACTTAACGGCACAGGCGATATTCCAGCGGCTCGATTCGGGTTGGCAGACCATACAGCGCTGTGGCGTACAGAGCATCCACGATTTTAGGTCCTGTTTGTTACCTATTTACTGACAAGTTCGGAAATTCAATCTGAATGGCAGTGCGTTTTCCAGCATATAGGTCAGTATTTATTACTTTATTTGCGACTCGTTCTGGTGTAACCGGACTGTCTGATCAGGGAGATGCCCCATGGCCGAGCAAAAAATGTTGAAATTTGTTGATGTTGCCCGTGACATGCCGACCAAGCGCAAGGCGGATGAGCGTCGCGAGGATTTCAATGAAATCTATGCCGAATACGCGGCGGAAAAGGCGGCTGAGCAGTCTTCTCGCTGTTCCCAATGCGGAGTTCCTTACTGCCAGACCCACTGCCCCTTGCACAACAACATACCAGACTGGCTGCGCCTTACCGCCGAGGGGCGGTTGCGCGAGGCTTACGAGATCAGTCAGGCGACCAACACCTTCCCTGAAATTTGTGGTCGCATTTGCCCACAGGATCGCCTGTGTGAAGGCAATTGCGTGATCGAGCAATCAGGCCATGGAACGGTCACCATCGGCTCGGTTGAGAAATACATCACAGACACAGCATGGGATAATGGCTGGGTCCAGCCGATCCAACCCCAGCAGGAGCGCACTGAGAGCGTCGGCATCATTGGTGCAGGGCCCGGCGGTCTGGCGGCCGCAGATGTGCTGCGCCGCGAGGGTTATCAGGTCACGATCTACGACCGCTATGACCGCGCAGGCGGCTTGCTGATCTATGGCATCCCCGGCTTTAAGCTGGAGAAGGACATCGTCATGCGGCGCAATCAGCAATTGATCGATGGCGGCGTCGAGATCGTCACCAATTGTGATATTGGCACCGATATTTCCTTTGCCGAGGTGCAGCAAAAGCATGATGCAGTGCTGATCGCGACCGGCGTCTACAAATCACGTGACCTTGGTGGGCCGGGTGCCGGTTTGCCCGGGATCGAGAAAGCGCTGGACTATCTGACCGCGTCCAACCGCAAGAGCTTCGATGATGACGTGCCTGACTTTGACAGTGGTCGTCTGGACGCCAAAGGCAAACGCGTGGTGGTGATCGGCGGTGGTGACACGGCAATGGACTGCGTGCGCACAGCGATCCGTCAGGGAGCGACATCGGTTAAATGCCTGTATCGTCGCGACCGGGCAAATATGCCGGGCTCGCAGCGTGAGGTGCAGAATGCTGAAGAAGAAGGCGTTGAATTTGTCTGGCTGACAGCGCCCAAGGGTTTCACAGGCGACGATGCCGTCACGGGCGTGAAAGTTGCCCGGATGCGTCTGGGTGCACCCGATGCAACCGGTCGTCAGAGCCCCGAAGAAATTGCCGGTGCGGATTATACGGAAGAGGCCGATCTCGTGATCAAGGCACTCGGCTTCAATCCTGAAGACTTGCCGCAGATGTGGGATACTCCGGGTCTGGAGATTACACGCTGGGGCACCGTCAAGGCGGATTTCCTGACCAAGAAGACAGCACTGGACGGTGTCTTTGCAGCAGGTGACATCGTGCGCGGCGCAAGTCTCGTGGTCTGGGCGATCCGTGACGGGCGTGAAGCGGCTGAAAGCATCATGGCATATATCAGTGCCAAATCCGGTGCAGCCATGGCTGCCGAATGATCAGGGCAAGTTGCCTTTCAGTTGTGCTGGCTTCTGCTTTTACAGCAGGCCCGGCTTTGGCGCAGGAAATGCAGGCCACCATGATGGGACTGTCATCCCATGAGACTTGCCCTTCCGATCAGGGCTTTGCCTCGGTCATTCAAATCTCCGCCGATGCGGTGCCCGTCAGCATTCTGGTGCCACCCTCATTGGACGAAGAGCCTGATGACGTGGCCGAGAACGAGGCCCCCGCCCCCGCCCCGGAAACCGCGCAAGCAACACCGACAGCACCTGTTGTGCGGGTGCGGCGCGGTGGACAGGAGGTCACGACCTCGGGTTTCGGTTTCAAGTCCGTGTCCGTCGAAGATGAGCCTGAAGCTGACCCTGTTGAAGACACAAACGATGAGCCGGTTGCGGACCCGCCTGCCCAGCGCAATGTCGTGACACCGCCCGAGCCAACGGAAGAACTGGTTGCTGCCAAGCTCGTCATCTCGGCGGTGTTGTGTCAGGACCAGCAGACCGCACTGATCAGTGCTGGCGAATGGGCATTGCAAAGCGTTGATCCCAAAGCCAAATTCATATTTGGCGGCCCGATGCCGTCAGGCGATTTGCAGGTGCCTGAGATCACTTACCGAACCGATGGACGTATCCTTGCGACCCTTCGGCTGACCCGCAAGGGCGCGTTTCTGGCTGACCGGCCTGCGCCTCAAACACTTACACTCGACATCACGTCCGAACTGCGGTGGGGAGGCTCCCAATGACTGCGCGATCCGGCAGCTGCCTGTGCGGAAAACTCCGCTACACGATTGAAGACACTTCAGGCCCGCTTGGTGCCTGCCATTGCTCCATGTGCAAGAAATTCAGCGGTGGTATCTATCTTGGCATCCAGGTCACTGGCTTTACGCTTGAAGATGACACGACACTTTCCACTTACACCTCCTCTCCCTGGGCCGAGCGGGGTTTCTGCTCCACTTGCGGCAGCAGCGTTTTTTACCGGGTCACTGCCGAAGGTCCGCATCACGGAGCCGTCCATCTGGCAGCAGGTACATTGGACACACTTGATGGTCTCTCGCTTCAACTGGAGCTTTTTTCCGACCTCAGACCCGATGCCTACAGCTTTGCAGGCGAGGCACGACAGATGACGCAGGCAGCAGTCGAGGCCTTGTTTTCTGACGAAAGCACCGCCTCGACCGAGACGCCAGCGACCTGACGCCATTACAAGACACACGGGCGGACAGTTGGCAAAGACCCAGCAGCCCAGCCACTTAGACGAGGAAGACAGACATGACAAAGTTTGATGCAGACTGGGCAAAAGCACAGGAACAGGCACGAAAAACATTGTCCGAAACCGGGCTTTACCGGGAAGAGGACGAGCATTCCTCATGTGGTGTTGGCCTTGTGGTCGCGGTTGACGGCAAACCTCGCCGTCAGGTGGTCGAGGCGGGCATCATGGCGCTCAAGGCGGTCTGGCATCGTGGAGCGGTGGATGCCGATGGCAAAACCGGTGATGGTGCCGGCATTCATGTGCAGATCTCGGTCCCGTTCTTTCAGGATCAGATCCGACGCACCGGACACGAGCCAAATGACGACATGATCGCCGTAGGTCAGGTGTTCCTGCCGCGCACGGATTTCGGTGCGCAGGAAGCATGCCGGACCATCGTGGAAACCGAAGTCCTGCGCATGGGCTATAACATCTATGGCTGGCGTTCGGTGCCGGTGGATATCTCTGTTCTCGGTGACAAGGCCAACGCGACACGGCCAGAAATTGAACAGATCATCCTGTCCAACACCAAGGGCGTCGATGAAGAAACCTTCGAGCGCGAGCTTTATGTGATCCGCCGCCGGATCGAAAAGCAGACAGCGACCATGAAGGATCTTTACATCTGTTCGCTGTCCTGTCGGTCGATCATCTACAAGGGCATGATGCTGGCCGAGCAGGTTGCGGTCTTCTACCCTGACCTGATGGACCCGCTTTTCGAAAGCGCGTTTGCAATTTACCACCAGCGGTATTCGACCAACACCTTCCCGCAATGGTGGCTGGCGCAGCCCTTCCGGATGCTGGCCCATAATGGTGAGATCAACACGCTCAAGGGCAACCTCAACTGGATGAAAAGTCACGAAATTCGCATGGCCTCCGATGCTTTTGGCGAGTTCCAGGATGACATCAAGCCAATTGTCTCGGCAGGATCTTCGGACTCGGCCGCACTGGACAGCGTGTTTGAGGTGATGGTCCGTGCGGGGCGCAATGCACCGATGGCAAAGACCATGCTTGTGCCCGAGGCCTGGTCAAAAACCGCGACCAAGATGCCCCAGCCATGGGTGGACATGTACAATTACTCCAATGCTGTGATGGAGCCTTGGGATGGCCCGGCAGCGTTGGCCATGACCGACGGCCGTTGGGTCTGTGCAGGTCTCGACCGCAACGGCCTGCGCCCCATGCGCTATGTCGTGACAGGCGACGGTCTGGTGATTGCCGGATCCGAGGCCGGGATGGTCCCCACGGACGAAGCACAAGTCGTGGAAAAAGGCGCGCTTGGTCCGGGCCAGATGCTGGCCGTGGACATGGCGCAGGGCGTCATCATGCATGACACCGAACTCAAGGATATGCTAGCCGCGGCCAAGCCGTTCGGCAAATGGGTCGGATCAGTCAGCAATCTGGAAGACGAGACCCGGGGCAACCCCGAACTGACCCTTGCTGAAGGTGCAGAGTTGCGCAAACGGCAGGTGGCTGCCGGGTTCTCGATGGAAGATCTCGAGATGATCCTCTTGCCGATGGCAGAGGACGCGAAAGAGGCCATCGGATCCATGGGCGATGACACGCCATCTGCCGTCTTGTCCGAGAAATACCGGCCGCTCAGCCATTTCTTCCGGCAGAATTTCAGTCAGGTCACCAACCCGCCCATCGACAGCTTGCGTGAACACCGGGTGATGTCGCTCAAGACACGGTTCGGCAACCTCAAGAACGTGCTGGACGAGGACAATTCCCAGACGGAGATTTTCACTCTCGACAGTCCATTTGTGTCCAACCGGCAGTTTGCCGAAATGGAGCGCATCTTTGGCGAGGCGTCCACCGTCATCGACTGCACATTCCCTGCCGGCAGCACTGCTGGCGCGCTGGCAGAGCATCTGAATCGCGTCCGCTCGGAGGCTGAAGAGGCCGTGCGCGCGGGTGCCAATCACGTGGTGCTGACTGATCACCTGCAAGGCCCGGACAAGGTGCAAATGCCGATGATCCTGGCAACATCGGCCGTACATTCATGGCTGACAAAGAAAGGCCTGCGGACTTTCTGTTCGCTCAATGTGCGTTCTGCCGAGTGCATGGATCCGCATTACTTTGCCGTGCTCATCGGCACCGGTGCGACCACGGTCAATGCCTATCTGGCACAGGACAGTCTTGCTGACCGCATCTCGCGCGGGCTTCTGGACAAGACGTTGGATGAGGCCGTGGCCAGCTACCGCGAGGCGATCAATCAGGGGCTCCTGAAGATCATGTCCAAAATGGGCATCTCGGTGATTTCCTCCTATCGGGGCGGGCTGAACTTTGAGGCCGTGGGTCTCAGCCGGGCCATGGTTCATGAATACCTGCCGGGTATGCTGAGCCGGATCTCGGGCATCGGTGTGGGCGGTCTGCAAACCCAGATCGAGGCAGTGCACGCACGCGGCTGGACCAAGGCGCAGGATGTGTTGCCCATTGGCGGCCTTTACAAGGCGCGTCGTTCGGGCGAGACCCACGCTTGGGGTGCGCAGGGTATGCACATCCTCCAATCTGCCTGCGATCGGGCGAGCTTTGATCTGTGGAAACAGTATTCAAAGCTGATGCAAAGCCAGCCGCCCATTCACCTGCGCGATCTTCTGGATTTCAAGCCGGTTGCCGCTCCGATCTCGATTGACGAGGTTGAAAGCATCACGTCTATCCGCAAGCGGTTTGTGACACCCGGCATGAGCCTTGGTGCGCTCAGCCCGGAGGCTCACAAGACGCTCAACATCGCGATGAACCGCATCGGAGCCAAATCGGATTCAGGTGAAGGTGGTGAGGATCCCGCGCATTTCCACCCGGAGCCAAACGGCGATAACCCATCGGCCAAGATCAAGCAGGTTGCCTCAGGCCGGTTTGGTGTGACGGCTGAGTACCTCAACCAATGCGAAGAACTCGAGATCAAGGTGGCACAGGGTGCAAAGCCCGGAGAAGGCGGCCAGTTGCCCGGCATCAAGGTAACCGAGTTGATTGCGCGTCTGCGCCACTCGACCCCCGGCGTAACGCTGATCTCACCTCCCCCCCATCACGACATCTATTCGATCGAGGATCTGGCCCAGCTCATCTATGACCTCAAGCAGATCAATCCGCGCGCCAAGGTGACCGTAAAACTGGTCAGCCAGTCCGGCGTCGGCACGATTGCGGCGGGCGTGGCCAAGGCCAAGGCCGATGTGATCCTCATCTCGGGCCACAATGGCGGCACCGGAGCGTCTCCCCAGACTTCCATCAAATATGCGGGTCTGCCATGGGAGATGGGCATCACTGAAGCCCATCAGGTTCTGGCCATGAACAACCTGCGTGAGCGGGTGACCCTGCGCACTGACGGTGGGTTGCGCACAGGTCGTGACATCGTGATCGCAGCGATGATGGGGGCCGAGGAATACGGCATCGGCACTGCCGCCCTGATCGCCATGGGCTGCATCATGGTGCGTCAGTGCCAGTCCAACACCTGCCCTGTCGGTGTCTGCACGCAGAAAGAAGATCTGCGCGCGAAATTCACAGGCAACGCCGACAAGGTCGTTAACCTGATCACGTTCTACGCTCAGGAAGTGCGCGAGGTGCTGGCCTCCATCGGTGCGCGTTCGCTTGATGAGGTGATCGGGCGTGCCGACATGCTGACTCAGGTCAGCCGTGGCGCTGCCCATCTGGATGATCTTGACCTCAACCCGCTGCTGATCACGGTCAGCGCCGCGGACCCGATCACTTACGACCGGCAAAAGGCCCGTCAGGACGTGCCCGACACGCTGGATGCCCAGATCGTTCAGGATGCGGACCCGTTCTTCAGGGATGGTGAAAAGATGCAGCTGTCCTATGCGGTGCAGAACACCCACCGCACGGTTGGCACGCGTGTTTCAAGCCACATCGTGAAGCGCTTTGGCATGCGCAACAGCCTGCAGCCGGATCATCTGACCATCAAACTGCAAGGCTCTGCCGGTCAATCGCTTGGGGCATTTGCAGCACCCGGCCTGAAAATCGAAGTGTCCGGTGATGCCAATGACTATGTCGGCAAAGGCCTCTCCGGGGCGACCATCGTGGTGCGCCCTCCGCAACTCAGCCCATTGAAAGCCGAGGACAACACAATCATCGGCAACACGGTCCTTTACGGTGCAACGGACGGAAATCTTTTCGCCAATGGGCGTGCGGGCGAGCGGTTCTGCGTGCGCAACTCGGGCGCCAGTGTCGTCGTCGAAGGATGTGGTTCGAACGGCTGCGAGTACATGACCGGCGGCGTTGCAGTGATCCTGGGATCCATCGGGGACAACTTCGGAGCGGGAATGACCGGTGGCATGGCCTATCTGTTTGATCCTGAAAATCAGGCCGAAGTTCGCCTGAACCGGGAAACCATCGTTTCAGGCAAACTGCAGTCCGACTATTGGGAAAGCCAGCTCAAATCACTCATTGAACGGCATCTTGAAGAAACCGGCAGCCGCAAGGCAGATGAGCTTCTGCGCAACTGGGACAGCGTTGTTGGACAGTTTGTCCAGATCTGCCCCAAGGAAATGCTGAACCGTCTGCCGCACCCACTGTCGGACGAAGACGCGGTCAAGACCGCCTGATTTCAACGCCCGCCCCGGGCAAAATCGGGGCGGGCGTGACTTTCCAGAAGATTTTTCCGCCAGGTCAAGCCTGCGTGATTGCCTATCGCGCAGGCTGTGCCTAGGCATATTCAAACGATATTTACCTATCTGCGAGATCACGTGGCGAAACAGGCTCAATGAAACTCTGGCGCAAAATGCTTGCAGCAACGCTCAACCCGACCCGAAAACGCCGCAAATCCCGGCGTGGGGTGATCGGCCGCGCGATCTGGTTTGGCTTTCGGTGGGGATTGCGCAGTTTTGTGGTGTTGGTTCTGCTGGTGGCGGCGCTTCGCTGGATCAATCCCCCGATCAACATTTACCAAGCCCAGGAATGGATGCGCCTTGGCAGTCTGAAACGGGACTGGACCGCCCTTTCCTCCCTGCCTGATCACGTGGCACTGTCTGCGGCGGCGGCCGAAGATGCAAAGTTTTGCGAACATCACGGTTTTGATCTGGTCGCCATACAAGCCGCGTTCGAGGATCAAAGCAGGCTGCGCGGCGGCTCCACGATCTCTCAGCAACTCGCCAAGAATGTGTTTCTCTGGCAGGATCGAAGCTGGCTTCGTAAAGGGCTAGAGGCGGGCTTTACCATCCTCATTGAACTGACTTGGGACAAGCGTCGTATCATGGAGGTCTATCTGAACGTCGTGGAATTCGACGAAGGCGTGTTCGGTGTCGGTGCAGCCGCCCCGCATTATTTTGGCCGCTCGGCTTCCAATTTGTCCACAACTCAAGCCGCACGACTGATGGCCATTTTGCCTGCCCCCAAGTCACGCTCGGCCTCGCGCCCCGGGAATTTCACGCAAAAGCGCGCACGCTCAATTGCAGCGGGTGCCAAGACCCTGAAATCTGAAGGACGGGCCACTTGTTTGCTGCAGTCTTAGCAAGGCAAGGATGAAATCTGGTTGAAACCTGTGCAACGCTGGGCCAAAACGGAACCTCGCGTTCGATGGATGACAATTGACCATGCACCGCCTTTATCACATGCCGCTCAGCCCGTTTTGCCGCAAGGTGCGTCTGGTGCTGGCTGAAAAACGCATAGACGTGGATCTGGTCGAGGAACGCCCCTGGGAGGAACGGCTGGATTTCCTGCGGCTGAACCCATCTGGCACCGTGCCCGTCCTGCGTACTGACAACCTGGCGCTCAGCGACAGCAACGCGATTGTCGAATATCTGGAAGAAGCACACCCTGCCCCGCAATTGATGCCCACTGACATACGCGACCGTGCCGAGGTGCGTCGTCTGAACGCCTGGTTTGACGACAAGTTCCACCGGGAAGTGACGACCAACCTGCTTTATGAACGGGTCAACAAACGCCTGTCCAAACAGGGCTATCCCGACAGCGAGAAGATCAAGGCCGGAGCCAAGGCAATCAAGTTTCACCTTGATTACATTGGCTGGCTGCTGGAGGACCGGCGCTGGTTGGCTGGCAACACCCTCACATTGGCCGATTTTGCAGCCGCTGCGCAGTTTTCAGTACTGGACTACATCAACGATGTGGACTGGGCGCGCAATGAAAACGCCCGGGACTGGTACCAGAAGATCAAATCCCGACCTGCTTTCCGGTCCATTCTGGCCGATCTGGTGACCGGCTTCACGCCCCCCGAACACTACGCCGATCTGGATTTCTGAGATGGACCCGGCCGCAAAATCCGAATTGCGGTCGCGGCTGGAAAGCCAGGCATCAGAACTTGGGTTTGACAGTCTTGGCATCTGTGCACCCGATGCGATCAGCGAGGCGCCGGAGCGTCTGCAGGCGTTCCTCGATCAGGATCATCACGGACAAATGGGATGGTTGGAAGATCGAAAAACCTGGCGCAGCAACCCGGCGGCCCTGTGGCCCGAGGCACGGTCGATCATCATGCTCAGCGATGTCTACGGGCCTGAAGGTAATCCGCTGTCTTTGCTGGAAGACGGAGAGCGCGGATACATCTCTGTCTATGCGCGAGGGCGCGATTACCATGACGTGATCAAGAAGCGACTCAAGCGGCTTGGACGCTGGTTGATCGAGCAGGAACCTTGCGAAATCAAGGTGTTCGTCGATACAGCGCCAGTTATGGAAAAGCCATTGGCGCAGGCTGCAGGCCTTGGATGGCAAGGCAAGCACACAAATCTGCTGAGCCGCGATCTGGGCAACTGGTTCTTTCTGGGCGCTATATTCACAACGCTGGATCTGCCAAAGGACACGCCGGAACAAGACCATTGCGGGTCCTGCCGGGCGTGCCTCGACATCTGCCCGACCAATGCCTTTCCCGCGCCCTACCAACTGGATGCGCGGCGCTGCATCTCTTACCTGACCATCGAACACAAGGGACCGGTGGATGAGGCCTTGCGCCCGCTGATGGGCAACAGGATTTACGGTTGTGATGATTGTCTGGCCGTCTGCCCATGGAACAAGTTTGCCAGGGCCTCACAAGAAGCGGCTTATTGGGCGCGGATCGAACTGACCTGTCCGAAACTGGCACATCTGGCCTCGCTTGATGACGCGGAATTTCGGCAGATATTCTCGGGCTCACCGATCAAACGCATCGGGCGCAACCGATTTGTGAGAAATGTGCTCTATGCAATCGGCAACAGCGCTGAAGAAGGGTTGCTGCCTTACATCGAGCCGTTGTTGAGCGACCCGGATGACGCGGTCTCGGATGCTGCCAGATGGGCCAAAGAACAACTTCTGAAAACGCTTTAACGCATCAAGCGCGAAACCTCCTTCAACGCCAGATCCGCATCCAATGTGCCCGGAGCGGACGCAATGATCGCATGATACATCGTCAAGGCTTCGGATTTTTGATTGAGAGCAGCAAGCGCGCGCGCCTCTTCAAGACGCGCGGGCATGAAATTCCTGTCATCGTCCATCGCACGACGGGCAAGCACAAGACCGGCCGCCGGATTTCCAGCGCCTGTCTCGGCCCGCGCCATCAGGGTGAAATGCGTCTCAGGATCTTCAAGGTTTTCTCCAAATGCCCTGAGGTCCTTCCACTTGCGCCCTTGAGCCATCGCCTCCCCGACAAGCAAATGATAGACTTCTGCTTCTGGTGAGATGGCATGGGCCTGCAATGCCAATGCCTCAGCCGAGGATGGGCTGCCACTGGACAGCCACAGCCTTGCTGCCCGCTCCAGCACGTCGAGCATGGGGGTTTCAGGCAGATGGACGTCCCGCGACAAGGCAATCGCGGTCAGACGCATGGCCGCGTCCCGGTCACTCATCCCGATGATTTCCGCCTCGACCGCACACAGAGGAACAAGCCAGGGAATGTCATTTGCATCGGGGCGCAAGGAACAGCGAGAGGCTTCGGCAAAAGCATCGCCGGCCAGAAGCGTCAAAATAACCGCAGACAGCATCTTTCGCATATCTGTCAAACCTCGTTACACTCTCGCGAAAGACTAATTCGAGAGCGTTAACAACTCATGCAAAACAAGACCCTTCTGTGCATAGGCTTTGGCTATGTGGCCGAGGCCCTGACCCGTAAATTACTGTCCGAAGGTGGGTGGCAGGTCATCGGGACATCGCGCAGCGAGGCAAAATTCGATCAAATCCGGGGGGCAGGTGCTGATCCTGTGCTTTGGCCCGGCGGTGATTTGTCCGATGCATTCGCCCAAGCGACCCATGTCATGTCATCTGTTCCCCCGCGCGGAGACGGGGATCCGGTGATCGACTTGCTCCGCGCGCAGACAGTCTCGCCTGATCTGGAATGGTTGAGCCTTCTGTCAACCACTGGTGTTTACGGCGATCAGGCTGGCGGTTGGGTCTCGGAGGATGCGCCGGTCGTGCCCGCAACCCATCGCGGTGGAATGCGCGCGACGCAGGAAAAGGATTGGCTGGAGGTGAGCACCGCCCGCGATCTGCCCGTACACATTTTCCGGCTCAGCGGCATTTACGGGCCGGGCAGGTCTGCCTTTGACAAGCTGCGTGACGGCACTGCACGCCGGATCGTGAAGCCCGGTCAGGTGTTCAGTCGCTGCCATGTCGCCGATATCGTCGCCATTCTAATGGCCTCGATCGCCCGGCCCCGCACGGGTGGGATCTACAATGTGGCCGATGATCTGCCCTGTCCACCGCAGGATGTGATCGCTCATGCGGCAGGTCTTCTAAGCGTAGCTGTGCCACCTGACATCCCGTTCGAGACCGCTGACCTCAGCCCCATGGCCCGCAGCTTCTATGCCGACAACAAAAGGGTCAGTAACGCATTGGTCAAGTCAGAGCTGGGCATGCGCTTTACCTACCCCGACTACCGTGCCGGATTGGCCGCAATTCTCAAGCAGGGCGGTTGACCGGGACAGTTACAGGTTGCGAATTCGGCCTGAACACGCGAAAACAGACAAAACAAGAGCGGGGCGTGTAAACATGGGCGGTTGCATCAAACAGGCAGGCATTGGCGCATTTCTGATCAGTGCCGCATTCGCGCAAGTTGGACTGGCCCAATCACAACCCCTTGTCGGCCTTTACGGTGGCCCCGGGCTTCTGGACACACCAACTGCTGAAGTAATGCCCGACGGGCAGCTGTCGCTCAGCTATTCCGACGCCGGCCCGACCCAGCGCAATGCACTGTCCTTCCAGATCCTGCCCCGGGTCAGCGGCACGGTGCGGTATTCAACCGTGCAGGATTTTGGCGCGCCCGGCACTGAGGTCAGTGACCGTTCTTTCGATCTGGCGTTTCTGCTGGCCAAGGAATCCGGCTGGCGTCCCGCTGTAGCTTTGGGCTTTCGCGATTTTCTGGGGACCTCGCCCTTTGGCGGCGAGTATCTGGTCGCGACAAAGTCCTTTGGTGACTACGTCAAGGTCAGTGCAGGTCTGGGCTGGGGGCGATATGGCTCAGCCAATGGATTTTCCAACATTTTCGGACGTGATGATCGCCCCCCTGTGACAGACCCGGACGGGCGCGTTCAGGGACGTTCATTCTTCAAGGGTGACAACGCGGCTTTTGGGGGTATCGCGATCAAGACCCCCGTCAAGGGCCTGTCCTTTCTGGCTGAGTTGTCGAGCGATGATTACACGACAGAGCAGGCAGGCGGACTAGATCGATCCTCGGATGTGAATATCGGTCTGGCTTATCAGCCGAACGAGAACATCCAGATCGGGGCTTACTATCTGCATGGCTCGACCTTCGGGTTTCAGGTGGCCCTGACCGGCAATCCGATGACCGCACTTACCCCGCAAGACCTTGGCACCGGACCGTCGCCTGTGTTGTCGCGCGCCGATGATGCACCGCGTGGAACGGCCTGGGCCCGCAAGGACGCCACGCGCGACGCGCTGATGAGCGGTATCGCACAGGTTCTGGCAACCGACGGGATTGTGCTGGAAGAGGCCAGCATTACCGCTTCCCGCGCGTCAGTTGCCATCCGCAACACCCGCATTTGGCGCGAACCCAAGGCCATCGGGCGCACCGCGCGTGTGCTGGCCTCGGTTATGCCGGCCTCGGTTGAGCAGTTTGACATCACAATTGTGAACGCCGGACTGCCTGTCACAACCGCCACCATCCTGCGCAGCGACATCGAGGCACAGGTCGATCAGCCCGAAGCGGGCGCGATGAGCTGGGAAACGACAACCCTGACTGATGCACAAAGCATACTCAACAGCGAAGGGTATTGGGCCTCTGAGCCGCAAAGCCGTTTCACATGGTCCTTCAACCCGACCATTCCGTTCAGTCTTTTCGATCCAGATGAAGCAATTGAACTGGATGCGCTTTTGCGGCTTCAGGCAAATTATCAGGTCACGCGTGGCCTGTCGGTGTCTGCCGCCGTATCGCGATGGGTGATCGGCTCGGATCAAGAGACGACATTCACACCCCCCGGCCCGCTGGACCCTGTCAGATCGGACTCGAACCTGTTCTTCTCCGGCAAGGATCTGGAACTGGACCGCCTGACACTTGATTACGTTTTCAAGGTCAGCCCCGACGTTTATGCCCGCGCCTCGGCAGGGCATTTCGAGCGGATGTATGGCGGTGTCTCGGGTGAGGTTTTGTGGCAGCCGGTCAACCAGTCGTGGGGCCTGGGTGCTGAACTGAACTATGCACGCAAACGGGACTTTGATGATTTCGCGGGATTTGCCGACTTCGACGCTGTAACCGGCCATGCCTCTCTTTACTGGGACACCGGATACAAGGGCATAGCCGCGCAGGTTGATGCCGGGCGCTATCTGGCCGGTGACTGGGGGGCCACCTTCACCCTGTCGCGTCGCTTTGCCAATGGCTGGGATGTGAGCGCCTATTTCACCCGCACGGATGTTTCAGCCGAGGACTATGGCGGGGGCAGCTTCTCCAAGGGTGTGAGCCTGTCGATGCCGCTGCGCTGGGGCCTGCCCTATGAGACGAAATCCACAGCATCGATCGATCTGGGGTCGCTGCGCAGAGACGGTGGTGCGCGCCTGACGGTGCCCGGACGGCTTTACGGCCGGGTCCGGGACCTTGATGCCGTGTCGCTTGAGCGCAACTGGGCGAGCTACTGGCAATGAGACATCTGGTGGTGGTGGGACTGGCGCTGGCCTTGTCTGCCTGCGGCAGCGGCGGGATCAATCCCATCGTGAAGAAGGGGTTGGACCAAATCAATCCCTTCAAGGATGACCCCGAGCCATCCAGCAGACCGCGCGGCAGCGGGTTGTCGCGCGAAAAGCTTGAGGCCCAAGGCATTCCGGTCATCCGTGCCAGTCTGATCGGCGAAAGCGGGCGCAACACCTTGCGTGCGGCCACCGCCAATTCGGGCCGCGTCACTCATATTTCCCAACTTGGCCAGTCGGTGACATTGCAAGGCGCACAGATCGTTGCAACGCGCGGTTTGGGTTTCGACCTTTTATCGGTCGCTACCCAGCCATTTGATCCGATTGCCTATCCACGTCCCTTGCTTGAATGGCCGGTTGCCGTTTCAAGACGCTATGAACTGCCGGGGACCGGTGTCAGCGGGCAGATTGCAGCGGCGGTTTGCACCTTCACCGCCGGAGATGCGTCAAGCGTCACAATTCTGGGCAAACAACATGATGGTGTATTGATCACCGAAAGCTGCGCGACGCCTGATGGGCTGGACTTTGAAAACCTGCATCTGGTGGAAGCTGAAACCGGGTCGATCTGGCGCAGCATTCAGTGGATCGGGCCGAGTATGGCCCAGATCGATATACAGATCGTCATTCCGTTCGTGGAAGAGCCAGAGGTGCCGGAAGACGCCCCTGAGGAAAACGGCTGACTAGATCAGCACCACTTGCGTGCCGACAACGCAGCGCGCGAACAGGTCTTCGATATGGTCATTGTAAAGACCGACACAGCCGTTTGACGACCGACGACCGATCTTGCGCGTGTCATTGGTGCCGTGGATCCGGTAGTAGGTCCATGTCAGATAAAGTGCGTGGGTGCCGAGCGGATTCTCGGGACCGGGGCCGACATATTCCGGCAGTTCCGGGTTGCGCTTCAGCATGTTTGGCGTCGGGCGCCAGTCCGGGCCAACGCGCTTGCGGATCACTTCGGTCCGTCCTCGGCGGGTCAGTTCATCTGTGAGCGGAACAGAGGTCGGGTAGACCTTGTAAACCGTCCCCTCCTCGTTCCAGAAATGCAACGCGCGCGAAACTGTGTCGACCAGAATGACATTGTTGCGGCGATCAGAGAAATGATCCTGCCAGTTATGTGTCTTGAAACTGGAGACCCGGCGCTTGATGCGACCGTCTTCTTCAGCAAACGAATCCACCGGCTGAGCCCGCAGAATGGCCGGGGCTGCCAACGGCGCCATTCCTGCGCTCAGACCCAGTGCAAAGTCACGTCTCGACAGTTTAGAAAAGCGGTCAGTTGCCATGATGAATCGTCCTGTTACGTACTGAAATGGCCATAACACCTAGATGTGACCAGATCAAATCACGCCAACGTCAGAAACAAAGCGGCTGTGGCAGCCATGACACCGGATAGGCCGGGATTGGCTTATCAGGCGTATCAAGGTTTGAATGCAGGCGCGAGACAGGCTAGAGGAAAGCGTTGTCTGAAAGGATGTAGACCGAATGCGCCTGTCCCACCTGATTGTTATTGCCGCTGTTGTTCTGAGCGCCTGTGCTCCACCGCCGCCGACGAACACACAAAGCGGGCGCCGGATCATTTCGGCGGCAGAAGCCGACAGTGTGCGCACGATCCATGTGGATACACTAAATGCCTTGCGGTCCGAGCGTGGATTGCTTCCGGTCAAGCTGTCTGCTCGTCTGACAGCCGCGGCCCTGACCCACGCGCGCGACATGTCTGTTCAGAAACGTGCCTGGCACTTCGGCTCGGATGGCACATCCCCCAAGGATCGCGCGGACCGCGCAGGTTACGCCGGTCAGGTTCTTGGCGAGAACATCTCGGAGAGCTTCGATAACGAGATTGAACTGATGCAAAGCTGGCTGGCGGAACCCGGGACGCGGTCGATCATGTTCGACCCGCAGGCGACTGACATCGGTCTCGGCTGGTTTCAGGAAAGCAATGGCAAGCTTTGGTGGGTTCAGATGATTGCGCGCAGCGCCGAATTTGCTGGCGGGCCTAGCGCAGGATTTTGATCCGGGTGCCCAGTGGCACCATCGCCCAAATCTCTTCCATCTCACGATCTGACACCGCGATACAACCAGCGGTCCAGTCAGGTTTTGTCCTGTCGATGGGACGCTTTGGCCCGCCGTGAATGAAGATGTCCCCGCCCGGATCAGTGCCGTTGCGACGCGCACGCGCCAGATCACTGCGATTGGGATAATTGATGCCGAGCGACAGGTGAAACGCGCTGTCCGGGTTGCGACGGTCGATGAAATATTCACCCTCTGGTGTGCGCCCATCGCCCCGGACACGTTTCGTACCACGCGGCGCAAAGCCCAAACGGATGCGAAAGGTCTTGATCGCGGTCTTGCCCGCAAACAACGTCATCCGGCGCTTGCCTTTTTCAACGACAATGCTGGTCGTGGTGGGCAAAACACTTGCATTTGCGCTCGATGGCAAGGCCGCACACAGCGCTGCTGCACCAGTAATAAAGTCACGCTTGTTCAAAACTGCTCTCATCGATTTGTCGTCTTTCCATGCGCCTAACACATTCATCAGGCCGCGTGAAATCAGATTGTTGCGCGCCTTGAGGAATTCCATGGGCTTGTGACCACAAAGACTCGTCCACCAAGCTTAACAAACGGTAATAGCATTCCATCCTGCCATGTCTCCTGACAGAATGCTGTCAGGAGGGGTGTGCCAAAAGGGTCCGGCAGACATGCTCAACCAAGGAGACCTGATATGGCTTACGCACCTGAACACTTCACCGTCTGGATGGAAATCCCTGTTACTGACATGGAGAAGTCCATAACTTTCTACAACGCGGTCATGGATGCCGGTCTGGAGATCGACAATTCCGGCCCGAACCCAATGGCCATGTTCAAGACCAAGGATCCCAATCGCGGTGTTGCCGGGCATCTTTACCCGGGCAAGCCGTCTGGCGATGGCACCGGCCCGACTGTGCATCTGGCAGCACCTGGCAAGCTGGAAGATACGTTGGAGCGGGTGAAGGCCGCAGGTGGTCAGGTGATCAGCCCGCCGATCCCCGTGCCTGATGGCCGTTTTGCCTACTGTCTGGATCTCGATGGCAATTCCATCGGGTTTTTTGAGGGATGACCCATGCGACGCGCTGATCGTCTGTTTCAGATTGTCCAATTTTTGCGCGGCGGGCGGCTGGTGACAGCTGCCCACCTCGCTGAGCGACTGGAGGTCTCTGAACGCACGATCTACCGCGATATTGCCGACCTGCAAGGCACCGGCGTTCCCATCGATGGGGAGGCCGGTGTTGGCTATGTAATGCGCTCAGGCTTTGATCTGCCGCCGCTGATGTTCACCCATGATGAGATCGTTGCCATAACGGCAGGGGCCAGACTTCTGCGCGCTTGGGGTGGTGCGTCCATGGCACGGGCTGCCGAAGAAGCGCTGGTCAAAATCGAGGCCGTGTTGCCCGATGCCGCGCGGGACCGCGCTGCCACCATTGAAATTCATTCCATCGGCACAGGCATGACCGATCATCTGCGCGAAGTGCTCGACCGCCTGCAACTGGCCATCGATGAGCGCGTCATCATCGAGATTTCCTATCAGGATCAAAATGACGCGCTGACCAAACGCAGCCTCAGGCCACTTGGCCTGTGGTTCTGGGGCAAGGTCTGGACGCTGGTCGCATGGTGCGAATTACGCGACGATTTCCACATGTTCCGCGCTGACCGGATCGCGGCACTTGAGGTGTCGGAATTCCACTTCAAACCATTGCCGGGCAAGACGCTGAAGGATTTCTACAGCCGGGCTGAGAGCAACAGCAGAGGCCACCCAAGCTCCTGGTGATCAGCTCGTGCCGGTTTCCGCGGCGATCTGAGCGCGGCTTTTGCGGGCCCGCTCGGTCGCGGATTTCAACTGACCACAAGCAGCCATGATGTCTTCACCGCGCGGTGTTCGCACGGGCGACGCGTATCCTGCCTTGTTGACGATGTCACCGAACGCCTTGATCCGTGCGTTCGTAGACCGCTCATAGGGCGCACCGGGCCAGGGGTTGAAGGGGATCAGGTTGATCTTGGCAGGAATGCCCCCGATCAGCTTTACCAGTCGGCGCGCATCCGCATCGCTGTCATTGACGTCTTTAAGCATGACGTATTCAAAGGTGATCCGCTCGGAGTTCGACAGGCGCGGGTAGTCGTGGCACGCCTTGATCAAGGCCTCGATGTTCCACTTCTTGTTGATCGGCACCAGCTTGTCACGCACCTCATCAGTGGTTGCGTGGAAGGAAATCGCGAGCATGCATCCAATCTCTTCACCGGCACGTGCAATCTCGGGCACAACGCCCGAGGTCGACAGGGTGATCCGTCGGCGTGACAGCGCGATGCCGTCGCCATCCATCGCAATTTTCATGGCGTCACGCACATTGTCCGTGTTGTAAAGCGGCTCGCCCATCCCCATCAGAACAATATTTGACACATTGCGCTTGTCGCCCGGTGCCCTTCCCCATTCCTCAAGGTCGTCGCGCGCGATCAGGATCTGGCCGACAATTTCAGCCGGTGTCAGGTTCCGCACAAGCTTCTGCGTGCCTGTGTGGCAGAAGGAACAGGTGAGCGTACATCCCACTTGAGACGAAATGCAGAGCGTCCCGCGATCTTCTTCCGGAATGTAAACCGCCTCAACCTCATGTCCGCCGCGGATGCGCAGCAGATACTTGCGCGTGCCGTCGGTCGAGATTTGCCGCGTAACAATCTCCGGGCGTTCAAGCGAGAAACTCTCAGACAAAAGCGTGCGAAAATCCTTCGACAGATTGGTCATCTGGTCAAACTCGGTCACGCCCTTGACGTAGAGCCACTGCCAGACCTGCCCGAGCCGCATCTTGACCTGACGCTCCGGCGTGCCGATGTCGGCCAGTGCAGTGCTCAATGCATCGCGTGTCATGCCGATCAGATTGGGCAAGGCCTCTCCGTCCGTTTTGCGCGGAATGGTCAGCACATCCTGTGTGATCGGTGACGTGGCAGTCATGTCTGCTCCAAAATCAAAAGGCCCCTGCGTGGCAGCAGGGGCCAGATATACCACAAAGCCTTGGGTTTGTGCTTATTTACAAAGCTCTTCGATCTTTTCAAGCGCTGCGGTGAAGCCGATCAGCGAAAAGCTGTCTGTCGTGACCGTACCGCGCGATGATCTTGCCTGCATCACAGCAGTAGAGCCGCGCTGCATGGCAGCAATCATTTCGGCGTCACGCTCGGGCGATGCGGGCCACGCCCACTCAATGGTCTGACCACTGCCAACGCTAAGCTTGAACTTCGATGTCCCGATGGTGACATCGACGGCACTTCCGCCCGCAAAAGGATACCCCCCAGTAAAGGAGACCTCGCGCTTGACGCCCTGTTCGGGACGCATGGTCACGAACAGACGCACATCGCCCCGGCGTACAGACGAGGTAACGTCGCGCCCTGACCGCGTGGCTTTGCTTGAAACCGGCGGCGACACCATAAAACACTCCTTCGGCGCGCCGGGCGGATTGAACACAGTCCAGTCCTTGAAGGCCGCAACGTTGTTGCTTTCCTGAGCGCTGGCAGCGCTCGCCATCAAAGTGCCGACAACAAGGGTCGCGCACAGGGTCTTGAGAGAAGTCATGTTTTCCGCCTCATTTTTTTGCAGATGCCCAGGCTGTGCTGATCCATCCGAGCTCTTGTCTCTGCTCTGAACCAAAATACATCAAAAAGCGGAAGAACAATCCACCCTTTTGCAGGATTTTTGTGACCTCACGAAAATTTTTGCGGGTGTTTCTGTCAGAGAAAGTATATCGTAGGTTTACACTTGAGGCCGAAAACACCGATGTTGGACCCAGATCCTCTTGATGATGTAAACCTTCTGTTACGCATTGCGAAGCAGGACAAGCAGGCTTTCTCCATCCTGTTTGACCGTTACGCCTTGAAATTAAAGGCTTTCATGATGCGGTCCGGTATGTCTGGCGAGGATGCTGACGAAATTGCTCAGGATGTGATGGTGTCTGTCTGGCGCAAGGCGCACCTCTATGATCCGGCTAAGGCCGGTGCTGCCACTTGGATTTATACCATCGCGCGAAACCGACGAATCGACGTGTTGCGCAAACATGCACGCCCCGCACCAGATCCGGATGACCCTTTGTTTCAACCCGATCCCCTGCCCGGCGGACGGGAAGTGATGTCGGCACAGGAGACGCAGGACGCGGTGCGACTTGCCCTGCACGCTCTGCCCGCTGACCAGCGTCAGGTGTTGATTTGCGCCTATTTCGACGGTCTCAGCCATGGCGAGGTTGCAAACAAGCTGGACCTGCCGCTTGGCACGGTAAAAAGCCGGATACGCCTTGCCTGCAAGGCAATGCGCGGCATCTTGGGCGAAGATCGACTGGCGGACCTGTATGACGATTGAGCCGCCGGTACTGGCTCAACTGATCCGGGGAGATGCTGTCGAAAGCCGGCATCGTGGGCACATCGTGGTCTGTGATGCAAAGGGCAATATCCGCGAAAGTTGGGGCGATCCGGATGCTGAGATTTACCCACGTTCCAGTTGCAAGATGTTGCAGGCGCTTCCCCTGATCGAAAGCGGTGCGGCTGATCGGTTTGGACTGACGGATGCGCATCTCGCACTGGCCTGTGCGTCTCATACCGGCTCTCCCGAGCACACCCGCAGAGTTGAGGGCTGGCTGGCAGACCTTGGGCTGTCGGAAACGGATTTGCGTTGCGGGCCGCAGCCCCCGGAAAGCAGCGCTGACCGGGACGCCTTGCGCAAGGCCGGTCAGCCACTGTGTCAGCTTCACAACAACTGCTCGGGCAAGCATGCCGGGTTTCTGACCTTGGGCAAACATCTGGGCGCAGGCCCGGAATACATCGACATCGCCCATCCAGTGCAGGCTGCGGTCAAACAAGCGTTTGAAGAGATGACGGAAGCCACATCGCCGGGATTTGGCATTGACGGATGTTCGGCCCCGAACCACCGCACCAGCCTTAAATCCTTTGCCATGTCTCTGGCCAAGATGGCCGCACCAGTTGGTCTGGACCAAACCCGACAGGATGCGGCACTCCGGCTTGTCACAGCCATGATGACCCATCCCCTTCTGGTTGCAGGCGAAAACCGGGCCTGCACGGAGATCATGCGCGCAGCACCGGGCAAGGTCGCGATCAAGACCGGCGCAGAGGCCGTCTTCGCCGCCATTCTGCCCGAGCAGAAACTGGGCATCGCATTGAAAATCGAAGATGGTGCCACGCGAGCATCAAACGCTGTGATTGCTGCCTTGATGGTTCGCTACGGCATTCTTGATGCGCTCGATCCGGTGCTGACCCGGCATGCGCATGCGGACCTGCCCAGCCGCAGGGGATTGCCTGCGGCCCGGCTGGATGCTGTGCCATCGCTTTTTCGGACCTAGCTCTCCGTCTTCTGGATCACGTAGCGGTGCGGGAACGGAATCTCGATGTTCTGCGCATCGAAAACCGACTTCACGAAACGATTGTACTCCCGTCCGATGCCCCACTGCTTTCCCGGTGTTGTCTTGATCCGCACGCGGAAGACAACCGCGCTGTCGCCAAAGCTGTTCAGGCCGAACCATTCAAGATCGCCAAGAATGAACGGCGCATGTTCTTCAACCGTTTTGAGACCTTCGAATGCCTCTTCCATTGCCGCTTTCACCCTGTCTGCGCTCTCGCCGTAACCAACACCCATATCCATCACGAAGTAAGAGAAGTCGCGGGTAAAGTTCGACACCATATCAACCGATGAGAAGGGTATGATGTGAAACGCCCCTTCCACATCACGCAGGCTTGCCGAGCGCACGGTCAGCTTTTCCACCACCCCGGTGGTGCCGCCAACGGTCACCACATCGCCCACATTCATGGCATTCTCAAACTGGATGAACACGCCTGTGATGATGTCCTGCACCAGTTTCTGCGCACCAAAACCGATGGCCAGACCCAACACCCCGGCAGAGGCCAGCAAGGGTGCTATGTCGAGGCCGATCTGGCTAAGGACAATCATCGATGTGATGATCACCAGAGCGATGGTGACCGCATTGCGCAGGAGCGTCAGCAAGGTGGTTTCCCGCGCTGACGGCGGTTTGCCATAATAGGGGTTCAGCCGGAAATCCACCCAAGCGGTCATCACCAGCCAGATAGCAAGTGCGACCAGCAAAATGGCAGTGGCCGAGATAAACCCGGTGATCAGTCTGGTGCCAAACTCGCTTTTCAACCAGGCGTCGATCTCGATCAGGCCGAGGAAATGCAGGATCAACCCGAAGACCACCAGAACGATGATCCATTTCACGATGTTCAGGGCCGCCGGTACGAAGCCGTTCACCCGTGCCTCAACCAGCGGCAATCGGCTTGTGATGGTGTGGGGCAAACGCACGCCCCGGGCAGAAGATCGCGACAGGCTTGCGCTGATGGCAGAGCCCACGAACACCAGCGCAAGCACGGCAAGCGTGCTGTAAAGCAATGACAGGATCACGTCACCCGGACCGGTCAGAACAAATATCAGAACAATAGTCAGATATCCCAGAACCGGCCAATGCCACTGGTCCGCCAGTTGTTCGAGCAGAGATTCGCGCTCGTCCGTCTTTTCATCCTCATGCAGCCAGACCGCCACTTGTCTGCGATACTTCATGACTTTGAATACCGTGGAGATCACGACATAAAGCGCCAGTGCAGTGCCAATGGCATCGCTGGATCTGAAGCCCACGGCGTTGGCTCCGATCGGTACAATCACCAGATAGCCATATCCCAGAATGTAGATGCAGTTTGAAAGCCAGCGCCACAGAATCAGCGCGCCTTCACTTGGAATACCGATCAACCGCGTGCTGTGGGTGCGAGGAGATAGGATCACCCGCAGCACCGCTCGAACCGTCTCAACGACGATGAACGCGTTGAGAAACAGTGTCTGGCGCGCGCTGACAAATCGGCCTTCCTGTCCACCGGCGTTTGGAAATCCTGACAGAACCGTGGTGACAAGGACATATCCGATGGCCCATGCCACACAGACAATAAGCACATCGAAAATGATCCGGCCGATGACAGCGGCAAACAGTTTCAGACTGCCGCCCGAGCGTGCAATTTCAACGAACCTTGTTGAAATCCCACGGCTGAACCGACGCAGAAGGCCGAAAGTCACGTAAGTCACGATGAAAACCAGCAGCAAATCGCGTGCAGCCGTGATCCACAGATCCACTTCCATGATACCGGCCTTGAGTGCCGACAGTGTCTGCGGGAAAGAGGCTATGCTCGACCAGAGCCCTGCACTCGCGCTGGTGGCCCAGGCCGCAGATGCACCGGCAAAGCCTGCGATCCGGTCGCCAAGTTCAGGCGGTTTCTCGGCTTCGGGAACCCCGGTCTGTGCCGCTTCCAGCTTTTCGATCAACGCCGCCCGCGCCGCATCATCCTTGAGAATATCAACCAGCGCCTGTGTCGAATTGGCCGTCTCTTGCGTATCTGGCACGGTTTGCGCGGCAACGCTTGAGGCCAACGCCATCACACACGCAACAAGAATTGCTGAGCCAATCCCGCGCATCATTGCAGTGAAATTCATTTGGCGATCCTTCCAGATCTTCTTAGGCGCTTGTTCTTGTCGAGCCGTCCATTGGGTAGTAAGACACGCTCATGACACTGGTTTTCGATATGGACGACATGGCACGTCTGCCGTGGCGCTTTTACGGGCGCGAGACCCGTTCCGGAGCCCGGTCTTAACCGAACTCGCTCCTATTGCAAATGGTCCCAAGAAAATCACAACTTCAGAGATGACACATGTCCAATCCAAAAACGCTCTATGACAAAATCTGGGATGCCCATCTGGTTCACGAAGAAGCCGACGGCACCTCGCTTTTGTATATCGACCGCCACCTAGTCCATGAAGTGACCTCCCCTCAGGCCTTTGAGGGTCTGCGCATGGCCGGTCGCAAGGTTCGTGCGCCCGAAAAAACCGTTGCAGTTCCTGATCACAATGTGCCCACGTCGCTTGATCGTGCCAAGGGCATTGATGACGAGATGTCCCGTATTCAGGTCGAGGCACTAGAGAAAAACGCCAAGGATTTTGGCATCACATATTACGGCGTCGACGATGTCCGTCAGGGCATCGTGCACATCATCGGACCTGAACTGGGCTGGACCCTGCCCGGCATGACCATCGTCTGTGGTGACAGCCACACGGCGACCCATGGCGCGTTTGGCGCGCTGGCCCACGGCATTGGCACGTCCGAGGTCGAGCATGTTCTGGCCACGCAGACGTTGATCCAGAAGAAGTCCAAAAACATGAAGGCGCAGATCAATGGCGCTTTGTCGGAGTATGTGACCGCCAAGGACATCACCCTGTCGATCATCGGGGCAACCGGCACGGCAGGCGGCACGGGCCATGTGATCGAATATATGGGCGAAGCGATTGAAGCGCTTTCCATGGAAGGCCGCATGACGGTCTGCAACATGGCCATCGAAGGCGGCGCGCGCGCCGGCCTGATCGCGCCTGATCAGAAAACGTTTGATTACGTGATGGGTCGTGAACATGCACCAAAAGGTGCGGCCTATGAAGCGGCTGTTGCCTATTGGAAAACACTCTTCACGGATGATGGCGCACATTTCGACAAGGAAATCATCCTGCACGCAGATGACATCGCTCCTGTGGTCACATGGGGCACCTCGCCCGAGGATGTTCTGCCAATCACCGCGACCGTTCCTGCTGCAAGTGATTTCGAGGGCGGAAAGGTTGATGCCGCTGCCCGCTCGCTGGATTACATGGGCCTGAAGCCCGGCACGCGTCTGCAGGACGTGGCCATCGACACCGTGTTCATCGGGTCCTGCACCAACGGGCGGATCGAGGATCTGCGCGAAGTGGCCAAAGTGATGGAAGGTCGCAAGGTCAAGGACGGCATCCGCGCGATGATCGTACCGGGTTCCGGCCTTGTCCGTGCTCAGGCCGAGGATGAAGGCATTGCGCAGAAACTGCAGGAGGCCGGTTTCGACTGGCGGATGGCTGGCTGTTCGATGTGTCTTGGCATGAATCCCGACCAGTTGAAACCGGGCGAGCGCTGTGCATCGACCTCCAACCGCAACTTCGAGGGTCGTCAGGGCCGCGGTGGCCGCACCCATCTGCTCAGCCCCGCCATGGCCGCTGCCGCAGCCATCACTGGCCGTCTGACCGATGTAAGGGATCTTTGAGCCATGGATAAGTTTACCAAACTCAGCGGCGTCGCCGCACCAATGCCGCTGGTCAACATCGACACCGATATGATCATCCCGAAGCAGTTTCTGAAGACCATCAAACGCTCTGGTCTGGGCGCAAATCTCTTCGACGAGATGCGCTTCAATCAGGATGGCTCGGAAATACCCGAGTTCGTACTCAACCAGCCAGCCTACCGCGAAGCCAAGATATTGGTGGCAGGCGACAATTTCGGCTGCGGCTCAAGCCGTGAGCACGCGCCTTGGGCATTGGCTGATTTCGGCATCAGATGTGTGATATCTACCTCTTTTGCGGATATTTTCTTCAACAACTGCTTCAAAAACGGCATCCTTCCCATAGTGTTGCCTCAAGAAGAGGTTGATAAATTGATGGATGACGCCCAACGTGGGGCCAATGCGGTTGTCAGTGTTGATCTGGAGAGCCAGACCATCACCGGACCGGATGGGGGTGAGATTTCATTTGATGTCGATCCCTTCAAAAAGGATTGTTTGTTGAACGGATTGGATGACATCGGTTTGACGATGAAAAAGGCTGAAGCGATTGATACTTTCGAAGCCAGATATGAGGCTCAAGCCCCTTGGGCATGATCTGATTGTCGAGCTTTTAGGCCGAGATCACGGGAGGGGTGCTTGTTCTCACGGCTTTTAGGTGCGCTGATCCGGGCGTTTTTGGTTGTGGTGGTCATCTCCGCCCCTGCCTTTCTGTTGCCCGGCGTTTCGGTTGCTTCTCAGGAGATCTCGCTCATCGTGGGCGGGATCGCTGCGGCCTTCACGCTGTTTGAATATGCCTCAACTCATCCCGGTTTGATCGATTTCCGCTTTGCGCCCCCTTACAACCGGGTTCGCTTCACGGCTTTCGCGGCACAGGTGCTCAGCCTCGTGTTTCTGTGTCGCGCGACCGAAGGCGTCGATGCCTTCTCGCAGGACCTTCTGGATCTGGCCGATCAGGGCATCGCCCTTCTGAACTTCAGCCTCAGCCCGGTCAATATCGCTGCGAGCATGATTGCGGTCGGCGAAAGCGACGAGTTCGTGACGCTGATCAAGCGCGCGGCAGCGCTGAGCTTCCTGATCACCTTTGTATCGCTGGTGTTTTTTGCCCTGCTTTTGTGGCTGTTCCGGTGGCCTGTCGGACGGCGGGATTTCAACCTCTGGGTCAATCTGCCGACATTCGAACCCGGCTATGGCCGCGATGTTGAGCGTCGTCTTCACCGCGACGGGATGATCAATATCTTCATCGGTCTTGGGTTCCTGTATCTTCTGCCCGTCATGATCAGCCGTGCCAGTGGCTGGTTTGACCCATCTGTGCTGCTGAACTATCAGCCACTTGTCTGGGGTGCGACGCTCTGGGCCTTTGTTGCAGGCTCGCTGGTCATTCGCGGCGCTGCGATTCTGAAAGTTGCTTGGCTGGTGCGCCGGACGCGGAACCCCTGACATGATGGGCGCAGGACGGCTTTGTCTGATCCTGCTGTTGCTAGGCCACCCTGTGCATGCCGAGACGCTGCGCGTGGCCACGTATAACGCATCCCTCACCCGCTCCGGTCCCGGTCTTTTGCTGCAAGACATCCTGCGGGGAAAATCCCGGCAAATCGCAAATGTCGCAGCCATCATTCGCGAAGTACGGCCGGATATTCTGCTGCTCAATGAATTTGATCATGATCTGGATGCTGTGGCCCTGGACGCCTTCCGTACCCTTCTGGCCGGTTCGTCCGAAGGGATTGACTATCCCTACTACTATGCCGGTCCGTCAAACACTGGTCTGCCTTCGGGCGTTGATCTGGATGGAGACGGCACAACCACCGATCCAGCGGATGCGTACGGCTTCGGGCGATTTCCCGGTCAGTACGGCATGGCGTTGCTGTCGCGCTTTCCCATCGATCCCGACCAGACCCGCAGCTTTCAAAACCTGCTTTGGAGCGGCCTGCCTGATGCGCAGTTGCCAACCAACACCGACGGATCGGCCTTTCCCTCGCCAGAGGCCCATGCAGCCTTTCGTCTGTCATCGAAATCACATTGGGATGTTTCAATAGCCACGCCTGATGGCCCGTTGCGAATCTTTGCCTCCCACCCGACGCCACCGGTCTTTGACGGGCCGGAGGATGCAAATGGTCTGCGCAATCATGATGAGATCACCTTCTGGACACGCTATCTGGATGGCTATGCACCGGTTGATGATCAGGGCCGCACATCATCACCTGGCAAAACGCCCTTTGTCATTCTTGGTGATCTGAATGCCGACCCAATGGATGGCGATGGCCGCTTGCAGGGCATTCGCGCCCTGCTGTCCCATCCACGGGTAACCGACCCTGAGGCGAAAAGTGCCGGTGCGCTTCAAGCGGCCCGTGATCAAAAGGGAGCAAACACGAAACATAAAGGTGACCCCGCGTTGGACACATCCGACTGGAATGACACCCGCGGGCCCGGCAATCTGCGGGTCGATTATGCCCTGCCCTCAAGCGATCTGGTGGTTGAGGGCGCAGGCGTATTCTGGCCAGACACGGATGATCCAAAGGCCAGCCTGCTCAGCGCTGGCAAGAGGCCAACGTCTGATCATCACCTCGTCTGGGTCGATATCAGTTTTCCGGACCGCTAAGCTGCCGAACAGCCATCAGGTTATGCGGCTCGCGCAGACGCAATTCGCGTTGAGGGAACGGTATTTCGATGTTGTTGTCCTTCAGCGCGTTCCAGATCAGGAACAGAACATCCGATGTGAACTTGTTCTTGCCGTCGTCAATGCCCTCAACCCAGAACTCCACTGCAAAATTCACTCCACTGTCGCCAAAGCCTCTGAGCTCGCAATCCGGCGGCTCAGGCACTTGCCGCACATCGGGGTGCTTTGACACGGCTGCCTGAATGATGTCGGGCACCAGATTGATGTCAGTCTCGTAGGACACCGAGAATTCGGCTTCATAGCGGTTGCCCGAGCCTGCATCGGACCAGTTGATGATCCGGCTGGTGATGAAGTCTTCATTGGGAACAACAATCCACTTTCCGTCAAACGTCTCAAGGATCGTGGCGCGCGCCATCATCTTTACGATTGTCCCGCTTTCCCCGCCATCAAGCTCGACAAAATCACCAACCGTGGCCTGCCCCTCAAGCAACAGAATGATCCCCGAGATGAAGTTCGAGGCGATTTTCTGCAAGCCAAAGCCCAGACCCACGCCGATGGCACCTGACAGAAGCGCAAGTGCGGACAGATCGAGACCCAGAATGTTGACCAAGAGCAGGAAGGCAATCGCAAATACGCCCATCTCGAAAGCCTTGGCAGCCAGTTCCCGTGTGGGCGGGCGCATCTCTTCCTGCGAGCGGATATAGCCTGTGCCTGTGTCAGAGGACCAACGACCGAGCCAGAACAGGATACTGCCGACGATTGCGGCCCTGAGAACCGACAGAAGCGAAAAGCGGATATCGCCGACACCTACGACCGTTTCTCCCAGCCAGACCTGTGCAGGCTCCAGCAGACCCAGTGCATAGAGAGCCGCCATTGGCACAAAGACATAGCGCCCCAGCATTTTCAGGAATGGGTCAGAGATGATGTACAGAACCGCCTGCCGAACCGCCAGGAAGATGAACACGCGCTTGCCAAAGGCGATGACCGGTCCTTTGCCGAACATCTGCACAACAACCTGCTCGCCCAGACCGATCAGAACATAGGCCAGAAGCGGCAGGATAAGGGGTGTGAACTGCAGCACAAAACGGCGGATCGTTGCCAGATAGCCGTCAGCCTCACCGGGATCGAGCAGGCGTTCGATGGTCGGGCGCGTGCGTCTGGTGACAAAATACGCGATCAGATAAGCAACCACCAAAAGGCCGAACTGCGACAGAGCAGCTGGGCTGGTCAGCCACTTCAGGGCTATCTCCTGACCCTGCATCAAATAGCCTTGCACCGTCTCCAGCATTTGCTTCCCTCGGATTTCTTCTTGCTTGGCTCAGTCTTTGCCCCGGATTTTACCAAAAGAACAGACCCAATTGATGCTGGCAACTAAGCCGCTTCGCCACCTTGACCGGACCCCGCCAACTCGCTAGCGACATGGCAAAGACAAAAGCGAGGATTTTCGATGTCAAACCCTTCCATTCTTATCTTGCCCGGCGACGGGATCGGCCCCGAGGTCATGGTCGAAGTGCGCCGGGTCATCGACTGGTTTGGTGCGAACCGCGGTCTGAATTTCGACGTGACCGAAGATCTGGTTGGTGGTGCGGCCTATGATGCCCATGGCACGCCGCTCACGGATGAGACGATGGCCAAGGCCATGGAAGTTGACGCAGTGCTCCTGGGTGCTGTCGGCGGTCCGAAATACGACGATCTGGATTTCTCGGTGAAGCCCGAACGCGGCCTTCTGCGCCTGCGCAAGGAAATGGATCTCTATTCCAACCTGCGCCCGGCCCAGTGTTTTGACGCGCTCGCAGGGTTCTCATCCCTCAAGTCCGAGATCGTCTCGGGCCTCGACATCATGATCATCCGTGAGTTGACCTCTGGCATCTACTTTGGTGAACCGCGCGGCATCATCGAGGACAATCAGGGCGGTCGTGTGGGCGTGAACACCCAGCGCTACACCACGGACGAGATCCGCCGTGTGGCCCGGTCTGCGTTCGAACTTGCGCGCAAACGCTCCAACAAGGTCTGCTCGATGGAGAAGGCCAACGTGATGGAAAGCGGCATTCTGTGGCGCGAAGAGGTGCAGTGGGTGCATGACAATGAATACCCCGATGTGGAATTGAGCCACATGTATGCAGACGCAGGCGCCATGCAGCTCGTTCGCTGGCCAAAGCAGTTCGATGTGATCGTCACCGACAACCTGTTTGGCGACATTCTGAGCGATTGCGCGGCCATGTTGACCGGCAGCCTTGGGATGCTGCCTTCGGCCTCCATCGGCGCTCCGAGCGAAACCGGACGCCCCAAAGCGCTTTACGAGCCGGTACACGGCTCAGCGCCTGATATTGCGGGCCAAGGCAAGGCAAATCCGATTGCCTGTATCCTCAGCTTTGCCATGGCGCTGCGCTATTCTTTTGATGAGGGCGACGCGGCAAGTCTTTTGGAAAATGCCATTGAAGCTGTCCTGGCCGCGGGTCACCGCACACCCGATCTGATCGGGGAAGAGGGCCGCACGCCGCTCACCACCATCCAGATGGGCGATGAAATCCTCAAAAGCCTCGACAGTTTAAACCAAGCTTAACTGTTTATCGTCAGTCCTGTGTCACGCATTTGTGAACGCAGGACTGACAAACGATGTCCGAGGCCCCAAACACCGACGAAACAGCCCGCACGGTCAACGCTGTGGTCGCAACCTGTCGTGCCAAGTGTTTCGAGTATCTGTCGTTGATGATCCTGAGCGATGGCCTGCCTGCCAATGACGATCTGAAACGGGACCTTCAAAGCATCACGCTCCATTTCGAAAACGCGAAATCCCTGCTCCGAAACGAAGTGCCCCAACTCTTCGCCCAACTCGGAATTCCGGCGTCGGACGAATTGCACGATCAAATCTTTCAAGCACTCAGAACCATCGATAGTTTACAATCCCTGCTGAACGATCTGAACAGCTCCCAGGGAAGCGCGCCTGGCAAGCTGGATCGGTTCCTGCCGGCGCTTGAGCATTGCCGAAACGACCTGTGGAACAAGATCACCACATTTATCGAGGCATTCAACGCTCATATCGCCAGCGCCAATCGAAAACAGGCCCAGGATGAGGCCGTATTCGTGCGCAAGGCCATGAACGAGATTGACGAGATCAGCGACTCGATCAACCTGATCTCGATTAACGCATCTGTTGAGGCAGCCCGCGCCGGCTATGCCGGACGCGGGTTTGCCGTCATCGCGGAAGAGATCCAGACGCTGTCAAAACGTTCACGCACGTCGCTCAGAAGCATCAAGGACCGGATTGCCTAAACGCGGAAAACACTCTGGCGGGAATCCATCTCCCAGTTCTGGTCGCTGTACTTGTCATCCCAGTCGATATCAGTCTGCTTGCAGGCGACCTGAACCTTGTCCAGACGGTCCGGATCCTTGACCACAGCGAAGTAATTGAGGTTCGACATCAGGTTTACGCCATTGGATGTGAAATATGTCTTTCTCAGCAACTCGAAATTCAGCACGGCAGAATTCCCGGTCTGGTGCTTTGCTCCGCACACAGCCACCTTGCCGTCAACCTCTTCAAGCTGGGCAACAAGCACGAGGGTGGCACCGGTATTCCACGAGGTTCCCCAACTGGCAAATCCGGGCTGAAGGGGGCGCATCGTGATGTTCTGGCTCAATCCCGAAGTCGTCTCGGCACAAGCTGCGAGCGTCAAAAGGACGCCAGCCAGCGTGATCATTCTTTTCATGAAAATAGGTCCTTGTTCAAATCAATGAACCCAGACTTCACGACTGTCAGTCAACCACAACCCGAAATTGCATCGCGGTTGATAAGAATTCTCGCCCTGCCTGTTTTCTGCCCATTGGGCGATGTCGGGAGGCGCGCATGTGTTGCACGCCTCGCCCTATTGATCAGTCCAGCGCCTTGAGGCGTTTGAACAGCGCAGACGTATCCCACCGACCGCCACCCATCTTCTGCACATCCTTGTAGAACTGGTCCACCAAGGCGGTTACCGGCAGGCTCGCACCATTCTCATCGGCAGTATCAAGACAGATCCCAAGATCCTTTCGCATCCAGTCCACTGCAAATCCATGCTCGAAATGATCATCCAGCATGGTCTCGTAACGGTTGGACATCTGCCAGCTGCCGGCTGCACCCTGGCTGATCACTTCAACCACTGCTTTGCCGTCCAGTCCTGCCTTGTCAGCGAAATGGAGCGCCTCTGACAAGCCTTGCACCAGACCCGCAATCGCGATCTGGTTGCTCATCTTGGTCAACTGCCCGGCACCGCTGTCGCCCAGTCTACGGCAGAGCTTGGCGTAGGCATCGATCACCGGCTCGGCACGATCATACTCAGCCTGATTGCCACCGCACATCACCGACAACGCGCCATTCTCGGCACCCGCCTGCCCGCCTGAAACCGGCGCATCCACGAAGCCGATGCCTTTACCTGCTGCGGCTGCAAACAATTCACGGGTCACGGCGGCGGACACGGTTGTGTGGTCAACAAACAGAGCGCCCGAGGCCATACCTGCAAATGCGCCATCCGCACCAAGACACACTCCGCGCAGATCATCATCATTGCCAACACAGGCCATGACCATATCTGCGCCTGTTGCAGCGGCCGCTGGCGTTGCAGCAGACGCTCCGCCATGTTGCTCGACCCAGGCCTCCGATTTCGATGCCGTGCGGTTGTAGACCGTCACATCATGGCCTGCGGCCGCAAGATGTCCTGCCATCGGGTACCCCATGACACCCAGTCCGAGAAATGCGAGTTTGGCCATATCAGTCTCCCAGTTTTGGTTTGGTCCCGAACGCAGTCAGCACCGCTGTGATTTGCCGTCTGTATGAGACAAGCAAAGGTCATTGTCACGCCCTATAGCGCGCGCTCAGTACCAGTGACCTGGTGATCAACATCCATGAAGAAGATGGTCGGGGCGATAGGATTCGAACCTACGACCTACGGTACCCAAAACCGTCGCGCTACCAGGCTGCGCCACGCCCCGAACGGCGTCTGCTTAACGGAACCTGTCAGGCTTGAAAAGAGGCAAAACGCGCAATCGCACGCTTACTCGCACGGCCAGGCTGCGATTTCGGGATTGATGACCGGATGCTGCATCTGGTCGCCCGCATCAAGGCCAAGCGTTTCGGAGAAGCCGCCATTGATTTCCAGCACATACTGGATGTTGTTCCCGCCATGGACCGGGCTCAGATCACCGGGCACTGCGTTTGCCCCGACCGAGACAACCGTGCCGGTTTCATCCATGAAGATCATATCGAGAGGGATGAGCGTGTTTTTCATCCAGAAACTGACCGACTGTGCCTTGGGGTAGACAAACAGCATGCCCGCGCTCAGGGCCATGGCCTCGCGAAACATCAGACCACGGCTGCGTTCTTCGGGGGTGGTGGCAAGCTCAACTGTGAAGCGGGCTGACAGGCCATCGCCCCGAAACTCGACCACATCAGACGCACAATCCGCAAACGCAATGGGCGCCGCAAGATACAATCCCGCGCCGACAAGAAGTCCCAGTTTCAGTGTATCAATCCCGCTCGCGCGAGGTGGCAGCCAGAACCGCGTGGTCCCATGACCTGATTTCGGCAGCCATCTTACCGCGTGGACCCTGCTTCAATCGCACACAAACGGCCTCGCCCGGTTGCAGGTCGGACAGACCGCACAGACGCAGCACTTCCATGTGCACGAAGATATCTTCGGGATTGCCAAAGACATTAACGAAGCCAAAGCCCTTTGCCTTGTCAAACCACTTGACCCGGCACGGCTCCAGATCGCCCTCGCCACCGACGTCCAGGAACGAGGCGAGCGGTGACTCAGCCTCCTCAACCGGAGCAACTGTCGCCGAGATGTCCAGAATTTCAACAGCCTGACGTCCACGGTCGGTGCCCTGCACTTCCATGGAAATCTCGGCACCTTCGGCCACAGAACTTCTGCCGAAATTGCGAAGGACATTGGCATGGAGCAACACATCCCCCTGTCCGTCTTCGACGACCACAAAGCCGTAGCCTTTGGTCGAGTCAAACCACTTTACGTGACCCTTAATCATGTAAACATCGAGCCCTGTTTCATTGTTATTCATTCTACGCTCACTTTTTCTAGCAACCCTGGCCGAAAGACGTTGCCCCATACCTTTCGACTGATCACTTACGTGTGATTCCCTATACGCAAGGATATGTTTCGCACCTGAGTGCTTTTGTGACAATAGCACGGTCACAAAATACAGCAAATAACGGGACTTAGAAGCCGGATTTGCGGCACTTTTTCGCCGAAGTCGGCCCAAGGGGTACAATTTTGGCGCGAATTGGTTGGCAACCACTCGCACAAGTTTTGCGCAAGGTCACACGTGCTGACCGCCGTTTATCTCGATCTCGACCCCTGAAACATAAGAACTTTCGCTGGTACACAGATAGTAAATCGTGCGTGCAACCTCTTCTGGTTTGCCCAAACGGCGCAAGGGAAGCTTCTCGACAATAGCATCGGTTCCGGCACTCAGAATATCGGTCTCGATCTCGCCAGGTGCGATGGCATTGACACGAATGCCACGCGGTCCAAGATCATGGGCCATTTCCCGCGTGAGCGCTGCAAGGGCTGCTTTTGACGTGGCATAGGCCGCACCAGCAAAGGGATGCACCCGTGATCCGGCAATGGACGTCACGTTGACAATTGCGCCTTGTGCCGCTTCCAGTTCGTCCACCAAACCGCGCGCCAGCACGACTGACGCAAAGAAATTTACGTGGAACACATGCCCCCATGTCCGCAGATCCGTGGTCATGGTGCTCAGCCGCTCTCCTTCCGGCCCTTTGGGAGAAATGCCCGCGTTGTTGACCAAAGCCTCCAGCGGACCGCCATTCAGCCGGCGCTTGATCTCGGCCACGGCCTCAATCGTGCTTTTGGGATCGGACAGATCAACCTGAATGTGATCCTCCTCACCCGCTTCCCACGGGCAGTCTTCGGGGAAAGGGTGACGTGAACAGGTGATCACCCGCCAGCCAGCGGAGGAGAAGCGTTTGACCGTGGCATGTCCGATGCCCCGACTGGCCCCTGTAAGCAGCAGCGTCTTGCCCATGTCCGCGAAACTTTCCCAAATCCGGGTCCGCTGCCCCGCCTGTCAGGGGTTGAGCCGCGTGACCGTCCAGTCTGTATCTGCTTCCACTCTGGTCCAGCGAAACCGGTCATGCAACCGAAAGGCACCATCGGCCCAGAATTCCATTTCGATCGGCACCAGCCGGAACCCGCCCCAGAACGGTGGACGGTCAGGATCGGTGCCTTTGGTCACGCCCAGTTTGGCCACATCTGCCATCAGTTTTGCCCGGCTATCCAGCGGCTGTGACTGTTTGGATGCCCATGCCCCAAGACGGCTTTGCAGGGCGCGGGATTTGTAATAGCGGTCCGCAACCTCTCCGTCCTCGCGGCTGACATTGCCCCGGACCCTGATCTGTCGGTGCAGCGATTTCCAGTGCATGACGAAGGCGGCCTTGCCAGAGGCTGTGATTTCCCGGCCCTTGGCACTGTCATAGTTGGTGTAGAACACGAACGCGTCTGCCTCGATGTCCTTGAGCAGAACAATCCGCACGTTTGGCAAACCTGCCTCATCCACGGTGGACAAGGCGATTGCGTTGGGATCATTCAGCTCGGACTCAGTCGCTTCCTGCAACCAACTTCGCGCAATGGCAAACGGGTCTTCGCCCGCAAAAATTCCATCTCGTTCCATGAGGCGTTACCATCCCTGTTGTTCTTTGCACTCCACATAGTCCGATCATGCCCACCGGCCAAGTGTGCTTGATGCGGACGAGGCTTTGGCATAGAGCAGGGTCAAATAAGGTGCATGGAGGAGCAAGACATGACGCAAGGTCTGATGAGCGGCAAAAAGGGCCTGATCATGGGCGTGGCCAACGAAAGGTCAATCGCTTGGGGCATTGCAAAGGCCTGCGCCGAGCAAGGGGCCGAAATGGCCTTTACCTATCAGGGAGAGGCGTTGGGCAAACGCGTCACCCCACTGGCCGAAAGCCTAGGGTCCAACACAGTTCTGGAATGCGACGTCACCGATGACGGCTCCATCGACCGGGTTTTCGACACTCTGAAAGACAAGTGGGGTGAGATTGATTTTCTGGTCCATGCCATTGGATTTTCTGATAAAAACGAACTTCGCGGCCGGTACGTTGATACCACGGCTGATAATTTCGCGATGACCATGAACATTTCGGTCTACAGTTTCACAGCCGTTGCCCAGAGGGCTGAAAAGATGATGCCCGAAGGCGGATCAATGCTGACGCTGACCTACTATGGCGCGGAGAAAGTCATGCCGCACTATAATGTCATGGGTATTGCCAAGGCGGGGCTGGAGGTCTCGGTCAAATATATGGCGATGGACCTTGGTCCCAAGGGCATCCGCGTGAATGCACTGTCTGCTGGTCCGATCAAGACGCTTGCGGCCTCGGGCATCGGGGATTTCCGCTATATCATGAAGTGGAACGAGTTGAATTCGCCGCTCCGCCGCAATGTGACGCAAACCGATGTCGGCAAATCGGCGCTCTATCTGCTGTCTGATCTGTCGTCAGGTGTCACCGGCGAGACCCATCATGTTGATGCAGGCTATCACGTGGTCGGAATGAAGGCCGAAGATGCGCCTGACATTGATGTGGTAACTGGACGCAAATAAAGGAGAACGCGCGATGTCTGACCGTCTTCCTCATGAAAAAGGTTTCCACATCTCCTGGGACCAGATCCACCGGGACAGCCGGGCATTGGCCTGGCGACTGGATGGTAATGGTCCGGGTGACGGCGCATGGCGTGCTGTGGTGGCGATCACACGTGGTGGTATGGCACCTGCAATGATCGTCGCGCGGGAGTTGGACATTCGCACCGTCGATACGATCTCGGTCAAGTCGTACGATCATCAGCAGCAATCGTCGGCCAAGGTCTTGAAAGCGCCGGACGCCGAGTTGATGGGCGATGGCACAGGCATTCTGATCCTGGATGATTTGGTGGACAGCGGGAAAACTCTTGAACTTGTGCGTGCGCTTTATCCCAAGGCACATTTCGCAACCGTCTATGCCAAGCCCAAAGGTCGGCCCATGGTGGATACGTTCATCACCGAGGTCAGTCAGGACACATGGATCTTTTTCCCATGGGACATGGCTCTGCAATACGTAGAACCGTACCGGGGCGGCCCGTAAGCCACCCCTTTTCTCTCTATTTGATGATCGTTTCCGGTCCCATTATCGCTGTTGGCAACATCAGCGAAATCTCGGGAATGTACGTAACCATGATCAGGAAGACAAAGAGGATGCACAGCCACGGGAAGGCTGCGCGCACAACCCGCATCATCGGCATGCCTGCCACGCCCGAGGTCACGAAGAGGTTCAGACCAACAGGCGGCGTGATCATCCCGATCTCCATGTTTACCACCATGATGATGCCCAGGTGAATCGGGTCGATCCCAAGTTCGATGGCAATGGGAAAGACCAGCGGCGCGACGATCACGATCAGTCCCGACGGCTCCATGAACTGACCGCCGATCAGCAGGATCAGGTTCACGATCACTAGGAACATCACCGCGCCATATCCCGCCTCTAGCATGCTCGCGGCAATCGCCTGCGGGATCTGCTCATCGGTCAGAACATGCTTCAGGATCAAGGCGTTGGCGATGATGAAAAGCAGCGTCGTGGTCAATTTGCCGGATTCGAACAACACATGCCTGGTGTCGGCGTGAAAGAACGACGTCACCAGCGCATAGGGCTTGCTGTAAAGCGGCAGGGGCGTCTGGGTCGGGTCGTCCTCGGCCGGTTTCAATGGCCCCATGTCCCGGTAGACGAAACAGGCCACAACAAAGGCATAAACCGCCGACACGGCTGCGGCCTCTGTGGGCGTGAAAATCGCCGGGATCAGCCCCGGAATGCCGTAGATGCCTACCATAATCACGACGATCAGCATCAGGCCCCAGAAGGCGCGCGCACCGGTGTCGAAGATCTCACCCCAGCCCTTCCATTCACCCTTTGGCAGGTTCCTGATCCGGGCTGTGATATAGATCGCAATCATCAGCATCAGACCGGCCATGACGCCGGGCACAACACCTGCAAGGAACATCCGCCCAACGGACACATCCGTGACGGAGGCATAGACAACCATCACGATGGATGGCGGGATCAGGATGCCCAGCGTGCCTGCGGTACAGATCACACCGGCGGCGAAATCCTTGGTGTAGCCGACCTTCTTCATGGCCACGATCACGATGGACCCGATGGCCACAACGGTTGCAGGTGATGAGCCTGAGAGGGCCGCGAACATCATACAGGCAAAAACGCCCGCAATCGCCAGTCCTCCGGGGAAATGTCCCACGCAGGCAATCGAGAAATCGATGATCCTGCGCGAGACCCCTCCCGTTGTCATGAAGGTCGAGGCCAGAATGAAAAACGGGATCGCCATCAGCGTGGCATGGCCGTACATGGCCTGAAACAGCGACTGTGCGATGGAGGCAAGCGAGGTGTCCGAGAGCACCAGAAGGAACAGGATTGAACTCAGGCCAAGGGATACGGCGATGGGGACGCCGATCAGCAAGAAGCCGATGATCATCGCAAATAGGATAGCAACTTCCATGACTTAATGCTCTTTCTTGAGAGTTTCGAGATCGTCTTCGACCTCATGTGCCGCGATGATCCGGTCTGCTTTTTCCATCCACACCCGACGGGTGGCCTGAATAAAGCGGACCATCAGAAGAACGGTGCCGATGGGCAGGATCATGTAGCCTACGAAACGCGGCAGCTTCTCGAATTCCTCGCCAAAGACCGGCCCCAGCCAACTGAGGAAGGCAGGCATACCGATCTCATCAAATGTGTAGAAAGCACGACGATTGCGGAAACTCATCTCTTCCAGACCGGTTGGGAACCAGTGACCCGTGGTGCCGGGCAGGTTCACAAAGGGCGCGAAATAGTCCCACGACCCTTTGATCAGCAGGTAGGTATAGAGGATGCAGCAGGCGCCCGCGACCAGCGCGAGAATGCGGCGGCTGGGTGCTGACAACACGTTGATGACCGCGTCGACGCCCAGATGCGCTGTCTTCTTCACGCAATAGCTCATGCCGAACAGCACCAGCCAGGAAAACAGGATCAGGGTGGTTTCATAGCCCCACGGGATGCTGTCAGGCCATGTGAAATTCAGGGTGGCCTCAAGCCAGTTCACGATCCCCCAGTCAAAGGTGTAGCGGAAGATCACGTTGACAAAGGTCAACACCGTCATGGCACCAAGTATGATGGCTATGAAGGTTTCTTCCAACCGGTCGGTGACGGTTGCACCGGGCGCGTTCCCAGACGACTGAGACATGACACTCTCCCTGTTAGATGCCGGCGGCCATCAGTGGGCCGCCGGTCATTATTCTACTGGTATCAGTAGTTTGCGTTCATTTCCTGAGCCGCCATGATGTTGTCCTTGCCAACATCACCTTCGAACTCGGACCAGACAGGTTTCATCGCATCAACCCATGCCTGACGCTGGGTTGCGTCCAGCTGACGGATCACGCCGCCTGCTTCAACGATGGCTGCTTTGGCCTGCTCGTTGACTGCAAAGGCTTCCTTGTTGCGGGTCTCGGTCACTTCGTTGAGGATCGTCACGAACTGATCGCGCACGTCTGCATCAAGGCCTTCCATCCACTCGACGGAAGTCACGACAAGGTAGTCGATGATGCCGTGATTGGTTTCGGTGATGCCGTCCTGCACTTCGAAGAACTTCTGGCCGTAAATGTTGGACCATGTGTTTTCCTGTCCGTCCACAACGCCGGTCTGGAGCGCGCCATAAACCTCGGAGAAGGCCATTGGCTGAGGTGAACCACCAATTGCAGCCATTTGGGCTTTCAGCACGTCGGATGTCTGAACCCGGAACTTCAGGCCGTTCGCGTCCGTCGGCAGGATCAACGGCACTTTGGCCGACATCTGCTTCATGCCATTGTGCCAGAAGGCCAGACCCTGCAGGCCGCGGCGCTGCATGCTGTCTTTCATGGCCTGTCCGGTGTCTGACGCCTGGAAGGCATCAACCGCGTCGATGTTCTTGAACATAAACGGCAAATCGAAGATGCGGAACTGCTTGGTGAAGGCTTCGAACTTGGACAGCGATGGGGCTGCAAGCTGTACGTCGCCGTTCAGCATCGCCTCAAGCACCTGATCGTCATTGTAAAGCTGAGAGGAGGGGAAAACCTCCATACAGGCTTTGCCGTTCATCTCGGAATTGACCCGCTCTGCCAGCAAGGATGCCGCGATCCCCTTGGGGTGACGGTCGGTGTTGGTGACGTGGCTGAACTTGATAACTTCTTCGCCTGCATCACAGGCTGCAATGGCGCTGGATGCGCCGAAGGACATTGCGACGGCTGCCGCAAAGGTCATGATCTTTTTCATGTTTCTCTCCCAGTGTTGCCCGGACCGGTGGGCCGGGTTGCGAGATAGGATAGAGCGACAAAGGGCGCTGTCTAACAGGAATTGAAGCAGCGTACGGTGGGGCTGAAAAAGTGAGTGTTTTCTGTAGTTTTTGCGTAGTTCTTTCATAACTCTTTCGAGTCAGGATCATGGCGTTTGTGCGGAAATCCGCACAAGACGCAACACCGGGGTGCACTGGTCTAGACTAGCGATTCGTGATGTCCCGAAACTCAGCCGGATCCAGATGATGCCGTTTCAACTTGTCATAGAGCGTCTTGCGCGGCAGGCCCAGCGCCTCAGCCACCGCCGCAACCCGACCGCCGTGATGGGTCAGCTCGGCCTCGATCAGGAGCTTTTCGACCATTTCCATCTGGGTGGCCAATGCGCCCTGCCCGGCCCCGCGTTCCAGCGCGATCCGGGCGATCCCCCCGGCAAGCTCTCGCCTGCGGGTCAGCGTCCCGGTCCGCGCGGCCAGCGCCCGGTCAAGCGTCTCGATCAGGATCTGAGGCGCACAGGGCTTTTCCAGAAATCCGAACGCCCCCGCGCTCATGGCCTCCACGGCCATGGGCACATCTCCCTCACCGGTCAGGACCACAACAGGCAGGTCCGCATCCATCCGCTGGCACCGATCGAGAAAGGCAAAGCCGTCCTTGCCCGGCATGCGAATGTCTGTGAGCACGACGCCGGGAAAGCCCGGTGACAGGTGGTCTGTCGCCTCGATCACGGCGCGACAGGCCCGCACCTCGAAGCCTGCCAGATCAAGCGACTGGCTGATGGCCATGCGGACATCCGCATCATCGTCGAGAAACAGGATGGGCCCGCGCGTGCTCATGCCACGGCCCGGTTCAGACTGACAGGCGTCAAGGTCATGGTGAAGATCGCGCCGCCTTCGGGATAGTTCTGCCCGGTGATCCGCCCGCCGAAGCTTTGCACAATGCCGTAGGAAATCGAAAGGCCAAGGCCCAGCCCCTCGCCCACGGTCTTGGTGGAATAGAAGGGATCGAAGACACGATCAGGCGCGCTCAGCCCCGGGCCACTGTCGCGCAGGCTGAGCGTCGTGGCCTCCGCCCCTTCATACAGCGTCAGGGTCAGGGTTTGCGGCCCGGTCTGGCCTGCCATGGCATCGAGCGCGTTCGAGATCAGATTGATCACCACCTGTTGCAGACGCACCTGACCACCGCGCACAAGCACGGGATCCGCAGGCGGTGACCAGATCACCAGTGCACCTGCTTTGGTCAGCCGCCCTTCGCTGAGGCCGAGCGCGTCATTCACGACTGCGACCAGATCGACATCCGTGGCAGGCTCCCCTTCCTTGCGGGCAAATGCACGCAGGTTCTTGATGATCCGGCCCATGCGAGTGGCAAGCTGGGCAATCTTTCCGGTGTTGGCGATCACGTCGTCAAAACGCTCGCGCTGGATCAAAATCGCGGTGCTGTCGGCAAGGGTCTGCATCGCGGTAAGCGGCTGGTTCAGTTCATGGCTTATGCCTGCGGCCATCTCGCCCAGCGAGGTCAGTTTTCCGGCCTGCACCAGCTCATCCTGCACACGCCTGAGCGTGGCCTCGGCCTGTTTGCGTTCTTCGACTTCGGCAAAAAGCTGTGCGTTGGTTTCACGCAGTGCCTTCGTGCGGCGCGCGACCTGTTGTTCAAGCTCTGCCTTGGCCTGTTCCTCGCGGGCAAGCTCGCGCGCCAGTGCACGGCGGCGGAGCGAAAGAACGGTGAGCGTGAGCACGATGATGCCGCCAAGTGTGGCCGCAAGCGCACCCCAGATGAGCGCCTGAGCTTCGGCCGCATCACTTGGCAGAAGGATGTGCCCGGTCATATCAATGCGGTCCACCGGCATGGTGATCAGCACAGCGCGCCCGGGCAGGATGTCAGTATCGGTGAAATCCCAGATCCGCTGGCCGAAATGCATGGATTGCGAGATCTCAGGCAAGGCGGTGATGTCCCGCTCGGCATATTGGCGTTCGGGCAGCGGGCTGTTGGCATCGCCCAGACGGCGCAGCAGGAACGCCTCCCGATTGGACAGGAAGATGACGTCGTTGCGGTCGGAAAAGAACAGGGTCTGGGGGTCGTCTCGCCAGACATCCTCGATCCCTTCCAGATCGACCTTGACGGTCAGCACACCGGTCACCCGGCTTTGCGCGGATACGGTATGCGAGAAGTAATATCCGCGCTGGTCAGAGGCGACGCCAACCGCGTGATACCCGGCAAGCTCGCCCGCCATGGCGTCGATGAAATAGGGCCTCCAGTCGTAATTGCGCCCCATGAAGCTGCGCGGCAAAGCGTGGTTGGAGGTGGCGATCACTGTGCCGGTGATGTCCTTGAGGTAGATGTCGAGCGCGCCCGAATGGCCGGTTGCGCGTTCCAGCAGTCGGTTGGCCTGAAGAACCTGCCCGGGCGCGGGATTGAGCGACAGGGATTGCAGAAGCGGATGCTCGCCCAGCACGGCGGGAAGGGTCGCGTAGCGCTCCATCTGGGAGTTGAGCCTGTCTACGGCGCGGGTCAGGTCCGCACGGCCCCGGTCCGCCAGCGCTGTGATGCCGGTGCGATAGCCAAGTGCGGCCCCCGCCACAAAGAGCGTCGCCAGCACCAGCACAGCCAGTGCAATGCGGATCAGACGCGCGGGCATGGACGTTGCCATTGCAGGCCGGAGCGGGATATGTGAGGTCGAACCATGTCTGAGATTTAGCGGGGAGCCGGGCTGATGCGCAACCGATCTTTGTCACCGGCCACGCGGGCAGCGCAGGCGTTGCGGATGATTGACGAGGTGACGGGCGCGGTCGTCCCGCCGCTGGATCTGTCGAGCACCTATGCGCGTGATGCTGATTATGCGCTGCGACAGGGCAACATCTACGGACGTGAGGGCGGCCCGACGCTTGCCCATGCCGAAGCGGTGCTGGCCTCGCTTGACGGGGCCGAGGCTGCACTTGGCTTTGCCTCCGGCATGAGCGCGGCCGTGGCCCTGTTCGAGACATTGCGCGCAGGCGATCATGTGGTTGCGCCCGAGGTGATGTACCACGGCGTGGTCGGCTGGCTGATGCGGATGGCTGAGTTGCGCGGGCTGGAGGTTGATCTGGTGGATGCAAGCCAGCCGGGCGCGCTGGAGGCCGCAATCAGGCCCGGTCAGACCCGTCTGGTCTGGGCCGAGACACCAGCCAACCCAAGCTGGGATGTGGTCGATATCGGTGCGGTGGCAGCGGCGACCCATGCAGCCGGTGCGCGGCTGGCGGTGGATTGCACAGCCGCCCCGCCCTGCACGCAACTGGCGCTGGAACTGGGGGCGGATTACGCCTTTCAGTCCGGCACGAAATATCTGGGCGGGCATTCCGATCTGACGGCAGGCGTGCTCAGCACCAATCAGGTTGACGAGACATGGGCCGAGGTTGCCACGGTGCGCAAGCTGATGGGCACGATCCTCAGCCCGTTTCCGGCATGGCTGATGGTGCGCGGCATGCGAACGCTGTTCCTGCGCTATGAGCGGGCATCGGAAAACGCGCTGGCGCTGGCGGAATGGCTGGAGGGGCATCCGGGCATAAGCAAGGTGCTCTATCCCGGGCTACCCTCGCACCCGGGCTATGAGGTTGCCAAACGCCAGATGACCGGCGGTTTTGGCGGGATGTTGTCGGTTCTGGTCAAAGGCACAGTGGAACAGACCTGCGACGTGGTGCGGTTTTGCGAGGTGTTCGTGCCTGCCACTTCGCTTGGGGGGGTCGAGAGCCTGATCGAGCATCGCAAGGTGGTCGAAGGCCCGTTTTCGGTCGTGCCCGAGACGCTGATCCGGATCTCAACCGGGATCGAAGACATCGATGATCTGCGCGCCGATCTGGCACAGGCGCTGGAGCGCGCGCTGTGAGCCTGCCGCGTCTGAGCCAATCGCCCCGCGCGCCCGAGTTTGTGCAGAACCCTTACCCGTTCTATGACCGTGCCCGCGCGCTGGGTCCGCTGTTTCACTGGGACGATTACGGCTTTGCCTGTGCTGCCCGGTTCGAGATGGGCAATGGGATCCTGAAAGATCGCCGGTTCGGGCGTGAGCAACCTGCAGAATTCAGGACGCCGGTGCCTGAGCATCTGATCCCGTTCTACGAGATCGAGGCCCATTCCATGCTGGAACGCGAGCCGCCGGGCCACACAAGGTTGCGCGGTCTGGTGCTCCGCGAGTTCACCTCGCGTCGGGTGGCCAATCTTGCCCCTGAGATCGAGACGCTTGCGCAGCAATTGATAGACCGGTTTCCTGACGAGCCTTTTGATCTGCTGAAATCCTATGCCGAACGCCTGCCGGTGATCGTGATCGCCCGCCTGCTGGGCCTGCCCGATGCCATGGCTGATCAGTTGCTCGACTGGTCGCACGCAATGGTCGCGATGTATCAGGCGAGCCGGGACCGGGCGGTGGAAGACCGGGCGGTTGCGGCAAGTCTGGCGTTCACGGACTATCTGAAAGACATCATCGCCGAGCGGCGCAAACGCCCGGGCGAAGATCTGCTCAGTGCCCTGATCCGCGCCCATGACGAAGGCGACCGGCTGAGCGAGGCAGAGATGATCACGACCGCGATCCTGTTGCTGAATGCAGGCCATGAGGCGACCGTGCACACGTTGGGCAATGGCGCGAAAGCCATGCTGGAACATGGCGTCAGCATGGTCACGCCAGGGCTGGTGGAAGAGATCCTGCGCTTCGATCCACCCTTGCACATGTTCACCCGCTACGCGCTGGAAGACATCGAGATTGCAGGCCACAGGTTTGCCCGGGGCGATCAGGTGGGTGTGCTCTTGGGGGCCGCCGGTCTTGATGCAAGCGCCAATCCTGACCCGGCCAGGTTTGATGCCGAACGGGTAAAGCCCCAGCATCTGGCCTTTGGCGCAGGCATTCATTTCTGCGTCGGCGCACCGCTGGCGCGGCTGGAACTCGAGATCGGCCTGAAGGTGTTGTTTGATCGCTGTCCCGACCTGACGATCACAACGCCACCACGCTACGCTGACACGTATCACTTCCACGGGCTGGAGCGCCTGATGGTCAGAATGTAGGGGGCGCTGCCCCCGGGAACGTCCGGTCAGCCCAAACTCACCCAAGCCGCATTGCGCGCAGACGATCGTACACAGGCATCGACAAACTGGATGCCACGCAAGCCGTCATAGACATCCGGATAAACCACGCCATCCGGGCATGACGTGCCGGCCTCATGGGCCGTGATCGCCTCGGCCGCCTCGGAATAGATGGTCGCGAAGCCTTCGAGATAGCCCTCGGGATGGCCCGGCGGGATGCGGCTGACCCGGCCTGCGGCTGCTCCTGCACCCGCACCGCCCCGGGTGATCAGGCGTTTCGGCTCGCCAAAGGGGGTGTGGTGCAGATAGTTGGGATCTTCCTGTGACCATTCCAGACCGCCCGTCTCACCATAGACCCTGAGCTTGAGCGAATTTTCATTGCCCGGTGCGACCTGCGAGGACCAGAGCATGCCCCGCGCCCCGCCCTTGAAGCGCAGCATCACATGGGCGTTGTCATCAAGCTGACGGCCAGAGACAAAGGATTGCAGGTCGGCGGCAAGGCTATCCAGTTCCAGCCCGGTCACGAAGCTTGCCAGATTATAGGCATGGGTGCCGATGTCGCCTGTGGATCCGCCCGCGCCCGACCGTGCCGGATCCGTGCGCCAGCGCGCCTGTTTGATGTCCTGATCAACCGTCAGCCAATCCTGCGGATATTCGACCTGCACCACGCGGATCGCTCCGATGTCACCGGCTGCCACCATCTCGCGGGCCTGCCGGATCATCGGATAGCCTGTGTAATTATGGGTGAGCACGAAAAGTGCATCAGATGCCTCGACCGCCTTCACCAGCTTCTTGGCATCCCCAAGGGTCGAGGTGAGCGGCTTGTCGCAGATCACGTGGATGCCGCGTTTGAGGAATTCGCGCGCGGCCGGGTAGTGCATGTGATTAGGGGTCACGATTGCGACCGCCCTGATGCCGTCCTTCAGGCGGGCCTCGCGGATGGCCATGGACTTGAAGTCGTCATAGATCCGCGGCAGGCCCAGCGCCTCGCCCGAGGCACGGCTTTTCTCGGGCGTGGACGACAGCGCGCCCGCGACCAGTTCGAACCGGTCGTCAATGCGGCTCGCGATGCGGTGAACGCCACCGATGAAGGCATCATTGCCGCCGCCGACCATGCCCAGTTTGATGCGATTTGCCATCATGAAATCCCCAGCATCTTGCGGTTTGCCGCCTCATCCGTGCCCCCATCGGCAAAATCGTCAAAGGCCCGTTCGGTCACGCGGATGATGTGATCCGCAACGAATTGCGCGCCTTCACGTGCGCCATCTTCGGGGTGCTTGAGACAGCATTCCCATTCCACAACGGCCCAGCCGTCGAAGTCATTGGCGGCCATTTTCGAGAAGATCGCCGAGAAATCGACCTGCCCGTCGCCAAGCGAGCGGAACCGGCCCGCCCGGTCGACCCAGGACTGGAACCCGCCGTAGACGCCCTGACGCCCTGTCGGGTTGAACTCGGCATCCTTGACGTGGAACATCTTGATGCGGTCCTTGTAGATGTCGATGTTGTCAATGTAATCAAGGCATTGCAGGACGTAGTGCGAGGGATCGTAGAGCATGTTGCAGCGGGCATGATTGTCCACGCGTTCCAGAAACATCTCAAATGTTGCACCGTCATGCAGATCTTCGCCGGGGTGGATTTCATAGCAGACATCCACGCCGCACTCCTCTGCATGGTCCAGAATGGGCCGCCAGCGGCTGGCCAGTTCGTCAAAGGCGGTCTCGACCAGACCGGCGGGGCGCTGGGGCCAGGGGTAGACATATGGCCAGGCAAGCGCGCCGGAGAAGGTCGCATGCGCGCCGATCCCCATGTTCTTGGAGGCAGACAAGGCCTTTTTGACCTGATCCACAGCCCAGACTTGACGGGCAGCGGGATTGCCGCGTACGGACGGGTCGGCAAAGCCGTCGAAGGCATCGTCATAGGCCGGGTGCACCGCGACCAGCTGGCCTTGCAGATGGGTGGACAATTCAGTCACCTCAACGCCATTGGCAGTGGCCACACCCTTGAATTCGTCGCAATAGTCCCTTGAGGTCGCGGCCTTGTTAAGATCGATCAGACGGCCGTCCCAACTTGGCACCTGCACGCCCTTGTATCCGCAATCGGCTGCCCATTTGGTAATCGCATCCCAGGAATTGAACGGCGCGTCATCGCCTGCGAATTGCGCCAGAAACAGCGCTGGTCCCTTGATGGTTTTCATCTGTTCTCCCCTTTGCCGTGGTCAATCAAGCGGCATGTTTTCTTTCAGGTAAATGTCGATCCGTATCTGTTCCTGTGCCGAGTTGATCGGCAGTTTGTCACTATAGGCCCTGAGCACCCGCACCGCCGAGCGCACGAGATGTCCGGCATTTTGTGATATGACCGCATCAAACTGGCCTTTGCCAAGGGCCATGCGCGACAGCGGCGTCAATTCATGGGCAATAATCTTCAACTGGCTGTGCTCGGGATGGGCGTCCAGATAGCGCACCAGCCCGTCATTGCCCGCAGCCGAGGAATAGATGCCGATCACGTCGCGTGCACCCTTCAGGGCAATCGGCAGAAGGGTTTCGACCAGCGCCGGGTCATCGCGCCCCTCAAGCGAGGCCATGACGTCAAGATGAGGGAAATCGCGGGAAATCACCTCGTCAAAGCCGAGCCTGCGTTCCAGATGGTCGCGTGCCAGCATGGAGCCTGTGAGCACCAGAATGCGCCCTGCCTTGTCACCGACAAAACGTCCCAGAAGCTGCGCTGCCGTGCGCCCGGCAGCAATGTTGTCCACGCCGATGTAATGATCACGCTCGGAACTTGGGATGTCGGCGACCAGCGAGACGACCGAAATGCCGCTCGCGCGGAGCCGTGCGATGCTGTCGCGCACGGACGGGGTTTCGGGGCCGAAGATCGCCACGCCGTCGACCTTGGCCGGATCGATTTCATTCATCGCGCGTGACAGCGCCATCGGATCAAAGGCTGCGACCCGCATGTTGGTGATCTTGGTGCGGTCGCGTTTGAGCACATCCGTCAGGGCTGCGATTTCCAGTTCCAGCGAGCGGATAAACTCGTTTGTTGTGTCGGGCAGGATGAACACAAGATTGTAGATCCGCCCGCGCGCAAGATTGGCCGCAGCCGTGTCGCGAACATAGCCCAGATCCTCGATCGCCTTGTTGACCTTGTCGACGGTGATCTTGCGCACACCCGGACGCGCGTTCAGAACCCGGTCCACCGTGGCAAGCGAGACCTGAGCGACACGGGCAATGTCATTGACCGTTGGCGTGCTGGTTATGTTGGCGTCCTGCGACATCTGCGCTGTGCGCTCTCCTTACAACCGGGCGGCAAGCCCCTCAAACAGACGGGCTACGGCCTCGGCCCCGGGATCATTGTGGCCAATGAGGTTTTCCTCGGGCACATAGGACGCCCGTCCGGCCTTGGCCTGACCGATGGAGGCGGTCGCGTCTGCGCCTTTGCGCGCGGCGGCCGCCGCTGCCCCGATGCCCTGTCCAAGGGCGGTCAGGGCCGGTTCCAGCGCGTCGATCATGGTCCGGTCACCTGCCTTGGCACCGCCCACTTGCGAAATCCGCTCAAGCCCCAACATCAGCGCCTTGTCGACCGGCTGGCCATTTGCGCAGGCATCCCCCGTTGCCCCAAAGAAAATCGCGAGGATCACACCTGACGAGCCGCCCATGGTCTGGCTCAGCTCATTGCCCACGGCGCGGAACAGCTGGGTGAGATCCGCAAGCGGCATCCGGTCGAGCGCACCTTTCAGGGCACGCGACGCTGTGGACAGGGTCGAGCCGGTGTCGCCATCGCCGGATTTGGCATCAAGCAGGTTCAGATCATCCTCGGACGCAATCAGCAGGTCACAACAGGCCTCGATCACGTCGCGGGTCTTGGGATTGTCCGAAGGGATTGGCTTGATCGGGCTCAACCCATCGGGCAGCGGCCAGGGTTTGGGCATGCCGGTTGCCTGCATACCGGGCCACGCGCTGAGCGGCACGGGGCGGGCCAGATGCGCCTCGGTCTCGCTGCTCAGGGGCAGGATTGAGACCGAAAACCCGTGCATATCAAGCGAGGTCATCATCGGCGCAGGCCCGATCACGAAACGGATCTGCGGGTTTTCACGGGCCATTTCACCCGCCAGAACGGACATCTCAAGGGGTGTGGTGCCGCCCAGATTGTTCAAAAGCGCCACCACCGGGCCATCACCCATATGGGGGGCAAGCTTGCTCATGACCATGTGCATGGCCGAGGCCGCATTGGAAAAATCAACCTGTTCCACGCCCGCCTCGCCATGGATGCCAAGGCCCAGTTCAGCCATGCCAGCCGCGATCCGGTCTTCCTTGACGGACCCCGGCACGGTGCAGGTGTCAAGCGACATGCCGATGGAGGCCATGCCGGTGATCGCGTCTTCCGCGGCCCTTGTAATCGCGGCCAGATCCGCGCCATCCTCTGCCATCGCGCCCGCGATCTTGTGGACAAAAAGTGTGCCTGCCACACCGCGCGCCTGAGGCAGATCCGGCAGGGCCACGTCATCATCAACCACCACCATGGAGACCTTAAGGCCAAAGGCGCGCGCCCGTTCCGCTGCCAGTCCGAAATTCAGCCGGTCGCCGGTGTAGTTCTTGACGATCAAGAGACAGCCAGCCTCACCGGTCACTGCCAGAATGCCTGCCAGCACCGCATCGACAGACGGCGAGGCGAAAACCTCGCCGCAAACAGCCGCCGTCAGCATCCCCTCGCCCACGAAACCCGCATGCGCCGGCTCATGTCCCGATCCACCGCCCGAGATCAGCGCGACCCGGGATTTGTCCCAATCGGCCCGGCAGACGACCTTGATGTGCGGATAGCCATCCAGCCGGGTCAGCGCCCCGCCTGCGCCTTGCAACAACCCGTCAATCGCATCCGTGACAAGCGCGTCTTTGAGGTTCAGGAACTGGCTCATGAGTGATCTCCTTGCAGATGTTCAGGACAGGCGATTGCCGTTTGCGTCAAAGGACAAAGGATTGCGTGGGGCGATGTTGAGCGTGGCGCCGGGGGCATAATCATGCCCGTCCTGCGCCAGCGTGATCACCTCATGACCCTGCAGACGCAAGTGCAGCCGCGTCTGATCACCCAGATGTTCGACCCGGCGCACTTCCGCTGGCGTGCCTTCTCCTTGAGTGATGTGCTCGGGCCGCAGACCGATCTGGGTTGCCCCGTTGGGGGCGGACCCGAAGATGTCCGCCGGCAGAATGTTGATGCGCGGCAGGCCAAGACGGCTGGCCACATAAAGCGAATTGGGGTTCTCGTAGATCTCGCGCGGGGTGCCGAACTGCACCAGCCTGCCCTCGTTCAGCACTCCCACATGGGTGGCCATGGTCATCGCCTCGATCTGGTCATGGGTCACATATAGAAGCGTCGCACCAAGACTTGCCTGGATGCGCTTAAGCTCCACCCGCAAATCGGTGCGCAGCTTGGCATCAAGCGAGGAGAGCGGCTCATCCATCAGGTAGATCGCGGGATCGCGCACCAAGGCCCGCCCGATCGAGACGCGCTGCATCTCACCACCCGATAATTCCGTCGCCTTGTTGTCCAGCTTGTGCGAGATCTGCAGAACATCTGCCACATCCGCCACTTTGCGGGTGATCTCGGCTTCGGGCGTTTTGAGGATGGGCGAGCGGAGCGGAAAGGCCAGATTGTCCCGCACGCTCAGATGCGGATAAAGCGAATACTGCTGGAACACCATGGCGACATCACGCTGCGCGGGTGTCTCTTCTCCGACATCGCGCCCGCCGATGCTCACAGACCCTCGGTCCAGTTTCTCCAGCCCCGCAATCAGCCGCAAGGTCGTGGTCTTGCCCGCTCCTGTGGGCCCCAGCATGACAACAAAAGCACCATCCGGGATGGTCATGGAGATGCCGTCAACAGCCACGGTCTTGCCGAAAGACTTGGAGACATCGTTCAGAACAACCTCAGCCATGGGCGAGCACCCCTTCATTGAGTTCGGATCTAAGCGCGCGGCCCGAGGCCTCGTCAAAGAGCGTGACCGTCTCCGGGCGGAATGACAGGCCGACCTTTTCACCCACCTTGGCCACCTGTTCCGAGCCGACACGCGCCTTCAGGGGCCCATTGGCCGTCTCCAGCGTGACGATCTGGGTCGTGCCGAGATATTCGCTGGCCAGCACTTCGCCGCGATAGGCCCCGGCATCGCTCAGCCGCACATGTTCAGGCCGCACCCCAAAAACCAGCCTGCCCGAGGCCGCTTCGCGCTGTTGCGGCACCGACATGGTCTGATCATGCAGGGATACGCTGGCGGCACCTGCATCCAGTGCCCCTTCAAAGGGCAGAAAGTTCATCGACGGCGAGCCGATGAAGTCGGCCACGAACATGGTCGCGGGCTTGTCATAAATCTCCTGCGGTGTGCCGAACTGCTCGACAACCGCGTTGTTCATCACCACGATCTTGTCGCCCATCTGCATGGCCTCGAGCTGGTCATGGGTCACATAGACCGTGGTCGCGTTCATCCGGTCATGCAGCGCACGCAATTCCTCGGCCATATGCTCACGGAACTCCGCATCCAGTGCACCCAGCGGCTCATCCATCATGAAGGCCTTGGGATCGCGCACAATCGCGCGCCCAAGCGCCACCCGCTGACGATCCCCGCCCGACAGTCCCCCAACGGGACGGTTCAGGATGTCACCAATGCCAAGGATGCCCGCAATCTCATCGACCTTGGCCTTGACCTGCGCTTTGGGCATGCCCTGACTGATCAGCGGGTACGAGATGTTCTTGCGCACATTCATATGCGGATAAAGCGCAAACATCTGGAACACGAAGGCAATGTCGCGCTGGGACGGCGGGCGCTGGCTGATCTCTTCCCCATCAAGGAAAATCTCGCCGCTTGTGGGCAGTTCCAACCCTGCAATCATCCGCAATGTGGTGGTCTTGCCGCAGCCCGAGGGGCCAAGCAGCATGAAAAACTCGCCATCCTCGATGGTAAACGAGCTTTCCTTCACGGCGACAAAATCGCCGAATTCCTTGCGGACGTTCTTGATGACAATCTCAGCCATGATCGATGAAGGCCCCTGCCCTGATAAATGTTCCGTTCGGGTCGATCCAGGAGGCCTCGCGCATGCCCCAGGGCATGTCGGCCGCGGCACAAAAGCTGGGCATGCCGTCACCGGGCAGACCAAGCCCCGCGATGTGATCGGACAGCGCATCTATCTCGCGCACCCTGAGATAGCCCGCATGTTCGCCCGCAACCGCCTGCATCTGGGGACGATGGGTGAAATGCACCTCCGCACCATCGCGGCGCATGATCAGATATCCGTAATCCTCCCACACCCCTTCGGTCTCGAACCCGATCGCCTCGTAAAAGGCGCGGGTCTGATCCAGATCACGGGCCGGCAGGATCGGGCAAAGCGATTGAAACTCCATCAATCCCCCTCCGGAAAATGGCTCACGATGATGAACATCACCGTGCCCACCAGTGTGGTGACAAAGGAATAGGTGAACATCCACAAGGCAAAGGGCTGCATCAGCATGAAGACGCCAAGCGCGATCAGAACCGTCGCCACCATCTCCCAGGGGCCACGGCGAAACTTCAGCAATCCGTTGAAGAACTCAGACATGCGCCCGCCCCTTTCGATTTTCCCCAAAAAACTCCCGCCGGAGGCGGCATGACATTTGCACCACACGGATCCGGGTCATTTGCGCACCGCCCCGAAGGTGATCCCTCTGAGAAGATGTTTGCGCAGCAGGATCGTGAAGATCATCACCGGCAGCAGGAAGATCGTCGCCCCCGCAGCCACCGCAGGCCAGTCCAGCCCACCGACCCCGATGATGGTCGGAATGAACGGCGGTGCGGTCTGCGCTGTGCCTGACGTCAGAAGCACCGCAAAGGCATATTCATTCCAGGCAAAGATCAGACAGAAGATCGCGGTCGAGGCGATGCCGGTCGCGGCCTGTGGCAGCACCACCTTGTAAAAGGCCTGAAACCGCGTGTAGCCATCGATCAGGGCTGCCTCTTCATATTCTCGCGGGATCTCGTCGATGAAACCTTTCAGAAGCCACACCGCGAGCGAGATGTTCACGGCCGTATAGAGCAGGATCATCCCCAGATGTGTGTCGCTCAGCCCCAGATTTCGGTACATCAGGAAGATCGGAATAGCGACTGCGATGGGCGGCATCATCCGCGTGCTGAGAATGAAGAACAGCAGATCATCAGCCAGAGGGATCTTGAAGCGCGAGAAGGCATAGGCCGCCAGCGTTCCCAGAAAAATGCTCAGGAAGGTCGAGCCGAACCCGATGATGACCGAATTCATGAACCGCTCGCCGAACTTCGACGGACCGGCAATCACCATATTGCGGTTGCGCACGATCTCTTCGGCGAAATTCGCAGGGGGCGGCAACGCGTCCAGCGCCTCGGGTGAGACACGGGTGCGGGTCGTGAACAGGTTCACATAACCCTCAAGCGAGGGTTCATAGAACACCTTGGGCGGATAGCTGATGCTGTCAGGTGGCGTCTTGAAGCCGGTCATGAAGATCCAGACCAGCGGGATCAGCGTGATCAGCGCATAGGTGATCACCAGCGTGCCGGAAATCCATTTGGCGCGCGGGGTCGGTTCTGTGATCGAAAAGCTCATCTCTCTTTGACCTTGTTCAGCGCTTTGACATAGATCGACGCAAGGCCGAAGACGGTGACAAACAGGATGATCGCAAAGGCCGAGGAATAGCCGGTCCGCCATTTCTCGAACGCCTCGCGCTTGAGGTTGATGGAGGCCAGTTCCGTCGTCGATCCCGGCCCGCCGCCGGTAAGCTGCACCACCAGATCGAACATCTTGAAATTCTCGATGCCCCGGAACAGCACCGCCAGCATCAGGAAGGGCAGCACCATGGGGATGGTGATGGTGAAGAATTGCCTCAGTTTCGAGGCCCGGTCGATTTCGGCTGCTTCATAGATGTAATCCGGTATCGATCTCAGGCCCGCCAGACAGATCAGCATCACGAATGGTGTCCACATCCACGTGTCCACGATCACGATCGACCATGGTGCCAGATCGACCGAGCCCAGCATCTGAAACCCCGATGGATCGCCCCCGGTGAAAAACGTGATGACGTAATTGAACAGACCGATCTGCGGCTGGTAGAGGAAAGTCCAGAAATTGCCGACCACCGCCGGGCTCAGCATCATCGGCAGCACGATGATCGTGGTCCACAGATCATTGCCGCGGAATTTCTTGTTGATCAGCCAGGCCAGCGTGAACCCGATCAGCACCTGAAAGACGATGGTCCAGATCAGGAAATGCGCGGTCGCCTGCATCGACAGCCATATGTCGCTATCAGTCAGGATGCGCTCGTAATTGCGGGTCCCGATGTATTCAACCGCGCGATTGGTGCGGTTGGCCTTGAAGTTGGTGAAACTCAGATTGATCGTCCAGATCAGCGGGAAGATGTTGATCGCCAGCAGCAGGAAAATCGTCGGGCCGACAAAGATCCACGCAATCGCGCGGTCTGACAGGCCTTTGATCTTGCGTGCAACCTTGGGCGGCGTGGCTTGCGCCGCGCGGTCGGGTAACGTCTGGGTCATGTCTGAGATCCTGAGCGGATTTGAAACGCGGGCCAAGTTGGGCCCCTCGCCCCGGGGGGATCACCGGGACGAGGGTTGAGGAGGCAGCTCTAGAGCTTGCCCTCATCTTCAAAGACTTCCGTCCAGTCCTCGATCAGTTTGTCGAGCGCTTCCTTGGCTGTGCCCTGATCGGCCACGACATAGTCATGCATGCGCTTCTGCATCGCCAGCAGCAATTCGGCATAGGCCGGCTCCTGCCAGAAATCCTGCACCGCGCCCATGGCTTCAAGGAAGTCACCGGCAAAGGGCTGGCTGTCGACAAAGCCCGGATCGTTCAGGACCGAGTTATGCGCCGAATAGCCACCAAGCGACCACCATTTCGCCTGCACATCAGGCTGGGCGAACCACTTGATGTACTCAAGTGCAGCATCCTGCTTGTCGGAATAGCTGACCACCGAGATGCCCTGACCGCCAAGCGTTGAACCGGCCTGATTTTGTGGCGGGTTGACGAAGAAATCGATCTTGTCGCCACCGGTGTCGGGATCGGCATAAAGCCCGGGGAAGAAGGCAAACCAGTTCATCGCCATGGCGACCTGACCGGATTTGAACGCATCAAGGCTTTCACCCATATAGGAGTTGGTATAGCCCGGAGGGGTCGCTGTCTGGTAGAATTCTTTATAGAATTCAAGCGCTTCCACCGCTTCGGGTGAGTTCACGGCACCTTCCATGTCATATTCACCCGGGGTGTTTTCATACTTGAAACCCCAAGGATACAGCGCGCCGGTCACACCCATGGTGATCCCTTCGGATCCACGCTCGGTGAAGATTGCAGCGCCATAGACGGTGTTGCCGTCGATCTCGCGACCCTGGAAAAACTGTGCGATTTCCAGCAGTTCCTTTTGCGACTTCGGCTCGGCCAGATCACGGCCGGTTGCCTCCTTGAAGGCGGCCTGAATGTCTTCGCGGCCAAACCAGTCCTTGCGATAGAACCAGCCGTTCGCATCACCCATGGCAGGCAGTGCGTAATAGTTCGGTGTGCCCTTGGGCCAGGTCGAATAGGCATAAACGGTCGCAGGCGCGAAATCGTCCATGCTGATGCCTTCATTGTCGAAGAAATCATTCAGCTTGACGTAGTGGCCGTTCTCTGCCCCGCCGCCAATCCACTGGCTGTCGCCGATCAGCAAATCACAGAGCTTACCGCCGGAGTTCAATTCGTTGAGCATCCGGTCCGCGAAATTCGGCCAGGGCACAAATTCAAAGCTCATGGAATGGCCGCTTGAGGCCTCGAATTCCTTGCTCAGTTCAACCAGCGCATTTGCCGGATCCCAGGCTGCCCAACACAGTGTCAGGTCTTCGGCCTGAGCGCTTTGCCCGAAGCCCGCAGCCGCCAGCCCGATGGCGCTGACCGTTGCCAGATTAAGAATTCTCATAATGGTCCTCCCAAGGTGAACATAAGGTTCAGGGTCGTTGCCCCGATTCGTCCGTTGTGACCTCTTCACGCTATTTGAGGTACGCACCTCAAGTCCAGATATTTTTGAGGTACGCCCATCATTTTCGAAGACGGCAGGTTCCAGGACTAACTTGAGAATGGTTTTCTTATTTTGAAAACAGACAGATAGACAACTTAATTGCCATCATCCTGTCCCGGGTCATCCTTGCCCACGCCCTTGAAGACGAACTTGAAGGGCAAGGCCCAGAGGATGCCAAGGACAACAAAAATCCCCAGCTCCACCAGAATCGGCGGCCGGTCAAACAGCTCCACCAGATTGACTGCCACGATGATGTAAAGCGGCAGCCCGATGATCAGGATGAACAGCGACCAGCGCCGCCGGGCCTTGTAGCTCAGCGCCATCAGTCGGCAAACGGGTCGGTCACCAGAATGGTGTCATCCCGCTCCGGCGAGGTGGACAGAAGCGCGACCGGACAGCCGATCAACTCTTCCACACGGCGCACATATTTGATCGCCTCAGCCGGCAGATCAGCCCAGGAGCGTGCGCCCTCGGTGCTGTCGGACCAGCCCTTCATGGTCTCATAGACCGGCTCGACGCGGGCTTGATGATCAGCGGCCGTGGGCAGGTAATCGATCAGCTTTCCATCCAGCATGTAACCGGTGCAGATCTTCAACTCCTCGAAGCCATCAAGCACATCCAGCTTGGTCAGCGCGATGCCAGAGACGCCCGAGGTCGTGCAGGTCTGGCGCACCAGAACCGCATCGAACCAGCCGCACCGCCGCTGGCGCCCCGTGACAGTGCCGAATTCATGGCCCCGCTCGCCCAGACGCTGGCCATCGGCGTTCAGCTGTTCTGCCGGAAACGGTCCCTCGCCCACCCGTGTCGTATAGGCCTTGACGATGCCCAGCACGAAATCGACCGACCCCGGCCCCATGCCGGTGCCGGTCGCGGCCATCCCTGCCATGGTGTTTGATGACGTGACAAAGGGATAGGTCCCGAAATCAATGTCCAGAAGCGCGCCCTGTGCGCCCTCGAACAGGATCCGCTGACCCGCCTTGCGCCGCTCCGCCAGTTCTTTCCAGACAGGGGCCGCAAAGGGCAGGATCTTGGGTGCGATCTCGCTCAGCGCGGAAATCAGCACGGCCCGGTCAACAGGCTCCATGCCCAACCCCCGACGCAGCGCATCATGATGGGTGAGCAAGCGGTCAACACGTGCCTCAAGCGTTGCAGGATCGGCCAGATCTGCCACCCGGATGGCGCGCCGCCCGACCTTGTCTTCATAAGCAGGCCCGATCCCGCGCCCCGTGGTGCCGATCTTGGCCACCGCATTTGACGTCTCGCGCGCCCGGTCCAACTCGCCGTGCACCGGCAGGATCAGCGGCGTGTTCTCCGCAATCATCAGACTGTCAGGCGTGATCTCGACCCCCTGGGCGATCAGCTTGTCCATCTCGCTGACAAAGGCCCATGGATCCAGCACAACACCATTGCCGATCACACTCAACTTGCCCTTGCGCACGATGCCAGATGGCAAAAGCGACAGTTTGAACACCTCGCCGTCAATGACCAGCGTATGACCCGCATTATGGCCACCCTGAAACCGGGCGATCACATCGGCCCGCTCGCTCAGCCAGTCCACGATCTTGCCTTTGCCCTCGTCGCCCCACTGCGCGCCGACAACCACCACATTCGCCATAGACTGCCCTCATTTTTCTGGTCCGCTGTGCTTATACAGAGGCAGCCAGCGATGCCAAACAGTCAATTCGACGCGGCGCGAAAAACTGCCCGCACCCCGCCTTCGATTTTCCAAAAATACTCCCGCCGGAGGCCTGACGCCCGCCCTCTTTGGCGGGCGTCAGTTCAGATCAATAGACGATGGCCTTGGCCTGGGTCACCTGAGGCAGGGCCGCGATCTCATCCAGCATCTTCTGCTCCAGCCCGCCATCGACGCCCAGAAGCGCGATCGCCTCGCCGCCCTGACCGGCACGGCCCAGCGCAAAGGTCGCGATGTTGATGCCCAGATCCCCAAGCTTTGTCCCCAGCGCGCCGATATATCCCGGCGTGTCGGTGTTGGTGGTGTAAAGCATGAAGGGCATCGGTTCGGCCTCAAGGTTGATCCCCTTGATCTGGATGAACCGGGGCCGCCCGTCGGAATAGATCGTCCCCGCGACCGAGCGGGTCTGGGTCTCCGACACCACGATCAACCGCATATACGACCCGAAAGCGCCCTGCGCATCCTTGCGAGTCTCCGAGATCTTGATGCCACGCTCGCGCGCCACAACCGGGGCCGAAACCATGTTGACCCCGCCCTCGCCCACCACGGGCTTCATCAGGCTGGCCGTGATTGCCGCGGTCAGAGGCTTGAGGTTCAGCTCGCCGACCCGGCCCACGAATTCGATCTCGATCTCGCGAATGGCCGTGTCCGTGACCTGACCGGCAAAGCCGCCCAGCATCTCGGCCAACTCGATCCATGGTTTCAGGATCGGCGCTTCTTCGGCTGTCACCGATGGCGCATTCAGCGCGTTCGACACCGCCCCCTTGATCAGATAATCGCTCATCTGTTCGGCCACCTGCAGGGCGACATTCTCCTGTGCTTCCGTGGTGGCAGCGCCCAGATGCGGCGTACACACCACGTTGGGCAGTCCAAAAAGCGGGCTTTCGGTTGCAGGTTCGACCGAGAAGACGTCAAAGGCAGCGCCAGCCAACTGGCCCGATTTCAGCGCCTCCGCCACAGCCGCCTCGTCAACCAGACCACCGCGCGCGCAATTGACCAGCCTCGCACCGGGCTTGATCTTGGCGATCACCTCCGCAGACAGAATATTCGCCGTCTTCTCGGTCTTGGGCAGATGCAGGGTGATGAAATCGGCCCGTGCCACCAGATCCTCAAGCGCGTCGATCTTCTCCACACCCATCTCCTGCGCGCGGTCCGCCGACAGGAAAGGATCAAAGGCAATCACCTTCATCTTCAACCCCAGCGCCCGGCTTGCCACGACCGAGCCGATGTTGCCCGCCCCGATCAGACCCAGCGTCTTGCCGGTGATCTCGGAGCCCATGAAGCGCGACTTCTCCCATTTGCCGGCCTGAGTGGAGGCATCAGCCGCCGGGATCTGACGCGCCACGGCAAACATCATCGCAATCGCGTGTTCCGCCGTGGTGATCGAATTGCCAAAAGGCGTGTTCATCACCACGATCCCCTTGGCCGAAGCCGCTGGGATATCCACGTTGTCCACGCCGATCCCAGCCCGGCCAATGACCTTCAGATTGTCGGCCCTTGCGATCAGATCAGCGGTCGCCTTGGTGGCCGACCGGATCGCCAGACCATCATAGTCACCAATGATGGAGGCGAGCTTTTCGGGATCCTTGCCAAGATCCGGCTGGAAATCCACCTCCACACCATTGTCGCGGAAAATCTGCACGGCAGCTTCGCTCAGCTTGTCGGAAATCAATACTTTGGGCATGTCTTAGTCCTTTATCGACGCCACATCGGGCTGTCGGAATGTGAATTGATCAGGCTGCCGCACGCGCGGCTTTGACGGTGGCAAACGCCCAGTCCAGCCATGGTGTCAGCGCCTCGATGTCTGCTGTGTCCACGGTCGCACCACACCAGATCCGCAGACCTGCCGGGGCATCGCGATAACCGTTGATGTCATAGGCCGCAGCCTCGGCCTCCAGCAGCCCCACCATCTCCTTGGTGAAGGCCTTCTGGCCCGCGTCATCCATGGCCGCGACATCGGCATCGGTGATTTTCAGGCAAACGGACGTGTTCGACCGCAGTGATGGCGCGGCCACCAGATTTTCCACCCAGTCGGAGCGATCAACCCAAGCCTGAAGCGCTGTGAAATTCGCGTCCGCACGGGCCATCGTCGCAGTCAGGCCGCCGATCTCCTCGATCCAGTTCAGCGCGTCCTGCGCATCGGCCACCGCCAGCATGGAGGGCGTGTTGATCGTCGCCCCGGTAAAGATCCCGTCGATCAGCTTGCCGCCCTTGGTCAGGCGGAAAATCTTTGGCAATGGCCGGTCCGGTGTGAAACTTTCCAGCCGCTCCACCGCACGCGGGCTCAGGATCAGCACGCCATGCGCACCTTCGCCCCCCATTGCCTTCTGCCAGGAGAATGTCGTGACATCCAGCTTGTCCCAGTCCAGCGGCTGGGCAAAGGCCGCAGAGGTTGCATCGCAAAATGTCAGACCTTTTCGATCCGCGGCAATCCAGTCGGCATCGGGCACCCGTGCACCCGAAGTCGTGCCATTCCAGGTAAAGCAAATATCTGCGTCTTTTCTGACACTTAAAATGTCTGACAATTCACCGTACCCGGCCTCAAGCACCCGGCAGTCTTCCAGTTTCAACTGTTTGACGGCATCCGTGGCCCAGCCTGCGCCAAAGCTTTCCCAGACCAGCATATCGACGGCACGCGCGCCCAGCATCGACCACATGGCCATCTCGAAAGCACCGGTGTCAGAGGCGGGCACAATGCCCACCTTATAGCCCTCAGGCACGCCCAGAAGCCGCGTGATCTGATCGATCACGGCCTTCAGCTGTGCCTTGGGCTCCTTGGCCCTGTGCGAGCGGCCCAGAAAGGCAAGCTCTGCCACCCGGGCGGCGGACCAGCCGGGGCGTTTTGGACAGGGACCAGATGAAAATTCGGGTCGCGCAGGCGTGCTGCGCGGTTTGGGGAAGCTCATGGACGGCTCCATCGTCAGGGCGAAATTGCTGAGCCTGCCGCCGCTCGCCCGTAACCCGACGACCTGCCCACATTCCGAATACGCCTGAGACAAGGACCTCACAAGACCAAAAACAGCCCAATTGCGACATTTCCTGCACCGGCACGTTTCCTATGGGAAATTCGCACCCCCTTGCCCTTTCTCACCCAAATGATAGAGCCGGAAAGTCACATCCCGTGAGGTTTCATGCCCGCCCAATCCAACACCCTGAACTGGATCCTGCTCTGCGTGCTGGGCCTGATCTGGGGCGCGTCCTTTCTGGGCGTCGAGATGGCGCTGACAGGCTTCGGCCCGCTGACCGTGGCCTCTATCCGCATCCTTCTTGCCGCCATCCTGATCGGTGCCGTGGCGCTCGCCGGTCCGGGCTTTCCCGACCACAAGACCCCCACCGGCAGGCGGATCTGGTTGCATGCAGCCGGCATGGGCATGATGTCAAATGCCATCCCCTTTTCGCTGCTCAGCTGGGGTCAGGTCCATGTCACCTCCGGATTTGCTGGCATCTCCATGGCTGTGGTCCCGCTTCTGGTCCTGCCGCTCGCCCATCTCTTTGTCCCTGGCGAGCGGCTGAGCCCGCGCAAGATCGCAGGCTTCATCACCGGCTTCATCGGCGTGGCCGTGCTGATCGGTCCGGACAATCTGACCGGCTCCAGCCTTCTGCTCGCGCAATTTGCCTGTGTCGCCGCCTCGGCCTGTTATGCCTGCGGCTCGATCATCACGCGGCTCTGCCCCAAGGGCCCGCTCATCAGCTTTTCCGCCGCCGCCCTGCTGGTCGCAAGCCTCACGCTGACCCCGCTGGCCCTGATGCTTGAGCCATGGCCCGCAGACATCCCCGCAGGCGCGCTGGCAGGCGTGATTTATCTCGGCGTCTTCCCCACGGCCCTTGCGACCATCCTTCTGGTGCGCATCGTGCAATCCGCAGGTCCCAGCTTCATGAGCATGGTCAATTATCAGGTGCCGGTCTGGGCCACGCTTCTGGGCGTCCTCGTGCTGGGAGAGGACCTGCCCCCCAGCTTTCTGGCAGCCCTTGGCCTGATCCTTCTGGGGCTGGCCATCGCACAGGCCCGGATCTGGCGGTTTCGCCCGTGAAAACCGACTGGCTGTCCTGGGCAGGCGTCGCGGGCCTGACCATGATCTGGGGCGCATCATTTGCCCTGACCGAGGTCGCCCTGCGCGGCTTTCACCCCATGGCTCTGGCCACAGGCCGGGTCTGCCTTGCGGCCTGCGCGATGCTGCTGGCAGCACGGATCACCGGGGCGGGCCTGCCGGTTGGACGCGCGCAATGGCGCGCCTGCGGCATTCTTGGGGTCTTCTCTCTCGCCGTGCCCTTCTCGCTGCTCAGCTGGGGTCAGCAATTCGTCGACAGCTCGATCGCCTCGATCTTCATCGCAGGCACGCCGCTGTTCATTCTGGCCCTGTCCCGGTTTGCCTTGGGTGACCCGATACGCCCCCGGCAATGGGGCGGTTTTGCCATCGGGTTTCTGGGATTGGTCTGGCTGGTTGATCCCGGCCCGGCCCTGTTTGAAAATTCCAACGGTCTGGCAGCGCTTGCCTGTCTGGGTGCGGCCGCATCCTACGGCTGCGCCTCGATCCTTGTGCGTCTCATGCCACCCATGCACCCGGTCACGGCCACTGCAGGCAGCACGCTGACCGCCAGCCTTCTGACCCTGCCGTTCGGGCTGATGCATTTGCCAGAAGCCCTGCCACTGGCAGCACCGGTGCTGGCCCTTCTGGTGCTGGGCGTGTTGCAAACCGGTCTTGCACAATTGCTGCGCTACTTCACCGTCAAGCGCGCAGGCCCGGTTTTTGTCTCCATCGTGGGTTATCTGATCCCGATCTGGGCCGCGATCCTTGGCATTGTCTTTCTGGCAGAGACCCCGGGCTGGCGCGCGGCCTTGGCTTACGGGTTGATCGTCTCGGGCCTGCTGTTGTCACGTACCGCCCCCACGCGCCACAAGTAAAGCGGGCGAAGCACCGGGATCAGCGCCCCCACGGGCCGTTCACCAGCACTTCGCCCTGTCCCGTCTCCTGCGGTGAAGACGGGCATTCGAACGCCACGCGCCGGTTCAGAACGAAACGATCCAAAGACCGGCCCACCCGGTGGCCAAGTGCCTGATTGTCAAGATTGTCAGCTATTGATCCGCGCTTCACCGGTCCCTACCGGCCACCAAGCGTTCGTCACCCACGCCTATCAGAGCCCTCGGGCCCCCACCCTTTAATCACGCACCAGACCCGCCAAACACACGGCTCAATACAGTTGAATTAAATTGATGGAAAATGCGCCCAGATTGTGACCGCTTCATCGCCCAAGGGATAGGTTTGGGAACAGTTTCTGTAAAATTCTATTGATAACACCCCCGTGGATGCATCTGAATTGTCAGGAAATACCGTTCTCGTCGCGAAACCGCACCGCCCAATCGCGGCTTACCCCATCGGCCAGCTTGGCCACGGGTATGGCCACGTCGCGTCCCTTGTCCTCGTCCACCCCAAGCCCGCGGAGCACATCGCGCAACGCCTCATGAGGGGATGCTGCAAGCGCCTCATAGCTCAGCCTGATCGGTCGCAGGTTCTCACCCGCGAACCAGTCCTGCCAGGCCCGGTCCATCGCCTCGAATTTCGCGATCTGATCGGCAATGCGCGCCCGGTCATAGACCGGCGGCTCAGGCGCTGACTGACGTTCGATCTCGGTCCCGTCGGGCGCTTTGTGCCACAACCCCGTCTGCTGCGCCTTGATGTAGGAAATCGCCTGATCCAGCTTATTCTCACGGGTCAGCCAGATCAGCCTTGTGCGCCCGAACGCCGCCTCAAGCCGGGCTGGATCATTGGCAAGGCCGGGATGAAGCCGCGCTGTCTGCTCCATGAAAAACCCGAAACTGCCACGTTGCAGACGCAGACCAAACATGTCGGTCTGGCCCTTGCCGAAGGCAATCGCCTCCCGGAACACAGCCGCAACCGCGTCGCGTTCCGAGGCAAAATCCCCACGCGCCAACTCATAGCTTCTCAGCCAGCTCTCAAGGTCTGGCCTGTGGAAATGCGAATGCGGATTGCCTGCCACGCCGGTGGCGGCCAGCAGACGGCACAAAAGCGTGCTGCCGCTGCGCGGACTGGTGCAGATGATATAGGCCTGACATGGGTCCATGAGCGCCCTACCCGGCCTTTGCAACCTCACCGGCGATGTCGTCGATCACACGCTCAAGAAGTGCCTGATCCTCTGCCTCGCCCATCACCCGGACCAGCGGCTCGGTGCCTGACTTGCGGATCAACAAACGACCCTGCCCTGCCAGTTTCTCTTCGCCTGATGCAATCGCTGCCTTGACGGCATCCGCATCCAGCGGCACGGCACCGGCTGTGTAGCGCACATTTTTCAAAAGCTGCGGCACCGCCTCGAATTGCCGCGTAAGGGCCGAGGCCGGGCGCTCTTCAGCCACCATTGCCGACAGGAATTGCAGGCCCGCGATCAGCCCGTCACCGGTGGTCGCATAGTCCGTCATCACGATGTGACCCGACTGCTCGCCCCCCAGATTATAGCCGCCGCGCCGCATCTCCTCGACCACATAACGATCCCCCACGGCGGTGCGCTTGAGGGTCAGACCCTGCCCCGCCAGATGCCGCTCCAACCCCAGATTGGACATCACGGTTGCAACCAGCGTGCCTTGCTCCAGCTTGCCCTCCCGCGCCCAGAGCCCGGCAATCAGCGCCATGATCTGATCGCCATCGGCCACCTGTCCGGTCTCATCCAAAATCATGATCCGGTCTGCGTCACCATCAAGACAGATCCCAAGATCGGCCCCATGGGACACCACGGTTTCCGCCGCAAGCTCGGTGTTGGTCGATCCGCATTTGTCGTTGATGTTGTACCCGTTGGGCGAGACGCCGACGGTCACCACTTCCGCGCCCAGTTCCCACAACACCTCGGGCGCTGTGCGGTAGGCTGCACCATTCGCGCAATCAACCACAACCTTCAGCCCGTCCAGCCGCTGGCGGCGCGGAAAGGTGGTCTTGGCAAATTCGATGTAGCGCGCGCGGTCCCCCTCGATCCGGTTGGCCCGTCCGATTTCTTCGGCGGCCGCCAGCGGCACATCGGCCTCCAGCAGCGCCTCAAGTTCCATCTCGGCCTCATCCGACAGCTTGAATCCATCAGGCCCGAAGAACTTGATCCCGTTGTCGTAATAGGGATTGTGCGAGGCCGAAATCATCACCCCCAGATCGGCCCGCATGGAGCGCGTCAGCATCCCCACAGCCGGTGTGGGCACCGGCCCCAGCAGAAACACATCCGCGCCCACGGAGGTCAGCCCCGCCGTCAGCGCATTTTCCAGCATATAGCCCGAGCGCCGCGTGTCCTTGCCGATCACCACCCGGCTGCGATGAGCGTTCTCGCGACCAAAGAAATGCCCGACCGCAGCCCCCAGTTTCAACGCCATCTCCGCGGTCATCGGGTGGGTGTTGGCCTTGCCGCGCACGCCATCGGTGCCAAAGAATTTCCTGCTCATCTGCTCGTCCCGTCCTGCAGCGCCTGCCAAAGGCGCATTGCCTGTTTTGTCTCTGCCATATCATGAACGCGCAGGATCTGTACCCCCTGCGCCAGCGCCTCCAGCCCCACAGCGATTGAGCCCGCCACCCGGTCTTGTGCACCCTCGGCCCCGCCCAATGTGCCGATGAACCGCTTGCGCGAAGCGCCCAGAAGGATCGCACAGCCCAGCCCGTGAAACAGGCTCAGCCCGCTGATCAGCGCCAGATTATGCGCAACTGTCTTGCCAAATCCTATACCCGGATCAATGACGATATCCGAGCGCGCGATGCCCGCAGCCTCACAGGCCTGCACCCGCCCCTCCAGATAGTCGTAAACATCCAGCAACACGTTTTCATACTGCGGATTGTCCTGCATGGTCTTGGGGTCGCCAGAGGCATGCATCAGACAGACCGGCACGCCCAGAGACGCGGCCTCCGTCACGCTTTCTGCCGCAAAACTGAGGGCCGAGACATCGTTGAACAGCCCCGCACCTGCGGCCACGGCCTCTCGCGCCACCTCAGGCTTGCGGGTGTCCACCGAGACCGGAACGTCACCGCGTGCAGCCAACGCCTCGATCACCGGCAAAACGCGGGTCAGTTCCTCCGCCGCGCTCACGAAAGCAGCACCCGGGCGCGTGCTCTCACCGCCCACATCGACCATATCCGCACCTTGTGCGATCAGACGTGCACCTTGCGCGACGGCTGTCTCGGTCGTCTCGAACTGGCCGCCATCTGAAAAACTGTCAGGGGTTGCGTTGACGATGCCCATCAGGCGCGGGCGGTCCAGGCCCATCCCGGCGATTGGAGCGCGCGCCTCCGTCAAGCGGGTCAAGACGCCCTCAGGCAGGTCCTCGGCGCTGACAACCTCAGCCGACCCATCCCGCCGCAATATCTCCACATGCGCAAACCGCGCCCAGCCTCCGGCAAGCGGCTTGCCGCCAAGGGCCGGATCACGCGCAATGATCGGACGGAAATACGCGCCGCTCATCGCGGGCGTCAGTCTTTCTTCCACTTGATCGAACAGCCCATGGTCGGCACCTGATCCACAGGCCCCTTGCCCCTCAACGCAATCCGCTCCATCGCGGGAACCAGCTCCGAGGGTGCATCCTGACCGCTCGCACCCGAGGCATCCAGCCGCCCCCGGTACTGCAACTCCAGAAACGCGTTATAGCCAAAGAAATCCGGCGTGCAGACCGCACCATAGGCACGCGCAACGGCCTGATCCTCGTCGTGCAGATAAGGAAACGGAAAGCCCGCATCGCGCGCGAAGCTGACCATCTTGTCAAAACTGTCCTCGGGATAGGTCACGGCGTCGTTTGAATTGATCGCCACCACGCCAAAGCCCATATCCATCAGCGCCTGCCCGTCACGCACCAGCTTGTGGGTGATCGACTTCACATAGGGGCAATGATTGCAGATGAACACCACCAGCAGACCGCGCGGCCCCCGGATGTCTCCGATGCCCCAGCGTCTGCCATCAACGCCGGGCAGGTTGAACTCAGGTGCATCGGCACCAAGGGTCAGATCATCAGGTTGGGCCATGGGGCACCTCCGGGTCCGGGGACAAGCTCAATCGCAGATGTACGCCTCATCTTGCGCGATGTGAAGCGTCTCGGTCCCTTCCGTACGGTCGGCCCAGTCTCCGACGGCCACAATCCGCCGCGCCTCGACCTGACCTGCGAACCAGTGCACCAGCGCAAATGCATCGCGCGGATCAATGTTCGGCCGCTCCAGCGTGTCGGTCACGATCTTGGATGGTGCCCAGACCGCAAGCTGGCCCTCTTTAAGCACATAATCCAGTTCCGTCCGGCTCGCGACCACCTTGCAGCGGTCATCGCCCGAGGCCAGAGACCACGCATTCTGCTCGACCGACAGCAAGGCCACCCGCCTGCCCGGCCAGCCCGGCGCATCGCTATCAAAACCCGGCATCACCTCAAGACACAGGATCGTCGGCGTGCCGGTGCTGCTGATCGCATCGATCCAGCGCTCCCGCACAGGCGACGCCATCACCGCGTTCGAGATCAGAACCACTTGCGGCGCAGGTACGTCTTGTGCCGCATCTTCGGCCACATCGCCAATCACACCCACGGCGGCATCGCGCCGGGTCCGCACAATCTCGATCCCAAGGGCTCCCGGGATGCGGTCCAGCTTTTCGATCCGCACGAAGGCGCGATACACCCGGCGATCATCCAGCAGACGTTCCGCCACCCGCTCGGCCAATGTCTCAAGCAGATTGATCCGCTCGGTCGCAAGCTGCGTGTCGATGGCCGCCGTGATCGTGTCGTAGCTCAGCACCTTGTCCACGTCATCCGTGCTGGCGGCCGTATGCGCTGCCACTTCCAGCACCACATTAAAGCGGATCCGCTGGGTAACACCGCGCTCGGACGAAAACGCACCGATTTCCACACTCACGATATAGTCCCGCACCGAAATCCGGTCACGCGGATCAACACCGGCGGTCATCGCATGGGGAGGCGAGAAGGCTTTGATCTGTTCATCCATCGGCACGGGTCTCTTTCGTCAAATCCCCGCCTGATTAAGTCCAAGCGCGCGTTGGGGCAAGGCAGGTTGCGGCCAGAGCGACGTGTTTTGCGACAGACCATGGTCGGTGTGCCGCCCGATACGTGGCCAAAACCACACGCGGTGGTGCCAATGCGCCACAAGCCTGGGCTGTTTTGAAAGAGTTATGAAAGAACTACGTTTGAGTTACGAAAGAACTCTTTCGCTTTGACCTTCCCAAACCCGCCCAAACCGGGCAAAAAACCGAAATGTCACACTTGCCCCAAGGCCCGATCTGATGCGCGTGCTCTACGTCACCTATGGCGGCGGACATGTCGCAATGATCCTGCCTGTGATGGCGGCACTGCGCGCTCAAGCCTCTGATATCAAACAGGATTTAATGGCCCTGACCATCGGGCGCGCAAAGGCCGAAGCCGCAGGCGAGGCCCCTTTCGGATATGCCGAAATGCTGGATCTGGTTGACAGTGAACAGGCCTTGCGATGGGGCCGCACCCTCGCGCCCACCAGTGGCAATCCATCCATATCCGAGCGAGAAAATCACGCCTATCACGGCATCAACTACCTTGATTTGATTGAAGAATTTGGCGAGGCCGGGGCAGCCGATCACTATGCCAGAAAGGGCCGCGGCGGTTTTGCGCCACGGGCGTTTTTCCGCCGTGTGATCGCCCATCTCAAGCCCGATCTCGTGGTCACAACCAATTCCCCCCGCTCGGAAGTGGCCGCCCTGAGTGCCGCCACCGATCTGGGCGTGCCCAACCTCGCGCTGGTCGATCTTTTCGACCGCCAGCCAGAGCCCTTCATGACCCGCCCCCACAAGCCTGACGCCGTCTGCGTCATCGCAAACACCGTGGCGGAACGTCTGATTTCAGGTGGGCAACCCCCTGATACCATTCACAATACCGGCAATCCCGCCTTTGACACCCTCTTTGATCCGGCCACCCGGGAAGCGGCTGATGACTTCCTGAAACAAAAAGGGTGGCAAGGCCTCAGGCCGATCCTCTTTGCCGGTGTCAGCGAGCATCGCGCACCCAACGGCGAGGCCCAGAAAATCCCGCTTGAGGCCGAGGCGTTGCTCCGCGCGCATGTCGATGCCAACCCCGATCTCGCGCTCATCCTGCGCTATCACCCCAGCGACTGGCATCTGTTTCCCACGGGTCACGCCCATCCCCGCATCCATGTCAGCCCCCCGCCAGATGAGCCCCTGCATCCGCTTCTTTGGGCTGCCAGCGCCGTTCTTGTGCAGAACTCCACTGTCGGGCTGGAGGCCGCGATGATCGGCAAGCCTTCGATTTCACTGGAATATTCTCACCACCCCAAGGCCACCTTCTCCCTTGCGGAGCTTGGCGTGACACGTCCCTGCCATGACCCCCAGACGCTTTGCGCAACGATTGATGAGGCGTTGAATGCGCGAGGCACGGACCAGATGACCGCCTATCGCGGCGACGGTCGCGCGGCAGAGCGTGTGGCTGCACTGATCCGCATGACAGTTTCTTAAGGGATTTCTGGTAAACTGCACCTCACTGGCATTTTTAGGCCAGAACCACGAATTCGAGCAAAAACGCTGCCAAAATTCATCCTTTGTTGACGAAGCTTAACCAAACCTTTTCCAAGCTGGCCCTCGCTCTTGCTGTCCATGCCAACTAGTCTGCGTCGCTGAAAACGGAGGCTTCCCGACATGACCCAACCCCGATTGCAGGCCCAGGGCCTTCACCACGTCACTCTGACCGGCGCAGACCGCCAGACCTCCATCGATTTCTGGGAGGGACTGCTCGGCATGCCCTTCATTTTCGAGCAGCCAAACCTCGACAATCCAGATGAAAACCACCTCTATTTCGATCCTGGCGATGGTCGTCTGATCACGATTTTCACCAATGAAAGCAGAGACGTAGACGGCACACGCACGCCAACCGATCCGGGCTGCGTGCATCATCTGGCCTTTGCTGTCAGCTATGCCACATTCCAGCAGGTCCCCGACCGGTTGGCGGCGCGCGGGATCGATCATTCCGGCGTCAAGGATCGCGGTTTCATGCACTCGATCTACTTCAAGGACCCGCTTGGCCTGTTGATCGAGCTTGCCTGCTACAAGTTCGAACCCCCCGCTGGCCACAGCCACGCCGATGTGCTCCTGCAGGCCCATCTGATCCGCACAGCCTCAGGTGACCCGAGCATTGCCGATCACCATCTGGCCGACGCACTTGAAGCCCTTGCGAAATCGTCGCGCAAATCGTTGTCAGACAGGGATTAAAGCTGCTCCACCGCCGCCTTGTCGGTGTAAAATGCGATATGCCCCTTGATCCGCGAGACCTCCTCCTTGGGGGTCTCATAGGACCATGCGGCATTGCTGAGCGACCCGCTTTTGGCCACCAGATCAAAGTAGGATGCATCGCCCTTATGGGGACAATGAGACGTGTGATCAGAAGTATCCAGAAAGGCCATCTCGACATCATCGCGCGGGAAATAAATCACCGGATCATGCCCATTTTCATGCAATTCCAATGCGTTACGGGTCTCTCCAATAACCGCGCCACCGGCGCGCACAACCCAGGTACCTTCTGCCTTCACAATCGAAATCTTGTCAGTCGCCATGCTCTCGCCTCCCACAAATTTATTCAAATCTAAGCCTCAAGAGTGACAGTCAGACGACATGCGCTGCCTTGATCAAAGCGGCGCACATGCGGCAGACAGCCATGCTTGGGTTTGGTCAGAGACTAAGGGGCCAAGCCGGTCTTTGACAAGGGCATGATAGCCATTGAGCCAATCCCGTTCGGCCCGGCTGAGCAGAGAGGCATCAATCAACCGCCGGTCGATGGGCGCAAATGTCAGCGTCTCAAACCCCATCATGGGGCGGTCCCCGCCAAGGATCACCTCGACCTCTGTCACGATGACCAGATTCTCGATGCGGATCCCGAAGGCACCCTCGCGGTAATATCCCGGCTCATTGGACAGGATCATGCCAGCCTGCAACGGCTCCACACCCCGACGCGACAGGTTCTGCGGCCCCTCGTGAACGCCCAGATAGACGCCCACGCCATGGCCCGTGCCATGATCGTAATCCAGCCCTGCCTGCCAAAGCGCCTGACGCGCCAACGCATCCAGATCACGCCCGGCCAGACCTTCGGGCCAGCGCGCCAAAGTCAATGAAATCATACCTTTGAGGACAAGTGTGAAGGGGCGCATGGCTTCCTGCATCACAGGGCCTATGGAAATGGTCCGTGTGATATCGGTGGTGCCATCGACATATTGCCCACCTGAATCCACCAACAGAAGCGAGCCCGGAACAACCGCCGCATTGCTGTCCTCAGAGACCCGGTAATGCACAATCGCCCCGTTGGCCCCGGCCCCGCTGATCGTCTCAAAAGAGATGTCACGCAGGCTGTTGGTTGCTCGCCGAAACCCTTCCAACTCACGAACCACGTCGATCTCGGTCAGGTTGCCTTTGGGCGCTTCCCGGTCAAGCCAAGCGAGAAACTCTGCCATTGCCGCACCATCCCTCAGATGCGCTGCCCGTGTGCCCGCAAGTTCAGCCCCGGTTTTGATCGCCTTGGGCAGAATGCAGGGATCACGATCCCAGATGATCTCCTGTCCTTCAAGGCATTGCGCCACTCGCACGGGCGCTGAAGTTTTATCGAGCAATACCGGGCCTTTAAGCGCCTCAAGCGCTGCCTCGAACGCCTCTGGCGGTTGCACCGTGACGTCTTGCCCCAGATGGGTCTCGACCTCTGTCCCGACCTTGTCCGGGTTGGTGAAAAGCGCAACCTGCCCGCCCTCCTCAACAATCGCAAAGGCCAGCGGCACCGGGGTGCGCGCAATGTCACTGCCCCGGATGTTGAGCAGCCAGGCAATGCTGTCAGGCAGGTTCAGCACGGCAGCCTTGGCCCCGCTTTCGGCAATTGCAGCACCAATCTCCTGCCGTTTCTGATCTGAGGACTTCCCTGCAAGCGACTGATCCTGAGCATAAATCTCACCTGCTGGTGGATCGGGCTGATCCTCCCAAACCGCATCTATCAGATTGTCGACCGGTGTCAGCGTGATACCGGCTTTCGCCAGAGCTTCCGAGAGCGCATCAATTTGCGCCTTGCCATGCAGCCATGGATCATAGGCAAACACATCACCCTCCCCCAGATGGTCGATGACCCAGTCAGACAGCTTGTCACTCGGGATGGACTGAAATTGAAACACGTCTCCGTCGCACTGGCTGCGCGATTGCAGCGTGTAGCGTCCATCGACAAAAAGCACAGCGTCCTGCTCAGAAACCGCTGCAAAACCGGCCGACCCGGTGAAGCCCGTCAGCCAAGCCAGACGCTCGTCCCGGGGGGCCACGTTTTCACCCTGATGAGCATCCGCGCGCGGCACCAGAAAGCCGTGCACGCCCTTGGCTTTCATCGCCTCTCGCAAGGCTGCAACCCGTGGTTTGCCCGTCGCGGGCGAGGTTTGCGTGGTGAATTTCTGGAACATTCTGAACCCTTTGCGGAAATCTGCCGCAACGCTCAACCGAATTGCGGGAAAGGTCAAGTCTTGCTAGGGTCACAGAAAATCGGTCAAACCCAAGGGCCTGCCATGCGTCATCTGCTTGCATATCTGTTCTTCGTGCTCAGCGCCGTTCAGGGCTGGCGGGACTGGCAAGCCACCATGGGAGAGGGCAACGCCTATCGTCTGTCATCGACCCAAACCCAATGGGAGGTCCTGTCACCGGGCACCTATCAAAGCTGGTTTCCGATCCTTGAAGCCAGCGCTTACTGGGACCCGGTCCTGTCCACCATTCTGGGCCTGCCACTGGCTGTTATTCTCTTCGTGATCGGCCTGTTTTTCTACCTGATCCGCCGTCGCAAGGAGCGCAAGCGCAGCTAGGCCTTGTCGGGGTGGCTTGAACGCCCCAAATACTCTTCATGGACCAAACCTCGACCCTCGCCCGCCTGCATGGCATGGATGACGCTGTCTGGCAGAGCCACGCCAATCCGTTGAGCGTCTGGACACGTGTGCCGGTTTTGCCGCTTTTGGCCTTGGCAATCTGGGCGCGTGTCTGGCTTGGGTGGTTTTGCCTTTTCCCCATAGCAGCCCTGATGTTCTGGACATGGATCAACCCGCGTGCCTTCGGGCCACCCACCAGCACCGACAACTGGGCCTCCAAGGGAGTGATGGGAGAGCGGGTCTGGCTCAACGATGCGCGTCTTCCGATCCCCGGCCATCACAAGATGGCCGCGCGGGTTCTGAACGGATTCACCGCGCTTGGTCTCATCCCGCTCATCTATGGTCTATGGACATTGTCCATCTGGCCCACACTTCTGGGGCTGGTGATGGTGGTCGGCGGCAAACTGTGGTTTATCGACCGCATGGTCTGGCTGTTTGACGACATGCGACCCCACCACCCGATGTATCAGGCCTGGATGCGCTGACATGCTGAAATTGACCCCGATCCTGCTCACCATTGTGATGGGCTACATCATGTACCGCTTTTCGGCCTGGCGCACCGGGCGGGAGCTTGATGCCCGCTCAACCGAACTTGCCGATCCGGTCTTGCTGAAACTGACAGGCAAGATGGCCGAGCAGTTGGACCTCAAGCGCCTGAAAGTGCACATCTACGAAATTGACCCGGTCAACGGACTGGCGGCTCCAGATGGGCGCATTTTCATAACCCGCGGATTTTTCAACAAGTATCGTGCAGGCGAAGTTTCCGCCGAAGAGCTGGCCTCGGTCATCGCGCACGAGTTGGGCCATGTGGCCCTAGGCCATTCCAAGCGCCGCATGATCGACTTCTCCGGCCAGAACGCGATCCGTATGGTGCTGTCGACCATTCTGGGGCGCTTCATTCCCTTTGTTGGCGTCTATCTGGCAGGCTTCATCACAAGCCTGTTGGCAGCCCGCCTGTCGCGTCAGGATGAATATGAGGCGGATGCCTATGCGGCAGCCCTGATGACCCGCGCAGGGTTTGGCGTGGGCCCGCAGATCAGGCTTTTTGAAAAGCTTGACGGTATGACGGGCGGTGGCGGTCAACTGGCCTGGATGATGAGCCACCCCAAGACCGAGGAGCGGATCAAAGCGATCCAGACCCTTGAGCGCAAATGGATCGAGGCTGAGACCTAACGAAACTGCTTGGCCAAGCGCGGCAGGCCCGAACGTTTGAGCAAACGCGCAATGTCACCCTGCCCGCCAGCTGCCACAGCCCGTGCGGCCATCTTGTCCGCCACGCCAGTAATATCGCTCGCTCCGGCCTGAAAGGCCTCCAGCAACAGCCCGTCGGGATCACGCCGCAAGATGCTGTGCTGTGCCAGTGTTCGGGTCGGGAAATCTGACAGGTTTTTGGTAACGATAGCCTCTGCCTGACCTGTGATTGCAGAGGCCAGCACATGCCGGTCATCCTCGTCCGGCAGGCTGAGCGTGGCTTCCAGATCGGGTGCGACTGGCACAAGAGCATCGGGCCAGCGTGCTTTCATCAACGCAATTTCGACCCTCGCGATCGGTTCAGCCTCAGGCCCCAAACGTTTGGTGGCGCGTGCCCATTCTTCAAGGATCCGCTCGGACCAGAGCGGTTGAAACAGCCCGTTCTCAGCCGCCCCGAGCAACATCTCTCGCATGATGGTGGGGAACAGAACGCAGGCGTCCAGAACCAGCTTCATGTCAATTCAGCCGCAGGAACAGCGCCTTGAGGTAACTGCTTTCGGCCAGATAGGGATGGGTCGGATGATCAGGACCGGCAGCGCCAGTGTGCAGGATCTGCGCCCGGCGTCCGGCCTTGCTGACCCCGCGCAGGGACACTTCACGGAACTTGGCAAGATCGGCTGCATGGGAGCAGGAGCACAGCACAAGATACCCGCCCTGAGACACCAGCGGTGCAGCGCGCCGCGCCACACGCTCGTAGGCCCGCAAACCCGCCTCCAAAGCTGGCTTTGCGGGCGCAAAGGCTGGCGGGTCACAGACCACAATGCCAAACTGTCGAGCTTCTTTCTCAAACCCGTCAAGGGCTGCGAAGGCGTCACCTGACTGCGTCGTGAATTGCTTCGCAAATCCACTGGCTGCGGCACCTGCACGCGCAAGCTCAAGCGCAGGTTCGGATGCATCAACCGCATGGGCAGACGCGGCGCCAGCGGCCAGTGCCGCCAGAGAAAAGCCACCCACATGGCTGAACATATCCAGAATGTCTTGGCCCTTGGCCAGCTGTGCGGCAAAGGCATGGTTGGGGCGTTGATCAAAGAACAGGCCGGTTTTCTGCCCACCGGTGATATCAGCCTTGTAGATCGCCCCGTTCATCGGCACGTCTACAGGCCCATCCAGACTGCCCGCCAGAAACAGACTCTCGTCATCCAGCCCTTCAAGCGCCCGCGACCGGCCCGATGCGTTCTTGTAGATCGTGGTGACGCCGGTGACAGAAGCCAGCACATCGGCAATCTGGGGTAGCAGAAGATCGGCCCAGGCAGCATTGGGCTGGATCACGGCCGCATCGCCAAAACGGTCGACCACGACACCGGGCATCCCGTCAGCTTCGGCATGGATCAGACGGTAGAAGGGCTCAGCATAAAGGCGTGTCCGCAGACTCAGCGCTGTCTCGATCCGTGCTTTCAGCCAATCGGCATTGATCTGGACACCGTCCAGACGGTCGAGCATGCGAAACCCGATCTTGGATGCCGCATTGAACCCGCCCGTGCCGATATGGGCGCGATTCTCATCCTCAAGCCGGACAATTGTGCCTGGCGGGATGTTGCGGGTCCGCCGGTCCATCACAAGCGTATCGGTATAGGCCCAGGGCGCGCCAAAGCGCAGCGCTTGCGAGGGGCCCTTGGGGCGAAGTCTGATCACTGGCATATCCATGCCTGCCCCTAACGCCTCTGGCCGCAAATAAAAAGGGCCGATCGCAATGATGGGCCACTGTCTGGGAGGACAGGTAATCTATCAGCCGTGCGCGGTCGGGCGCAGGGCATTGGCGATGGCGGCTGGAAGGCCTGCGATCATCGCAACAAATGTCGAGAACCCATTGCGGATGGCTTCGGCGCGCAAAGCGTTGGCTTTTTCCTCATAGCTGAGGACTTCGATATAGGATGGGAAGGATGTCTTCTCGGTCATCGGATTTCTTTCTCACTGGTGTGTCGGTTACGCTCATCGCTTGACTGACAACATAGGCAGTGAGGAAATTATTGCAGCGCACAATACCGAAAAACCGATATGCGCCTGACGCATGGCTTGGCCGTTAACGCTTTAAATCAAGGTGTTTGAGGAAGCGTTTCTCCAGTTGGCGGAAAATGCCCACCAGACAGAAGGTGATCGCCATGTAAAGTAGCGCGGCTGTAATGAAGCCTTCATAGGCGACATAGAATTTGGCGTTCAGCGTGCGCCCGGCCCCCAGAATATCCTGAATGGTGATGATGCTGGCCACGGCAGAGCCATGCAACATGAAGACCACTTCATTGCCGTATTGCGGCAAGGCCCGGCGCAGGGCCGAAGGAACCAGAACCAACGAGGTGACCTGAAAGGGCGACATGCCAAGGGCGGTTGCGGCCTCGGTTTCTCCTTTTGGAGTGGTCGAAATCGCCCCGCGAATTATTTCGGTCGCGTATGCCCCGGAATTCAGGGCGAAAGTGATCAGCGCGCACCACCATGCCTCGCGCAGGATCGGCCAGAGTATACTTTCCCGGACGGCCTCAAACTGGCTGAAGCCGTAGTAGATCAGATAGAGCTGAACCAGAAGCGGCGTGCCGCGGAACAGATAGACATAGCCGTTGATCAGCGGCGAGATGTATTTCACCCGCCTTGCCCGCATGATGCCGAAGGGCAGTGCAATCAGGAATCCGATGAGCAGCGACAGGAAGGTAAGCTGCAGAGTCATCCAGACACCGCTTGCAAACAACTGCCAGTTTTGCAGGACCAGATCAGGATTCATGGGTCTTCAGCGCCGTGCGCCGCTCCAACCAGTCAAACAATGTGGTCGAGACAAAAGTGATGCACAGATAGGCCAACAGCACGAAGGAAAAGAACACAAATGGCTGGCGAACAGTCTTGCCTGCGTCATTGGCAAGCCCCACCAGATCCTGAAGCCCGATGATCGAGACGACGGCTGTAGACTTAACCAGCACTTGCCAGACATTGGCGTAGCCAGGCAGCGCAAAGCGAACTAGTTGCGGGATGGAGACTTTGATCAATGTTGTAAACGGCCGCAGGCCAAGCGCCTGAGCTGCCTCGACCTGACCGCGCGGGATGGTCAGATAAGCCCCGCGAAACGTTTCGGTCAGGTAGGCACCGTAGATGAAACCAATGGTCAGCACACCTGACAGAAACTTGGACAATTCCACATAGTCCCAGCCTAGCATACCGCCGATGTCATTGATCAGCCGCTGCCCTCCGAAATAAAGCAAGAGCAGCATCACGATGTCAGGGATGCCGCGCACGATGCTGGTGTAAAGCCAGACAACCCGCTTTGCGATGCGACCACCGCTGAGCTTTCCCGCTGCGCCAAGACCACCAAAGACCGTCGCCAGAGCGAGACCCAGTATCGCAAGCAGGATTGTTGTCACCATGCCGCGCATCAAAAGCGGCATATATGAAATCAGGTCAGCCATTTAGGGAACCCGCACCTGATGTCACAGATGCGGGCAAGACGGCGTCAGCCGCCATAAATGTCAAATGCGAAGTATTTAGAGTTGATCGTTTCATACTCGCCCGACGTCCGGATGTTCGAAATCGAGGTCGAGAAGGCGTCCCGCAATTCCGTGTCGGCTTTTCTCACACCAATCCCGGCCCCATCACCGTGGTATTTGGGGATCGAGTAGGACCCGCCGAAGAACCCGAACCCGTCGCCCGCTTCCGTGTTCAGGAAACCGTCAAGCTGGGCAATGCTATCGGCCATTGAGGCATCGATACGGCCAGCAACCAGATCGAGATAAACCTCGTCCTGAGAGCCATAGAGCTTCAACTCGACATCTGGAAACTCACCTTCCATGAACGCCTGATGAATGGTGCCACGCTGGACGCCGACAGTCTTGCCAGACAGATCATCTTCAGACATGCCGTCCTTGCCGACGAAGCGGCCCGGCGTATTGTAATATTTCCCCGAGAAGTCAATGACTTGCTTGCGCTCTTCAGTGATGGACATTGACGCGATGATGGCGTCGCACTTGCGCTCCAGCAGGGCCGGAATGATGCCATCCCAGTCGGTCTTGAGCATCTCGCAGGACTTGCCCATATCGGCGCAAAGCGCATTGGCAATGTCGATGTCAAACCCGACTACCGACCCGTCTGTCGCGGTTTCCGAAAATGGTGGGTAGGCCCCTTCGACACAGATCTTCAAGTCTGCGGCTGAGGCCGCGCCTGCCAGAGTGGCAAACGTCATTGCTGCAGCGCATAGGGTCTTTTTCATGACCAGTCTCCGTTCTAACTAACCCAAGCAGAACACTCCGACCAGCCACGCAGGTCAAGCGTCGTTTTTGTATTCCTTGAGGTAATCCGGAAAACTGCCCGCTTTTGCAGCCATTTTCAGCCAGTTGGAAACAAATTCGGCGAGCGAGGCGAAACAGACCAGTTCGGCTGTATCCGGCTCTGTCATCCAGAAGGCCACAGCCACCTGCCCAAGGCGCGTGCGGCGCATCTGACCCAGCGCGAAGGCTTTAGGCGACAGGTCAACCGGTGCGCCCTTGGCGATCACTTCACGCCATTTGGGACCCTTAAGTTCAAAGACCGCGCGTGCATCGCTGACATCTACCGCCAGATGGTGAATAGCGCCCAGTGTTTCGCGAAATGTGCCAAGCACACCCTCCACATCAGACTTCGGAAGGACCATCAGGACCTCATCTGGAGACATCCAGACAAGTCCGCGTCCATCCTCGACCTTGGCCTCGCGCTCTGAGGGCATGTCAACGCCCGCCAGAGAAGTCAGTTGGTATTGCAGATCAACCGAGGTCAGATCGCCGCGTACGGTGATCATGCCGCGTTCGGACAGACGAGAGATGTCTACGGTTTCGCTTGTGGCTTCAGACATTCTGACGCTCCCCTTCCTTGTCAAAGAAGACCGGATCCACGATTTTGGCCCTGATCGTCACATCTTTGGAGACCGGAAATTCCAGCGTGTCGCCCATCCGGCCCGACCCACCCTTGATCAGCGCCATGGCGATCGACCGGTCCAGCGAAGGTGAGTAATAGGTCGAGGTGACATGACCGATGGCGCTGGCAAACCCATTGTCCTGTGGTGGACCCTCAACAGCATGCGCGCCATCTGGCAGCACGGTCTTGGGATCCTCGGTCAACAGGCCAACCAGTTGTTTGCGATCGGGCGCGGTCAGATAACTGCGCTCCTGCGCGCGTTTGCCGATGAAGTCTTCTTTTTTCTTCGACACTGCCCAGCCAAGGTTCAGATCCTGCGGGATCACCGTCCCGTCGGTCTCGTCCCCGATCATGATGAAGCCCTTCTCAGCCCGCATAACATGCAAGGCTTCTGTACCGTAGGGCTGCATGCCAAATTCCGCCCCGGCGGCCAGACAGGCCTGCCAGAACTCCAGCCCGCGCGTGGCAGGCACGGCGATCTCGTAGCTCAATTCACCTGAGAACGAGATCCTGTAGGCCCGCGCCGGAATGCCTGCCAACTCTCCATCGGCAAAGCCCATGAAAGGCAATGCCTCTTTCGAGACGTCCATGCCGCCCAGTTTTTCCAGAACCTTGCGGGCATGGGGGCCGACAACTGCCACTTGCGCGAACTGCTCGGTCATATTGGCGACATAGACCTGCATGTCCCACCATTCGGTTTGCAGCCATTCTTCCATCCAGCCATGCACATTGTCCGACCCGCCCGAGGTCGTGTGGCACAGGAATGTCTGCTCATCTATGCGGGCAACCACACCGTCGTCGAACAGAAATCCGTTCTCGTTGCACATCAGGCCATAGCGGCACCGTCCGGGTTTCAGACTGCTCATCATGTTGGTGTAAAGCAGGTCGAGGAACTTGGCCGCATCGGGCCCTTTGACCAGTAGTTTTCCCAGGGTCGAGGCATCAAGCAGGCCGACATTCTTGCGCGTGTTCAGGATTTCACGCGTGACCGAGGCCGAGATGCTCTCGCCTGCACGCTGGAAAGTATAGGGTCTGCGCCAATCGCCCACAGGCTCCCAATGGGCACCATTTTCAGCATGCCAGCCGTCCATCGCGGTCTTGCGGGTCGGCTTGAACAAAGCGCCTCGTGCCTCACCGGCAATCGAACCCATGGAGATCGGCGTATAAGGCGGGCGGAAAGTCGTGGTGCCCACGGCAGGGATCGGCGCATTCAGCGCATCAGCCAGAATGGCCAGACCGTTGATGTTGCTCAACTTGCCCTGATCGGTGGCCATGCCAAGCGTTGTGTAGCGCTTGGTGTGTTCGACGCTTTCATACCCCTCTCGTGCGGCAAGCTGCACATCCGAGACCTTGACGTCGTTCTGGTAGTCCAGAAACGCCTTGGACCGCAGAGAGATGTCGGCGCCCTGCGGCATGATCCAGACAGGCTCCAGAAACTGCTCGGCAATGGCATCCGTTTGCGGAGCAACGCTGTCTTCTGGTTCAAACCCGCAGCTTCCGGCAGCCTTGCGCCCGGCGTCAAAAGCATCTGCCAGACACTCATCTGACAGCAGCGCACCAGAGGCCGAGCCTGCGCAAATGACAAACCCCTTGCCGTCAGCACTGGTCGGAGGACGCTCGGGATCCGGGCGGAAATGGGCAAGCTCCTCGTTCCAGGTCAGCTTGCCGCCGCAATGGGACCAGAGATGCACGACCGGGGACCAGCCGCCGGACATTGCAATGCATTCACATTCGATGGTTTCGATCACCGCCCCTTCACCGGCCTGCGGGCTGATTGCGACACCGGTCACGGCTTTGCCGCCCAGCACCTTGCCAACCCCGCGCCCGACCTCGACCCGAATGCCCAGAGCACGCGCCTGATCGGCTAAAGCACCTGTGGACATGTTGCGGGCATCGATGATGGCCGGCACATCAAGACCTGCCTCACGCAGCGCAATCGCCGTTCGGTAAGCATCATCATTGTTGGTCACGATCACTGTCCGGTCCCCGGGGCTGACCCCGTAAAGGGACACGTAATCGCGCACAGCACCTGCCAGCATCACACCGGGGATGTCATTGCCCGCAAAGGCCAGCGGGCGCTCAACCGCACCGGTTGCCGCGATGATCTGCCTAGCCCGAATGCGCCAGAGGCGGTGGCGCGGAAGATCCGCACCCGGCAGATGATCCGCGACACGCTCATAGGCCAGCGCATACCCATGGTCATAGACGCCAGTGCCCATCATCCGCTTGCGCAGCGTGACATTGGGCATGGCCTCGAGCGCGTTCAGTGTCTGAGCGATCCACTCATCCACCGGCGCGCCATCTATGGCATCGCCATCGACCAGCGACCGACCACCGAATTGCGATGTTTGCTCCACCAGCAGAACCTTGGCACCGGCTTTGCCTGCCTCAAGTGCTGCTGTCAGACCTGCCATACCGCCGCCTACGATCAGGACATCGACATAGGCATAGAAATGCTCGTACCGATCCGCATCCGGTTTGCTGGGAGCGGCTCCCAGACCTGCGGACTGGCGGATCACCGGCTCAAAGATGTGCTTCCAGGCCGCGCGCGGGTGGATGAAAGTCTTGTAATAGAAGCCCGCAGGCAGAAAGCGTGAGAGCTTGGCATTGATAGCACCGAAGTCGAACTCAAGGCTGGGCCAATGGTTCTGACTTTTCGCCTCAAGCCCTTCGAACAGTTCTGTCGTGGTTGCCCGTTGGTTCGGCTCGAACCGCGAGCCCGAGCCCAGATTGACCAGCGCATTCGGCTCTTCCGCGCCCGAGGCCACAATGCCCCTGGGCCGGTGATACTTGAAAGACCGCCCAACAAGCGTCTGGCCATTCGCGAGCAGGGCCGAGGCAAGTGTGTCGCCCTGATACCCCACGAAACGATTGCCATTGAACGTGAATGCAATGGGCTTGGACCGGTCGATCAACTGACCCTTGGCGGCGAGACGGGTGCTCATTGATCCATCTCCCAATCTGGTCGGCGTGCCTTGATGGCATCGATGATGTTTTGCGGCACAATTGACGTCTGTGCCGTGTAGCTACCGAAGACCTCAAGCGTTGCCGTGCAACGGGCCACATGGAACCACTTTCCGCAGCCAAACGCATGGCGCCAGCGCTCGAAATGCACACCCCGCGGGTTCTTGCGGTAGAACAGATAGCCTTCAAAAGCCTCTTCAGCGCTGCCGGGACCAAAACGCTTGAGATGAGCCTCGCCACCGGGCGCGAATTCGGTCTCCTCGCCCTGAACTCCACAGTTTGGACAGGTCAAACTCAGCATGTAAGCCCCCATGGTTGATGTGATCCCCGCTCGCCTAAAGCGTGCAAAAACCGATTCTTCACCTTGAAAATCACGGCTCGACGGGCGGAATCACCCGGATTTGTGATGTCTCCACCCCGTCGCTGGCCATATCCCATGGCCCGGACTGCGCCACAATTGGTTATTGCAGCGCCACAACCTATACGAAGGAGAAAACCAGTCAAAACAACCACTTCGCGCGTAAACTGGCTAAAATCCTGAAATCCCTTGCGAAAATGGGGCAGAACTCGGGCAGCCTCACGCCAAAAATGACGATTCTCTTGATTTTTCAAGCAATTTGAACTAATTATGGCGCAGTACATTTTGTTAGTTTTCGTGGGGGCGAAAGCATGAGTAAGCTTGATAAAGCACAGTCCGAATCCATTTGGGTCATTCAAGAAGCACGTGACATCGTGTCCGAGTTTTTGTTCCTGCCGCTTGGCATCGAGCCCAGCGTCACAATGGCCAATGCAGCCCTGATGGTCATTACCCTTCTGGTGTCGCTGGTGGTCTTCCGCGCGGTACAGCCGGTACGCAGCGTGAATTACCGCCGCAAGCAGTTCGGTGCGATCGACTACGGTCGCAACGTCTGAACCGACGGTTCTTCGTTCAAACAAAGAGTTTTGGCGCGCTGATGTCATGATCAGTGCGCCACTGCTGCCGCGACGCTTTCGTCGATCATGCGCCCTTCGGTAAACCGGTCCAGTCCAAAGGGCGCGGCCAAGGCACGTGGCGCACCATCTGCAACCAGTTCAGCGGTTGCCCAGCCTGAGCCCGGTATGGCCTTGAACCCGCCGGTTCCCCACCCGCAGTTGATGAAGATGCCCTTGACCGGGGTGCGTGAAATGATCGGCGAACGGTCGCCCGTCATATCCACGATCCCACCCCAGTGACGCAACATCTTGAGCCGTGAGATCATCGGGAAGGTTTCGACAAGTGCGCGCACGGTTTCTTCCAGATGCTGGAACGATCCGCGCTGGGTGTAGTTGTTGAACCCATCCGCACCGCCACCAATGACCATTTCGCCCTTGTCGGACTGGCTCATGTAGCCGTGGACCGTGTTGGCCATGACCACGCAATCCATGCAAGGTTTGATCGGCTCGGACACCAGCGCTTGCAGGGCAACGCTTTCCACCGGTAGACGGAAACCCGCCATCTCGGCCAGAACGCCGGATGATCCTGCAACCACAATGCAAAGCTTCTTGCACTTGATCGCACCCTTGGTGGTCTGCACGCCGGTTACTTGATCGCCGTCTCGGTCGACACCGGTGACCTCGCATTGCTGGATGATGTCGACGCCCATATCGGACGCGGCCCGTGCATATCCCCATGCAACCGCATCATGGCGCGCTGTGCCGCCGCGCGGCTGCCAGAGGCCACCCAGAACCGGGAACCGAGGACCGGAGGTTTCGATGATCGGGACAATTTCCTTGACGCGACGCGGGCTGACCATCTCGGTCTCGATCCCGGCCAGTCGGTTGGCATGCGCCGTGCGCTTCATGGCACGCAACTCATGCTCGGTCTGGCAGAGCATCATCACGCCGCGCGGGGAAAACATGATGTTGTAGTTCAGATCCTGGCTGAGGTTCTCGTACAGGCCGCGTGCCTTCTCATAGATCCCGGCCGACGCCTCCTGCAGATAGTTCGAGCGGATGATCGTGGTGTTGCGCCCGGTATTGCCACCGCCCAGCCATCCCTTTTCGATCACCGCCACTTTGCGGATGCCGTGGTTCTTGGCCAGATAGTAGGCCGTGGCCAGACCATGTCCGCCAGCGCCAACGATCACCACGTCATACTCGTCTTTGGGCGCAGGTGATCTCCACGCGCGTTCCCAGCCCGTATGGTGACGTGCCGCTTCGCGTGCAATCGCAAAGGCTGAATATCGCTTCATGACTGACCCTGCTCCCATGCGTGTGCGTTCCGGAACCGCTTCCGGGACGCATGTTTATGGCCTGACACCGCTTCTGCCTCAAGTGCGCATATCCGCCCTCTCAAAGACCGTCACAACAGCGGCGGTTCGCGACATTTTGATGCCCTGTGCCGGACCGCCGCATATTGGCGCATTGCCCTTCCCAGACCCCTGCCTGTATGGTCCGCCAAACGATGGCGATCATCGACATGAGGTTCTGGGTGTTCTGGATTTTTGCGGCCCTGCTGACAGCCGTCAGCCTGTATGTGATCTGCGCGCCCCTGCTCAGACGTCGGGCGGGCACGGCCCCTGATGCTGCCTTTGATGTGCAGGTCTATAAGGATCAGCTGGGCGAGATTGAAAAGGATCTGGCACGAGGCGTTCTGGCCCCGACGGAGGCTGAGGCTGCGCGCACCGAAGTGTCCCGCCGTTTGCTGGGGGCCGCCGAGGTTGACGCCAAGACCGCCTCCCCTGCCCCTCAGTCCGCCAGCAGAATTGCAGGGCTTGCCCTTCTGGCGTTCACGTTGATCGGGGGCGGCATACTCTATTCACAACTTGGCACACCGGGCTATCGTGATCAGCCGCTTGAAGCGCGTTTGAGCGAGCAGGCCCGCCAGTTTGCCGAACGCCCTCGGCAGGCCGAGGCTGAGGCCGCATTTGCAGGCTCGCCGGAATTTGCCGATCTGCCGCCAGCCGATCCACGGCATCTTGAGTTGATCGGCCAGTTACGCACGGTTCTGGCCGAACGTCCGATGGATGTGCGCGGACACCGGCTTCTGGCCGACAATCTGGGGCAGTTGGGGCTGTGGTCCGAGGCTTCGGTTGCCCAACTGGATTTGCTGGAGCTTCTGGGAGGCGAGGCATCGGGCCGGGATTTCATCGACAGTGCTGAATACATGGTGCTGTCCGCAGGTGGATATGTCTCGCCCGAGGCTGAAACGCAGCTGTCGCGTGGTGTCCGCCTTGCGCAGGCTGATCCAAAAGGGCGGTACTATTCGGGGCTTTTGCTGGCGCAGGCCGGGCGCCCGGATCTGGCCTATAACCTTTGGGCCAACCTTCTGATGGACAGCCCGCCGGGCGCACCATGGATTGCTGCGATCGAGGCACAAATTCCGCAAGTCGCGGCAGCCGCCGGCCTGCCTGTGCCCTCCACATTGCCGGGCCCGGACGCACAGGCCATTGCCGATGCACAGGACATGGCCCCTGAAGACCGGCAGGAAATGATCCGCGGCATGGTCAGCCAATTGGCCGAGCGGCTGAATACTGAGGGTGGCCTGCCCGAAGAATGGGCGCGTCTGATCCGCGCCTATGGTGTTCTGGGAGAGTTGCGCGCAGCCTCCGACGTATGGAACGAGGCCCGCGTTGTCTATGCGGATGAACCCCAGGCATTGAACATCATCCGTCAGGCGGCCCGCGATGCCGAGGTTGTCCAGTGATCCACGACCCGATCGAGCCGTTTCTGGAAGCAATCCGACCGGGACTGCCAATACTCGGACTTGATCTGGGTACCAAGACCCTTGGTGTTGCAATCTCCGACAGGCTCTGGTCGGTGGCCACGCCGCTGGAGACAATCAAACGGAAGAAATTCACTCTCGACGCCAATGCGCTTCTGGAGATCTGCACAGCGCGGGAGGTCGGCGGCCTGATCTTCGGGCTGCCGCTGAACATGGATGCCTCCGAGGGTCCAAGAGTACAATCCACCCGTGCTTTTGCCCGCAATCTGGAACGGCTGAGCGATCTGCCAATGGCCTTCTGGGACGAACGTTTGTCCACGGTTGCCGCAGAACGCGCATTGCTGGAGGCCGATACCTCCCGCAAACGTCGAGCGGAGGTCATTGATCATGTCGCCGCAAGCTATATCTTGCAAGGAGCGCTCGACCGGATGCGCTTTATCAGTGAGGCCCGTCCATGAGCGACGACGTCTGGAAACGCAATGAAATCGACAGCCCATGCGTCAAGGTCTGTGTGCTGCACCCCGGTGCCAAGATCTGCATCGGTTGCCTGCGAACAGGCAATGAAATCGCGCGCTGGTCCCGGTATTCTGCTGATGAACGCAAATCGATCATGGAAGAATTGCCAAGTCGTACCGGATTGTTGAAAGGCAAACGTCAGGGACGCGCGGCCCGGCGCTGATGCTCAGGCCCTTTTGAGTTCAAGCCCTGACAGGGCAAGATCCAGCACTTCCAGACCTGCGCCCGGCCTGCTTGCACGCTCGGACAAGGTGCGCCTCCAGAAGCGTGCGCCGGGTCTGCCGGAGAAGGCCCCCAACATATGCCGTGTGATCTGGTTGAGCCTTCCACCGTTGATCAAATGCGCCTCGATGTAAGGATACATTGCCAAAACCGCGTCTTCGGCGGAAACATCGGGACTGTCAGCCCCGAAAATCTCGCGGTCCGCAGACCCCAGAATTGCAGCAGGCTCGTGATAGGCCGCTCTTCCAATCATCACACCATGCAAGCCCTTGGCCAGAAAGGCCTTGGCCTGATCCAGAGACATGATCCCGCCGTTGATGGCAATCTCAAGATGCGGAAACTCCGTCACCATCCGTTCAACCAACGGGTAGTCCAAAGGCGGAATATCCCTGTTTTCCTTGGGGCTTAACCCCTTCAACCAGGCCTTGCGCGCATGGATCACGAAATGCGAGACTCCACTTGCTGAAACTGTCTCCAAAAAGGCGGGCAGGATTGTGTCGGGGTCCTGATCATCGACACCGATGCGGCACTTGACGGTTACAGGAAGTCCCTCGGCTGCCTCGCCCATTGCAGACATGCACTCTGCAACCAGATCTGGCCGCTCCATCAAAACAGCCCCGAATGATCCCGATTGCACTCGGTCAGACGGGCATCCGACATTGAGATTGAACCCCGAAAACCCGAAAGGCAGGGCCAGCTTCACAGCTTGTGCGAGCTCGGTCGGATCAGACCCACCCAGCTGCAAAACAAGCGGATGTTCAATTGGATCATGCTCCAGTAAAAACCGCGCATCGCCGCGCACCAAAGCCGCCGAGGTCACCATTTCAGTATAGAGTTCGGCCACCCGCGAAAACTGGCGATGAAATACCCGGCAGTGCCGATCCGTCCAATCCATCATCGGGGCGACCGATAAGCGAGATGATCTCTCTAAGTCCTGTTTTTGTTGGGTTCTTGTTGATTTATCGCTCACTTTTTGGTAGCACAATTCGTATGATTTTGACTTATTTCGGTCTATTTTTCATGTTAGTGTGACTCGAAATCATACAGATAGACGCGGAATCATACTGGTCATGGCCACCATCGTTGAGAGAAAACGCAAAAACGGTAGCACGGGGTATTTAGCCCAGATTACACGCCGTGGCTACATGAAGCCGGAAAGCCGCACTTTCGACACAGCGAAGGCAGCAAAGCGCTGGGCGGACAAACGTGAAGACGAAATTGATCAAGACATAGCAGCAGGTCTCAAGGTTCAAAAGCGAACCAGCAAACGTAGAACTCTTGGAGACGCCATTGATCGCTACATAAAGGAGGATAGGCGTGGGATGGGAGCTACTAAAACTCAGGTCCTGCGCACCATCCGCGATGAGTACGACATAGCCAAAATGCCTTGCGATCAAATCAGGAGCAACGACATCTCCAAATTCGCTAATGAGCTTTGGCAACGCCCAAGAGTTAACTCAGCCGCCACAGTAAACAACTATTTGCAACATCTTTCCGGGGTCTTCTCGGTCGCCAACGCCCTATGGGGGTTCGCACTTGATGAAATCGAGATGAAAAGGGCGATGAAAGCCCTTGGTCAAGTGGGCACGAGAGGTAAAGCAAAAGAGCGGGATCGCCGCCCTACGCTCGCCGAAGTGGACAAGTTGATGGCACATTTTCGCAATTCCGGCGCTCATGACCCTCGAGCAGTTCCAATGGATATCATTACTGCTTTTGCAATTTTTAGCACGAGAAGGCAGGGCGAGATTTGCAGGATCAAATGGGCAGACTATGAACCTGATGAAGGCCTAAACGAAACCCGGGTTTTGGTTCGAGATATGAAGCACCCGGGCGACAAAGAGGGCAACGATACATGGTGCACCCTACCTGATCCTTGCAGAGACATTATCGATGCGTGGTCGCGTAGGAACCATGACAGCGACCGTATTTTTCCGTTCCATTCCGACACAGTCAGTAGGCGCTTTACTGATGCTTGCAAGTTCCTAGGAATCGAAGACCTCCATTTTCATGACCTTCGGCATGAAGGAACCTCAAGACTGTTTGAAATGGACTGGAACATCCCACGGGTTGCCAATGCGACAGGTCATCGGTCTTGGAACTCATTAAAGCGATACGAGCACATTCGAGCCAAAGGCGACATTTACGAAGATTGGTCTTGGTTGGTTAAGCTAACCTAGTGAAATATGCGCTCTTGCTGTCGACGAGCGGACTCGACGCGGCGGTCAATAAGCTCGGCCAAGTCCTTTATGTGCACCCCCTTAAGCGCTTTTTGGCTGCGTTCGAGTTTGACAATAGGTAGATCGATATCGCCGCTGTCCACCTTTCGCAGGAAAGCACGCTCCTCAATGCCAAAGAAGTCTTGTGCGACCTTCTTGGCTGGAATGATGGGCATATATTCGTAGCGCCCTTGTAGCATCCAAAGCGTACTGTTCATCCTACGAGCTCAACCTCCTTTCTTGGTTCAGGTGCTTCGACCTAGCCTGCAAGCCAACGATCAGTCAAATATTTTATCTTTAATTATCAATGCCTTGGATAATTTCGCACATTTCGAATGACGAGTTTTTCCCTGTCCATTCAAGCACTTGCGATGTACCGCACCAAGTATGTTACAGGCGTCCCTACAAAGGCTCGACCAACTCTCTGAATTTTATAGTATTTTTCTCAAGATCACTTTTGTGAAATGTGCCATTTTGTCCAAAGAAATTTTGCTGAACGCAAAATAAGTGACCCGTTTTGGGTGCTGAAATTTGATTTGAGCGCTGTTTTCGGTTTGACCTGCCCCCCGAAACTTCCCTCAGTTTGATGTAGAGTTTGCTCAACCTTTCGAAGGAGCAAACAGATGCGAA
>CANLVD010000014.1 GCA_947494445.1 uncultured Paracoccaceae bacterium | reverse complement strand
CATCAAAGCGACAGAGCCAAATTCCACTAGGGCGATACTGCACAGTCAATCCGTTTTCCTCCGACCCGCCGAAGTCCACCGCGGTGGACAGATCCGGCACCAAGTCTCACAACTCACATGCGCGACAGCCGCTCTTCGTCATCGACCACTTCCAAAGAACCTTTATTGTCAATCCAGGCCCACAGGACGATGTTGAAGTCCGATGACGATGCACCCTTCGCAAAACTCTTGATCAGAAGCCCCGCAAACCGATCTGCTATGAGGGCGCGTGCTAACTCCTGTGTCGGCACCAATTGGCCATCGAGCATCTTCATGCGCCATGCAGGGTCGGCAAGCATCGCCTCGGTCGCGCCATACCGGTCAAGTCCGTCCTGATCACGGGTATCGAAAATAGGCCCAAGGTCGGCCTTGTAGGACACCAGAATCGTGGGTTGCAGGCTGCCGACCTGATTGGCTTCTCTAAGAGCGGTTGCGGGATCCAGCGAGGTGTAGAGGGCAGGGGTACCCTTTGCATTAAAGCGCCCTCCATAGAGTTCAGCGCCTCGTCCAGACAGAGGTTCACGCGCATAGACCGGGTTCAGGGCACGGTAGAGCGGCCCTGAGTAGCGTCCATCTTTCAGCGGCATCAGGCAAAGACGCCCGCATCGACCGCATCGATGTATTCCAGAACTTGCTGAGCTTTGCCTTCCTGCACCAGCTGCATGGCTGTCCGGCCATCAAAGCCGGGCAGGGGCTCTGACCGGTACCATGCATAGGCCATCAGTTCCGAGCCGAAGCGGGGCTCGACTTTGTTCAGCACCTCTACCAATTCGCGCAGGCGGCGCTGCGTCTTGTCCGAACCGATGCGGGTTCGCCTCTGCAACGCGTCTTTGCCCAAGCCGACGGTCAATGCGATCTCTTCTGCTGACGTGCGTAGCACCGCGGCGATCTTGCGCGGTTCGAATTGCCCAGCTTCAGCAAAGTTCGTGATGTGCATGATCTATGCTCCTACAGTGATACTGACGGTATATAGCGGCTATATTGCTGAAATTCAAGCTGTCAGGAGGTACTGAGCCTTCGTTTCCCATGCTCTTCCGAAACGCTGCATTGCTCTGAACGCCGGAGATTCTGCTTTTTGGGCCTAAGAAGTCGCCGTAGGCGCGTTTTTTGCCGATCGAGAACATCAGATAAGTTATTGATAATATGCCAAAGACTGCGGCAGTCGGACCGGGTTTGCCGATTTGGCTTGCCGATTTTGGACCGGAACCGGCACTTACTGCATGCAGTCACTGGGGTCCGCGGTGGTGTCGGACCATCGGCAGTTACCCCGGACCAGTTGGCTGGTGAAAAGGGAAAGTGGACTTCGGGTTTTGTGACTGACGGATGAGGGACTTTGGGGTCCCTCGGACGAGTCCGGGCCGGGTTCCGGTCTGTCTTTCCTGATGAAGGACACTCCCATGCAAACAGGTGTTTTGCGCGTGCTGCGCACAACCGCTGCCTCTTGGTGGCGGCATAGAGAGCTGCGCCGAACTGGCCAGACGGCGCTGGCACATCGGCTCGAACGCCAGGCCGTCCTGCGTGATCTCGGCTATCTGAAGCAGGCGGCGTCATTGCCAAACGCGCATGTGATCTGCGGGGAGGGTGGGACGTTCCTTCATCTCGGCTGGACCACAGAGTCGAGTTTCGCGCCGATCGAGCGCTTTCCGTTGGCCGCTCTTGCGGTCGCACGAGGGACGCCCTTCATCGATCTCCGACCCGTCACCGGTGTCATCGCCTTTGCGAACCTGCCGCGGGTGGCGCAGGACGGATCTGTCGACCCTGACCCTTGCGGTCCTGGCAGGTCCGTCTCGCTGACCACCTACATCGACATGGTCGTAAAGATCGGTGCCAGCATCACCAACGATCCGCGGCGCCGTCGGTCAATCTGATCCCCATTCCCCCTCATCAACACTCGAAAGGACGCCAGCCATGGCCCGATCCCGTACGCCCAAATTCGATGCCTCCGAGGTCATCACGAACGAAATCATCCGTATCATCGAGCGCGGCGTCCTGCCGTGGCGCAAGCCATGGACCGCAGGTGGCAGCTGTCGCCCCCTGCGCGTGGGCGGGGAACCCTACCAGGGAGTGAACAACTTCCTGCTGACCATGCGCACCGTGATGGCGGGCCACAGCTCGCCCTTCTGGATGACGCTTCCGCAGGCCAATGCGTTGGACGCAAAGGTCCGCAAGGGCGAAAAATCCTCTGTCGTCGTTTATTACGGTCAAAGCCGGAAAGACGCGGGCGGCGAGGTCGACCGCAGCGATGGCGATGATCGCTCCGAGGAAGCCCGCATCTTCCGCTTCCAGAAATCCTACCGCGTGTTCAATGCCTGCCAGATCGAGGGCCTGCCCGACAGTTTCTTCCCAGATCCGGAGCCTGCACCCGAACATCCGCCGTCCGAGCCCATCCCGCACATGCAGGCGTTTTTCGACGCCATCGACATCACGACCGTCTTTACCGGCACGGAAGCCTACTACCTGCCACCCGTGGACAAGGTCTACATGCCGTCGATCACCCGGTTCCACGATCCGCGCAATTTCTACGGGGTCTGGGCGCATGAGCTGGCCCATGCCACGAAAGCCCCCCATCGACTGAACCGCGATTTCGGGTTCTCGAAGTTCGGCAACACTTCCTACGCGCGCGAGGAGATCGTCGCGGAACTGACCTCCGTGTTTCTGGGTCAGACGCTCGGCTTCACGGCCCATACGCTCGAGATGAATGCCGCCTATCTCCACAACTGGTTGCGCGTTCTTCGGTCGGACAAGGGTGCGATCTTCAAGCACGCCGCGGATGCGCAGCGCGCCTGTGATTACCTGATCGCACGGTCAGAGGCGGGCAGGGCAGGGCGCAGCGCCGAGGCTGCTTGACCATACGGAGAACGGAGACTCGCATGTCCCGTAAAGAACCCAAGACGCTGCGGGTGGCCTGCTTCAACGACGGCCGCCGCAAGATCATCTCCTTCAAACGCGGTGCCTATTGGTGGAGCGCGTCTGAGGGCGTGTATCCGCTCTCGGCAGCGCTCGAGAGCATCACGGACCAGGGCGGCTGGATCGAAACCATCCCCAACCCGAATTACAGACCCAAGGGGCTGTTCGGGTAGGGCGCCTTCGGCCTCGATTCATCCGCCGTGCGGAAAAGGAAAAGTGGGCTTTGGGAAGGGTGTTTCAACTTCACAGAGGAATGCCCCATGGCCATCACCGCACAACCCCAGACAGACCGCCCTGATCCGACCGTGATCGCGGCGCAGAACGACGCGTTCCGCAAGCTTGCCTGCCTCGGGGTACCACCCGCGCAGCCCATCCAGGGCCGGATGCACGTCACCCGTTCGCTCATGGAGGCCGGCGACGGCTTCATGGCCGAGGCGGTGAAGGCCGCCGGCGAGTTTGCCACGTTCGAGCCGGAGAATGATCCAGAAGGCTGGCACGATTTCGGGGCGGTCGAGATCCGGGGCGAGACCGTGTTCTGGAAGATCGATCTCTATGAAGCAGACTCGGATTTCCGCTACGGGGCTGAGACCCCGGACAATCCTGCCACCACCATGCGCGTGCTGACCATCATGCTAGCGCGCGACTGGTAGAAGGGCAGGGGACGCCTCCCCATGACATCTCAGACCATGAAGGCCCGCTGCCCCCAAAAAGGCAAAGCGGGCCTTTTGTCGTGGTGATCCCCGAAGCCGGGGATTGGCTACGCGCACGTGCGCGGGCCGCATCTAACCCACCAAGAAGGATATCCCATGACCGCAAGTTTCAAACCCGTGTCCGTCGCCATCGGCGATCTGACAGCTCACCCCGCCAATGTGCGCAGCAACTCGCCGGAAACCTATGATCCCGAAAACATCGCGCATCTCAAAGCCAGCATCGCTGTTCTGGGCCTGCTCCAGCCTCTCCTGGTCCAGAAGATCGACGGCAAATATGCCGTACTCGGAGGCAGTCGACGCCATGCCGCGCTGAAGGAACTGGTTGCCGACAAAGCCGCCAAGGGCTTCACGGCGAAGACCAAGATCGAGTGCCGCCTTGTCCCTGAGGAGTGCGACCTCACCACGGCTCTGTCGCTCGCCGAGAACATCACGCAAGCGCCGATGAATGCCATCGACGAGTTCGAGGCTTTCGCCCGGATGATGGAAGTCGACGGCCAGACGCCCGAAACGATCGCCAAGACATTCGGCACCACGGTGGCCGCCGTGAAAGGCCGGTTGCGCTATGGCCTGATCCACCCCGACATCCGCGCGGCGGCTCGGGCGAAGACGATCACGCTCGACACGATGAAGGCCTTTGCCGAGCATCCGAGCCAGGAGGTGCAGAAGGAGGTTTATGAGGCTCTGACCAAGGAAGACAGCTATCTACAGGCCTATACCGTCCGCCAGGCTCTCAAATCCCGCGGTGTGCAGGTCAGCGATGATATCGGGGCCTTCGTGCGTGAAGACTACGAGGCGAGGGGCGGCGCTGTCGCAGCTGACCTTCTGGAAGAGCATTCGGTGCTCGAGGATGCGGCGCTGGTCGAGACCATCCTGCTCGAGAAACTCGGGGCTGCCGCGGAGGAGGCGCGCGTGAAACTGGGCTTTGCTTGGGCCGATGCGATGGTCCGCTATGATTATGCGACCATGGCTGACTACGGTCGCGTCTATCCCGGCCCGATCGAGCCGGATGAGGCCGCCCAGAAGCGCATCGACGAGATCACCGCCGCGCTCGAGCAACTCCAGCTCGAGATGGAGGATGAGGGGCTCGAGGACGGTGCCTACAATGCCCTTTACGAGCGCGTGGACGCCTTGGAAGAGGAAGCGCGCGATCTGCAGGAGGCCTACAGCGACGAAGATCTGGCCCGCGCTGGTGTGATTGCGTCTTGGTCGAGTGGTAATGTCACGCTCCATGTGGGCCTCGTCCGCCCGGAAGACACCGTGAAAGAGGAAGGCGCGCGCGGCTCCTCGGCTAGCCCGAGTGGGGAGGAGGCCCCGGACGCCGGCGAAATCACCTACCCGGCCTCGCTGGCCGAGGACCTCAAGACCGAGCGTGCCATGGCGCTTGGCGCTGCGATGGCGCTGCATCCCGAGGCCACGCTCGATCTGACGCTCTTCAAGCTGGTCAGTGATGTTCTGACCAGCGGCATGAGTCTCACGCAGGCGATCAAGATCGATGCCCGCAAAGAATACCGCAGCCACGCCAAGATGGACGAGATCGACGAGACCTCGCTCGAGCAGGCGGCGGCGGCGCATGATGCGTTGGACCTATCGTGGCTCGATGACGCCCGCGCGCCCGCAGATCAGTTCGCGGCATTTCGCGCGCTCGATGCAGGGGAGAAGGCCAAGCTCGTGGCCTATGCGACCGCCAGCACGACGCAGTCCTGTTTCGCGCGGGACCGGCAGCGCGACAGCCTGATGCATGACTTCGAGATCGAGATCATGCCCGACATTCGCGCCCATTGGACGCCGAACGCGGCGCTCTTCAATCGCTTCAAGAAGGCTTGGCTCCTGAAAATCCTGGGCGAGGATCTGGGCCTCGCCCAGGAGGCGGTGACGCTGGCCTCTTCGAGCAAGAAGGAGATCGTCACCTTCTGCGACAAGCTCTTCGCCGAGCCCTTCGCCACACTCACGGACGCACAGCGCGCTGCCGTGGCCGCCTGGTGCCCGCCGATGATGCAGACCGCGGGTGGCGCCTGTGATGAGGCGAAGCACACCGCGGAAACTCCGGAGCCTGACAGCGAGGTCGCGCAAGCGGCCTGAGCCCTCACGCGGCCCGCGCGAGCCAAGCCGCCCGCGCGGGTCGCCCCTCCCACACCCAACGGAAAGATATCCCCATGGCTATTCTCAAGTTCTCTGCCTCCGCAGTTGCGGCGCAGATCGCCCATGCGCGCGCCTGCAAAACCTTCCTGCCCAACTGGAAAGGCCCGGTGGACAGGCCCGCCCTGATCCTGATCGTCGGCAATGGCGTGCATCTGCGCTCCAATGGCATCGATCGCACGACCACCCGCATCGTCACCACCGAGCAGGCCGATCCCTCCTTTGCCTTCGCCGATGGCATGAACCCGTTCCGCGACACCGACTGGATGGCGCAACGCCGCATGGCGTTTCGCGATCTGACCGGTCAGTTCTACACCGACATCTTGGATGATGTGCAGGTGCTCATCGACCGGGGGCGAGGGGCCATCCGCCTCGCCACCGATGGCCACAGCATCCGCGTCTTCGTGCGCCGGGCCTCGGATTATCTCATCGGCGGAACCTACGAGGTGCCCTCGGGCCTCGGCGGCACCTTCCGGGTCATCCTCAAGGATGCCTGCGACACCTTCGCGATCGTGCAGAACTGCGGCAATTGCGAGGATTTCGACGCGATGCAGCCTTATCGCGTGCCCCTCGATGCGCTGATGGAACTCGATGACCGGAGGGTGGCGTGATGGGTTGGCTGTTTTACACGGACCGCCGCGTCCAGACCTATGCGGATGAGAAAGCGGAGATCACCCGGCTCTGCACCTTCGAGGGCGACACGCGCAAAACCGAACTGGTGAAAGCCTGCAAGGTTGGCTCCACCTGGTATGCGGCGGCAAGGGTCACCAATATTGACGGCACCCCTGTCGAAGACGCGACCTATGTCACCGGTGCGGATGGCTCGATCACCTTCGGGGCCGTCTTCCTCACCCGATACGACGATGGCTGTTGGGGCTACAAGGACATGGAAGAAAGCGCGGGACCGGTCGAATCCCGCGCGCCACTGAGCCTGTTGGCCCTCCTGTCCGACCTGAAAGACCCTGACAGCTATGCCCATGCCTGGCGCCAGCGCTGTCGGGATTGGGCTGCGATCCCGGACTACGAGGAAGGCGACAAGATCAAGCTCGCAGCGCCCGTGACGCTCACCGACGGCAGCACCTGCCAGATCGTCACTGCGACGCACTACAAGCGGGGGCGGCAAAAACGCCGCTGCTACCGCATCGAGGAAACCGGCGGGCTCGTGCGTCTGTCGAAGGCCTCGCTTGCGGGCTCCGAGCTGCTCAGTTCCGCGAAGGGTGGTGCCAGTCCTGTGCTGGCGGAGTTCCTGGCGGGGCAGGGTGGCTGAGTTTCCCGCTGAGACAACACCAGGAGACCACGCGCGCACATGCTGCCGACTTGAAATCGTATCTCAAATGAGATACATCAATGTGAACGATAGGAGGACCATTCATGCCTGCCCAAACATCCATGCTTCACGTTCGTGTTGACGATCAGCTGAAAGCACAGGCTTCGGACGCACTTGCGGGCGTCGGTCTGACGCTCTCCGACGCGGTGCGTATTCTTCTGACCCGCGTGGCAGCAGAAGGCGGCTTGCCTGCCGGATTGACTGCTGATCCGGATGCCTATGACGCCTGGTTCAGGGCGAAGGTACAGGAAGCGCTGGACGATCCAAGGCCCACAACGCCCCATGCCAAGGCGATGCAAGACGCCCAGGCATTGATTGACGGGAAGCGCCTTGCCAAATCTTGAATGGAAAGCCACGGCCATAGCCGACTTGCTGGCAATCATTGACTACATCTCTGACGACAACCCGGATGCCGCCCAAGTTCTTAAAGACGAGATTGAACACAAGACGTCCCTCCTTCCAGAACGCCCTCAGATGTACCGCGCGGGCCGTGTGGACGGGACTAGGGAGATGGTTGTTCGGCCGAACTACATCGTGGTTTATGCTGAAAGCCCTGAGATGGTGACCATTTTGCGCGTTCTTCATGCTGCGCAGCAGTGGCCATGATCGGGGTGCAGGCCCCCCGCTAAGAAATTGCCCGCTCTACGCCTTCAAAGTGTAGAGCGGGCTTTTTGTCCTTTGGAACTCAGACCCTGATCCAAAGGAATTTCCCATGTCCAAGCCTCTCTCAACGCTCCCTAATCCTGTTGAATCCGACGCTAATCTCACCTCTGCCCTCGCGCAGATCGGCGCGGAGGTCGACAACCAGCCCCTGCGCAGTTCGGCGCTCGCGCGTATCATGCGCGAGACGTTCCATGGCAGCGATGCCGGCGGTGCCTGGGACTGGCGCATGGCATATGACCTGATGCAGGCCGCGGCTGTCCAGGTGCTGCTGCGTGGGGAAGGTGCGGCAGGTGACATCGCCGCTGCAAAGCTGCTTGCCTCAAGGCTTCTGACGGAAACGCGCCGGTCAGAGCAGCAGATCCGGCTGCAGCAGTTTTCCACGCCGCTGCCATTCGCGGCGCTGGTCTTGCGGGCGGCGGCGATCCGCAAGGGCGAGACTGTTCTGGAGCCCTCGGCTGGCACCGGTGCCCTGGCCGCTTTCGCCGCCCGGGCCGGTGCCACGCTTTTGCTCAATGAAATCGACCCCTTTCGCCAGCGCCTCCTGCGCGCGGTTTTCGGCGGCGAGGTGACGGGCCATGACGGCGAGCATATCGACGATCTGCTGCAGACGCCGGTTCTACCCGACGTCGTGGTGATGAACCCGCCTTTTGCCTCCTCGGTCGACCGATCCCGCGACAAGCACATCGCTGCCAAACATCTCATTGCGGCTGCAAAGCGCCTGGCACCAGGTGGGCGCCTGGTGGCGATCATGCCGCCGGGGTTCACGCACGACCGCGATGCCGCGCATTGGTGCCGCGCCTGCAGTCTCCTGACGCCGCGCCTGGCACTGACGATGCCGGGACAGGTTTACCGCAAGCTCGGCACCTCGGTGGAAACCCAGCTCATGGTCTTCGACAAGGTGCAGGAGGACGGCGAGATGATCCGCGCCACGGTGCGCGATCTGGATGAAGCCTTGGCATATGTCGATGCCGTGGCCGCAACCCGGCCCGAGATGCGCCCGGCCCAAGGGGCGACTGCGATCAATCGCGTGCCGCCGGTCGGTCCATCCTCTGCCCCGCGCAAGACCGCCGCTACGCCTGTCACCGCCTCCAAATCTCGGGCCAATGCCGTTGTCCCGCTCACTTTCAAGAGCCTCGATATCCCGCGCGACAACACGCCGATCTCGGACATCTATGCGCGCTACCGTCCGCAGCGGATCGAGATCGCGGGCGCGCAGGAACATCCCACCCCGCTCGTCGAAAGCATCGCCATGGCTTCTGTCGCGCCGCCGGTGCCCTCAAACACGGGCAGTAATGACTTGCGCCTGCCCGCACGGTTGATCGAGGAGGGACATCTTTCCGACGCGCAGCTCGAGACCATCATCATGGCCCATGATGCCCACGGGCGCGATCTACCCGGGCGGTTCACCATCGATGACGACCAGACCAAGCTGACGCGCGCCGATGATGACCCGGATGCACGGGCCTATCGCCTCGGCTATTTCCTCGGCGACGGCACCGGCTGCGGCAAGGGCCGCGAATGTGCGGGGCTGATCCTTGTGAACTGGCTGGCCGGGTGCCGCAAGGCGATCTGGGTCTCCAAATCCGCCACGCTTATCGAGGACGCGATCCGCGACTGGACCGATCTTGGCGGCTCGCCCGCCGACATTCAGCCGCTCTCCAAATGGAAACCGGACCAGCCCATCCCGATGGGCGACGGTATCCTCTTCGTCACCTATGCCACGCTGCGGTCCGCGGGCAAATGCGGCACCACGCGGCTGAGCCAGATCCTCGACTGGATGGGCGAAGACTTCGATGGCGTGCTGGCCTTTGACGAGGCCCATGCCATGCAGAACGCGGCAGGATCCGAGCAGGGCAGGGGGGTCAAACCCTCCCAGCAGGGCCTCGCTGGTCTGCGGCTGCAACTGGCAGCACCCCGCGCCCGCGTCTTCTACATCTCGGCCACGGGTGCCACGAGCGTGCATAACCTCGCCTATGCCGCGCGGCTCGGACTCTGGGGGCAGGGCCCCGAATACCCCTTCCCAAGCCGAGAGAACTTCGTGTCGGCCATGGAGGCGGGTGGTGTCGCCGCCATGGAGGTGGTCGCACGCGATCTCAAGACGCTCGGCCTCTACACGGCCCGCGCCCTCAGCTTCGATGGCGTGGAATACGATGTGCTGGAACATGCGCTCACCCCGGCCCAGATCGAGATCTACGATGCCTATGCGGGCGCATTTCGGACGATCCACCACAATCTCGAGGCGGCACTGACCGCGACTGGCGTCAACGACGCCTCGGGCGAGACCAATGCCTCGGCCGCACGCGCCTCGGCCAAGTCCCGTTTCGAGAGCACGAAGCAGCGCTTCTTCAATCATCTGCTGATGGGCATGAAAGCCCCGACCGTCATCCGCGCCATCGAGGACGATCTGGCGGCGGGCAACGCTTGCGTCATTCAGGTGGTTTCGACAGGCGAGAGCCTGCTGAAACGCCGGCTTGAAACGATGGACCCCGACGACGAGCTCGTCGAGGGTGCCCTGACGCCGCGCGACTATGTTCTGGGCTACCTCGAACAGGCCTTCCCGATCCACGCGCAAAAGCTCGTGGAAATCGACGGCAATATGGTGGCGGAACCTTTGCGGGATGAGACCGGGGCGCTGGTTGTCTCGCGCGAGGCGCTCGCCCTGCGTGACGCGGCCATGATGGAGCTAATGACGCTGGCCCCGATCCCCGCGGCGCTCGACCAGATCCTCTGGGCTTTTGGCGACGAGGCCGTCGCAGAAGTCACGGGCCGATCGATCCGGCCCCTCAAGGCCGAGGACGGCCATTTCTTCATCGAGAAGCGCGCCGCCAGCAGCAATTCATCCGAGACCCAAGCCTTCATGGACGGCGAGAAGGATATCCTAATCTTTTCTGACGCGGGCGGGACAGGCCGGTCCTATCACGCGGCGCAAACCGCGAAGAACCAGAAGCGGCGGCGGCACTACCTGCTGGAGCCCGGCTGGCGTGCCGATGCGGCGATCCAGGGGCTCGGCCGCACGCATCGCTCGGCGCAGGTCAGCGCGCCCTTCTTCCGGGTCTGCACCTCCGATGTGCATGGCGAAAAGCGCTTCACCTCGACGATTGCCAAACGCCTCGACCAGCTGGGGGCCCTGACCAAGGGCCAGCGCGAGACCGGCTCGCAAGGCATGTTCCGCGAGGAGGACAATCTCGAAAGCCCGATCGCGCGGGCGGCGCTGCGTGGGTATTTCGCCGATCTTGCCGCCGGGCGCGCCGAGGCGATGAGCTACGAGAGTTTCACCGACTGGACCGCCCTGCGGCTGATCGACAAGGACGGGGTGCTGCTCGAAGAGCTTCCGCCGATCCAGCGGTTTCTCAACCGGGTGCTGGCGCTGCCCATCCACATGCAGAACGCGCTCTTTGCCGAGTTCATGAGGCGGATTGCCGATCAGACTGAACGGGGGCGCGCGGCAGGCACGCTCGATCTCGGCGTGGAAACCCTGCGCGGCGAAAGGATCGAACAGGTTTCCACCGAGGATCTCTGGACCTGCCCGAAATCAGGTGCGGTCACGCGGATCATCGGGCTGGAGGTCACCGACCCGGTCCGTGTGCTGTCAGCGGATGGCGCCCTGTCGCGCAATCCCGACAAGCTGCCGATGGTCAACCGCGCTTCCGGTCGCGCCGGGCTCATTTCGGCGCGCCCCATGCAGATGTATGACGAGGACATCGTCACGCTAATGCGCAAGGCGGTGCGGCCAAACGGGTCGAGCTATCTGGAGGAGACGCGGTTCGAGTCCTCCGCCTGGGAAGAGATCGGCAAGCCTGAGTTTTCACGGCTTTGGGATGAAGAGGCCGCGTCCCTGCCGAAAACCACCACGACCAAGCTCTACCTGCTGACCGGGCTGCTGTTGCCGATCTGGAAGGACATTCCGACCACGAATGAACGCATCTACAGGGTCACGCCTGACGGGGCGACGGCCATGATCGGGCGCACGTTGAGCGAAGAAGGGGCGGCCGCGCTCCGCGCCCGCTTCCTTGTCTCCAACCCGCAAACGCCGCAAGAGATGCTGACTGCCGCTCTCGGCACCACCGCGCCGGTCGATCTGGGCCGGGGTCTGACCCTAACCCGTCGCCGGGTCGCGGGCGAGATGCGCCTCGAGCTCTCTGGTGCGGATCGGGGCATGATCGAAGGCCTCAAGGCCCTCGGCTGCTTCACCGAGATCATCGCATTCCAGCTACGGCTGTTCCTGCCGCATGGGGACGGGATCGACACGGGAAGCATTCTGGCCCGGATAGTCGGAACCGGGCCAGACGCCGAGCAAGGCGTAGCTTCAGTGGCAGCAGAATAGGTGTGGGGGGGAACGATCATGACACTCGAAGACATCAAAGCCGCGGTCGATGCCGGCCAAACCGTGCATTGGGCCAATTCCGGCTACCTTGTCCAGAAGGACCGGCTCGGTCAGTACTTGATCACGTTTCAGTCGAACGGCAGCACAATCGGGCTGACCGACCGGAGCGGGCAACGGTTGAACGGGGATGAAGCGCAGTTCTTCATCGCGGGCCCGGCGGGGGACCACGAGGAGAAGCCGGGCAGCCAATCAAGACCAGAGGGGCAGGGGAGAGGCGTAGCACCCGGAGGCGCGGGGGGCATTACCACTCCGACGGCAGCTCTGACTCGTGGGCGAGTCTGAAAGGAAAGCGGGCTTTCTGATTTGTGATCCCTCAAGGGGTCGAGAAAGCAATCCCGGATGCGCTGGCAAGAACGTCAGGCACCGGCCAATCCAAGAAGGAACTATCCCATGTTCGCAGGAACCCTCACCCGCAATGTCGAGACCGCCGCCGCCGAATACACCGGCATGATCTACTCGACGCGCTTTGACATCGCCATCCAGTTGGAGGCGCGGGCTAAGATGTCCGAACGCAGCCCGGATTATGACGTAACGGCGATCAACAAGTCCGGCCGCAAGGTGCGTATCGGCACGGCCTGGAACGAGACGGGCAATACCAGCGGCAACCCCTACATCTCGATGCAGATCGATGTCGGCCTCGGCCCGTTCCGGGTCAACGCGGTGCAGACGAAAGAGGCGCGCACGGCCCAGAGTGGCGTGTTCGAGATCATCCCTCTGGTCTCGAACGGCCTGATGAAATCCGGCTCGATCTCGGGCGAACTCACCGCAATGGACGCCGACAACGCCTTCACCGGCTACATCGCCAACATGATGTTCGATCTGGAGTTCATGCTGATCGAGAACAGCTACAAGACCGAGGAGACCCACCCCGACTACCGGATCGAGGTCAGCTCGCCCCGGGGCACGCCGATCCGCGTCGGCTCGGCCTGGATGGCGAAAAGCAGCCGCACGGGCAATGACTACCTTTCGCTGCTGATCAACACGCCCGATGGCGACCTGCGCGTCAATGCCGTCCAGAACGAAGAACAGCGTGGCGGCCAGACCTTCTCGATCATCCCGTTCATCGACAGCGGTGAGCAGGCGCAGGACGCAGGCGCGGGGCTGTCGCTGGTCGCGTGATCCGGGCGAGTAACCTCGATACAGTAAGGGCATGGGGAACCGTGGGGACACGGTTCCCCTTTTCCCATGTCCGTCTTAATCGAAGCACGCCACCCGAATGCGATCTGCGGGATCATTCGAATTCGTCAGAACCGCGGATGAGGATCGGATTGGCAGCATCCGGCACGCCGGGGTCGAAAAACCGGATATGGCGGCTGAACTCGACGGCGAGCATCACGATCAGCCCGGTGATGAGCCATTCGGGAACCATGGAAAACTCGATCTCGGTAACGGCTGCCGCGGAGAGGAAGGCGGCGTGAATGAAGGCACCCAGGACCGCACAGATGCCGACGCTGGTTGTCAGAGCCCGCGGACGGCGGCGCAGGATTGCCACATCACGCAGAAAGCCGCCACCGACCGCGGTCATCGTACCAATCAGAATTGCCAGCAGAAAGAAGGCGGGTGAATCCGGCCCGACCAGCGCGGCCGCCTTGAAGGTGCCCAGGCAGCAGAAGATGCCGGTCGAGAAGTCGTCGGTCAGTTCAAAAACATGCCGTGCCGTCGTGGTACTGGTAACCTTCATGCTGACCATAAGCAGCGTGCTGATGCCGGGGATCAGGATGTATTCGGGCGAACTGATCCAGAATGGCAGCTGGTTTGACAGGATGTCCCGGATCGTGCCGCCCCCGTTGGCAGTGCAGAATGCCGCCAGAAAGACCATTATCGTCGTGCGCAAATAGGAAGTTGTCTGTGGAACCAGTCCGCTGGCCCCTGCTGCACCGACGAAACCGAAGATGATCGTTGCTGCGAGTTCAGCCTCGGAGAAGTGCTCGCGCCAGGACAGGGCAAAGACGCCAGTATCGCGATACATGACGAAGGCGATTGCCAGGCTCAGAACGGAAAATGCACCAAGTGCTGCGAGGATCGCGACCGGGCGTTCGAATTCAAATCGCTTGATCGGGTTGTTGCGTTGGCCTTTGCTCATGATGATCCTCCCTTGGTCTCGGCAACACATCGGAGATTATGATCTCCGGTCGATTTTTGTGGTTGCGCCGTCCGAGCGTGGTATTTATCCCCTCCGCAATTCGCCCAGCGGCGATTCGACGAAGCTTGTCGGATTTTGCTGCAACTGCGAAAGAATAGGCCGCTCGCAGCCAAATCGGCAATACGGCGGACTTGGAAAAACGCCACTTTTCCCTTGAAAAACAAAGTTTTACGGCATCAAAAGTTAATGCCGCACCGCAGCCAGATGCGGTTGCAAAACTCCCTTCTGTTGGGGCGGCAAGAGTGAATTGGGATATAGCAACTTGATTTACAGATTCATCGGATGCAAAAGTCGGTAGAATTGAAACTTTTGTGAACCGGTAAGACACATTGGCTGCAAAGAAGACCAATCGGCCCAAGGCCACGAAACTGGTTCCCTACCTTTCGGCAGAGTTCACGCCGTTGGCGGTATTCGGCTCAGGCATGGCCCTGCTCACAAAGGCTGTTCATGACGTTGCCGTTCAGCTGGATGGAAGACAAAGGTGGGCGAAGCATCTCGATCCCTATTTCATCGACAAGGGCCATCAGAATTTCGCCGTCAGGTGGCCAGAAGACCTGAAGCCTTTTTTCGAACCCGTGTCGGATACGGAGGATCTGCATCAACTCAGACGTGAGAACCCGGGTGACAAGCAGCTCGCTGAGTTTCTGCACAAGTTAGTCGGTGACGCGCTGGACGCCTGGATGCAGATCGATGCGTTCCGCAGTATCGCCGATACGCCTCTGGTGTTTTTCCTGAACTTCCACGAGCTGATCGAGCCCACGGCAAACCTGTCGCGCAAACTGAAAAAGTTCAGTGCCAGCTTCGTACTGCCTGGGCGCACCTCGTCGTCACCACTAGCGCAGGCTTCTGCCAAGGGCACACAGGTGAACATCTCGTTCAATCAGCTCAATTTCGAGAGCAACAGTCAAAAAATTTCGGTCTCTAACCGGAACATCATTCTGAACCGGATGGATGAATTCGCACGCAGTTTTGCAAAGTGGTGCCAGATAGTGCATGGCTCTAACTCTGACCTTCAGGGACTGCCGGGGCTTTCGATGAGCGACAACCTGGCCTGGTATCACAGGAGTGTTGGTCTCGATCAGAACAAGAGCGCGGAGGTCAACTATTCCGGGTTCTTTCACATCGTGCGCGAAGCCAGAGGTTCGGTGACCAACGACCCCAAAGATGTCAATCTGCTGCTGAGAGACATGCTCTGGGTGCGCTCATTTACGGATGAATTGGATGAAGTGCCGCTGGAAGATGAAGACTATCGTCAGATTGCGCGATCCAAGTCATATGGATCGCCATTGGGCATCTACTACAGCGTCCTCGAGCAGGCGATCTACGAGATAAAGCGCCTGAAAGTTGTGGGCGACGTCTTGATCATCGAGGGTCTGGCCCTGTTTGATGACCTTAACGCGTCAAAGCCATTGAGCCTCCATTTGCCGAAGTTTGATGATGCACATCTGAACTTCTCGATGGGCACGCTTTCGGGTGCGACGAATGAGCGGCTGCGTACCGGCGCATGGTCCGTTGTCGGCATTCGTCCGAACGTCGACAAGGACATCCTGCGCGAGATCGACACGGTGTTCTCCAACTATCTCGACGCGCTGAGCCGGATGGATCGCAGTCAGTACAATGCAAGCGTCACAGGATTTGGGGAGTATGTGCGGTCCATGCGTCTTTGCGGCGTCCTAGCCTCGCAAGCGTTGACCGATTGCGGTGAGAAAGAACGTGCAGACCTCTCGCGGAAGATGACGGACGCATTCAGGGCTGTCTTCAAAACATCGCGTCAGCACCGGGTAAACTGCGAAGCCACACGCGACCGAATTCTTGCGGAATGCGAGTTACCGGGCCAAAGCACCGAAACAATGCGCGCCTTTGACGAGGCAAAACTCTCCGAAAGACTGTTGAAGCTGATCGAGCAGCAGAGCAGCTACGCGATTTCCCCCATTTCCGTCTTCAAGAAGGACTTGTCAGAGACGGAAACGCAGGAGCTTACTCGCGTCGTGGAACAGCTCTCCGACATCGATTGTGACCTCTTCGCAACTTATGAGGAGTACAAGGCCTGGGCTGTGCAGGGTTGATGCGCCATGCACGAATGCAAGGCGGCTCTACCGGTTGTGTTGTTGACCCACCATCCTCGAGCATGATGGTCGCGTCATCCTTCTTAGCGTGGATGGTGACAAAGGCGCCGAGCGCATGTGCACTTAGTTTGAGCGTCTAGATTCTGATCCCATGTGAGAAGCGCACTTGGGTTCTGGGCCTTCAGCGTTGGGATGATTACTTGATGACGTCAGCGAAAGGCTGCTCTATCGCCGCGCCCTACGTCATTTTTAAAACAAGAACGCGCCTCCGCAGTGATGTTGGGCCACCGATAGCCAATGCCGATTCCAAGTTTCCAGCCTCCCCAGCTCGGCTGCGCGTGTCGCAGGGGAGAACGGCCCTTCGGTCCGTCGCGCATTCGGCCATGCGGCCTCACCGCGGCGTTGCACCCGGCATCCCGGTTTGCCCGCCTCGCGAGCACGTCCCTCCCCGGCCGCTCCGCCGGATTGCGCTCTGGTCTGTTTTGGCCTGAGGCCAAAACGATCCCGCCACTTCATCCGTCTCCCGCGTCCGGTCGGCCCGTTTGCCTGCTCGGGTCGGGCAAACCTACCGTCAAAACACACACACATGAGCGCGGAAGCATATCCTCCGGATGGCCCCCAAATCAGCCCGCCTCAAGGATCGCAAAACTTTTCGGCGAGGGCGGGGCGTGTGGGGCGGGGCGGTCCCGTGCGTGAGGGTGCGCGTGTGTTGGGTGCTGCGCTCGGAAAACTTTTGCGCCCGGCAAGCCGGCGGCTGCGCCGTCCCTGACCCGGGCAGATTCGGAAACCAGGCATTCGGCCATGCCCCCACACTCACGTGGTGGCCTAGGAACCGAATACTGGAGACCAGACATGGCTTACGACACCGCAAACACCTACGAGACCATCGAGCTTTTCGGACTGACCGAGAAGGACGCACAGCTGCCGATCCCGGAAGACCACATTCTTCAGGACTGCATCATCCGCGAGGGCTTCGAGGCTCTGCTCGGTCCGCTGCGCGGGACCGGCCTTGAAGCAGAAATCGAGCCGCTGGCCCATGGGCTCGCCACGATCCTGCAGCGCCGCAAGGTGGCGCTCGGAAAGGAGGTCGACCGCACCGCCGACAAGATCGGCGCGCTGGCAAAATCCCACGATGGTTCGGAGATCGCCGAGACCGCGCTCGAAGAGGCGCAGGCGCGCTTTCTGCAGCTGCGCGAGATCGTCGGCGCCATCGAGGTGATGAGCGAGGCGGCGGCGGAATGCTATGAGATCGAGACGGGCCACGCCTTCATCCCGGCAGCCGGGTCGCGCGCGAGCGTCCGGGCGCAAGAGACAGGCGCGGTTTTCGAGGCGCGGCAACTGCTGGAGCAGCACGACCGTGAAACCGCCGAGAAATCGAAAGTCGAGGGGGTGCCTCTGATCGTCTCGGGCGCAACCGACTGGACCGATGTCGATGTGATCTTCAACACGCTCGACAAGGTTCGCGAACGGATCAAGCAGAACCGGAACCAGGAGATCTTCCTCTGCCACAAGGGTGGCAAGCACGGGGCGGAGATGATCGCGGCTCGGTGGGCCCGGGCACGCGGGATAGCACAGGCGCGCTTCGATCCGCGCTGGTCCGCGCACGGGCGGGCGGCACCGTTCAAGTGCAATGACGAAATGCTGGACGACAAGTTCGCGGCGACGGGGGTAGTACTCTTCGGCGGCAACGGGGTCGCGCTGAACCTCGGGCAGAAGGCGGAAGCGAAAGGTCTGACGGTCATGCGGGTTGCGGACCCGGCGAAGAAGACTGCGCAGGATTGAAGAGAGGGGGTCGCGCTTGGCGCGGCCCTTTCGTCATGTCTCATGGCGCGTGCGGTCGGTCACGCGTGATCGGCAGCTCGCGGCGGCCAGCACCGTTATCCCTCTACCCAGTCCGTCAGCGTGCGGCCCATCCGCATCGGTACGGGCTGGGGATGGTGCGCACCTCACGCACATCGTCAGCAGCGCAAGACACGAGGGGTCGAGACGTCGCATATGAGGCTGAACACCTGCACGTCCCTCGGGGGGTGTTTCGGAACATCGCATCCACGCGGGCGGGCTCCGTCAGCACCCCGGCCAGGCTCGGTGGGACGCGGACGCGGATGGTGGCGGCTGCGTGATAGCAAGGGTCATCCGGATCACTCCTTTTTGCTCATAGATGTGGATCGCACGGGGTCGGCCCGTCCGTGCCCTCAGCTCACGCTTCGGCAAGCACAAATACGGCTTCCACGGCTGGCCGCGGACCCTCCGCATTTGCGCTTGCGACCGGGCCTCTTGCCCCCGTGCCGGGTGATCCACATCGCAACAAGGAGTAACCCAAATGACCAACCACTACGTCGCCACCGTCCCCGTCAAGTTCACCGATACCGATGGCCAGGAGCGCACCCGTTTTCAGCGCGTGGGCGCTATGTTCCGCAACACCCGCAACGGGGACGGCTCGGAGTTCTTCAGCCTCAAGCTCGACTTCCCGGTCGCGGTCTCGGAGCTGGTGATGTTCCCGCCGAGCGCGAAAGATCCCCAGGACTGAATCCTCTGACGAGGATGGGCTGCCCCAGGACGATCTTGGGGCGGCCCGATCCCTGTTCCAGGGATGCCGCGTCCGGCGGTCAGATCGCCCGAGGCGACTTCACGAAGCCGCCGGCCGCAGCGCGTTCAACGGACGCACTCCGCCCGGAATGACCAGGCCGCGACAGACCGGCCCGTCAGCCTCAAGGGGGCCATCCACAAAAACCGATCGCTCAAGGCCTCCCGGTTTTTGCGGCAGAGATTTGGTTGCCCAAATCTGGCCCTCCTTGACCCTGCCTGTCCGCCCCGTCGGTGGGGTTTGCGCCCGCCCGCGGTTCCGTCCGAACACATGCGTGTTCGGCCAGAGCCTCGGGCGGGGCTGGCGGACCGGACCCCTAGGACAGGTGTCGCCCGGTGGTGAGGGCGGCAGAGCCGCGTCCCTGCGGGCCGCGGCGTGAAGCGGACACCAAGGCTGCCTGAGCCTGAATGCGACGTAAGTATATAATTGACAGCTTGGTATATTATCGTAAGGTGGAAGCAGCCTTGGTGGAAGGTGGCAGGAAATAGGGGGTCTTTCTTCCGCATGTCCCGAACAAAACGCCTGACAGAGATCGAGAAGATGCAGATCGTCCGCGAGTCCGCGGAGGGTGTGTCGACGTCCGAGCTGGCTGCGAGGTTCGGTGTTACATCGCGCGCCGTGCGCTACGTCTTGAAAGCCGATGCCGAGCGCCAGACGGATGCCGCAATTCCGGTCTCAGCGATCAGTGTGAAGGTCACGGCTGCGGAGCTTGCGGCGCTCGACGCGGTGCTGGCCGAGGCCGGAATCGAGAGCCGGGCCGAAGGGCTGCGGCGGCTGATCCAGGCAGCAGGCGGGGTGTTCGTTCCGGACGCGCAGATGGCGGCCGAGATGGCGCGCTACCGCGCCTCGCTGCACGAGGTCGGCAATGGGGTCGCGCAGATTGCCAAGCAGATGACGCAGGCCAATCGGCAAGGGCAGGGGGCCGGCTCGGAGTTCACCGAATTGCGCCTCGCGCAGATGCGCGGGCTGGCGCGGTTCATCCTGGATTCTGCTGACGAGATCGATCTGCTCCTGCGCCGCCGTCGGGACGCCATGCAGCTCGAGGCCACGGCAGCCTTGAGGGAGTTTGCCCATGCGGCTGAATGATGCCGTCCATGCCGTCACGGGCGAGGTCTTTCGGGATGGCTGGAGCCGCGTCCGGGGCTCGATGCAAGGGCTGCACGTGGCCAAGCAGAGCCAGCTTGTGCGCGCGGCTGCGGGGCATCGGCCAGCGGTCTTCAAGGCGATCCGGGGCGGGGGTACGCATACCAGATCACAGCTCGCAAACCAGCTCGATTACCTCACCACCAAGTCCACCCATATCGTGGACAGTAGCGGGTTCCTGGATGGCAAGACGAAGCTCGAGGCGGGTGACATCAAGGACCTGACGGAGCGCTTTGCCAAGCGGTGGGACGCGGGCTTCAAGCCCAAGCTCGGCCAGACGACCCATATGCTCATGTCGTTCCCCATCGGCACGCGCGGGGAGGATGTGCGCGACATCGCGACGGATGTGGCCGAGCGGTTCTTCCAGACCGACGCGGGGCATTTCGATTACATCATCGCGGTGCATGAGGACCGCGATCATCCCCATGCGCATCTGGTGCTGAACCGCGGCTCGCAGGAAGGCGAGTTCTTCTTCCTCGGGCGCAACCATCGCTTCAACTATGACGACTTCCGCCTCGCCATGGTCGAGGAGGCCGAAAAGTATGGCGTGCGCCTGGAGGCCACGCGCCGGGTGGATCGCGGGGTTGTGCATTACCCAGCCCGGACCAGCGAGGTCTACGCGGCCAAGGACGAGGGTCGCGCGCCCCGCGAGCGCGAACGTGTGGGGCAGGACCTGGCGCGGACGCTGGCGGAGATCGCCAACACCAGAACCGTCTACCATTCGCTTGCCGCGGAAGCCTCCCGCGAGGCCCGCGAGGATATTGCCGCAGCCCTCTTCCGCGCGGGCGAGGTGCTGGCGCGGGGCGGGCAGGTGGATCGAACAGGAGATGTCTATATGGCCGAGGATCAAAGTTTCGAGGATCTGAGAAGCCTCTATGCGGAGAAGCTCGCACGGGTGCAGGGCATGATTGCCGAAAAGCCTGACGCGGAACGTCCCGTGCTGGAAAAGCGCCTCATCGAGATCCAGACGCAGGTCCAACACATGCAGCCGCTCGGATTGCGTTCGAGCACGTTGTCTGAGGCACCATCGGAGGGAGGGGTCTACTCAGAGGCAAACATCCAAGAAAGCCAGTTAGAGCGCCTCACTGACCCGCGCCTGCGGTCGCGCATAGACACCGCCCTGCGCGGCACTGGGATCAGCACAGCGGAAGTGGTCGCCCGGATCGAAACCGGCGCCTCAAATGCAGCGCTCGAGCATCAATGGATCGCCAATGATCTCTCCAAAGTGGCTGAGGCGCGGGATCTGAACCTCGAGCGCCGCGCCGATCTGGAACAGGCCCGCGACATTCTCAATGACGTGCATGTGGAACTTGGCACGCTGTTGGAGCGCGAGAACGTGCTGCGCCGGGATGGCGTCATGGAAGCGGAACTGATCAGCGAGCGGTTCCATTATCACCGGGACGCGGTGCGGGCGATGGAAGGGACAATCCGTCAGGAGATGCGCGCCGACGGCCTGACCGCGCAGCAGATTAAGGACCGGGAGTGGGAGGTGGTCTCAAAGGCAGAGCGCCGGATCGAGGCGGAGCAGCGCGCGTATCTCGAGGTACACCCGGACCTGCTCGCACGCCCTGGTGATGTGATCGACCGGTCTGAGCCCTACAGGGAGACCATCACCGATGCGGCCCGCGCCAGCGAGATCACCCGCGAGGTCGACCGGATCATGGAGGGTCGCGATGTCCGCACCCCAGTTGCGGATGCCGCCGCGGATGACTTGCGCGCGCGCTATCCGGACATGCCGGCCCATCTCGCCCGTGGGCTCGGCGCGACCTATGCCGCCGTCGCCGAGATCCGCGACACGGAGGCCATCAATCAGGTCCGCCGCGAAACCGAGATGCGCGACGGGCTTGGGTCTGGCACGCGCGCCGGCATCCTCGTAACCCGCGATGAAACTGCGCCACAGTCTGACCGTGCCGACCGCCTTGCAGACGAGATTGTGCGTGTCCTGGACCATGAGCGGGCAGGGGAGCTCTCCGCGCCCTTCGAGACCGAGGCGGAGCGGGACGCTTTCCGAACCGAGATCGCGCGGCTGCTGGATGACCGCCAATTGGGCCGCCTCACATCCGGCGATGCCGATGCGCTGGACAAGGTTCTCGAGGACCGCCTCGACCGGCTTTATGTCGCCAAGGTCTACCTGCAATCCGATGCCGCGACGGCCAACACGGACGCCTTGCGCCAGGTGGTCGATGAACTCGCCGACGCCGAATACGAAAAACACCGCGCGACAGACGTGGATGGCGAGACCGAGCGGGGTCAGGTCCATTGAGCGCCTCCATGGGAAAGGCGCGGATCGCCACGGGCGTCCTGCTCGTGACGCTGGTGACCGGGGCCATGGGCTATACCATCGCCTCGGCGGTGCTGACCTACCAGGATCTCGGCTTCGGGGCCGAGATCGACTTTGCATATATCGCGCAGAACTATCTGGCGATCCTGGACCGCCGCCCCGAGGAAGCCCAGGTGATCCACCTGATCATCGGCAGCTTCGCAGCTGCCGGCCTGATGCTGAGCCTCGCCCTCTCGGGATCCGCCCTCACACGGTTTGGCCAGACCCATTGGCAGAGCGCGCGCGATATGAAGGCCAACGGGTTTTTCGGGGCGCCGGGGACCGGGTTCATCCTCGGCAAGCTCGGTAATCCAAAATCCCGCGCGAAATACATCTGCTCGAAGGTCTTCCCACACGCGCTGATCGTGGCCCCCACGGGTCGCGGCAAGACCACGGGCTTTGTCATTCCGAACCTGCTGACCTGGCAAGGCTCCGCCGTGACGCTCGATGTAAAGGGCGAATGTTTCGAGGCAACGGCTCGGCACCGCGCAGCCCAAGGCGACAAGGTCTATCGCTTTGCCCCCACCGATTGGGAGGGCAAGCGCACGCATCGCTACAACCCGCTCCTGCGCATCTATCAACTGAAAGATCCTGCCCGCCAGCAGATGGAACTGCAGCTCCTGGCGACGCTCTTCCTGCAAAGTGACAATGACCGGGTGCAGGGCCTCCTCAAGGGCGGGATCGATCTCTTCGTGGCGGCAGGGCTCTTGGCCTTCCAGCGCAAGCGCCCCACCTTGGGCGAGATCTACCGCATCGCCGCCTCGGGCGGGAACAAGCAGAAGGAGTATTTCGCGCGCGGCCATGAGGTGGATAACAGGGCCGCCAAGCTGATCTTCACCCGGCTGGCCTCGACCAACAACGATACGCTGACCTCTTACGTCTCGCTCCTGATGACCTCGGGGCTCGATCAATGGCAGAACCCGGCCATCGATGAAGCGACGGCAGTCTCGGACTTTGATTTCCGCACGATCCGCAAGAAGCCCTTTTCGGTTTACCTCGTCGTCCAGCCGCTGATGGTGAAACCCCTCGCGCCGCTGATCCGGCTCTTCTTCTCCGACCTTCTCTCGGCCATGCAGGAAAAGGATCCCGGGCCAGACGAGCCCTGGCCTGTGATGATCATGCTCGATGAGTTCAATCGCCTCGGCAAGATGCCCATCGTGGTCGAGAGCATCGAGACCCTGCGGACCTATCGTGGTCATCTGGCCGTGGTCACCCAAACCATCCCCGCCCTCGATGAAATCTACGGCGAGAACACCCGCCGCGCTCTGCAGGGCAACGCGGGCGTGAAGCTCTACCTGACGCCCTCCGATGAAAAGACAGTCGAGGAGCTGAGCAAAGCCGTCGGCAAGACCACGAAGACCGTCGTCACGCGCTCGCAGTCTATCGGCAAGAATCCCTTCGAGGGCCGAAGCCAATCCACGCGAACCGAAGAGAGCTCTCTGCTCCCTGAGGATGAGGCCCGCCGCCTGCCACTCGACGAGATCGTCATGGTCATCGATGCGCAAATGCCGGTCCGCGCAAAACGGATTCAGTATTTCGACGACCGGCTGTTCAAGGCAATCCATGCAGCGCAGACGGGCGAATTGCCGTTTCCGGAGCTGGGGGGAGGTGGACCGCAGGGCGATCTGCCGCTGAGTATGCGCGCCATGCCGATGACGCCGCCACCGGACGGGCCCCGTGGAACTGAAACCGATGTGGTGGCCGGACGCCAGGCTGCTGATGGCCAATCGTCAGAGCAAACCCATGTCGCCCCAAAGAAGACTGCGCCTGTCGTTCAAGCCGTTGTCGCAGAGGAACAACGACAGATGGAGTTGGATTTTGGGGGTCCAGTCACGGATGCCGAGGCAGCGAGCGCGGTGGGTGAGGCGCAGATGCGCTCTGCTGTCGATGGTCTCGATATGTTGGAGGCGACTATGGAGCGGAGCAAGAACGGCGTACGAGAAGGGATTTAGTTATTCATATGGGTTCGTAGTTTGTTTTCGCGCGCTCAAGCCGTGCGCCTACGGTATCCAACCCCCATCGACGATCAAAAAAGAATTCCAGAGCTTTTCTGGTTTCGACACGGAGCCATTCGCCTTCAAAGCCGAATTCACGTCTGACCACCTTTGCTTGCTCTTCTGAAAGTCCTGTCTTTGGTCGCAGCCAGATGATTGCCCGAGTGTTCCAATCCACATCCTCCGGCAGAGGCTTGTCTATGATTTTCTCCTCGAAAGAGCTGTCAGGATCGATACGGATCGGGAGGTAGTTCCGATATTCACCGTGCTTGAAGCTGTGGGCACGCACGTGCACGCTTTCACCGTCAGACGTGAAGCGGGTCGGTGCGATCCACTGCCCTTCGTCGGCACCGGACGACATTGATGTGTATCGTATGTGGATGGTTTTCCCCAATCGGATTGCCTGGTGAAGCAGCGCGATGGTCCTCCGATCTGCCTTGCGTTCCGGTCGTGGCAGCGCGGAAGATGGCGTGCTTTCATCACAGCTCGTCAGGATAGCGAAGGCTTCGGTCAGGCCGGAAGGTGCTAAAGACTCGTGCTCACTCGCAGCTATGTATGTCTTTCGAACTGGATCATAGGTTGGCGGTGTACTGTGCGCGAGACCAAGATAGACACGGAAGTCCAGCGCTGCCTGCGCGGTCGAAATACCGAAGCGGTCGATCAGATCCTTGCGGTTTGCCATACCCCGCCAAGTCAGGCAGCGGTCCAGAAAGATCAGGCGCTCTCTCTGCGCATGTTTGAGGTCGTTGAGCTTCATGTGCGCATCCCTACCTTGACTCTCACCTACATGTCCATCTAGAAAATATACGAATAAAAAATATATGGACTATTGCTATGAGGATTCTCCACACCGCCGACCTACATCTCGGGCGTCAGTTCAACGGGATTCCTCTTGATGCCGATCACGCAGCAATACTCGATCAGATCGTTTCGGCGATCACCTCCCGCGACGTTGACGTTCTTGTAATTGCAGGAGATATTTTTGACCGGGCTGCCCCGCCGACGTCTGCCGTGCGACAGTTCAATGGGTTCTTGGCGCGCGTTGCCTCGGAGACCGACGCGGCCGTGGTGATGATCGCCGGCAATCACGACTCTGGTGATCGAATCGCATCCATGGCGATCATGACAGACACACGACGCGCTTTGATCCGTGGGGCTATCAGTGCGGACGAGAAGCCGCTGTTACTTACGGACGCCCACGGACCTGTGGCGTTCACAGGGTTGCCGTTCGCCTACGAGTATGCCGCCCGTGAATGTTTTTCCGACGAAGCTCTCCACACGCCCGAGGACGTCCTCGCGGCTCAGGTGGCTTGCGGTCGGCGTAACATTCCCGATGGTACGCGTTGGGTCGTCGTTTCGCATGCTTTCGTAGCCGGGGCTTCGAGCAGCGAAAGTGAACGACCTCTCACTAGGGTCGGCGGCATCGAGACCGTCAGTTCGGCCGTGTTCGAGGGTGCCCACTATGTGGCTCTTGGCCATCTGCACCGGCCGCAATCGGTTGGTGCCCCTCATATCCGGTACTCGGGATCGCCATTAGCTTTCGGGTTTGATGAATCTGACTGCCAGAAGTCGATGAGCCTCGTCGAGATCGATGCAGTCGGGCAAACCACGATTGAGAGCATTCCTTTCACACCCATTCGCCAAGTGCGCGTCTTGAAGGGACGTCACGCAGAACTTCTCCTCGCAGATCGATCTGACGATTTTATCAAAGCCGTGCTTACCGATGATGCGCCTGTGATCGATGGAATGAAGCGCATCCGCGACGTGTTCCCGAACGCCTGTGAACTTATCTACGAGCGGGATGAACAGGCGCCAGAAGTAAAGTCCTTAACGGGACGTGCCCTGGCGGTCGCGAACCCTGTCGAAGTCATTGGCGACTTCGTTGAACACGTGCGGGACGAAGGATTCTCAGAGAAGGAACTGGAGGTCGTAGCGTCGGCACTCGGTCGCCTGCGTGAGACGGAGAATGTCCAATGAGACCGGTTCGGCTAACACTTCAGGCGTTCGGTCCCTATCCAGGTCGGGTGGTTATCGACTTTCGGGATGCCGTCGAGGCGGGTCTTTTCGGCATCTACGGACAAACAGGATCAGGTAAATCGACCATCTTCAGCGCGATGACCTTTGCGCTCTTTGGAGAAGCGGCGAAGGCAGAGCAAGACGCTCCTTCGTTGCGCTCGGATCACGCCGATCCGGATATAATGACCGAGGCGGAGTTCGTGTTCGACATTGGTGAGCGGCGATATGTTGTGCTTCGCCGACCCGACCAGATGCGACCCAAGGCACGCGGTGAAGGCGAGACGCGGAGCGCACACGAAGCTTACCTGTTCGATGCGAGCGGAATGTCGTTAGACGACATTACAGACGCGGCGCGGGGCAAGATCGTGGCAGAGAAGAAGGTGCGCGACGTCGACGCGGCCGTCGTCGAGATGCTTGGATATGGCTCCGAGCAATTTCGCCAGATCGTCCTCCTGCCTCAAGGGCGCTTCGAGAAGTTCCTTTCGGCCAAGACGAAAGAGCGCCTCGAAATCCTGCGAGAACTCTTCGATGTCTCGCTATACGAGAAGCTCATGGCCGATCTCAAGTCAGAAGCCGATGAGGCTGAACGGCAGGTGCGAGAGGAACGTGCGCTCTGCATCAGGCAACTCGCGGCAGAAGGGTTCGAAAGCACTGATGCACTGACTTCGGGCATCGAAGCCGCAACTGGGAAATGCGCAGAGCTACGCGTGATCGAAGAAACCAAAAAGGCGACGGCGGAAGTTGCCGAGAAGGCGCTGCGCCAGGCGGAGGCCATTGAGGAAAAGTTCGCGGCGGCCGAAAAGATGAGGGAACGGCTTCGCGCACTTGAGGCGCGGAAGGACGATATCGAGACGCTTGCCGAGCAGGTCCGACAAGCCGAGCGCGCGCGGGGTCTGATCGATGTCGAGGAACATGTGAGGGATGCCGAACGCGAGGTTAATGAAGCCGAGACCAAGCGCGAAGAGGCAGACAAGGGCGCCGAAATTGGCGCGAAACAAGCAGAAAAGGCGGCAGATGCGCTCCGGCGTGAGGAAGACCGTGCCGATGAGGTCGAAACCCTGCGCCGGAGAAGCGATGAGCTGGAGAGGTATGGTCGAATCCTTGAGGCAGCAGCCGAAAGCAATCAGGCAGTCGAGACCGCGCTGAAAGAGCAGCTTGACGCCGACAACGCTTTTCAGGCGGCAAAGGCACAACTGACTAAACTCCAGGAGAAGCGCATCTCGAAAAACGCCGAGCTGAAAGTCGCGCGTGAGGCCGAGACGAAGCGCGCCGAGATCGCGGGTCGTCGCGCAGAACTCGACCAACGGCATCTGGCAGCCAAGTCCTATGAGGGCGCCTTACAGGATGTTGCGACGGCTCAGGCCGCTGTCGAAGAACAGCTTCGGAAGTCGGAAGCTGCATCAGGAAGGGCCGAGAAGGCACGAGAGAGTTTTGAGACAGCCGAAAGAAATCTCGCGGCCGCACAGGCGCTGCACCTTGCGACGAGACTGGAAGCAGGGTTGCCATGTCCGGTCTGCGGCGCGACCGAGCATCCCGCTCCTGCGACGGGCGAAATCGGCAGTGCCGGCCTGGATAAGGCTTTCCGAGAGTCACGAGAAGCATGGCTGGCCGCCGATCGCGAAGCTCGGAAGGCCACTGAGGCGCTGGCTGGGCTGCGTGCAACCATGGAGGACCGAAAGAAGCGCTTGTCCACCCTTGAACCGCCGGAGGAGTTTGCAGCCGTCATCGCGGCGCAGATCGGTCGTGAGGACGCAGCACTCGCAGCGCTTGGTCCCCGGGTCGATATTCTTGCCGCGGAGGCCGGGATTGAGGAACTGGGACAGCAGGTCGAGGAACTGGAGCGGAAAAGCGATGAGTTGCGTGATCGCTTTGATGAGCGGCGGAACAAGGCAACCGAGGCCAAGGCGGCCCGCAATGGCAAGCTTGCCGAGGTGCCGGAGGACCTGCGCGATGTGATGGTGCTCGCGGCCACACTTAAGAATGTGACTGGGTCGCTTGCGTCACTTCAGGCGGCGCGGACCGCAGCAGAAAAAGCGCTGAACTCCGCGCGCGAAAAGGCACTCGGCGCAGTCAAGGATCTCGAAAGCGCGGACAAGGCGCTCGCGGGCTGCAAGACGCGTCATCAAAAGGCGGCGGGGGATTTCCGGACGAGACTGGCTGGAGCTGGCCTCACAGCAGAGGCCTTTCAGTCTCTCAAGCCAGCCATCGAAACTCTTAATGAAGATAGAGAAACGGTCGAGACCTACCGGCGTGAGCACAAGAGTGCGTCTGACGCAGCCACAGATGCCGCCTCTGCGATCGAAGGGATGTCCCGGCCTGATCTCGAAGCGCTACGAGAAACGCACCAGACCCATGCCGAGGCGCTCAGCAGGGCGACCGAAGAACGCGTCGCTGCTCAGGGTCGTGTCGATCAGCTGGTTAAGCTTAAAAAGGGGATGGACGAGACGCTGCGCAAGCTTGACGAAGCCGAAGCGGCATCCGGCCCGCTGCGCGGTCTAGCAGCGCTGGTGAACGGGCAGAACTCGCAAAGGCTGACCCTGGAGACATTCGCAATAGGCGCGATGTTCGATCAGATTCTGGAAGCTGCAAACCTACGCTTCGGTCCGATGACAAACTACCAGTATAGTCTCGAGCGTGAGATGGAGAACGGAGGGCGAGGCAAGCGAGGCCTTGGAACACAGGTGTTTGACGCGCACACTGGGAAATCACGCGCTACAAGCACACTCTCAGGTGGCGAGACGTTCATTGCGGCACTCGCTCTCGCACTGGGTCTTGCCGACGTGGTCGAAGCGGCGAGCGGCAAAGTCCGGCTCGACACGATTTTTATCGACGAAGGGTTTGGAAGCCTCGACACCGAAAACGGGTCCGGCACGCTCGACCAGGTCCTACAGGTCCTCAACTCCATCGTCCGACAGAACCGTGCGGTGGGTCTGATTTCGCATGTACCGCTCGTCCAGGAGGCGATCCCAAACGGCTTCTATGTCAGAAAAGGGATGTCTGGGAGTAGCATAGAGGAAAGGGGGGTGGTCTGATGGTTCCTCGTTGGTTTCGACGGCGAGCTCATTCGCGGCGCTTGCCAAATGGTGGCACTACCGACGTTCGAGAAAGCTGGGTCTTACAGTCTTCTTCGAAGGCAAAGCGCCAGCGCAGTTTCCGGCATCAGTGCCCCATATGCGGTGCAGACGTGGTCACGGTCCGTATGCCCAATGGTGGCAGCGCTCATTTTGAGGGCGCGAAGGGATTGTATAGGATAAAGCACCCATGTTTGCATGTTGGCGAAGGTTTGAGCCGAGTGCGTGACACGAACACACCTGACCTCTTCGAAAACTGCTGAAATGTGCACCCCCACTGGGGATTCGATTGTTCTAGAAGAGAAAAATCGCCTAGAGGTTGAGATGTGGGCGCCGTTCTCTTGAGATCGAACTGGCCAGTTTGGAGATTTTATTGATGAGTTTTGTATGGAAGGTTTTTCGCGTTACATTTTTTTTAGCGGTTTATTTCTTTGCTGCTTTGGTAATTATTACACTTGCATTGCAGTCTTGGTCGGACGGCAGCCAAGTTCTTTTTGCATTGGGAGCGCCCATCTTTTTGGTTTGGTGGCAAGAAAGGCGGCGATCTAGAAAAATTGCCGCTACAAATGGCGGCGCAAAGAGTTTGGAAACAACAAAACCGAATTCAGCGCTGGTAGCGCCTCCAAATGCGTATGAAAAACGTGTCGAGCGTGAACGCGAACGAACTCGCGAAGCCAATGTTTCGACGGCATCGGCTGCGACGCAAGTCTATTCCCCACCGAAGCAAGAATACGCTGAGATCGTTCGCGCTGGAAAGTCTGCGGCGCCAGCTCTTGCGGCAGCCGCTGAAAGAAAACAATCTGGGCGACTTGCATCGAGCTGGTCGTCCCGAACAAAGATCGGCGGGTGGGTCCCTTCTAGCGAAACAGCTAGCGTGGCCGGCCGCAACATCGGCGGGATGATCTATGTCGGCACGCCTCCCCTGCTGAACACCTACGGGTATCGTGACAAGTGCCGAGCCTATATCGATCCATCCCTGTCGGTCGCGCGCTCTGGAGCCGACAAAGCCGGAGAAGGTATGCCCTACTGGCCGGGGTACTCGGATATCTCACCTCAGTGTCGGGCGACTTACCTCGACTGGTTGGCCAGCGGGCGAAACGATGCCTCCTACAACCCTGGCTACATGTTCCTGTACTTCTACGGGCTGGAGCGTCGGTTCTTCGTCGATCAGTCGAACGAAGATGCAAAGGATATCGTCCAGGAAGTTCGGCGGCTGCAGTCACTTTATCCTGACAACCACTCCGTCAGGCGCTATTTGGGTGAGTTCCTCGACATTGCGATGCTTGCCGAAACCGACCTCGACGCGATCGAGCCTATTTTCGAGAAACAGGGCTGGGAACTGCCGTTCTCACTCAAGTATGCAATCGGATCTCGGATCGACAAAGGAGAGAACCTGACAGCTGACTGGTTGCTGAGTTGGTTCATCTGCCATCCGGAAACAAATATGAGAACTCCCGCGACGCGGTGTCGTGACGAGTTCGTCGCTCTTTTCCGTATGCGGTTTGATCGGCGTTTCCCTGATGGGCTCAAAGTCACCAAACCCCGGAAATCGCTCACGGCATCCTATCGGGCCGCTTCCAGCGAGTTTCAGGGGTCCGCCAACCCAACCGTGGATGGCAAGCCTGTCCCGGATATCTCCGGGTTGCGCAAACCGGTTGAGATTGCCCAGGAGTTGGCTGACGAGGTGATGAATGATCTCGACAAGCTCAGTCGCTTCTTGGGCCGGAATCCTGATGGCCGCGGAAGCGTGGAAGCGCATGCCTTACTACCCTCTGAACTGTGGGATGCCTTCCCATCAGAGGAAATGGACCGCTTGAAATCTTGGGCAAGCGATATCGTCGATCGGGGGGGATTGGTGCCGCTTGAAGAGGTGATCGGACGTCTGGAGGGAGAAACGAACGAGAAGATCGGGAAACGGCAAATGACAGGAGCGGCCGACGCGCTCGCGCGGCTCGGTTTCGGTCTGGCACCCGACCCGCGGTTTGCGCTCCGGTCGCCCAAGGCGGAGGAGCCTGTTGTGCTGTTTCTTCTGGGCGAACCCATCGAAAGACTGGAGGAAGTTTCCGACAGCTATCGAAGCGCCTTAATCGAATTGGCACTTGCGTCGTTCGTCGCTCATGCGGATGGTCGCATCGCGGAGCCTGAACGCAGGGCGTTGGAAGAGCAAGTTGCCACAGCGGCACTTAGCGATCAGGAACGCCGCAGGCTGCGTGCAAACCTTGAATGGTTTCTGGCCGTGCCGCCGGACATGACGCTTCTGCGGCGCAAATTGAAGGAGGTGGGCCAAGACAACCAGGCCGCTATGCGGGCAGCGCTGGTCGGTGCAGCACATGCCGATGGCGTTATTCACTCCGACGAAGTCGCAAGCATCGAGAAAATCTACAAGGCTTTGGGACTTGATCCCGCGCTTGCCTACTCTGACCTGCATGCTGGCGAAGTTGCGGATGGTCCACGCACTGTCCGCGCGTCGCAACCGGGTCGCCCGGGCGAAGCGATACCCGAGCTTGAAAAGGCCAGCGGACCGAAACTCGACGCGTCGCGGATCGCAGCAATCCGTTCGGACACTGAGCGCGTGTCGTCCGTCCTGGGGCAGATTTTCGACGTCGAAGAGGAAGAAAGTGGTGCCTCCGGGCCCGCCAGCCAAAGCCAGCTGGCGGGGCTTGACCCGAAACATGGCGCCCTTGTCCTCGAACTGGTTACTCGGGAGCATTGGTCCGACACGGAGTTCGAGACGATCTGCGCCTCGAATGGCTTGATGGCGTCCGGGGCACTGGAAGTCGTGAATGAATGGGCTTTTGAGACCTACGATGAAGCGCTTCTCGACGAGTATGATGGATATGACGTGTCTCCGGAGATTGCGGAGGCGTTAAAAGAAAAGATGGGTGCGGAGGGCAGGAATGTCTAAGTTGAAACCACGTGAACGCGATGCAATCGTACAGGCCCTTCGGGCTGGGGTCGTGCCCAAGCTCGGTTTGCGCCATATCCAGGTCGGCCGCGTCCGGGAGATTGAAGAGCTCGTCAAGGACATGGACCGGATATCCGATGGCGGTTCGACGATCCGGTTCATCATCGGGGAATACGGTTCCGGCAAGACGTTCTTCATGAACCTGATCCGCCTCGTGGCTCTGGAGAAAGGCCTGGTCGTGATGTTCGCGGATCTGGCGCCAGATCGCCGCATTCACGCGACCGGCGGACAAGCCCGAGGGCTATATGCCGAGATGGCCCGAAACCTCTCGACGCGGACAAAGCCAGATGGCGGGGCATTGGCCAGCGTGGTGGAGCGTTTTGTCAGCCAGGCTCACCGAGACGCTGAAGAACGGGATTTGCCAACAGGGTCTGTCATCCGTGAACGCCTTGGCCACTTCGAAGAACTCACCGGGGGGTTTGAGTTCGCGGAAGTCATCCGTCGATATTGGGAAGGCCATGAGACCGGCGACGACGAGCTGAAATCCGCGGCCCTGAGATGGCTGCGCGGCGAGTTCGCCACCCGCACTGACGCGCGCAAGGCGCTTGGCGTACGAACGATCATCGACGATGCCAGTGTTTACGACCATCTGAAGCTGATGTCGGCATTCGTGTGCGAGGCCGGATATAAAGGGTTGCTGGTCGGACTCGACGAGATGGTGAACCTCTACAAGCTCACCTCGTCGCAGGCCCGCAATGCGAACTACGAACAGATCCTCCGGATCCTGAATGATGTGCTGCAGGGCAGTGCCGAGAGCCTCGGATTTCTTATGGGCGGGACCCCGGAATTTCTGATGAACACCCGTCGAGGGCTCTACAGCTACGAAGCCCTTCAATCGCGTTTGGCCGAGAACACCTTCGCGCGAGACGGATTGGTCGATCTTTCAGGACCGGTTGTTCGGCTGGCCAGCCTGACCCCTGAAGACCTCTTCGTTCTTCTGGCCAATGTCCGGCGGATCATGCAGGACGATGCCGGTGCTCTGCCAGACGACGCGCTCGAGGCCTTCATGGCGCATTGTTCGGACCGGATTGGTGAAGCTTACTTCCGCACCCCGCGCAATACGGTGACGGCCTTCGTGAACCTGCTTTCCGTGCTCGAGCAAAACCCCGGTGTCGAGTGGAGCGATCTGATCGAAAAGATCGAAGTCTCCGAAGACCTCGGCGAAGACATGACCGAGGTAGACGAGTCGACTGGCGCCCAAGACCCCGGTGACGATGATCTGATCAGCTTCAAGCTCTGACGCCGATGAGCAGTGCGTTCGACAAACTGGCGAGGCCTGTTCAGAAATGGATACGCCAGAAAGGATGGCGCGAACTTCGCGACATCCAGGCGCGATCCATCCGGACGATCTACGAGACCAACGCCGATTTGATCGTTGCGGCGTCCACGGCGGGCGGAAAGACCGAGGCGGCGTTCCTGCCGTTGATTTCACAGGTGCTTGACGAGCCGTCGGGCGGCACCGGCTTCGACCTGCTCTACGTCGGCCCGCTGAAAGCCTTGATCACGGACCAGGCCATGCGGCTGGAGGGCATCTGCCAGGAAGCAGAGCTTCCGGTTGTTCCCTGGCACGGGGATGTCTCGCAATCGATCAAGACGCGCGCGTTGAAATCTCCAAAAGGGGTCCTTCTGATAACCCCGGAGTCCCTTGAGGCGCTTTTCATTCGTCGCGGTTTGGAAATTGCCCGCCTGTTTGGGGCGACACGGGCGGTCGTGATCGACGAACTGCACACGGTTCTGGATAGTGAACGCGGTGTCCAGCTTCGTTCACTGCTCACGAGGCTCGAGCTCGCGATAAAGCGCCCAATCCGTCGGATAGGTCTGTCAGCTACGCTAGGCGACATGGACCTCGCCAAGGCCTATCTTCGCCCTGACGCAGCAAGCTCTGTCCAGCTGATCGAAGCAGATGGCGGCGAGGCTGAATTGAGGCTACAGCTTCGCGGCTACCTCTCAGGCGATGAAGATGAAAACAGCCCATCCGCAACGGATGCCATAGCAGCCCATCTTTTCAAACACCTTCGAGGCAGCGACAACCTGGTCTTCGCCGGAGCACGCCAGCGGGTCGAGATCTATGCAGATCGGTTGCGGGAGCTTTGCGAACGAGAGCACCTGCCACAGGAATTCTATCCCCACCACGCGAGCCTCTCCCGAGAACACCGTGACTTCGTTGAGCGGCGCTTGAAGGACCCTGGGAAACCGACGACCGCCGTTTGCACGTCGACGCTCGAGCTTGGAATCGACATCGGTGACGTGACCTGCGTGGCTCAAATCGGTGCGCCATTCAGCGTCGCGGCGTTGCGACAACGGCTTGGCCGCTCAGGCCGGCGTGAAGGACAAGCGGCCATTCTCAGGCAGTACGCTGTCGAAGCCAAGTTGACGCCGGAGAGCAGTTTCGTGGATCGCCTTCGCCTCGGCCTGATCAGGTCCATCGCGATGATAGACCTGCTGCTGGAAGGCTGGTGCGAACCGCCAAAACCCCAGGCGCTTCATCTCTCGACACTCGTCCATCAGATTCTGTCAGTCATAGCGCAGCGCGGCGGTGCGTCTGCAAGCGTGGTCTACAACGTGCTCTGCCGCGAAGGCCCCTTTCGGAAGGTCACGACCGAAGTCTTCGCAGATGTGTTGCGTGCAATCGGCCACCCAGAAACCGGCTTGATCGAACAGGCCGGCAGCGGGCTGCTACTTTTGGGACCCGCGGGCGAAAAGCTGGTTGAGCATTACAGCTTCTATGCGGTGTTCCAGACACCTGAAGAATTCCGTTTGGTTGCAGAGGGGCGGGACCTTGGAACCCTGCCGATCGACAATGTTCTTGCCCCTGGGATGCTATTAATATTCTCTGGGCGACGTTGGGTTGTTCAAGAAATCCATGATCGTGAAAAGATCATTGTCGTCAAACCCGCTAAGGCTGGTGTGCCTCCCGTCTTCGGCGGCGATGCAGGGGACATTCATGACAAGGTGATAAACCGGATGTTCGCCGTGCTGGAGGGGGATATCAGTCCAGCTTACATGGACACAGTCTCTTTGATGATGCTCGAGGAAGCACGTGCTCACTATGAACAGCTGGGGTTTAGGGCCAATAACATACGCAGCATCGGCGAGCATACATCAATCATTGCGACGCGGGTCGGTACGGTGAAGACATCAACCCTCGCGCTCGCACTGAGAAGCGAGGGGTTTTCAGTCGAGCAGCACGACGGGTTTCTGCTGGTGGAGAACGGGGATGAAACGCCAGATCTACGGGCGGTTCTTGGAAGGATTTCGGCGGGAGGTGCACGAGACATCTTCGGCGGTGCTGGAAATCTAGTTTCGGAAAAGTTCCACCCCTATCTACATCACGAATTGTTGGTTCTCGACGCGTGTTCTTCCAAGGTTGATCTTAGTTGCCTTGGCAGGTTGTCAGAGCGGTTAAGATCGTGACAATCATGCCCGACTACCTCAAATTCCGTAAATCGGTGCCGTATAATGCCCCTGGATCAACTGCGGCGAAGCTCCCATCCGTACGTACATCAATCCTTCGGTAAAGATCCAAGTATTCGCTCCCATGGGTGACCGTACCCTCGCGCGTAGGGATTATCAGTAGCTTCTCGGGGTACTTATGTGGATCGGCATAGCCAATTTCCCAAGGACACCATCGCGAGGAAACTGAATTCGAGGTTGCAAGAAACAGGAAATAGTCGAGTTCCATGATGCGCTTTTTGATTTTGTCTGCGGTTGTCCGATTGGGTTTACTCGGCATGGAATTGTCCATCCAATCCACATATACGTGCCAACCCGCCCTTGTCAGTAGGTTGATCAGGCCCTGCACGAGGTCGCGATCTTGGTGGGAATGGCAAAGGAATGCTGTAGTGAGTCTGTTCTGTTGGGCTTCAGCCAGCGACTTCGCAACACGCCTGTCCCCCATTCGCGCTTGGAGCCTGATATCTGTCATGGAAATTGGCATTGTATTTCTCCGCAGCTTTGGGGGGAGGATCGTTACTTTCCGAACTTTTCGGTGGTGCGAACCAGATTCACGATCGGCTGTAGGAGTTCGTCCAAAGAACTCACTGGATGGTTCAGCTTCTCAATGAGTGGCAATAGTTCTGAGGGAACACTCGGATAAGATGTGGGATCCCCAAGTATGCGTTTCGCAAGAGCACCAGCGGTTGAACCAGTGGCACCCACTGGTAGCAGGACGAGGCCGTGTTGCGCAGCGATTTCGAACTCGGAAACCATCCCATTCGCTTCAACGACCTTTCCTTCAACGATCTTGTTTCCAAACAAGAAAATTGCCATTCCAGCTGAAGGAATGAAATCGTCCCGGTATGTCTTCCACAGCTTTTCGCGTTCATCTTTGTCTTCGACAAACTGAGGAAATGGGCGAACAAGCAGGTGGTCATCTACCTGGCGATCTAGATTTCTATACACCTCCTCTAGGGCTCCGGTGAAAAGCGCATTGCCTACGCCCAGACCGAGGCCCGTGCTAATCCGAAGTGAGTTCTCAACCAGCAGCGAACCGAGTTTTCGCATAAAGCCCGTAACTGCGTCTTCTCCCCAGGGCGAAAATTCAGATGCACTAGCAGAAACGAATATGGTTCTCATGCGGAAACGCCGTGCCACCTCTCGAAGCGCTTCCGTGATTTCTTCATACTCATCCACCAAGATTGCGTGAATGTTGAACCTCTTCAGGTCCTCAATCATTAGGCGTTGTCGTGTCAGCGCGAGCCTAAAATCTTCGTCACTTTCGTCCGCTTGCCGTGATCGGTTCTTAAAGAATGCAAAGTGCCGTCTTTGGTTCTTCTCAAACGTTACGCGAACGCGCGAAAGAATGTAGTCCAAGTTGGGGTCAGAGAAGCTGAACCCAATGAAGACAAATGTCTTTGAAACTAGGTCCCCAGAAAGTGCCGTAATATATGCGCCGTGAGTCTTGAAGTACTTTTCATAGTCATCTTTTGTTAGAATTGCGTTGGCCGGGTGTTCAACATCACCGTGCATTTTATAGACGATGGCATGTCGCTTCGATCGCGTGGTTGCGAGCTGGGGAACCGTGTATTTTACATCTGCGATTTTACCAGCTTCACGAAGTGAGTCCTCAATAAGCCGGTCGTAGTTCGTCGTCCAGAAAACCGGGATGTCAAGGGACGCCAGTATTCGGTGATTCTCGGTTGGTTCGACATTTCGACCCAACGCATCCAATATCGCCTGATTGATCGTCGCCCGGTCTCGGGTCTGGTTTTCGTAGAATTGCGCCAAAGCGACAAGATCACTCTCTTTTTCGATGTCAAGTTCAAGCTCTTTCGCCAACGGCGCAAGAAGCTCCGACCAGTCCACATGTCCTGCAGCTTTGGACGCACCCGCGCCAAGGAATACAGCTGCATTTTCGGAACGGATTTCTTCGACAAACTTCTCGACGAATCGTTCTACGTCTTTCTTCATGTGGATAATGCTCCGAATAAAAGTCTGTCGATGTTACTGGTTCAGATTGCACTGAAGCCCAGTTTGGGTCCGTGATCTTATTTGTACTTGGCGCGATTTTGGATTGCCTCTTCAATCCAGCTTTCGATGTTATTCTGGATGCTCGCGTAGATTTCCTTGCTCGTGCTTCCAGCAGGATTCTTCAGTGTCGGAGCTGATCCCAGCGTCACAAATTTGCCATCTTCAGATACCTTGAGGTCTGTAAAGGGGCTGGTTCCCTTTGTGGAAGTATTGCCGTTCAAGTCTTTGAGTCCGTGGATATGAATGCCAAGGACGCCTTTCCCTTCTTCCCAAGCCTTTCTTATTTCGTACCGAACCCATGGACGGGATACGGTTTCGGTGCCTACCAGCACGACCACGCAGGATTTCCCTGCCATATTGTCATTTATCCACTTCTTGATGGCGGCTTCGCCTGTGTTTTTGATTTCTTCCCAGCGGTTGGGTGTCACGGGACTGTTGCCCTCAAGAGAGTTCATATTCCGTACGAGCTGGGTGCGTGAGTGATCGTTATTAAAGTGAAAACTAAAGAAAACGCGCCGGGCCATTTGGGTTCCTCGGATTAGGGTGGAATCGTGACTGATCTAATGTGGGCTCGCAGCCCGTTTAGCTAAGTATTTTTCGCAGGTTTTCCCAATTCCAACGATAGAGTTGCCCGGCATCCTTGACCGGAGTGTAGTTTCCGTCGCGATAGCCAATGATTTGTACCACTTTTTTCCCTTGATCCCGGGCCATTTTGATTTCCTTCAATACACCGGGCGCGCGGTGCGTTTGAGGACCGACCATGACGAGCACAACCTTGGCTCGACCGATTGCCCTATAAGCCTTGGCCTCCCAACTCATCTCGGGGGCTGCTTCCTTTAACGAGTGATCGATGACTTCGAACGGCGAGTCGGGTCTTCGAGCTTGTTGGATTATGAAATCCTTTAGCCGTCGGTCGTTGTCAAAGTCGAAGCTTACAAAAATCGGTGTCTTCAATTCGGCCTCATACTGTTGTTCAGCGGTTCAAAACCACAACATGGCGGTGTCTACAGCACAATGTGGGAGTTGTTCGGCGACAACGCAACTTATTGTTGTGGAATCTCAATTTCTGGGACCAAGTTTCGACGAGCCGAAAGATCGAAGTTGTGGGTGAGCAATGAAAGGTAAACACTGAGAGCATCAACTTATCGCGGGCCAAAAAAGACAGATGAGGATGGATCGTTACCGCTTCCCCAACCTTCCGAGCCTCGCCAGTTGTGCGAGCATCTTTGACCCTGTCTCAGACGAAGCAGGTACGGCACCAGAACTCATTTGCCCCATCCCCTGCCGCACTGGCATCTGCTGCACACCAAAAAACTGCCGCGCTCTAAGGGCGGCATATTCCGCCCCACTTGCGCCTCCGATCAGGTAGCGATTGTAGGCCTGCTGGCTGCCCATGGCGGCGCGGGCAAAGCTGTAGCCGCCGCCGAGACCACCGGAGAGGGCGGGCATCATGATGTTGCCGGAGATCGCGCGGACGATGAATGGCGTTGCGATGATGAAGCCCTTGGCCATGAGCACCATCATGAAGAAGGGGATGAGCGCGCCAATGTTGGAAGCGCCTTCCGGATCGCCCAGTTCGCCGATCAGGGCTGATGATACCCCGGTGATCGTGGCGAACACGCCGGCGACAACGATGGGGTAGAGCGCAAAGGAAACCAGTGCTGAAAGCCATCGCGCGAAGTAATCCTTGGTCACTTCGAAGAGGGTCAGGAAAATCATGACTGGAGCGATCCCGATCAGAAGTGCGATCATCAAACGCGAGGCCACGAGGATGAAGGCTGCGAGTCCGCCGAGAATCGAGAGCAAGAGGACCCCGACAATGTCGAGCATGGCGCCGGCCATCCAGTTCAACTCGGAACCAGCGGCGTTCGAATAGTCCCCCAACTCGGCGATCAACCGGTCGAATTCTTCCGCGAACGTGCCAGAGGGCCCCGGGGTACCGCCACCGACCGAGGCGACAAGCGCACCCGCAATGCTGTCGATCCCGGCAAGGATAGCGGCGGAAAGCGCGTTGAACTGTACCCAGTTGGTAGAGAATATCCCGATCAGTCCGATCTTGACCGCGAGCCAGAAGGCCGTGCGGCCATCCATCGCTTTGTACTGGTAGATCATGTTCAGGAAGACGAGGATCACCACGAGCGTCGTGCCCAAAACCAGAAGCGTACCGACCGTTGCCGCGACCGATCCGAACTGGGTTTCTGCGGCGGTGTCGAGATAGCCCTGGGAGGTTTCAACGAAGTAGGTGACGACGCTCATAACGGGGCTGCCTTACCAATTGCCCGCGGCTTCGCAGATGGCTTTGGCCTCAAGGCGAACTTCGTTGGCGCGCCGGTTATAGGAGTCGGAAGCTTCCAGCATCTCCCAGCGTTCGTCACTGGCGTGGTGCTCAAGAAACACCGCCTCGGCTGCGTCCCAAGAGGGGAACCGGGTTTCGCAATCGCAGTTGCCACTCTCGACGATGCGCTCGAGATTTTGGGTGCGATAGATATCCTGGACCAACACGCGCTGATAGGCTTGGCGTAGGGGAACTTCTTGCATCCAGCTGGGCTCAGCGGGCCGGTCCGGACAGACGTTGAAGCTGCGACCGAGGGTCGGCACCAGAGTGCGCTCGGCGAAGGCGGGGATAGCCAGTAGGCTCAGGGCCATCGCGGCCAAGGCTAGGTGCTGCGCCTGTCTCATGCCGTGGCTCCAGCAGGTGTGGTTTCGCGCTTCAGGAAAACGGTGTGCCCGATATTGGCGAATTCCGAGGAGCTGATTGACACCACCTCCCAGCCTTCGGCCCCCTTCGCGTTCAGGCTGGCCTGCATGTCGGCAAGACTCGTCTTTCGGGTCATAGGAAAGCTGAGGATGTCATATTCAAAGGTCTTCATGAGGAAGTTCCAATCTCAGTTGCGCCGGGGAGGTAGAATTCGGTGATGCCGCGTTTGCCGTCATGGCGGCCGGCCTGGATGATCACATCGATGGAATTTTCGATGTACTGGATCATGTCGGCATAGGTCATCGGGATTTCGGTCTTGAGGGCCGCGATCGCGAGGCGCTGCACGGCGAGTTGTGGGGTTTCCGCATGCAGCGTGGTCATCGAGCCTCCATGGCCGGTGTTGATGGCTTCCAGAAAGGTCATGGCCTCCTTGCCGCGCACCTCGCCGAGGATGATCCGGTCGGGGCGCATGCGCAGCGTGGCGGTGAGAAGCACATCGGCGGTCTGGAATTCTGCGTCGCGATTGGCGATGAGGGTCACGGCATTGGGCTGGGTCGGCAGAAGCTCGGCGGCTTCCTCGATGGTGACGATGCGTTCCTCGGATGGCACATGAGAGAGGATCTTCCGCGCGGCGACAGTCTTGCCGGTGGAAGTACCGCCCGAGACGATCATGTTGAGCTTGTTGTCTACGCAGAAGGCCAGCGCATCGTCGATGGCGCCCGCGGCCACCACCTCGCGCAGTTCCCGGGTTTTCTCGAGGCGGAGTTCTTCGAGTTTGCGTTCCTTGCCATAGAGGAAATCGAGCGCGATCCCGTCGAGTGGCAGGCTTGAAAAGAACCGCAGGCTGATCGACATCGCCGTTAGCACAGCTGGTGGCGTGATGACCTGCGCTCGGATCGGTCGCCCTTTGTAGGTGATCGAGACCGAGACGATGGGGCGGTCCTTGCTCATGGTGGTATTGGCGGAAGAGGCGATCTGGTTGCCGAGGTCTTTCACTTCCGTTGCGTTCAGCTTCTGGTCCAGCTTTCGCATGAAGTGATCGCCCTGGAACTCTCCCCAGCAGCTGCCATCGGGATTGATGCAGATCTCGATGACATCGTCGCGGGCGGCGGCGTCGATCCGATCAAGCGAGGTCTGGAGATAGCTCAGCGACATGGGCTCAGAATATCTCCAGATCGCGATCGACCATCACGGTGACGCGGGCGCCCTGGTCGACATAGATGACAGGACCGATCGAAAGGTAGTCGCCAATCACACTGTCCGTGGCATCGGCCAGATCATCGCCCACGTCTTCGAGCACGTCCGCGGCGGTCTCATCCTGCACATTTGCAGCAGCAGCGCTTGGCGCGGCGGAGATCAGCGATATCAACGCCGCTGAGCCGAAACGCTCATCGAAGCGCGTGTCGACAAAGCCGGTCACGCCGGAGCGGCCAAGTTCATCTCCCCCGAAGGAGCTGATCTGGATGGTCTGGTTGTCAGGCAGGATGATCCTGTCCCAAGCGATTGTGACGCGGCGCTGCGCAATATCGACGCCAGAGCGATACCGCCCGATGAGGCGGGATCCACGCGGGATCAGCAGCCGTGAGCCATCGAAACTGAACACATCCTCGGAGACAACGGCGCGGGTCTGGCCGGGCAGGGAGCTGTCGAGGGCGGTTTCCATGACGGCCTGGATCATTGTGCCCTGAATGATGGTGTTGGACGGGTTTGCGATGACCTCTGCCTGCGTCACCGAGGTGGGCAGCGCGCCGTTCAGCACGAAATCCGTCACTTCGCCGAAGGTCCGTTCGGTCAGAGTCGTCTCATTTGCGACTGAGGTGCCGCCAAAGGCGATGGTGGGCGAGGTGATGCGGCGCTCTTGAAACGCGCGTTCCTCTGCAGCGCGGCGTTCAAGCTCCGCGAGCCGCCTTGCTTCTTCCTCGCGGCGCAGCCGCTCTTCTTCCCTCGCGCGCAGCTCGTCCTCTGTGGGTCCGATGGGTGCGGGGAGGGGCCGATTGGCTTCGAGCTGCGCAAGTTCGAGGTCCATCCGGAGTTGCTCCAGCTCGCGATCGCGCGCGGTAAGCTCATCTCGAAACTGCTGTTGCGCGGCTTCTGACGCTGCTTGCAGCGCCGCGATTTGGGCTGTCAGCGCATCGATGGCTTCGGCGGCAGCGGTATCTTCTTCGACCACCGGTTCGGGCGCATTGCGCAACTCTTCGATCTGGGCCTGAAGGGCGGCGAGCTGCGCCAGAAGCTCGGCATTGGGTTCAACCGGGTCTGGTGCGACCAGAACGACTTCCGGTTCGGGCGGCGGGAGAGTTTCGATGGCGCCAAACCCGTCGCCTTCGTTTTGGAACACGTCCGGCGTGGCCGTGGGCAGGGCTTCCTCTTCCTCCGGTTGGGATAGGAGATAGAGCAATGCACCGCCGGCACCGATCACGAGGACGACGACCAATGCGAACAGCGGTGAACGCCGTGGGGCAGGGGGCGAACCTGCGCCTTTGCCTTGCTCGAGGGCCGCGAGACGTTTCTCGAGGTCCGCGTTTCCGGTGTCGCTCATGAGCCCACCCCCGCAGGCGGTGTGGCCTCTATACAGACCACCTCGTCCCCGATCCGCAGGACCCATTGCCTGTTCACCCCGGAGACCCGGATCACTCCGTCCTCGGTGGCTTGAGTGTTGACCGTCCGTTCTCGGCCATTGGCGTAACGGAAGATCGCGGGCACCGGCGCGTTCCGCGGGAATTCGAAATACGTGAAGGTCCCGTCATCCCAGACGCGGGTCGGGGTAAACTCGGTGTGCGCGCTGGCCCCGTAATTGTAATTCGGGGCCTGGGCCGCGATGGCACGTGTGGGCCGTGCATTGTCTTCGGGGTAGCGGAACTGGACCACGTAGAAGGTTGGGCTGCGGACCTCCTCGACGTTGAAATAGTAGCTTCGCCTGTTCGTGTAGACCGTCACATTGGTATGAACGCCGCGCGCGACGGGCTTGATCGCGAAGGCTTGCCCGCCAGGCACACCGTCGATCTCGAAGCCTTCCGTGTCGCCCGCAATGATCGAGCGGATGCTTTCGCCCTCACCGAACTCGATCGTGGTCACATGGGTGAGCGAGACATTCAGTCGATAGACCTGGCCTTCCTGGTAGGTGGCCAAGCGTACGCGGCTGTCATTGGGGCCAACGCGCGGAATGGCTTCCGCGAAGGCAAGGACTGGCAGCAGGGAAAATAGGCCAGCAACAAAGAACTTACTGATCAAACTAGTTCTCCAATCTGTCGGAGCGGATGGAATATTCGAGCACGGTGAAGCCGAAGGGGTTGGTCCAGACCTCATCGATGGAGCGGCGGGTCTCGGGGCGGAACTCGAAGAGAAGCGTGGCGGTGAAAAGCCCAGTCTGAACGCCGTTGATGGACGTCAGGCGCTTGCGCAGGCGGACCGTGGCGCGGTTGGTGCCGATCCGGTTGATGCTGAGGATTTCCACTTCAAGCCGCGCATTGGGGCCATAAACTGTCGGCGGGTAGTTTTCGTTGGCGCTGTTCCAGATTTGCCGGAGACCGCTTGCGGCCGCGCCGTCGGATCGACGCAAGACGCTTCGGATGCGCAGATCGTTGTCGAGCTGGTTATAGACCTCGCGGTCGGTCACATAGCGGAAGACCTCCGCCTCGATGATGGCCTGGTTGGCAGTCACCGACGTCGCGCCCACCGAAGCTTCGGGCAGGGCAAAGCCTGTCTCGGGATCATAGGGAACGACCACAGGTGGCGGATCGACATCGAGAATTGCGACAGCCGCCGCGCTTAGGCAACCTAGAATGCCGAAGATAAGGCAGATGAGCCCAAGGCGCTGCCAGAGCCGTTCGCGGCGCAGGGCACCATAGACCAGCTCTTCTTCGATGATTTCCTGTTCACTCGCCACCTGTCACAACCCTTGATCAGTCTGCCCGCAACTCGGGCAGCGTGAAGTCCATAAACCGCTGCTCCTCGGCGATGGTTGCGGCATCGATCACGCCGCCTGTGCCGTCGCCCACGGTCTGCACCGCTTCGAGCTGCCACATGGCCACAAGCGCAATCGCCAGTTCCGCCGTCACGCGCGTGTTGAGATCGATGCTTTCCTTCAGTTCGTCCATGTCATCGATGAGCCCGACGAGGCGGTTGACGCGTTCCAGCGATTGCCCTGCGTCTTCATAGCTGTTCTGGGCTGCGGCCGAGACGAGCGCACCGGTTGTCGCTTGCGTCGCCACACGATTGGCCCCGGGATTGCCGCTGGTGGCCATTTCCGAAAGCGTGTCATCGTCAAAGCCGAGATCAGCCAGGACCCGGTCCATCTGGGTTTCGATCTCGCCCGCGCCGGAGCCAGAGAGGCCAGAGAAGTCTCCGGTCTTGATGGCTTCAATGGTGGCGAGGATGTCGCCGAACTCCTGATCGAGCAGGCCGTTCAGCTCGTCTTCCATTTCCGTGCGGATGATCTCCGGCAGTTCGGCAAGACGGGTGAGCGCCTCATAGGTTCGTTGCAGCTCCGCAAGTTGGTCCGTGAGTGTCGCAAGCTGTTCGCGGAGCTGCGTCAGCTGCTCGTTTTGCAGGATCTCGTCTTCGATCATCTGCCGGAGCTGCTGGATGTTTTGCGCGATGTTCTGGGTATCGACAACGGGCACACCTTGCGCCAGGGCAGGGGAGAGGGTTCCCAAGTGTAGGCCAATCCCAAGTGTCGTGGCTAAGGCCGTTCTCAAGAGTAAATCTCTCATCAGTCTATCTCCCTGATCGTGAATTCCATGAACGCGTTCTCGGTCAGCTGGGCGCTGGCCTGGGCCAATTCTTCGGCGGAAAGGACGCGGTTTCGCGCGGCCTGAAGCCGAATACGCGCGGCGACGAGGCGCACGAGTTCGGCGCGGGCATAGGTGTTGAGCGCGATGCTTTCCTGTACGTCTTCGGTCTCGGAAATCCGCTCGACGATGTCCGCGATGCGCAGGGCGGCCTGCCTGATCGCGGCGGGTGAGTTGTTGCCGTAAAAGGCCGCGCCATGCCCGGTGATCGAGAGGTTGGCATTGGCCAGTAACGCGGGGTCGATCGTGCCGAGCGCTTCGATCCCACCGATGCGGCTCAGGTAGAGATTGTAGCGTTCGGGAATGACCTGGACGTAGTGCTGGGTTTCGGCGAATGGCGGCACCCCGCCATATTCGAACACACGGCCGGGTCCGGCGTTATAGGCCGCGAGGGCGTTGATGATATTCCCATCGAAGGTGTTCAGTTGCGTTGCGAGGTAACGCGCGCCGCCATGCACCTGCAGGTAGGGGCTGTCGTAGTATTCCGGGTTGATGCCGAGATCGCTTGCCGTGCCCGGCATGATCTGGGTGAGGCCAAAGGCGCCAACGGGCGAGCGCGCGCCGATGGTGAACCGGCTTTCCTGCCAGATGAGCGCCTGCAGCAGGGCGCGCCATTGGACCGGCGAGAGGCCCGCGCGCCCCACGCCCGCAAACCCGCTGGTCTCTTGAGCGACGCGGATGATGAGCTGCTCGATGTTTTCCGCCGCATCCCCGAACATCTGTGCGCCGCCGGGATTGGGATCGATCTCACCCGTGCCATAGACCGCCTCGATGGAGCGGTCCGGGTCGCCGCTGCCACTCTCTAATCCAGAGACCATGGCCGGCAGTCCCTGACCGCCGAAGCTGGTCTGCGCATCGAGGATGCGTTGCAGGGTTTCCAGCTGCTCCCGTTCGATCTCCGCGATGAGTTCGCGCACGGCAAGCTTGTCCGCCTGGACCGCGAGGTCAGCCTCGCGATCGCCAGTCTCGACGATGTCACGCGCGGTCAGCCCGCTGTCATTGGTCGGCACGCCCTGAGACAAGGCGATGCCGGGCAGCAGGCAAAGGGCCAGAATATGAGGCAGCTTAGACTTCAATGTCACCCACCGGTGCGCCGAGGGGCGTGAAGGTACAATCCGGCGCGACGGGGGCCGTTGAGGCCAGGAAGGTGAAGCAATTGGCCTGCGGCTCCTGGTACTGGGCGCAGGAGGCCAGCGCGCCGAGGCTGGCGAGAAGCAACAGAATGCGTGTCATGAAATCCTCCAGAAGTCCGGGCGGTCGCGGTAATCGGCGCCGACCAGCGCCTCACCTTTCTCCATGCCGCCGAGGATGGTGAGATTTGGACCGAGGGCGCTGAGATCGGCATCGACGACGATGGAGCCCTGATCATCGCGGATGAGCGCAAGGCGGCTGTCGCTGCCGGTGTTGAGAAGCACATCGAGTTCCTTCTCATAGAGATTCAGCATCGCGTAATCGGCAGCATGGGCACGGATGTTCGGAAGCAGGATTTGTGTGGGCACCGCTTCGACGATGGTCTTGCCGGTTCGGGTGCGTTCAAGCTGGCTTGCGTATTGCGTCATCATTACCGCAACGGTGTTTTGCTTGCGCGCGGTCACCAGCCAGTTCGAGAGCCGCTCGGCGAAATATGCGTTGTCGAGCGCCTTCCAGGCCTCGTCGATCACGATGATGGTGGGGCGGCGGTCCTCGATCTCGCGCTCCACTCGTCGGAAGAGATAGGAGAGGACGGCCATCCGTTCCTTCTCGGCCTCGCTGTCGAGAATGCCGGTGAGATCGAAGCCAACGACATCGCCATCCAGCGAGAACGTGTCTTCCAGCGTCTGCCCAAAGATCCAGCCATAGCGACCCTCTTCGGTCCATTCGAGAAGGCGCTGGTGCAGATCGCCGCCATCGTCGGTGGAGACAAACAGCGATGCGAAATCCCGCCAATTCCGCAGGGCCGGGTTCGAGGCCTGCGCATTTTGGCGGACGACTTCCTGAATGCGGTTGGTCTGCGCAGGTGTCAAGGGCTTGTCGGCGCGGTAGAGCAAGGTGGCAAGCCAGTCCGAGAGCCATGCCGTGCCGCGATTATCGGTTTCGGTCCAGAGCGGGTTGAGGCCCGTGGGCTGCCCGGCTTTGAGCGATGCGTAGCGCCCGCCATTGGCGCGGACCGCCATCTCCATACCGAGACGGTAATCGAAGACGAAGATCCGCGCCCCTGCTCGACGGGCTTGCGTCATGAGGAATGCGGAAAGCACCGACTTGCCGGACCCGGGCCGCCCCATGATGAGCGTATGCCCGCTGGTCGGTTCTTTCTCGGGGCTACCCTGCTCGTGATAGGAAAACCGGTAGGCGCTCTGCTCGGGCGTTGGCAGATAGGTGATGACCTTGCCCCAGGGTGTTTTCTGAGCAGGCTTACCAAGCTGCGTCCGATGAAACGCCGCGAAGTCCGCGAAGTTGCGATTGGTGATCGCACTGGCACGGACGCGCTTGGGCTGATTGCCGGGATGCTGGCTGAGGTAGTGGGCTTTGGCCGCGACCCGCTCGCCAATCATCTTCACGCCTTCGGCGGCGGCGGCGTTGACGATCTCGGCGCTGAGCGTCTGCAACTCGTCCAGCGTATCACAGAAGATCGTCACGACCATGTGGTGCTCACCAAAGCTCTGGCGTTTGGCCTCGAGATCATCGGCGGCGATGTCGAGGGCTTCCATGAGCGAGAGGGCCGCATCTTGGGAGGCCTGCATCTGGCGCTTTTGCCGCTTGATCCGACCCGCCATGAGGTTCGAATTGATCGGCGTGAAGGAATGCGTGACGATCATGTCGACGGGCAAGTTCAGCATGTCGAACATGGTGCAGGAGGTGGCCTCGGCATATTCGCCGATGGCGAAACTCTTCCCAAAGCGATGTCCCACGACGCCTTCGGAGAGCTCGAAGTGATCGCCTTGAAACGTCACGCGCGTGTTGGCGACGTTGAAGGACAGAAAGCCGTAGGTGTTTGCCGGATAGAGCGGCAATTCCTGACCTGTGTTGAGGGCACCCAAAAAGCCGATCAACTCACCACTTTCGGCTGTCAGCACGCGCGGATTCAGCTCGGTCAGGCCCGACAGGAACACACTCACTGCCTCGCCCAATCTGCGAAGGCGTTTCTCGGTTGCCTCCTTCAGCCGGTCCGGGGCGCTGCGATTGAGGAAGGGCAGGACGCTCTTGGGGGGCGGGCGGTGAATGACCGTGAGGGTCAACGTCTTGTCGCGCAAGCCGCTGTTTTCGAGTTTCGCGCGCCAGAGACGGTCAACTTCTCCTGCAAAACTGTCTTCGCGTATGGGCTCGAGGTCCGGCGCGATCGCCTTGGAGACCTTGTGGACGTAATAGCTGAACTCCGGCCCCAGCTGCGCGATGATCCTGGCGAAGAGTGCTGTCACCTTGTCGAGATAGGCATCATCCGTGGTGTAGCTGTTGACCCCGTCGAGCCGGATGCACTGGAAAAGCTCGTTCACCCGCGTCCGCACGGTGCGGTCATCGACCAGGCTGACGTAAGGAAGCATATGCGCGAGGCGAGTTTCGCGGGCATACCAGTCGGGCGTCATCGTGCGGAGATCAAGCGCTTCGTCCATGGCTGCATTAGGGCGCATAGCTGTCCCCGCCATGGATGGACCGGTTCCGCGTCGGCGGTGTCTCCTGCAGCGCCGTCATCATCACGTCGATGAAACGCGGGTCCCAATCTGCGGCCTTCCACAGCACCGGATAAAGAAGGGCGGCCACGCCCAGCACCCCGATGTGCTGGACCCAGACGAACAGGAGCACCGAACCGAAGAGCCAGACCATCGCGTACATGATGGGCAGGCCCAGAAGCTTCGGCGGGCGCACGAGGCCGAGAAAGAGAGGCGCGCGCTCAGCCACCGGCGAAGACCGCGGCAACAATGGTGGGGGCGGCCGCAACACCGGCGATGCCGACAAGCACCCAAAGCGCCTGGCGCAGGTCGATGATGTTGAAAAACCAGCTCAGAAAAACGCCGAGCACGGCAAGCGTGGCGATCACCACACCGAGCGGGCCGGTCAACGCATCGACGATACCCTGTAGAAGGCTCTGAATCGGCGAGAGATCGATGCTTTGTGCGAGGGCCGGTTCGGCAATGAGCAGGAACAGCGCCAAAGAGGCGACGAATAGGTGTGAAATCTGTCTCATGAATTTGATCCTTCCAATCGGGCCACGACGGCCATGACACGGGCCACGTGGTTCTGGGTTTCTCGGTAGGGGGGAATGCCGCCGTACTGGCGAACTGCATCCGGGCCGGCGTTGTAGGCTGCGAGCGCGAGCCGCGGATCGCCAAACGTGTCCAGCATCATCGCAAGATAGCGGGCGGAGCCGTCGAGGTTCTGCAGCGGGTCACGCGGGTCGACACCGAGGTCGCGCGCCGTCGCGGGCATCAATTGTCCGAGACCGATGGCACCCGCGGTCGAGACCGCATCCTGTCGATAGGCACTCTCGACTTCGATATTGGCACGGTAGAGGGTCAGCCAATCACGAACCGAGAGATCCGTGCGCCGCAGCCCGGGATGACCGGCGTAGCGAAGGGCGGTGGATTCGATGGCCGAGAGAACATCGTCGCGGGGCAGGGGAGCGGGCCGCGCTAGGGATGCCATCTGGATTTCGTCTGGCCCAAGGTCAGTCTCGCCGAGGATCGCCAACTCATCAGCTGCGGACCCCTGGCCGATGCCGTCATTGTAATTGCGGGCAAAGCTGTCCTGGGAGCGGGACGGGGTCAGAGAGCCATCGCTCTCCATGACCAGTACCATCTGCGCATTGGCGGAACCCGTCAGGAACCAGAAAAGGAGAAGGCTACTTACTGCCGCCCTTGTCGGTTGCAGCCAGCTTGTGCGTTGTCCGCTGGCCCTCCTCGAGCGGGACATCGGCATGGGAGAAACCAATCCCAATGAGGAAAGACACCACGCCCGTGATTGTCTTGAACTCGCGGATCTTGATGTCGTTATAGGTTGTCCGGGTGCGGGCCGTGACCAGCAGCTTTTCCACGCCCTCGTCTGACACGACACGCATGATCCAGACCCCGTAGTAGCTAGGGCCCTTCTTGTGCGCCGATTCCTGGCACAGGATTTCAGCGCTATAGCCGCTTTCCACGAGTTCGCGGAAACGTGCTTCCGTAACCACATTTGGTGCTTCGATGTCCCAGTTCATGGCCCGGCTCACGCTTTCTTCAAATGCGCAACATCCGGGCATTTCCACTTGAAGCCCAGAGTTACGATAGTATACTATTATCCGCAAGATATAATGCGGCAGATACGGCTGTATCTCGGTTACTCAAACTCTAGGCACGGCCATTGGCGTCTATCAAGGAAAATAGGGGTTTCAGAAACCTGCGGTTGAGCCGATGGGTGAAGATGCAGGCTGCGGCCTTCCTGATGCTCCTTCCGGTCGCAAGCCAGGCCGGGTCCTGCCTTGCCCCGGTTCGGCCGTTCGTTCCAAGCGATTCGCAGGCCGCCCGGGATTATGCCGACATCATCCGACGGGACTTTGAGGTCTACATCGCGGACATTCAGGACTACTTTCATTGCCTCGAGCAGGAGCGTGCGCGGGCTTTTGAGGAAGCCCGCGAAGTCAGTCGGGACTATGGGCGGTTTCTGGAACTGGTGGGGAATTGATGGGCGATTGGGTGTGCATCAGGATTGCACCCCGTGGAAACCAGACACCGATAACACCCTCAATTATCTACTTTTTAGATAACAGATTTCATCCGCTAGCGACGTCACAAAAGGTATGTGACGCGTGTCGAAAACAATCTGGAGTACCGGGCATCTGGCCCTTTGTCAGTCTTTGGTCGAGGCCCGAAAACACGCGGGTCTGGGGCAGAAAGACTTGGCGGACAGGCTCGACTGTCATCAGTCTCTTGTGGCGCGCATTGAAAGTGGCCAGCGACGGATCGACGTTGTCGAGTTCATCGTATTGTCCCGGGCGCTTGGCTTCGACTTATCGGAGGTTCTGGCGATCGTCGAAGCCGCCACGGAGCCCGACCACAAGATTTGAAAACAATGCAATTTTGGGACGCTCCGCTTTGGATGTCCCCGCGTGAGACCAGCTACCTCAATGAAGAGCAGTTAGCCAACATCTACCACGTGCGGCCTACGGCGCGAGTGAGCGCCTTATGACACCATGCCGCAAATTCAGCGCCATAGTGCAGGAAGTCAGTAAACAGTGAACGATGATAAAGGTGAAGGCGTCGCGATCGCCAATCTGATCGGGACCGATGGGTGCAGCGTGGTTGGTTGGGTTTATCGCTGGAGTACAGGCGCGCATGCGGTGATGTGGGACGTCTACGGGCCCCAGCCTGTATCGGAAGTCCGGCCGGATCTGACTGCGGAACAGAAGCAGGAAATCGACTTCGATGGTTTGAAGCGGATTGGAAGCGGCGAAGACGGATAGGCTCCTCAGGTGGCCGCCAGTTCATGTTTGATGGTCGGGGTCGGCCGGCATACCGGACATTGGGGTCGCGCGCGGCGAATGCGGACTCTGAGCCCATACCGGAAGTCTTCAAAACACGCTGCGCGCGCTCGCAGCATGAAAATCGCAGCAAGTGCTTGGAGCATGAGCCCGCAGGGCTGCGAGAAAACCGGCCATTGGTTCAATATTGCGGTGACTATCGGGACTGCAATGATCAAGTCGAAGACCTAGCTGCTGTTCAGCTTGCGTCATTGAATGGCCACTTCGCGCGCTTCGCGACTTTGGCGAAACTCATCCTACACACGGCACCATTTCCAAAATTGCGGAATGCAAATTGGATCGTTTCTCATTTCATGCGGTCTGATCCAAGTGCGTTACTTTTGCCGGGTTCTCAGGTTCAACCTGCTCGCAGATCGACCGAATGCCCGGCAAGGTCAGAGGGGCGGATCCCGAACATATCTTTGAATGCCGTGCTTAGGTGGGACGAGCTTGAAAACCCGGCCTCGGTTGCAGCGTCCGTGAGAGAGGCCTGCGCGGCGAGATGGTGCGCGACGATGGTCATGCGCTTCCACAACCGGTATCGGCGGAACGTGGTTCCCGTGACATCCCGAAAGATATGCTGGAACCGTGAGACGGACATACAGGCAAAGGCCGCCGCCTTGTCCACGGACACAAATTCCTGTGGGGCCGCATCAATTGCCCGCAGGGTACGGGATATCCGTTGGTCAGTGCGGGGCGGGTCCGGCAGATCGAAAATCCGTGAGACCGCATACAGGAAGCCTTCTGCGTCAGAATGCGAGGCGGCGGCCGCCAGTATCGCTGTGGCGGTCTGATCGGCGGTGGCATCAAGACGTGCGATCAAGGCCGCATCCAGGCCGACATAGTCGGAACTAAGAGGATCGAGATAAAGAAAGAACATCCGTTCGGATGCGCGCAAATGATGCATCCTGTCAGGCGCAATCAACGCTACGCGGCAGGTACAGCATGACGGTTCGGCATCGTCCAGAAAATCCAGCTCGAAAGCCTTGTCCAGCCCCACCGCAATGGTCGCAACCGACACTTTATGCGGCGCAAGGCCGAGGCTTTGACCAAGAAAAGCCGCGCGCATGTCGTGAAGATAGATCACCAGCCGCAGCGTCTCGGCGGCATTTTTGGCCATGATAGTCGTCATCACGCGTGCGCTCCGTCTTCGTTCGCTGAGTTCTGCCTATGCATCAGTTCAGAGGCTTTGGACTTTCAAAAACCTGCTGAACACCTGGAAAATCTGCATGTCAGCAGGTTTTTGCAAGCGGGCAACGATTAAACAGGTAATTTTGAGGTCTGAGTGGAGCAACAACCAAGCTAGTTGAAACAATTGAAATCACCCCGGAAAGCGAGACCTATGAAAGCACTTGTCCCCACATTGATGTCCCTGATCAGCTTGGCCACGCCCGGCATCGCCGAGACGACAGACATTCAAGCAGCCCTGCAAAGCTATGGCGCCGCTTGGGCCAGCCGGGATGTCGACAGAATCGTCAACCTGCACACCGAAGACAGCGTGTTCAGGCTGTTTGTTGACGGCGTTCCCGTCGCGCGGGGGCAAGAAGAGATCGCGCAACAGTTCTCCGCAATTCTGGCCTCCAACCCGACCTATCAGAGCAGGATTGAAAACGTTCGTGTCGGTCCCGGATTTGCCGTGCTGGAGTATCGCATCCGCATGGACGCCGACACCGCTGTGCATTTGGGCGCCCGCACTTTTGCCCCCACAGGTGAGACTTTCGAGGTGGATGCCATCGACGTGCTGGAATTCGACGGGGGTCTTGTGGCGCGCAAGCACACATTCGTGGATGTCGAGGCGCTGCATAACGCAAGCCCTGAGGTTGTCGTTGCAACGCAGAACTGAGCGGTCCCTGCCGGCGCAAATGCCCGGATCCTGTCACCGTTGCAGGCTCAATCACTCAGGAAAGGACCGACATGGAAATCCTTGTACGGACAGGCTTTGCAGTACTCGCACTGCTGCATGTGATGCCAGCGCTTGTTCTCTTTCAGCCGGGGCTGTCAGAGCGACTTTATGATGTACCCGCTGGCTCCGATCTAAGCCTTCTAATCCGCCATCGCGGTGCTTTGTTCGGGGTGGTCGTTCTGACCGCGGCCTGGGCCGTTCTTGACCCCGCGGTGCGCGGGGTGGCCTGTGTCGCGCTAGCGGTCAGCATGGCAAGCTTTGTAATTCTGTACTGGCAAGCAGGACTGCCAACAGGTGCGCTCAGAACCATTGCAATCGCGGATGTGGCCGGGCTGCTGGTGCTTGCGGTCCTGGCGGCAATAAGCATTGGTGGCCGACAGTGAGGGACGACACAAATTCGAGGATTGCCTGGTGACAGTCCTTCAAGATGCCAGCCTGCTCCTGGTCGCTGCGGGCTTTTTGTTGATGGGGGTGGCGGCAATTTCGCACCCTGGACGGGTTACAGCGCTGTTTGGCGTTTCAACGCTTGGCATTGATGCGCGCAATGAGGTGCGGGCTGTCTATGGTGGGTTTGGAATTGCGATGACGGCCGCATTGGGATGGGGTCTGGTCGATCAGGACATACGCTGGGGCGTCTGCATGACCATTGCCTTTGCGCTCTGCGGTATGGCGGCAGGGCGGATTGTCTCCGCGCTGCTGGACCGCCAAATCTCAGTGCTGCCCGGTGTTTTCTTATGCATCGAAGGGCTTGCGGCGGGCCTGCTTGTCGTCGGAGCGGGCGATCTGATGCCCTGAGGCTGGGCGGTCAGGAATTAGCTCCGACAAGCATCATCTGAGTCAAGCATCCCATGTCTTCGAGCCGCTGGTCAAGGCTACTGGGGGCCGCATCGGTATAGGCGCCGAGCCATGCGATGTAACCAACCCTTGCCCGGCGTCTCGCCACCGGTCTCGCGATACCTGCTTCCTCAAGTAGGGAAACCATATAGTCGATCCGCCTTTTGTCGATCCGCGAGACTGCTTCACGTGCATCCACATCTTCCGCAGCCCAGGCGCGGACCCCGATCTCGAACCGCCCATCATCGCTGGCGCAGGTACGCAACAGACGCTCAAGCCGCGTTCGCGCGTCTCCCCCATCCAGTTCGTTCTCTGTAATGGCATCCTCCGTTTGGGTCGCATCCCAACGTTCGATCACGGCCAAAAGCAGTGCTTTGCGGTTCTCGAAATGCCAATAGAAGCTGCCGCGCGTAACGGAAAGTTGCTTGGCCAGCGGGTCGATACGCACAGCCGACACGCCGCCTTTTTCGAACGCGGCGTAGGCTTTTTCAATCCATGCATCTGGACCGAGTCTGGCGTCTTGGGCGGCTTCCATACAGTATGTATTGACTCATTGTACTCGATGGTCAATAGAGTCTCCATACACTATGTATGGAGACTCTATATGAAACCCAATCTACCCCTGATCTTAAGTGCAGCCGCCCTTGCCGCCGTCAGCCCCGCTATGGCTGACCAGACACGAACGTCAGCAGAAAAGGACAACATCACCGTCGTATTGGAAATGTTCGACGCGGGCTGGGGCGCAAATGAAGGTTGGCAAGAAGTATGGGGCGAACACGTTGCAGCCGATGTGATCACTTACTTCCACTCTCACCCCCCGATGAAAGGCCGCGACGCGGCGATAGCCTTCAACGCGGAACTGTTCGCCGGCTTTCCAACCCTTGCAATGGAGGTCGTGTCAGTTGTCGCGGAAGGCGATACCGTGATTGTTCGAGGGCAATTGAATGGGACACAGGACGGACCATTCCTTGGGGTTCCTGCAAGCGGCGCCGCTGTCGATGTACCGGATGTAACGATGTTTCGCCTGAATGATGGTAAAATCGTAGAAAACAGGTACTTCACTGACCTTCTCGCCGTCATGACGGCGATCGGCGCAGTGCCCGCGATGGAATGATGTTCCGAGAAGAGCAGATACGCAGACTGCTCACCAAGCTTTGGTCGAAGTTCGGTCAAAAGAAATAAAAGATTCGAATTCAACATCTTAACGTTACAGCTTGGATCCTCTGTCGCGTTGGGCGAATTCAGTTGGGAAACCTCGTTTGGAATGCCACGCAGCCAAGACAATCCTCAAAAATGGAGTACAAACAAGCGTGCTGGAGTTGCGGCGCTGGATAGAGCAGCGTCGCAAGTCTGGAGTTAATCGCAAGCCCACGGAATTCAGTTTGAACGCGGGACGCGATTGTCGTCATCGGACTCGGAATCTCTGTTTCCAACCGCCAATCCAGAAAACAACGCAAACAGCTCGGTTTGGCTGGAGATGTTGAGCTTGCGGTACATGTTCTTTCGATGAGACTTTACCGTTAGCACTGATATCTGCAAAATATGCGCCACCGAAAGGCTGGAGTGCCCTTTAAGTACAAGGTCGGCGACTTCCTTCTCGCGCTGGGTCAAAATGCCCGCGTCAATGACAGAGGTCCTCTGCAGGTTTGAGCTCTGTGTTCGGGTTGGTTTGAGATCGCTCTTCTCAAAATGCTGAGAAATAACCGCACTCATGCAAGGCTCAAGGGAGCCCAGGGTTTCAATTTCTTGCTGCGAGAACCCACCCAGTCTGCGAGATCGGAAAAGCGTTATCTCACTCAATCGGTTGTTTGGAAGGTTGGTCACAATTACCGTTTCAGTCATGTCCTTTGGCCAACCTTGCGTAAGATATCCAACTTCTTCCTGAGAAAGATGTCGAATGCGCAGTTCTTTCAGGAGAACGCTCTTGTCAAAGTTGTCGGGAGCGAGATCCGTCAGACGATAAACGCCATTGTCGAGACCGGATTGAAACGTCACAAACGTCGGGTTGATCGAATAGGTGTTCGTGAGAAAGTTATCGAGTGCCGCGGCAGACACATTGGTCGCAGGCTTTTTGCTTATGCGGGTTGGTGGATTGTGTCGATCATAAGTGACCCAAAGAAGCGACTGGGTTGGCACCAAGGCCCTGAGCGCGTCCAAGATTTCTCCGGGGCATTCTTCCGAACCAATTGACCTTATGGCGCTGCCGATAAAACGCGCCCATTTCAACATCTCTTCAGCCGAGTTTTCCAAGCCCGTGGTTGTATCTTCGCGTTGTCCGCCTCCCCCTTTGGGGGGATAGCCTGCTCCGAACACTCTGAGCAGAATGGTCGGGTTAGGAACGCGAAACGATGACCCTTCTGTGACCAAATTCAATGCGCTAAATGTAGTCTGGAACGGGCTAAATGGCCAGCGTAGATGGCAGCGTCAATGGCGTGATGCGCAACCTAAGCCGAGCTATGATGTTGTGATCGTCGGCGGCGGCCTACATGGTTTGGCAACGGCCTACTATTTGGCCAAAACACACGAAAACAGCGACGTTGCCGTCTTGGAAAGGAACTGGATTGGCGGAGGAAATGCGGGCCGAAACACCACCATTGTTCGCTCCGACTATCACCTTCCCGGAAATCGAGAATTCTTCGAACACTCCTTGGAGCTGTGGGAAAACCTAAGTCATGAACTGAACTACAACGTGATGTTCTCTCAACGCGGCTACGTGTCGCTTGTTCATTCGCCAAGTTCAGAGGATGAGCGCGCCCGCGCATTCAACATCATGCGCATGACCGGCTCGGATGGAGAGTACTGGCCCCTTCAGCGCGTCAGGAAAGAGATTCCTCTCCTTGATTTCGAGCGCGCGCGATTTCCGATCCACGGTGCATTCTGTCAACCCAGAGCTGGCACAGCACGCCACGACGCAGTCGTGTGGGGCTATGCCCGTGCCGCCAGCGCGCTCGGCGTCGATATCATTCAAAACTGCGAAGCGTTGGGTTTTGAGAGAGACGGATGCTCAGTGGATGCCGTCATGACATCGCGCGGCCGCATTGGGCTGAACAAACTGGGCTTGAGCGTTGCCGGCAGCACATCGCGCCTGTGGGAGATGTTGGGCCTGCATGATCTGCCTCTTGAATCTCATTTGCTTCAAGCGTTCGTAACAGAGCCCGTCAAACCCATACTCAATCATGTCATTGCATTCATTGTCGGAGGTCAGGACTTCTACATAAATCAATCTGACAAAGGCGGGCTTGTCTTTGGCGGTGATCTTGATGGGTATAAATCCTACCGCCAACGCGGCAAACCCGGCGTCGCAGCTGACACTGCGGCATCGGCACTTTCCATTCTACCGAGCTTTGCGCGCGCACAAATGCTCAGAGGCTGGGCTGGGTTGTGCGATATGACAATGGATGGGTCGCCATTCATCTGCGATACCCCACTCGACAACGTCTACCTGAATGCAGGCTGGAACTACGGTGGGTTCAAGGCAACTCCAGCCGCTGGCACGTTCTTTGCTGACCTCATTCAGAACCGCAGACCATCGGATGTTATCAGCCGCTTTCGACTAGATCGGTTTGCAAGAGGGCATTGCATTGATGAGCACGGGCTTGGGCCAATCCCGAAAGCGCATGGGTAGAAAGTGATGAAGTTAGAGTGCCCCTTTTGCGGTCTGCGAGATGTCGACGAGTTTACGTACTGGCGGGAAGCGAAGGAAGCGACCCCGACACTTGACGCGCCAGCCACTGATTGGTCCCAATTCATCTACGAGCGCCGAAACACTGCCGGGCGATCAGTTGAGATATGGCACCATGCCGGCGGTTGCCGGATGTGGCTCCGGATTGAACGAGACACGTTCACCCATCGGGTTTTTGCTGTCTCCCAATTGCCGCTCAGCGCAAACCCAACATGACGGCGCGGCGGATACCAGGCAAAGGGTTGGTCTCACACGCTGAACAAGTGCCGTTCTTCTGGGATGGGAAGCCCCTTTTCGGACGAAAGGGCGACACGTTGGCGTCGGCTTTGCTGGCAAACAACGTCGGTCCAATAGCTCGAAGTTTCAAGTATCATCGGCCCCGCGGTGTCATGTCGGCCGGCGTAGAAGAAGCTGGGGCGATTGTGACCGTCGGCACCGGAGCAAGGGCGACGCCAAATGTGGCTGCCACCACGGTTGAATTGACCGCTCATCTCCAGGCATTTGGGCAGAATGCCTGGCCAAACGTCCGCTGGGACCTGGGCGCCGTTTCGGATGGACTTCACAGGTTCATTTCCGCCGGGTTTTACTACAAGACCTTCATGGGTCTTCCCCCATTTGAAACCGGGCAGGGTACCGGTTTCTGGATGCGCTATGAAAAACTGATACGCGCTGCGGCTGGCATGGGCCGTTTGGCGACCCGGCCTGATCCGGATCACTATGAGCACAGAACATTGTTTTGCGATCTGTTGGTTGTCGGCGGCGGTCCAGCTGGTCTTAAAGCCGCACAGATAGCCGCTCAACAGGGCTCGGACGTCGTTCTGGTCGAACAAGACTTTGTGCTTGGCGGTCAAGGCTTGGTTGCAGACAACGATACCAGTCAGGAAATCGCCAAGCTTGTCATGGATGCCAAGGAAGCCGGCGTGCGGTTCTTGATGTCTACAGTGTGTCTGGGGCTGCACGATGATGGCGTTAGCCTTTGCCACGAGAGACTTGGAGAGTATCGGAATTGTTCGGAATTGGAACCGAGATCACGGCTCTGGACAGTAAACTCCAATAGACGCGTGATCGCGACAGGCGCGATTGAACGAACCTTTGCATTTCACAACAATGACCGGCCAGGTGTCATGACGCCGTCTGCTGCATTGAGCTATCTCAATCGGTTCGGCGTTCTTGCAGGTCAGAACGTGGTCGTCGCGACAAACAATGATTCATCCTACCGCGTCGCAGCGGCTCTGTCTCACGCCGGTGCCTCCGTCACCCTCTCCGATACGCGGGCTGCACGGGCCGCAACGCGGGAAATCCAAGACCTTGAGTTCGAGCACATGCCAGGGTCGCACCTTGTCGAAGTCTCAGGGCGCCGAAAGACGCGGAAGGCGGGTCTGCGTACCGCTTCGGGTGACATCAAATTCATCGACGCGGATCTTGTTCTCGCCTCAGGAGGCTGGTCCCCGGTCGTGCATCTGGCATCACACCTGGGTCACAAGCCGGTTTGGCGCACAGACATTGCCGCATTCGTTCCCGATCGGGTTGGACAAGACATCCGGGTCGTGGGGTCGGCTGCCGGGATATTCGATCACGCGTGTTGCCTTGAATCCGGGGAGCGGTCGTTGGACCATGATCTCGAAAAAAGAAGACTGTCAGACGTTTCCGGTTGGCAGGACCGCATCGAGCCTCTTTACGAGACAAAACGCAAGAGGCCCAGCCGGGCCTTTGTCGATCCAATGAACGATGTGACCACGAAAGATATCCGTCTTGCGCAACAGGAAGGCTTTGCTTCGGTCGAGCACTTAAAACGATACACCACGTTGGGCATGGCTGGTGATCAAGGCAAAGTCGGAAACATCATTGGCATGGGGGTCATGGCGGCAGCGGCCCAAGTGGAGATTTCCGATCTCGGCACCACGACGTTTCGCCCGCCCTACCGGTCAGTTTCACTTGGTGCCTTGGCTGGCGCAAAGCGGAACGATCACCTGCGTCCGATACGACGGACACCGCTACATGATTGGCAGGTCACGCATTCTGCGGTCATGACTGAAATGGGTTTCTGGCATCGCGCGTGGTGGTTTGAAGAAAATGGAGAATCCATCGAAGAAGCTGCCTATCGAGAAGCTGCGACGGTAAGGAAATCCGTCGGCCTGTGTGACGTCAGTACCCTGGGCAAATTCGTGGTCGCGGGACAGGATGCCGCCGATTTCTTGAACCGCATATTTGTCAACAACATGGTCGGCCTTACCGTCGGAAAGACAAGATATGGGGTTCTGCTACGCGATGACGGCATTGTGTCAGACGACGCAGTAGTCTGGCGGCGAAGCGAAACTGAGTATTTCCTCACCAGCACGTCAGCCCAAGCCGATGGCTTGTTCGATAGATTGGAGTATCTGCTCGTTTGTCGTTGGCCTGATTTGCAAGTCGTTCTGCACAACCAAACAGATCAGTGGGCCGCGATGGCAATTGCTGGGCCGAGATCAAGGGAGGTTGTGCAGAGTGTACTCGGGAACCCCTCCTTGGTTTCAGATTCTTTCATGCCATTCATGCATTTCGCCGAATGCCGGACCGAAGACGGCCTGGTCTTACAAATCGCCCGGGTAAGTTTCTCCGGTGAGCGCGCATTTGAGATCTATACGCCAGCGGATTTCGGACCAATCATCGCCGCGCGACTTGAGAAAGTGGTCCGGGCGTCCAACGGGTGTCTGTATGGCCTCGAGGCACTTGATATCCTGCGGATCGAGAAAGGACATGTTGCTGATGGCGAGATAGACGGCAACGCCACCCTTGGTGATCTCGGAATGGAGAGGCTCGCTTCAAAAACAAAACCCTTTGTTGGGAAAGCCATGGCAAGTCGCCCGGGCCTGACTGACCCAACAAGGCCAAGCCTTGTTGGGCTAATGACGGCTGCCTCATCCGACGTGTTCTCTGGGGGCGCGATACTTTGTAGCGAAGACAGCCAAACTGGGCATGGTCTTGGTTGGGTCACGGTCGCCGCAGGCTCACCGTCTTTGGGTCGACATATTGGTCTTGGATTTCTGCGCGGAGGCCATGATGAGTGGGAAGGCAAACATCTTCTGGCGAATGACCCGGTCAGAGGGAAAAAAACGCGTCTCCAGGCCTGCTCCCCACACATGTTTGACCCAGCGGGAGATCGGATGCGCGGATGAATTCTGTTCCAGTTTCCAGCACAACACCAAAACGCTTGAGTCCTGTGTCGCCGACGCGCTGTTCTCAGAGGCACCACTGCCTGGACCTTCATGTCGAGATATCTGCTGTCGAGCGGTGTGAAGTCGTCCGGTATGAAAAGCCTGAGGAGACGAAAGTCTTCGGCAGTTTGGCTCAGGACTTGAAAATTAGGTCTGGGTTCACACCAGGTGGCATTTGGACCAACCGGCAATCTACCCTTCTACACAGCGGCCCAAGTGAGTTCCTGGTGATAAGTTCCAATCCTCTGCTTGCGCGTTCCACGCAAGGTTTCACCTTTGATCAGACACAAGCTGTGCAGCTGGTTCGGGTAACAGGGAAAGATGCGCCCGAGTTCATGACTGTTGTCACTACTTTGGACCTTAGGGATTCTGGTCGGTGCTATTCCACACGTATCCACTCGGTGGTGTCGGTCCAGATTTGGATGGATCAAGAGAGCGTCAACGTGCTCGTCCCTCGTTCTTTCGCTCAGGCCATCTGGCAAGACCTGATGGACAAGCTCGCGGTCTTTCAATCCGCCTCACCGCAGACAGAAGCCCGGAAACTGCGCTTTTCGCTGCAGGCCAAAAACCAACATCAAGGAGATCTGCCATGAATGTGGAGTCTAGAACGGCTATGGTCTACGCTGAAAGCCTTCAGGAGATCAGACCCTACCTCAACCGCTTCTTCATCAACGGCAAATGGGAAGCGCCCATCGGTGACGCGACCCATCCAATTATCGATCCGTCTAGCGAGTGTGAGATCGCGCGATGCTCAATGGCTAACCAGGCTGATGTGTTTCGGGCCGTCGAAGCTGCTAGGTCGCGGTTCGAAAGTTTCCAATTTGCCTCACGTGATGACCGCCTGTCAGCAATCTCTCGTTTTGGGTCAGCATTTCAGATGAACGCCACAGCGATGTCCGAACTTTTGGCCATCGAACTTGGTGCTCCGATTGATCTTGCTAAGGATGGGCATTGTGATGTTGTCCTCGCGCATGTGGTGGACTTCATGCGTGCTCTTTCAGATTTCCGTTTCGAGGAGCGCTTTGATGATATTTCGATTCTTCGGCACGAACCTATTGGAGTTTGTGGGTTGATTACACCCTGGAACTGGCCACCAAATCAAATCGCTCTAAAAGTTCTGGCAGCCCTTGCAGCCGGCTGCACCATGGTTCTGAAGCCGAGCGAAGTTACCCCGATGAGCGCCGCTCTTTTTGCGAAGATTGTGGAAGAATCTGATCTACCTCCTGGGGTATTCAATATGGTTCAAGGCACGGGTCCTGAGGCTGGCTCGGCTCTGGTGGGGCACCCGGATGTCGCCATGGTGTCGTTCACCGGCTCAACTCGGGCGGGCAAGTCCGTTGCCGCTTTAGCGGCCCAAAACGTAACCAGAGTCGCGACCGAGTTGGGGGGAAAATCGGCCAACATTCTCTTTGAAGATATCGATCTTCCAGAAGCGGTCCAACGGGGCGTTACCTATTGCTTCGAGAATTCAGGGCAATCCTGCGACGCTCCAACACGCATGTTTGTTCAACGCAGTCGATATGAAGATGCCGTTGCTCTTGCAACAACAATTGCTGAAAACCAGAAGGTTGGACCGCCATGCGAGAACGGCAATCACATCGGTCCGCTGGTTAACAGCACACAGTTTGACCATGTACAGACCATGATCCAAAAGGGCATCTCCGAGGGCGCGCGGCTGGTTACTGGAGGCCTCGGTCGCCCAGTTGGACACAATGAAGGCTATTACGCACGGCCGACCGTGTTTGCCGATGTATCGAACGAAATGGCGATTGCTCAGGAAGAGATCTTTGGGCCGGTACTTGTTATCATTCCTTTCGATACCGAGGAAGAAGCCATCCGACTTGCAAATGAGTCGCAGTATGGACTTGCCGCCTATGTGGAGAGTGCGGATATGAACCGAGCGGCCCGCGTTGCTTCAAAGCTCCGCGTTGGAACCGTTCGTATAAACGGTGCACCCATCCCCGATGGTGCTCCGTTCGGCGGATACAAAGCCTCAGGGGTCGGCCGCGAGGGTGGCCGACATGGCATCGCGGAGTTTCAACAAGTCAAGACGGTTGCGCAAAGCGTTTCGAGCCAACTATCTCTCTGTCGCACCCAATAGCTTTGGCAAGTCGGAAAAGACCGCTACTGCTCCGAACACCGCAATGTTGAGCAGAGTGAACATGACGGCGACTGACGCCAGGACAGGCGAGTATCCGTAGCGTAAGGCGTTGAAAATTTTGATCGGCAGAGTTTCGTATGTGAAGCCTACCGTCATCAACATGATGATGTACTCGTTCAGGCTCAACACGATGCAGAAAGCAAAGGCTGTGATCACAAAGGGGACAGTCAAGGGAACAACGATTGTTCGGAATACTTTTGCATCATCAGCACCCAGAGTTGAACCAGCCTCCAACACTGAGCGTTCAATACTCTCCAAGCCAAGTGAAACGATGACGATTGGCAATGCAATCAGGTAGATCGTGTGTGCGAGCACACCATTGATGAAGTACCCGTGCCATGTCAGGGAAGTGAACAAAAGCAACAAGCCCAGAGAAAGAATGACCGGAGGCAGCAGAAAGGGTAAGACACCGAGTGCAGCAAGAGCCTTTGCAAACCTCAACCCGTGCCTCCACGCGTAGTATGATATGGGCAGCGCCAAAAATGTGGCCAATGTTGCGGCGCTCAGCGCGATGAGTACGCTGTTGCGCAACGCTGTAAACCATGCCTCATCAGAGAATATCTCTACGAACCAACGAAACGAAAACCCTTGAGGAGGAAAGGTCAGCGCTCGGGCTTCCGTTACCGATACCGCGAAGATGACCGCTAAAGGCCCCATACAGAAGAGCGCGAACAGGAACAAATAGCTAAGGGAAGTACGGGACATCTTAGCGGCTCGCCGTCTGGCCATACCGCCGCAAGAAGACGAGCATGGCTGCGCTGAGGATCAGCAGAATTATTGCCAGCGCGCTTGCAAAAGCAGTGTTGAATTGAAACAACGCTTGGTCTGTGATGTGTACCGCCAAGGTCCAATGGCGCGGTCGCCCAAGGATTTGCGGCACGATGATTGCCCCAAGGTTGAGAATGAAGAGTGTCATTAAAGCTGTCATTATCGGCTTTGTCATCATCGGCAGGACTATTGTCATGAAGGCACGAACGGAACTTGCGCCTAGTGTGCGAGCAGCTTCGACGACACGTCTATCAAGCCGAGAGAAGCTTGGATAAAGGACAAGCACAGCGAACGGGACAGACAAATACGTCAAGGCAACAACGACCGCACCGAAGGAAGGAGTAAGGGACGAAGTTGAAGTCATGAGCCCTGACCAGATGAAGACCTGGGTGATACCCGTTGTATTCGACAGCAAAATTTGCCACGCGAAAGCGATCAAAACCTCAGAGAGAGAAATCTGGGCAAGCAGGTAGATAAGCCAAAGCGATTGCCAAGTCTTTGGCAAACCAGTTAGCAGATAGGTGAAAGGCGCAACCAATCCGACGGACACGATCGAAACAAGTGCGGCAAGCGTGATCGAGAACCAGGTCTGTTTTGCAAATATTGAAGTCGTGAAGCGCTCATAGTTGGCCAACCCGACACCTTCGTTTGCGGTTCCACCGAGACTATCACTGAAGACAAAAAAGATAGGCACCACCGAGAGCAGAACAACTACCATCGTCGGCACCGCAAGTAGCACCACCGCGCTAACGTGAGCTCTTATTGCGCTAGCCATGTTTCATGCCAACATTGCGCGACAGTGTTCTGGCGGAAAGCGAACATTAACGTCTTGACCTACGCGAACGTCTGGGCAGTCTCTTGGAGCCATAATCGAAAGAAGTTCTTGTCCCTTTAGATCCAACAGGATTTCCACCGTATGACCTATGTCTCGGATGAACGTCACTTTCGCTGGCAGTGAATTCGGCAGGACGGTTTCATCGCCCTGAACGACCACAAGCTCTTCTGGTCGGCACAAGACTGTTACACTGGCACCAACGGAAACATCGGGGGCCGCGCTGCCGATTCGAAAACTCTCGCCACCAACTGTTACGGTACTTCGGTCAGCGAGAACGCCTAAAAGGAAGTTGCCGGCTCCGACAAACTCCGCGACAAACCTGTTCTTTGGCATCTTATAGATTTCAATTGGCGAACCTACTTGCTGGACGCAAGTGTTACCCAGAACAACAATGGTATCTGACAGTGTCATCGCTTCAGTCTGATCATGAGTGACCACAATTGTGGTAACGCCCAGAGACTGCTGCAACTTGCGTAACTCAATCTGCATGTCGTCACGCAGATTTGCATCTAGTGCAGACATCGGCTCATCCAAGAGGAACAGGTCAGGCTCCAGGGCCAGAGCGCGGGCAATTGCAACGCGCTGCTTCTGCCCTCCTGACAATGTGGAAACGCTGTTGTTCTCAATGCCAGGCAATTGCACCAGTTCGAGCAGATCCCCAACGCGTTTCTTGGATTTTTCGCGCGACATGCCGCGTAGTCGAAGACCGTATGCGATGTTCTCGGCGACAGTAAGGTGCGGGAACATCGCCAACGACTGAAACACCATTCCAATGTTTCGCAAATGGGTCGGTCTATAGGTGACGTCTTCGCCTTTGAGAACAATCTGGCCGGTATCGGCAGTCTCCAAACCGGATACTATTCGAAGAAGCGTTGTCTTGCCGCACCCGGAGGGACCGAGGAATGTCACCAGTTCTCCACTATCAAAGTCCAGATCAATATCCCTCAGTGCGGCAAACTGACCAAATGACTTCGAAACCGCGGATATTCTAAGGCCCGACATGCAACACTCTGATCTCTTCCGTCAGCCGCTTATCATTCGAGACCAACGATCTGCTATCCAGTCACCATGAACATCATAGATATCGTGCCTCGGCACGACAGGGCCAATTTCGCTCGCGACCGCTTCAAACTCTGCGTCGGTGAGGTCGGTTGAGCTTCTCGGAACGACAGGAGCTGTGAACACATTTCGCGTGATCAGCGCCTGCGTTTCAGGAAGGCACATGAAATTGATGAACTCTGCCGCTTCATCCACGTTTTTGACGGCATTTGGCACCACCCACGAACCGAAATCCACGACTCCGCCTTCTTTTGGGAAAGTAGATCTAACTGGGAACCCCTCTTCTGCCGCGATCATTGTCACGTCATGATAGAATTGGCCCATGGGAACTTCACCTGACTGCAACGCGCTCTGGAACTGCCCATCGTCACGGTACCAAAGTCGGACATTGGGCACGATTTCTTCCAGCTTACCAAACAAGACTTCGAGGCCTTCTCGGCTGTCCAGAATGTCCGTGTCGGAAGCAAAGAATGTCTTGGCGGTGATCTCAAGGAGGAATGCACTTGTCGGCAAAGCTAATGCTGCCACTCTGCCCTCGTTTTTTCTATCCCAAAGTTCCGCCCAACTCTCGGGCGCGGACGGATAGGTCTCGGTGTTCGTGCACAGGGTTGTGTACCAAGCCGTCGCACCGACACCGCGCACACCATCTTCTCGGTCCCGAGCAACAAACTCAGGCTTGAGCTCAACAATGTTCGTGATGCGACTTTCGTCAAATCTTTGTAGGGCATCTTGGCGCATCGCGCGTGTCAAAGAAATGCCTGACAACATGGACACATCCGCTGGCGCTTGCCCTGCTCTGGCCGAGTTGAGAATTTGAACCAGCCAGACTTCGCTGGTTGGTTGTTCTACTGGCGTTACCTCAATGCCAGTTGCCTCTGTAAAAGCGGGATAAACGCTTTCAACGAAAGCATCGTTGAAGTAGCCCCCAAACGCGCCGACCGACAAACGTCGTTCTTGTGCACGCAGCACAGTCGGTGCTGCGAGAGCACTTACACCGATTGCTGCCGAGCCTCTCAGCATGACCGAGCGACGATCATACAATTTCTTGCTTCGACCTTTCATGATGTTCTCCCCTTCTGCGGAGCCGCCGTTTTACTTCCGACTTAGTTTGACGACTAATTTTATAGTTGACTATAAACTTAGGTTTGACGTAATAATTCTGTCAAGAGGTAAAATGTCTGGTCTAAGAGAAAAGCAAAAAGCCGATCGCCGACGGCGGATGATCTCCGCCGCCTCGAAATTGTTCGCTGACCAAGGCTATGAAGCAACGAGTATGGAGGCGATCGCAGAACTGGCAGAAGTTTCCGTTGGAACTGTTTACAACTACTATGAGACCAAGTCCGAAATTTTGCTGGCGATAGTGGTTGACGAGGGCGAGAGCGTATTCCTCGCAGGCGAGGAACTTCTTCGCGAGCCACCGTTCGACGCAAGATCGGTGATGCACAACCTCGTTTTGCTTTACCTGAATAATCCACTAAATTTCATGGGTAAGAACGAGTGGAGGCAGGTCATCGCATTGTCGGTACTGCATCCGAATGCCCGTTTCGGACAAGGCTACCTCACGATCGAGAGACGCCTCGCAATGCAGGTCGGATCGATCATAGAAGAACTCGCCGAAAAAGGTGAATTGAAGGATGTAGGAGACCCCAATTCACTTGGAAAGACAGTCTTTAATACAATCAATGCCGCATTTCTTGCCCTATTGTACAAGCCACAACCAGATATCGAACGCGCTGTAAAAGAGACCCTAAAGGAAATTGACGCCATCCTGCACGGATACTTTCCCTGAAGAATTGCCCCTTTGACAGTCACTGTGCAGTGCTGCCTTTCACTTTCAAGCGAAGACCTCGAAGCGACTAATCGATACCGGGCTGTCAGAACCATCTTGTGGATGCGGATCGGCATGATGCCTATGCGTCGAAGCCAATCCTGCATCGCCTCAGCAACGAACTAAGGGCCGTTGGATCGATCACAAACTCCAATGCATCGGCATGGAGTGTCATCGTTGTCAGATCGGTCGGTTCAGAGTTGATTACGTAATCCGCGTGTACGCCTGTTCGATCGCTCGTACCGTTCTAGTGCCCCCTGAAGCTCTCCGACGACGAACGTCAGGATAACATCGCCTTCGGGACGGAAACCTTGGTCCAGCTGGGTTATAAGCGTCCAGTACCAGGCTTCAGTTCCTTGTGCCGCCGTCAACGAACGTTGAATTTGAGCGCCCCCTATCGTGGGAGCAAAGGACCACTAAACTTGCTCATCGCCGGCACCGGCAACAAAGCCGAAGGCGAAGGGGAATGGAATACCCGAAAGGATGGTGGCACGAACCTGCGTAACTGGCGCAAAATACACATCGATATTGATGAAGATACACTGGAAATCCGGGCCGTCGAGATCACGAGCAGCAACACTGCTGCCGCGCCCATATTGTCAGAACTGCTAGCCCAGAAACGGCCTGATCATGAGATCGGTAGCGTCACAGCCAACGGTGCCTACGACACCCGAAAGTGCCATAAAGCGACTGCTGCTCGCGGTGCCGCTGCCGTCGTCCCGCCTCGCCAGATCGCCAGGCCGTGGAAACCGACAGGCTCTGGTGCCGTTGCGCGCAACGAAGCCTTGCGGACTTAGAAGTGTCTGGGTCGTGCAATCTGGCGACGCTGTAGCGGCTACCACCGCTGGAGCCGAGTTGAGAGCAAGATGAACTGCATCAAGCTGCTTGGCCAATCCCACATAGCGCGCAATTTCGAGCGCCAGTCTGCCGAACTGGAGGTGGTATTGCTGTGCTGAACGGCACACCGAGCTTGCCACTCCTGTCACCGTGCCCGTAGGATAAGTTCGTCCGGGGAAATGGGGGAGACCGCCCTACAACCGATTTGCGGAACAAAGCCAATCGAAGCCGCCACAATTGGAACGGTTGTATCCACCGGGAGGGCAAGCGCAGCTGCTCACCCGGACCTCATTCGTCAGCCGCAGCCTGCTGTGTTGTCCGGGTCATAGACTGGCGAAGGGTCGCGACCCGTTAAGACAGACGCCCGAAGGTCTTCTTCTCCGCGTGCGCTCTGACCGCCGTGGTCATGTTCTGGGTATGAATCCCGATCCTTGATGCTCGCTCTTGAACGGCAGCTTCGGCGACCTGCGTCGCATCGCAGAGAGAACCACGCGGCATAAGTAGAGAATTGCTGCGCCAGCAATAGCCGCACCTGCACAAGTCGGGTTAGTCCCGCTCAGCTGACCTTGGCATCGACAGCAGCGAACGACCGGTGATTTAGTAGCTCCGAGCACTTAGACCGACACGGATGAATGCCAACGCTGTCTTTGTCGGCGCTAGTAGTTCACCTGCTCAAAGCCGTAGTTCCCTTCATAGTCACGCCAGTCGACGAAGACAGAACGGTGATAGATGCTGGGGCAATTCTGGCCCCAGCGTTCGAGGCCGATATGGGCGGAGGGTAGGGCGGTGATGGAGGACCTCTGCCAGGCGAAGTCGCCTTGGGTTCCGTATGTGCCGAGGACCACGGTGGCGCTACGGTTGCAGTCGCCGTCACGTCCAGATTCATGCTGTCGCGCATACCGGACATCATAGACACGGATGGACCGCACGAAATTGAATTCAGGTCCGCTGATATCGATGTCCGCGCGGTCTTGAATAAGCTGGAGGGCCCGGTCGGCGAGAACGAGATCGTCGACTGGCAAGGATTGGAGTGGTCTACGGCTATCGGGCCGGTACAAGATCTCAAAGATGCGGCCAGCGTTGTTTGATGGCCGATCGCTCTCATAGGAGGCGCCCATGGGACAGCGCCAGATTTGCAGTGGCGGTTCCACGGGCCAGGGCGTAATCCGCCGAATGAATTCGGCGCGGGCTCGGGCGCAAGGAACTGAAGCAGGCCAACCGCCCGAAAGACACAAGAGGATCGCGCAATCGATCGGGTATGTCTGCGCTTGTGCGGACATCGGCAGCGAAAGACCTGTCACAGTTAAAGCGACTGCGACCGAGGGGAGGAGCTTCTTGAATAGATGACGCATGCTGGGGACCCTCTGTGACAAGGCTCAGCATACATACGATAATATACTATCGCAACACTAAGTATAACGGCGCATAATAAAGTCTATGTTAATTATACCCGATAATTCGTTTCGATTGTTGGTTTAAGGAGATAGAACACTCTACCAACGTCCATCCAAAACAATGAGCAATGCGCTCAGAACGATGAGCGCCGCCATTAGCAAAAGTGCTAAACGCCCCCAGACAGCATCAGAAAGTAGGGATCGCAATGCGCTTCCTGCAACGAGCCATGCCGCGTTGCAAAGTGGTGCGATCAGGACAAAGACAAGCGACATGCTGACTGCCCTTTGCCAGGCCGCCGTCGCGAGGTCCGCGTAGGCCACGGTGACCGCTAAAGCCATGGCCCAAGACTTTGGGTTCACCCATTGGAAAAGCGCAGCTTCGATAATTGTCATAGGCCTCCCTTTTGTTGTGTCCGTCAAAGCATTGTCGTTCGTTGGCCTCCAGAACAGCGCCGGACGCGCCAGCTGCCAAGCGAGATAGCAAAGCCAGATGACGCCACCCCATTTCAAGATGGCCCAGAGCACAGGAAATTGCTCCAATATCGCACCAAGGCCGAACACGACGGCCGACAGCATGACCGCAAATCCGAGTGCAATGCCGGCAATATGCGGAACAGTGGCCCGCATCCCGAAGGCCGCCCCGGAAGCCATGACCATAAGGTTGTTCGGCCCAGGCGTGATTGATGCGACGAATGCGAAGTTGGCAAAGGCGATGAGAACGGCGAGGTCGATAGACATTGGGCGCTTTCTGACAGACTGAGAAGTTTCGCTTTCCTAGCCTGTGCAAAACGCGTTCGTGATTGGCGGAATTGCCTAAGTGCGGTAAAAAAACGCCAAAGCGTTGCATTTCTTTTCTGCAGGGCAGAGCTTGGCGAAAAGTGACCGTAGATTGGCGTATGCGCCAATGGTGGACCTAAGGTTCCTGCTTCATGACAAAGCCGATGAATGTTGATACGCAAATTGAAGCAAACACGGAGACGCCTGCGTTCCCCGGCACTGTGGCCGCTATCATTTATAATGAGTTTGGCGCATTCAGCCTTGGCATTGCGCTGGAAATCTTTGGCCGGGCTTTGCCGGAAGAGGGGTATCCGGGATACGATATTACCATCGTCTCCACCGAAGGCCGCCGCACTTCGGCCTTCGGCGGTATGAGCGTTTCAACACGTGGAACACTGAAAGATCTGCGCCAGGCCCGGATCATCCTGATCCCGGCGTGGCGGTCGAATAGCGAACGCCCCCCCGAACGGCTCTTGTCCGAGTTACGGCGGGCGGCCCTTCGTGGCGCGATCATACTTTCGATCTGCGACGGCGCCTTCGTGTTGGCACATGCCGGTCTTTTGGACGGGCGGCGCGCGACGACCCATTGGGCCGACCTTGCTGATCTGAAATCGCAATTCCCCGACGTCCGCGTTGAAGAGGATGTACTCTATATCGATGAAGGCAACATCATCACCTCTGCCGGTGGGGCATCGGGGATTGATGCCTGCCTCCATCTTGTCCGGCGCGACTTTGGCACCCGGATTGTCAATGCCGTGGCGCGGCGCATGGTCATTCCGCCACACCGTGAAGGCGGTCAAAGGCAATACGTGGCAAACCCGATCCCCACGCATGCAGGTCAAAGGCTTTCGGCGGCCATGGATTGGGCGCGCAGCCAGCTTCATCGGCCCGTGACGGTCAAGGAATTCGCGCAAGAGGCAGCCATGAGTGAACGCAGCTTTCTGCGCAGGTTTCAGGACGATATCGGGATGTCGCCGAAGGCTTGGATCACGGCGGAACGCATGCGCCGCGCACAGGAGATTCTGGAAAGCACGCCACTGCCATTATCTGAGGTGGGACTGGCTGTCGGCTACGCCTCGCCCGAGACATTCCGCGCCGCGTTTCGCCGCATCGTCGGCGTGCCGCCTTCAACCTATCGAGAACGGTTTAACACGATCTGACAGATGCGGCGCGACGCCCTGAGTCGGCAGGGCCCGTTCAGGGCCGCCACCTTCATTGAGGGTGCGGTGATCGGGCGGTCAGTCCAATGTCACGGTAGTCTCGCGCATGGACTTCCCGTAACCGCCGGCGAGCAGCCCGGTGATTGCGCCAGTAGCATCACGGTCGAGATCAACGCTGATCCGGCTCGGCGACGGTGGTGACATGAAATCACCCTGAGCGATATCGAAATGCGTTTTCTGCATCCCCAATGTATCGTGGAGAAAGCAGGCCAGCGGCCCAGCGGCCATCCCGGTCGCGGCCTCCTCAGGGATGGCGTAACGCGGCGCGAACATCCTTGTGGTCGCATCTGTTCCCTCACCACCCAACGCAAAGAGGTAATAACCGATCAGGTCGAGTTTTTCGCTGATCACTCCGATCTGATCCTGGTCCGGCACAACGTTGGCGAGGGTCTCCGCGTCGCGCAGCGGAAGCACGATGAAGGAATTGCCCGTGTTGACGAGCTGCGGCAGGACACCGTCGATCAGGTCAGCCTCGGACAATCCGACTGAGGTCAGGACGTCGGCAAGTGCCACATCTGATGTTTCCCATTCAGACGGTCCGGAATAGCTCGGCGCCAGCTGTTCCATGAAGGATTCGGTGCCCTGAATGACAATCTTGCGCGGGCCGTCGACGGTCATTTTCGACGTCTCACCCTCCTCAACCCGACCGAGCTGCGCCAGATAGGAAAAGGCCGCGATTGTAGCGTGACCGCAATGGGCGATCCGCCGGTTCGGCGTGAAGAAGTCCAGACGGAAACCAGCAACATCAGAGGACGACACGAAAGCCGTTTCCGACATGCCGACCTTTTGCGCAATCGCCTGCATGTCGTCCTCGCTCAGCGCATCTGCATCGAGGACGACCCCCGCCGGATTACCGCCCTCGCCGTCTTTGACGAAGCCGTTCACGATCCGAACGGTGATGTCGCGGGTGTCAGTTGTGGATGTCATTTCAGAGTCTCCTTTGATGTGTTGCCCTTGATGTAGGAGATACGCCCATTAAAGTGTGCTATGAATATATGAAGAAATGACATGAATTTGGACCAGCCCAACATCCTGCGAAAGCTTGCTGCCGCATCCGCGCTTTTGGCAGCTATCAGGCGAACCGGCAGCTTCAGCGCCGCAGGAGCTGATCTGGGGCAGACCCAATCGACAGTTAGTCACAAGGTTCAAGCACTAGAGAGGGCAATTGGTTTTCAATTGTTTGAGCGGACAACGCGCCAGGTCAGCCCGACCCTGAAGGGCCAAATCATTTGTGAGGCGGCGCAGGCCTCAGTCGATGCCCTGTACGAAGCCCTCAACAGGGTTGATCACCTAAACACAGCCCAGGAAACTGTGCTCACGCTTTCATCGTCTTTGGCCATGAAATGGCTTGTCCCCGCGATGACTCGTGCGCAGGAGCGGGGCTTGCAGATATCATTTCAGATCAGCGACGCACTCAGCGACATCGGCGCCGCTGGCCAGCCGCAAGTCGCAATCCGGTTCGGCGTAGGCCCCTATCCTGGCCTGCATGCCGAGCTTCTGACGAAGTGCCACATCTTTTCCGTTCGTTCGACGTCCGGGCGTAGCTTGAGCGGCGCCACAGCTGCGCACCCTGCCCGGCTCTTGCGCGACTCTCGCGCCGAGTCGGATGGCACGGCGTTGGGTTGGGAAGACTACCTTAGTAAGGCCGATCTCACCGTGCCGTCCTTTGAGACAGGGGCTGAGTTTGAACGCAGCGACCTTGCACTTCAGGCCGCGGTCGCGGGCCTTGGTCATGCGTTGGGGCGCACCTTGCTGACCGAGACTGATATTGGCGGCGGACTGCTTGTGGTCGATGGCCCTGCCGTGCCCGTGGCTGGGCGATACTGGCTAGTGACAACTGCTGAGCATGCAGGGACGCAAAGCTACGCGCAGGTTGCCGCGTGGCTGAAAAGCGAGGTGGAGCACAGCGACAAGATCCTGCGTTCACATCTCGCTCGCTAGCGCCTTAACCGAGGACCGCAACGCTCGAAACAGGTGATCGCCCAGGGTCTCAACACGTCGAGGCGTCTGCCTGTTGGCGGGCCGTAGGAGCAGAATATCAGGCCCATGCTCTGCCCGCGGCGCATCGGCCAATAGCGGAACCAGCCCGCCATTTTGAATCCCGTTTTGCGCGACAAAGTCTGGCAGACAGGCAATCCCCTGCCCGGACAAACAGGTCGCCCCCAGCACGTCGAGCGAATTGCAGACCAGTCCGCTCCCTAATCGCGTCCCGCCCTCCCCGGCGTCCTCAAGACTCCAATGCGAAGCGGCAAATTCTGTGGGCAATTTCAGGCATCGATGGTGCCCCAAATCCGCAACGCTATTCGGACGACCCTCTTGCTCAATATAGCTAGGGGACGCGCAGATTGTGCGAGCATAGGGCCCAATGCGGCGGCTGATCAGGCTGGAATCCGGTTGCTGCCCAGTGCGAATGGCGATGTCGACCCCGTCGCCCACCAGATCGACCACCTTGTCTGTCAGGGACAGGACCACCTCGACTTCCGGATGAAGCGCCATGAATTCTGAGAGCGCGGGCGCGACATAGCGCTGCCCCAGCGCCATCGGCGCGGTCAGGCGCACTGACCCCCGCAATCTCGTGGCCCCGTCACGCAAATCCTCTTCGATCGTGGACAGCCGGTCGATGACCTCGCGCACGTCTTCTGCATAGCGCTGACCTGCATCGGTGATCGTCATCCGCCGTGTGGACCGGACGAACAGATCGACGCCCAACCGATCCTCAAGCGCGCGGACCCGCTTGCCGACAGCGGACGGGGTCAGACCAAGCCTGCGGGCCGCCGCTGAGAAACTGCCTTCATCAATCACGGACAGAAAGAGCTTGATATCGCTGTGGTCATCCATTTGATCCAAATTGGATCAATAGTTGGTCTCATACAACGGATTTTTGCTATATGCCCAATGATTTAAATACTGAAGTCGATCAAAAGTGAAAGGCTGACTTCCGTGCTCAAAACCAACGCTCTCTTCACCCCCCTCCAATTGCCCAATGGCAAAGAGCTCAAGAACCGGCTGATCAAATCCGCTATGTCGGACATGCTAGGAGATGGTCGCGGCACCCCAACGGCAGCACAGCGCCACCTCTATGCGCGATGGGCTGAGGGCGGTATTGCGGCCTCGATCGTTGGGGAGGTGCAAGGCAGCGCCGATTTCCCAGAAGCGTCTGGCAACCTCGTCCTGAACGATCACTCCGACGATGCAGCGTTCCGTGACCTTGCCGATGCCGGCCGGGTGCACGGGGCCGATCTGTGGCTCCAGCTGGGACATGCGGGTGCGTTGACACCGACCGACCTAGGGCTGCCCGCTGGACCCAGCGAGATCGACTTACCGAAGTTGAAAGCACGCGCACTGTGCCTCGCCGAAGTTCAATCGCTCCCCGACGCCTTTGCAACGACGGCACGGCGCGCCAAAGACCTTGGGTTCGATGGAGTCCAGATCCACGCAGCGCACGGCTTTCTGCTGAGCCAATTTCTTTCGCCGCTCTTCAACCAGAGGACCGATGCCTATGGTGGCTCCCTTGGCAACCGAATGCGCCTTTTGATGGAGACGGTCACGGCCGTCCGCGATGCGGTGGGGTCGGACTTTACAGTGTCGCTCAAACTGAATTCAAGCGACGGCCTAGTGGGCGGGCTGGACGAGGCGGAAGCTCTCAAGATTATCGCAGTCCTCGACCAGACTGACCTCGACTTGATCGACATCAGCGGCGGGACCTATTTTCCCGGTGCACCTGCCAGTTCAGACAGATCGACCTCCGGGCCCTATTTCCTCGACTTTGCCTTCGCGGCGCGGCGGGTGACGTCTGTCCCCCTGATGCTGACCGGTGGCTTCAAGACGAAGGCGGATGCCGATGCCGCGATCGCGGGTGGGTCTGTCGATGCGATCGGCCTTGCGCGGGCAATGATCCTCGACCCGTCTTTGCCGCAGCACTGGATGACGGGACGAAGTGACCCGACCTTCCCACGCTTTGCAGAGCAAGCCTCAGGCGGAGTGACCGCATGGTATACCCGCGCAATCGGCAACATAGCGCAGAACGCGAACCAGCTCCCGGAACTCGACACCCACGCCGCGCTGGACTGGTTGGAGGGCATCAAATCAGAACAATCCGTCTCATGGCGCTCAGCGTTTCATCGCTAACCATGAAAGACGGTGATCAGGTGATTAGCCTCTCTTTCGCGTGCACCTTCCGCACGGCCCAAAGCGCCCTGAAATATAGAATGAAGATCAGAACAAAAATCAGATCACCAAGGATCACCAACAGCGAGACTTTCGAAGTCCAGCCGCTCGCATACATGTAGCCTAGGTTCAGAGCGAAAAGCGCTTTTCCTAGTCCGCCCATAACGACGATGCCCCAGTGCTTTAGCGGGTTCGTGGCAACGATCAGGAAACCTAGGCCGTAAAGCAGCGAGGTCCCCCACGCGCCGCGATAAATCGCAGTAAGAACGGGGTCATTGAGAGGCGTCCCAAACTCTCGCGCATACATATCGGCTGGAAAAAGCACACCGGGAATTCCGCCGGACAGGTTCCAAAGTGCGGCAACCACAAAAACCCATCTCAAGGTACGGTACCAACCGTCTACAACCCCAGTTTCGTCGTTTGATACAGATGTGTTCATTGGATACGACGCCAAGTCTGACTAAGGCATAGTGAGCCGAGGCAGCCTGTCACACGCAACTCACTTTCGGACATCAATTGCAGGCGAGCTGGGTATGCCCGGCCATATTCTGGATTGTAGATCCAGCCGCCGCTCCAACCTCCATCTTCTCGATGGAACCCCCCAAAGATCGGCAGACCTATGAGTGGCCTGTCGCGGAGATCCTGAGAGCGATTTCTGATATCGCGACTTGCCCCATTCATGATCTCTTCGGACACCCAACTGAGAGTCGCGCAAGGGCTGACATCACCGCAATCCACAACAGACACGACCGCATCATGCTGCACGGTTCGCCATTTTCCGAAGATGGTGTCTACCTCTTGAGCAATCGATATCTTTGGGACGGTAAGCGAAGCCAAGGCAATTATGAACCGAAGCAACATTTCGACACCTCTAAATAAGTAACACGCGTTATACTTATTTATTGAGACACGTCAACGTCCCACCTATAAGGAGGGTTATCAGAGTTCGGAGGACAGATGACGGACCACCAACTTAAGATGACAAAACCGCGGGGACGACCTTCCAGATCCAGCGAAGAAGTCGCGCGCAGTCGACATCGTATCGCCAGTCATGCCTCCCGCCTCTTCAAGGAAGAAGGCTACAAAGCGGTCTCGATAAGAAAACTAGCAGAAGCCGCTGGATGCACCCCTCGGACCGTCTACGCTCACTTCACCTCAAAGTTTGAAATCCTGACGATGATCTGGGTCGAGATTTTCGAGGATCTCTTCGCGCAACTTGGTGAAGTAGCACGACACGAAAACGACCCTTTTACTCGGCTCGAAAGGGTTTGCAGTAAGTATGTGACTTACTGGCTGGATAATTCCGAGAGCTATTTTCTCGTTTTCATGTCAGGCGGGATAAGCCGAACTGACGTCGAAAGCTTCGTCTCGGGTCAAAGCCCGGAAGGCCATTTCAAACTCTTCCAGGATTGCATCGCGAGCGCACTGGGTGAGCGTGCTGCGTCCGACCGTCTGGACCGCGCGTCTGAGGCGCTGATTTGCGGCTTGAACGGTATCGCCCAGGCCCATTCCACACTTCACGGTCACCCATGGTCTGAGCCAGAGGAGCTCGTAACTGTGATGGTCAAATGCGCGCTTCATGCGTAGTGGTGAATTGGGCCGATTTTCGTTTTGCCGAGGTGTCTCGGTGCGATGATCAGCTATGACGAACACCTCACCGCGCAACTCTGCAAATCTTGCCCAATGAGGTGCAGGGCCTGAGCACTCGACGATGCCAAAATTTGATCTCAACGACGATTTACACGCCAAATAGTCATTGTTGCCGCCACCTGCCACAAAATCTAAAGCGCTGGTTTCGAAAGAATTTCACTTTGCTTCTACGGGCTGACTACGATTTGTAGAACGCACATATATTTTTCCGAAGGACCACATGCTTATCGCTCAATTATCTGATTTTCACGTCACGCCGCCCGGCACGCTTTACCAAGACCTGATCCCATCGACAAAGATGGCGCGCGAAGCTGTGGCACATCTGAACGCGCTCGATCCGCAGCCGGATGTTGTCCTGTTCACAGGGGATCTGGTTGAGTGCGGATCGCCTGCTGCCTATGATGAAGCGCTCAGCGTGCTGAGTGAAATCAAAGCTCCAATCCTCGTCCAACCCGGCAACCACGACAATCGTGAGAACTTTCGCGCGGCGTTTGATGGCTGCGGTTATCTGCCAACCACCGGGCCGCTCAATTATTGCGTTGATGACTTCGATGTGCGGTTCATCGGCCTGGACTCAACGGTTCCCGACGAGCATCACGGGGCGATCGGGCAAGACAGCTTGATATGGCTCGACGACACTCTGGCCCAAAACCCAAAGAAGCAAACTATCATTCTGACCCATCATCATCCAATGCTCAGCGGAATCCCTTACATTGACGAGCACCTCAATCGGGATGGCAATGAGCTCGCCAAGGTCTTGTCCAAGCACGACAACATCGCTTGTGTCGTTTTTGGACACGTTCATCGGTTTATGGTTGCCAGTTTTGCTGGAACGCTGGCTGTTTGCTGCCCGAGCACCGCCTCACAAATTGCGCTGCGCCTTGAGAAGACCGCTCCACCGGCCTCCTTCATGGAGCCGCCGGCGATGCTGTTGCACGATGTGCGACCTGATCGACCTGCTTTGACCCATCTTGTCCCGATCGGAGAATTCGGACCTCCGATGGATTTCTTCTGAGACGGCCCCTGGCAGGTCAGTTCTCTAACTCAATCTGGTCACCTTAACGCTCCGTGCAATTCCTGCATGTCAGGCCGCCCCGCACATCTTTGTACCGAGGCGTGACCACACATCCATGCCGGACCAATCCTCCAGAAACCCATATGGGTAGGCTGGCAACCCCGGTGCGGATACGGAGGTCAGAACGTCAATGTCTGCCTCGTCCAGCACCAGATCTGCTGCCTTGAGGTTATCGGTCAATTGCGCAACCGTCCGTGCGCCAAGCAGGACCGCCGCCACCCCGGGACGGGAGGCAAGCCATGAAAGAGCAACATGGGACACTGGTCGGTCACACCGATCCGCCACGTCTTGCAACGCACTCAGAATGGCGTGGGTCTGTTCCGTGTTGCGCAGATCATAGGCTTCAACGCCGCGACTGGGGTCCTCCCCCAGCCGGGTCGCCCCGGTCGGTCGCGCCTCGGCCTTGTATTTTCCGGTCAGCCAACCGCCACCAAGTGGCGACCACGGCGTCAACCCAACGCCATTCTCCAGCGCGCAGGGGAGAACCTCCGTCTCGATCCCCCGTTCAAGCAGGTTGTATTGCGGCTGCACGGCGATTGGCAGCGGCACGCCGAGCGCCTCGGCCGTCGATATCACCTTCTGAAGCTGCCAGCCAGACAGGTTCGACCAGCCGTAATGGTGGATTTTGCCTGCGCGGATCAGATCGCCCAACACGGACAGGGTCTCTGCCACGTCAGTGTCCTTGTCCCATCCGTGGACAAAATAGAGATCGATCGCATCTACCCCGAGCCGGTTGAGGCTCGCATCAATCGCCCGGCGCAGCGCACGGCGGGATGCACCGTGGCTACCGGGCGTCGGCGCAAACCGACCCTTGGTTGCGATGACAAGGTCGTCCATACCGCGCCGTGCCTGTGCCCACCGCCCGATGATCTCTTCCGAAACGCCACAGGAATACACATCTGCCGTGTCAATAAAGGTCCCTCCGTGATCGACGAAGAGGTCCAGTTGACGGTGCGCTTCGTCTTCCGGGGTTTCGGCACCAAAGGTCATGGTGCCCAAGGCAAAGCGCGACACGATGAGGCCGTTCCGACCCAATGGCGCTGTGGGCATACCTGTGTTCTGAGAATGTGCCATTGGCCTACCTCCCGGAGATCATCTTGATGAGTACGTGCAGGAACCGCGCGCCCCGTCCGCTGTGGTGTTGGTAGAATTGATCCTGCTGTCTCTGGCGGCAGTCGATCTGCGATGTACTGAGCTCATGGTCAGAGATGTTGGGTGTTCGGCGGGTCATATCGGGATCCTCTTTATTAGCTGTTGGACGTAGATATAGACAGTCGACCCCGTATCTGGAATGACATGACATGAAAGGATCATTTCATGGATGAAAAGATTGACACCGAGATACGTTGGGACGATCTGTCTGCGTTTCTCGCCGTTGCGAAGGGCGGGGGGCTGTCAGCTGCGGCGCGAGAGATCGGCTATAGCGCCCCGACACTGGGACGCCGGATGCGTCAGCTTGAACGCGCGATGTCGCAAGAGCTCTTCGTCCGCCGCACCCATGGCTATGATCTGACCGAAGCAGGACAGACTTTGCGGCGCGAGCTGGAGAGCATTGCAGGCAAAATAGAGCGATTGACAAAGACCGAGGCCCGAAACGCCCTGCCCCTGGTCAAACTTTCAGCTGGAACCTGGACCTCCCTGCATCTGGCCCGCCGCGCCAACGCAGTCGCGGGCAGCCCGCCGGACGTGCGCCTGCGCTTCATCGCCTCAGAGGATCTTTTGAACATCAACCGGCGCGAGGCTGCGATCGGCCTGCGCAACAGACGCCCGACAGAAGCAGGCCTCGCCGGGCGCAAATTGAAAACCGTCGAGTTTGCCCCTTACGCAATCGACGGCGCGCCCTCACACTGGATCGCTGTGGCCGCAGACACGCCCTCCGCGCGATGGCTCATTGCGCAACATGCCGCTGATATCCTCCACGAAGTCAGCCATCCCCGGCTGGCGCTTGATATGGCAATGGCGGGCTTTGGGCGGGTCGTGCTTCCAACGTTTATCGGACAGGCAGAGCCCGGTCTTACCCGCTGTGGCCCAGTCATCCGCGACCTGTCCCATGAACAATGGTTGGTGACCCATGACGACGACCGCGCCCTTCCTGAAGTCAGGCGCATTATTGATCGCATCGTGGAGATATTGGGGTAGCAACCGGAAAAGCCATGGAAATGCGCCTCAGTGCCGCGACGACGCCAGCAGTGGCCCATACGGATTGACGCCTATCTCATTTTAGAGAAATATCCCAAATATGGGAATCACGACACTCTCCGAGACTGCAAAACTTGCGGACCATTTGCGGGGCCTGCGCGAACGCCACGGCTTGACCCTCGCCGCCCTCGCGGATCGCAGTGGAACCAGCCGGGCAACGCTGTCGCGCATCGAAAATGCGGATGTCAGCCCTACCGCAGAGACACTCGGGCGGCTGGCAAGCGTCTATGCCCTCCCGATCTCGCAACTCCTGTCCCCCTTGGATCAAGGCTTTCAGCCAGTCGTTTCGCAGAAAGATCAATCCGTTTGGTCTGATCCGGAGCACGACTTTCGTCGAAGAAGCGTCTCGCCTTCGAACGGGCAATTGACGATCGAACTCGTGGAGTGTGCACTGGGCAAGGATCAGTTGATCCGCTATGCCGCCCCAGCCATTCCGGGCCAAGAACATCATGTCTATGTCTTGTCTGGCAGATTGGAAATTACTGTCGAAGACGTCGCCCATGACCTGAACGCGGGGGACTGCCTGCGTTACATCCTGTTTGGGGGGACCGTTTACAAAACGACCTCCGCGCCCTGCCGATATCTGATTGCCCTCACATGACCAGCCCCAATTACTCCATCGTTGAGCTATCGCCTGCTGACATCGAAATACATCTCGCCGCGTTGACCAGCGTCCTTGTCGACAGCGTTCTGGATGGCGCCGCCATCAGTTTCATGACCACCGTGACGGAAGCACAAGCACACAGTTTCTGGCGCGACAACGTGCGTTCAAGCGTAGAGTCCGGGGATCGCCGTCTCTTTGGCGCTATTGTGGAAGATCGGCTTGTTGGCACCGTCCAACTGATTGTGGGCATGCCACCGAACCAGCCCCACCGCGCAGAAATCTCAAAAATGATCGTCCACCCCGACAGCCGTCGCCTTGGTCTGGGCAAGGCTTTAATGACCGCCGCGCTTGAAGCCGCCGCGCGTGCGGACAAAACACTCGTCACGCTTGATACGCGCACCGGGGACGTGTCCGAAGCCCTCTATCGTAGCGTGGGGTTCGAGCAGGCTGGTATCATCCCCGACTATGCCTACGACCCAGACGGCCAAGCGCAGCATGCGACGACCTACATGTATCGGTATCTCTAAACTACGACGACGACCGCGGCCCCAACTCTCTCCCCCAATCCTTCGAGGAAGCTTTTGAACAGAAATATCTGGGGGGGTCACTTTAGGACGCCGATTCCCCCAATACAGGGGTCAATCTTGCATGCCGGTTCAAAGTGATGATCAAGAAGCAGATCGTGAACCGCTTTGGATCAAGACGCCTTGCATTCTGGGGTGAGATCCTCGCAGATGGGATCGTGCTCTGCGTCAGACTTTGGATGCTGGTCGCCCCGTTAAAATTCGCTGTTTCACCCCGCACATCTTGAACATCCGTCAACGAGCTGCAGGTTTCTAAATTGCCATTTGAAGGCGTCGCTCAATCGCGTGAGTAGGGTTTCGAAGAAGACACGGCATAACCCGCATATCCATTGCAAGCCCAAACCTCACGACCCAAAAACAAACAAATTGGGCATTTGCGATTTAGGTGCCCATGAGGGCTTTGCGGGACATTGCTGCATTTAGTCTGAGGTTATGGTTTTTCGCATCATAATGTAAGTTGGTCGGTCAAAGCCTTGATGAGAGCCAGTTCCAGATTGAACAAATCCCAGACGCCGGAAAGTTTCGTGGTTCTCCGTCAGCTCAATCCTTGTTTCCAACTCCAGGCCAGAAAGTCCCATCAGCCTCGCGCGCTCTTCGGATAGTTCAATCAATGCCCTTGCCAATCCTTTCCCTCTCATGTCTTGGCGTACGGCCAGTTTGCCGCAGTACAAATAATCCCCCTTTTTTTTCAAGAATACACAGGCATCTGGCCTTACGCCAATCGTCCAAACTTCGCCTTCCGAGCATGCCATTCTGATGCTGTCAACGGTAAGGCGATGCATGGAAGAGGGCGGATTAATGCGCTCCTCCATGTAGGCGAAAGACTGTTGCACGAGCTTAAGGATATCGGGAATCGACGAACCCTCAGGTTTTACTTTGTAGGCTGAATTGTTGCGCATTTTATAACCAGATTGTAAGCGAAATCATTTTCGCGTTAATAAAACCAAATGTTCCTGACAAGTCGGTGTGGGCTCGAAGAAGACACTGCACGAAACGCACAATTTACTTCGAGCCTAAATCTCACAGCTCAAAGAGGGTCGCTTTGAGTCCTTTCAAGTTCGGGTGCAGACGCCAAGAGCTGTGAGATCTTCTTTCACCCATCCGATAACACAGCGAACCCACACCGGTCCGCAAGTGCGTCTGATACGGATCGGTGTAACAGCCGCTCCACCAGGCCAGCACGATGATGCCTGATGATGACAAGGTCCGCGCCAGCCTCGGACGCGGCCTCGCACAAGGCATCAACTGGATCACCCGAAAGAGTGAGGCTTTTCACGCTCTCGACCCCTGCCCTATCGGCGATTTGCTTGGCCTGCTGAAGGCATGTTTCCGTCGATCCCCCAACCATCGGCGGAATTGGACCTGTGATCCCCTCAATCTTTGCGTAGGCCTCTAGCCCTTCATCGCGGTCCAGTATCTGACCAATCACTGCGAAGCTGAGTTGCGCGCCAAAGCTTTTTGCCAGTAGGGCGGCCCGTTCTGCTGCCCGACATGCCTCCGGCGAGCCGTCGACCCAGCAGAGGACATGGTTAAAGGGTGCTTTCGACATGCTTACACTCCTACCCAAGTCTGAAACAGCAGGCCGCTTGCGAGGGAGCCCGACAGCGCCAGCCCGACATAGAGGACAAAGACCGACCGCTTTGCGAGGGCCCAAACGGCGATGGCCGCAGGCAAAGACGTGACCCCACCTGCCACGAGGAACGCAAGCCCCGCACCCGGCGCCATGCCCTGTTCGACCAAGCCGGACACAAGCGGCAATGCGGCATATCCATTAAGGTAAGCCGGAACACCAACCAGTGTGGCCGTCAGCACCGACCCGATCCCTTCTCCCCCGACCGCACGCGCGACAAGATCAGCCGGAACGAAAGCGATCATGAGACTCTCAAGGACAAAGGCCAGCGTCAGCCATTTGGCGAGGAAGATCGTGGTTGCAATTGATGTGCGCCAGAATTTTGCGCTGCGCTCTGCATCATGCCAAAACGCCCAGACCGGTGGCTTGGGGTTGCGCACGCTGCTCGCGCCACAGCCGCCATTTCCAACACCCTCCCGCAGCGGATCAGCAAAGGCACCTGCACGGGTCAGAGCAAGCGTCACAAAGCCCCCCATGACACCTAGGCCAATCGCAGCGAGCGTCTTGGCGACTGCGAACTCCAAACCTAGCACGCCAACAGTCAATGCGAACATGGATGGATCGATCACAGGCGAGGCCAACCAGAAGGCCATAACGGCCGAGAGCGGCACACCCATTGCCAAAAGCGCGGCGATCAATGGAATGACCCCGCAGGAACAGAAGGGAGAGAGACCGCCAAAGGCGGCGGCCACAAAGATCATGGCGATCGGCGCACCGGTAAAGGCCTTGGCGACAAGGCCGTCAGCACCGGACGCGCTCGCATATGCAGCCACGCCGATGGAGAGCAGCAGGTAGGGCGCCGTTTCAAGTAACGCCCGCGCCGTGAACGACAGGCTCTCAGCGCCCTGTGCGGGATCAAGAAGCGTCAGGACCGCGAGAATCGTGGCGGTGGCGAGCCAGACGCGGTGGTCCGACCAGATTACGCGGGCAAGGGCCGCACCGCGTGCGCCGCGAGGATGGGAAAGGTCAGTCATGTCGATATGTCCAGTTTTGTAGTTATGTTAGAGCAAAGAAAATCGACGCCGCGCCTCAGGCAGCATCCCCCTTTACCAAGGATACGCCCTGGCAGCATTCTGATGTGAGGTATGACAGCGCTTGGTTCATCGCTGTGAAGTCCGCGAAGTTCACGACCTCCCGCCCCCGGCGTTCCTGTCGGACCAATCCGGCAGAAACGAGGGTCCGCAAGTGATGCGCCAAGGTCGAAAGCGGCAGCTTTGTGTGCCCGGCGATATCCCCCACGATCAGCCCGTCATTGCCCGCCCGAACAAGCAGACGGTAGACATCAAGGCGGGCTTCATGGCCGAGGGCCGCAAGGGCTTGGGCGGTTTGCTTGGACGTGGTCATCCCTCTATATAACTAGAAATGTAGTTTTAAGTCAAGGCGTGTGTTCTGGCCGGATTCTACGCAGCCAGGGGAATCTCGTAACCCGCCAAAGGGCCATCCCGAGGCGCGCCATCTCTTCTGCGTTGATAGCCAGAAAGACCCACGGAAACGGAAGGCCAAGCCAAAGAACGGCAGCCGCCGTCAGTGGAATGGCGACAAGCCACTGCGCGCCGACATCCATGATGATGGGGGACACCGTATCAGCCCCCGCCCGCAAGATCCCCACCACCAACGTCACGTTGATCGCACGGATGACAAGAACACATGCGAGAACGTTAAAGACGGTGTCTGTTACGCTCAGGACAGACGCCCCTGCCCCGGCATAAAGCCACAACAACACCGGCTTCGCGCACCAGAGTGCTGCGCCCATCACAAGGGCCGCTATCACGGTCCAGAGGACCAGACTCACCGCATCCACTGCGGCGCCGCGAAAATCCCCGCGCCCCAAGGCTTGACCGACGATCACATTCGCTGTGGATGATAGACCGATCATAACGGCAATGGCCATCGACTCGATCGGTGTGACAAGGGCTAGCACCGCCAGCGCCTTAGGCCCCGCTTGCGCAGTGATGACGGAATACATGAAAATGCCCACCGCCCAGATCACGGACCCTGCGGCAATCGGCAACCCGACCTTCAGGACCTTCCGAACGGTATCGGCATTGAGATACCCGGGCACCCGCGCAAGAGAGAATAGCCCGCGATCGTAGAAGGCCGCAGCACAGATCGCCACGATGAGGGCTTCGATACCGAAAGAAAGGACCGAAGCATAGGCCGCCCCACTCACGCCGAGTGCCGGTGCGCCGAGATTGCCGAAGATTAGCACCCAGTTGAGAAAGACATTCGCCAGAAGTCCGACAATCGCGGCGGCTGTCGCAAGCCCGGGCCGTCCGACACTGCGCAATCCCACTGCAAGGCCGAAGGCTGCGGCATAAGGCAAGACCATCGCACTGGCGGGGATGAGGTAGTCCAGTGTCAGCGCCTGAATAGCCGGATCGTCGCTGGACCTGCCCGCCAACGGGCCAGACAGGGCAAACACCAGCCCGAACCCAAGGGTCGAAATCGCGACCGACAGTAGTACGGTTGTTCCAATGGCATCGCGGGCCCGGGTCTGCGCGCCGCCCCCGTAGAACTGCGCGACAATGACGCCTGCCCCATTGCAGATCCCGAGAACGAGCAGGATCAAGATAAATACGATCCGAGAGCCGTACCCCACCACAGCGACCTCTTCAAACCCAAGTGATGAGGTCATGAAGACGTCAACAACTGTCCGCGAGGCCGCCATGAGAGCTTGGGCCGTGATGGGCAGCGCGATCCAGAGAAACGCGCGGACAAAACTCCAGCTTCGGGCACGACTGAGCCCATCACGCAGCAACACCCTCCGATCCTCGCGCCACTCTTCGCGGACAGCCGCCGCCGCAGGTGTCATGTGGCTGGTCGCTGATACAGGCTGATCGACGCCACAATGCCCAACGCGGCAACCGCAGTCAGGACGCCGATCTGATCACCGAACAGAACAAAGCCAAGAACCGCCCCAAACACCATCGAGATGTAATTCGCAAATGAGACCCAGGTCGCTCCGTGATCCCGCGTAATCCGCAGATAGACCAAAAGGGCGAGCGCCTCACCCATCACGATGACCCCCAGCGCCAGCGGGTCCAACAGCGCCAGCGACAAGGCGTCGAGATGTCCGCTCGTCAGTGTGCCGAGCAGCGCCGCCACACCAATGATCAGGGCCTGGGCATGCGCGACCTGCGTCGCGCCGACGCCGTCAGGCCAGCGGCGGGCAACAAATACGGTGTTGAGGGCATAAAGCAGCGGCACCCCAAACGCCGCACCAACCCACCACATGCTGACCGAACCTGCAGGTCCTACAGAGGTATCCCACAGGATCGCGACAGCGCAGACGAAACCCAGTAAAACTGCGAGGATCGCGCGGCCCGAAAGCGTTTCAGACCCGGCCAGTGCCGAGAGCAAAAGCGCCATGATCGGCATCGTCGCAATGACTACGATGAAGACAAAGACTGGCAAATGCGGGGCCACGGCCGTTTCCAATGCGAACGGGGCGAGAAACCCCAACAGCCCGGACAAGGCATAAAATCCCAAAACTTGCCGATCAATTGGGGGCCAATCCGACACCACGACCGCGCGGAAAGAAAACAAGAGCGCCAACCCAAGCGCGGTCACAATGATCACGACATCGACCGGGATGCCGGACAGGCCCGCCGCCTTGATCGCAACAATCCGCACGGCCCACAAAAACCCCAAAAGGACCAGCATTGCGACTTTCACCGCATCGTCCTCGGCTCGGGCAAGTGGCTGTTCTGGCGGGCGTTTGAGGACGGTGCATTCTCGGTCACGTTATTCTCCTTGATTCTCATAGGCCTAACGGCTCAACATTGGTTGAGGTCAACAATAAAAAAGTGAAAACTGAAAATGCCAGACAGAATGCTAACCATCGGTCAGATGTCCGCTCGCGCGGGCTTGCCCATCTCAACGCTCCACTTTTACGAACGCCGGGGTCTGATTACATCGCAGCGCGATGGCGCGAACCGACGGGTCTATCCACGCGAAACGCTGCGCCGGGTCGCCGTGATCAAAGTCGCGCAGCGCTCAGGAGTGACCTTGGGCGAAATCTCCGCTGCCCTCGACCACCTCCCCAAAGGCCGCGCGCCCGACACGGCGGATTGGGAACGTTTGTCGGCGATCTGGCATGCAGACCTGACCGCGCGGATTGAGACGCTTACAGCACTCCGCGACAAGCTGAAGATCTGCATCGGGTGCGGATGCCTCAGCGTGGAGCGTTGCGCATTAGCCAACCCTGACGACGTATTGGGAGCAGAAGGACCGGGTGCACGGTATATTCCGTGAAAGGTTGAAGATCTCCACGAGTTAAGAAGCTACGGGAGGAACTTGCCTATATGCTGTCGATTTTGAATGCCTGCTCTTCGCGGTGCTAGGACTCAGATGGCAGTTTCACACAGACAGAATGCTTCGAACTCCGAATAGATCGGCTAGCTCATTGGACAAGCCCAGTCCTATGTCGGATGGGCTATACTCCACTAGCTTTCCACATCCGGTATCGCCCCTGCCCCGTCACCTCGCGGATCAAACCGCTTGCCTCCATCCACGCGAGATTGCGCTGAACGGCGGCGCGACTGGCTCCAGTCGTCGCCTCAGCCATTGGGGCTGAGACCAAGGGCCACTGAGAGAAAGTTCTTCGCAAGGCCAGCGGCGTGCGGCCAGACAATTGCGCCATGACGTTTTCTGCCCGACCCGTCCACGCTTCAATATCGTCAAGTGTTCGCATCGCCGTCAGAATTGCGCTGTTCATCCCATCCAACCAGCGTGCCAAGCGTTCGGATGGCAAGCCTGAGACACGCAGCCCCCCTGCCCCGCCCATAGCCAGCGGCGCGAAGACGGCGCCGCTTCCGTCGCAAGCCGCGATCCTGGACGCGGTAACCGCGGCTTCCATCTGGTCGCCGTGCTGCCCGAGGCCCGCCAGGCTCCAGAGATGAAAGCCCATGCAAGCCCGCGTGATTGGGTGGAGCCCGGCTGCGGCTGTCATGACGTCCAGCCATCCGCCCGCGCGATCCTCAAGCCGCTCGGCACTGTCTTCGATGTTCTCGGGATCGCGACGATCGAGGAAGCCGGCCAAGTCAGCCGTTGGTCCGGGCCCGCCTGTCAGGCGCCGAACAGCCCAGTGGGCGCGTGCCAGGGTATTTGGGTCATCCTGTGCACCTGACAACCGCATTGATACCCATAGCGCCAGGCGTTCAGAACTTACCCGGTCCCCTGCGAACCAGCTAAGATCCGCTGCCTCGATCAAGGCAAGCCGATGCCGCCAGCCTTCCGGGCCGCGCAGCAGCCGGTCATCCAAGCCACCCAGGCGTCCAGCGACCCGTGCCAGTCGCGCGGCATGAACGCCTTCTGCCTTTGCCCAGTCTTCGATGACAGCCGTGTCGGGCGGTTCTGCCCGTGGCCCGGGAGGCAAATCATCCGGTTCTTCCTCGAGTGGCCCCGGCAGAAACCAGAGATCCTCTTCGTGAGCCTCTTCATCCTCCTCGATTGTGATGAGGGGGTCTTCGAAATCATTATTAAAAGCTGATGCTTGGGTCTTCATATGTGCAAAATACTGATCTTTTGCACATTACCCAAGCATTTTTGTGGCGGTTGCTTTTGCTCTTTATATTGTATGCGCACGCGACTGCCGGTGGAACCTCTCAGATCGCGCTTGAGCTAAGGATACCAAGGGTTTTTGGACGAGCACGACAAGAGAGCGCTGACTTGCATTCATTTACAAACGGTCGTTTAATTGCGATACGTTAAATTGCAAACGGCTCGATTTCATGCCCCTGATAGGCTACGCCCGTGTTTCCACAGAGGATCAGACCCCCCTGCCCCAGTCTGAGGCCCTGCAAACTGCGGGTTGCGTCGAGATCTTTGAAGAGCACGCCTCGGGCGGCAATCGCGCGCGACCGGTGCTGGCACGCGTGCTCGAACGCGTCCAGAGCGGCGACACGCTGGTTGTCGTACGGATCGACCGGCTTGCGCGATCTCTGTCGCACTTGCTGGAGGTGATCGAACGTCTGGAGGCCAAGGGAGCTTTCTTCCGCTCCCTGCAGGACCCCATCGACACCGCTTCCCCGCAGGGCAAGTTCACATTGCAGGTTCTGGGCGCCGCGGCCGAGTTCGAGCGCGCGCTGATACGTGAGCGCACAAAGGCCGGGCTTGCCTCTGCGCGCGCCAAAGGGCGCGTTGGTGGCAATCCTGGGCTACGCGCCAAGGATCCCGCTGCGCTGCGTAAGGTGCGGCTGGCGCGACAGGACGGCTACATGGAGCGCCTCAACGAGACCGCGCAGGATTGGGTGCCCCATGTGCGCCGCTTGCGGCCGGATATGGCCTGGGAAGACCTGCTGCGGATCATCAATGGCCCCCTGCCCCCAGATCGCCATTGGACACAAAGCCGACTGCTCCGCGCTGTGAAGGCATATGTGCGCAACGGGTTCCTTCCTGCCGAGGTGCTTGGCCGCGCCGGACGCCGCGAAACCGATGACCGCCTGCCGGCCATCGTCGCAGCGATCAAGGGCGCGGACCCCGAAATCACGCTGCAGGCGATCTGCGACCGGCTGGAATCGATGCGCGAACGGACCCCTCGAGGTCGTGCCAGCTGGCAGCCGTCTTCGGTCAAAATGTTGCTCGAACGAGCGGAGCGGCTTGGCCTAATTTCATCAGAATCGGCTCACTCCCAACTGTAACTAGCAGAGGCTCAAACAGCTGAATCTATCGCTCCAAACACCGTCAGAAGGTCAATTGTGCCATTGGTTGCATGGGTTTAGCCAATACCGTCCAAACAATCCTCATGAGTGGCTTGAAGCACGGTCTTGTGGACTTATTGCTATAAAATCAACAACTTGCGGTTATCTTAATGTGACTGTACGTATTGGTGCTGTGGATAACTTTCACACTACATCTAGATTCTACTTGCCGGACTCACTTGATCGTGGCATTCCCGTCCTGACGGCAAAACGCGTCAGACGCGCTGCACACCGTCAGAATGACCAAGAGCCTCAACAGAGGCCGAGAGTGGGCGGCAGGACATGGATGATCGTAACGTTGGATACGCGCAAGGCATAGGCTCTTCCGACATCGGAGCATTTGCCGACAATCTGGCTGAATCTTTGGATCGCCAGATGAAGATCGCTTTCGAGCCCGAAGAACGAAAGTCCCTGCGCCGTTTCAGTTCTACCGAAGTTGCCAGCCTCCTGCGCGTTAGCACATCTAACCTGCGCAACCGGCACAAGGACGGCAGCTTCCCGGAAGTTCATACAGACAACCGCGGACACCGGTTCTACACGGCCCAAGAGATCGATAAGCTGCGCGATATTCTGGGGCGCACCGGAAAGAACGCAGAAAGCTACCGCCCCGGTCGACGTGAAGGCGATCGTCTCCAGGTGATATCTGTAGTCAATTTCAAAGGCGGATCGTCAAAAACAACAGCAACGATCCATCTTGCACAACGGTATGCTTTGCGAGGTTACCGAGTGTTGGTCTTGGATCTCGATCCGCAGGCAAGTTTGACCACTTTTTTCGGTTTTCGGCCTGAGCTCGAGTTCGCTGAAGGCGGCACAATCTATGATGCTCTGAGATATGAGGAGCAAGTTCCACTCTCAGCCGTCATCCAAACGACCTACTTCCATAAGCTCGATATGGTTCCGGCGGGCCTAATGCTCTCGGAATACGAAACTGAGACGGCAAACGCCCTCGCCCGTCGGGTGCAGCCCATATTTGCGGAGCGCCTCGCCTTAGCGCTTGAGGAAGTTGAGGCGAGTTACGACATCGTGCTGATCGACTGCCCGCCTCAACTTGGCTTTCTGACCCTAACGGCGTTGGCAGCCTCGACGGGACTCCTGGTAACGGTCGTACCAGGCATGCTCGACATTGCTTCGATGAGCCAGTTCCTGAAACTTGCTTCGGAAACAGTAAAGGCTGTCGAAGAAGCCATTGGCCGGCGCGTTACATGGGACTTCGTAAAGTTCTTGATCACGAGATACGAGCCGTCGGACGGGCCTCAGACCCAGATGGCGGGCTACCTGAGATCGATCTTGGCCGGACAGGTCATGACTGAGCCAATGCTGAAGTCTACAGCAATCTCGGACGCCGGTATGACCCAGCAAACCGTCTACGAAGTTGATCCGAGCCAGTTCATCAGGAAAACGATTGATCGCGCTCTGACCAGCGTGAACGGCGTTGGCGATGAGTTGGAACAAACAATCCAAATGGCATGGGGGCGTCGCTGATGGCCCGAAATATCTTCAATCAGCCTCCAAAGGACGAGAAGGAGAGCGCGGCCCCCTCCCCTACCCCGCCGAAAGCGGCAAAACTGCCAGGATCTGTTGGCGGCTTGCGCGACTCTTTGCGCGAGATCACCGCGAATTCCATTCGGGACATCGAGCCCGATCAGATTGACATGGATGGTCTGCGCGATCGGTTGGTGCTCGAGGATTCCAGTATTGATGAGTTGGCCGAAAGCATTCGCAAGCATGGGCAACAAGTGCCAATTATGGTCCGTCCATCGGCCCAACCGGACAGATACCGTATCATCTACGGCCGACGCAGACTTGCAGCAATCCGCATGGTCGGCGGAACGGTCAAGGCGATCGTTCGAACCTTGGATGACGACGCATCTCTGATCGCACAGGGCCAAGAGAACAACCTCAGACTAGACCCGTCTTTCATCGAGAAATCTCTTTTTATCAAAGAGATGCAGGAATCAGGTTACAAGCCAAACGTAATTCAGGATGCTCTAGGCTTGACACGGCAGGGCGTATCCAACCATCGCGTCGTCATAGAGCAACTGCCAGAAGGGCTTGTACAGCTGATCGGGCCGGCACATGGCATCGGACGACGGCAATGGGGTGACCTGGCCGCGTTCTCGAAAAATATAGATCTGGTGAACACGGCCAAAGAGGCGATTGCCGCCCTGCCCGACGACACTCCAAGCGCGGAGAAGTTTCAGGCAGTCTACTCGGCATGCTCGAACAAGGCGCGTAGCAACAAGAAGCAAGACAACCGCAGCCTAACGTCCGTCGTCAAAGATGGGGACGGTAGCTCTGTGGGAACGCTGACAGTCGATCAGAAAACGATCGCCATCAAGATCGCCAAGAAGGACAACCCAGAATTCGGCCGATGGCTCGAAGAGCGCGCGGAGGCAACGCTTTTGCAGCTCTTCGAACAGTGGCGGAATGAGAGCGGCTCTGGGTCCTAACCCAAGCCACACAGAGTAACGCGAGCAGAGGAGAAAAGCGAAGACCAGAAAGAAAAGAGCCCCCCAAAGTTTCCCCTGGAGAGCCCTCATCATTCGATTAGCACTCATGATGTAGCAACCTCCAGCAAACCGGTCAAGAGTCACCGATTCGGTGGACGGATTTTTATTGCCTTTTCCTGAGCGAAATTTTGGGAAGAGACTGGGAAGTTGCGGGCCAAACGGTCGTCGTGAACAAACCATGGCATTTACAAAACTATCGATCGGAACCGCTGGCGCTGATGCATCACGCGGTCCAATTTCTGCGGCTAAAACCGACATTTGGACCATCTTCAGGGCACTGAGAGATGCACGCAGCGTGTTCGGTCTACGTCCTGGCCATATCCAAACACTTCAAGCAATGCTCAGTTTCTTGAAACCAGGCCATGGCGATACGGTTTTCGCGTCCAACAACTCGATTTGCCAGCGCGTCGGTGGTATCGACGAACGGACCCTCCGCAGACACATCAACCGTTTCGTTGAACTCGGTTTCATCAAGCGCAATGACAGCTCGAACCGAAAGCGCTACCGCGTTCGCTCATCCGGCGGTCAATGCATCAGCTATGGACTGTCTCTAGCCCCCCTCCTCCAACGCGCGAACGAGCTTGTCGCCATCGCACATGAGATGGAAAATAACCGACGGGATCGGATATTTGCCCGAAAACAGATCCTTACAAAGCTCGCCCATTTGGAAGAGCATGATCCCAGCAACACATTCATCAACCACGCACGGAAAGCTCTACGCAGGAAGCTGAGCCTCCCTGAATACCACGCGCTGCTCGCAGACACAGACAGAGAATGCCAGAGTTTGCATACCCCAGATGACCCACCAGAAACTGTAGAATTGCCCGCCAATGACGGACAAACTGTCCGGCACCAATCTAAGTCTGAAGAAGAAAAAAAAGATTTAGATAGCAACCTAGGCAATGAAGCTCTGAAACCAGACTTGCTAACCTCAGTTTGCGATCAAGCGACATCGTTCTCCAAAGAGAGACTTAGAAGCTGGTTGGACATTGAAAACCATGCTCGAACACTTGCACCCATGATGGGGATTCACCGAGATACATTCGAGAAAGCCAAGAATGCAGTTGGAGCTCAGAAAGCGTCATGCGCGATCTTCATCATGCTACAACTTGGAAAACGCATCAGGGACTTTGGAGCGTATTTTCACAGTATCACCTTGGGCCAACGTCAAGACCAGTTTGATCCAGTGGCTTTGATCAAGCGTCTGTCCAAAACTGCTATGCAAACCGCCTAGTGTCCACCGCGGTGGACGTCTGGCCAGCAACTAGTCCAATGAAGCGCGGTCTCGCCACATGCATCAAAGCGACAGAGCCAAATTCCACTAGGGCGATACTGCACAGTCAATCCGTTTTCCTCCGACCCGCCGAAGTCC
>CANLVD010000013.1 GCA_947494445.1 uncultured Paracoccaceae bacterium | reverse complement strand
ATTTTGCTTGGAGGGTCGAGGAATGAACACCCGTCACAAGCGTCACAAAGCGTCACAAGTGACGGCAGTGACACGGTTAATCCAGCGTCACAGTTGTCACACCCCCCTTAAGGGGGGTGACGTTTGTGACGGTAACCCGGCTCTGAATTGGAGATGAGACTTATGACTGACGAATATCAAATCGAAACAGCACGTTTGGCAATCCAAGGCGTCATGGAAGAACTGATCCGGTTGGGCATCAAGCCACAGATTGTTCTGAGCTGCGCGCACGCTACAGCCATTGGTGAGATTGCAGCCGCATACGGTGGTAAGGTTGCGGCTGAGCGATGCAGGGGCGCTGCTGAGCGCTGTGAGATCCTGCCAAGCCATGACCGCGCTTGGGCGGTCGGTAAGCCTGCGGGGAGTGCCTAATGGGCATCTTAGGGTCGGTTGAAGGGTGCACCTCAAAAGCTGTTTGGAAGGTGATAGCAACCTTTACCCATTTGCTTGACAATGGTCACGATCATGCTTCGGAGCTTTTGTTTTTTCAAAGGTCAATTGTCTTTGAATTGAGAAACTTTTTTGAACGTCTTGATGTGTTCCCCCAACCATATCGGGTCCTTCCAAAGGGTCTGCATCGTGGGTAATTCGCGACCCCATTATTTTTCTAGAGACTGAAACCAGAAAGGTAAGTGTCTATGACCGAGTTAAGCAGGAAGATGAACAAAGCCCAACTGGCCAAGATGCTGGATATCACTACACAGACCCTTGATCGGTACATTCAGGCGGGCCTTCCGTTTGACAGTGCACCGGGCAGGGCTGGGAAGTCCTACGTGTTTGACCTGGCTGTTGTGGTTGGTTGGCTTCGGGAGAGGGACACAAAAAACACCCGTGGAGACTCTGGGACGGTCGAGGACGCCCGAAAGCGCAAATTGGAGGCTGAGGCCCGTCTGGCGGAAATGGCCGCTGAGAAAGCCGCAGGGAGTCTCCTAGAGCGATCTGACGTTGATGCCGCTGTGATCGGTGCATTCTCGCGAGTTAGGGCTAGATTGCTTTCACTGCCGTCCAAGGCGGCACCACGGTGCGTTGATCGGACAATGGACCAAATTGGCGCGGTGTTGGAGGCTGATGTCAGGGATGCGTTGCAAGAGTTGAGCGACACTGATTTGCAGGTACTGGTGGGAATTGAAACATAAAGGCAGCGGAACGAACCGCGTACATTGGGCTAGACTCACAAGCGATGAATCGAATAAGTTTCAGAGATTGGGTGCCGGGACACTTTTGTGGTGATTGTGTCCCGGCGAAATCGGAAACCGCGCGGTCACGCAGAACCTCCCAATGACTGATGTCTAGCCTCACGAATCTGGCTCAGTCAAGGTCTTCGTTGTCGCGCAGCAATCCCGGAAAGGGGAAATGCAGTGAGTAATCTTGGACCAGTCAGCCTTGAGAGAAGGCAAGCGGCAAACGTTATGGCCATGCAGTTTACGATGCAGGTGTTCGAATATGAAGACCGTGATGACTTTCGCGTCGTGGATAGAAAAGGAGAGCCTTGGTTTTTCCTTTCGGATGTCGCAATTCGTCTTGGCGTGAAGAATTCACGTAGTATTTCCAGTCGCTTAGATGATGATGAAAAGGGTGTCATTCAGATTGACACCCTTGGTGGCAAACAGAGCGTAACTATAATCAATGAATCGGGACTCTACAGTGCGATCCTGCGATCAGATAAGCCGGAGGCAAAGCGGTTCAAGAAGTGGATTACGTCAGAGGTGCTTCCATCGATCCGAAAGACTGGGTCGTATAATGGTAAGGTTCCAGCATTCATTAAACGCTTCAATGAAAATTGGGATCGAGTGCCGTCCACGCATTTTTCGGTGATCAATGAGCTGGCGTACCGACTTTGGGGGCGTCTGGAAATGGTTGGCCATACGATGGCGGATCGGGCCCCGAATGGCGTTCAAATTCGTCCTGACGGAAGTGTTGGGCAGCTATTCGCAAAATGGTTGAATGAAAATCATCCGAATGTTTGTGGGGAGTATTCTTTCTACAAACACAAGACCGACGAGTGGGAGGGTGAAGTTCGAATGTATCCACGTGCGTTGGCTGCGCTGTTTATGGAATACGTTGATGACGTATGGATTCCAGACCATGCCGAGCGTTATTTCAATACGCGTGACCCGGCAGCGCTTCCGTATTTGCCATTCCTCCTTCCCAAAGCAGGAGCAAACCATCTGCTATAGGTTCGCTCCACGATTATAACTCAGGATAATTTCTAGGTGCTGCTCATAGTGACCCGTCAATGGCGGGTCATTTGGCATCCCTAAATCCTTTGCGATACCGTTTTCATGGGCAAGCCTTCCAAGTAACTCGGCTACGAAATTGCTTTGGGAATTGATTTGATCCCTTAAGAAGGCGACTTCGGACTCAAGAGATTGAATCTGGTCTTCCAGTTCTTCGATTTCCATTTCTATTTCCTCAACCTCACACCAGCCCCACCACCATTCTCCGGTATAAAGATTATCCCCTCACCTTCGAGGACTGATTGGATGATGAATATTGTGGTGAGTTTCAAGTCTTCACCACGCTCAAGTCTTGAGATTGTTCCTTGCGATACCCCTGAGATGTTGGCCAGTTCTCGAACGCCCAAACCAAGAGCAGCACGAGCCATTTTACATTGCGCTGGGTTCATTTTTGCAACCATGTTATAATTTATGTTGACGGTGTGTAGGTGTTGGAATAATAACATCGTTACAATTACCATAACTGGAGAACATAGCAATGAGCAATGCAAACGCCGTTTTGGCGAACAATACCGTTTTGTCTGATGATCCGATCCTTGGGGAAATTAGGTCACATCTTGCCAAGACCACCCTGAACAGTGATGCGCCTGAGGAGCAGAAAATCTTGGCTGCAGAAGTCTCGTGCGCCTACCAGATTTCTGGCCTCATAGATGCTTTGTGCGTGTTTGAGCGCGCCGCACTGGGTGAAACGCATGAGATCAGCTTGGATGCTTTGCTTGCTATCCTGACCGTTCTCCGTCCTTTGTCGGTTGCCCACATTGATGCGCTCGAAACTTTGGAAAGCCAGCTAAAGAGGGCGCAATCATGACCCTCAAGCCAGATCCAGAAACACAGGCTGTTTACATTGCCGGAATGGTTGAGGGGCTTTGCACGCTCGACAACGACAACTTTCAAGGCAGTGAGGCCAACGCGATCACATCGATGCTTTGGGTTCTCAAGCATTTGACCGCCCAACTTGCCAACGATCTTGAGGCAGCGCAGGGCCAACGGACCAAGGCATATTTTAAAGCTTTGAGGGCGCAACAGGAAATGGAGGAAGTCCAATGACCGACGATGAACAGCGTGAATACCTAGAGGGCCTGCAACCCCTCGCAAACCAGATCAGCGGTCTGGCCGATGCATTGTTTCTGCTGCATGAAGAAAGTGGCCGGGAGGCGCTTGAAGGCTGTGCCGCGATTGTGCTCACCTTGAAGAACCTCACCAATGACCTGACCTCAGCATTGGATTGTTCGAATTCGCCGACGCTCAATAATTAAAATGTGTTGCACCACACCACACTTTATTTTAGTGTGGTGTTGTAAGACACACTTAGGAGGGTGGCATGTCAGAGGCGCGTGGACAGGTTCGGGTTAGTGAATTTGCAAATATTCTTGGCCTGAACCGCGATACAATAAGGCGACAACTGCACCTCGAAGAAGCTCCGGTTGAGCAGAAAAAAGGCGAGGGAAAGCAGAGGTCCTTTGATGGCGGTGACTTGCTCGCCTATGAATTGCTGTCTGTAGTTCAAGCCGGTGGAATGAGCTTGAAAGCCGCCAGTTCTGCAATCCGCCTTGCCTGCATTGATCGATTTCTGACGGATTATATTGCTGGCAAGGATGTTCGCTCAGTATTCTTTGTCTATTACCGGGACTGCCATACAGACCCGGTAATAGGCTTTCGTGACGCCGCGTATAGCGGACTGCACACCCCAGATGAAATCGCACATTCCCTTGTACAATCGGTCGAGAAGTACGGCTCAAAGGTTGAGGCTCGCGACGGATCAAAGATTGAACGGCTTGGCGTCGTCAACTTCAAAACAGAATCCATGCAATTTATCTTGGACCGGGCCAAGGATCGAGCGCGGGCCGCTGGCTATGTCATGGATGGTTTCAAACTATTCAAAGTTGCTGGATCAGTTCAAGGTGATAAAGAATGACCGCTTTCCAAATCTCAGGCATTATTGGTGAGCAACCGAACACCGCAGGGGACGTGTCCGCACATCTTTTGGCGAACCCGGATCAAGCAACACTTGTTGTGAATTCTCCCGGTGGCGATGCTTTTGAGGGTGCTGCAATCTTGGCCGAGATCCAGCGCCATGGCAGTGTCGCAATCAACATTCAGGGCATGTGTGCATCTGCTGCAAGCCTTCTGGCCATGGGCGGTGCTGAGATTGTCATGCATCCATCGGCCATGTTCATGATCCATGACCCCAGCGGCTTCACAATGGGAACCGCCACAGATCACAGAGGCACGGCTGAGACGCTGGACAAGCTGAGTGATGTTTATGCCAAGGCTTATGCGGATGCGACCGGCAACAGTTTTGAACTGATCAAGGCATGGATGCATGAAGAAACTTGGCTGACAGCGGAAGAAGCGCTGGCGCTGAATTTCATTGACCGGATTGAGGGGGCTGGTGCTGACAGCATCGCCATTGCTCAATTCAATTACACCAAATTCAAAGCGGCCCCGGATCACTTGATCCGCATGGTCAAAGACTACGGCTGGGCGTCCGATACGTCTAAACACGAGCAGAAAAGGAGCGGGAAACATGCCGCTTGATAACACTCAAATCCCGGCCCGTTTTTTGGCCGTGGTCCGCAAAGAAGGCCAAAAGGCTGGTTTTTCGGAGACAATGACAGATCAGCTTAGCACTAAACTGCATTCTTGGGGGCTTCCGGCCTCGCAGGCGCAAGGTTTTCTGGCAAAGGTTGCTCCAAAGTTGGAGGGGGCCAAGATCATGGGGCTGACGCCAGAAAAAGTGGCAGAAGTGGTTACCGCTGCGGTGAGCGATCCAAAGGCTGACAGCGCAGATGCGTTCTCCGAGTTACTTTATGAGAAGTTCGTTATTGAGTGGCAGAAGGAAGGTGACACGGTCGAACATACGCCCGGACCCGCCACCGCACACGGTCTGACTGGTGTAGGTCGGTCATGGGAAAACGGCGCGGGCTTCCGGGCAAAGTTGGTTGATGGCCTGACTGCGCGTCTCGATCCAAAACACGAACCGACACTTGGTCGTGAGTTTGCTGGGATGAAGCTGGGCGACGTTGCAATGGCCGTCGCAAAAGCCAATGGCGAACGTCCATTTAATGTGGCTCAAGCCGTTCAAATGGCTGGCCATACGACTTCGGATTTTCCGCTCATCGTATCAGACTCGATGTCCAACGTTGTTGCGCGTCAATTTGATCAGCGTGAGCCTGACCTTGTTCGGGTATCCCGTGAAGTTGAGCGTGATACCTATCACGAGGGTCAATCAATCGCGCTTTCTGCATCAGGTATGCCTCAAGAGATCGGTGAGGCCGGTGAGATCAAATTCGTGACCATGGATGAAAAGGGTGAGAACCTGCCGACGCCAAGAGACTTTGGAGCAGGCTTTAACCTCACCAACAGGGCCATTCAGAATGACCGCCTTGATCTGTTGACGCAAGCGTCCGACAGAATGGTGCGGGGGGCGATTGAGCGTTTTCGGGCTGTACTACTTGAGCCTATCTTGGCAAATGGCGGTGACGGTCAAACCATGAACGATGGGCAGGCCATGTTCCATTCATCGCATGGCAATGTTGCCACCACATCGGTGGCAATTTCTGTGACGGGCCTTGACCGGGCGCGGTTGGCAATGCGCAAACAAAAAGACACGCAGGGCCAGCTCTATTCGGTTGAACCTTGGGGCTTGTTGGTTCCGGCAGAGCTTGAAGGTGCGGGTCAAAAAGTCTTGGCTGAACTGAGTGCGACCACGGTTGATGAAATCAATCCTTACTCGAACACGCTGCAACTGATTGTTGAACCCAACTTGCCAGAAGATGCTTGGTATCTTGTTGGTGATCCAACGCGGTTTGACGGTCTAAGCCATGCTTTCCTTGAAGGCCAGTCCGCACCACGCGTCGAGACGCGCCCTGCATGGTCAACTCTGGGCATGGAAATGCGTCTGATCTGGGCGGTGGATGCGAAATTTATCGAAACTGCAAGCTGGTACAAGACGCCAGTTTCTTAACGCAATCTGGTCTGGCGTCCATTTGGTTTTGTCCGCCAGAACGGCCAGCGGGGTAATCACAGGCTATTCGGCAAGCCTGATCCAAACCTTTCCCTTCCCCGCGCTCTTTTGAGGGAAAGGTGCCGAGATTTTACAGGAGGCGAGTATGGGCAAGCGAACTGAACCTATCACAGCACCGGCAGCAATGAGGCAGGCCCACGCGGCGGCACATGTTGGCGTGAGTGCGTCCTACTTTCTCCAAATGGTTGAGACGGGGCAAATGCCTGCTCCAAGGATTATGGGTAGCGTCAAAGTCTGGATCAGATCCGAACTTGAAGAAGCCTTACTGGTTGCGCCGACTGACAGTGCTGATGGCCAAAACAATCCTTGCGATAGGTTGTTGGCACCATGAGGCGAAGAAACCCCTTTCCCGGCGTGTCTCGTGCGCCAGATCGTCATGGCAAGCGTCGTTGGCGGTTTCGTCGTCGCGTCAATGGTCGGATGATTGATTGCTATTTGCATGGCGACTACGGGTCTGCACAGTTTGTTTCTGAGTATGAGAAAGCTTGCGTTGGCATACGTCCAGACGGCGCGACCAAGTTTGACAGGATCAAACCTGGTACTTTTCATTGGCTGATCCACAGTTACAGGCAGTCGCCTAAGTATCGAGACCTTTCCGCAGTCTCAAAACTAAACAAAGATGCTGAGATAGCTTGGCTTCAAGGCGAAGTTGGCGACCTGCCGTTTAATCGTTTTCAACTGAAACACGTTGAGGCGTTGATGGGCAAGAAGTCGGGACCGTCTGCGGCGAACAAGGTCAAGAAACTGCTTTCCCTTTTGTTCAACCACGCAATTCGGTTGGAACTGCTAACAGTTAATCCCGCACGTCTTGCAACTCGTTTCAAAGAAAACCCTGATGGCTATCACACTGCTACAGATCATGAGATAGAGCAGTTCAGGGAGTGTCACCACAGCGGCTCTAAGGCTCGCCTAGCGCTTGAATTGATCCTGAACACAGGCGCAGCACGTCAGGACCTTTGTGGGCTGGGATGGCAGAACATCAAGGCAGGGCGATTTGACTACAAGAGGGGCAAAACTTGGGAAGGAACAACCCTTCCAATTTTGCCAGAACTCAAAGCCGAGATCGACCAGTTGCCAAAAGATGCTTTGCTTTTCCTGACTCATGGAAAGGGGCGGCGTTATCAACCTGCGACATTGGCAAACTGGTTCAAGGATCAATGCAAATTGGCCAAATTGGACCACTGGCATCTACACTGTTTGCGAAAAGCAGGCGCTACACGCTTGGCCAACGCAGGCGCGACAGAGAATGAGATTGCTGCATATCTCGCCCACAGCAACACAAAACAGGCATCCACCTACACAAAAAAGGCTGACAAAAGTCGCTTAACTGACAGCGGCTTTGCCAAGCTGCGAAGTGCAAATCAGGAACGGAATGTGTCCAACCTTTCAAATAGGTTGGACAATATCGACAGTAAACCATTGAGAGGTAAGGAGAAATAAATGGAAGTGGCACGCCCAACGGGACTCGAACCCGTGTTTCCGCCGTGAAAGGGCGGCGTCCTAGACCACTAGACGATGGGCGCACTCTTCTTCCGTAGCGGGGTGTTTATGGGATCACGACTGGACGCGCAAGGGGGTTTTCGGCCCGGTTGGACAAAAAGTTTCAAGCCGATGGGGCGGCATCTTCCAGTTGCAGTTTCGCTTTGAGACGTCCGCCCCAATCATCAATTTGCAACCGTCCGGCAACCGAAATGGCCTGGCCCTGCCGGGAAGAGAGGAAACTCCCCAGCTCGCCTTCGAAGGCACGAAAACAGATCGCTTCAAGGCGTCCGGTGTCATCGCCCAACGTCAGCCTCAGGTGGCTTTCACCAGCGGGTTTCGCAAAAGTGACCTGCACGCCTGATAGGGCTATCCGTGGGGCAGGAGCGCCTGCACCGAAAGGGCCTGCTGTCTCAAGCGCTGTGATCAGATCAGGTGTGGCAGCACCACAGGCCAGCACGCCGTCAAGACGAAGGTCCTTGGGGCCTCGGTCAGCGGCACCCTGTTTGCCCAGAAGCGCACCCAGCCGCTCCATGGCCTCATCCAGCCGGTCTGCTGCAACCGTCAGACCGGCTGCCATCTTGTGACCGCCACCTTTAAGCAAAAGACCTTCACTGGCGCAGCGCGCAACACATGCACCCAGATCGATACCGGTCACCGAGCGACCCGAACCCTTGCCCTCATCCCCGTCCAGACCGATGACAATCGCGGGGCGGTTGTATGCTTCCTTCAGACGAGACGCGACGATGCCGACGACGCCGGGATGCCAGCCTTCACCTGCGGCCCAGACCAGCGGGCCGTCAGTGCCACGCGCGTCAGACTGTGCGATGGCGTCAGCCAGGACCTGAGCCTCGATCTCGCGCCGCTCGCGGTTCAAGTGGTCGAGCTTTTCAGCCAGTGCTGCGGCCTCATGCGGGTCATCAGTGGACAAAAGGCGCGCGCCCATATCAGCCGCACCGATGCGCCCGCCAGCGTTGACCCGTGGTCCCAGCAGATAGCCAAGATGATAGGCCGTGGGGGCCGAGCGCAGCTGTGCCGCATCCGAAAGCGCCACCAGACCGGGGCGCGTACGGCGCGCCATTACTGTCAATCCCTGACGCACCAAGGCACGGTTGAAGCCGATCAACGGGGCCACATCGGCCACTGTGGCCAATGCCACGAGGTCAAGAAGCGACAGAAGGTCAGGGGGCTTGCCGCCGTCGTCGCGCATCTGCCGGTTGGCCTCGGCCAGAAACAGGAACACAACGCCAGCTGCACAAAGGTGGCCAAGCGCGCCATCCTCGTCCTGCCGGTTCGGATTGACCACAGCATCGGCGGGTGGCAGGGTTTCGGCTCCCAGATGGTGATCAAGCACCAGCACATCGGCCCCGGCAGATTTGGCGGCTGCAATCGGGCCGTGGCTAAGGGTTCCGCAATCCACACAGATAATCAGGTCATGGGCCTTGGCCAGCGCCGTCATGGCCTCATCATTGGGACCATACCCCTCATCGATCCGGTCCGGCACATAGACCGTCGCTGACTTTGCAAGCGCGCGCAGCCAGTTGACAAGAAGGGCGGCCGATGACCCGCCATCGACGTCATAGTCGGCGAAAATTGCAATGGGCTGACCGTGCCTGACTGCCTGCAGAAACCGACCGGCGGCCACTTCCATATCCCGCAGGGATCTGGGATCGGGCATGGTGCTGCGCAGGGACGGTGCCAGATACTCCTGAGCCGCATCAGGGCTGACGCCCGAGCGGGCCAGAACGCGGGCAACGATCAGCGGCAAGTCAGTCAGTTGTGTGATGGCCTCAGAGTGACGCTCGACCTCGGGCGAGGGTCCGGTCCAGCGCCGTCCGGTCACTGATTGCTCAATGCCGAGAAAGGTCGGGTCACTCATCTGAATCGAGCGACCATCGGGATTTTGTAGTGGGTGTCTCTCGCGAGACCAGACCCAGTCTGCGCAGAACAGCCTTGGCAATCATGGTGATGGCCAGAACCGACCAGACCATCGCAAAAGCCACTTGCAGGCCATCACCTTCGGCCAGACCGGTAAAAATCAGCGACAGGCCGAAGCCCAGCATCACCAGCATGATGAGCAGACCCAAGGCTTGCTTGAACCATTGCCGCTTGCTGCTTGGTCCGGGCGTGGCCGTCAGATTGGAGGAGACCGAAGGCCTCTCCGGGTCCTCTCCATATCCGACTTTACGCACCATCAGATGTTGTTCTGGCGATAGATCAGACGGCGAACCGACCCGGTTTTGGACCGCATCAGAATGGTCTCGGTCTCAAGGAAGTCACCATCACGATGCGCGCCTCTCACAAGGCTTCCATCGGTGACACCTGTGGCTGCGAAAATCACGTCTTCGGTCACCATGTCATCGCGGCGGTAGATCTTGTCCAGATCGGTGATCCCGGCCTTCTTGGCGCGTCCCCGTTCATCGTCGTTTCGGAACAACAGACGGCCCTGGATCTGTCCGCCCATGCATTTCATCGCAGCCGCGGCCAGAACGCCCTCTGGCGCACCACCCGAACCCATGTACATGTCGATGCCCGTCTTGGCTGATTCCGCACAGTGAATGACACCTGCAACATCGCCATCGGTGATCAGGCGAATGCGTGCACCGGTGGAACGGATTTCTTCGATCAGCGCCTCGTGGCGGGGGCGTTCCAGAACGCAGACCATGACGTCTTGGGGCGCGCAGCCCTTGGCATTTGCCATTCTGATGATCCGCTCGGTCGGTGTCATGTCGAGATTGACGAGCCCTTCCTGATAGCCCGGTCCGATGGCGAGCTTGTCCATATAGACATCTGGTGCATGCAGCATGGAATTGCGCGGCCCCATGGCAATCACGGCCAGCGCGTTGGGCATGTCCTTGGCCGTAAGCGTCGTGCCTTCCAGCGGATCAAGGGCGATGTCCACGCCCGGCCCATCGCCGGTTCCGACCTCTTCGCCAATGTAGAGCATGGGTGCTTCGTCGCGCTCGCCCTCACCAATGACCACAACGCCTGCGATGTCGAGAATGTTGAGCTGGTTGCGCATTGCGTCAACAGCAGCCTGATCGGCTGCCTTCTCGTCGCCCTTGCCGATCAGCCTTGCAGATGCAATGGCCGCAGCCTCCGAGACCCGGGCAAGGCCCAATGACAACATGCGGTCGGAATAGATCTGGTCGGTCTTCGGCATGGTGTGCCCCTTTTACAGTGATCTCTTGGACGATCTCTTGACCGTCAGTTGTGACAGAAAAATGTGTTTTTGCGAAAGAATTTTGCGAACAGGCTCAAACGTCCTCTATCCGCAGGGCCACGGGCGGTGCGTGGGAAACCGACAATGCGGCGATGGTATCAAGAGCGGATTGCAACCGGGCAGGAGAGGTTTTGTGGGTCACGATCAGCACCGGCGCTGTCTTGCCATTGTGGCTGTACTGGCGCATGCGGTCGATGGACACGCTCTGCTCCGCCAGCGCTTCGGCCACGCGGGCCAGCGTGCCGGGGGCGTCTTCAAGTTCAAGTCTGAGATAGAATGCGCCTTCCGAGCCCGGCGAAGCGGCCTTCGCTGGCAAAAGCGCCGAGGAAGGCTGGCCAAAGGCCGGAATGACCAGACCGCGTGCCACATCGACGACATCGCCAAGAATGGCCGATGCGGTGGGGCCTTCGCCGGCACCGGGGCCCTGATAGACGGTCTGACCGATGAAATCGCCCTCGATGAGAACCATGTTGGTCACGCCTTCCAGCATGCCCAGAGGCGAGTCAGATGGAACCAGACAGGGTTGCATCCGCTGCTCAAGCCCGTCCTGATTGCGTTGGGCAACGCCTAGAAGCTTGATGCGATATCCCATGTCGCGGGCTGCATGAATGTCGGGTAGGGAAATCTGTTCGATCCCCTGTGTCACAACCGCATCAAAGCTGACCTGAGTGCCAAAGGCTGTTGCTGCGAGCAGGGCAAGCTTGTGGGCGGCATCGGTGCCGCCGACGTCAAAGGCAGGATCGGCTTCGGCATATCCCAGCGCCTGAGCATCGCGCAGGACATCGAGATAATCCGCGCCAGTCGCTTCCATCGTTGTCAGGATGTAGTTGCAGGTGCCGTTCATCACGCCCATGACACGGGTAATCTTATTGCCAGCCAGACCTTCGGTCAGCGCTTTGACGATCGGGATGCCGCCTGCAACGCCTGCCTCAAAGCGCAGGGCCACGCCATTTGCTTCGGCCAGTGCTGCCATGGCCTGTCCGTGATGGGCGAGCATTGCCTTGTTGGCAGTGACAACATGTTTGCCCGAAGACAGAGCCGCCTCGACACAGGCCTTTGCCGGGCCGTCTTCGCCGCCCATGACCTCAATCAGCAGATCGACGTCATCGCGGCGGGCAAGTGCAACCGGGTCGTCTTCCCAGCCAAATGCCGCAAGATCGACGCCGCGATCCTTGGAGCGCGACCGGGCAGAGACCGCCACGATTTCCACCGCGCGTCCAGCGCGGGAATTGATCATGGTGCCATGGGTCTGGAGCATCTTCACAACGCCTGCGCCTACGGTGCCCAATCCGGCAATCGCGATCCGAAGCGGTTGTGTCATGTTCCATCCCCTTATGGCAAAATTCTTGCCCGCCCTGTTAGGCGGTTTGCGCTGGCCGTGCAAGGGCAGGTCCTGCCTGGAAGATGTCGGATGCCTCCGGCGGGAGTATTTGAGGGAAAATCGAAACAGGATTTGCTCGGATGCCTGACCGATCAGGGCTCCCAGAACCCCCAGCCATCAGGGTGGTATCCGCGGGGGAGCGCGATTTTGGTGACGCGTTCCTCATGCAGCCAGATGTCATCAAAGGTGAAGGTGATGTCGGGCACGCTCACTTCGATTTCGTCATCCGTTTCCTGTGCTACATAGCCGAACATCTTGAGAGCCTTGAGCAACGCACCCCTGTCCGCAGTGTCAGTTGCCACCAACTGGATTTCCAGTGTGATTGCGCCACCAAGGGCGACGGATTGTTCTGTGTTCAGATGATGTACGGTCGCGGCAGTCTCGTTCTGCTGGGTGTCCCAGTCCCACTCATCCATTCTGATTGGCCGGGTTGTGCTTGGACAGCATGTTTTGTGTATCCGACATCAGGCGCTTGATGTTGCGGGCTGCCTGCCGGATCCGGTGCTCGTTCTCGACCAGTCCAAGACGAACGTAGCCCTCGCCGTATTCACCAAAGCCGACACCGGGTGAGACTGCAACCTCGGCCTCCTCAAGCAGCATCTTCGAGAAGGCCATGGAGCCCATGGAGGCAAAGGCCGGCGGGATCGGGGCCCAGGCGAACATGGTGGCAGGTGGGGGGGGGACAACAAAGCCGGCCCGGCCAAAAGTTTCCACCAGCACGTCGCGGCGGGATTTGTAGATCTGGCGGATCTCGTCAATGCAATCTTCGGGCCCGTTCAGGGCGGTAGCGGCTGCCACCTGCACGGGTGTGAACGCACCGTAGTCGAGATAGGATTTGATCCGCGTCAACGCCCCGATCAGACGTTCATTGCCCACGGCAAAGCCCATGCGCCAGCCGGGCATAGCGAATGTTTTAGAGAGTGACGTGAACTCCACCGAACAGTCTTTCGCACCATCGATTTGCAGCACCGATGGCGGCGGATTGCCGTCGAAGTAGATCTCGGAATAAGCCAGATCGGACAGAACCCAGATGTGGTGTTTTTTGGCAAACCGGACCAGTTCCGCGTAGAAATCCAGATCAGCCAGTTGCGAGGTCGGGTTGGACGGGAAGCTGACGACCAAAGCGACCGGTTTCGGAACCGAATGGGTCACGGCGCGGTCCAGGCTTTGCATGTAGGCTTCAGGGTCGAATTTACCGTCCTTCAGCGTCTGGATATGGCGCAAGGTTCCGCCTGCGATCATGAAGCCATAGGGGTGGATCGGATAGGACGGGTTTGGCACCAGCATCACATCGCCCGGCGCGGTGATCGCCATGGCGAGGTTGGCTAGACCTTCCTTGGAGCCCAGTGTCGCGATGATCTCGGTCTCGGGGTCGAGCTTCACGCCGAAACGTCGCGCATAATAGCCAGCTTGCGCCTTGCGCAGCCCCGGAATGCCTTTGGAGGACGAATACCGATGGGTTCTTGGCTTGCGCACCGTCTCCACCAGTTTTTCAACGATATGCGACGGCGTGTCCATATCCGGGTTGCCCATGCCGAAGTCGATGATGTCCATGCCCTCGGATCGAAATTTGGCCTTCAGGCGGTTCACCTCGGCAAAGACGTAAGGGGGCAGGCGTTTGATGCGGTAGAATTCTTCGGTCATGGCTTTGGTGTCTCTTGCGGAAATTAGCCTGCTTATATGTCGGCGTCCTGCCTTTGGCGAGGGCTTGTTAGCGCCGAGTCGCGCCTGACAGGCGTTGCCGGTCGGCTGCGGTCAGAACCGGAGCGGACATGGCTTCGGCGCGTGAGCGCAGACCTGCGATGCGCGCGTCCAGACTGTCCCTTGTTGCTTGTTCAACCTCGCGTGTCTGGCTGGGCGTCCTGATGCCAGTGCGGAATTCCGCCAGATCGCGCAACTCAGGCCAGGGCGCCTCGGACGCGGCCATTTCGGGTTGGTCGTAGATCGCTGGATCGATTTGCAAGGCACACCCGGAAACAAGCAGGACAGAGGCACATACCAGCCTTGCACGAATGACAATTGCCAGCAGATGGCCTATCCTTTTAGGAAGGGCTGCGCCGGAGCGCATCGTGGAGGGTTGCAGGTGACAGATCACATTGATGCCAGTTTGATGGACCAGAGCACAGAGCTTGCCGCCAATATGGCGCAAGCGGCCGAATTGAGCCAGAAGATTTGGGCGCTTTATCTCTCGGCACAATCTCAGGACGGGGGTGTGGGACAGGTTGATCCGCTGAACTCCATCCCGGCCATGTCGGGACTGACACGCACATTGATGGACCACCCGCGCGAGATGGCGCATGCCACGGTCGAACTGTGGAGTGCACAGGCTGATCTGTGGAAACAGGCGACAATGAAGTGGCTTGGTGGTGAGGCCACACATGAAGTTGAAACCCCTGCCTTTGCCGAGAAGGCCTCAAAGCGTTTTGCCCACAAGGACTGGACGGAGAACGCGGCTTTTGACTACCTCAAGCAGTCCTATCTGCTGACCGCAGGCTGGATTAATCACACGGTCCACACAGTCGGTGAAGGGGATATGGACCCGCGCACCCGCAAGAAGGCCGAATTCTATACCCGCACCATGGTAGAGGCGATGAACCCGGCCAATTTCTTCTCGACCAACCCGGAAGTGCTGGAAGCCACGCTTGAGAGCCGGGGTGCAAATCTGGTCAAGGGACTGAAAATGATGTTGGAGGATATGGAGCGCGGCAAGGGCCAGCTTCTGATCCGGCAGACCGATATGGACGCCTTCGAGGTTGGCCGTGACATGGCCATCACACCGGGCGAGGTGGTTTTCCAGAATGACATTCTGCAGTTGATCCAATATGCGCCAAGCACCGATACGGTCTATTCCAAGCCGATCCTGTTCATTCCACCCTGGATCAACAAATACTATGTGCTCGACCTCAACCAGAAGAAATCGATGGTCAAATGGCTGGTGGGTCAGGGTTACACGGTCTTCATGATCTCCTGGGTCAATCCCGGCGCGGCCCAGAAGGACGAGACGTGGGACAGCTTTCTGACCAAGGGTGCCTTGACTGCGATCGACAAGGTGCTGGAAGAGACCGGGCAGAAATCTCTGCATCTGGCCTCCTACTGCATCGGTGGCACGTTGACCGGCACGCTTCTGTCCTATCTGGGCAAGAAACGCGACAAGCGGGTCGCCTCGGCCACGTTCTTCACCGCCCAGCTTGAGTTCTCGGACGCGGGCGAGTTGCAGGTCTTTGTCGATGATCATACGATCCGGGCCGTCGATGACGAGATGGAGCAGGGTTATCTGCCAGCCCAGAAAATGGCGTCTGCCTTCAACATGCTGCGCTCAAGCGATCTGATCTGGTCCTACGTCGTGAACAATTACATGCTGGGCAAGGATCCGTTTCCGTTTGATCTGCTCTACTGGAATGCCGACAGCACATCGATGCCTGCCAAGGTGCACCATTTCTATCTGGAAACATTCTACGACAAGAACGTCTACGCCAAGGGTGATCTTGAAGTGCTGGATGAGCCGATCACGCTTTCTCACATCAAGGTCCCAGTCTACCACGTGGCCACGCGGGAAGACCACATCGCGCCTGCATCGTCGGTTTATCGGGGCGCGCGGATGATGACAGGGGCCAAGCTGCGTTTTGTTCTGTCCGGCTCGGGTCACATAGCAGGCGTGGTCAACCCACCGGCTGCGGGCAAATATCAGTTCTGGACCAATGATGATTTGTCATCCGAGACCATGGAGGGCTGGCTGGAAGGCGCGCAAGAAACACCGGGAAGCTGGTGGGTCGATTGGGACGCATGGCTGGCAGGGCAATCTGGGCGCAAGATCAAGGCGCGCAAACCCGGTGCCAAGCTTGGACAGATTGAGCCCGCGCCCGGTTCTTATGTGAAGCTTCGGTTTGACAAAGCCTGAAACGACGGCGGTCACAGCTGCGCTTGAGGGCGTTTTGCACTCATTCGACGCCGCAGGATATGCCGAATTGCTCGATGCGCCGCAAACGCTTGTCAGGTTGCGGCCGGCTGAGGTGCCTGATCAATGGGTGGCACTTTACCGTTTCGATGCAGAAGACAGGCCCTATGCGCTGAAACTCTTTGGGCCCGGCATATCGGTCGAGACACTGCGCGCAGAGGTCTGGAAACACCGCAAGATGTTTGAAATTGCCGGCGGTGGCGACGTCTTCTCGGTTCCGCAAATTCGTCATGTCTTCCCGCGCAAGGGCGGTGTTCTGATGGATTTTCTGGACGGGCGCACCGGACGTGATCTTCTGAACGGGCACAAGGCACAAGAGCCGGTTCTTGCGTTTCTGAAACAGGCCGGACAGACGCTTCGTGCAATCCACGACTATGGTGGACGGGAAGCGCTGGTTCCTGACATGACCGGCATGCTGAACATGATTGAAGCGACGCGCGATCTGCCCCGGCCAATGGACCAGTTGCGCCTTGACCTGTTGCTGCTGTGGTCGCATTGGCCGAAGCAGCCTGTGGATCATGTACTGCTGCATGGCGATGCGCATTTGGGAAACTTTCTGTCGCGCCAAGGAGGTCTGAGCATGCTGGATTTCTCAAACCTGCAGAAAGGCCCAGCGATCTGGGATGTTGATGTGCTGATGTCAGATGTTCTGCGTCGTGGGTTCCGTTCGGACCTGACCTATCGATCAACGTCACACGGCTATCGACCGAAGCTGCAAGCAGCGTTCGAGGCCGGTTATGGCCCTCTGCCAGAGCCGACGCCGGACATGCGGCTTGTGTCGGGAACCCGGTTGTTCAGTGGCTTGCTGACCCGTGTTGCACGCGGCACGGACCCGCGCGGGCGCAAGATTCAACGACTTTTCAGACTGTGCCGCGGGCGCCTGAAGCCAGTGCTCAAGGCGCGGTAGGCAGAGCCGGGATCGCTTTGAGATATGCCGCAATCGCCAAACGATCCTCTGGTGTCATCTGGCTCGTGTTCTCAACGACCTTGACCATAGACCCACCAACGCTGTCGAATTCCGGCGTGAACCCGCTTTCCAGATAATAGGCAATGTCCTCGACCACCCAACTGCCGATGCCAGCGTCAGACGGGGTGATGTTGGGAATGCGACCCTTGCCGTCGGGGTTCGGAGCACCTGCAAGCCAGGCTTCATGGCGCAAACCGCCAAGAAGCGTGCGCGATGTATGACACTCCGCACAATGTCCCGGCCCTTCGACCAGATACCGGCCACGTTCCAGTTGAGCATCATTGACCTCGGCCAACACGGGCGCTGGCGATAGATAGAGAAACTTCCAGACACCCGCGGCACGTCGGATCGAAAACGGGAAGTTCAGGCGGTTCGGCCCGGCATCATTTTGCGAGACGGGCAGAGTATCCAGATAGGCCCGCAGATCCATCACGTCCCGGACATCCATCTTGGCATAGGAGCCGAACGGAAAGGCAGGATAATAGTGTGCACCATCGGGTCGCGTGCCCAGTTGCATGGCTGAGACGAATTGCGCCATGGTCCAGTCGCCGATGCCCGTTTGAAGGTCCGGGCTGATATTGGGCACAACAAATGTGCCGAAATCCGAATGCAGTTCCTGCCCGCCTGCGAGGATCAGCTTGTCCTCCCCCTTTGCCTGCGCATCAGCATGGCACGAGGCGCAGCCGCCCGCGATGAAAACAGCCTGACCGTTTTGCAGGTCAGGCTGATGGTCCGGCAGGTCGGACGCAGCCAACTGGTCAGACCTCGTGATGAACAGCCCGACGCCCACGCCGATGGCCACCACAAGCGCGGCTCTGGGTGCCCAGCGTTTGAGAAACCCGGTCATCAGTTCTTTTTGACGCGATATCCCTCGTGACAGGCCTTGCAGTTTCCGGCCACCTGGCCAAAGACCGGCATGAAGGCGTCCTTGCTGGCCGGTGCTGCGGCAACTGCAGCAGCGATGTCGTTTTGAAACTTGACAATGGCTGCATCAAAACCGGCTGGATCTGACCAGATTTTTGGTCCGGCTTCGGACTTGTCGGCCTCGGAGCCTTCCGGGAACATCTCGCCAAGATTGGCAACGGCGTTCTGCATGGCTGTGAATGCAGCCGTCGCGCCGGCTGCGTCATAAGGCGCAGTGCCTTTGGCGTAACCGCTCAGCGTTTTGGTGCTGGCGCCCACGGTTTTCATGGCAGCCTGACGTTTCTCGTAAGGCAAATGCCCGCCTGCGAAACTTGCAGTGGACAGGGCAGAAATGACGGCAATGGACACAGGAGCGAGAAAAGAAATTCGTTTCATGTCGAAAAGATCCCTGTTGGAGTTGGTGAGAAAAACGATAGGCGGATCTGTCCTGGGGTCAAGCAATGCAAGTCCATTGTCACGAGAATATGTTTTTGGCTGTCCATTAAACGGACGTTCATTTACAAAAATAGAAAACCAAGGGATGGATCATGGCCCGAAAGTCCGGCTCTGACGGGCAGAAAACCGCGCGCGACTTGCGAGACGCCGCACTTCGCCTGTTTGCCGAACATGGCTACGCTGCCGTTTCGATGCGCCAGATTGCGCGCGAAGTTGGCGTTCAGGCCGGCGCGCTTTACCTTTACACGCCCGACAAGCAAAGCCTGTTGCAAGACTTGATGTGCTCCCATCTGGAGGCACTGCTTAAGGCTTGGGCCGACCGTCGATCGAGCCTGTCTTCCGATCCCGCAGAGCGGCTTGAAGCCTTTGTCGAGTTTCACATCCATTACCACCTGACCCGCGTGGATGAGGTGTTCATTGCTTATATGGAATTGCGCAACCTCGATCAGGATGGATTTCGAAAGGTCGAGGATCTGCGCAGACAATACGAGCGCGAACTTGAGGCCATTCTGTCGGATGGACGCACAGAAGCCGCGTTTCGGATTGACGATCTGCGGGTCACCACTTTGGCCGCGATTGCGATGCTGACGGGTGTGACGACATGGTATCGCGAAGATGGTCGTCTGACGCCGGACAGAATCGCACAGGAATACAGAGGCCTTATCTTTTCTATGGTCGGTGCGGCTTGAGCGGGATCGTTCTTCACCATGCTACACAGGCCCGGTCGTTTCGCAGCCTTTGGTTGCTGCATGAAATCGGGCTTGATTTTGAACTTGTCGTGCATCCGTTCGGCAAGAACCTGCGCGCTCCTGAGTATCTGGCAAAACACCCCTTGGGCAGAGTTCCGGCGCTTGAAATCGATGGCCGGAAAATGTTCGAGACAGGAGCGATCTGCGAGTATCTTTGCGAAACCCGTGCGCCCGCGCTCTGGCGCGCACCGGGAAATCCGGAGCGGGCAGATTGGCTCCAATGGCTGCACTATGCCGAGACGATAGCTGTGCATGGCGCAAACCTCACCCAGCAGCATATCGTCATCTATGACGACGCTGACAGGTCGCCCTTGCTGATGCAACTGGAGGCAAAACGGCTGGCCAAGGCGGTAGGGGTGCTGGAACAGGTTTTGTCTGATCACGACTACATGCTGGAAACTGGGTTTTCTGGCGTTGATACGGCCATGGGGTATTCGGTGGACATTGCCACGCGCTTTATCACCCTTGATGAAATGCCTGCGGTCTCCGACTATCTGGACCGGTTGAGATCCCGCACCGCATATCAGCGAGCCATTGAACGTGACGGGGATGCGCATATTTACAAAAAGGCGTTTTACGTACCCCCCATTGGCTGAGTTCCGCCGAGGGTGAAACTGCTTAATATTGCGTCACCAGTCAATTTTGGTATCCTGCCGGGGCACTGTCATAGAACTGCAATCTGACGGATATAGGTCGTGTTCATGAGAGAGAGGGTTGATCCGCTGATCGAAGAGCGCGCGCCGTGGCTATATAGGCGCGGTGGCCATATTCGTGTTATTCGCGGGCTTCTTCACCTGATGCTCGGCTATGACAGAACCATCAGAATCGGAGAGCGGATATCACCCTTGCCAGCGCCTGAGTTGATGGACGAACTGGCTCTGATGATTGCAAAGAATGTCGATGTGACTGGGCTGGAACACATCCCGCGCTCGGGTCCTGCCATGATCGTGTGCAACCACCCAACCGGAATTGCGGACGGGATCATCATGTGGTCGGTGCTGGCAAAAATCAGGCCGGACCTGTTCTTCTTTGCCAATCGTGACGCAATCCGTGTGATGCCCCAGCTTGATCAGATCATTGCTCCGGTGGAGTGGCGCAAGGATAAGCGTTCCCATTCGTCCAACCGCGAAACCCTGACCTATGCTGGCAATGCCTTCAAGGAGGGTCGCTTGGGCGTATTGTTCCCATCCGGTCGTCTGGCAAAGCGCAAGGGCCTGCGCCTGTTCGAGCGGCCATGGATGCCATCTGCGGCGATGCTGGCCAGAAAATACGAATTGCCTGTGGTGCCGATGCACATGACAGCGCGCAATTCCGCATTGTTCTACCTATTTGATGCATTGCACCCTACGCTACGCGACATCACGCTTTTCCACGAAGTGGTCAACAAATCGCGGCATTCCTTTGTCGTACGGGCCGACAAACCCCTGTCAGGTGGCAGCCTCCCGAAAAATGCGACCGAGGCCACCGAAGTGCTGCGCAAAGCCTCGCTCGAGGCAGGAAAAGAGGGCAATTATTCCGTGCTGATCCCCAATGTCAGCCCCAAACCGACCCGTCGCCCGGCGTTTAACCGCCTATAATTGCCACAATTCTTTCTTAACCAACTTGATGGCTTGATTGTTAATCAGGTCTGAATAGAAAAGAGGGCAGGGGGCGGACCGGTGTCCGGGGCCTGACGCGAAAGCATTGGGCTTGGTGAGAGGAAACTTTATGGCGCAGTTAGAAGACGCGCATGATGACGGAATGCATGCCCATGGCAGCCACGCACATGGCTGCTGCTGCGATGGTTGCCTGAGCGACAGTGCCGGTGCAAATGGATCTGATTCAGCCGGAGCCAGCACATCCTACGTGCTTCATGGTGCAAAGTGGGGTGACAGCGGGTCACTTGGTACGACTGGTGGAACGGTTACCTGGAATTTCGCGGGCATGGGCGCCTACTACATCGGGCAGTCTGCTTATCGTGATCTGGTAGAGCAGGCCTTTGTTCGTTGGGAAGAGGTTGCGAACATCGACTTTGTTCAGGTCAGCGATGACCAGAACGCCAACATCGACGTCTATTGGGATGATGGCACACAGGCCAGCCAGCTCGGCACCGCCGGCGGCACCATCGGTGTGGCCAGCTGGTCGATCCGCAGCGGCGGACGCATCCCATCCGCCGAGGTTTTCTTCGATCTGGCTGATTTCGACGAAAATGGTGGGCTCGACGCAGCCCTTGATAGTGTGTTTTATCAGGTCGCCTTGCACGAGATTGGCCATGCCATTGGTCTGGGACATGTAAACGACAGTTCGCAGATCATGAACGGTGTTGTCCGCAAGAGTACGCCGGATTTGGGAGAAGGTGACATTGCCGGAATTCAGGCATTGTACGGACCCGCCGTGGGCGCTCCGCCTGACCCACCCGATGAGCCGCCCGAGCCGCCTGCACCTTCGACACCCACTTCAGGCACCGGCAGCCGCGATGTGCTTGACCACAGCGACAAAAGCTTTGCGGTGCAGCTTTACGGCTATGGTGGCAATGACGATCTGACCGGCGGCTCAGCTGATGATTTCATCTCTGGCGGCACCGGCAACGACAATCTTGATGGCAACGATGGGCGCGATGTTCTGGTCGACGCCATCGGCAATGACAATCTGGCCGGAGACGGCGGGGATGACATAATTGCCGCCTTCTCCGGCACCAACACATTGAACGGCGGCAGCGGTGACGACCTTCTGCTCGGCGGTTACAACAATGACACGCTTAACGGCGGCAGCGATGATGACGTGCTGGTGGGCGATGCCTTCGGCAATCTGCTGGCCGGAAATGATGTGTTGAATGGTGGTGCGGGCAACGATCTGCTTGAGGGCGGTGGCGGGATCGACCGTTTCATCTTCCAAAGCGGTGGAGGCAATGACCATATCGGTGAGATCGATGTGAACCGGTCAAGCCCGCATTCGTCGCGGATTGTCGGCACTGATTTCGAGGTTGGTGTAGACAAGATCGATCTGAGCGATTTCAACTTCGCCAGTTTCTCACAGGTCGAGGCCCGTCTTTCACAATCTGGCAATGATGCGCTCTTCACCAATGGAGCGGACTCACTGCGGATCGAGGGCATACTGCCTGATGAGCTGTCCTCGAATGACTTCATCCTCTGACTGGAATATGACTATGACTGATGTGATGCGCATTTTGGCACCCGTTGCGGGCCTGCTTGGACTTGCGGCATGCGGAGGTGGAGGTTCAAGTGCAACCCTGCCCGGCAGCTTCGGAAACCTCGGCATGGATGCGCCGCCAAGCCAGTTGAGCGAGTTGCGTCTCAATTCCCTGACCAGTGCAGGACGGGATTCAGGGACGCTGAACCACAGCACAACGTCCATTTCCGGACAGACCGATCTGTCGGGCACTCTGAATGCCGATTACTCGCAAGTGACCACGTTAGGCGGGGTTGTGACCCTCAGTAAATCGGCTGGCGCGGTCTACGCGCGCGTGTTTGACGATGCAGGTCAGATCGGTGTCATCGGTGTCGTGACCGGCTCTGGCAATCTGCCGACAGACACAACGGCGAATTACTCCGGAGCATCCACAGTCACGATCAATGATACCGCCGCCCTCTATGAACTATCAGGAAATGCTTCAGTAACGGCAAATTTCGGTGCGTCTGGTGGCACAGCCAGCGTGACCCTGAATGGATTGAACGGGACGCGCGATGACGGGGGATCTGTCACCAATGTCTCTAACGCGGCTACGATCCTGATAACCGGCTCGGCAATCAATGCTCAGGGTGAGTTTACAGGTGGTACCGCGTCGGTGACAGGCTCGCTGGCGGTGACATCGAACAACGTCGCGACAGTTCGTCATGTCGGTCAGACATTTGGTCCTGATGCGGCTGAGATCGGTGGCGTTCTTGGTCTGTCAAACAGTGCTGGTCTTCAGGTTCAGGGGCGGTATCTGACCACCAAGAACTGATCATCCCCCCGGCCGAAGCCGGGGGAAACGCGTTAAAACTTACAGGTTGGGATAGATCGGGAAGCGGTCGCAGAGTGCCTGCACCTTGGCCTTCACCGTTTCTTCCACGCTGGAGTTGCCGTCGGCACCATTTGCGGCCAGACCATCCACGACCTCAACGATCAACTCGCCGATCTGGGTGAACTCGGCCTCGCCAAACCCGCGAGTCGTGCCAGCGGGTGTTCCCAGACGGATGCCGGAGGTGACCATCGGCTTCTCCGGGTCAAACGGGATGCCGTTCTTGTTTGTTGTGATGTGGGCACGGCCCAAAGCCTTTTCGGTGTCGTTGCCTTTCACGCCTTTGGGGCGCAGGTCGACCAGCATGACATGGGTGTCGGTGCCGCCGGTGACCAGATCAAGCCCGCCCTTCATCAGCGCGTCACCAAGTGCCTTCGCGTTTTTGACGACCTGCTCCTGATAGGCCACGAACTCGGGGCGCAATGCTTCGCCAAATGCCACGGCCTTGGCTGCGATCACATGCATCAGGGGGCCGCCCTGAATGCCGGGGAAAATCGCCGAGTTGAATTTCTTGGCCAGCGCCTCGTCATTGGTCAGGATGATCCCACCACGCGGACCGCGCAGGGTCTTGTGTGTGGTTGAGGTTGCAACATCTGCATAGTCCAGCGGGTTGGGGTGCTGTTTTCCAGCCACGAGACCGGCAAAATGCGCCATATCCACCATCAGGTAAGCGCCGACGCTGTCGGCGATTTCACGGAACTTCTTGAAGTCGATCTGACGCGGCACGGCGGAACCGCCGGCAATGATCAGTTTCGGCTGATGCTCCTTGGCAAGCTCGGCCACCTGATCGTAATCGATCCGCTGGTCCTGCTTGCGCACACCGTAATGCACTGGGTTGAACCACTTGCCCGACTGGTTTGGCTTCGCTCCATGGGTCAGGTGACCGCCCGAGGCAAGGTCCATGGCCAGAAACGTATCACCGGGCTGGAGAAGCGACATGAACACCGCCTGATTGGCCTGAGAGCCTGAGTTTGGCTGCACGTTGGCAAATTTGCAGTCAAACAACTTGCAGATCCGCTCGATCGCCAGATCCTCGGCCACATCGACATACTGACAGCCGCCATAGTAGCGCCGTCCAGAATAGCCTTCGGCGTATTTGTTGGTCATGACGGAGCCCTGAGCCTCCATCACGGCGGCCGAGACGATGTTCTCGGATGCGATCAGCTCGATCTCGTCGCGCTGACGGGTCAACTCGTCGGACACGGCCTTGAACAGGTCCGGATCTCTGGACGCGAGGCTTTCGGTGAAAAAGCCGGGGTTGGTGTTCAAATCTTTCATGGTCAGGCTCCTCTGTCGCCGGGCGTTCCTCGTATGGTGGGTTCTTTATCCGACCCATTGACCTGATAAACCGGTCAAACCGACGCATGATATAGGGCAAGCGGCGGGTTTGGCATCCTTTTGGTGTCCAGATAGTTTGCCAAATGGCGTCTTGCGACACAGACTTTGGGATGAAAACCGGTTTGCAGAGCGGCTCTGGCGTTCTACTGTCCAAAGTCAGGTGGAAACCGGTATGGCAGGCAAGGCATTGGACAACATTAGATTTGTGGCGTCGCAGGCCCCTGAAGCGCAGGCATCCATCGCGTCGCTTACGGCTGTTTACGGTCAGTCCGACATGGATCAGGCGGACGTCATCGTGGCCCTAGGTGGCGATGGCTTCATGTTGTCCACCCTGCATGACAGCCGGGAGCTTGATCTGCCGGTCTATGGGATGAACCGCGGCACTGTCGGATTCCTGATGAATGATTTCGAACAGGACGGCCTGCCCGAACGCCTGCTCGCGGCGGAAGAAGCGGTGATCAATCCGCTGATCATGACCGCGACGCGCCGGGACGGATCAACGGAAACCGCACTTGCCATCAACGAGGTCTCGCTTTTGCGCGCACATGCGCAGGCGGCAAAGCTGCGCATCAGCATTGATGGTCGGGTGCGGCTGGACGAACTGGTCTGTGATGGGGCACTGGTGGCTACGCCTGCGGGGTCCACGGCCTATAACTATTCAGCCCATGGCCCGATCGTGCCCATTGGCGCGGGCGTCCTGACCCTGACAGCAATGGCTGCCTTTCGGCCGAGACGCTGGCGCGGGGCCTTGCTACCGAAAAGCGCGCGGGTCCAGTTCGATGTGCTCGAGTCCGAAAAGAGGCCTGTCAATGCCAGTGCGGACAGTGGCGAAGTGCAGGATGTGATCTCGGTTGAGATCGCCAGCGAGCCAAAGGTGGCTCACCGACTGTTGTTCGATCCCGGTCACGGTCTGGAAGAGCGGCTGATCCGGGAACAGTTCACGTAAAAGCGCTCAGCTCCACCAGCCTTTGACCCGACCCCAAAGGGATTTCTTGGGTGCAGGCTCAGGTTCGGCTTCGGCGGCAGATACGAATTCCACACCGGAGATCTGAGGCATTGGCTCTGCCTCGAACGTCGCTTCCTCCTCTGGGGTCACTTCAGCCTTGGCAAGCGTATCTTGGGTGAAGGTGCTTTTGAAGTCGTCCATAGCAGCCAAGGTCAGTGGACCACACATGCCATCGGCTGCAAGGCCATTTGCCTCTTGAAAAGCCACGACGGCCTTGCGTGTGCCCGGGCCGAAGATGCCATCTGCACCGATGCCAAGCGCTTCCTGCATTTTCTTGACGGTCGCCCCGCGAGAGCCCTGGCGCAGCAGAACCAGCTCGTGCAGACCCATGGCGGTAAAGGTATCCGGCCCTGCGATGCCATCCGCTGCCAGCCCATTGTCACTCTGGTAGGATTTCAGCGCTTTCTCCGTGCCCGGACCGAAAATGCCATCGGCTCCCACACCCAAAGCTTCCTGCAGCCGTTTGACAGGTGCGCCCGTCATTCCCCGTTTCACGATAGACATTTTCAAAAACCCCTCTGTTTGATTTGTCTGTTTTGCGGATTGCCACGATTCCCGCGTGCTTGGCCAGCCAATACAGGCCGATCACGGCAGGGTCGCTTGCAACCGGCCTGCACATTTGCCATGTGTTGTGTATTGTTTTTCAGGAAGTTCACATGGGTCTCAGCGTCAAGGAACAGGTCAGTTACTGGGGCGTTGCCGCGGTTATTTTCGTGGCAGCAGTCTGGTTTCTGGGCAATACGTTGCTGCCTTTTGTGGTCGGAGCGGGGATTGCCTATTTTCTGGACCCCGTGGCCGACAGGCTTGAGGAATGGGGCTGTTCACGGGTGCTCGCGACGATCATCGTGACCTTGGTGATGTTGATCATCTTCATCGCGCTGATGCTGATCGTCATCCCGCTTCTGATATCTCAGGTTCAACTTCTTGTCGTCCAGACCCAAGGGTTGATTGAAAAGGCGCCCGAGTATTTTGCGCAGCTCGAAAGCCGGTTCGGAAACCGGTTCACCGACCTTTTTCAGGAAGGGTCGTGGTTGCGCAACCTGTTGGCGTCCATGCAGGACAGCCTCAAAAGCGGCGGACTGGCGCTGGCCAACACACTGTTGTCATCCTCACTGGCTGTGATCGACTTTCTGATCCTGGCTGTCGTCGCACCGGTTGTGGCTTTCTATCTGCTGATGGACTGGGACCGTATGATCGCGCGCATCGATGATCTGCTGCCGCGTGAGCATGCGCCAGTGATCCGCAAACTGGCCGGTGAAATGGACAGCATGCTGGGCAATTTCGTGCGTGGGCAATTGTCGGTCTGTGCCATTCTGGGGGCGTTCTATTCCATCGGTCTGGTGCTGGTCGGCCTGCAGTTTGGCCTGATCGTCGGCTTTTTTGCCGGCCTGATCTCTTTCATTCCTTTTGTCGGCTCGATCATCGGCGGCACGCTTTCTGTGGGGCTGGCGCTGTTCCAGTTCTGGGATCAACCCATCCTGATCGGCGTGGTGGCGGTGATCTTTGTGGTCGGTCAGATGGTCGAGGGCAATGTGCTGACGCCAATGCTTGTGGGCGGATCCGTCGGGCTGCACCCGGTCTGGCTGATGCTCGCTCTGTCGGTTTTCGGCTCGATCTTCGGCTTCGTCGGTCTGCTGATCGCGGTGCCGGTTGCCGCACTGATTGGCGTCATGACCCGGTTCGCGCTGGAGCAGTATCGATCGGGCAGGCTGTATCAGGGACCACAGCCCAAGGCTGACGGCTGATGGGCATGGAAAAGCAACTGGTGTTTGATCTGCCGGTCCGACCGGCCTTGGGGCGTGAGGCGTTTCTGGTCTCTGACGCAAATGCGCTGGCCATCGGCATGGTGGATCGCTGGCAATCCTGGCCCGAGGGCAAGCTTCTGGTTACCGGAGCGGAAGGGGCTGGCAAGACACATCTGGCCTGTGTGTTTGCCGAGCAGAGTGGCGGGCAGATGATCACGCCCGCTCAGTTGGACGCTGCCACCGACACCTGTGCCACAGTTGTCGAGGACCTGCATCAGCTTCATCAATCAGGTCCAAACGCTGAACGTGCGTTGTTTCATCTGCACAATCGCCTGCGGGAGGCGCGTCTGCCACTGATGATGACGGGACGCGGTCAGATCAAGGATTGGGGACTGTCCTTGCCGGACCTGATCTCGCGGCTTGAGGGCGCGACCACAATTGCGTTGGATCAACCCGATGATGCCCTGATTGCTGGTATGCTCGTCAAACAATTTGATGATCGGCAATTGCAGGCCACACCGGATCTGGTCTCGTTTCTCGTGACGCGCATTGACCGGTCGGGCGGGGCGGTGCGCGACATCGTCGACAGGCTGGACAAGGCGGCGTTGACGAAACATCGAAAGCTGAACCGGGCTTTGGCTGTGGACGTGTTGGGAGGGGCATTTGATGGGGCGTGAAGCAGTTGCGGAAGATCTGAAGATCTCTCCCATGACCGATGCAGATTTTCTCAACGGAGCATGGCCCGAAGCGCGAGAGCCCGCCGGTTTCGATCCGGCCGGACCAATGCGGTTCTTCAACCGCGAACTGTCCTGGCTTGCTTTCAACTGGCGCGTGCTGGGTGAGGCTGAGAACCCGTCGGTGCCGCTCCTGGAGCGGGTGCGCTACCTGTCAATCTCGGGCTCGAACCTTGACGAGTTTTACTCCGTGCGGGTGGCCGGTCTGCGCGGGCTTCTGCGAGAAGGTGTCACACGGCCCTCTGCCGATGGGTTGACCCCGTCCGAGCAGTTGGAACAGATCGATGCGGACGCCCGCGCGTTGATGTTGCGCCAGCAAAGCTGCTGGGAGGAACTGCAGCGCGAGATGGAAGCCGAAGGCATTTTGCTGATCGCGCCCGATGATCTGACCAAGGCCGATATGCTGGCGCTTGAGACTGTGTTCATGGATCAGGTCTTTCCGATCCTCACACCGCTTGCCATCGATCCCGCGCACCCGTTTCCCTTCATCTCGAACGAGGGCTTTGCTCTGGCGCTGGAATTGAAGCGCACTGCGGATGGCTCGCGTCTTGATGCGCTGTTGCCCGTCCCCGGTCAGATTGATCGTTTCATCAGGATTGATGACGGCGCCAAGGGCGAACGGCGCTATCTGGCGCTTGAAGACCTGCTCAAGGCGTTCATGTCCCGGTTGTTTCCCGGTTACGAGATCGAAGGCAGCTGTGCTTTCCGTGTCCTGCGCGACAGTGATCTGGAGGTCGAGGAAGAGGCCGAAGATCTGGTGCGCGAATTTGAAACAGCACTCAAACGCCGCCGCCGCGGAGAAGTGATCCGCCTCAAGATGTCGGCCAATGCACCTGACGGTCTGAGAGAGATCATCGCCGAAGAGATGGATGTCTCCAAAGACGAGATCGTCATGATCAACGGGATCATCGGCATTGCTGACCTTTCGGAGCTGACCAAAAGCGACCGGCATGATCTGCTCTGGCCACATTTTACCCCTCGCGTCCCGGAACGTGTGCAGGATTTCGAAGGCGACATTTTCGCAGCCATCCGCCAAAAAGATATGCTGCTGCATCACCCCTACGAGACGTTCAACATCGTGGTCCGGTTTCTGCAACAGGCCGCGCGGGATCCCAATGTGCTGGCCATCAAGCAAACGCTTTATCGCACGTCTGCGGACAGCCCCATCGTGTCGGCTTTGTGCGAGGCGGCAGAAGAAGGCAAATCGGTCACCGCATTGGTTGAGTTGAAAGCGCGCTTTGATGAGGCCGCAAACATCCGCCAGTCCCGTCGTCTGGAACGGGCAGGCGCGCAGGTGGTCTATGGCTTCATGGACTGGAAAACCCATGCAAAGATTTCTGCTGTAGTGCGGCGTGAGGGCGACCAACTTGTCACCTACACCCATTTCGGGACCGGCAACTATCACCCGATCACGGCCAGCTTCTATACTGATCTGTCGTTTTTCACCTGTGATGCGGCCCTGGGGCGCGATGCCAATCGCGTGTTCAACTATGTCTCGGGCTATGTGAAGCCCGACAGTCTGGAAAACCTCGCGATCTCTCCGCATTTCCTCAAGCAGCGTATTCTTGAAGGGCTGGAAGGCGAGATCGCCCATGCACACGCAGGCCGTCCGGCAGCCGTCTGGGTCAAATGCAACTCTGTCATCGATGCAGAGGTGATTGATGCGCTTTACGCGGCCTCGCAGGCGGGTGTGAAGGTCGATATGGTGGTGCGCGGCATTTGCGGAGTGCGCCCCGGCGTGAAGGGACTTTCCGATAACATCCGTGTCAAATCGGTCATCGGCCGTTTCCTTGAACATTCTCGAATCGTTTGTTTTGGAAATGGCCACGGTTTGCCGTCAACGCAGGCGCGGGTCTACATTTCTTCGGCTGACTGGATGGGGCGCAATCTCAATCGCCGGGTCGAGACACTTGTCGAGATCACCAACCCCACAGTGCATGCCCAGATTGTCGACCAGATCATGGCGGCAAACCTAGCAGACCAGTCACAAAGCTGGGTTTTACAGGCCGATGGCAGCTATCTGCGGCATTCGGCCGAGGACCGGTCGCGGCTGTTTTCCTGCCATCGTTTCTTCATGGAAAACCCGTCCATGTCGGGTCGCGGGCGGGCAGGTACCAATGACGTACCAGCTTTGGTGCATTCTCACGATTGACTCCGCACAGCCCTTGGGCAGAGTGCTGGTGTGACCAACGGGGGACAGGGTGTGACGTCTGCTGAGAATACAACGCGCATCGCCACATGCTAGACGACCAGGCCAGCAAGAAAGCGATGCGCACCCGGCTGATGAAAAAGGTGGGCGTGGTCGATGTCGGGTCAAACTCCGTCCGTCTTGTGGTCTTTGACGGGGTCTCACGCGCTCCTGCATATTTCTTCAACGAGAAGGTCCTGTGCGGATTGGGGGCCGGGTTGCAGACCAGCGGCATCCTGAACCCTGAGGGGCGCAAGATGGCGATGATCGCCCTCAAGCGGTTCTCCCGCCTGTTGCGTCTGATGAACGTGGAAACCGTGCAATGTGTGGCAACTGCGGCGGTTCGAGATGCCACGGACGGTCCGGAGTTTTGTGCTGAGGTTGAGCAATCCACCGGGCTTGTTCTGGATGTGGCGACCGGCCCGCGTGAGGCGCAGTTGTCAGCACAAGGCGTGCTGCTCGGTTGGCCACGCGCCGACGGGATTGTCTGCGACATTGGTGGTGCATCCATGGAATTGGCATCGATCCGCGGCGGCGTGATTGGTGATTGTCTGACCTCCCCGTTGGGCCCTCTATTGCTGGAATCTCTCAGTGGTAAGGACCTTGAGGCTGAAATCAAGGCACGGGTTCGGAAACTGGTAAAAGCCATCGGAACAGGCCCGCGCAAGCTGTATCTGGTGGGGGGCTCATGGCGGGCTCTGGCGCGCATCGACATGGAGCGGCGATCCTACCCGCTCAAGGTTCTGCATGAATACCGGATGACACCTGAAAACCTGACGGAGACCGCAAACTGGGTGATGGATCAGACGCCGGAGGTTCTGCAGCCGCTTACCGGCAGTTCTCAGGCACGATTGTCTCTGGTGCCCATTGCGGCCCGCGTCATGACGCGATTGCTGACAGAGCTGCAACCGGCAAGCATCTCGGTCTCAAGCTATGGCATTCGGGAGGGCGTGCTTTACGAGGCGATGTCCGAGAAGCTGATCAAGAAAGACCCATTGCTTGAGGCCACGCGCCAGATTGAAAGCGGTGAAGCACGGGCACCGGGATTTGGCGATCAGTTGTTTGAATGGCTGACCCCGCTGCTGAGCCAGACGCCCAAGGGTGAATTGCGTTTGGTTCACGCAGCCTGCCGTTTGCACGATATCACATGGCGTGCACATCCAGATTACCGCGCGGAGATGTGTTTTGAGACGGTAACACGTGCAAATCTGAGCGGTCTGGATCACGAGGGGCGCGTGTTTCTGGGACTGGCGCTCGCGAACCGCTACAAATCCGCTTCGCATGGTTGGAGTTTTCCGTCAGAAATTCTGGGTCTGCTCAGCGCCGAGCGGGTCTCTCAGGCCGAGGCTTTGGGCAAGGCGATGCGGCTGGGAGCGATGATCTCGGGCGGGGCGCGCAACATTCTGGACAAAGCGCCGATTGAAGCACGTGATGGCACCTTGATTCTCACGCTCCACGATACGGCAAGCGAGCTTGGCGGAGACGCGATCACCAAAAGGTTGCAGTCACTGGCATCGCGGCTTGATTTGCAGGCGGAACTTGTGTTGAAGCCTCAAGACCTTGGGTCAACGCGTTGATTTTTGGAAACATTCTGACAGAAATCAGGGCCTAAATTGAATTCGGCCTGCGCAGTGCAGGCCGAAAATCTCCTCCCGAGACTTGGGATTACCCCTTTTTATTGCGCCTGCGTCGTTGCGCCGCGCTGAGAGACATTAATCACGTTCATAGCGGCATTGCAAGCCTTGCATAGGTCGCGTGGCATTGCGTGTATCAGCCCCATGGATTAGACGTTTAGCGTCGATGCCAAGATCGATCTGACCCGGAATTGAACGAGAGCCGCAATGCGTCTGAGCACCTATTTTCTGCCGATCCTCAAGGAAACCCCGTCGGAGGCACAGATCGCCTCGCACCGGTTGATGCTCAGGGCTGGATTGATCCGGCAGGCCAGTGCCGGGATCTATTCCTGGCTGCCCATGGGCTTCAAGATTTTGCGCAAGCTTGAAACGATCGTGCACGAAGAACAGATCCGGGCCGGTCACCACCCTATGCTGATGCCGACCTTGCAGTCAGCCGATCTCTGGCGTGAAAGCGGGCGCTATGACGACTATGGACAGGAGATGCTGCGGATCACGGATCGTCACGGTCGGGACATGCTCTATGGCCCTACCAATGAGGAGTTGATCACCGATATTTTCCGTAACTCTGTCAAGTCCTACAAGGATCTTCCGCTGACTCTGTACCACATCCAGTGGAAGTTCCGCGACGAGATCCGCCCGCGCTTTGGCGTGATGCGCGGGCGCGAGTTCTTCATGAAAGACGGCTATAACTTCGACCTGACCAAGGAAGACGCGCTGCACGCCTACAACCGCCATTTCGTAAGCTACCTGCGCACGTATGAACGGATGGGGCTGAAGGCGATCCCGATGCGTGCCGATGGCGGGCCGATTGGCGGGGACTACACCCATGAGTTTCTGGTGCTGGCAGACACAGGTGAAAGCGAGGTCTTCTATGACCGCGCCGTTACAGACCTGTCGTTCGGGGACCGGGAGGTGGATTTCGGCGATGTGGATGGTTTGCAGTCGATCTATGAGACATGGACGACGCCATATGCGCGCACTGACGAGACGCATGACGCAGCCCTGTTCGATGCGGTTCCGGAAGAGCGGCGCATGACATCGCGCGGGATCGAAGTCGGGCAGATCTTCTATTTCGGCACCAAGTATTCCGATGCAATGAAGGCCGAGGTCGTGACCGAAAGCGGTGATCGGGTGCCGGTCCACATGGGTTCGCACGGCATCGGTGTGTCGCGTCTTATCGGTGCGATCATCGAGGCGAGCCACGATGACAACGGGATCATCTGGCCTGAAGGGGTGACACCGTTCCACGCAGGGATCGTCAATCTCAAGCAGGGTGATACGGATGCGGATGCGGCCTGTGACCAGCTTTACAAAGGGCTGATGGCACGCGGGCTTGAGCCGCTTTATGACGACCGGGAGGAACGCGCGGGCGCAAAATTCGCAACCATGGATCTGATTGGTCTCCCATGGCGGATCACCGTCGGCCCGCGCGGGTTGAAAAACGGGGTGGTCGAAGTCACCTCACGACGCACTGGCGATAGCGAAAATATGTCACCCGAAGCTGCCATCGACCGGATCGCACAGATCTACAAGGGTGTTTGAGACATGCGCATGGCCCGCAAGGGAGATCGCGCCCTGCGGGGCATCGAGCCCCCCATGACGCGCCCCTGTCGGGGAGGCGCATGTGGCTGATCGCACTGCTCCATTTGCAGCCTTTGAATGGCAGATCGCCTGGGCCTATCTGAAGGCCCGCAAGCGTGAGGGCGGGGTCTCGGTGATGTCGGTGATCTCGCTCGTCGGCGTGTCACTGGCGGTGTTTGCCCTGATCGCAACGCTGGCTGTCCGCTCAGGCTTTCGGGCGGAGTTCGTGGCCACGATCCTGGGGGCAAATGCCCATGCCACGGTCTATTCCCAAGGTGTGCAGGATGAGTTCGGCTTCGTTGACCGCAGCATCAAGGACTATGATGCACTGGTCGAGCAGATCCTTGCCGTGCCCGGTGTCACCCGTGCAGCACCTCTGGTCAAGGCGCAGGTCATGGCCTCGTCCGACACTGCCAATGCCGGCGTGCAGGTCTTTGGCGAACGGCTTGAGGATGTCCGAACCATTCCTCTGATCGTCGAGCCTGAACAGGCCCTGGGTGATCTTGACCGCTTTGATGAAGGGGTGGCCATTGGATCGGGACTTGCCCGCTCACTGGGGTTGGCTTTGGGCGATGTGATCACGCTGATTTCGCCCGATGGTGTACAGACGGCCTTTGGCACCAGCCCACGCGTCAACGCCTATGAGATCGTCTATATCTTTCAGGTCGGTCGCTATGACATCGACAGCACGAGGGTCTACATGCCACTGGCTGAAGCGCAGGATTTCTTCAACCATGAAGATACGGTCACGGAGCTGGAGATTTTCGTGGAGGACCCCGAAAAGGTGATCCAGACCGGCGGTGACATCGCCGTGGCCGCGGGGTTCCCGCATTTTGTCTGGACCTGGCAGGAGGCATCTGGGTCTTTCCTGCGTGCGCTCAAGATGGAGGACAACATTATGTTCATCATCCTGTCGATCCTCGTGATGGTGGCGACGCTCAACATCGTTTCGGGCCTGATCATGCTGGTCAAGAACAAGGGGCGTGATATCGGGATCCTGCGCACCATGGGGCTGAGCGAAGGTTCGATCCTGCGGATATTCTTCATTTGCGGCGCAAGTATCGGGGTTGCGGGTACGGTGATCGGCGTGGTCACGGGATGCCTGTTTGCGATCTACATCGATCCGATCTTCAACGCGGTCAACTGGATGCTGGGCGGGGATGCATGGGATCCATCCGTGCGCTATCTGTCGGCATTGCCCGCGAAGCTGGAATGGGGCGATGTCTTCTCGGCCATGGCCCTGTCGCTGGGTCTGTCCTTCACGATCACGTATTTCCCGGCCCGCAGGGCGGCGCGCCTGAACCCGGTCGAGGCGTTGCGCTATGAGTGAGGTCCTCAGGCTGGACGGGGTGAGCAAGGCCTATAATCAGGGCGCGCCCAATGAGGTGCAGGTTCTGCACGACGTGTCACTGTCACTGCAGGCCGGTGAAGTCGTGGCCCTTGAGGCGCCATCGGGCGCAGGAAAATCAACGATGCTGCACATCGCGGGTCTGCTGGAAAGTGCCAGTGAGGGGCGTGTGATTGTCGGAGGAGAAGAGGCTCATTCAGCACGTGACCACAGGCGCACGGCCCTTAGGCGCGACAGGATCGGCTTCATCTACCAGTTTCACCACCTGCTGCCGGAATTCACGGCACGTGACAACGTGATCCTGCCGCAGCGCGCAGCCGGCGTGGCGCTTGGCGTAGCCGGTGCACGGGCGGATGAACTGCTGAAAAGCGTTGGGCTGGGTCACCGGATCAATCACCGCCCGGCTGAGTTGTCAGGCGGCGAACAGCAACGCGTTGCCTTCTGTCGGGCCATGGCAAATTCACCGGATATTCTGCTGGCAGACGAGCCAACGGGAAATCTTGATCCCGGCACATCGGACGTCGTGTTCGAGGCAATGATGGTTTTGGTGCGGGATACCGGTCTTGCGGCAATTGTTGCAACCCACAACCCTGAGCTTGCAGCACGCATGGACCGAAGATTGCGTCTGGTCGATGGGCGGCTTGAGGCTATTTGACAGCGGGCGCCAACCGGGGTCTGCGCGTGCGGAAACCTGCGCCTCCGGCGGGAGTATTTATTTGAAATTCGAAAGTGTTGGTGTGCTTGGCCTTCAGCGATCACAAATGCCTTGCAGGGCGACCCATTGCTGATCGGTGATGCCGGCAACCGTGTCTGTCGACGGTGACGCCGGGCCTGTTGTTGCAATCTCCGCAAGTGCTGAGACCTGATCCGGGGAGAGCGCGCCTGCCCGCAGGAGGTTGATGATGTCGCTCAGGGGCGCAGATCGGCTCCACCGGGTCAGAACGTCCGGAGCTGTCTGCGCGGCGGAGAGTTTGGACAAGACATCAGCTGCGTCGCTGCCAGTCTCAACAAGATCGGTATTGGACAGCAGAATGCGCCCGTCAGGCAAGCGGTTGGCGGCGGATTGATCCAGTGGCAGAATGCGTATCGGAACACCCGGCAACAGCGCTTGGAGAGCACGCGAGCCATCGGGTGTGGTGCAGGCCTGTGGCAAACGGGCCAGAATACGATCTGACAGCAGAACCGCATGTTCGCCGGTGATCAGGGCGCGTGCCTGTTGCCGCAAAAGCCCCGGTCCCTGCCAGAGCAGCATCCCAGCCAGCATCGCTACGGCGAGCAGACGCAAGGGCCAGCGCCGGTTGCTGCCTGATTTCCCGCGTCTCGAGGCATCCGAGATGGCCGTGATCGCCTCGATCATCAGCGGGTCGGTCACCTCCAGCGTCTCATGCCCGTCATCATCGGCGGCAAATACTGCTGCACCTTGTTGACCCTGCGCGATCTGGTGTGTGGCCATCAGCGACCAATGGGTAAGCGGGGCCTCGTTGAAGTCCGAGATCACCAACGTGGTCTTGCCAAAGGACAGCAGAACTTCGCGGTGGTCCGCCTCGGGCGATGCACGCCACTGGGCGCTTGCCTCAAGCACTTCGTATTTCGACAAAGCTGTCATCGGATGATTTTGGTCCTGGCAGTCGGGAGGGGTGGCTCAGCCGGGCAGTTGATAGCCCTGATCCTTGAGAACCTGACGCAACTGCAGTTTCGAGATTTTGCCGGTCGCCGTATGAGGGATCTCGTCCATGAAGATCACGTCATCGGGCACCTGCCATTTGGCAAACCCCTTTGCGACAAGATCCAGAATGGACTGGGCAGAAGGGTCGCATCCTGCTTTCCTGACGATGATCAGAACCGGGCGTTCGTCCCATTTTGGGTGGGGCACGCCGACGGCCGCGGCCTCGGACACATCCGGGTGCGCAATGGCTGCATTTTCCAACTCGATGGACGAAATCCATTCTCCGCCTGATTTGATGACATCCTTGGAGCGATCGGTGATTGCCATATATCCGTTTGGATCGATTGTCGCGACATCTCCGGTGTCGAACCAGCCGTCCACGGTTGCAAGCTCGTCTGCCTTGAGGTAGCGCCCGACAACTGCCGGGCCGCGTGCCCAGAGCTTGCCTTGTGCCTGTCCGTCCCAAGGCAGTTCAGCGCCCTCGTCATCTGTGATCTTCAGATCGACCGAGAAGGGCGGATGGCCAGTGGTTTCCTGCACGTCGACCCGGGCGTCCGTATCCATTTCCAGAACCTCGGGCTTGAAGGAGCAGACCGTGCCCAGAGGCGACATCTCGGTCATGCCCCAGGCGTGAAGCACCTGTACGCCATATTTTTGCTGGAACGTCTCGATCACTGCACGTGGGCAGGAAGAACCGCCGATAACCACGCGTTTGAGCGTGCTGAGCGACTTTGCCTCGGCTTCAAGATATTGCAGCAGCAGCAGCCAGATCGTCGGTACGGCAGCCGTGAGCGATACGCCAAGTTCCAGCATCTCAAACAGGGCAGCAGGGGTCAGATCGCGCCCGGGCATCACCATGGAGGCCCCGGTCAGCGGAGCCGAATAGCCGATGGACCAGCCATTTGCATGAAAAAGCGGCACAACGGGCATGACCCTTTCAGAGGAGCTCAGCCCCAGCATATCGGGCTGCACTTCTGCCATGGCATGGAGCACGTTGGAGCGATGTGTGTAGACCACACCCTTTGGATTGCCGGTTGTCCCTGATGTGTAGCAGATCCCGCAGGCATCGCGTTCGTCTACCTGAACCCATGAGAAGTCGCCATCCTGTCCAGCAACCCACTCCTCGTAGCACAACACATCCAAACTGGTTTCCGGCATGTGGGCTGCGTCAGTCATGACGATGTAGTGGCGAACCAAGGGGAGCTTGTCGGCAATCGCCTCAATGACCGGTACAAGATCAAGATCGATGAACAGTGCTTTGTCTTCAGCGTGATTGATGATGTAGACCAGTTGATCGGCAAAAAGCCGTGGGTTGAGCGTGTGAAGGGCCGCACCCGCACCCGGAGCGCCGTACCAGATTTCCATGTGCCGGCCGGTGTTCCAGGCCATCACCCCCACAGCATCGCCGCGTCCCAGACCCAGACGATGCAGGCCCTGGGCCACACGCAGGGCCTTGTCACGGATTTGTGCGTAGTTGCTTTCGACAATCGGTCCTTCCACAGACCGGGTGATGACCTGTCTGTTGGGATGGTAACGAGCGGCATGATCAATGATCGAGCTTGTCAGAAGCGGCCAGTCCTGCATCAGATTGTGCATATATCTCTCCCCTGTCGTGCGGGCCTGTATCGACCGTGTTTGACCCGGGACGATATCAGGTGCCAGCCTGAAAGAAAGAGCAAACGCGCTTGACCGTCGGGGCCGCGCGCGTCAAATGGGCCGATGGATCATCAGATTGCCAAAGGGGCGTCTATGATCGTCGGTGGAATGGCGATCATCGGCTGTGTCGACAACCTTATGGGGTTGGTAGCGCAAGACGCAGGGCTTTGGCAGTTCCATGCGATGCGCACGGCTTTGGCGGTTCCGATGTTGCTGGTTGTCACGCTTTTCTTTGGATTGCGGCTGAAACCAAAGCGGTGGCAGGCGGTGGCCATCCGCACCACGCTTTTGTCAGGTTCGATGATGCTCTACTTCGGGGCACTGCCCTTGATGCCGATCGCGCAGGTCGGGGCGGGGCTCTTCACAGCACCATTGTTTGTTTTGATCTTCTCGGCCATCGGATTTCGCGTGCCTGTCGGGCCACGCAGGTGGAGTGCGGTTTTGCTGGGCTTCGCAGGCGTGCTGATCATGCTGCGTGTCGAAAGCCAGACTGTCACCGCTGTGACCCTGATGCCGGTCGCCGCTGGCGCACTTTATGCAATGAACACGATGGTCACGCGCAGGCTTTGCGCAGAAGAGGCCACGACCAGCCTGCTGTTCGCATTTTTCTGCACGATGGGTCTGGTGGGACTGTTGGGAGTGATCGTGACCACATGGGTGGGAACAGGAGAGGGCTTCCTGAGCATGGGCTGGCAACCGATCACCAGCCAACTTATGTTGATTGTGCTGTTTCAGGCCGTGTTTTCCCTGATTGCCGTGTTCTTCCTGACCCGTGGCTATCAGTCCGCTGAAACCACTTTTCTGACTGTCTTCGAGTACAGCTTTCTGGTGTTTGCAGCCATCTGGGCGTGGGTTCTGTTTGGCACAACACTGGGCATCCGTGATGCCTTGGGCCTGTCGCTGATCATCATCTCCGGGGTGATCGTTGCCGTGTCGGGACGTACTGGCCAAGACCGGGCGGTTGTGCAGTAATGGGGAGGTCACAGAGAATGGACCCCAGCCCATGAGCCCCAATCGCCTGACCCAAAACCCCCATCTTGAAACGGAAATGCGCGAGAAGGTACTGGAAGTGGCCATCGGTCGCGCGGTGCGGGGCTTTCGCAAGCAACAGGACATCACAGTGGCTGATCTGTCTGCTGCAAGTGGGCTGTCGGTCGGCATGCTCTCAAAGATCGAGAACGGGCTGACCTCGCCTTCGCTGACCACCTTGCAAACCCTTGCCCATGCGCTCAGGGTTCCGCTCACCGCATTTTTCCGGGGCTTTGAAGAGCATCGGGAAGCCGTTCATACACGTGCCGGAGAGGGTGTGGAACTGGAGCGTGCAGGAACCCGTGCCGGTCACCAGTACAATCTTCTGGGCCACATTGGCGCAAATGCATCGGGTGTGATCGTCGAGCCCTATCTGATCACGCTGACCGAGACATCCGATGTGTTCCCGACGTTCCAGCACGACGGGATCGAGATGATCTACATGCTGGAGGGCGAAGTCGGCTATCGCCATGGCGCGACCGTGCATCACCTGAGACCGGGAGATACTCTCTATTTCGACGCGGATGCACCGCATGGTCCCGAAGACCTGATTGTTCTGCCTGCAAGATACCTGTCGGTGATCTCCTATCCTCAATAATTCCTGTCAGGAATAAAATATCTCTCAGTTGAAAGAGTTGAGCGGCTGTGCTAGGCCTGCCGTGGGACGTTTTTTCGGGGGTTGAGATGTGTGGAATTGTTGGTCTGTTCCTGAAGGATCAGGCGTTGGAACCTGAGTTGGGTGCGATGCTCGGCGACATGCTGATCACCATGACGGATCGTGGTCCCGACAGCGCAGGCATCGCGGTTTATGGCAAGCAGGACGCGGCGAAGCTGACCTTGCAATCGGCGGACCCCGCGCAGGATTTCGCCGGGCTGGCCGAGGCTCTTGGGTCAAAGCTGGGCAAAACACCTGCGCTCGTGGTGCGGGACACCCATGCGGTTCTGACTGTGCCGAAATCCGATCTGTCTGAGGCGCGCGATCACGTGCGGGAACTTCGCCCGAACATCCGCATCATGAGCCGGGGTGAGCGCATCGAGATCTACAAGGAGGTTGGGTTGCCAAGCGAGGTCGCATCCCGTTTCGATCTGGCGTCCATGTCCGGCACCCACGGGATCGGGCACACCCGCATGGCCACGGAATCGGCAGTGACGACCATGGGCGCCCACCCGTTTTCGACCGGTGCTGATCAGTGTCTGGTCCACAACGGATCGCTGTCCAATCACAACCAGCTGCGCCGAAAACTGCGCCGCGAAGGCATGGAGTTCGAGACCCAGAACGATACCGAAGTCGCAGCCGCCTATCTCAGCTGGCGCATGGATCAGGGCGCCAGTCTGGGTGATGCTCTGGAACAGGGCCTGCACGATCTGGATGGCTTCTACACTTTTCTGGTTGGCACCAAGGATGGCTTTGGCGTGCTGCGCGATCCGATTGCCTGCAAACCCGCCGTTCTGGCTGAAACCGATCAATACGTGGCTTTCGGGTCCGAATACCGCGCCCTTGTCAGCCTGCCGGGCATCGAGGCCGCAAAGGTCTGGGAACCCGAGCCCGCAACCGTTTACTTCTGGAGCCACTGATCATGCAGGTAGTCGACCTTGAAGCCGAAGGCCTGCGCGGCCTGAACAAGACCCTTCAGGCCCAGCAGATGGCCACCAATCAAACCGCATGGGAGGTCGTGAACGCGCGTGGCGCACACGCGATTGCCGTCGGGCTGGATGCTCCGATTGAAGTGACGGTGCGCGGTTCCACCGGTTATTACTGCGCGGGCATGAACAAGCAGGCCAAGATCACGGTCGACGGTTCTGCTGGCCCGGGCGTGGCCGAGAACATGATGTCTGGTCTCGTGGTGATCGAGGGAGATGCCAGCCAATATGCAGGTGCCACGGGACATGGCGGCACGCTGGTGATCAAGGGCAATGCATCTTCGCGCTGCGGCATCTCGATGAAGGGGATCGACATCGTGGTCCATGGCAATGTCGGCCACATGTCTGCGTTCATGGCGCAATCGGGCAATCTGGTGGTCTGCGGCGATGCAGGCGATGCACTTGGCGATTCCATTTACGAGGCGCGTCTGTTCGTGCGCGGTTCGGTCAAATCGCTGGGGGCTGATTGCATCGAGAAAGAGATGCGCCCCGAGCATCTGAGCCTTCTGGCAGATCTGCTGGAACGCGGTGGCGTTGATGCCAAGCCAGAAGAGTTCCGTCGCTACGGCTCGGCCCGGCAACTGTATAATTTCAACATCGACAATGCGTATTGAGGGCCAGGTTTGATGAACAAGCACAACCCGCCCATGACCGCCTCGATCCAGTCTTCGACCTTTTCGCAATCGATCAACGCAGAAATCCGCAGGGCTGCCGCCACAGGCATTTATGACATTCGCGGGGGAGGAGCGAAACGCAAGGTTCCGCATTTTGATGACCTTCTGTTTCTGGGCGCATCGATGTCTCGTTACCCGCTTGAAGGCTATCGCGAGCGGTGCGACACCAACGTGACCCTTGGCACAAGGTTTGCCGAAAACCCCATCGAGCTGGACATCCCGATCACCATTGCGGGCATGAGCTTCGGAGCGCTTTCGGGTCAGGCCAAGGAAGCGCTGGGCCGCGGCGCCACGCTCGCAGGTACATCAACCACCACAGGGGACGGTGGTATGACGCCGGAGGAACGGGGCCACTCCAACAAGCTGGTCTATCAGTACCTCCCGTCACGCTATGGCATGAACCCCGATGACCTGCGCCGCGCGGATGCGATTGAGATCGTGGTCGGACAAGGGGCAAAACCGGGCGGTGGCGGCATGCTGCTGGGCCAGAAGATCTCGGACCGCGTGGCCGAGATGCGCAATCTGCCCAAAGGCATCGACCAGCGCTCTGCCTGTCGTCACCCTGACTGGACCGGCCCCGATGATCTGGAAATCAAGATCCTGGAATTGCGTGAGATCACGGGCTGGAAAGTGCCGATCTACATCAAAGTGGGGGGTGCACGACCCTATTTCGACACCACACTGGCCGTGAAAGCCGGTGCTGATGTGGTGGTTCTGGACGGCATGCAGGGCGGCACGGCTGCCACACAGGACGTCTTCATCGAGCATGTTGGACAGCCGACGCTTGCCTGTATCCGGCCTGCGGTTCAGGCCTTGCAGGATCAAGGCATGCACCGTGAGGTCCAGCTGATCGTCTCGGGCGGGATCCGCACCGGTGCGGATGTCGCAAAGGCGATTGCCCTCGGTGCTGACGCGGTTGCCATCGGCACAGCGGCCCTGATCGCACTGGGTGACAATGATCCCCGTTGGGAGGATGAATACCAGGCGCTTGGCACAACGGCAGGTGCCTATGATGACTGGCATGAAGGCAGGGACCCTGCCGGCATAACCACTCAGGACCCGGTGCTTGCCGCCCGGCTTGACCCTGTGGAAGGTGGGCGCAGGCTGAACAATTATCTCAAGGTGATGACGCTGGAGGCACAAACCCTGGCACGTGCTTGCGGCAAGAGCCACATCCACAATCTTGAGCCCGAAGATCTCTGCGCTTTGACTGTGGAAGCCGCCGCCATGGCACAAGTGCCCCTGTCGGGCACCAACTGGATCCCCGGACAGGTTGGATACTGATCGGATTGCTGGCAAAAACACCTTTCACCCAAAGGGCTTTGCAGGTTCAATGCAACCAAACAGGACAATGAGGACCTTCGGACCATGACCACAAATCTCGCAGCTTTCGCCAAGGACCACGGCGTCAAATACTTCATGATCTCGTTCACCGACCTCTTTGGGGCGCAGCGAGCCAAACTGGTGCCAGCGCAGGCCATTGCCGAGATGCAGGAAGACGGCGCGGGATTTGCAGGATTTGCCACATGGCTTGATATGACACCGGCCTACGCCGATATGCTGGCCGTGCCTGATCCGTCATCGGTGATCCAGTTGCCCTGGAAACCCGAAGTGGCCTGGGTTGCCAGCAATTGCGTGATGGAAGGGGCCGAGGTTGATCAGGCCCCGCGCAATGTGCTCAGACGTCAGGTCGCGCGCGCAGCCGAGGCAGGCTTGCGGGTGAAAACCGGGATCGAGGCGGAATTTTTCCTGTTGCACCCCGATGGCACGCAGATCTCGGATCCTCAGGATATCGCGGAAAAGCCCTGCTACGACCAGCAGGCGGTGATGCGGCGGTATGACGTGATCGCCGAGATCTGTGACTATATGCTGGAACTGGGGTGGGGCCCGTACCAGAACGACCATGAAGACGCGAACGGTCAGTTCGAGATGAACTTCGAATTCGATGACGCGCTGGCCACGGCCGACAAGCATTCCTTCTTCAAGTTCATGGTCAAATCCGTGGCCGAGAAACATGGTCTGCGCGCGACGTTCATGCCCAAACCGATCGAGGGCCTGACCGGCAACGGGTGCCACGCCCATATCTCTGTTTGGGATCCAACCGGCAGTCGCAACGAGTTTGCCGATGACGCCATGGAACTGGGACTGTCGGCTGAGGGCCGGACATTCCTTGGCGGGATCATGAAGCACGCAACCGCAATGACTGCGATCACCAACCCGACTGTGAATTCCTACAAACGGATCAACGCGCCCCGCACCACATCAGGCGCCACTTGGGCGCCCAACACGGTCACCTGGACTGGCAACAACCGCACACATATGGTCCGCGTGCCGGGCCCGGGCCGGTTCGAGCTGCGCCTGCCAGACGGGGCCACAAACCCCTACCTTCTGCAGGCTGTGATCATTGCGGCCGGTCTGAGCGGGATGGAACAGCAGGCCGATCCCGGAAAACGCTATGACATCGATATGTATGCTGAAGGCCACAAGGTGCGCGGTGCGCCGAAACTGCCACTGAACCTGCTTGATGCTTTGCGCCTGTTTGACAAGGACAAGGCGCTCAAGGCTGCGTTGGGAACTGAGTTTTCTGCGGCTTTCCTCAAGCTGAAGTACAGTGAGTGGAATTCCTATGCCACCCATTTCTCAGAGTGGGAGCGTATCAATACACTCGACGTCTGAGTATTTCTTGGAAAATCGAAAAGCACTGGGTTGGAGTTTGACCGCAACACCAACCCACTTCTTGGACTAATATCCCCGCCGGACGCCGCGCAGCGCGTCAGCGCTGCGCGGCTTTTTCATGATCAGGCAGCTTCCGCGTCAGCGGCGAAGCGCCCGTAGAAACTTTCGCCGGCCCCACCCATGTCCTTTAGCAATTGCGGGGCGGCGAACCGCGCGCCAAACCGTGCTTCCAGATCAGCACAGATGTCCACGGCCCGGCCGGAGCCAAGAATATCCAGCCAGGAGAATGGTCCGCCTGACCATGGCATGAAGCCCCAGCCCAGGATCGCGCCGACATCGCCTTCGCGGATGTCCATCAGCACATCCTCTTCCAATGCCCGGACGGCTTCCAGCACCTGTGCCATGGCCAGACGCATCTTCACGTCTTCCAGCGCGACATCTGCCTCCCCACCCCAATTGTCCCGCAGGCCCTGCCACAGACCGGTGCGCTTGCCCTTGTCATCATAGTCATAGAAGCCAGCATTGGATTTGCGGCCAAGCCGTCCTTCGTCAAAGAGTTTGAAGATCACTTCATCGGCCGTCCCGTCATAGGCATTTCCGAGGGCCGCTTTGGTTGCCTTTGCGATTTTCACACCCAGATCGATTGAGGTTTCGTCATTCAACTGCAAAGGTCCCAGCGGCATCCCCAGTTGCTTGGCTGCATTTTCGATCATCGCGGGCTCAACACCCTCTTTGACCATGCGCAGACCCTCGTTGATGTAGGGAATGATGCAGCGGTTGGCATAGAAGAAGCGGGCATCGTTGACCACGATTGGCGTCTTGCGGATCTGGCGCACGAAATCTAGCGCCTTGGCCACGGCCACGTCGCCCGTTTCCTTGCCCTTGATGATCTCGACAAGGTTCATCTTGTGCACGGGTGAAAAGAAATGGATACCGATATAGTTTGTCGCATTGCGCGAGGCTTTCGCCAGATCCGAGATCGGCAGGGTCGAGGTATTGGTTGCGAAAATTGCATCCTCGGCCAGTTCTGCCTCGGCCATCTGGGTGACGGAGGCTTTCAGACCCGGATCCTCAAACACCGCCTCGACAATCAGATCGCAGCCCTGAAGCTTGCTGTAATCGTTCGTCGCCACAACGGCGCTCAGGATCGCGGCTTTCTTCTCTTCGGTCACTTTCTTACGTTTCATGCCTTCATCCAGAAGCCCGGTAATGAAGCCCAGCCCCTTGTCTGCACTTTCCTGATCGCGGTCGATCAGCACGACTTCGATGCCAGCCAGAGCCGAGACATAGGCAATGCCCGCACCCATCATGCCCGCGCCCAGAATGCCGACTTTCTTGACGCTTTGATCAGCCACATCGGGGCGGACGGCGCCTTTCTCCAGCGCGCCCTTGTTGATGAAGAGCGAACGGATCATGGCCGAGGATGACGGGTTCAGCAGAACAGATGTGAACCAGCGCGCCTCGATCGTGATGGCAGTGTCGAAGGGAACCAACGCGCCCTCATAAATCGCTGACAGCATTGCCTTGGCCGCCGGATAGACGCCTTGGGTCTTGCCATGGACCATTGCGGATGCACCGACGAATGTCATGAACCCAGCCGGGTGATAGGGCGCGCCGCCGGGCATCTTGTAGCCCTTTGCATCCCAAGGCTTGATGATGTCCGCATCCGTGGCCGACAGGATCCATTCCTTTGCCCGTGCCAACAGATCATCGGCTGCCACCACCTCATCTACCAGACCGGCTGCTTTTGCCTTGGCAGGTGCCAGCATTCTGCCTTCCAGCAAGACCGGAGAGGCCGCCATGGCACCGACCATGCGCGAAAAGCGTGTAGTGCCACCGCCACCGGGGAAGAGGCCAACCAGGATTTCAGGCAAACCGATCTTTGCCTTTGGGTTGTCGACCATGAAGCGGCGGTGACAGGCCAGTGCGATTTCCGTGCCGATGCCTGCACAGGTGCCAGGACTGACAAAGGCAACCGGTTTGCCGCCCTTGTTGGTCTTCGGGTCCATGTTGCCACGCTCGACATTGCGCAGGATGTGGTGCCCGGACATGGTGAAGTCGAAAAGCGCCTGGGCAGGATTGTCGCCTGCCTCCTCTCGGATCGCGGCCAGCACGTTCAAGTCCATGCCACCTGCGAAATCCTTCTTGGCCGAGGTCACGATGATGCCCTTGACGGCCTCATCGGCCTGAGCCTTGCGGATCAACCCATCAAATTCGCCAAAACCTTCGCGGGTCATGACATTCATGCTGGTTCCTGGCTGATCCCAGGAAATGGTGGCGACGCCATTTGCGTCCGTGGAATAGGTGAAATTCGTCATGTCTTCAGGTCCTTCTTGGACAGTATATCTTACAGAGGGATCGGGCGGCTTTCCGCCAGATGTTCGGGTTTTTTTCCAGCATCTGGATCTTCCAAAAGCTGGCTGATCACCTCGGTTGCGTTATGAGAGATGTGCACGGCGATCCGGTAGCCATCAGGCTCTTCACGCAGGCCATAAGTGACCCAGTAAAACCCGATCTCACGGCCGTTCTCGCCCAGAATGTGCCATTTGACATCAACCATTGTGATGCCGGGCGTGAACAGCTGGAGCCGTTCGATCTCGGGCAAAAGAGTGCGTCCACCGATGGCCATGACCCGCTTGTAACCCTCGTTGGGATAGGCTTGAAAAGCCTCGGTATCGTGGAAAATGGTGGTTTCATTCGCTTTGATCAGCACAACCGGAGAGGCGTAATGCACCGCAGGAGAGCCGCGATCCTTGGATGTGAACCAGTGGCTCATATCCAGAAGAAAGTCGAAAACCTTCTGTCTGATCGCGGCATCTTCCATATGTCACACTCGCTCGATTATTGTTGCAGCCCCCATGCCAGAGGCCACACACAAGGTGGCAAGAGCGGTGCCTTTGCCAGAGCGTTCCAGCTCATCAAGTGCCGTGCCGATAATCATTGCGCCTGTGGCTCCCAAGGGATGGCCCATGGCAATCGCGCCGCCGTTCACGTTGACCTTATCATGATCGACATCAAAGGCCTGCATGAATCTCAATACAACTGAAGCAAAAGCCTCATTGACTTCAAAGAGGTCGATGTCCGAGATGCTCATTCCCGTGTCGGCGAGGATCTTTTCCGTAACGGGTACAGGCCCGGTCAGCATGATCGTGGGGTCGGTGCCGATTTTGGCGGTGGCCTTGATCCGGGCGCGCGGGGTCAGACCGTGCTTTTCACCGAATTCCTTGGTGCCAATCAGCAGAGCCGCCGCACCATCCACGATCCCGGACGAGTTGCCTGCATGGTGGATGTGGTTGATTGTCTCAAGATGGGGGTATTTGATCTGGGCGACCTTATCAAAGCCCGGCATCACTTCGCCCATGTCCTTGAACGCAGGTTTCAGACCGCCGAGTGACTGCATGTCGGTGCCCGGACGCATGTACTCGTCATGATCCAGAATGGGCAGGCCATTGCGGTCTTTGATCTGAATGACAGAGTTGGCAAAGCGCTTGTCTTCCCAAGCCGCTGCCGCACGACGCTGGCTTTCCATCGCATAAGCATCCGCATCGTCGCGCGAAAAGCCATACTCGGTCGCGATGATGTCAGCCGAGATGCCTTGCGGGACAAAATACGTCTTCATGGCCAGTTCAGGGTCAACCGCAATCGCGGCCCCATCCGCACCCATGGCAACCCGGCCCATCATCTCGACACCACCCGCGATATAGGCCTGACCAGCGCCACCCTTGACCTGATTGGCCACCAGATTGACGGCCTCCATACCGGATGCACAAAAGCGGTTGATGGCAAGGCCCGGGATCCGCTCGTCCAGATCGGACAGTAGCACCGCAGAGCGCGCCAGACAGCCGCCTTGTTCCATCACTTGGGTCACGTTTCCCCAGACCACATCCTCGACGGCGTGGCCCTCAAGATTGTTGCGGTCCTTGAGCGCATTGAGCACATCTGCCGACAGCCGGACGGCTGTGACCTCGTGCAATGATCCGTCCTTGCGGCCTTTGCCGCGCGGCGACCGGATCGCATCGTAAATATAAGCCTCGGTCATAGGGGGAGGGCTCCTTTCATCATAGGGCACCCAGCCAGAAGGCTATGGCGGCTGCCAAGGCTGTTCCGGTGAGTGGGAATTTGAACTTGTAAAAGGGGATCAGGGTCAGTCTGGCGGCCCGGCGATAGCCGAGATATGCCAGCAAACCAACCGAAACAGGCAGGACCGCGCCACGCATGTAAAGCGCCATGACCGCGATCATCACCAGTGCCAGACCGGCAAGCAGATTGACCAGCATCTCGTTCAGCCGCTTTGGCAATGGCCCGCCCATCGGGTCTGGGCGTGCCACTTCGGCGTGGTTCAGCGCAAGCGCTGCCACACCGCAAAGCGTGCCGACCATCATGAACAGATCGGACCATGTCATGAACGCTCCAACGGGTGGCCGGGCATCAAATCGTAAGGATGCTTCCAGCCAGGCAGGCCCTTGATGCGGTCCATCCAGGCGGCTGTATTCGGGCCAGGTGTCACATCGATCTCATCCAGAAAATACATGTAGCCAATGCAGGACAGATCAGCCGTGGTCATGGCATCACCCACCAGCCAATCGCGCCCCTCAAGACGCGCCTCAAGCACACCCATTGCAGCCTTTGCCCGACCCATCAGAAAGCCGATGACATCAGCATTGCGATGTTTTTCAGGCAGGAACAGCTGCATGAACCGACTGGTCGCAATGTTGGCAGTCAGCTTGTGATTGTCCCACAAGGTCCAGCGCAGAACTTCCAGCCTGTCTGCCTCGGATGCGGGTTGAAACTGGCCCATTTCGCGCGACAGATAGTCGAGGATCACGCCCGATTGAGTCAGTCGCACATCGCCATGGGTGAGCGTTGGCACTTCAGCCATTTCGTTGATTGCACGATAGTCGTCCGAGCGTGCCTCACCCTTAAAGAAATCGACGAAGACAGGCTGCCAGTCAGCCCCGCAAAGCTCCAGCATCAGGGCAGCCTTGTAGGCGTTGCCCGATTGCGCAAAACAGTGAAGCTGGTAGGTCATGTCATCCCTTTCTGAGGCGCGCCGTATTCCGCGATGAACTCATCAAAACAGGCTGCAAGCTTGTCCTCATCGGCAAACCGGTCGAGGTTTTCCAACAGCACTGTCAGCAAGTAGTTGTTGGACAGATGATACCGCTCGTTCAGGCCGCGCAACCGGTCGTAGGCGGGCTCGGTCAGAGATGCCGAAAAGCGCTTAGGCAGAGGCAGACGTTTGCTCACAGCGACCTCCCGATCAGTTCTTTCATGATCTCGTTGGTGCCGCCATAAATCCGCTGAACCCGCGCATCGGTCCACATCTCTGCCACGGGGTATTCCATCATGAAGCCATAACCGCCGTGAAGTTGCAGGCATTCATCCAGCACCTGACACTGCATGTCCGTGGTCCAGTATTTGATCATGGCGCCCAGTTCGACAGTCATCTCTCCGCGCAGATGAGCGCTGAGGCAGGTATCAAAAAACGCACGGGCAGCCGTGGTGATGGTCTTGCATTCGGCCAGTTTGAAGCGGGTATTCTGGAACTGCGTCAGCGGCCCGCCAAAGGCCTCCCGTTCCTTGCAATACTCGATGGTGCGTGTGACCGCACCTTCCATCGCACCAATCGCACCCGCCGCAATCGTCAGGCGTTCCTGTGGCAGTTGCTCCATCATCTGATAAAAGCCCTGACCCTCGTCACTGCCCAGCAGGTTTTCGGGCGGGATCTCGACATTGTCGAAAAACAACTCGGACGTGTCAGCTGCCTTCAGCCCCACCTTGTCGAGGTTGCGCCCGCGTGTGAAGCCTTCGGCACCTGCGGTCTCGACCATCATCAGCGACATGCCCTTGGCGCCTTCCTTGGGGTCGGTCTTGCAGGCCACCAACACCAGATCAGCATGCTGGCCATTGGTGATGAAGGTTTTCTGCCCAGACAACCGGTAGGCGTTGCCATCCTTGATCGCCTTGGTTTTCAGGCGCTGCACGTCGGACCCGGCGGACGGTTCCGACATCGCCAGTGCCGCCACCAATTCGCCTGTTGCCATCTTCGGCAACCAGCGCTGTTTCTGGTCTTCGGTGCCGTATTCAAGGATGTAATGGGCCACGATGCCGGAATGGATCGGGTTGCCCCAAGAGGCCAGATTTTCACGCCCGGACGCCATGTAGATCACGCTTTCATGGCCGAAATCGCCGCCTGCGCCGCCGTATTCCTCGGGGATGGACGCACAAAGCAGGCCCATCTCGCCCGCCTCATTCCAGATCTCGCGATCCATCTCACCCTGTTTGCGCCATGTCTCGGCCTTTGGCACCCAGCGTTCCTGCAGGAACTGTGTGGTCATGTCCTCAAGCATCTGATGCTCGTCGGTCATCCAGTCGGATTTCAGCAGGGGAAAGGTCATGTGTGACGCTCCGCAAATTGAGTATGGCCGTGTGTGACAAAGCCGCTTTGGCGTGTGGGACAAGCTGGGCTAAAGTGCAGGGGCAGGGGGATCAGGAGAGGGGAATGACTGACACTGCCGGACAGGAAGGCGATCAGGCCTTCAAGGACCGCACTGGCCTTGCCTTTGATGCGGCGACACGCGTTCTCAAACCCGTGGCTGGCGATCCGAGCAATGAACAGGTCACGATCCTGCTTGCGCTTTATGGCGAGGTCAACGCCAACTGGCGTTCGCTCCACGATGTACGCTTCAAGCTGCTGACCATGTTGCCGCTCGTCACGGTCGCCATTTTCGTCTTTGTCGATCCGAGTAAACTGAACCTTCTGAGCACCATCGTCGGCCAGCTTGTGACCAGCCTCGGCCTTCTGATTTCCATCGGTCTGTGGATCTACGACATGCGCAATGACGAATTGTACAATGCCCTGATCAGCCGCGCCCGCCGGATCGAGGTCGAGCTTGGTGCGCACAGCGCTTCCTTCCTGCAAAGACCCGGACCGAAACGCGACATCATCTGCCACGGCACGGCGACCGGGCTGATCTATGTCTCCGTCACGCTCGGCTGGCTCTTTGCATGGCTCTTCAACCTGCATCTGCTTACCGGGCTCTTGCCATAGGGATCTCGTCATGGCGTGTCTTCCGCGAAGAACATGCCGATGTGATACTGCGTCTTGGCGCAGCGCTCGCGGATTTCCGTGATCTCGGCCAGATCTATTTCACCGCCAAGGCGCGAAAAGATCTGGGCAGGTGCCGAGGCTTCCATGGAGGCAAATGCCCCGCACACCGCCTTGAGGTCCTTGACCGAGCGTTCATGCATCATGGCAAGTCCACCACCAAGTGCTACCACCAATAGAAACAGTCGAAACATAGCGCTCTAGCCTCCGTGATCATACTGATGGCTGGTCACTGTCTCACCGTCCGAGAAGAACGTCTCGCGCTCGGCCACCCCGGCCAGTCCCAGTATCCAGCCGGTGCGGCTTTCGATGCCGTGGTTGCGGACGGGGGTGTAGGTGAAATCGGTGTTGATCGTGCCCACCATGAATTCAATCTCGTCGCAGTTTCTGCGGCGGTAGAACAGGGGCGTGCCGCATTCATCACAGAACCCGCGTTCCGCCACGTTGGACGACGCATAGGTCTTGGCATACCCCGTCCAGGTCACAGTATCGGATTTGACGGCGACCAGCGGGGCAAAGGCATTTCCGGTCGCGCGCTGGCACATCCGGCAGTGGCAAACCGTCTGGAGCGCCTCGCCTGCCGCGACACCGTATTTGCAGGCCCCGCATTGGCAGGAGCCTTCAAAGGCGTCGATCTCTCCCCAGCCGTCTTTCACGCGCCACTCTCCCGGATTGTCTTGGTCCGGTCCCGCAGGTGACGGGACCGGACAGGGTCTTTCAAAGGCTGGCCTCAAAAGGCCTCATCCGCAAGCGCCATAACCGGATCGGCACCAGAGTTGATCCGGGCCAGATGCATGGTCGTGGCGGGCAGTTGGCGCGCCATGTAGTAACGACCGGTGGCGATCTTTGCGTCCATGAAGTCGCGGTCTTCGGCACCGGCGTCCAGTGCTTCCATCGCCGCTTTTGCCATTTGTGCCCACATCAGACCAAGGCAGACATGGCCGAAAAGATGCATGAAATCGGTCGAGCCGGACAGCGCCGCATTGGGGTTCTTCATCCCGTTCTGCATGAAGAACATGCCAGCGGCCTGAAGATCCTTTGAGGCCGCCTTCAGGGGCTCAAGGAAACCAGTTTTCAGCGCTTCATTGCCGTCGTTTTCCTTGATGAAGGTCTTGACCAGATCAAAGAATGCCATGACATGCTTGCCGCCGTCTTGCGCCAGCTTGCGCCCGACCAGATCCAGTGCCTGCACGCCGTTCGCACCCTCGTAAATCATCGCGATCCGGGCATCACGGGTGAATTGGGACATGCCCCATTCCTCGATATAGCCATGCCCGCCATAAAGCTGCTGGGCCTGCACGGACATCTCGAAACCCTTGTCGGTCAGGAAGCCTTTGACCACAGGCGTCATCAGCGAGATCAGGCCGTGCGCGTCTTCGTCCTCGCCGCGAACATGTGCATCGATCAGCGTGGCGCTCCACAGAACAAAGGCACGTGCACCTTCGACGAAGCTTTTCTGATCCATCAGCGAACGGCGCACATCGGGGTGCACCAGCAGCGGATCAGCCGGACCATCTGGGTTTTTCGTGCCCGTCACATCGCGGCCCTGCAGCCGGTCCTTGGCATAAACAACAGCGTTCTGATAGGCGGCCTCGGCCTGTGCGTAGCCTTGCAGGCCAACGCCGATCCGCGCCTCGTTCATCATCGTGAACATCGCGCGCAGACCCTTGTGCTCGTCGCCCACCAGATAACCGGTCGCACCGTCATAGTTCATAACGCAGGTCGAGTTGCCGTGGATGCCCATCTTCTCTTCGATCTTACCGCAAGACAGCGCATTGCGCTGACCGAGCGAGCCGTCGTCATTGACTAGAAACTTCGGTACGATGAAAAGCGAGATGCCCTTCACGCCTTCTGGCCCGCCGGGGATCTTGGCCAGCACCAGATGGATGATGTTTTCGGCCATGTCATGCTCACCGGCAGAGATGAAGATCTTCTGACCGGTCACCTTGTAGCTGCCATCACCCTGCGGTTCAGCCTTGGTGCGCAGAAGGCCAAGATCGGTGCCGCAATGAGGCTCGGTCAGGTTCATCGTTCCGGTCCACTCGCAGGTCACCATCTTGGGCAGATAGATCTCCTTGAGAGCCTGGGAGCCATGGGCATGGATGGCCGAATAGGCCCCATGGGTCAGGCCCGGATACATGTTGAGCGCCATGTTGGCCCCTGAATGCATCTCACCCACGGCTGTTTGCAGAACGTAAGGCATGCCCTGCCCGCCAAATTCCGGATCACAATCCAACCCGGTCCAGCCGCCTTCGCGCAGGGTGTCAAAAGCGTCCTTGAAGCCCTTGGGCGTGCGCACGACACCGTTTTCCAGATGACAGCCCTCGGTATCACCCACGACATTCAATGGCGCCAGCACATCGCGTGCGATCTTGCCGGCTTCTTCAAGAATGGCAGAGGTGAAATCCGCGTCCAGCTCATCATAGCCGGGCGTGGATTTTTCCGACACTTTCAGCGTGTCGTGCAGAACGAAATGCAGGTCCTTGGTTGGCGGGTTGTAGATCGGCATTTTTGTCTCCGGTATTGGGGGTTATTCTGCGGCCAGTTTGACGCCTTTGGAGGCGAGGAAATCCTCTCCCCACACAAGCTGTTCCTTGAGGTCGTTGATGGCAGAGTTCAACTCATCGCGCTGGTCTTCCATGGCTTTCAGTCGCTCAAGGCCAAGTTCGTAAGTCCGCGCCATTTGGGTTACCTGCTGGTCACCCAGATCATAAAGATTGAGAAGCTGGCGGATCTCTTCAAGAGAGAACCCAAAGCGTTTCCCGCGCAGGATCAGCTTCAGCCGGGCCCGGTCGCGCTTGGTGAACAGACGTTTCTGTCCAATGCGCACGGGGAACAGCAGTTCCTTGGCTTCGTAAAAACGCAAAGTCCGGGGCGTGACTTGAAATTCTTTGCACATTTCCCCGATCGAATATCCGGTATCGGTCATGATGGCCTCGTAAGAGTGACGTTATATTGCCAGCAGTAATTACATGACGTGCACGTCAACTTCAAGACAATATTACGTGAGCGTCAACTATGGTAAATTTTCCGGTGATCTCAGTGGTTTCGGAATTCCACTGGACGCCTTGCCATGGTAAGAGTCGCTTATGGATGATCAGCAGAAAGCCCGGATTGCCCAGCAATTCATCGAGGCGATTCCCCATTCCCGCGCTCTGGGTATGGAGATGGTCGAAATCTCCGCAGGCATCGCGACCATGAAACTGGCCTATGACGCGCGCTTTGTTGGCGATCCCAAAACCGGTGTTCTGGCAGGTGGTGTCGTGACCGCCCTGCTTGATACCTGCGCCGGTGCCAGCGTGATGGCTCATCCTGAAGTTGGCGCTGCAACAGCCACGCTGGATCTGCGGATCGATTACATGCGCGCGGCCGAGCCTGAGCGTGATCTCTATGCGCAGGCCGAATGTTACCGCGTGACCCGCTCCGTCGCGTTCGTGCGCGCCATTGCCTATACCGATGACAAGGACCGCCCTGTTGCTGCGGCAAACGGGGCCTTTACAGTGATGTCCTCGGCCAAGGGGAGGTCATCATGAACCGCGGCAAGCCCGAACCGGTCCAGGTCATCAAACAACGCCGCGACGCGGCTTTGGAAAAACTCACTGCATCCATTCCCTACCTGTCCTATCTCGACATTCGGTTCGAGCGGATGGGGGATGAGTTGACCGCCCGGCTGCCCTTTGACGAAAAGCTGATCGGAAACCCCGCATTGCCTGCGTTGCACGGTGGGGTCACGGGATCCTTTCTTGAGATCACGGCGGTGATCGAGCTGACTTGGTCAACCCTGTGGGATCGGATGGAAGGCGGCGGTCCGGAAGCCGCAGCCATTGAGGCCGGAGAGTTTCCACCCTTGCCCAAAACCATCGATTTCACCATCGACTATCTGCGTTCCGGCCTGCCGCGCGATGCTTACGCGCGCGCGCGCGTCAACCGCTCGGGCAGGCGATATGCATCTGTTCATGTTGAGGCGTGGCAGGACAATCGCAGCCGCCTTTTCGCGCAAGCCACAGGCCATTTCCTGATGCCGCAACCCGATGGCTGAGGCGATCAACGACAGGCGCGTTCTGACCATCGCCCTGCCGATCGTTTTGTCCAATGCAACCGTCCCGATCCTCGGCGCTGTGGACACCGGCGTTGTCGGCCAGTTGGGGGAGGCTGCACCGATTGGCGCGGTCGGCATCGGCGCGATCATCTTGACGGCGATCTACTGGATCTTCGGCTTCCTGCGCATGGGCACAGCCGGTCTGGTGGCCCAGGCCCATGGTGCCCGCGACGTGGCCGAAACCGGTGCCATCCTGATGCGCGCCTTGATGATCGCAGCTGCCGCCGGAGTGGTCTTCATCCTGTTGCAGGTGCCTGTCTTCTGGGCCGCCTTTCAGGTCTCTCCTGCCTCTGTCGAGGTCGAAAGCCTTGCCCGTGACTACCTGACAATCCGCGTCTGGGGCGCGCCCGGGGCGATTGCAATCTATGCGCTAACCGGATGGCTGATCGCACTGGAACGTACACGTGCTGTGCTGATCATTCAGGTCTGGATGAACGGACTGAACATCGTTCTGGATCTGATTTTCGTGCTGCAATTCGGCTGGGGTGTCGAAGGCGTCGCCATCGCCACCCTGATCGCCGAGTGGAGCGGCGTGGCAGTTGCCCTGTGGTTCTGTCGGGAGGCGTTTCGCGGCGACCAATGGCGTGACTGGCCGCGGATATTTGACCGCGTGAAACTGCGCCGCATGGCTGCCCTGAACACCGACATCATGATCCGCTCGATCCTACTGGAAGCGGCCTTTGTCTCATTTCTTTTCTTCGGTGCTGATCTGGGTGACGTCACCCTTGCTGCCAATCAGATCCTTGTGCAGTTCATGCACATCACGGCCTATGCAATGGACGGGTTTGCCTTTGCGGCAGAAGCATTGATCGGACAGGCCATTGGTGCGCGCTCCGTTGCTGGCGTCAGACGCTCCGTGGTTCTGACCTCAAAATGGGGGGTGATCATCTGTACCGCCATGGCCATTGGTTTTGCACTGGGCGGCGCGGCCCTGATCGATATCATGACCACGGCACCCGATGTCCGGCTTGAGGCGCGCGCCTACCTGCCATGGATGGTCGCGGCCCCGATTGTTGGCGTAGCAGCCTGGATGCTGGACGGGATCTTCATCGGTGCCACACGCGGCCGCGACATGCGCAATGCCATGCTGATCTCCACCCCGATCTACTTTGCGCTTGTCTGGCTCCTGATGCCCCTGTTCGGCAATCACGGATTGTGGGCGGCCTTGCTGCTGTTTTTCATTGCCCGCGGCATCACGCTTGCCTTGCGCTATCCCGGCATCGAGCGGGATGCCCAGTCGGCCTGATCCAGCCCCACGGCCGCTTGCACATTCGCAAAACCATCGGCCTTCAGCAGATCATCAAGGCCACGCGCGATGTCTGCGGCCAGAGAAATGCCCGCATAAACCAAAGCTGAATAGAGCTGCACGGCCTGCGCACCGGCCCTGATCTTGTGATAAACCTGCTCGGCACTTGCAACACCGCCAACGCCGATCAGTGGCATCTGCCCGTCCAAACGATCGGCAAGGCGTGCCAGAACGATCGTCGAGCGCTCGAACAATGGTGCGCCAGACAGCCCGCCCGCTTCGCTCTTGTGTGCACTGGTCAACCCGCTTCGGCTGAGGGTCGTGTTGGTCGCAATCACGCCAGCCAAATTTGCGTCCAACGCCACATGGGCGATATCATCAAGCCCCGCATCATCCAGGTCAGGTGCTATTTTCAAAAAGACCGGCAGGCCCGTCGCGTTCGAATCCTGCACACCTTTCAACAGGGCCGCCAAAGCCTCACGCCCCTGCAAGTCCCGCAGCTTTTCGGTGTTGGGGGAGGAGACGTTGACAGTTGCGAAATCAACATGTTTGGCTGCGCGTCGCAAAACAGTTGCAAAGTCCGCAGCCCGATCGGCGCTGTCCTTGTTGGCCCCGAGGTTGAGCCCGACGATCCCGGATGCAGGGCGGTTCTGAAGACGCGCACATATCGCCTCCATCCCCTCATTGTTGAACCCAAAGCGGTTGATCACGGCACCGTCCTCACCAAGCCGGAAAAGCCGTGGCTTGGGATTGCCCGGCTGCGGGCGCGGCGTTGCGGCACCCACCTCGATAAAGCCGAAACCTGTTTGCAGAAGGGGCACAACGGCGGACGCGTTTTTGTCAAAACCAGCGGCCAGACCGATCGGATTGGGCAAGTCGAGCCCCGCCAGTTGCACTTTCAGCCGCTTTGACGTCACCGGACCACCACCCGGGGTCAGTCCTATTTGCAATGCCTTCAGGGCCAGTCCATGGGCTGTCTCTGGATCAAAGCTGCGCAATACCGGCAGTCCCAGCCGTTCAAGAGCGCGCTTCACGACATCTCCGGAAAGATGTGACGCGTGCCGTCAAAAAGCAGATCGCGCGTCCAGAGCACATCATCGGTTGTCATTTCGCGGTAGAGATGGGGGAACAATGCGCCACCGCGTGACGGCTCCCAGACCAGTGCTTCGCCAAGCGTGTCGGCCTCAAGCGCCAGCAGTTTCAAACCCGTCTCACCGGCAAAGTGTTTGGCCGCAGTTTCGGCTGCCTGCTCAGCGGTTGAAAAATGGATATAGCCGTCGCTCAGATCAATCGGCGCACCCAAAGTGCGGCCAGCAGATGCAAAGTCGGCGTGTTCGCCTGCCCGGAATATCTTGTATATCACCATGGCCGCTTCATGGCGCGCAGCCGTGCGGTCGTCAACCCTGAGGTGTCACCGCACGCCGTGCCTTGCCACGCTCCAGTCCCAGCCGGTTCTCGCGCCAGATGATGAACAGACCCGCAGTCACAATCAGCCCGGCACCCGCGATCATGGTCGCTGTTGGCACCTCGTCAAACACCACATACCCGATGGCCAGTGCCATGATCATCGAGGAATACTCAAACGGCGCAATGACGGAGGTCGGCGCATAGCGATAACTGTTTGTCAGCACGATCTGCGCGATGCCTCCCAAAAGGCCGGAGGCAATGAGCAGCAGCACGCCCAGCGTGCCGGGCCAGATCCAGCCGAAGGGAATGGAGAAGAGCGACAGAACTGTCGTGGTGATTGAAAAGTAGAAGACGATGGCTGCGGTCGTTTCTGTTGCGACCAGTTTGCGCACAAAGACTTGCGCAAGCGCCATGAACACCGCGCCCATGAGTGCTGTGAGCGCCCCGAAGGCCTGCCAGCCGGTCACTCCGTCAAGGCTGTCCACCGACAGGCGCGGGGACAGCACGATCACCACGCCGATCATGCCCACCAAAACGGCGGTCAGACGGAATATCCGCACTTCTTCGCCCAGAAACATCGCAGCAAAGATCACGATCAGGATCGGGGCAGCATAGCCGATCGCAGTGACTTCTGGCAGGGGCAGCAGCCCCAGCGAGGTGAACCCAAGTGCCATGGCCGTGCCACCCACCAGCCCGCGCCACAGATGGCCCATCGGGTGTTTGGTCTCAAGCCCGTGGGCCAGATCATGCTGCCAAAGCAACCACAGAATGATGACAGGGATCGCAAAGGCCGAACGGAAGAAAACTGCCTGTCCGGGCGGTACGCCAAGCGCGGCAGCAGCCTTGATGCAGGATGCCATCGCCATGAAAATGGCAACAGACAGGACCTTCAGGCCTATGGCACGCAGCGGGTTCATGGAAGACTTCCGGACATTCGCCTGTATGCTAGCGCTGATTGACCGGCTTGTGCAGGGGCAGCCTTTGCATAGCCGCATTGCAGAGGGAGGGCAGCAGGTGACGGAACGCGACAAGATGGAGGCAGGCGACTGGTACACCTGCCTTGCGCCCGAGCTTGAAGTCCTGCGCGCCACAGCCCGCGAGGCGGTTCACGAACATCGAACGCTTGCACCGGGGTTGCGCGGAGCGCTGGGGCCAAAACTTGCGGCACTCTTCGGCACACTGGGGCAGGATGTCTTTCTGGAAGCACCGTTCCATTGCGCCTATGGACACAACATCCACCTTGGCGACCGGGTCTATATGAACACAGGCTGCACCATACTGGATACAGCGCCTGTGCGCATCGGATCTGATGTCCTGCTTGGACCCCATATACAGATCTACTGTGCCGAGCATCACAGGGATCCGATCAAACGCAAGGCAGGGCTGGAGCGCGCCCATCCGATAACGATTGAAGACGAGGTTTGGATCGGCGGCGCGGCCATTCTCTTGCCCGGCGTTACCATCGGACGGGGCGCGATTGTCGGTGCAGGATCGGTGGTGACAAAAGACGTGGGCGCGGGTCAGATCGTGACCGGTTCGGCTGCTGTCGCTCGGGGCTTAACTTGATGGGGTAGGGTGCGTACAAGGGTTACACCCTACTCGTTACTCTACGCTTTGCCCCCCTGTACGCATGTATAATTTCGCCTTGGATTGTGGCGCAAAAGTGGCCTCTGAAAGACCATATCGTGAATTTTATCCAAATCACCATGTTGTGGAAGAAATGAGAAAACACCCCATATCTTCCACAAGGTATTGAAATTGGTCACAAATTAACTCTCAAACAGCTCTCTTGCCAGTTCCAGCGGCATCTCGCCCTCTTCTATTGCGCGTGCAAGATTTCTTCCGAACAATTCAGGATTGGCGTTGAGTGCCGCAAGGGCTGTTTCCAACTCGGGCGATGGTGTGTCGACCAGTCGCGCAATCCGCACGCCGCCGGGGCTTGGCAGGGTTTCACCCTTGTCCACTTCGCGCTCGGGCGTCCCGCCTGCGGGTACAAAGCCTACGGGCGGTTGCTCGCCAACCGGGTTGGTGATGGTCCCGCCGGAGATCGCCCCACCATGCGGGTCAGGTTCGGTCTCAAGACTGTATTGGGCAAAGTCCTTCTGGAACACGAGATTGCCCTGCGTGATCGTCAGTTCGTGATCCACAAATGCTCTTGAGATCGCCAGATTGAAGTCCGCGAAATTCACCGCATTCAGCCGAAAGTTCGAGCGCAATTGAATGCGGGCGGGAAATTTGGTCACCTCGAAGCTGAAGATCTCGGTCTTTGGGTCATCATCAGGACCGTCCGGGGCCATGTTTGGAACCGACGCGCTGGCACTGCCCCCAACGGGACCTGCCTGAAGCCCGCCGCCTGCACCCACGGCATCGGCGGCCCGCACGCGCGATTCAGTTTTCGACGCGACGGTCTTGATTGATCCATCGGGCAATTTCACCCGAACCGAGCACTGTGCATTGGCGAAAGACCCCTTGAACCCGAAAGCCTGATCCGCATCCGACAGCGTGTCCACATGCACAGTCAAGTCAACTTGGGTCGTCTGCCCCGGCACATCGGTGATGAGGTATTCGGTCACCAGCCTCTGGCGCATACGGTCAATCCGGCGATTGCCCTCCTGCGTCAGCCGCTGGGAGGCTCGCAAGTCGCAGCCCAGCACCCGCTCCCGCCCGCTGTATTTGGCATGGAGCGCATGAGGCGCCAGCGGCTGGCCATCAGGCACCTGTTCCAGCATCTCGCGCAGATGACGTGTATCCCGGACAATGTTCTTGTCCAGCGCGCGCAACCGGTCAGCAGGCCAGTAAGCGGCAGTGTTTTCGGCTTTGCTCGTGATCACGGGCCAGCTGGCATTGGTTTGTTTTGACGGAGTATGTTTGACAAAAATCATTATTCTATCCCCACGACATGAAAATGAATTGTCGGGACAGTCTATCACAAATGGCGTGGTTTTGCGCGGGGCCTAGCTCTCGGCGTCCAGCGGCTCAATCAAATCCGGTGCGTCAACGCGGTTGCTGTTAACAGCAGTGTCGACCCTGTGAGCAGACAGGAAACTGTCCTCGGCGGGGCGCATCAGGCTTGCGGCCTTGCCGTCACCCTCGCCCAGCCACAGACCATAATCTTCAGGCGCAATGGTAACCGGCATGCGGTGATGGATGGGCGCAAGCGTCTCATTGGCTGCCGTGGTGACAATGGCGCATGTGATCAGGCGCGGGCTGTCGGCATCGGCCTGCCAGCTTTGCCAAACGCCCGCAAAAACCAGCGGGCGGTTGGTGCGGGGCGCGATGAACCACGGCTCCTTTCCCTTCTCGGCCTTGGCGGTCCATTCGTAAAAGCCCGAGGCCGGGATCAGACAGCGACGCTTGCGGCACGCATCGCGAAACGCGGGTTTTTCGGCTATGGTCTCGGCGCGTGCATTGATCAGAAGCGGCCCGTCAGCGGGCTTCTTGTACCACCGCGGAATGAACCCCCAGCGCATTGGCACCAGATGCCGCGCGCCCTCATGGGACACCACCGACACGACCTCCTGTGTTGGGCAGATGTTGTAGCGCGGCTCGACCGGGTCGTTCAGCTTGTCAGGCACAGCGTCAAACAGCTGGGCCATTGCCTCTTTGGGCAGGGTCAAGGCAAATCTTCCACACATGGGCGCAGTCCAGCAGATTGTGCGCCCCATCACAAGCAAAAGGCCCGACGGATGCCGGGCCTTTCAGATCGCGGGACGTATGTCGCTTACTTGGAGGTGATGCGACCATCCGTGTATGGCTTGTAAGGCCCGGCAGCGGCCAGATACTCGGCCACCACGACTTCAAGGCCCGGACCGTAGTCATAGACGTTCATGCTGTCGGTCGCGAACATCTTGTAGCCATCGCCGCCACCACGCACGTAGTTGTTGGACACAACGCCGTATGTGGCCGCTGGATCAAGTGCTACAAAGCCGCCGTCTTTTGCGATCATCACATCAACGATACGCGAACCGGGCTCTGCCTTGCTGTCCCATGTGAAGGTCATGCCAGCCACCTGAGGGAAGCGACCTGCGCCGTCTTCGACCTGGCTCACACCGTTTTCAAGAGCGGCAACAATGCCCGCACCTTTCATCTGGAAGGTCGACAGCGTGTTCTGGAACGGCAGCACGGTCAGCACTTCGCCCATGGTCACTTCGCCTGCGTCGATGGAGGCACGGATGCCGCCTGCATTTGCAATCGCCAGATCAATGCCCTGATCCTTTACACGTGCCAGCATCGCATCGGCCACCAGATTGCCCATGGAACATTCCATGGCCCGGCAGACCGACCGGTCACCCTCGATCGCCGCAGCCGCATCGGCCACGATCTCGGAGCGGATCTCTTCCAGTGGCAGCGCGAGGGTCGAGATGCGGTTCACAACGCCCTCATCCTCTGCTACGCTTGCGTCCATGACCAGTGGCTCACCTGTGGCTTCCGTGATGACCCCATTGTCGTCAAAGGTTACGTTCAGCTCGCCCAGCAATTTGCCGTACGCATAGGCCGAAACGATGGCCGTCGTGCCGACCATGGTCGGGTAGGGGCCTTCCGCGCGATCATTGGTGTTGGACAGAAGCGTGTTGGTATGACCGCCGACGATTACGTCAACGCCGGGCACTTCCGCTGCCACCTGCTGGTCAACACCGTAGCCCGAATGGCTGAGCACGATGATCTTGTTAACACCCATGGCTTCCAGCTTGGCCACTTCTGCCCTCACGGCCAGAACCGGGCTGGTGAAGGTCACGTTCGGGCCCGGACTTGCCAGCTCGTCCGTGTCCTCTGGCGTCAGGCCGATCAGGCCGAGCTTTTCACCACCGCGCTCGATCACGATTGATTTCTGCAGGACACCGGCCAGCGCAGGCTCGGCCGAGACATCGGCATTCGACATCAGGATCGGGAAGCGCAGCGTGTCCATGAAGCCGCGCATCACCTGCGGTCCGTCGTCAAATTCATGGTTGCCCACGGTCATCCCGTCATAGCCAAGACGGTTCATCATCTCGGCAGCCATGCGGCCCTTGTAGTAGGTGTAAAACAGGGTTCCCTGGAACTGGTCACCACCGTCAACAAGGATCGAGTTGTTCGAGCGTGCGCGCGCATCGGCAACCGCTGTCGCCAGACGCGCCGTTCCGCCAAAGCACTTGCCTTCGGTGTTGTCCTCGGACGAGCAGGGCCCGTCGTATTTCGAGATCGGCTCGAAACGTGCATGAAAGTCATTGGTATGCAGGATGGTCAGGCTGTAGTCTGCCAGAGCAGCGCCAGCGCTCATTGCCAGCACGGATGCCGCTAGGGCAATACGAGTTCGAATCATCAGAAAATCTCCACTGTGGTCTATACCTGCGGATAGGGTACAGGAGCGTGGCCCAGATGCACCAGAATATTAATTTGTCCTAGGGGAAGGTTAACGTGTTGGAATGGCACAGTTTCGCGTTGCAGCAAATTTTTGACATAATGTGACAAAAGTGCGAAATTGCTCAGGTGGGTGGACCTTTTTAGAAGGGTCTCATTTTTTTATATCGCCATGTTTGTGTTTGGCGAAGTTACGGGGGTAACAAATGATTAAGAAATTGGCTTTGGGGATTGCTATGGCGACTGGCCTTGCAGTTTCCGCAAGCGCATCTGTTATTGGTCCAATCGACGGTCCTCTTGGAAGTCCCGACGATGAACTGGCAAGAGTGATCCTTGAGTTGAATAGCAATTCGGGAACCAATGACTACGATGATTTGGTCATTCTGGGAAAGATCAACACTGTCGAAGATGTGGCTTTGATTAATGGCGTGAACAGTGAAAACTCAGGTTCAGGCCTTGGACTGGATATCAAGCTGAAAGACGTGTCGTTCGATGGCTCAGAGAACACGGCGATCACAATCGATCAGACTGAGTTCATGTCAGGCGGTATGACCTACGACCTTACAGCCGTGTTGGTGAAGGCCAAGGATATCTTCATCTACTTTGACGATATGTATACGGCAATGATTGCTCCTGAAACCAAGGGCATCAGCCACTTCACATACTTCGGCCTAAAGACAGATTCGACGGTCGTACCTGTCCCAGCATCCGTCGCTTTCCTGCTGACAGGTCTGGTTGGTCTCTTCGCAGTTCGGCGGCGCAAGCACGCCTGAGCGAGGCATTTCTTAAAAACGACAAGAGGGGCGGTTTCCGCCCCTTTTTCTTTGGGCAAAGCAGGCGTAGTCTGACGGCTTGAACCCTTGCGGAGCCAAGCCCATGAACCAGCCCCTTTCCAACACGCAGATGCGCGATGTCGCGGCCCTTCTGCATCCCTACACCAATGCCGAGGCCCATAAGAAAACCGGTGCCCACATGATCATTCGCGGCGAAGGCGTCCGGGTCTTTGATGATGCAGGCAAGCCGTATATCGAGGGTATGGCAGGCCTATGGTGCTGTGGTTTGGGGTTCTCTCACCCCGAACTGGTGGATGCTGCCAAGGCCCAGATGGACATGCTGCCCTACTACCATGTCTTCTCGGGCAAAAGTCACGAACCCGCGGTGGAGCTGGCCGAAAAGATCAAGGAAATCGCACCCGGCATGGCGCGCGTGATCTACCAGTCCTCAGGTTCAGAGGCCAATGACACCCAGATCAAGCTGGCGTGGTATTACAACAACGCACTCGGGCGGCCTGAGAAGAAGAAGGTGATTGCACGCGTCAAGGGCTATCATGGCGTGACGATCGTCGCCGCTTCCATGACCGGGTTGCCGTACAATCACAAGGATTTCGACCTGCCGGTCGACCGTTTCCTGCACACCACCACGCCACATTACTGGAAAGAGGGGCATGAGGGCGAGACAAAGGCCGAGTTTGTCACCCGTCTCGTGGCCGACCTTGAAGCCCTGATTGACCGCGAAGGCGCGGATACAATCGCTGCCTATATCGCTGAGCCCGTGATGGGGGCAGGCGGTGTGATCGTGCCTGTTGAAGGGTATTTCGAAGCGATCATGCCGGTTCTGCAGAAACATGACATTCTGTGCATCGCAGATGAGGTGATCACTGGGTTTGGCCGCACGGGAAACTGGTTTGGCTCCCAGACGCTGGGCATGCAGCCAACGTCGATGTCCATGGCCAAACAGTTGACCGGTGGCTATGCGCCGCTTTCGGCTGTAGCGATCAATCAGGATATGGCTGAGGTGATCGAGGGCAACACCGGCAAGCTCGGTACATTCGGCCACGGCTTCACCTATGGCGGGCATCCCGTGGGATGTGCAGTCGGTGTAAAAGCGCTGGAGATCTATCATCGGGACCGGATCCCCGAAAAAGTGGCGGCACTGACACCGAAATTTGCGGCGCATCTGGAACGTCTGGCAGAGCATCCGCTGGTTGGTGAAGCGCGATCCTGCGGGTTGATGGGGGGGCTGGAACTGGCACCGGCTGGCAAAAAGGGCTTTGATCAACCCGGAAAGGTCGGGCCGGTGGCGGCTGCCGAGATGCTCAAACGCGGCGTAATCCTGCGCGCGATTGGCGATACGCTTGCCTTCTGCCCACCGATGATCATCTCCCAAGAGGACATGGACCAGATGTTCGCACCGGTCGAGGAGGCGCTTGACGCCACGCTTGCCCAGATTGGGTGAGCCAAAAAAGGGGGCGGCCCTGCACGCAGGGCCGTGCCTCCGGCGGGGATATTTTCACCAAGAAGTAGGGAAAGTTTCACCTGCGACCGGACGGGGCCCCGATCCGGCGGCATGGGGCCGGGCATGTCGGAATCTCGCTTGCTCCACGACAGCAAGCGCGAGACGGTGTTCACACTTCTTGGTTCAAATATCCCGGGGTCCGGGGCAGAGCCCCGGCTGCCCTGTCCACAAGTGCTACTTCACCATTGCTTCCGCTTTTTCGGCCACCCGCTCTGCGGTGATGCCAAAATGCGCATAGACATCCTTGATCGGACCCGAGGCACCGAAGCTCTCCATGCCCACGAAATCGCCCTTGGCCCGCGTGCCCCGCTCGCCATACAGCCAGCGGTCCCAGCCAAAGCGCACACCAGCCTCGACGCCCACGCGCACAGGCCCGGCAGGAAGCACCTTCTTGCGATAGCTTTCCGGCTGCTCTTCAAAGCGTTCCCAGCAGGCAAATGACACGACACGGGTGCCGATGCCCTTTGCTTCAAGCAATTCGCGTGCGGCCATGGCAATCTCGACTTCGGACCCGCTGGCCATCAGGATCACCCGCCGCCGCGAAGTTGCTTCTGCCAGAACATAAGCCCCCTGTTCGACGAGGTTCTTGGTCTTGTGCTCAGTCCGCACCGTCGGCAGGCCCTGACGCGACAGGGCCAGGATCGTGGGCCGGTTCGATGTGACCGCCAGTTCCCAGGCTTCCGCCGTCTCAACCGTATCGGCAGGCCGGATCACCTGAATGCCGGGCATGGCCCGCAATGCTGCCAGATGCTCAACCGGCTGATGGGTCGGGCCATCTTCGCCCAGACCGATGCTGTCATGGGTCATCACATAGGCCACACGCTGTCCCATCAAGCAGGACAGACGCAGCGCTCCGCGCAGATAATCCGTGAACACCATGAATGTGCCGCCATAGGGCATCACGCCACCATGCAGCGCCATTCCGTTCATTGCCGCGGCCATGCCATGCTCACGGATGCCGTAATAGACATAACGGCCTTTGCGGTTGTCCGCGTCAAACGTGCCCAGATCCTTTGTCAGCGTGTTGTTCGATCCGGTCAGATCCGCCGATCCGCCAATGGTCTCGGACATCACCGCATTGATGACTTCCAGCGCCATCTCGGAGGATTTGCGCGTTGCCACCTTGGGTGCGCTCTCGGAAATCTCTTTCTTGAACCGCTTGATGGCGGGGCTGAGTTTCGCAGGCACATCCCCCGCCATCACCCGCTTGAACTCGGCCTGCCTGGTGCCTGACAGCTTGCCCAGACGCTCTTCCCATGCGCTCTGCTCTGATGCGCCACGGCTGCCTGCGGCTTCCCATGCGGATTTCACATCCGCCGGGATCTCGAACGGACCATGCGACCAGCCATAGGCCTCACGCGCTGCCGCAATTTCTTCGGCACCCAGCGGCGCACCATGGGCCTTGGCCGTGCCTTGCTTGGTCGGTGCACCAAAACCGATATGGGTCTTGCAGGCGATCAAGACGGGTTTGTCAGACGACTTCGCCTGTGTGAGTGCTGCATCAATCTCTGCCGCATCATGCCCATCGCAGGACAGCACATCCCAGCCGGACGCCGCAAAACGTGCCTTCTGGTCGGTCACATCGCTCATCTCGATCTTGCCGTCGATGGAAATGCCGTTGTCATCCCAGAGCACGATCAGCTTGTTCAGTTTCTGCTTGCCCGCCAGGCCAATCGCTTCCTGACTGATACCCTCCATCAGGCAACCATCCCCGGCGATCACGTAAGTGTAATGGTCAACGACCTTCGCCCCGAACCGCGCGGCCAGCGATGCTTCGGCCATGGCAAAACCAACCGCGTTGGAGATGCCCTGACCAAGCGGGCCGGTTGTCGTCTCGATGCCGGTTGCATGGCCAAACTCGGGATGACCCGCGGTTTTGGCACCCAGCTGGCGGAAATTCTTGATCTCATCAAGCGTCATGTCAGCATAGCCGGTCAGATGCAAAAGACCGTAAAGCAGCATCGAGCCATGACCTGCGGACAGGATGAACCGGTCGCGATCCGCCCAATGCGGATCGGCTGCATTGAACTTCAGGTGTCGGGTGAACAGCACGGTTGCCACATCGGCCATGCCCATCGGCATGCCTGGGTGACCGGAGTTTGCGGCTTCGACCGCGTCCATGGCCAGAACCCGCAATGCGGTGGCCTGTTTCCAGTGCTCGGGGTTTGCATTGCGCAGCTCGGAATAGGTCACTTGTCGCTCCATCATGTCAGGTCATTCGGGCCTGATCCGGTTGATAACAGTGCGCGGCGTGGCGTCAAGCCGAATGGCGGAAAACGCGTGTCTTCAAAGGGTCTCGGAACCTCTGTCGCTTCGCGTTACACTCAGTGTCAGGTTCCGCACCGGGCGATTCGCTTTTGCCCGGCAGACCAACGACGGACCGGGAAGGGCAGATATGACTGAGGTGGCAGAGCTTGAGGCGCGCATTGGCGCAGCCCTTGCAGCAATCAAGACACATGCAAGCGCAGCTGCGCCCGCGACAGATGATGACGCGGCGCTCAAGGCACTGAAAGCTGAAAACGCCGAATTGCGCGCAGCGCTTGAGGCCTTGCAACAGCAGCGCGACAAGGATGTTTCCGACCTTGATGCGCTTCTGGAACGGCTCAAACCCCTGGTTGAGGAGGTCGGATGATGGCGGAAGTATCTCTCAAGATCGGCGGTCGCAGCTATACGGTTGCCTGTCAGGACGGCGAAGAAGAACAGTTGAACAAAGCTGCGCAACTGCTTCACATGGAGGCAGAAAGCCTGGGATCCACTTTGGGCGGATTGCCCGAGCCGCGGATGCTTTTGATGGCCGGCCTGATGTTGGGCGACCGCACGGTGACGGTCTATGAAGAACTGGAGCGCGCACAGTCTGCTCTGTCCACGCTGGAACGTCAGCTTGCCAAGGCCGAGACGCGGATTTCGGACATGTCAGCCCATGCGGCTACTGTTGGTGACGTGAAAACAGCTGAGGATCTGGATGCGATGCGTCTGCGTGCTGAGGCTGCGGAGGCGGCTCTTGAGCGGGTCACTGCGGCGTCCGAGCAATTGGCGATGAACCTCACCAACTGACCAGAGTTTGCGCCCTGCAGGGCGCAAACCATCAATCCAGCCAATTCTTCCGCTCAGCCGTTCGCTTCGCGGATCTTGTCGGCGGCGTCTTTGTCGAAGCTCACGCCATTTTCGGCAAAAAGCGTGTCCAGTTCACCCGACAAGGTCATCTCGGTGATGATGTCGCAGCCGCCGACGAATTCGCCTTTCACGTAAAGCTGAGGGATGGTCGGCCAGTCCGAAAAGGACTTGATGCCTTCGCGCACGCCTTCATCAGCCAAAACATTCACGTCCTTGTAGGCCACGCCCATGTAGTTCAGCACGCCCGCCACCCGCGAGGAAAACCCGCATTGCGGCATGCTTGAGGTGCCTTTCATGAACAGCACGACGTCATTGTCTGTGATGTCCTGCTTGATCAGGTCGTGGGATGCATCTGTCATCGGGCGGCTCCTTGGCGGAATGTGTCTGCGTCGCCCCAAGACTTATGCCTTTCCACCGGGATTGAAAAGGGGGACAGATGTCACGCTGTCTTGTCCAGATGCCGGGCCATGAGAGCAGCAAGCAGGCCGACAAAGGACGTGGCGAGCATCAGGCCGAGCAACTGATAGGGACCATGGCTCTGGGTCAGGATCACGCCGGTCAGGCTGGTCAGTGCCGCGCCGGTTGCCACATTCACGGATGCGTTCAACCCCGCAGCACTGCCGGTCAGCCCGGGCGCCACCGACATCGCACCTGCGTTACTACTGGGCATGGTCAGACCGTTGCCAAGCCCCACGAAAATGGTGCTGCCAAAGAACGTCAAAGGCGACAGAACGCCAGAGATCAGCAGGACCAGCCCTGCCGACAGACCAAGACAGGCCACAGTACGCCCAACCAGCATCAGGGTCGTGAGATGAACTTTTGGCGCGATCCTGCCTGACAGAAAGCTGCCCAGCATGAAGCCCGCCGTGATGCTGCCGATGATCATGCCAAGGATGTCGCTGTCCAGACCGAAAGTCGCTACCGCAACCAGCGGAGCGCCTGCCAGAAAGACAAAAAACGCCCCGGTCGAGGCTGCGGTGCAAATCGCATAGGCCCAGAAGACCGGCAGTTTCGCGATGGTCGCCAGATTGCGGCGCAAGGGGGCAGGGGCTTCAGACCGCTCCGCTTGAGTCTCACCCAGATCAACCCAGCACAGCGCCAGCAGACCGACGCCAAGACCTGCATAAAGCCAGAAATTCGCGCGCCATCCGAAAGCCGTGTCCAGAACCCCACCCAGCATCGGCCCCAGCATGGGCGCAACAGCCATTGCCATGGAGATATAGCCGATCATGGCAGCCGCCTCCTGGCGTGTCCGTGTATCGCGCACAATCGCCATGGCCACCACTGCGCCCGAGGCAACACCGGCCATCAAAAGCCGGAACCCCAGAAACACCCAGACGTTGCCTGCCAGCGCACAACCAAGTGAGGCCAGGGCGAACAGCACCAGGACTGCCAGCACCACAGGTCGCCGTCCCAAACGGTCCGACACTGGTCCTGCGATCAGATTGACCACGGCAGTGACCGCCAGATAGCCCGCCACCGACAAGCTCACCACGGCGTAATCTGCCTGAAACTCTTCAGCTATTGAGACCAGCGAGGGCAGAAACATATTCAGCGCCAGCACCGACGTTGCGGTCAGCAAAACCAGTGTGGTCAAACCGGGTGGTGATGGTGAGCGGGGCATTGCGTTGTCCTTGAGCAAAAAAAATCCCCCGGAGGCTGTCCGGGGGCGCTGGGTCGAACCGATGGGGAGAGCTTCCCTACCGGACCACGCGCCTGCGCACCACCACCACTGATTTGGTCAAAAGCACCACAATAATCCTTTGCTTCAACTTCACGCTAAAACGTCGCCTGCCCCTTGGCAAACAGTTCCTTTTTCAGCGCACAGAAAAAAATCAGAAAAACTTTGAACCCTCCCCTGTGGTCCCGCGACCTACAGCCGAATTTAACAAGTAGACCCAAAGGACAAACAAGATGACATTCCGCACCCCATTCAAAGTTACCGCAATCGGCACCGTTCTGGCGCTGGCAACCAGCCTTTCTGCACAGGCCGAGGATTTCTCATCCGGCTGGATCAAGACCGTCAATCCTGACTGGCTGGTCGTGAAAAGCGACGGCAAGGCCTATACCCACATGTCCACAGGCGGCAACGTCAAGATGACGGCCCGCATGAACATCATGCCCGGTGGCGTACGTCGTGTGAAAAACTGGACGGCACAGCCATCTGTGAAAATGGATTACGGCCAGCCCACTTCCGTTCCCGGTCTTGGCGCGTTCAAGATCAGCAAGTCCTATGGGGTTGGCCAGCGCCCTCGCGAAGTTGGCAAGAACCTCAACTTCACCATTCCGGCTGCCAAGTTCGAAGGCATGGCCGTGGCCCAATGCATGCGGCTGGCAGCTGATCTGAAAAAGGGCGGTTTGTCCTATGGCCAGATCTTCAACGTCAACCGCTCGGTCAAGTTCAATGTACGCCTGAACTACAACTACACGACCGTCGGCGTCGGCAACAAGGACAAGGTCTGGGAAGTTCAGCCCACCAAGAAACTGATGGTGCGCTGCTCCAGATCGGACCCTCAACGGACCAAGCCCGAGCCACAGCGCACAACGCCTGCACCAAAGGTTCTGAAATCGACCATGCAGCTCAAGGAAATTGCTCTGCCCAACGGCAAATGTGCGGTTCGTCTGACCACGGCCATCAGCACCAATCAGGCCAATGCGACGATCAAGTACCAGTATGTCCACGGTTCCGGCCAGAAAAGCCCGGTCTATTCGGTCAAAACCAAAGCGAATAAAATCGCCGTTGTGACCAAGGAATGGAACGTGCCCAACAATCCAAACGGCCCCGAGATTGGCGCGTTCTGGATGAAAGGCAAAGGCCCGAGCTTTACGTCCAACAAGGGCATCTACTCCATGTCCTGTGTCGGTCAAGCGCCGAGTGGGTTCTCAACTGGCAAGAAACCCACGGTCAAACTGTTCAAATAATCAACCACCCTGCCCAACTTCAGCACCCCGGTCTGACCGGGGTGTTTTTTCTTTGGAGTTTGTGTGACTAAAGCCGGTCCTGCACCAGACCGCCGGGACGGTCAGGTGTTGGACCGGCGCCTTCGGCTTGACTCCGGTCCGACGACGCAACTCAAAATCTCACGTCTCTTGCCGTTCAGCCCAGCCCGCAAAGATCCGTTCCAGCACCACGACCACGTAGAACAGCACGATCCCCAGCACCGCCAGCGCGATCAGCACCGCAAACATCAGCGGGTAATCCGCCGAGATCTTGCCACTATCAAACAGGTGTCCCAGCCCACGGCCATGGGGCTCCACAATCTCCATCAGGTTCGTGCCGATAAAGGCCAGCGTGACCGATACTTTCAGCGCGCCAAAGAACTCCGGCAGGGTCTTGGGCAGCGCGATTTTGCGGAAGATTGTGAAGTTCGACGCTCCCAGTGAGCGCAGGATGTCGCGATACTCCGGCTCAAGTGTGCTCAGCCCGATGGAGATCGAAACAGCAATGGGGAAGAACGAAATCATGAACGCGATCAGGATCGTGTTGAAATCATGGGCACCGACAAACATCAGTGCGATCACCGGCACGACCGTCGCCTTTGGGATTGCGTTGAACCCCACTAAGAGCGGGTAAAGCGCATCGCGCATGGTCTTCGAAAACCCCATGATCATGCCGATGCCAGCCCCAACGACCACCGCCAGCAAGAGGCCCACAACCGTGCGCCACAAGGTCTGCCAGCCATATTCCAGAAACAGCCAGCGAAATTTCCAGAACGCAGGCCAGATGTCGGACGGTGAGGCCATCTTGTAATTCGGCCAGCCATTGACCCAGACGAGCCATTCCCAGAACACCAGAAAAACGAGGATGGCTGCCAGCGGTGGCCAGATCTTGCGCAAGCTCCGCATCATGCCACCTCCCGGCCCTGGGCCACCTGAATTTCATGGCGCAGGATCGCCAGTTTCTCGGCTGCCTCGGGCGTATACAATTCATCAAGCGAGCGGGGTCCGCTCATCGGATTGTCCAGCGTGTATTGCACGGTCGCCGGGCGGCCCGACAACACGATCACCTGATCGGCCAGAAATACGCTTTCGCGCAGATCATGGGTGATCAACAGGCAGGTGAAACTTTCTTCAGCGCGCAGGTTGTGCATGGTCTGCCACAGATCCTCGCGGGTAAATGCATCCAGTGCGCCGAAAGGCTCGTCAAGGATCAGCACTTCGGGCCGGTGCACAATCGCCCGGCAGAGCGAGGCACGCTGACGCATCCCGCCCGACAACTCGGACGGGCGCTTGCTCTCAAACCCCTCCAGCCCGACCAGCTTCAGCAGGTCCATCGCACGCGCCTCACGGTCCTTGCGCGACAACGCGTTGGGCACGATTTCAAGGGGCAGCAGGACATTGTCCAATATCGTCCGCCATTCCAGCAGCACAGGATTCTGAAACGCCATCCCAACCGTTGACCGTGGGCTGGTCACCCGTTCCCCATGCAGGGAAACCACGCCTTCATCAGGGATCATCAACCCCGCAATCAGCCGCGTCAGCGTGGATTTCCCACAGCCCGACGGGCCGACCACAGCCGTGAACGTACCCTCGGCACAGCTCAGCGTCAGATCGTTGAGCACCGGAACCGAGCCGGTCTCGGTCTGATAGGCATGGGTTACATGGGCAATATCGATCAGGCTCTCGGTCATCCACGCTCCACTCGCAAAAAACGGCCCCCGCGCGAGGGCAGAGGCCGTGTTCAGCATCCCCTATCCTTACTTCAGCATCAAGCTGCCATCGGTCGGCAGATAGGCATCCGTGAAATACAGGCTCGCATCGGGCGTGTTCTGGAACTCATAGTTCTCGGCCAATTGCTCGATGGATGCGGCCATGCGGTCGGCGTCCACACCCCCCATGCCATTGGCCATGGTGTAGTCGGTCACCACATTGGCAACGATCGCCAGCTTCAGACGGCGGGCCTCAAGCGCTGTATCAGCGGCCGGATTGCGCTTGGTCACCATTGCGGCACCTGCATCGGGATCGGCAATCACATCCTTCCAACCCATTGCTACGGCGCGCAAAAAGCCAGTGACCGTGTCTGCATTGGCCGCTGCAAATTCGGTGTTCACGATGATCGCGTTGCCGTAAAGGCTCAGCCCATTGTCCGCCATCAAGATGACCGAGATATCTTCTTCCGGCACGCCAAGACGCACAAGGTTCAGATAGGACGAGAAGGAAAAGCCGGTAATTGCATCGACCTTGCCCTCAGCCAGCATCGGCTCACGGGTCGGGAAGCCCACGGGCTCCACCGTGATTTTCGAGACATCCAGACCATTGGCCGAGGCAAAAGCCGGGAACTGTGCCCAGGCCCCATCTGGTGGCGGTGCACCCAGAACCTTACCTTCCAGATCACCCGGTGTGCTCACGCCCTGGCTCACACGACCCACGACCGCAAAGGGCGGCTTGTCGTAAACCATCATCGCGGCAATCACCGGCGCGCCCGGGTTCTGGTCGAGAAACTTGACCAGCGAATTGATGTCGGCAAACCCGATCGGGAAAGCGCCTGTCGCCACTTTGGGGATCGCATCAAGCGAGCCCGACCCGGCCGAGACCTCGACATCCAGACCTTCGTTGGCAAAATGCCCGTTGTCGATGGCGGCAAAATAGGCAGCCGATGGCCCTTCGAATTTCCAGTCCAGCGCAAAAGGCACCTTGGTTTGCGCGACGGCGCCGCTGACAGCCAGAGCCAGACCGGCGGTAGCAAGTGCAAGTGATTTAATCACGGTTTTCTCCCTGTTTTCAAACCTGACGCAGCAAGCTGCGAAATCCCTTGCCGAGGAGTCAAGAAATTTCATTCTCATGAAACCTGCCGCAGAACTGTACAGTCAAATGGTCTGAAACCGACACCTGTTGCCATTTCTTTAGGCAGTTGATGGCTTGTGCCGGTTGCAATCCCTCTTTCGACTATCCTCAAATACTCCCGCCGGAGGCATACGCTATCAGCGGTCAGCGAAGACTTTTTGAGGGTAGTGCACCGCTGCCAGATAGAGCCCTGATGGCGGGCAGACCGGCCCACAGGCTGCCCGGTCACGCGCGTCCAGCGCCTCCGCCACCCGGTCGGGATGCCAGTTGCCTGCGCCCACACGCTCAAGTGTGCCGACAAAGCTGCGCACCTGATTGTGCAGAAAACTGCGGGCGCGCAAGGTAAAGCGATACTCTGTCCCCGCAGGGATGTCGCGCACCTCGATCTTCAGACTGTCCAGTGTGCGCACCGGCGATTTGGCCTGACACATGGTGGACCGGAAGGTCGTGAAATCGTGACGCCCGATCAGATGCGCGGCACCTGCGCGCATCGCATCAGCGTCCAGCCCATGCCCGATCCGCCATACACGGTTGGCCTCCAGCGCCATTGGCGCCCGGCGGCTGACCAGACGAAACAGATAGTGCCGTTCTGTCGCGTCGAAGCGGGCCGAGAATTCTGATGCGACCCGCGCGCAGCGCAAAACAGCCACCGGATCGGGTTTGAGGTGGTAATTCAGCGCCTCCATCAACCGGTACGGTTCCCAGTCGCGGGCCATATCCACATGCACAACCTGCGCCATGGCATGCACGCCCGCATCAGTCCGCCCGGCTGCAACCGTGCTCAACAGATCAGGTTCCAGCTTTGACAGCGCTTCCTCCAGCGCTCCCTGTACGCTGGGCAGGTCCGTCTGCCGTTGCCAGCCGCGAAACGGCGTGCCGTCATATTCGATTTCAAAGGCATATCTGGGCATGGTCCGAGGCCATATCTCCTGCCGGGCTTTTTGCCAAGGGTCTGTTCAGGGACCCGCAGCCTGCCTATATCTTGAGGCGAACCGAAAAAGGCCCGTGCAAGATGTTTACGATTTTGGGAGATGTCGCCGATGGCGTGTCCCGCCGCCTGGAAGAGGCCCAGAACGGAATTGAGGAACTGTTGTTCGAGCCGGTGATCCGGCTTGGCGTGACCGGTCTGTCGCGCGCGGGCAAGACGGTTTTCATCACATCGCTGGTGGCCAATCTGATCAACCGGGGCCGGATGCCGCAACTGATCGCGGCAAGCGACGGGCGGCTGACGCAGGCTTTCCTGCAACCCCAGCCTGACGACAGCGTTGCACGGTTTGCCTATGAGGATCATTTTGGTGCTTTGACCGGCACGACACCCCATTGGCCCGACAGCACCCGCTCGATCTCGCAACTGCGTCTGTCCTTGCGGGTTCAGCCCTCGGGTCTGCTCTCGGGTCTGACCGGGCCCAAGACGGTGCATCTGGACATTGTCGATTACCCCGGTGAATGGCTGCTGGATCTGGCCTTGCTGGATCTCAGCTATGCAGACTGGTCCGCCACCGCACTTGCAAAGGCAGAGACCCGGCGGGAACAGTCGCTGGACTGGCTCAGCGCCTTGACCGAGGCTGACCTTGACGCAAAGCTTGACGAGACTGCTGCGCGCGGCCTTGCGGCAAGTTTCACAACATACCTCAAAGCTGCGCGGGCGGCAGGCTATTCCGACTGTACGCCCGGCCGTTTTCTGATGCCCGGTGATCTGGACGGTTCTCCGGCCCTGACCTTTGCCCCGCTGCCACCTGCGCAGGGGCGCAAACCCGGTGCACTTCACGCAGCCTTCGAGCGCCGGTTCGAGGCCTACAAGCGCATCGTCGTGAAGCCGTTCTTTCGCGACCACTTTGCCCGTCTGGATCGTCAGATCGTGCTGGTTGATGTGTTGGGCGCGATCAACGCAGGACCGCGAGCGGTCGAGGATCTGCGCTCGGTTCTGGCGGAAATTCTCGGCACGTTTCGGCCCGGTCAGAATTCCTGGCTCAGCCCCATTCTGGGCAAGCGCATCGACCGGATCCTGTTTGCGGCGACCAAGGCCGATCACCTGCATCACAGCCAGCACGGGCAACTGACCGCCCTGACCGAAGCGCTGGTGGCAGATGCGCAGGCACGTGCACAATTCAAAGGGGCCGAGACCATGGCCCTGTCCATTGCAGCGCTGCGCGCCACCATCGAGCAGAGCGTGACCCATGAGGGCAAACCGCTGGATTGCGTGCAGGGCCGCCTTCTGGACACAGGCAAGGAAGCGGCGATGTATGCGGGTGATCTGCCCGGCGATCCCACGCATCTGCTCAGCCCCGCGCGCAAAGGGGCCGAGACCTGGCTGGACCGGGACTTCTCGGTCATGCGTTTTGCGCCACCGCATCTGACGCTCAAGCCCGGAGACGGCCCGCCGCACATCCGCCTTGACCGGGCAGCGGAATTCTTGCTGGGAGATCGGCTGTGATAATTGCGCGCACTGTCCCCTCGGGGACACCCGAAATGCCTGTCCCCGAGGGGACAGGCCTGTGGTTGCGCAGCGGCACGCCACAAGATGTTGCGGAAATCGGTGAAATTTTGCGCGAATGGGTTGACGAAACCCCTTGGTTCCCGAATTTGCACGACCGTGCGGCGGATGATGCTTTCCTGCAAAACCTCATCGAGACCCGCGTTGTGACAGTGGCGCGCGCCGATGATGTGACGCTGGGTTTCATCGCCCATGATGGCGCGTTTATCTCCTGTCTTTATGTGGCCTCAGCCGAACGCAGGCGGGGTATCGGGCGGGTCTTGCTGGACAGCGCCAAGACGCAGGCAACCGGGACGCTCAAGCTCTGGACTTTTCAGGCCAATCTGCGGGCCCGGGCTTTTTATGCCCGAGAAGGATTTGTCGAGACGGCCCGAACGCCGGGCAACAACGAGGAGCAACTGCCCGATGTGGAGTTGACCTGGACACAGAAGGGAACGCCGCCATGAGCGAGACCCGCAAACCGGTCCTGATCGAGATCGATGACCTGCCCAAGGGCGACAAGCCGAAACTGGATCCATCGACTGCGCCTCCGGTGCCTGATCCCGAACTTCCACGGCCGCAAGGGGCTGCAATGCAGACAGCGACCGCCTTCGCTGCGCGGCCCGGATCCAGACTGGGGCGCTGGTTCTGGGGGATTGCACTGTCACTGGTGACGCTGATGGTCTCGCTGGCGGCATGGGATTACGTGACCGGCTTGCTGGATCGAAATCTGTGGCTGGGGCGGGTCGTGCTTGGCCTGATGATCGCCTTGGTGTCCGTGCTGGCGCTGGTGGCTTTGCGCGAACTGGCTGCCCTGTCGCGCTTGTCCAAGGTCGACCACCTGCAGCGACAGGCAAGAAGTGTGATTACATCGGGATCTTTGGCCGAGGCCGTGAAGCTGAGAAAGTCACTGAAATCAATGTATCGCGGACGGGAGGACATGCGCTGGGCCATGGATGAGATGGCCGGGCAGGAAGACACGCTGCTTGATGCGGACGCTGCCGTGGATCATGCCGAGCGGTCGCTGATGGCCCCGCTTGATGATCTTGCGCGGCTTGAAATTGAAGGGGCGGCGCGGCGCGTGGCGACGGCAACGGCGCTGGTTCCTCTGGCACTGGCAGATGTCTTCGTGGCGCTGACCTCCAACATTCGCATGATCCGGCGGATTGCCGAGATCTATGGCGGGCGGGCCGGAACGCTGGGGTCCTGGCGGCTGATGCGCGCTGTGGCCACCCATCTGGTTGCTACCGGTGCTGTGGCTGTGGGCGACGACATGATCTCGTCCATTGCGGGCGGTGGTCTGGTTTCGAAACTCTCTCGCCGCTTCGGGGAAGGTGTGGTCAATGGTGCATTGACCGCGCGCGTCGGCGTGGCCGCGATGGAGGTTTGTCGCCCGCTGCCGTTTCGCGCGCTCAAACGCCCCGGTGTCACGACACTGGTGCGTCGGGCACTGACCGGCTTGTTCTCGGGGCAGGGCTGAAAAAACCGGTGGCGCTTCAGGGAAATTCTGCGTATTCCGACGCCATGTCCATGATCCGCATCATACGAATTATATCCCCGGCGCTCTGATTTCAGGGCCGCCGGGCAAAGGCGTCTGGACCTGCCGCGCCGCCCTCTTTATCACACATCACAGATATCCATCCGATGGAGAGCACCCATGTGCGCCGAGACGCCTGACTATAAAGACACATTGACCCTGCCCAAGACCGAGTTTCCCATGCGTGCCGGTCTGCCCAAGCGCGAGCCCGAGTGGCTGGAGCGTTGGGAAAAGATCGGCATCTATGACCGCCTGCGTGAGAAGACCGACCGCAAGCCCTGGACGCTGCATGACGGTCCGCCATATGCAAACGGACATCTGCACATCGGTCATGCGCTCAACAAGATCCTGAAGGACATGGTTGTACGCTCGCACCAGATGATGGGTTATGATGCACGATATGTGCCGGGCTGGGATTGCCATGGCCTGCCCATCGAATGGAAGATCGAGGAGCAGTACCGGGCCAAGGGTTTGGACAAGGATGACGTGCCGGTGGTCGAGATGCGTCAGGAATGCCGCAAGTTTGCCGAGGGCTGGATCGACGTCCAGCGCGAGGAATTCAAACGTCTGGGCGTGACCGGCAACTGGGACGATCCGTATCTGACCATGGCCTATGACGCCGAGGCCGTGATCGCCGAGGAATTCCAGAAGCTGTTGATGAACGGCTCGGTCTATCAGGGCTCGAAACCCGTGCTCTGGTCACCGATCGAGAAGACCGCGCTGGCCGAGGCCGAGGTTGAGTATCACGACAAGGACAGCTTCACGATCTGGGTGATGTTCGATGTGATCGGACAGGAAGGCACAGATCTGGAAGGTTCCAAGGTCGTGATCTGGACGACCACGCCCTGGACCATCCCATCCAACCGCGGCGTCGTTTATCGCAATGACATCTCTTACGGGCTCTATGAGGTGACAGAAACACCTGATGAGTGTTGGGCGGTTGCCGGCGGCAAGTATCTGCTTGCAGACAAGCTGGCCGAAGGTGTGTTTGCCAAGGCCCGGCTTGAGCCATCGATGTATCGCCGTATCGGTGATGTTGGTCCGGATGTGCTGGACAGCATCTCACTATCGCACCCCTTCGCAGGCGCAGATGGCGGCGAGGGTGAATGGGACACGCCGCGTGATTTCCGTCACGCGGAATTCGTGACCGATGAGGAAGGCACCGGCTTTGTCCATTGTGCGCCGTCTCACGGGATGGAGGAATTCGAGCTTTACCGCGATGCGGGTATGCTTCAGCAGGTCATCACCTACAATGTCGAAGAGGATGGCGCGTTTCGCGCAGACCTGCCGTTCTTTGGTGGCAAGCGTATCCTCAAGCCAAATGGCAAGGAGGGTGATGCGAACACTGCCGTGATCAACAAGCTGGTCGAGGTGGGCGGCTTGCTGGCGCGGGGCAAGATCAAACACTCCTACCCGCATTCCTGGCGCTCCAAGGCACCGCTAATCTATCGCAACACACCGCAATGGTTTGCCTCCATCGACACGCCGGTGGGCGGGGATGACACCTATGGCAAGACGATCCGGGAGCGGGCGCTTACCTCCATTGACCAACTGGTTGAGTGGACGCCGCAAACGGGCCGCAACCGCCTCTACTCGATGATCGAGGCGCGCCCTGACTGGGTGCTCAGCCGTCAACGCGCCTGGGGGGTGCCGCTCACCTGTTTTGTGCGCAAGGGAGCCAAGCCTACGGACGCAGATTTCCTGCTGCGCGACGAAGCGGTAAATGCCCGCATCGCGCAAGCGTTCCGCGAAGATGGGGCCGATGCATGGTATGTTGATGGCGCCAAGGAACGCTTTCTGGGCAACGGCTACAATTCGGACGACTGGGAGCAGGTTTTTGACGTGCTCGATGTATGGTTCGATTCAGGATCTACCCATGCCTTTGTTCTGCGCGATCGTGAGGACGGAACAGTAGACGGCATTGCGGATCTGTATCTGGAAGGCACTGACCAGCATCGCGGCTGGTTCCATTCCTCCATGTTGCAGGCCTGCGCCACCAAGGGCCGCGCGCCTTACCGGGGCGTGCTGACACATGGATTCACGCTGGATGAGAAGGGCATGAAGATGTCCAAATCGCTCGGCAACACCATCCTGCCCGAGCAGGTCGTCAAGCAGTATGGCGCGGATATCCTGCGCCTGTGGGTAACCCAGTCCGACTATACCGCGGATCAGCGGATCGGGCCGGAGATTCTGAAGAACACCGCTGACAGTTACCGGCGTCTGCGCAACACCATGCGGTTCCTGCTGGGCAATCTGGCAGGCTGGTCCGAGGATGAACGGGTTGAGCCCGCAGACGTGCCCGAGCTGGAACGCTGGGTGCTGCACCGGTTGGCCGAACTGGATCAGGTGGTGCAGGACGGCTATGCCAAGTATGATTTTCAGGGCCTGTTCCAGCAGGTGTTCCAGTTTGCGACGGTCGATCTGTCGAGCTTCTACTTCGACATTCGCAAGGATGCGCTTTATTGCGATGGCGCGGACAGCGACAGGCGACGTGCAGCGCGCACCGTGCTGGACCTGCTGTTCCACCGCCTGACGACATGGCTGGCCCCGATGCTGGTCTTCACGATGGAAGATGTCTGGCTTGAGCGCTTCCCCGGTGAGGACAGTTCCGTGCATCTGCAGGATTTTGCCCAGACACCCGCTGAATGGCGCAATGACGCGCTGGCGGCAAAATGGGAGAAGATCAGACTGGCCCGGCGCGTGGTCACCGGCGCGCTGGAGGTCAAGCGTCAGGACAAGACCATCGGTGCATCGCTTGAGGCGGCACCGGTTCTGCAGGTGGTTGATGGTGATCTGGCCGATGTTCTGCGTTCGGTCGAAATGGAAGACATCTGCATCACCTCCAGGCTTGAGATCGTCACAGGCGCTCTGGATGCGGATGCGTTCCAGCTTGAGACACCGGGACTTGGCGTGATCTTTGCCAAGGCCGAGGGTGAGAAATGTCAGCGGTGCTGGAAGATTCTGGAGGATGTGGGCAGCCACAGCCATCCGGGCACCTGCGCCCGCTGCGATGCGGCGCTGGGCTGAGATTTAGAAAAGCCCTGCCCCTGATCAATGGGGCAGGGCCTTTTCCAGGCTGTCAGAGGATCACGACGTCAAGCGGCGGGAAGCCGTTGAAACCGACGGATGAATAGCTGGACGTATAGGCACCCGCGTTCAGGATCAGGAAGCGATCACCGGAGGCAAGGGCCAGCGGCAATTGCATCGGGCGCTTTTCATAGAGCACATCAGCACTGTCGCAGCTTGGACCGGCCATGACACACGGGCCGGTCTCACCGCCGTCATGGGGGGTGACGAACTGGTAACGGATTGCTTCGTCAATGGTTTCGGCAAGGCCCGAAAACTTTCCGATGTCCAGGTAAACCCAACGGTGCAGATCATCGGCTGACTTGCGCGAGACCAGCATGACCTCGGCGGCAATCATGCCGGCATTGGCGACCATGCCGCGGCCCGGCTCTGCCATGATGTGGGGCACATGCCCAAAGCGGTCCTGAACCATTTGCAGAACCTGAGTGCCATAGGCCATCGGGCCGGTGACATCCTCGCCATAGAAGGCCGGGAAGCCGCCACCGATGTTGAGCAGGCTGAGGTCATGACCGTCGGCTTTGAGGCTGGTCCAGAGCGCGGACATCTCATCAAGGGTCGCGGCCCACATTTCGGGGTGGCGGGTTTGCGAGCCGACATGGAAAGAAATTCCAACAGGCTGAAGGCCAAGCAGGGTTGCCTGTGTCATCAGGCCAGAAACTTCCGTAGCGGCACAACCGAACTTGCGCGACAATGGCCAGTCGGCTTGCGAATGCTCGACGATCACGCGGATATAGACCTGCGCTCCCGGAGCATGTGTGGCCAGCTTGGTCAGTTCCTCGATGCTGTCAGCGGCAAAGAGCGTAATGCCTTTTGCATGGGCCCGTACAATGTCGGAGGCACGTTTAACCGTGTTGCCAAACGAGATCCGGTCTGGGGTTGCGCCGGCCGCAAGACAGGCATCAACCTCGCCCAGAGAGGCAGCGTCGAAATTGCAGCCTTCCATGGTCAGCATTTCCAGCAACTCGGACGCAGGGTTTGCTTTGACCGCGTAATGGATCTTGACGGGGCCAAGCGAGGCGGACAGGGCACGGTAGTTCTGGGCGACAAGAGCGCGGTCGACCACAAGTGTCGGACACTCGAAAACATGGGCGTCGATGTATCGTCGGACCGCAGAAGTTGCGTCGCTGCTGGATGCGTCATCGGACAGGACATTTGGACGGGCGAACCCGGTTACGTGAGCGTTCAAGGCAATCTCCATCAGAGTGACGACCGAAAGGGGGCCGCGTCGAAACCAAAAGAGACGTTACCGTCGCTACATAACCGTAAAGGCACAGAGGCGCGTGCGTTGGCGTCGAGGGTGCAGTTGGATCAAGTGGCGATTCAGATCAAGAAAATAATCGCGGGCGGGCGAAAAAAATCAGTCGCGGGCCTTTTGCGGGATGATCTGTTGCGCAATGCCCGCAAAAGCAAGGTAGAGCGAGGTGATGATCAGACCGATTTTGGCGATCTGCGGGCCCTCAAAGCTCAGCCAGACATCCCAGGCGGCAAACCCTGCCCATGCCAGCATCATCGGCAGGCTGAGCCAGCGCCAGCGCTCCGTGCGCACCGGGTGGATGAACTTGAGCGACAGAAACTGAGACAGGGCCACGCCGATCACAAGGAACATCGCGGCCCAACTGCCGATATCCACGGAAAAGAGCACAAGGATGACCATGTTCCAGCAACCGGGAAAGCCCGAGAAGCTGTTGTCGGAGGTCTTCATCCTCGTGTCGGCGAAATAGACCACACCGGTGATGCAGATCAGCAGGGCTGCCCCGATGCTCCAGAAGCCCGGGCCGATAAGCTCGGCCTCGACCAGTGCATAGGCGGGGATAATGACATAGGTCAGGTAGTCGATGATCAGATCAAGCAGCACGCCGTCCCATTGCGGGGCATGGGCACGGACATCGACCTTGCGCGCAAGCGGCCCGTCGATGCCGTCGACCAGAAGTGCGACCAGAAGCCACAGGAACATCATCGGCCAGTCCCAGCGACCGGCTGCCAACATCGCCATCAGCGCCAGAGCGGCACCCGATGCGGTCAGCAGATGGACGGAGAAGGCAGCGATAAAGCGGGACATGAGGTGCAATAGCGGATCACATGTGACAAGGGAACAGGGCTTGTCAAAAAACTATCAGGGTGTGTGAAGCTCAGCGATCAGAATGGCTTGCACGTCTGAGGCGGCGCTCCAGAGCACGCAGGGCAAGCGACAGCGAGACGGTCATCAGCAGGTAGATATAGGCCACGATGTTGTAGGTCTCGAAAAACCGGAAAGAACCTGCGGCATAGACCTTTCCCAATTGGGTGATGTCGGCGACGCCCAGCACCGAGACCAGCGAGGAATCCTTGATCAATGCGATGAAGTCATTGCCCAGAGGTGGCAGGATCGTGCGCAAAGCTTGCGGCAGGATGATCAGGCGAAAGCGGTGCCAGCGGTTCAGCCCCAACGCCTCGGCGGCCTCGATCTGCCCCTCATCGACCGACTGGATGCCCGCGCGGAACACTTCAGCAATGAAGGCGGCGTAACCGAGTGTGAGTGCAAGGATCGCCCGCCACATCAGCGACAGATCGCGGGTGCGCGCAGGCTCCAGCCCCAGCGGTTCAGCCAGCGCATTATAGCCCGCAACCAGCGCAGGCGCGCCGACAAAGGCGATGTAGAAGAGAAGCACGAGGATCGGGATGCCGCGCATGATCTCGATGTAGAAGCGTGCGCATTGGCGCAGGATCACCGAGCGTGACAAGACGCCAAGTGCCAGCACCAGACCCAGGATACAGGCAAGTGCAAATGCCGTGCAGGTCACAAAGATCGTGATGCTGACGCCTTTGGAGACGATCGCGATGACCTGTGAATAGGTCTCGTCGATATAGACCCGCCAGCCGAGGTAGAGGCCGATGATGATGGCCACAATCAGCCACCATGGAAAGTCGGGTCGGTTGCGCATGGGCTCTGGCGTGGCCCCGGGTCAGGCCCGGGGCGCCGTTGTGGCTTCAGTCACCGAATGTGTACTCAAGAAACCATTTGGTGTTGAGCGCATCCATGGTGCCATCGGCCTTCATGTCTGCAATGGCTGCATTGATCGGTGCGACCAGATCGGAGCCTTTGGGAAAAATGAAGCCGAAATCCTCTGACCCCATGGGATCGCCTGTCAGCTTGAAGACATCCGGATTGGCTTTCACATAGCCTGCACCCGCTGTGCCATCGGTCAGCACCACATCGACATCGCCTGAACGCAGGGCCTGAACGGATGCACCAAAGGTTTCGAATAGTTTGATGCGGGGGTTGGCCTCATTCCCGTCGAGCATGTCGTAGACAGCCACATAGAAGGGCGTGGTGCCTGCCTGCGCGCCGACCAGACCGTCCTCAATCGCCGCAAAACCGGGGCCATCTGCAAAGCGATCCTCATCGGCGCGCACCAGCATGAACATCTCGGAGCGCATGTAGGCATCCGAGAAATCAACCTTTTCCTTGCGGTCTTCCTTGATGGTGATGCCGGTCATGCCGAGGTCATACTGGGCTTCAGACACGGCCGGGATCATTGCGTCCCAGCTGACATTCTCGATCACGACGGTCGCGTTGATGCGTTTTGCGATCTCGGCCATGGCGTCATATTCCCAGCCTATGGCCTCACCGGTTTTGGGATCGATGAACTGCAGGGGCGGGTAGGCGTTTTCGGTGACAACGACGATTTCCTTTCCGCCCAGATCGGGCAGATCGGCAGCAAGGGCGGATGTGCCAAGGCCAAGCGCCAGCAGACAAGTGATGATGAGTTTCATGGACGGGCTCCCTGATATATCGGTTCCCAGACTGTGCGACAGGCAGGCAGATGTGACAAGGCCCCTGATGCGGTGCAGCATCAGAGGCCCTGACAAAATTCAGATGTGACCCGGATCAGCCGCCGACGCGGACTTCCTCGACCGGGTAGCCCATGCTGTCCTGATCGGAGAAGGCCTCATGGCAGTTGTGGCAGAAGCTTTGCTTGATTTTCATCGCCTTGCCGCTCGGCTGAACGGCGGAATAGAACCAGCCGTCAGAGTTTTCTTCAGCGTCAGTGCCGACCTTGGTCATGATGAAGAGAGGACCGCGGACCAGCTCGCCCTTCTTGACGTTCACCTTCATGCTTTCCTTGGCCAGAACCGAGCCGGTGGGCATGACGAACCCGCCTTCATCCTCGAATTTCAGATACTGCTCAGCGCCGATGTCATTGACGAATGTGTTGAGCAGACGCTCCCCATGGGGGCCTGCAACTGCAGGACGGGTCGCGCTGGCGGCCCAGGAACGGTATACCTTGGCCACATCATTGTCGCCCTTGGCATAGCCCGCTGCCAGTTCATCTCCGATGCAGGAATAAAGCGTATCGATCTCGTCGCCGGTCAGATCAAACGGTTCCTTGTCGGTCTTGCAATCCGCTGCATGAACAGGGCCTGAGGCAGTAAGCGCCATGAAGCCTGCAAGGGCTGCGGCTAGGGTTGCAAAAGTTTTCATCGTAAGACCTCGTTTGACTGTTGGTCGCCACGAAAGGGCGCTCGCCCGGAACCCTGTCACAGAAATTCGTAACTGACATCTGAACGTTTGACACAATCCCGTGAAGGATCATTTCAGTTTTTGTCTGCCGATGCCCGAGGATGGGTCTGGTCATAGACCTCCAGCAGGCGCACCTGATCGACGCCTGTGTAGACCTGTGTGGTTGAAAGCGAGGCATGGCCCAAAAGCTCCTGAATGGAGCGCAGGTCGCCACCCGCTTCCAGCAGATGCGTGGCAAATGAATGGCGCAGGGCATGCGGTGTCGTGGTCTCCGGCAGGCCCAGTTGCAGACGCAGGTCGCGCACGGTTTTCTGCACCTGTGTGGGGTTGAGCGCACCACCGCGGATCCCGAGAAAAAGCGGGTTGTCTCCGGTAATCTCCCACGGGCAGGCACGGACGTAGGCTTCAACCGCTTTCGTGGCAGCGGGCAGGACCGGGACCAACCGCTCCTTGCCGCCCTTGCCGGTAATCCGCAGCATGTCGGGCAGAGGGACATCGCGGGCAGTGAGGGACAACGCTTCGGATATGCGCAGGCCACAGCCCCAAAGCAGGGTCAGGATCGCCACGTCACGGGTTCCGGCCCAGTCCTGCTTGTGCTGCACCTCGGCGGTGTCGATCATTGTGCGGGCGGCGTCCGCACTGATCGGGCGGGGCAGGCGGGCCTTGATCTTGGGGGTGCGGGTTGCAACCACGGCAGGCGCGTCCAGCCCTTCGGCTTCCAGCAGCCAGCGGTAAAAGCTTTTCACTGCAGACAGCGCACGGGCCAGAGAGCGGGCTGACAGGCCGCGCGCGCGCTCATAGGCCATCCACGAGCGCATGTCGCGGGTCGAGACGCGGGCAAGTGCTGCCTTGCCAGCAGGCTCTCCCCAATGCTGGGCCAGAAACCCCAGATAGCCCGAGACGTCATGACGATAGGCGGTGACGGTCTTGGGGCTTGCACCCTCGACCGCAGACAGACCTGCCAGCCACCGCTCAAGAAGCGCAACAGCGCCCTCAGAGCCGGTGGCGGAGGTCCGGGTCACGTCACAGGATCCGGCGCAGGGTCAGTTCAGCCACACTTGCCAGAAAGGCCAGCAAATCCGTGCCCTGTTCGGCGTTGAACCGGTTGGCGTCTTCCACGCCAAAAGCGATCATGGCATCCGCCGCGTCATCTTTCACGGCCAGAGTCAGCAAGGCTTCGGACCCGATCCAGCCGTTGTCTTCGCCAAAGATCACATCGACGGTTTCAGGGGCAGGTCTGAGCGTGACCTGACGGGCCGAGGAGCTTCGGCCGAGCGTCATATACGCATCAATCGAGCGTGGCGGCAGGATCAAAAGCGTCTCTGCCGCTTCCTGCCCAAGAGCATCAGCCGATGCCGGACGGGTCTCAAGCACCAGACGCACCAGATCGACAGACACCATCGGCGCAACGGCATTTCGCAGGCAGATCAGCACGCCCTCAAGGCTGTCCTGGGCCATCAGCGCCAAGGCTGCGCGGTGGATCTGGTTGGTGCCCGCAAGGTTTTCATAGGCCGCGGCAATCACCGTCCGGTGGGTTGATTCCAGCTTGTCCAGCTGATCCTCAAGCTTGGCCACGAGACGCCCGCGCAGATCGACGATCTTGCGGCCGTCACCGGGCCGGGTCTCGCCCACCAGCGCCCGCATGACTTCCTGATCTTCCAGCACGATGTCGGGATCGGCAAGGATCTGGTTGCGCAGCTCGCTCAACTGATCCTCGCTTATGGTCGCAACATCGCTCACAGGATGCTTTGCCCGGTCTTGGCCCAATCGGCCATGAATGCCTCAAGCCCCTTGTCGGTGAGCGGGTGGCTGGCGAGCTTCTTCAGCACTTCTGGCGGAGCAGTGATCACATCGGCACCAATGCGCGCGCTTTCAGCCACATGGTTGGCCGAGCGGATGGAGGCCGCAAGGATCTCGGTCCCGAACCCGTAGTTGTCATAGACGGTACGTATGTCCGCGATCAGTTCCATACCATCAAGGTTGATGTCATCAAGCCGTCCGATGAAGGGAGAAATGAACGTCGCCCCCGCCTTTGCCGCCAGCAGCGCCTGATTGACCGAAAAGCACAACGTGACATTGACCATCTTGCCCTCATCCGAGAGCACCTTGCAGGTCTTCAGCCCTGCCCAGGTGAGCGGCACTTTGACCGCAATATTGGGAGCAATCTCGGCCAGCTTGCGGCCCTCTTCGATCATCGCATCAGCCTCAAGCGCGACCACCTCGGCGCTGACCGGTCCATCGACCATGGCGCAGATTTCCTTGGTCACTTCCAGAATATCCCGACCCGATTTCAGGATCAGCGAGGGGTTGGTGGTGACCCCATCCACCATGCCGGTGTCATTCAGCTCTGCAATCGCGTCAATATCGGCGGAGTCGACAAAAAATTTCATGGATGAGGGTGTCCCTTCTGGAGCCTCTGTCAGGCTCTGGCTTGTGTTGGGGCGCAGAATAGACCAATCACTTGCCCTATGGAACACCCCTTTGAGAAGTTTGCCCGATGGTAACGGAGGCGCGCTTTGCCCCCGGCGATCTGGTGGCGGTTCTCACCACGCAGCCGCTGGACCGGACGCTGGACTACAAGGCGCCGGAGGGCGGCGTTGGCGTCGGCGATTTCGTCGAGGTGCCGCTGGGCCCGCGCAAGGTGATGGGGGTGGTCTGGGGCGCAGGCGCAGGCGATTTCGACCGCGCGAAGATCAAACCGGTGCTGCGCCGGATGGATGTACCGCCCATGACGGCCGAGTTGCGCGGATTTCTGGAACGCGTGGCCGATTACACGATCACCTCGATGCCTGCCATGCTGCGGCTTGCGACCCGGGTGCCGGGTCTGGGAACGCCGCCGGGGATGCGCAAAATCTACCGTCTGGGCAAGGGCCAGCCAGACCGGATGACGGAGGCGCGCAAGCGCGTGCTCGATGTCATGGCCGATCACGGCGGGGCAGGCTTTGCCCCGACCGAACTGGCGCAACTTGCAGGTGTCAGTTCCTCGGTGGTCAAGGGTCTGGCCGATCAGGGCGTGCTCGTGCTGCTGCAGGAGCCTCGCGACAGACCCTTTGCCCGTATGGACGCCCATCACCCGGGCAAGGCGTTGTCAGCCGAGCAGGAGAAGGCGTCGCGCGTGTTGCGCAAGGCCGTCGCAGACAGGGCTTACCAGACCATCCTGCTCAAGGGTGTCACGGGGTCGGGCAAGACTGAGGTTTATCTCGAAGCCGTGGCCGAATGTCTGGCGCAGGGGCGTCAGGCGCTGGTGCTTCTGCCCGAGATCGCCCTGACCGGTGCCTTTCTTGACCGCATTGAGGAGCGCTTCGGCGCACCGCCCGCGCAATGGCACTCAGGTGTCACTCAGGCCGAGCGGCGGCGGGCTTGGGGTGCGGTTGCCGATGGCTCGGCTCAGGTCGTGATCGGTGCGCGCTCAGCGCTGTTTCTTCCTTTCCAGAACCTCGGGCTGGTTGTCGTGGATGAAGAACACGACACTTCCTACAAGCAGGAAGACGGTGTGCTCTATCATGCCCGTGACATGGCAGTGATGCGGGCGGCCCGGGTGGGTGCGACGGTGGTGCTTGCCTCCGCCACGCCGTCGCTGGAAAGCTGGGCCAACGCAAAGGCCGGCAAATATGCCCGCGTGGACCTGCCGCACCGCTACGGCACTGCTGTGTTGCCAGCGATGTCGGCGGTGGATCTGCGGCTCGATCCGGCGGAGCAGGGGGCGTGGATCTCGCCGGTGCTTCATGACGCGATTGCAGCACGTCTGGACCGCGGTGAGCAGTCATTGATGTTCCTCAACCGCCGCGGCTATGCGCCACTCACGCTATGTCGGGCTTGCGGCCACCAGATCGGCTGCTCTGATTGTGATGCGCGCATGGTCGAACACCGGTTTCACCAGCGCCTGATCTGTCATCAATGCGGGGCCAGCCGCGTGATCCCCGACACATGCCCGGAGTGCGGGCAGACCGGCACGCTGGCCGCCTTGGGTCCAGGCGTCGAACGGCTGGCCGAGGAAGTGATCGCCCACTATCCCGATGCCCGTGTAGCCATTCTGTCTTCGGACCTGACCGACAGTGCCCGGCGGATGAAATCTCTGATCGAAGAGATCGCCGCAGGCGGGGCGGACATCATCATCGGAACGCAAATCGTGGCCAAGGGGCACAACTTTCCCAATCTCACGCTCGTGGGCGTGATCGATGCTGACCTCGGACTGCAAGGGGGAGATCTGCGCGCAGCCGAGCGCAGCTTCCAGCTGATCCGTCAGGTCGCGGGCCGGGCGGGCCGGGCCGAGCGTCCGGGGGAAGTTCTGGTGCAGACCCACCAGCCGCTGCATCCGGTGATCGAGGCGATCCTGTCGGAAGAGGAAGAAGCCTTCTGGGAGACCGAGGCCCGCGCCCGTCAGGAGGCAGGCGCACCGCCCTATGGCCGGATGGCAGGCGTGATCCTCAGCGGGCCGGACCTGACCCAGCTCACTGCCCTGTCACGAGACATGATCCGGCAGGTGCATCTGATGACGACGGCAGGCGCTCAGGTCTTCGGCCCGGCACCTGCCCCGATCGCGCGTGTGCGCGGCCAACACCGCATCCGGTTTCTGGTCAAGGGTCCCAAGGGACTGGCCCTGCAGCCGGCACTGAAGGCCTGGCGGGCCGCCGTGAAACCACCTGCGAATGCCCGCATCGCGCTTGACATCGACCCCCAGAGTTTCTTCTGATCGTCATGAAATTCAGACGGTCTGCTCACTTCCTGGCCCAAATATCCCCGCCGGAGGCATCCGGGGCTTGCAACAGGCGCAGCCGAAGACCATCTGAGAAAGACGCGAAAAGTGCCGCTCCACCCTTGATTTACCTGATCTTGGGGAGTAGATGCTGCCCACTCCAGACATAAAGGGCGCGCAGCGATTCGCAGGCGCGCTCCTTTTGGTTTGAGAAAGCCGGGTGAAGACTTTCGCCTAAAGCATTGAATACAAGCGGGTAATCCGCGACACTGAGGTTGAGCAAATATGGCCCTGCGCTGGTACTCTGTGAGCGTCCTGTCGAACTTCGAAAAGAAGGTCGCGGAATCGATCAAGGAGGCGGTGGCCCAGAATGGGCTGGACGAGCAGATCGAACAGGTGCTGGTTCCCACTGAAGAAGTGGTCGAGGTGCGCCGCGGCAAGAAGGTCCAGACCGAGCGGCGCTTCATGCCCGGCTATGTTCTGGTCCGCATGGAAATGACCGACGCGGCCTATCACCTGATCAAGGACACCAACCGGGTGACCGGGTTCCTCGGGCCGCAGGGCAAGCCTGTCCCGATGCGCGACGCCGAAGTGGCCCGTATCCTCAACCAGGTCGAAGAGGGGCTGGAGCGTCCACGCTCGCTCATTTCCTTCGACGTGGGTGAAAACGTGAATGTGACCGACGGACCTTTCGAGGGTTTCGCCGGCATGGTCGAAGAGGTGGACGAGGCAAACGCCCGCCTGAAAGTGACCGTCTCGATCTTTGGCCGGGCAACCCCGGTCGAACTGGAATACACTCAGGTCGCCAAACAGACCTGACGTGTGCCTTCGCGTGGGAGGCAAGGGCGACGCGTTGCCCGAACCGGACCACGCCCAATCAAGGCCTGAGGGGACGCGCCCCGATGGCCGGTAGAACAGGAGGCCTGACATGGCCAAGAAAGTCGCCGGGACCCTGAAGCTTCAGGTTCCAGCCGGTAAAGCCAACCCATCGCCACCCGTGGGCCCAGCTCTGGGTCAGCGCGGCATCAACATCATGGAATTCTGCAAGGCGTTCAACGCCAAGACGCAGGAGATGGAGCCGGGCGCACCTTGCCCGACAATCATCACCTATTATGTCGACAAATCCTTCACCATGAACATCAAGACGCCGCCTGCGTCTTACCTTCTGAAGAAGGCCGCCAAGGTGAAGTCCGGCGCCAACACGCCCAGCCGTCAGACCGTGGGTCACGTGACGGTCAAGCAGGTGCGCGAGATCGCCGAGACCAAGATGAAAGACCTCAACGCCAATGACGTTGACGGGGCAATGCAGATCATCCTGGGTTCCGCCCGGTCGATGGGCATCGAGGTGAAAGGGTAAGTCATGGCAAAGATTGCAAAACGTACCCAGGCAGCCCGCAAGGCGTTTGAGGGCAAGTCCGACATCTCCGTGGCCGAAGCTGTTGCTCTGGTCAAAGGCAATGCGAAAGCCAAATTCGACGAAACCGTTGAAGTGGCGATGAACCTTGGCGTCGATCCACGCCACGCTGACCAGATGGTCCGCGGTGTGGTCAGCCTGCCAAACGGCACAGGCAAGGCGGTTCGTGTGGCCGTGTTCGCCCGTGGTCCCAAGGCTGAAGAAGCCGAGAAGGCCGGTGCAGACATCGTTGGTGCAGAAGACCTGATGGAAACCATTCAAGGCGGCAAGATCGACTTCGATCGGTGCATCGCCACTCCTGACATGATGCCCATCGTCGGTCGTCTGGGCAAAGTGCTCGGCCCCCGCAACCTGATGCCAAACCCCAAAGTGGGCACGGTGACCATGGATGTGGCAACAGCTGTGGCAGCTGCCAAGGGCGGCGAAGTGCAGTTCAAGGCTGAAAAGGCCGGTGTTGTGCATGCTGGTGTCGGCAAAGCCTCTTTCGATGAGGCTCAGCTGGCCGAGAACGTGAAAGCGTTCGTCGCAGCCGTCCACAAGGCCAAGCCGACAGGCGCCAAAGGCACATATATCAAGAAGATTGCCATCTCCTCGACCATGGGTCCAGGCGTGTCGATCGATCTGGGCGACGCAATCGCCGAGTAAGAGATCGCCGGGGGCAACCCCGGTGTTAAAGGCAGGCCGCACTGGCCTGTCTTTCGTCCAAGACGGTGGGTGAGAGGCAACTCTCTTAATCTCCTGCCCGAGACGGGAAGCGTGAAATTCGAGACCCGGTTGGGTGGCGATTTTGGCGGTCCCGTAGAACGGACCAAGCGGTTCGGGGATCAAACCCCGGGCCAAACCTGAGCCGGGTGCGGCAACGCACCCTTAAATTGGAGCAAAACTGTGGATAGAGCCCAAAAAGAAGCATTGGTCGGTGAACTCGGCCAGATCTTCACGGACTCTGGTGTGGTTGTGGTAGCACATTACACCGGCCTCACGGTTGCTGAAATGACCGATTTCCGGTCCCGCATGCGTGAAGCAGGCGGGTCGGTTCGTGTCGCCAAGAACACGCTCGCCAAGATCGCCCTGAACGGGACACCCATGGAAAAGATGGGTGACCTGCTGACCGGGCAAACAGTGATGGCCTACTCAGAAGATCCGGTCACAGCCGCCAAGGTGGTTGAGGCTTATGCCAAGGACAATGACAAACTTGTCGTCCTGGGTGGATCGATGGGGGAAACCGCACTGGATCCTGCCGGTGTCAAAGCCGTGGCTGCCATGCCGTCCCGCGAGGAGCTTATTGCTTCCATCGTCGGCTGCATTGCGGCACCTGCTGCGAACCTTGCCGGAGCTCTTGGCGCGCCTGCGTCCAACATCGCCTCGATCCTCGAGACGATCGAGGAGAAGGCGGCGTAAAGGCCAGAAGCAACTTCATGAGGCCGGGATGGCAAAAGCGCCCATACCGGATTTCACACTTGAAAACGAAACGGAACATATCAAATGGCTGATATCAAGAAACTTGCAGAAGAGATCGTAGGTCTGACCCTTCTCGAAGCATCCGAGCTGAAGCAACTGCTCAAGGACGAGTACGGCATCGAGCCTGCTGCCGGTGGCGCTGTCATGATGGCAGGCCCTGCGGCTGGTGCGGCTGAGGCTGCTGAGGAAAAAGACGAGTTCGACGTCATCCTGCTGGAAGCAGGCGACAAGAAAATCAACGTCATCAAAGAGGTTCGTGCCATCACTGGCCTGGGTCTGAAAGAGGCAAAAGATCTCGTCGAAGCTGGCGGCAAGGCTGTCAAAGAAGGCGCTGCGAAAGCAGAAGCAGAAGAGATCAAGAAAAAGCTCGAAGAGGCTGGCGCCAAGGTCGAGCTCAAGTAATCGGGCCGCCCGTCATGGGTTGGCTGGTTACAGCGTAAAGAAAAGGCCGGATCCCAGGTTTTGGGGTCTGGCCTGTTTGCGTCTCTTTCGGTGACCTTACCCTAGGTCATCGTGAAAGGTGCAGATGAACCGGTGCGAGGTGTGGGACCCTTCGCAGAGCATAGGTCATAGGCCCCTTGGCATAGCCATCGCGTGCGGGATCCCGCCCTTCGCGCGCGTTGGCCGAGCAAAAAGGTACGAAAAGCGAATGGCGCAGACGCATTCCGGTCAGAAACGAATCCGCAAATTCTATGGCAAAATCCGCGAAGTCGCGGAGATGCCCAATCTTATTGAAGTACAGAAATCGTCCTACGATCTGTTCCTTGATTCCGGTGACCAGCCGGAGCCGATGGACGGCGAGGGCATCAAAGGTGTTTTCCAGTCGGTCTTCCCGATCAAGGATTTTAACGAGACTTCCGTTCTCGAGTTCGTGAAATACGAGCTTGAGGCTCCGAAATACGACGTTGAAGAGTGCATGCAGCGCGACATGACCTATGCAGCACCGCTGAAGGTCACTTTGCGCCTGATCGTCTTTGAAGTTGACGAAGATACCGGCGCGCGTTCGGTCAAGGACATCAAGGAACAGGATGTGTTTATGGGCGACATGCCCCTGATGACGCCCAACGGCACCTTCGTCGTGAACGGCACGGAGCGTGTGATCGTGTCCCAGATGCACCGCTCACCCGGTGTGTTCTTCGATCATGACCGTGGCAAGACCCACTCTTCGGGCAAACTGCTGTTCACCAGCCGCATCATTCCCTACCGCGGTTCCTGGCTGGACTTCGAGTTCGACGCAAAAGACATCGTGTTCGCCCGCATCGACCGCCGCCGCAAACTGCCGGTGACAACTCTGCTTCTGGCACTTGGTCTGGACCAGGAAGGCATCATGAATGCCTATTACAACCAGGTCTCCTACAAAAAGCACAAGGACGGCTGGGTCACGACATTCTTCCCCGAGCGGATCCGTGGCACCAAGCCCCCGTTCGACATCGTGAATGCCAAAACCGGTGAAGTCATTGCCGAAGCAGGCAAAAAGGTGACACCGCGCACGGTCAAGCAACTGCTCGACAGTGGTGATGTGCCCCAGATCGTTGTGCCCTTCGAGGCCATGATCGGCCGGTTTGCCGCCGTTGACATGATCAACGAGGAAACCGGTGAGATCTGGGTTGAGGCCGGTGACGAACTGACACTGGAATACGACAAAAACGACGAGATTACTGGCGGCACCATCCAGACCCTTCTGGACAATGGCGTGAAAGAGATCCCGACGCTCGACATCGATAACGTCAACATCGGTCCCTACATCCGCAACACGATGATGGTGGACAAAAACTTCACCCGCGACACAGCGCTGATGGACATCTATCGCGTGATGCGCCCGGGCGAGCCACCGACCGTTGAGGCTGCGAGCACTCTGTTCGACAGCCTGTTCTTTGACAGCGAGCGTTATGATCTGTCCGCCGTTGGCCGGGTCAAGATGAACATGCGTCTTGAACTGGACGTACCTGACACGATGCGCACGCTCAACAATGAAGACATCATTGCCGTGATCCGTGCGCTGGTTGATCTGCGCGACGGGCGTGGCGACATCGACGATATTGACCATTTGGGCAATCGTCGTGTGCGCTCAGTCGGCGAGTTGATGGAAAACCAGTACCGCGTCGGCCTTCTGCGCATGGAACGCGCGATCAAGGAGCGGATGTCATCGGTCGAGATCGACACGGTGATGCCGCAGGATCTGATCAACGCGAAACCAGCCGCGGCCGCTGTGCGCGAGTTCTTTGGCTCGTCCCAGCTCAGCCAGTTCATGGACCAGACCAACCCGTTGTCCGAGGTCACTCACAAACGCCGTCTCTCGGCGCTTGGCCCGGGCGGTCTGACCCGCGAACGTGCAGGCTTTGAGGTGCGCGACGTGCACCCGACCCACTACGGTCGGATGTGCCCGATTGAGACACCGGAAGGCCCGAACATCGGCCTGATCAACTCGCTCGCGTCGTTTGCACGCGTGAACAAGTATGGCTTCATCGAAACACCTTACCGCAAGGTGATCGACAGCCAAGTGACTGACGATGTGCAGTACATGTCCGCCACGGAAGAGATGCGCTACACGGTCGCTCAGGCCAACGCGCAGCTTGATGAGAAGGGCAAGTTCAAGAACGACCTCGTCTCGACCCGGAAATCCGGCGAATACATGCTGAATGCGCCTGAGAATGTCGATCTGATCGACGTCTCGCCCAAGCAGTTGGTGTCCGTTGCTGCCTCGCTCATCCCGTTCCTTGAGAATGACGATGCGAACCGCGCGCTCATGGGCTCGAACATGCAGCGTCAGGCTGTGCCGCTTCTGCGGGCCGAAGCACCATTCGTGGGCACCGGTATCGAAGAGATCGTGGCGCGCGACAGTGGGGCTGCGATCACGGCACACCGTGCCGGCATCATCGATCAGGTTGATGCGATGCGGATCGTGATCCGGGCCACCGAAGATCTGGCGCCGGGCGATCCTGGCGTGGACATCTACCGTCTGCGCAAATTCCAGCGCTCCAACCAGAACACCTGTATCAACCAGCGCCCCTTGGTGAAGGTTGGCGACACGGTGACCAAGGGCGAGGTGATCGCAGACGGTCCGTCGACCGATCTGGGTGAACTGGCGCTTGGCAAGAACGTGCTCGTCGCGTTCATGCCGTGGAATGGCTACAACTACGAGGATTCGATCCTCATCTCCGAGCGAATCGTGAAAGACGACGTCTTCACCTCGATCCACATCGAAGAGTTCGAAGTGGCCGCCCGCGACACCAAGCTTGGCCCTGAAGAGATCACTCGCGACATCCCCAACGTGGGCGAGGAAGCGCTGCGCAATCTCGACGAAGCAGGCATTGTCTACATTGGTGCCGAAGTCGGACCTTCGGACATTCTGGTGGGCAAGATCACACCGAAGGGTGAAAGCCCGATGACGCCGGAAGAAAAGCTTCTGCGCGCCATCTTCGGTGAGAAGGCATCAGATGTTCGCGATACCTCCCTGCGTCTCCCGCCCGGTGATTTCGGGACAGTCGTCGAGGTGCGGGTCTTCAACCGTCATGGCGTCGAGAAAGACGAACGTGCGTTGCAGATCGAGCGCGAAGAAGTTGAGCGTCTGGCCCGCGACCGGGACGACGAGCTGGCCATTCTGGACCGCAACATCTACGCGCGTCTCAAGTCGCTGATCCTTGGCAAAACCGCCGTCAAAGGGCCAAAGGGCGTCAAGTCCGGCTCCGAGATTAATGAGGATCTTCTGGACACGCTGAGCCGTGGCCAGTGGTGGCAGCTGGCGCTTGGTGATGATGCGGAAGCTTCATCCGTTGAAGCGCTGAACGCCCAATACGAGATCCAGAAGAAAGCGCTTGATCGCCGGTTCGAGGACAAGGTCGAGAAGGTTCGCCGCGGCGACGATCTGCCTCCGGGCGTGATGAAAATGGTCAAGGTCTTCATCGCCGTGAAGCGCAAGCTTCAGCCAGGCGACAAGATGGCCGGTCGTCACGGCAACAAGGGTGTGATCTCGAAGGTGGTGCCCGAGGAAGACATGCCATTCCTGGCAAACGGGACGCCTGTCGATGTGGTTCTGAACCCACTTGGTGTTCCCAGCCGCATGAACGTCGGGCAGATCCTTGAAACCCACATGGGTTGGGCAGCACGCAACCTTGGCGAAAGCATTGCGGAAGCGCTGAAAGTCTACCGCCGTGCTGGCGACATGACGCCTGTGCGTGACGCGATGCGGATTGCCTATGGTGACGACCTTTATGAGGAAGCCATCGCCGATATGACGCAGGACCAGTTGCTGGAAGCAGCTGGAAACGTGGGCATCGGTGTGCCGATCGCAACGCCTGTCTTCGATGGTGCCAAGGAAGCCGACGTAAACGATGCGCTGCGCCGGGCAGGGCTGGACGAGAGCGGTCAATCGACCCTCTTCGATGGACGCACCGGTGAGCAGTTTGCACGGCAAGTGACCGTGGGGATGAAATACATCCTCAAGCTGCACCACCTCGTTGATGACAAGATCCACGCCCGTTCCACCGGCCCATACAGCCTTGTGACCCAGCAGCCGCTGGGCGGTAAGGCCCAGTTCGGTGGTCAGCGCTTCGGGGAGATGGAGGTCTGGGCACTGGAGGCCTATGGCGCCGCCTATACCCTGCAGGAGATGTTGACGGTGAAATCCGATGACGTTGCCGGCCGGACCAAGGTCTACGAGAGCATCGTGAAGGGCGAAGACAACTTTGAGGCCGGTGTGCCTGAAAGCTTCAACGTGCTTGTCAAGGAAATCCGCTCGCTCGGCCTGAACGTCGAGTTGCTGGACGCGGAAGAGCAGGAGTGAGGCGCAGCCGCGCCTTCCTCCCCACTCTCTAACTGAAAGGTTACAAAATGAACCAAGAAGTGATGAACAACCCGTTCAACCCGGTCCAGCCGCTGAAGACTTTTGACGAGATCCGGATCTCTCTGGCATCGCCCGAGCGCATCCTGTCGTGGTCCTATGGCGAGATCAAAAAGCCTGAGACCATCAACTACCGGACGTTCAAGCCCGAGCGTGACGGCCTGTTCTGCGCCCGGATCTTTGGCCCTATCAAGGATTACGAGTGTCTGTGCGGCAAATACAAGCGGATGAAGTATCGCGGCGTGACCTGCGAGAAATGCGGTGTGGAAGTCACGCTGCAAAAGGTCCGTCGTGAGCGCATGGGCCACATCGAGCTTGCGGCTCCTGTCGCGCATATCTGGTTCCTGAAATCGCTGCCATCGCGCATCGGTCTGATGCTGGACATGACGCTTCGTGATCTGGAGCGGATCCTGTACTTTGAGCAGTATGTCGTGATCGAGCCGGGCCTCACCGATCTCACCCATGGTCAGTTGATGACCGAGGAAGAGTTCATGGATGCCGAGGATCAGTACGGTGCAGATGCTTTCACCGCCGGTATCGGTGCCGAGGCCATCCGCGAGATGCTGGCAGCCATCGATCTGGATGCCGAAGCCGAGCAGCTGCGCGCTGATCTGGCTGAAGCAACTGGCGAGCTGAAGCCCAAGAAGATCATCAAGCGTCTGAAACTGGTCGAGGCGTTCCGCGAAAGCGGCAACCGTCCCGAGTGGATGATCCTGACTGTGGTTCCTGTGATCCCGCCCGAGCTGCGCCCGCTGGTGCCGCTTGATGGTGGCCGCTTTGCGACATCGGATCTCAACGATCTCTATCGTCGTGTGATCAACCGGAACAACCGTCTCAAGCGTCTGATCGAGCTGCGCGCACCCGATATCATCGTGCGCAACGAGAAGCGGATGCTGCAAGAAGCTGTGGATGCGCTCTTTGACAATGGCCGTCGTGGCCGCGTGATCACAGGTGCCAACAAGCGCCCGCTGAAATCGCTGTCAGACATGCTGAAAGGCAAGCAGGGCCGCTTCCGTCAGAACCTTCTGGGGAAACGTGTGGATTTCTCGGGCCGTTCTGTGATCGTTACCGGACCGGAACTGAAGCTGCACCAATGCGGTCTGCCCAAGAAGATGGCGCTGGAGCTGTTCAAGCCGTTCATCTACTCGCGTCTCGACGCGAAGGGTCTGTCCTCGACCGTGAAGCAAGCCAAGAAACTGGTTGAGAAAGAGCGTCCCGAGGTTTGGGACATTCTGGATGAGGTGATCCGCGAGCATCCTGTGCTTCTCAACCGTGCGCCGACCCTGCACCGTCTCGGCATTCAGGCTTTTGAGCCTGTGCTGATCGAAGGCAAGGCCATCCAGTTGCACCCGCTTGTGTGTTCGGCCTTTAACGCTGACTTTGACGGGGACCAGATGGCCGTTCACGTGCCGCTGAGCCTTGAAGCACAGCTTGAAGCCCGTGTTCTGATGATGTCGACGAACAACGTTCTGTCACCGGCAAACGGCAAGCCGATCATCGTGCCATCGCAGGATATGATCCTTGGCCTTTACTACATCTCGCTCGCCCGCGACGGGATGAAGGGTGAAGGCATGGTGTTTGGGTCCATCGAAGAGGTGGATCACGCGCTTGAGGCCGGTCTTGTGCATCTGCACGCCAAGATCACCGCACGGATCGAGCAGATTGACGAAGAGGGTCAATCCTACATGACCCGTGTCGAGACCACGCCGGGCCGTCTGCGTCTGGGTGGCCTCCTGCCTCTGAACCACAAGGCCCCGTTTGAGATCGTAAACCGTCTTCTGCGCAAGAAGGAGGTTGGCGAGGTGATCGATACGGTCTACCGCCACTGTGGCCAGAAGGAGAGCGTGATCTTCTGCGACCAGATCATGACGCTTGGTTTCCGCGAGGCGTTCAAGGCCGGAATTTCGTTTGGCAAGGATGACATGGTCATTCCTGACGCCAAATGGAAACTGGTCGGCGACACCCGCGATCAGGTCAAGGAGTTCGAGCAGCAGTACATGGACGGCCTGATCACTCAGGGCGAGAAGTACAACAAGGTGGTCGATGCCTGGTCGAAGTGTTCGGACGTTGTGGCCGATGCCATGATGGGCGACATCTCAGCCATGCGTGTAGATGATGCGGGCGCGCAGATGGAGCCCAACTCGGTCTACATGATGTCGCATTCCGGTGCGCGTGGTTCGCCTGCTCAGATGAAACAGCTTGGCGGGATGCGCGGTCTGATGGCCAAGCCGTCGGGCGAGATCATCGAGACACCGATCATCTCGAACTTTAAAGAGGGTCTGACCGTTCTGGAGTACTTCAACTCTACCCACGGTGCCCGTAAAGGTCTGGCCGATACGGCGCTTAAAACCGCGAACTCAGGCTATCTTACCCGTCGTCTGGTGGATGTGGCTCAGGATTGCATCGTCAAGATCGACGATTGTGAAACCGACCGGTCGATCACGGCCTCTGCTGCGGTCAATGACGGTGAGATCGTTGCCTCGCTCAGCGAGCGCATTCTGGGCCGTGTCTGTGCCGAGGACGTGCTTGATCCGGCAGGCGAGATCGTGCTGGCCAAGCGTGGCGATCTGATCGACGAGCGTATGGCTGACCAGATCGAAGCTGCGGGTGTTCAGTCCTTCCTGATCCGTTCGCCGCTGACCTGTGAAGCCGAGGATGGCATCTGTGCGACCTGCTACGGTCGTGACTTGGCACGCGGCACCCGCGTGAACCCGGGCGAGGCTGTCGGCATCATCGCCGCGCAGTCCATCGGGGAGCCGGGCACACAGCTGACCATGCGGACCTTCCACATCGGCGGCATCGCGCAAGGTGGCTCGCAGTCGTTCCAGGAAGCCAGCCATGAAGGCAAAGTTGTCTTCAAGGGCTCCAATGTTCTGAAAAACGCAGATGGCGAGCAGATCGCCATGGCGCGGAACATGGAGATTGCCATCGTTGATGAACACGATGTCGAGCGTGCGTCCTACAAGATGTCCTATGGCTCGAAGATCCTCGTCAAAGAGGGCGCGAAAGTGGCCCGTGGCGACAAGCTCTTCGAGTGGGATCCATACACATTGCCGATCATCGCCGAGAAAGACGGTGTGGCCAAGTTTGTGGATCTGACCGCAGGCATCTCGATCCGGGATGAGACCGATGATGCAACAGGCATCAGCCAGAAGATCGTGACCGATTGGCGTGCAGCGCCGAAAGGCAACGAGTTGAAGCCTGAGATCATCGTGATGGACCCCAAGACCGGTGAGCCCGTGCGGCTTGAGAACGGCAACCCAGAGACACATGCGATGTCCGTGGATGCCATTCTGTCGGTCGAGGATGGTCAGGACGTCAAAGCCGGTGACGTGCTTGCACGTATTCCGCGCGAGGGCGCCAAGACCAAGGACATCACCGGTGGTCTGCCACGTGTGGCCGAATTGTTCGAGGCTCGTCGTCCGAAGGATCACGCGATCATCGCCGAGATTGATGGTCACGTGCACTTTGGCAAGGACTACAAGAACAAGCGTCGCATCTCGATTGTCCCCACCGAAGAAGGTGCGGATCCGGTCGAGTACATGGTGCCAAAGGGCAAGCACATCCCTGTGCAAGAGGGCGATTTCATCCAGAAGGGCGAGTACCTGATGGACGGCAACCCGGCCCCCCATGACATCCTGCAAATTCTGGGTGTCGAGGCGCTGGCGGACTATCTGATCGACGAAGTTCAGGACGTCTATCGTCTGCAGGGCGTGAAGATCAACGACAAGCATATCGAAGTGATTGTGCGCCAGATGCTCCAGAAGTGGGAGATTTCCGACAGTGGCGGAACAATCCTTCTGAAGGGCGAGCAAGTCGATAAGGCCGAGTTTGACGAGGCGAATGCCAAGGCGGTTGCCGAGGGTCGCGATCCTGCCAAAGGTGGCCCGATCCTCTTGGGCATCACCAAGGCGTCCTTGCAGACCCGCTCGTTCATCTCGGCAGCGTCGTTCCAGGAAACCACACGCGTGCTGACCGAGGCTGCGACCCAGGGCAAGCGCGATCGTCTGATCGGTCTCAAGGAGAACGTCATCGTTGGCCGTCTGATCCCAGCCGGGACCGGTGGGGCAACCCATGACATCAAGCGGATCGCGGCAACGCGGGACGCGAAGATCCTTGAAGAGCGTCAGGTCGAGGCTGTTGCGGCCCTTGAAGCACCTGAAGAAGTGCCTTTTGACAATCTCGCGGATCCCGTTGCCGAGTAAGGCAACCTGCCGATAGACCAACAAAAGCCCGGCCATTGTGCCGGGCTTTTTTCGTATCAGCCAGATTGTTTCGGCCAGAACCCGTGGTGCCGCAGTTTTCGCACCAGCTCCTTGCAGGCACTCTGGTGCAGCGCATCCAGCATTTCATCAGCCCGGTAGGACGCCAGTTTTTCCCTGCGCGCCTCCTCCGTTTCCTGAATGCTCAGGTCTTCGGTTTTGTTGCTGTTCATATTGTTGAAGAAATTGCCGTTGTGGCGAATGCCCTGCAATTTGCCACCGCGTCCACGATAGCGCTTGAGCCCGAATACATCACGTGTCTTGACCGCGTAATGATTGATCTGCGCGCCGACCCAGCTTTGCTTGTTGGCGTGCAGGGTGGATTTCGGACGCGCCGTGCGAAACAGCGAACGGCGGATCCACTTACCTGCCGCCGTGCGGATCACCGCGTCCTGCTTGCCGTCAGAGCCTTCGTCGGACCATGGCCCATGCACCCAGAGACGGTCATAGAGATGCTGATCGCGAAACAGCACTTTGAAGCCTGAATGTCGGTTTGGCTGGTCCTGTGCCCGAGTGAATTGCGCGCAAACCTCACCATCTTCCCAAAGCACTCTTTCCGCATCACCGAAATTGCGCCATGTGACCACCACTGCCTCGGTCTTGTCCGAGAGGCTTGAAATCAGTGAGTGAACCGAGCGATTGCCAACATGCACGTTGAGGAATTCATCTGCATCCAGAACCATCACCCAATCGGCAGCCTGCAAGGCGGGCAGGGCGCGGGCGCGGGCATATGCGGTCTCCTGCACCGAGCTTTCATAGGGCGGCGGGTTCGGGACGTGTATCACCTCGCCCATTTCCTGAAGCCGCTCCAGCATCAGGTCAGTCCCGTCGTCGCAATCGTTTGAGGCCACGATGATCGGATCGAAACCGATGGCCCGGTGGTGTGCCACCCATTCCAGCAGCCATGGCCCCTCATTCTTGACTGTGGCCAGCAGACAGACACTTGGCAATGTCATGCGACCGGATCCCGCGCCAGCTTTCCGCGCAACACGTCGCACGCAGCCCGGTGCAGTTTGCCTAATTCTGGATCGGCCATAAGGTCCGCCAGAATGGCATTTCGCCGCAAACGGTAGCGCGAGATGCTGGTGTCCTCGACCTGATTGAGGTTCATCCGGTCCCACAATCGCCTGGTGTGCCGTGCGCCTTCGGTGGCAACTGCCCGGCCACGGGATTTCTTGAGGTCAAAGACATCGCGCGTCTTCAGGATGTAGTGATTGATCTGCGCCGTTTTCCAGGAGATTTTCGACTGCCGGATATATTGAATGGGCTTTTCCATCCCGAAACTGTCGCCCCTCAACCAGACCCCATTGGCCGTGCGCACCACATGTTTGCGCGCCTTTGGCCAGTCCGGACCGTTCCAGGGACCATGAGGCGTGAATTGTTCGAAATCCGCATGGTTGCGAAACAGGGTCTTTGGCTGCGCGCGATGGGTGTCTTCAGCCGCGGCCAGAGTGAAGGTCTCGCAAACCGGTTTGTCTTCCCACATCGTGTGGTGGCTGTCGCCAAAAACACGCCAGTTGACGATGATGCCCTCCGCTGGATCTTTCTGGTTGAGGATCAGATCGTGCAGATGACCGGTTCCGATGTGGATGTTGAGGAATTCATCCCCATCAAGCGCCATCACCCATTCAGCCGTTTTGACCTCGTCAAGCGCTCGCGCGCGGGCGTAAGCATCACCTTGAATGCTGTGTGTGTAAGGTGGCAGATTTTCGAAAGTGGTGACCATCCCGAGAGCTGCCAGGCGCGCCAGGATCTCGTCTGTATGGTCATCGCAGTCGTTATATGCGATCACCTGACGGTCAAAGCCGACAACCTTGTTATGCGCAACCCACTCCAGCAGCCACGGCCCTTCGTTTTTTACGGTTGCAATCAGGCAGATAGGGCCGGGCAGGGACATAAACGGGGCAGGCTCCAGATGCAGTTGGCGAGTAGAATTTCAGGCTTGCTGACAAGTAGCAAGGGCAGTGTTTACGCTTCCTGAATTGCCGGTTGACAACGGGGTCATGGAATCATACCTTCCGCGCGCTCTAGGAGGGGTTCCTCCTGAACAGCCACAAACTGGCGGTCACGACTCAGGGCCTTGCGCTCTCAGTCCTCTGGAATTTCGCCGCGTCGGGTCTGACGATAAATTCGGGACCCGGGCGCGGCATTTTTGGCATTTTGAGCTTTCGGGTTCGGGGTGCTGTCGATGAACGAGAAACGGTAAGACGGGGTTTTAGCCGAATGCCAACGATCCAACAGCTGATCCGCAACCCGCGGCAGCCCAAAGTCAAGCGGTCCAAGTCCATGCACTTGGAAGCCTGCCCCCAGAAGCGGGGCGTGTGCACCCGCGTCTACACAACGACGCCGAAAAAGCCGAACTCCGCTATGCGGAAGGTTGCCAAGGTGCGCCTGACCAACGGTTTCGAGGTGATCAGCTACATCCCCGGTGAAAGCCACAACCTCCAGGAGCACTCTGTTGTGCTGATCCGTGGTGGTCGTGTGAAGGATCTTCCCGGCGTTCGCTATCACATCCTGCGCGGTGTCCTCGATACGCAAGGCGTCAAAGACCGCCGTCAGCGTCGTTCAAAATACGGCGCCAAGCGTCCGAAGTAAGGAGAGCCTTCCATGTCACGACGCCATCGCGCCGAAAAACGTGAAGTTCTGCCAGACGCCAAATACGGCGATCTGGTTCTGACCAAATTCATGAACAACCTGATGTATGACGGCAAGAAATCCGCAGCCGAGCGGATCGTCTACGGTGCCCTGGGCCGGGTTGAAGACAAGCTGAAGAAAGAGCCGATCGAGGTCTTTCATGAGGCCCTTGAAAACATCAAGCCAGCCGTTGAGGTGCGCTCCCGTCGTGTGGGTGGTGCAACCTATCAGGTTCCCGTCGAAGTGCGCCCCGAGCGTCGCGAAGCATTGGCCATCCGCTGGTTGATCAAGGCGTCCCGCGCCCGCAACGAGAACACGATGGAAGAGCGGCTCGCAGGCGAGCTTCTCGATGCCGCCAACTCCCGTGGATCCGCCGTCAAGAAGCGCGAAGACACCCACAAGATGGCCGACGCCAACAAAGCCTTCAGCCACTACCGCTGGTAAATCATACAGATCAGGACGAGCACAATGGCACGCGAATATCCTCTCAATCGGTACCGCAACTTCGGGATCATGGCGCATATCGATGCAGGCAAGACCACCTGCACCGAGCGGATCCTGTTCTACACAGGCAAAGAGCACAACATCGGCGAAGTGCATGATGGTGCGGCCACCATGGACTGGATGGAGCAGGAGCAGGAGCGTGGCATCACGATCACGTCCGCTGCGACGACCACGTTCTGGGAGCGGACAGAAGACGGCCAGACCGCTGACTCCGAGAAGCATCGCTTCAACATCATCGACACCCCGGGCCACGTTGACTTCACCATTGAAGTTGAGCGTTCGCTGGCGGTTCTTGATGGCGCTGTTTGCGTTCTCGATGCAAACGCAGGCGTCGAGCCCCAGACAGAAACCGTCTGGCGTCAGGCCGACCGGTACCACGTGCCCCGGATCGTCTTCGTCAATAAGATGGATAAGATCGGTGCAGATTTCTACAACTGCGTTCGCATGATCGCAGATCGCACCGGTGCGCGCCCTATGCCCGTTCAGATCCCCATTGGGGCCGAGACCGAGCTTGAGGGCATCGTTGACCTGATCACCATGCAGGAGTGGGTCTGGAAAGGCGAAGATCTGGGCGCGTCCTGGGAGCACAATGAGATCCGTGCAGACCTCAAGGACAAAGCCGAAGAGCTGCGCAACGAGATGATCGAAATGGCCGTCGAGCAAGACGACGACGCCATGGAAGCCTATCTTGAGGGCAATGAGCCAGATGCGGCCACCCTGCGCAAGCTGATCCGCAAGGGCACACTGGCCATGGACTTCGTGCCTGTGCTGGCAGGCTCCGCGTTCAAGAACAAAGGCGTTCAACCGCTCCTCAACGCCGTGATCGACTTCCTGCCTGGTCCGCTGGACGTGAAGCCATACATGGGCTTCAAGCCAGGCGACGAGACAGAGACACGCGACATTCCACGGTCTGCTGACGATGAGCAGCCGTTCTCGGGTCTTGCGTTCAAGATCATGAACGACCCGTTTGTCGGTTCGCTGACCTTCACCCGGATCTATTCGGGCACGCTCTCCAAGGGCGGCACGATGCTGAACTCCACCAAGGGCAAGAAAGAGCGCGTTGGCCGGATGATGATGATGCACTCGATCAAGCGTGACGAGATCGAAGAGGCATTCGCCGGCGACATCATCGCGCTGGCCGGTCTGAAGGACACCACCACAGGGGACACCCTGTGTGACGTTCAGCAGCCCGTCGTTCTTGAAACCATGACGTTCCCAGATCCAGTGATTGAGATTGCCGTGGAGCCAAAAACCAAAGCCGACCAGGAGAAGATGTCTCAGGGTCTGGCCCGTCTGGCAGCCGAGGATCCGTCTTTCCGGGTCGAGACCGACATCGAAAGCGGTCAGACCATCATGAAGGGCATGGGCGAACTTCACCTCGACATTCTGGTGGATCGTCTGAAGCGCGAGTTCAAGGTGGAAGCCAACATCGGTGCGCCGCAGGTGGCATACCGTGAAACGATCTCTCACGAGGTCGAGCATTCCTACACCCACAAGAAGCAGTCCGGTGGTTCGGGTCAGTTCGGTGAGGTCAAGCTGATCATCACTCCGACAGAGCCCGGCGAAGGCTACTCCTTCGAGAGCCGCATCGTTGGTGGTGCCGTTCCCAAGGAATACATCCCCGGCGTGGAAAAGGGCATCAACTCGGTCATGGACAGCGGCCCTCTGGCTGGCTTCCCCGTGATCGACTTCAAGGTCGCTCTGGTCGACGGTAAGTTCCACGACGTGGACTCCAGCGTTCTGGCCTTTGAGATCGCGGCACGTATGTGCATGCGCGAAGGCATGCGCAAGGCGGGTGCGAAGATGCTCGAGCCGATCATGAAGGTCGAGGTTGTGACCCCTGAGGAATACACCGGCGGCATCATCGGTGATCTTACCTCCCGTCGCGGGCAGGTTCAGGGTCAGGAAACCCGCGGCAACGCAATCGCCATCAACGCGCATGTGCCGCTGGCCAACATGTTTGGCTACATCAACACGCTGCGTTCAATGTCCTCGGGCCGCGCGAACTTTACAATGCAGTTCGACCATTACGATGGCGTGCCGCAGAACATCTCTGAAGAAATCCAGGCGAAATTCGCCTGATCTGAAACCACACAGGTCAGGCAGAGCCGACCTCAGACATTACGGAGGCCACAATGGCAAAGGCAAAATTTGAGCGCACGAAGCCGCATGTGAACGTAGGCACGATTGGTCACGTTGATCATGGCAAGAC
>CANLVD010000012.1 GCA_947494445.1 uncultured Paracoccaceae bacterium | reverse complement strand
AACCTGCCTTCATGCTCGATGTCGCAGGCCCGATGCGCATGTCGGGCCGCTCCGGCATGGCCAGCCCCGGCATCGCGTCGGCCGCCGCTGACGGCAAGTGGAAACCGATCACGGGCGCCATGACCGGTTGCCAGATCCTCGAGGTGACCGCAGGCATCGGCGAGAAAGCCGGCAACGGGCGCTATTCGCTGGTGCACGCCATCGCGATGAACGCGTTTCATCCCCGCAACCCGGTCCTGAACTGGCTCTTTCGCCGCCGCCACATCAAGGCCCAGACCGCCGTCTATGACAGCTACGCCGACCGGCTGCGCCTGAAATGGGAAGCGACCGACAAGCCGCATCACTACCGCCTGATGATCAAGGCCAATGCCAAGTTCGGCAACCGCCGCATCCGCTACCAGATTACTCGGTTGTGGTTTGATCCCCGGATGCTCGACGCCGCCCCGCGCCCCGAAGACAAGGTCGAGACGTGAGCGCGGCTGATCCAGCCCTGATGGCCTTTGACGCGCTCCGGCGGGTCGGACTGAAAGGCGCGCAGGACGCCTCGCGCGCGATCTGGTCGGATTACAACATCCACGACCCCGGCGTCACCCTGCTGGAACACACCTGCTTCGCGCTCACCGAACTGGGTTATCTCAACAGCCACGACATCGCCGATCTGCTCAGCATCGACGCAGACGATCTGGCGCTAGAGACCCTCGGCCTCTTTGGTCCCCGCGCGGTCCTGCCCGCCAGCCCGGTGACCGAGGCCGATCTTGAGGCGCGCCTGATGAAGGCCCCCCAGATCGCGCGCGCAACCCTCAGACATGATCCCGCTCCGGGGCTCTATGCCGCCAGCCTCGTGGCCGGTCGCCGCCCCGATGGCAGCCACTGGCCCGCTCAAGCCGTGGCCGACGCAGCCCAAGCGCGCTTTGCGGATTGCCACCCGCTTGGCACGCGGCTGGTCGAGGTGCAGGTCGCCCGCCCGCGCGATTGCCACCTTGCAGGCCGGATCACGCTGGCAGCCCTTGCCCGGCCCGAATACGCGCTGGCCGAACTGGTCTTCCACGTCACCCAGATCCTCAGCGGCCTGCCGCGTGCCCATGGCGATCAGGCCAAAGGTGCGACCCGGGCCGAGGTGCTGGCCAACCCGCTCCTGATCCATGGCGAGATGCCGAAAGTCACCTCCGGCCTGCCACCGCTCGGTCCCCATCTCAATCACCTGACCTCGCTGCCGGGGATCGCGGGCCTCAAGGATCTGTCGCTCCTCAAGGGCGCATGGCAACCCCGCCCCGGCGCGGATGATCCCGATCCCGACACACAACCCCACTGGATGCTCGCCGATCTCACCCAAACGCCCGACAAGGCCAGCGACCTGCCCGCGCTCCTCATCGAACAGGACGGCCACAGCATCACCCTTGATCCCGCAGCCTTCGCCAAGGCCCTGCGTCAGGTCACAACCGATCATCTGGCCCGCGCACCCCATGCGCTCGATCCCGATGACTGGGACCAGCCGATCCCGCACCAGCCCCGCACTTTGCCAAAACCTGCCCCCGATGCGCTCCTGCCCCCGGTCTACCGGCAGGCAGCTGACAGCCTTGCCCCCTACCGCGCGCCGGTCACCAGTCATCTGGCCGGGATCCGCGACACGCTCAAGGCCCTGCCCCGGACCCTGACCACCAAGGTTCAGCCCGCCGCCACGCCTGAGGCCCGCAAGGCCCAGATCACGGCACTCGATCACCTGCTGGCCCTTCAGGGCGAGGCCATGCCCGACATCGCAGGCACCGGCCTCAACCTCTACCGCTCAGCTCATGAGGCGGCCGCCTTCGCCGTCACCTGGCGTCGCGATCTGCTGAAAGCCCTGCCCGACCTCAACACCGATGCGGGCACCGGGCCAACTGACACACGCCCCGGCGGCCTTCTGAAACGTCTGGCCCATCTGGCTGATCTCACCGCACAACCGGCCCTTCGATTTTCCCCAAATACTCCCGCCGGAGGCGTCCCGCGCCAACCGCTCTTCCCGCCAATCGGCCTTGCGCTCGACCCTTCGGCAACACCACACGAGGGTACGCTCAAACCCGGCAGTCTCAGCGCCACGGACAGCCCTCTCGACCTCTTGCCGCCCCTCGATGACAGCCTTGAACCACTGACCCCGGACGCCCTTCTGGCCCATGCGCCCTTCGCCAGGGACGGCTGCATCCACCCCGATCACCTCAGCCGCACCTGCCAGCACACCGCATGGCTCTGCGCCCCTGTCTCCTCGGGCCGCACGCTGGTGCTCTTTGACGATGCCACCAGCCCCGATCTCTGGCCGGTCGCAAGCTTTGAAGACCCCGCAGACGCCATGGCCATGGCAAATCGCCTGCGCCGCGGCTGGCAGGCGCTCTTCAAGGCAGCCGAGACCATCACCCTGATCGAGGAGGTCGCGCTCACCGACACCCCCAATTTCAGCCACGCCCACCGGGCCCATCTGATCCTGCCCGGCTGGACCCCGCGCACCAGCCAGCCCGCCTTCCGCCGCCATCTCCACAGCCTGATCCGCACCCATGCCCCCGCCCAGTGCCTGATCATGACCCATTGGCTCGACCTCGACACCTGCGAACGGTTGGAGGCAACACTGGCCGAGGCCAAAACCTCCGACATTCGCGGGGACATTGAAAGCCTCCTCACCGGGCTGGAGGGATCAGACCCATGATCGCCCTGCCCCGCCAGACAGCCGATCCCCCCGATCGCATCGCCCAGTGTCGCTTTGATTTTGAGGTCTTCGCCGACACCGGCCCGCTGTCGACGCCCGAGCGCCTGCTCGCCGCAATCCGGGCCGAGCTTCTGCCCGAGATCGACGCGACTCTCGCCGCCCATGACGGTGATTGTCTGCTGGAACACCTCGTGATCGACCTTGGCGATCACGATGCAACCCCCGACTGGCACGACCTGCGCGCCCGCCTGCGCCGCCAACTGACCGACGCGCTGGCGCTTGGCTCCGCCGAACCCGCCCGTCCGCCACAAGACCAACTGACACCAAAACCGGCACCCAACCTCGTGCCGCTGTTGCGCGAATTGGCAGCCGCTCAGGCAAAACCGACCGATGCACCAGCTCCGGACACTGGGGCGCACGCCCTGCCGGATCCAACCCGCCCGGCAGACGCGGATCACTTCACCCGGACAGCCCAGCCGTCACCCCCGGACCCGACATTTCCCGACACCGGAACCAGCGCCGACACCCTCGCACAACACCCCACCGGCACCACACCCGCCACAGAACCTGCGCCTGAAACCCCGGCACCAGCTCATGCAGCTGAGGGTCCCCCGGAAACACCCTCCGCGAAATCCGGGGATGCACCGGCAAACGCAACTCCGGCGTCTGAACATGCCACCGACCGCCCGGTTTCCAGCGCTGAAGCCATGCCGCCTTCCCCTGATGAACGCCCGGCGGACCAACCCCCTGCTCATGCTGCTGACCAGAGAGCACCGGTCAGGTCGGGCAAGGACACAGCACAAGGCACCGTGTCTCGGGCTCCAGATCACCCCGCCGATCAGCAGTCCGAACCCCGTCACCCATCCACTGCGTACCCCGGTGAAACCCCGTCCCCCGATCTGCACAAGAGCCCTGACCAGACGCCCGCAACACCACCGGCTGAAGGGCTCGATCGCCCAGAGACCTCTGCAGACCACCGACCTTCCTCACAGAAACCACCAGCTGCGGGCCGCGAAGACCCTGCGCCTCCGCACGCGGCCAAAACCACCGATCCAACCCCTGACACGCCCTCCCCATCGCACCCGGAGGCTCCCGTTCCCTCAGCGTCAGCCGAAAGCCCCGCGCAAGGCCGCCAAAACCGCTCCGGAGATCAGCACCTCACACCACCCCCAGACCCTGAACCGGGCACACACGCACCCGATGGCCAGTCACCGGACCGCAAGACCCCCCTGGCACAACTCGCACCGTCTTCCAGTTCTTCGGATGATCCCGACCAATCGCAAGGCACCACAGGTCCGACCGACACGACCCCATCCCGAACACCTGCGCAGTCCGGCACCGAAGACCACCCCAGCGCCCCAGACTTGCGCGCGCAAGGTGCAGTCACGGACGATCCAGTCGAAACCGGCCCTGATCCCGACCGGACCCTGCCCAACGCACCACAGTTCGGCAAACACCCCGGCCAGCCGGAAGGCGAACTGCACAGGTCTGGCTCTCAGGACACCGCCTCCCCGGCTGAACCGCAGGGGACTCCGGGCCAGGACCCGCCTGACCCAAAGCCACAGACCGCGCCAGCAGCACCCCTGCCCGACCTGACAACCCTCTGGTCAGATGATCCCGATGCCGTTGCTGCCGCGTTGCTCGCGCTTGGTCCCGATGAACACGCCGCACTTCTGGCAAACCTGCCGCCAAGGGCTGATCCGATGCTGCGCGCACTCCTGCACCCCGCGGATGCGCCTGCCCAGCCGCGCACGCCCCTCACCCCGGCGCGCGAAACGCTGCTGCTGGCCCTTGGCATGTACCCGGTCCATATGCGGAAACGCTGGCCCGCCTCCACGCTGCCAAAGACCCAACCGGACGCCGCCCGGACCGGGGCCGACGCACCCCCTTCAGGCCAGCCCGCAACAGAACAGCCCGCGCCTGTGACACCAGCGCAAACGCACCCCGTGACAGATCAAGCCCTTGCCGCACCAATGGATGCACCGGCTGAACTCGGGTCGAAAATACTAAAAAAAACTCATAATTTCAATGCATTACAGACGGATAAGCTAAGCACCACCCTCCAGACCCTGCTCACCGCCAGCACCGATGAGCGGACGTCCACCCTGCGCGGCGCGACCCGGGACAAGCCGCTGACGCGCGCCTTGATGCTCCGTCTGGTCCGTGCACTGGTTGATCCGGAGGCACCTCTGCCGATGACCGTGCTCGCCCAGCGACCGCCGCTCAACACCGCATCTGCCAGCAGCCTGCGCCGCGCTCTCAAGACCGATCCGGCCGCCATTGAACGGCTCGGCCTGCCGGTGCTCAACCACGCCATCAACCGCCTGCTGCCCTTGACGGCGGAGGATCTGCGCAACGCCATCCGTCAACTGGGGCGAGAGGCCCGCTCGCCCCGCGCCGCCCTGCGTCAGGTGCTGCAAAACCTGCTGACCGGCACCCCCGTGGACCTTGAAGCCGCAGCCAGCGCCCCGCCGCCTGCGCTCCCCGGAACGCAGACTGCGACCCCGGATCCCGGGCAGCTTCCGGACGCGCAAATTCCCTCTATCAGCGACGGGACGCAGAGCCAACCGCAGGACCGCTCCCGGTCATCCGATATCCCGCTACAAGTGTCCCCACCGCAGACCGATCCCGATGTTCGCGCGCGACAGACGCCGACACCGGACACACACCACCTGCCAAAGGCGTACTCACCGACGAAACCCCTTCCCTCCGTCGACCGCGAACCGCCCGGCAGCACATCGTCGCCCACAACGCTGCCGCTGCCCACGCTCCCGCAGGCCGATCTTGCAACGCTTCTGCGAAAGTTCCCCGACCTGCGCCCCGCGCTGGAGGAGATGCGCGCCGCCCCACAGCCGCTGTCCAGCGCCCTGCCCCGGCTTTTCGCCGATCTGGCCGATGCCCCCGCGCTTGATCGTAAGCGCGCCCTGCAACAGCTTTGGTCCGCCCTGCCCGCCCCGCCCGAACCTGCCGCCTTCTGGGCCATCCTGATGCCGCTTCTGGGTGCGCCTTCGCCACTCGACCAGCTTTGTGCAGCAGCCATTGCCGCCGCCGCGCCGGACCCTGACGACCGCCCTGCGCTGACCCGCCTTCTGGCCAGCCGGTTCAGCCAGCCGCACCCGTTGGACCGCGATGCAGACGGCCTGCGCATCTCCCGTCAGGTGCACGAGGCGCTGACCGGCCTCCTGCCTGCGCAGGACAGCCCCCAAAGCCATGAGGCAACGACCATGCTCAGCCACTGCGCCGGCCTTGCACTTTTCGGCCCGTTCCTGCCGCGCCTGTTTACTGCGCTCAAACTGACCGACGGCAAGACACTCACCGATCCGGCCCGCGCCGCCGCCGTTCTGGCGCGCCTCACCGGTTTTGAGGGCCCGCGCCCGCCCGATCCGCTGGAACGCTGCCTGCTGGCCCTGCCGCCTGAGGTCAAACTGACCTGGATCGACCTCGATGACGCGGACACAACCCTCACCGACAGCCTGCTTCCGGCTGTGATCGCCCATTGGGGCAAGCTGGGCCAGACCAGCCCGGAAGGCCTGCAGGAGGCCTTCCTGCGCCGCGATGGCACGCTCACCCAGGACGCCACCGGCCCGCGCCTCAACGTCGCGCCGAAACCCTTCGACGTGCTGCTTGACGGCTTGCCATGGGCGCTCAGCCCCATGCGCCTGCCGTGGATGCCCGCACCGCTTTTTGTCAGCTGGAGGGACCGCGATGACCTCTGATCCGCTCCACGCCGACGCCATCGCGGCCGAGATGACATGGCTTGCCAGCGTGATCGACGCACGGCTGACAGGGTTTTTCACCGATCCCGACAGCGACCCGGACCTGCCCGCCCCGCCCGTGCAGCCGGAGACCTCGGCCCTTGGCGCGCTCATCGCATCGGCCCCTCTGGACACACAGGCGCGGATCGTTCTGGCGCTTGCCATGGCCCCGCATGTCAATTCCGCGCTGCTCGACCCGTTTTTCGTGAAGAACTCCGGTCTGAACCGGGGGTTTTCGCAATTCGGCGGCGTGGTCAGCGACCATGCGGGCTTCCGTCCCACTGCGGAAACGGCGCTTTTTCTGGTCGCAGGCGCGCGCACCGACGCCCGGATCCGCGCGATGACGCTGTTTGACGCCGATCACCCTTTGCGCCGCAAGATCGGCCTGACGCTGGGCTCAGCCAATCCGACCCAGCCCGAAGCCGCTTTTGCCGCCATCCTGCACCTGCCCGCGCACAGGGTCATCGCCTTGTGCAGCGGCACCCCGCCGAAACCGGATTTCTCGCCCGAGTTCCCCGCCCATCGCCTGACCACCGGGCTGGACTGGGACGATCTGGTGCTGTCGCGTGATGTCATGCAAGGACTGGGCCACATCACTGCGTGGATGGAGAACCGCAGCCGCATTCTGGACGACTGGGGGCTTGCCTCGCGGCTTGGCAAGGGCTTCAAGGCGCTGTTTTACGGCCCACCGGGCACCGGCAAGACCCTGACGGCCACACTTCTGGGCAAGACCACCGGCCTTGATGTCTACCGCATCGATCTGTCGGCGGTCGTCTCGAAATACATCGGCGAGACCGAAAAGAACCTCGCGACCATCTTCGATCTGGCAGCAGAGCGTGACTGGATCCTGTTCTTTGACGAGGCTGATGCTCTGTTCGGCACCCGGACCCAGACCACCAGTTCCAACGACCGCCACGCCAATCAGGAGGTCGCCTATCTGCTGCAACGGATCGAGGAATGCGAAAGCCTCGTGATCCTTGCCTCCAACCTGCGCGGCAATATTGACGAGGCGTTCTTCCGCCGCTTCCAGATGGCCATCGGTTTCACCCGCCCTGACCGGGAAGAGCGCAAACTTCTCTGGACCCATGCGCTCAGCAATGTGCCGCTGGGACAGGATGTCGACATTCCAGCGCTTGCCGAAAGCCACGAGCTGACCGGCGGCTCCATTTCAAACGTTGTGCGTCATGCCACGATCACCGCGCTCAGGCGCGGGTCCGAGCAGGTGGATGCACAGGATTTTTCGCGGGCCGTCGTGGCCGAACTCAGAAAAGAAGGGCGTGTCGCATGACCCATCCCCGGATGTCCCGAACCCTTGTCCGCCGGATCAGCGCAATCGGATCCGGCCTGTCGGCCCTCTTTGCCCGGTGCACCCGGCGCTCCGCACGCCTGTCCATTGCCCTTCTGGCCTTCCTGCTGCCCGCCAGCATCGCCCATGCGGCCTGCGAGGATCTCAGCGCCCGCAACGCAGTGTTCGGCCTGTCGGAAGAAGCCGTCGAACAGCTTCAGCTTGGCCTGCGCACGGCCCTGTCAGACGATGACAAGCGGCTGGAGGACGGCGAGATGGGCAGCTACACCCGCAGCGCGCTCACCACACTGTGCAACGCCGTTCCCCTGCCCGATGACACCAGTTCCATGCAGGGCACCCTGCGGCTTGCATCGGATTACGGCGCATTGGCCGGAAAAGTGTCGGACTGGGCGCGTCAGGTCCGCGCACAGGACGTGGTGGCCAAGCTGATCCTTGATCCAACGGCGGCGCAGGGCGATCTGGCCTTCCGGCTGGCAGGCCCTGCGGCGATGACCTCTGCCGCGCTGAAGGACCTCACCGCCGACGCCAACGCCTGTGCCACCCTCAACCCCTCCGCCCTGTCTGAGACCGCGCGGGAGGGCTTCGACATCTGGCTCAGCCACACCGACAAGCCGAACCCCGATCTGGCGGGTTTCTGCACCACCTATCCCGTCGACGGCCAGCGTGCCGATCTGGAACAGGCGCTGGAACGCCTGTCCAGCCTCGAGGCCGCCCTGCCCGGCGCTGTGCCCGCGCTTCTGAGCAACGCATTCGGCATCTGGCTGACCGAAGACAACCTGACCCGCCTGCCCCGTCTGGTGGGCAGCGAAGACGCCGTGCGCGCGCTGGTGCAGGCCTATTTCGACGACCAGCCACAAACCGCCCCACCACCAGAAGAGATCCTGCAACTGCCCCTGCCTGCCTCATGCGTGCCCACCGGCGGGGCCAGCACGCTGCGGTTCAACACCTTCACCGACACGCTGATCGGGGAGTTGTCCGAAACCGTGGACATCGCCGCCCTGATCGACCCGCTTCTGAACGCGCCCCAGCCCAGCCGCTCGGCGCTCTGGACCGAGATCGAAACCGCCGTCACCGGCAAGCTGGACGCCTGCGCCATCGACCAGATGCGCGCGGTGGTTTTCCATGAGACCTCGCTGGGGCTCGCCTTCACCCTTGATCCGGTCGAAACCGCCAATCTGGTGTTCAGTTCCGTGCCACAAACCACGGCGGATGCGATCACGCCGCTCATCGGCAGTTCGGCCCAAAGCCGTGATGCTGTGCTGAGCGGGGCCGAGGCCGCGATCCGCAAGGCCGAGGCCGAGGTTGTGGCGGCTGAAACCAAACTCTCAGCCGACACGCTGGCCGCTGCGGCAGAACCTGCGCTGGAAGTCTTTGACACCCCGCCAGAGGATGTGCCGGCCTTTGACGCCGTGGAATTGCCCGAGCAGCTTACCGTGACCGAAGCCACGCTGAACGCAGCGCTTGCGGTCACACCGGACGCAACCTTCCGCGATGCGCTGACCAACGCGCCCTATCAGCCTGCCACCCAACCCCAGATGATCGTCAGCGACGCCCTCAGGGCGCTTGAGGGCCCTGCAAAGGCCCGGGTGGATGCTGCCGTGGCCGCAACCCTTTCCAAGCTGTCTCCGGCCGTCTCCGAGACCTGGAGCCTCAACAAACGCCTGCGCACCGCCCTGCTGGACCAACCCGCCCTGCAAACCGGCGAAGTGGAGCTGGACGCGGAGGCGCTCGCGACCCAGCTTGAGACGCTGATCGGCCTCAGCTATCCGTATCCGCGCCTGATGGAAGTGGCGCTGGCGGACGCGGGCCTTGATCCGAAGACCTCACCCATCGGGGCCACGGCGCTGACCCTGACCGACACCAGCCTGTCGGAAGAAGAGGCCGAGGCCGAGCGGATCTACGGACCCATCGCAGCCCCCTGCGGCTGTGTGCCGAAACGGGGGACAGATTCCGAGGTCCATGCCTTCTACCCCTTCTGGTTCTACCCCACCAAACCCGACCCGAGCGCACCGGAACCCGCCGAGGGCGAGGAGCCACCGGCAACCACGCCCGAACCGGTCGATTTCGAAACCATCAGCCACATCAGCTTTTACGGGCTGGAAATGGCCCGCGCGGTGGATGAGGGCGGCCAGCAGACCGGGCTGGTGATCACCCATCATGAAAACCAGTGGATCGAGGCCAAACGCAGTTTCATCAACGCGGCCCATCGCCACCGGGCGCGTGCCGATCTGTCGCTGACCCTGCGCGGATGGGACAGCTGGACCGCCGATCAGATGTCCAACGTGACCAAGAAGATCGACCGGCTGAGCGCGCCGTTCAAACGCTTTCCGACCCGGTCTTTTGCTGATATCCGCGCCGGTCTGCCGACGCTGTTCGATGCCCCTCAGGTCGACAGCGTGACCCTGATCCTTGATGGTTATGCAGCTGCCGATGAGGACGCGATCGAACAGTTGCGGATCATGATCTCGACCCTCTCCGAGGTGCTGCGCGAGCGCGATCAGCTGCTCAACCTTGCCATCGACACCGACCTGAGCGAGGGCACAGCGACGCAAGGACTGTTCGACAACCTCAAGCAGGTTCTGGTCGAGGATGCAGAAGGCGTGAAGCTGGTGAACCGGGTGCTGGTCTTTCTTGAGCGCAAGACCTCAAAGACCAAAAAGCGGATGCGGTTCCGGATGGAGCAGGGCTTCTTTCAGGGCGAGGACCGCCAGCGCACGCTGCGCTCCATCGTGCCGGTGCTGCCGCCCTCGGGACATGAGCTTGTGCTGCGCTCCAACACGGGCGCGACCTCGGCTGAAACCCCGCCCGGCGCCTATTCCCAGTTCGATGATGACATCATCTATTTCAACGACAATTTCGGGGGTGTGGCCTTCTGGCCGATGCCGATTGCCTCAGCGCCCGAGACGCCTGAGCTGGCCAAGATCATCGGGGATCGCTGGGATGTGGGGCTGCTTGCCAATCTGTCCGAACCGGCCTCTGAGCGCGTGGTGGAACTGTGCACATGGGCCTGCCCCAACCGCTCCTATCTGGCGCTGATCGCCATGGTCACCTTCGCCGTTCTGGCGCTTCTGACATGGCGCAGTTTCTATTCCGGCAACGCCCATTTCATGGCCTTCAAACTGGGGCTTGTCTGGATCATGCTGGTCATCGTTCTGGTCCTGCTCGGCATCCTTCAGGGCTGCGATCACGAGGCCTACTGGCCCCCCAAACTGCTGACCGCTCTGGTGGTCTGGCTGATCCTCATCATGGTCTTCAACATCTATCAGAGGGCCCGCAACGGACCGAAGCCCTGAATCCGGGTAACCCGGTGCGTTTTCTAATCGGAATTCGTCTATATATCTGATTTTATTGTGTTTTCGCGTGGTAACCCATGGGTTACCCTGCCCTGTCACCCGGATTTGCGCGCCTTTAATGCGGCCTCGAACGCTGCCACGGCGCGGGCCAGATCCTCCTGCCCGATGCCGGCATAATCAGTGTCCGAGACGATGCGGAACTCGCCCTTGCGCGCGGTCACTTTCGATGCCCCCACATGGAACTCGAACTTCTGGCGGGCGGGCGTGCGCTTGGCCACCCGGGGCTTCTGGGTCGCGCGGTCTTCCTTGACCACCTGCCCCATCACCTTGTTCTGGGTCTCGGCATCGCTGCAATCGCCCAGACGGCGGCGCAGATCCTCGACATCGATGCGGTCGGCCTGCAGCGCACGGATCAGTTCCGTGCCGGTGTTGCGCGGCACCAGCTTGGGCGCGATCAGCAGGTCGCCGAAGGTCTCGAGCAGTTGCACGAAGTTGCGGATGTGCGAGCGTTTCATCTTGTGAAGCGCGCCGTAAAGCTGGTTGACCATGGCCGTTGCCGACTGCTCTGCCACACCCTCGTCGGCGGCCGCCGTGATCGCCACCTGGGCCATCTCGGCAAAGGTCAGATCCTCGCGCACCACGTTCTCTTCGACCATGTCGATGTAGCGGCCCAGACGGTCGCTGGCCTTGCGGTCAACACGCGCCAGCAGCGCGCCAAAGGCCTCGTCCCTTGTCTCGGCGTAAAGCGTCTTGAGGGCCATCAGGCGGCGATATCCGGTCTTGAGGTGCAGCTGCCCCCCTGCCCCTTCATAAAGCTCTGCCGGTTCCTTTTGCCCGCGTGAGCGGATCGATGTGATCAGTTCTTCCATCTCGTCTGCGGCCAGAACGCCATCCAGATCCATCCGGTCGCGCGGCAGGTCCGAGATGTCGACCTGATCCAGCGGGATGCGCTCCAGCACCCGGCCCTCTTCCCGCGCGGCGCGCAACTCCTTGGCATCCGTCGCATTCTGTTTGCGCTGCTCCAGCTTCACTTCGGTCGCCTCCTGCAGGCTGCCTGCGGCCTCGCGCACAGCCGCGCCCATCGGGCCCGGTGGCCGGGTGCGGGTCTTGGCCACACCCATGGATTTGGTCTCAAGCGGCGCGATGCCGAATTTGTTCTTGCGGGTCATCTCAAGCCTCCTTCTCTGCGGCCAGTGTCCACGCCGCCAGCACGGTGTTGCGGAATTCTTCATAGGAGCGGTCGAAACTCTGGCGCGCGCGCTTCCAGGTGTCGCGCGTCATCAGCCGGTAATCCTGCTCATAGACCGACATCTGAAACCGGCCTGACTGTTCCACCGCGCGGGTCATCTCGATCGGGTTGAGGCAGACATCCGCGCCAAAGACGTTGCGAAACGCGTCCATCATGGCCAGATGCAGCGGGTTCGTGGTCTCGAACCGGGTCATCAGGATCTTGACGTCCATGAAGGTCTTGGGAAGCGTCAGTCCGGCCTCGGCCGCGATGGTGCCGAACCCGTCCGAGATGTCTTCCAGTGCGTCGCCCAACTGGCCCAGATAGGACGTCGTGCTGTCATATTCCCAATAGCCCGGGCCGGACGGGATATAGAGGATATCAGCGGCAAAGGCCGCGTTCAGCGACTGGTAACCGATGGCCGGCGGGCAGTCGAAGATGATCATGTCGTACTGCTCGTCAGGCAATTCATCGAGGTAGCGCGAAACGCAGCCGAAAAAGCTCCAGGCCTTGTGCAGGGCGCGGTATTGGGCAGAGGCGAACTCGACAAAGGCCGCATTGGCGCAGGACGGGATGATGTCGATGGTGGGCCAGCAGGTCGGCTGGATGAAGTCCTGTGCCCGCTGGGCCGCGATGGATTGCACATCCTCGGGCAGCTCGTCAGCGGATGGATACGGGCAGTCGTCGGGGTCGTCGTAGGAGGCGGTGATGCGGTCTGCCTCCCGGCACAGATCGCGGCACATGATGCCCCAGACCGTGTTCCATTCCTTGACCTCGACCAGCCCCATGGAATGGGTAAGCGTGGCTTGCGGGTCAAAATCGATGCACAGCACCCGGTAGCCATCAAGGGCAGCGGCATTGGCCAGATGCTGGGCCACGACCGTCTTGCCGACGCCGCCCTTGAAGTTGGACACCGCAACCCGCACGGCGCGGCCCTTGGGGCGCTTGGGCAAGAGGGATTTGCCGCGGAACCGGATGCGGCGGCGCAATTCGTTGATCTCATCAAGCGAGAACCAGCGCTGGCGGCCATCGGTTTCGGTCTCGCCCTGGGGCAGGGACGGGTCCTCGGCCAGTTTCTTGCGCAGGGTGTCGGCGGGGACATCGAACATGAAGGTCGAAATTTCCCAGATCGAGAAGGGACGCAGCACCTTCACCTCACCGGGCGAGAAGGTCGCGCGCCGCACCGCCGCCTGTTGTGCAAGGGATTGTGTGTGCATGGTTTGCAGGTCAGAATGGTCGCGCATGGCACTTCTCTTGTTTTTCATCTATGAAATCTGAATAACGGGATTTTGCAGAAATTCAAATAGCAGAATTTACAAGCGTGTGCGTTCGGCGGTATGATTCTCCTGTCCCTGTGATTGCATTGAGGATTTACAGCCGTCCAGATGTGGGGACATGAGATTGGGAACCTACCGCTTTTGGTGACACCAGCCTCCCGTTTGGGTGACATGAGGATGTCCCCTTATACCTATGAACCTGTTTTCATTTAGATTATTGAGATTTTCCAGAAGTTCCCGTATTTCGAAAGCAATTGACAAAATACGGGATTTCACTCCTAATCCTCTCAATCACAGAATCGACTGTCAGCAAATGATGGCGAGATGAGCGCAGAACAGATGAGCAGTATCTGATGGACGCAAAACGCATGACCGGGCCGGGGGCCGGGTCCTTGAAGTATGACCTGCTGACCGCACTGGCGGTTGCGGGCTTCCATGAGGGCGGTGTCGGGCAAATGAGCCTGCTGCGCCTGAGCGCTTTGCTGACCGCACGCTACAACTGGGGCCGGGATGCCGTGACCATAGGGCAGGCCGATCTGGCGCTGCTCTGGGCGGTCGATCCCAGAACTGTGAAACGTGAAATCAAGCGGCTGACGGAGGCCGGTCTGATGACCATCACGCGGCCCGGGCGGCGGGGCAGGGTGGCCAGCTACCGGGTGCATGTGGCAGCGATCTGCCAGCGTACCAAGCCGCATTGGGACAAGGTGGGCTTTGATTTTGTTGACCGGATGTCGGGCCATCTGCCGGCTGAGCGGCAGAATGTGGTTCAGGTGAATTTCAGCCCTGCCGGCGAGACACCGGCACCGGAGCCCGGATTGTGGGGCGCAGTATCCCAGCGATTGCAGGTCACCCACCCGGAAGTCTGGAGCAGTTGGTATGCGCGGTTGCGGATGACGGCCCAGACGGCGGACCGGGTGGAGTTGACCGCGCCCAACCGCTTTGTCGGATCCTATGTCGAGACCCATCTGATGGAGCCGCTGGCAATGAGTTTTGCGCAGATCTGTCAGCGGCCGATGCGGGTGGCGATTGCCGTGGAGCCTTAGGAGGCTGAAAAGCTGACAGTGCAGCGCAATCCGGCGGGCAGGCTGAGGGCCTCGTTGGGCAGCGACATGCGGAACCCGAAGGTGGCGGTGGCGGCGTCAAAGACCTGATCGATGACGGTCACCGTGGCGGGGTAGGCACCGCCCAAAGGCTCTTCGGGTTGGATGGTGACGGTGTCGCCGATGGCGATGCGCTCGAAATAACTCAGCGGGGCGAAGGCCTCCACCCGCAGGACATCGAGCTTGGCGATGGTTGCGATCTGGGTCTGGCCGTCCTGATATTCACCGGCGCTGAGCAATCGGTCGACCACCACGCCATTGACCGGTGAGCGCAAAATCTTCTGATCGAGAAGCGCCTGGGCCTGTTCGACCTCAAGCCGGGCATAGGACTGGTTGAGCCGGGCTTCCTCAAGATCCTGACGGGCAATTTCGGCCTCTTGCAGGGCCTCGTCCCGCAGGGTTTCCGAGACCGCGCGGCGCTCTGCCAGAGCGGCCTGACGGGTGGCTTGCGCCTCAAGAAATTCCAGCCGAACCTCACGTGCCGAGATGGTGAACGGGTTGTCCGCGCGGGCCTTGGCAAGCTTGAGCGAAATCTCTTCCACACGGGTGTCGAGACGCGCGATCACCTGCCCCTTGGTGACGCGATCTCCCCGCTCGACCTCGACCGTGTCGATGATTCCCGCGACCGGTGTCGACAGCTCGATCATGTCATCGGCTTCGATCAGACAGCGCAGCGGATCAAGCGGACGCGACTGGGCAGAGGCGCTTGTGGACAAGAGCGCAACCGCCAGCACACCCGCAGTAAGTTCCCCAAGGGAAACAGAAAAATCGGAACGCATCAAAATCACCTTCTTGAACCTGGACAGTATCAGAATTTGAATATTACCCATCCGTGTCAATTCATTTCAATTTGTTGCGAGGTTGGCGAAAGTTTGTTACGACTTAGACAATAAATTTACGCGTGGCGTAGGTAATTTTAAATTTGTTTTGCGTGGGGGTTATCATGGGGCATCATGATAGCAAGGTGACTTGGTTGAATGCATTGGCGGCTTTGAAGGGTCGCCACCGAACTGGGGCAAGCCCGATGAAACGGGCGCTCAGATCCTCTTCTTCTTTGACCCGTGGGCTCCATCTGGACACGTTCGAGCCGCGGGTCTTGTTGTCTGCAGACCTGATCCCGGTGGCGGGCTCCATTGACGTTCCGGGCGAGACCGATTTCTACACATTCGAATTGGCCGAAGAGCGCACGATCCTGTTCGACGCGCTGACCAACAACAGCCAGATGACCTGGGCGCTGGAAGGGGCAGGGGGCCAGATCGTCTCGCCCACGGCGTTTACCTCATCCGACGGGGCGCAGGGCGGCGGCATCATCGCGCTGGACGCGGGCACCTACACGCTGAAAGTGGACGGCACAGGCGATGAGACCGGCGATTACCAGTTCCGCCTGCTGAACATTGCAAACGCCGATCCGGTGGACCCTGGCACGCAGATCACCGGCACGCTGGAGGAAAGCGGACGCGAGACGGATCTGTTCCAGTTCAACGCGGTCGAGGGCACGGTGATGTTCTTTGACGCCCAGAGCTTTGGCGGCGGAACGGCTTACTGGCAGCTGATCGATCCTGACGGGGTGTCGGTCTTTGGTCCGAGCAACTTCAACACCAACTCCGACATCTCGCGCTTTGCGGTGCCCAAGACCGGCACTTATACGCTGCTGTTGGAGGGCTATGTCTACAATGGCTCTGATACGAACTATGCCTTCACGGTCGAGCAGGTGGTTGATGAGCAGTTCGACCTGACGCTGGATACGCCGGTCACCGGGTCAATCAATCAGGCGGGTCAGCGGCATGATTACAGTTTCACGCTGACCGAGGACACCACGGCGATCTTCGATGTGCTGCGCGCGACCAATGATGTTCGTGTGTCGCTGAGCGGGCCTGCGGGGTCGGTCTTTTCGAACATTGACATGCGCTATTCGGACTGGGCCAACCGCAACCCGGTGCTGGGTCTTGTGGCCGGTGACTATACGCTGAGCGTGGGCGGCAATTCCGACAACAAGGGAAGCTATTCCTTCCAGATGCTGACCGGGGCGAGTGCCGAGACGATTGCCATTGGTGACCGGGTCACGGGCATCATTGATGATCAGGGTGCCGAGGCCGAGACACAGCGCGTCGCCTCGACCGCGCCATTGTCGGGGGATCCGGGCAATGCGATGCGCTTCTCCACCGGGTTGGCAGGGGTCGAGGTTGACAATGATGCGGGCCTGAATTCGGCGGCCTTTACGCTTGAGGCCTGGGTCAATCCGACGACCGTCAACCAGTATGACATGCTGTTCAACCGGACCACTTCGACCAGTTGGAACGATGGTTATGGTCTGTGGCTGGGCACGAACGGGACGGTCAATTTCTTCATCAACCAGTGGAATTCTGCCTCGACCAGCGTGTCTGCCAATCTGTTGCAGAACGAGTGGAGCCACGTGGCGGCGAGCTTTGATGGCAACGCGCTGAAGATCTACATCAATGGTGAGCTGGCGGCCGAGAATATCTTTGACGGCGCGGTCAATCACGCAGACCAGCCGTTGCAGATCGGGCGGCAGGGGACGAGTTACAATTTCCGCGGCGACATGGACGAAGTGCGCGTCTGGTCGGTTGCGCGGTCAGCGGCTGAAATTGCGGCCAGCTATCAGGATGTGCTGGTCGGCGATGAGGCCGGGCTGGTGGCCAATCTGGGCTTTGACGGCAGTCAGGGCGCCGATCTGAACAACCGCGTGGCCGATGGGCCGGAGGCGCGGATCAAGGCGGGTCCGGCGACCGAGACCCGGCTGTTCAAGTTTGACGGCAGCGCCGGTCAGCGGCTGGTGGTCAACGGTGGCAATGGCGGCAATCTTTACACCCGCATTTATGGCCCGAGCGGTCAGCAGGTTCTGTCACCCCGTAGTCTTGGGCTGGTCGATCCGCTGACCCTGCCTGAGGATGGTGAGTATCTGGTTCTGATCGAGGGCTATATTTTCCAGGGTGAGCCGGTTTCCTTCAGCTACGAACTGCGCGAGTTGAGCCTTGAGACCGCACCGCTTGTTGTGGGCGACGTGGTCGACAGCACCATCAGCGTGATTGGCGAGACGGATGTCTACACCTTCTCTTTGACTGAAGAGACCCGGATCTATTTCGATCAGCAGACCAACCGGTCTGACATGGTCTGGACGCTGGACGGACCACGGGGCCGGGAGGTCACCAGCCGCCGGTTCGATCTGTCCGACAGCTACAACACGTCCAGCAATCTGACGCTGCTGCTGCCTGCGGGGGATTATACCTTGTCGGTGGATGGCTCAGGTGCTGCGACCGGGCGCTATGTCTTCAAGCTGCTGGATCTCGCACAGGCGACAGATGTGGTCTACGGCGACCGGATCACGGTCACCTTAGCACCGGGCAATGAGACGGAGGCCTTCAAGTTCACCGCCGAGCGGGGCGATGTGGTCGATTTCACGCGGATCACCAACAACCCTTACGGGCGGCTCTTGGACCCGCAGGGCCGGATGATCCTCAACAACGTCTATTTCCATGATGTAGCCCCGCTGACGCTGCTGCTGGATGGAGAATACACGCTGTTGATCGAGGGCTTCCCCTCGGGCAGCCCGTCGACCGATATCCTGATGGAACTGGATGTCCTGAAAACCGGGTCCAATCCGCCTGCTCCGCTGGAAGGCACGGCCTATGTGGTGGGTGCCACGGTGACCGACACCATCGCGCAGACGGGCGAGCTGGATGACTATCTGTTCACCCTGACCGAAGACAGCGCGCTGATGTTCGATGCCCTGTCCTATGGGGCCAGCGGCACGGTCTACTGGACGCTGACCGGCCCGCAGGGGCAGTTGGTCACAAACCGCAATTTCATCAGCTCGGACGGGGTGGATTACAACGCCAACCCGACGCTGAATCTGATCGCGGGCACCTATCAGATCCGTATTTCGCGGGCCGGCAGTCAGGTGGGCGATTACAGTTTCCGGATGCTGGATCTGAGCAACGCCGAGACGATCACGCTCGAGACAGAATTCACCGGCGCTTTGTCGCCGCGTACGGAAAGCAATGTCTACCGGTTCACGGGCGAGGCGGGTGACCAAATCTATCTGGATGACATCGCGCTCGTCGGGCTGAATTACGATGCCTATTACCGCATTCTGGACCCCTATAACCGCGAGATCCGCTCGCGCCAGACCCTGCGCAATGCGACCCCGCTGACGCTGGGCTTTGACGGCAATTACACGCTTCTGATCGAGGGGCGGATTTACGACACGCTGACGAGTGATTTCAATTACACGCTGAACCTGCGCAAACCGGTGGCTGAGACCGGAACGCTGGAACTGGGCGAAGCGGTCACGGGCAATATTGCCACGCCTTATTCGACGGCGAGTTTCACCTTCACGCTGGATCAGGACACGCAGGTTCTGCTCGACAATCTGGCAGACAGCCCCAATGCCACGCTGGTGATCACCGGGCCGGGGGGCTTTTCCTTCTCGACCAATCTGCGTTCGGCCGATGGGCCGTTTGTATCGAACCCGCCGCTGCTTAATCTGGCAGCGGGCGAATATACGGCCCGGGTGACGACCTCGGGTGCCAATGTCTCGGGCTACAGTTTCCAGTTGCTGGATGTGGCGGCGGAGGCCACCCAGATCGCGCTGGATGAAGCGGTCAACGGTACGCTGTCGCCGGGTACGGAAGCCGATATCTATACCTTTGACGTAACCGCCGGGCAGGCGATCACGATCAACAACGTGACCAACAGTGGCGCGACCTATAACGCCTATTATCGCTTGATCGATCCGTTCGGCCAGCAGGTCATCGGGTCGACCTATCTGGCCAACCGCGACACGGTGACCCTGAACCGCAACGGCACCTACACAATGGTGGTCGAGGGTTACACCTACGAGAACCCGGCCAACACGACGACCTATGCGTTCACCTTGCAGAACCCGCAGAACCCTGCACCGCGCGAGATTGATCTGGAAGAGGTCGTCACCGGTACGGTTGACCGCTTTGGCCAGCGTCACGTGATGACCTTCGAGGTGACCGAGGAGACGCAGCTGTACCTCGACAGTTTCACCAACAATTACTACGGGCGGATTGCCATTCAGGGCCCCGGTGGTCTGAACCGCAACTACCGGATGCGCAACACCGACAGCATCGACAACACCGGCGATGTGACGATGTTCGCGCCCGTGGGCAGCTATACGGTCACGGTCTATATCGAGGGCACGCGCACCGGCGATTATGCCTTCTCGATCCGCGATCTGGCCAACAACACGGCGATTGCGCTGGGGGACCGGGTGCAGGGCACGCTGAACCCCAAGCAGGAAACGGATGTCTACACATTCGAGGCCTCAGCGGGCGATGCCTTCCTGATGGATGTGACCCAGGTGACAGGCTCGGCCAATGGTGTCTACTGGCGGCTGATCGATCCCACGGGTGCCAACGAGATCACGCCGGTCACGCTTGTTGACCGCGATCTGCACACGATCAAGCGCACCGGCACCTACACGCTCCTGGTCGAGGGCCGGGTCTATGAGGGCGCGGGCGAGATCACCTATGACTTCGCGCTGAAGGAAGCGATTGTCGAGGAACAGGACATCACTCTTGAGGACGGGTCCACATTCGACGGGCTTGAGGTCGTTGAGGGCCGCGATGGCGGCACGGCGCTAGGCTTCACCGGGTTCGAGAAGATCGTGGTGGACGATCCGGTGACGATCAACGACGGGGACATGAGCTTTTCGATCTGGTTCAAGCCCGATACGATGCGCGACACATGGATGCCGCTGATTGCCAAGGAAGACCCGGGCCTGAACAACGGGCGCGAGTATTCGCTTTGGGTGAACCGCTCGGGCTATGTGATCCTGACCAAAAGCTATACGGCTGCGTCCCAGAACTTCCCGCAATCGGCCAACGGCTCGGTTGTGTTCGAGGCCTGGAACCACATGACCGGTGTGATCGACCGGACCAACAGCTTGTTGACGATCTTCCTCAATGGCACTCAGGTCGCGCAGACCGCGATCAGTGGCAATGCGCCCGCGATCGACAGTCCGTGGAACATCGGTGGCATCAATGGTGCAGGTTTTGAGGGTGCGATCTCGGATGTGGTCTACTGGGATGGTGCTCTGAACGCGGATGAAGCGCTTGATGTCTTCGAGGGCCGAGACATCACGGTCGGCAAGCTGATCGATCTGCCGCTCGATGAGGCTGGCACGGATGGGCAGGTGACGTCGGTCACGGACCAGAGCGGCGCGGTTACGCCGGTCATCTTCGACAATGCCGGGCTTTCGAACACCATCACCGGGCGGCTTGAGACGGCGGGCGAGGTGGATGTCTACCGCTTCACCCTGACCGAGGAGAAGCTGCTTTACTGGGATACGCTGATCGACCGGAGCGATGTGCGCGTGACGCTGCGCGGCCCGGGCGGGGTGAACATCTCACGTGATCTGAACGACAGCGGGGATCGCGGCAACACCGGCAATTTCGCCTTCACCGCCCCGGCGGGTGATTACACGCTGACCTTTGACGCGACCACGACCCAGAAAGGGGCCTATGGTCTTCGGCTCATGGATCTGGCGGATGCGGAACCGATTGCGGTGGATGGCACGCTTGTCGAGGGTTCGATTGATCTGCAGCGCGGTGCCAAGGCGTTCACGTTTGACGCGAGCACTGGCGACCGGATTTTCCTTGATCTGCAGCAGTTGGGCACGTCTGCCTCGTTGGCCGCATGGCGGTTGCTGGACCCTTATGGTCAGCAGGTTTACGGGCCGGTGGATGCCGCCGACATCGACAATCTGACCCTTGGCCAGACAGGTGAATACACGCTGATCCTTGAAGGTGACCGGTTCCTGGGTGCACAGGGTGAACTGAGCTATCGTTTCGGCATTTTCCCGATCTCCAGCCCGCCGGTGGCGATTGACTTCCGGGGTCCCAACCCGGGCGGGCAGGCCCCGCTTGTGGATGGTGGTCTTGGGAAGGCGCTTGATCTGCGGGGCGCGGAGTATCTGGAAATTCCCCATGATCCCGACATCGACCTGACCGGCAATGTGACGCTTGAAGCATGGATCAATCCTGATCGCTTTACCGACACATGGACCCAGATCCTTGGCAAGAGCACGTCGAATGCAGGCGCTGAGCGAACCTATTCGCTGTGGCTCAATGCCAATGGATCGATCCTGAGTTCGACCAAAGATGCGAGTGCCCAGACCAGTGCCGGGCAGGTGGTGGCAGGGCAGTGGACCCATGTGGCCACGACGCTGGACCGTGCGAGCGGGTTGCAGAAGATCTTCATCAACGGCGTCGAGGTGCGCTCTGAAAGCATGCCGACGACGCCCGGGATCAGCTATGGTGCGGATGCGCCGCTGAACATCGGCTGGTCGCGTGAAAGCTCGACCGCTTATGGCGTGTTCAACGGTCTGATCGACGAGGTGCGGATCTGGGACCGGGTGCGCACAGCGACGGAGATTGCGGACAGCTATCTGACACCGCTGAGCGGCAATGAAGACAACCTGAAGCTCTATCTGGATATGGAGCAGGTCGCCGGTGGCAAGGTTCTGGACAAGGGGATAAAGGGTTTTGACGCCGACATCATCTCGCCTTTGGGCAAGGGCATCACCGGCGAGATTGCGACCGTGGGGCAGGAGGTGCGCTACACCTTCACGCTGGCCGAAGACCGCCAGGTCTATCTCGACAGCCTGACCAACCGGTCGGACCTGCGGCTGCGGCTGACCGGACCAAACGGCACTTACGTGGATCGGCATTTCGCGCAGATCGACGGCGGCGCGCGCGGCACGACCGGGTCTGTGATGTATATGCAGGCTGGCGATTACGAGTTGCTGGTGCAGGGCAATGGCGATGCCGTGGGCGATTTCAATCTGGAATTCCACGACATCTCAGAAGCGACACAGATCACTTACGGCACGCCGTTCGAGGGAGAGTTGTCGCCTGCGAACACGGTCAATTTCTACCAGTTCGACGGCACAGAAGGCGAGCGGATCTATATCGACAACCTGATCGAGACCGGCGATATGGAATGGCGTCTGGTCGACCCTTACGGGCGGCGGATCTTCGGGCCGACCAACCCGATTGACCAGACCTCGCAAGCGATCAGTTACACCGGCACCTACACGCTGATTGTCGAGGGCGACATCGGTTCGGGTGGCCTGTCGAAGTACCGGATCAACATCGAGGAACGTGAAGAGCGTCCGGTTCTGCCGCTGACGCTGGGTGAGGTGACACCGGTTGATCTGCCGGTTGCCGGGTCCTTCCGGCGGTTCGATCTGAGCCTGACCGAGGACAGCCGTCTGGTGATGGATTCGCTGGAATATCTGGGCAATCTTCGCTGGGCGATCACCAATTCCGACGGCGTGACCTTCGTGGACCGGGCGTTCAACGCGACCGATGCCGAGCGCTTCACCGGCAATCCGATCCTGAACATGGGCGCGGATGATTATGTGGTGACGATCTATTCCACCGACGGGCTGATCGGGGATTTCGAGTTCCGTCTGTTCGATGTGGATGCCGACACAACAGAGGTTTTCGTCAACGACGAGACCTTTGGCGTGCTGCCCAATCTGAACACCGGCACCAAGGTGTTCACGCTCAATGCAACCAAGAACCAGCGGATTGCGCTGGATGTGATCGAGCTGCCTGCAACCTACACAAGCTGGCGGCTGATCGGCCCTGCGGGTGATCAGATCATCACCGGGCGGCGGTTCCTTGACCTCAACGAGTTCGTGCTGCCGCAGGACGGTGAATACCTGCTGCTGCTGGAAGGCAATGTGCGCGACGGGGAGACGACGAACGGCTATCGTTTTCAGCTGAATTCGCCGGTCTTCCCGGATGCGACCGGAGATGTGCTGGAAGAGTTCGGCATTGGGTCAAGCATCGGTCATGTGCTGGTGGCGCAGGGCGGCACACCGCCAGCGGAAGAGGCAGCGGGTGCAGGTGATGTGCTGCGGCTGCTGGATCCGTTGTCGGCCAATTCGCGCAACGGGATCGTGTTCAGCCAGACGGCAACCGGTCCGTTCGAGACGGTTCTGTGGGATTTCGACTTTGACATCGAAGAACCGGCAGCGGGTGCAGCGGGCGAAGGCATCGCGACCGAATGGTTGCCATCGGCGCTTTATGGCACCGGTGGGTCTGTCGATTGGGTCGGGGTCGAGGCCAACCGCTCGGGTGCCATTGGGGTGGCGCTTGATCTGTTGCAGACCAGCGGTGACGGGGCCTCGCCCCATATCTCTCTTCATTATGGCTCCGAGCGGCTGGAAGTGCCGCTTGACGGGCTTGGCATCACGGCGGCCGATCTGATCGCGGGCCCGGCCAATCTGGCCGTGGGCATCAGCCGCGAGGATGGCGGGTCGGCCGTGTCAGTGATCCTGACCCTTGATGGTGTGCAGACACTTGTGATCGATCAGTTCTACCTCGGCGGGTTCGATCTGACCGACGGACGCGTGTCGATCATGGGCGAAAGCCGGACCCAGACCATGGGTCTGACGATTGATAATGTCGCGATTGAGACGACGCCCGCAACAGCACCGCTTCAGCTTGTTTTGGGAGACGAGATCACAGGCGATCTGACCGATGGGGCGGCTGTTGACCGGCACAGGTTCACACTGACCGAGACCACGCGGGTGGTGGTTGATCCGCGCACTGAAAACAGCTCGATGTACTGGAGCCTGTCGGGGCCAACGGCCATTGGCTCCACCCGGTTTACCTCAACGGATTCGGTGGACCGGAGCGGCTCGACCGTCTTTACGCTGCGGCCCGGGGATTACACGCTCAACGTGTTCACCAACAACGCTTCCGTCGGGTCCTATGCGATTGCGATGCTGGATGTGGCGGATGCGCAGGCGGTTGATCTGGACACGCCGGTTGAAGCGACCATGGATCCAGCGAAATCGACGCAGATCTACAGCTTCGACTGGCCCGGCAACTCGCCGTTCTATTTCGAGACGGATTACCTGTCAGGGAGCCAGAACTTCTATTACCGGATCGTGGCCCCCAGCGGCGGGACGGTCGTTGAGCGGCGCTATTTCCGTGATGATTTCGAGACCGGCAATCTGGCCGAAAGCGGCACCTACTTGGTGCTGGTCGAGGGGCGGTTCAACAACACAACCACCGGCGAATACCGCTTCAACCTGCGCAGCGGGACGGAGACGACACAGGCGATTGACATTGACGAGGTCGTGACCGGCACGGTGCCGGTTCTGGGCAAGGCGCTGCACACGTTCACCAAGGCTGAAGACGGCTTTGTGCACATCGACAGCTTCACCAATTCCGGCACGATTTACCTGAACCTGAGCGGACCTTCGGGCACGCTTTACAATGGCGAGATCCGGCGCACGGATTCGACCTATCGTACGGATTCGACGCTGATCTGGGCGCCTGCTGGCGACTACACCGTCACCATTGACGGGCAGGGGCTGGCCACAGGTGACTACGGTTTTGCAATTCGCGATCTGCTGGATGTGCCGGAGATCACGCCGGGTGTGCAGGTGGACGAGGTTTATAATCCGGGCAACCAGACCAAGATTTTCCGGTTCGAGGGCACGAAAGGCGACCAGTTCTATCTGGATTACCTGAGCGGCAATCTGGACGGGTACTGGAAGATCGTGAACCAGTACGGCTCGCTCACCACCAGCGGTTCGACCTTCGTGCGCACAGACATCCAGACCGTGACCCTGAACACCGATGGCACCTTCTATCTGATGATCGAGGGCGAAGTGCCTGACAGCGATGAGCGGACACATTCGTTCCAGCTGGTGCCGCTGACCGGCAATGTGACTGCCCTGACACTTGATGAGCGGGTGGAGGGCACGGTTGCGCTGCCCGGCCAGTCGGAGAGCTATACGTTCAACATCGATGCCGAGCGTCCGATCTATGTGGATGTGCAAGCGCCGGCCGATGGCAACTGGCGCTGGACCCTGACAGGGCCGCGCGGACAGGTGGCAACCCGGGTCTTCACCGGCTCGGACGGGGCTGAAACCAGCTATCCGCCATTCTTCACGCTGGTGCCGGGTGATTACACCTTGACGATTGCGCCTGCGAGCGGCGTCACGGGCGATTTCGCCTTTGAAGTGATCGATGTGGCGACGGCGCCCGAGGTGACCATCGGCACGCCGACCTCGGGCCAGATGGCACCGGGCAGCGAGACGCAGGTCTACACCTTTGAAGGAACGGCGGGCGAGCGGTATTATTTCGATGCGACCGAGGGCAATTCGCGCACGCGCTGGCGGGTGCTGGATCCGTTCGGGCGTGAGATTTTCGACCAGTACCTGCCGACCGATACCGATACGCGGACCCTGACCGAGACCGGCACTTACACGGTGCTGATCGAAGGCCGGATCTACTATCCCGAGACGCGGAATTTCGGCTTCAACATCTATGCCAACCCGATCAATGACCCGGTCGTTCTGGCTGGTTTGGACGGTGAGCCTGCGCCTGATCTGGTGGTTGACAGCTTTGCACTGGACACGACCGATCCGATCCTGTCGGGCGGCACGGTTCCGGTCAGCTGGACCCTGAGCAACGCGGGCGACGCGCCGGTTGATGCCGCCTTCAACACGCGGATCACCATTCGCCGGGCCGATACCTCTGCGGTGCTGGCCGATGTTGTGGTGCCCTATGATGCGACGGGTGCGAATGCGATTGCCGAGGGTGGCGTGATCAACCAGTCGGTCTCGCTCAGCCTGCCTGATGGTCTGTCGGCTGTGGGCGATCTGGTGATCTCGCTGCGGGCGGATGTGAACAACGCAGTCGTCGAGCAGAACGCCGATGGCACTGGCGAGTTGAACAACGGGGCCGATCTGCCGATCACGGCGGAGCTTGCGCCTTATGTGGATCTGGTGGCGTCGAACGGCGATCTGATACCTGCAACCGGCTGGTTGCCGGGGGAGACGGTTACGGTCACTTGGGACCTGACCAATGATGGGACGGCGGATGCCGCCGGGCCGTGGTCCGAGCGGTTGATCATCACCAATCTGAGCACCGGTCGGATCGTCAGTTCGCAGGATCTGCGGCAGGCCTCCGACGGGTCCGTCGCGGCTGGAGAGACGGTTCAGCGCTCGGCCGAGTTCGGCTGGCCATCGGGTCTGGACAGCACCGGGGAATACCGGTTCCAGGTCGTTGTCGATGCGCTTGGCGAAGTGTTCGAGAGCAACCCCGGCGGCACGGGCGAGAGCAACAATGACAGTTTCGAGCTGGTCAATTATGCGCCTGATCTGATCATCTCAGACCTGATCGTGGAAGAAGCCCAGCCCGAGGCGGGCGGCGATCTGACGATCACATGGACAACCCGCAACGAAGGCGCTGCGGCCACGCCGGAGACCTGGTTTGACCGGGTGCGTGTGTTCAACCAGAGCACGGGGCAGACCCTGCATCTGTTCGAAGTGGCGGTGCAGGACGCGCCGATTGCAGCGGGTGCCGAGGCCACACGTTCGGTGACGGTGCAACTGCCTGCGGGCAATGCGGGTGTCGGCAATCTGTATGTCGAGGTGATCGCCGATCGGCGGGCCAATGGCGTCGATGTGCTGAACGAGGCGCGCGACGGGTTGACCCGCTCGCAGGCCGAGACCAACAACACGGGCGCACTCAACGTGACCTCCATCGCGACGCCGCTGCCTGATCTGGCGGTCAGTGTCACCGGCAGCCCAAGCACGCCCTTTGGCGGCGAGACGGTATCGATCAGCTGGAGCGTCGAGAACATCGGCACCGCGCCGACAACGGCGACCGGCTGGACGGACCGGGTGTATCTGAGCAGCGATGGTGTGCTGGATGCGGGCGATTTGCTGCTGGGCGAGGTGGCACGCGACGGACTGCTGGCCGATGGCGCAAGCTATGCTGTCACCACGGATGTGGATCTGCCGGTGGGCATCGAGGGCGATGTCTTCCTGCTTGTGGCAACCGATGACGACCGCGTGGTGATCGAGCCTGATACGCTGGGCAACAACGTGGATGCAGCGGCGATTTCGCTGACCTCTCCTTACGCCGATCTGACGGTGCAGACCGTGGTCGCGCCCACCGCAAACAAGGTGGCGGGCGATGAGATCGACATCTCCTGGCGGGTGGCCAACATCGGACCGGATGATCTGAGCGCGCCAGCGGGCGGCTGGGTCGATACGGTTTATCTGAGCACCGACGGGACGCTGGCTGGTGCCGTGGTCACGCTGGGCTCGTTCACACGCGAAAGCGATCTGGCCGTGGGGGCCAGCTATTCACAGGCCAAGACCCTTGAATTGCCGCCCGGTTTTGTCGGCGATTTCTTCGTGGTGGTCGAGACCAATGCGACCGGCACCGTCTTCGAGCGCGGCGAGAGCGGCAACAATGCGGGCAGCTCGGCTGCGAGCTTCAGCCTTGCGGCAGCGCCTGCGCCCGATCTGGTGGTTGATGTGGTCGAGGGGCCTGAGGCGATTGTGCCGGGTCTGACCGCAGAGGTCCGTTTTGTCATCTCGAACCAGGGCGAGGCGCCTGCGCGTGGTCCGTGGGTCGATGAGATCCTGCTGACCGGGCCGGGTCTGGGCAGTGGCCGGTCGCTTCTGACGGTGAGCCGGACTTTTGATCTGGATGTGGGTGAAACCTATGAGGTGATCCGCACGGTCACGATCCCCAATGTGGCCGAGGCCGAATATCAGATCACCGTGCGCACCGACCGCAATGCGGATGTGTTCGAGGGCGGGCGCGAGGACAACTCGGCCTCTGATCTGCCGATCAGCCTGCGCCATCCAAACCTGACCGTTGAGAGCCTGAGCCTGCCAAGCGGCGTGGCGCAATCAGGCGATACGGTGCGGGTGGACTGGTCGGTTCTGAACGACGGGACCGGTGCAGCGGGCACCGGCTGGACCGACCGCATCTGGCTGAGCCGGGACGAGGTTCTGGACACGGGCGACATTGCCCTTGGCGACCGTCTGTCCGATGTCGCCCTGCCGTTTGATGTAGATGGCACGGCACCGGCTTTCCTTGGTGTGGACCTGCCGATTGATGTCTCGGGCGCGTGGTTCATTCTGGTGGAAACCGACGCCGGAAACGTGGTGATCGAGCCGGGCAACGAGGATGACAATGTCGCGGCCACGCCATTGCAGATTGCACTGGCCCCTTATGCCGATCTGGAAGTGGTCAGCGTGGTGGCACCAAGCCTGACGGTCAATGATCCGGCCCTTGTAGAGTTCACCTGGACGGTTGCCAACACCGGCACGGGCCGGGGCATTACTGATGAGTGGGTGGACCGGATTTTCGTCTCACGCGATGACATCATCGGTGACAGTGACGATGTTGAACTGGCGCGCTTTGACCACGTAGGCGGTCTGGACGCGGGCAGCGATTACACACGCACGGAATCCGTCTATCTGCCGCCATCCTTCAACGGACGCTTCACGCTCTATGTGATGACGGACGCTGAAATGCAGGTGTTCGAGAACGGGCAGGAGGCTGACAATACCCGCGCATTGAGCGGGTTCTTCGATGTCGCACCGATCCCCTATGCCGATCTGGTGATGACCGATGTGACGGTGCCGGCGACGGCCCAGTCGGGTCAGTCCATGGCGATCAGCTGGACCGTGCAAAACCAGGGCATCGGGCTGACCAACTCGTCGCGCTGGTTCGATACGGTCTATCTGGCGGACAATCCCGAAGGCACCAACCGGACCCTGTTGGGCAGCTTTGATCACATCGGCTTCCTTGCGCCGGATGCGACCTATGTCCGTGAAGCACTGGTGGAACTGCCTGATGGCTGGGAAGGGCCAGCGTATTTCTTCGTCGAGACACCGGGTACAAGCTCCTATCGTCCGCAGGGCGGGGGCAGTCCGTTCGAGTTCATCTTCACCGATGAGGGCAACAAGATCGCCTCTGATCCGGTGGATGTCACCCTGACACCACCGCCGAACCTGATCGTGACCGCTGTGACCTTGCCGTCAACCGCGCCCGAAGGCTCGGCCGTGGATGTGACATGGACGGTTAAAAACGACGGTGTCGGCCCGGCAAATGGCAGCTGGACCGACAAGCTCTATCTGCGCAATTCGGATACGGCGGCCAATGACCGGGACATCCTGATCGGGAGCTATACGTTCAACGGGCCGTTGCAGGCCAACACCAGCTACACCCGGCGCGAGCAGATCGTGCTGCCTGAAGAAACCAACAACCGCTATGATCTGATCGTCATCACGGATGCCAATGAGGACGTCTACGAGCATCTGGACGAGGGCGACAATGAAAGCGCTGCGGACGCGGAAATTCTGGTCAGCGTGTTGCCGCGGCCTGATCTTCAGGTCTCAAGCTTTGTGGCACCGGACGAGATCACGGCAGGCGCCACGGGCAGCCTGCGCTGGACGGTCATCAATCAGGGACCGGTGGCAACGGATGTGCCGAACTGGACCGATGCGGTCTATCTGTCGCTGGATGACAAGATCACCTTCGATGACATTCGCCTTGGCAGCTATTCCAACGAGGCGGCACTGGACAGCGGTGAGGAGTACCTGAGCCAGGAGGTCTTCTTCAAGATCCCCGAGCGGTTCCGCGGCACGGTCTATCTGCTGGTCGAAACCGACAGCGGCAACCGGATCAGCGAATGGCCGAACGAGAAGAACAACCTTGGTGTGCATGAGCTTTATGTCGACCCGATCCCGTTTGCGGACATCGTGGTCGACAACGTGGTTACCCCGTTCCAGTCGTTCGAGGGCAATCAGGTCACGGTCAATTACACCGTCACCAACCGGGGCGCGGGTGACACCAATCTGGGCAGCTGGGCAGAACAGATCTGGCTGACCATCGACAAGAACCGTCCGCATCCGGGGCAGGGCGATGTCCTGCTGAAAACCATCCAGTACACAGATGGCATTCTGGAAGTGGGCGCAGGATATGACCGGCAGGTGACCGTCAATCTTCCCGACACTGTGGTTTCGGGGAATTACTATATCACCCCGTGGGTCGATCCCTATGCGACGCTTCTGGAAGACACGCTGGCGGTCAACATCAACGAGGATGATCCCAACGAGATCAACTCCAACAACTACAAGGCCGGTGGGGCCGATGTGATCGGCGAGAGCGTGATCCAGATCATCGGGGATCCGCCGCCGGTGGTGAACCCGGACATCGGGATCGTGGTCGATGCGGTGACGCCAAGTGCCGTTGCCGGTGTCGATGGCGAGAATGCCTATTCGGTCACCTATACGCTGACCAACACCGGTGACGGGGATGCGCAGGGCTATCAGGTGCGTCTGTATCTGACCGATACGCCGAACCTGAATTCCTATGATCAGGACCGTTGGGAGCTTGGGCGCTTCGATGGGGCGAAGATCGCCCCTGACGGCACGCTGACCCTGACCCAGGATCTGCTGTTGCCACCCGGTCTGGATGGCAACTATCTGACCGCCGTGGTGACACAGCCGCGTGACCTTGATCTGTCCAACAATGAGGATATCGCGGTCACTTCCGTCGTGTCGCCCGAACCGAACCTTGTGGTCAGTGAGATCGTGCCGCCGACGAATGTGTTCTCGGGTGAAGAGGTCGAGATTTCCTACACGGTCATCAACGACAGCCCGACAGGGATCTGGTCGGGGACACAGTTCTGGCGCGATGAGATCTACATCTCGAAAGACCCGACCTTTATCCGCGACCGGGCCACACTGGTGCGCACTGAACTGGTGTCGAATGCCGAAGGGATGGGGGGCAATGAAAGCTACACCCGGACCTTCAACACCACGCTGCCTGCGGGCATCGAGGGTGATTATTATATCTACGTGTTCACCAACACCTACAACGGCTTGCGCGAACAGGATCGCCGTTGGCCGGAGCGGCAGGGTTCGCTCGCCGGACAAGCGGGCGGACATCTGCGCTATGGCTTTGAGGATCCATCAGGCACCATGCTGCGGGCCGATATGCCGGTCACCTATGCCGAGCCGGATCTTCAGGTCACCGCACTTGATGTGCCGACCGATCTGGTGGCAGGCCAAACGGTCGACATCACGTTCGAGGTGACCAATGTGGGCAACCGCGACACGCGGCAGGAGTTCTGGGTCGACCGGGTCTACCTGTCGCTTGATCCATCGCTGGACGAGGGTGATTTCCTCTTGCGCCGCGAAGAAGGCAACCGCGAGATCAAGGCTGAATTCCAGCGTGAGGGCATTCTGGCCGCAGGCGAAAGCTATACAGCGACCGTCACGGTGACAATGCCGTTCGAGGTCGAGGGCGACTTCTATGTGCTGGCCGTGGCCGACAGCGATCTGGGCGAAAGCTACATTGCGAAATCGACCATCTCCGAGCGTCTGCAGGGCGTTCGCGGGCAGGCTGATGGCGTGGTGCAGGAGTTCCAGGGCGAGGGCAACAACACCACGTTTGAAGCTGTGACAGTCGGGCCATACCTGCCGCCGAACCTGCAGGTGACCCAGCTTGACGCCTCTCTGCGCGCGATACGCGGGCAGGAGTTCACTGTAGATTACACGGTTGAAAACTCCGGCGGCTCGGTGCCGTTCCAGCAGGCGTCGTGGGATGATCTGATCTATCTCAGCCGCGACGAGTTCCTTGACCTCAAGGCTGACCGTTTCATCGGCTCGGTCCGTCATACGGGCGGGCTGGCGGCAGGCGACAGCTATGATGTGTCCAAAACCTATTCGGTGCCGACCGATCTGCCGACGGAGGCTTATTACGTCTTCGTGGTGACCGATCCGAACCGTTATGGCGGCAAGGGTGCGGTGTTCGAGGGCGACAACGAGGCGGACAACGACCGGCGCTCGGACGTGCAGATGATCGTCGAATTGCCACCTCCGACGGACATTCAGGTCACCGACATCGAGATCCCGGCGGATGCCCGTGCGGGTGAGCCGATCACGATCAAATGGACCGTGACCAACACATCAGATGACGTGGTGGCCGATGGCCGCTGGTCGGATTCCGTCTTCCTGTCGACCGATGGTCTGTGGGATCTGCAGGACCGGCCCATCGGGCGTGCGCAATTTGCCGGCGCGCTGGAGCCAGGCGAAAGCTATACGCTGGAGTTGCAGACCACGATGCCGGCGTCCACGCCGGGCGGCTACCGGGTGATCGTGCGTACCGATATCTTCAACCAGGTGTTCGAGGGTGTGGATGACGCGAACAACACGACCGCAAGCGCGGATGTGCTGGATGTGGCGGTGGATGAGCTGCTGCTGGGCACGCCGCTGACGGTCAATCTGGGCAATGGCAAGGAGCGGCTGTACCGCATCGAGGTGCCGCCAGAGGAAACCCTGCGGGTGACGCTGGTCTCAAGCGATCCCACTGCCAACAACGAGATCTACTTGCGCCATGACGCGCTGCCGACGGCGAACCAGTTCGATGCGACCTATGAGGGGCCGCTGAGCTCGGACCTGATCGCCGTGGTGCCTGATACGGAGCCGGGTGTTTACTATGTCTCGGTGCGGAACTACTCCGGTCCGCCCGAAGGCACGGACATCACGCTTCTGGCGGAATTGCTGCCGCTGGTGATCACCAGTGTCGAAAGCGACCGGGGCGGGGACAGTCAGTATGTCACCACCACGATCAAGGGTGCGCAATTTGCCGAGAATGCCACGATCAAGCTGATCCGGCCCAACATCGCCGAGTTCTCGCCGGTGGACTGGCGTGTGGTGAATTCCACCGAGATCATCGCCGTCTGGGACCTGACCGATGCGCCCAAGGGGCTTTACGACATCGAGGTCACCAACCCGTCGGGCGCGCAGGCCGTGTTGCCTTACCGCTTTCTGATCGAGCGTGCGATTGAGGGGGATGTGACCATCGGGATCGGTGGTTCGCGCGTGGTGCTGCCGGGCGAAACCGAGACCTATTCGGTGGGCTTGCAGAACCTCAACAATCTGGATGCGCCGTACACCTTCTTCGAGGTGGGCGTGCCTGAATTGCACCTCAACCCCTATGTCTACGGCCTGCCGTTCCTTGACTTCTTCACAAATGTGCGCGGCACGCCCGATGGCGCGGCTGGCACGCCCAATGAAGACGTGTTCTGGGCCGGTCTGGAAAGCATCGTCAACACCGACGGGCAGCTGACCACGCAGGGGTATCTGCTGGACCTGCCTGCGGATGGGTTTGCGGGCTTTACCTTCAACATCTCGACCTATCCGGGTCTGCGCGAGTTGCATGACGAGGCGTTTGACGCCTTCCGTGCGCGCATGGCCAACGTGCTGCCCGATCTGGATGGCATTCTGGACGAGGGTGGTGAGGGCGCGATTGGCGACTGGTTCGATGCAGTGGTTGAAAAGGCCGCCGAGATCAGCCCGGCCCTGGGGTCGGCGCTGGCAGCCTTCCCGTTTGAGGATCTGTACAATTCCAACGTGGCGCGGCCCAGCGATTGCGAAATTCCGTTCATTCCGTTCCGTTTCCACATCTTTGCCGCCTCGACCTCCATGACCCGCGACGAGTTCGTGGCACATCAGACGCAAGAAGCGCTGGATCTGCGTGATGCGATTCTGGCCAGCGATGATGCACCCGGCGCGCTGCTGGCTCTGGCGGGCGATCCGGATGTCTGGGTCGATCTTTATCTGGCCGGTCTGGAACAGGCAGGCGTCCTGCGCCCAGAGGGCGAAGCGCCACCGATCCGCGAGCGGCAGGAGATCCTGTCGCTGATGTCGACGCTGGCTTCGGGCCTGCTGTTCGGGCCCGCGGGGGCTGATATCCGGTCAGATGCGGACATTCTGGGCTTCTTCGAGCAGTTGCGCACGCTCTATGGTCATGACGAGACGATCATGGCGGACATCGAGTTCTATGAAGAGCGGATGAGCGATTGCTATGTCGGCGACATCCCGTTTGCGGCCCTGCCGGAATTCGAGGACTACGACCTTGGCCTGACCAATGAGACGCATTTCGAGACTGTGCGCATCTTCTCGCCATGGGTGCCGTTCGAGGACCGGGGCGCCGCGCTGCCGGAGGATTTCCTGATCAACGGGCCTGCGCCTGTGGACGGCGAAGAGTTCGTGCCGCTTGATTTCTCGGATTACTTCTCTGATCCGGTGAACTCCGAGCGTTTGGCCTCGCTCATCGGGCCGCAGACGTTTGACACGATGGGCTGGCTGCCGGCGACCGAAAAGCTGCCCTACACGATCAAGTTCGAAAATGACGCGCAATCGACCCAGCATGCCAACCGCATCGAGGTGGTCACGCAACTGGACACGGACCTTGATCCGCGCACGTTTGAACTGGGCGACATCAAGATCGGCGATGTGACCATCGACGTGCCGGACGGGCGCTGGTTCTATCAGGACGAGATCGATTTCACCGACACGCTGGGCTTTGTGGTGCGCATCAGCGCGGGCATCGACCTGTACCAGGATCCAGCCGCTGCGCGCTGGGTCATTCAGGCAATAGATCCGCTGACAGGCGAGCAAATTCAGGACAGCACGCGCGGCCTGTTGCCGCCCAACATGATGGGCGGACAGGGTGCGGGTTTTGTCACCTACACCGTGAAGCCGGGCGAGGATGTGGCGACGGGCACACGGATCTCTTCCGTTGCGCGGGTGCTCTTCGACACGGCCGCCCCTGAAGAGACGCAGGAACTGGTTCAGCAGGTTGATGGCGAAGCGCCTGTGACCGAGCTGGAGGTCCAGCGGATCGCAGGCACCGACAATGTTGAAGTGCGCTGGGAAAGCACTGACGACAGCGCCGGGTCCGGCGTGAAGCATGTGACGCTTTATGTCTCGACCGATGGCGGCGACTTCAAGATCTGGCAGCGCCGGGTGGAGTTGAGCCAGGGTCTGGACATCTTCGAGGGTGAGCCGGGCAAGACCTATGAGTTCCTTGCACTTGCGACCGATATTGCGGGCAACCGGGAAGAGCCCTCGGATGGCTCTGCCGTGACGTCCGATGGCAACCCGGTCAATCTGGGTGCGCCTGCGACCGTGGAAAGCACGACGCCGCCGAATTTCGGACGGCCACCGGAGCCGACGCCTGAACCGTCGAGCAATGATCTGTTCTCGATTGCCGAGGAATTGGTGCCAAGTGCTGATCCATTGTCGAACCTGTCCGAGTTTGACAGCGTTCTGCGGCCCTTCATCGCGCAATCCTTTGCCACCGGAATTCCGGCATCCAATGCGGGCATCGCGCCCATGGCGTTGCTGGAGTTGAGTACCGGCGACATTCTGGTGTCTGGCGGGGCCAATCGCGGCAGCCTGTACCTGTTCGACCGCGAGGGCGGCGATGCGCAGGATGCAGGTGCGCTGCTGATCGAGCTGGATGATCCGATCTTCAATCTGGCAGAGGATGCAGACGGCAATGTCTGGGCCACGACAGGTGGTGGGGCGCTTCTGAAGCTGGACGCGGCCACGGGCGGCGTGATTGCGCGCTACGGCGAAGGCATCACCATGGGTCTGGCCATCGAGGAGGCCACCGGGCTGATTTACGTCGGCACCAATTCGGGCATCGTGACCTTCAATGTCGCGACCGAGGAATTCACCCAGTGGAGCCGTGACGAGAACTTGCGCATCGGCTCCATCGCATTTGACAATTACGGAGAGCTTTGGGCGGTCACATGGCCCGACCGGATGCAGGTCGTCAGCTTCACCGAACGCCAGCGGGCCGAGATCGAATACACCTTTGACAGCGAGATCGACAGTCTGGCCTTTGGTCAGCTTGGCACGGCGATTGCCGATCTGATTTTCGTCTCGCACAACACCGGATCCATCTCGGACACGGGCGAGGTTTCGGACGGCTCGGCACTGACGATGATCGATCAGGCGACCCGGCGGCGGATCGATGTGGCCGAGGGTGGCTCGCGCGGAGATGTGGTGATCACGACAACCGATGGCCGGGTGCTGCTCAGCCAGTCCGGTCAGGTCGATGTGGTCAATCCGGCCTATTCGCCTGTTGTCGTCTCGACCAATCCACCGGCGGAGGCCGTGGTGCCGCTGCCGCTGAGCGTGCTGACGGTGCGCTTCGACCAGGATATGTTTGCAGGCGATCCGACCTCAAGCGCGTCAGTGGTGAACCCGGACAATTACGTGCTGAGCGGCACGACCGTGGGCGATCTGACACCTGTTGGCATCGTCTATGACGCCAGCACCCGCACTGCGCTGGTGCGGTTCGAGAACATGCTGGCCGACAATTACACGCTGACGGTCAGCAACACTGTGACCTCGAACTACGGTCTGCGGATGGTCGATGACTATGTCACGACGTTCCAGGGCATTGATGATCTGAGCGCCATTCTGGACATCGATTTCGGGTCGACGCGTTACAACCGCGCGCTCGGGACCGTGTCCTATTCGGTCACGATCACCAACAATTCCGAGACCGACATCGTGCTGCCCGCGCTTCTGACGCTCGATCCACAACGCGGTTATCCGGGTCTGCCGACTGACAATGAGGGGCAGAACGATCAGGGGCTGTGGCTGATTGATCTGACCGAAAGCCTGCCTGCGGACGGGCGTCTGGCACCCGGTGCGACCTCAACAGGGCAGACCGTGTCGGTGTCCACGCCGGACCGGGAGCGGGTTCTGTTCTCAACCGGCGTCGTGGCTGGTGTTGCGCCGAACCGAGCGCCGAAATTCGTGGGCGAGATCCCGACGGAGGCTGTGGCTGGCGAAGAATACCGCTTCACGGCGCTGGCCGAGGATCCTGATGCGCAAAGCGTGATCTACCACCTGCTGACCGGGCCGCAGGGCATGACCATAGATGCCACCACCGGTGAGGTTGTCTGGACACCGACGGCAGATGACGAGATCGAAGTGCCGATGGTCATTCAGGCCTTCGACAGCCGCGGTGCGGTTGCCGTGCAGCGCGTGGTGCTGACGGTTGACGGGGGCAATTCCGCGCCGGTCTATCTGTCGCTGCCCACCGAGATCCGCTCACGCGAGGGCGATCTGGTGCAGGCCGAGATCATCGCGGCTGATCCTGATCTGGATGATGTGGTCATCTGGATGGACAACCTGCCCGAAGGCGCAAGCTTTGATCCGGCAACCCGGGTTCTGACATGGGTCGTTGGCTATGAGCAGGCAGGCACCTATCAGGTGACTGTGCGCGCGAGCGACGGTAAGGCCGAGATTGCGGCCAACATCGACATCCTGATCGCGCAGTCTGCGCGCCCTGTCACCCTGCGGGTGCCCGGCGACATCACGGCTGTCGAGGGGGATCGCATCCGCTTCAACCTTGAGGCCGAGGCCGAGCCGGGAACGCCGCTCAGCTTTGGCGTGTTCAACAACTCCCTGCCGTTCGGGGCGACGCTGAATGCGACCACTGGCGAGTTCGAATGGGAGCCGAGCTTCATTCAGGCCGGTGTCTATGAGGTGATGTTCGCGGTCTCTGACGGCGTGGGCGTTGCGATGAACACCATGACCATCGAGGTCACGCCGGGCAATGGCGCGCCGGTCTTTGACAATTTCGACGGGTTGCAGGTCTACGAGGGTCAGCAGTTTGCCCTGCGCGCCTTTGCGCTTGATCCCGACAATCCATTCTATGAGCCTGCTGTGCGTCTTGGCGACGGCACGCTTTACGAGCCGACGGATTTCCCGCGAACGATCACGGTGGAATTGCTGAGTGAACTGCCCGAGGGCGCAAGTTTCGATCCCGAGACATGGGAGTTGCTCTGGACACCGGGTGCGGCACAGGCCGGCACCTATGACTTCAGCTTCCGGGCGACCGATGACGGGGCCGAGACGGGCGAGCCGCTGAGCGCGGAAGAGACCTTCACGGTCACCGTGCTTGATCTGAACCGGGGCCCGGAGCTTGAGGCGATCGGCAACATCGAGATTGCCCGCGACGAGATTCTGGAAATTCCGGTTTCTGCCGTGGATCCCGAGGGCGATCCGGTCACGCTGGTGGCGCGCAACGAGCAGCCGGGCTTCCCGCTGCCTGATTTCATCACCTTCACCGACAACGGCGATGGCACGGGCGTGCTGCGTCTGGCGCCGGGCGTGGGCGACCGGGGCGAGCATCCGATCCAGGTTTATGCCTATGACGATGGTGGCGGCGAGGGTGTGATCCGCGGCTCGGGCTATACGTTTGTGGTCGATGTGACATCGGACAACGAGCCTGCGCAGTTTGCCTATCAGGGTGATGCGGTGGCGCTGATCGGCCAGCCGTTCGAGCTGGAGCTGAACGCCAGCGATCTGGATGATGATGATCTGACCTTCGGTCTGGCCGGGCTGCCGAGCGGTGCGGTTCTGACCATGGATCCGCTGATTTACGGCCGGGCTGTTCTGAGCTGGACCCCGACCGCAGGTGATGCCGGTGATTACACAGCTGTGGTGTCGGCCACCGATACGGGCAATGACGGCCTGACGGCTGTGGCGACCACCAACCTGACCTTCGGGATCACCGTGCGCGCGACCAACTCCGCGCCGGTGCTCGACCCTGTCGGCACGATCACGGGCACAGAGAACGAGGCGATCAGCGTCGATTTCAACGCCAGCGACGCCGATGGGGATGGTCTGACATTCGAGGCCAGCGATCTGCCGCGCGGTGCGGAATTTGACCGTGAAACCGGTGAGTTGACGTGGATGCCGACCTCGACCCAGGGCGGCACCTATCTGATCAATGTCACGGTCAGCGATGGCAACAGATCCTCGACCGAGGCGGTCGAGATCGTGGTCAACGAGGCGAACCGCAACCCGGTCTTCATCCCGATGCTGACCCAGCTTGGCCGGGACCGTGCCGAAATGCGCTTCACGGTCGTGGCCGATGATGCCGATGGCGATCCGGTGCTGCTCTCGGTGGCAACCGGCCTGCCGGAGGGTGCGAATTTCAACCCAGAGACGGGCGAGTTCTCGTGGTTCCCGCAGTATGATCAGTCGGGCGATTATGTGGTGAAATTTGCCGCTCAGGATCCGTTTGGCGGCACGGACGAGCTGGAAGTGACCCTGTCGATTGCCGATGTGAACCGGGTGCCGGAACTGGTGGTCTCGGACCGGTCGTTCCTGATCGGCGAAGAGAAGAGCTTCGTGCTTGAAGCCTCGGACCCAGACGGCAATCCGATGACATTCTCTGCGATTAACCTGCCCGAAGGTGCGGTGCTGGATGCGGATACCGGCGAGGTGACATGGATCCCCGGACCGGGGCAGGCGGGTGATTTCTATGTCACCTTCATTGCCAATGACGGCCAGCGGTCGAGCCGCCAGACGATGGTGATGCGGGCCTCGCTTGAGCCGGTGGAGCCCACCGTGCGCATCGAGCTGACACCAAGCTTTGCGGCAACTCCGGGTCAGCCGGTGCTGGTGCAGGTGGTGGCCGACAGCCTGTCGGACATCGAGGGCATCACGCTCTTTGTTGATGGCGTTGAGACAGCGCTGGACGACAAGGGCCGCGCGGTGGTCACGCCTGACCAGCCGGGCAAGATCCAGCTGCGTGCAACCGCGACCGATTTCGACGGTGTGGAAGGCGAGCAGAGTCTTGTTCTGAAAGTGCGCGATCCTGACGACCGGATGGCGCCCACGGTGCTGCTTGATACGCTTCTGGCGCGCGATGCCTTTGACGGCGTGGTCGACATTCGCGGCGTTGTGGTCGACGAGAACCTTGATGACTGGACGCTTGAACTGCTCGACAGCGTGACGGGCGAGGTTCTGCGCGAACTGGCCTATGGCGAGAATGTCGGTGACATGGTGCTGACCTCGCTTGATACCGGCACGCTTCTCAACGGTTTCTACAAGCTGCGGCTGAGCGCGCAGGACATCGGCGGGCGGATGACGCGGACCGAGAGCGATTTCGAGATCAAGGGCCGTGACAAGACCGGACGCTTTGAGGATGTGCGCACCGATCTGACCGTCCAGCTTGGCGACATCAGCTTTGATCTGACCCGGCGCTACGACAGTCTGGTCAGCGATGATGCGGATTTCGGCACATGGTCTGCCGGGTTCGACACCAAGATCGCGCTGAACACAGACACCACAGGGCGTGAGGTCATCGGGCTTTACGCACCGCTGCAGGAGGGTGCGCGTCTGTATCTGACCGCGCCTGACGGCACGCGGCTCGGCTTTACCTTCGAGCCAGTGCTTGAGAAGGTCGGACCGCTGAATTTCTACCGTCCGGGCTGGGTGGCCGACGGGGATGCAGGCTGGAGCCTTGCATCGTCGGACATCCTGCTGCGCAAGGCAGGTGGCAAGTTCTACACCTCTGATGCGGCGATCCCCTACAACGTCTTTGACCCGTTCATCGGCGGCGAACAGCCCTTCGTGCTGAGCGGACCCGATGGCACGGATTATGTGCTGTCGAGCACCGGGCAGGTGCAGGAAATCCGTTCGGGCGACACGCGTCTCTTTGTCGGGGACAGCGGGATCACGGCGGCCAATGGCGATGTGCTTGCCTTCTTGCGGGATGCTGCAGGCCGGATCACACGGGCCACCACAAGCGATGGACAGAGCGTGGTCTACACTTACGACGATGCCGGGGCTTTGGTGGGTGTACGTGCGCTGAATGACGGCTCAGGTGCGCGCTATGGCTATGCCGATGGCAAGCTGGTCACGCTCAGCGAAGTGGGCGGCGCAGGTCGGACAGTGGCTTACAACGCCGATGGCACGGTCACCGAGGCCAATGTCGAGGCCGATCTGGGTGGCATCACCCAACTGACGGGTCAGACAATCCCCGTGCCGGGCGGTGCCGGGGATGCGACCTATACCCTGTCGGTGCGCGAGAACGAGATCACGGCCGCTGCGGGCGGTCGACTGATCCTGCGCGTTGAACTGTCCGGTGAGACGGCAACGCCGACACTGGGCGGAGCGGGTCTGTTGAGCCTCAACCGCGCGGGCGGGACGACGGTCGCGCTCTTCTCTGTTGAAACGGAGGGCTTCTACCGGCTGGATGTGGCGGGTGCGGATGCGTCCGACATGATGATTTCCATCGCGGGTGACATCAATCTGGATGGCTCGGTCGATGGGACAGACAGCGAATTGCTGCGGCTGGCCGGTGCCGGGACAGACATCGACGGCGATGGCGACACCGACAGTCAGGACCGTCAGGTGCTCAACGTCAACTTCGGCATCAGGCAGAATGGTGCGCCGGTGCAGGTCGAGACCCTGCCGGAGATCTTCACCCATGAAGAACTGCCGATTCTGGTGGCTCTTGACGAGATCGCCGAAGATCTGGACGGGGACCGCCTGTTCTTCCGCATCACCGGATCTGAGAACGTCGATGCAAGCCTGACGGCGGACGGGCGGTTCATTCGCATCCGGCCGGATGATGGCTTCTCGGGCTTTGGCGAGGTGACGGTGATTGCCGATGATGGCTTTACCTCATCCGACGAGATCACGCTGGATGTCGAGGTCTCGGACGCGGCATTGACCGAAGTGTCGCTGTTGTTCCGTGAGTACCGGTTCGACAGCGCGGGCGAAGTGTCCGAGGTTGTGGTGATCGGCCAGTTCGAGGATCAGGCCGATGTGCTGCTGCCGTTCGATTACGTCAATGTGCAGACCCAGAACACCGATGTGGCCTTCGTCAATTCTGCTGGCCTTCTGACCACAAAATCCGTGGGCGATACGGCTCTGGTGGCCAATCGCGGGGCGATCTCGGCTGCCACCACGGTGACCGTGGGCACGCCGCAGGACGGCTATGGTCTGGTATCGCTGCTTTACGGCATTGATGCCTATCCTGATGCAGTGACGATCCTGCCCGATGGCGGGACGCGTCAGATCGTGACCTCGCTTGGCTCGGATGGCGAGGAGTTCCTTGGGGGCGATGACGGCGTGATCTACATCGCGCACAACACCGACATCATCACGGTGGATGCCAATGGTCTGATCGAGGCGGTGTCGGAGGGCACGAGCCAGGTTACCGTGATCTATCGCAGTGGCGAAGAGATCATCGATGTGTCCGTGATTGCGCCGCAGGTTGGCGGCACGGCAACCATCGGTACGGGTGGCGGCGCGATCCAGACAGATGACGGGATCGTTGCGGCCTTCGGTGCGGGTCAGTTGACCGATGATGCGACGGTGACGCTTGAGAAGATCGACGAGGGTGATCTGGGCATCGCACCCCCACCTGATTTCGATTATCTTTCAGGTGTGAAGCTGGACATTCAGGGCGGGGACCTGACCGGTCCGATCCAGTTGGCCGCCCCGATTGACGGGGCCGCGGCCCAACCCGGTGACGAGGTGTTCTTCTTCATCGAGATGGACCATTCCGAGGCCACGAACGGCGAGTTCGGCAAGCTCTGGACCATTGTGGACAGCGGTGTCGTGGGTGCAGATGGTGTGGCCCGTACGGCCTCGCCCCCATTCCCCGGCCTGTCGCGCAGCGCCAACATCCTTGTGGCCAAGGCCAACAAGCCGATGAATTACATGAGCGTCTATGCGCCCGGTTTGGCTGCGGCATCGACCATGATCCTGCCGGGCATGCTGATGGCGGCTGTGGGCGGTGGTCTGCTGGGCATTCTGGCCTTCTCGGCGACCTTCCTTGGCGGCATTGCCATGGTGGTGAACGACCGGGTGCAGGATCTGCGGGCCTGGAACGAATACGGCGAAGCGGACCCGATCACGATTACTCCGACAGGTGTGAATGGCCGCATCCGGATCAAGGTTGATCTGCCCGAGCCGCCAGCGGTCGTGGCACCAGATGCAGCCCCTGCGATCCTGAACGTGGTGCCGAGCTATGATGCGACCGGCAAGGCCTCGCTGTCGCTGGTCGGGTTGAACCTGACCAATTCCGACGGGTCGAGCTTTGGCAGCAACATCCGTGACACGCGGGTCAAGCTGTCCATCGGATCTTATGTAAAATACGTCACCGGGGCTGAGTACCGCAATGCGGGAGCCTTCGGCTTCACCTTCGACATTCCCGACGACATTCTGGCGACCAAGGCCACGATCGAGTTCCAGCGGCCCAACCCGGGCGGTGCTGCGGGTGGTGTCGGCGGCTGGTCATCCTCGACCATCGGATCGGCGTCCCAGCCGTTCTCGATCACCAACACCCAGGGCTATGGCATCCTTGGCGGAACCAAGTACCTCAATGGTGGCTCTCAAACCGTGCTGTCGGTGTTTGACACCCAAGGCGTCGGCATGCCCGGCACCGGAGAGCTGGTTCGTGACATCCTGTTGCAGGATGGTGGCGCGCCGATCAGCCGCTGGCCGGCCGATGCGGTTCTCGCAGGCGATATGAGTGCGGCCTATGTGGCGACCGATGCCGGCATTGCCGTGGTCGATATGCTGACGCTGCGCCAGTTCGATGTGGACCCCTATACGGCGGGCACGAACATCATCAAGATCCCCGGCGGCAATGTTCAGCAATTGCAGTTGAGCAAGGACGGCAACTTCCTGTTCGCAGCCGGTATCGGCAAGGTCTACATGATCGACCTGCGGCCGGGTTCCAGCACTTATCTGCAAAGCCTGCCGCCAATTGTTCTGCCGGGTCTCGATGGCTCCAGCCAGAACGGGCGGATCACCTCCATGGCGGTCGATGCCGATGGCAAGAAGCTCTATGTGGCGGCACCGCTGAGCTCCATGTTCGGGGTTGATGGCTGGCTGCGTGGCCCCGGTCAGGATGGCAAGATCTTCGTGATCAACATCGATCAGGCGACCCGTCCACCGGGGGGCTTGCCGGGTGGTGACTTCAATTACCTTGAGGTGATTGGCGTGCTGAACGGCTTCAACGAGCCTTACGACATTGATGCCTCAAGCGATGCGAACCGTCTGGTCTTCACCTCACGCGGGGACCGTCTGCGCGGCTTCCACACGATCAAGGTGATCAATTCCGATCCGCGCAGCTATGCTGCTGTGGTTCAGTCATTGCCTGCCGTGAACGTGCGTCAGCAGCCGTCGAACAACAACTTCTCGGCACCCTTGTTGCTGAACTATGGTGCGGTTGGTGTGCGGTTGCAGAACATCACGATCCCGACCTTCTTCGGGCCGCTGTTCATTCCGTTCTACACCAAGATCAGCCGTCAGAAATACGATCTGGACATCAACAATGCTGCTGGTGTCGAGATCGCGCCTGATCTGTCCTACGCCTTTGTCAGCGACTACCATGTGTCGCGCTATCTGTATCTGAGTGCCGAGTATTCCTATGAGACGGAACTGCGTCATGATCTGGGCTCAAAGGTTGGTCTGATCCGCAATCCGTTCGGACTGTCGGCAAGCGAATGGGCGGATCGGGGCATCGAGAAGACCTATGGCGACACGCGTCTTGTGTCGGCCACAAGCCCGATCCCGATGCAGGCGCTGGAAGACATCGTGCTGACGCCCGATGGAACCCAGCTTTATGCAAGCTTCCGCGCCTCGGGTGTAGTGGTGCCATATGACGTGCAGAACTGGATCCTTGAGACCGGGTACCGCGACGGCTCGGGCACCAATGCAGGCGACGAGCCGCTGAACCGGCTCTATCCGATCGACATCATCCCTGACACTGAGGATGATTTCGGTCAGCCGCAGAACAACGCCTTCATCTTCGGGGCCGAGCGGCGCCTGAACGACAAGGATTACAACACGGCCAACAGTCAGGTCGGCATCGACGTGGTTCGCTATGGTCGCGGTCTGGATGTGCAGATCGAGCCTGGCATCGAGTTGATCCGTCCATTGTCGGAGAAAGCGACAAACGGCCCGGCAGCCGAAGACATCATCTTCGAAGTCGGTCTTGACCCTGATGCAGTCGGCGCCTCGCGCTTCAAGATGAACCTTTTCCTGTCCACCCAGCGGCAGGGCGAGGGGTTGTTCCCCGACGATCCGGGACGTCAGCCCAGCGGGTTCCTTGCAGGGTCCCCACTTGCCATTGACGAGACCAGGAACAAGACGCTGCTCAACACGGTTCTGTCGGAGAGCAACTTCAAGTTCGAGAGCGGCTATTTCTACGAGCTGGATGCGCGGGGCAAGATCGCCAGCAAGCGCAATCTGACGGAAGCTGATTTCAGCGGTACCGGGATCGATCCCAAGAGCCGGATCCAGATCAAGGCATCAGAGGGTCTGCGCAAGATCCTGACCGGCGGCCAGACCTATCACTGGGGCGTCGAGATCGCCAAGAACGGCGGCAACATCCGCCGGTCGGCCTCGTTCGACACCAAGGCGGTCGAGACCGAAGGACCATATTCGACCGTCAACGTGCTGACCCACGGGATGGAGTTCGCCTTCTTCCCTGATTACGGCAACACCGCCCTGTCAGAGGATGATCTGGCGCGCTGGCTGGATGCGGCCGAGATCATCGATGATGCGTCCGGCAAGGGTACGATTCTGGTCTACAACCGCCAGACCGGCCTGTGGCATGAGTATGACCGCACCTCGAACCGGATCGACAAGACCAGCGCCTTCAACGGGGCAACGCTGGAAAACGACAAGCCGGTTACGCTGGTTCTGGACTGGGCGCGTGAAAGCGACATCTCGGATGCGGGCTTCTCAGAAGCGGCAGCGGATGCGTTCTTTGCCTCTCTCAGCCATCTGGACCGCCAGACCGGCTTCAAGCTGATGGACAGCCCGATGCACTTCATCGGCCATGAGCGTGGCGCGGTTGTGAACTCCGAGATCATTCAGCGGATCGGTGAGCTTTACACCGATAGCACGCCGAAGATTCACATGACGACGCTGGATCCCCATGATCAGGCGCAGAAGAACCTTGCGATCAACGGCCCGCAGGTGATCGACAAATATGCGACCACAGCGATTGCGGCCTTGACGCTGGCCTCACCTTTCTGGCCACCGGCACTTGGCATTGCCGCCAAGATCCAGCGGGGCAATGCGGCGTTCCAGAACGTGCTGAAATGGATCAGCTACAGCGGTCTGCAACTGCAGCCCATTGCCTATGACGATTTCAAGGATCCCAACATCCAGTATTGGGACAACATCTCATTCCTCGACAACTACGTACAGACCTCCGTGACCGGGCCGAACAACCCGCCGGACACGTTTACCGGACTGTTGTTGCAGCAGGCAGGCAACTACGTCGGCTCCCTGTTCGATGGCTTCACGGTGACCACGACGTTTGAGGGCACATCGCTGCCGAGCAAGGCAGTCGATGGCTACACGATCAAGCCGGACATCGAGCTGAACTTCACCAATGCCGAGGTGCCGGGCTTTATCGAGGATGACTTTGGCGGAACCCCAAGCGGGCGGATCGTCAACTGGTATCTGGGCACAGCGGATGTGAACGCGAAAACCATCCAGTCCGACCTGATCTTCCGCAACTACACCGATGAAGGCCTGCGGCTGAACAATCAGGACATCTTCTTCCCTGAGCAGTTCACCTCGCAGCCGTGGTATGGCGCGAGCCCCTATGCCTTTGAGAATGGCCTCGTGAAGCAGTATTATCAGGACTATTTCAAGAATGCGGCGGGCGACACGGCCTTCACCCTGTTCAAGCAGACAGCCCATGAGGCGGTCGGCACGGGCTTCTACTTCTCGGAGGTGGCGGGCGATGTCAGCCTGCGTCCACAGGCCGACGGCACCAAGGTGCCGACGTCATATGACAACTCGGAAATTGGCAAAGTCAGCAACAAGCCGGTTGCAACGGTCTTCAACGGCAATTTCGAGCTGGGTACACGGCATTCGATTGCAGGCTATCTGAACTGGCTGTTCAAGCCGCTGGATCAGTTGAGCAACGCGAATAACTACCGTGAAATTACCGAGGGCGTCGATGATCCGAATGTCAAAAACAAGGGTAAGTTGCTGGCGCCGGGTAAATTGCCCGCTCAGCTTGGCCGCTTCCCGCTGCACTACGACCTGCCGGGCTGGTCGATGCATGGTGGCACCGTTGAACTGGGCGGAGATGCCGGCGAGGATGAGGGCTATTCCTACGCGCTTGAGTTGCTCAACAACATCGCGCCTGAACTGTTCGAAGGTCCGATCGATCTGACAGGCCTCTTTGTGGTCAATACCAACATCATTGGCACGCTGATTGATGTTCTGAAGATCGTGATCCAGCCTGTGGTCGACAATCTGGTCTACAAGCTGTCCGACAGCGTTTCCAGCAAGCCGATCATCACCGATTACAAGGCCAACCGTGATGCGACCCTGCAGTCCGAGACGGACAAGCATGTGGCCAACAAAGGGTGGATTCCGTTCACTGATCTGGCCGATGGCAAGGTCAAGTATCGTGACCCCAACGATCCGACCAATGTTCTGATGACCGAAGACCAGCTTAAGAGCAGCTTTGGCACCGTGCTGGACTTCAAACTGAAATACACCGATCCGTTGAACCGTCTTCTGGATGTGGAGTTCGATGCGTTCCTGCGTCTGGCCTCCAACGCGGCTGAAAAGGACAGCGCACTGCAAAAAGGCATCAACTGGTTCACCTCGCTGCCTGATGAGATCAACAACATTCAGAAATGGCGTGTAATCTTCAGCATGCCCCAGACCACGACCGTGGAGCGCAACGCAAAACGTGTCGAGATGGAGAAAATCTCAAAGTGGATCGTGGACAACCTGTTCCTGCTGGTGGGCTTCGGCCTTGGCAAGATCTCCAACGCATTGGATGTGCCCGAGCCGGATTTCCAGAGCCTTGATGACCCTGATTATGGTCTGATCTTCGGTGGCGGTCAGGCAATCAAGTCCGTTCTTGAAGGTCTGCTGCCCGAGATTGAAATGCCGGGCTTTGACGGCAAGAGCATTCAGGAAGTCGTGGTCGATGCCTTTGACCAGTCCGTCAATCTGGACCGGATCACCCACAACCGGATGTTCATCCCTGATGAGATGACCCATCTGGAGCTGTCTGCCTTTGTTCCGGTTTCCATGTCGGACGGGCTGGAGGTCGAGGTCAGCTTCACCGATCTGAACGGCAATGAGTACAAGGCCGACACCTATCCGGAGCTGAAACAGACCCTTGATCCGCAGTTCTTCAAGAAAACCATCATGAAGTTCAAGCTGCCTGCCGGTCTGGCAGGCAAGGAGGCCAGCGTCACGATCAAGCACAACGGTCTGGATGTGGAGCCGGAGTTCGACTTCGACAGCCTCAACCAGTATCCGGGTGCCAATCTGGTGCAGGACATCTTTGCCTTTGGCGATGTGATGGCAACAGCAGCCTCGGTCGTGATGATCATCGATGATGTGCGCCTGACGGCCAGTGCCAACCCGCAAACGGCCGTGACTGCCGGTGCGGGCGGTCAGATCTCGCTGACTGTGGAAGAGGCGCAGGCGCTGGCTGATGTGGCCCGGGGCATCTGGGCTGACAGTGGCCTTGTGCCTGACACCACGCCGCTTGACAGCATCACGCTGGCGGTGGCCGATCTGGATGGCTCAAAACTTGGCCTGTACGAGAACGGCACGATCACCCTTGATCTGGACGCGGCTGGCAACGGCTGGTTTGTCGATGCGACCCCGCTTGAGACCGAAGAGTTTGATGCAGGGTCTGCCGATCACGTCTTCGTCGCCAAACCGGGTGGCGCTGTGGTCGATCGCACCGATCTTCTGACCGTCATGCTGCATGAGATGGGCAACGCTCTTGGTCTGTCCGATTTCACCGGGCAGGGCGATCCGGGCTTCCTGATGAATGCGCTTCTGGACACGGGCATGCGGCGTCTGCCATCCGGTCCCGATGTGCAGGACTTCAGCCAGCCTGAAACACCTGAACCAGAGGCACCGACCGGGGCCACCAACCCGACGGCGCCGGGGTCTGGCAACAGCGGCGGGACAGCTGCGCAGCAGAACGTGGCGGGTGGGTCTCACCTCAGCCTGCTGACCGGCGATCCGGCGGCATTTGGCAACGGACGCTTCACGCTGGGTCTGACCGGCTGGGCCTTCGATGGCGATGTCAGCGTCGAGAACGGCGAGGCGGTTCTGCGCGAGGAAGAGGTCGAGATGTCGGGCCTGAGCCAGACATTTGCCCTGCCAGCAGAAGCAACCGGCCTGCAATTCACCATACGTGATCTTGGTCTGCGGGCCACCGAGGGCTCGGCCCCGGATGCCTTTGAAGCAGCGCTTCTGGATGCGGTTACCGGCGACAGCGTGCTGGACACGCCCGATGGTCTGGATCTGACAGACTCCTTCCTCAACATCCAGAGCGACGGTACGCGGTTTGCCTCAACCGGGGTGAGCGTGGCTGAAAGCGGTGAGGCGTTGATCGTCACCATCGATTTCGCAGCACTGGCCAACCGCCCGGATGCGCTTCTCCTGAGCTTCGATCTGATCGGGCTTGGTGTGGTCGACAGCGAGGTCATCATCGATGATGTGCGCCTGCTGGGTCTGGGGGAGAACACCGCCCCAATTGCGCGCAATGACATCGCGACCACGGATGAAGATGTGGCGGTCGAGATTGATCTGCTGCTGAATGACGAGGATGCCGAGGGCGATCCGCTGATCATCGAAATTCTTGATGGTCCGGGTGCTGGCAGCCTGACCGATCTGGGCGATGGCACCTACCGCTATACCCCTGATGCAAATGCCAATGGCGCGGACAGCTTTACCTATCGTCTGTCAGATGGCGAGTTGACCAGCGAGATCGCGACGGTCTCGCTCACCATCAACGCGGTCAATGATGATCCGGCCTTGGCGCAAGTGCCATTCAGCTCGGTTGTTGAGGGCACGATTGTCGAGATCCAGCTTGTGGCCACGGATGTGGACAACGATGCGGATGATCTGCGCTTCGAGATCATCTCAGGCCCAACGGCTGCCATGGTTGATCCGATCACGGGTCTGCTGACATGGGATACCTCCGGTCAGGATGGCCCGGTCGAGATCGTCGTTGAAGTCAGTGACGGTGCCGGTGGTACGGATCGGACGACCATCGAGATACTGGTCATTCCGGGCAACACCAACCAGCCGCCGATTGCGCGCGATGACACGCTTGATCTGGATGAGGATGAAAGCGCGATTGTCGATATCCTTGCCAATGACGAAGATCCCGAGGGCGCGCCGCTTGAGGTGATCATCGCCAGCGGTCCGCTGAACGGGTCGCTGGAGTTGCAGGGCGACGGCACATACCTTTACACGCCGGATGCGAATTTCGCGGGCACCGACACGGTCACCTATCGCGTCAGCGACGGGGTTCTGACCAGCGATCTGGCGACCCTGACCGTGACCGTGGGCGCGGTGAATGACGCGCCCGAAATCGGCGCTGTTGCCGATGTGACGGTGACCCAGGGCGAACTGGTATCGCTGCAACTGGTGGGCACGGACATTGAGCCGGGCGATCTGACCTTTGATCTGGTGTCTGGCCCGGCGGGCGTGTCGCTTGATCCGATTTCCGGTGCGCTGGATTGGGACAGTACTGGCTTTGCCGGTCCGATCACCTTCGTGGTGTCAGTCACCGATGGCGGTGGCCTGAGTGCCGAGACCAGTTTCATCGTGGATGTGAATGCACCGCCTGTTCTCGACTCGATTGCCGATGTGACGCTGGTCGAGGGCGAGGCGCTGGATGTCACGCCTGTGGTCACCGATGAGGACACGGACGCGGCCGATCTGAGCTTCGAGAAGCTGGAAGGACCGGACTGGATCAGTGTTGATCCGCTCACCGGTGCCGTGACCGGCGACAGCACGGATCTGGCGGGCGACTGGACGGTGACGCTGAAAGGCACCGACCTTGACGGCCTGAGCGATATGGTCAGCTTCGGTGTCGCGGTGAATGCCGTACCGGTTCTGGCGGGCATCCCGGATGTGATCATCATGGAAGGCGACGCTTTGTCGATTCTGCCGGTGGTCACCGATGCGGACACCGATCCTGCTGATCTGAGCTATGAGAAGATCGCAGGCCCCGATTGGATCAGTGTTGATCCGGTCACCGGTGCTGTCACGGGCGACACCAGCGACAGGCTGGGCACATGGCCGGTGACGGTCAAGGTGAGCGATCCTGATGGTCTGAGCGACATGGTCAGCTTCGATGTGCTGGTCGAGGAGGAGGTCATCCCGACCGCCACCGTCAGCCTGCCGGCAGGACCTGTCATTGCAGGTCCGGGTCAGGCGCTGAAAGCCGGTGGTCTGGTTGCGGGCATCACGCTGGATGCAGGCGTCACGACGCTGGTTCTGCGCTTTGGCTTCGATACCGGTGTGCTGACCGAGCTTGGGGCTCAGGCTGTTGCAGGCTCGCCCGCTGGCATGACGATCGAGACTGTAAGTCAGGCCGGCGAGACGCTGATCACGCTCAGCTTTGCCACCCCGCCTGCTGCGGGAAGCTATGATCTGGGTCTGATCGCAACTGTGGCGGATACCGCACCTTATGGCGCGCTGAATGACATCACCTTCGATGTGGTCAGCGTCAATGGCACCGCGCAGGACAGCGATCCGTCAACGCTTACCCATCTGATCGGCTATTTCGGCGATCTCGACGGCAATGGCCGGATCGAGGCGGCTGACAGCGGTCTGGCCAACATCATCGAGGTGACAAACGCGGATGAACTGGAGGGATGGCGCGCTGGCACCGATCCGCTGCTGGTGGGCGATGTAAATGGTGATGGCATCATCTCGATCATCGATGCCAGCATCATCGGCGGTGCGGCCAATGGCTTCCCGAGCGCCTATATTCCGGACGTCCCCGATGACATCACGCTGATCTTTGCCGGTGATCATCCGGGCCCTCAGGAGCCTGCCGATCCGCCAAATCCGTTTGAGCCGCCGACCAATCCGTTTGGTCCGGTCACAGTGGGGGGTGATACCTTCGGGGGAACACCGTTTGAACCCGCGGAAGCGCCTGCAAGCTTCGGCTTCCCGGAACCGGCCCCGATGACGACCACGACGTCGCCATTCGCGCCAGCGCCAAGCGGTTTCTCGGCACCGACGGGCTTTGCCCTGCCGACCGGTTTTGGTTTCATGCATTCGGCAACACTGCCGGGCAGCTTTGCCCAGACAGCGCAGCGTTTCGACATTCCGGTTCTTCTGGAAAGCCGGGGCGGGATCGAGGATGTGGTGCTGAACCTGCACTACGACCGCAAGGCGTTTGATCTGCTTGATGTGGTGGCCGGACCCGAGATGCCGGCGGGCACCGAAGTGACGCTGGATCTGGGCGAGACCGTGCAACTGATCCTGCACATTCCGGGCGGTCTGGATGCGCCTGTTGCCGAACTGGTGCGTCTGAAAGCGCAAAGTGCCGGTGATCCGGTGGCAGCGCTTCACGCAGCGGGCCTCGTGCTTGAGACCGTGTCGGTCAACGGCGGGACAACCGCTGCCACAGCGCCCGAGGCGCAGGTGGGCACAGCCGTTGCCCTTGATCTGCCGATGGCAGCAATTGATGCCACCGGACCCGAGGCCCTGACGATTGATCTGGACGGGTTGGGTGCGCAAGTGTCCGTGCCGGGCCTGATTGATCCCGACGCGCTGGAGCATGGCCTGCTGCCGCTGATCATGGAAGGTCTGGGACAGGCCGATCATCTGACGCTCAGCTTCAACTATGATGCAGATGCGCTGGCTGTCACCGGCGTGGCTCATGCCGCCGATGGGGTGGAGGCCGACCTGACGCTCACCGCTCCGGGTGAGGCCGAGCTGAGGTTGTCCTTCGTGCATGCGCTGGCAACCGGCGCGGTGGCGCTGGCAGCCCTACGGATCACGCGCGCGGATGGCCGCAGCCGCAACCTTGGCGGTTTGCGGGTCAACGCTCTCGACATCGACGGGGTTGACCTGCCGCTGGATGCGTTGCCTGATGCGCAGGACGCCTTTGCGCAGGCCAGTACGCCTGCGTCACATCACGGCGGTGCGTCAGGTTTGCGGATCCCCTTTGCAAGCCCGACCCTGCAGAAACCACAGACCTGAATGACAAAGACTGGATAGACCCATGGCCAAAGCCCCCAACACCAAGAACGGCAGTTCAACGGACGCGCCAAAAGCCTCAGCCGCGCAGCCGGTGTCGCCCTCACAGGTGGCCTTCAACACTGCCGAACTGAAAAGCAGCTACTGCAATGTCTGCAACGGCTCGTCGACCCGCGAGGAGGTCGTGGTGAACTTTGGCGTCAACGACAATTGGGATATGGGCCGCGAGAAGATCGAAGTGGCGCTTCAACACCGGATCGTCATGTCACCGCATGCTGCAAAGCGGGTGCGCGATATGATGGTACGCTTGATCGACGAGCATGAAACACGTTATGGTAAGCTCGAAGGTTAGGTGAATATTTCGTGAATCACTGACCTAAAGTGTAGTTTTGGTAGGTAATGTTATGATGAAACGTGTTTTTTCCGCTCTGGCCGGCCTTATGCTGGGCCTGTCCCTTACAACCGGTGGTGCAACGGCGGCGTCCTTCAACGCGCCTGTGACCATCGCAGGCAGTTCGGTCTTTGTGACCGGGGACCTGATGGGCCAGTCAAACGACGGCTTTCTGGGTTTTGATCTGTTTCTGAACATCCCCTCTGAACTGCTTTTGACCTTCATTGTGGATGATGCGGCAGACGGGTCAGGCGTGTTGTATCAGGCCTATACACCCGGTGGGTTGTTTCCCGTTGCAGGTGTGGCAAACGGGTTCAACTACGCAACCGATGCCGGAATTCTGGGGCTGAATGGTTCAGTCGGGTTCCGTGCGACCAATGTGACATTTTTCAGCGGTGGCACGATATCCGAGATCGACAAGATCGGTCTGAACTTCCTGACACAGGCCGGAATTGCGCCGGGTGATTACGCAGTGGCCTATGCAGGCACGCTGTTCAACGAGCTTGGCACCGATTTGAATCAGGCATTCAGCGGCAGCTTCAACATCCGGGTCGGCATGGGGTCGCAGACCGTGATCCCGCTGCCCGCTGGTGGTGTTCTGGCACTCAGTGGACTGGGAGCCTTGATGCTGGTGCGGAGGCGTCGCCGGGCTGCCTGACGGGCAACCTGGCCGCGGGATGAGCGATGAGCATATCCGGCAGCCACTCTGGCACAACAACCCCGGCCAACCCGATCACGCTGGACAGCGGCCTGTGGTCATCCTTTGCCAACGCCAAGGGTGATCAGGCGTTTCTGACCTCGTGGCTGGCGCTTCTGATCACCAAGGTGCCGACAGCGACGCTGGGCGTGATCATGCAGGCCGATCCCGAAGCGGGCGCTTTCGTGCCGGTCGCCATTGCGCCCGATCCGCGTCGTGATCTGGGTATCTTCCGTGAGGTGGCCGAAAAGGTTCTGGGCTCAAACCGCCCCGCAAACCTGCCGATCCCCGAGACAGACCGCGTCGCCGTTGCCTATCCGGTGCAGATCGAGGGTGGTCCGGTCAGCCGGGTGATCGCACTGGAGTTGCAGGGCGCGACCAAGGCACAGTCCCAGACCGCCATCCGCGAGATGCACTGGGCCGCAGGCTGGCTGGCCAGCAAGGCCTGGGGCGAGCATGCGGCCGAGCAATCGGGTCAGGTGGCCCGCGCGGCCATAGCACTTGATCTGCTGGCGCTGGCCGGTGAGCACAAACGTCCCGAACCGGCGGCCATGGCGATCGTGAACGCGTTGCAACCGATGATGGCCTGCGACCAGATCTCCATCGGGATGATCATCAAGCGGCACACCAGCCCGCGCATCAAGCTGATGGCGATGTCCTATTCGGCGTGGTTCAAGAAACGCTCCACCGTGGCGGAAAGCCTTGAGACGACGATGGAGGAGGCGTTTGACCAGAACGGCACGGTGGCAGTGCCGTCCTTGCCCAGCATTTCGCGGGCAATCTCGGTTGCGCATCAGGACCATGTGAAGGCCACGCGCACCCAGCACATCCTGTCCACACCCTTGCAGGAGCACAGCGGTCCGGTGGGCGTTATCACCATCGAGCGGCGCACGGACACTCCGTTCACCGAGGATGACCGGCGGACGCTGGAAAGCGTGGCGGCTCTGGTCGGGCCGGTGCTGGAATTGAAACGCAAGACCCACCGCTGGCTGGGCGGCCGGATCTGGGACACGCTGGTGCATGCGCTTGGGGTTGTGCTCGGGCCGCGTCGGCTGAGCTGGAAACTGCTGACACTGGGGATTGCGCTGCTGGCGGTGCTGGCCGCCACGGTTCAGGGACCGTTCCGCATTCGCGCTGATGGCGTGTTGCGGGGTGAAGTTTTGCGAGCCGCAGTTGCGCCTTTCAACGGCTTTGTCGATACGGCTGATTTCAGGGCAGGGGACACGGTTGAGGAAGGTGCGGTTCTGGCCCGGCTGGATGCCACCGATCTGCGGCTGGAAGAGTTGCGCTGGCGTTCGGAACTTGACCGACTGGACGCCCAGCAACGGGATGCGCTGGCGCAGTATGAACGGTCGCAGGTGGCGTTTCTGGAAGCTCAGATCGCGCAGGCAAGGGCGCAGCTTGCGCTCACTTCAACCCAGCTTGCCCGGACCGAGATCATCAGCCCGATCGCGGGTGTCGTGGTCAATGGCGACCTGAGCCAGAAGCTGGGCGCGCCTGTGCAACCGGGCGAAGTGCTGTTCGAAGTGGCCCCGTTGGAGGGGTTCCGCGTTGACATCTATGTCGATGAACGCGATCTGCGGTGGGTGCAGGAGGCCCAGACCGGGCATCTGGCGCTAGCGGGCCGCCCTGACGAGGGTCTGGATTTCACTGTCACCCGGATCACGCCCGTGGCCGAGCCGCGCGAGGGCATCAACACATTCCGTGTGGAGGCCACGCTGGAAGCCCCCCTGACCGGGTTGCGCCCCGGTATGGAAGGGGTTGCCAAGATCGATGCTGGTGAGGCGCTGATCGTCTGGACCTGGACCCGGCGTCTGGTCAACTGGGCCCGCGAAACCGCCTGGACCTGGCAGCCCTGAGATGTCTGAAAGCTTCCTGTCCACGATCTGGTACCGGGTCAAGGAGTTAAAGCCCAAGCTGCGTGCCCATATCACCGTGCACCGGCATCGCTATCGCGGCCAGCCATGGTATGTGCTGCACGATCACGGGGCCGGGCGGATCCACCGTTTCACCCCGGGTGCCTATATGCTGATCGGGCAATTCGACGGCACCCGCGACATCGACACGCTGTGGAAAGATCTGGCCGAGACCCATGACGCGGATGCGCCCTCGCAGGATGATGTGATTCAGCTTCTGTCCAAGCTGCACCAGCAGGATCTGATCCAGTATGAGGGCTCGCCCGATGTGGCGGAGCTTCTGGAACGCTACAACAAGCAGTCCCGCCAGATCGTGAAGCAGAACCTGACCAACCCGGTCTCGATCCGGGTGCCGCTGTGGGACCCGGATGCGTTTCTGACCAAGACATTGCCGTTCGTACGCCCGCTGACCGGCTGGTTCGGGCTGTTGCTGTGGTTCGTGGTGGTGGCCGCGGGCGTGATCGCGGCCTTCATGAACTGGGAGCCGCTGACCCAGAATTTCACCGACCGGCTGCTGGCGACCGAAAACCTTGTCATCACGCTGGTGACCTATCCGCTTCTCAAGGCGCTGCACGAACTGGCCCATGGATATCTGGCCAAACGCTGGGGGGCGGAGGTGCGCGAGATGGGCATCATGTTCCTCGTGTTCTTTCCGGTACCATACGTCGATGCCTCAGCCGCCGCGGCCTTTCGCAACAAATGGCGGCGCGCGGCTGTGAGTGCGGGCGGGATCTTCATCGAAACCTTTGTGGCCGCCGCGGCCCTTCTGGTCTGGGTCGGGGCGGAAAGCGGCTTTGTCTCGGCGCTGGCCTACAATCTGGTGATGATCGGTGGCATCTCGACCATCGTGGTCAACGGCAACCCGCTGCTAAAATTCGACGGCTACTACATTTTCACCGATCTGATCGAAGTGCCGAACCTGTCGAACCGGGCCAATGCGTTTTATGGCCATCTTATCCAGCGATACATTTTCAACGCCAAGCAGTTGCGCGAGAAGAACGCCACTTTGGGTGAACGCATCTGGTTCCTAATCTATTCGCCCGCGGCCTTTGTCTACCGCATGTCGGTGATGATCGGGATCGCGCTGTTCGTGGCCAGTTCGTATTTCGTGATCGGGGTCTGCATCGCGCTCTGGTCGATTTTCAACGCGATCATCAAACCCAGCTTCAAGCACATCCGCCATGTGCTGACCTCATCCCAGTTGCGCAAGGTGAGGGCGCGCGCGCAGGCCTGGACCTTCGGGACCATCGCCGTGGTGATTGCAGCTCTTGCCCTGATCCCGCTGCCTCTGCGGACCGACACCGAAGGGGTGATCTGGCTTCCGGAGACTGCCTATCTGCGGGCGGGCACATCGGGGTTCATTGACGATATAGCGGTTCAGCGCGGGCAGGTGGTGATGCCCGGCAAGACCCTCCTGACCATGACCGAGCCGACGCTGAACGCGCGCATTGATGCTTTGGACCAGCGGCGGCAGGAGTTGCAGTTGCGCCTGACCGCGGCCGAGGTGACTGACCGCGCCACGGTCGACATCGCCCGGCTGGAATTGCGCGATGCCGAGGCTGAACTTGACCGGGAACGGGCACGTGCGCTGGATCTGGCGATCACCGCACCGCTGGAAGGCCGGTTCGAGCCTGCGCTGCCGCCCGCTGATCTTGAAGGGCGCTTTCTGTCCGAGGGCGATCTGATCGGCTATGTGCTGCCAGCGTCAGCCGAGCATATCCGCATGGTTGTCCCACAAGCCGACATCGGGCTGGTGCGTGACCGGGTGGACAAGGTGGAACTGAAGCTTGCAGGCTTTCTGGAAGACACCCATGAAGCGATGCTCTTGCGTGCGGTGCCGACTGCGCTCAATGCCCTGCCGAACCCGGCGCTGGGGCAGGCGGGTGGCGGGCGGTTCCTGACCGATCCCACCGATCAGCAGGGCATGACGACGATGGAGCCGCTCTTTGTCTTCGACATCTCGCTGCCGCAGGCGCTGGAAGGCACGCCTTATGGCACGCGCGTGCATGTCCGGCTTGATCACGGGCTGGAGCCTGCCGGCGCGCAGATCTTCCGCCGTGCCCGGCAATTGTTCCTGAGCCGCTTCGGTGCCTGAGGCGGTCGGCATCCTTGGCTTCGGCGCGCCCCGGCAGGGGACCGCGCCCTATACGGAACTGGCTGATCCCATCAACAACGCGGTCGATCGCTGGCTGGACCGCAGGCTTGGCACCTTCAAGGCGCATACGCCTTTCACGCTCTGGCGGTTGCAGCTGTCGGCCTGGCGTGTGCTGCGGCTTGAGCATGAGTTTCAGAACCTCAGCAACGAGGATCTGCGACGCGAGGCGCAACGCCTGCGCCCCGCTCTGCTGGCCCGGCGGTTTGGCCGTCCACATCTGACGCGGGCCTTTGCGCTGGTGCGCGAGGTCAGTTGGCGGACCACCCAGAAACGGCACTACCCGGTGCAGATCATGGGTGCGATGGCGCTTTTCGAAGGCCGCATGGTTGAGATGGCCACGGGCGAGGGCAAAACCCTGACGGCAACTCCTGCTGCCGTGGTTGCCGCGCTTGCGGGCGATCCGGTGCATGTGGTGACGGTGAACGACTATCTGGCGGCCCGCGATGCCGAGGAAAACAAGCCGATCTTCGACTTTCTGGGCCTGACCTGCGGGATCATCGACAGCGACATGGACCCGGATGCGCGGCGCGAACATTATGCCTGCGACATCACCTATATCTCGAACAAGAACCTGACCTTTGACTATCTGCGCGACCGCATTGCGCTCAGCGCCCGGCGGTCTATGGCGCGGCGGCGCACACTCAGCCTTCTGGCAGGCCATGACGCAGGCGGTCTGATGCTGCGCGGGCTGGCCTTTGCCATTGTCGATGAGGCCGACAGCGTGTTTGTCGATGAGGCGCGCACCCCGCTGATCCTGTCCTCGTCTGGTGGTGATCCTGAGGCAGATGCGCTTTACGCCCAAGCCCTTGAGATCGTGCGCCAGCTTGAGCCCGGACGGCACTTTGAGCTGGACATGATGAACAAGTCGATCACGCTGGAAGAGGCAGGCAAGGACCGGCTGGATCAGCTGTGCACCGATTTTCAAGGCATCTGGCGGGTGCGCAAAGCACGCGAAGAACTGGCGACACAGGCTCTTTCGGCGCTGACCCTGTTCGAGGAGGGGCGCGATTACATCATTGTCGAGGATGCGGTGCAGATCGTCGATGAATACACGGGCCGGGTCATGGCTGATCGCAGCTGGCAGGGCGGTCTGCACCAGATGATCGAGGCCAAGGAAGGGGTCGAGATCACGGGCCAGAAGCAGACGCTGGCGCGGATCACCTATCAGCGATTTTTCCGTCGCTATCGCAAACTGGCGGGGATGACCGGAACCGGCACCGAACTGGCCGGAGAATTTCTCGACACCTTTGGCCTGTCGACCGTGCGCCTGCCCACGCACAGACGGCGCAAGCGGCGGCATCTGCGCACGGTTTACCTGCGCAGCGAGGCACGAAAATGGGCGCATCTGGCCAAACAGGTCGTCAAACGGCACCGGACCGGGCAACCGATCCTGATCGGCACCCGCTCGGTCGAGGCATCGGAAAAGGCGCATGAGGCGCTGGCCGCTCTGGGGCTTGAGGTTGCCGTGCTGAATGCCAAACAGGACGCGGAAGAGGCGGCGATCGTGTCTGTTGCGGGCCAGAAGGGCGCAATCACCGTGGCCACGAACATCGCCGGGCGCGGCACGGATATTGCGTTAGGTGCAGGGGTCAAGGAACTTGGCGGGCTGCATGTGATCCTGACCGAATTTCACGAAAGCAGCCGCATCGACCGGCAGCTTTACGGACGGGCCGGGCGGCAGGGTGATCCGGGCTCGACCGAAGCGATCGTGTCGCTGGAAGATGAGCTGTTCTCACGTTTTGCCAAACGCTGGTTGCGTCTGTGCAAGGTTCTGCCCCATCCCGGCCTGTGCGAACGGATGCGCAAATCGGCTCAGGCCAAGGCCGAGCGGGAGCACGCAACCACGCGGCGCGACCAGACGACGTTGGACCGCCAGATGGAAAAATCGCTTGCGTTTACCGGGGTGACCGAGTGACCGGCTGAGATGCCAGATGTTCAAGTTGCGCCCGCAGACGGTCAAGCTCCGGCTCGGACAGAAAGGCGGTCAGACGCGCCTCATAGGCGGCTGCGGCCTCCTGCAAATCGGTGAAAGCCCGGGTGCCTGCGGGTGTCAGTGACAAGGGCTCGTTGCGGCGGTCTTCGGCATCTGTCCGGCGTTTGACAAAGCGCTTTGCCTCCAGCGCCGCCACGGCGCGGCTGACCTTGGTCTTGTGGATGGCGGCGCGCGTGCAGACCTCGCTTGCGGTCATGTCACCGTAGATCCCGAGGTGAAACAGCACCCGCCATTCCGTGCGCAACATGCCGTAACGGGCCTTGTAATAGGCCTGAAACTCGGCGCTCGCGGCTTCGGCTGCCTGATTGAGCAGATAGGGCAGGAAACGCGGCAGAGTGAAGGTCATGGCGCAAAAATATGGCTTGTTGGTTACAAAAGCAACTGTTAGCCCGGATCAACCACATGAGGCGAGAAACGCGATGACCGACCTGCACTACATGCCCGGTTTCGGCAATGATTTCGAAACCGAAGCGCTGCCCGGGGCGCTGCCGCAGGGCATGAACAGCCCGCAGAAATGTGCCTATGGCCTCTATGGCGAGCAGCTTTCAGGCACCGCTTTCACAGCACCCAGCCACCAGAATGAACGCACCTGGTGCTACCGCATTCGTCCCTCGGTCAAGCACACGCACAGGTTTGAGAAGATCGACTTGCCGCATTGGCGCTCGGCGCCCGACATCGATCCTGACGTGATCTCGCTGGGGCAGTATCGCTGGGATCCGGTGCCCCACAGCGATGCGCCGCTTGATTGGCTGACCGGCATGCGCACGATGACAACGGCAGGGGATGTGAACACCCAAGTTGGCATGGCAAGCCACATCTATCTGGTGACGACCTCGATGAGGGACGCCTATTTCTACTCGGCCGACAGCGAATTGCTGGTGGTCCCGCAGGAAGGAGAATTGCGTTTCGCGACCGAGCTTGGCGTGATCGACATCCGTGCGGGTGAGATCGCGATCATCCCACGCGGGTTGGTCTACCGGGTTGAGGTGCTGAACGGGCCAGCGCGCGGTTTTGTCTGCGAGAATTACGGACAGAAGTTCGACTTGCCAGGCAGAGGGCCGATCGGCGCGAACTGCATGGCCAACCGGCGTGATTTCAAGACACCGGTGGCCGCGTTTGAGGATCATGAGACCCCCTCGACCGTGACGATCAAGTGGTGCGGACAGTTTCACCGGACCCGGATCGGCCATTCACCCCTTGATGTGGTCGCATGGCACGGCAATTACGCTCCGTGTAAGTATGACCTGTCGACCTATTGCCCGGTGGGGGCGGTGCTGTTCGATCATCCCGACCCGTCGATCTTTACCGTTCTCACGGCACCATCGGGTGTTGAGGGCACGGCGAACATCGATTTCGTGCTGTTCCGCGAACGTTGGGCGGTGGCCGAGAACACGTTCCGCCCGCCGTGGTACCACAAGAATGTCATGTCCGAGCTGATGGGCAACATCTACGGCCAGTATGACGCCAAACCGCAGGGCTTTGTCCCCGGCGGGATGAGCCTTCACAACATGATGCTGCCCCATGGCCCTGACCGGGAGGCCTTTGAGGGGGCCTCGAATGCGGATCTTGAACCGGTCAAGCTCGACAACACAATGTCGTTCATGTTCGAAACCCGCTTTCCCCAGCATCTGACCCGCTTTGCCGCGAAAGAAGCACCCTTGCAGGACAATTACATCGACTGCTGGACCTCGCTCGACAAGAAATTCGACGGCACGCCCTGAGCGCCCATCAAAGGACACCGGATATGAGCACCACTTTTGCCTCTCAGAATGACCTGAATGAGAAGACCATCACCTTTGAGGAGGTCGGCCCCGGGCTTTGGGCCTTCACAGCCGAGGGTGATCCCAATTCAGGTGTGATTATCGGCGATGACAGCGTGATGATCGTTGAGGCTCAGGCGACCCCGCGGCTTGCGGCCAAGGTGATCGAAAAGGTGCGCGAGGTGACCGACAAGCCGATCAGCCATCTGGTGCTGACCCATTACCACGCAGTGCGTGTGCTGGGCGCGTCTGCCTACGGGGCCGGGCAGGTGATCATGTCCGAGAAGGCGCGTTCCATGGTCGCCGAGCGCGGACAGGAGGATTGGGAGAGCGAGTTTCAGCGCTTTCCGCGTCTGTTCGAGGGCCATGAAAGCATCCCGGGCCTGACATGGCCCACAACCACGTTCAACGACCGGATGAGCGTTTATCTGGGCAACCGCCGGGTCGACATCATGCAACTGGGCCGCGCGCATACGGCAGGCGATGCTGTGATCTATGTGCCGGACGCCAATGTGATGTTCACGGGCGACATCGTCGAATACCGCTCGGCCTGTTATTGCGGTGACGGGCATTTTCACGACTGGCCCGGCACGCTTGATCGCATCGCAGCCTTTGGTCTGGATGCGATTGCGCCGGGGCGGGGGGATGCGCTGATGGGGCGGGATATGGTCGATGCGGCGATTGCCTCGACCCGGGATTTTGTGACCTCGACCTACAGTCCTGCGGCCCGCGTGGCCTTGCGTGGTGGCTCGCTGAAAGAGGCATGGGACGCGGTGCGTGCATCCTGTGATCCGAAGTTCCACGACTATGCGATCTACGAGCATTGCCTGCCCTTCAACGTTGCGCGTGCCTATGACGAGGCGCGCGACATCGACACGCCGCGCATCTGGACGGCGGAGCGCGATATGAAGATGTGGGAAGATCTGGCGGTCTGAACCGATGCGTGAGACCCGCTATCAGGTGACCGACCGGCTGTACCCTTACGTGCCGGGCGCGCGCGGGGCCGAGCGGCACAAGGTGGTGATTGTGGGCGCAGGTCCGGTGGGTCTGGCGCTGGCGCTTGATCTGGGTCTCAAGGGCATTCCCGTGCTGGTGCTGGACGATCACGAAGGCCCGGGCGAGGGCAGCCGCGCCATCTGTTTTGCCAAACGCACGCTGGAAATCGCGGATCGCCTGGGGGCAGGTGCGTCGATGCTGGAAAAAGGTGTCGTCTGGAACGTCGGCAAGGTATTTCACGGGCCCGACAAGGTGTTCGAGTTCGATCTGCTGGCCGAGAATGGGCACAAGGCGCCCGCCTTCATCAACCTGCAACAACCCTATTTCGAGGCTTATCTGGTCGCCCAGATCCGCAAGGCGCAGGAAAAAGGCGCGCCGATTGACCTGCGTGGCCGCAATGCGGTGACCGGGATTACGCCATCAGATGACCACGCGCGTCTGGACATCGACACGCCGGATGGATCCTACCAGATTACCGCGGACTGGGTTTGTGCCTGTGACGGGGCAGGCTCGCCCTTGCGCAAGATGATGGGACTGGGGTTCGAGGGGCGGGTGTTTGAGGACAACTTCCTGATCGCCGACATTCACATGACCGCCGAATTCCCGCCGGAACGCTGGTTCTGGTTCGAGCCGCCCTTCAGGAACGCCGGTCAATCTGCCCTGCTGCACAAACAGCCCGATGACATCTGGCGGCTGGATTTTCAGCTTGGCTGGGACATCGACCGCGCCGCCGAACTTGCGCCAGACAGGATCCGCGCCCGGGTCGATGCGATGCTGGGGGAGGGGGCGGAATATGATCTGCGCTGGACTTCCATCTACACCTTCCAATGCCGCCGGATGCAGAAATTCCGCCACGGGCGTGTTCTGTTCGTGGGCGACAGCGCGCATCAGGTCTCGCCCTTCGGCGCGCGCGGGGCAAACTCGGGCGTGCAGGACGCGGACAATCTGGCCTGGAAGCTTGCGATGGTGCTGGATGGCGACGCGTCAGAGCGGCTGATTGACAGCTATTGCGCGGAGCGACGCAAGGCAGCAGACGAGAATATCCTGAATTCCACCCGCTCCACCGACTTTCTGACACCAAAGTCCGCAGCTTCCCGGCTGTTTCGCGATGCTGTGCTGAGGCTTGCGCGCAATCACGCCTTTGCCCGGCCGCTGGTGAACTCGGGCCGATTGTCGGTGCCATGCGTCTATGATGCGGGTGAGGATGGGCTGGCAGGGCCAGAGCGCACGCGGCCCGGTGCGGCCTGCGTCGATGCGCCTTTGGATGATGGCTATCTGCTCGACCGGTTGGGGGGTGAGTTTGTGGTGCTGGCGCTCAATTGCGCGGCACCCGAGGTTTCAGGGGTCAGGTCGCTGTCGATTGATGCAGAAGGTGTTCTGGCCGCGCGGTATCTTTGCGATGCCCCGCAGGCGCTTTACCTGATCCGTCCCGATCAGCACATCGCGGCCCGCTGGGCCAAGGCCGATGCCGCCACCATCTCTGCCGCCCTGAACCGCTGCCTTACAGAGGAGTTCTGACATGTCCCTGACACTCAGCCCCAACATCCCCGACCCCGATGGATTTTACGACGACCTGCTGGCAGCCCATGAAGGGCTGACGGAGGCAAACAGCAACGCGCTCAACGCCCGCCTGATCCTGATCCTTGCCAACCACATCGGTGACCGGGAGGTGCTGCGCAAGGCGCTTGAGGTGGCGGGGGAGTAATCGCTGTTACCCGCCACAGACCATCTTGCAATTTGGCATCAAACTCACTATATAATGCCAAAAGGACAACATCCATGGCCCTGCAACCGATCGAGACCACGCTGCATGAATTCGCGCCCGACCCCATCACTGATGCGGAAGGGGAGGCGATGTTGCGTGCGGTTCTGCGCCTCTTTGGCAAATGGGCGCTGAGCGATGAGGAGGCGGGCATTCTGCTTGATCTGCCGCTGCGGACCTACCGGCGCTGGAAGTCCGGGCAGACCGGGCGGCTGGATCGCGACACCAAGGCACGTCTGTCCAATATTCTTGGCATTCACGCAGCGCTTCGGGTGATTTTCACCGATCCGGCCCGGGGATATGGCTGGATCAAGACCCCCAATGCCGCCTTTGACGGGCGCAGTGCCCTGCAGGTGATGCTGGGCGGTGAGCTGACTGACCTGATGCGCCTGCGCCGCTATCTGGATGCGGAGCGCGGACCCCAGTGATCACGCCCGATCAGGTGCCGGTCACCGATGTGCTCTGGCCACGGGGGCACCGGATCATCCGCACGACCCATCCGCCCATCGACCTTTTTGAAGACATCGCCGATCCCGAGGATTGGCCGCAGCTGATCAGTGCGGCCCAGAAAACCAACCCGCGACTGATGGAAAGCATCGGCAATCTGGATCTTGTGCCGCAAACGCGCCGGGTAAGTGGACCGGGTGCAAGCGATCTGATGGCACCGTTTACCCATACCAGCCCGGATCGTCCCAGCCGGTTTTCCGACGGGCATCTGGGCGTTCTCTACGTGGCCGAGGACTTCGACACCGCCGTGGCCGAGACCGCCCATCATCACGCCGCCTTCATGGCGATGACAACGCAGGCACCCGGCTGGACGTCGCAATTCTGCGCGCTTCAACTGGTGGTGGATGCAGCCCTTCTGGACCTGCGACAGGCCGAGGCTGCCGATCTGCTGGACAAGACGGATTACAGGGCCGCGCAGACCTTTGGTGCTGCCGCACGGACAGCGGGGGTCGATGGTCTGCTTTATCCAAGTGTGCGGGCAGAGGGTGATTGCGTGGGGCTGTTTTATCCCGATCTGGCCCGTAATCCCCGGCGTACGCGGTACCTTGATTATCATTTCGATGGCGAGCGGGTCGATCTGATCCGCGACATCACGTCTGCTCAGGTGTTCCGGGTGATCGACTGAGCGGCAAGCCCCTTGTGATTTGCCCTTGGCAGACAGATATTTAAGCAAAGCACAACTGTCAGGAAACCACCGCCGTGACCGAGACCCCAACCCTGCGCCTGTCCATTGATGGCATGCATTGCGCGTCCTGCGTGGGCCGGGTGGAACGCCGTCTGGCGGAAGTTCCGGGCGCACGCGATGTCACCGTCAATCTGGCGACGGAAACGGCGATGCTGAGCGGGTCCGTGAACGTCGAGGCTGTTGTCGATGCCCTCAGCGCGGCAGGCTATCCGGCGCGGGTAGAGAGGATAGACTTGCGCGTCACTTCGATGAATTGCGCATCCTGTGTCGGGCATGTGGAACGTGCCTTGATGGATGTGCCCGGTGTGATCCGGGCCGAGGTCAATCTGGCAACGGAGACGGCGAAGGTTGACGTGCTTGCCGGTGTAGCGGCGGGCGATCTGATCACAGCCATTGCAGCCGCTGGCCACAAGGCCGAGCGGATGACAGGCGAACCCGGTCTGACACGGCAAACGCGGCAGGCACAGGACCGGACGGATCTGGGCCGCAAGACCCTGTTTGCCGCGGTGTTCAGCGCCCCAGTGGTGGTGCTTGAAATGGGCGGTCACCTGATCCCTGCGCTGCATATGCTGATCGGCAACAGCATCGGGCATCAGACCTCTTGGGTAATCCAGATGCTGCTGACCAGCATCGTGCTGTTTGGACCCGGATTGATGTTCTTTCGCATCGGTCTGCCTGCATTGGCGCGGCGCACGCCTGACATGAACTCTCTGGTTGCGCTTGGCGCAGGGGCGGCTTGGAGCTATTCCATGGTGGCAACCCTGATGCCCGGCCTGCTGCCGGGCGCATTGCGCGCGGTCTATTTTGAGGCCGCTGCCGTGATCGTGACCCTGATCCTGCTGGGCCGCTGGCTTGAGGCCCGGGCCAAGGGCCGCACCGGGGCTGCAATCACTGCGTTGCTGGGTCTGCAAACGCCCAAAGCGCTGGTGATCCGCGACGGCGAAACGGTCGAAATCGACGCGGGCGACCTGCTGGTCGGTGATCTGGTGCTGGCCCGACCCGGTGCCCGGCTCGCAACCGACGGTGTGGTCACGGAAGGCCAGAGCCATGTGGACGAGGCGATGATCACGGGCGAGCCCGTGCCGGTGCTGAAAACCACAGGGCTGGCTGTCACGGGCGGCACGATCAATGGCACGGGTGCGCTGACATTCAGGGCAACCCGGGTGGGGGCCGAGACGACGCTTGCCCAGATCATCCGCATGGTCGAGGATGCGCAGGGCGCGAAACTGCCGATCCAGGCGCTGGTTGACCGGGTGACCCTGTGGTTTGTTCCTGTCGTGATGGCGGTCGCCCTGGTGACCGTGCTGGTCTGGCTGGTCTTTGGCGGACTGACGCTGGCGCTGGTCGCGGGCGTGTCGGTCCTGATCATCGCCTGCCCCTGTGCCATGGGTCTGGCCACGCCCACCTCCATCGTGGTCGGCACAGGCCGGGCGGCGGAACTGGGCGTGCTGTTTCGCAAGGGAGATGCATTGCAGGCACTGAGCGATGTGGATCTGGTCGCTTTCGACAAGACCGGCACGCTGACGCAGGGCAAGCCGATGCTGACTGATCTGATCCCGGTGGAAGGCGTGAGCGGGGATGACCTGCTGTGTCTGGTTGCCGGGCTGGAGACACAATCCGAACATCCCATCGCCGCAGCCATCGTGTCAGCCGCGTCCGAACGCGGTCTGGCGTTGCCCAATGCGCAAGACGTGGAGGCGCTGCCGGGGCAGGGGCTGCGCGGTCTGGTGAACGGCGCAGATGTGATGGTGGGCACAGCGCGCATGCTGAGCGGGATGCAAATCGATCCCGCGATGCTTCGCGACGAGGAGGCGCGTCTGGCAGGGCTTGGACGAACGCCACTTTTCGTGGCGCGCAACGGGCAGATGATCGGTCTGCTGGCTGTGTCCGACCCAATCAAACCGGGCAGTGCAGAGGCGCTGACCGGATTGCGCGCGCGCGGCATCCGGCTGGTGATGATCACCGGCGACAAGCGCGAGACGGCCGAGGCGATTGCCCGCGATCTGGGCATTGACGACGTGGTGGCCGAAGTGCTGCCCGCAGGCAAGGTGGAGGCTTTGACGAAACTGCGCGGTGATGCGCGCTCTGTCGCTTTTGTCGGCGACGGGATCAATGATGCGCCAGCACTTGCGCAGGCCGATGTAGGCATTGCCCTTGGCACCGGCACGGATGTGGCGGTGGAGGCCGCAGACGTGGTCTTGATGTCAGGTGATCTGCGCAAGGTCACGGCAGCGGTTGAGATCTCGCGCCAGACCATGGGCAACATCCGTCAAAATCTGGTCTGGGCCTTTGGCTATAATGCAGCATTGATCCCGGTGGCGGCGGGCGTGTTCTATCCGGTCTTCGGACTGCTCTTGTCACCGATGTTTGCCGCAGGGGCCATGGCGCTGTCCTCGGTCTCGGTGCTGGCCAATGCCCTGCGCCTGCGCCGTGCCGGTGTTCCGGAGGTGTAAGCCTTGGGGCGCTGCCCCAAACCCCGGGATATTTGAGCCAAGAAGTGAAGACGCGGACTTTGCACCCTAATCAAGAATGTTTTCGATATTTCCAATAATGCTGATCAGCAAGGCCACACCGCAAATCAGGATCGCCAACCAGAACACATAGTGCATGACAAGTGCTGACACACCAACACCAACAGCCAAATATGAAAGCCGATGCGGCTCATTCCGATACAATCCAATGCCGCCAAGCACGACCGCGATGCCAGCCAGGCAGAGCGCGGCAATCGTAATGAATTGACTGTAGTCCGGTGGCGGTGGCGTAGGCTTTGGTGATGGTTCCCCAGTCAGCGCACGCGCGGCTGATTGCTTTATATCCGCTGCAATCTCGCCAATGACGGACCCACTGCTCTTCTCCTGTGGTTCAAAAATTGCAGAAAGCTGTATGAGAATGATGACCAGACTTGCGATTGCCAGCATAAAGCCGACCAGTCCAAACTTTGCAGGTTGATTTTCGGTCGTGTGTTCCATCGACATACTCCGTCGCTCCTAGCCGATTGTATAGATGGTGATGCGGCTGAAATATGGCAATGGGTTTCCGATTATCTTCAGTGGTGAGGACTGGCATCCACTACTTGCAAACTATAAGAGCCACCTTTTTTACTGCCAAGACGTGAGAGGGGGGTGCGGTTGTGGTCAGGAGATCTGGAAAGCTCAGAGGTGGGTGGTGCAGGACAAAGCCGTCGTGCTCATTATTTGCAGGAACGTCTGCTTTCATGCACTGTTCGCCAAAACAAACTTTTCGCGGTAATCCGATTGCTGGCTACAATTTCTGCCTGCAAGTACAATCGTTTGAGTAAGGAATTTTGAATTGCGCAGCCAAGATCTAAGTCTTCTCGTGATATTTGACGCCATCATGACTGAGGGTGCGATCACGCGCGCGGCGGATCGGTTGAATATCACCCAACCGGCAGTTTCAAATGCCGTTGGGCGGATGCGTGCGATCTGGAAGGACGACCTGTTTATCAAACAAGGCCGCAATATTCGCCCCACTCTCTTCGCCCAAAATCTCTGGGCACAGGTGCAACGGCCTCTCGAAGAGATCGAAGATGCGATCAATCCAAAAGGGTTCGATCCCGCAACGTCGCATCGGGTGTTTCGGATTGCTGCGACAGACCTGATGGTGGACTTGGCTTGGGCAGACCTGCGACAACATCTTGAGGCGGACGCGCCTGGGATCGGGATACAAACAGTGCCTTATACCATCGCGAATGGCGAAAGCTTGCTGGTTGGTGCAACAGTTGATGTCTTGATTGGCGCCAACAATCTGATGCCGCCTATGGACACAAGTGAGTTTCTGATCGCTCTGGATTACGTATGCGTCATGCGCTCCGACCATGCTCTTGCGAAGGCTGAGCTAACGCTTGAGCGTTTTGTTGAAGCGGATCACCTGCTGGTGTCCCTCTCGGGAGACACACTCGGTTATACCGACACCGTCCTTGCCGAGCATGGACTGCAACGCAGGGTGGCGATGACGCTGAACAATTTCGCAAGTGCTGCAAATGTGCTGGAACGCAGCAACCTTGTCTGTGTTCTGCCTTCAGTGACCGTAAATGCGTTAGTCGCATCGGGTGCACTGGTGGCGCGCCCAACCCCAGTTCCTGTCCCCGGCCCGACAATCAGCATGTTCTGGCATAAACGGGTTGACCGGGACCCGGGGAACATGTGGCTGCGGGGCGTCCTCAAGAGCCTTATGCCACGGCAGTGATAGAGGATCAGCTTATTCACTTACCACGACCAAATGGTTCACGATTTTCTTCACCACTGGCGTGACGAACATGATGGCCGGAAGTGCGGCTAAGAAGCCTACAACCCAGGCATTCAGCCAAGCCTGAAGGAGCTCTGCAACCAGTCCAATATTGATCGTTGTCACAACGAATGACATCAAACCAGACATTAGCAGCGCCATAAAGAAGTAGAAGATATAGAGGGTATATTTTGCGGGTATAAAGTGCATAGGGATGTGCTCCAGTCTTGGGGTGCGTCCAAGCCTTTGAGGTAGGCTTGGACTTTCATATTTGTGGAAATTCGGGGCTGCTTGTTAGGTCCGCCCTTGGACGTAAAGCGTTGCTCCGTTCTTCGCTCCTTCGACACTCTTACGAAAAGCCTTTGCGACTACGGCTGCTGGAACCGGTTCGAACCCGGCAAAGGCTGCGCCAAAGAGGTGGACGGATTCCTCCAGCATCGTCGGGCTCACTACGTTGACGCGCAGGCTACGCGGCAACTCCAATGCTGCGGAGGCTGCAAAACCCTCTAGGGCCGAGCAGACCGTTGAGGCAGAAGCGCCAAAGCGGATGGGATCTTTGCTAATGATGCCGGAAGTCAGGGTAAAAGACCCGCCTTCGCTGATGTGTTTTGCGCCTTCCATGACCAGATTGATTTGGCCCATGAGCTTGTTGTTGAGCCCAAGCTGCCACTGATCCTGTGTGATGTCGGCAAGCGGGCCGAAATGCACAACGCCTGTCGTCGCAACGAGCGCGTCAAAGGGGCCGACCTGCTCAAACATCGCCTTGATTGAAGCGATGTCCGCGATATCAACTTGGATGTCGCCGTCTGTAAAACCGACCTTCACAACCTCGTGGTCGTTTTCTAATTCGGCGGTGACTGCTCTGCCAAGTGTTCCGGTTGCGCCTATTACGATGATTTTCATTATCTGTCTCCGTTTTGATCTTTCCACCGAAATATTTCGGATTGGATGAGACAGTTATGGTGGATCATATATATCAATAAAAATAATGACTTTATATGCACCACATTTCCTCATGTGATGTATTTAGATTGTGCGTCGAGTAAGCAGCCATTCGTTGCCGCACGTGACAGGCCTAGGCACCGGCGTCTGCACTTACCTGCAATCAGTCCTGTGTCAGAAAATCCGCGACAAGGCCGTTGAAGAGCGTGGGCTTTTCCAGATGTACTGCGTGGCCTGCATCGGGGATCACGCCGAGCGCTGCATTGGGGATGTTTGTCCAGAGTGTCTCGACCACTGGCCAGCCGTAGCTGCGGTCCTGATCGGCCCAGATGATCCGTGTGGGGCAGGTGATGTGGGGCAGGAGGTCAACGCCGGACCAGTCGCGCATCGCCTCAAGCCCTGCAAGGATTGCAGGCAGGCCGGAGCGCTCGGCGATTGCGGCGCAGGCGGGGTAGGCTGGTGACTTTGTGCCGTGGAGAAACCAATTGGCCGAGATCCGCCGGGCCGTGGCTGGCGCACCATCTGCGCGCGCACGCTCCATCGAGGTTTCGATCGTCTCGAACCGGCCCGGCAGTGCGCCGATCGGTCCGGTGCCGTAAAGCACGAGGCGGTTAACCCGGTCCGGCGCAAGGCGGGTCATCTCCTGCACGATCATGCCACCCATGGAATGGCCCAGCAGATCGAACTGCGTGATGCCGCGCGTGCTTAAGGTTTCAAGGGCCCATGTGGCAAAGCCGGTGATGGTTGAGATCGGCGGAGCATCACTGGCCAGCCCGAAGCCCGGCAGATCAAGCGCGATCACCTCGCGCTCAGACCCAAAGGCTGCCTGTTGTTCCTCCCATTGACTGCTGCCGCCCATGAAGCCATGGACCAGAACCAGCGGTGTCACTTGCGTGCGCCCTGCACGATGCGATCAAGGATCATGGCGCAGAACAGGATCGAGAAGCCCGCGAGGATGCCCTGTCCGACATTGGCATATTGCAGCGCTTCAAGCACATCTTCGCCCAGACCCTTGGCCCCGATCAGCGAGGCCACGACGACCATGGCCAGTGACAGCATGATCGTCTGGTTGATGCCCGCGCGGATCGACGGGCTGGCCAGCGGCAGATCGACCTTGGTCAGCAGATACCATTTGTTCGCACCGAAACTGATGGCGGCCTCGCGCACGCTTTCGGGCACGCCGCGCAGGCCCAGCACGGTCAGGCGCACCACCGGTGTGCCGCCGAAGATCATCGTGGTCACGACCGCCGCCGGTTTGCCGGTGCCGAAGAAGGCAATCACCGGGATCATGAAGACGAAGGCCGGCATGGTCTGCATGAAATCCATGATCGGCTGGATGAAGGAATAGAAACGCGGACGCCGGGCCGCGAACATGCCAAGCGGAATGCCGATCAGGATCGACAGGCAGGCCGCCGTGCCCAGAAGCGCCAGCGTCGTCATCGCTTTGTCCCAGAACCCCAGCAGGCCCATATAGGCCAGAAACGCGCCCGAATAGATCGCCGTGCGAATGCCTGCGGTCAGCCAGGTCAGCAGAATGATCAGGCTGGCGATCACGATCCACGGCGTCGAGACGAAGACCAGCTCCAGCGCGTCCAGCAGCAGCCGGATGACATAGGTGATGGCATCGAAAAGCGCCTCGCCATTGGCCACGCAGAAGGCAAAGAAGGCCTCGACCGCGTCAATGCTGGTCAGACGGATGTCGGGGTCGGTGGGGAATTCCGACAAGAGCGAGAACCGCCCCGGGAAACTGTAATGCAGCATCGCGGCCAGCACGATCAGGGCCATGAAGATGCTGCTGAACACCATGTGGGAGACCGGAAAGCCCGAGCGGATGGAGCGGTCCGACAGCCAGTCGGAGAACCGCGCCTCAAGCGCCCAGTTGGCCGAGATCGCCTGCACGATCTTGACCGCGATCAGGATCCCCAGACCGGTCAGGGCAATCCAGATGCCCTGTTCGGCCAGCGCTTCGGCCTCTGCCCGGATGCCGCCAATGCTGGCCTCAAGCGAATCCACGGTACGTTTGTAGACATCGGCCTTGTCCGAGCCGCTTTCGATGGCTGCGGCCAGCTGCTGCCGGCGCAGCTCCAGCGTGCCTTCGATGGAGGCTATGCGCTCCATTGCATCGGCGGCAAGATCACCGAACAGACCGCGCGCGATCTGCACCAGTGCCAGCGTCTCGATGATCAGAAAGGGCAGGGCCCATGACCACAGGCCGCGTGCACCGAACCAGACCGGGCCGAAGATGCCTGCCATCAGGTTGAAGGTGGGCGTGAACCGTGAGCTTTCGCCGATCTTGTCGAAATTGGCGATGTAATAGTCCGGGCTGGTGCGCACGAAGGTACGGATGTTCTGGCGACGCTCTTCGGCATAGGCACGCGCGGCGTCGGTATCTGTGTCTTCAAGCGGGTTGCCGGTGTTGCTGCTCATGACATTTCCGTCCCTTCGACAACCGTGCGTAGGATATTGGCGCGGGTGATGACGCCGACATCGGTGCCGCCATCTTCAACCACGATGGGGTGTTCTGTATCTATCGCCAGATTGATCAGCGTGCTCAACGTCTCGGCCTCGTTCACGCGCGGCGCATCTGCGGGGATCGGACCGGGGTGCGAGGCCAGCGGCTCCATCACCACATGGGCGCGCACCACCTTGAGGCGGGAAATCCCGGCAACGAAATCGGCCACATAATCATCGGCCGGGTTCATCACGATGTCCTCGGCCGTGCCGATCTGCACGACCTTGCCATCGCGCATGATTGCGATGCGGTCACCGATGCGCACGGCTTCGTCCAGATCATGGGTGATGAAGACGGTGGTTTTCTTAAGGATCTGGCTGAGGCGGATGAATTCATCCTGCAACTGCCGCCGGATCAGCGGATCAAGGGCAGAAAACGGCTCGTCCATCAACAGCACATCGGGGTTCGCGGCCAGTGCACGCGCCAGTCCGACGCGCTGCTGCATGCCACCTGACAGCTCATGGGCAAATTTCGCGCCCCACGCGCCAAGCTCCACGATATCCAGAATGGCCGCAGCCTGCCGCATCCGTTCGTTTTTCGAGATGTGGCGGATCTCCAGCGGCATCGCGACATTGTCCAGCACCGAGCGGTGCGGCATCAGCGCGAAATTCTGGAACACCATGCCGATCTTGCGGTTGCGGAAAGACTGCAATTCCTTTGGACCGAGTGCCATGACATCCGTGCCTTCGATCAGGATCTTGCCTGCCGTGGGCTCAAGCAACCGGTTGAAATGGCGCACCAGCGTGGACTTGCCACTGCCAGACAGGCCCATGATGCAGAAGATCTCGCCGCGATTGACCGAAAGCGAGACATCGGCCACGCCGACCACCGCATTGTGCTGGGCCAGCACCTCGGCCTTGCTCAGACCCTCGTCATGGATGGCCTGCAGGGCCTTCTCCGGATTGGCTCCGAAGATTTTCCAGACGTTTGAGATTTCGATGACGGTATCTGTGGTCATGGTCCGGTCAATTCATTGGGTTTGAAAGGCGCAGCACCGATACGGGGCCGGTGCTGCGCGTGTCAGATCGAATATCGATCAGAGGCCGAGCCAGGCGTCCACACGCTCGGGGTTGGCTTCAACCCATTCCTTGGCCACATCTGCCGGGTCACGACCGTTGCCGCTGATCTCGAAGGCAAAGCCGCTGACATCATCTGCAGTCAGCGAGAAACGGCTGAAGAATTCTGCAATCGCGGGCGAACGATCGGCCAGCGAGTTCGACCATGCGATCTGCACGTTCTTCAGCGCGTCCTTGGTGGCGACCGACGACTTCTCATACCAATCGGCATCGTCGGACGGCTGAACCATGACGTATTTGGCTTCGTCAAAAGTCGGCTCGGTCAGCATTTTCACGTCGAACATGAACCAGACCGCATGGGGCTTGTAGCAATAGAAGGCATAGCCCTCGCCCTTGGCGATGCTGTCCTTGATGCGAGCGGTTTTCACGCTTTCCTCAGCACGTACAGGCTCGATGAAATCAAGAAGACCGTAATCGCGGGTCTTGACCTCGTTCACGTTGGCCGATGCCCAACCGGGTGCACCGATCCACATCTCGCCCTTGCCGTTGCCATCGCTGTCCATCAGCGCTGCCACATCGGGACGGCCCAGATCGGCGATGTCGGTGATGTTGTTTGCTTCACCGAAGTCCTGCGAGACGCAGAAGCCCTGATTGCCCTCATACGGGTTGGAGGACAGGGTCACGGTGCCCGCTTCATCAACATATTTCTTGGTGAAGCTTTCCTGGTTCGGCAGCCAGACATCGGGGTGCACATCGATGTCACCCTTGCCCTGATCCATCGCCTGAAAGATCGTTGCATTGTTGCCCGGCACCATCTCGGCCGTGCCACCGATCCGCATTTCCACGACAGCGGCCAGCAGATGCGCAATCGCCTGCGCACCGGTCCAGGACGGCACGCCGATCTTGACCTCTTCTGCTGCATAGGCAGGCAGCGCAAAGGCGCTTATCGCCGTCGCGGCCACCATGGATTTCAACGTCAGTTTCATTGGTCTCTCCTTGTTGTGCGGACCCGCAAGGTTGGGGTCCTGAATTATTCTTGTGTTGCGAGAATCTCGGCCTCATAGGCGAACAGCGCCACCGAGCCGCCTGTGTGCAAGAAAAGCACATTGTCCTGCGGTTTGAAAAAGTCCTGTCTGATCAAACCGATCAGTCCAGCCATTCCTTTTGCAGAATAGACAGGATCGAGCAGAATGCCTTCTTTTTGGGCAGCGAGATGTATCGCTTCATGGGTCGAAGGCGCCGGGATGCCGTAACCTTCGCCGACATAGCCGTCATCGACGATGATCTTGTTGAGGCTGATCTGCCCCGCATTCAGCTTGGTCAGCGTCTTTTGGGTCAGCGCATGCACAGCTCCCATCTGGCGGTCACGCGGCTGGCGCACGCTGATGCCCATCACCGGCAGATCATAGCCAATGGCCTGAAAACCCGCGACCAGACCGGCCTGCGTGCCGGTGGAGCCCGTGCCCATCACCAGCCAGTCGAAACGCTGGCCGCTGCGGTCGCATTGTTCGGCGATTTCCTGGGCGCAATTGGCATAGCCAAGCGCGCCGATCTCGTTCGAGCCGCCACCGGGGATGAAAAAGGGGCGATGTCCCTCAGACTTGAGCGTCTCGGCCACGGCCATCGCCTCGGCATTCATGTCCAGACCGGAGGGGCGGAACTCATGGGTCGCGCCGAAAACCTTGTCGAGAAAGACATTGCCGGTCTCCTCGTAGCTGGCATCACGATCCGGCACCCGGCGTTCCAGAAGAACATGGCACTTCAGGCCCATCCGGGCTGCCGCCGCTGCGGTCTGGCGCACGTGGTTGGATTGCACGGCACCTTGTGTGACCAGCATGTCGGCCTTCTGCTGCAACGCCTCGCCCACCAGAAACTCCAGCTTGCGGGTCTTGTTGCCACCCGTTGCCAGCCCGGTGCAGTCATCGCGCTTGATGAACAGTTGCGGTCCGCCCAGATGCGCGCTCAGCCGGGGCATCGCCTCGATCGCGGTCGGCTGGTGGCACAGCGGCACCCGCGGATACTGGTCAAAGTCGATGCGGGCGCGCGGAGTTTCGAGGTTTTGTGCCAGTGTCATGTGAGGTCCCGTCTGAATAAACTTGTCCGCAGGCTGGCGCAAAGCGCTGTTTCAGTCCAATGTCATGTGAGAATGTCATTATGCATATTTTGCATGAGGTGCTTTGGATGGATGTGTTCTGGTTTCACGATCTCGCACGGCTGGCCCAGACCGGCAACTTTTCACAGGCTGCCGAACTCAGCAATCTCAGCCAGCCCGCGCTCAGCCGCCGGATCAAGGCGCTTGAGGCCTGGGTGGGTGTGGATCTCGTGGATCGCAAGCGTCAGCCGGTGCGGTTGACCGATGCCGGTCTACAGATGCTTGAGGCCGGACAACAAGCCCTTGCGCGTCTTGAACAGGAGCGCAGCCAGATCCTTGAAAGCCGCTCGCTGCCCGACCGCTACGTCATCACTTTCGGGGCGCAGCATTCCATCGGCTGGCGTTTCTATCCCGCATGGTTGCAGGCCTTTGAAGAGGTGTTCGGCCCGATCCTGTCCCGCCTGCGCGCCGATGACCTGCCAAATTGCCTTGCAGATCTGAAAACCGGCGATGTGGATTTCGTGATCGCCTATGACCACCCTCAAACCCGCGCATCCGAGCCGGGTGCGCAGCCCTCGCTGGTCATTGGCACAGACAGTCTGGTGCCGGTCTGCAAACCTGCACCCGATGGTCAGCCGCTGTTTGACTTTGCGCCGGGCAGGGCCGCAGTGCCATTCCTGCGTTTCGGACAGGACGCGCCGATTGCGGCCCATATGGAACCGCTTTTTGCCGCACAGAACCTGACACCACGCCTGCAAACCGTTTATGAGAACGCCATGGCAGGCGCGCTCAGGATCCGGGCGCGCGACGGAGCAGGGGTCGCATGGCTTCCGCGCAGTCTGGTCGCGCCTGATCTGGCCTCCAACCTTCTGGTGCGCACCGGCGCGCCGGATTGGGAGGTTCCGCTTGAGATCCGCATCCACCGCAACACCGACCATTCCAACCGCCTGACCCGCGCGATCTGGTCCTTTCTTGAGGTCCGCCAGTCCGTACCGCTGGTCAGCGCCGATTGACATCGCCTCAACTGCACAGGTGACGCCACGTCCGATTTCGTGCTAGGGTTGCGCGACCCGGGGCGCATTGCCTGCCCGCACAGGAGAAGTTTCATGGCCCGCATTTTTGCCAGCGACGGAAAATCCAAACAGCTCAAATCCAGCCAGACCAAAGCCGCGGCCGGGCACAGTGATCTGCAGACCGCAGCCGATGCCAGCGACGCCAGCGCCCAGTTGACCCAGTTGCAGGCCCTTGCCGACGCGCCTGTGCAGTGCATGGAGGAAGAGGAGCTGATGCAGGGCAAATTCGCGGAACCTGCGCAGTTGATGGAAGAAGAAGAAATGCTGCAAGGCAAATTCGATGCGCCCGTGCAGCGGATGGAAGAGGTAGAGCTGATGCAGGGCAAGTTTGACCATCCCGCACAGCGCAAGGAAAACCAGACCGGCATGCCGGACAGTTTGAAATCCGGGGTTGAAAACCTCTCTGGCGTGGCAATGGACGACGTGCGTGTGCATTACAACTCTGGCAGTCCCGCGCAACTGAACGCACATGCCTATGCGCAAGGCACCGACATCCACCTTGGTCCCGGTCAGGAACGCCATCTGCCGCATGAGGCCTGGCATGTCGCGCAGCAGGCGCAGGGCCGGGTTCAACCTACCACTGAAGTCGGTGGACAGGCCGTCAATGACAGCCCTGCCTTGGAGCAGGAGGCCGATCAAATGGGCACCAAAGCCAGCGGCGGCTGACGAATTTCTCAAAGTTTACCTTGCGTTAACCCAAACCTATTCTTAGGAATAGTAGCATTGTGGTGAAGTTGCTCGCCTCTGGCGGGTATCGTGAAAGGGTGAACCTTGCTGAGCAAAGCTCTGCAGACGGCTGGCCTTTGGCTTGTGTTGGTTTGTGCATTTGGAACTGCGGCGCATGCTTGTCGCGGGTTGAATGACGACACGCTGAACGTTGGTGTGCGCAAGTCGGCCCCCTTCGTGGTTTTTGACGACACTCGCCATGCTGAGGGGCTGGCAATCGAGATCTGGGAAGATGTGCTGGAAGACCTGGTGCGTGCAGGCGTGGCCACCGGCTCGGAATATGTGATCTGCGAGACCATCGGCGACCAGCGGGCCGCATTGGTGGCGGGTGATCTGGATGTGGTGATCTCACCCCTGACCATCACCGCACGCCGGATGCTGTTCTATGATTTTTCACAGCAGTACCTCGGCTCTGGCCTGACGCTGGCGGAAATTCAGTCAGGTGCGATTGATTTTGAACTGGCGACCTCTCTGATCATCGCCACCGTCACCCAGCCCGGTGTGGTGCGCGCGGTTCTTCTGTTTCTGGGCTTCAACCTGCTGCTGGCCATCTGCATCCGCGCGGCTCTGCGCTCGGGTGGTGGGCTGAGCCCGGTCGAGGGTGAAGGACGGCTGGTTTCAGGGATCAAATACCTGCTTGAAGCGATTGTCCGCACCGCCGGTCTTAAAGGCGTGGGCGATGCCTTTTCGACCACTTTCGGCAAACTGCTTGAGATCTTCATGGCCGTCGTGGGCACCGCCCTGTCGGCCACGGTTCTGGGCGTGCTCACGTCGGCTTTTGTCGGCGCGTCCGGTCAATCGGGCAGCCTTGGGGCCAGCCATCTGCCCGATCACCGGATCGCTACGCTGGCCGATTCCACCGCCGAGACCTTTGTCGAAAACCAGTATGAGGAGCGTGGGCTGGTCACCTCCGACGGGCCGGTTTGTGTCGAGGCCGGCACACCGCTTGCCTCGACCCGGGGCTGCGTTCTTTACAAGACATGGGGAGAGGCTGTCACCGCACTGGCCGCAGGCGAGGTGGAATATGTGCTCGGCGACTGGGTCGCGCTCAGCTTTCATGCCCGCTCGGATCTCTATCGCAACCGGATCGCTGTGCATTCGCAGGTGTTCCAGAACGAGCCCTACGGCTGGGGCATCGCCCCCGGACAGGATGATCTGCGCCGCGAGATCGACCGTTCGCTGATCTCGCAGATGCGCCAGCCCTCATGGCGCAAGCGGATCGAAAGTTTCCTCGGCGCTGGCGCGATTTCACCGGAATGATGAACCGGGCTGACCCGATAACCCCCCCTGAGGATCAGGTGACGGAGACGGGGCTGAGCCAAAGCTATCGCACTTACTACACCACCGGCCACTACGACCGGCGTTATCCCCGCCCCAACCAGACCACGCTTGACCGCATCCGCACACATCTGACCCCCCAGACCCATCTGATTGATTTCGGCTGTGGCAACGGGCGGTATCTGCTGGCAATGCACGGCCATGTGGCGCGCGCGGCGGGGTTTGACATCAGTTCTGACGCACTTGACATGCTGACCGCGCGCGCAGCCGACATGGGATGGGACGATCTTGCCATTCTGGGCCCGGACCCTGAGGCGCTGACCACCTATCGCAATGCGCAGGGCCCGGTTGATGTGGTGCTCTGCCTCTTTGGTGTGCTGGCCCACATCGACGATCCTGCGATCCGGGCCGAGAAACTCAAAGCCCTGCACGGATTGCTCAAACCCAGCCAGGGACGTCTTCTTCTGTCGCTTCCCAACCGCCGCAGACGGTTTCTGGCCGAACAGCGCGAGGCCGGACCTGATGCAGAAGGGCGAATCCGCTATCGGCGCGAGATGGACGGCACAAGCGTCGATCTGCCCTATCAGCTGTTTGATCCCGAACGCCTTCAGGCCGAGTTGACCACTGCCGGTTTTGTGCTCGAGGACATCCGGTCCGAGAGCGTATTTCCCGAAAACTGGCTGACCAACAGCGCGATCTGGCGCGCCCTTGACCGGCTGCTCAACCCGCTGTGCCCGGCCCGCTGGGGATACGGCATCTGGGCGGTCGCCCGTCCAGGTGGCGAGGGTCGGACATGAAGGTTCTGTTCGCAATCCTGCTGGCGCTCGTGCCGCTTTTGCCCCAGATGGCAAACGCGCAATCGGAACCGATGGCAGCACAAGTGCCTGAAGCCCCCTCAGGCCGGCTGGAGCGTATCTTGCTACGCAAACGGCTGATCGTGGGCGTGAAATCCGACTATGCGCCCTGGGGCATGATTGACCCGGCTACCAATGGCATCATCGGGCTTGAGCCGGATCTGGCACGCGACATCGCCGACCGGCTGGGCGTCGAGCTTGAGTTGCAATCGGTCAGCGCTTCCAACCGCCTCTCACGGGTCAATCAGGGTGCCGTGGATCTGGTGATCGCGACCATGGGCGACACCGAGGAACGCCGCCTGACCGCCGATCTGATCCAGCCGAATTACTATTCCAGCGGGGTAGCGCTCTATGCCCGCACCGACACGCCCTATGCCGATTGGGGCCAATTGCGCGGTCGCCCCGTCTGCCTGACCCGCGGGGCCTATTTCAACCCGACGCTTGAGCGCAATTACCTCGTCTCGGGACAGTATTACGACACCACGCGTGCCAGCCTTCTGGCCTTGAAACAGGGCGAATGCGTCGGCTGGGCCTTTGACGACACCCAGCTTGCGCAACTGGTCATCGACAGCCCCGATCCCGACTACGGCACCCGTCTGCCCAGCATTCTGGTCGCACCATGGGCGCTGGCCGTGGCCAAGGGGGAGGGCAATCGCGACTGGGGGCGCTTTGTCTCGGACATGGTCGCGGAGTGGCACCGCACGGGCCGCATTCTGGAGTTGCAGGACAAATGGGGCCTCAGCCGCACTGCCTATCTTGAACAGCAGGCCGATGTCTGGACGCGGCAAGGCGAGGATGGCCCGGTGTGCACCCGCGGCGAGACCGGTCAGTATCCAGAGGCCTGCGTTGCCCGCGACGTGCTGCGCGCCACACAGCCAGCAGTCACACCACCTGATTGGGTGAATTTCGTCTCGCGCACCACCGGTCTGGAACTGGCCGTGCTGTACGATGGCTATGAGCGCGCACGCCTGATCAAGGGCGTGCGCCTGACCCTGGCCCTTTCGGCCACCGCCATGATCGGGGCGCTTCTGGTCGGCTGCGTCTTCGGCCTGATCATTGCACGGCTCGAATCCTGGGGCCGGATCGGGCATCTCCTGGCTTTTCCGTTTCTGGCCATGGTCACCATCGGGCGCATGACGCCCCCGATCCTGCAACTTTACATCGTGTTCTTCGGCCTTGGCGGGATCCTCGCCAATGCGGGCCAAGTGACGCCGGGCGCCTTCACGGTGGCTGCCACGATCTTCTCGCTTTATGCAGGCTCGACCAGCGCCATCCTGATCTCGCACGCCCTGATGCAGGAGCATGAAACCCATCCCTCGACATCTTTTCTGAAGCTGCTGCCGCGCGCCATCAGCCGGGCCTATGACGGGCTGGTCGCGGCCCTTGTGAACATCGTGAAGGCCGCAGGCATGGCATCCACCATCGCTGTGACCGAACTGGTTTCCAGCGTCAATCAGGTGGTCAGCGAGGGCGGTCATGCCATGACCCTGATGAATGGCCTCCTCGTCTTCTACTTTTTCCTTGTCCTCTTCGTGCTCTGGATGTTCTCCCGGCTGCAACGCCTGCTGGTGCGCGAGGTCCCGTCATGATCGACGTGCTTTGGGAACAGACGCCCTATCTGGCTGGCGGGTTTGCCATGAACCTGTGGATCTCGGCGCTGGCGATGCTCATGGGCACCCTGATCGGTGGCGTGCTGGGCCGGATCCGACTGGATGCGCTGTTCGGCGCAGGCCGGGTTGCGGGGCTGAGCACTCACATCTGCCGCAATGTCCCCAGCTTCGTTTTGATGTTCTACATCGCCTTCATGCTACCACCCGAGGTGCAATGGGGCGAGCGGGTGATCTCCTTCCCGCTCTGGATCAAGGCGACGCTGGCCCTGACCTTCCCGGTCATCGGTTTCGTCTCGGACCAGTCGCTGGCCTTTTTCCGGCAGCGTCGGGCAGGGCTGACAGGCGCGGGCGAGACCTTCGTGATCGCTTGGATGCAGTATTTCCTGATCATCATCATGGCCTCGGCCACCGCATCGGTCATCGGCACCGATGAAATCGTCGGCCGTGCCAATGTCGTGATCGCCGCCGATGCCGACCCGACCTTCCTGCTGGTCACTTATTTATACGTCTCGGCATGGTTCCTTGCCGCAGGCGGCATTCTGTCCGTTCTAATCCTTGGAGTGTTTCGCACCCATGCCCAACAACCTTGACGATTATCGTTTTGAAAGACATGGTGGAATTGGTCTCCGATGGGTAGCCGGGGCCGGTTTTTATTTTGAAGGTTTCAGCATGTATCAGCTTGACGCCCACGGCCCCGGGGCCGGTTCGGGTATGACATTGCAGGATATGGATCAGGCATGATTGACCTCGCGCTTGATATGGTGGCCAAACGCCTGAACGGCCACCTTGCTGCGCGACTTCAAACCAGTGACGAAATGGTCAGCCTGACCCCTTTGGCCGACGGGGAGGGTAAGCCGGCGGCATCTGCCCGGGACCGTCTGGCGATGTTTGTCACCAACATCTCCGAGGATGCGGCACTCAGGGCTTCCTACATGCCCCAACGCGATGCAACTGCTGGTGCCGGCGTCCTCAAGACCCAGCCCCTGCGGCTCGACATCTATTTCATGCTCGCCTCGGGCTTCGAGGCCGAGCGCTACAAGGACGGTCTGACGCTCTTGTCGGCGGGCGTGTCCTACCTGCGGGCCAATTCCATGCTGACACCGCAGAACTGCCCCGAGATGCCAGACGGGATCGAGCAATTGTCGATCGAGATCAGCAATCTGCCCTCCGAAGAGATGGGCCAGCTCTGGGGCAATCTTGGCGGGCGCTATGTGCCCTCGGTGCACTACAAGATGCGCACCGTCACGCTGACCGGCGACATCTCGGGCGTGGCACCGCTGATCGAAGAGACGGAGCTTGCCGGATGAGCCGCTACACCCGCCTTTTCACCCTGACGCTTGCCCATGATTACTACTCCAATGGCCCCGCACCGATCCGCGTTGATGCCGACGCTGCCCATGGCCTTCTGGTCAAGTCTCAGCCAACAGGTCTGCTGGTGGCAGCGGAAGAGGGGGCAGAGCTTCCCGACCACATCGATCTGACACTGACGGCCGAAACGCCCGATCTTCTGGCGCTGACCGCGGGGCTGGAGCCCGGCAAAATGGCCCACGTGGCCCTTGAACTGACATCCGGGCCGCAAAAATTCAGCGATCTTGCCCGGGACTGGAGCCATCCCGCCCAACCCGGCCGGCAATTGAGCTTTGCCCGGCTGCGCATCCCGCTGGACGGGGCCGATGGCCAGACCATCGGGCTGGAATTTGGCAGCATCCAGACGGTCTGGGCCTACCAGATCACCGGCGCCAAACCCAAGGACCGCCTGTCGGTCATCGATCAGGGCAAGAAGATCACCTTCGGCGACATGGCCGAAGGCGCGCTGCCCGATGGCAGCCCGGTGGTCACCATCGCCTCGGACGAGGCGCTGCCACTGGCCTCACGTTCGGCGCTGCGCTTCACGTTGATGCGCGACGCCGACAAACCCGATGAAGCACAGAAACTGATCCCGATATTACCTGTCGCGGGACCTGCATATCGCAGGCTCTCGCATCCTGACGGCTCTGTCCGTCTGCAATCTGACATTTACGTCGCACTTTGGTGAAGGAGAGCTTGTTATGGCGGTCATGAAAACCCCAGGTGTCTATATTGTTGAGAAAAATGCGTTCCCCAATTCCGTGGTTCAGGTCGCAACGGCCGTGCCCGCGTTCATCGGCTATACCGAGAAGGCGATGAACGGCAACACGCCCCTGACCGGCGAGCCGCAGCGCCTGACTTCGCTGTCGGAGTTCCACCAGTTCTTCGGTGGCGGCCACAAGCCGATGTTCGACGTGATCCCATACGAAGATTTCGCCGCTGCCGGGAAAGCCTCTCCGCTGACCGCCGACGGATTCTCGCAAAAAGACCCGCTGCCACGCGCGATCCTCAGCTACAAGACCAAAGCGGGCATGAAAAAGATCGAGTTCAAGCAGACCAATGAGCGCTTCTGCCTCTATGGTGCCATGCGCCTGTTCTTCCAGAACGGCGGCGGTGCTTGCTATGTGATTTCGGTCGGCAATTACGACGGCGAAACCGGCGAGAATGTGATCGAGAAGCAGCCGATGCTCGACGCCATCAAGCGGCTGAAAAAAGAACCTGAGCCGACAATGGTCGTGATCCCCGAGACCACGCGCCTGACCCGCAAGGACAGCATGGAAGTGCAGCAGCAGATGCTCAGCCATTGCGGCAAGGAGATGCGCAACCGCTTTGCTATCCTTGATATGTTCGGCGGCTATGCACCTCAGTTTCTCAATCCGGTGGAGCAGCCCGACGGCGACCCGGTCGCGGCTTTCCGCTCGGATGCGGGCACCAGCTTTCTGGATTTTGGCGCGGCCTATTACCCTTGGGTGAATGCGACGATCTATGGCGCACGTGATTTCGATTATACCAACATCAATCTGGACGCGCGTCCGACACTGATCAATCTCCTGCGTAAATCCGTCTCGGAAGAGGATAACAGCAAGGAACTGATCACCGAGATCAAGCGGATCAGCATTCCTGAGGTCAAGGGCGATCTGACCATCACTGTCACTGATGGCGGCGAGTCCGTCATCGCAGAGCAGGACATGATGGCCGAGGATGACGAGAGCGGTGCCGCCAAGCTGACCTATACGCTGACCAGCATCGGCAACATGAAAGGCTCAATGTCGCTGGATAACACAGCATTGGAAGAGGGCGGCACCTTCACCCAGCAGGACGTCACCGACAAGAAGGTGAAGTTCACCCATGAGGCTGGCAAGGGCAGCGGCAGCTTCCAGGTCACCGTCACGGATGAAGCAGGCATCACGACAGCGGCGCTGAACATCGCCGTTGAAGTGGTCGGCGTTCTGGTCACCACCGAAGACGCCAAGGCCCTGACCCCGATCGAGGTGCTGGATCCGGCTGCATCGCACAAAGATCTCGACCCCAAGACGGTCATGATCAAGGGTGCCGATGACAAGACCGGCAAGAAAAAGACCATCGCGGATGTCGGTGTGTTCGAGGCCGCCAAGGACACCGGCAAGATCACCTTTACGCCTGTGGCCGAGCTTGACGCGCCCGAGATCGAACTGAACTACATGATCGCCAAGGACGCCGACACCGAAGCCGAAAACCACGCACTTGTGGTGACCTACAGCGGTGCGACCGAGCAAAGCGACGCGGGCAAACCCAATGTCGAGATGATCGACAAGACCATGCGCGCCATTGCACCGCTTTACGTCGATGCGATGAACGCAATTGCCAAGCGGATGAACTCCAGCCCGCCGTCGGCCGCCATGGCCGGGCTATACACCATGGTCGACAACACCCGTGGTGTCTGGAAGGCGCCTGCCAATGTCTCCATGGCAGCGGTGACCGGTCCGATGCTCAACATCGACGATGAAGAGCAGCAGAACCTCAACGTCTCGACCACCGGCAAATCGATCAACGCGATCCGGCCATTCGTGGGCGAGGGGACGCTGGTCTGGGGCGCGCGCACGCTTGACGGCAACTCGCTTGACTGGCGCTATGTCTCGGTCCGCCGGACCATGATCATGATCGAGGAAAGCATCCGTCTGGCCTCGAAAGCCTATGTGTTCGAGCCAAACACCTCGCAGACATGGGTGACCATGCGCTCGATGATCGAGAATTTCCTGACCTCCGTGTGGAAACAGGGCGGGCTGGCAGGTGCCGTGCCAAGTGACGCCTTCTCGGTCCATGTGGGCCTTGGCGACACCATGACGCCGGTCGATATTCTTGAGGGCATCCTGCGGATCACCGTTCTGGTGGCCGTGACCCGCCCGGCTGAATTCATCGAAATCACCTTCATGCAGCAGATGCAGAAATCATAATCATAAACACGAGATAAGGAGTGTAACCCATGGCAGATGATGGTTCCGCCCAGAATGCAATCTGGCCCTTGCCGAAGTTCCATTTCCAGGTGAAATGGGACGACACAGAACTGGCGTTTCAGGAGGTCTCGGGCCTTGATATCGAGACCGAGCCGCTGGAATACCGCGCTGGCAACAACCCGGTGTTTTCCAAGATCAAGATGCCCGGCATGACCAAATCCGGCAACATCACCATGAAGAAAGGCGTGTTCGCCAAGGACAACGCCATTTTCGACTGGTTTGCCGAGATCAAAATGAACACGATCAAGCGCAAAGCGCTGACGATCTCGCTTCTGGACGAGGGGGCCAACCCGACCATGGTCTGGAAGGTGCAGAACGCCTTTCCGGTCAAGGTCTCGGGCACGGATCTCAAGGCCGAAGGCAACGAGGTCGCGGTCGAGACCATCGAGATCGCCCATGAGGGCATCGTGATCGAGAACGCCTGATCACGCTGATGTCTGACAGCTACCCGGTCCCGGCGTTTCACTTCACTGTATCTTTCACCGGCGGTGGCCCGTCGGTGTCGGATGCGGCGTTTCAGGAAGTGTCGGGGCTGGAACACGGGCTGGATCTGGAACCGGTGACCGAAGGCGGCGAGAACCGTTTCATCCACCAGTTGCCCAAGCCCGCCAAGACGCCCAACATCAAGCTCAAGCGCGGCATCTCGCCCGAAAGCAGCGAGTTGATGACTTGGTGCAAGAACACCATCGAAACCGACCTCGCCCGCCCGGTCCAGCCCAAGGATCTGAAGATCGACCTGCTGGATGAGGAGGGGGATCCGGTCTGTTCATGGGCACTGACCCGCGCTTATCCGGTGAAATGGACAGTGGGCGGCTTTGATGCGATGAAAAACGAGATTGCGGTCGAGACCATCGAACTGGCCGTAAACACGATCAAGAGGACCCTGTGATGAGCGTCGAAATCGGATCGCTGGTCGTCAAGGGTCGCTTCGGACAGCCCGAAAAGCAGGGTCTGGACGAGGCCGAGCTTGCCGCGCGTCTGGAAGACCTGCGCGCTGACATTCTGGCCGACATCCGCGCCGAAATAGCCCGGATCGAACGCCGCCGCATGGAGCGGTAAGGCCCATGGCCAAGCTCAAAATTTTCCGCTGTTCGATCTCGGGCGGGCAGATCAAGGCCAAGAAGGGTGCCGCCAACACATTCGAGGCGATGATCAACCCCGAAAGCTATTCGCACAGCTATTCGGTGCAGTATTCCGGCACATCCGGCAAGGGCGACCGCGCGGTGGGCAAATCCGCACCGGTCGCCAAGTTCGGCAATGTCGCCCCCGAAAAAGTCAGCTTTTCCATTGTCATCGACGGCACCGGCGTGGTCGAGGCGCAGAAGAACAAGACCGTCGCCCAACGCGTCGATCTGTTGCGCGACATCGCCTATACCTATGACGGCGACACCCATGAGACCAACCCGGTCAAGATCGTCTGGGGCAAGGGCCTGAAGGATTTCTACGGCCGCCTGACCGATCTGTCGGTCGATTACACCTTGTTTCACCCCGATGGCAAAGCCCTGCGCGCCAAGATCAAGCTCAGCTTCATCGAGGCCAAAACCGACGCCATGGAGGCGCGCGAAGCGGGACGCAACTCGCCCGACATGACCCATGTGGTTGCCGTGCGCGAGGGCGATACCCTGCCGCTTCTGTGCCACCGGATCTATCAGGACACCTCGAAATATCTCGAAGTGGCCCGGTTCAACAATCTCGACAGCATCAGCGGGCTGGAGGCAGGCACCCTGCTGCGCTTCCCGCCAATGAGGTAGCCATGGCCGCAAGCCCAATGGACAATTCCAGCGGCCCGATTGCCGTGTCCGTCAAGATGGATGGAACCGAGATCGCCGACACGCTGGAACTCTATTCCGCCCGGGTCTGGCGCGACGTCAATCGCATCCCCGAGGCCGAGGTGCAGATCGTCGCGGGCTCGGTCGCGACCAATGAATTTCCCCAAACCGATGGCAACACCTTCAAGCCCGGTGCCGAAATCGAGGTTCTGGCAGGCTATGACGCACAGACCGACCAGATCTTCAAAGGTGTGGTGACCGGCCTGCGCCTGCAGATCAAGGACGGCCCACCGATGATGATCCTGCGCGCGCGCGACAAGGCGATCACGCTGACACGGGTCAAGGCCACCGCCTTTTACGAGGCCAAGAAAGACAGCGACATCGCCACCCAGATCATCGGCGACGCGGGCCTGACGGCTGCGGTCACCGCAACCTCCGACAGTGCCCGCAACGTGCTGCGCCATCAGGTCAGCGACTGGGAGTTTCTGCGCCAGATCGCGGATCGCAACGGGCAGGTCATCACCATCGACGATGGCACGGTGACCTGTGACGCGCCTGATGATGCCGCGAACCCCGTGCTGACCCTGACACTGGGCGAGGACATCTCGTCGATTGACACCGAAGTCAGCGCCGAGACCATGATCTCAGAGGCCGGTCTGCGGTCCTGGGACAGCGCAACAGTCGCAGCCGTGGACTCAACGGAATCGACGCTGCCGGGTCTTGCCTGGGGCAATCTCACACCCTCCACCCTGTCCACCGCAATCGCGTCATCGACCCATCATCTGGACATGCCCGGCGCGCGTGCAGCAGGGGACATGACACAAATGGCCAAGGGGCGGCTTGCCCGTGCCTCGCTCTCGGCGATGCAGGGCACGGTGGAGTTTCAGGGCTCGGCACTGGCGCTGCCGGGCAAAACCGTTGAGCTGAAAGGCGTCGGTGATCGGTTCGGTGGTACAGCTTTTGTCAGCGGCGTCACCCACGAGATCGAGGGCGGCACATGGAAGACTGAAGTGATCCTTGGCCTGCCCGCCCAATTGCGGGACGAGACCGATGGCAAAAGCAGTGATCTGACCGCCAATCTCGGCCCGTCCATCCACGGGTTGCAGATCGCCACGGTTGTGACCGTTGCCGATGATCCCGACGGGCTGCTGCGCATTCAGGTTGAGTTGAAGGTGCTCGACGATCCACCCGCGAAGGTCTGGGCCCGCATCGCTCAACCCTATGCCAGCAGTTCTGCCGGCATGGTGTTTCTGCCCGAAGTGGGCGATGAGGTCGTGGTCGCCTTCCTCGGGGCCGATCCCGATGGCCCGGTGGTCCTCGGCGCGCTTCACAATGGCACCAACGCCCGGCCCGATGAGGCGACAGCGGACAATTTCATCAAGACCATCACCTCAAAGATCGGTCTGAAGATCGAGATGGACGAGGATAAGAAGACCCTCACGCTCTCAACGCCCGAAGGCGGTGAGATGCTGTTTGACGACACCGAAAAACTGATCAAGATCACAGACCAGAACGGCAGCACGATCACCATGAATGATGCGGGCATTGCGCTGAAGACCGACAAGGACATAACACTTGAGGCGACAGGCAACATCGACATCAAGGCAACCGGCGACGCGACCATGAACGGTGCGAATGTCACCGCCGAAGGCCAAAGCTCGGCCACCGTCAAGGGCGGCGGGTCGGCGGAACTGTCGGCAAGCGGGCAGACCACCGTCAAGGGTGCGACGGTCGCCATCAATTGAAAGGACGCAGATCATGCCACCGGCTGCACGACTGACCGACATGCACACCTGCCCGATGGTGACCGGCGTGGTGCCCCATGTCGGCGGGCCGATCATCGGCCCCGGCGTGCCCACGGTGCTGATCGGCTCTCTGCCAGCAGCGGTTGTCGGCGACAATTGCACCTGCGTCGGCCCGCCCGCCACCATTGCCAAAGGCTCGGGCACGGTCACCATCGGCGGCAAACCGGCCGCGCGCATGGGCGACAGCACAGCCCATGGCGGTTCCATCGTGGGCGGGCTGCCCACGGTCATGATCGGGGGCTGACATGGCCGATGAAGGCGACCGCGCAGGGGCAGGGTTTCTCGGCAAGGGCTGGGCCTTCCCGCCTGCGTTCGATGCCGCCACGGGCGAGGTTCGCATGGTCGAGCGTGAAACCGACGTTCTCGAAAGCCTGCGCATCCTGTTCCAGACCCGCCCGGGCGAGCGGATCATGCACCCGACCTATGGCTGCCGTCTGCACGATCTGGTCTTCGAGCCGATCGACGGTGAGACCGAAGCCGCAGCCGAGGTTGCCATCCGCGAGGCCATCCTGTTCTTCGAGCCCCGCATCCGCCTGAACGCGGTCACCGTTGACGGCTCCGACTGGCTGGAGGGGCGCATGAAGGTCGAGATCGACTACGCATTGCGCGAAACCAACGCCCGTCACAACGTCGTCTTTCCCTTCTATATCGGCGAAGGAACATTGCTGGCCGGAGACCCTCTGCCGGGCGTCTGAACCGGGGCTTTCAAAAAAAACGAACCTTTTTTGAACCGGTGGGCAAACCGCCGCGACCTATGCCTGTCAAAACAAACCAATTGATAGGAAAACTCAAATGACACGACGCTTTATTTTCTCTCTCGCCATCGCTGCGGTGACCGCATCGACCCTCCTGCCTGTTGTTGCAGAGGCTGGCCGTTCGCAATTGATTGCAGGCCAGAGCGGTGGCCACGGTGCACCCGGTGGATTGTCCGGCGGTGCAGGCCATTCACCCCTCGCTGGCGGGCCGAACTCTTCCCCGGACAATTATCCGGACAAGTACTTCTCCGAGTGCCAGGACGACTACGGCGGAGGCATGATCACCGACGAGAACGGCAACTACGACTGCGTCGATGGTGCCGGCAACTCTCTCTGGTAAGCCAAACCCGTGCACCGGCACCAACTGCCGGGCGCACACTTCATCTCAAACGACACCAAGACACGCACCGTCGCCTTCTCAGGCGGCGGTGTTTGTCATTTACCAAGGCGCCCCTGCCAAGGCATCGAATCTCTGGATTTGTCCCGTTTGACTGTTACAGTTAAGCGAAATGTCTTTTTTATCTGGGGGTTTGATGTTTTTTCGTCGTCGTATTGCTTTTCGCCAATTTCAAAACCGCATCGCCGGGATTGCCGCTGTCAGCCTTGCAGCCCTTCTGCCGATGCAAGCCCAGTCCCAGCAGATCTCAACGCAATCCGGTCTTGCGGCGGGCGTAAATCTGGCACAGGCCGCACGGCAGTTGAACATGCAGGACATGTATGCCCGCGCACTTTACCTGCACATTCGCGGCAATCCCGCCCTGCTGGACAATCAGCAGTTCTACGTGGGTTTTCTGGCCTATCTGATGTCGACAACGGAAGGGTTCGACTGCGGCCAGGCCTTTGGCAATGAATTCGAGCGTCGGGATTACTTCACCCGGGCCTTTGCCCTGAAAGACCAGCTTCGCGAAATCGTCAGCACGGTCAACATTCCCCAGCGTTTCGACATTTCCTATACCATCGACACAGGGCGGTATGATTTCACCTCGACGACCCTGCCGTTTTCCAACATCACCTCCATCGGCAGCGTGCTGTCACGCTCGATCAGCAGCCAGAACGCGCGCTATTGCGCACAGCAGATGCTCGAGGGCACGACCGTCGACATCAGCCTGTTCCCCTGGCAGTTTCAGGTCGTGAACGAGGCGGTGAAACCTGAAACCCCGGGTTTCCCTTTTGGCCGGTCGCTGCAGATCTCGGCCAATGACGCGCGGATCCTGTTTGAACGGTTTGGACGTCAGTTGTACGGCAGCGTCAGCTACCTGTTTCAGGCCGCCAACAATGGCGAGCAGAAAATTCAGGTGATCCCCACCGATGGTCAGCTGTTCGGCCTTGCCAATGACGCCGTGGTGCGTGTGAAAAGCTTCTCGCACCCCCAGCTCAGCCAGCCCAGCTACCTCGACATCACCAATCCGCTGGCGATCTCCATCCCTGTGCTAGGCCTCAATGCCGATCTGAAATTCACGCAGGAAGGCTTCCGCGCCGTAGGCTCGGGCACGCGCAAGGACAAGGGGACAGACATCACCATCGGTGGCGAGTTTCCGGTGGATGGATCAGCCGCCGTTGCCAACTCCACCTTCATCATGCGGCTCGCTGTACCACAACTGATCGGACGGGCGCAGGGCCTGCCCAACACCCAAGGCGCACAACGCTTCCTGACCCTGTTCGGGGCGATTGATTTCGGCAAGGTCTCGAACCTGCGCGCACCGGTTTCAGGTTCTGCGATTGTGTTGCAGGTCGAACCGGACGGCAATCTGCGCAACTCCGGCGCCATGGCCTTCACCGGGGCATTCCGGCCAGCCGAGGAAACCGCTCCTGCGGCAGCCGCGCCAGAGGCGTCACAGCTTGAGGAAAGCCCTCAGCAGGCCTCGACTACCGGAAACTGATCTGGGGAAAGGCTCTGGCGCGCGGATAGGTCACCCCATCCGCGCGACCCGAACCTAGTTTGAACTGGCGCCGAAGATGTCCAGCGTGCCCGATGCCTGAGGTGCGACCTGCGGGGCGGTCGGGGCAAAAGATGCCGTCGCCGTTGGCTGACCGAACACCCCACCTGCCACAGTCGTAGGCTGCTGAACGGGCTGCTGTCCTGCGATCTGCGTACCTGCCTGTGGCTGCTGAATGCTGAACACATCAAGCGAGCTTTGCGGTTGCGCGGCTGGTGCAGGCGCGGCTGGCGTGCCTGAGGCAAAGAGCGTGCCGCCGCCTTGCTGCGCTGGCTGCTGTCCCTGAGGCGCAGGCGCAAACAAAGGCTGCTGGGCAGGCTGTTGAACACCATTGCCCTGCGGTGCCAAAGGCTGCTGCTGACCGCCGAAAAGATCGGTTCCGGCCTGTTGTGGCACCTGCTGCGGCTGTGCGCCACCAAACAGGTTCTGCTGCTGTGGTTGCGCACCCACGCCCGCATTCTGAACCGGCGCATTGCCAAAGAGCGGCTGTTGCTGGGGTTGCTGTGCGCCGAACCCGTTTTGCTGGGGCTGCTGGACCGCTTGTCCGCCAAAGCCTGCCGTCTGCGGCTGCGCACCACCAAAGAGGTTCTGCTGCTGAGGTTGCGCCCCGAACCCCGCGGTTACCGGCTGCTGCGCACCAAACCCGTTTTGCTGCGGGGCAGGGGCACCGAAGCCACCACCATTGGCTGCGGCCATCTGCATCTGTGCTTCCTGCTGCAAATAGGGCGGTGTCGCCAGCCCGGCCATGGCCGTGGCCTGCACGACCGCCTGAACCTGGGTGATCTGCGCCGGGTTCAGACCCTGATTGGTCAGAAATGCCGCCGTGGCACCACGCGTTCCGGGTCCGGATGCCCCGTCAATTCCACCGCCGTAATAGCCAAGCGTCTTCAGGCTCTGCTGCAGCAACACGACCTCATCACGGGTCAGCGCCCGATCTGCCACCACCGGCATTGATGCAGCACCAGCCCCCGTCAGGGCGGCAAACTGCGTCGGCGTCAACTGGCCGGTTCCGGGTTGTCCGATGGAGGTTTGAAACTGCGAGATGGCGCTGCGGCTGTTGCGGCCCAGCACACCGTCAATGGTTCCGACCGGATAACCCCGGTTCTGAAGCGCGGTCTGAATCTGCATCCGCTCGGCCCGCGAGTACTGGCTGTTGAGCGATGGCTTTGTATACTTTGGCTTGGCCACCTTCTGTTGTGCAGGCTTGCCGCTGCTTTGCTTATTTTTGTTGTTGTTCACACTCTGGGTGATGATCGCGCCCAGAACCCCGCCAGCGATGACATCCTTGAGATCGGCACGTGCAGCGCCCGGTGTGACGGCGGCCAGAGACAAGATCAGACAGGAAGCTATAGTTTGATTTTTCATAAACCTACTCCGAAAAAAACGAACGGAAAAACATTCTCAATCCCGATCGACGATACCCTTATTTGCCTGTTTGGTCCACGTCTAATTGGCTGCGCCCCGGTCTCGAACCCGTGTTGAAAAAGGCGTTTGACAGCGCAATGATCGTGGCCAGCAGCCCCAGCATGGTGGCGATTGCAACCGGCAGGGCATCGGCCTGCAAGCGTTGTGTCCACTCCACCGGGATGTCCGTCGGCTGGCCTCCGACACGGGTCAGTTTCAGGGCGCTGTAGCTGTGCTCGGTCGTGGCCACCACGTCAAAGGCCGCGTGCGCAGGGCTCAGATCGGTCAGGAACATCTTCGCCGTGACATTCTCGACGCCCGGCCCGGTTTCTGGCACGTCCTCAACCGCCCACCGCAGAAACAGCGGCGGGGCGCGGCGGCCAAAACTGATCCGGTCACCGGGAAACAGCTCTCCCTGCGCCACCACATGCGGCTTTCGCCGGAGCACGCCAAGGTTCTGACGGCTTTCATAGCGCCCCTCACGCAGAACCAGCGTGCCCGAGGTGTTCGGCACATCCCCGATGCTGGCATAGCCCCGGATCGGCAACAGCATCCGCTCACCTTCGAACCGATAGGGGATGCGCAGGATCGTACCGGTCTCGACCAACAGATCACCATCCAGATAGACCGGGGCTGCATCCTTCTCTTTTTCCACCAGAATTTCGACCCGCTCCGGCTCGAAGGCCCGGAAGGTAAGGGTATACCCATCAGACCAGCGCAAGGTTGCATCTTCCAGTTTCCGTCCCTCAAACCGGGTTGCCTGGCAATTTCCCACCGCCACGCTCTTGGGCGATGGATTGGGCGTCGGTACGCAAGCTTCCAGCCCTCTGACCTCCCAGTCCGGGGCGCTGTCCGTGACCATATCGACCACCAGATGTTCGGTCGTCGCCGAAACAGTGAAGGACTGCTTGCGGTCCGGCAGGTAATAGAGAAACGCAAGCACCACCAGCAGCAGGCCAAGATTGCGCACCGCAGCCGCACTCCAGCCGCGACGAAAGGCGAAGTCCATCAGCCAGCGCGCAGCGGCCATGGTGCGGATGTGAAGGTGTTTTATTGACCCGCTCCGATGATGATCCGGGCCGCGCGTGTCTCCGAATACCGGCCCCGATAGACCCGCTCATAGCTGAACGTCACTTCGCTTCGGTCGATCTCGGTCAACAGCGCCACCGGCACGTCGAACGAGCAGCTGTAATTGTAGGCCAGCACCTCCGGCCCGGACAGTTTTTCGCAATCTGTCGCGATTTCCTTGTCCCCGAGCGTGGCACGGGCCTCCAGCTGATCGGCACGCGCGATGTTCATCCGCATCAGAATCGTGGCCTCGCCATTCCCGGTCACACTGGGTTCGCTGGCCTGATTCCAGAAATTCGCGACATACTCACCGGCCGTGCCCGCATCGGCGCTGTCACCGACGCATTGACCTTTCTCAACCACGACACCACTGTCTGAAACAGAGATTTTCCGGGCCATGGCGCTTTCAAGCTCCAGAGCCAGATCCGCATCCAGATTGCCCTCCAAATCGGTCGAGACGTCAAATTCCACCATCGCTGCATAGTCGCCCCTGATCGAGGTGATCCGCGCACAGATCTCTGCCCCCGCCCAGTCTTTCGGGATCACCGCCAGCAGGCTGGGCCGCGTGTCATCCAGCAACGCGTCGCTTTTGAAATGCACCCCGCGAAGCCAGCTGGGTTTGGAGATCAGCGTGCGGTCCAGTTCGGCTTCCTGCACAATGGTGCCATTGATCTGAACCACATCGGCTGACGCGACCCCGGACGAGGTCAGAAGGGCTGTTAAGAGTGCAAGGGAATGTCGCATTTTCTGAAATAACCCCTAAAATTTACCAATTGATAATTCAGGGTAAACGATTCCCATGATGCTGCGAAGAATTTTTGCTCTGTGCTGTCTGGTCACTCAGGTCCATGCAGCCGATGTGGCGCTGGTCGATGACGAATTGGGTCAGGCGCTGCTCTTTTCCAACCGCGGGCTGTGCTATGCGGTTCTGCCAAATCACGTATCTGCCACGCGAAACCGCATCTCGCTGGCCATTCCGGCACCGGCCGAGGTCGGATCGGCCGAGATCTTCTGGCGCGACCCGGAAAACGACCTGGCTCTTGCCTATGTCGAAAGCACGCTTGGCAACCGCTGTCAGGTCGATCTGAACGATCTGGGCGGCGACAATTCCAACATGTTGCAGTCCACAGCAACCGGCATGATCAAAAGCGTGCATTTCGGCGGCGCTTTCTTTGACCGGATCGGGGCCGCCATGGTCGATGTGGATGACAGTTTCATCACCGTGCGCATCACTGATACCGGGATCGATGCCGAGGCGATGCAGGGCCTGTCGGGCGCGGTACTCACCGCCGGAAACCGTTTCGTCGGCATCGCCATAGATGCCGAAACCACTCAAAGCGCCCGTTTTCTGCGCATGGAACGCATCGCCGCTTTGATCCGTGCCAACCTGTCCACCGATCACCCCGACAACCGTGCGGTCGGTGAAAGCACCGATGGCAAGGGCTTTCGCGTGACCAGCTTCGAAGGCGGCGACAAGGCAGGCGTCATCTCACTGGAACCCGGCAGCCTGACCGCCCCATGGATCGCAAACTGGACCGGCGAGCCGATTTCCTTCGAAATCACCCTGTCAAACGACACGCTCGTGGAATTGCATCAGGTCGTCATGGGCTCTGTGCCCGGGGATCAGACGACATCACCCCGGCGCATTGCCCTGAGCATTGATCGCGGCCTGTCGGGCAATCCCTACTGGACCGACATTGCAACCCCCGACATGTCACCCACCGGGGTCTTCGAGGTCTCGACCGGCGGCACGGTCGCTCGCCGGTTGCGTATTCGCATTCTGGACGTCTGGCACAGCGACCGCCCGATCCGGCTGGACCGTCTGACGATCAACTGAGCGATTACTCCTTCAGGTCGATCTGTACCTGCACAAGCTCGGTGTTCTTGTAAGTCAGCGTCCCGCGCAGAACGCCATCATTGCCAAGGTTCAGGATCGAGGTGACCTGCTGCGTATAATTGCCCGGGTAGAACGGATTGTATTGTAGCGTGGTGCCCACATGACGAAACACGCAATGCCGCTCTGTACCCCAGCAGGCATCTGACACTGGCGCAGGGGGCTTGATCAGAATCTCTCCGCGTTTGTTGATGAAAGTTCCCCCAAAGACACGGGCAAAATCCGTGATCGTCTCGTAGGTCTCGCCAGTTCCTGCCATCTGAATGCGCAGCGTCGCCCCGCTGTCGAGAACCGCCTTGATCGCGGCCTCCCGCATGACCGAATTGGTCGAGAACAGCGCATGCTCCTTGGCAATGCGCTGCAATGCCGGGTCTTTCAGCTTCAGCATCTCCTGCACCATCGCATACTGAAAGCGGGCGTCAGGGTTCTGCAACGCCTGCTGGTATTTGGCGATGTCATTCACACCGGCCTGCGCCTTGCTGAGGGTCTCCTCAAAGGTCTGGGCAGTGGCGGCAGAAAAGATCAGGGAAAAAAGCGCAGCACCAACAATAAATCTCACGTCTCATCATCCTATGAAAATGGCTTTGGTCAGAAGTGTGCCGTCCACCGGTCTCCTTGGCAAGCCCATTGCCTGCTAGAAGCGCCGCGACAGGGCCACGCCCACGTCAAAGCCGTCATAGGTATAAAATGGAATGTTGGAGCGGGACTTCGTGCCCGTCAGGGTCAGTTGCGGGGCAAAGCCCATGGCCTGAACCTTGCGGTGCAAAACCGACAGGCTGACCTCCGAGACATGATCCTTGCGCGGTGCCGTGAAGAGCGGGAAATCCCCCTTGAACCGGTTGGTCCCATGGCTGACGCCCAGCCGTGTGATCAGCCCGCCCGACCATTCCTTCGTCACGCCCAGATCCAGGCGCAGATCGGTGTGATCCAGATGGGCGCGCTCGGTCTCTTCGACCACACCACTCAGCCGCCCGGTTATCTGCACATCAGGGCGCAGCACCCAGGCCAGCCCCGCACTCAGGCTGGAATAGGTACCATCCCGAAACATCTCGTCATCATGGCGCTGGTCGTAATGGGCCGCAGCAAAACTCAGCCGCAGATCCGGTTTTGCCTGAACCGAGACATCTGCAACCACTCCCACCCGGGTCCGGTAGCCGTCTCCGTTCTTGAAATAGCGCTCGGCGGCAGGGCCGAAGCTCAGCCTGTGACGGGCGCCGGTGCGCACCAGACCAAGCTGACCCGACAGCGTGATCTGGTCGTCCTGATCCACTTCGCGGTAGGTCCGGCCGTCAATTGACAGGCTGGGCCGCAGCGACCAGCGGTCCGACAGCGCATAGGTGATCCAGCCGGTCACCCCGGCCGAGACGGAGATGCCCGATTGCGCTTGCGAGCTGTCCTCGATCGAGAAATCCCGGCCAGCGAGCGCGAAACTCTCCTGCCCACTGCCACGATTGATGTTCGAACTGGGCTCGACCGCGAAGCGCAGGGCGATACCCTGCCGGTTGCCCCCCTGAAACCGCGAGATGAAGCGGGTCATCTCGGCCTGTGTCGGTTTGTCGGGGGCGTTCCGTGCCACACGCTCCGCATGGTAGAGCGCTGCATCTATTTGCCCGCTTGTTGCCAGAAGACGCACAAGATCGACCCGGGCCGGACCGAAATTCGGGTCCTTTGCCAAAACCTCTCGCAGCGCCCTGATCGCCTGATCCCGCTTGCCTGCCCGCATCAGGATCATCGCATCCATGTAAAGATGATGCGGCAGCGCCTTCGGTCCCGTGCCGACCATCCGGACCAGCAGCGCGCGTGCCTCGGCATCCTTGCCCGCCGCCAGAAGGGCCGGAACAGACTGGGCCATGACCGGTCCGGCCAGCCCCAGCATCACACAAATCACCATCAGAAATCGCATTGCCCCATCCCCGGTTTGCCCTGAAATCACCCATCTGAAAAGGGCCGGTCACGGATTGGACCGGCCCCTGTCGCTCACTTGCCTGCGTTGAAAAACCCGTAGGTGTTGCGGGCCACGCCGCCGTCGGTCACGCCCATCTCAAGCGTGCCCGCGACATTCTCACCGGTGGGGCCGAAGAACTGCCCGGTGAAACTGCCCGCACCCAGTGTCACGGGTGCCGCAGCCATCAGATCACCATCAGCCGTCAGATTGCCGGCAAAACCTGTCCCGGTGATCGCCGTCTCGCCCATGGCAATCGATCCGTTCAGATCGGACCAGTTTTCATCATCATCGCGAAACCGCATGTCAGACATCGTGCCTGCTATGGTGCCGGCCCCGAAATCTGCAGTCATCTGCACATCGCGGGATTCCAGCCGGTTTTCCGTATACGGATCCGCACCGTCTTTCGAGATGATGTAGATGTTGGCATAGCCGCCATAGCTGGCCATCGGATTTGGCGCAATCACGGAGCCAGCCGGCAGGCCGCCGTCGGGCGTCTCGGACCCGACAACAAGATAGCCCTTCTTGTCGATGAACGCGCCGGTGCCGTCGTCCTTGCTCGAGCCATAGTGCCAGACCTGATGATAGTTGCTGTTCGGATCCCCGCTCAGCACATCATCCAACTCGCCACCGGACCACGCATACAGAAAATCCCGATCGTTCGTGACAGCGTCACGCACGTTGTAGCCATAGGTTTTACCATCGCTGCTGGGATCACGATCGGCAGTGGTGAACACCCGGGTTACGCCATCGATTTCCATGGCCAGCTCACCGGTTTCACCCGCGTTCGGCAACCGGATCTTGGCACTGTGCGCTGCGGTTTTGGTGGAGGTCCGGGCGTCGTAATCCACCTCCACACTTGTCACCATGCCATCTTGCCCGGTGAAGGTTTCCCCCTCATCAAGCTTCTTGGAAAAAGTCTCGCCAACGGCTTCGGCAAAGACCTTGCCGGTCGGATTGTCCGACCGGCTGCCCGTGTTCGAGCTCCCGCAAGCCGTGAGAGCAAGGGCAGACAGGCAAGTTATGCCTATTGAAATGCGTTTCATATCAATCTCCTGAGTTTGAATGGATTGTGTCTTGCGGGGTTACTGCTTGTCGGCCTCGATGAACCCGACACCGCCGAAGGTTTCGCCCTCGGATGTGCCCGTGATGGTCATCACACCGCCCAGCTCTTCGGCCTGCGCGCCATAGAACGCACCGGAATAGGTGCTGCCCGACAGATTGCCCTGAAGCGAGGTGTTGAGCGTCGCATCACCCGACAGATTGCCCTTGAAGCCGTTGAACCCCAGGCTGGTCTGGCCAAAGATCACCTGACCGGGCAGGGCGGTTTCGACATTGCCGGTGTCCGCATTGCGGATGGTCAGGTTCGACCCCGTGCCCGAGATCGTCTCGGCCGCGAAATTCGCGGTCATGGTCAGATCACCCTCGATGCGGGACCGGCTCTGGGAATTGCTCTCGAACCCGGTGTTGGGATATGCATCCGCCGACAACCGTCCGTCGTAGCTTGCAGTGGGCAGCCCGGACAGGACCGCGTCATCGGTCTCGGCACCCACAGCGGCATAGCCTCTGGTGTTGTCCGCACCACCAACGATCTGGTTGGTCTGATAGCCGAAGATCTGCATCTGGGATCCGTTGCCGGGATCAAACACATCGGCCAGATCGCTGCCGCGGGTCCAGAGCGAGACAAAGACATCATTCACATTGTCTTCGACCTCATAGCTTGATGGATCGCTCTGATCGCCGGGATCAAAATCCCAGTCCTTGCCATTGACCTCGAAGCTCAAGGCACCGGAGGCGTTCTTCCTGACGTTGAAACTCGCGCTTTCAGGACCGGTGGTGTCGGACTGATAGTTCAGGTTGTGCCCGGCCGACGTAACCGCGCGCGCGGTCAATGTGGCCCCGTCATTGACGGATTTTGAAACCGTATCGCTGGCATCATTTGCAATGATCCGCGCGGCCTGCTCCTCGGTTGTGATCGGCTCTGCCGAAATCGGCGGGGCGTTGCCCGCGCTGTTACTACCCCCACAGGCACTCAAGGCCGCAGCGGCTGCAAAACCTGAGATGGAATAAAGGATTCTGTGTTTCATGAAATCGTTTTCCTTGAATTCAGCCCACTCCCCCTGAACGGACTTTCTGCGTGCCATCCCGTGGATAATGTTCGGGATCGCGACGCAGTCCGACTGTCGCGCCGTACCGTCAGAGCAGGGTGATCGGCGCGTGAACACAACGTGATCTCAGCGTAAAAAGCGCTGCCATATGGGGGTGTAATCGGATTGCTTCAATGACGAACGTGTTGTCCTTGCAGCAATCCAAATTTCAGCTTCAATGTCGGATGGGCAGACAAAATGAGCATTCGCTGCGGGTGCGTCAATGACCGCTTCTTGACCCTCTGGCCCCTACAATAACCCCAAGTATGCATCTGTTGATTCGAGGTTATGGGATTGCAATCTGCCGAGTCCTGAACTGGCTCAACTCATGCTCGCTCTGGCCGTATAACACGCACGAGTCCTAACTTTCTCCTTTAGTCAGATGTCTGGCGGAAGGACGGACTGTGAGGTTTCCCTGACGATTGGGGGGAAAATTGATCTGGACAAAACAAACATCTGATGTTTACTATTACCGAATGAATGAGATGTTGTATTACGATTTGAAGGACGCGAGCGGAGTGGCCCCTGGGCTTGCGATGCAGGTGTCGAGGGAACTGGGCCGTCGCATTGTTGCAGGTCACTACAAAGAAAACGCGCTGATCGAGGATGAGGGAAAGCTCTCGCAACGGTTTGGGGTAAGTAAGTCTGTCATTCGTGAAGGCGTAAAACTGCTGGTCAGCAAAGGACTGCTTGAAGTCAAGCGCGGCAGCGGCACGCGGGTACGCCGCCGGGCGAGTTGGGCTTTGCTGGATGATGATGTGTTGGCATGGCACCTTTCTGTCGATCCCAAGCCAGCCTTTTTGCGACAGTTGCTCGATATGCGCCGCATGATGGAACCCAAGGCTGCGGGCTGGGCCGCGATGAACGGGACCGAGGAACAATTTGCTGAAATCGAAGCCGCGCAGGTGCGCATGGAAGAAGACTCTCATTCGATTGAAGATTTCGTGGTCGCAGACGCCCTGTTTCACCGCGGTATTCTGCGCGCTGCCAACAACGAAATCCTGCTGTCGATGGAGGGCGTGATCTTTTCAGCTCTGCTCAGTTCGATCCGGCTGACCAATCGTGATCCACGTGAGAATGAAAATTCGATTCCGTTTCATCGCAAGGTCCTTGAGGCGATCAAGGCGCGGGATCAGGCCTTGGCAGAAGAGATGATGACCGCCCACCTGAGCGACACGAGTCAACGTCTTGAAAGCGCGCTTAAAGATTTGGCTGGCGGGGTTTTGACGAACTGACAGACCAGAAGAAGACATTCACCAGCCCGCAGTGGTGCGCAGGCTAGTGGCGGCAGCACGACACCGGATTCAATCAACGTCGCGCTACCGGATCCAACCCGAGATTTCGGGGAAACCACCAGACGAAAAGACGCCCAAAAATGCGTCAGAACATCAACAAGGAGGATATGATGTTTTCCAACCTAAAGAAAGGTCTTCTCGCGACGACCATGCTGGCCGGTGCAACACTGACCGCACAAACAGCGACAGCTGACGGCATGGTGGCTTTGCTGCTGCCAGAAAACGTGAACCCGCGCTGGGAGCAACAGGACGCTGCAGCGTTTTTGCGCACGATGGCCGAGATTGCCCCCGACGTTAAGGTCGAGGTCTTCAACGCCAATAACGATACGTCCGTGCAGCAACGTCAGGCCGAACAAGCCCTGACGCAAGGTGCCAAGGTACTTGTTGTGATCCCGATTGACGGAGAAAGCTCTGCGATTATTGCGGACACCGCAGCAGAAGAAGGTGTGCCAACAATTGCCTATGACCGGATGATCAATTCGGTGAATACCACGTTCTGGGTGCAGGCCGATCTGGAGGGCATGGGCTATGATCAGGCGATGCATGTGATCAACAACACCAAAGACGGCGACACGCTCGTCATGCTCAAAGGGTCTCCGACGGACCCGAACGCGGCCGTGATCCACAATGGTCAGTTGCGGGCCTTGACGCCGCTTTACGAAAGCGGCGCGCGTGTCATGGGTTATGAAAACTGGACCCAGGGCTGGGATCCGGCGATTGCGCGCCGTTCCATGGATCAGGCTTTGACTCAATTGAACAACAATGTTCAGGGCGTGGTCTCGTCCAACGATGGCAATGCCGGTGCGGCGATTGCCGCGATGGAAGAGCAGGGAATGGCCGGAACTGTCCCGGTTTCAGGTTTGGACTGCACAGTTCAGGCGCAGCAACTGATGTTGCTTGGCAAACAAACTCAATGTGGCTGGCGTCCGCTTGAAGATATGGCAGCAGCAGCCGCGCAAGTGACCGTGCGCTTGGTCAATGGCGAAGATTTCTCTGACTTAGCCCCACAAACCGTTGAAAACGGTGTCGGCGCGACAGTCGCATATGTTCCCGTTGGGTCATACTCGGCCGTGGGTGTTGATGGTGTCGCCTATGTCATCGCCAATGACAAATCCATCACGAAAGAGATGGTCTGTCAGGGCGAAGCCGCAGAAACCACTTTCTGCCAATAATCGGAAATTAAATGTCTGAACATGAAAACAAGGTGGGGCAAGCGGCCCCATCCCCTCACCTGCGTGTGAGCGGTATTCACAAACGATTTGGTGGCGTTCACGCCCTGCGCGGTGTCGACTTTGAGGTCGCCCGTGGCGAGGTGATGGCACTGGTTGGCGACAATGGCGCGGGCAAGTCCACCCTGATGAAAGTTCTGGCAGGTGCGCACGCTGCGGACGAAGGCCAATTCTTCATGGATGAAGCCCCTGTGAGTGTGAATACCCCTCATGACGCAAGCGATCTGGGCATCCAGATCGTCTATCAAGACCTCGCGCTTTGTGAGAATCTTGATGTGTCTGCAAACCTCTCTTTGGGCGCTGAGCCGGTGAAAGCCGGCTGGGGATTTCTACCCCGTCTGTTGCGCCCGCTGGATGATCTGGAAATGGAAGTGAAAGCGCAGGCCGCGATCGACCGTCTTCAGGTGCGCACGTTGCAATCTGTCCGCGCCAAGGTCGGCGGCCTGTCAGGTGGCCAACGTCAGGCCATTGCCATTGCCCGCGCGGTCGGTGCCGACGGATCGGTGGTCATGCTGGATGAACCCACCGCCGCGCTTGGTGTCGCGCAGACGCGGCAGGTTCTCGATGTTGTCAAACGACTGCGGGATACGGGTCACGCGGTTGTCTACATCTCTCACAACATGCGCGACATTTTTGAAGTCGCGGACCGCATCTGCGTTCTGCGTCACGGCGGCAATGTCGCGACGTGGCGCAAGGATGACACCACCCCTGATGAAATAGTCGTAGCGATGACACGCGGCCTGGATGACGAGGCCGGTAATGCAGCCTGAGCAAAAACTCTCCTTTGTTGACCGCTTGCGCATCATGCGTGAAACCCGGTTCGGGGCTTTCGTTCCGGTGCTTTTGGCGCTTGCGGCGATTTGGGCCTACTTTGGTCTGGCCGTCCCGCTGTGGGAATACTGGGGTGACGCGGATGCTCAAAACATCCGGTTCATCTTCCTCAGCCCACGCAACATCTACAATCTGTTTATGCAATCGGCGGTCATTGCGACACTGGCTGTGGGTATTACGGTGGTGCTTCTTCTCGGCGACATCGACCTTTCCGCCGCCGCGACTGCTGGCGTTTGTGCGGCGCTATTAGGCGTCTTGGTACTGGCCGGAGTGCCAGGCCCGATTGCATGCCTGATTGTGATGGCTGTTGGCATCATCATGGGTACGGCGCAGGGCATCCTTGTGGCCTACGTGGGCATCCCGTCCTTTGTTGTAACGTTGGCCGGTTTGTTGGGTTTTCAGGGGTTGATGCAGAAAATTTTGCCAACCGGGAACCTGAATGTGGGTGATCCGTTTGTGCGCGGATTTGCGCGGGTACTGCTGCCCGACACGCTTGGATGGGTACTTGCATTGGCCTGCATAGCAGTCTTTGCATGGCTCAACCTGCGCAAACAAGGGCAACGCAAAGCACGCGGATTGGACCTGGACAGCAAGGCAGCCGTCTGGGGGCAGATCGTATTTTTCGGAGCGCTGATGCTTGCAACGGTCGCCACTCTGAACAGCTACCGGTCGGTTCCTTTACTCATTGTCCTACTCATGGCCATCACAGCGTTGATTGGGTGGGTCACGACATCAACACCATACGGGCGCTCGATATTCGCAGTCGGTGGCAACCCGGAAAGCGCGCGACGCGTGGGCATGAATGTCAAACGTATCCGGGTGTCGGCCTTCGCCATCGTCGGTCTGATGGCTGCGATTGGCGGCATCTTTGGCGCGTCTCGATTTGGGTCAGTTTCCTACACCGCGTTTGCAGGTGGTTCGCTCCTGCTGGAATCCATTGGTGCGGCGGTCATTGGCGGCACCTCTTTGTTCGGCGGGCGTGGATCGGTTTGGAACGCGATCCTTGGGGCGCTGGTTATTGGATCACTCGGCAACGGGTTGGATCTGTCTGGTGCGAGTGCTGCGGACAAACTGATGTTCTCGGGCGCGATCCTTTTGCTGGCCGTGGCCATTGATGCCGTGTCCCGTTCGGGCACATCGGAAAGGTAGGCCAACATGTTGAATGAAACCAACAGACCCATTCTGGATGCCATCCTTGATGAGCTCATACCACCGAGCGAAGATGGCAAAATCCCCGGAGCGGGCGCATTGGGCGTCGCAGAGTTTCTCCCGACTGCAAATGCCTATGCGCCCGATGCGGCTGGATCCGTACGGACAATCCTAGACGCGGTTCCGGCCGACTTCGTAGCCCTTCCCAGGGATGAAAAGGTCACGGCATTGAAGCGTGTCGAAGCGGCCCATGGTCAGGCATTCGAGACACTCGTCCGGCTGACCTACATGGGGTACTACAGTCGGCCCGACATGCGCCCGCACTTTGGCGTTGGCGCACATCCCATCCACCCACTTGGCTATCCCGTCGCCCGCGAAAGTGACGCGATGATGGATGAATTGACCGCACCCGTGCGGGCGCGAGGAAAGGTATATCGCGATGCAAGATGACCCCGTCGACGTACTGATCATTGGTGCGGGAGCTTCTGGGGCTGCCATCGCATGGTCGCTCCTGGAAACCCGGATGCGTATCTTGTGTCTAGAGCAGGGACCGCACCTTGAAGACAAGGACTTCCCAAGCCGCGATGACGACTATGAGCTGGCGCGTTATGGCGAATTCTCCTGTGATCCAAACGTGCGAGGCCTGAAACAGGACTATCCGATAAATGCGGATGAAAGCTGCATCACACCGGTGAATTTCAACGCCGTTGGTGGCTCGACCATCAACTTTCTTGGCCACTGGCCGCGCATGAAACCCTCAGATTTCCGTACGCACAGCTTGGATGGCGTTGGGGCGGATTGGCCGGTTGATTATGAAACGCTTGCGCCATTTTATGACATGAACGACCGCAACACAGGAGTGTCGGGTCTGGGGGGCAACCCTGCCTATCCCGATTACACCCCAGAATTGCCACCCATTCCGATGGGCAAACTGGGCCAGACGCTCGCAAAAGGGTTCAATGAAAAAGGCTATCACTGGTGGCCGTCGGATGTGTCGATCCTAAGCGAGGATCACGATGGGCGGCAGAAATGTGTCAATGCTGGCACCTGTGATCTGGGCTGTGCTGCGGGGGCCAAGGGTGGCACCAACTTCTCCTATTGGCCCATGCTGGAAAACGCAGGCGTTGAGTTGCGAACCGGTGCCCGTGTGCGCGAAATCCGTGTGGATAAGAGCACAGGCTTTGCGACGGGTGTGTTGTATCACGGGCCAGACGGGCAAGTGCATGAACAGCGCGCCGAACTGGTTGTCGTCGCCTGTAACGGTGTCGGCACCCCGCGTTTGCTGTTGAACTCCAAATCCAAAACCTTCCCTGATGGGCTGGCCAACCGCAACGGCCTGGTCGGAAAGAACCTGATGTTCCATCCTTTGACGGGGGTCGCCGGTGTCTTTGATGAACCCATGCTGGGGCACGAGGGTCCTATGGCCTGTTCGATCCTGTCACAGGAATTCTATGAGACCGACCCGTCCCGTGACTTTGTGCGTGGATATGGATTGCATTCGGGTCGGTCCACGACACCCATGACCTATGCGCTTGGCGGCTACGGTATCGATAATCCGATCCCGTGGGGCGCAGAACATCGCGAGATTATGGACAATGTCTATCCTTACCTGGCGGGGCTCACGATCGTCAGCGAAGACCTTCCCGAGGAACACAACAGCGTCACGCTTGATTCTGACCTGACCGACAGCGACGGCATTCCCGCGCCAAAGATCACCTATAAACTCGGTGAAAACACCCGAAAGATGCTTCGTCATGGAGAAGAGCGGGCAAAGGAAATCCTGCTCGCGGCTGGCGCAAAGAAGGTGCTGAGCAAGAATGACGACAAAGTCTGGTGGCGCGCTGGCTGGCATCAGATGGGCACCTGCCGGATGGGCAATGACCCCGAAACCTCGGTGGTCAATGGCTGGGGCCGCAGCCATGACGTTAAGAACCTGTTCATCGTGGACGGCTCGATCTTTCCAACAGCAGGGGCAGTCAACCCGACCTCCACCATTCAGGCGATGGCTCTCTATATCGGGGACAGCATCAAGACCAAAATTGAAACCCTGTTTGATTGAGGCGCGCGATGGAATTCCCAACACAGATGTATATTGACGGGGCGCTGACAGACGGAAGTGCGACGCGGGACGTGCTCAACCCGGCAACAGAAACGCTGGTCGCGACGGTGGCCGTTGCGGGTGCAGACGATGCGGAACGCGCGCTGCTATCGGCCAAGGCGGCATTTCCGATATGGGCTGGTATGCCAATTGCTGAACGGCATGCATGGATGCGCAAACTGCGGGACGCTGTCGTTGAGGCCGAGGATTGGCTGCGCGCTTGTGTTCATCATGAAATGGGCAAACCCTGGGCGCAAACAGAGGAAGACTGGGACCGGCTGGTCGCCTCGCTAGATTATTACGCCGAGGAAATCGCAAGGCTACACGATTACAATCTGACCGATCGCGCTGGCACCCATACCCACCGCATGGTCTATGAACCCGCAGGCGTGGCGGTGGCATTTCTGGCGTGGAACTTTCCGCTGCTGAATCTTGCCTTTAAAATCGGACCGGCGATGGCCGCAGGCTGCCCGATTATCATTCGCCCATCCGACGCCACGCCCATCTCGGCCTATGCTGTTGGTGCTTTGTGCGAAAAAATCGGTCTGCCCAAGGGCGTGGTGCAGATACTTGCCACGGAAGGCTATTCCGTGGCTGATGCGCTAACGGCCTCAACCATCCCGCAGGTGATCACGCTGATCGGGTCCACCAAAACCGGTCAGCATATCATGCGCACTGGCGCGACCTCGATCAAACGATACTCAATGGAACTGGGTGGCAACGCGCCCGTGCTGGTATTCGAGGATGCTGACCTTGATCTCGCCGCGGACATCGTCACGGGTGTGAAGTTCAGCAATGCCGGGCAAATCTGCGTCTCACCCAACCGTGTTTTTGTGGCGGATGCTGTGCGTGAGGACTTCACCCAGAAGATCGTCGACCGGGCCAGAGCCGCCAAGGTTGGGTTTGACAAGGACGCAGACATTACCACCGGCCCTGTCATTGACGGACGTGCATGGACGCGGTTGAAGGGCTTGGTTGATGACGCCGTGTCAGATGGTGCCACGTTGCTGACGGGCGGCGATCGTCCTGCGGGATTGAATGCTGGCCATTTTCTTGCTCCGACAGTGCTGACAGACGTGACCGAGACAATGGAGGTCTACCGACAAGAGACCTTTGGGCCCATCATCAGCCTCATTCCGTTTGAAGATGAGAATGACCTTCTGCGCATGGCCAATGATTGCGAAGAAGGCGGGCTGACCGCCTATATCTTCACCCGCAATCTGGCACGTGCCGAACTATACGCCGCACATTTGCGCTACGGCGAAATCCAAATCAACGGCGTGAAATACGACATTGATCTACCTCACGGCGGGATCGGGCAATCGGGGATCGGGCATGATTGCTCGGCTCTCGCGCTGCACGATTATCTTGTGCAAAAGCGGATCACACGCGCCCTCGACACCTCAACATTCGGGGGGCTGAACCCATGAAAATCACGCGCATCACAAGCCATGTCCTGGGCTATGACCTGCCTGAACCGCTGGGCTATTCGCAGCAATACTACACCAAACGCACCGCCCATCTGGTCGAAGTAGAGACTGATGAAGGTATCACGGGTTGGGGTGAGTGTTTTGGCGCGGGCAACATTGCACTGGCCAATAAAGGCATCGTCGAGCAGGTGATCCAGCCGGTGGTGCTGGGGATGGATCCGCTCGACCGCGACGTGATCTGGCACAAGGTCTATAACCTGATGCGTGATCACGGCCAAAAGGGGATGCCACTTCAATCGCTGTCTGGCGTTGATATCGCCCTGTGGGACATCGCGGGCAAAGTCGCGGGCATGCCCCTCTATCAAATGATCGGTGGGGCACATCGTGGCCGGATCGAGGTCTACGGTTACGGCATGATGCTGCGCCCTGAAAGTGCTGACAGCCTTGTGGCGCGGTTTACGGACGAGGCGGCGGCGATCAGGGACATGGGGTTCAAGGCCACCAAGATGAAGGTCGGCATTGGCTCCAAGGACGATGTGCGCCTGATCGAGGCCGTGCGGCGCGGCGTGGGGGACGACTACAGGTTTATGGTCGACGCCAATCATGCCTACACGACCCATGATGCGTTTTACGTTGGCCGCGCCATGGAAGAATTTAATCCGTATTGGTTTGAAGAACCCGTCGCCCCTGAAGACCTTGATGGATACCGTGAATTGCGGCAGGGCCTGCGGGTGAACATCTCGGGCGGCGAGGCCGAATTCAACCGTTGGGGGTGGCGCGCGTTACTCGAAAGCCGTGGCCTCGACATTGCCCAACCAGAGGTATGCGCGCTTGGCGGCATCTCGGAATACCTGCGTGTGTTGGCCCTGTGCCATGCGCATTTCACCCCCGTCGTGAACCACGTTTGGGGCAGCGCCGTTGCCGTGGCCACGAACATGCATCTGCTTGCAGCGATGCCGCCATTGCCCGGTGGATTGCATCCGTGGGAGCCGATGCTGGAATTCGACACAACGCATAATGCATTCCGCGATGATCTATTGACGACACCTTTGGATATTCAGGGACAGGTTGCCGCGAACGACGGCACCGTGGCCCTGCCGACGGGACCGGGTATTGGCGTGACACCTGATCGCGACTTCATCCGTAAATTCAACATCTGCGGCTGAGGCTCCCCCATGTCACAAGCTTCCTTTGTCGCAGTTGATTGGGGCACGACCAGTTTCCGGCTTTGGGTGATGGACGAAGACGTGGGCATCCTTGCCACGACCACTGGCCCCTATGGCATGTCTCGTCTGAAGCCTGACGAATATGATCGCGTGTTGGAAAACGCTCTGAAGGAGCTGGGCTTTGCGGGCGATCTGCCCGTCATTATCAGTGGCATGGCAGGCGCAGCGCAGGGCTGGTGTGAGGCCCCTTATCTGTCCGCGCCGACACAGCTTGATGATCTGGGTGCAAAGGCTGTCAGGGTAGAAGGCTCAACTCATGAGGCCCATATCCTGCCAGGCGTAAAACAATTGTCTCCGGCCAATGTGATGCGCGGTGAGGAAACACAAATTGCCGGGCTGTTGAGCCACCAACCTGATTATTGCGGCACCGTTTGCTTGCCGGGCACCCACACGAAATGGGTCCGCATCAATGATCGTGCCATTGTCGCGTTTGAATCCTGCTTAACGGGCGAGCAATTCGCATTCTTTTCCGAAACCTCGGTGTTGTCTCATTCCATGATCGACGGTGGTTGGGATGCGGACGCTTTTGAGGCGGCAGTACAATTGGCGATCCAGGATCCGTTGAGCGTGCCGCGCCGCCTGTTTGCGATCCGTGCCGAAATGCTCGTCGCACAGCAATCCAGCGCACAGGCGCGGGCGACATTGTCAGGGCTTTTGATCGGACAAGAGCTCATGTCTGTGCCGCAATACTGGCAGGGCCAGAATGTGACGCTCATCGGCGCCACCACGCTATGTGATCTTTATTCCAAAGCGCTCGCCCTCGCTGGTGCTGCTGCATCAATCCTTGATGTGACCACAATGACCCTGGCCGGACTTACGGCGGCACATCGGCAAGGGTCGCATGCTGATGCATAGAGAAATCATCGCAACTCTGCGTGGCGTACGGCCACACGAAGTTGAAGGCATCGGAGACATTCTGATTGAATGCGGCATTTGTGCCGCTGAATTCTCTTACCCCCTTCGAGAGTATCTTCAGACCGGTCAGAAGGTTCGGGACGGTTGCACAAATCGGAGCGGGAACGGTTTTGGATCAGGATGATGTGCGCCGGGTCGCCGATGTTGGTGGCCAGACCATCGTATCGCCTGATACATCGCCGAAGGTCATCCAAGCGACAAATGACGCCAACCTCTCCTCATACCCCGGCGTGATGACACCAACGGATTGCTTTACAGCCCTTGGCAATGGGGCGGACAGCCTGAAGTTCTTTCCATCGTCCGTTTTGGGCATCAGCGGGTTCAAAGCCATGTCCGCTGTTTTGCCCGCCAACGTCAAAACCTATGCGGTCGGCGGCGCAGGACCAGAAAACTTCAAAGATTGGTTGTCCGCAGGGATAACCAGATTTGGCATTGGCTCCGCCCTATTTCGGCGGGGTTTCAGTCCATCATATGTTGCGAGCCGCACGAATGATATCGTTGCATCCTACGATCTCGCCACTTCGCAATAAGTAGTCATCGCTTTTTTAGATGCCTTCGGTCGACATTTTGTGACGCTGTACCAACGCGGTGGAGGTTCACTTGAACGAAAGCTGTCATTCATGCCGACTGCAGCATCGGTCAAAATGGGCTCGGAGCCGACATTTAACCTGCTGAGAAACGCTTGGCTCGTTGGGTCAATCATGAAATGTATAATTTACATTATGTATTTTTAGTGAGATCACTCCGGGGCCGACCTGCGCCTCCGGCGGGAGTATTTGCTGGAAAATCGAATGTCTGTTTCACCTCTTGGTCCAAATATCCCGGGGGAGGCGCGGCACGCGCCGGGGGCAGCGCCCCTTGAACTCCAAAGGTCAAGACAGTTGCCCCGTCAGCAATCCAATGCTCTACTTGAAGCTGAATTTGATCAGGATCTTTGCTCTCATGTCGGTCTTCAAAGGGGTTTGTCTTGCATCCTGCTGTGCGCTTGCGGGCTGCGGTGTGGTCGACAAGGTGCGCAAATCCGCCGCGTTTGAGCTGATCGGGCTGGCACCAGACGAGCCTTGTGTCATCTCCAACCTCGAATCGCGCCGTCTGACGGGCGCCTATCTGCGCCGCACCGAACCGGTCACGGCCTATCAGACCTTCTTTGTCGCCGGCAAAAACAACCGCGAGGGCGTGTTGCGCAAGATCTGGTTTGACGAAACTGCCATTCGCCGGTTTTCCGGTGATGACGAGGGCATCCTGCGCGGAGGCCGGGGGTCCGAGGCAACACCTTTGGCGGGATTGAGCGAGGGCAACACCCTGCCCGGGGCCTATTCCGTGTCCTACAGTGCCAAGAAGATCGATTTTTCCGGTCCGCTGGTGCTGGGCCCCAGCCCGAAAGCCACAGAGTTCCCCTCGACAGGTCAGGCCGTTTTCAAAGGTCCGGTAAAAATGACGCTTACCCGGATCGATGACAGCGGGGCCGAGACGGTCTCGGATGTGGCGGGCAGGTTCTCTGCCGCAGTCGGCTATGGCTCGGGACGAACCACGCTGGTGATTGCGGACATGCAGGTCACCTCCGGTCCTGCGTTGCCCTTCAAGTCGCTCACCTGGTCACGGCTGGGCCTGTGCGGGTCGCGGGTGGTCAGTTCCGGTCAGGGTGTTGTCACGCTGGTCAATGACACCGGTCAGCGCGTCGCACCCTTCGGCCCGCCCAATCCTGAAAGCGCCCTGATCAAATCCAGCTTTGAAGCCAGCCATTTCGCCGCCACCGAACGCCCGGCCCCGCCTGCCGGGTTTGGCGGCGTCTTTGCCATTCAGGGCGACACCGGCACGCTGACCGGCGTGTTTCTGTCGGACACGCAGTGACACGGTGCATGGGTAAGGTCCTCGCCGGGTTTCTGATGCTCCTGACACTGGCCAGTGCGGCCTCCGCGTTTGACCTGTCCAAAAAGGAAATCGGCACAATTACCCGCTGGAAGACCCACAATGGGAACACGCACCTGCAGTATCTCGGGCCAGCGGGGAAACACTATCTGCTGGAATTCACACGGGACGGATCAAAGGGCGCGCCGATGAAACTGACGCTCTGGACTGATCGGCAAGGCAATACGGTCAAGCTGAAAACCGGCGCTGTCACAATCACCTTCGATCCCCATGATTGCAACACAACCCGGGGCAAGTGCACCTATACCGAAACACATTCCAAGTATGGTTCCAGATCAATGGTCTGGAATGCCAAGGTGTCCGATGGTCTGTGGAACTACACTTTGCATCACTCCAAGGTCTCAAAGGCGACCTTACTGGAAAGCGGCAAGTTCACGATAGACCAATACGGATTTTACATCGACCGCGACTATCAGGAATTCGACAAGGGACAGGCCACCGCCAAGGGCTGGAGCAGACGCATCCGCTGACCCGCCATGATTGTCCGCCCTTCACACCCCCACATCCCGGAATTTCCCTTGCGTAAACAAGGCGCTTGGGTAACATTCAACTGTGGGTAGTTTTTTTCGCATCGTCTGACGCGCGGAACCAACACGTCTTTTTCAAAGCCGTGGTCCGGTCCCGTTGATTTTTATTTTTAATTCGTGGTTGGCTCGTGATCCTTGATTGGTCCAAATTGTCAGTGACGCCAGGACAGCGGTTTGACCACCGCGCGCTCGGGATGTCCTGGCAGCCGCGCCCCGACGATCTGGTGACAGCGCTCAGCAAGGCAGCCGCAGCGGCGCGTCCCCCCCATGACCGGCTGTTTGCCCGCGAACCGGCGATAGCCCTTGCCCAGATCCTTAGTTTCGACAGCGCTCTGGCCGGTGAAAGCTTCGCTCTGGCGATGGAGCGGGGGCCAGCCGATGCTGGTCAGGTGATCGCGGAACTGGCGGCCCGGCTGGACGACTGGATCAGCCGCATCACCCGGCTGGACGCGACCCGCTTTGACCCGCTGATCGAACGTCTGAACAGCGAATTCGATCTGACCGGCCAATTGCCCAAGCTTGGCAGCTCCAGCCCCGAAGCCGTGCTGTTCTTTGCCCGCCGTGGCAGCACAGGGGACGACCCGGTCTCGGCTTTCCGGCGCGCCCGCACCCGCCTTGCGCAACTGCATCACGAGATGATCGCGGCCATCAACAGCCTGAAACCTCAGGCCCGCATCGCATTTGAGACGCGCATGAAATCGGGTGAGATCGACCCCGCCCTTGGCCTGCTCATGGGCGAGCTTTCCGCCTCTGCCCAGCTTGATGAGGCGATCAACACCCTGCCCTCGCGCCACATCCGCTTTTATTACCAGACCATCCTCGGGCAAGCCCCGGCACCTGCCACCCATGAACAGGTGCTGCTGCACCTGCCCGCCCCGCCCCAGCCGGTCTTTCTGCCCGCAGGCACGACACTTCAGGCCAGCCTGCCTGATGGCAGCCAGCAGAACTTTCTGACCGATGCCGATGTGCCGGTCTCTCAGGCACGGGTCTCGGCGCTGACGGTGCTGACATGGCAGCGCGATGACAAGATCTCGCTTGGCGCGGCATTGGGCGGCATTACGGGCATGCGCGCTCAGCACCACATCGCAGGCGCGCAAAGCCCGCAACCGGGCCGCGTCTTCACCGCCAATTCCGAAGCCCCCGTCACTCAGGGCCTCGACATCAGCACCAGCATGCTGGCGCTCGCCGAGGGCGAACGCCGGATCGAGATGGCGCTGGTGATGCGCCGCGCCTCCGACCTGCCCGCGACCTCCGATCCGGTCAATCCCGAAGAACTGGTGACGCCCGATCCCAATATCGCACTGGCCCTGAGCGCCGATCCCGACCTATATCACGCCTTCGGCCTGCCCTCGCCCGAGGCCGCGATCAAATGCATCGTGCCGCTGGTGATGAGCCACGCCCGCAAGGCCAAGAAGACCGTCTCGATGGAGATGCTCTACGAGGTTCTGGCCCGCCACGCGCTCACTGCCCTGTCGTTTCGCACCGTTCTGGGTCGGATCGTCACGCTCAGCCTGATCGAGGGCGTGGACTGGCCCAGCGGCGACTATCTTGATGAGGTGATAGACGCCAAGATCAACGGTCTGCTGGAGACCCTGCGCGGCCAGCGGATCAACGCCAAGGACGCGCGGTCCAAGGATGAATGGGCCAAGACAGTCACCAAAAAGGGCGTGACCCTGTCGAAAGACAAGGAGGAGGACGCAGCACCCGAAGAAGGCGAAAACTCGCTCTTCATCGACGCCTTTGCCCGCACCGAGACGGGCAAGTTCCTCTACAGTCCTCGCGATGTGTTCGAGAAGTTTCTGGGCGATGCCTTCTCGATCACGCTGTCCACCGAACAAGGCCCGAAACGCGCCACCGTCACCCAGATCGTGCCGGGAACGCCACAGGGCAACGGCGGGATCACCCTGCATTTGCGGCTGGCCGCCAGCATGCCTGCCGTCACAGCGCCCGAGGGACAGGCCGCACCCGTTCTGTCGCTGCGCATGGCCCCGCTCGCGCGGGTCTGCCCGGTCTCGTTCTTCGAGCGCTATCACATCACCCAGATCCGCACGCGCACCCGCGTCGATGGCCTCAAGACCCTTGCGGCCTTCTCGCCAGACGGGCCGCTCGCCACCGATCAGAGCTTCCTGCCCTTCGGCCCGATGCCGCGTGACGGGGCGACCTGCATTCTGGCCTCGGCAGAGATGGCCGCAAAGCCCGTGACCGCCATCGGCCTGTCGCTGGACTGGGCCAGCCTGCCGCGCAACGGATTTGATCTGCATTACGACAGCTACGGGGGCCGCAGCCCGCGTCCCAACCCAAAGCTGACCCTTGATTATCTTTCAGGCGATGGCTGGAAGCCGATCACCACCGAACCCCTGCCGATGATCGAAACCGACCCGATTACCGGGGCCGACACTCAGAACTGGGAACATCACGGCGAGGTTCTGGGCAATTCCACACCCGCCTCAGGCCCGGTGCTTGCGGCTGAATTTGCCTCCCGCCAATCGATCCGAGCAGGTGCTGTGCGCCTCACGCTCAGCGGCTCGGCGGACGGGTTCATGGCCGCCGAATACCCCCGCGCGCTGGCTGCCGCCCTCAGGCCCCGGCTGATCCCGCTTGGCACCCGCCCAGTGCCGCCCGCGCCGTTTCTGCCCAAGATCGACCGTCTCAGGCTGACTTATACCGCTGAAGATCAGATGGCGCTTTCAGCCCCTGACGCCGCCGACCCGGGCGAGCGCGTGGTCCAGCACGGGGCTTTCGGCGCGGTCGAGGTCTTTCCCAAACGCATGATGCGCCGGGTCACGCTCTTTCCCAAACGCATGGGGCACGGCCAGTTGTCGATCCAGATCGACGGCCCCGGTGCCACCGGCCCGCTGGCGCTGATGATCCGCATGGCCGACAGCGGCCACCAGCGCACAGCGCCCGAGGATCAGCCGCTCGACTGGATCTACCTCACCCCCACCGGCTGGGCCGATCTGCCCGCAACAGCGCTTCTGTCGGACAGCACCAACGGGCTGATGCGGTCGGGCCTCGTGGTCATCGATCTGCCGGACAACGCCGCGCGCAACTCGCCCGAGATGCCCGGCACAGGCGTCTGGGTCGCCGCCATCACCCGCCAGCCCGATCTCGACCGCTTCCCGGTGCTGGCCGAGGTCCGCGCCAACGGCCTGCGCGCCACCCGCGTGAAGGCCAGCCCGTCGGGCGACAAACAGTCCCGCACCTGGGCCTTCAATCCGCCGATTGCCCATCTGTCCGCCCCGCAGGAAAGCACCACCACGCAGGCCGTCCGCAAGGCCGAGACCCTGCCCGCCTTTCGCATCCGCATGGCCGAGCGCCTGCGCCACCGGGGCCGCGCCCGCGCGCCATGGGACATCGAGCGGCTGGTGCTTGAGGCCTTCCCAGAGGTCTGGATGGTCAACTGCCTGCCGCATCTGCGCGCTGACCAGACCCGCGCGGCACCCGGCCATGTCACGGTCGTGATCCTGCGCCACCCCCTGCCCGGCGATGCCGCTCCCCGACCGCTTCTCTTTGACGCCAGCACCCTTGACCGGGTCCGCCGTTACCTCAGCCGTCTCAGCCCCGCGCCCGTGCGCTTCCACGTCGTCAATCCCGCCTTTGAACAGCTTGCCGTGCGGGCACGTGTCCGCTTCAAACCCAATCTCGACGATGGTGCCATGGCCGAGCGTCTGAAACGCCGCCTTGGTGCCTATCTGTCGGTCTGGACCGCCCCGCCGGAACTGGGCCGCTTCGGCTGGACGCTGGAGCGCGATGTGCTGAAGGCCCATATCAGCGATCTCGACTATGTCGATGCGATCACCGATTTCTCGATCCTGCATCTGGGCGCGGATGATGCGGGCGAGCATGTGCTGCTCGACACCTCGCAAAGCGACAACCGCAACCTCACACGCGCGGAACTGGCAGCACTCAAGGCCAGCCAGACCCCCGACACCAGCGCCGATGGCCGCACGCCGGGCACGCTCATCCGCCCGCTCGCTCCCTGGAGCCTGCCGATCACGGCCCCGCGCCACAGCCTGACCGTCATGGCCGACCGCCATGAGGTCGAGCCTTTGCAAAGCGGCATCGGCCGTCTCGGCGTGGGTCAGATGCTGATCGTCAATCAGGCCTCCAGCCCGACCGAAAAACATGTGTTCAAGACAAAACCCAACGCCAAGGACCCCTCTGCCACGCAGCCACCGGCAAAAGGTGACACCGGGACCCGCGAAAGGATGACGCCATGACCCAGCAGGACCGCACCACCCTGAAATCCTTCTTCCACGAAGGCGCCCTGCCCTCGGCCGAGCATTACCGCGACCTGATCGACAGCGCCGTCAATCAGGTCGAGGACGGCTTCGACAAGACCCCGGTGAACGGCTTGAAACTCACCTCCGTGGGGGACAACGCCCGCCTGATGAGCCTTTACGAGGGGTTGGGCGAGGACGTTCCGACCTGGACGCTCGATCATGGCGCGGGCATCTCAAAGGGCAGCCTGCATTTCATGCCCGTGCACCCCTCTGCGGGTGCCACCATCCCGGCCACGGATGCAAAGCCCGGCCAGACCACGAACGAGGACCTGACCCCGCCCACCGATCTGCCCACCGGCATGACGCTGACCAGCATGGGCTATGTCGGGATCAATGCGCCCGAACCTGCCTTCATGCTCGATGTCGCAGGCCCGATGCGCATGTCGGGCCGCTCCGGCATGGCCAGCCCCGGCATCGCG
>CANLVD010000011.1 GCA_947494445.1 uncultured Paracoccaceae bacterium | reverse complement strand
AGAAAAACTCCGCTTCGCCATCCGCGAAGGCGGCCGCACCGTGGGTGCCGGCGTCGTCTCCAAAATCCACGAGTGATCCCCGTATGCGGGGGCAGTGATCTGCCCCCGTTTCCGGCCCGAAAGGCAACAAGATGCAAAGTCAAAACATACGGATCCGGCTGAAGGCCTTCGATTACCGCGTGCTGGATGCCAGCACGGCGGAAATCGTGTCCACAGCCAAGCGGACCGGCGCGCGTGTGCGTGGCCCGATCCCGCTGCCGAACAAGATCGAGAAGTACACGGTTCTGCGTGGTCCCCACGTCAACAAGAAAAGCCGTGAACAGTTCGAAATCCGGACGCACAAGCGTCTGCTCGACATCGTCGACCCCACACCACAGACCGTGGACGCGCTCATGAAGCTCGACCTGGCCGCTGGCGTGGACGTCGAGATCAAGCTCTGAGGGTGATTTGATGCGCACTGGAGTACTCGCAAAAAAGCTGGGCATGACCCGGCTGTTCATGGAAGACGGCAGACAGATCCCTGTCACTGTCCTGTCCATGGAAAACTGTCAGGTCGTGGCACAGCGCACCGGTGAGAAGGACGGCTATTCGGCTGTTCAGCTCGGTGCAGGCGCGGCCAAGGCGAAACGCACATCTCAGGCCATGCGCGGCCACTTTGCCGTTGCAAAGGTTGAACCCAAGCGCAAGCTGGCCGAGTTCCGGGTGTCCCCCGAGAACCTGATCGGCGTTGGTGAAGAGATCACAGCCAACCATTACTTCGAAGGTCAGTATGTCGACATCGCCGGCACGTCCATCGGTAAGGGTTTTGCCGGTGCGATGAAGCGTCACAACTTCGGCGGCCTCCGGGCCTCCCACGGTGTGTCGATCTCGCATCGCTCGCACGGTTCCACCGGTCAGTGTCAGGATCCCGGCCGCGTCTTCAAAGGCAAGAAGATGGCCGGTCACATGGGTTCGGTCCGCGTGACCACGCAGAACCTGCAGGTTGTCCGCACAGACGCCGACCGTGGCCTGATCATGGTCAAGGGCGCTGTTCCCGGCTCCAAGGGTGGTTGGGTTCTGGTCAAGGATGCCGTCAAAAAGGCGACGCCTGAGAACGTGATCCTGCCGGCCGCTTTGAAATCCGCCGCAGCCGAGGCCGAGAAGGCAGCAGCCGCCGCAGCTGCCGCAGCCGCAGCCGAAGAGGCCGCAGCCGCAGAAGCCGCAGCAGCAGCCGAGCAGGCAGCAATGGAAGCCGCAGAATCGGATGCACCGGCATCGGATGATGCCGCTGAGGGAGGCGACAAGGAATGAAAACCGACGTAATCAACCTTGACGCAGGCAAGGCCGGATCGATTGATCTGGACGATGCGATCTTCGGGCTTGAGCCGCGTGCAGACATCCTGCACCGGGTCGTGCGCTGGCAGCGTTCGCGCACCCAGGCAGGCACCCACAAGGTCAAGACCCGCTCCGAGACAAGCTACTCGACCAAGAAGATCTACCGCCAGAAGGGCACCGGTGGCGCACGCCATGGTGACCGGAACGCACCGATCTTCAAAAAGGGTGGTGTCTACAAGGGCCCGACCCCGCGCAGCCACGCCCATGATCTGCCTAAGAAGTTCCGCAAGCTTGGCCTGCGGCACGCCTTGAGCGCGAAACTCACCGCTGGTGAGCTGATCGTGATCGAGAATGCCGATCTCAAAGAGGGCAAGACCAAGGCTCTGGCCACAGCAATGAAGAAGCTGAGCTGGAAAAAGGCGCTTGTGATCGACGGGGCTGACGTGAATGCAAACTTCGCATTGGCGGCCCGTAACCTGGATGGCATCGACGTGCTCCCAACCATGGGCGCCAACGTCTATGACATCCTGAAATGCAAGACGCTCGTCCTGACAAAGGCCGGCGTCGAGGCTCTGGAGGCTCGACTGAAATGACCGCCAAGGCAGAACTCTACGACATCGTGCGCAAGCCGATCATCACCGAGAAGGCCACCATGGCCTCCGAAAATGGTGCGGTCGTGTTTGAGGTCGCGATCGACGCGAACAAGCCACAGATCAAGGAAGCTGTGGAGACCCTGTTCGGCGTCAAGGTGAAGGCGGTCAACACCTCCATCACCAAAGGCAAGGTGAAGCGCTTCAAGGGCAAACTTGGAACGCGCAAGGACGTGAAGAAGGCCTATGTCACGCTCGAAGATGGCAACACCATCGACGTGACGACAGGTCTGTAAATCTAGAAGCAAACGGAAGACAGCAAGATGGCACTCAAGTCGTATAAGCCGACAACGCCAGGCCAGCGCGGGCTGGTTCTGATCGACCGTTCGGAGCTTTGGAAAGGCCGCCCGGTCAAATCCCTCACGCAGGGTTTGACCAAGAAGGCGGGCCGGAACAACACCGGACGGATCACCATGCGGCGTCGTGGTGGGGGGGCAAAGCGCCTCTACCGGATCGTGGATTTCAAACGCAACAAGTTGGATGTCGAGGCGGTAGTGGTCCGGATCGAGTATGATCCCAACCGGACAGCCTTCATCGCATTGATCCAGTACACAGACGGAGAGCAGGCCTACATCCTGGCACCTCAGCGTCTGGCTGTTGGGGACAAGGTTGTTGCAGGCAGCAAGGTTGACGTGAAGCCCGGCAACGCAATGCCCTTCACCGGCATGCCGATCGGTACAATCATCCACAACATCGAACTGAAGCCCGGCAAGGGTGGTCAGGTTGCACGTGCAGCCGGTACATACGCCCAGTTCGTTGGTCGTGATGGTGGTTACGCGCAGATCCGCCTGTCCTCGGGCGAGTTGCGTCTGGTCCGTCAGGAATGCATGGCCACCGTTGGTGCCGTGTCCAACCCCGACAATTCGAACCAGAACCTCGGCAAGGCTGGCCGGACCCGTCACATGGGCAAGCGCCCGGCAGTGCGTGGTGTGGTCATGAACCCGATCGATCACCCACATGGTGGTGGTGAGGGCCGGACCTCGGGTGGTCGCCATCCGGTAACCCCTTGGGGCAAACCAACCAAAGGTGCGCGCACCCGTTCGAACAAGACCACCGACAAGTATATCTTGCGGTCCCGTCACGCCAAGAAGAAGGGGCGCTAATCAATGGCTCGCTCTGTATGGAAAGGCCCTTTTGTTGACAGCTACGTGCTGAAAAAGGCCGAAAAGTCCCGTGAAAGCGGGCGCAGCGAAGTGATCAAGATCTGGTCGCGCCGGTCCACCATTCTGCCCCAGTTCGTGGGTTTGACCTTTGGTGTTTACAACGGCCGCAAGCACATCCCGGTCAACGTGACCGAGGAAATGATCGGCCAGAAGTTTGGCGAATACTCTCCAACGCGGACCTACTACGGTCACGCCGCGGACAAAAAAGCGAAGCGGAAATAAGCCATGGGTAAGGACAAGAACCCCCGCCGCGTGGCGGAGAACGAGGCGATGGCCGTCAGCCGCATGCTGCGCACCTCCCCTCAGAAACTCAATCTGGTCGCCCAGATGATCCGCAACAAGCCGGTCGACAAGGCTTTGACGGATCTGACCTTCTCGAAGAAGCGGATCGCGGCAGACGTGAAGAAAACTCTTCAGTCGGCAATCGCGAACGCCGAGAACAACCATAATCTCGATGTGGATGAACTGGTGGTGGCAGAAGCCTGGGTTGGCAAGAACCTGGTCATGAAGCGCGGGCGTCCCCGGGCACGTGGCCGGTTTGGCAAGATTCTCAAGCCGTTCAGCCAGGTGACCATCAAAGTTCGTCAGATTGGCGAAGAGGAGCAAGCCTAATGGGTCAGAAGATCAATCCAATCGGCCTGCGTCTTCAGGTCAACCGCACATGGGACAGTCGTTGGTACGCCGATGGCAAGGAATATGGCGAACTGCTTCACGAAGACCTCGCGATCCGCGAGTATGTGAAGAAGAACTGTGTTCAGGCCGGCATCAGCCGCGTGATCATCGAGCGTCCGCACAAGAAGTGCCGGGTGACGATCCACGCAGCGCGCCCCGGTGTGATCATCGGCAAGAAAGGTGCTGACATCGAGACACTGCGCAAGCAACTGGCCGCGATGACAGCATCCGAGCTGCACCTCAACATCGTTGAAGTGCGCAAGCCCGAGATCGACGCAGCCCTCGTGGCCGAGAACATCGGTCAGCAGCTTGAGCGTCGTGTGTCGTTCCGCCGTGCCATGAAGCGCTCGGTCCAGAACGCCATGCGCATGGGCGCCCTGGGCATCCGGATCAACTGTGCGGGTCGTCTTGGCGGTGCCGAGATTGCGCGGACCGAATGGTATCGTGAGGGCCGCGTGCCCCTGCACACCCTTCGCGCCGACATCGATTACGCCCATCACGAGGCGCTGACCGCTTACGGCATCATCGGCATCAAGGTCTGGATCTTCAAAGGTGAAATCCTTGAGCATGATCCGCAGGCCCGCGATCGCCGCCAGTCTGAAATGCAAGAGGGTGGCGCAGGCCGTCCGGGCGGTCGCCGCGACCGCGAACGCGCATAAGGAAGCAAGACTATGCTCTCACCAAAGCGTACGAAATTCCGCAAGATGCACAAAGGCCGGATCTCCGGTCAGGCACCTGGCGGAACCGATATGACCTTCGGCACCTATGGTCTGAAGGCCACTGAACCCGAGCGCATCACAGCGCGCCAGATCGAAGCCGCCCGCCGGGCCATGACACGTCACATGAAGCGTCAGGGCCGGGTCTGGATCCGCATCTTCCCTGATGTGCCAGTGTCCAAAAAGCCTACCGAAGTTCGGATGGGTAAGGGTAAGGGCTCCGTCGAATATTGGGCCGCCAAGGTCAAGCCTGGCCGGATCATGTTTGAGATTGACGGTGTAGGCGAAGATGTGGCAAAGGAAGCCCTCCGACTGGCAGCGATGAAACTGCCGGTCAAGTGTCGCTTCGTGACACGCGAGGATTGGTAAGGCACGTCCCTCGGGCACGCTCGGGGGATACGGCCTTGATTTTGTTGTTGGAAAAGCGCTCAGGTCCGTCCTGCGGTAGCTTCTGATGAAAGGATATGCGTGATGAACGCGAGCGATATGCGCGCCAAATCGCCTGACGAGCTTCGTACAGAGCTCGAATCGCTGAAAAAGGAGAGCTTCAATCTCCGCTTTCAGCAGGCAACTGGTCAGCTGGAAAACACTGCACGCATGAAGGCCGTCCGTCGTGACGCTGCCCGCGTGAAGACGATTTTGAACGAAAAGGCCGCTGCAGCGGCGTCGGAAGGTTAAGAGATGCCAAAGCGAATTCTGCAGGGCACTGTGACCAGCGACAAGAACGCCCAGACGGTTACCGTTCTGGTCGAGCGCCGCTTCACACACCCCTTGTTCAAGAAAACCATTCGTGAGTCCAAGAAGTACCGGGCGCATGATGCGAATGACCAATTCAAGACAGGTGACACAGTCCGCATTCAGGAATGTTCGCCGGTCTCGAAGAACAAACGCTGGGAAGTTCTGGCCGACTGAGGCCTGATCCAAACAGTTAATCGAAACCGTGAGGCTGGTCCTCACAGGTCGGGAGAAACCAAATGATCCAGATGCAGACCAATCTGGATGTTGCTGACAACTCAGGCGCACGCCGAGTTCAGTGCATCAAGGTCCTGGGCGGTTCCAAACGGAAATACGCCAGCGTCGGTGACATCATCGTTGTCTCTGTGAAAGAAGCCATTCCACGCGGTCGCGTGAAGAAGGGTGACGTTCGCAAGGCAGTGGTTGTGCGCACCGCCAAAGAAGTCCGCCGCGAAGACGGCACCGCCATCCGGTTTGACCGGAACGCGGCCGTCATCCTCAACAACGCCAACGAGCCAGTGGGTACACGTATCTTTGGCCCCGTTGTTCGTGAGCTGCGCGGCAAGAACTTCATGAAAATCATTTCACTCGCTCCGGAGGTGCTGTGATGGCTGCCAAACTCCGCAAAGGTGACAAGGTCGTCGTGCTTGCAGGCAAGGACAAGGGCCGTGAGGGCGAGATCACGCAAGTGATGCCCAAGGATGGCAAGGCGATTGTATCGGGCGTGAACACCGCGATCCGCCACACCCGTCAGAGCCAGAACAGCCAGGGCGGCCGCATCCCCAAGGATGTGCCCATCGACCTGAGCAATATCGCACTGGTGGACCCCAAGGATGGCGGCCCGACCCGTGTTGGTTTCAAAACGGTAGACGGCAAGAAAGTCCGCTTCGCCAAGAAATCCGGGGAGACCCTCAATGGCTGAGTATACCCCTCGTCTTAAAGAGACTTACAAATCCTCCATCCGCGCTGCGATGAAGGAAGAGTTCGGCTACAAGAACGACATGCAGATCCCTCGGCTCGACAAGATCGTGCTGAACATGGGCGTCGGTGAAGCTGTTGCTGACAGCAAGAAAATCCGCTCCGCTCACAACGATCTGATGCTGATCGCGGCCCAGATGCCGGTCATCACGAAAGCCAAGAAATCCATCGCGGGTTTCAAGGTGCGTGAGGAAATGCCCCTTGGCGTGAAAGTTACGCTGCGCGGCGACCGGATGTACGAATTCCTCGACCGGCTGGTGACCATTGCCATGCCACGTGTCCGGGATTTCCGGGGCATCAACGCCAAGTCTTTCGACGGTCGTGGCAACTACGCCATGGGCCTGAAAGAGCACATCGTCTTCCCTGAGATCGAATACGACAAGGTCGATCAGATCTGGGGGATGGATATTGTTATCTGCACCACCGCAAATGATGACGCGGAAGCGAAGAGCTTGTTGAGCAAATTCAACTTGCCCTTCCAGGCGTAAGCGGGAGGAGAGAGAAATATGGCTAAAGTCAGCATGATCCAGCGCCAGTTGAAGCGCGAAAAGCTGGTGGCAAAATACGCCGCCAAGCGCGCCGCGATCAAAGAGCAGCTGGAAAATCGTGATCTTGCTCTGGGTGACCGGGTGCAACTGGTGATGAAACTCGCCAAGCTGCCGCGCAACTCCTCAGCAACACGTCTGAACAACCGTTGTCAGGTTTCGGGTCGTCCCAAAGCCTATTATCGCAAACTCAAGATGTCGCGGATCGCGCTTCGGGACCTGGCCTCCAAGGGCGAGATCCCCGGCATGGTCAAGTCGAGCTGGTAAGGGAGGTCAGAACAGATGTCTATGAACGATCCCTTAGGTGATATGCTCACACGGATCCGCAACGCCCAGATGCGTGGCAAATCCACAGTGCGCACACCTGCGTCGAAAATTCGGGCCTGGGTGCTCGAGGTTCTGACCAACGAAGGCTACATCCGTGGCTTTGAAAAGATGGAAGGCGACCGTGGTCTGCCCGAGATCGAAATCAGCCTCAAATACTACGATGGCGAGCCGGTGATCCGCGAATTGAAGCGCGTCTCCAAGCCCGGTCGTCGTGTGTATGCCGGCGTGAAAGATATCCCCTCTGTCCGTCAGGGCCTCGGGGTTGCGATTGTCTCCACACCCAAGGGTGTGATGTCCGATGCACAGGCTCGTACCGAAAATGTCGGTGGCGAAGTTCTGTGCCGGGTCTTCTAAGGAGGATTGCAGATGTCACGTATTGGTAAAAAACCAGTGGACCTTCCCGGCGGCGTCACAGCTTCCGTGTCCGGTCAGACCATCGAAGTGAAGGGCCCTAAGGGTGTCCGCAGCTTCACCGCAACCGATGATGTCACCATCACGCTTGAGGACAATGCAGTGTCGGTCATGCCGCGCGGCAAGTCCAAGCGCGCCCGCCAGCAGTGGGGCATGAGCCGCACTCAGGTCGCCAACTGCGTTGATGGCGTGGCCGAGGGTTTCAAGAAAGAGCTTGAGATCAACGGCGTTGGTTATCGTGCCGCCGTTCAGGGCAAGGTGCTGAAACTGTCTTTGGGATACTCTCACGACGTAGAGTTCGAGATCCCCGAAGGTGTACAGGTCACAGCGCCAAAGCCCACGGAAATCGTTGTCGAGGGCATCGACCAGCAGGTCGTCGGCCAGGTCGCAGCGAACATCCGCGAATGGCGCAAGCCCGAGCCTTACAAGGGCAAGGGCATCAAGTACAAAGGTGAATTTATCTTCCGCAAGGAAGGTAAGAAGAAATAAGGACCGGTAGAATGGCGAACTCGAAAAGAGATCTGTTCCAGAAACGCCGCCTGCGCGTCCGGAACAAACTGAAGAAAATGTCGAATGGCCGTCCACGCCTCAGCGTGCACCGTTCGAACAAGAACATCTCCGTCCAGATCATTGACGATCTGAACGGGGTCACGCTGGCCTCTGCTTCCTCGCTTGAGGGCAAGCTGGGCGTGGTCGGCAAGAACAACTGCGATGCGGCTGCCAAGATCGGCACCGAAATTGCAGCTCGTGCCAAGAAGGCCGGGGTTGAGGAAGTGGTCTTTGACCGCGGTGGTTTCCTCTTCCATGGCAAGGTTAAAGCGCTCGCGGATGCTGCCCGCGAGGGTGGCCTGAAATTCTAAGGGGAAACGGTAATGGCTAGAAATGATAACCGCCGGGACCGTCGCGATCGCGAAGAGACCCCGGAATTTGCAGACCGTCTGGTTGCGATCAACCGCGTGTCCAAGACAGTGAAGGGCGGTAAGCGCTTCGGTTTTGCGGCACTTGTGGTTGTAGGCGACCAAAAAGGCCGTGTCGGCTTTGGCAAGGGCAAGGCCCGCGAAGTGCCCGAGGCGATCCGCAAGGCAACCGAGCAGGCCAAGCGCCAGATGATCCGCGTGCCTCTGCGCGAGGGTCGGACACTGCACCATAACATGAACGGCCGTCACGGTGCGGGCAAAGTTGTGATGCGTACGGCTCCTGCGGGGACCGGCATCATCGCCGGTGGTCCAATGCGCGCCGTGTTCGAGATGCTGGGCATTGCGGATGTGGTTGCGAAATCCATCGGCTCTCAGAACCCGTACAACATGATCCGCGCGACCATGGACGGTCTGACCAAGCAGTACAGCCCCCGGACCGTTGCGGCACGCCGCGGCAAGAAGGTGGCAGACATCCTGCCCAAGGCGGCCAATGCTCCGGCACCCGCCGAAGCTGAACCTGCGGAGGCTTGAGGTCTATGGCGAAAACCATCGTTGTAAAGCAGATCGGTTCTCCGATCCGCCGCCCCGACATTCAGCGTCGCACGCTGATTGGTCTGGGCCTGAACAAGATGCACAAGACCCGCGAACTGGAAGACACACCTTCCGTCCGCGGCATGGTCAACAAGATCCCGCATCTCGTTGAAATCATTGAGGAGCGCGGCTAAGCCTGCGCTCCTGATGCCCCGGACCTGCTCCGGGGCTTCTGACTTTATGCAACGCCGTGGCCACCCGTTATTCCGACGCTTAGGGGGGTGTGTCCGGCACAGAGGAGAAGCGTCATGAAACTCAATGAACTGCGCGACAATCCCGGCGCAACGAAATCCAAGAAGCGCGTTGCCCGCGGTCCGGGCTCCGGCAAGGGTAAAACCGCCGGTCGCGGCATCAAGGGTCAGAAATCCCGTTCGGGTGTTGCCATCAACGCCTATGAGGGTGGCCAGATGCCCCTCTACCAGCGCCTGCCAAAGCGCGGCTTCAACAACATCAACACCAAGACCCACGCGGTGATCAACCTCGGCATCCTGCAGAAGTTCATCGACGCCAAGAAGATCGACATCAAATCGGAAGTCACCGAGGATGTTCTGGTCGAAAGTGGTCTGGTGCGTCGCAAGAAGGACGGTGTGCGTCTTCTGGCCAAAGGGGAACTGACCGCGAAGGTCAACCTCAACATCACCGGCGCTTCCAAGGCGGCCGTTGCAGCGGTGGAGAAGGCCGGTGGCTCGATCACGGTTGCTCAATGTGCCGAGGCTGCGTCCGAATAACGGTTGCAGGTGTGTCTGTCACACCATACATCCTTACCAACGCATTTCGCGCCGCCTGAGTAACAGCTTTGGCGGCGCAGTCATGGGAGACCCCTAAATGGCATCTGCCGCAGAACAAATGGCCGCGAACCTGAGCTGGAGCTCGTTCAGCAAGGCCAAGGAACTGCAACAGCGTATTCTGTTCGCACTCGGTTTGCTGATCGTATACCGGATCGGCACCTATATTCCCGTCCCCGGCGTTGACCCGGTCCAGCTTGCCCGCTTTTTCGAGCAGGCCCAGCAGGGCATCGGTGGCATGCTCAACATGTTCACCGGCGGCGCTGTCGGACGGATGGCGATCTTCGCGCTTGGCATCATGCCTTATATTTCGGCCTCGATCATCGTGCAGTTGCTGACGGCGATGGTCCCTCACTTCGAGCAATTGAAGAAAGAGGGCGAGCAGGGCCGCAAGAAAATCAACCAATACACACGCTACGGCACAGTGTTTCTGGCGACATTCCAGGCCTATGGCATCTCTGTCGGGCTTGAAGGGCAGGGGCTGGTCATCGATCCGGGCCTGTTCTTCCGGGCCTCCTGCGTCATCACGCTGGTGGGCGGCACGATGTTCCTGATGTGGCTGGGTGAGCAGATCACGGCCCGCGGCATCGGCAACGGCATCTCGCTCATCATCTTCGTGGGCATCATTGCCGAACTGCCCGCAGCCCTGGCACAGTTCTTCTCACAAGGCCGGACCGGCGCGCTCAGCACCCCTGTTATTCTGGGTGTGATCGTCATGGCCATCGCGGTGATTGCGCTGATTGTCTTTGTGGAACGGGCGCTGAGGAAAGTGCACATCCAGTATCCGCGCCGTCAGGTCGGGCAGAAGATGTATGCGGGCGAAAGCTCCAACCTGCCGATCAAGATCAACCCTGCCGGTGTGATCCCGCCGATCTTTGCCTCGTCGCTGCTGCTTTTGCCCAACACGATCACCACCTTCTCGGGCGGTGACAGCACGGGCCTGACCAACATCATCGCGTCCTACTTTGGCCGCGGGCAGATCGGCTATCTGGTGCTCTTTGCGGTGCTGACGATCTTCTTTGCCTATTTCTATACGGCAAACGTGTCCTTCAAATCCGAGGACGTGGCCGACAACCTGAAAAAGCAGGGTGGGTTTGTGCCGGGCATCCGTCCGGGTCCAAAGACGGTAGAATATCTCGATTATGTGGTCGCCCGCCTGCTGGTACTGGGGTCGGCCTATCTGACGGCTGTCTGTCTGCTGCCCGAGATCCTGATCTCCGAGCTGAACGTGCCCTTCTACTTTGGTGGCACTTCGCTTCTGATTGTGGTCTCTGTTACGATGGATACCATAACGCAAGTACAGTCCCATATGCTGGCCCACCAATACGAAGGCCTGATCGAAAAATCGAAGCTCCGGGGCAAGGGACGAAAGAAGGCGCGCCGATGAACATCATTTTGCTTGGCCCCCCGGGAGCGGGGAAGGGAACACAGGCCCGTATGCTGGTTGAAAAGCACGGGATGGTTCAACTTTCCACCGGGGACATGCTGCGGGCTGCGAAAGACAGCGGCTCGGAGATGGGCAAGCAAGTGGCCGACATAATGGCACGTGGCGATCTTGTCACCGATGAGATCGTGATCGGACTGATTGCAGAACAACTGGACAATGGCGCTGACGAGAGCGGTGCGATTTATGATGGCTTCCCCCGCACCTTGGGCCAGGCCGACGCTTTGGGAGAGTTGCTGTCCAGCCGTGGATCCAAACTGGATGCAGTGGTTGAAATGCGCGTCGATGACGAAGCTGTTGTGCGCCGCATCTCGGGCCGTTTCACTTGCGGCGGATGTGGTGAGGTCTACCACGACGACACCAAACGCCCGGCCAAGCCAGACGCCTGTGACAACTGCGGAGCGAACGACTTCAAGCGCCGCGCGGACGACAACGCCGAAAGCGTGCGCACACGCCTGATGGCCTACTATAAAGAGACCTCTCCGCTGATTGGATACTATCACGCCAAAGGCCTTTTGAAGTCGGTCGATGGCATGGGTGATATCAGCGATGTGCAGGCCGAGATTACGTCTGCATTAAGCTGAGTATTTGGGGCTTGACGCCTCCCATTTCGTGAATATATTCGCGTCTTCTCTGAATCAGAGAGATTTGCACAAATTGTGCAGTAACGGGCCTGCATCGGATCCTCCGGGCGGGCCTCAGTTGTGAAAAAAGGTTCTGGCGTTACGGAACCGCAACCTGAAGGAAAGACATCCAGTGGCACGTATTGCTGGGGTAAACATCCCTACACACAAGCGCATCCATATCGCGCTCACCTATATTCATGGCATCGGCCGGAATTCCGCTGAAAGCATCTGTGAAGCCGTTGGCGTGGACACCACCCGCCGCGTGAACGAGCTCAGCGACGCCGAAGTGCTCCAGATCCGTGAGCACATCGATGCGAACTTCATGGTCGAAGGCGACCTGCGTCGTGAGAAGTCGATGAACATCAAACGTCTGATGGATCTCGGCTGCTATCGCGGTCTGCGTCATCGTCGTGGTCTGCCCGTTCGCGGTCAGCGCACCCACACCAACGCTCGCACCCGCAAAGGCCCCGCAAAGGCCATTGCCGGCAAGAAGAAATAAGGGAGGGTTGATCTGATGGCACGTGAGAAAATTCGCGCGAAGAAGAAGGTCAAAAAGAACATCTCGGCCGGTGTGGCCCATGTGAATTCTTCCTTCAACAACACCAAAATTCTGATCGCTGACGCCCAGGGCAATGCAATCGCCTGGTCCTCTGCCGGAACCATGGGGTTCAAGGGCAGCCGGAAATCCACACCTTATGCGGCCCAGATGGCTGCGGAAGATGCGGGCAAGAAGGCTCAGGAACATGGCATGCGCACGCTCGAAGTCGAAGTGCAGGGCCCCGGTTCTGGCCGTGAGAGCGCGCTTCGCGCTCTGGGTGCTGTCGGCTTCACCATCACGGCGATCCGTGACGTGACCCCGATTGCCCACAACGGCTGCCGCCCACCCAAGCGCCGTCGCGTCTGATTGATTGAACGACCCAATCCCCGGACGGTCCGCGGCCGTCCGGGGATTGAGAATTTTTACCTCGGGAGTGGCGCCGTAGCCTGGATCACGGCGCGCACATGAATAGAGGAGACCGCCATGATCCACAGAAACTGGCAAGAACTGATCCGTCCCATGGGTCTGGACATCAAGCCGGGCGCTGATGCACAGCGTCAGGCATCTGCCGTTGCAGAACCGCTTGAGCGTGGCTTCGGCCTGACGCTCGGCAACGCGCTGCGTCGCGTTTTGCTCAGCTCGCTTCAGGGCGCGGCCATCACCTCTGTCCAGATCGACAACGTCCTGCACGAGTTTTCGTCCGTGGCCGGTGTGCGTGAAGACGTGACCGACATCGTCCTGAACCTCAAGGGCGTGTCCGTTCAGATGGACATCGAGGGACCAAAGCGCGTCTCCATCCAGAAATCCGGCCCCGGCCTGGTGACGGCTGGCGACATCGTGACCTCTGCTGGCATCGAGATCCTGAACAAGGATCACGTGATCTGCCACCTCGACGATGGCGCTTCGCTCTACATGGAAATGACCGTGGAGACGGGCAAGGGCTATGTTGCGGCTGACAAGAACCGCCCCGAGGACGCACCCATCGGCCTGATCTCGGTCGATGCGCTGTTCTCGCCGGTCAAGAAGGTCTCCTACAAGGTCGAGCCGACCCGCGAAGGTCAGGTGCTCGACTATGACAAGCTGACCCTGACGCTTGAGACCGACGGCTCCATCACGCCAGAGGACGCAATCGCCTACGCTGCCCGCATCCTGCAGGACCAGCTTGGCGTCTTCGTCAACTTCGATGAGCCTGAAGCAGCAACACGCGCCGATGAAGAAGACGATCTCGAGTTCAACCCGCTTCTCCTCAAGAAAGTGGACGAACTGGAACTGTCTGTCCGCTCGGCCAACTGCCTGAAGAACGACAACATCGTCTACATCGGGGATCTGATCCAGAAAACCGAAGCCGAGATGCTGCGCACGCCGAACTTCGGCCGGAAGTCCCTGAACGAGATCAAGGAAGTCCTGACCGCCATGGGCTTGCATCTGGGCATGGACATCGTCGACTGGCCGCCAGACAACATCGAGGATCTGGCCAAGAAATACGAAGATCACTTCTGATTTTCGTCGGGGCGCTCCGGCCAGACCGGCGCGCCCTTTCGCAAGACCCGGGCAATCCCGCCCCAAGGAGAGTGGTCCCTACGCAGGGCTGCCAGACAAAGTATAAAGAAGGATTGAAAACATGCGTCACGGTAACGGATACCGCAAACTGAACCGCACCCACGAGCATCGCAAGGCGATGTTCTCCAACATGGCCTGCTCACTGATCGAGCATGAGCAGATCAAGACGACTCTGCCCAAGGCCAAGGAACTCAAGCGGATCATGGACAAACTGATCACACTGGGCAAACGCGACGATCTGCACGCCCGCCGTCAGGCCGCCTCGCGCCTCAAGCAGGATGATGCCGTCAAGAAATTGTGCGACGTGCTCGGCCCCCGCTATGCAGAGCGTTCGGGCGGCTACACCCGCGTACTCAAAGCCGGCTTCCGCTACGGCGACATGGCGCCGATGGCGATCATCGAACTGGTCGACCGCGACGTCGATGCCAAGGGCGCTGCCGACAAGGCCCGCGTTGAAGACGAGTACGAGGCTGAAGAGGCATAAGCTCTCCCGCCTGACCGAAGTTTGCGTGGCCGCTCTGCAAAAGGGCGGCCATTTGCGTTTCAAAGCCTTTTGCCAAGCCCAGCTTTCACAGGATAGTCTCGCCCCATGGCCGATCTTTTCGATGCGCAGGACAGCCCGAAGATACCAGACAGCGCGCCCCGACCGCTGGCGGATCGGTTGCGCCCGCAAAGCCTGAAAGACGTGATCGGGCAGGGTCACATTCTGGAAGGTGACGGGTCGCTTGCGCAAATGCTTGCCGCAGGCAATCTTGGCTCACTGGTGTTCTGGGGGCCGCCGGGCGTTGGCAAGACCACCATCGCCCGACAGCTGGCCAACGAGACGGATCTGCATTTCGTCCAGATCAGTGCGATCTTCACCGGCATTGCCGATCTGAAAAAGGTCTTCGAGGCTGCAAAAATGCGCCGCTCCAACGGCAAGGGCACGCTGCTGTTCGTGGACGAGATCCACCGGTTCAACAAGGCCCAGCAGGACGGGTTTCTGCCTCTGATGGAAGATGGCACGATCATCCTTGTCGGGGCCACCACGGAGAATCCGTCCTTCGAGCTGAACGCGGCGCTCCTGTCGCGGGCACAGGTGCTGACCCTCAAACGGCTTGAGGATCGTGATCTCGAACAGATCGTCCAGCGGGCCGAGGTCGAAATGGACAAGCCATTGCCGCTCACGGGTGAGGCCCGCGAGATGGTGATCTCCATGGCCGATGGCGACGGGCGCGCTCTTCTCAACTTGCTGGAACAGGTCTTTGGTTGGCCCGACAAGGCAGGGCCCGAGGTGTTGGCCAAGCGGCTCAGCAAACGCGCGGCGGGCTATGACAAATCCGGCGACAGCCATTACAACCTGATCTCCGCGCTGCATAAATCCGTGCGTGGCTCCGACCCGGATGCCGCCCTGTATTGGCTGGCCCGCATGCTGGAAGGCGGCGAAGACCTAAGGTTCATTGCCCGCCGCGTCACCCGCATGTCGGTAGAAGACATCGGGCTGGCTGACCCGCAGGCGCAGGCCATCTGCCTGCAATCCTGGCAGACCTATGAGCGTCTGGGCAGTCCCGAAGGTGAATTGGCGCTCGCCCAGGCGGTGATCTATCTTGCACTCGCCCCGAAATCCAACGCGGCCTATGTGGCCTACAAGGCGGCCCGCAAATCGGCCAAGTCCACTGGTTCCCAGATGCCGCCCAAACACATCCTGAACGCGCCAACAAGGCTGATGAAGGATGAGGGCTATGGCGCGGATTACGCCTATGACCATGATGCAGAAGACGGGTTTTCGGGGCAGAACTACTTCCCCGATGACATGAAACGCCCGGTTTTTTATGCACCGAAACAGACCGGGTTCGAGCGTGATCTGGACAAACGCGTCAGTTATTTCGCCAATCTGCGGGCCAAACGTCAGAGCGATTGACCGCAGCACCTTCTTGACAATGACAGCCACACAGGCTTTGCACCCAGTCATCACCATCCGGGAGAGATCATGCCAATTGTCCTGCAAATCGCTTTGGGCGGTGCGCTCGGCGCCCTCGCGCGTTTCGGCGTGGGTCAGGTGACTGCGCGCACGCTTGGCGCGGCCTTCCCCTATGGCACGCTCGCGGTCAATGTGCTCGGCTCGCTGATGATCGGTGCGCTTGCTGCTTTGATGCTGTCATCCGAGGCGCTTGCCCCATGGCGGCCGATTCTGATCACCGGATTTCTGGGCGGCTTCACCACTTTTTCTGCCTTCTCGCTTGAGACGCTCACGCTGGTCGAAAAGGGCGCGACCGGACAGGCCGCGCTATATGTGATCCTGTCGGTTGTCCTGTCGCTTTTTGCGGTATTCATCGGCTGGTCTCTGATGCGGGGGGCCGGGGTATGAGTGGCGTGCAGATGCTTGTCGTGGCCGAGGACGTCGCGAACCCGCGCCTTGATCGCTGGTTTCGCGCACAATTCCCCCACATCCCGCAATCGCGCATCGAAAAGATGTGCCGCAAGGGCGACATCCGCGTCGATGGTGGACGTGTGAAAACCTCGACCCGGCTGGAACCGGGGCAGTCGGTGCGCATTCCACCCTTGCCCGAGCCGGATGCCACGCGCCCATCCTCGCCCAAACCGCCATCTGAGAAAATCACGCCCAAGGATGCGCAGATGCTGCGCGATTGCGTGATCTTTCGCGACGAGCACATCATTGCCATCAACAAGCCCGCTGGTCTGCCGGTTCAAGGCGGTTCGGGGCAGCGGGTCCATGTCGATGGTCTGAGTGCGGCCCTCGTGGATGAGGGCGCACCAAAACCCAAGCTGGTGCATCGGATCGACAAGGACACTTCGGGAATTCTGGTTCTGGCGCTCACCTCCAAGGCGGCCGCCGGTCTTGCAAAGTCTTTCCAGATGCGCTCCAGCCGCAAGATCTACTGGGCCGCAGTTGCTGGCGTGCCGCAACCGAAATCCGGCACGATCCGTTTCGGGCTGGTGAAACAAGCTGGCCACGGCCCTCACGGCGCGGGCGAAAAGATGGTCACACTGCATCCCCGCGATGTCGATGGCACACCGGGTGCCAAGCGCGCGACCACCGATTATACGCTGATCACCAATGCGGCCCAACGCACCTCATGGGTTGCCCTGTCGCCAATCACCGGGCGGACCCATCAGTTGCGCGCGCATATGGCTGCCATCGGTGCGCCGATCATCGGTGATGGCAAATACGGCACCAACAGCCAGACCAATGAGGGGGATGGCTGGGGTGCACAACTGGGCGGGCAGGTCTCGCGCAAGCTGCACCTCCATGCCCGCTCGCTGACCCTGCAACATCCGGTCTCTGGCGCGGAACTGGTGCTGATCGCCCCTTTGCCTGACCACATGGCAGCCACTTGGTCACTCTTTGACTGGTCCGAAAAGGACGCAACACTCGACCCGTTTGAGGATCTGGCCCTGTGACTGACCCGGTTCTGATCATCTTCGACATGGACGGCACCCTGATTGACAGTCAGGAGGCAATCGTCGCCAGCATGGAAGCCGGATTTCAGGCCGCAGGTCTGCGCAAACCCGGCCGTGACGAAGTATTGGCCATCGTGGGCCTGACGCTTGAGATCTGCATCGACCGGATCGAACCCGGACTGGACGAGGCTACAATCGCCAAGGCGGCACAAGGCTATCGCGAGGCAGCCATTGCGCGCAGAAACCAGAACGGCGTTGCCCGCTCCGAGCCGCTTTATCCCGGTGCGGAAGCTTTGCTGCAAACACTCCACGGACAGGACCACGTGATCCTTGGTGCAGCGACTGGCAAGGCCCGGCGCGGGCTGAAAAAGGTAATCGACATCTATGGTTGGCAGGGGCGCTTCATGACGACCCAAACATCGGACGAACACCCCTCCAAACCGCATCCGTCCATGCTGGAGGCCTGCGTGTCCGAAACCGGCATTCCGGCCAGCCGCGCGGTGATGATCGGTGACACAAGTTTCGATATGGAAATGGGGCGCAGTGCTGGCTTTCACACCATCGGCGTGAACTGGGGCTATCACGGACGCGACCGGATCCTTGGGGCAGGCGCGCACCAGATTGCCGATGACATGGCCGCACTTGGTCAGATGCTGCACAACTGGCAGGAGGCACAATGCTAGACGCTCATCGCAAACGGTTCTGGAAATCGGCAGATGTGTCGGGCAATGGCGCGGGCTATTCCATTCTTCTGGACGGTCGCCCGCTCAGAACACCTGCCAAATCCGAATTTCTGGTGCCCAGTCGGCCGCTCGCAGATGAGATTGCCCGCGAATGGGGCGAGCAGGGGGACAAGATCAACCCCGAAGCCATGCCGTTCACCCGGTTGGCGAACTCGGCCATCGACAAGGTCGCGCCGCAGAAAACTGCCGTGGCCGACATGCTGGGGGCTTATGGTGAGACAGACCTCCTGTGTTACCTCGCGCCCGGGCCGGAGGAATTGCTGGCCCGTCAGACAGCACTTTGGCAACCCTGGCTTGACTGGGCACGTGCCGAGTTGAATGCGCCGCTCAATCAGGTGGCGGGCGTGATGTTCATCGACCAACCGGATGCGTCCCTGTCGCGACTGCGGGCTGAGCTTGACCGGTTTTCATCCTTCGAACTGGCGGCGGTCCATGACCTGATCACCTTGTCAGGCTCGCTGGTTCTGGCGCTTGCCACCGCCGCAAAGGCGCTTCCCGCCGATGACGCGTGGCCCCTGTCCCGTCTTGATGAGCTGTGGCAGATCGAGCAATGGGGACCAGATGAGGAGGCCGAGACGTTGAGCGCGCGCAAACAGGCTGAATTCCTGCGCGCGGCCCGGACGCTTGATCTTCTTGGCACCGGACATTGATCTGAATTTCAGACAAGCACCCGGTTCCTGCTCTTGGGTTTTCCGGCGCGAAATTCCCGGCGATTCTCTTGCGATTCTGTCAAATCACCCGTGTCAGAGAGATCGTGCGCTGACTTGGGTCGAAGCCCTGTCAATTTTGTTAGGTCAATATATCAGACCTAATCTGAATGGAGTTAATCGGCGACCTTGCCCTGACCAACCAGCGGATCAGCGATGGCAAATTGACAGACATCAGAGACTTCGGACCAGGATTTTGCAGAGGGGAAATCCGTGTTTCACCTCTGAAATCATTCTCAAAAGTATAGGTACTGATCATCGGACACACCCGTCTCCAGTGTTAATGCCTATTAATCGGGCATTAAGGGTCATGCTCATTGACCTAAGATAAGGGCATTCCAAACAGCCTTGACCTTCCCAAGAGATTTCTCATTGTTAGGACCAGCATCCGAAACGGTTGCAGACCAACATCCGGGCCTCAACAGGGCTTGGAAAAACCCGCTCTGACAGGGGGCGGTTCATCAGGAAGAGGTAAACATGAAAAAATCAGTCTTTATCGGCGCTTTGACAGCGGCCGGTCTTGCAGCAGGTTTTGCATCCGCGGGCACTCTGGAAGATGTGCAAGCGGCAGGCAGCCTGAAGTGCGGCGTGACCACAGGTCTTGTCGGCTTTGCTGCTCCAGACGCAAATGGCGAATGGGAAGGCTTTGACGTTTCCGTATGTCGCGCTGTCGCTGCGGCTGTACTGGGCGACGGCACAGCTGTCGAGTTCGTTCCGACAACAGGTCAGACACGCTTCACGGCGCTCGCTTCGGGCGAAATCGATCTGTTGGCACGCAACACCACATGGACATTCTCCCGTGACGTCGATCTGAAGTTCACCTTTGTCGGGGTAAACTATTACGATGGTCAGGGCTTCATGGTCCGCAAAGATCTGGGTGTGTCTTCGGCCACCGAACTGGACGGCGCGACTGTCTGCATCCAGACCGGCACCACGACCGAGCTGAACCTGGCGGACTACTTCAAGTCCAACAACATGAGCTACGAGCCAGTGCCCATCGAGACAAACGCAGAAGCTCAGCAGCAGTATCTCGCTGGTGCCTGTGACGTCTACACAACTGACGCATCTGGCCTTGCCGCGACACGTGCAACTTTTGAAGACGCAGACGCTCATGTCCTGCTGCCCGAGATCATCTCCAAAGAGCCTCTCGGTCCACTCGTACGCCACGGCGACGACCAGTGGGCAGACATCGCGCGCTGGACACTGAACGCGCTGATCACTGCTGAAGAAATCGGCGTGACATCTGCCAACCTCGAAGAGATGGCAAAAGGCACCAACAACCCGGAGATTAACCGTCTTCTGGGCACCGAAGGTGACCTTGGCGGCATGCTGGGTCTGGACGCAGAATGGGCCAAGCGTGCAATCGCTGTTGGTGGCAACTACGGCGAGATCTATGCCGCGAACATCGGCGAGGGCACACCAATTGCTCTGGCACGCGGTCTGAACGCTCAGTGGACACAGGGCGGCCTGATCTACTCCCCGCCATTCCGTTGATCTGAAGTCTCTGGAAAGGGCGCGCGGTTTGCGCGCCCTTTTCGTATATAATTTGGGCCCAACAGCAGGACCGGATCTAACCGGCCGCAGGGAGGGGGCTCACCCAACAGGAGTGAGTGGAGATGTCAGTCATTTCCGATGAGACGGGTAAACCGTTCAATTTGAGTATGCTGGTCTATGACACCCGTTATAGATCGATCACCATCCAGACTTTCGCATTTATCCTGTTCATGGCCGTACTCGCCTGGCTTGTCATGAACACCTACTTCAACCTGCAAGCGCTCGGCAAAGACTTCAATTTCGGGTTTCTTGGTGCACGCGCAGGCTATGACATCAACCAGCGTCTGATTGAATACACCAACGACAGCTCGCATCTGCGCGCGACTTTCGTTGGTCTGTTGAACACGCTTCTGGTCGCCTTTCTGGGCTGTATCCTCGCCACCATCATCGGTGTGATCGCAGGTGTGCTGAGACTGTCGAACAACTGGCTGGTTGCCAAGCTGATGACGGTCTATGTCGAAGGCTTCCGCAACGTGCCGCTTCTGCTCTGGATCGCAGCGATCTTTGCGGTCTTCACCGAAGCCATGCCGCAGCCGCGCGCCTTCCGGGGTGACAATCCGGCGGCAAACATGCTTCTGGGCGACAGCGTGGCCATCACCAACCGCGGCACCTACATCCCCGCGCCCACATGGGGCGATGGCTCGATGTTCGTTGTCATTGTCTTCCTGTTGTCGATGGTCGGCATCTGGGTCTTCGGCCGGTGGGCCAAGAAGCGTCAGGACGCAACCGGTGAGATCCTTCCGACCTTCTGGATCAAACTGGGCATCTTCTTTTTGCCAGCGCTTCTGGTGTTCTTCATTCTGGGCCGTCCGATCGGTCTGGATTATCCCGAACTCAAGGGTTTCAACTTCTCCGGCGGCATCCATATGCGCAACTCGCTGCTCGCGCTCTGGCTGGCCTTGTCGCTCTATACGGGCGCCTTTATCGCCGAGAACGTGCGCGGTGGCATCCTTGCGATCTCCAAGGGTCAGACCGAGGCGGCCAACGCGCTTGGCCTGCGCTCGGGTCGCACCATGAGCCTGGTCATTCTGCCTCAGGCCCTGCGGGTGATCATTCCGCCACTCATCTCCCAGTATCTCAACCTGACCAAGAACTCGTCGCTGGCCATTGCCGTTGGGTACATGGATCTGCGTGCGACCCTTGGCGGCATCACGCTCAACCAGACGGGACGAGAGCTTGAAGCCATGTTGTTGATGATGGTCATCTATCTGGTGCTCTCGCTTCTGATCTCGGGTGCGATGAACATCTACAACTCCTCCGTCAAACTGAAGGAGCGCTGAGATGTCTGATAAATCTTTCGTCCGCACCGAAATGCTGGGGGAACAGGCCCCGCCACTCACCGAAGTGGGCATTGTGAAATGGATGCGCGCCAACCTGTTCTCATCGGTCAGCAACTCCATTCTGACCCTGATCGGGATTTACGCGATCTACTATCTGGCAAGCCATCTGGTGCCCTGGTTCTGGTATTCCATCTGGAATGCCGGCAGCCTGTCGGAATGCCGGGAAATCCGTGAAGCCGCTTACGGCGACGTGCCAAGCGCCTGCTTTGCGGTGATCACGGAACGCTGGAACCAGTTGCTCTTCGGCTTCTATCCACAGCATCTCTACTGGCGACCGGTACTGGCCTTCGTGCTGCTCTTCGTGGCGCTGGCACCTGTGCTGTTCAACAATCTGCCGCGCAAGATGTTCATTTTCTCCGCGATCTACCCGTTCCTGCTGGTCTGGTTGATCTGGGGTGGCACGATCTGGGGTCCCATGGCTGTGGCCGCGGGCTTCGTTGTCGGGTGGTATGCCGCAAAGATACTCGGCGACCGCTTCGGGGCCATCGCAGCTGTTGGTGGCGGCATTCTGGCCGCGATCATCTGGTGGATGTTCCTGGCCGGCCCCATTGCAGGCGGGCTCAGTTCCGTACTTCCCATTGGGATCGAGGCGGTGACCTCCAAGGATCTTGGCGGTTTCATGCTCTCGGTGATCATCGGGGTTACGGGCATCGCCCTGTCGCTGCCCATCGGCATCCTTCTGGCGCTGGGACGGCAGTCGAACCTCTTCTTCATCAAGTCGATCTGCGTGGGCTTTATCGAGTTCATTCGCGGCGTGCCGCTGATCACCTTGCTGTTCACTGCATCGCTTCTGTTGAACTACTTCCTGCCGCCGGGCACGAATTTCGACATCGTGCTTCGGGTCATCATCATGGTGACGCTGTTTGCCGCGGCCTATATGGCCGAGGTGATCCGCGGGGGCCTCGCGGCCCTGCCACGCGGGCAGTACGAGGCAGCCGATGCATTGGGGCTGGACTATTGGAAAGCGCAGCAGCTGATCATCATGCCGCAAGCGCTGAAAATCTCCATCCCGGGCATCGTGAACACCTTCATCGGGTTGTTTAAGGACACCGTTCTGGTGGTCTTCATCGGCCTGCTCGACCCATTGGGACTGACCGGTGCGATCCGCGCCACAACCGAATGGAACGGCATCTACTGGGAGCTCTTCGTCTTCGTCGGCTTCCTGTTCTTCATCTGCTGTTTCTCGATGTCCCGCTATTCCATGTATCTGGAGCAGAAGCTCCGCACAGATCACCGTTAAGGAGCTTTACCAATGTCAGAGCCCGCAATCGACAACGACGTAGATCGTTCAAACATGCAGGTCAGCGACGAGGTCGCGATCCAGATCACCAACATGAACAAATGGTACGGCCAGTTTCATGTGCTGCGTGACGTCAATCTGACCGTCAACCGCGGTGAACGCATCGTCATCTGTGGCCCTTCGGGGTCCGGAAAATCGACGCTGATCCGCTGCATCAACCGGCTTGAGGAACACCAGAAGGGCCAGATCATCGTTGACGGGACCGAGCTTTCTTCGGACCTCAAGAACATCGACAAGATCCGCTCCGAGGTCGGCATGTGCTTCCAGCACTTCAACCTCTTCCCGCATCTGACGATTCTGGAAAATTGCACGCTGGCCCCGATCTGGGTGCGCAAGACGCCCAAGAAGGAAGCCGAAGAAATCGCGATGCATTACCTGCACAAGGTCAAGATCCCCGAGCAGGCCGACAAGTATCCCGGTCAGTTGTCAGGCGGTCAGCAGCAGCGCGTGGCCATTGCCCGCTCGCTCTGCATGAAGCCGCGCATCATGCTCTTTGACGAGCCGACATCGGCACTCGATCCCGAGATGATCGCCGAAGTGCTCGACACGATGATCGAACTGGCACAAGAGGGCATGACCATGCTCTGCGTGACCCATGAGATGGGCTTTGCCCGCAAGGTCGCCAACCGTGTGATCTTCATGGATCAGGGCCAGATCGTCGAGCAGAACGAACCTGAGGAGTTCTTCAACAACCCGCAAAGCGAGCGGACACAATTGTTCCTCAGCCAGATCCTCGGTCACTGACAAAATCGGGGCGGCTCGGGAGACCCCCGCGCCGCCCCGCTTCGAATTTCCAGTAAATACTCCCGCCGGAGGCGGAACTTCACGTCTCCAGAAGCGCACGCGGCACGATGAAGTCCTGCAACCGCCCCAGCGCAGGCCCGACCTCACGCCAGTCCTGCACATCAAAATCAATGATCGCGGTTGCACCCGTGGGGAACTGGGCCAGTGCCATTTCCCGGATCGGCGTCTCAAGCAATCGTTCCGCCAGCGCTGCCGTCCCGGGGTTGTGGCAGATCATCATCACCACATCGGCGTCACCGCCCTTGCGTCTGAGCTGCTCCAGCATCCGCTCTTCAGGCGCCAGATATAGCGCCTCCAGCACCAGCACATCGGCCTCATCGCTCAATTGTGTCGCCACCCGTGCCCAGGTCTCCTGGGTCCGTACCGCACTTGACAGGAGCACCCTTTCGGGCCGGTGACCGCCTGTCTCCAACCATTCCCCAAGCGCTCCCGCACTCATCCGCCCGCGCCGGTTCAAGGGCCGCTCGATGTCTTCCAGCGTGGGATCATCCCAGTCGGACTTCGCGTGGCGCATCAGGATCAGGGTCTTCATGGGATCACCCCTTGTGAAAGGCCGCCATGTGAAAGGCGGATTGTGCAGGCAGGCGATAATCCTGACCAATCGGACAGGCCCGCCGTGCGGCACAGCCCTTTGACATGCACACCGACCCTGCCGCCTGATCAAGATAGCCATGACAGGCGTCAGTATCATAGTTGTTTTTGGAAAAAGCCCCGACCGGGCAGGCGCTCAGACAGGGTCGGTCCGCACAGGTCTCGCACGGGGAGGGCAGATTTGTGGGCAAGTCAACCTCTTCCGCAAAGCCCAAAGCTCCCCGGTAGGACACGAAAAGCCCGTGCGTGCCATGCACCAGAAACCCGATGGGAGAGGCAAAAGCCTGTCCGCTGCGCAGGGCCCAGTCGTAAAACGGCAACCAAGGCGGCCCGCCAAAAGGGTAAAGCGCCTTGCCCCCGAACTCTTCGGCCAGCCTGCCGACGATCCGCTCGGACCAGCGGTTCATCGGATCGGGCGCGCCATCGGCCATCTCGGGCGCGGCGCTGAAAATATCCCAGAACTCCGGCCCCGATGGCCCCAGCAGAAGAACGGATGACATCCCCTCAAGCGCTGTGTCTGCATCCCTTGTTCGAAACCCGCCCAGAACCGCAAGACCATGGGAGGCAGCCGCAGATGTCAGTGCAGACGGGCTCATCCGCGGATCAGGCTTCCCGCACCATGCTCGGTGAACAGCTCCAGCAGGCAGGCATGTGGCACCCGTCCGTCAAGGATCACAGCCGCCCGCACGCCCGAGGCCAGCGCATCAAGTGCGGTCTCGGTCTTGGGGATCATGCCGCCGGCAATCACGCCGCTTGCGGTCAGGTCGCGGACATCCTGACTGGTCATTGCCGTCAGCAGATTGCCGTCCCCGTCCTTAACGCCCTCGACATCGGTGAGCAGCAACAACCGGTTGGCCTGCATCGCACCTGCAATCGCACCCGCCGCCGTGTCACCATTGATGTTGAACGTCTCGCCCGAGCGCCCGACCCCAAGAGGAGAGACGATGGGAATGAAATCACCCTTCATGAAGTGATCCAGAACTTCCGGGTTCACCTTCACCGGCTTGCCGACCAGCCCCAGATCAATCGCCTCGCCAGACTTGCTGCGCGCCAGTGTCTTTTCACAGATGATCAGGTTCGCATCCTTGCCCGACAGCCCGACAGCCTTGCCGCCCTGCGCATTGACCGCCTGCACCAGCCGCTTGTTGACCCGGCCAGACAGCACCATCTCGACCACTTCCATGGTCGCCTCGTCGGTCACCCGTTTGCCGTCGATGAACTCGGACTGGATGTTCAGACGCGCCAGCATCTCGTTGATCATCGGCCCGCCGCCATGGACGACCACCGGATGCACATTGCACTGCTTCATCAGCACCACATCGCGGGCAAACCGCTCCATTGCCGCGTCATTGCCCATGGCGTGCCCGCCCAGCTTGATCACGACCGTCGCGCCATCGTATTTCTGAAGGTAAGGCAGGGCCTCGCTCAGGGTGCGGGCCGTGGCCAGCCAATCATGCTTCATGGCAGCGGAAGTCTCCATAATGTTTGGGTCCTTGAGGCGCAGGTGTCGTTTATACTGCCGCGCAATATCACTTACCGGGCAGGGGGTGGTCAACCGCTCTCGCGCAACTCTGCAATGGTGGCACGCAGGGTGGCCAGACCCGAACCCTTGGCCGACGAGGTGGCAATCACCTGCGGATAGGCGGCCGGGTGTTTGCCCAGAACCTTGCCCAGATCGGCAAACACCTTGTCCAGTTCATGACCTTTGGGCTTGTCGGTCTTGGTCAGCACCACCTGAAAAGTCACCGCCGCCTTGTCAAGCAGCCCCATGATCTCTTCATCAACGGCCTTGGCCCCGTGGCGGCTGTCGATCAGCAGAAAAACACGCCGCAGGGTCGCGCGCCCGGCCAGATAGGATTTCAAAAGCGCCTGCCATTTCGCCACCACCGCAACCGGCGCATTGGCAAAGCCATAGCCGGGCAGGTCGACCAGATAAAGGTCCTCAAGCGTGAAGAAGTTGATCTCCTGGGTGCGTCCGGGCGTGTTTGATGCCCGCGCCAGCGCCTTGCGCCCGGTCAGCGCGTTGATCAGGCTGGACTTGCCCACGTTGGAGCGCCCGGCAAAACAGACCTCCAGCCGGTCCGCAGGCGGCAGGCCCGACATGGCCACCACACCTTTGAGGAACTCAGCCTCACGCGCAAACAGCAGGCGTCCGGCATCATGTGCTGCCTCATCGGGATCCGGTGCATAGGTAAATTGCAAACCGCTCATGACACCGCATCCCCAACCTGAAGCTGACCGCCGTCGATGACGCGGGCAAACACGCCAAAATCGCGATGACCCCACCCGTCTTCCAGAACATCCAGCGTGTTCACATCTACCCGCCCGCTTTCGGGATTGGCCGTAATGGCAGCGCAGCGCTCGATGGGGGCGGTGACCTCGACCGTGACCGCACCAATGCTCAGGCGCTTGCCGATCAGGTCCAGCTCTTCCCACGGACCCAGCCCGTCCAGCCACAGGTTGCCCCGAAACCGTTCCATCGTCAGATCCAGCCCGGCCTTTTCCGAAAGGGCACGGCGCGAAGACTGGTTAAGGATCGAGATCTCCGGCTCGGGATTGTCCGTCAGGGCAACTTCCGGCACGCGGTAGATCTGCACCGGTGCTGCCCGGTTCGGGTTGCAAAGCGGCTTGACCCAGTCGACCAGACGCGCGGCATCTGCCGGGACGTCCAGATCAGGCGTGATGCTTTCATGGCGTGGGTGTGAAAATGCGAAGCTGGTCCCCCCCTGCGATTTCACCCGCACCGCCATCAGTTCCGGTGACTTGGCCCCGCGAATGAAATTGCCGCAGCGCGCCCAACCCCCGTCCAGCCGTGCAGCTTCGGTTGCCACGGCCCAGACGCGGTCCAGCGGCAGGCAGGCACCGGCACTGAGCATCACGCTCTCCAGCGCCTCCAACCCAATGGCCTTCACCGGATGGCGGAAGATATGGGTCAGGCGGCGCTGCATCGCTAGTCTTCAGCCGGTTTTTCGCGTTTGAAGCTTGAGAGGATGTTGCCAAACACATCGGGCTTCACGCCCTGGCTGCGCATGATCAGATACTGCTGCGAGAAGGTCAGGATGTTGTTGGCGCACCAGTAGACCACCAGACCCGACGCAAACGTGCCCAGCATGAACATGAAGATCCACGGCATCCAGGCAAAGATCATGGCCTGCGTCTTGTCGGTGGGCGCGGGGTTCAGCTTCTGCTGCATCCACATGGTCACACCCATCAGGATCGGGAAGACCCCGATGGAGAAGATGCCCAGAAGGCTTTCCGGTCCGGGAGGTGTGAAAGGCAGCAGGCCAAACAGGTTCAGGAACGAGCTTGGATCAGGTGCGCTGAGGTCGCGGATCCAGCCGAAAAACGGCGCGTGACGCAGCTCGATGGTCACGAAAATCACCTTGTAGAGCGAGAAGAAGATCGGGATCTGCAACAGGATCGGCAGACAGCCCGAGGCAGGGTTCACCTTCTCGGTCTTGTACAGCGTCATCATTTCCTGCTGAAGCTTCATCCGATCGTCGCCGGCACGCTCCTTGATCTTTTCCATCTCTGGCTGAAGCTTCTTCATCTTCGACATCGAGACATAGGATTTGTAGGCCAGCGGCAAAAGCAGGGTCTTGATGATGACCGTCAGGCCGATGATCGCCCAGCCCATGTTGCCGATCCACAGGTTCAGGTAGTGCAGCGCCTGGAAAATCGGCTTGGTCAGGAAGTAGAACCAGCCCCAGTCAATCGAGTCGACAAACTGATCGATGTTCAGGCTGTCCTGATACTCCCGCAGTACCGCCCATTCCTTTGCACCGGCATAGAAATAGGTCGTCGACTGCGTGCTGGCCCCATCCGCGATCTCGACCACGGGCAGGCGCATGTCGGTCTGGTAGGTGTCATTGCCGGGCGTGTATTTGATCACGGATGTGAAAGACTGGCCCGCGCCCGCCAGCAGCGACGTCATCCAGTAGTGATCGGTGAACCCGACCCATCCGTTCTCGGTCACTTCGGTCTTTTCGACATGGGCACGCTCGATCTGGTCGAAATCCAGATCGCGCAGCGCGTCATAGCTTTCCTCGCCCAGATTTCCGTCAGATGAGGACACAACGCCCTCATGCAGAATGAAGAAATTCCGCTGCGGTGGCTCGCCCTTGCGGGCAATGATGCCATAGGGGAACATCCGCACGGGCGCGCCCGAGGCGTTGCGCACTTCCTGGGTGATCGTGAAAAGGTAATCCTCGTCCACGGTGATGGACTTGGAGAATGTCATGCCCATCGTGTTGGCCCATTCCAGAACCAAAGGCGCACCCGGAGAGAGCGGCGCACCGCTGACAACGGTCCAGTCGGTGCTGGCACCGGGCACCTGATCGGCGGGCAGGTTGCCTGCCGGGCCCCAGCCATGCAGAGCATAATATGCATCCTGCGCTCCAGCAGGCGTCAGCAGCGTCTCGATCTCGGCATCGGCCTCGATCGAGGTCATGTAATCCTTGAGCAGCAGATCGTCGATCCTGCCACCGCGCAGCGAGATCGAACCGACGAGACGAGGAGTTTCAACTTCAATCCGCTCGACAGATGCCAGCGCAACTTCGCGGCTCGATTGCACTTCAGCGCCCGGAACGGTCAGGGATCCGGCAGCGGAATTGTCCGCAGGCGGCAGCGCGATGGAGCCGTCTTCAGCAGCAATCGTCGTGGTCTGTGCAGGGTCTACGGGTGGTTCTGGCGGGAACAGGACAAACCATACCAATATGACCAGAAAACTCAGGGCAGTTGCCAGAATGAGGTTCTTGTTCTGATCGTCCATCTCAACGCTCCAGCCGTCACGGTTTTCTGCTTGGCTGGGTTCAACAGGTTGAGCGTCAAAAGGTCAAGGCGAAACGCGGTCGCGGGGGTGGCTTTGGGGGCCAAACCGGCGATCAGCACCGTCAAATTTCAAGGAATTTGCCGTTGAGATTTGGCAGGCAGCCAATGCTAGCCCTGACCGGAAGCCACGATCTTGTCTGCAGATCCGTTGTACCAACTGTCCAGCCAGGCGATGGTGTCCTCCAGCGCCATGGGTTTGCCGAAGTGATAGCCCTGGAATTTGGTGCACCCCAGATCGCGAACAGCATCGACGATCTCCTGGTTTTCGACGCCTTCGGCCAGAACTTCTATGTCGAAACTGCGTGACATTCCGATCATTGCTGCGACCAGTTTACGATGGGTCGGGTTTTCAAGAATATCGGCCACGAAGGAGCGGTCGATTTTCAGGCGGTTGGCGCGGAACCGTTCGATATTGGCAATGGAAGCTGATCCCGTGCCGAAATCATCCAGATCGATCTGATAGCCCTTGTCGGCCAGTTTGCGCACAGCCAGCGCGACGTTTGAGGACTGGCTGTCGGTCAGCACGGTTTCCAGCACCTCCACCACGATAGAGGACGGTGCAATGTCCAGCCGGTCAGCCTCCCATTCCAGCTTTTCCAGAAGCGTTGCATTCCCAAGTTGCGATTCAGAGAAGTTCAGCCCGATGCTGTCGACCGCAAAGCCCGACTGCCGCCAGGTCTCGAAGGCTCGCAGGGCGGTGGAAACTGTGGTCTCCCCCAGCAGGCCGGACAGACCGGAGGCTTCACTGATGTCCAGGAAATGGAACGGGCTCAGCACGCCCTTTTGCGGATGGTGCCATCTGGCCAGAGCCTCGAACCCGATGACCTTGCTGGTGGCGATATCGACCTGTGGTTGGAAGTAGCTGACGATCTGGCCTGCCTCCAGCGCATGGGCCAACTCGCGCGCCTTGTGCTTGTCGTCGTCCATCCGGGTCAGCAGGGCGGGTGCAAAAAGGCTGAAGGGCGGTGCTGCGGCCCCGCCTTCGGAGGCTTTTCGATTGTGATTGGTGGCAATCTCGGCATGACGCAGCAGGGCGGCCGCATCGGGCGTATCCTTGCCCAGAACAGCCGCTCCCAGACTGATGCCAAGATGCACGGGAACCGCGCCCAGTACTATCGGCGTCTCCAGTGCGACACGGATCGCCCGCGCAACGGAAGATACCTGATGCTCTGCCCCTTCCTGCGAAATCAGAACCGCAAAGACATTGTCTGAAATCCGGAACACCTGAAATTCCTTGCGTCCGATGGAAGACAGTCGAATGCCAACCGCCTTGGCCACAAGCGTTTGATCTCCAAAGGTGTTTCGCACCAGCGCACGGATCATCACTAGCGCCATGTCGGGCAAGCCGGTGGTGTTCTCCTCAACCGCGAGCCGGACCGTGGATTGCAGCAAATTGGTGTTGGGCAACCGCGTCTCGGCATCGAAAAAGGCCGCGCGCGTGGTTTCTTCCAGTTCCGCCTTCACATGCTCGCTCTGTGAGGCAGCCTTGCGCGTGAGCGGTGCCAGAACCAGCGTTGCAAAGGCGATCAGAAAAACCAGTTCGATCACCAGCGTGGCCACGCTCATCACCCCCAGGCGGTCGTCCAGATGCTCGGCGTGATCGCTGAAAAGGTTCGACAGATAGATCAGCCGTGAGATGATATCCAGTTCGACATAGGCACTGACATCGGCCAGATGCTGGGGATCAAGATCCTGAAGCGAACTGGACAGAAGGTCCGCCACCCGCACCTCCAGTTGATCCAGCCGGTTTGAAATCTCAACGCCCACATGCTCGGCCGTGGCCATGCCGGCATTTTCCTGCTGCTGAAACTCAAGGTTCCCTTCCAGCATGTCGACAGAGCTTGCAATCGTGGCCTTCACCTTTCCAACAGTGGTCGAGTAGGCCGAGGTCATCGCCATGACCTCATCCTCCGTGCCGGTCATGGCGGTCTCGATGGCAAAGGCAGTGCTGGATTGAATTTCCGAGGCCATCGACAGCATCATCTTGGCCGCCGTCTGTTGTTTGTGTTCTTCCGCGACCATGACCTGAACCATCTGAAACCCGATGATCAGAAGGGCCGCAAAAGCCGTCAATCCAATCCGGTGGGCGCGGTTCATCGCACTCACAGGCATGGTTTCAGGCATGATGGTCTTGGCGCTCATAAACCCTGACGTGCATGATTCTCATGAACGCGGATTTAATTTGGTCCCATTTTTGCCCGATCTCTCAGGGTTTGGTCCGCTGCAACGCCTTGAAGTCAAAGAGGTTGGGATCAAGCATATGGCTGGCATTGGTGTTGGTCAGGGCCTTGAAGATCACCTGCCGCCGCCCCGGCGCATTGGCCTCCCACTGATCCAGCATCCCCTTAATCTGCTGGCGCTGCAACCCGTCCTGAGAGCCGCAAAGATCACACGGGATGATCGGATAGCCCATTGCCCGTGCAAACCGCTCGCAATCGACTTCCGCCACATGGGCAAGCGGGCGATAGACAAAGAGATCACCCTCGTCATTAAGCAGTTTCGGCGGCATGGAGGCCAGCTTGCCACCGTGAAACAGGTTCATGAAAAAGGTCTCGAGCATATCGTCCCGGTGATGCCCCAGCACCACCGCCGTGCAGCCTTCCTCGCGCGCGATCCGGTAGAGATTGGCCCGGCGCAGGCGCGAACAGAGCGCGCAATACGTCCGGCCCTGCGGCACCTTGTCGGTCACAATCGAATAGGTGTCCTGATACTCGATCCTGTGCGGCACGCCACGCTCTTCCAGGAATTTCGGCAGGACAGTGGCAGGAAAGCCCGGTTGGCCCTGATCCAGATTGCAGGCCAAAATGTCCACAGGCAGCAAACCACGCCATTGCAGCTCGAAAAGGATGGCCAGCAGAGTGTAGCTGTCCTTGCCGCCAGACAGGCAAACCAGCCATTTCGCGTCCGGCTCGATCATGCCATAGGCCTCGATCGCCTCGCGCGTGTTGCGCACCAGCCGTTTGCGCAGCTTCTTGAACTCCGTGGTCGACGGCGCGCCTGCAAAAAGCGGATGTATCTCTGAGGTCTCGTCCAGCATGGATGATGCGATACGCCAGAACCCGGTCTGCACTCAAGCCTTGATTGCGCGCTCAGTCCGGGACGTCATCCACACCCGCACCGCCCCAGGGGTGACACCGCCCGATGCGCCTGAGCGCCAGCCAGCCGCCTTTCAGCCCGCCGTGACGGTGCAGGGCATCCAGCGCATAGGCCGAACAGGTCGGGTCATAGCGGCAGTTCCGCCCCACCCACGGGGACCCGATCAGCCGATAGCCGCGCACCGGCAGGGACAGAAGCCAGGCCAGCGGGGTCATTTGTCCCGCGGCCCGTGAAACCGCCCGAGTGCGGTGCTCAATTGCGCCACCAGATCGGTGAAGGGCAGCGCGGCGGTCACGTTTGCGCGTCCGATCAGCACGTAGTCCCAGCCCGGCTGGCCCTGATCTGGCAGAACAGCGCGCGCCACTTCACGCAACCGCCGTTTGGCCCGGTTGCGCGCCACCGCGTTGCCCACTTTCTTGGAACAGGTATAACCCACACGCAGCAGACCGGCGGCGCCTTCCTCCGCGCCACGTTTGCGGGCCTGCACGATAAAGCCCGGCATCACCTGACGTTTGGCACGGGAGGCTGCCAGAAACTCCCGCCGTTTTTGCAGAACTTGCATCTCAACACGCAAAACCCCGGTCTCCTGGGTGGAGCCGGGGTTTGTTTCCGACAAGGTCATATGCTGTCCCTGGACAGGCGGTCCGGTCTTACGCGGACAGGCTCTTGCGGCCCTGATTCCGGCGGCGGTTCAGGATCTTGCGACCGTTTTTGGTGGCCATGCGCGAACGGAACCCGTGGCGCCGCTTGCGTACCAGATTAGACGGCTGGAATGTGCGTTTCATGTCTCGTCTCCTCGTCCGGCATCCGCGCCGGCTTCGCCTGCAAACACATAAGCCTGAGGCGGTTGTGTCTCGTGTGAAGCCCGGTGGGTAAACGGACCGCCTTCAGAAGTCAATTCACTGCTTGCGCTTTTTGAGGGATTTCCAGCCATAAAGCCGCCGTCCCTGATCCAATCGCCGCAATTCGCTGACCAACTCATAGCAAATCTCGATCCGATTGTCCTCGGCGTTCCAGAATGCATTGGCCTCGCCGCAGTTTTTGGCGGTGATTCCAACCGGCTCGACCCACTGATAACGTGACGAGTAGTCCTCGGCGACCGCCTCCAGCAACCCCAGTTCCCGCAGGAAGGTGGCCTCTGAGGTCAATGCGCCGGGGTCTTCATAGTTCAGTCTGATCGGCGCCTCGGGAATGCTGCCCGGCGCGCTCAGATGCGGTCTGAGAACACTGCTCCAGCTGCGCCGCGTGGTGCGCGCCTCGTCGCGGCAACTGCTCTTTCGCCATGGCGGAAGATCGGCCCATGTGGCGACCCGGTCAAACCGGCTGGGGTCCGAGCCGTAAAGCAGGCACACGATCCACAGCGCCCGACGGTCGCTCAGATCATGTTCGCCATAGTATTCCATCATTTCCTTGGTGCCGTCCTGGGCATGCATCACCAGCCAGGCCTCGGACACGTTGCGCAAGGCAGGGACCGCACGCCCATGCAGGGTCGAAATCATGTGCAGGGTCGAAAAGGCATCGGCTGCGTCTTCCTCAGGCCCAAGCAGCGGCAATTCGAACGCATCGATCAGTGCGTGGGCCATCTCGTGGTGAATGATATGGGTCAGCGTGTCGGCCACGAAATCATCCGATTGCGCCTGAAGTGTTGTGACACCTGCACCAAGAAGCGCGCCGGTCAGCCCCGCCACCTGTAACAATCGCCGGATCTTTGCGATGCTTTCGATCATTTGTTTCACTGTCACTCACCCATACTCACGCAATCGAGACGAAACGGGCTGCTTTGCTACAGCCTCTGGATGAGACTTTGTAACAAACACTCGCGCCACTTCAATGGCCTGTGAGGCCCACTATCCCCAAACGTTGTTTTCCCGCATGTATTTATGCGTAATGAACAGCACGCTTAAGGACAAACCTGTCATGATGGCCAATATCGACAAAACCAAGACACAAAGCTGGCAGAAATACCTGCCACTGGCCGTGATTGCCACAGTTGCGGTTCTGGGGTTTGTGTTTCTCAAGGATTATCTGTCGTTCCAGACCCTTGCAGACAATCGTGAGACCCTGATCGGCTGGCGGGACAACAACTATCTGCTGGCGGCACTGGTCTATATGGGTGTCTACATCGCGGTTGTGGGCTTCTCGCTGCCCGGCGGCCTGATCATGACGCTCACGGGCGGGTTCCTCTTTGGTGCGATCATGGGCACCGGGCTTACGGTGATCGGCGCAACCTTGGGGGCAACCGGCATCTTTCTGGCAGCAAAGACAGGACTGGGCGACGCGCTTCATGCCAAACTTCAGGGCGCAAGTTCCGGCGGCATGCTGAAAAAGCTGGAAAAAGGCCTGCATGAGAACGAGGTCTCCTACCTGTTCCTGATGCGCCTTGTTCCCGCCATTCCGTTTTTCGTCGCAAACCTCGCACCTGCCTTTCTTGGTGTGAAGCTGCGCAACTACATCATGACCACGGCGCTGGGCATCATCCCGGGCACGGCGGTCTATTCCTGGGTCGGGTCCGGTCTGGGCGAGGTGTTCGCCCGCGGCGAGACGCCCAATCTGGGCATCATCTTCGAGCCTCAGGTGCTTGGCCCGATCCTTGGACTGGCAGCGCTCTCGGCCCTGCCGATCCTTTTGAAAAAATTCCGTAAATCGTAAAGGCTGATCCCATGACCTCATTCAAAACAGACCTGCTGGTCATCGGCGGGGGTTCTGGCGGCTTGTCTGTTGCAGCGGGTGCCGTGCAGATGGGCGCGGATGTGACCCTGCTGGAAGGCGGCAAGATGGGCGGCGACTGCCTGAACTATGGCTGCGTGCCCTCCAAGGCACTGATTGCCAGTGCAAAACACGCCCATGCCATGACCACCGGCGCGCCGTTTGGCATCACCCCGCGCGAGGCCGAAGTGGATTACGCAGCTGCCAAGGATCACGTGACACAGGTCATCAAGGGGATCGAGCCCCATGACAGCGTCGAGCGGTTCGAAGGCCTTGGCGTGCGCGTCATCACCGAATATGGCCGCTTCACCGGTCCCAACACCGTGCAGGCCGGCGATCATGAGATCACGGCCCGACGCATCGTCATCGCGACCGGCTCCTCCCCGTTTGTTCCGCCGATCCCCGGACTTGAGGACGTGACCCATTACACCAATGAAGACATCTTCGATCTGCGCGAACGGCCCGATCACCTGCTGATCATCGGCGGTGGTCCCATCGGAATGGAAATGGCGCAGGCCCATGTGCGCCTGGGCTCCAGGGTAACCGTCATCGAAGGCGCCAAGGCGCTGGGCAAGGATGACCCGGAACTGGCAGCGATTGCCCTTGAGCGCATTCGCGCCGAGGGGGTCGAGATTGCCGAGGATGCGCTGGCCGAAAGCATCACATCCCAGGACGGGGTGATCACGGTCAAGACCAAGGACGGACGCAGCTTTGCCGGCTCGCATCTTCTGATGGCCGTCGGTCGGAAAGCCAACATCGGCTCTCTCGATCTGGACAAAGCGGACATCAGGACGACGCGTGCCGGCATCGAAGTGGATGCCAGCCTGAAAACCACCAACCGCAAAGTCTATGCCATCGGTGATGTGGCAGGCGGGCTGCAATTTACCCATGTCGCGGGCTACCATGCTGGCGTGATCATCCGCTCGGCCCTTCTGGGCCTGCCCTCAAAGGCAACCGAACGGCACATTCCATGGGCGACCTATACGGATCCCGAGATTGCGCAGGTGGGCCTGACGGAGGTGCAGGCGATCAAGGAACACGGCAAGGATCGCGTGGAAGTCCTGCGCTTTGACTATGCCGAAAACGACCGTGCGCGGGCACAACTGGACACAACGGGCCTGATCAAGGTCATGGTCGTGAAAGGCCGCCCGGTGGGCGCGTCCATCGTGGGCGCGCAGGCGGGCGAATTGATTCAGACCTGGGCGCTGGTGATTGCAAACAAGCTCAAGATCGGGGCGGTGGCGGCCATGGTCGCGCCCTATCCGACACTGGGCGAGATCAACAAACGGGTTGCGGGCCAGTATTATGTGCCGCGCTTGTTCGAGAATGAGGCCCTGAAAAAGATCGTGCGGTTCGTTCAGCGATTCTAACACCTTGTGGCGGGAGAGCCCGCCGCATAAACAACAAGAACAACACAGGGGAACCGAAGGGACATGCGGTTCATCAACACTCTCACGGGGCGGTTTCTGGCGCTGACCATCATCTTCGTGATGATCGCCGAAATCATGATCTTCGTACCCTCGGTCGCGCGCTTCCGGGTCGATTACCTGCAGGAACGGCTTGAGCTGTCGCAGGTCGCCTCACTGGTGCTGCTCGCCTCGCCGGATGCGATGGTCGATCCTGAACTTGAGCGTGAGCTTCTGGACAATGCCGAAGTGCTCAACGTGGTGATGCGCCGCAACGCCATTCGCGAGCTGATGCTGGCCAGCCCCATGCCCGAGCCGGTGATGGAAACCTTCGATCTGCGCGACGCTTCGCCCTGGCGGCTGATGTGGGATGCGATGCGGGTTCTGGTCACGAACGAGGATCGCGTGATCCGCGTGATCGGGATGCCGGTCAAGGGCGCGGGGGTGCTGATCGAAGCGACCCTGCGCGAGCCGCCCTTGCGGTCGGCCCTCATCGATTATGGGCTCAACATCCTGTGGCTGTCGCTGTTCATCTCGGCGGTGACCGCAGCGTTGCTGTTCCTTGCCGTGCGCCGTCTGATGGTCAAACCGATCCGCCGGGTGGTGCGCCACATGATGCGCTATCGCAATGACCCTGAAGATGCCCGCCTGATCATCCAGCCGCGCTCCAGCGTGATCGAATTGCGCGAGGCCGAGATGTCACTGGCCGATCTCCAGACCCAGTTGACCGGCTCGCTGCGCCAGAAGGAGCGTCTGGCGGGGCTGGGCGGCGCGGTCAGCCGGATCAGCCATGATCTGCGCAACATGCTGACCACGGCGACCCTGCTGGCCGACCGGCTGGAACGCTCGCAGGATCCGGCAGTGGCGCGCACCTCGCCCAAGCTGATCAACTCGCTCAACCGCGCGATCACGCTGTGTGAAAGCACGCTCGTTTTCGGCAAGGCCGAGGAACCCGCACCGGTGCTGCGGCCCGTGCACCTGAAGATGCTGATTGAGGATGTCATGGACGGCGACCGGCTGCGCAGCGAAGACGGTGCGGTCATGCTGAACTGTGAAGTGCCCGATGATCTGGAAGTGGCAGGGGACAGCGAGCAGCTGTACCGGGTCTTTTCCAACCTCATCCGCAACGCCCGTCAGGCGATCGAGGCCACTGGGCGCAACGGCGACATCACCGTCTCGGCGCAGGCAGGCGTGGGCGGGGTCACCATCGATGTGCGCGACACCGGACCGGGCCTGCCCGCCAAGGCGCAGGAGTTTCTGTTCAAGCCGTTTCAGGGGGGTGCACGGCGTGGCGGCACCGGTCTGGGGCTGGCCATCGCCTCTGAACTGGTCAAGGGCCATGGCGGTCAACTGACCCTGATTGAAAGCACCTCAAGCGGCACCCATTTTGAGATCACCCTGCCCAATGGCGAAGCGCTGGAAGGCTGATTTTCAAAGGTAAATACAGTTTAAACAGGATTGCTAGCCTGTTGTTTTGACTGAATTATAAAAATCGGTCCCCGCGGGGACAGCCCATTTTACATCTGTTCAAGGGCAATGAAATAGCTCACACCTGCGGCCACGATCAGCCCGGCAATCACCGCCAGCGCGATCTTGAACGCCGAATAGGGCCGCTCGCCCTGCACTTGTCCGGTGCGTCCGTTGACCACGAAACGGAAGGATTTGCCCCGGTACTTGTAGGCCGCGATCCAGACCGGCAGCAGGATGTGCTTGAAGGTGAGCGCGCCCACGGAGGTGTCCAGATCATCAACTTTCTGCCGGTCCCCGCCGATGTCGAATTTCACGTCGCGGATGATCATCCGCTCCATGATCTGTCGCGCCTCGGCATAGCCGTCTTCCAGTTCGACCGTGTAACCCTCGGCTCGGAACCCGGCCAGATACTCCGGCTGATAAGGCTCCAGCGCGGACAGGTCCCAAGGCGCCAGCGCATCCGTGTAGCGCTTGGGCAGGCTTCTGGAGCCCAGCACCAGCACGTCATCAAAGAAGCGCGCCACCCGGCCCGAGACGCGTGTCCAGCGCACCTTCTGGACACGCACATTGCGGGTCTCGCGCTTGCCGTTGACGGTAACGGTCTGACGGCGGTTCTCATAATAGACTGTGCCGCGCTGACCGCGATAGGTCGATTTGGTGTCTGCGTCATAGGTCCAGTAGGGAACATAGACGCCCGACATTCTGCGCCCCTTGCGGGCAAAATCCTGCAAGCCCGATGGCGCAAACCAGAGCCGCCCGAGCCATGTGGTCATGGCCTTGCGCGCCTCGGTTTCGGTCATGGCAAAGGGCAGTTGTCCGTGGGGCTTGATGTGCCGATGCGTGCCGGTCGTGGTCACCACGGGCGTTGCACAGAACGGGCATTCGGCGGCATGCATGTCCGGCTCAAACTCGACCTGCGCACCGCAATTGGGGCAGGCGAGCACGGCGGTCTCTTCAATCGCCTCCTCGGGCAGGTCGCGGTTGATGTTCGAGCGGAAATCAACCTCTCTGAGACTGCCACCAGCCCATGGACCAGCGCCTTCGATGTGCTGGCTGTTGCCGCAATGATCGCAGGTCATTTGCGACGTGCCCGGCGCATAACGCAGGTCAGAGCCGCATGTGTTGCACGGAAAGCGGTGGTCGGCGCTTGTCTCGGTCATATGCCTGTCAGGGTTGTTCAACTGTGGGCGAAAAGGCCACCAACTGGCAGTCTTACGCAGGCCAATGGATCATACTCCGGGCGGCGGTGGCGGGGGCAGGACCGTGAAGAGTTGTGCCAATTCGTCGATGTCATCTGCATGCTGCCAGCCGTCCAGACCCGGCGTCCAGACCCAGCTTTCCCGGCTGAGTTGCCCTTTGGCGGCCATCTGGCCCAGTTCGGCGCGCGAAAACGGCCCGACGGTCTCACCGCCCGCAGCCACATGCCAGACTTTCTCTACCGGGGCAGGAGGCGGGGTCGGGGCGGCGCCCCAAGGCCCGCGATTGGCCATCTGACCTGCCATCGCCATACCCATGCCCATGCCGAGGCCTGCGCCCATGCCACCGCCGCCGTTGGGGTTCTTGGCGGCTTCTGTCATCGCCTCGGCTGCGGAATATTCCGTGTAGCGGCCCAGATCGCCGGCAATGCCCATGGATGAGCGTTTGTCGAGCGCTGCCTCCACCGCAGGCGGCAGCGAGATGTTTTCGATGAAAAGCGCGGGCATTTCCAATCCAAACTCGGCCAGTTCCGGTGAGATGCGGGCTGCAATCAGCTTGCCCAGATCCTCGGTATTGGCGGCCATGTCGAGCACCGGGATGCCCGATTGCGCAATCGCCTGCGAGAACCGCGCCACGATGATGTTGCGGATCTGGTATGAGATCTCGTCTGTGGTGAATTCCCCGTCGGTACCGACAATCTCGGTCAGGAACTTGCCGGGATCAGAGACCCGGATCGTATAGGTGCCGAAGGCGCGCAGACGCACCGGCCCGAACTCGGGGTCGCGCAGCATGATCGGGTTCTTGGTGCCCCATTTGAGGTCCTGAAACCGGGTCGTGTTGACGAAATAGATCTCGGACTTGAACGGGCTTTTGAAGCCGTGGTCCCAATGCTGCAACGTGGTCAGGATCGGCATGTTGTTGGTCTCGAGCATATAGAGACCGGGCGTGAAGACATCCGCCAACTGCCCCTCATGGACGAACACTGCCGACTGGCCCTCACGCACGGTCAGCTTGGCGCCGTACTTTATCTCATGGGCCTCGCGCTCGAACCGCCAGACCAGCGTATCGCGGGTGTCATCTGTCCAGTGGATGACGTCGATGAACTCACCGCGCAGAAAATCGAAAATTGGCATGGGTCAGGTTCCTCCGGTTGAGGGTGTGTTGGTAACAAATCGGCCCACGCCAAGGCGGCGGACGGCGTCGCTGGCGATTGTGGGCAGAAGGGGGGTGACCTCGCCCCATGACATGCCGGATTTCAGGCGGCGGTCGTAGAGCATGGCCAGAATGATGTCGTCGAGGATGGTGATCTTGGAAAACTCCTGATCGGAGTTGAGCACGCTGGGCCGCAGATCCGTGTGGTTGAGCATGCCCATCAGGTGCATCAGTTCCTCATGGGCGCAGATCTCGTAGAAATCCTCGGGCAACTCGGCCTTGATCAGCACAAGCGCGCCGCCCAGTTCCAGAGCTTCCTGATCCTTGGCAAACGGTTCGACGAAGCAGAAAGTGTCGACGTCTGACTCAGCAATGCCCGAGCCGATGCCACGCATGGTCTCGCTTTCGCGGTCGATGACGCGCCCGAATGCGCGCTGGTCCTTCCGGTCCAGCAGGGCGACGGTGACGTTGAACGGCGTGCCTTCGGGCGCAATCGTGATGCTGTGTCCGGTCACCCGGCGCAGCTGGCGCGAGACATCGGCGACAGCCTTGCGGAAGCGGGTGCGCTGGGCGGGTGTGATGTCGGGGCCGAAGAGGAAGGCCAGACGGATCGGATCCTCCCACCGCGAGAGAACATTGCGCGGATCATTGGCGCGCTGGGGCAGGATCAGGCGCTGTCCGTCAAAGGTATCAAACGCCAGATCCTGAAAGGCGCTGAGGATCAGGGTCGTCGAGATCGGGGCGTCGCTGGGACGGGTGTCCGAGCGGTTGCCGCCCGATTGTTCCAAATCCTGAAAGGCAAAGGCGTAATAGGAACGCAGTTCTTCGTCGGGCACGCCGCCACCGGGTTGCGTGCAGGCCGCCAGCGCAAGGCTGCCGAGGCCCAAAAGACATTTGTGAATAAGATTCAATGTGATAACCGATTGTTATAGGATTGGTGCGGGCAGCATAAGACCGCCCGCACCAAAATGCATCACACGCTTTCGCCAACCTGTGCGCCAAGCCCTGTGGCCTTGGAGCGGGCAGCGGCGAGCGTGTTTTTCAACTCGGCTTCCATTGCCTGAAGCTCTTTCTCGGCCGTGGCGCGCTTGGCCTTGCCCTCATCTGCAATGCGCAGGCTGTCTTCGATGGTCTCGATCAGATCGGCATTGGCCTGCTTGATCGCATCAATGTCGAAGACACCGCGCTCCATTTCCTCGCGGATGGTGCGGTTGGCCTGCTTAAGGTTGTCTGCGTTCGACTTGAGCAGCTCGTTGGTCAGGTCATTGGCATCACGCACCACTTCAGCCGCTTCCTGGCTGCGGTGGATGGTGACGGCCTGTGCCAGCTGGGTTTCCCAAAGCGGCACGGTGTTGACCAGCGTGGAGTTGATCTTGGTCACCAGCGACTTGTCGTTCTCCTGCACCAGACGGATCGAGGGGAGCGACTGCATGGTCACCTGACGGGTGAGTTTCAGGTCATGGACCCGGCGTTCAAGATCATCACGGGCCGAGCGCAAATCGCGCAGTTCCTGTGCCTTGATGACACCCTGATCTTCGGGTGCGTCCTGAACTTCCTGCTCCTTGGCGGGAATTTCCTCATTGTCGAGGATGCGCAGTTTCTCTTCGCCAGCGGCGATGTAGAGCGCAAGCTGGTCATAGAAATCCAGCGTCTTCTCATAGAGCTTGTCGAGCGATTTGATGTCCTTGAGCAGGATGTGCTCATGCTCCAGCAACTCACCAGTGATTTTGTCGATCTGGCCCTGCACGGTCTCGTAGCGGGCCATGAATTCGTGGATCGGCTTGGCGCGGCCCAGAAGACGCTCCCACCAGCTGAGCTTGCGGTTGGGGTTCAGTTCATCGACCGAAAAGCCCCGGATCGACGAGACCATCTCGCGCAGGGCACCGCCTGCAGGGCCCACATCCTTGTTGCGCACGCCAGAGAGCATTTCCTGGCTGATTTCCTGCAACTCGGCCTGAGCGCCGGAGCCGAAAGAGATGATGCTTTGCGTATCGGCCATGTCCAGTTCGGCCATGCGCTTGTCGATTTCGGCCTTTTCGACCGGATCAGCGCGCTCCACGACGATCAGCTCGCCCTTGGGTTCTGGCAGTATCAGTGAAGTTACTTCTTCGACTTCTTTCAATGCGGTCTGGGCCTTGGCCCGGATGTCTTCAGACATGAATGTCCCCTCTTATATCAGGCCGTGAGGCCCTCTTGCTTGAGCCGCTGACGCAGCACGTCAATTTCAATGTCCAGATCGGAGCGGTCTTCCAGAAGAAGGCGTTCCTTATGGGATGAAAAACTGGTTTCCAGATCACTGAGCAGCGCCTCGTAGTCGGCCTTGGCCTGCTGATTGCGGGAGCGGCTGTAGAGATCGGCGAATTTGGCGGTCGCGTCGCGTGCACCCATCAGGTAGACGCTCAAGAACTTGCGGGCACGCGGCAGGTCGCGGGGGTCTTCTTCGACCACGCGGAACACGTCACGGGCCTGTGCGCACAGACGCTCAATCCGGTCTTCAAGCTGGCGGTCCCCGATGCGGCGCGAGGCGTCCATGATCTGGGCAACCAGACCTTCGGCCTTGTCGATGGCTTTGGCCACGCGCTCGGTCTCGAACTCGTTGACGCCCTCAAGGCCCTTTTTGGTCATGGGATCAGTGCCAAAGGCAAAAACCTGTGCAACCGAGGCCACAACGCCAAACGGGATGGCCTGAAGCAGCCCACCGTCGCGGGTGAACATGGTGACGCCTGCAACCGTCAGGCCGGTCAGGCAGGCAGACGCGATCTTGCGCGGGAATGACGGGGGCCTGGCGATCTTGCGGGCGTTGTAGGCGTCTTCGGCCTTGATGCCCTCGTTCAGAAGCCATGCCGAAAGCATGAAGGCGGCAAACCCGCCCAGTTCCACGATCATGCCAAAGGCGTCACCGGACATGATCTCGAAAATGCCTGAGACAAGTAGGGGCAGGGGAAGGATGAACAGCATCCGGGCGGCCCAATGGACATTCGCTGCACGCTGGTTGCGAAACCGGTTGGTTGCAGGTGTGGTCTGCCCGTCAGAGGCCCGGTCGGGGCTGTATTTTCCACCATAACGCTTGCCCATCAGATACCTCCTGCAAAGGCACCCAGGGATGTGAACAGAACAATCGCCAAAACGACCCAAGCGGCCATGTTGCGCAAAGTCTGTGAGCTCATGGTCCTACCCCTCACCTCATGTCTGTGGTGGCAGCTATAGCACAGCCGCCACCAACGATATAGTCATAGCCTCACGCGGTTTTGAGGGGGGAAAAGCCGCTTAATGTTCCCCGCCAGACTGTTCATGTGCCCGTTCTGCGGCCAGTTTGCGCTGGTAGCCAGACTGGATAAGCTCCACCAGAAACAGCACCGCAACCGAGAAGTAGAAGGTCGATTTGGCCATGGGTTCGACGGCATAGCCGAAGAGCTTGAGATGCGCCTCATGGCCGCCTTCGCCCAGAAGCACGATGCCCACGATCAGCAGGACAAAGAGGCCGAGGACCTCGTACATGCGGTTGCGTTTGATGAACTCGGTCACGCGGTCGGCCAGCACCAGCATGGCCACGCCGGACGCGATGATCGCAATCGCCAGAACCGGGAAGACATCCGTGATCGCGAGCGCTGACAGGATGCTGTCGAACGAGAAGATCAGGTTCATCAGAACAATCATCGAGACCACCGCAAAGGCGGATTTCTGGTCGCCCTTCTGGCCGGGGCCATGTTCAAGGTGCTCCATGGACAGAAGGTGGCTGATTTCCTTGACGGCCGTGTACATGATGAATCCGCCACCAAGCAGAAAGACGATCACCGAGAAATTGAAGTCGCCTTCAATGAAACCGGGCATGTTGATCGAGAAGAACGGTGCCTTGAGGGTCGAGATCAACTGGATCATGACAAACAGAAGGATGATGCGCAGGGCAATCGCAATCAGGATGCCCCAGCGCCGGACACGGGCCTGCATCTCTTTTGGAGCGCGCTGGCTCTCAATCGCGATGTAGAGCAGGTTGTCGAAGCCCAGAACCGCCTGAAGAAAGATGAGTACGCCCAGATTGCCGAGATTGGCGAAGGTTAAGAGGTCTGCCATGTTGCGTCCTGTCGCTGAAAATTACGCCCGAATTGGCGTCCCTTAAAGCCACAGGGCGCGGGATCAAGCAAGCGGGCGTGTCGGGGAAATTTGCAGTTCTATAGCCAGATTTCGAAAGCTCAGGCCTGAAATTGGCAAAAAACTAAACTTTAGGAGTAGGTAACGCCCGGTGATTCGGTTAATATCAGGTTGCGGTGCCCGGGATTTCTGCCTGTGGCCGAGTCCGGTGCGGGCTGGCTGCACACAGACCTTCAGGGCCCGTTGCGACGACATCGGGCCTGCCTCAACAGGCTCGTCCTGAAGAGAATTGAGAAGGACTGACGGGACTATGGCTAAAGGTATGGTAAAGTGGTTCAACACCGAGAAGGGCTATGGATTCATCCAGCCCGAGGACGGTGGCAAGGACATCTTTGTGCACATCACGGCTGTTCAGCAGGCCGGGCTGACCGGGCTTGCAGACAACCAGCCGATTGAGTTCGAATTGATCGACGGGCGTGACGGCCGCAAGAGCGCGGGCGATCTGAAACTGGTTGACGCCTGACGGCGCGACCGACTTCGTCAGGCTTGCCGGTCAGAAATTGATGCTGCGGTAGGGCTGGGGATCAAAGCCACAGGCAAAGCCATCGCCATCTGGGTCAAGATTGAACTGATCCGTGGTCGGTCCGCCTGTGGCAAGAAAACGGCGCTGTGCCTCTTCTGCTGTGGCAAACTTCAGGCAGGTCCGCAAGGAATTGGATTTGCTGGCAAACGCCGGACGGCGGTGCAGCTTGGTACCGATAGTATGGGTCGTTGCGCGGGCATATTTTGCAACATTGGCGCTGTCATCAACCTGCTGAATCGCCTCTGGCTGAACCACAACCAGTTGTGAGCGGGCCTCGGCGATGCGGCGGGCGTCTTCCTCGCGCTGGCGTTTTTGCTCTTCCTGAGAAAACTGGTTCAGGTCAATCGACTGATCATTGGGGTCGATGCCGATGCCTGCGCGCTGCTCGTCCGGCACCACGGGCACCGGTGTGCCAAGTGCGTTCATGACGTCCTGAGACAGGGTTGCATCGGATTCGATGGCATTGGGATCAAAAGGGGCCGTGGGGATCTGTGTGACCGGACCAAGGGTCGGATCGCCGGGCACGGGCGCACCGGTTGTGGTTGGCGGTGCGACAATGATCGGATTGACCTGCTGGGGCCGTGTCGGGATCGGATCGAAAGGACCGCGCCCGCCCACAGGCTCTGTCGAGCAGGCAGCCACAGCGGCCAGAAGCCCGATGCTCAAATATACTCGCCGCATAGTCATTGCCTCATGTATCCGCGTCTTTTAACCCAAGCCTTACCACCACTTGAGCGGTTTTGCATCAAATCCTGCTGCCGTTTCCAGCGCATAGGCCGAATTGAGCATATCTGCCTCGCCCCAGGGTTGTCCAATCAGCTGCAATCCCAGTGGCAATCCCTGCTTGTCGAGCCCTGTAGGCACGGAAATGCCCGGCAGGCCGGCAAGGTTGACGGTCACGGTGAACACATCGTTGAGGTACATCTGGATCGGATCGGCATCTGCCATCTCGCCAATCCCGAAAGAGGCCGATGGCGTGGCAGGGGTCAGAATCTGGTCGATGCCATCGGCAAAGACTTTCTCGAAATCCTGCTTGATCAGCGTGCGCACCCGCTGGGCGCGGCGATAGTAGGCGTCATAAAAGCCTGCTGACAGGACGTAAGCCCCGATCATCACCCGGCGCTGAACCTCCTTGCCGAAGCCTTCGGCGCGGGTGCGCTCGTACATCTCGGTGATGCCCTCATTGGCGGAAATCTTGGCGCGGTGGCCGTATTTCACACCATCATAGCGCGCGAGGTTGGAAGAGGCCTCGGCAGGCGCGATCACGTAGTAGGCGGGCAGGGCGTATTTGGTGTGGGGCAGCGAGATGTCGACCAGTTCCGCACCTGCATCGCGCAGCATGGCGGCACCTTCGTTCCACAAGGTCTCGATCTCTTCGGGCATGCCGTCGAGGCGGTATTCCTTGGGGATGCCGATGCGCTTGCCGCGAATGTCGCCGGTCAGGGCCGCCTCGAAATTCGGCACGTCGATCCGGGCGGAGGTGCTGTCCTTCGGGTCATGGCCGATCATCGCTTCCAGCATGATTGCGCCGTCGCGCACGGTCTTGGTCATCGGGCCTGCCTGATCCAGGGAAGACGCAAAAGCCACGATGCCCCAGCGCGAGCACCGCCCGTAAGTCGGCTTGATCCCGACAATCCCGGTAAAGGCCGCAGGCTGGCGGATGGAGCCGCCGGTGTCAGTGCCGGTCGCAGCCATGCAAAGATCACCAGAGACCGCCGCTGCCGAGCCACCGGATGATCCGCCGGGCGTCAGGGCCGCATCGTCATTGCCGCGCCGCCACGGGCTGATCGCGGGGCCATAGGTCGATGTCTCGTTCGACGAGCCCATGGCAAACTCATCCATGTTCAGCTTGCCCAGCATCACCGCACCCCGGTCCCAAAGCTGGGATGTCACAGTGCTTTCATATTGTGGCTTGAACCCGTCCAGAATGCTTGAGGCGGCCTGAGAGTTCACACCCTCGGTGCAAAACAGATCCTTGATCCCAAGCGGAATGCCGCAAAGATCAGGCGCATCACCTGCCGCAATCCGGGCGTCTGCTGCCTTGGCCTGAGCGCGGGCATGATCGGGCGTCTTGGCGCAATAGGCGTTCAGCGCATCGGCGGCATCAATTGCCTCGATATAGCTTTCGGTCAGTTCAGCAGATGTCAGTTCGCCTGCACGCATCGCGTCACGGGCCTGGGCAATGGTCATCTCTCTGGGGTCGGACATGATGCTCACTCCACCACTTTGGGAACCGCGAAAAAGCCTTCGCGGGCGTCGGGCGCATTGGCAAGGATCTTGTCCTGAATGTCACCATCGGTCACTTCATCCGCGCGCTGTGTGAGCGCCATCGGCGTGACAGACGTCATCGGTTCGACCCCGTCGACGTCAACTTCGTTGAGTTGCTCCATGAAGCCCAGAATGCCCGAAAGCTCACCCGCCAGCGCGTCCAGGTCTTCCTCCGGAACAGCAATTCGGGCCAGATGCGCAACCCTGCGCGCGGTGTCCTTGTCAATCGACATGGCTTGTCCTTACCTTGGTTTCGCCCCGTTTATCCACGCATGGGACGCTTCGCAAGGGGCAGGGCCCTGTGCATCACAAGGATCATCCAACCCAGCATGATCCCGTTGAGCACATGCCACAGAAAATGGGTGCCGATGGGCAGGCTCGGGCACACCGCCGCGTCGATGGTGCGGAAGGTGAGTGACGCCACAAGAAGGGCTACGCCGATCAACAGTCCGCGTGCGGTATCTGGCGCGGATCTGCGCAAGGCAAAGGCGTATAGGGTAATCAGGATCGGCACCGGAACATAGGCAACGGATCCGTTGAGTGTGCCGATGCTGTTGGTCACAGCCCAGCCGACGGCGGCCGAGAAGGGAAAGAAGGCAGCCACCGCCAGGAGACCAGCCCAAAGCGGCAGGGCAAGGAACCGGGTGGTGGCAAGAAAAATATATGTCAGGATAAACAGCAGGATCGGAAAGACATCCATGAGCGCCGACCAGCGGGTGGCAAATGTGTGAAACAGAAATGAGCCGATGCCGATGCAGCCCAGGATCACAAGAAGCAGACGTGCGCCCTTGTCCGGCCCTTTGAGCATCAATGCGACCAAGAGGGCCGCGATCAGGAAACTCAGATTGGTGAGAGCGTTGATCGGCTCCGACCAGAAGGTGAAATCCACACGCTCGCAATAATTGTTGACTTGCTCTGACCAGTTCATCGCACAAACCTAGCGTTTGTCGGCAAAGAAATCACGGAGCAGTTTGGCGCAGGCGACCTCATCGATCCCACCGTAAACTTCCGGTCGGTGATGGGATTGGGGATGGCTGAAGATGCGGGGTCCCTGCTCAATCCCGCCCGACTTTGGATCGGCAGCCCCGTAATAGACCCGCGAGATGCGTGCCGCCGCAATCACGGCTGCACAGAAGGGACAGGGTTCAAGCGTGACCCAAAGATCAAGGCCGGGCAGCCGCTCGGAGCCCGCTGCAGCACAGGCAGCGCGGATGGCCAGCACTTCGGCATGGGCGGTCGGGTCAGACATCTCCCGCACCCTGTTGCCTGCCGCCGCCATGACCCGGCCCGTGCCGGGTTCGACCAGCACAGCGCCCACTGGCGTCTCACCGCGCGCGGCTGCGGCGCGTGCTTCATCCAGCGCCTGTGGCATGAAACTGCGAAACTCTCCCATCTGCCCTGCTTGCCCCGACAGGCGCACAGGCGCAAGACCCGCTTCGATTTTCCCCAAATACTCATGTCACTCCCCGCTTCCCCCCGCGCCACATCTGCTTTATGGCAAGCCCATGACAGACACATCCGAACGCATCGCAAAACGACTGGCGCGCGCTGGCATCGCCTCGCGCAGGGACGCTGAAAAACTGATCGCCGCAGGGCGGATCATGGTCAATGGCAAGGTGATCGACACGCCTGCCACCAAGGTCACGCCGCGCGACCGCATCAGTTTTGATGGCAAGGAGGTGGGAGAGGCCGAACCGACACGGCTCTGGCGCTATCACAAACCCACCGGTCTGGTCACGTCTGCCCGCGATGAGAAGGGCCGCCCGACGGTGTTCGACAAATTGCCGGGCCACATGCCGCGCGTGCTGAGCATCGGGCGTCTGGATATCAACTCCGAAGGCTTACTGCTTCTGACCAATGACGGGGAGTTGAAACGCAAGCTGGAACTGCCCTCAACCGGCTGGCTGAGGCGGTACCGGGTGCGTGCCAGAGGCTCGGCGTCCGAGGCCACGCTGGATCGACTGCGCAATGGTCTGTCCATCGATGGAGAGCAGTTTCGCCCCATGGACGTCAGCTTCGACCGCCAGCAGGGTGCCAACGCCTGGCTGACCATGGCGATCCGCGAGGGCAAGAACCGTGAAATCCGTCGTGCCTTGCAGGAAATCGGGCTGGATGTAAACCGTCTCATCCGCCTGTCCTACGGCCCGTTCCAACTGGGTGAATTGCCGCTGGGCGAGGTCGAGGAGGTCAAGACCCGGATCATGAAGGATCAGCTTGGCAGCCTGTTGCCAGAGCCCCCCAAGAAACCCTCGCCCAAGGCCGATGCCTCGCGCTCCCTGCGCCGCAAACCCGTGGCAGGCACCCGTAAACCGGCAGGGCGCAACCTCAAGCGATAGCGCTCGGGTGCAAGATCGGGCGGTATCCCTTGTGGAGGATCGCGCAGATGGACTTCGGCGTCAGGCACAGGACATCTCTGTCAGGCAGGATGGCCGCGGGGCCGTAGCCTTCGGGACGCCAGAGCCGGGCCTTCCCATCATGTATCAGGTGGCTTTGACCCCGATCTTGATAGATCGCCCCATCGGGCAGTTCGCGGGCTGACACCGCTTTTGCAGGATCCTTTGCAGAGGCGCGCCGCTCCTGATGCAGGATCGCGTCCATGTCTGCTGCGCGCATTCGGGTCGGAATTCCAAGGATTTCGGCCCAAAGCCCGGCGAAATGGTTAGCATCCTTGCGCCGACACTCGAAACAGGGCCGGTGGCCTGCGGCCAGCGCCGTGGCCTCATCGAGAAAGAACAGCTCTGTGTAGCTGTTGCCCATGACCTGCCTCTGGCGGCCCTTGAAGGACAGCACGCAGCAGATCCATGCGCGGCCTTTCCAGCGCGGGCGCCCAAGCTGACGGGCACCATTATGCAGCCGTCCGCCCCTGTTGCCCATCATCAACCCGCGTTCGGGCAGGGCCAGAATGCGGCCATCGGGGTGAACGCGGTTTTGCAGCGGGCTGGACATGGCGCGCCTTTTCGGGCTGAGTTTGGACCATGCGGATCATCGACCACCCTTCGCCCAATTGCAACGAACGCCGCGACGGTTTGCAGCCGCAATTCGTCGTGTTGCATTACACGGCAATGGACAGTTGCAGGGCCGCCCGGGACCGGTTGTGCGATCCGTCGGTCGAGGTCTCCGCACATTATCTGATCGACACGGATGGCACCTGTCTGCGGCTGGTCGATGAAGGCAAACGGGCCTGGCATGCGGGGCAGGGGCACTGGCGGGGTTTGGGTGACATGAATTCACGCTCCATCGGGATCGAGTTGGACAATCCCGGCGACCGCCCCTTTGCCGAGGCGCAGATGTGCACGCTTGAGGCGCTGTTGCCGGGCATTCTGACCCGTTGGAGCCTTGGGCCGGAGGCAGTGATCGGCCATTCCGACATGGCGCCCGCACGCAAGCAGGACCCCGGCGCGCGGTTTGACTGGCGGCGTCTGGCGCTGGGCGGGATGTCGGTCTGGCCCGATGCAGATGGTGATATGCCGTCGCGCCCCGATGAAGAGCGGTTTTTCGATGATCTCGCGCGCTTTGGCTATGATGTGACCGCGCGCACGCCCGCGCTTGACGCGTTTCGCCTGCGGTTCCGGCCCCATGCGGCCGGACAGGGTCTGGATGCATATGATCAGGCGCTGGCCGCGGCGCTCGCCTCAGGCCGGTTCATATCGCCGGGTCACATAGCTTGACGGGTTGAAGTCGATTTGCAGGGAAAGGTAACAGGCCTCCCTCAGATGAGATTGGATCGTTGCCTCAAGCGCGCGCAGCAGGTCGGAAACAAATTCCGCATCCCGGTGCTGCTTGGGCAGAAGCGTCAGATTGACGATCAGATGGCTGTGCTGGAAGATCTCTGCGGGATAGGCCCGGCCCTTGACCGTGCCCGCGCCCGCGTCGTGACTGGCAATCGTCTCCTCGATCCCGCGCATGAGGGCAGTCGGGTCCAGTGTCAGATCGGCTGAGTACTTCAATTCTGCATGTGGCATGGTCCATGGCCCCTTTCGATAACCTTGGGCCGTCATAGACCGGCGCAGACACGCAGACCAGCGCAGACACGCAGACCAGAGCGATGGTTGACGCGCAGCCCGTGCAAGCCTAAGCGGTGGGGGCGGATGGCTGGGTGGCCGCGGCGCATAACGCGTCGAGGAAAGTCCGGACTCCATGGAATGACGGTGCCGGGTAACGCCCGGCCAGCGCAAGCTGAGGGACAGCGCCACAGAAAACAGACCGCCTTCTGCTCTGGCAGGGGGTAAGGGTGAAACGGTGGGGTAAGAGCCCACCGCGGACCTGGCAACAGGGACGGCACGGCAAGCCCCACCGGGAGCAAGGCCAAATAGGGACCGCGCGGAGGGCAACCTCCGGGGGCATTTCACCCCCAGCAGGTCCGGGTTGGCTGCCAGAGCGCTCGGGCAACCGGGGGCCCAGATGAATGGTCACCGAAGGGTCGCAAGACCCGGAACAGAATCCGGCTTACAGGCCATCCGCGTTTTTTGGGAGTTTTCATTGCTTACTACCTTTGAAAATGGCTTATTCCTCCTTCTCCGCATTAGGCCCTAATGATGCCGACGAGTCTTTGCGGCTCCCCAAACGGGGTTTCCCTTGGTTCGCACTTGCCAGTATCGAACTTGGTATAAGTGCTTGTACCGAAAAGTAGAATATTACTAAAGCTGCGACAGCTAAATAGTATTCAATCCCGTCTATACGTTCTAATACTGTTTTATCTTTAAACACAAAAAAGAACGGTGGAATTATTGCAGCGGTTCCAGTTGCGAGGCCTTTCGAAACAAATGTCCCAAGTTGCCAATCATCATCTAGTTTAAAGCAATTTGTTAATAAATGGGCGACAGGACCCAGAAAAAAGAATCCAGCGGCGATCACGACATAGTTTGTGACATACCATTCGATCATATGATTTTTCCGATCCATGCCAAGAGAGCACGAAAAACGGGATTAGTATCTAGGCCAATGAGTACTATGGCAGAATAAAATCCAAACGCAGCACCTGCAAATGTAAAAGCTATCCCAAAACTACGGTCAAACGTTTTTGCAAATAATTTCAGAAACTTGTAGGAGATAACAGTGGCTTCGGGAACAACTCCCCTCGGCAAAGCCAGAACGGCTCCTATTCGATTGGTCCGCTCGGCTGCGTTGGTGTAAACGCGCGCTCGGCTCTCGTCAAACTCCTGTACAAGTTCGTCCAATTCAACAAAAAGAGCTTCATCAATCGTGCCATCTCCGATTGAAACTCGTTTCTCTGCATCAGTAAGATGTCGCGCTAAATCAAAATGAGACAATAAAATGCCAACAGTATCTGTTAGCTCTTGAAACTCAGACAACTGATCTTCCAAAAGGGCTTCTTTGATTGGATCAATTGTATGAACAAGTTTATTGCACATTGCCCAGATGATTGGGATTCGAATGAATTCGATGTCAGTTGATAGAGAAGTAACCAGCCGTTGCAGTGTCGTCGTAAGGTCACTGGGCAGGACATTAGATTGCTTTATGCTTTCATCGTTCAAAATTCGGAGCGAGATATCAATCGCATGAGATTGGAACGCAGCTAGATACTTCGGAAGTTCGTCCGGCTTAGGGCGCGTCCCCAAAGGCACCGATATAAGGCCTTCTCTAAAAAGCTGGTCTGTCAATAATCACTTTCCCAAGCAGAAAACCGTCCCCCCTACAGTCGTTGAGATGCGTTATCTTGTCTAGCCCTCTGGTTATAGACCGTAAAATTAGGTGCCGCTGAATTTGGATGACTGAGCTAAGTGTATACTGCCAGCAAATTCCAGACTATTTATCAACCAAATCGTGGCCTTAGACATTCACCTTGCCCCACCATCTGCCAAGTGCATCGTCTTGGCGATCTCGGAGGCCCATTTCCCGTTCTCTGACGCAAGTACGCCGATCTCGTTGGCCACCACTGCGAAGCCGCGTCCGGCCTCTCCGGTGCGGGCCGCTTCGATCTGGGCGTTGACGGACAGGATCGACAGGGTGTCTACGGATTTGATGATTTTCTGGGCGAGGCCGAGAATGGCGGCGTTTGAGGCCTCGGTCTCACGCAGATGCCGCTGCATGTCCTCGCGCAGGGATACTTCGGCACTGGCGTCCACGATCAGCCCCTCAAGATGGGTGAGGTTGCCATCGGCGTCATGCACGGCATGCCCGCGCTCACGGATCCACACCGGATGGCCCTCGCGGTGCACGAGGCGATAGTCGATGTCCCAGCCGCGACGACCCTCGATCGCGTCATCGACCAGTTTGAACACGCGGTCCACATCATCCGGGAAGGTCAGGCCGACAAAAGAGGTGAGGCGGTTGTTCATGATCTCGTCCGGGCGATAGCCGCAGATCGCCGCGACCTGACCGTACATATACTGCATGGTGTAGTCGTCATCGTTGAGGCAGCAGTAAACAAAGGCATCAGCGCTGTCGAAGATGTCTTTGAAAATGCCAAGGGCATCCGCATCACTGGTTTGAGAGGTGGACATTTCTGGAACTCATGCTTGCTGCCGGTCGCAGCAGAGCTATCCCCGGGAAGTTAATGATGAGTTGCCCGGAGACAGGGGATTCGGGGATGAGGTGTGGATAACTCTGGGGAAATTTGTCGATTTCGTTGAGGCATTGGAAAAATATGGGAAGAAATGGGCGGCCATGGGATCGGGCGGAATCTCCAGTATTGCCCCTATATGTAGGGGGTGTTGCCTCTAAACCTACAGTATTTGCCCAACTCTGCGCGATTGCTGGGTGAGGTGCTTGCGCAAAACCCCTTTGATTTCCGGCATTTCCCACCATTGTGCATAAAAATCCCATTGATTTATATGAATTCCCATGGGATACAGTGTGTGTCGGAAGAGAACGGAACACAAAAAATACGGGCAAAGCCCGAACCCACACCATTCAAGATCAATAAGAAACGCAGGTTTCATACAGGCACCGCACTCTTCCGACCCAAAATGCACCGGCGCGAAAATGTAAATGACAGCATGATCACTCAGTAAAGCTTCAACCGGGGCAGGCCCATCGAGGGACATTTGAGGCGGATCGTGCGGAGCAGGCGCGGTTCGCCTTTCCCGATTTTGGGGCGGCGAGAGACAGAAAGAGGCAGGAACGTGGGACGGCGTTTCAGAGGTGAATCGGTCCACAAGGTGGACAGCAAGGGACGCGTGTCGATCCCTGCCGCCTTTCGCCGTGTTCTGGAAGAGGGCGATCCCGACTGGACGTCGGGTGCCAATCCCAACCTGGTTCTGGTTTATGGACGCAAGGGGCGCAACTGCCTTGAGGGGTATTCGCTGCGCTCCATCGAAGAGGTCGATGACATGGTCTCGACCCTGCCGCGGTTTTCCCAGCAGCGTGAAATCCTTGAGCGGATGCTCAACTCCCAGTCCACCTATGCGCAGGTCGATGAAAATGGCCGGATGGTATTGCCGGCCAAGCTGCGCAAGCTGATCGGCGTGACGTCCGAGGCGACATTCGCGGGCATGGGTGACAAGTTCCAGATCTGGGCACCTGATGCCTATGGTGCGGACAATGCCGCCATCGACACATACATGGATGCGCAAGACGACACCGACGCCTTCTTTGCAGTGCTGCAATCGCCCGGACAGGGAGGGTAGGCCGATGGGTGTCGCGCAACAGGACCCTCATATTCCCGTCCTGCTTGCGCCGCTGCTGGCGGCGGTCTCGCCCGTGCAGGGTGACTGGATCGACGGCACATTCGGGGCAGGCGGATACACAATCGGATTGCTGAACGCAGGCGCCGGGCGGGTCATGGCGATCGACCGTGACCCGGCGGTTTTCACCATGGCTGAAAGCTGGCAGAGCAGTTTTGGCGAGCGGTTGCTGCTGACGCCCGGGCGCTATGGCGATATGGATGTGCTGGCCGAAGAGGCAGGCCTGTCGGTGCAGGGTGTGGTGCTGGACATCGGTGTCTCGTCCATGCAGATCGATCAGGCCGAGCGCGGGTTTTCCTTCATGCGCGACGGGCCGCTTGATATGCGGATGGAGCAGACCGGACCAAGTGCGGCGGACATCGTGAACGGTGCATCCGAGGCGTTTCTGGCCGATCTTCTGTATCAATATGGCGAGGAGCGCGCATCGCGCCGGATCGCGCGGGCCATCGTGGCGGACCGCAAGGCCGAGCCGTTCACACGTACCGGGCAGCTGTCGGGCCTGATCGAAAGGGTGATGCCGCGTCCCAAGCCCGGGCAGCTGCATCCCGCCACACGCAGTTTTCAGGCGCTCCGGATCGCGGTGAATGACGAGTTGGGGCAGTTGGCGCAGGGATTGATGGCGGCAGAAGCCGCGTTGCAGCCCGGTGGGTTGCTGGCGGTCGTGACATTTCATTCGCTGGAGGACCGGATCGTGAAGCGGTTCCTGCAACTGCGTTCGGACAAGGCCCCGCAGGGCAGCCGTTACGCCCCGCCCAAGGCACGATCCGCGCCGACGTTCGAGGTTCTCTCCCGCAAGGCCGTCGTGGCCGATGAGGATGAGATGGAGCGCAACCCGCGGGCCCGCTCAGCCAAGCTGAGGGTGGCGCGTCGCACGACGGCCGCTCCGACACCCATCGACAACGCGGCCATCGGCCTGCCGAAACTGGACCTCACAGGAGGTGGCTTATGAGAACGCTGGGATTTCTTCTGGCCTGTGGCCTGATCGTGGGCTGTGCCTTCTGGGCTTACCGCGTGAACTATGAAACCCAGCAGGCGGAAAACCGGGTTGAGGCGCTTCAGCGCGCGATTATCAAGGAAAAACAGGCAATTGCGATGCTGAACGCGGAATGGGCCTGGTTAAACCGGCCTGACCGGCTGCGCGATCTTGCGGAGGCGCATTTCAAGGAGTTGAATCTACAACCCTTGGGGCCTGAGCATTTTGGCGAAGCGATGACAGTGGCCTATCCGCTGCAACCCGACATGCTGCGCAATCTGGTCGACACAAGTGCTGCGGAGGCAGGACAATGATCCGACGCCCCTTGCGCCCTCTCGCCCGCATTCTGGCGGCGCGTTCCAGTGGGGAAAATCCCGATCAGATCGAGGCGGAAGCCCGCGCCGAGCGGATGCGCGCCAAACTGCGTGCGGAGCGGCAACGTGCCGAGATCCGACTGGTGTTGCTGGCGGGGGTTTTCCTGATTGGATTTGGTGCTGTGGGCATGCGCATGGGCGTGCTGGCCGCGTCCGAGCCGCAAGAGCCTGCACGTGCAGGCAGTGACGCCGGCATCATCGCGCAGCGCGCCAACATCGTGGACCGCAATGGTGCCATACTGGCCACGAACCTCGCGACCTATTCGCTTTATGCCCAGCCGCACCACATGATCGATAAGACGGCGGCCGCCAAAGGTCTGGCTGACATCTTCCCGGATCTGGACGCAGAGATGCTGAAGATCCGGTTCAACGCGGGCACGAAGTTCTTGTGGATCAAGCGCACGATCAGCCCCGAGCAACGCCAACTTGTGCATGATCTGGGTGAACCGGGGCTGCAGTTCGGTCCGCGCGAAGTACGGCTTTACCCCAACGGGCCGGTGGCTGCGCATATTCTGGGCGGCACGGGCTTTGGCCGCGAAGGTGTGCATGCAGCCGAGGTGATCGGCGTGGCTGGCATCGAACGGACATTTGACGCGCGCCTGCGGGATCCGGCCAATGCCGAGCGCCCCCTTGAGTTGTCGATTGATCTCTCGGTACAGGCCGCTGTTGAACGTGTGCTGTCCGGTGGCATGCGGCTTTTCCATGCAAAAGGCGCGTCTGCTGTGTTGATGGAAGCCGATACCGGTCAGATCATCTCGCTCGCCTCGCTTCCGGATTTCGATCCCAATGACCGCCCGCGCCCCGCACTTGAGGGCGATCCGGCGGACAGCCCGTTGTTCAATCGCGCCTCTCAGGGGCTTTATGAGCTTGGTTCGACCTTCAAGCTGTTCACCGCGGCACAGGCACTTGATACCGGTCAAGCCAATGTGAATACGGTGATTGACACCAAAGGGCCGCTGAAATGGGGGCGGTTCACGATCCGGGATTTCCATAACTATGGCCCCCGTTTGAGCCTGATGGATGTGATGGTCAAATCCTCCAACATCGGGACCGCGCGTCTGGCCATAGGGGCAGGAACCGCGCGGCAACAGGCGTTCCTCAAGCAATTGGGGTTCATGGAAAAGCTACCCATCGAATTGCCTGAGGCGGGACGCTCGAAGCCCTTGTTGCCGAAGAACTGGTCAGAGTTGTCGACTATGACGATTTCCTATGGGCACGGGATTGCGGCGACGCCGGTGCATTTGGCAAGCGCTTATGCAAGCCTGCTGAACGGTGGCATCAAGGTCACGCCGAGCCTGCTGAAAGATACCACCCAGCCGGTCGAGGAGCGTGTGGTATCTGAGCGGACCTCGCGCGAGTTGCGGGAGATCCTTTATCAGGTGGTCGAGCGCGGCACGGCGTCGTTTGGTGCGGTTGATGGCTACAAGGTGGGTGGCAAGACCGGAACGGCGGACAAGCCAAAGCACACCGGCGGCTATCACAAGGACAAGGTGATCGCGACCTTTGCTGCGGCCTTTCCCATCGATGACCCGAAGTACGTGTTGGTGGTGACGCTGGACGAGCCCGAAGACCGCTCGGGCCGGGAACCGCGCCGCACGGCGGGTTGGACGGCGGTGCCGGTCACATCCGAGATCATCCGGCGCATCGCCCCATTGATGAACCTGCGTCCAAGCCCTAAAGAGGCGCCGGCCCCGGCAGCAGGACCGCTGCAAACCAGCAATTGACGGATTTTCAACCATGAGCCTTGCCCATGCCAACGGACTGGATGCGTTTGAAGCGCTGGGCCTGCTGCATGGAGCGACCCGGGGTGGCGACTGGGGCAACATGCCCGGTGAGGTGACGGGCCTGTCCGTGGACAGTCGCGACACGAAACCGGGGCATATCTTTGCGGCGCTCAGTGGCTCTCATGTGCATGGGGCTGAATTTGTCTCCTACGCGCTCAGGATGGGGGCGGTGGCGGTGCTGACCGATGCCGAGGGGCTTGCCGTGGCGCAGGCCGAGCTTGGCCCCTTGAGCGTACCGGTTCTGGTCCATGAGCAGCCACGCCGGGCGCTGGCGCTTGCGGCCGCGCGCTGGTTCCAGAGCCAGCCCGAGACGATGGCGGCGGTAACCGGCACCAACGGCAAGACCTCGGTCGCAAGCTTTCTGCAGCAGATCTGGACGCAGGACGGCAAGGAGGCGGTGAATTTCGGCACGACGGGTGTGGAGGGTGCGGCCAGTGCGCCGCTCAGCCACACGACGCCCGAGCCGATCACACTGCACCGGTTGCTGGCCGATCTGAACGGGCAGGCGATCACCCATGCGGCGATGGAGGCCTCAAGCCATGGTCTCTCGCAGCACCGCCTGGACGGGGTAAGGCTGCTGGCAGGCGGGTTCACCAACATCACCCGCGATCATCTGGATTACCATGCGGATTTCGAGGCCTATTTCGAAGCCAAGATGGGTCTGTTCTCGCGGGTGCTGCCCAAAGGTGCAGGCGCTGTGATCAATATGAACGATCCATCCGCGCCGCGCGTTGTTGCCATCTGCGAAGAGCGTGGACTGGATGTGCTGACCGTGGGCCGGGCGGAAGACTGCGACCTGACCATTCTGGCCAGCCGCTATGATGCGGGCGGGCAGGATCTGCGTTTTGCGTGGCGGGGTGTAAGTCAGGTGGCGCGGCTGGATCTGATCGGTGGTTTCCAGGCCGAGAATGCGTTGGTCGCTGTTGGACTTGCCATTGCAACAGGTGTGCGTCCGGGTCGTGCCTTTGAGGCGCTGTCGCATCTGGAAGGGGTGCGCGGACGGATGCAGAAGGTGGCGATGCGTGACAATGGCGCGCCGATCTTCGTGGATTATGCCCATACACCCGATGCCCTAGCGACCGCTCTGAAAGCGCTCAGGCCCCATGTTCTGGGGCGGTTGATCGTGGTGTTTGGCGCGGGTGGTGATCGCGACCCCGGAAAACGACCCCTGATGGGGCAGGCGGCAGCGGCGCAATCGGATGTGGCGATTGTAACGGATGACAATCCGCGCAGCGAGGACCCCGCGCTGATCCGCCAGCAGGTGCGCGCAGGCTGCCCTGAAGCCACCGAAATCGGTGACCGGGCCGAGGCCATTCTGGCAGGTGTGGATGCGCTGCAACCCGGTGATGCCCTGCTGATCGCCGGCAAGGGTCATGAGACAGGACAGATCGTCGGCGATGATGTGCTGCCCTTTGATGATGCGGAGCAGGCCAGCGTGGCTGTGGCAGCGCTTGAAGGACGGCTGGCGTGAGCGTGCTCTGGACGTCAGAGGCCGCGGCTGAGGCAACGGGTGGCGCGTCTGCAGCCGCGTGGCAGGCCAGTGGTGTTTCGATTGACACACGCAGCCTGGCGCCCGGTGATCTGTTTGTTGCCCTGAAAGACCAGCGCGACGGGCATGAGTTCGTGGCGGATGCGCTGGCAAAAGGGGCTGCGGCTGCACTGGTCACGCACAAGCCCGACGGCGTGGCCGAAGATGCACCGCTTCTGATGGTCGATAATGTGCTGGCTGCACTGGAAGGGCTGGCGCGCGCGGCGCGCAGGCGGACATCTGCCAGAATTGTTGCGGTGACCGGTTCGGTCGGGAAAACCTCCTCCAAGGACATGTTGCGTCTGGCGTTCTCGGCTCAGGGCCGGACCCATGCGGCTGAGAAAAGTTACAACAACCATTGGGGTGTACCGCTGACCTTGGCGCGGATGCCGCAGGAGACGGACTTCGCGGTGATCGAAATCGGGATGAATGCACCCGGTGAGATTGCGCCCTTGTCAATGCTCTCGCGCCCGCATGTCGCGCTCATCACCACAATCGCACCGGTGCATATGGAAGCCTTCGAGAGCATCCGGGGGATCGCTGCCGAAAAAGCCTCCATCTTCGAGGGGGTGGAGCCGGGCGGCTGGGCGATCCTGAACCGCGACACGGAGCGATATGGCCAACTGGTGCGTAAGGCACGCCGGCACGACCTGAACTGCCTGCGGTTTGGCTGGGCCGGGCGACCTGAATTTGCGCTCGACCGGATTTCGGTCTCGCCATCCTGCACCAGCGTGCAGGCCAAGGTCGATCGCAAGCGGATGATGTTCAAGATCGGCGCGCCGGGCAAGCATCTGGCGCATAACGCGCTGGGCGTGCTGGCGGCTGTGCAGGCCGCTGGTGCCGATGTCGCCAAGGCAGCTTTGGCATTGTCTGGATGGTCGGCAGCGGCTGGGCGCGGTGAGCGCTGGGTGATCGAACTTGGACCGCGCGGCCTGGATGGACAGATCCGGCTGATCGATGAGAGCTATAACGCCAATCCGGCCTCCATGGGGGCGGCACTGGATGTGCTTGCAGCGATGCGGCCGGATGACGGTGAAGGGCGGATCTCACGCGGGCGGCGGATCGCGTTTCTGGGGGACATGCTGGAACTGGGCAAGACCTCTGCTGACATGCATGCAGACCTGTCCAAGCGCGATGCGCTGGACAGCATCGACCGGGTGCATTGCGCCGGTCCTTTGATGCGCAACCTTTGGGATGCATTGCCGGGAAACAGGCGCGGTGAATGGTTCGAGACCTCGGCCGAGATGGCCGCACGGGCGGCAAAGATGCTTGACGCAGGCGATGTTGCCATGGTCAAGGGGTCGCTGGGATCCCGGTTGGCACCTGTGGTCACCGCAATAAAGGGAATGGGCGCGGCAAAGCCCGACCGCATCGACGAGAGGGACACGTAGAGGCCATGCTGTATTTTCTGAGCACCCTGTCAGAGGGCGGCGGTTTTCTGAACCTGTTCACCTACATTACCTTTCGTGCAGGCGGTGCGTTTTTGACGGCGCTTATCTTCGGCTTCATCTTCGGCAAACCCCTGATCAACCTGTTGCGGCGCAAGCAGAAAAAAGGCCAGCCGATCCGCGACGACGGACCCGAGAGCCACATTCTGACCAAGGCGGGTACACCGACCATGGGAGGCTTGCTGATCCTGTCGGCGTTGCTGATCTCTACCCTGGTCTGGGCGCGCTGGGACAATGGGTTTGTCTGGATGATCCTGTTTGTCACGGCCTCCTTCGGGCTGATCGGATTTGCCGATGATTATGCCAAGGTCTCAAAGCAGAACACCAAGGGCGTGTCGGGCAAGATCCGGCTGGGGGCAGGGTTTCTGACTGCCGCCATTGCCGCTGTCTGGACGATGTATCTGCATCCTGAAGACTTGTCAGGGCATCTGGCCTTCCCGGTTTTCAAAGACGCGCTTCTGAACCTCTCTGTGCTGTTCATACCTTTCGCGATGATCGTCATTGTCGGAGCCGCAAATGCAGTGAACCTGACAGACGGGCTGGACGGGCTGGCGATCATGCCAGTGATGATCGCGGGCGGATCCTTCGGGATCATTGCCTATGTGGTCGGACGCACTGATTTCACCCAGTATCTGGATGTGCATTACGTGGCTGGCACGGGCGAGATCGCGATATTCGTGGCAGCGCTGATTGGCGGCGGGCTGGGCTTCTTGTGGTACAATGCTCCACCTGCGGCGGTCTTCATGGGAGACACCGGGTCGCTGGCGCTGGGTGGTGCACTGGGCGCGATTGCCGTGGCCACTAAGCATGAGATCGTGCTGTCGATCATCGGTGGTCTGTTCGTGGTTGAGGCCCTGAGCGTGATCATTCAGGTTGCCTACTTCAAACGCACCGGCAAACGGATTTTCCTGATGGCACCGATCCATCATCATTTCGAAAAGAAGGGCTGGGCCGAGCCGCAGATCGTGATCCGTTTCTGGATCATTTCGGTCATTCTCGCGATGATTGGGCTTGCGACTCTGAAGCTGCGGTAGCACATCAGGGCCACTGCCAATTTGTTTAAGGAAGGATCAGCCATGATCCCGGTGCGTGGATACGCCGCTCAAACCGTTGCCGTTCTGGGCCTTGGACGATCTGGTCTTGCGGCTGCGCGCGCGCTGGAGGCCGGTGGCGCCAATGTGCTGTGCTGGGATGATGGCGAAGCGGCACGTGAAGCGGCATTGGCCGAAGGGTTGCAGATCGAGGATCTGAGCAAGGACCGCGCCTGGGTCGACACGTCCGTTCTGATCGTCTCGCCCGGCATAGCGCATCTCTACCCCCAGCCGCACCCGATTGTGGCGCTGGCACAGGAAAAGGGCGCGGTCATCGACAATGATGTGGGCTTGTTTTTCCGCTCGTTTGCATCGGATGCCTGGGAAGAGCTTGAGACCCTGCCACGGGTGATCTGCGTGACCGGGTCGAACGGCAAGTCCACGACCACGGCGTTGATCCACCACATCCTGAGCACCAGCGGCAAGCCCTGTCAGATGGGCGGTAACATCGGCGTTGGCGTGCTGGACCTTGAGCCGCCGCGCGATGGTGAAATTGTGGTACTTGAGCTGTCTTCCTACCAGACGGAACTGGCGCGCGCGCTGGCCCCGGATGTGGCCGTGTTCCTGAACCTGAGCCCCGATCATCTGGACCGGCATGGCGGGCATGGGGGATATTTTGCAGCCAAGCGACGCCTGTTCACAGAAGGCAGCCCGGATCGCAGCATCATCGGACTGGATGAGGTCGAAGGTCGGTATCTGGCCAATCTGATGCGCGAGCATCATGGCAATGGCGAGCCGGTGATTACACTTTCAAACAGCCGCAAGCTGCAGGGCGATGGCTGGAGTGTGTTTGCCCGCAAAGGGTTTCTGGTGGAGTGGCGGCGGGGGCGGCAGATGGCCTCCATTGATCTGCGCGGGATTGCCAATTTGCCGGGCGCCCATAATCACCAGAATGCCTGTGCGGCCTACGCGGCCTGTCGGTCCATCGGACTGGCGCCCCGCCAGATCGAAGCGGCGCTGGCAAGTTTTCCCGGCCTGCCGCACAGGGCACAACAGGTCGCTGATGTGGGTGGCGTGCGCTTTGTCAATGACAGCAAGGCGACCAATGCTGATGCGGCCGAGAAGGCGTTGATGGCCTTTGACCGGATCCGCTGGATCGCGGGCGGTGTGCCCAAGGCAGGCGGGATTGCCGGTCTTGCGCCGCTTTTTGACCGGGTGCTCAAGACCTACTTGATCGGTGACGCGGCAGAGGATTTTGCAGCCGCGCTGGGCGATGCCCCGCATGAGATCAGTCAGACGCTTGAGGCGGCTTTTGCCGGTGCTGTGCGCGACGCAAGCCCGGGAGAGGTGATCCTGTTGTCGCCTGCCTGCGCAAGTTTCGATCAGTTCAAAAGTTTCGAGGCGCGAGGCGATGCTTTCGTGGCTCTGGTTCAGGCCCATGAAGCGGCGGGTGTATTATGACGCGCGCAATTATTGACGTGCCCGAGGTGCGTCCTGCACTTCCTGCTGACACAGAGGTGTTGGCGGACATCTGGCACGCTGCTTGGCATGAGGCGCATGAAAACCTCGTGCCAGCCTCGCTGGTTGCGATGCGCAGCGTCAATGCGTTTCGGGACCGACTGGAAGGGATGATCCCGCGCACGTCCGTGCTTGATCTGGATGTTGGTACCGTTGGCTTCTGCACTGTTGATGGGGCTGAGCTTGAACAAATATTTGTCCGACAGACCGCACGTGGCACCGGGGTTGCCCGCAAGTTGCTGAAAGATGGCGAGACGCGGATCAGGGCCAATGGCTTTGCTCAGGCTCATCTGTATTGCCTGCCTGCCAACCGCCGTGCTGTTCGGTTCTACGAGCGTACGGGCTGGCTGCGCGACGGGCTGACGGTTGAGCGGTTTCGCACGGCCCAGGGTGTCGTGGCTGTAAGGTCGCTGAAGTACACCAAGGTTTTTGAGTGAGATCGCCTTGCGGTCGCTGCCGTTCTGGTATGGTCATTCGAGGGGCAGCTTGCCCGCAGGGCGACGGCATACTGGCACACTTGGCGTCGACAGGCCTGCAGGTATTGCCGGGCAGTCACCTCACCCAAAATGACACCCGGCGGTCCACCGCTGCCCGTTCACAGTAAAGCTGGCCAAAACCGTTTGAACCGCGTAACATTGCAGCCGAACAAGGGCCGCAAAAAGAGCCTGTGTTCCGAGGCAGTTTTAACCATGGGAGCAGCCCATGACAGATATGGTCTATGGACCCGTCGTCTCTGCGCCGTCAGAGCCGGTTTTGCCACGATGGTGGCGCACCGTTGATCGGTGGACACTTGCCGCTGTGGGCGGGTTGTTCCTGATCGGCCTGTTGCTGGGATTTGCGGCCTCGCCGCCGCTGGCCAGCCGCAACGGATTGGATCCGTTTCACTATGTCTCGCGTCAGGCGGTGTTTGGCTGTCTGGGACTTGGTGTGATGGTCATCGTCTCGATGATGCCGGTGCGGATGATCCGGCGCTGGGCGGTGCTGGGCTTTGTCTGTGCTGTCATCGCGATTGCGCTTCTGCCGGTGCTGGGGACGGATTTCAACAAGGGGGCGTATCGGTGGTATTCGCTGGGGTTCATCTCGTTGCAGCCCTCAGAGTTCCTCAAGCCCACCTTCGTGATTTTCACGGCCTGGATGATGGCGGCAAGCTATGATCTGAACGGCCCGCCGGGGCGCAGCTTGTCCTTTGTGGTTGCCGTGGCGCTGACCCTGATCCTGGCATTGCAGCCTGATTTCGGACAGGCCAGCCTGATCCTCGGGGCCTGGGGGGTGATCTATTTCGTGGCCGGTGCCAATCTGGTGGTGCTGATCGGGTTGGCGGCCTGTGTGATGGTTGCGGGCATGATTGCCTATCAGAACTCGGAACATGTGGCGCGCAGGGTCGATGGGTTTCTCAACCCGGAAGTTGATCCGACCACCCAGCTTGGCTATGCGACCAATGCCATTCAGGAAGGCGGCTTTCTGGGGGTCGGCGTGGGCGAGGGTACGGTGAAGTGGTCTTTGCCGGATGCCCATACTGATTTCATCATCGCAGTAGCGGCAGAAGAATACGGCCTGATCATGTGTCTGGTGATCATTGCGCTTTACCTGACCATCGTGCTGCGCGCGCTTTTCCGGCTGATCAAGGAGCGTGATCCGTTCATCCGTCTGGCAGGGACCGGTCTGGCCTGTCTGTTCGGCATGCAGGCCGCGATCAATCTTGGCGTGGCTGTGCGTTTGCTGCCTGCCAAGGGCATGACGCTGCCGTTTGTAAGCTATGGTGGATCGTCCCTGCTGGCAGCGGGGCTGGCGACGGGGATGTTGCTGGCGCTGACCCGGGTACGTCCTCAGGATGCAATGTCCGAGATTATCGGACGCGGGCGATGAAAGACGCGCCATTGCTGGTGATCGCCGCCGGTGGCACGGGCGGGCACATGTTTCCTGCGCAGGCTTTGGCCGAAGAGATGCTCAAACGCGGCTGGCGGGTGCGACTGAGCACCGATCCCCGTGGTGCGCGCTACGCTGGTGGATTTCCCGATGCAGTAGAGCGTCAGGTGGTCTCGTCCGGGACATTTGCCCAAGGCTCCAGACTGACCAAGCTGCTGGCGCCTTTGCGCATCGGTTTCGGCATCCTGAGTGCGACAGTGCGCATGGCCTTTGACCGGCCTGCGGCGGTTGCGGGTTTTGGCGGGTATCCGGCACTGCCGGCGATGGCTGCAAGCACCATTCTGCGCATCCCGCGCCTCATTCATGAACAAAACGGCGTGCTTGGCCGGGTGAACCGGTTCTTCGTCTCAAGGGTCGAGGCGGTTGCCTGCGGGACATGGCCAACGTCTCTGCCCGAGGGGCTGGAAGCCTATCACACCGGCAATCCCGTGCGCGCAGCGATCCGGGACAGGGCCGGTGCGCCTTACATTACCCCCGGTGACTGGCCGATGGATGTGCTGGTCATCGGCGGCTCGCAAGGAGCAAGGATCCTGTCGGATGTGGTGCCGCAAGCGGTCGCGCTTCTGCCCGATGCCCTGCGCGAACAGTTGACGATTGCCCATCAGGCCCGCGGCGAGGATGAGGCGCGCGCAAAGGCTGCCTATGACGCGATCGGCGTGCGTGCGACCGTGCGTGGGTTCTTCGATGACATCCCCGACCGGATGGCCGCGGCTCAGTTGATCATCAGCCGGGCAGGAGCAAGTTCGGTGGCCGAGATTTCCGTGATCGGGCGACCTGCCATTCTGATCCCCTACAAACATGCGACCGACGATCACCAGAGCGCCAATGCTGCCGGGCTGTCAGAGGCCGGTGGGGCCTTTGTCATTCCCGAACAGGGCTTGACGCCGGAGGTGCTGGCCGGGCATATCGCCGCGATCGTGGGAGAGCCGGAGGGGGCCAATGCTGCGGCCAAGGCAGCGCTCTCGCAGGGCAAGCCGGACGCTGCCGAGATGCTGGCCGATCTGGTGGGGAAAATCGCATTCAAGGACGCCTGACGTGAACAACCAGACCAGACTGCCCCATACGCTGGGCCCCATTCATTTTGTCGGCATCGGTGGCATTGGCATGTCAGGCATAGCCGAAGTGCTGCTGAACCACGGGTTTGACGTGCAGGGCTCGGATCTGAAATCCTCCGCCATCACCGAGCGGCTGGAAGCCAAGGGTGCGCGCTGCTTCGTGGGCCAGCGAGCCGAGAATCTGGACGGTGCCGAGGTTGTCGTGATCTCGACGGCGATCAAGCCGGGCAACCCTGAACTGGACGCAGCCCGCGAAATGGGCCTGCCGGTGGTGCGCCGGGCCGAGATGCTGGCCGAGTTGATGCGTTTGAAATCCAATGTGGCCGTAGCAGGCACGCACGGCAAGACAACGACTACCTCGATGGTCGCGGCACTGCTTGATGGAGGCGGGATCGACCCCACGGTGATCAATGGCGGGGTGATCCATGCTTATGGGTCAAACGCGCGGATGGGCTCGGGTGAGTGGATGGTGGTCGAGGCGGACGAGAGTGATGGCTCGTTCAACCGGTTGCCAGCAACCATTGCGATTGTCACCAACATCGATCCCGAACATCTGGATCATTGGGGTGACTTCGATGCACTGCGTGCGGCCTTTGATGCCTTTGTGTCAAACATTCCGTTCTACGGCGTGGCTGTCTGCTGCATTGATCATGCTGAAGTACAGGCGCTCGTGGGTCGCTTGGGCGACCGGCGGGTCATCACTTACGGGTTCAACCCGCAGGCCGATCTGCAGATTGCCAATCTGACCTATGAGGGTGGCACGGCCTGTTTCGATGTGGTGCTGGCAGGGGAGGACCGGGTGATCGAGGGGCTGCGCCTGCCGATGCCGGGCGACCATAACGTCTCAAACGCGGTGGCAGCGATTGCCGTTGCACAGCATCTGGGCGTGAATGCAACCGAGATCAAACAGGCACTGGCCGCATTTGGCGGCGTGAACCGGCGCTTCACCAAGGTGGGCGAGATTGGCGGCGTGACCGTCATTGACGATTATGCACATCATCCGGTGGAGATTGCCGCTGTTCTGAAAGCGGCTCGACAAGCAACCTCTGGCAAGGTGATTGCGATCCACCAGCCGCATCGTTTCACACGGCTAAGGGACCTGTTCGAGGATTTCTGCACCTGTTTCAATGAGGCCGATACAGCCGTCATCGCGGATGTCTTTGCCGCAGGAGAAGCGCATATCGAGGGCGCTGACCGCGATGGTCTGGTTGCCGGCCTCAAGGCCCATGGCCACCGGCACGCACTGGCCCTGAGCGGGCCCGAGGCGCTGCCGGAATTGGTGCGCGCGTCAGCCGAGCCGGGCGATCTGGTGGTGTTTCTGGGTGCGGGTTCGATCACCGCATGGGCCCATGGTCTGCCCGAAGCAATGGGGGCCTAGGCCCGCAACTGGCAAAGGTGGCATCGCGTATGAGTGAACTGACAATCCGGGCAACGACGGAGGCAGATGCCAGCGGTATGGCCGATCTGCTCAACGACATCATCCGGCGTGGCGGGACCACGGCTTTTGAAGATGAGATGAGCGTTGAGGACATTTTGAACAAATATGTCTGCTCGACCAAGATTTATTGCTGCCATGTGGCGCTTGACGATGACGGGCAGATCGCTGGCTATCAGTCGCTTGACCGCAATGTGAAACTTCCTGCTGACGTTGGCGATATCGCGACATTCGCGCGGCAGGACAAGCCGGTCAAAGGCACAGGCAGGGCGCTTTTCACGCACACCTGCGATGTCGCGCGCATGGCGGGCCTGACCGAGATCAATGCAACCATTCGGGCCGACAACGTGCCGGGGCTTGGCTATTACAAGGCCATGGGCTTTGTCGATCATTCGGTTGCTAAGGGCGTTCCCCTGAAGGACGGAACGCCTGTTGACCGGATATCCAAACGCTTCACGGTTTGAACGCTGATCCGGTTGGCCTTTGGCCGGTGATGCGCTAGGTTCCGCATCATCACGAAACAGTCCGGATCGATGCCAATGCTTGCTGTAATCTCTCCTGCCAAATCCCTGAATTTCGATACCGAGACGATGGCCTTGCCCGCAACCGAGCCGCAGTTTCCAAAGGCAGCAGGCACCTTGGCCCGTGCTGCGCGGAAACTGTCCAAAGCGCGGCTGAAGGCAATGATGGACTTGAGCGATGATCTGACGGAGCTGAACTATCGCCGGTTCAAGGCGTTCTCGGATGCGCCCGGGGCCGAGACGGTCAAGCCAGCGGCGTTTGCCTTTGCGGGGGACACCTATATCGGTCTGGAATTTGCCACCATGACGCCTGAGGCTCAGGCCTATGCGCAGGACAATCTGCGGATCCTGTCGGGGTTGTATGGCATGTTGCGCCCGATGGATGCGATCCAGCCTTACCGGCTGGAGATGGGCCGCAAGCTGAAGACCCGGCGGGGTGAGACGCTTTACGACTATTGGGACCGCGAGATCGGAAGTGCTTTGCGGGATGAGGCGGATGCGACGGGCAGTACCTATCTGATCAATCTGGCGTCAACGGAGTATTTTCGTGCGGTCAACCTCAAGAAACTCGGTCTGCCCGTGATCTCACCGGTCTTTGAGGATGAGAAGAACGGGGAGCATAAAGTGATCGGATTTTTTGCCAAACGTGCACGAGGGGCCATGGCACGCTTTGTCATGGAAAACCGGATCAGGACGCCCGATGAACTGGCGGGATTTACCTGGGGCGGCTATGCCTATCAACCGGGCATGTCGAGCGAAACTGCCCCGGTTTTCCGTCGTGCCGAGGCTATGGCTGCCTAAGCGCATCAATTCTTACCAAAACTGTGCGGTTTGACTTGCAAACCGGCCGAAATCACCGTAATCGCACGGCTGCACAGGTTAGGGGTATAGCTCAGTTGGTAGAGCATCGGTCTCCAAAACCGAGGGTCGCGGGTTCGAGTCCCTCTGCCCCTGCCAGTGCAAAACACATCATGCGGTCCTTGAAGGTTCGGGGACGGCTGCGTATCTGCAAGTGATACGCGAGGAAGGAGCGCCGGATCATGGCAAGGACAAATCCATTTCAGTTCATGCAGCAAGTGCGTGGCGAGGTGTCCAAGGTTGTCTGGCCGAACCGGCGTGAGACGACACTGACCACAGTGATGGTTTTCGTGATGTCTGCTGTTGCCGCGATCTTTTTCTTCACCGTTGATCTGGGCATCCGTTCAATCCTTGAGCTGATCCTCAGCTCTGCTGCCTGATCCGGCGGTTTGTAGCACTGCCTTTCAATCCGCTATCATTAGTTGCATGACGTGAGGCGCTTCTGCACAGGTCACGCTTTGACGAACGTCTTGTCTGTTTGGGTGGTTGAGTCTCCAGCAGCTTGACGGCAAGAAGGCTTGAACGTCCTTGATGAGGGTGCACCATGCCAAGACCCCGTGCAGATCAGCAGAGCTATGCACATTTCCAGACCATGACCACGCGCTGGCGGGACAATGATGTCTACGGTCACATGAACAATGTCGTCTTTTATGAATACGTCGACACGATCGTGAACACCTGGCTGATCGATACCGGGGCGCTGGACATTCCAGGTGGTCCCTGTCGCGGTCTGGTGGTTGAGACGCGCTGCACCTATCACGCCTCTCTGGGGTTTCCCGACAGGGTCAGGGCAGGGCTGCGGATTGACCGGATTGGACGGACCTCGATCACTTACGGGATCGGGTTGTTTCGCGAGGATGACCCCTTGGCCAGCGCAGAAGCGGTTTTCACCCATGTCTATGTCGAAGCCGAGACCCAGAAGCCAATGCCATTGCCGCAGCCTTTGCGTGCGGCTGCCGAGGCGCTGTTGAAACAGGGGGAGCAAGCATGAGCCTGATCATCCGTCCTGCGCGCGGCGAGAAGGACATCACTGATGTCCGTGCAACCTTTCAGGCTTATGCCAATTGGCTGGCCGACGACCACGACATCTCGCTAGAATTTCAGGGCATCGACGAAGAGCTTGCAGGGCTTCCGGGCAAGTACGCTCAGCCAAGGGGCGAGATCCTTCTGGCCTGCAATGACGCGGGCGATGTGGTGGGCTGTGTGGCTCTTCGCCCCTTTGACGAGACCCGCGCCGAGATCAAACGGCTTTACGTTCCGCCCGCCGGACGTGGGCTAGGTGTGGGGCGGAAACTGGCAACTGCCATCATCGAGGAGGCCCGCCGGATCGGCTATGCCGAGGTCATTCTGGACACCGGTCCGTTCATGGCACCGGCGCAAGAGCTTTACCGGTCGTTGGGGTTTTCAACGATTGAGCCCTATTACCACAATCCCTATCCCGACTGCCTGTTTCTGGCAAAGGACCTGCGCGAGAGGGTTTAAGGCTGCGCGTCAGGTCCAATTCGGCAGATCGCCTCCGGGCAGCATGGAGCGCGCGAGCATCGGCAGATCAGCCGCAAAGCCCCTGTCCTGCGCAAAATCCAGCACGCTGGCGTCATCCATCAGGATGAAATCCAGAACCGAGGCGAGGAAAACCGGATCGGTGGCTGAAGTGCGAATCGATGCGGGCTCAATTCCGGTCGCACCAAGGAAATGACCCATTCTGTCAGAGTCCTCTGACAGCCAGATTAACCCTTGGGTTGCAACCTCAATGGCGCGCTCTACGGATGGGCGCATTTTGGCCATAATCCTTTCCAATCCATCAACCTTAAATCTTTCGTTAAGAAGTTTCGCGGAATTTGCCAAGACGGAAACCGGAGTGACAGACCGGGCTTCCAACTGGGGCAAAAAAGGAAATGTCGTGCCGGGATTGATATACATAGCGGATCGGGTCGCGACCCGTCGCATGGCCCTGAAGGCGATGCTGACAGACGCGTATTACGACGTGGAAACCTGCGATGATCTGGCAGATCTTGCAGACAAGGCGGAAGACGGAGCGCCCGATCTTGTGATCCTGGACAATTCGCTTGTGGCCGGTGATGGCTTCAGGAATTTCTCAAGATTATGTGCAAGCGAAGTCTTTTCATCTGTGTCCTTCGTTCTGGTTGGCGATTGCCCGATGTGCGATCAATTGAAGGGCTTGGCGGCCGGTGCGGATGATTTCATCGGCTCGCCCCTGCGCCGCAATGTCATCCAGGCCCGGGTGCGCAATCTGATCCGGGCCAAGCAGACCAGCGACGAACTGGCGCTGCGCGGGCAAACCGCGCATTCACTGGGGCTGGGTGATCTGCTTGCAGCCTCCGACGAGGTCGCGGAAACCGTGTCGCCCATGCGCGTCATCTTTCCGTATGGAACCGACACGGGCGACGCGATGCTTCTGAGCGATCTGGAGCGACGACTTGGCAAGGACAACATCAAGCGAACGCTGTCGGTGGAAGGGGCAGTGACCCTGTGCCAGACGGAGCCGCCGGATGCCGTGATCGTGCCCCGCCTGCTTGAGGGTGGTCGGTCCGGTTTGCGCCTGATTGCGCGGTTGCGTGGGCTGGCAGCCCTGCGGCACACGGCAATCCTGTCTCTGGTGGACAGCGAAGACGAAGGTGTGCGCGCGCTAGGCCCTGATGTAGGGGCCAATGATTTCATGATCCTGCCTGCGGACCGGGAAGTGCTGATCGGACGGCTTGAGACGCAGATCCGCCGTGCCCGGCGCACGGAGGCCCTGCGGTTGCGCCTGTCGGAAGGTCTGAAGATGGCGGTGACCGATCCGCTGACAGGACTGCACAACAAACGCTATCTGATGCATCATTTGCCCGGTCTCCTGCACCGGGCCCGTGACAGCCACGCGTCACTCGCCGTGATGATGCTCGATCTTGACCGGTTCAAACGTGTGAATGACGTCTATGGCCATCCCGTCGGTGATGAGGTTCTGCGCGAACTGGCCAAGCGTCTGCAATCCTGCCTGCGGGGCGCAGATCTTGTGGCGCGTACCGGCGGGGAGGAGTTTTTCGTGGCTCTGCCGGACGCTCATATTTCGGACGCGGCTCATGTGGCGGAACGGATCCGGTCTTCGGTGGAATCCAAGGTCTTTGCGCGCCGCCTTGTGCCTGCCGGTCTGGATCTGACCATCAGCATCGGTGTGGCCATGGTCGGTGATCAGGATCAGACGCCCGAGGACATCGTGGAGCGCGCTGACAAAGCGCTATATTCGTCAAAGAATTCCGGGCGCAATTGCGTCAGCTTCGCCGCCCAGGCAGTGGCCTGACCAACGGATCAGTCCCCGCGCGGGCGCTTGTCCCCGCGACGCCCGTCCTTGTCGCGATTTTCCTTGAGGTTCTGCACGAACTGGGCGCGTTCTTCAGCCGTCATCGCGGCAATCGTGTCCAGAAACAGCATCTGACCCTTGGCAACAATGCTGCGCCACGCAGCATCCTGCTGCCGCATCAGCGCTTCCATGGCTTGGGGGTCATAGGGTTCGGTCTCCAGGATGCGCATCATCTCCTGCCGCGTGGCACGAAATCCTGAGCGGATCCGGCGCAACTCTCCCCGGTTGTTCAAAAACCCTTTGCGCAACTCCGCCTGGGCATCTTCGGGCAACTGACGCACCACCCCTTGCATCCATTCAACGGGGGGACGCGGCGCCGGGGACTTGCCACCGGGCCCTGAACCGGGGCGCAACAGGGCGCCGGCCACGATGCCCACGATCAGCAGGTTGACCGCAAGCGACAGGAAGAGACCACGCTTCAGCCAGCGGTTCGGTTTGGGGATCACGGGATCACTCATTTCACTCATCCTTCCAACAGGAACACGTCCAGACTGGTCTCATCAGGATCAAAGGTCAGGGTCTGTTCCGTCGTGTCAAAAACATCCATTCCAAGCGCGTCGGACTGCAACCCGGTCGGGTCCGCATACCCGATCCAAAGCCCCAGCATGGCACTGGCGGTAAGCGCTGCGGCGCCCCGCCACCCGCCAAACATCTGGCCCAGTTGATCAAGAATTCCGGGGGCTGGCTGGGCCGCAGGAACGGCGTCAGCAGGGCTTGGCGCCTGTTCGGCAGCGTCGGCCAGAATGCGCCCCAGCAAATCCGCAGACGGGCCGGGTTCGAGCGACTTTGCCGCCTCGAACATCGCATCGAGCATCAGATCCTTGTCTTTGTCATCCATCTTGTCTGATCCTTCATCCATCTTCGGAAAATCCCAGGGCGTCCTTGCGCGATGCCAACTGGTCTTTCAAGGCACGCTTCCCGCGTGACAAGAGACTTTCAACGGCATCGACGCTGAGGTCCATGATCTCGGCCACTTCAGGGTTTGGTCGGTCTTGCAGGAAGCGCAGGGTGACCGCAAGCCTCTGGCGTTCAGGCAGCTCGGCCAATGCTGCCTCAAGTGCTGTTGCACGGGCCTGACTTTGCAGCCCGGCTTCGGCACCGGGGCGGGTATCGGGCAGGGTGTCGAGCGCGTCTGCATCCGAGGGTCTGCGCTTGCGCAGCCGGTCGGTGCACAGGTTGCTGGCAACACGGTAGAGCCAGGTTGAAACCTTGGCGTCGCCCTCGCGCCAGTCCGGTGCAATCTTCCACAGGCGCAACATGGTTTCTTGTGCCACGTCCTCGGCTTCGGCCTCGTTTCCCAGCATCCGCCGGGCCAGCGACAGAAGCGGCCCGGTATGGCGCATCGTCAGCGACCGGGCAGCCGCCTGCGAGCCTTGCGCAAAAGCGTCAAGCAACGCGGCATCGGACTGCCCGGTGTCTGTGTCAAAGGCCATCATCGTGCCAAGTATGCCGTGCCGCGCGCCGGTTTCCCAGCGCGCGGATCACGACGGTCTATCAGCCGCCGCGCTTTTCCCGCTTGTCACCACGATGCTTGCCGCCGCGTGCCTCGCGCGCATTGTCAGCCTCTTCTTTGGTGATGACGCCGTCACCGTCAGCGTCGATCCGCTCGAACATCTTGCCTTCGCGACCACTGGTCATCTCGGAGGCATCAAGCTTGCCATCATCATTGGCATCGCGGTGCTCAAGAACGCGGGCAACGCGCTTGGCAATCCGGTCTTCATCGCCGGATTTGGCATGTGCGGCCAGTTCCGCTTCGGTCAGAAAGCCGTCGCTGTCGGTGTCGATCTCGGCAAAGCGTGCCTCACGTGCGGCCTCTGCTTCGGCTTTGGTGATTTCGCCGTCCTGATTGGTGTCGAGCATCTCGAACAGATCGCCACCGCGCTGCGGGCCTTTTGCATAGACTGCGCCACCAAGGGCAATCGAGAGGGCAACAAGTGAAAATGTCAGTGTCTTGCGTGTCATGTATCTACTCCTAAGGTTTTCAAACCCACCGCTTTTGCTGCGATGTTGAGCTTTAAACGGGCAGCCCCGGGATTTCCGTCGCCGGCCCAAACACTTTTTTTGCGACATCCCGCCGCAAGACAGCTTGTCCCAGAGGAAATCGGGAAAAGGGACACTATCTTCAAATCATGAAACACGATTCCATCCTCCCGTCCGAGACGGCCAACCGCGAGATCAAGCAATCCGTTTTCCGCGGATGGTGCCGGAAATGTCCGCAATGCGGGACTGGTCCCATGATGCAGGGCTATTTGAAAGTGCGTGATACCTGTCCGGTTTGCAGCGAAGACCTGCATCACCATCGGGCGGATGACGGACCGGCCTGGGCCACGATCATGGTGGGTGGACATATCATGGCGCCCCTGATGCTGGTGACCTATGAGGTCTGGCGGCCCGAGGGATGGGTGATGGCGCTTGGCTTCTCCATCGTCTTCGTGCTGCTGTCACTGTACCTGCTGCCGCGACTGAAGGGCATGTTCGTTGGCTTTCAATGGGCCAAGCGGATGCATGGTTTCGGGGCCGAGACTGCTTGACACGCCAGCCCTGCTGGTTGAGCAATAGATCCCATGACTGATGGTGAACAACCCATTCGCGATGCCTCGACCATCGTGCTTCTCAGACAGGATGCAAGCACACCGCGGGTTCTTATGGGCCAGCGCGGCAAGGGTGCCGTGTTCATGCCTAACAAATTCGTGTTTCCCGGTGGGCGCGTGGATGACGCGGATCACCGCATAGCGCCTGCGCGACCCGTACCAGAACAGGTTCAGTCAGCACTTCAGAAATCCAGTGATCCCGATCTGGCGATCGGCCTGACCATTGCTGCCATACGCGAGCTTTGGGAAGAGACCGGCCTGCGCCTTGGGTCAAGTGATGCAGACGTGCCATCCGTCGATTGGCCGGGGTTTGCGGACACAGGCTTGCATCCGGATGCAAGCGCCCTGCGGTTTTTCTTTCGGGCGGTGACGCCTCCGGGACGCCCAAGGCGGTTTGATGCCCGGTTCTTTCTGGCCCCGGCAGATGCAATAGACGGGGACATCGACGATTTTCGCCATGCATCCGATGAGTTGTCTCATCTCCAGTGGGTGTCGCTGGACGAGGCGCGCGGTCTTGAACTGCCATTTGTGACGCGCGTGGTCTTGTCCGAACTGGAAGATCTGCTGGCCGATCCCTCGCCAACACGGGCCATTCCGTTCTTTGCCCAAGGGGTGTCCGGCTCAAGATTTGATCTGCTCTAGGCGCATTGCAGGCTTGACTCTGATTGTGGTCCCGGTAGAAGGGCGGCTCAGATTTCAACCGGCGGGCCAGTCCCGTCGATGCGCAGGGCGGCCAGGCCGCCAGGAGACAGACACATGGCGAAACCTACAACAGTCAAAATCCGCCTGAATTCAACAGCCGATACAGGCCATTTTTACGTGACCAAAAAGAACTCCCGAACAATGACGGAGAAGATGGTCGTGAAAAAATATGACCCCGTCGCGCGGAAACACGTCGAATACAAGGAAGGCAAGATCAAGTAAGATCTTCCACCATATCGACTGAAAAGGCCGCGTCTGAGACGCGGCTTTTTTTTTGGCTTGCCGGATTTGGAGATGATCCGGAGAACCCTCAAACCAAGTGAGGAAGGGACGATGGAGACCTATGCCCTGAGACTGGCTGAACGGCGGGATATTCCCCGGATAGATGCAATGATGGCCCGCAGCTATCCCAAGCTGCTGGCGGCGGATTATCCGCCATCCGTTCTGGTGACAGCGGTGCCGATGATTGCACGCGCACAACCGGCATTGGTCGACAGTGGCACCTATTTCGTGGTCGAGGGCGCTGATGGGGCCATTGTGGGGGCAGGGGGCTGGACGGTTGGCAACCCGCACCGAACGCCCGGTGATCCGGTTCTTGGGAATGTGCGCCATTTTGCAACCGATCCGGATGTCTTGCGGCAGGGGATCGCGCGGCGTCTGATGGACAAATGCCAGTCCGAAGTGCGTCACCACGGTCTTGCGGGGCTGAACTGCATGTCCACACGTTCGGCCATTCGGTTCTATCAGGCCATGGGGTTCGAGGCGCTGGGGGAAGTTACCATTCAACTGGCCGGCGGCATTGACTTTCCGGCGGAACGGATGGTCTGGCGGGCCTGAGCAACGGCTTGCTGCACGTCTCTGCCACTCAGACGGAGGCGTGCAGCAAATGCTGTGAATAGGGATGCGTGGCTTCCATCTTGCGCAGTGCGGCCACGCTCATGATCTCGACAATCTCGCCGTCTTTCATGACCGCCAGCTGATCGCACATGTGGCCCACCACCGACAGATCGTGGGAGACCATCAGATAGGTCAGATTGTGTTCCTGCCGCAGATCGGCCAACAGGTTCAGGATCTCGGCCTGAACCGAGACGTCCAGCGCCGAGGTCGGTTCGTCCAGCAGCAGCAGCTTGGGCTCTGGCGCGAGCGCCCGGGCAATTGCCACGCGTTGACGCTGTCCGCCTGAAAGCTGATGAGGGTAGCGGAACCGGAATTTCTGTCCGAGCCCCACGTCGTCCAGCAGTTTTACCACACGGGCGTCGATCTCGCGGAATCCGTGCAGATGCAGGGTCTCCCCCAGAACCTGATCGACGGAGTGGCGCGGATGGAGCGAGGCATAGGGGTCTTGAAAAACCATCTGTACGGTCTTGAAGAACGCCTTGGGACGCGGGGAGACCACCGGTGTTCCATCGACCTGAATGATACCTGACCAGTTGGGTGCAAGACTGGTGATGGCCCGCAGGATGGTGGATTTGCCCGAACCGCTTTCGCCCACCAGACCAAAGCTTTCTCCCTGACCCACGGTGAAATTCGCGCCCTTGACGGCATCGACCCTGTCACGGCCTGTGCCGAACCAGACGTTTAGGGATTTCACATCCAGCATGGTCATGTGCGGCCGCTCACGCTGGGGGCCTCAGACCAAGCGGGATCACGTTGCAGGACCTCCAGTCTGGGTTTGGGCGCATCAAAACGCGGCAGGGAGTTCAGCAAGCCACGGGTGTAGGGGTGCTGGGCTTCGTGCAGGCGGTCTGCCTGACAGACCTCGACAATGCGCCCGGCGTACATGATCAGCACCCGGTCGCAGAAATCAGCCACGAGGTTGAGGTCATGGCTGATGAAGATAAGACCCATGCCGCGTTCGTTGACCAGCCTGTCCATGATGTCGAGCACCTGTCGCTGGACCGAGACATCAAGGGCCGAGGTCGGCTCATCGGCGATCAGGATCTTGGGGTTGGGGATCAGCATCATCGCGATCATGATGCGCTGTCCCATGCCGCCTGACATCTCATGCGGATAGGCACGCATGACCCGTTTGGGATTGCGGATCGAGACGGCTTCGAGCATCTCAAGCGACTTTGCGTAAGCTTCCGATTTAGACGCTTTGGAATGCAGCCGGTAGGCCTCGATGATCTGGTTGCCGATGGTCATGACAGGATTGAGCGAGAACTTTGGATCCTGCATCACCATGGAGATTTGCTGGCCGCGTACGGCGCGCATCTCTTTCTCGGTCTTATCCAGGAGGTTGGTGCCTTCCAGCTTGATATAGTCGGCCTCGACGATGCCGGGTGGTCGGATCAGGCGCAGGATGGCGCGTCCTGTCATGGATTTCCCCGATCCGCTTTCGCCGACAATGCCAAGGCGCTCTCGCCCTAGTGTGAAGGACACGCCGCGCACGGCGTCAAAAATGCCCTGACGGGTGGGGAATTTGACCCAGAGGTTTTCGATGTCCAGAAGCTGTTCCATCATTCACCTGCCTTGGGATCAAGCACATCGCGCAACCCGTCGCCCAGCAGGTTGAACGCCAGCGAAACCGTGAAGATCGCCAAGCCGGGCATGGTTGCAACCCACCAGTGATCCAGAATGAAGCGTCGTCCTTCGGAAATCATCGCCCCCCATTCCGGGCTTGGTGGTTGCGCGCCCAGACCGAGGAAACCAAGCCCGGCTGCGGCCAGAATGATGCCGGCCATGTCCAGAGTGACACGCACGATCAGCGAGGAAATACACAGTGGCCAGATGTGCCTGGTGATGATCCGAAGTGCGCCTGCACCTTGCAGGCGGATCGCGGCGATATAGTCGGAGGAACGGATGGTCAGCGTCTCGGCCCTGGCGATCCGGGCATAGGGCGGCCAGGCGGTGAGCGAGATGGCAAGCACAGCGTTCTCGATGCCGGCACCCAGTGCAGCGACGAAGGCGAGCGCGAGGACAAGCCGTGGGAAGGCGAGGAATATATCGGTGATCCGCATCAGCACGATGTCGATCCAGCCGCCTGCATAGCCCGAGACCGTGCCGACCAGAAGCCCTGCAACAGGAGCAATCAGGGCCACAAGGGCCACGATATACAGCGTGATCCGCGCACCATAGATCAGGCGCGACAGGATATCCCGGCCCAGACTGTCAGTGCCCAGAAGATGCCCCTCACTGCCCAGCGGAGCAAGCCGGTTGCCCAGATTCTGCACGAATGGATCATGGGGCGACAGAAGCGGGGCAGCGGCGGCGACCAGAACCAGCAGGACCAGAATGCCAAGGCCGATCATGGCCATGGTGTTGGACCGAAAGGTCAGCCAGCCCTGATAGAGCGCTGACAGCTTTGCATGACGGCGCGAGGTGGGCGTGTCGGTCAACAGCCATGCGCGCAGGGATTGGGTCTCGGCCATTCAGCGCGCCCTTGGATCGAAGACCTTGTAGAGCAGGTCCGAAAAGATATTGAGAAGGATGAAGATCAGCCCCACGACGACCGTGCCGCCAAGCACTGCATTCATGTCGGCGCTGAGCAGCGCGGTGGTGATGTAGCTGCCGATGCCGGGCCATGAGAAGATGATCTCGGTCAGAACAGACCCTTCCAGCAGGTTTGCGTAGCTGAGTGCAATCACCGTGATCAGCTGCACACGGATGTTTTTGAAGGCGTGTTTCCAGATGACATCCCATTCGGACATGCCCTTGACCCGCGCAGTGGTGACATATTCGGCACTCAGCTGTTCCAGCATGAAGGAGCGGGTCATGCGGCTGATGTAGGCAAGCGAATAATAGCCCAGCAAGGCAGCGGGCAGGATGATGTGGCTGAACGCATCCTTGAAGACATCCCAGTTGCGATCAAGGATGGCGTCCACAAGGATCAGCCCTGTCACGGATGGCACGACATCGACGTAGAAGATGCCAACCCGGCCCGGTCCACCGACCCAGCCAAGGATGCCATAGAAAATCAACAAGCCCATCAGGCCCAGCCAGAAGATGGGCATGGAATAGCCCACGAGGGCGACAACGCGGGCGATCTGATCGATCCACGAACCCTTTCGCACCGCTGCGAGCACGCCAAGCGGCACCCCCAGCACGATGCCGATGGTGATGCCAAGCGTTGCAAGTTCAAGCGTGGCAGGAAAGACGCGGGCGATGTCCTCGGACACCGGACGCGCGTTCAGTAGTGAGGTCCCGAAGTCCAGCCGGATCACGTCCCAGATGTAGTAACCGAATTGCACGATGAGCGGCTTGTCCAACCCAAGTTCCAGATAGACGGCGTCATAAGTTGATTGCGCGGCGCGTTCACCGACTATGGCCAGAACCGGATCAATCGGCATGACCCGGCCAATGATGAAAGTGATGAACAACAGGCCCAGCATCGTCACTGCGATGGACCCCAGTGTCAGGGCCGTGGTCTTCAACCAAGGGGGGAGGGACATCTGCCCCTCCCCGTTGTCATTTGCCAGCGCCACTTACTTGGTGACCTGCCAATAGGCGGCCGATGTCACGGCCTGACCGGTTGACCAGTTGGTGACATTGTCGCGCAAGGCTGATTGCTCGATCTGCTGGAACATCACCACGAAGGGCGACGTCTCGCGGAACTCGGCCTGAATATCGAGATACATTTGAACGCGTGCATCCCGGTCGCCTTCGGTCACAGCAGCATCGACCTTTTCGGTCAATCCACCGGTGTCCCAGCTGTTGCGCCAAGCCAGAAGGCCGGTCGCGTTGGCTGCATCCGAGTTGTCGGGGTTATAGGCAAACGTACCTGCATTGGTCTGAGGATCGGGGTAATCCGGTCCCCAGGCGCCCAGATACACATCCAACTCGCGTGCCCGGTAGCGCGCAAGGATCTGCTTGGCCGTACCCACGGTGATGTTGACCTTGATGCCAGCCTGAGCAGCTGCGTTCTGGAAGGACTGACCGATTTCGATCCGCTCCTGTGCCTCACGCACACCGATTTCGACCTCAAGGTTTTCAATGCCAGCGGCAGCCAGCAATTCCTTGGCCTTTTCAATGTTGTAGGAGAAGGGGTTCTCGTCAGAGGCACCCAGATAGGTTGCGGGCAGGAAGTTCTGATGGATCGTGTACTGCCCCTTGAGGAAGCTGTCGCGCATGCCTTCATAGTCGATCAGGTATTTGAAGGCCTGACGCACTTCGGGCTTGCTCAGTTCGGGGTGCTTCTGGTTGAGAGCCAGATACATCAGACGGCCTTTCAACTCATCTGCGATTGTCACGCCATCCGCGCCAGAGGCACCAGCGATGTCTTCGGGGTTCAGGTTGCGGGCGATGTCGATGTCGCCACGCTCCAGCAACAGACGCTGGGAGGCACTTTCAAGCACATGGCGCACGATCACGCGCTCCATTGCAGGTGCACCGCCGTAGTAGTCGGGGTTGGAGGACAGTGTGACGCTTTCATTTGGCTTCCAGCTGTCCAGTTTGTAGGGACCGGAACCGGCTGAATTGGTCTTGAGCCATGTGTTGCCCATATCGCCATCGACCTCATTGGCCATGACGGTTGCCTTGTCGACCACGGCACCGATTGTGGCAGTCAGGCAGTTGAGCACGAAAGACGTCGCGTATTTCTTGTCTGTCGTGATCATCAGCTTGTTGCCGTCAGCCTTGATCGTCTCGGTTGCGTTTTCAGGTGTGAAACCGAATTGGGTCAGGATGAAAGCTGGCGTCTTGTTCAGGATCACCGCGCGCTGCAATGAAAACGCTGCATCTTCCGCCGTGACAGGGTTTCCAGAGTGGAACGTCACGCCATCGCGCATGGTAAAGGTGATGGTCTTGCCATCTTCCGAGACTTCCCAGCTTTCGGCCAGATCGGGCTTGTAGCCTGCGCCGAGATCCATCGGGTCAAGATTGACCAGACGGCTGTAGACGTTGCGGCTGATGTCGGAGCCTGCGAATTCGAAGCTTTCAGCCGGGTCGATGGTGGTCACATCGTCGATCCGGTGGGCAATGACCAGCATGTTGGCCGGGGTTTCCGCGAAAGCCGTGACGGTCGACACGCTGAGCGCGAAGCCAACTGCGGCACTTGTCAATAATCTGTTGATCGCATTCATTTTTAGGACCTCTCCTGTTCAGTTTCACAAATAAATCCCGGCCTTGGGAACTAGTCTCCCCAAGTCTTTTCCAGCACGCGCAGCCAGTTCTGGTGGCACAGTTTCGACATCAACGCGTCGTTGTAGCCGTGCTTTGCCATCGCGTGCCTCAATTCGGGCAGACCTGCACAAGAGGTCAGCACCTCCGGCACGACTGCTCCGTCGTAATCCGAGCCGAACCCGACCCGATCTTCGCCCAGATGTTCAATCAGATGATCGAGATGTCTGAGCATCTGTTCAAGTGGCACATCCGCGAGCATCCTGCCGTCCTCGCGCAGGAAAGCCACTGCAAAGTTGAGCCCGACCATGCCGTCGCTCTCGCGGATCGCGGCAAGCTGACGGTCGGTCAGATTGCGTGAATGGGGGCAGATGGCATGGGCATTTGAATGGGTGGCGACCAGTGGTTTGGTCGAATGCCGGGCGACATCCCAGAAACCGGCCTCGTTCAGATGGGACAGATCAACCATGATTTTCAGAGCATCGCAGCGTTTGATCAGCCGCAGACCGGCGTCTGACAGGCCCGGGCCAATGTCCGGGTCTGATGGGAAGCGGAACGGCACGCCATGCCCGAAAATCGTCGTCCGGCTCCAGACCGGACCGATGGAGCGCAGACCGGCCTGATAAAGCACATCAAGCGTGTGAAAATCGGGGTCGATCGCCTCGGCTCCTTCGATGTGGAAAATGGCGGCGAGTTTGCCATCCGCGAGCGTGGTTTTGATCTGGGCTGCCGAACGGCACACATTCAGAGCACCGCGTTTTTCAAGATCAAACAGAATGGCCGCCTGCGCCATGACCACGGGAAACGCGTCCTCCCAGTCAATCGGATCGGGCAGGGGCAGGTCGTAACTTGCCTTGGTCATCTCTTCGAATTTGAACTCAAGATCGATGGGAGATGGCACATAAACCGCAAAAAAACCGCCGCCAATTCCACCGGCCTGGGCGGAAGGCAGATCTATCGCGCCGTCCCGACCTGACAGGAAGCTTTCGGTTGCCTGAAGGCCACCGGCGCGATGCAGCTTGAGCAGGACATCATTGTGCCCGTCAAAAACGGTTGGTTCGATTTGTGTGGTCAAGAAGACGCCCTCACGCGACAGACGTTCACTGTAGGCGATAAAATCTCATAGACGAGCATAAAGTGAATGATAAAAGTTCATTCAGCTATGATATTATTGCAGAGGAACAAATGGCGGGACGAACCTGGCACAGTTTGCCGGAATACGAGGCGCTCAGGGCTTTGATGGAAAGCGGCACGACCTCGAAAGCGGCTGTGCGTCTGGGGTTGTCGCAATCAGCCGTCAGCCGCTCGATCTCAAGCCTTGAAGCGCGGCTGGGGCGGATCCTGTTCGAACGTGATGGCGGGCGGTTGCGACCAACTTCGGAGGCGGCACAGCTTAACAAACGGCTTGATCCGCTCTTTGAAGCCTTGGACCGTATCGACGGCCCACCTGAACCGGCGCAGGAAACCCTGCGGCTTGTCGCACCGCCAACATATGCCCACCGGTTTCTGGTGTATCACATCGCAACTTTTCTGACGGCCAACCCGCATTTTTTCGTCAGTCTTGAGGTGTCATCATCAGAAGAAATCATCAGGTCCATTCAGGAAGAGCGGTTTGACCTAGGTCTGACAGGGGTTGAGTTGTCGCGCGAGGGGGTGAAGCTGACCCCTTACCGTGTGTCCACTGCGGTTTGCGCGATGCCTGTAGACCATCCCATGGCCGCCCTTCAGACTGTTCAGCCCGAGGATCTTCATCAGCAGCGGCTGGTTGCCCTGACCCACAGGCATGCCCGGCGCGCTCAACTCGACAAAGTGCTGACAAATAGCAGGAGCCGGCCTTTCATTGTGGCTGAGGCCTCGACCTCATTTGCGGCTGTGGATCTTGTGCGCGAAGGGCTGGGGGTCACGATTGTGAACCCGTTTCCGGTGGCGCAATATCGGGCGGAGGATGTGGTTTTCCGTCCCTTTGCATCGCCCATCAAGTACCGAAGCTATTTCGTGACGCCGGAGCATCGTCCCAGTCCTGCGATTGCCCGGGCTTTCATACGTCATCTGCGGCTGCATACGGTTCAGACGCCGTTTACCGGCAAGGCCTGAAGGGTGCTGGTGTAAACGGTTGCGCGCCAGAACCCGGCGCGCAACCACATCAAACTGTAGACGCTAGCCCATGATATCATTCAAGGTCTTGGACGGGCGCATGACCGCAGCGGTTTTGGCCGCGTCCGTGCGGTAGTATCCACCAAGGTCAGCAGGCGGACCCTGAACGCTGAGCAACTCTGCGAGGATCGCCTCTTCATTGGCGGCAAGCGCTTCTGCGAGTGGTGTGAAATGCGCCGAAAGTTCCCCATCCTGCGATTGTGCTGCCAAGGCGTCTGCCCAGTAACGCGCAAACCAATAGTGGCTGTCGCGGTTGTCAGGTTCACCAACCTTGCGCGATGGTGAGCGGCTGTGGTCGAGAATTCCCTGTGTTGCGTCCTCGACCGCCCTGCCCAGAACGCGTGCCTTCTCATTGCCTTTGCTGTCCGCAAGGAACATCAGGCTTTCGCCAAGCGCACAGAACTCTCCAAGACTGTCCCAACGCAGGTGGTTTTCCTCAGCCAGTTGCTGAACATGCTTTGGTGCGGAACCCCCGGCGCCGGTCTCGAACAGGCCACCGCCGTTCATCAGTTTGACGATGGACAGCATCTTGGCAGAGGTTGCCAGTTCGAGAATTGGGAACAGATCGGTAAGATAGTCGCGCAGTACGTTGCCCGAGACGGCGATGGCGTTCTTGCCCTCGGTGATTGTCTCAAACGATGCCCGTGTGGCCTCTCGTGGGGCCATGATCTCGAACTTGTCGGCCACACCTTGTGCTTCAAGGATCGGTTTGACGTAAGCGATCAATTCGGCGTCGTGGGCACGGGTTTCATTGAGCCAGAAGATTGCCCGGCAGCCCTCGGCCTTCTGGCGCGAGATGGCAAGGTTTACCCAATCCTCGATCGGGGCTTTGCGGGTGGATGCGGAACGCCAGATGTCGCCTGCCTCAACCACATGCTCGTGCAGAACCGAGCCATCGTCTGAAATCATCCGCACCGTGCCCGCTTCAGGCACCTCGAATGTGGTGGGGTGAGAGCCGTATTCCTCGGCCTTCTGTGCCATCAGGCCGATGTTCTGAACAGTTCCGGCGGTGGCCGGGTTCAGTTTGCCGTTCTCTTTGAAGAACTTGATCGTCTCGTCATAGACCGGCGCGTAGGAATTGTCGGGAATGACGCAATTGGTGTCAGCTTCCTTGCCGTCGGGTCCCCAGCCCTTGCCACCAGCGCGGATCAGAGCGGGCATGGAAGCGTCGATGATGACATCGGAGGAGACATGCAGGTTCGTGATACCGCGGTCGCTATCGACCATATACATCGGTGGGCGGTCTGCCATGCAGGCCTCGATATCGGCCATGATGGCGGCGTTGTCCTTCACGCGCTCCAGCAGATCGCCGAGGCCCGAATTCGGGTTAACGCCCAGCTCAGCCATGGCCGCACCATGGGCCTCGAACACCGGGGCTAGAAAAGCTTTGACGCCATGGCCGAAAATGATCGGATCGGAGACCTTCATCATGGTCGATTTCAGGTGCAGCGAGAACAGAACACCTTTGGCTTTTGTCTTCTCAACCTCTGAGGCGAGGAATTCTTTCAGCGCTGCCACGCTCATGAAGGTTGCATCGACCACGGTGCCTGCGGGGTAGGAGATACCCTCTTTCAGGACCATCTCGCCAGATGCGGTTTCAAGCACGATCTTGGCAACTGTGTCACGGCTGAGAGTGCGGGATGCTTCATTGGAGAAGAAGTCATTGCCCGACATCGATGAGACATGGGTCTTGCTGTCGGCAGTCCAGTCTCCCATCCGGTGCGGGTTTTTCTGCGCAAAGCTTTTCACAGCCTTGGCGGCGCGGCGGTCCGAGTTGCCTTCGCGCAGGACCGGGTTCACAGCCGATCCTTTGATCCCGTCGTATTTTGCGCGCACAGCCTTGTCAGCGTCGGTATCTGGCGCTTCGGGGTAGTCGGGCAGGGCGTAACCCTGGGACTGAAGCTCTTTGATCGCGGCCACAAGCTGTGGCACCGAGGCCGAGATGTTTGGCAATTTGATGACATTGGCCTCGGCCGTTTTCACCAGACGGCCCAGTTCGGCAAGATCATCGGACTGTTGCTGGTCTGTGTTTAGATGCTCCGGGAAGGTGGCAAGGATACGCCCTGCTAGGCTGATGTCCTTTGTTCCCACGGTCACACCGGCTGCGGCTGCGAATTTCTGAATGATCGGCAGAAACGAAGCGGAGGCCAGTTCCGGTGCTTCGTCCACCTTCGTGTAGATAATGTCGGACATCAAATGCTCCCAATGACGTGTGTGGGGGTTTCATAGCTGATGCGCTGCGGTGCGTCGATAGTATACCGTCGTATACGGTGCGACAAATCCGACCAATTTCACTAGTTTCAGCGGGGTTTCTACCTTTTGGCTGCGTAGTAGGCCACGCGACGTTCAAGATAGGCAAGGAACTCCGAAATTGTGAAAGCAAGAGCAAAGAGGACGATCAGAACAGCCCAGAAATGCCCCATCAGGAAGTTGGCCGAGTACAATTCGAACAGGGCCCCAAACCCGACAATCGAGATCAGAAGCTGGCCGATGATCACGCCCTTTACCGCCCGAATGATGCCGATGCGCACACCGCCCAGGATCTCGGGCAGGGCCGCCCAAAGGTAAATCTTGAAGAATGCATCCGTGGGAGACGCGCCGAAGCTGTGGGCCATCTCGACCAGTGAGCGGTTGATCTGCTTTACGCCTGCGCGGGAGTTCAGGATGATGATCCAGATCGCAAACAGGGTTGTTGTGATGATGATCGCCTTCATGCCAAAGCCAAAGAGCACCATCAGCACCGGCACAAGTGCCGTGAGAGGCGCGCTGAGAAAGACGTTGACCCAAGGCAGCAGCAATTCATCCAGCAGTCTTGTGCGCCCCATCAGAATGCCTGTGGGTATGCCGATAATGATGGCAAAAAACACTCCGGCCAGAAAGGCATAGGCCGTTTCGAACAGGGCCTTCTGGAAGGCAGAGGTCTGGATCACCTCGTATAGCGTGACGATCACTTCCGAGAGGGGCGGGACGAAAAAGGTCAGACCAAGCTGACCGACGATCTCCCACAACAGCCCCCAGATGATCAGGGATGACATGCCCGGCAGACGGTATCCAAAGAGTTTCATGGCTTATTCCACATAGGTGCGCAGCGAGGCCCAGATCTCGTCAACAATGTCGAGGTATTCGGGGTCGCGGCGAATGTTATCGACACCCTTGTTGCGAAAGCCCGAGGGACGGATGATCTCGGACACGCGACTAGGGCGTGGCAGTAGAATGGCGATCTGGTCAGAGACATAGACCGCTTCCTCGATGGAATGGGTGACAAAGATGAAGGTCTTGTTCTCGTTCTGCACAAGGCCGAGCAGGTCTTCCTGAAACTTGCGGCGGGTCTGTTCGTCAACGGCGGAAAACGGCTCGTCCATCAACAGGACTTGTGAGTCCACGGATAGCGCGCGTGCAAGACCAACCCGCTGGCGCATGCCGCCCGACAATTCATGGGGGTAGGCGTGTTCGAACCCGGCAAGCCCAACCTCTCGGATGTAGCGCTCGGCGATGGCTTCGCGTTCTGATTTGGCCACTCCGCGCATCTCAAGCCCGAAGGAGACATTGCGGATCACACTTGCCCATGGCAGAAGCGCGAAATCCTGAAAGACGAAGGCGCGGTCGGGTCCGGGCCCGGTCACTTTCGAGCCGTTGACTTCAACTTCGCCGGATGTTGGCTCAAGCAGGCCTGCGATGATCTTCAGAAGCGTGGTCTTTCCACAGCCCGAGGGGCCAAGAAGCGAGGTCAGTTGACCGCGAGGAAACTCCAGCGACAGATCGCGCAGGGCTTCCACCTCGCCGTAATTCTTGGAGATATTCCGCGTTGAAACCGCGCTTTCAAGGACTCCATCGGCCTCGGCGACGGCCATTTTAGTCTGAGACATAGCCACGTTGATTTCCTTTGAAGAGAACGGTTTCGGTTTTTTCCAGCAGGTTCAGGAACAGAACCGCGAGAAGAATGATCGAGAAGATGGCCGCATACATGGAAGGGTAATCCGCGATAGAGCGGCTGTAGGTGATGATGTCGCCAACGCCGGTGGGCGTGATTTTCAATTCGGCAAGGATCGCGCCGATGAAACCTGCCGATATGCCAAGGCGCAGACCGGCAAAAATCACCGGAGAGGCGGCTGGGATCACGATTTTCAGGACGATGGCCAGATCCGTAGCCAGATAAGCGCGTCCCATTTCCTTCATGGATTCCGGTGTGTTGCGCACAGCGCCTGCGGTATTCAGCACGATCACGGGCATCGCCATGATGCAGACCACCAGAACCTTTGAGGTAAGGCCAATGCCGTAGGCTAGCACCAGAAGCGGGATCAGCGCAGCCAGGGGTGCGGCCTGCATGACAATGAAAATCGGCGAAAACAGCCAGTCAAAAAAGTCGTTGAGCCCGACCCAAAGGCCGATCGCGATGCCAAGCACAGCCGAGATTGCGATGCCGACCACAAGCGGTTGCAGGGTTTCGGCATAGGCCAGCCAAAGCGTGCCGTCTGCTGCCATGCTGAACAGAGCGCTCATCGACTCCAGAAAGGTCGGAAAGGCCAGGCTGACCGGTATGCGGCCCGCGATTTCCCATGCGCCAAACAGGATCAGCGCAGAGACGATCTTCAGAACAAAGGCTCGGTTCACCATGGGTCTTGGTCCATTGAGAAGGGTGAACTGCCGCGCCATTTCTGACGGCGCGGCAGCGGTTTGTCAGTTCAGTTGCTGGCTGCATCCAGTGGTGCGAGATACCAGAAATCTTCAATGTTCAGCTCGCTGAGCTCACCCTGAAGTTGGCCGGCTGCCGAATACCATTCCATATCCGCCTGTGCTGCCGTGCGTCCGCCCCCATTGGGGGAATAGAGCCCGGCCTCGACAGCATCAGCATAGAAGCCGTCCAGTTCGGCAAGGATCTCGGGTGGTAGCTGGCCGATCGGGCCGTCCGGATTGGTTTCCCGGCGGATCATGGTTGGATCCTTGTGCATGTCCTGCCACGTGCTCACCAGAGCGTTGACGAAGATCTGCACGTCATCTGCGTTGCTCTTGATCCAGTCGAGATTGCCGAAGAGAGCTTCATCGCTGGCTTCGACGTCGAACATCTCAAGCACGTTGAAATTTGCGCCAGCTTCGCTGCGCAAGAGCTTGTTCTTGTTGGACAAGTCGATGATGGTGGCATCTGCACGACCGCCCAGAAGGGCTGCCACCCGGTTGGACGATCCGGGCACGTAGGAGCGGTCACCGAACTTCATGCTCAGACGATCTTCGATCACATTGGCAATCGAATCCGTTCCGCCACCGCGTGAGTGCAGCAGAATCGGCTCTCCGTTGAGATCTTCCAGTTTGCTGTAGGCCTTGGTGGTCACGGGAAAGAATTTCAGTTTTGAGAGCTGGAACAGAATGCGGATTGGTGCTTTCGAGCGCTGCATCGCCGCATAGGGAGTGCCGAAACCGATGTCCATCTGTCCGCTGAGAACCGCCTGAATGGCAAGTTCTTCATCCGAGAACGCCGTCCACTCGTAGTCCAGTCCATTGGCCTTGGCGCGATCGAGCGCGACAAAGAAAGCTGCCAGTTCATCTGAAGGCGTTTCAGCAAGGGCAATCCGGATCTTTTCGGCTTGTGCCGCTCCGACGCTCAGCCCTATGGCAAGGGGAATTGCAACCGCAGCGCCCAGGGCCTTTCTAAGCAAATGTTTCATCTGTCTCCTCCCAGAGTTTTCAAGTTTCTGATTTCGGGCCGGTGATGGCTTTTCGCTCTTGGGTCGGCATCGAAATGTTCTGTGTGCTCAATTCTCCCCAAACAATCTGTCAGCCACCGACCTCAAGTGGGTCTGCATGGCCTTATGGGCCGCCGACGGGTCCCGAGCTTCGATGGCGGCGAGTATCCTGTCATGCTCGGCAAAACTGGTGTGATCAGTCGGGGGGCGCAGGGATGTGCGCACCACTGTGTTCCAGGCCACCCCGCGTCGCACAGCATTCAGATGATCAAACAAGGACAAAAGCAGCACGTTCTCCGAGGCGAGGCCGACCGCGCGGTGGAACTGGTCGTCGAGCGCTTCGTATTCATCCCATGTCTCGACTTTCTGGGTTCGGCGTCGGATCAGGTCCAGCCGCGAAACGGATTCGCCTGAAGCATTGATGGCCGCTTCGCGGGCAATGGCCGGTTCCAGCGACAGGCGCGCGCGCATCAAAGCGACAGGTGTGACCTGCTGGATCAGATCCGCCAGCGAACCATTGCCATCCTTGAGACCGTCCGAGGCAATGAACGTGCCTTTTCCAACATGGCGCCAGATCGATCCTTCACGTTCCAGAGCATCGAAGGCCTTGCGCAGTGCCGAGCGGCTGATGCCCAGACGCCCGATCAGATCACGCTCGGACGGAAGCCGGTCACCGGGTCGGTACTGCCCGGATTTGATGAAGGCCCTCAACTCCGCAACCGTGTCGGTCGCGTCCGGGGCATCAAGTTTGGATAGCGCAGCAGTCGTCATCGATTGGTTAGCCAATTTGGTCCAATTGGTCTCAGACTGCGGCGATATTCAGGTTTTTGCAATATAAAAAATCGATATTTCATAGAATGGTTTGGATTGATTTGAAAATTGGTGTGGGTTAGTCAGGTGAAATGTCAGTTCAAAACCGGAGAGCCCGATGCCCAATTATGTGATTGATGCCCCTGAAACCGTGGCCCTTCCGGTTGACGGAACCGACGCGCTGTTTCCGGTCCGACGGGTCTATTGCATTGGTCGAAACTACGCAGCCCACGCCATCGAGATGGGCCATGATCCTGATCGGGAGCCTCCTTTCTTCTTTCAGAAGAACCCCGACAATCTCGACCCATCTGGTACTTTTCCCTATCCCCCACACAGTTCTGACGTGCATCACGAGGCAGAGATGTATGTGGCTCTGAAGTCGGGTGGCACGAACATTCCGCTCGAGAACGCCCTTGAGTGCGTCTATGGCTACGGTCTTTCCTTTGACATGACGCGGCGTGATCTGCAGGGGCAGATGAAGAAGATGGGGCGGCCATGGGAGATCGGCAAAGCGTTTGAGCGATCCGCCCCATGTGGCCCGGTTCATCCTGTCTCGGCCGTTGGGCATCTGTCAGAAGGCCAGTTGACCATGACCGTGAATGGCGAGACACGGCAGGAAGGTGATCTGAACCAGATGATCTGGAAAGTGCCTGAGATGATTTCGTATCTCAGCGAGTATTTTGAACTGGCTCCGGGCGACATCATCCAGTCGGGTACCCCCTCGGGCGTCGGTCCTGTGGCGTCTGGCGATGTCATGGTCATGACGGTGGATGGCCTTGGCAGCCTGACGGTGACGGTTGCCTGAAACGGCAATAATCCGGCCTGAGGTGTTTGACTAAACACGCGAAGGCCAGTGGCTTTGCATCCTTTCTGGAATTCTCAGCCGGTCCTGCTGTTATGCAGGGCATGAAGGCCTTGACTCCACATCCGATTTTCAGAAGCAATCAATGACCTGCTGAAATGCAGAGCCTTTGGTGCGGGAGCGGCAAAATGAATTCTTGGGGGCAACCTGATGCGATTTAACACAGTCCCCCTTCTGTTTTGCGCGATCTTCTGGATGTTCCAGTGTCTTGCCGATTCTGCAGGTGCCCAAACGACCAGCCAGACGGACAGGACTGCGGCTGAAGAACTGGCCGAACGCGCGCAAAACTCTGCTGCCATCCTGCAACCGCTGCTTGATCTTGAGGCAAGCCTTGAGGATCAGATTGCAGAGCTGAATGATGCGCCATCCGATGATGAAGCGGCAGTGGCCGAGATCGAGCGCCTTCGGTCCGAGTTGGGCGATGTTCAGGAGCAGGTTTCTCTGGTTGTCAGTGGCGTGTCCGAGCGCGGGTACAGGGCGCTGGATCATGAGGCGTTCAATCTCAATCAGGAAATGCAAAATCTGGTGGAACCTTTCGTTCTGGTGCTGAACGAGGCGACCAATGATGCGCGTGAACTGGAGCGGACACGACGCGATCTTGAAATCTCCAAGCGCAGAATTGCTGACACTGAACTGGCCATCACCAACATCGAAGCCACCATTTCCGAGGTTAAGGACGCAAACATTCTCAGGCGTCTTGAACGTGAACTGGCACAATGGCAGGAGCGGCGTACCCTGCATGAGGCTGAAGTCGAGGCGCTCGCCCAGCGGATCGCTGACCTGCAAACGATGCGTGATTCCGTGGGGCGCAATGTGAATTCGGCCTTTCAGGTGTTTTTCCGGGATCGCGTTGTCAGTTTGCTGATGGGCATCGGCTCGTTTCTGGGTGTGCTGATCGGGGCCCGGCTGCTGCTTTATCTTGGCAATCGGACTTTGGCACGAAGTGGTGCGGAAAAGACATTCGCAATGCGGCTGGGGGGCATCTTCTTTGCAGTCTTTTCCATCATCGCAAGCTTCGGTGCGATGCTTACCGTTTTCAATTCGCGAAACGACTGGCTTCTGCTTGGTCTGGCAATGCTTCTGTTCGTGGCGGCGATCTGGGTCACGATCCGCATGCTGCCTCGTCTGATCGAACAGTTGTGGGTGCTGCTCAACCTCGGGGCGGTGCAGGAGGGAGAGCGGGTTCTGTTTCACGGTGTGCCTTACCGCGTGGCGCGTCTGAGTTTTTTCACGGATCTGGTCAATCCGGCGCTTGATGGGGGTGAATTCACGCTTCCGGTTCGGGAGTTGGTGGGCATGCATTCCCGGCCCGCGGCTGAGGATGAAGCGTGGTTCCCGTCTGAAAAGGGGGATTGGGTGCGCCTGTCGGACGGCAATTCAGGACAGGTTGTTGCGCAGACCCCCGAGATGGTGGTGATCGAGTTGCTGGGTGGTGCGCGGACGACCTACCAGACCGCTGACTACCTGTCGGCAAATCCGGAAAACCTGTCTCATGGATACCGGGTTGAGGTCGAGTTTGGCATTGGATACGGGCATCAGGACAAGGCGGTCGACCAGATCATCACACAGATGCGCGATGGCGTGTCGCGACATTTCAAGAGCTTGCTTGACCCCTCCGAGATGAGGAATGTCGATGTCGAATTTCTGCGCGCGGCAGGGTCGTCTCTGGACTACGAGGTTGAAATCGACGTGGCCGGAACATCAGCGCATCGGTTTGAAGAGCTTGAACGGGAGCTTGCGCGTTGCCTTGTGAAACTTGCCAACGAGTATGGCTGGGAAATCCCGTTTCAGCAGATTGTGGTCCATCGGCCCGACGGAGCGATAGCGGCTTCCTGAGGGATGGTGATCTAGCCAGAGCCTGCGGATGTCAGAGATGCAGGGGCGGTAGCCGCATTCAACGAGAGTGATTTTACCTCCGACAGGTTGTTGCTGATGTGCAGTACCGTATCGGATACGTGTTCAAGGCGACCAATGCCGCCCGGATTGTCCAAAATGGATGCCGGAACAGATGTTGCCCGGGCCACGGCTTTGGTCAGATCATCGCCTGCTTGTGAGACCATGACCGAAAGCGCCTGAACCATTTCAAGATCCGCGCCGGCCAAAGTTCCGTCTTCAAGTGTCAGATGCTTGTCCTTGCGCTGGATCCGGCGACCGTTGAGCTTGAAGCTTTCGATGTCCGAGCCTGCGCTTGCCATGGCATCGGTCACCAGAAAAATCCGGTCATTATTGGTTCTGGCTGACAAGGCAATCTCGATGGTGGCCGGGTGCACGTGAATGCCGTCCGCGATCAGCCCGGCATAGACGTCGTCGCGGTGCAGGGCTGCGCCTACCAGACCTGGTTCACGGCTGCCAAACTGACTCATGGCGTTGAACAGGTGAGTTACGCAGCGCGCGCCTGCATCGAAGGCTGCCAGACAGGTCTCAAAATCTGCATTGGTGTGGCCAAGCGAGACGATCACACCGGCGTCCGACAGTCTTTTAATCTGCGCAAGCGTCGTGTTTTCGGGAGCAACGGTCATCATCACATGCGGCAACCTTTCAGCGGCATCCAGTGCCACCTCCAAATCCTCACCAGACATGGGGCGGATCAACTGCGGATCATGGGCACCTTTGCGGGCAACCGACAGATGCGGGCCTTCCAGATGGATGCCAATGATGCCTTTCACCTTGGCAGCGATGGCCTGTTCAACTGCCTGGATTGCTGTTCTCGTGCGGTCTGCTGTGTCTGTGATCAGGGTCGGTAGCAAGGCCCCGGTGCCGATGGACGCATTAGCCAGTGCAATCGAACGGAGCGCATCGATAGACTGATCGTCATTGAACATGACCCCGCCACCGCCATTAACCTGCAAATCCACGAAGCCAGGGGTGATCAGACCGCCATCAATAGGCTCTTGTGGGCAATCCGGGGGTAAGTGGGCCACTGGCACGACGCCAAGTCGTCCGTTCTTGTGGACAACCAGCGCATGATCGCGATGCAGTTTGTGCCCGTCGTGGATCTGTGCCCCGACAATGGCTTTTTCGATGCCGCTCATACCGTTTCGGTCACTTTCTTGAGGTGACGCGGGGCGTCCGGATTGATGCCGCGCGAAGCTGCCACCTGTTCGACCATGGCATAAAAGCTGGCAATCAGGGTGATCGGATCGGTCAGGGCATGACCGGTTCGAACTGAGGCCAGCTCGGTCGCTTGGGCCACCTTGTTGCTTGTCACGAAAACCTTGGCACCCTTGGCTGCGAGATCATCAGCAACCTTTGTCAGTGCCGGCTCGGCCTCATCCTGAGCGGCCAGACCGATGACCGGAAACCCGCCGTCAACGATGGATACCGGACCATGCAGAACTTCGGCTGAGGAGTAGGATTCCGCATGGATCTGGCAGGTTTCCTTGAATTTCAAAGCGGCCTCGTTCGAGATGGCATAGGATGGTCCGCGCCCGAGACAGAAAATCGAGTTGCGGCCTCCCAGTGCGGCACGGGCTTCTGGCCAGTTTCTCTGCACCGCTTGTTCAAGGTCAGTGGGCAGGTTTTCTATGGATTTCAGCAGCGTGTCATCCTCGGCCCATTCGGCGAGCATCCAGACCCCTGCAATGGCAGAATTCACGAAGGTCTTTGTGGCAGCCACGCTCAATTCCGGACCTGCATGAAGGTTCAGAGTGTGATCGGCAACGCGCGCCAGCGGGCTGTCGGGATTGTTGGTCATCGCAATGGACAAGGCCCCGCCAGCCCGCGCCATACGCGCCATTTCGACGATGTCAGGGCTTTTCCCGGATTGGGAAACAGACAGACAGACGCTGCCATCCAGCTTCAGTTGCCGGTTGTAGATCGAGGCAATTGACGGCCCGATGGATGCCATGGGCCTGGCCATCAGAAGCTCGGAGGCGTATTTCAGATAGGTGGCCACGTGATCGGATGAACCACGCGCCACGCTGACAAGAAACTTCGGATCACGCGTGCGAACAGCCTCTGCTGCGAAGCGAATGCTGTCGCGTCCGTCTTTCAAAAGCCGCTCTGCGGCCACTGGAATTTCCAGTATTTCCCGCCGCATTTGTGTCTGGGTGGAGGTCATGGTGTTTGTCTACTCTTTGGCAAGGCGAAGTTCGGCTACAAAGTTGTAGGCGTCTCCGCGATAGATGGATTGGGTGAATTCTACGACGCGACCGTCAGCGAGATACGAGGTGCGTTCGATCCGCAAGCCCGCCATGCCAGGGGCAACTTCAAGCAGGCTTGCATTTTCTTCTTCCAGATTGATGGCAGAAATTTTCTGCAAGGCGCGCACCGGTCGCAACCCCGTTTGTTCAAGGACTTCGTAGAGCGATGTCTCGACCAGCAGAGGATTTGGCAGCATCTCTGTTGACAGCGACGCGCGTTCGATCGCCATGGGTTTGTTGTCGGCGGTTCTGAGCCGCGCAATCCGGGACACCGATGCATCTGGTGTCAGGGCAAGGGCCAGAACCTCATCGGGGGAGGGCATGAAGATGCCCCGCACGAGCCACACGCTTGCAGATGCCATGCCCCGGCGGGACATGTCCTCGCTGAATGATGTCAGACGTGACAGGGATTGTTCGATCTGCGGCGCGTCGGAGGCCACAAACGAGCCGGAGCCCTGCTTTTGAATGATGATGCCATCTTCGGCGAGTGCCTGAATGGCCTTGCGCACAGTGACCCGGGAAAGTTCCGTGATGGATGCGATTTCGCGTTCGGGTGGCAGGGGGCTTCCCACCTTCATGAGGCCCTGATCAACACCCTCGCTGAGCCGTTTGCGAAGTTGCACATAGCGAGGGCCACCATCGGGTTGCAACCATTTGTCCGGTGCCAGAAATTCCGCGACATTCATGTTCGGATCTCCACGCGTCTTTCAGCCATGTCCTTGGCAAGTTGAAATGCACCATCAAGGGCGCTTCCACGGCTTGGGGCTAGACCTGACAATGTAGCAGAGGGTAAATAATCGGCGTAGTGGGGGCCAACACCACCTGTCAGACACAAGACCTGACCGGCCTTGAAGCCGAGCGCTGCCAGACAGCGTTGAAGGTGGTCCGCGCCTTCGCGCATGATGGACTGACCCCATGGGTCGCCAGACTTAGCGCCAGCAACAATTTCGGGCGAGAAAGCCCCATAGTCACCCGGCTTGGCCGTTATGCTGAAAGACGAAATGGCATTGGGGTCATTGTCGAACCTGGCAAAAATAGCCCGGGTCAGATCGCTGTGCTCGGCCAACCCATCATGACACAGCAACACACGCTCAAGTGCCGCTCGGCCCAACCATGCACCTGATGCTTGATCGGCCACGTAAAAACCCCAGCCGCCGACTGACCTGAAGTCTCCATTCAGCTGACGGGCGGCAATCGCGCCAGTGCCGATTGACAGCAAGTATCCATCCTGATCGCCCAGAGCGCCACGAACGGCTGTCGGGCGATCATCGGTCGCGATGCATGTGCAAAAAGGAAGAGCAGCTGAAACGCGGGTGCTATCCTGTGTCGTCATGACACCCGCAAGGCCGCAATGCACAACGGCGTTGTTCAGAGAAGCCTCCTGAAGACCTGCTTTTTGCAAAGCCGTTTTAACGGTCTGTACAATATTATTAATGGCAAGGTCGAAGTCGGACGAGGTGTTTGCTCTGCCGCCATCCGCAGTCGCGAGGATCCCATTGGCCGCAGTTCCAACGGTGGCACGACATCCCGTGCCACCACCGTCCACGCCAATCAGCAAGGTATGCTCTGAATCACTCATATAATACCTTTATAATACCTATTTCGAAAAATAAAGACCTATTTCGCGATTTTCTCGATAGTGGCCTGCAAAAACAGGTATTAATAAAAAGTGGTAGACAAAAGGTATTTAAAAGGTATTAGATATGGAGAAAGGGGATTCGTATGTCACTGCCGACCACCGAAACACAGTCAGAGGGCGAGGCCATTGATGCGCTGCCGGCGATTGGTGCGGCACATGCCATCCTTGATGGTCAGCAGGCGGCCGTAGACGCGGTTCGACATGCAGTGCCCGAGATTGCGCAGGCGGCAAAAGCTGTCTCGGCCGCGATCCGGCAGGGCGGGACGATTCATTATGCAGCGGCAGGAAGTTCGGGCCTGATGGCTCTGGCCGATGCGTGCGAACTGCCCGGCACGTTCGGTATTCCAGCAGCCTCAGTAAGAATTCACATGGCAGGCGGCGTGCCAATTGACGGATATATGCCCGGTGGTACCGAAGATGACACTGAGGTGGGGCGGGCTGTTGAGGATCTCATCTCGGAAAAAGATGCTATTGTTGTTCTGACTGCGAGCGGCACAACACCTTACGCTTTGGACATTGCAACAAGGGCAGGGCGCAAGGGTGCCAAGGTCATCGGTATTGCCAACAACCCGGGCACGCCCCTGCTTGAAGATGCCGATGTTGCAATCTGTCTGGAAACACCGCCGGAGGCCCTGGCGGGCTCGACGCGATTGGGGGCAGGGACCGCCCAGAAGGCAGCGCTGAATGTGATGTCCACGTTGATGGGCGTCGAGTTGGGACATGTCTATCGTGGCATGATGGTCAATCTCGTGGCCGACAACGCCAAGCTGATCGCCCGGTCCGCGCGGGTGGTATCGACCATCGCGGAAGTCCCGCTTGAAGAAGCGAAAAATGCTCTCGCGCTGACGCGGGGCCATACCAAGTCAGCAATTCTCGTTGCTGCCGGTTGCGATCTGAACGGCGCTGAAAAATTGCTTGCACGATATGAAGGCCATCTCGGGCCTTGTTTAAAATCACTGACATCAAACCAAGACTTAGTTGTCTAGATAGGGAGAAGACCATGAAGACATCCAATTTCATCGGCGCCATGCTGGCATCGACCGTAATTGCGGGAGCAGCTTCGGCGCAAGACGTGACGCTGACCATTGAAAGCTGGCGCAACGACGATCTGGCCATCTGGCAGGAGAAGATCATTCCGGCATTTGAGGCGGCTCATCCCGGTATCAAGTTGAACTTCACACCCTCCGCACCGGCGGAATACAACGCCGTGCTGAACTCCAAACTGGATGCTGGATCTGCCGGTGACATCATCACCTGCCGTCCGTTCGACGCGTCCCTTGCCCTGTTTGAGGCCGGACATCTGGCTGACATTAGCGGTATCGAAGGCATGGCCAGCTTCTCGCCGGTTGCGAAATCAGGCTGGAGCACAGATGACGCCTCGGTTCAGTTCTGTGTGCCCATGGCATCCGTGATCCATGGCTTTATCTACAACAAAGACGCTTTCGCCGAGTTGGGTCTGTCCGAGCCAACGACCGAAGCCGAATTCTTTGCTGCCCTTGAGGCGATCAAGGAAGACGGCAGCTACATCCCGATGGCGATGGGCACCAATGACCAGTGGGAAGCGGCCACGATGGGCTACAACAACATCGGTCCGAACTACTGGAAAGGGGAAGAGGGGCGCCTTGCCCTGCTCGCCGGCGATCAGAAGCTGACGGATGAGGCCTGGGTTGCACCATACCGCCAACTGGCAAAATGGGGCGACTATCTGGGCGATGGCTATGAGGCACAGACCTACCCCGACAGTCAGAATATCTTCACCCTCGGCCGCGCTGCGATCTATCCGACAGGGTCTTGGGAGATCTCGGGCTTTAACGGTCTGGCCGATTTTGAGATGGGTGCATTCTATCCGCCCGTGCAAAACGCTGGCGACACCTGTTATATTTCGGATCACACCGACATCGGCATTGGTATGAATGCGGCAACACCAAACCCAGAGGCGGCAACCGTCTTCCTCAACTGGGTTGGCTCGTCTGAATTTGCGACGATCTTTGCCAATTCGCTGCCGGGCTTCTTCCCGCTCTCGGACGCTCCGGTTACGCTGGAAGATCCGCTTGCGCAGGAGTTCATTTCCTGGCGTGGCGAGTGTGAAAGCACGATCCGCTCGACCTATCAGGTTCTGTCGCGCGGCACACCAAACCTTGAGAACGAGACATGGAACGCCTCCGTGGCCGTGATCAAGGGCGAGGAAAGCCCGGAAGATGCTGGTGCACGTCTGCAGGACGGCCTTGCCAGCTGGTACGAACCACAGCAATAAGCCCCCCGCCCAGATCGCGCCGGTTGCTAATTGGCACCCGGCGCGATCCCTGAAGTTCACATTTTGCAGATCTCGGGCCGCTGGACATCGTTTCAGCGCCATCGAAACAGGCAGGAGTTTCTCATGGCTGATGACCTCAACAAACCAAAGTTCAGATGGCACATCGTGGTGTTTCTGGCCCCTGCCGTGCTGGTCTACTCCGCCGTGATGATCTATCCTCTGTTCAACACGCTGCGTCTGTCGCTGTTCACGGAAGTGGATCAGGAGCGGGTCTATGTTGGCCTGCAAAACTTCAAAACGCTTTTTGGGCAAACCGTCTGGTCCGATCAGTTCTGGAATGCGCTGGCCAACAATTTCTGGTTTTTCGTCATTCACATGCTGGTGCAAAACCCCATCGGGATTGCATTGGCCGCCATCCTGAGCCATCCAAAACTGCGGTTTGCAGCGTTTTATCGCTCTGCCATTTTCATTCCCACGATCCTGAGCTTCGTGATTGTGGGCTTTGCCTGGAAACTGATCCTGTCGCCGATCTGGGGCATTGCACCGGGCATGCTGGACGCGGTTGGATTGAAATCACTTTATGCCCCTTGGCTTGGCAAAGAGGCTTATGCGCTGACCACCCTGTCTCTGGTGTCGGTCTGGCAGTTCGTGGGCATCCCGATGATGCTGATCTATGCGGCCCTTCTGTCCATCCCGGATGAGATATTGGAGGCAGCGGAGGTTGAAGGGATTACCGGCCTGTCTGCATTCTGGAAGATCAAACTGCCCCTGATCCTGCCGTCCATCGGCATCATATCGATCCTGACATTCGTAGCCAATTTCAACGCCTTCGACCTGATCTATGCGGCACAGGGAGCCCTGGCCGGGCCGGACTTTTCGACCGATATTCTGGGCACGTTCATGTACCGGACCTTCTTCGGGTTCCAGCTTCAACTTGGCGATCCGCATATGGGCTCCACCATTGCCTCGGCCATGTTCGCGATCATCCTGATCGGCGTGTGCCTGTACCTCTTTGGCATTCAGTCGCGCATGCGTCGCTATCAGTTCTGAGGAGGATGACATGAACACTGCACGTCACAACCGCTTCAACACTTTTGCCGCACATGGGGTGCTGATCCTGTACACGTTGATCGCACTTTTCCCGGTCTTTGTGATTGTCATCAACAGCTTCAAGACCCGCAAGGCGATCTTTCGCGAGCCTCTTGCGATGCCCAATGCCGACAGCTTTTCCTTGATCGGGTATGAGACCGTTTTGAAGCAGGGGGATTTCTTCCTCTACTTCCAGAACTCAATGATCGTGACCGTAGGGTCGCTTTTCTTCATCCTGCTTTTCGGTGCCATGGCTGCCTTTGCGTTGGCGGAGTACCGGTTCAAGGGCAATCTGATGATGGGGCTTTACCTGGCGCTTGGCATCATGATCCCGATCCGCATCGGCACCGTCGCGATCCTTGAAATGATGGTGCAGACGGGCCTTGTGAACACGCTCTGGGCGCTGATTTTGGTCTACACTGCGCAAGGCCTGCCGCTGGCGGTCTTCATCCTGTCCGAGTTTATGCGGCAGGTCAGCGATGATCTGAAGAACGCAGGCCGAATCGATGGCTTGTCCGAATACCGCATCTTCTTTCGCCTTGTCCTGCCGTTGGTGCGCCCGGCCATGGCAACGGTTGCGGTCTTCAACATGATCCCGATCTGGAACGATCTGTGGTTCCCGCTGATCCTTGCGCCTGCGGAAGAAGTTAAAACACTGACACTTGGCTCTCAGGTGTTCATCGGGCAATTCGTCACGGACTGGAACGCTGTCCTGTCAGCACTGTCGCTCGCGATCCTGCCTGTCATGGCACTTTACGTGATCTTCTCGCGCCAACTGATCAGAGGCATCACATCAGGAGCAGTCAAATGAGAGTTCTTGTTGCAGGGCTTGGCAATATGGGCCGCAGTCACGCGCTGGCGTACCACAACCATCCTCAGGCTGAGATCGTCGGACTGGTCAATCGCTCCGAAGTGTCACTGCCGGACGAATTGCAGGGCTATCCCCGGTTCAAGACCTTTGAGGAAGGGCTCGCCCTAAACCCCGATCTGGTCTGCATAGCAACCTATTCCGACAGCCACGCGGATTACGCTGTGGCAGCGATGGAAGCGGGCGCAGATGTTTTCATCGAAAAGCCGCTGGCAACCACCTTGGACGATGCGCGCCGCGTGGTCGCAACAGCCACGCGGTTGGGCCGCAAACTGGTTGTGGGTTACATCCTGCGCCACCATCCAAGCTGGATGCGTCTGATCGAGGAGGCGCGTGCGCTGGGCGGTCCTTACGTGTTTCGCATGAACCTCAACCAGCAATCCGATGGACCGACCTGGGAGACCCACAAGGCGCTGATGCAGACCACATCCCCGATTGTTGATTGTGGTGTGCACTACGTCGATGTGATGTGCCAGATCACTGACGCAAAACCTATGCGCGTCAGCGGCATGGGGCTGCGCCTGTCAGATGAGATTGCGCCTGATATGTACAACTACGGCCATTTGCAGGTCTGGTTCGAAGATGGATCGCTTGGCTGGTATGAGGCCGGTTGGGGCCCGATGATGTCCGAGACCGCCTTTTTCGTCAAAGATGTCGTCTCGCCCAATGGGGCAGTGTCGATCTCGGATGGCAACAAGGGTGCATCCGATGATGTGGACGGGCACACCAAGGTCGGCTCGATCCTCGTACATCGCAAGACCAGCGATCAGGTGATCGAGATGCCGGATGAACCGGGTCACCAGGCGCTGTGTGACGCAGAACAAGCCTACATGATCGATGCGATTTTGAATGATGTCGACCTGACACGGCACATGGATGACGCCGTGCAGTCCCTGGCGATCTGCCTGGCTGCCGATGAAAGCATCCGCAGTGGCCACCCCGTTGAGCTTGGAGAGAGATAAATGACAGCCTTGACCCTGACCAATGTGTGCAAGTCTTTTGGCTCTGTCGAAGTGTTGAAAGACATCAACCTGACTGTCGAAGACGGAGAATTCGTTGTCTTCGTTGGCCCGTCAGGTTGCGGGAAATCCACTCTTCTGCGCGTCATTGCCGGTCTGGAAGACGCGACCAGCGGCTCGGTCAGTATTGGCGGTGATGTTGTGAATAACATTCCACCGGCAAAACGCGGCATCGCAATGGTGTTTCAGTCCTATGCGCTTTATCCGCATCTGAGCGTCCGTGATAACATGGCACTTGGGCTGAAGCAGGAGAAGCAGCCTAAATCCGTGATTGACGAGCGGGTGAATAAAGCCGTGCAAATGCTTGACCTCAATGCGTATGTTGACCGTCGCCCCTCTGACCTGTCTGGCGGACAGCGCCAAAGGGTTGCGATCGGGCGGGCCATTGTCCGTGATCCGAAACTGTTCCTGTTTGACGAGCCTTTGTCGAACCTTGATGCGGCTTTGCGGATGAACACACGCATTGAAATTGCCGAGTTGCACCGCACGTTGAGCGCATCGATGATCTATGTGACCCATGATCAGACCGAGGCCATGACACTGGCTGACAAGATCGTCGTGCTCAGGGATGGAAAGGTCGAGCAGGTCGGCAGCCCGATGGAGCTTTACAACAATCCCGCCAACCAGTTTGTGGCCGGGTTCCTTGGCTCGCCTTCGATGAATTTCCTCAAGAAAGTCGAGATCGACTTGCCTCAGAACGGCACTCTGGGCATTCGGCCAGAGCAGCTTGAAGTGGTGGAGCAGGGGCGGATCCGGGGTAGAGTGACCCATGTGGAGCGTCTGGGAGGAGACACCAATCTGCTGGTTGCATCTGATCAGAATGAGGTTCTGACTGTGCGCCTGTTCGGGCAGGATCCAACAGAGGTGGGCCAGTCCATCGAGCTGGATTTCGACGACAGCTCGGCCTTTGTCTTTGATGCCGAGAACCAACGGGTTCGGTGACTTAAAGATGCGGCAAAGCGGCCATTCCCAACCGAAGATGAGGTCCGACACCGTTCACCTTCGCCTGAGGCCCTGCGTTCAAGTTGGAGATCAGGTCAGACGCAGACCGGTTTTGGGATCAAACACATGCGCCTGTCCGTTCTGGACATCAAAGCTCAGGTTTCCCCCAACTTTTTCAAGCGGGTGAACACCGGGCAGGCTGATGGTGAACTGCTCGGAACTGCCTTTGATCTTTCCATGCAGCAGCGTGTTGGCACCTAGGGGTTCGGTCAGATGCACGGCCACCTTGATGGGGCCATCGTCGCTCAAATCCATATGCTCGGGCCGAATGCCCAGTTTGACAGCGCCATCGGGGCCATCAGCGGGGGCTATGTACGCGCCGGCAAGATACACTTTGCCATCGCGCAGTTCGGCATCCAGAACGTTCATTGCGGGGCTGCCGATGAATTGCGCGGCAAACAACGTGCGGGGTGTTTCATAGACTTCCAGAGGTGTGCCGATCTGCTCGGCCACACCACCGTTCATCACGATCATGCGGTCAGCCATGGTCATCGCCTCGACCTGATCATGGGTCACGTAAAGCGCAGTGATGCCAAGGTCTGATTGAAGCTGCTTTACCTCAAGTCTCATTTGTACGCGCAGCTTGGCGTCAAGGTTTGACAATGGCTCGTCAAACAGGAACACAGCCGGTTCGCGGACAATCGCGCGCCCCATTGCAACCCTCTGGCGTTGGCCGCCGGACAATTGCCGGGGCTTGCGGTCAAGAAGCTTATCCAACTGCAAAAGCTTGGCGGCGGCCGCGACCTTTTTGTTGATTTCTTCTTTGGCCAGACCAGCGATCTTCAGGCCGTAGCCCATGTTCTGGCCAACGCTCATATGGGGGTAAAGCGCGTAGTTCTGGAACACCATAGCGATGTTGCGATCCATGGGTTCCTTGTCGTTTGCCAGATCACCGTCGATCAGAACTTCGCCCGAGGTCACGGTCTCAAGGCCTGCCACCATCCTCAGCAGCGTGGACTTGCCACAGCCCGATGGTCCGACGATCACGATGAACTCGCCATCTTCGATCTCGACATTGATGCCGTGGATCACATCCGTGGGACCAAAGCTCTTTTTGACGTCTTTGAGGGATACTGTTGCCATGTCCTATTTCTCGCTGTCTACAAGGCCACGGATGAACAGCCGCTGCATGGAAATCACCACAATCACCGGAGGGATCATCGCAAGGATCGAGGTTGCCATGATGACCGGCCAGTCCGCCACATCATCGCCGGACGGGAACATCTGCTTGATGCCCATGACGATGGTGTTCATTTCGGGATCAGTGGTGATGAGCAGCGGCCAGAGATACTGGTTCCAGCCGTAAATGAACAGAATCACGAAAAGTGCCGCAATATTCGTGCGGCTGATCGGGACCACGATGTCGAAGAAGAACCGCATGGGCTTTGCACCATCGACCCGGGCTGCTTCGGCCAACTCATCCGGGATGGTGAGGAAAAACTGGCGAAACAAAAAGGTTGCGGTGGCCGAGGCTATCAGGGGCAGGATCAGGCCGGAATAACTGTTGAGCATCCCGAAGCCCGCAACAACTTCGAAGGTGGGCACAATGCGCACCTCAACCGGCAGCATGAGTGTAAGGAAGATCATCCAGAAGAACGTGCCGCGAAACGGAAACCTGAAATAGACAATCGCAAAGGCAGAAAGAAGCGAGATGAAAATCTTTCCGACTGCAATGCCCACGGCCATCACCAAACTGTTGAACAGCATTGTCGCCACGGGAACATTGACGCCTGCAAAGAGCGCTGCGGAATAGTTCTCCAGAAACTGATCGCCCGGCCAGATCGGCATCGGTGGGCGAACGATTTCAGGTTGCGTGACGGTTGAGGCCACAAAGGCGAGCCAGATCGGGAAGAAGATCACCAGAACGCCCAGGATCATGAACACATGGGTCAGCCAAAGGCCTGCGCCCCGCTTTTCGACCATACCGTGGATTTCGCGCGCCATCAGTAGTGCACCCGTTTTTCAAGATATTTGAACTGGATCACCGTGAGGATGCCGACCACAACCAGCAGGATTACCGATTGTGCCGAGGACGAGCCAAGATCCTGCCCCACAAACCCGTCGGAGAATACCTTGTAGACAAGAATGGTTGTGCTTTGCTGCGGCCCGCCTGCGGTGATTGTATGAATGACGCCGAAGGTTTCGAAAAAGGCGTAGACGATGTTCACAACCAGCAAAAAGAAGGTGGTTGGCGATAACAAGGGCAGAACGATGGTGAAAAACCGACGCCAGAACCGGGCGCCATCAATTGCTGCGGCCTCGATCACCGAACGTGGGACCGCCTGCAGGGCGGCAAAGAAGAACAGGAAGTTGTAGCTGATCCGGCCCCAGGCCGATGCCACAACCACAAGGCCCATCGCCTCACCACCATTGAGCACATGGTTCCAGTCATAGCCGAGCTGACCGAGATACCACGACACCACGCCCACCCGCGTGTTGAACATGAACAGCCACAGCACTCCGGCCACCGCCGGAGCAACTGCGTAAGGCCAGATGAGCATGGTCCGATAGACGCCGGAGCCTTTGATGAGACGATCCGCAATCACGGCCAGAAACAGTGCCGGGATCATCGAGCAGAGCGTCACCAGCAGGGAAAACACAGCCGTTGTCAGAAAGGATGCGCGGTAGAACGGATCGCTGAGCAGAAATTCGAAGTTTCCAAGACCGACGAAGCGTGACGAGAGGCCGAACGGGTCGGGAATGAATAAGGATTGCCAGATCGCCTGACCGGCAGGATAGAAGAAAAAGACTGCTGAAATGATCACCTGCGGCGCAATCAGCAGCAAGGGCAGCTTCCAGCCTTTGAATGTAACCCGCTTTTCCATATGGCCCTTACGCGACTAGAAATCTGAAGGATGGCATGCGTTTGCAACCCGAATGAGCAATCATTTTGTGGGCGAGACGGATCAGTTTCCACCGCTTTGCTGGCAATCCATTGTCAGTGGCCCTTTCCCCGATCAACATCGGGGCAAAGGGTTCGATCCAACTGGTCAAAGGCGACATCACTGGTCCAACTGCTCCGCACCCAAAAGACGCGCGCGCCCCGTTTAAGGAGCGCGCGCGACGGAGTTAGCGATTGGCGCTTTCGAACCGGCGCAGAAGCGCGTCCCCGCGTTCCTTGGCGCTGTCCATTGCTTCCTGAGCGGATTTGTCACCGGCCCAGATTGCTTCCAGCTCTTCGTCGATGATGCCGCGTATCTGGTCAAAAGACCCGAGACGCAGGCCTTTCGAATTCGCGGTTGGCTGTTTTGCCGTCATCTGGATCACAGCAACGTCTGTCCCGGGGTTGGCTTCATAGAATCCAGCGTCCCGCGTTGCATCACCGGCTGCACTCGTGATGGGCAGATAGCCGGTGTCCTGATGCCACTGCGCCTGTACGTCGGTTGAGGACAGATAGGCAAGAAACTCTCCAACGCCCTTGTACTCGGCTGCATCGTGGCCTTCGAGAACCCAAAGCGAGGCTCCGCCGATGATGGTGTTCTGTGGCGCATTGCCGACACCATCCCAGTAGGGAAGGGGACGCACATCAAAGTCGAACTCTGCTTCGGCCTTGATCCCTGCATATCCGGCAGAGCTTTCGGTGAAGAGCGCGCATTCGCCAGCACGGAAGTTTGCACCACCCTCGTTACGGCGCCCGGTGTAGATGAACTTGCCATCCTGTGCCCATTCGCCCATCGCCGTCAGATGCGCGACCTGTCCCTCGCCGTTCAGCATCAACTCGGTATCAAGGCCTGCAAACCCGTTGTCCTGAGATGCAAATGGCACATCGTGATAGGCCGAAAGGTTCTCAAGATGGATCCAGCTTTGCCATGCTGTCACAAGCGGGCACTCCTCGCCGCCTGCCTTGAGTTGATCAAGCACAGCACCAACATTCTGCCATGTGGAAAGATCGGTGTCAGGGTCGACACCCGCAGCGGACATCGCATCGCGATTGACCCAGAGAACCGGTGTGGACGAGTTGAACGGCAGTGACAGCATGTCACCGTCTGTGGTCGTGTAATATCCCTTTACGGAACCGATATAGGCATCGGGATCGAAGGTCGCGCCACTTTCGGCCATCACTTCGAACACCGGCTTGGTGGCACCTTTTGCTGACATCATCGTGGCCGTGCCAACTTCAAACACCATCAGGATATGCGGCTGTTCCCCGGCCCGAAATGCCGCGATACCGGCGTTGAGTGTTTCGGAATAGTTGCCCTTGTGGCTTTGCACGACTGTGTATTCGCTCTGACTGGCATTGAATGTGTCGACCTGCGCTGCCACCAGTTCCCCCAGACGCCCGGTAAACGCGTGCCAGAACTGTACTTCTGTCTGTGCCGAAGCTGCGATTGGCGTGAGAACCGTGCTGGTCAGTGCAAGGCCTGCAAAAAGTGATTTCATCATATTTCTCCCATACTCCCGTTACGGGTGTTGTTGTTGACGGGCGTTGCTGCCCGTTCAGGTGAAGAATTGCCTCTGTCCCGGCGATGCTGGTTGCCGGGGTGGACTCATCTGAACCTATACTCAACCGACGTCAGAGTTGTGACGTTTTATTCAAGACAATCACGCGCTCATCAGGGGCGTCTCAAATCGGAACTCGATAAAAAGCCTGAAGCAACATTTACCTCAGGCTGCCCACTATCTGCAAAAAAGACAACAATCGCAACCAAGTCGAAAATATAGTCGGATGGCGAACGGGCTGAGTTCTCCAATGGTCCTAACTGTCGCGCCGGCGTGCCAAAGCAGTTTGGACGTGTTTCAACCTAAGGCATCCGCAGCGGCTGATGGACATGGAACCACGCTGCGCTATACCGTGCGGCATGGAATTTGCTTTTCATCACATAGCGATCATTGTCAGTGATTATGAGGTGTCCAAGCGCTTCTATACAGAGACGCTGGGCCTTGATGTACTCCTTGAGACCTACAGGTCCGAGCGCCAGTCATGGAAGCTTGATCTGAAGATCCCAGGCGGGGGTCAGTTGGAAATTTTCAGCTTTCCCGACCCTCCCAAGCGACCAACGCGGCCGGAAGCCAGTGGCTTGCGACACCTCGCCTTTGCAGTTGCTGATCTGGGTGAAGTTGTTCGGGAACTGGTGTCCAAAGGTGTCGAGGTTGAACCCGTGCGATGCGACGAAAATACGGGGTCCAGGTTTACTTTTTTTGCGGATCCCGACGGTCTGCCAATAGAAATCTACGAGAGTCCGTAGCTCAAAATTCTCAGGTTTTTGCGCCGATTCTGCACAGAGAAAAGGAATCGCTTGCAGTGTTTGGAACGTTCCAGTAGGAATTTGTGGAACGTTCCAATTTCTGCTGAGCAGGATGAGCTGCGGGGAGGCTAGGATGAACAAAGTCGTTTCAGTTCACGAAGCGGCAAGCCGCGTGCGCGACGGTGCCATCATTTCTGTATCCTCTTCCTCGACGTTGGGTTGCCCCGACGCTGTTCTCAAGGCGATTGGTGATCGGTTCGAGCAGGAAGGCCAGCCCAAAGACGTGACATCCTTGCATCCCATCGCGGCAGGCGACGTCTATGGCGTGAAAGGCATGGACCATATTGCAAAGGACGGTCTTTTGAGCCGTGTTCTTGCAGGCTCGTATCCGTCGGGACCTTCCAGCGTCGAGATGCCCGAAATCTGGAAGATGATCGTCGAAAACCGGGTCGCTGCCTACAACGTTCCCTCTGGCATCATGTTCGACATGCACAGGGAGGCTGCAGCCCATCGACCAGGAGTACTGACGAAAGTTGGACTGGATACTTTTGTCGACCCGATCCGGCAGGGCTGTGCGATGAACGACAAGGGTGCGTCGGCACCGATCGTGGCGCGGGAAGAATTTGCCGGTGACACGTGGCTCCATTTCCCAAACATCGTGCCAAACGTTGCCATCATCCGCGCAACCACCGCTGATGAGCGGGGCAATCTGACATATGAGCACGAAGGGGCCTATCTTGGCGGGCTCGAACAGGCGATATGTGTGCGCAACAACGGCGGACTGGTCATTGCTCAGGTAAAACGTGTGACCGCGGCTGGAAGCCTGCGCCCGCATGATGTCCGCGTTCCGGGGCATCTGGTGGATTGCGTGGTTGTTGATCCAGACCAGAAGCAGACTACCGAGACGCACTATGATCCGGCAATTTCCGGCGAGGTCATGCGCCCCTGGAACAGCTTTGCGCTGGCCGAACATGGGGTTGAGAAGGTCATAGCCCGCCGTTCGGCGCAGGAGTTGCGCAATGGCATGACCGCAAATCTGGGCTTTGGCATCAGTGCCATGATCCCGCGCATACTGTTGGAGGAGGGTCACCGGGATGCCGTGACTTGGGCCATAGAGCAAGGTGCGGTCGGCGGTGTGCCCCTGACCGGGTTTGCCTTTGGTTGTGCGTCCAATGCAGATGCTTTCGTGCCGTCCCCTCAGCAGTTCATCTATTTTCAAGGCGGTGGATTCGATGTTTCGTTCCTGTCCTTTCTGGAAGTCGATGTTGAAGGCAATGTGAACGTCTCCAAACTCGGCAAGAAACCATACCTCACAGCGGGGTGCGGTGGATTTGTGGACATCACGTCAAGTGCGCGCAACATCGTGTTCTCTGGGTGGTTTGAGGCCGGGGCCCAGATCAACCTGACTGAAGACAGCATCGACATTGCTGCTCCGGGAAAGTTCACCAAGATGGTTGAGAAGGTCGAGCATGTCACCTTTTCGGGGCGCCGCGCGCTGGAGCAGGGGCAGAACGTCCTTTATGTCACCGAGCGCTGCGTCATCCGTCTGACGGACAAGGGGTTGCTGGCGACTGAGATCATGCCGGGCATTGATCCACAGGCACATATTGTTGGTCCAACCAACGGCCGCGTTCAGGTCGCGGAGAATGCAAAGGTGATGCCCAAGTCGCTTCTGTCAAAAGAGCCAATGGGGCTGAAGCTGTGAGCACGGTCACCTGTTCAAACGAAGGAGCGATTGCGGTTCTTACGCTGGTTAACGAGGCCAAGCTGAACGCTTTGACCACCAACATGCTGCACCAGCTGGAGGCTCATCTGGTTGCGCTGGATCGCAACACGGATATCCGCGCCGTTATCCTGACCGGAACCGGGAGCAAGGCATTTTGCTGTGGTGCGGACATAGCTGAATGGGGACCGCTGGGACCGGCTGAGTTTGCACGCAACTGGGTGCGTGACGGACACCGCGTCTTTGACCGTCTTGCCCGCCTGTCCAAGCCCACAATAGGTGCTTTGAACGGTCATGCCTTTGGTGGCGGGCTAGAACTGGCGGCTTGCTGCGACATCCGCGTTATCTCGCCTGGTGGCAGGCTTGCGCTTCCCGAAGCGAAGGTCGGGATTGTTCCAGGATGGTCCGGAACCCAACGGATCACCCGTTTGCTGCCCGAAGCCGTGGTCAAGGAGATGGCTTTGTTTGGTCGTCAGATCACCGCCGACAGGGCCCTTGCGTTCGGGTTTGCAGCAGAGCTGGCCGAGGATGTCAGATCAGCGTCTCTGGACATTGCCGTTTCGCTGTCCCGCGTTTCCCCCCGCGCCAATGAGTTGGCCAAAGCCATGATCCACGGTGCCGTGGATGAAGACAAAGGGGCCGCAATCGAGTTTCTCGGCAGTGCCGCAGCGGCAGAAAGTGCCGACCGCGAGGAAGGCGTGGAGGCTTTTCTTGAAAAACGTTCCCCGACATTCAACGGATCCTGACAGATGACAGATCTCACGATCAAAGCCTCGATCAACGCAGAACTTCCTGCCCCCTTCCATGGCCGGCACCTGATTGCCGGGGAATGGGTTGGATCCGCGGAGACGTTTGAACGCCAGTCGCCCTCCCACGGCACGGTGGTCAGCGTCTCCGCCAAGGGGGACAAGGCGGTGACCGAGCAGGCAATCAGTGCTGCTCGCAAAGCCTTTGACGCCGGAAACTGGAGCCGCGCCTCCGGGAAGGAGCGTGCCACCGTGTTGCTCAAGGTGGCCGATCTTATCGAGGCCAATATCGACCGGATCGCCCTGCAGGAAACATTGGAAAGTGGCAAGCCGATCTCGCAATCCCGCGGAGAGGTGGGAGGCGCTGCTGATCTTTGGCGCTATGCGGCCTCGCTTGCGCGCACGAGCCATGGTGACAGCCACAACACGCTGGGCGCTGATATGCTTGGCGTTGTGGTCAAGGATCCCATAGGCGTCGTGTCCATCATTACACCTTGGAATTTTCCCTTCTGGATCCTGTCTCAGAAGCTGCCATTTGCCTTGGCAGCGGGCTGTACAGTTGTCGTGAAACCTTCCGAGATGACACCATCGTCAACGGTCATGATGGGGGAGCTGCTGGTGGAGGCCGGATTGCCCGCAGGAGTGTGCAACATCGTGCTGGGTCACGGTGACCCGGTTGGCAGCCTGATGTCGAGCCACCGCGATGTCGATATGGTGACTTTCACCGGATCGACGGCTGTGGGAAAGATCATCACGCAGTCTGCTTCAGGTACCCTCAAGAAGGTCGCGCTGGAACTTGGCGGCAAGAACCCTCAGGTCATCTGCGCGGATGCCGATCTGGAAAGTGCGGCGGACGCGGTCACTTTCGGTGTTCATTTCAATGTCGGGCAATGTTGCAATTCCTCCAGCCGGATCATCGTGCATGAGGATATCGCTGACCAGTTTGTGGCCCGCGTGGTCGCGTTGTCGCGCAAGGTGAAATTCGGCGATCCTATGGACCCGGACACGCAGGTCGGCGCCATTGTCACCGCAGAGCATAACGCCAAGATCGCGGGTTATGTTCAGGCAGCGATTGCTGATGGCGCAAAACTGGAACTGGGCGGTGCTGCATTGCCGGTCACGGGCCTGAGCGAACAATTCTATCAGCCCACCGTCATCAGCAATGTGAGCCCTGATATGGCGATTGCCCGGGAAGAAGTATTCGGGCCCGTTCTGGTCGTGCTGACCTACCAAACCCTTGATGAGGCCATCGCACTGGTCAATGACAGCGATTACGGCCTCTCTGCTGGCATCTGGAGCGAGAATGTTCATACATGTCTTGAGTTTGCCCGCCGTGCCGAAGTCGGCACCGTCTGGACCAACACATGGATGGACGGCTTTCCCGAGCTTGCCTTTGGCGGGGTCAAACAATCTGGACAAGGCCGCGAGATCGGTCGCTTTGGGTATGAGGAGTTTCTCGAGGTGAAATCACTGGTGATGCGCATCGGGCGCAGCCGGACACCTTGGGTTCAAGAGGTCGCCTGAACAGGGCGTCAGAATACGAAACGCAATTTGGGAGGATACCATGCGTTCACTACTGAAGATGAATACGGCACTTGCACTTGCATTGTCTGTAACTGCAGGAGCAGCAACGGCTGATGGTCATGGCGGAGTTGAGGTTCTGCACTGGTGGACATCGGGCGGTGAAGCAGCGGCGCTCAATGTCCTGAAGGACGACCTTGAGGGTCAGGGCATCGGCTGGACCGATATGCCGGTTGCGGGTGGCGGCGGAGAGCAGGCGATGACCGTGCTGCGTGCCCGTGTGACCGCAGGCAACGCCCCAACAGCCGTTCAGGGCCTTGGCTTTGACATCATCGACTGGGCTGATCAGGGCGCGCTGGCAAACCTCAACGATGTTGCTGCAGCCGAAGGTTGGGACGACGTCATTCCGGCGGCTCTTCAGCGCTTTGCCAAAGTCAACGGCCAGTGGGTGTCCGCTCCGGTAAACGTACATTCGACCAACTGGGTCTGGGCAAACAAGGCCGTGCTCGACGCCAATGGCATCGCGGTTCCTGAGACATGGGAAGACTTCGTGGCCGCACTCGGCACCCTGTCTGCCGCTGGCGTCACACCTATCGCTCACGGCGGTCAGGCCTGGCAGGAAGCCACGGTTTTCGATGCGGTCGCAATGTCCGTGCTGGGGCCTGATGGCTACAAGGCAGCATTCATCGACCTTGATTCCGAAACGCTGGGCAGCGACGGCATGAAGGAAGCTTTCGACCGCATGGGCGTGATCCGTGCCAATGTGGATGACAACTTCTCGGGCCGTGACTGGAACCTGGCCACAGCAATGGTCATCAACGGAGAAGCCGGCTTCCAGATGATGGGTGACTGGGCAAAAGGTGAATTCCTCAACGCCGGCAAAGTACCCGGCGAAGACTTCCTGTGCTTCCGTTTCCCCGGCACATCTGCGCAGGTCACTTTCAACGCCGACCAGTTCATGATGTTCGATCAGGGCGGTGCGGTTTCAGCCGAGCAGGCAGCCTTGGCGACCGCGATCCTGTCGCCGTCCTTCCAGTCTGCCTTCAACGTCGTGAAGGGCTCGGTACCTGCACGGACCGACGTTTCGGATGAAGCGTTTGATGATTGCGGCAAGAAAGGCATGGCAGACCTGTCGGCTGCTGCGTCTTCGGGCAACCTCTTCGGGTCCATGGCCCATGGTCACGCAAACCCGGCTTCGGTCAAGAACGCGATCTACGACGTGGTAACAGCCCATTTCAACGGTGAGTATGACAGCGAAACAGCTGTTCAGGAACTCGTCGATGCGGTTGAAATCGCACAGTAAACCCGCGATGTGGGGCAGCAGATCCTGTTGCCCCACCAACCGGCCCGGTTCCGGATAAATCTGCCCAGGGAGGGCGCGTGATGGCTTTGTCTGCCGACACAGATTTCAAAACCCGTCTACAAACCTGGCTGCCGAAACTGGTGCTTTCACCCTCGTTGGCTCTGGTTCTGGTTTTTGTCTACGGCTTCATTCTATTCTCGGTGTACCTGTCCTTCACGGACAGCAGGCTGCTGCCGTCTTTCGGCTGGGTCGGCTGGGAAAACTATTCGAAGCTCTGGCGTCTGAGCCATTGGGAGACGTCGCTCACCAATATGGGCATCTTCGCGGCTCTTTATATTGGAATTTGCACAGCACTTGGCCTCAGCCTCGCGATTTTTCTGGATCAGAAAATCCGAGGGGAGGGGTTTATCCGCACCATTTATCTCTATCCGATGGCCTTGAGCTTCATCGTGACCGGCACTGCATGGAAATGGTTTCTGGATCCCGGGATTGGGCTTGAAAACGTGATGCAAAGCTGGGGCTGGACCAGTTTCGAATTCGACTGGATCAAGAACCGCGATTTTGCAATCTACACGGTGGTCCTCGCCGCTGTCTGGCAGACCAGCGGGTTTGTTATGGCGATGTTTCTTGCAGGTCTCCGTGGCATCGACAATGAGATCCTGAAAGCCGCCCAGATGGATGGCGCGTCGAACTGGAACCTCTATCGCCGGATCATCATACCGCAATTGCGCCCTGCGTTTCTGTCAGCCTTTGTGATCCTCAGCCATCTGGCGATCAAGACCTTTGACCTTGTCATCGCACTGACCGGGGGAGGACCGGGACGGGCCACGGAGCTGCCAGCCACATTCATGTATTCCTACACGTTCTCACGCAACCAGATGGGGATCGGTGCGGCTTCTGCCACGATCATGTTGATGACCATTGCGGCGATCATGATCCCCTATCTTTATGCTGAACTGCGGGAGAAGAAGTGATGTCAGTTGCAACACAAGACACCGCAATCCGCACGGGCCGTGTAACACGCACCCTGATCTATCTGGTGCTGGTTCTCTTTGCCCTCTTTTACATGCTGCCGCTTTACGTGATGGTTGTGAACTCGGTGAAGCCGCTGGAAGAGATCACAGGCGGAGGTATGATGAACCTGCCAGTGGTCTTCACGCTGGAGCCTTGGGCAAAGGCATGGTCATCGGCCCAAATTGGCGTGGAGCCAACCGGCCTGTCGCCGTATTTCTGGAATTCGATCAAGATGGTTGTGCCAGCGGTGGCGATCTCGACCGTTTTGGGTGCTCTGAACGGCTATGTTCTGACCAAATGGCGCTTCAAGTATGACACCATCGTCTTCGGTCTCATTCTCTTTGCCTGCTTCATCCCGTTCCAGATTGTTCTGATCCCCATGGCAAAGATGCTCGGGTTGATGGGGCTTGCAGGAACCACCTGGGGTCTTGTGCTTGTACATGTGGTCTATGGGGTCGGGTTCACGACGCTTTATTTCCGCAACTACTACGCGGTTTTCCCAACGGAGCTGATCCGCGCTGCCCAGATCGATGGTGCCGGATTTTTCCAGATTTTCTGGCGCATTCTGCTTCCTTCCTCGGGGCCGATCGCGGTTGTGTCTATCATCTGGCAGTTCACCAACATCTGGAATGACTTCCTGTTCGGAGCGTCCTTTGCAGGGGCAGGCAGTCAACCCATGACGGTCGCGCTGAACAATCTGGTGCAGGCCAGCCATGGCGTGAAGGAATACAACGTCCATTTCGCAGGCGCGATCCTTGCCGCACTTCCCACTCTCCTCGTTTACATCGTCGCTGGCCGCTACTTCGTGCGCGGTCTGATGGCGGGCTCAGTCAAAGGATAAGTCCAATGGGATTTCTTGATATCGACAACACCACCAAATCCTATGGCGCGGTTGAGGTTCTGCACAAGGTCGACATATCTGTGCAGGAAGGTGAGTTTCTTGTGCTGGTGGGGCCGTCGGGCTGTGGCAAGTCAACTCTGCTCAACATGATCGCGGGGCTGGAAGAGATCACCAGCGGAGAGATCAGGATCAAGGACGCCGTGATGAACGGGGTCCATCCCTCCAAACGCAACATCGCGATGGTGTTTCAGTCCTACGCGCTTTACCCAAATATGACCGTAGGCCAGAACATCACCTTCGGACTTGAGATGCATGGCACGCCAAAACCTGAGCGGGACAAGGCCATGAAAGACGTGGCCAGCCTGTTGCAGATCGAGCAGCTTCTCGATCGCAAACCCGGTGCCCTGTCAGGTGGTCAGCGTCAGCGTGTCGCCATGGGCCGCGCATTGGTGCGAAACCCTGATGTCTTTCTCTTTGACGAACCCTTGTCGAACCTTGACGCGAAATTGCGCGTGGACATGCGGACCGAGATCAAGAAGCTGCACCAGAAACTTGGCACCACGATTGTCTACGTGACCCATGACCAGATCGAAGCCATGACCCTGTCCACACGGATTGCGGTGATGAACGGAGGCTACGTTCAGCAACTGGGCACACCGCAGGAAATTTATGACGCACCGGCAAATATCTTTGTCGCGACCTTCATGGGTTCGCCGGCAATGAACGTGCTGCCCGCAAAGGTCGAGATTGAGAATGGACGGCCTACTGCGCAAGTGATCCTGCACGATGGATCCACAGTCTCGCTGCCCTTCAGCCAGGACAATATGAAGGATTGGGCGGGCAAAGAGATACTGCTTGGCATTCGGCCCGAGACCATCACGGATGAAGATGCAGCAGACCGCAAATCCTCAAACATCGCTCACATGACCAACCGGATTGTTGTGACGGAACCGGCAGGGTCGGACACGTTTGTCACGATGACACTGGGCGGGAAGGATGTGATTGCGCGGATGCGTTCGGATGCCAATGTCCAAGCGGGAGCTGACTTCACTTTTGCTGTGAACATGGAAAAGGCCGTGGCCTTCGATCCCAAGACCGAGGCCCGGATCGCGCCCTGATGCAGCAGGACGTCATTATAATCGGTTCCGGCATGGGCGGGGCAACGCTGGCAGCAGCGCTTGCTCCCTCCGGTCGGCGCATTCTGATCCTTGAACGGGGGGAGCATCTTCAAGCGTCCCCGCAGGATCGGGACGCCGATGCGATCTTCGGCAAAGGTGTCTTTCGCCCTGCCGAGACCTGGCTTGATGGCGCGGACATGCCGTTCAACCCCGGAAACTATTACAACGTTGGTGGAAACTCCAAGTTCTACGGGGCAGCCCTCATCCGTTACCGCGCAGAGGATTTCGGCGTGGTCCGGCATCAGGGTGGGTCGACATTTGGCTGGCCGATTTCCTATGACCAGCTTGAACCTGACTATCAGGCCGCAGAACAGCTTTATGCCGTGTGTGGCAAGACGGGCGATGATCCGACAGAGCCTGAACATTCCGCAAGCTACCCTTACGACCCGGTGCCTGATGAGCCCGAGATAGCAGACCTGCGATCACGTCTGAGTAGCATTGGCTTGCACCCCTCATCGATACCACTGGGCGTGGACATCGACAGATGGCTGGCGGCGGGACAGACCACGTGGGATGCCTATCCCAACACCTGCGGTGGCAAGATGGATGCGGAAACCTGCGGCCTTACCACAGCTCTGGCTCATCCCAACGTCGCATTGCTGACAGGTTGCCGTGTGACGCAGGTCACCACCAGCGAGACCGGAACAGTCACCGGCGTCATCATGGAACGTGACGGCAAGTCTGAGGCCTTGAAAGCCCCGATTATCGTCCTTGCAGCCGGTGCGGTCCAGACCGCGGCACTGCTGCTTGCCTCGGCCAGTGATACCTGTCCGACCGGCCTGGCGAACAGTTCCGATCAGGTCGGGCGCAACTTCATGAATCACAACTGCTCTGCCGTGCTGGCATTGCATCCCTTGCGCCGCAATCGTGCGATCTATCAGAAAACCCTGATGCTGAATGATTTCTATCTGCGCTCGTCATCCGAACCGCCTTTGGGCAATGTACAGATGCTGGGCAAGATCACCGGGCCGATCCTTGCTGCAAATTCCCGACTGCCACGCTGGTTTGCCAATCAAATCGCCGGGCGTAGCTTTGATTTCTACGCCATGTCCGAGGATCTGCCCAATCCCGACAGCCGGGTGACCCTGAAAGGCGATCAGATCAGACTGGACTGGCAACGTTCCAACTGGGAGGCGCATGAACGCCTTGTGGCCAAGCTCAAAGTCTCGCTCAAGCAGGCGGGGTTTCCGATTGTCCTGTCGCAGCATTTTGACCGCAGGACCCCGTCACATCAATGCGGTACAGCCCGAATGGGAGCGGATCCGGCGACCAGCGTTGTCGATGCGTTCTGCCGCAGTCACGATCACAAGAACCTTTTTGTCGTTGATGCCTCTGTCCTGCCGACATCTGCGGCCGTGAACCCGGCGCTCACCATCGCTGCCCTTGCACTCAGGGCAGGGCGTCACATTCAGGAAACGGAGTTTGCAGCATGACCGCTCAGGGGTACGACTTTATCGTGATCGGCGGCGGCTCGGCGGGCTCGGTTGTTGCGGCGCGCCTGTCAGAGGACCCTCAGGCTCGCGTACTTCTGCTTGAAGCCGGGGGCAGTGACCGCCATCCGTTCTTTCACCTGCCAGCAGGCTTTGCCAAGATGACCAAGGGCATCGCATCCTGGGGCTGGACGACAACGCCGCAGGCCAACATGCAGGACAAGGTTTTCACCTACACTCAGGCCAAGGTGATCGGCGGCGGCTCGGCCATCAATGCGCAGATCTACACCCGCGGTGCGGCACAGGATTATGATGAATGGCGGCAGATGGGATGCGAAGGTTGGGGCTATGTCGAGGTTCTGCCCTATTTCAAGAAATCCGAGGACAATGACACCTACACAGGTACCTACCATGCAAAGGGTGGTCCTTTGGGTGTATCCATGCCCGCCGCTCCCTTGCCGATTTGCGATGCCTTCATAAAGGCCGCAGGTCAGATCGGCATTCCCGAGACACGAGACGTCAATGGCGCGCAACAGGACGGGGCTGGATATTACCAACTGACCCAGCGCAACGCGCGGCGCAGTTCGGCCGCCATGGCATTCCTCAACCCGGCCAAATCCCGCCCGAACCTGACGATACGGATGCAGGCGCAGGTGCGACGCATACTTGTTGCCAATGGACGTGCCACTGGCATCGAGATGGCCGACGGCAGCAAGATCATGGCAGATCGGGAGGTGATCCTGTCCTCAGGTGCCATCGGATCCCCACGTCTGTTGCAGCTCTCCGGTATTGGTCCGGCCGATGACTTGCAGGCGCTGGGCATTGAGACGGTCTTCGACCAACCGGCTGTGGGTGCGAACTTGCAGGATCATCTGGACCTTTATGCAATCTGCGAGGTGACCGGCCCGCACACATATGACCGGTTTGCCAAACTGCATCTCTCGGCGCAGGCTGCCTTGCAGTATGTGTTCACACGCAAGGGACCGGTTGCCTCCAGCCTCTTCGAGACCGGTGGTTTCTGGTATGCTGATGAAAATGCACGCTCGCCAGACATTCAGATGCATCTGGGACTGGGCACCGGCATCGAGGCAGGCGTTGAGGCGATGGCTAATGGCGGCGTGACCCTGAACGCCTGCCATTTGCGTCCACGCTCCCGCGGGAGCGTGCGGTTGCGCAGCGATAACCCAGAAGACATGCCACTGATCAATCCAAATTACCTTTCTGATCCTTATGATCGCGAGATGTCGATCCGGGGGTTGAAGCTGGTGCAACGCATTCTGTCTCAAGATGCATTGAAACCCTATATCCTCGCAGAACGTTTGCCGGGGCCTGATGTGCAGACGGATGACGACTATTTCAACTTCATCTGCGTGCATTCGAAGACTGCACACCATTGCGCGGGCACTTGCCGGATGGGCAGCGATGCGGATGCTGTGCTGGATCCGCGCTTGCGCTTCAACGGTGTTGAGGGTCTGCGCATAGCGGACGCCTCCGTCATGCCGACCGTCAATTCATCCAACACCAACGCTCCTTCGATCATGATCGGTGAAAAAGCTGCCGACATGATCAAGCAAGATCAAGGAATGACACAATGATCCGCCACATCGTTCTGACACGCTTCAAACCCGAAACGAGCGAGTCCACAATCGCTGACATTTATGATGGTCTGTCTGCACTGTCGGAAAAGCTGACCGGAGCGCAGGGATTCACGGGTGGACGCTCCGAAAGTCCCGAGCAGATCGAACGCGGCTACATGCACGGGTTTGTCATAGATTTCGACAACTGGGATGCTTTGCAGGCTTACGCACAGAATGAGGAGCATCAGGCGCTCGGCGGGCAACTGGTTGCCAATGCCGTGGGTGGGATTGACGGCATTCTGGTGCTTGATCTGGACGTTTGAAGCCGCATAAACCCAGCTTTTTCAAAGGATAAGACCATTGATGAAGGACCGGCCCACGATACTGGATGTTGCGAAACGCGCTGGCGTGTCCAAATCCACGGTCAGTCTTGTTCTTCAGGGCAATCCTTCTGTCAAGGAAACGACGCGCGTGGCCGTGCGGCAAGCAATGGCCGATATCGGCTATGTCTACAACCGCTCAGCGGCGACGCTGCGTTCCTATTCTTCGGACCTGATTGGCCTTGTCATCAACGATCTGCGCAACCCGTTCTTCACTGAATTTGCGGCACTTTTTCAGATGGAACTTGCGCGCAACGGCTTTGCCACCGTGCTGGCGAACTCGGACGAAGACCCTCAGATGCAGACCCAGATGATCTCGTCCCTGATCGAGCATGGTGTGTCCGGGTTTGTCATTTCACCAAGTTATGGACGCGAGGCAGAAACGCTGGCCATTCTGGGCGCATCAAACACACCCACATTGCAAGTCTTCAGATCGCTGGGCCCAAGCGACCAGAGGTTTCCGTTTCTTGCACCTGACTATCTGCATGGCGGGCGCCTTGCGGCAGAACACCTGCGTGAACAGGGGTGCAAACGGGTGGCGTTTCTGGGCGGGCTTGAGGGTCGGGCGGTCACGGAGGAACGGATGAGTGGTTATCTGTCCGTTCTGGCTGAAGCCGAAGTTGAACCGGTCGTGCTGACTGGGCAGGCGACCCGCTCGTTTGGCAAAGCCATGACCGCAAGATTGCGAGCGGAATATCCGGATGTGGATGGGGTGATCTGCTTCAACGATCTTGTTGCTCTGGGTGTACTGTCTGCCTGTTCCGAACTTGGCGTCAGCGTTGGAACGGATCTGCGTGTCGTGGGGTTTGACGACATCGAAGACTGTCAGGACAGCTTCCCACCGCTGACCTCGGTCAGTTGCAACATCCCGGATTTCGCAAAATCCACAGCCGAGCAAATATTGATCTGGGCCAAGGATGGCACAGTGCCGCCGGTCATCGCGCGCAGTCCTGTTGAATTGATCAAGCGTGCCTCAAGCGGCCAATGACCGCTCGATTGCGCGCATCGGTGCTTTCAAGTGGCTCCGGCAAACGACGCAAGTGTTCCGGTTTGGAACCTGATGAAAGGAAGACGAGATGTTAGAAGTGAAGGTAGCCGTTCTGGGCGCGTCTGGATGGATGGGCAAGGTCCATACCATGGCCTACCAGACGTTTCCGCATTTCTTCGGAGGCAGTGGTGGGACTGCACAGGTTACTGTTCTTGTCTCGGGCAACCGGGCTGCAGCACCTGAACTGGCCGCACTGGTGCCCGGGGCCAGGATCGTGCAAAACTGGCAGGAAGCTGTTGCTGATCCGGACGTCGACCTGATCGACATCTGTCTGCCCGACAATATGCATTACGAAGTGGCCAAGGCGGCACTTCTGGCGGGTAAACATGTGTTTTGTGAAAAACCCTTGGCCGATACGGCCGAGCAGGCACGCGAGCTTGCCGACATCGCACGCGAGAAGAAGTGCATCACGCGGGTTGGTCATGCCTTTCCGCGATACCCGGTTCATGACCGTGCCAAGGAGATCATCGAGGCAGGTGAAATCGGTGAGATCAAGCTGTTCAAGGGCTGTCAGCACGTCGATATGTTCGGCGACCCACTGGCCCCTTACATGTGGCGTGCGGATGGACAACTGGCCCGCACAGGGATCGTCGGCGACACCGGCAGCCACGTCTTCAGTTTCATGGAGTTTCTGGTCGGGCGTGTCTCGAAGTTGATTGCCGACAATTACATCGTCACGCCTAAGCGTCCTGTTGTGAATGGGGCCGCATTCGGTGAGGATATCACGCTGACCGGGAATGAGGATTGGGCGGATATTACCAATCCAGACGGCTCGAACGTCATGTGTTGCTTTGCCAATGGCGCCCGGGGGCTGGTCGACTTCAGCCGTGTGGCCACCGGGCGTAAATTTATGCAGACCTATGAGATCTACGGCACAAAAGGCAGCCTGAGCTACACCTATGATGAAGTGAACCGTCTTCAGTTCTATTCAAACGCGGACGAAAGCGGTCGTCGTGGCTATCGCGCCATCGATATTGGTCCAGAAGATGCGACCTATGGTGCCTTCCTGCCACTGCCCAACTTCGCGCTGGGGTATAACGAAAGCAAGATCATCGAAGCGGCAGAGGTGATCCGTTCGATTGTGTCAGGTCAGCCCAAGTGGCCAACCTTTGAGACCGGTCACCATATCTGTCAAATCGTTGATGCCTGTATGGAATCCTCACGCTTGGGACGTTGGGTAGACATCGAATGAGCCTGTCCGTTCCCCAACATATACTGGATGCACTTACAGACGTGGCCATGCCGCGTCTGGGGGTTGAGCCTGAGCCGACCGATAGTCTGAGTGTTGCGGAGTTCGACATTCCCGTGACGCGTTGTGGCAGTCTTGTCATTGGAAGTGGCGCTGCGGGTCTGCGAGCGGCTGTCGAGATGAAACGACGTGGTGTCGATGTTGCCATCATCAGCCAAAGCGCTTGGGGTGGGACGTCTGCCTGTTCGGGATCGGACAAGCAAACCTTGCACACCGCAAACACCAAGGATCAGGGTGACAACTATCAAGCCATGGCGGCCGCGATCCGGGCCGGTGGTGCCATGGATGAGGATACGGCCTATATCGAGGCGGTTGGCTCGATCCGCGCCATGGCGTCCTTGCAGTATCTGGGCCTGCCGTTGCCTCAGGACGATCTGGGCGGGACACTGCGCTATCAGACTGATCATGATGAGGTCGGGCGTGCCACCTCCTGCGGGCCGCGCACCTCGCGTCTCATGGTCAAGGTTCTGGCCGAAGAGGCGCTGCGGCTGAACATCCCGTTCTACAACCACTCGACCGCCGTGAAAGTGCTGACCGAGGGGCAGGGCGCTCACACGCGCATCCTGGGTGTTCTGGCCGTCCGATCAAGAACAGGTTCGGATAAAAACCCTTACGGTCTGGCGCTTTACCTGTGCAACGCGCTGGTCATTGCGGCCGGCGGACCGGGTGAGATGTACCGCGACAGCGTGTTCCCCAATGGCTGTTTCGGAACCCTTGGTCTGGCTCTGGAAACAGGTCTGGAACTCGTCAACATCACCGAAAGCCAGTTTGGTATCGGCACGCGGCGCGAGGGCTTTCCATGGAACCTGTCGGGCACCTATGTGCAGGTGATCCCGCATGTCTATTCGCTCGATGCGGACGGGAGGGAGCATCACTTTCTGGCCGATTACTACCGCTCCACGCAGGAGATGGCTTCCAATGTGTTCCGCAAAGGCTATCAATGGCCGTTTCATGCGAGCAGAATGCTGGATTTCAGATCCAGTCTGGTGGATGTGGCCATTTATCGGGAAAACCAGAAAGGGCGGCGGGTCTTTCTGGACTTCAACCGCAATATTCTGCCTGTGCCCGGTGATCTGGAATTTGACCTGTCCCGTCTGGATCAGGATGTCCGCACCTATCTGAACGGTACGGGTGCAGATCAAGACCTGCCGATCGACCGTCTGCGCCACATGAACCCACTCGCGATCGAACTCTACAAGCGCTACAAGGTTGATATCACTTCCGATCCATTGGAATTTGCGGTGAACAATCAGCACATGAACGGTGGCATAGCGGTTGACACCTGGGGGCGTACCAACATTGCCGGGATCTATGCCGTGGGGGAGGCCGCAGGCACCCATGGTGCAACCCGCCCGGGCGGATCAGCGCTGAACGCCGGGCAGGTTTTTGGCACCCGCGTTGCCGAACATGTCGCGGCCAGCAATACAGCAATTACACCTTGTGATAGGCCAGCCAGCACTCAGGCCCTTGCAGCGGTTAAGGACATCAAATCGCTTCTGAACGCCGACAGCGCCCTTGCCATCATAGATGTCCGTGATGAGGTGCAGGCCCGGATGAGCGACCATGCTGGTATCTTGTGTTCGGCTGAGGATGTGTCGAAAGCCCATCAGGACGCTGAACGCCTGACCAATGAGATCAAGCGCCAAGGTCTTTCGGTATCGAGACCTGCCGAAGTTGGACATGCGCTGCAGTGGCAGCAGATGGCGCTTGCCTCTCGGGCGGTATTGTGCGCGCTTGATCATTATATCTCGCACGGCGGTGGCAGTCGTGGCGCGCGTGCGATCTGTGACCCTGATGGTGCGTCCTTGCCAGAAGCGCGAACAGGGCCTTTGTCAGATCTGCGGTTTCGACCGGAACGGGAAGAGGACATGCACTCTCAGATCCTGGTCGGGTTTGACGGTGAGAAGTTCGCAATTACGACACGGGCGAACCGCGTGTTTGATCCGAATGCCAAATCCGTCTTCGAGCGGGACTGGCCTGCTTGGCTAACCGGCGAGATATTCGATCTGCACAAAGATGATGATCAGGCTCGCTGAGGTGTTGGATGGTGCCCTCCGGGAGAGGGCACCATTTTGATCATTCTCCAGCCACAAGGCTTGCGTCCGGGACGATATCATCGGTGGTTGACTGCACACCGTTCTTGTTGCGCTGTACGTCATTGTAAGCAGCTTTGACCAGTGAGGCCACTTGCAGCACCATGACGATTGAGAACGGAAATGCCCCGATGACCATGGCAGTCTGGATGGCTTTCAATCCGCCATCCGGTCCGCCAGCGATCAGGAGTGCAGCGACCACGCCCCCCAAAGCGACGCCCCAGAAGTAGATGTGGGGACGTGCCTTTGGCCCTTCGTCGCCCGCTGCATTGATCGTGTTCACCATCAATACGGCGGAGTCTGCGGTAGTCACGAGGTAAGTCAGCAGCGGCACAACGATCAGCACCGACATGGCCCAGCCAAGAACATCTCCCAGCATGTAGACGACCATGGCAAAGATCTTGTCTCCGTCCGGACGCGAGAAGATCGCATCACCAGCAGCACCGTTGCGCGTCAGATCAATTGCCGTGCCGCCTGCGAAACTGAACCAGATGAAGCACATGATCGAAGGCATGATCATCGCGCCCAGAACAAACTCCCGTACCGATCTGCCCTTTGAGATACGTGCAAGAAACAGTCCGACAAAGGGAGCAAAGGCAACCCACCAGGCCCAGTAGAACACGGACCATGCACCTTGCCAGTTTTCCTGATTGGTCGCGACAGACCCTTCAACGCCATCAGAGCGGAACACCTGGAACAGCATCTTGGGCAAATTGATCATGTAGTCGATAAAGCCCATGAACAGCGCATTCAGACCGAAGAAGGTTGATCCGAAGATCAGGAAGAAGCCCAAAAGGAAGATGGAAAGACCCATGTTCAGGTTGGACAGGATTTTAATCCCTTTGCCGACGCCCGATACCGCAGATGCGGTTGAGGCGGCCATGATGATGGTGATCGACAGCAGAATGCCGAAGGAATTCGCAGTGTTTGTCTCGGCGTTGGTCAATCCTCCGATGCCGATCCGGGTCATGCCGGCAACGAATTGTTCAACCCCGAAGCCAAGCGCTTGTGCCACTCCCAGAATGGTTGCCACAACGGCCACAATGTCGATCACGTTGCCAATCGGCCCCGACAGCGATTTCCCGAACAAGGGGATCAGTGATGTGCGCACCGTCAGCGGCAAGCCACGACGATAACTGAAGAAGGCCATTGCCATGCCGGTGATGCCGTAGCAGGCCCATGCACCAAACCCCCAGTGCAGGTACGACCACTTGTAGGCATTGACGACGTTATCCTGAGCCGAGCCCGTTGCTGTTCCTGCAATCACGTCGGGGTTGTTCTGGAAATGGTACACCGGCTCGGCCACCGCCCATGTCAGCATGCCAACACCAATGGCCGCCCCGAACATCATGGCAAACCATGAGAAGTTCGCAAATTCCGTGACCTGCCCCCCGAGGGTCCCTCATTTATAACGAGAGTTTGCGGGTGTGGTTTTCATATTCATGGCCGTCAGTT
>CANLVD010000010.1 GCA_947494445.1 uncultured Paracoccaceae bacterium | reverse complement strand
GCGCGGTTGACGGGGCTCGAACCCGCGACCTCCGGCGTGACAGGCCGGCACTCTAACCAACTGAGCTACAACCGCATGCTCTGATCGTGACGGTGCTTCTACGCAAGGGTGTTGCGAGCGTCAAGCGCGATACTTGGGCAGGCGAGATGTTTTTTGGCCCCGGCCCCCTGCCCGCTCAGAACCGCGTGGTCAGGCCGAAGTCGCATTCCAGAACTTCACGGTTGTCATAAAAGACGATGTTAGAGGATGTCTTGGTGGCCGAGCAGCGCAGGCGCGGGGTTGCACCGCGAAATGTGATGGTGCTGTTGAGCAGGCTGAAGTTCAGCCCGATGGTGTTGTCCTCGCGCCGCTGAGGGATCAGACCTGAGAATATCTCGTCAAACGGGCGACGTTCAAGGCTCGCCCCGAGCGAGACCTGCCAGCCGCTTTGCCAACTGCGCGTCAGGCTGCCGTTCACGCGGTAGGCGTAGTAGGAAAACCGGTCATCCTCGGCCCATGTGCGGCCAAGACCAATGCCGACCTCGCCGATCAGGCGCGGGGTCAGGCGCTGGCGGATGCCAAGACTGGTATCAAGCGTGTAGCTGTCGAAGATCGCGTTGGCGGGTGCATCGAAATCGGTGCGATAGGCGTTGAGGCCCGCGATCAGGATGCGGCTGTCGTTCAGACGCTGGCTGCGCGAGAGGCCAAGGATGAAGCGGCGGTTGTCGTCAGCCTCGTCATTGTAGCGGGTGACGACGCCCGTGGCCGACAGACGCCAGGAGCCAGTGACATCGCTTTGCAGCCAGCTGAGCCCGCCTGACAGGCTGCCCCGGTTGTAGTCGGGGTTGGAAAAGGCCGTCAGCGACAGGTTTCCGTCAAACTGCAATGTCTGGCTGGCAGAAAGCGGGATCCGGCGGTAGGCCCCGAAGGACACGGTCGCCCCGAGGCCGCTTTCACGGGTCTCCTCGATGGTGCCGGACAGGCCGCCCAATGCCGGGGCCTCAGTATTGGCGGTCGCCCGGTTGATGTTGTTGGACGGCACGATCGAGCCGCCGAAGGTAAAACCGTAGGGCCTGCGGGCGAGCACGGCGGACCTGAGACGCGACAGAGCCTCCCGCTCGGCCCGGTCCTGCGAGCGTTCCGAGAGGTCGTCGATCTGAAACAGCGCCCCGTCGATGTCACCGATGGCCACCAGACTGTCGATCAGCATGCGGCGGAAAAACGAAAGCTCGGGCCGCGCGCGCAGGATGGCACGCAGGACCGCGACGGCCTCGGCATGGCGGGACTGGCGTTGCAGGATCGAGACCTCGAGAAACGCGCGGTCCAGATCATTGCCGCCTGCCTGTTCAAGAATGGTGCGCGCAGCGTCGAAATCACCGGCGCGTACGGTCAGTGCGATGGCGGTCTGCACCGGGATGACCTGCTGTTGCTGGGCCATGACCGGCGAGACGATGCAAAAGAGAATGAGAACAAGAACACGCATGCAGACCGGACCTTTTGCGAGGCAGTGACAGGACTGCCTAGCCCGAAACCCAAAGCGAGACAACGCCGCAAACCGATCAGGGACAGATCCCTTTTGTTTTGTGCAAAACCTTGGCAGAGTTTGGCCTGAGTTGCCCCAGTGCCAGGAAGGATGCCGTGCCATGAAATTTCAGACCCTCAGCCTGAACCCGTTGGTTGTTGTCGTGGATGATCTGTTCGATGCGGATCTGGCATCTCATATCATTGGTCTTGGACGCGAAGGGATCGAGCGTGCTCTGGTGGTTGACAAGGATGGCGGCAACAAGGTCGATGAAGCGCGCACCAACAGTTCTTTCAAGCTGAACCAGTGGACCGATGGGCCATTGACCGAATTTACCGGCAAGCTGTCCGACATCGTGCGGCTGCCACCGGAAAACTCGGAACCTGCTGTGCTGCTGCACTATGTCGGCGATCAGGAGTTCAAGCCCCACCCGGATGCCTTTGGCACTCATCGCGGCGGCATGGAGGCCCGCTCCAGTGGCGGGCAGCGCCTGTTCACCACGATATGCTATCTCAACGAGGTCGCAACTGGCGGCGAGACGGAGTTTCCGGAGCTGAAGATCAGGATCAAACCAAAGCTGGGACGGGTGCTGATTTTCGGCAATACAAGGTTGGGAACGGCAGAGGCTCACCCGCATTCCTATCATGCGGGCAGACCGGTTGGCGGGGGTGAAAAATGGGCCATGACCCATTGGTGGCGGCAGCTGGCCTATCACAAGCACCGGGATTTCCCACCTGAAAGCCACGATACGATTGAAATTTGACGCCCAAATGCCCGTTTGAATAGACAAAAGCAAATGTTGGCCCTAGCTTGGCCTCACAACAACGAGGGATGACCCATGAAATATATTGCACCTGCGGCCGCACTTGCGCTTGCCGCCACATCTGCCACTGCTGGCAATCTGGTTTTTGAAGCACCTGTTGAAGAAGAGGTGATGGAAGAAGAAATGGCACCCATGGGGTCGTCCGCTGCCGGGTGGATCGTACCACTTCTGGCCATCATTGCGATTGGCATTGCAGCTTCCGACGACGATGATGCGCCAGCATCACCTGCCGCACCTGCGGTTCCAGCCACGCCTTCTTAAAGCTGGACGCTCTGTCGCGAACTTGAAGAACGATTGAAAAAGCGCCAGACGTCTGGCGCTTTTTCTTTTCTGACACCAAGTCTCAGGCATAGGATTTTCGGCGGAAGACCAATGCGCTCATCAGCAAACCTGACAAAAGCAGCAACCCGCTGAATGGCACCGGCACAACCGTCACAGGATTGCCGAAGTTTGACCTGTCAAACAGGCTGAGATCGCCGTCAATGGCCGAGAACACGGCGTTCTGCTCGGACCCGGACGTCTGGACAGATCCGAAATCCAGCGTCAGTTCCTGGGTGAGTTCATAATACAGAATGGCCGCACCCGTGGCATCATCCTCGGCATAGTTTGTGCCCGGACCTTCAAAAAGAATGCTGTCGCCCTGATCTGTCGCCACCAATGCCTGTTCGGTGGTGCCAAGGGTATAGGACATCAGACCATCTGACTTGTAGGCACGAAACAGTTCTGACTGGGAAAACTCACCATCCACTTCATAAACGGCGAGTTCGAGCGACGAGATGGTTTGCTCGTTTGTGAAACTTCCCGACAGATCGCCCGTGCCGTCGAAGAATTCGAACTTCACCTCGATGCCGTCTTCAATCGGGTCAACGCCATAGCCATAGTAAAACAATCCCAAATCATCCTGTGGACCGTTTGTGCTGCCGTTGTAGTCCGGAATGAAACCGGCATCGCCAAAGCTGTTGGGGGCATCGGGGTTGGTCTGCTCGGCGAAATTCGTATCACCTTTCAATGTGGCTGTGATCCTGGCATCAATGGTCAAACCATTCTCGCTGGCCACATCCGTAAAGTAGATGACACTGCTGGAGGATGTTGGGCCAAGAATATTGCTGCCATCCGCCGTTCCAACCATCGTGTCGAAACTGAGCGGCACTGATTGAGCCGGTGTCGCGGCGATGCCTAAAGTAATTACCAACCCCGCAATGGCACTGAGGGTCTTGATGGGCTGCCGCAGGGACGGCGAAAAAGATGCTACTCTGAACATGATCTAACGATCTCCGTGAATGAATGGGATAAACCCCGATGGGCAATGGTCTATCCCGGGCAAACCGGATTTGCGCGGACGCGCCTGCATAGGAAGCGGCGTCTTTTGCAGTGCTGGAAGGCGCAAAATTTCGCACTCCCCCTCTTTGGTATAGCGACTTCTCATCTTTTGAGGTGTCAGGGGGGCGTCCCGGACCGGACATTCTGCAAAATGGGAGCCCCAGTCCGTCATAGTTGGTGGTGCGGAGCCGGGATACCCGGCGATATGTTGGGTGTGGGCGCGGATATGATAATCCTACTTAAAGTCAAACCGCTGTGTCGCAAACTAGAGGCCCGTAACAGGACCCATACTTCCCCTATTGCCTAGGGTGACCGGCATTTCTGAGCCACATACTTTGGTATATTCCCCCGTCCAAATTTGCCCGCCAACCATGCGCTTGGTGAGATGACGGTGGGCCTTTTCCTCCCTAGATTGCCGGTCAACAGGCGTGCTTGTGCTTAGCGAGTTTTGGAGGCGGATATGTATAGACAGAAATCCAGATCATCAGGAACGGCCCTTTTGCTGGCCAATGTCTGCGTGCTGGTGGCAAGCTTGGCGGTGGCAACGGCTGCGGCCCTGATCACCTTTCATCCGGGCAAACCCGACGCCGCTCCCGTAGTTACGGCGACCAGTGCTATTGAGAATGACCGTTATGAAGCGCTTTTGCTGGATGCAAAAACAGCACTTGAGCGCCGCGACAGTGATCTGCAGGTGCTGCGTGCCCAGATCGAGACAGGCTTCGTCGACATCAAGGATGTATCCGTAAGAAGCACGACCAAGGCCTATTGGCTGGCGGAACCTAATTTGATGCTGGGTGTGAATACCTTGTCGGGTGGCGGGTTGCTGGTCAGTTTTGGGGATCGGGCCGAGCAGATCAATGTCGGCCAGCGGGTCGATTTTGACTATGACGGCAACGATTGCTTTCTGATGCTCATGGCCAGCACCTATGGCGACGCGCTGTTTCGTTTTGGCTGCACACCAAGACAAGGCACGGCTCTTGCGGCTTTGAGCCAGAATTCCTGAAAAACGGGGTGTAATGGTGGGTGATGAGAGACTCGAACTCCCGACATCTTCGGTGTAAACGAAGCGCTCTACCAACTGAGCTAATCACCCGTGGCGCGTCGAATACACCGTGATTTGCCGGGGCGCAAGAGAGTATTGCGCGGCTTTCAAAAATTGCATGCAAGATCGTCCGGCTACCCGGATGCATAGTCAATTTTCCCGATTTGACCACATTGTGCCAGATCATCGTCCAAGTCGGCGCCTATCGGTTGCCGCGTCCGGCAGAGATGCCGCGACGGACCCCCACAAGCGGGCCGACTGGTATGTGCGACAGCCAGCCCTTTAAATCCCCCTGACCGGGCCGCCGATATTTTCGGGACAACGGACCGGACCGAGAATTTGGAGCCCCCACTGATGAGCACAATTCCCCTTTCCGTAGGTGAGACGCTTGTTCAACAAGCAGAAGACATGGACCGTGACGGCTATCGCGTTGTTGACGGCTACCGCGCGGACGAAGGCCAGTTGGTCAAGGCGCGTGCAGACGAAGCGACGCTTTCATCCGATTTTGAAGGACCCGGCGGCACTTATACGCTGACGCTTTTTGCGCAGGATGAGTGCGACGGTCAGAGCACAATCGAGATTTTCGTCGATGGCGTCTCGGTCGGGACCATCGTTTTGGACAATGACAACAATGGCGGCGGCAGCAACAACGGCCGCTTCTCGGAGATTTCGCTGGAAGGTGTGGACATCCCCGAAGGTGCGAGCATCGAAGTGGTCGCCCATCGCGACGGCGGTGAATTTGCACGGATCGACAAGCTGGAATTCACGCTAAATGAACTTGCGGAGGCTGAGGCACAGGCAGAACCCGACACCCCTGCCCCGGTCACGGTTCAGGCCGAGGACATGGTGGCAGACGGGTTTTACACCGTCTCGGGAGCGCAGGCCGATGGCGGACAACTGGTGCGGGCAAGCGGTTGCGACGGCACGCTGAGCACCACGTTTTCAGGTGCTACGGCAACCTACGACATCTCGATCTTTGCGCAGGATGAAACCGATGGCTGCGGCTATATCGAGATCTATGTCGATGGCGTTCTGGTCGATGGTGTCTCGCTGACCCGCCAGTCAGATGGCGTTGGCAGCAACAATGGCAGTTTCTCGGAATTTGTCTTCGAAGGTGTCGAGGTGGCCAATGGCGCGGAGATCGAGATCCGCGGCTATCGCGATGGTGGCGAGATGATGCGCATCGACAAGATGGAACTGAACCCGGTTGAGGGATCGGGGCAGGAAGAGCCTGTCGACCCAGATGCAATCATCTGCGTCGATCTGGATGATCTGGCCACAGGGGCCACCGTTGACGGCCAGTATGACGGTGTGACCATCACTGCGTGGCGTGCGCAAGACGGGCCAAACGGGTCCAATGCCGCCATGGTCTTTGACAGTGCCAATCCGACCGGTGGCGACTGGGATCTGCAAACGCCCGATCAGGGCAAGGTTCTGATCATCTCGGAGGATTTTGACGCCAATGACCCCGATGACAACGCCGCTGGCGGCACGTTCGAGTTTACCTTCGATCAGCCGTCTCATGTGGGCGGTCTGACGATCATCGACATCGAAGAGAGCGGCAACGTCAGGTTTTATGACGCCGATGGCTCTCTGATTGAAGAGATCTGGATGCCGACCACGGGCGATGGCGAGGTGGCGCAGGTTCCCTTCAATGTGTCCAACGTGTCCTTCATGACGATCACGTTGTGCGGATCGGGTGCGATCGACAACATCTATTTCCACCCCGAGACGCCGGATGAGCCGGAAGTGGTATATGCCGCACTTGATGATGTGGTGACCGTGTCGGAAACCGAAGGGTTCGATGGCGCAGATCTGCTCGATGATGGATCAGACCAGATCACCGACAATGACACGCAGGATGGTGCCGGTTATTCCGGTGACGTGCTGGGCGTGAACGGTGATGCCGGCAATGTGGCGCAGGTTGTGGCAGGGTCCAACGGCGGCCTGATCCGGATCAACGCTGATGGCACGTTTGATTTCTCGGCCAATGGTGATTTCGACGCGCTGGATGAGGGGCAGTCGGCAACCACAACGTTCACTTACGAGATTGCCGGTGGCGAAACCGCAACCGTTACGGTCGTGGTCGAAGGCGAGACCTTCTACGTCGCCAATGATGACGTGCTGACGGTGTCCGAGACCGAAGGTTTTGACGGCGGTGACGCACTGGACAACGGCGAGACCGATGTGAAGGCCAACGACACCAAGGATGGCGGCGACTATGCCGGGGATGTTCTTGGCGTGAACGGTTCCGCAGGCAATGTGGCTGCGCAGGTTGCAGGCTCGAACGGCGGTTTGCTGGTCCTGAACGCTGATGGATCGTTCGATTTTTCAGCCAACGGCGACTTTGACGCGCTGGACGAAGGTCAGTCGGCCACGACAACGTTCACTTATGAGATCGCCGGTGGCGAAACCGCAACCGTTACGGTGGTGGTCGAAGGCGAGACTTTCTACGTCGCAAATGACGATGTGCTGACGGTGTCCGAGACCGAGGGCTTTGACGGCGGTGACGCACTTGATGATGGCAGCGACCAGGTGACCGACAACGACACCAAGGACGGCGGGGCCTATTCTGGCGCTGTTCTGGCGGTCAATGCGGCCGCAGGGTCTGTTGCGCAGGAGGTTGCCGGATCAAACGGCGGGCTTTTGATCATCAACGCCGATGGCACGTTTGATTTCTCGGCCAATGGTGATTTCGACGCGCTGGATGACGGCCAGTCGGACGAGACCACATTCACCTATGAGATTGCAGGCGGCGAAACCGCAACCGTCACGGTCGTGGTCGAGGGTGAGACTTTCTATGTCGCCAATGATGACGTGTTGACTGTCACCGAGAGCGAAACCTTCGACGGGGATGACATCCTCGACAATGGTGAAGCGACGGTCACGGCCAATGACACCAAGGATGCCGGCACCTACACCGGTGACGTTCTGTCCGTGAACGGTGATGCCGCGGGCGTGGCTCAGCAGATTGCGGGGTCCAACGGCGGGCTTCTGGTGATCAATGCTGACGGGTCGTTCGATTTCTCCGCCAATGGAGAGTTTGATGATCTGGATGAGGGTGAGACAGCGCAGACGACGTTTACCTATGGCATTGAGGGCGGTGAGACGGCGACGGTCACGGTCAATGTGCTTGGCGAAAACCTCGACACTGCTGCCATCGGTGACTTCGTGTTTCTGGATGAAGATGAAGATGGTCTTCAGGGTGAAAACGAAGAGGGCCTTTCAGGCGTGATGGTCAAGCTTTACGACAGCACAGGTGCTGAAGTGGGTTCGGTCGTCTCGGATGAGAACGGGGCCTATGCCTTCACCGGTCTGGCCGCTGGCGATTATGTCGTCGGGGTCGAGTTCGATGAGGATACCTATTTCCTGACCGACCAGAACGCGGGCAATGGTGCGCTTGATTCTGACATCAATGACAGCACAAACCTGTCAGACACGATCACGCTGGGCGCTGGTGAAGTGAACAACGACATCGACATCGGATTGGTCGAGGACGGTGGCGGGATCTTCTTCTGATCCCTGCCCCGATTGAAACGACAAAGCGCCCCGGTTTCGGGGCGTTTTGCTGTTTGGTGCCGGGATCCCTGCGCTTTCCGGACGACTCCATGCATTGTAGGATCAAAAGCGTCCGGTGGGCCTTCCTGATGACTGTCTAGGCTGTGAAAACAACACTGGCCGCCATCACGAGCATTGCAGTTGTAATGGGCCCCCAAAGCCGTCTTTCGGGCTTTGAGGGTGTGATCCAGTTGAGCAATGCCACGACAGACTGAAGGGCCAAGGCGGCCCAGGCTGTCCATTCAGGCCAATGTGGCCAGAAGCCCGCAGCCGACAGAATGGCCAGCGCCATGCCTGCCAGAAGAAATATGGAAACGAAGGCCGCGATGCGGTTCCTTTTGGGCAGTGGACCAACGTTTTGACCGCCTTGGGTCAAATGCCCCCACGGAGCACCCGCAATGAGTGCCACCTGAAATCCGATAACACCGATGCAAAGTGCCAGATAAAGAAAAGGCAATATATCAAAATTCATCATTCTGCGACCAATACCGCCCTTTGCTCGGTTGGAACAGGGGTGGTCCGTCTTGCAGCGCTTGGCGTGCAACGGGCTTGTTCAGAACGCCAAGGCGCCTGCCATCAGGTGCGCTTTAGATTGGTCATCTCCTGAAAACCACGGACCAGCAGATCAAAGACGATGCGGATGCGCTTGCTTGTCTGAAGTTCCCGGTGGGTCACCAGCCAGATCGGGAACTGGAACGGCGGCAACTCTGGCAGGACGCGTTCAAGGGTGGGATCAAGATCGCAGAGGGCATCTGGCAGCACGGTGATGCCAAGATTGGCGCGCATCAACTCCCAGACAACAACACCGTTGTCGCTAGACATCACGAAATTCTCGGGGCGAAGTGGTATGCCAAGGCTCTGCATGGGTGCAATCAGGCGTTCGGGATCCGGGTTCCCGACAAAGACGTGGTTGGCAGCGTCCCGTGGCACACGTGGCCGCCCTGCCCTGTCGAGATACGCCTTGGATGCATAAAGACCCGCATGAAAATCGCCGACATGGCGGGCAATCAAATCGGGCTGTTCAGGGCGGACATGACGAATGGCGATGTCGGCCTCTCGCTTGATGAGGTTCTGCAGGTCATTGGACGCAACGATGCTGACGCGGATGCCGGGATTGCTGTCGCGCAAGGGTGCAAGCAGGCCTGGCAGTGACTGGGCCGACAACAGATCGGTCGCTGTGACTGTCACAGGCCCCGAGACATCCTGCGCATGGGCTGTTGCCGACATTGAGATCAGTGTCGCGGCCTCACCCATTGCACGCACATGCTTGAGCAGGTCGCGGCCAGTGTCGGTCAGTTTCGGCCCACGCACGCTGCGCTCCACGAGGGTTACGCCAAGACGTTCCTCAAGCTCCGAGATCTGACGTCCAATCGTTGGCTGCGTTGTGTTCAGCGCCCGTGCTGCCCCGCTGAACGACCCTTCCTCAGCCGTCGCGAGGAAGGCGCGCACTTGATTCCAGTCAAAGGATACCGCTGCCCAGTTCATTGATGCACGTATAGCTACTGTACGTATTTTCGCAATTATCCATTCAGGAACGCACAGCTATGTAGCCTCCGAAACAACAAGGCTACATCATGCACACGACATTCTCACCAAATCATTCCGTATCGTTCTGGGACAAAATCGCTCCAAAATACGCAAAGAAACCGATCAAGGACCCAACTGCCTATGCAGCAAAGCTTGAAGCTGTGCGGGCGGTGCTCAAGCCCACGGATACCGTGCTGGAACTGGGTTGTGGAACCGGAACAACAGCCGTGAAGCTGGCGCCAGGCGTGGCGAACTATACGGGCAGTGATGTATCGCCCGCCATGATCAGGATCGCTGATGACAAAAGGATCGCCTCAAACGCGCGCAACCTGCATTTTGCCGTGGCTGATGCCGCAGCCCGCGCGCCCGGCGCGCCCTTTGACGTCATTTTATCCTTCAGCATGCTTCACCTTGTTGAAGATCTGCCCAAGGTGCTGCGCTTGGTTCATGGTCAGCTCACACCCGGTGGCTGCTTTGTCTCGAAAACAGTGTGTCTTGGCGATGCGAATGCCTTTATCCGCGGCATGGTTCGCACGCTTGGATTTGTCGGGATCGCGCCACCGGTGGCTTATCTGAGCCGGGAAGACCTGCTCACTGTATTGGATCAAGCCGGTTTCAGGGTCGAAATCTGCAGGTATCTTGGCAAAGGCCAGCTGAACCCGTTCATTGTGGCTCGACGCCGGGACTAACCCGGCCAGACGGTCAGGCAGATCCTGACCGCAATCCCCTCTTTACGAAGCACGCAAACGCGGCGTTGACGCCGTGCCAATTCCCTGTGGCGTTTCGAGTTTTGACTGTCGGGCGTGTTCGCGGGCATCCGCTTGGCCCGAAGGCAGCTCACCTGATCGCAACTGATACCCGAACCCTCCAAATTCCGCTCAAAAGGCATTGTCATGCGCAAGATTGATCCGCACACCAAACTCTCAGCCCTCTGGCTGTTCATCCCGTTGAACTTCATCATCTCGGACCGTCACCAGTTCGATTTGCCGGGCCTAGCTGAACGTCTGATGGTCTTTGGGGGCGTGGTACTGCATCCGCTCGGCATGACGTCACCACCGCCGTTCGATCTTGGCGATTGGTATCTCTTTGGACTTCTGTTCATCGCATTGGTGGGGATCGTCTGGACCTTCCTGACATGGCGCGCATCTGTCGCAAATCCAGGTGACCGGTTTGAGGTGGAGCTAGTCGGACAATGACCTTGATTGACTACTCTACTCAGGACCTTGCGCCGCTTTATGACCGGCTCGCCGCGTCTTATGACAGGCTGCATCACCGCTGGCTGCGATATGCTGGTGGAGAGGCTCAAGCCGCACTTGAGGCAGCCGTTCGGGCATCTGCAACCCCTGATGCCCGGTTGCTTGACGCAGGCTGCGGCACCGGCGCGTTTGCCCGGCGTTTGATTTCCGAAGGATTTGCCCCCAGCCGCATCACGCTGCTCGACCCATCTGATGCCATGCTGGGGCGCTGTGATGACATCCCGAGCCACAAGGTGCTGGGGCGGCTGGAAGCTATGCCGTTTGAGGATGCAACCTTTGATGTTCTGACTTGTGCCTGGGCGCTGGAGACGGCGACAAATCCCGCTTTGGCGATTTCCGAAATGGTTCGACTGCTGCGACCGGGCGGCCTGCTCTGCCTTGCCTTTTGTGCGGAACAACCGCCGCGCGGCTGCGCCGACTGGATCATCAGCCAGACATTGAGATTGCGCGGCACCGGTCGGTTCCTGCGTGTGCATGACATCACCTCGCTGATCAGGGCACAGGGGCAGTCCAATGTCGTTTCAGTTCCCTTGACCGGACCTGTGGCGATGGTCGTGGCGCGTCTGAACGGCTAAGGGGACCTGGACGTCATTCAAACCCGTCTTCGGGAGGCAAGGTTTCAACCCGGTGCGATCATAGACGAGCCCGGCATAGATCTGCTCAAGGTTACGGATCCAAATGCTCAGTGGATCGAGTAATTCAAACCGACCCAGCTGTAGCGGTTCTTATCCGCGTTCTGACAAATCATTCTAAGTTAGGGTCTGGAAGAACATCCTTGTCAGCAATCTGGTTATCTGCCGGGAGCGTTTGCATCGCCCGCAGGCGCTGTCACTTTCAAAACACCGACCATCGGCCACTTGGGAAACACACATCAAATTCTTTGCGCGACCCAAACTCAGGGACTACTCTCTGCTAAACTTCTCAAAAGACGAGGATCTAGCATTACAGTAGCGGCTAAAGACACGCGCGCAGCGTTCAAGCGGTACGTTCTTCCGCTTTTGCGTGAAGTCGGTTTTACGGATGGGACACCGTCGCGTCTCTGGCGTCATCACAACGGACGGATCGCAATAATCTGCCTATCCACATACTCGACTTACCGTGCCCTGACTGACCGGTGCACTACCGCTTCGTTCACAGTCCGCGTCGGGGTTTCCCTGGCGAGATACAGCGCGTTGAACAGCCAATTTCACAAGGAGCACATAAAGGTCGGTCCGAATGGCCCCCGACCAGATGAACAGCAAATGCCTGTTCGTGGCGTTTTGTGCCCAGCCGAGGCGCCTCCGATGAAAAAAGGGCGGTGGGGATGGGAGTATCAATCAATTTGGCGTGTGGAAACTAGTGAGGACGCCGAGAAACACGCCTGCGATCTGGCCACCCAACTGAACGAATACGCATTGGATTGGCTGACAGGCCCGTGGGATATGACTGACATCACCCAGCGTCTGGAAAGTGATGAGATGGATCCCCTTCTGATCACGGCAGAAAATGGATCGCATCTGCGACTGAGTGCGGGCGGTCTTGGAAGCCAAGTGCGTTCCGACCACGTTATGATGGTGCGCAGTGGTGCTGACAAAAAGCATCCTCAAAGCTAGGCTGCGAGTGAAAAACGCCGCCCCCGCTGTAGAGCTCACTCATGAACCGCTCAGTATCCGTTACTTTGGGATCAAACCTGCCAACGGGACTTGCCAAACAGCCAACTCAATTTGCAGATCAAGAGTTGACCGATCGCACCCCGATGTCCCACGAAAAAAGCGCCCCTGTTTCGGGGCGCTTTGAAGTGTCATAGTCGATAGATCAGTGCGTCGTGGTGGCCGATGATGCCTCCGCGCCGGTGCTGGCTGCGGCGGAGGCTGCTGCTGCGGCCTCCTCATCCCATTCGATGGGCTCTGGCTCGCGGGTGAGTGCCACCTTCAGCACTTCCGTGACATTGCCGACCGGGATCAGTTCCACGCCATCCTTCACATTGTCTGGAATGTCGCGCAGATCCTTGACGTTATCCTTCGGAATCAGGACCGTGGTGATCCCGCCGCGCAGAGCCGCAAGCAGCTTTTCCTTAAGCCCTCCGATGGGCAATACGTTGCCGCGCAGCGTCACCTCTCCCGTCATCGCAACGTCGCGGCGCACGGGGATGCCGGTGAGCACCGATACGATAGACGTCACCATCGCGATGCCCGCAGACGGGCCATCCTTGGGTGTGGCCCCTTCGGGCACGTGCACGTGGATGTCGACCTTGTCGAACAACGGTGGTTCCAGTCCCAGATCGGTGGATTTGGAGCGCACGTAGGATGCGGCTGCATCGATGCTTTCCTTCATCACATCGCCCAGCTTGCCGGTGGTCTTCATCCTGCCCTTGCCCGGAAGGCGCAGCGCCTCGATCGACAAGAGATCGCCACCCACTTCGGTCCAGGCCAGACCTGTGGTGACGCCAACGGCATCCTCTTCCTCGGCCAGCCCGTATTTGAAGCGTTTGACGCCGAGGAATTCCTCAAGGTTTTCCGGAGTAACTGTGACCTTTTCGGCCTCGCCTTTGACGATCAGAGTGACCGCCTTGCGGCACAGCTTGGCCAGTTCCCGCTCAAGGTTCCGCACGCCTGCTTCACGCGTGTAAAGACGGATGATCTCGGTCAGTGCCTCGGGCGTGAGGTCGAACTCATGCTCCTTCAGGCCGTGCCCTTTGAGCTGCTTGGCCAGCAGGTGCTTGCGCGCAATCTCGGATTTCTCATCCTCGGTGTAGCCAGAGAGCGAAATGATCTCCATCCGGTCCAGAAGTGGACGCGGCATGTTGTAGGAGTTCGCTGTCGTCAGGAACAGCACGTTCGAGAGGTCATATTCGACCTCAAGATAGTGGTCCATGAAGGTGTTGTTCTGTTCAGGATCAAGCACCTCAAGCATGGCCGACGCTGGGTCGCCCCGGAAATCCTGACCCATCTTGTCGATCTCATCCAAGAGGATCAGCGGATTGGTCGATTTGGCCTTCTTCATCGACTGGATGATCTTGCCGGGCATCGAGCCAATGTAAGTCCGCCGGTGACCGCGAATTTCGGACTCGTCGCGCACACCGCCCAGCGAGATGCGAATGAACTCGCGCCCCGTGGCCTTGGCAACAGACTTGCCCAGCGAGGTTTTACCCACACCGGGAGGGCCGACAAGGCACAGGATCGGGCCTTTGAGCTTGGCCGAGCGCTGCTGAACTGCCAAAAACTCAACAATCCGCTCCTTGACCTTCTCAAGCCCGTGGTGATCGGCATCGAGGATCTTCTGCGCGTTGCCCAGATCCTTCTTGACCCGGGTTTTCTTGCCCCAGGGGATCGACAGCATCCAGTCGAGATAGTTGCGCACGACCGTGGCCTCTGCGGACATCGGGCTCATGTTGCGCAGTTTTTTCAGCTCGGCCTCGGCCTTTTCCTTGGCCTCTTTGCTCAGCTTGGTCTCGGCGATCTTGGTGTCGTATTCGCTGGCGTCATCCTGACCCTGCTCCCCGTCGCCAAGTTCCTTCTGAATGGCCTTCATCTGCTCATTCAGATAATACTCGCGCTGGGTGCGCTCCATCTGGGTCTTGACCCGGGATTTGATCTTTTTCTCGACCTGCAGCACAGACATCTCGCCCTGCATCAGGCCATAGATCTTCTCCAGCCGCTGGGAAATGTCCGGGGTCTCAAGCAGATCCTGCTTTTCTTCCAGGCGCACGCCAAGATGGCCGGCAATCGTATCTGCCAGTTTGCCGGCACCTTCGGCCTCTTCCACGGCTGTCTGCGCCTCTTCGGGCACATTCTTGTTCAGTTTGGAATAGCGGGTAAATTCATCGACAACCGAGCGGGTGAGCGCCTCAACCGCCTCTTCATCGCCAATCTCTTCCTCGATCAGGTCGGCTTCGGCCTCGAAGAAATCGTCATTCTCAAGGAAATGCGTGATCTTGGCTCGTTTGCGCCCCTCGACCAGCACCTTGACCGTGCCATCGGGAAGTTTCAGCAATTGCAATACATTGGCAAGTACGCCTGTGGCGTAAATCCCTTCGATCTCGGGATCTTCCTCACTCGCGTCGATCTGGGAGGACAGCAGGATCTGCTTGTCGTCCTTCATCACTTCTTCAAGCGCCTTGACCGATTTGTCCCGTCCCACGAAAAGCGGCACGATCATGTTTGGAAACACAACGATGTCGCGCAGGGGAAGTACGGGGTAAGTGACGCTGCTCGTCTCTGTCATAATACTGGTCCTTTCCGGCAAGTCCGGCAGGCCCCGGTTCATCCGGCGACCATGTGCGAACTCCCATCCGTTTGTGTCACTTGGGTCCGGGTCAGGACTGTTTCAAGTGACCGCCCCGGCTGAGTCGCTTTCGGGTGATGCTACGCTTGTGCCAAAGGCAGGAGCAAGGCGGAACTGTGGAGATTACAATGGATCGACATCGCCCTGCCCGCGTTTGTCGTGAAAACCTGCAACAAATGCATCCAATGTCTGATTTGCAATCGCCCCGCGAAGCCCGGCCATCAGGTCCTGATAGTATTGCAGATTGTGCCAGGTCATCAGCATGGACGAGATGATCTCCTGCGCCTTGAACACATGGTGCAGATAGGCCCGGCTGTAATTCCTGCATGCCGGGCAGGCACATTCTGCATCCAGCGGACGGGGGTCATCGGCGTGGCGGGCGTTCTTGATGTTGACCTGCCCGCGTCTGGTGAACGCCTGTCCTGTCCTGCCTGAGCGCGAGGGCAGCACGCAATCAAACATATCCACGCCGCGCAGCACGGCACCGACAATGTCATCGGGCTTGCCCACGCCCATCAGGTAGCGTGGCTTGTCATGGGGCAACTGCCCGGGCGCATAGTCAAGGACACCAAACATGGCCTCCTGCCCTTCACCCACGGCCAGCCCACCGATGGCATAGCCGTCAAAGCCGATGCCGGTCAGCGCTTCAGCACTTTCCGCCCGCAAATCGGGATAGACACTGCCCTGCTGGATGCCGAACAGCGCATATCCGGGCCGGTCGCCAAAGGCTGATTTCGAACGATCCGCCCAGCGCATCGACAGCGCCATGGATCTGGCCGCCACATCCTTTTCGGCAGGGTGCGGCGTGCATTCGTCAAAACACATCACGATGTCAGAGCCCAGAAGCCGCTGGATCTCCATGGACCGCTCGGGCGTGAGGTTGAATTCCGTCCCGTCCACATGGCTTCGGAACTTCACGCCCTCTTCGGTCAACTTGCGCAATCCTGTGAGGCTCATGACCTGAAATCCGCCTGAATCCGTCAGGATCGGCCGTTCCCAGTTCATGAACTTGTGCAAACCGCCCAGCCGGTCGATCCGCTCGGCGCCGGGGCGCAACATCAGATGATAGGTGTTGCCCAAGAGGATATCCGCACCGGTTTCCCGCACCGAGGCCGGCATCATCGCCTTGACGGTGGCCGCGGTCCCCACAGGCATGAAGGCAGGTGTCGCGATGTCACCGCGCGGCGTTCTGACCCGACCCTGCCGGGCGCGCCCGTCGGTGGCCGCGATTTCAAATCCGAAATGTGTTGTCATGAACCCGCCCATACGCCGCCCTCGCCACTTTGTAAATGCAGGGATACACCTTCACTTCTTGGCAGAAATATCCCCGCCGGAGGCGCATATCGGCCTCAAGCGCGCCCCTCAGAAAGGACGCGCCTCCTCGACCAGACGTGCCAGATAGCTGGCCCCGAGCGTCAGGATCTTGTCATTGAAGTCATAACGAGGGTGGTGCAGCCCAGCGCTTTCACCCTGCCCCAAAAAGACATAGGCGCCAGGCACCTGTTCCAGCATGTAGGCAAAATCCTCCGCCCCCATCTCGGGCAGGCGATTGCGCTCGATGTTGCCGGTCCCGACCAGGCTTTCGGCCACATCCATGGCAAACCCGGCCGCATCCGCATCATTGACCGTCACCGGATAGCCCGGGTGATGGATCACGTCCGCCCTCACGCCATTGGCCCGCGCGACAGCCGAGACGACCTCCTCCAGGCGACGCAGAAGCTGTGCCCGCACCTCGTCATCGAGACTGCGGAACGTGCCTGAAAACCGAGCCTCATCGGGGATCACATTATAGGCGCTGCCGGATTGAAACTGCGTCACCGACAGAACCGCCGGTTTGACCGGATCCAGCGTGCGAGACACGATTGTTTGCAGGGCCTGTACCATCGCGGTCGCGGCAAAGATCGGATCGCGCCCGTTATGAGGTTGCGCCGCATGCGCACCCGTGCCGGTCACAATCACATCGAACGCGTCCGAGGCGGCCATGGCAGGTCCCGCCCGGGTCTCGATCCGCCCGGCCTCCATGCCCGGCCAATTGTGCAACGCAAAGACCCGCTCGATCCCGAAACGCGTCATCAACCCTTCGCGGCACATCACATCGGCCCCGCCGCCGCCCTCTTCAGCAGGCTGGAAGATCAGCACGGCACGGCCCGCAAAATTCCGGGTCTCCGCCAGATGCTTGGCAGCGCCCAGCAACATGGTCGTGTGCCCATCGTGACCGCAAGCATGCATCACGCCCGGCACGGTCGAGCGATACGGCAGATCGCGCAGTTCCTCGATTGGCAGGGCATCCATATCGGCACGCAGACCGGTCGTGATGCCGGGACCTTTGCCATTGATCACCGCAACCACGCCGGATGTGGCCATGCCTTCAACCACTTCATCGACACCGAAAGACCGCAATTTCTCAGCAACAAAGGCTGACGTCCTGAAGCAGTCGAACTGCAATTCGGGAATGCTGTGCAGGTGTTGCCGCCACCCGGTCAGTTCCGCACCAATTGCCTCTATGCTTGCGATCCGTGACATCTGTTGCCTCCGCTCTGGTCTGCCCCCTTGTCCCAAAGCCCGGGCGGGGATGCAATCAGCCCTTTTCCAATGCTCCGCGACACGGTAACGCTGGGCTCATGACCGAAGACCCTTTGATCAATGACCCCGATGGCGGCATTCCACGCCTCCTGACCATCATGGCGCGCCTGCGTGACCCTGACACTGGCTGCCCCTGGGACATCGAACAGGATTTCGACAGCATTGCCCCCTACACAATCGAGGAAGCCTATGAGGTGGCCGATGCCATCGCCCGCAAGGACATGGGCGATCTGTCGGACGAGCTGGGTGATCTCCTCCTGCAGGTGGTCTATCACGCGCAAATGGCATCTGAGGAAAACGCATTCAGCTTTGATGACGTTGTGCGCGGGATCAGCGACAAGATGGTGCGCCGTCACCCCCATGTCTTTGGCGCGGAAGACCGCAACAAGTCTGCCGCGCAGCAAACAAGAGACTGGGAGCAGATCAAGGCAGCCGAACGGGCCGGTCGCGAGACGCGCGGCACTTTGGACGGTGTGGCCACAGGCCTGCCCGGCATGACGCGCGCGGTCAAATTACAGAACCGCGCCGCCCGCGTGGGATTTGACTGGCCTGAAACAACCCAGGTGCTCGACAAACTGGTGGAAGAGGCAGGCGAGCTGGTCGCTGCGCAAAACACGATGTCCAAGGCTGATCAGGTCGATGAATTCGGCGATCTGATGTTCGTTATGGCCAACCTCGCACGCCATCTTGACATTGATCCCGAAGAGGCGATCCGCTCAACCAATGCCAAGTTCACCCGGCGTTTTAAGCGGATCGAGGCTTTGCTGACGGAGCGTGGCAAGACGCCCGCCACGTCCGATCTGGCTGAGATGGATGCTCTGTGGGATCAGGCCAAGTCAGAAGACTGATCTTCGATTTTCTCCAAATACTCAAACATCACCACGGCTTGGGCTTGCGGTCCTTGAAGAATCCGCCCGTTGGCCCGTCATCAGGCAAGGTGGCAAGCCAGAGCGCTGTATCGGCTCCCTCTTCCACCGAGCGAAACGCCTGCGGGCCACCCATGCGGGACCGCACCCATCCCGGGCACATCGCATTGACCTTCACATTTGGCGGCAGATCGCGCACCAGCGCCTTGCTCAGCGCATTCAGCCCCGCCTTGGCCACGCCGTAAGCATTGGGGCCTTCAAGCCCTTCCTCGAACGCGCCCCAGCCGGAACTGACATTGACGATCCGTCCATACCCGCGCGTAGCCATGCCGGGGGACAGCAGACGGATCAGATGGTAAGGCCCTGTCAGCATCACATCGAGAGAGGTTTGAAACCCTTCCGGGTCCTCCAGCATCGAGCCCTGAAACAGCACACCCGCGTTGTTGATCAGCATATCCACCGGACCAGCGGCCTGTGCTGCTTGCCGGATGCTGTCCAGATCTGTGAGATCCAGGCTCACGGCCTCCCCGCCAATGGCATCTGCAACCTGCTGACCGGCGTCCAGATCCCGGGCGCCAATCACCACTTCATGACCCAGATCGGCCAGCCCTTTGGCAATCGCCTCGCCAATGCCCCTGTTGCCGCCGGTCACCAATGCTCTGCCCATGTGAGTGATCTCCCCTTTGATGCCTGCGGCCAAGATGATAGCGCTTGGGCCAAATGCCAAGGACGTGCTTATGACTTTCCTGCAAATCACTTCGCTTCTGATCGTCCTCGCGGGCGCCTTTGGTGCGTTGAACTATTTCTTCCTCAAGCTGCCATCTGCCATCGGCATTCTGGTGGTGGCCCTTCTGGCCTCGCTCAGTCTTCTGTGCGTCGATCTGGTTGTACCCTCCCTGATGCTGACCGAGCAGATGCGCGCCGTCGTGCAGGACATCGCATTCTCGGAGGCGTTGCTGGAGGGCATGCTGGGATTGCTGCTCTTTGCAGGAGCCCTGCATGTGCGGATCGAAGATCTGAAATCACAAGGGTGGAGCGTTGCGCTGATGGCCACCATCGGCGTGGGTCTGAGCACGGTGATCGCTGGCACGGGCTTTTCGTGGATCACCGGCATGCCGCTTCTGGTCGCACTGGTCTTCGGCGCACTGATCTCTCCCACCGATCCGGTGGCCGTTCTTGGGGTCCTGAAAGAGGCCAAGCTGCGCAAATCGCTGGAAACCAAGATCGCGGGTGAAAGCCTGTTCAATGACGGCGTGGGTTATGTTGTCTTTCTGATCCTAGTGGGTCTCGCCTTTCCGTCTGATGACCACCATGGATCAGGGCTGGAAGGGGCTGCCAAGCTGTTCTTTCAGGAAGCCGTGGGCGGTGCGGCACTGGGTGCGATCCTCGGCTGGCTGACCTTCCGCGTGATGCGCCGCATTGATGATTATGCGCTGGAGGTCCTGCTGTCGCTGGGGCTGGCCTTTGGCGGCTATGAACTGGCGGTCTATTTGCATGTCTCGGGACCCATCATGGCTGTGGTCGCCGGTCTGCTGATCGGGGATGTCGGCATGAAACACGGGATGAGCGCCACCACGCGCGAGCATGTGAACATCTTCTGGCAATTGATCGATGAAATCCTGAATGCGGTCCTGTTCCTGCTCATCGGGATCGAGGTCTTCGCCGTGGCCTTCTCGGTGGAGGCCTTCACAGCAGGGGTCATGTCAATCGCCCTTGCCCTTGTTGCCCGTCTGGTGGCCGTCTCCGTTCCGATCATGATGCTGAAACCGTTCAGGACCTATCCCCGCGATGTCATTCCGATCATGACCTGGGGTGGGTTGAAGGGCGGTATCTCTGTGGCTCTGGCCCTGTCGCTGCCCGAAAGCGAGTACAAGGCACCGATCCTGACGGCAACCTATGTGGTGGTGATCTTCTCGATCATCATTCAGGGACTGACCATCGCGCCGCTGGCCAAGCGGCTCGGTCGGGAGCCAGACCTGCTTTGATGCAAAAGGCGCGGCCGCACCTGGGGGTACGGCCGCAATACTCGTTACCTATCGCCGCAGATCCAGGCGATGCCGTCTGATCAGTTGAGAACAGTCTCGACCCGTTCTTTTTTGAGTTCCTGCGTGTCTTCACTGCCCAGGATCGTCTTGATCTTGGCAAGTTCAGCAACTGTCAGAACCTCTGGATCAAAGCTGAAACCGAGATCTTCAAGCTGGGTTTCGACATTGTTGGCCAGAGAGTTGTACCCGGTCCACAAGCCCGGTTCATCGGGATTGCCGATCACGGTTTTGATCCGGTCTTCTTTGATGTCGGTCGTGTCGGATCCGTCAAGGATCACCTTGATCTCGGCCAGTTGATCGAGCGACAGATCGGAAGCGGACACTTCCATCTCTGAGATGCCGACCACTTCCATCTTTTTCTGAACACTTGTCTCAAGCATGGTAGAGGCAAAGGCGGACCCTGCCATCAATGTGGCAACGGTTGCGGCGGCTGTGGCTTTTGTCAAAAAACGCATGACTTTTCCCTTTCTGTTGACTGGCAGGGCAGTTGTGCCCCGCTCTGGCAAATGAACTTCGGCAGGGAGGGATTGGTTCCGAGTTTTTTCTGACTATCCCCGAAAGATGGCCGGATTTCCTATGATTCCGGGGATTCTGGGGGTACCAAACCCGGCCTGAAAATCGTACATAGCCCTTAACCTGAAGCTTTCCCTCAAGGACCCTGACATGAGCACAATCATCGACATCACGGCACGTGAAATTCTGGACAGTCGCGGCAATCCGACGGTGGAGGTCGATGTGCTGCTGGACGATGGCGTGCTGGGCCGTGCAGCGGTGCCCTCGGGTGCCTCAACAGGCGCACATGAGGCGGTGGAGCTGCGGGACGGTGATATGTCGCGTTATCTTGGCAAGGGTGTTCTCAAAGCGGTGGCAGCGGTCAACGACGAGCTGGCAGATGCGCTGGTCGGCATGGATGCAACTGATCAAGTTTCTCTCGATCAGGCGATGATCGATCTTGATGGGACGGACAACAAGGCCCGTCTGGGTGCAAATGCGATCCTTGGCATCTCGCTTGCCACGGCCAAGGCGGCGGCAGACAGTCTGACCATGCCGCTCTATCGCTATGTAGGCGGCACGTCCGCGCGGATCCTGCCGGTGCCGATGATGAACATCATCAATGGCGGCGAGCATGCGGACAATCCCATCGACATTCAGGAATTCATGATCATGCCAGTGAGCGCCGACACGTTGTCGGACGCGGTGCGCATGGGCTCGGAGGTGTTTCACACCCTGAAAAAGGAACTCTCAACGGCCGGTTTCAACACAGGCATCGGGGATGAGGGCGGATTTGCCCCTGCCCTGTCGTCAAGCACGGAAGCGCTGGATTTCATCATGCGCTCCATCGAGAAGGCAGGCTACAAGCCGGGTGAGGAGATTTACCTCGCCCTCGATGCGGCCTCGACCGAATATTACCGCGACGGCAAATACGACATGAAGGGTGAGGGCAAGGTTCTGTCCTCGGAAGAGAACGCTGCCTATCTGGCGGGGCTGGTCGATGCCTATCCGATCATCTCCATCGAGGATGGCATGGCCGAGGATGACTGGGCTGGCTGGAAGGCGCTGACCGATCTGGTGGGTGACCGGTGCCAGCTTGTGGGTGATGATCTGTTCGTCACCAACTCCAAGCGTCTGTCACAGGGCATCGAACAGGGCGTGGCCAACTCCATCCTGGTCAAGGTCAATCAGATCGGATCGCTGACAGAAACGCTCGAAGCCGTCGATATGGCCCACCGGGCGCGCTATACATCGGTGATGTCGCACCGCTCCGGCGAGACGGAAGACGCGACCATTGCCGATCTGGCCGTGGCCACCAACTGCGGACAGATCAAGACAGGGTCGCTGTCGCGCTCGGACAGGCTGGCGAAATACAACCAGTTGATCCGCATCGAAGAGCTGCTGGGCGATGCCGCGATCTATGCAGGGACTTCGATCCTGAAGCGATGACCGCAGCCGAGATCATCGCACGCCTTGATTTGGCACCGCATCCCGAGGGTGGCTGGTATCGCCAGACCTGGATCGAGGATGGCAGGTCTGACCGGCCTGCGGGCACGGCGATCTATTATCTGCTGGAGGCGGATCAGCGCTCGCACTGGCACAGGGTCGATGCGACCGAGATCTGGCACTGGTATGCGGGCAGCGATCTGGAATTGCAGATCAGCCCGGGCGATGACGGACCGGTCGCGGTGCATCGTCTTGGATCTGATCTTGCTTCTGGTGCGCGGCCTCAGGTCATTGTGCCAAAGGATGCCTGGCAATCGGCCCGTACGGTGGATGGCTGGGGACTTGTGGGCTGCACCGTAAGCCCGGGTTTTCGCTTTGACGGGTTCGAGATGGCACCTGTTGGGTGGGCTCCGGCGGGCAGTTGAGGGGAACACCCTTCTGCCTGCCTGCGCCTCCGGCGGGGATATTTTTGCCAAGAAGTGACACAGCAGGTGCTGGACGGGGCGCGTGGCTGTGGGTACACCGCGTGCAACGCGCATCAAGGGTCTGCCAGCATGACAGATGAAACCACGCCACAGATTTATCTTCGCACGCCCTCGGATCTTGAGTTGTCGAGATTTGCCGATCAGTTGAAGGATGTGCTTGCCGCGGTGCCGGTGGCCTGTGTGCGGCTGAGCCTGCCCGGCCGCGACGAGGAGCAGATTTCCAAGGCGGGCGATCTGTTGCGCGAGATTGCGCATGCGCGTGATGTGGCGATTGTTCTGGATGATCATTACCGGCTGGCCGCTCAGCTTGGGCTGGACGGTGTGCACCTGAGCGATGGTCACAGGCATCTGCGCGATGCCCGCAAGCATCTGGGCGCGGATGCCATTGTCGGCTGTTTCTGCGAGACCTCGCGCCATCAGGGCATGACGGCAGCGGAAATGTCTGCCGATTACATCAGTTTCGGTCCGGTCGGCGATGGCTCGGCTCTGGGATCAGGCGAAGTGGCCGATGCCGGGCTATTTGAATGGTGGTCGGAGATGATCGAGGTACCGGTTGTGGCCGAAGGCGGGTTGGACGGCGATACTATCGATCAACTGGCACCTGTGGCTGATTTCTTCTGTCTGGGAGACGAGATCTGGTTGACGGATGATCCGCTCAAGACCCTTTCCGGTTTTGAGCGTCTTCTGCTGCGCAGCGCTTGAGCCGCGCGCTCACGCCCTCCCGCACCGCCTGTTCGCAATGCAGCGCCAGTGCCTTTCTGTTGGCAAAGGCCGTCGGGCGAACAGCGGGGTGGAACACCACATCGACTTCCCCACCTGCTGAAAGGGCCAAAACGGATTTCAGATGGCCCCCTAGACCCATATCCCCCCACCAGCCGTAAAACGCATCAGGCAAGCGCATGGAGGGGCGGTAGACCAGCGAGACGGGCTGGATCTTGATGGTTGACGACAGGGTTTCGTCCATGAAGCCCGCAAAAAGGGTCGATCGGAAGGCCAGTACGCGCTGCCCGTCGGTGCTGGTGCCTTCGGGGAAGAAGCACAAATGATGCGTGGCATCCGTGAGGGCCTCTTTCAACTGGTTCTGTTGATTGCGCGCCTCGCTGCGTTTGCGTTCGATATAGACCGTGCCGATCTGGCGCGACAGGATGCCCACAACCGGCCAGCGGGCCACTTCGGCTTTGGAGACAAAGACCGTGCGATCTGCGCTGAGCAACGTGAATATATCGATCCAGCCAACATGGTTTGACACCAGCGCGCCCGGGCCTGCCATGGGCTGTCCGATGGAACGCAGGCGCAGACCGCATAACCAGAGATTGAGCCGCCCCCAGCATCGCACGACCCCCAGCCACGGGGCCTGTGGCCAGACCGGCAGCAGCGCCTTGAGGATGAGAAGCGGCAGCATCAGGACATAGGTCATCACCACCAGGGTGGTCGCGCGCAGCACGAGGCGCAGCCATTGCAGCGCGGTGGGGGTTGGCAAAACGGGCGGGTCCGCCGCGTCCCAGGTCAGCTCAGTTGCGGCCGGTGGCGCGTTTGTAATAGTCATGGTACTTGCTCACCATCCGGCCTGTATCCATCACAAGACAGACGTCTATCGTATTGAAATCATGATCGATATAGGCACCATCGCCGACAAACCCGCCCAGCCTGAGATAGGCCTTGATCAGCGACGGGATCTGCTTCAGTGCCTCTTTGGGGTCATAGGTGCCGTCGGCCTCAAAGCCCATCTCGACCCGGTGCTCTGGCAGGGCCACGACCCTGAGGTCTTCAGGGGCCAGATGCTTGTGGTGGAGATGGCTGAGCGCAAGGGACACGGCTGTAGGATCAGTGCCATGGAAACTGGCCACGCCAAACAGGATGGAGATGTCGCGGCTGAGCACGTAATCCGCCAGCGCCCCCCACATCAGATGCATGGCCGGGCCGCCGCGGTGTCTGGCATGGACACAGGACCGGCCAAGTTCTACGGCCCTGTCTGCCCGGTCCATCAGCTTGCTCAGATCATATTCTGACGCAGAGTAAAACCCGCCATGAGCCAGTGCTGTCGGACCAGGAAGGAGGCGATAGACAGCGGCGACACGGTCAAGGTCATCAGCGATGCTGGCCGATGTATCGTAGAGGATCAGGTGGTCGAAATACGGATCGAAGGGATCTTTTTCCAACCGCGCTGCATGATCAGCATACGCCGCTTTTGCCCCCATTTCCTCAACAAAAACAGAATAGCGCAGCCGCTGGGCAGCGGCGATTTCTTCCTCGTTCCGGGCCAATCGCACTTCAAACTGGCTGAAGTCGAATTTCATGTGATGATCCAAAGCGCTCCCTCGGGCTTGATGGTCTGCTTAAGCGCTCGGCCCTTCCGAGGCAACCTGAGACGGTCAATCGACACGATCAAATGCTTGATTAACCTCTCATTAACCAACACCATGGGAGTTAGGCTCACGATATCGGGCCAAAGACCGGCTCCAGAGAAATTCGAGACCCATCAATGACCACCTTCCCCATATGTTCGAAATTCACCGTGATCCGGTCACCAATGATCGACTGGATCTGGCCCAGCCCCCAGTCGGGCTGGTCGGGATGGCGGACAAGGCCGCCGGGTTCAAGCAATCCCGGTATCATTCACGCGTCTCCCTTGCCCTACAGGACGTCTATCAATGCACACTGACCTCTCAGCCCTGATCAGCAGCCGGATCTGTCATGACCTGATAAGCCCGGTGGGAGCTGTAAGCAATGGTGTGGAACTTCTGACCGCCATGGGCGCGAGCAAATCGCCGGAGCTTGGGCTGATCACCGAAAGCGTCTCGGCGGCCACGGCCAAGCTCAAGTTTTTTCGTGTTGCCTTCGGGTTTGCACCCGAAGGAGCATTTGTCTCGACCCAGGATATTCGCAACGATTGTGCGGGCCTGTTTGACCGGCGCACGAATGTTGCGTGGGAAGTGAGCGAAACGGAACTGCCCCGCGCCGTGGTCAGACGGGCCTATCTGGGCCTGATGTGCATGGAACGCAGCCTGCCGCTGGGTGGAGATGTGGCGGTTTCAGCCGCAGATGCTCCTGAGGCAAAGCTGGAGATCGTGGCGACAGGACCAAAGATCGAAGCGGATCGGGATTTGTGGAACATGCTGCGCAGCACGCCCTATCAGGCTGAGATTGCCCCGTCGGATGTGCAGTTTGCAGCCTTGGGCGATGTGCTTGTGCGTGAAGGCATCCTGCACAAACTGACCATCAGCGAGACCGACATCCGTTTGAGTTTCGGCTCCTAGCACCTTACCCGTCAACCGAAACCAGACCCCGGCGGTATCTTTCCATCCGATGCATGTAATGTGTTGCCGTGGCAATCTGGCCTTCCAGATCATCTGCGCTGCGCGGGCGTATCGCCTTGGCAGGCGCGCCGACTGCCAGCATTCTGTCGGGGATGACCTTGCCTTCGGTCAAGAGCGCAGTCGCGCCAAGCAAGGCACCCGCGCCGATGGAGGCACCATTCAGCACTGTTGCTCCCATTCCGACCAACGCACTGTCACCAATTGTGCAGCCATGCAGCATGGCCAGATGCCCGATGGTGCAATCTTGTCCAATGGTCATGGGAAAGCCCGGATCGGTGTGCAGGACGCAGTTTTCCTGAATGTTGCTGCGATCCCCGATGGTGATGCGCTCATTGTCGCCACGGATCACGGTCCCGAACCAGATCGACACCCCCTCCCCGATCTGAACATTGCCAATCACAGTCGCACCCGGTGCGATCCAGTAGTTGCCGCTTTCAGGCAAGATTGGCACAACGCCGTCCAATGCATAAAGCCCGCTCATGACTTGCGTGCCTCGAACTCTGCATTCAGATCGGCCACCATTGACACCAGACCCGGACGCCGGACCCGCTTCAGCCGCTCGGCCGTCAGGATCGCCACAAGTTCTGCGTGGCATTTGTCAAGATCGCGGTTGATCAGGACATAATCATATTCGGCCCAATGGCTGATTTCGGCGCGTGACTTTTCCATGCGCCGCGCCACGACCTCGGCACTGTCCTGACCACGCCCCAGAAGACGGGCCTCAAGTTCCGCGATGGATGGGGGCAGAATGAAGATCGACACGACCGAGGCCCGCAGAGAGGAGTTTCGGATCTGCTGACCGCCCTGCCAATCCACGTCGAACAGCACGTCGCGGCCTTGGGAGATCGCCTCCATCGCCGAAGACTTTGGAGAGCCATAGCAATTGTCGAACACTTCCGCGTGCTCCAGCATGTCACCTGAGGCAACCATGGCATCAAATTCCGCGCGGGTTTTGAAGAAGTAATCCTTGCCGTCCACTTCGCCCGGGCGCGGTGCCCTGGTGGTGGCGGAGATTGAAAACTGAACCGCACCATCATCTGCCAGCAATCGCCGCGACAGGGTTGATTTGCCCGCACCCGACGGTGAGGACAGGATGATCAGAAGGCCCTGACGTGTCGGCTCGGTCATGCGCGGTCACTCCACATTCTGCACTTGCTCCCGCATCTGGTCGATCAGAACCTTGAGGTCAAGGCCAATGCCGGTCAGATCGGTCGAGCCCGACTTGGAGCAAAGCGTGTTGGCCTCGCGGTTGAATTCCTGCATCAGAAAATCAAGCTTGCGCCCAACAGGGCCGGATTGCACCAGAAGATCACGCGCGGCGACAACATGGGCATCAAGCCGGTCCAGTTCCTCGGTGACATCCGCCTTGACCGCAATCTGGGCCAGTTCCTGTGCCAGGCGCGCCTCGTCCACGATTTGTTGCGCGTCCATCAGGGTGGCGACTTTCTCACGCAGTCGGTCACCTGCCCCGGACGCACGCGCCTCGGCAGTTTCACGGGCTGCACGCACCAGCGTGTTTGTCTCGTCAATCTGGGCAGAGAGAATATCCCTGATCGCTTTTCCTTCCTGCTCGCGGGCGGCAACGAAATCACGCACGAGACCTTTGATCTGCGCCCCTACGGCCTTGATGACCTCATCACTCATGATGTCTTCACGGGCCTCGTTCAGCCCTCTGAGACCAAGGATCTGCGCAACGCTGCTGGGCGCAATTGTCAATCCGACATCCAGCGCGGCCATCTCAAGCTCGCGAAATTTCGAGAAGAGCGGTTTGAAGCTTTCCGCGTCCAGCGATGCGGCAAGCCCGGCGTCCGAGCGGTTGACCCGAAGGCCAATGGTCACAGCACCGCGCTTGATCGCGGCTTGCAGGGTCTTGCGGATCGGACTGTCGAGCGTGTCCGATCCATCCGGCAGACGCAGACGCAGATCCAGCCCCCGCGCATTGACGCCACGCACCTCCCAAACCCACTCAACTCGGTCCAAATTACCAGTCGCACTGGCAAATCCGGTCATAGATTGCATGAAAAACTCCCGCAAAGTGAATGACCAGTTAATAAATCTGGCCACCTGTTAAGCATTTCTTACCAATTATCGCGACAATTGCGTCAAATTATATTATATTTTGAGGACAGTATGAAATGGGTAACACTTACCGGGGCGATGGCGAGACGGGTCATTGCAGGGAGGCACAGATGCAAAGCACCAAGTTGCAACAGTTGCGTGACTATTGGGACGGCCTGCGTGCAGGACGTGTAGCGCCGTATCGGTCTGAACTGGATCCCCGGAAATTCGAGGATGCGCTGGAATACATGTTCATTCTCGAACAGCTGAACCCCGCGCAACTGCGTGTGCGGCTTGCTGGCGTGCGCCTGTGTGAACTGATGGGGATGGAAATGCGCGGCATGCCGCCTGAATCCTTCATCGATGGCGAAGATCGCGAGGCGTTTCTCGACCAGCTTGGCACGGTGCTGTCCACACCTGCGGTGGGCGAACTGGATCTGCTGGTCAATGACAATGCGGGCAAGGCGATCAATGCAAAGATGCTGCTGTTGCCCCTGCGCTCGGACTTTGGCGAAGTGACGCGCATTCTGGGTTGCGTAGATGTGCCCCGGCAGGTGAGCTACCCACCCGTGGCTTTCGCAATTGCCGATCAGCGCACCTTCGCGATCACACCGACAACCGATCAGGAGCCAGATATCGCCCTGCCCGGTTTTGCCGAAAGCAGGAAAGCCTATTCACCCGCGCCGAACTCGGCTCCGATCCTGCGCTCCATCGAGGGCAATCCGGAAGCTGCGCGCACGTCGGATCGCGCCCAACTGCGTCTGGTCAAGAATGGCTGATGCCCTGCAGGGCCAGAAGGGCTGTCAGGTCCGAATGATCCAGCACGGCATTTGCCGCTGACTTCAAGGCCGGCTTTGCCTTGAAGGCAACCCCGAGGCCAGCCGCCTCGATCATTGCCAGATCATTGGCACCATCACCCACTGTCAGACAGTCCGCAGGCCTGAGGTCGCGGCGCGCACAGAACCGGTTAAGGGCATCCAGTTTCGACGCGCGCCCCAAGATCGGCTGCGCCACTTCTCCGGTCAGGTGTCCCTTGTCTTCCAGAAGCACATTGGCGGTGTTGAAGGCAAAGGCCGCGGCAGCACCAACGCGCTGCGAAAAAAACGTGAACCCGCCCGAGACCAAGGCCGTGAAGGCCCCGTTGCTTGACATGGCCGCAACCATGTCGGCAGCGCCCGGGTTCAGGTGGATCCGTTCATCATAACAGGTCTGCAGCACACTGACCGGCATGTCCTTGAGCAACGCAACGCGTGCTGTCAGCGCACCTTCAAAATCCAGCTCGCCTGCCATGGCCCGCTCGGTGATGGCGGAAACCTCGGCCTTCACGCCTGCGTAATCGGCCAATTCATCGATGCATTCAACCGGAATGATCGTGCTGTCCATATCGGCGATCAGAAGTTTTTTCTGGCGGTTTTCAGCGGCAACAAGGTTGATATCAAAACCGGGGAATTTCGCGCGAAGCTCTTCCAGCATGGAGACCGAAGCGCCCGGAGCCACACATTCGACAGCCCGGTTGGACAGACGTTTCACTGCGCCGCCGGAAACTGCTTCGCGCACCGCATTTGCGACCGCATCCGACACACCGTCGGATGCGGTCAGAACCGCAATCAGGTTACTCATACCCGATCAGACCGCCGCAGCCTGCTGATGGTTGCGTCGCTCGGCCAAAGCTTCCGACACAAGGAAGGCAAGCTCCAGCGACTGGGAGGCGTTCAGGCGCGGATCGCACGCAGTGTGATACCGGTCCGAGAGATCCTCATCCGCCACAGCGCGCACGCCGCCGGTGCATTCGGTCACGTTCTTGCCGGTCATCTCGAAATGCACGCCGCCGGGGATCGTGCCCTCGGCTGCGTGGATTGCAAAGAATTCCCGGACTTCGCGCAGTACCTGTTCTACCGGGCGGGTCTTGTAGCCGCTGTCGGACTTGATCGTGTTGCCATGCATCGGATCGCAGGACCAGACGACCTTTTTGCCCTCGCGCTCAACAGCCTTGATCAGCTTTGGCAGATGCCCGCCCACCTTGCCCGCGCCGAAGCGCGCGATCAGGGTCAGACGGCCCGCCTCGTTGTGCGGGTTGAGCAGGTCGATCAGACGGACCAGTTCCTCGGGATCAAGGCTCGGGCCGCATTTCAGGCCAACCGGGTTTTGCACACCGCGACAGAACTCGACATGAGCGCCATCGGGCTGACGGGTCCGGTCGCCAATCCAGATCATGTGACCGGAGCCCGCGATGGGCAGGCCCGACGTGCTGTCGATCCGGCACAGCGCCTCTTCATACTCCAGCAGAAGTGCTTCGTGGCTGGTGTAGAAATCGACCCGGTGCAATGTATCAGCGGTTTCGGCCGAAACACCCGCCGCTTCCATGAAGGACATACTGTCGGAAATCCGGTTCGCGATGTCAGCGAATTTTTCATAACCCGGAGTGTCGGCGGTCGAGCCGAGTGTCCAGGAATGAATGCGCTTCATATCCGCAAATCCGCCCTGACTGAAGGCGCGCAACAGGTTCAGGGAGGCCGCCGCCTGGGTGTAGGCCTGCAACATCCGCTCGGGGTCTGGCACGCGTGAGGCTGCCGTGAACCCGATGTCATTGATGATGTCACCGCGGTAGGATGGCAGCTCCACGCCATCCTTGGTTTCGGTATCGGCCGAGCGTGGCTTGGCGAACTGCCCGGCCATACGCCCGATCTTGACCACAGGCACCTTCGCGCCATAGGTCAGCACAACGGCCATCTGCAGCATCACCTTGTAGGTGTCGCGGATCAGATCGGCAGAGAATTCGTCAAAGCTTTCCGCGCAATCGCCGCCCTGCAGCAAAAATGCCTTGCCCTCGGACACATCCGCCAATTGCCGCCGGAGGCGCCGGGCCTCGCCTGCAAAAACGAGCGGGGGATAACTGGCCAGACGGGCTTCAACCCGGTTGAGGGCCTCGCTGTCTGTATATGTGGGCATCTGGATCCGGTCTTTGGTTCTCCAGCTGTCTTTGCTCCACGCTGCCATTGTCTTTCTCCGCGTCTGAGGTTGATGTTGAACCTCCGTCTATAGGCGACAAAGAAAGCCTTGGCCAGAAGGCCTGTTAAGCTTTGTGCCATTGGATTGTGCAAAAAACCTGTGAATTGCGCTTGACCTTCGCGTTGTGCGGATTTCTAGATCAAATTCGAAATGCTTAAGTGACCGAACGAAATGCCATCTACGCCTCATCATTTTGTGTTCCTTCTGCTGGAACGATTCACGCTGCTGGCGTTCACCAGCGCGCTGGAACCGCTGAGGCTTGCGAATTACTCTTCCAAGGAAGAGCTTTATTCCTGGCAGGTCGCGTGTGAGGATGGCCATGGTGCAAACTCCTCTGCCGGCATTCGCATCCAGTCTGACATTGGTCTGGATGAATTGAACCGCGATGCCACGATCATCGTTTGCGGCGGTGTGAATGTGAAATCAGCGATTTCCAAACCGGTCCTGACCTGGTTGCGGCGGGAGGCCCGCAGAGGCGTGAATATGGGTGCGATCTGCACAGCCCCGTTGGTGCTGGCCAAGGCTGGATTGCTAGATGGCAAGCGCGCCACGATCCATTGGGACAATCGCGATGCATTCGAGGAGGAGCACCCCGAGATCGAACTGACCCAGAATGTGTTCGTGATCGATGGCAACCGCTATACCTCGTCAGGTGGTACGGCACCCTCGGATCTGATGCTCAAGATCATTGCCGAGACCCATGGCACCACCTTGGCCAACACGGTCGCCGATCAGATGATCCACACCTCCATTCGCACAGACCGCGATGAGCAGCGCCTGTCGATCCCGACCCGGATCGGCGTGCGCCACCCCAAGCTGAGCAATGTGATCCAGATGATGGAAGAGAACATCGAGGAGCCGATCTCGCCTTCGGTGCTGGCAACCGACGTGGGCATGTCGACCCGGCAGCTTGAGCGTCTGTTCCGTCGCTACCTCAACCGCTCTCCCAAGCGGTATTACATGGAGTTGCGCCTGCAAAAAGCGCGCAACCTGCTGATGCAGACGAACATGTCGGTAATCAACGTGGCACTGGCCTGCGGGTTCGCCTCCCCCTCGCATTTCTCGAAATGCTATCGTGGGCATTTCAATACCACACCGTACCGCGAACGTGGGTCGCAGGCGTCACACGCGCTGACTTGACCCTAAAGCCGAGCTTGCCTCACTGTAACGTCTGAACAGACGCAGATCTGCCGATGGGGTATCTCGCATGACATTGCATTCAGACATCGTGCAAAACTACAGCCTGACCGGGCCTCAATCGGATGCACCCAGCCCCAGTTGGTATCGCACAAAAGTCGATCCGGCACAGATCCGCCCTTTGATGCAAAAATCAGACGCAAAAGCCGGGCGGGACACCGTGATTTGGCTGGGCGCGATGGTGGTGTTTGCCACGATTGGCATAGCGTTGTGGCCAAGCTGGTGGTCTTTGCCGCTTTGGGCGGCATACGGCGTGCTTTATGGCTCGGCGTCCGATAGCCGATGGCATGAATGCGGCCACAAAACCGCGTTCAAGACCGAGTGGATGAACACAGTTGTATATCACATTGCCTCATTCATGCTGATGCGAAGCCCCATTGTCTGGCGCGCAAGCCATGTGCGCCACCACACAGACACCATCGTCGTTGGCAAGGATCCCGAAATTCAAGCCATGCGGCCACCTGACCTTGCCCGCCTGATGATCAATTTTCTAGGTCTGATTGATGCCTACCATTTGGGAAAGCGTATGGTCTTGCATGCCCGTGGCAAATTGCATCCAGATGAAGAGATCTATGTCCGCGACCAAGACAAATCTTCCGTTTTTCTGACGGCACGGATCTGGATCGGCATCTATGTTTTGGTTGCAGTGACGGCTTTCACAATGGGGTCGATCCTGCCTTTTATGTTGATCGGTCTACCGCGCCTATACGGGGCATGGCACCACATCATGACAGGTGTTCTGCAGCATCTTGGTTTGGCTGAAAACGTAAGTGACCACCGGCTGAACACGCGGACCGTGCTGATGAACCCGATCAGCCGGTTTATCTACCTCAACATGAATTATCACGTTGAACACCACATGTTTACGATGGTCCCGTACTACAACTTGCCCGCACTGCATGACCTGATCAAACACGACCTGCCGGCACCTGAGCCGTCAATCCTTGCAGCATTTCGCCGTCTAGTGCCCGTGTTGCGCAAACAACTGCAATATCGTGACGCGGTAATTGTCCCAGACTTGCCCAGCTCAGCAACTCCGTACGGACCAGAGGTCGAGGCCCTGCGCCCGTATGCTGTCTGAGACCATGGATAAAACAGTTTACTTGCTGGCAGACCCTCCCTAGTTTCTGAGAAACTGATCAATCGTTCATATAGAGGATCTGCAACCATGACTGACCCTATCGTCATTGCAGGGGCCACACGCACGCCAATGGGCGGGTTTCAGGGCAGCCTGTCGGGGCTGACCGCCGCCACACTTGGCGGGGTCGCGATCAAGGGAGCGCTGGATGCATCCGGTGTCGCGCCAAGTGATGTCGATGAGCTACTGATGGGCTGCGTTCTGCCAGCGGGTCAGGGTCAGGCCCCTGCCCGTCAGGCCGGATTTGCTGCAGGCCTGGGCGAAGAGGTGCCAGCCACCACGCTCAACAAGATGTGCGGCTCGGGTATGAAGACCGTGATGATGGCCCATGATCAGCTGGCACTCGGCAATGGTGATGTCGTTGTCGCAGGTGGAATGGAGAGCATGTCGGCGGCACCATATCTTTTGCCAAAGATGCGCGGCGGTGCGCGGCTCGGCCACTCACAGGTGATCGACCACATGTTCCTTGATGGGCTGGAGGACGCCTATGACAAAGGCCGTCTGATGGGCACCTTTGCAGAAGATTGTGCCGAGCATTATCAGTTCACCCGCGAAGATCAGGATGCCTATGCGCTGGCCTCGCTGGAACGCGCGCTAAGTGCCGGGTCCTCAGGCCGGTTTGAGGGTGAGATCACGCCGGTCGACATAGCCGCCAAGGGCCGTACACCAGCCAGCCGGGAGGTCGAGGATGACCAGCCGCGCAACGCGCGCCCTGACAAGATCCCCTCCCTGCGTCCGGCGTTTCGTGACGGAGGCACGGTGACGGCTGCGAATTCCTCTTCCATCTCTGATGGCGCGGCGGCACTGGTCCTGACGCGGCAATCTGTGGCCGAAGCCAAGGGCCTGCCTGTGCGCGCCCGGATCATGGGCCATGCATCCCACGCTCAAGCGCCCGGCTGGTTCACGACCGCACCTGTGCCTGCTGCCCAGAAGCTGCTTGCCCGTCTGGGGCTGAGCATCGCTGACATTGATCTTTTTGAGGTGAACGAGGCCTTTGCCGTCGTCCCCATGGCCTTCATGGCCGAAACCGGAGCACCGCATGATGCGCTCAACATCCACGGCGGGGCCTGTGCGCTCGGCCATCCCATCGGGGCCAGTGGTGCGCGCATTCTGGTCACGCTTCTGAATGCGCTGGAACAGACCGATCAGAAACGCGGTCTCGCCGCGATCTGCATCGGTGGCGGTGAAGGCACCGCGATGGTCATTGAAAGGGTCTAGGTGATGAAATCTGTCAAGGATATGGTGGCGGCGGCCAATGCGGAACTGACCTGCATCCCGGCGTCCGAGGCGCAAGCCCTGCCCGATGATCCAGATGTGACGCTGGTTGATCTGCGCGACATCCGCGAATTGCAGCGCGACGGGATGATCCCGGGCGCGTTCCACTGTCCACGCGGCATGCTGGAATTCTGGATTGATCCCGACAGTCCTTACGCAAAGCCGCAGTTTCAGGAGGACAGGAAATTTGTCTTCTACTGCGCTTCTGGCTGGCGCTCAGCCCTCAGCGCAAAGGCGGCGCAGGATATGGGTTTGAAGAATGTGGCCCATATCTCGGACGGGTTCGGCGGGTGGAAAAAGGCCGGTGGGCCTGTAGCCAAGAAGGGCTGAGTCATGGACTACAGCGACGCAAATGCAGCCGTGATCAGCGGTGGCGCATCGGGTCTGGGAGAGGCCGTGGCGCGGCATCTTGCAGCAAAGGGCGTGAAGATCGGCATCCTTGATCTGGATGAGGCACGCGGGACGGTTTTGGCGCAGGAACTTGGCGGCGTGTTCTGCAAAACAGACGTGGTCGATCCCGATCAAGTGACCCGTGCGCTTGAGGCCTGTGAGGTGGCCCACGGCACAGCGCGCATTGCCGTCAGCTGTGCGGGCATCGCACCGGGCGCCAAGACCGTCGATCGGGATGGTGAACCCCATGCAATCGAGGTGTTTCGCCGGGTCATCGACATAAACCTGATCGGCACGTTCAATCTGGCGACGCAGGCTGCCGCGAAGATGGCACCACTTGAGCCTGTAGGCGACAGCGGTGAGCGCGGTGTGATCATCAACACGGCCTCCATCGCGGCATATGAGGGCCAGATCGGGCAAATCGGTTATGCTGCATCCAAAGGCGCGGTTGCCTCGATGACCCTGCCGATGGCGCGCGATCTGGCGCGCAATGGCATCCGGGTCATGGCCATGGCACCGGGACTGTTTCACACCCCCATGGTCGCAGGGCTTCCGCAACAGGTGCAGGATGCGCTGGGAGCGGCCGTGCCCTTTCCGCCACGACTGGGCAATCCGCGCGAGTTTGCCATGCTGGTGGGGCAAGTGATCGAAAACCCCATGCTCAACGGCGAAGTGATCCGCCTTGATGGGGCGATCCGGGTGCCGCCGAAGTGAATTAGAGCGGCTTGGGTGCTGCACTCAGACAGATAACATCCGTGTTGCCCGCGGTTTTCGCGGGATAAAGCTTGCGCACCAGCGGATCATGGCCAGGAATGATGTGATCATCGCTGTCGGCAAGCCTCCGCAGGGTCTGAAACCCGTCCAGCATCGGTTGCGGATCGACCACGATGGGAAAGAGTTTTCCCAGGCGGTAATTCTCGTAATAGTGGCTGGCGTCCGAGGCCAGAACCACCCAGCCGCGCGCTGTGCGCACGCGCACAACCTGCAGACCCCGGGAATGGCCACCGATCAGATGGACCTCCACCCCCGGTGCGATTTCGCGACTGCCGCTGGTGAACTCAACCCTGCCCACGTAGAGCGCACGCACCATGTCGCAGACATGCGCGCCTGTGAACGGCATCCTGAGCACGTCATGGCACATGCAAGGCCCGGTCGCGAAGGCCATCTCGGCCTCCTGCACATGAAGTTTGGCGTTTTCGAAAGCAGGCAAAGCGCCAGCGTGATCGTAGTGAAGATGGGTCAGAATGACGGTGTCGATCCGGTCCGCATCCCAACCAAAATCCGCCAGCATGGAGACCGGTTCGCGCAGGATCGGACGGTCACGCCGCGCGCCTTCGCCAGTGTCATAGCCCGTGTCGACCAGAATGCGCCGATCACCACATTCCAGCGTCCACAAGAAGTAATCCATGTCATGGGGGCTTGCGTGATCATCATCGAAGAGAAAACTGTCCGCGCGCGTGCGGCTGTTGCGCTCGGCGTATTTCAGGGCGTGGATGGTCCAGATGTCGCTCATGTGGACAGGCTAGCATCTTTGCCGCTTGCATCCAGCGCAATCCGACGCCCCTGCTGACTGGAGAGATAGACCGCCTCTTCAATGCGCAGGTTCTGCAAGTAATCTCGGGCGCGGGTTTCAGGCGCGGCCTGTCCGTTCAGCACAGCGACCATGTGGCGTTGGAACAGTTCCACGCAATTGCCGCCGAAATCCCGGTCGGTGAAATCATAAGTGTGTTCCTCCCATTGCGACGTGCCGCGCTGCCGCGTGGTGATCACGCCATCACCGGACAAACGCAGTGTCGCATTGGTGCCTTCAACCTCCATCGCGCCCATGGTCAGACGGGGATTGTGCGCGTCCATATCCAGCGTCCGGTTGGCATCCCACGTGACGCGCAATCCATCCGCCATGGTGAAAAGAAGCGTGCCGCTGTCCTCTCCCGTGATGGCGGGATTGGACTGAAACAGGTCGGCCCAGACGGCTGTCGGCTCCCCAAACAGATAGCGGAAGGTGTCGATGTAATGGATGCCGGTCTCATGGACCAGAAACCGTTCCATCTCGCGGAAATAGGCCTGACGGGCGAGGTAGGCGTCCGCGCCCGCGCCATCGCCAGGGCGGAAGGCAAAGCGGGCCTGCCGGATCTGGCCCAGTTGTCCTGCATCAATCAGCCGCTTGATCTCACGATACCAAGGCTGAAAACGGAAGTTTTCATGCACGAAAATCCGGGCCTCTGGCAGATCGTCCAGCACAGCCTGTGCGGTTTCCAGATCGTTGCAAAAGGGCTTCTGGCAGATGATCGATGCAACCTGCCTCTCATGCGCCCGGATCAGGTCCGCATGGGTTGAAGGCGGCGTGGCAATGTCCAGCAGATCGGGCTTGGCTGTCTCCAGCATCCCGGCAGATGTTTCAAACACCGGCAGGTCAGGATGGTTTGCGATCAGGGCATCGCGTTTTGCCGGATCAAGATCGGCCACACCAACCAGGTCAACCCCGTCCAGTCGGCGCCATGCCGCGATCTGGTATTGGGCAAAATACCCCGCTCCGATGACACAGACGCGGATCAATCCACCCTGCCCTGCAACCGCGTCAGCACCGCATCGGCGCAGCTTTGCGTGGTGGCCGACCCCCCTAGATCACCGGTCAGATGGGTGCCTTCGGACAGAACCTTTGCAACCGCGTCCTCAACCATCTTTGCAGCTGCGGCCAGTTCGGGAGCATCATGCTCGACCGCCAGCCAGTCCAGCATCATGGCACCGGACAGGATCATGGCCAGTGGGTTGGCGATGCCCTGCCCGGCAATATCGGGCGCAGAGCCATGGCAGGGCTGAAAGACCGCAACATCATCGCCAATATCGGCAGACGGTGCGAGACCAAGCGAGCCGACAAGTCCCGCCGCCAGATCAGAGAGAATATCACCGAACATGTTCTCAGTGACCATGACATCGAATTCCCAAGGGCGTTGAACCATCCACATGGCCATCGCATCGACATAGGCCGTATCATTGGCCACGTCGGGAAAGGCCTTCGCACGCTCTTCGAATATGCTGCGGAAAAACCAGAAGGCGCGGAAGACATTGGCCTTGTCAACGCAGGTGACGCGTCCGGGGCGGCCCTTTAGCTCTGCCCGTCGCTGGGCCAGACGGAAGGCAAAATCGAACAGCTTCTCGGATGTGGCACGGGTGATCCGCAAGGTCTCGGTCGCCTCTGCATCGCCGTGGATCACGCCTTCGTTCATATGCGCGAAGAGACCTTCAGTGCTTTCGCGCACCAGAACGAAATCCATGTTTGCGGCGCGCGGATCGGCAAGCGGGGTTTTCTGGCCCGGATAGACCTTGATCGGGCGCACACCCGCATAAAGTCCAAGGGCAAAGCGCAGACCGATCTGGGGTGTGATCTCGGTGCCATCGGGTTTGCGGATATGAGGCAGGCCCATGGCCGAAAGCAATATGGCGTCGGCTGCCTTCGCGGCTTCAATGGATGCCGTTGGCAGATCCTCTCCGGTCTTGGCAAAATGTGCAGCACCCGCTGGCAGGAAGTGATAGGTAAACGGGGACGCACCCGCCAGGGCCACAGCCGCATCAATCACATCGCGCGCGGGCGTCATGATCTCGGGTCCGATCCCGTCCCCTTCAAATACGGCAATGGTAAGGGTCTGGGCGGTCATGTCTTGTTGCTCCTGCTCGGTGTTGCGGTGGTGTTCGTTATTAATGTATGCATTAAATAAAGCAAGAGAGAACGCGGAAATCACGAAAGCGCATCGCATGTATACCATTATCGTAGACTGGACAGTCCACCCCGATCAGGCGGATCGGTTTTTCGAGCGTGTCCTGAAGCAGGCGGAAGACAGTCTGGCACTTGAGCCTGAATGCCACGTCTTTGACGTGCTGCGTGATCCTGAGGATCCTGCACATTTCCTGCTTTACGAGAAATACGGAGCGGCGAGCGATTTTCAGGTGCATCTGGACAGCGCCCATTTCGCTGACTTCTCAGGTTTTGCCGATCCGGTGACCGTGACCAAGACCGTTTCGGTCTGGGACTGCCACGAGACAGGCTAGCCTGTCTGTTTCATCGGTGATTGGCGCAGCGCCCGGCCGAAGCCCTCAAAAAGCGGTCGTGAGACAGGGTCTTGATCAGCCTGCCATTCCGGATGCCATTGCACAGCGAGCGCAAAGCCCGTGGCGCCTTCGATGTGGATGGCCTCTGGCGTGCCGTCCGGTGCATGGCCCTCGACAATCACACGCTTGGCCTTGTCCTTGATGCCTTGCCCGTGCAGCGAATTCACGATCACCTCTTCCGCGCCAAAGAGGCGCGCAAACACACCGCCCGGTGTCAGATGGATCGGGTGGCGCAGGGCGAATTTTTCCTCCAGCGTGCCGTCAGGGGGCATACGGTGGTTCATCCGCCCGGGCAGATCACGGATTTCAGGATAGAGCGAGCCACCGAAGGCCACATTGACCTCCTGAAATCCACGGCAGATGCCAAGGATCGGCACACCGCGCGCGACAGCCTCGCGGATCAACGGCAAGGCCACGGCATCGCGGTCCGTGTCGAACTGTCCATGGGCCTCGGTCGGTTCCTCGCCATAGTGTTTCGGATGCACGTTGGGGCGGCCTCCGGTAAAGACAAAGCCCTGACACACCTCAAGCAATTCAGCGACATCTGACGTGTGCGGCAGAGAGGGGATCAGAAGCGGCATGGCACCGGTCACCTCGGCCACAGCCTCGATGTTGTGCAGGCCGGTGGCCTGCGCCGGATATTCGTCGTTGATCATGTAATGGTTCGAAATGATGCCGACGACCGGGCGTGCCATGGAAATCTGGGTCCTTTGTGATCCGATACCAAAGGATGTAACCAAGAATTGCGGAAATGCAAAGGCGACATCTTGTTTCTCAAGCTGGATCAATAACGGCAAATGACTGCGCTGGACTGCCAGCCTAGGATGCCTCCGGCGGGAGTATTTTTGGAAATTCGAAGGAGTGGGCGCAAGATTCGGGTCGCGGGCGGGCTGTTTGCAAGGTAGCGGTGTGTCATGGTTGCTCAGACTTCCCTTACCTTGCGTGCCTGGATTGAATTGACCCTTCTGGGGATTTTCTGGGGGGCTTCGTTTTTCTCGATCGCGATTGCCCTGCGCGAGATCGGGTTTTTCACCGTTGTGGCCCACAGGGTGTTCTGGGCAGCCCTGATCCTGTGGGGCGTGGTCTGGTGGCGCAAGCTGACGGTGCCACGTGATCTGCGTATATGGGGCGCGTTTCTGGTGATGGGCGCCTTGAACAATGCCATTCCGTTTTCACTGATGTCCTGGGCCCAGCAGCATATCGAGACGGGGCTGACATCGATCCTGAATGCGATGACCGCCCCGTTCGGCATTCTGGTGGCGGCAGCCTTTCTGGCAGATGAGCGGTTGAGCAGTCGCAAATTGCTGGGGGCTGCCTTGGGTGTCTTTGGCGTGGTGCTTGCCATCGGCCCCGAAGCGCTTGCGGGGCTGGACCTGCGCTCAATCAGCCAGATTGCGGTATTGGGCGGGGCGCTTTCCTATGCTTTTGCCGGTGTCTGGGCGCGATTGCGCCTGCGCGGGCTTGCTCCCGAAGTGGCGGCGGCCGGTATGCTGACCGGCTCTTCCCTGATCATGGTGCCCACGGCAATCTGGATGGAGGGCATGCCGCGCTTTGACCTGGCCCTGCCCACATGGACCGCCATTGCCTATTACGCAGGGCTGGGAACAGCGGGGGCATATCTGCTTTATTACCGTGTTCTGGCGGTGGCTGGCGCAGGCAATCTGATGCTGGTGACGTTGATGATCCCGCCGATTGCCATCACACTGGGTACGATCTGGCTGAACGAGAGCCTGACGCCGCTTGCCTTCGCCGGATTTGCTCTCATCGCCTTGGGTCTGGTGGTGATTGACGGAAGATTGGCGGCACGGGTTCGTCGGGTCTTGTCAGGACGGGCCGAGACCTCCTAAAAGCACGGGAGTGCCTGTTCGTCTGCGCCTTTGGGAGATCACATGCTTTACACCACCGCTCGTGACTGGCGCGAGGCCCCCAACAAGCGCGTGGCGGTGTTCGGCATGTCGGGACTGGGAAAGACCTATATCTCGAACATGCTGCGCGAGACCGGAAGCTGGTTCCACTACTCGGTCGATTTTCGCATCGGCACCCGCTACATGGGCGAGCACATCGTCGACAATTTCAAACGTGAGGCGATGCAGAACCGGTTTCTGCGTGATCTGCTGATGTCGGATTCGATCTATATCGCGTCAAACATCACCTTCAACAACCTCAGCCCGCTGTCGACCTATCTGGGCAAACCCGGCAATCCTGATCTGGGCGGCATCGGGTTTGAGGATTATGTGCAGCGCCAGCGTCAGCATCGGGAGGCTGAGATCGCCGCGACCCGTGATGCCGCGGTCTTTGCCCGAAAAGCTGCCGAGATTTACGGCTATCCGCATTTTGTCGCTGACACCTCGGGATCTCTTTGCGAAGTGGTCAGCCCCGATGATCCCGACGACCCGGTGCTGAGCACCCTCAGTCAGGCCGCCCTGCCGATCTGGATCGAGGGCGATGACAGCCATATCGAGACGCTGGTCGCGCGGTTTCTGAAAGCGCCCAAGCCGATGTATTACAATGAGGCGTTTCTGCGCGGGATCTGGGCGCAATATCTGGCCGAACATGACCAGACAGAAGAGGATGTGGACCCCGATGCCTTCATCTGCTGGGGGTATCGCCAGTTGCTGATCAAGCGCCTGCCGCTTTACTCTGCCATGGCGCGCAACTGGGGACTGACAATCAAGGCTGCCGATCTTGCAAAAGTGCGCGATGCACAGGACTTTGTGGCTTGCGTGGCGGACCATCTGCCTGGATAGAATTCTGCCCTGATGCACACATTCCCGACATATTCTTTGGCAAGATTCAGCGAAAGATTCTTTTTTCCAAGGACAGGCCATGACCACCATTGTTCAGATTGATACAGACAACGCATTCAACTGGGAGCGCATCGAGCAGGAATTCGACGGCGATATTCTGCTGAGCAAGACCACGTTTTACGACAATGGCCAGATCACTTTTCTGGAATACCTCGACGGGCTTGTTGTGCGCAAAGAGCAGATCGATGCGCTCGACAATGGCGGGGTTGCCAGTTGGGAGCGCATCGAGACCCGATATGAGGTCGATGGCTCCATTGCCGAGAAGTTCACCATTCTGGACAATGGCATCTACAAGCTGGAAAATTTTGAGGATGGCCAGCGGCGGCGGGTCGAGCAGTTCGACAACCCCGAGGGTTCCGGAAATGCGAAGTCCTGGGATCGGATCGAGACCGATTTCAGCGCTGATGGCACGATCGAATACAAGACAACCTTCTATGACAACGGCATCATCCATGACCTGAGGTATGAAAGCGGCGTCCAGGCTGAACTCGTGCAATATGACAACCCGCAGGACGGCCCCGGCGGCGGTGCAAAATCCTGGGACCGGATCGAGACCCGTTATGACAGCAACGGTGCCATCGCAGAGAAAGTGACCTTCAACGACAATGGCGTGATCGTGCAGCAAGCATATCAGAACGGCGTCATTGCCCAGTCGATCCAGATGGACAACCCTCAGGGTGGGTCCACTGCAAGCGTCAAATCCTGGGACAGGATCGAGACCAATTTCGATGAAACCGGCCAGCGCGTCGACAAAGTGACCTTCTTTGACAATGGCATCATTCGGGAGGAATATTACAACGCCGGTCAGCGGGTGTTCATGAACGAGACCGACAATCCACAAAACCCCGATCAAAGTGCTGCCTCTTGGTCAAACAGACAAACCGAATATGAGGCAGATGGCACGATTGCCTTCCGACTGACCGAGTTTGACGATGGCCGGTTGCGTGAGGAAACCTTCGAGAATGGCAAACTGAAGCAGTCGGTCACGCTCGATAATCCCTACAGCGAAGACAATGCCTATTCCTGGGAATTCCAGTTCACCATCAAGGACGAGAATGGCCAGAATGAAGCGTCAGGTACCGCATACGACAATGGTGATCTGCTGCTGCATCTGTTCGATGCTGGCACCAAGATGCTGAAGGGCGAGTTTGACGGCGATGGCTCGGAGGATTGGCTGGCGCGAGAGACGCTTTATGATACCGATGGCGCGGTTGTGGATGTTTCGCTGATTTACACGGAAGCTGACTTGCCCAGCTATTTCCAGGATGAACTGGTGCTAACCTTCTGAATTTACGCCCCCGGCCTGCAACAATCGACCGGGGGCGATCACGAAACCGCGCTCTTGACTTGAAGCGGGTGGGCCATGGCGATAACTCTCACACCTCAATGATGTGAGAGTTCCAATGCCGATCAAAATGCCACAATCCCTGCCCGCCCATGACATCCTTCTCAATGAAGGCGTGATGGTGATGGCTGAGGAAATGGCCAGCCGGCAGGACATCCGCCCCTTGCAGATTGCATTGCTGAACCTAATGCCACGCAAGGCTGTGACCGAGACGCAGTTTGCCCGCGTCATCGGGGCAACGCCCCTGCAGATCGACCTGACCCTGATCCGCATGTCGAACCATGAGACGCGCAACACTTCGTCCCGGCATATGGAGAGCTTCTACCAGACCTTTGAAGAGGCCAGACACCGCAAGTTCGACGGGTTGATCATCACCGGTGCCCCGATCGAACATCTGGATTTCGACAAGGTCACCTATTACCGCGAGTTGCAGGAGATCTTCGACTGGACCCAAACCAATGTGCACCACACGATGGGCGTCTGCTGGGGTGGCATGGCGATGATGAACCACTTCCACGGGGTCCATAAGGACATGCTGGAGGAAAAAGCCTTCGGCTGTTTCCGGCACCGCAACCTTGCGCCCTCTTCGCCCTATCTGAGGGGGTTTTCCGACGATTTTGTCGTGCCCGTCAGCCGCTGGACCGAAATGCGGGAAAGTGACATGCAGGCGGCCGGTGACCTTGAGATTCTGATGCACTCAAACGAGGTCGGAGCCTGTCTGGTGAATGATCCTGCGCATCGGACGCTCTATATGTTCAACCATCTCGAATATGACAGCGACACGCTGAAGCTGGAATATGACCGCGATGTGGAAGCAGGCGACCCGATCAACGTGCCGTGCAACTATTACCCTGCTGACGATCCTGCCAACCCGCCCGAGAACCGGTGGCGGTCGCATGGACACTTGCTTTACGGAAACTGGATCAATGAAATTTACCAGACAACACATTTCGACATCGACCGGATCGGCACTTGATCGCCGCAGCTTTCTGACCCTTTCGGCGGCCGGGCTGATGGCCGGTTGCGCCTCAAGCGGAGACATGTCCATGGCAGAGCCTTCGGGACAGTTCATCGAAATCGACGGATTGCCCGTGCATTACAGGATCGAGGGACAGGGGCCTGATCTGGTGGTGCTGCACGGTGCCAGCGGCAGCCTGCTCGACTGGATGGCTGGACCTGTTGACCTTTTGCGCACCACCAACCGTGTATTGGTGATGGACCGCCCCGGACTGGGGCATTCGGCGCGGCTGCCCCAGAACAACAGTTCACTGCTGGAGCAGGCGCGACACTTGCGCAAGGCAGCCGATGCGCTTGGCTTTGAACGCCCTGTGCTGGCCGGCCACAGCTATGGCGGCTCGGTGTCTTTGGCCTGGGCAGTGGAGGCGCAGGACCATCTGGCAGGTCTTGCCGTGATCGCTGCCCCCTCTCATGAGTGGGAAGGCTCCGTCAGCACCTTGAACGATCTGACCGCAAATCCGCTCACCGGTCCGATCCTGTCACGGCTGGCACCTGTGCTGGCCACACCTGACCGGGTTGAGGCCTCCGTTGAGGCCGTGTTTGCGCCTGATCCGCCACCTGCGAATTATGCCGAACTGACTGATGCAAAACGCGTCACAAATCCACGCATGTTCCGCGACAATGCTTTGGCTGTCGGTGCTCTGAAGAGAAATCTTCAGGATCTGATCCCACTTTACGGCAGGTTAACTCTGCCAATGGAAATTCTGCACGGTACAAAAGACATCTCGGTTCCGATCGATATTCATTCGGAGAAACTGGCCAAGGCAGTGCCATCTGCACGCTTCACCCGGCTTGAAGGCACCGGACATATGCCGCATCACGCCCGAACTGATGCCATCCATGCCGCAGTCAAACGTCTGAACGCCGCGCGCTGACTTGGAATTGCCAGGCCCAGACGCTAGCGTGGCCGAAAGGTCCGGAGAGGATGACACATGACAAAACCTGCTTTTGAGAAGCCCTTTGACGGCGCCATCACAAATTTCTTCAAGAACGACGCGCCCAAGGACATTCGCAAAGCCATCGAAAGTGCCAGCAAGAAGGACATCCTCAACCCGACCTATCCCTACAAGGCGACCATGGACCGGGAGGATTACGAGGACCAGATCGAGGCGCTTCAGATAGAACTTGTGCGCATGCAGAGCTGGGCGATTGCAACAGGTGCACGGGTTGTTGTGGTGTTCGAAGGCCGCGATGCTGCCGGAAAGGGAGGCACGATCAAGCGTTTTCGCGAAAACCTCAATCCTCGGGGTGCGCGCGTGGTTGCCCTGTCAAAACCCTCGGACCGGGAGCGCGGACAATGGTATTTCCAGCGCTACATCCAGCATCTGCCCACCGAGGGCGAAATCGTGTTCTTCGACCGCTCGTGGTACAACCGCGCCGTGGTCGAGCCGGTTTTCGGCTTTTGCACCGAGGCCGAGCGTGATGCTTTCTTTGAGCAAGTGGGTGAGTTCGAGCGCATGATGACGACAGACGGCATTCACCTGTTCAAAATCTGGCTCAACGTCGGGCAGGCAGAACAGTTGCGCCGGTTCCTGTCGCGTGAAAGCGATCCGCTCAAACAGTGGAAACTGTCCGGCATCGACGTCAAGGGGCTGGCCAAATGGGATGACTACACGAAGGCCATCAACCTGATGTTCGACAAGACCGACACACAGGAAGCCCCCTGGACTGTCATTCGGACAGACGACAAACGCCGCGCCCGGCTTGCTGCCATTCGAAGGGTGCTTGGATCACTCCCTTTCAAGGATCTGGCCGTCAAAGGGCCTGACAAGAAGATTTGCGGGACGCCCAAGGACATGGGGTTGACCTAAGTGAGCCACCACCCCGCCCCAATCAGCCAAGCCAATGGCTGAAAAAACCGAGACCCGCAAAGGGTACCACCACGGCAATCTGCGTCAGGCGCTGGTTGATGCGACGCTGACCCTTGTTGTCGAGAAGGGTCCACAGGGTTTTACCCTGTCCGAGGCCGCGCGTCAGGCCGGTGTGTCAGCCGCTGCACCCTACCGCCATTTCAAGGGCCGCGAGGACTTGATCGAAGAGGCTGCGCGGCAAGGCTTCGAGATTTTTGCCGATCTTATGGAGGCAGCTTATAACAAGGGTCAGCCCTCTGCTCTGGCGGCTTTCGAGGCAACCGGGCGGGCCTATCTGGCGTTTGCCCGCAACAATCCCGGCCATTACATCACCATGTTCGAAAGCGGTGTTTCGATTACCGCTGCCCCTGCCCTCAAAGACGCTGCAGACCGCGCCTTTTTCGTTTTGACAAATGCGGCTGAAGATCTATCGGCGCACATGCCGGCGGATCGTCGCCCACCAGCCTCCATGGTGTCGCATCACATATGGGCGCTGTCCCATGGTGTGGTAGAGTTGTTTGCACGCGGCCAGCCCGGCTCAAAAAGCCCATTTTCAGCAGAGGACCTGCTGGAATCCGGTATTGGCATCTACTTGAGGGGCCTTGGGTTGATCGGCGCAGATGAGTAATCACACTGCGGTTGAATAACCAAATCGTAACCAAAATAGAGTGGAATCACATTGGTTAACTCTTTATTTCTTCACGTGAAGGGTTTGTTACACTTGGAAGGGAGAGGCTGAGTGCCAAATCTGTTGCTTTGGTCACTGGACGACGTAGGTGCGGCCAGTCTCAATCAGCTTTTCAACGGGACGTTCAATGTCTCGGGCACCGGCAATGGTGCTACCTTTACCGATGACGAAACCAATTTCGATGATTTCTTCGGCAATGGTGGTCAAACGCAGGATTCCGGCCTCAACCAGACACTGACGCAGGATCTTGTCATTGATGGCGTTGTGGTCGGCAATGCGGGTGACGAGATCTACAATGCTGGTGAAGGCGATATCTTCAATGCCACCACCGGGCAGACCGGACGCATCATCTATGTCACGCTCAATGGCGGGACGGTCAATGAATATGTGGCTTTCGCAACGACCATTCCCATCGGGCCGGGCGATCAGATCACCACGTCGAACTTGACCCCGCTGGCGACCGAACCATACGCGAACCTTATTCCCTGTTTTGCCACAGGCACATTGATCAATACCCCTGTTGGACGGCGAAGAGTTCAGGACTTGACCGTCGGGGACATGATCCTGACACGGGACCGTGGGCCTCAGCCAATCCGTTGGATCGGATCGCGCGCGCTCAGTCTGGATGAACTAGCGACAGCGCCCGCGCTCTGGCCTGTGCACATCTCAGCCGGTGCTTTGGGACCCGCCACACCGGATCAGGAACTGATCGTCTCACCCGAGCATCGCGTTCTGATAGACAGTTCCGCCATGGGCGTGATGTTCGGCATTTCCGAGACGTTGGTGTCAGCAAGATCACTTTTGAGCAAAACCGGCGTGTCACAGCCCAAGCCCACTTCACCAGTGACCTATTTTCACATTCTGTTTGATGCCCATGAAGTCATTGTCAGCAATGGCGCGGCTACAGAAAGCTTCCATCCGTCCATCCTGCCGCAATCCGTCTCCCAAAGACGCACTGCTGAAGAACTGGCCACGCTTTTTCCCGATCTACCCGTCTTTGACATGTCCTGGCCAATGGCGCGCCCTGCCCTGCGGGCCCGTGAATCCGGTCTGATTTCGGAAGCCGACCCGAAAATCTCCTGAAATTTTTTTGGTTGGTCACTTGAACCGGGCTTTGGACCTCCCAAATATGTTAATGTGAATAACATTTACATTGAAAGGACCCCTCGCAGATGCACCGTGTTTCAACCTGGCTTATAAACGCCGAAAGCTGGCTCGATGCCCGCGGCAAAGGCGCCTGGATCGCCGCAATGGTTCTGGGCTTCATCTTTGTCTGGCCCATCGGTCTCGCCCTTCTCTTCTACATGATCTGGAGCAATAAATTCGCTATGTCTTGCCGCAAACGCCACTCCCGCCACGCCCTGAAATTCTCGCCAACCGGCAATGCCGCTTTTGATGCCTACCGGGACGAGACCCTGAAGCGTCTGGAAGACGAGCAATCCGCATTTGTCGGCTTCATGGAACGCCTGCGTCAGGCCAAGGACAAGGCTGAGTTCGATCAGTTTCTGGCCGAACGCCGCAGCCAGCCTGAGCAGGGCACCGAAGTTCCTGCCTGATTTTCACATGCGGCCCCCGGCTTTCGGGGGCCACACCCCTTTTTCAAACACCAGAGACCCATTATGTCTGACGTCATGAGCCTTCATCACCCTGATCCTGCCCTCGACCCACAATTTTACAGGGGCGTTCTGTCCAAGCGCGCACTTGCCTGGGTCATTGACGCCGCGATCATCCTTGCCCTCTGGCTGGTGGTCAGTACGGTTTTCGGGCTTGTGACGTTCGGCATCGGCTTTCTGGCAGCCCCTGTCCTGATGTTTCTGGTCAGCCTGAGCTACCGATGGGCCACCATCTCGCGCCGCTCGGCCACACCCGGCATGCGCTTTTTCGGGATCGAGTTTCGCACCGCTCAGGGCGCACGTTTCGACAGTGGCCATGCATTCTGGCACTCGCTGATGTTCGTTCTCCTGATGGGATCGCTCATCGGATGGCTGATTTCCGTGATCGCCATGCTGGGCACCGAGAAAAGCCAGGGACTGCCTGACCTTATCCTTGGCACCACGGTCATTAATCGTCCCGTGGATTTCTGATTGCGCCAATTGCGTCGAGCCTGCTAGCATCAATTCGAGACAAATTTCGGACGAATTGATGCGGCACAGCCTTCCCCAAACTCCGCAGTTCTATGTGACCGCGCCCCAGCCCTGCCCCTATCTGGACGGCAGGGTTGAACGCAAGCTGTTCACGGCATTGCAGGGGGATGGGGCAAATGACCTCAATGATGTGCTGTCACAACAGGGCTTTCGCCGCTCGCAGAACGTGCTCTACCGGCCGTCCTGTGCCGATTGCAACGCCTGCATGTCAGCGCGGATCGTGGTTGATCAGTTCGCACAAAGCCGGTCACAGAAGCGGATCCTGAAGCGCAATGCAAATCTGGTCCGCGAGGCGCGCGCGCCCTGGGCCACAGAAGATCAGTTCAACCTGTTTCGCAAATACCTCGACAGTCGCCACGCCGATGGCGGTATGGCCGATATGGATATTTACGAATTTGCGGCAATGGTCGAAGAGACGCCCGTACGCTCGCGCGTGATCGAGTATTACGATACCTCAGATGGGGAGCGGGAACTGGTGGCGGTTTGCCTCACGGATGTGCTCAAAGACGGGCTGTCGATGGTCTATTCCTTTTTCGATCCGGACCGGGCCGATGACAGCCTTGGCAATTACATCATTCTCGACCACATCGACATTGCCCGCCAGACCGAGCTGCCTTACGTCTATCTGGGCTACTGGGTGCCCGGCTCGCGCAAGATGGCCTACAAGGCCCGCTACGCCCCGCTTGAGATCTATCGCGGAGGCAAGTGGAACTTGATGTCAAAGGAAGGCATCCAGTCGGTTGAGAACACACCGGGCAGCGATCCGATTGCCGATCAGGTGGCAGCGATCTATCTGCCCGAGACCTAACAAGCGCCCCTGATTGACGCACTGCTGGCCCCAAGAAATCGATGGTTCTTGGGACTTCGCCACAATCCATCAATGATCACCAGTTTTATTGGAAACCGACGCTGCCCCGTATCTAAAACAGGGCAGCGCGTGCCAAAGATTACCCCGCCATAAGATCCGGCAGGATCGTCACGATGCTGGGGAAGAGCCACAGAAGCGTCAGGCCGACCACCTGGATCAGGACGAACGGGATCACGCCACGGTAGATGTGACCCGTTGTAACGCTCGCCGGTGCCACGCCCCGCAGATAGAAGAGCGCAAAGCCGAAGGGCGGGGTCAGGAACGATGTTTGCAGATTCACAGCGATCATGATGGTCACCCATTTCGGGTCCATGGTGCCGCCATAGATCACCGGCCCGACAATGGGGATCACGATGTAGATGATCTCGAGGAAATCGAGCACGAAGCCCAGAATGAACAGAACCAGCATCACGATCAGGAAGACCACCCATTCGCGGTCAAAACTGCGCAGGAACTCCTGAATGTAATGCTCTCCCCCGAAGGAGATCACCACGAGGTTCAGCATCTGCGAGCCGATGAGAATGGCAAATACCATCGAGGTCACTTTGGCCGTTTCGCGCACAACCGGGCTCAGCACCCTGCCTCGGAACAGCACCCAGCAGGCAAAGAGCAGCCCGAACATCGCGAAGGTGTAGCAGACCATGGCCACGAGATAGGCGACCCAGTTCTCAAAGCCGACCTCTTCGATGTTGACGCGCAAATCGAAGTTCACTCCAAGAATGAGCATGATGATCATGGCAAAGCTGGCCATAACGATGACCTTGCCGGAGCCACCCTCTTCCTGAAGTTTGCGGAAGGCGGCGAGCATGATCGCGCCACCGGCACCCAGGGCCGCAGCCGGTGTCGGGTTGGTGATGCCGCCCAAAATCGAGCCCAGAACGGCGACGATCAGAACCAGTGGCGGGAAGACCACGCGCAGGATTTCGTTCGTGGCCATGCGGGCCACAGCGGTTTTCGCACCATAGACCGCCACGAAGAAGGGCAGACCCAGCAGCAGGAAGGACAGGCCAGCCGAAGTCAGCGGACCGATTGCCACGACATCGACCAGCAGCATCGCCAGAACGCCACCAACGCCAATGTAAAGGGGCATCAGTTCCTCGTTCGGCATGACGCCGTAGGCGATGGTGTACATCAGTGCAAAGATCAGTGCGAAGATCATCACACCGGACGAGATCGGCGCAGCGTTTGCGACCATCTCCGCCTTGGCAGCTTCGATCTGCTCAGGCGACAGGGCGCGTTCTTCTGCACTTGCGGTGCCGCCTGAGGCTTCGATTTCAGTCTGCTGGGCAACCGCACGATCCCACTTTTCCTGACCGTGCAATTTGATCATGGAGGCCTGACACTCCGCTGGCACATTGGTGCGCAGTTCCGCCTGCGCCCCCTGCTCGGCCAGACTGGAGACCGAAATCACCTGACTGCCTGCGAGGTTAACGGAATGCGAACCGACCACAACCGCGATCAGAAGGGCCGGAACAGCAAGGAACCAGATCAGCTTGTGGTTGGGACCGGCCATCTGGCCATCAGAAGGCTCGGACGGGATGGGTGGCGCGTTCTCGGGCCGCAGCAGTGCATATCCAAAAGCATAGGCTGCATAAAGGCCGGCCAGAAGCAGGCCCGGAATGACCGCAGCCTGAAAGAGCGTACCCACGGACAGAACGGCAGCCTCACCCAGATAGGTAAGCGCATCCGAGCAGCCTTCCATGCGAGCCCGCTGCTCCTGAGCGGCCGCATAAAGATCGCCAGCCAGTGTTCCTAAAAGTACGATCACGATGGAGGGTGGAATGATCTGGCCCAAAGTTCCCGATGCCGCGATTACGCCCGTGGAAAGCTCTGGTGAATACCCATTGCGCAGCATCGTTGGCAGGGCGAGCAGACCCATGGTCACAACAGTCGCGCCTACGATCCCGGTAGAGGCCGCAAGGAACGCACCCACAGCCACAATCGACACCGCCAGACCGCCGGGCAACGGCCCGAAGACTTTTGCCATGGTCGTCAGCAGGTCGTTGGCAATCTTCGAACGTTCCAGCGTGATGCCCATAAGCACAAACATGGCAACCGCGAGCAGCGTCTCGATGGACGGACCGGCCAGCACACGCTCGTTCATCCGGTTCACGATGAAGCTGAGATTGCGGTTCATGACCGTTTCCCAGCCGCCCGCCAGCAAGGGTTCGACCACTTGCGGCAAGTCGGGGTATCGGAAATGACTGATGCTGTCCTTGCGGATGCCCTGTTCGATCAGACTGGCAAACTCTGCACTTGAGGTGTCGATTACCTCCTTGACCAGAATGCCCGAACTGTCGAGAGCGGCAATGATCCCAAAGGCGATCAGGGCCGATCCGCCGATGGCAAAAGCCACCGGATAGCCTGACATGATCGCGCCAAAAAGACAGGTGAAAACGATGATGAGACTAATCTCAATGCCGTCGAGACCGAAAAGCATAAGCGTATTCCTTTAGTGAATTTCGGCGACGGTCTCGGCGAGCTCGTCTTCCAGACTGTCTTTGTCGAGGTATTTGCCGGCGCTCTCTTCGCCCTCTACGTATTCCAGATACGAGCGGTAGAAGAAGCCCCAGGCCTGCACGAACATCATGCCCGCAAAGGCTACCAGCAGCACCTTGAAGAGGAAATACGCATCAAACCCGGAGGGTGAAAAACCGATGGTCTCGACGTTCCATTTCATCAGCTTGGTCTTGCGCAGCACGGTTTCGATCTTGTCGGTCGTGTTGACCTTGGGGGTCACCAGATGGCGCCATAGGAAGAACCAGCCAAAAAGCCATGTCATGACCATCACGGGCAGCACGAAAAACAGCGATCCCAGCATGTCCACGATCCGCTTCTTGCCGTGGCTGACGCCTGCATAAAAAAGATCAACCCGCACGTGCCCGCCCTGCACAAAGGTGTAGGCACAGCACAATGCCACGATGATCGCGTTGTAGAGTTTCAGCTCTTCAGTCCACCAGCTCAGATCGCGGGAGAACGAGACTCCAAAGGGTGCAATCTCGATCTGCGCGACGAGGAAGATCCGCTGAAGGAAGACCACCATCACCTGCTGCAGCACCATGATCAGGCCTGCCCAGGCCGCAAAGCGCCCGATTGTATTGGAAAATCCTTCGATGCCCCGCACAACGCCCCACAGAAACTCGCGTTTCCAGATGCCGATCAGGAAAATGATCAAAAACAAATCAAAGATTGCGAAGAAAAACTCAACCGACCCACCGTAATAGATGAATCGTCCCAAGGCCTCTTTGTTGGACCAGTCCAGCCAGAGTTGGGGTTGCACCAGCGCCGAAATCAGATTGACCACGCCGAAGAACAGATTGTTCAGCAGCCACAGGATACCGTCGAGCATATTTGCCTCGCAAATCGGGGGGAACGGGCGAGAGGGTCCCCTCGCCCGTCTGGATCATAGGTGTCAGCCGAGCACGCGGTTGCGCTGCGCGGTGTATGCACCCTCAGATGTTGCCACCCAAGCGGACGTGTCGCGCATGGAGGCCTGATAGCTGTCGTTGATCTTCTTGAAGAGATCGTCTTCCATGTACTGGCCCATCACTTCGACGGAGCCGGCACCCATGGCATCCCAGACGCTGTCAGGGAACTCATAGATTTCGACGCCCGAACGGGACAGACGGTCCAGAGCAGCACCGTTGTTGGCCAGATACTGCGAATAGCTCCACAGATGTGCGGCCGCAGATGCCTGCTCGATGACGGCCTGCTGAGTTGCGGTCAGGCTGTCGAACACTTCGCGGTTTGTCGCAAGCGACAGCGCCGAGCCTGGCTCATGCATGCCGGAGGTGTAGTAGATCTTGGTGATCTCCTGGAAGCCTGCGCTCTCATCGGACCATGGGCCAACCCACTCGGTGCCGTCGATGGCGCCCGAAGACAAGGCCTGATAGATCTCGCCGCCCGGCAGGTTCTGGATCGACGCACCCATGGTGGTCAAAACTTGACCGCCAAGGCCCGGCATGCGGAACCGCAGACCGTTGAAGTCTTCCGGTCCGTTGATCTGCTTGCGGAACCAACCGCCAGCCTGCGCGCCGGTGTTACCAGCGAGGAAGGATTTCAGGTTGAACACCTCACCCAGTTCATCATGCAGCTGCTGTCCGCCACCATGGTAGTACCACGCGCAGATTTCAGGGGCTGTCATGCCGAATGGCACGGATGTGAAGAAGGCATAGCCCGGATGCTGACCAATGAAGTAGTAGTCAGCAGCGTGGTACATGTCAGCCTGGCCCGAAGACACGGCATCAAACACCTCAAACGCACCAACCAGTTCGCCTGCGGCCTTCAGCTCAACCTCAAGCGAGCCGTCGGACATTGCGTTGATCAGGTCGGCAGTACGCTGAGCCGCATCATGCAGACCCGCAAAACCGCGTGGCCAAGTGGTCACCATGGTCAGTTTGCGTGTCCCCTGCGCAATGGCCGGAGCAGCAACGCCAGCCGCAACCGCGGCCGAGCCGCCTAGTGCAGACGTTCTGAGAAAAGAGCGACGATCCATATGTGGTCCTCCCGTTTTTGCCAGTCCCGTCACGGTCCTGGCGGATCGAATGGTGGGGCTTACCCTAGTGCGACCATACGAAGTGTAAAACCGTAAAACCCTGCGCCAGATCAAATTTTTGCATGATTGGCGCTAACATTAAGAAGAATTTCCAAGCCGATAGACCGGTTTTGCACCTTTTTTCAGCACAAGTGGCCTCACCTACCCATTTGAATAGGTGCTCCTCGGCAATTTCGGAGATTTGCAATCCATTGAGAGACATCTGCGCTCGTCCGGATCGATCGATAATGATCCCAACAAGACGTCTTTCACCAACCGGAACACCGCATTAAATCACAAAGAAGGAAAGATCGACCATCAAAACCCCCCAAATATTTACGAAAAAAACCTGATTACCTCGAAAAACGTAATTATCGTACAAATTTCATGCCATTCTGGGAATATTTCTCATCGTCTTGCGGTTGACCTCACCAGAATCGCTGCGTACAACAAGCTTATGAGACATAACGTGGTCCTAATTTGAATGCGCGGAACCCGAAGGGCTTGACCCGATCGGATTGTTTCGCGCGCCAGCCCCTCACAAGGGGCTTTTTTTATGGCCACTGACTGGATCAGACACTGAAAACGCGCTGCCTGGAAAAACAGCAGCCAGAGATTGGAGAAAAGACCATGGACCGCTTGATGACCGGTGCCCAGATCGTTGTTCAGGCCCTGAAGGATCAGGGTGTGGACACTGTGTTCGGATATCCCGGTGGCGCGGTGCTACCGATCTATGACGAGATTTTCCAGCAAAACGACATCCGCCACATCCTTGTGCGTCACGAGCAGGGTGCGACCCATGCTGCCGAAGGCTATGCCCGCTCAACCGGCAAACCCGGCGTTGTTCTGGTAACATCGGGGCCCGGTGCAACCAATGCGGTGACCGGCATGACGGACGCATTGATGGACAGCGTTCCAATGGTTGTTCTGACCGGACAGGTGCCGACTTTCATGATTGGCAATGATGCCTTTCAGGAAGCCGACACCGTTGGCATCACACGGCCCTGCACCAAGCACAACTGGCTGGTCAAGGAAACCGATACGCTGGCCAACACCATTCACCAGGCTTTCCATGTCGCCACCAACGGCCGCCCCGGCCCGGTTCTGGTCGATATTCCCAAGGATGTGCAGTTCGCCGAAGGCACTTATACGGAACCAACAAAGGCGCGCACCAAGCATTATGCGCCGCAAACCAAGGGCGACATAGACCATATCATTCTGGCCGTTGAAGCACTGGAACGCGCGGAACGCCCGATCATTTATTCAGGCGGCGGTGTGATCAACTCGGGCAATCAGGCCTCACAGCTCCTGCGTGAACTGGTGGGTGAGACGGGATTTCCGATCACATCCACGCTGATGGGGCTGGGCTGCTATCCGGCCTCGGGCGACAATTGGATGGGCATGCTGGGCATGCACGGCACATATGAGGCCAACATGGCCATGCATGGCTGCGATTATATGCTGTGCATCGGCGCGCGTTTCGATGACCGGATCACCGGTCGGGTGGATGCGTTCAGCCCGGACAGCTTCAAGGTTCATATCGACATCGACCCCTCCTCGATCAACAAGAACATCCATGTGGATGTGCCCATCGTTGGCGACACAGGCTCGGTCATGGCCGATATCCTGCGGATCTGGCGGGAGCGTGGATCGAAAACCAACGCCGATGGTCTGGCCCGCTGGTGGTCCCAGATCGACGAGTGGAAAGCCGTCAAATCGCTTGGCTACAAGAACTCCACCTCCGTTATCAAACCGCAGTACGCGCTTGAGCGGCTGGAGGCCCTGACCCGCCATCATGATCGCTATGTCACGACCGAAGTCGGCCAGCACCAGATGTGGGCCGCGCAATACATGGGGTTTGAGGATCCAAACCGCTGGATGACGTCCGGTGGTCTGGGCACCATGGGCTATGGCCTGCCCGCCTCCGTCGGTGTGCAGATCGCCCACCCCGAGGCGTTGGTCATCAATGTCGCGGGCGAGGCGTCATGGCTGATGAACATGCAGGAAATGGGCACAGCCATGCAGTATCGCGCGCCGATCAAGCAATTCATCCTCAACAATGAACGCCTTGGCATGGTGCGCCAGTGGCAGGAGTTGCTGCATGGCGAGCGCTATTCGTCAAGCTGGTCCGAAAGCCTGCCCGATTTCGTGAAACTGGCCGAAGCTTTCGGCTGCAAGGGCATTCGCTGCGATGCGCCGGGTGATCTGGATGACGCCATTCAGGAGATGCTGGACTATGACGGCCCAGTGATCTTCGACTGTCTGGTGGAAAAGCACGAAAACTGCTTCCCGATGATTCCATCAGGCAAGGCCCATAACGAAATGTTGCTGGGCGATGCATCGACCTCGGATGCCATCGACAGCGGCGGTGCCGTGCTCGTTTGAACCGGAGGCGCGGCCCTGCGTGAACCGGGCCGCGCAACCCCATGGAACCGCACATATATTTCTCTTACGGAGTGACCAAAAGCGCCTCAACCCTGGCCTTTCAACTGGCCCGTGAGGCGCTGGTGCAGGCAGGTTTCGATCAACCGGCCCTGCCCGCCCACATCACCGGCGGCAACAAGAAGATAAATGCGGTTGCCCATCTGAGCCAAAGTGATGTCTGGGAGGTGCTGGATCAGGTGCAGACACTTGGACACCCGCTTGTGCTCAAGACCCACACACGGCCCGACCCGGCTGTTGTCCATGTGATTGAGGCGGGACTGGCTCAAGCCCATGCAACCTTCCGCGATCCGCGCGATGTGGCCCTGTCGATGATGGATCACGGCCAGCGCGCCCGCGCAAAAGGCAAGCCCGCCTTTGCCGAGATCAAGAGCCTTGAGGATGCAGCACGCGGCATTGCCGGGCAACTCGACAGTCTCAGCGCATGGCTGCAATTGCCCGGTGTGATCCCGCTTGATTTTCCGACACTGACCCGGACACCGAAGGCTGCCGCCCGCATGATTGCCACCCAGATCGGGCTTGAAGACAAGGCTGATGACGTTGTTGACACGGTGCTGAACCACCGGTTCATCCAGTTCAACCTCGGCTTGCAGAACCGGCATGAGGCCGAGATGGACAAAGGTCACTCCGACCGGTTCCAAGCGATCTTCGCAGACTTCTATGACGGGCTATCACCCTGCCCGCCACCACCTGCGCCGGGCAAAGCGGTTCTGCCGCCCGGGACCGACCTCAAAGATATGGACAAACTTAACAATTTCCGCTCTACCCGGCGGCCAGATGGACAGGAGACCGTGCAATGAGCGCGCTACAGATCAAACAGGGCACCTCGCGTCAAAGCGCCTACAACCTGCGCAACCCTTTGGGGGACGATCAGGAAACTCACACGCTGACCGTTCTGGTCGACAACGAGGCAGGTGTTCTGGCGCGTGTCATCGGCCTGTTCTCGGGCCGTGGCTACAACATTGACAGCCTGACAGTCGCCGAAGTTGATCATGAGGGGCATCTGTCTCGGATCACCATCGTGACCACAGGGACGCCTGCCGTGATCGAACAGATCAAGGCTCAGCTTGGCCGCATGGTGCCGGTGCACGCAGTGCGTGATCTGACCGTCGAAGGCGCGTCTGTTGAACGTGAACTTGCGCTGGTAAAGGTCTCTGGAACCGGGGAAAAACGGGTTGAGGCGATGCGCTCAGCCGAAGTTTTCCGTGCCTCTGTCGTTGACGTCACGCTGGAGAGTTTCATCTTCGAGCTGACAGGCGCACCCGAGAAGATCGACGCCTTTGTCGCCCTGATGTCACCCCTTGGTGTGGTCGAGGTTTCCCGCACCGGTGTCGCCGCCATGGGCCGCGGAACAGACTCCACCATCGGCTGAAACGGCCCACGCGCAAGAAAAAAGGGGGATGGCACGCCATCCCCCAAGTCATCGCATTTCAGGCTCTTTTCGTTGATTACCGCTCGGTTTATTGCCTGCGGCCTGAACGCTTTAGCAGCCGCGCCCCCACGGGCGGCCGCTATCTCTTTTAACTACATCCCGACGTGCCTCCGCAGGTGTTGCACTTCAGGCAGGTGCCATTGCGCACCAGTGTGAAGTTGCCGCACTCACCGCACGGATCGCCCTCGTAGCCCTGCATCTTGGCCTTGGCCCGGGCGTCCATGGTCTTGGGCGTGATCGCCTCAACCGTGGTGACAGTGGAAACCGCCTGCTCGACCGCGGCTGCGCCATCAAGTGCAGCCACTTCGGCCCCACCCTGCAGCACCAGCAATTCCTGAGGCAGACGCTTGCGCAGATAGCCGGTGGAGGACACCTGCTTGATCATCTCGATCGAGCTTTGGGCGACCTCGGGTGCCACTTCATTGAAGTTGCGCTTGCCCTCCTCCTCGCCACGGCCAATCTCGTCAAAGCTTTCGCCCTCGGGCTGAACATGGGCCAGATCGGTGCGGTCGAGATACGAGATCGCCAGTTCGCGGAAGATGTAATCCAGAATGGAGGTCGCGTTCTTCACGCTGTCATTGCCCTGAACCATGCCTGCAGGCTCGAAGCGGGTGAAAGTGAAGGCCTCGACGAACTCTTCCAGCGGCACGCCATATTGCAGACCGACCGATACCGCGATGGCGAAGTTGTTCATCATCGCGCGGAAGGCGGCGCCTTCCTTGTGCATGTCGATGAAGATCTCACCCAGGTTGCCGTCCTTGTACTCACCGGTACGCAGGTAGACCTTGTGACCACCGACGATGGCCTTCTGGGTATAGCCCTTGCGCCGCTCGGGCAGCTTCTCGCGGTTGGAGCGGACGATTTCCTTGACGATCACCTTCTCGATGATCTTCTCGGCAACAATCTGCGCCCGCTCGCCTGCCGGTGCGTTGAAGAGCGTCTCTTCGAGATCCTCCTCTTCATCCTCGACCAGTGCAGCCGACAGAGGTTGGCTAAGTTTCGAGCCATCGCGATAGAGCGCGTTGGCCTTCACTCCCAGCTGGTGGCTGAGGATATAGGCATCCTTGCAATCCTCGATGGTCGCATCATTGGGCATGTTGATCGTCTTGGAGATCGCGCCCGAGATGAAGCTTTGAGCCGCTGCCATCATGTGAATGTGGCTGTCCACGCTCAGGAAGCGCTTGCCCAGCTTGCCGCACGGATTGGCGCAGTCAAAGACGCTGTAATGCGCCTCATCCAGATGCGGCGCGCCTTCCAGCGTCATGGTGCCGCAAATGTGGCTGTTGGCGGCCTCGACCTGCGCCCGGGTAAAGCCCAGATGCTTGAGCAGATCAAAGCTCGGATCGCTCAGCTTCTCTGCCGGGATGCCCAGCGTGCCAGTGCAGAATTCCGCGCCCAATGTCCACTGGTTGAAGACAAAGCGGATGTCAAAGGCGGTCGGCAGGGCCGCTTCGATCTTCTGGATCTCGTCCGGCCCGAAGCCATGCCCGATCAGCGCTGTCGGATTGATGTCAGGCGCGTTGCCCAGCGTGCCATGACCGACCGCATAGGCCACGATTTCTTCGATCTGGGCCGGACCATAGCCAAGTTTGGCCAGCGCGCCGGGGACCGAGCGGTTGATGATCTTGAAATACCCTCCACCGGCAAGCTTCTTGAACTTCACCAGCGCGAAATCCGGCTCGATGCCCGTTGTGTCGCAATCCATCACCAGACCAATGGTGCCGGTGGGTGCGATCACGGTGGATTGCGCATTGCGATAGCCGTGCTTCTCGCCAAGTTCCAGCGCCTCGTCCCAGGCTGCATGGGCCAATGTGACCAGACGCGCGTCAGGGCAGTTAACCTGATCCAGAGGCACCGGCAGCACTGCCAGATCCTCATAACCTTCAGTCTCGCCGTAAGCTGCGCGGCGGTGGTTGCGCATCACCCTCAGCATGTGGTCGGCATTCGGCTCATAGCCCGGGAATGCCCCGACTTCGGACGCCATCTCGGCCGATGTTGCATAACAGACACCGGTCATGATCGCGCTCAGGGCACCACAAAGCGCCCGGCCCTCGTCGCTGTCATAGCCATAGCCCATGTTCATCAGCAGACCGCCGATGTTGGCATAGCCCAGACCTGTTGTGCGGAACTTGTAGCTGAGTTCAGCAATCGCCGGGCTCGGGAATTGTGCCATCAGAACAGACACTTCCAGCGTGATCATCCACAGCCGCGTGGCGTGCATGTAATCCTCTGCCGCGAACACCCCGTCATGCAGGAAGGTCAGAAGGTTCATGGACGCCAGGTTACAGGCCGTATCGTCAAGGAACATGTATTCCGAGCACGGGTTGGAGCCACGGATCTGACCGTCCTCGGGACATGTGTGCCAGGAGTTGATCGTATCGTGATACTGCATGCCGGGATCGGCACAGGCCCATGCGGCGTGACCGATCTGGTCCCACAGCTCACGCGCCCTAAGCGTCTTTGATGTCTTGCCGTCGGTGCGCCGGATCAGCGCCCAATCCTCATCATTCTCGACTGCCTTCAGAAACGCATCCGTCACCCGAACCGAGTTGTTGGAATTCTGGCCCGATACCGTCAGATAGGCGTCCGAATCCCAGTCCGTGTCGTATGTCGGAAACTCGATCGACGAATAACCCTGCTCTGCATATTGCAGGATCCGCTTGACGTAAGTCTCGGGGATCATGGCCTTTTTGGCTGACTTGATTGCAGCCTTCAGACCAGTATTGGCAGATGGGTCAAAGGCGTCCTGCTCCTTGCCGTCCCAGCTGCGAATGGCTGCAAAGATGTCGTTGAGATGCATCTCATGGGCCTTGGAGCCGGCAACCAGCGAGGCGACTTTCTGCTCTTCGACAACTTTCCAGTTGATGAACTCTTCAATATCCGGGTGGTCCATGTCGCAGATCACCATCTTCGCCGCGCGGCGTGTCGTACCGCCCGACTTAATGGCGCCGGCGGCCCGGTCTCCGATCTTCAGGAAAGACATGAGTCCGGATGATTTGCCGCCGCCGCCCAACGACTCGTTCGCGGCCCGCAGGGAGGAGAAATTCGTGCCGGTGCCAGAGCCGTATTTGAACAGGCGTGCCTCTCGCGTCCACAAATCCATGATGCCGCCGTCATTCACCAGATCGTCCGAGACGGACTGGATGAAACAGGCATGGGGCTGTGGATGCTCGTAGGCGCTGTCCGACTTGGTCAGCTTGCCTGTCTTGTAGTCCACGTAGAAATGGCCCTGAGACGGGCCATCGATGCCATAGGCCCAATGCAGGCCGGTATTAAACCACTGGGGGGAGTTTGGTGCTGCCATCTGGGTGGCCAGCATGAAGCGCATTTCATCGTAATAGGCCTGCACATCGGCCTCGGTCGAAAAATAACCGCCCTTCCAGCCCCAATAGGCCCAGGCGCCTGCCAGACGGTTGAACACCTGCTTGGCTGAGCTTTCACCGACATAACGCTCGTCTTCCGGCAGCTTGGCCAATGCGTCTTCGTCGGGAACAGAGCGCCACAGGAAAGCAGGTACGCCCTTCTCGCGGACCTGCTTGGTGGCTGCAGGCACACCTGCCTTGCGGAAATACTTTTGCGCCAGCACATCAGAGGCGACTTGCGACCAGGAGGTGGGGACTTCCAGATCGGTGAGCGAGAACACGATAGACCCATCGGGGTTGCGGATCTCGGAGGCGGTCTTGCGGAATTCCAGTGTGCCGTAGGCACCTGTGTCTTCTTTTGTGAACTGACGTTCGATCTTCATTGTACTCTGCCCCTGCTTGGCGTTTTGCAGTTTTGTGACGCGTGAGCGGTTGGGCCGATTGTTGTAGAGACGTGTATTCCGATCAGCCCCTGAGTTCCCCCAAGATCTGCATTCGAACACTACATCTAGTGGCTGTCCGCTTTTGCCCGCACAAACTGGACGATCACAGCGGGGTGGGTCAACGGAATTATTCACAAAGCCGTCACATTTTGCGATTGACGTTGAAAACTCTTCTATATCTTGGGGTGATAGGGTGAGTCATTAACAGAGTCTTACCAGCATCTTGTTGCAATGCAGCAAATTTACCAATCCCCGCCAAAACACCTTTTTCATTACTTTACAACAGCTTACATTTTTATCCACAGGCTCCATCTGAGCAAATGCCTCTGACCGGGAATGGCTATATATTGTGTGACCCTGTGCTCAAAATGCCCATCTGGACAGAATCGCCGGGGTCGCTGTGAGAAAACTTCGCCCCAAAAAATGTCGCGCCCAGACCGGACGGCGGTTGAGGTGACAATTAAGCTTTTTCAGGTACAGCGCAATCAGAGGTGATGACAATGGATCTGAGCACCCTCAAACCCATGCTCGATAAGGTCAACGGACCGGTGAAAGGCGCAAAGGGCCTGCCCAGCGTCCTTTATACCTCTCAGGACGCTTTCGATCTTGAGCGCGAGCACATCTTTAAGCGCGGCTGGGCCTGTATCGGATTCGGGCAGGATGTTCCCGAACCGGGTGATGCCAAGCCAATCGACTTCATGGGCATGCCCCTCCTGCTGCTGCGTGATCATGAGGGCCAGATCAAGGTGTTCGAAAATGTCTGCCGCCACCGTGGCATGATTCTGGTCGAGGAGCCCAAGAACTTCGGCGGCGTGATCCGCTGCCCTTACCATTCCTGGTGCTACTCCATGGATGGCAAGCTGCGCGCGACGCCCCATGTGGGCGGTCCGGGGATCAACAAGTCCGATGCCATCGACCCCACCAAAACCGGCCTGACCCCTATTGCCACCGGCGTCTTCATGGATGTTGTGTTCGTCAATGTCAGCGGTGATGCCGAGGATTTTGATAACTTCATCGCGCCCTTGCGCAAGCAACTGGCCGATTTCGCCGATAAACCCCTCTACCCTGCCTCCGACAGCAAGGGGTTCACGCTCGACATTCAGGCCAACTGGAAACTGATCCTTGAGAACAACTGCGAAAGCTATCACCTACCTTGGGTGCACCCCGGTCTGAACAGCTATTCCCGGCTTGAGGATCACTATTGCTTCATCGAACAGGGCTTTTCCGGTCAGGGCACGCTGGTTTATAACCCAGGCCTGCACCCCGAGATCGACCTGCCGGACTTTGCCGACCTGCCGTCCAAATGGGACAAATCCGCAGAATACCCTTCTGTCTATCCCAATGTGTTTTTCGCCGTGCACCGCGATCATTTCTGGGCAGCACATCTTGATCCCAAGGCGCATGATCGCACGACCGAGCGGGTGATGCTCTACTATGCTTCCGAAGAGGCCGCTGAAAGTGCTGATTTCGCGCCCCTGAGGGCCGAGAACGCACGCCTCTGGAAAGAGGTTCTGTCCGAGGATATTTTTGTCACCCAAGGCATGCAACGCGGGCGGGGAGCCGTGAGTTTTGACGGCGGCGTCTTCTCACCCGAGATGGACAGCCCGACACACGCTTTCCACGCCTGGGTCGCACAGCGCCTTGGTGGCTGACCTGACCCCTGCTCAGATCGATGCGCGGCTGAAGCAACTGCATGGGCAGCTGGAAGCGGCGGCAGAATTGTCAGACCTGCATGAACAGGCCGCACAGCTGGCGGATGTGTCGGGCGATCACAGATTTCACATCACCCATGCGTGGGTTTTTGCGCTGGTTGCAGGCGATGATGCCCGCATCGCCCTGCTTGAGGCACGTCTGCGCGCGCTTGGCGGGCTTTAGTCCCGCCCGATCTCGACCGTCAGTTTCTGATGATACGGAGCCTCTGGCGAGCGCAGCGTGCTCGGCCAATCAGGATGATTCAGACTGTCGGGAAAATGCTGCGGTTCAAGACAGAACCCGCCAAATTCCCCATAATTCTGTCCATCCAACCCCGGAACCGGGATCGCCATGCGCGGTGCATCAAACACCTGAATGCCAGGCTGATCTGTCCAGAGCTTGAGGCGCACGCCCGATTCCGGTGCAAACATCTCTGCTGCAGGTCTGCGCGGATCGTGATCGGCATCCAGCACCAGATTGCCATCGATCCCAAGCCTGTCGGGATCGATCGAGCCCACCGGCACCGAGACCCTAAAATCATAGGGTGTGCCGTCCACGGGCACATGCCGCCCGGTCGGGATCAGATCACCATCGACTTCCGTCACGAGACTGGCTGGAATGTGCAACACGTGATCGCGCACGCTGCCGCCACCGTTGAGATTGTAGTAATTGTGCTGCGCCAGATTTATCGGCGTCTCGCGATCCGGCACGCCCGACATCTCGAAGCGCAGGCGCGGGCCATCAAGAGTCATGGTGACCTTGAAATCAACTGCGCCGGGATAGCCCTCCTCGCCATCAGGCGAATGGTAGGTCAACTCGACCGCACGATTGCCATCGGCTTCCATCGACCAGAGCCGTTTGCCCAAGCCGCCAATGCCGCCATGCAGATGGGTTTGCCGCTCGTTCTGGCTCAACTGATAAGACTGCCCGCCGATGTTGATCAATCCCTTCGCGGTTCGGTTTGCGACCCGCCCGGCGATGATCCCGAAAGACTTCGAATGGGCCGGATAATCCTCAAACCGCTCGAAGCCGAGCACCATGGGCAGGCTCTTTCCGTCCACATCCACGCGCCAGTCCCGGATCACACAGCCATAGTTCAACACGCTGATCCGCGCATCGGCATTTTCCAGAACCGTCTCGGTCACCTGTTGCCCGTCATGGGTTCCAAAAACCGTCGTCATTGCGATCCTCCCGCAAGATCCCTGATCTGGCTCAGGATGGCGGGCTTGATCGCCAATCCTTCACGCTCAGCCCGGGCGCGTGCTTCCAACCGGCGGGAGCCCGGCATCCGCACGCCCTCCAATTCTGCATAAATCGCCGCCAGATCCACCATCCGCCCGGCAAACGCCCCGCCTGAGACCGCATCCACATCCACGGCAATCATCACTTGCCCCAGATTTGGCGGCGCGCCCTCGCCTTCAAACAGTGAACTGGCCTCAGTGCCGAAGGCAGCGCCTGCCAGACAGGCCGACATCACCTCGACCATCAGGGCCAGTGCCGCACCCTTGGCCCCGCCCATGGGCGCAATCGTGCCTTTCAATGCAACTTCGGGATCCGTGGTCGGTTGACCATCCGGCCCCAGCGCCCAGCCCTCGGGAATGGCCTCGCCCGCTTCCTTGGCGGCATTGATCTTGCCGCGTGCAACTGTGGTGACCGCCATGTCGATGACCAGTGGTGCTCCTTCCATGGGGGCAGCAAAGGCGATCGGGTTGGTCCCGAGTATGGCCTTGGTCGCCCCCGCAGGAGCCAGCGCCTTGGGCGCATTGCCATAGATGAACGCCGCGCATCCCAGATCAGCCAGATCCTCGCAATGATGCCCGGCCACGCCAAAATGATGGGACCGGTGAATGGCCGCAACCGCGATCCCGTTTGCCTTTGCGCGCGCAGCCAGTTCGGGGATTGCAAGCCGCAGGGCCGGATAGGAAAATCCAAGCCCCGCATCGACCCGAAACGCGCCAGGTTTCACATCTTGCAAGACCGGCACCGCATGGCCCTGCACCTTGCCGGTCCGCGCCTGCGCCGCATAGGACGGCACCCGGCTCAACCCATGCCCGCCATGGCCATCGGCCTCGGCCCGCACGAGGGCATTTGCAACTGTCTCCGCCACGTCCGCAGATGTCCCGGACTGCTCTAGCGCCTTGGCCACCAGAGCCTGCGCCTCATCTGTTTTCAAAATTTCCATGACACCCTCATGGGTGAGTCGCTCCAAAGGGTCAAGGATGGCCGCAGGCCACCCCGCCCCGGGGCTTGTCCTTGAGGCTTTGGGGCGACTCTCCAAATGCTTGCAGGCGCTCTGACCCCAGGTCAGGGCCTCACCCGCAAATGAAATCGCCGGGCCCGAAGGCCCGGCTTCCATGGCATGTGGGCGCAAGCCCACTCCAATGTCTCGACTTATGCAGACCGGTAGAGCTTGGTCATCACGAACTCGCGGTGACCGAGAGCTTCCGCCGCAGTCACCCGGCCATTGGCCGTGCGCCGGATCATCTCGATCAGGCTGTCGCCGGCCTGATCAATGGTCATCTCACGGGTCAGAACACCGGTTACATCCACATCGATATGTTCGGACATGGTCCGCAATGTCCGCGGATTGCCCGAGATCTTGATCACAGGCACGATCGGGTTGCCCACCACATTGCCCTGCCCTGTCGGGAAGGTGTGGATCACGTAACCGGCCGCACCCATCAGCGTCACACATTCCGCCGCCGCAGAAGATGTGTCCATGAAATACAGACCATTGCCCTTTTCAGGAGCTTCTGCCGGGCCAAGCGCATCAATATAGGTCGACGTCCGGCCGATCTTCTCAAGGTTGCCAAGCGCTTTTTCCTCGATGGTCGACAGACCGCCCAGGATGTTGCCCTTTGTCGGCTGGCTGTCGCTCAGATCATCGGTCTGGTGCGCGAAGATCACGTCATCGGCATAGGCCTTGAAGATCTTCATGAATTTCGCAGCCGCTTCCGGGTTCGCTGCGCGCTTTTCACAGATATGCTCTGCGCCAGTGATCTCGGAGGTCTCGCCGAAACAGCCATAAAGGCCATGCGGCAGCAGCTTGTCATACATGTTGCCAACGGTCGGGCAGCTTGACAGACCCGTGGTCGTGTCGCTCTCGCCGCATTTGGTCGACACCCAAAGATCCGTGATCGGGCATTCTTCCTTCTGCAGCTCAGTCGCCCAATGGACGAACTCCTTGGCCTTCCAGCCAGCGCGACGGATGGTCTCGAAATCACCGTTCTGCTCGATGGAGAATTCGGCAACCGGCTTGCCGGTCTTGCGAATGCCATCAGCGATGATCTTGGTCCATTCAGGCTCGATCCCGATCACGACGACAGCCGCGACATTGGGGTTTGCACCCGTGCCGATCAGCGTGCGGAAATGCAGGTCAAGGTCTTCACCGAACTGCAGACGACCATAGGCGTGCGGCAGTGCCAGCGTGCCCTTGACGTTGTTGGCGACAGCCTCGACACAGGCGTTCGAGATGTCATCGACCGGCAGAATGGCCACATGGTTGCGAACGCCGACGCGGCCGTTCTCACGACGCCAGGCCTGAACAGTTGTTCCAGTTGCATCAAACATCAGATCACCACCGCTTTGTTTTGAGGTTATGGGTATGGACATGGTGGCCCTTCTTGGCCTCACCGACCATCTTGCCGATGTCCTCACCGTATTTGATGACCGTATCACCAGCGGTCAGATCGCCAAGCGCCACCTTGTGGCCGATGGGGATGTCCTGCTCGGCAACAAGCTTGAAATCAGTGTTGTCATGAGTGACCACGCACAGCATTTCCGTGCCAGCGGTCAGACCTTCAACGACCACAACGCCAACATTGTCCTTGGTGTCATGAACGAGCAGTTGGGGTATTCCCATCGGGTTCTCCTTTTTGGATATCGACTCAGGTTCTTAGGTCTTATATAAGACACATGACAGAGATACCAGAGGAAACGCAAATGTTGGCGCCAAATCCTGCACCGCTCTATCTGCAAGTCATCGAACACCTGCGCGCCCGAATGGCTGAGGGTGAATGGAAAGCCGGTGACGCGCTCCCGTCCGAGTTTGCACTGGCCGCCCAGATCGGCGTATCGCAAGGCACGGTGCGCAAGGCGCTCAACCAGATGGCATCCGACAACCTGATAGACCGGCGACAGGGCAAGGGCACCTATATGCCTGAACAATCGCCTGCCCGTGCGCTCTACCATTTCTTCAGGCTTGTGCGCCGCGATGGCACAGCCGTCATTCCGGCCCTGCTCAGCCAGACCATCACCCGTGTAGACGCAGCCCCGGCACTCAATCGCACACTGAACGCTGGGCGGCGGAAACTGTGGAAAATCAGCCGCCTGCGTGCCGTTGACGGTCGCCCTGCCCTTGTCGAGTTCAGCTTCCTGGACCCAGTCAAATTTCCCGGACTGTCACCAGACACACCCCTGCCAAACGCGCTTTACAGCCACTATCAATCCGTGGCCGGACACACAGTCACCCGGGCTGAGGATATCCTGACAGCTCGGGCAGCACCTGCCGAAGTTGCCGGGCAACTGGCGCTGCCAGAAGGTGCGCCCCTGATGCTGGCCGAGCGAACGGCATGGGATTTGTCCGGCCACCCGATCGAGGTGCGGCAATCATGGATTCTTACCTCGAACATGGGATACCGCGTTGATCTGAAATGACAAAGGGCGCGCCCACAGGCACGCCCTTCCAAGTCATCGGTCACCAAATCAATTCACCCCGGGTTGGCCACCAGATAGGCGACAATTGCATTTGCCAGCGCCTGTTCGCCCGCAGCCGTCAGATGCGTGTCCGTCGGACCCTGATGCCATGCGGCCCAGTCTCCTTGCGTGACTGCACCCGACAGAATCACGTCGCGCATATGGGCATAGGTGTCCACATACTCGACCCCTGCTGCTGCTGCTGCTGCCTGTTCGTTGTCCCGGATGCCGGACCTCAGCGACTGCTCTGCCGTCGGTGTGTCGCCTGAGGCTGCAAAATTCAGGTAATGCGCACCAATCACCAGAACACGCTGTGCACCTGCTGCCTGCACCGCTGCGATCCAGCGCTTGATGTTCTCAACCGTGTCCACATCCAGTTCATCGCCCGTTGCGGGTGCCGCTGACAGGGCCACATCCAGCGTGATCTCGGTCCCGTTGATCGCCACGATCCGGCGGCTTTGCCCGTTGATCTTCACACCGCCCTCAACCGCGAGCTTTCCCTGCGCCACGGCGTCCGGCTCCACATGCAAGACCGTCGTGGTCGAGGCAGGGCTTGCCGCAATCACCAGCGTCTTCACATCATTGGATCCTGCATAGATCGCCGCAATCTCGGGCGGTCCCTGATCCAGAAACGTGGCAATCGCCGAAGTTGTCACCATCTCTGCCGAGCTTTCGCCCGAGATGCCCCGGTTCCGCCAGCCCCATTTCGGCCCCATCGCATCGGCCACCAGCTTTGGATAGAACTGATCCTCGCTCAGACCAAAGCTCGTGTTGAATGTGTGGCTGTCACCCTCCACCGCAAAGGTCGTGCCTGGCGGGTCATTTGTAATTACACCCTCAAAGGCCATCGGCTCGCAGATCACCGCGATCTCGGCCAGATGTCCGTCCAGAACCCTGTTCGCGATGGTGTTGTACATCCCGATCCCGATCTCGGTCGGCTGCCCCATCTGAAGCGCGTGCAACTGGTCATGGGTCACCAAACCACTGTTGTCCGCAAAGTGACGCCCATACTGTTCCGCACCAAAGAACACCTTGATCTCGCTGTCCGGTGCCAGAACCAGATCACTGATCTCTGTATCTGCGGCAACACCATCACCGGTCACCATCCGCAAGGACACGCCAGCGGTCGTGTACATCGCAAACCGATCATTGCCCGAGTTATCAACCATCAGAAGATAGCGCTGCTCGGCGCTGTCAGCGGCATTGAACCGGAATCGCGCAAAGACATGGATCGCGTTGACATTGAACGGAAAACTCGCCGTCGGCAGAGACAGGGCAAAATCCCGCGTGGCCGACAGATCCAGACCCTTCTGCGGATCATAAAGATAAGGATCAGCACCCAGCTTGGTCAGCTTCTCTTCCGGGTTGCCATCAAAGGCATTCGCCGGAACAGCCGCATCATTCACGATCATCCGCTTGTTGATGAAATCAATGGCAAAGCCCTGGCGTGTCCCAAGAAGCTCCACCGCCTGCGAGACCGGCTGACCCGATCCACCACCCGCGACCCAACCGCCTGCGGTCAGGCCAACGCCCAATGTCAGTGACAATCCCATGGGCTCACCACAACGCAACGATGTCGGTTACGGTCGTGCCTGTGGCCAACACCCGGTCCACCCGGATCGGCAACAGGCAGACGGGCAGATTGCGAAAAGTGATCGGCTCGGTCTTGCCCACCATATGCACCGAAAGATCACCGCCCTGCCCGACAAAGAGCGCGCGCGAGGTAAAGGCCATATCGGTCTGGTCATCGGGAACAATCGCATCAGCGTGGTGCGCCGGGCTGTCCAGCGAAATTGTGTTGTGTTTAAAAGTATCCGTGGCCATCAATGGACCCCCGTCAGATCCCACGCGGACCGGGGTCGTCCCGAGCGCAGGCGTTTCAAATGCTCGAGAAGATGAAAGCTGTTCCGCAAGGAAACACGATTTCACGAGGCCGAAACATACGCCGACAGGATTAAAATTTTATTAAACTTGCGTTCGTTTTTGAAGAGCAGCGGCTGCCCCTCCTTCCATGCACCTTTAAGGAAGAAGGGGGCCACTCACGACACCGCTTAAATTGTTTAACCGGTCGTCACTCAGAGACGTAGGCAGCTACCGGAGCCGGCATCCTGCCCTCCTCAATGTCTTTCTTGTGTACACCTGCGAACACTGCACACCCGGCACATACTACAAACACGACGCTCAGAAAGGTTTCCATGATCTTTACCCATACTGTTTCAGCGCCCGCCACATGGACAAGATGCTAATCAGCTTGGGCAAAAATGTGACAAGTTATGGGTCATTCCGCAGCAATCTGCTTGGCGCTCAGCATCTCTTTCAGATAGCGCCCCGTATGTGACCCCGGCACCAGCGCCACCTCTTCAGGCGTGCCCACAGCCACGATCTCGCCACCTCCATCGCCGCCCTCGGGCCCGATGTCGATGATATGGTCCGCCGTCTTGACCACATCCAGATTGTGCTCGATCACCACAACCGAATTGCCCTGATCGACCAGCTCATGCAGCACTTCCAGCAGCTTCTTGACGTCCTCGAAATGCAGACCCGTGGTCGGCTCGTCCAGAATATACAGCGTCCGGCCCGTGGCCCGCTTGCTCAATTCCTTTGACAGCTTGACCCGCTGCGCCTCACCACCCGACAGGGTCGTGGCCTGCTGGCCCACCTTGATATAGCCAAGGCCCACCCGCATCAGCGTGGTCATCTTGTCCCGGATTGACGGCACCGCCTTGAAGAAGGTCTCCGCATCCTCAACCGTCATGTCCAGCACATCCGCGATGCTCTTGCCCTTGAACAGGATCTCCAGCGTCTCACGGTTGTAGCGTTTGCCCTGACAGCTTTCGCAGGTCACATAGACATCCGGCAGGAAGTGCATCTCGATCTTGATCACCCCATCGCCCTGACAGGCCTCACAGCGCCCGCCCTTGACGTTGAACGAAAACCGCCCCGGCTTGTAGCCGCGCGCCTTGCTCTCAGGCAGCCCGGCATACCAGTCGCGGATCGGCCCAAAAGCCCCGGTATAGGTCGCCGGGTTCGACCGTGGTGTCCGCCCGATGGGCGACTGGTCAATGTCGATCACCTTGTCCAGATGCTCCAGCCCCTTGATCGACCGCGACGGCGCAGGCGTCTGCCGCGCCCCGTTCAACCGCATGCTCGCGGTCTTGAACAGCGTCTCGATGGTCAACGTGGATTTCCCACCGCCCGACACACCGGTGACACACGTCAGCGTGCCCAGCGGATACTCCGCCGTTACGTCTTTCAGGTTGTTGCCACTCGCGCCTTCCACAATCACCGACTTGCCATTGCCCTTGCGCCGCTCGCCCGGGATCGCAATCGCCCGTTTGCCAGTCAGATATTGCCCGGTGATGGAATTTTTCGCCTTCTCGATCTGCTTGGGCGTGCCCTGTGCGATGATCTCGCCACCATGCACACCCGCACCCGGCCCGATGTCCAGCACATGATCGGCCTCCCGGATCGCCTCCTCGTCATGCTCGACCACAATCACCGTATTGCCCTGATCACGCAGGTTCTTCAGCGTCACCAGCAACCGCCCGTTGTCGCGCTGATGCAGACCGATCGACGGCTCATCAAGCACATAGAGCACCCCGGTCAGGCCTGAACCGATCTGGCTTGCCAGCCGGATCCGCTGGCTCTCACCTCCCGACAACGTGCCCGAATTTCGGCTCAACGTCAGATAATCCAGCCCCACATTGACCAGAAATCCAAGCCGCTCCCGGATCTCCTTGACGATGGCGCGCGCAATCTCCTGCTTCTGCTCCGACATGGTCTGCGGAGCCGTCTCGATCCAGTCCAGCGCCTCCTTGATCGACAATTGCACGATCTGGCCGACATGGGCGCCATTGATCTTCACTGCCAGCGCTTCGGGCCGCAGACGATACCCCTCGCAGGTGCCGCAGGCCCGGTTGTTCTGGAACCGCTCGAATTCCTCCCGGATCCAGTTGCTGTCCGTCTCCCGGTAACGTCGCTCCATATTCGGGATCACCCCCTCAAAGGGCCGCTTGACCTCGTAGACCCGGCCCCCTTCGTCAAAGCGAAACTTGATCGCCTCCCCGTCCGAGCCATAAAGCATCAGTTGCCTGGCATGGGCCGGCAAATCGCGCCAGGGCGTGTTGATCGAAAACTCGTAATGCTTCGCCACTGCCTCCAGCGTCTGCCTGTAATACGGGCTCGGCGTCTTGGATTTGGCCCATGGCGCCAGCGCGCCCTTGATCAGTGACAGGCTCTCATCCGGCACCACCAGGCGCTCGTCAAAGAACAACTCGACACCCAGCCCGTCACATTCCGGACAGGCCCCGAAAGGCGCATTGAAGGAAAACAGCCGCGGCTCGATTTCCGGGATCGTGAAGCCCGAGACCGGACAGGCGAATTTCTCGGAAAAGGTAAACCGCTCTGGATCCCCCTCCTTCACAGCCGTCTCCAGAATGGCAATCCCGTCCGCCAGATCCAGCGCCGTGCGAAAACTGTCCGCCAGCCGCGTCTCCAAACCCTCCTTCACGACGATCCGGTCCACCACCACATCGATGTTGTGGCGAAACTTCTTGTCCAGCGTCGGCGGCGCATCCAGCTCGTAAAACTCCCCATTGACCTTCACCCGCTGAAAGCCCTGCTTGGCAAGCTCCTGAAATTCCTTGCGATATTCGCCCTTCCGGTCGCGCACAATCGGGGCCAGCAAATAGGCCCGCGTGCCCTCTTCCATCGCCATCACCCGGTCCACCATGTCCGAGACCTGTTGCGCCTCGATCGGCAAACCGGTCGCAGGCGAATAGGGCGTGCCTGCGCGCGCAAACATCAGACGCATATAGTCGTAGATCTCGGTCACCGTGCCAACGGTCGAGCGCGGGTTCTTCGACGTGGTCTTCTGTTCGATGGAAATCGCCGGGCTCAGCCCGCTGATGTGATCCACATCCGGCTTTTGCATCATGTCCAGAAACTGCCGGGCATAGGCACTCAGGCTCTCGACATAGCGCCGCTGCCCTTCCGCATAGATCGTATCGAAGGCGAGCGACGACTTGCCCGACCCCGACAACCCGGTGATCACCACAAGCCTGTCGCGGGGAATGTCCACATCAACGTTCTTGAGGTTATGCTCGCGCGCGCCCCGGATCTCGATCGACTTCAGTTCAGGCATGGCAGGTCCTCTCGCGGCTCAACGCCTTCATCTAATCCGGCGGGCAAAAATTACCAGAGTCTAAACGTGCGAACAATAGCAGAACATCAACACTGCTGACATCCGCCGACATGCCTCAGGCGCAACGCCCTCATCCTGTTCGATTTTCCGGTAAATACTCCCGCCGGAGGCACCCGCAACCGGCGCCCCTCACGACCCGAGGATTTTTCTCACGTAGTTCTGCGTCTCGCGGTAGGGCGGCACGCCATTATACTTCTCAACCGCACCCGGGCCCGCGTTATACGCAGCCAGCGCCAGCCGCCAGTCGCGGAACCGCGCGTATTGCTGAGCCAGATAGCGCGCGCCACCTTCAAGGTTTTGCCGTGGATCATGGGGGTTGACCCCCAGGCCCCGCGCCGTCTGCGGCATCAGCTGCGCCAGACCGATTGCTCCCTTGTGGCTGCGGGCCTTTGGTTTCCAGTTGCTCTCCTGGGTAACCAGCTTCAGAAACAACGCCACCGGAATGCCGTTCTTGCGCGCAGCATTGCGCGCCATGTTGTGCAACCGGCTGTTGGGGAACGTATCACGCCCATAGAACTGTGGCGCATAAACATTGACCTTCTGGCCAATCGCGGCCTCGTCGATCTCGATCCTTGTCGCCCGGGGCGCATTTTTCAGCTTGCCGCGCACAGGCTTGCGGATCAGATCCCGATCATAGCTCGACAGCAGCGAGCCCGAGCCAAGCGCCGATTGCGCCTGCGCACCCGCCCCCATCATCAACGCCACCATCAGCAACACAGCTGTTTTTACACCACCAAGCAAACCGTCCGACCTCCTAGACCCGCGACACTCCCTGTTTTGCCGCCTTTGACAGAAATTTTCAACAATTCTTAACATATCCCGCAGAACCCTCGCAGACGGGCTGGCAGCGCCCTGCCAAACCCGCTAACGTCACGCTCAAAATCGCCAATGCTTGAGGGAGAATGGTCATGGCCGGCAGTGTAAACAAGGTGATCCTGGTTGGGAATCTGGGCCGCGACCCGGAAGTCCGCTCTTTCCAGAACGGCGGCAAGGTCTGCAATCTGCGCATCGCAACCTCCGAGCGCTGGAAGGATCGCAACACCGGCGAGAACCGGGAAAAGACCGAATGGCACTCGGTGGCCATCTTCTCCGAAGGGCTTGTCCGTGTGGCCGAGCAATACCTGCGCAAAGGCTCCACCGTCTACATCGAAGGCCAGCTTGAGACCCGCAAATGGCAGGACCAGTCCGGCGCGGACCGCTACAGCACCGAAGTGGTCCTGCGCGGCTATAACTCCAACCTGACCATGCTTGGCGGGCGTGGTGACGGTGGCAGTAGCGGCGGCGGTTACGATCAGGGCGGCGGCTCCTATGGCAGCGGCGGTGGTGGCGGCTACGATAGCGGCCCATCAAATTCCGGTCCAAACGATCTCGATGACGAGATCCCTTTCTGATCCTCACGGACCCGACACAAACGGATACAGATTCGTGACCGCAAGATGATCGCGGGCCAGACCGGCCCCGATCCAAAACTCCAGACCCCCAGTAAAACCTGCACATTTGCGCTCTCACAGGGCACACACAGCCTCACCCAAGCTTGTCTGTCAGGTGATCGCACCGCCTCCTAATCTGATCCCATGGAAAGGAGGCGATCATGACCCACAGCCCAAACAGACGAGACTTTCTGACAACCACAGCCATCGCCGGTGCAGCCACTGTGCTCGGCACCAGCGCATCCGCAAAAGACAGCGACAGCTTTGCCTATGAGGTCACCCGCACGGATGCAGAATGGCGCGCTCAACTCACGGATGGCGAATACAACATCCTGCGTGAGAACGGCACCGAATGGCCTGAAAGCAGCCCTTACTGGGACGACTATTCCGAAGGCATGTTCCATTGCGTCGGCTGCGACCTGCCGCTCTATTCTTCCGAATGGCGCGCCCCGCTTGAGCTTGGCTGGGTGTTCTTCTTCCACGCCGAAGAGAACGCGATCCTGACCGGCATCGACAAGGCGGCTGACTATTCAATGGGCCGCAACCCGGCCCGGACACTCATCGAATCCCATTGCCGGCGGTGTGGCAGCCACCTCGGCCATATTCTGGTCGCCGGAGGCAAACTTGTCCATTGCATCAACGGGACCAGTCTGTCGCGTCGGCCGGTCTCCAGCTGAACCCGGCACCCCTGACTGCCCGAGAGGGCGCACGTACCATCAAGCTGTGCGCCCTCTCACAAAAAATCACCCAAAACGGACATCACACCCGGCCCCCATGTCGCTTAACGACATGACGCCCCGCCCCCACCTCGGCCACCCTGCCCGGCGGAGGTTCCATGTCCCGCCCTGTCCTGAACACCTTTGGCCCCGCCTTCGCAGCACTTGCGGCTGTGATGTTTTCAGCCAATGACGTCGTCATCAAGTTCCTCTCGGGCGACTATGCCCTGCACGAAATCGTCCTGATCCGCTCCATCGTCGGCATGGGCGTCGTCCTTTGTCTTATGGTCCCGCTCAGCGGTGGCCTGCATCTCCTGCGCACCAAACGCCTCGGTCTGCACATCATCCGTGCGCTTTGCGTGGTTTTTGCCAACCTCACCTTCTTTCTCGGCCTCGCTGCCCTGCCACTTGCCGAATGCGTGGCGATCTTCTTCATCAGCCCGTTCCTGATCACCATCTTTTCCCGGATTTTTCTCAAGGAACCGGTCGGCCCCCGCCGGTGGAGCGCCATTGCGCTCGGTCTCTGCGGCACAGCCATCATCCAGCGTCCGGGAACCGAGGCTTTTCAGCCCGCATCGCTCTACCCCATGGCCGCGGCCTTCGGATACGCCAGCCTGCACATCCTGACCCGCCACATGCGCGACACCGAAAACGCGGTCTCGATGACCTTCTACATTCAGGCCGTTTTCATCTGCATCACGATCCTGCTCGGTCTGACCATCGGGGATGGCAAGTTTGCCGACCAGAGCGACCCGTCGCTGGCCTTTCTTTTCCGCCCCTGGATCTGGCCCACATGGGTCGATCTGCCCTTCATGGTGATGTTGGGTATTTTTGCCTCTGGCGGCGGGTATTTCATCTCGCAAGCCTACCGCCTGTCCGAGGCCGCGATCATCGCCCCCTTTGAATACCTTGCCCTGCCGCTTGGCATTTTCTGGGGCATTCTCGTGTTTGATGAATGGCCCGATCAGATCGCCTGGATGGGCATGCTTCTGATCGCGATTTCCGGCCTCTACACCATCTGGCGGGAGAATCAGTTGCGCCGCCGGGCCGACAGAACCGCCGCCCGACTGGGCTGATCCGCCCGAATTCGGCCGATTTGCCGATCACAGCCCGATGACCATTTATTGCCCGGTCTGAAACACTTCAGATCGGGCGAAATCTACCGGCCTTCGCTCACCGCAAGGTGTGTAATATTTCAGGGAAACCCTCCCGGCATACCTTTGAATACATGGGTTTTGGCCCCACGTTTCCGTGAGAACATCAATCGCGTAAAAACCCATTGTTTTCAGGTAAATGCAAACTGACTTTTGCGTGTGAATGCGTGTCCCAACACGTGATTTGAGACAGGTGATCCAACCCGTCAAAAGGGTTCCAGCGGCACCGGAGACGCCGGGTCGCAAAACTTGAAAACAAAGGACAGACACAATGAAAACTCTCGCAATCGCACTCGCCACAGTCGCAGCCCTCGGCACAGCCGGCGCTGTTTCCGCTCAGGACAACCTGGTCGCTCCTGCCCTCTCCATGCTGGAGATCTCCGTTGGCAACGCCCTGAACCAGCTGGGCATCGATGAGCAGGTCATGGGCGCTCTGACACTCGCTCAGCTGGGCGAAATCAAAGGCATCCTGAGCACCACGGATGACCCTGAGCAGAAGAAGCAGGACGTTCAGCGCGTCATCGATCAGGGCGCCTGATCCGCCCTTTACCGCCACCGGTCAGCGCCCTTGTGCGCTGACCGGCACTTTTGCGTGTGAAAACCCGCAAAAACACACTGATTCCCCCCTGTTTCCCCTGCTAAATGCACCCCTGCCATTGCCCTTACATCTCGTGGCAGGCTATAGTCATCCCAACGACATATAGAGGTCTGCAACAGCAGGAGCCCGCCCTTGAGCGACGAGACAGACGGCCCGGAAGAAGGCCAGCCAGAACCCACGCGCCCCACCTATGACGGCCCGACCATCGCCATTGAAGAAGAGATGGAAACATCCTTCCTCGACTATGCCATGTCGGTCATCATCAGCCGTGCGATCCCCGATCTGCGCGATGGTCTGAAACCGGTGCACCGGCGGATCCTCTACGCGATGCACGAGACCGGCAATACAGCCGATAAATCCTACCGCAAATCCGCCCGTCCCGTGGGTGATGTCATGGGCAAGTACCACCCTCACGGGGATGGGGCGATCTATGACGCTCTGGTGCGCATGGCGCAGGATTTCTCGATGTCCCTGCCGCTTCTCGATGGTCAGGGCAACTTCGGCTCCATGGACGGCGACGCACCGGCTGCCATGCGCTACACCGAAGTGCGCATGGACAAGCCCGCCGATTTCATTCTTGCCGACATCGACAAGGACACGGTCGACTTTCAGGACAACTATGACGGCAAGGATCAGGAACCGGTCGTCCTGCCCTCACGCTTTCCCAACATGCTGGTCAATGGCGCGGGCGGCATCGCTGTCGGCATGGCCACCAACATCCCGCCCCACAATCTGGGTGAGGTCGTGGACGCAACACTCGCACTCATTGACAACCCCGACCTGTCGACCGAAGGGCTGATGGAATACGTGCCTGCCCCGGATTTCCCAACGGGCGCGCTCATCCTTGGCCGCTCGGGCGCGCGCAAGGCGTATCTTGAGGGGCGCGGCTCGGTCATCATCCGCGCCAAGACCCGGGTCGAGGAGATCCGCAAGGACCGCTACGCCATTGTTGTCGACGAGATCCCCTATCAGGTCAACAAGTCGACCATGATCGAAAAGATCGCCGAACTTGCCCGCGACAAGAAAATCGAAGGCATCGCCCATGTGCAGGACGAAAGCGACCGTCTTGGCGTGCGCGTCGTGGTCGAACTCAAGCGCGACGCAACGCCCGAGGTTGTGCTCAACCAGTTGTTCCGATTCACGCCGCTGCAAACCTCGTTCGGGTGCAACATGCTGGCACTCAACGGCGGACGCCCCGAACAGCTGACCCTGCACGGGTTTCTCTCGGCCTTCATCACCTTCCGCGAAGAGGTTGTCGCGCGCCGCACTGCCTATGAACTGCGCAAGGCCCGCGAACGCTCACACATCCTCTGCGGTCTGGCCGTGGCGGTTGAAAACGTCGATGAGGTCGTGGCCACGATCCGCGCCTCTGCCGATGCTGCCGAAGCCCGCGAAAAGCTGATGACCCGTCGTTGGCCGGCCGAGGCGATTGCCGATTACATCCGCCTTATCGACGACCCGACCCACAAGATGAACGAGGACGGCACCTATTACCTGTCCGAGACACAGGCCCGCGCCATTCTCGAACTGCGCCTCCAGCGTCTCACCCAGATCGGCGTCAAGGAAGTGACCGACGAACTTCAGGAACTGGCCGCCAAGATCAAGGACTACCTCGACATCCTGCGCTCGCGTGACCGGATCATGGCGATCATCTCGTCGGAATTGCGCGACGTCAAAGAACAGTTTGCCGTCCCCCGCCGGTCCGAGATCATGGACTACGTCGGCGACATGGAAGACGAAGACCTGATCGAACAGGAAGACATGGTCGTCACGGTGACCGCGTCTGGATATATCAAACGCACAGCACTGGCCGAATACCGCGCCCAGAAACGCGGCGGCAAGGGCACGCAAGGCATGGCCACCAAGGACGAAGATGTGGTCACCACGCTCTTTGTCGCCAACACCCACACGCCGCTTCTGTTCTTCACCACCGACGGCATGGCCTATAAGCTGAAAACCTGGCGCCTGCCGCCCGGTGGCCGCACAACCCGCGGCAAGGCCATCGTCAACATCCTGCCAATCCCGCAGGGCGTCTCAATCGCGGCGATCATGCCTGTTGACCGGGATGAGGATGACTGGGGCGATCTGCAGATCGTCTTTGCCACATCCGACGGCTCCGTGCGCCGCAACGCGCTCTCGGATTTCACCAATGTGCGCGCCAACGGCAAGATCGCGATGAAACTGCCCGAGGACGTCAGCCTTGTGAACGCGCGGATCTGTGACGAAGACGATGACGTCATGCTCGTCACCTCGCTCGGCAAGGCCATCCGCTTCCCCACCACCGAAGTGCGCGTCTTCAAGGGCCGCGATTCAACCGGCGTGCGCGGGATCAAACTCGCCAGCAAGGATTTCGTCGTCTCCATGGCGGTGATCCGCCATTTCGAGGCCAGTACCGAGGAACGGGCCGCCTACCTCAAGATGCGCCGCGCCGTTGCCGGTGCCGATGACGAAGGCGCGGATGAGGATGAAGGCAGCGTCGCCGACATGGCGCTCCCGCAGGAGCGTTATGCCCAGATGTCCGCCGCCGAAGATCTGATCCTCACACTCTCGGTTCAGGGCTCAGGCAAGATTTCTTCCAGCCATGACTACCCTGTGCGCGGTCGCGGTGGACAAGGCGTCATGGCCATGGACAAGGCCCTGCGCGCCGGACGGCTCGCCGCCTCCTTCCCGGTCGAGATGGACGACCAGATCATGCTGGTCACCAACACCGGCCAATCGATCCGCTGCCCTGTGGACGGCATCTCCTTCCGCTCCCGCGGCGCAGGTGGTGTGAAGGTCTTCAACACCTCCAAGGGCGAAGAAGTCGTCTCGGTTGCCCGCATCGCAGATCAGGGCGACGAAGACGACGCGGTGGTGGAAGAGTGATCATCTGATCTGAGCAGCCGGGCAGTCCCTGCCCGGCCCTTTTCCAAAGCTCAGTGTCCCTGTCCACTGGTCCCGTGACCATGCAGTACGCTGCGCGCAATCTCTGCCTGATCACGATCGTCACCGGGCACATGCGCCCGGTGGGTTACCTGCCGACTGTCCCGAATGGATTTGAGGCGTCTGCGCAGAGCCCAGACAATCAGCCCAAGGGCAATCAGCCCCGTCAGTGGCAACATGATCGCATTGGCAGACATCCCAATCCCTCCGGTGCACTGGGTCCGAAACAAGACCTCAACTGTATCACATCCAGAAGCATGCACCCTGTCAGGCAAATTCGCCAGCAATACCTGAGCAATTTAGATGAGTTATGAAAGAGTTATAGAAAAACTACGAAAGAGTTCAATTAACAATAAGTAAATCATAAACTTATGCTTAATACAGATTAACCATTAGTATCTAAAATTCTTCCAAAAATTTCCTCGAATATGTAAACAGTTTTCACGGGAAGCGAGACACCGCCAAGGTCAAAAAGGCCACCGGGGCTCGCTTGGGAAAAAAGGGAAATATTATGAAACGCACAGTGTTTGCACTGGCGGCAGTGGTTGCCGCCAACCAGCCGGTCTTTGCCCAAAGCAACCTTGGGATGACCATGTTCGACGCCACGCTCAGCCAGTCACAGGTTGAGGTAAGCGGCGAAAAACAAAAGATTAATCAGATCGAAGGGCGTGCCGACTTCCGCATCTCCGAACACCACGGCGTCCAGTTTGACCTGGCCTACACAGGTTACAACGCCGGTGATCTGGGCCATCTTGGCGGCCACATCTACATGGTCCCGCAGGAGGACTGGAAATACGGTGTCTTCGGCTCCTTTTCCGATTTTAACGATTATGAAGGCAACACCGTTGCTCTGGGGTTCGAGGCTCTGCATCAAGTGTCTGACACCATCGCCATCGAAGGCCGCTTCGGCCTTGGCATGGCCAACCCCGACAACATGGACTTCATCTTCGCATCCGGTGCAACCCACTGGAATGCAAGCGATAATCTGCAGATGAGTGTGGGGCTCAGCGTGACGGATATCGACGAACTGGCCTTTCAGGGCCTCACCTACGACCTCGGCCTCACGGCCACATGGCATCTGGGGGCAGCGCCGCTCGCCGTGACCGCCGGGGTTGGCATCATGGGCGTGCGGGGCCGCGATCAGGTTGATCCCGAGCCGGTCCTCTCGCTCGGCCTGTCCTACCAATTTGGAGATGTTCCCGGCAAACGCGCCGAGGTTCGCAACCGGATGTTTACCCGGCACGATCCACTGCGCGCTTTTGCAACACTTAACCAGTTCTGAGCGCGTATTGCTCATCAAGTAACGAGTGAAAACAAGGGCTTCCCAGCCCAACCCATCTCCAGACACCTGAGGCGCGCCGATCCCGGTGCGCCTCTTTTTGTATCCCTGCCAGTGGTTATTACCACAGGTGTCATCCTGTTGAATTGACAACACCCGCCGGTCCTGTCACCCAAAGTCTCAAACATTTTCGTCATCAGGAGATCCCGATGCGCCTCTGGCACGCAACCGCCATTCTGTCCCTCGCAATCACGCCTCTCTGGGCGCAGGAAACTGCATCCGAAGAGGAAGCTGCTCCTGCAGTTGAAGAAACCGCTCCCGCCCCGGCCGATGCTGAAGCGGAAACGCCTGCAGAACCTGCCCCGGCCCCTCAGCCCGAAGCGCCAGCCCCGGATTTCGTGGTCTCGACCCACACCGATTGGGAATTGCGATGCTCAGCTGATGAGACCACATGCTTTCTTTACCAATTGGCGCTAAACTCTGCTGGCGCGCCGGTTGCCGAGTTCTCTCTTCTGAAACTTCCCGAAGGCCAGAAGGCAGAAGCTGGTGTCACCGTCGTTACACCACTGGGGACCCTGCTCACCGCAGGCCTGCGGATGCGCATCGACAGCGGCCAGACACTGGCCTATCCATTCAACTGGTGTACGCGTGCAGGCTGTTTTGCACGCTTCGGGCTTGAGGCAGGCACCATCGCGTCAATGAAGGCGGGCGCGAAATCAACGATGACGCTGATTTCCATCTCGCAGCCAGACGTGGAAATTCCGGTGGAAATCTCACTTTCGGGGTTCACCGCCGCCTACACCGCCTTGCAGGCGCGCAACTGATCTAGACCCTGCCCAGTGCCAGCACGGCGTTCAGCCCGCCAAAGGCAAAGGCATTGGACAGGGCCACCTTCACATCGGCTTGTTGGGCCTCATTGGGCACAACATTCAGATCGCATTCCGGATCATGTTCCTGGTGCGAAATGGTCGGCGCCACGACCCCGTCACGCAGGGCCATGATACAGGCGAGCAGTTCCACAGCGCCAGTGCCACCGATCAGGTGACCATGCATTGATTTTGTTGAAGAAATCCGCAAGTCATTGGAATGGCTTCCAAAAACCTCCCGCACAGCCGCGCATTCGGTTTTGTCATTGGCCGCTGTTCCCGTACCATGGGCATTGATATAGCCGACCTCTTCGGGCGCGATTCCGGCATCTCTCAACGCACCGATCATGGCCCGTTTGGCACCATGCTTGTTGGGCATCACGATGTCCGATGCATCCGAAGTCATGGCAAATCCGCGCACTTCGGCCAGAATATCCGCCCCCCGCGAGACCGCGTGCTCATACTCTTCAAAGACGAAAATCGCCGCACCCTCGCCCTGCACCATGCCGTTGCGATTGGCTGAAAACGGGCGACACCCGTCCTTTGACATCACGCGCAGTCCTTCCCAGGCCTTGATCCCGCCAAAGCACAACATGCTTTCCGAGCCGCCGGTGATCATCACCTTGCTCTGCCCGGTGCGCACCAGATTGAACGCCTGTCCCATCGCATGATTGGACGAGGCGCAGGCCGTGGCCACCGTGAACGACGGCCCCTGAAGCCCATGTACCATGGAGACATGACTTGCAGCCGCATTGTTCATCAGACGCGGCACAACAAAGGGGTGCACCCGGTTCTTGCCGTCCTCATAGACCGAGCGGTAATTCTCGTCCTGCGTCTGCAACCCACCCCCGGCGGTGCCCAGAACCACACCGGCTTCTTCGGCCAGATCGCCCTCGAAACTCAGCCCCGATTGCTCAACCGCTTCTCGTGCCGACAGCAGGGCAAACTGCGTGAACTTGTCGTAGAGCGTGATTTCCTGACGCCCGAAATGGGCGGTCGGATCATAGCCCCGGATCTGCCCCCCGATGGAGATCGAAAGCCGGTCCACGTCCTGAAACTCCAAAGGACCAATGCCAAGCTTGCCCTCGGCCATGGCCTGTGAGACCTCGGTCGCCGATCCGCCCAGAGCACAGATCGCGCCCATGCCGGTGATGACGACACGCCGAATTCCGGGCATTCAGGCGTCCTTCTTTTCGACCAGACCTTCGACTGCCTTGATCATGGACGCCACATTGGTGATGTCGAAATCGGAATCGGACGGGTCATTGGCGTTGAAGGGCACGGAAATGTCAAAGGTCTCCTCGATGGCGAAAACCGCCTCTACCAGACCCAGGCTGTCAATGCCCAGATCTTCCAGCGTGGCATCCGTCTTGACATCCTGCGGCTCAAGGATCGCCTGTTCAGCGATGATGGCAATCACCTGATCTGCAACACTGTCAGCCATCACGGCTCCTCCCAATCACGTGTCAGAACACTTAATCCTTTGACGCGCCCTTTGAAACCCGTTTCTCAAGGTCAATCAAGCGGGCCATGAGTCGCGGCAACCTGCGGAAAGCCTTGTAACTTTCGACGTTCAAATCCATTTTCATGGCCGGGTTGCCCATCATCACCCGCCCTGAAGGGATGTTGGAGGAGACGCCTGATTTGCCCGCCACGATCACATCTGAACCAATCGACAGATGATCTGCCACACCGACCTGACCACCCAGAACCACGCGGTCCCCGATTACTGTTGATCCCGCAATGCCCACCTGACCACAAAGCAGACAGGTCTGGCCAACGGTGACGTTGTGACCAATATGCACCTGATTGTCGAGCTTGGTGCCATTGCCAACGGTCGTATCCGCAATCGTACCCCGGTCAATCGTGGCATTTGCGCCGACTTCCACGTCATCGCCCAGCACCACTGTGCCCAGAGAATTGATCCGGGCAAAGCCTTCTGTCCTGCTTGCCTCCGACACCTTGCCCGTGGCGCGTGCCTCTTCCACGGCTCCGGGCTTGGGTGTGACGAAGGAGAAGCCATCGACACCAATGGCGGCCCCCGGCTGGCAGATGAACCGCGCGCCGATGCGCACCCTTGCGCCTATTCTGGCACCTGCATGGATCAAAGCATTTGGCCCGATTTCTGCACCTGCCCCGATGGTGACATGCGACATCACGCGTGCGCCTGCGCCCAGTTTGGCACCAGACCCGACCACGACGAATGGACCAAGCCAGACATCCTCCCCCAACTCAGCGTCACCTGCCACAATCGCCGTTGGGTGGATGCCGGGCGACAAATCCAGTACATGATCAAAGACCCGGGTTACTCCCGACAGCACATAGCGCGATCTTGGCGCAAAGATCGCGGCCTTAAGCCCCAGCGCCTTCCAGTCTGCGTCGGCCCAGAGCACCGCAGCCTCGGCCTGCCCCTCTGACAGCGCTGCTCCGTAGGATGGCTCCATCGCCAATGCCAGATGCCTGCGGCCAGCATCAGCCGGTTGCGCAGGCGCATCAATGACAATGGAAAGGTCGCCAGCCGCCTGAGCACCCAGGGCATCAGCTATTTCGCCAATTGTGAAGGGCATGTTCCTGGCTCTCCCGAGAGGTCTGGCGCCCAATTCAGGGCGCATAACTCAGCGAGACATAAAGGCTAAACCCTCAGCCTTCAACTGCACCTGTGCCGACACCGGCTTTCTTCAGTGCATCGAACACGGTCCGGTCCCGGCCATAGACATCGGCGCGGTATTCAATTGTCCCGTCGGCGGCATCAAAGGCCGTCAGATAGGTCAGGTGAACCGGCACGGGCGTGTCCAGATTGACATAGCGTTCCTTGCCGGCATTGAGCAGCGAGGCAAAGGTGGCCTTGGGGTTGGCAAACTGCGGTGCAAGCAATGTATGGGCCAGTTCAAACGGCTTCTGAACTCGAACACAGCCATGGGAATAGGCCCGGCGATCCTTGTTGAACAGGCTCTTGGCAGGTGTGTCGTGCAGATAGATGCTGAACTGGTTGGGGAACATGAACTTCACCCGGCCCAGAGCATTCCCGGCACCCGGCCCCTGCTTCATGATGAAGGGGAAGGACCGTTCATTATACTGCGCGAAATTGATCAGTGATGGATTCACCTTGGTGCCGTTGCGGGTCATCACGTCAATGCCCTTGCGCTTAAAGGCCGCTGCGTTTTTCTTGAGTTGAGGCAGATATTCTTCGGTCGCGATGGATCGCGGCACATGCCAGGTCGGGTTGACCACCATATGGGTCATCTGATCCGAGAACTCAGGTGTCTTGTGCTTGTTCTTGCCGATCACCACACGGGTCGAAAAGGTTGTGTTGCCGTTGTCGATCACCTGCGCGGTGAAATCGGCCTGATTGACGAACACATGGCGGGCACCGCGGTCAAAGTTCAGCCAGCGCTGGCGCTCAAGATTGACCAGTATTTTGGCCATCTGGTTGCCCGCGCCTGCATTTATTGCCGCCAATGTCTGTGGGCCAACCACGCCGTCTGCATTCAGCCCGGCCTTGGTCTGGAAGGCTTTCACAGCCAGGATCAGGCTTTCGTCATATGCCGCCGCATCGCCAAGTTCGGTGTTGGTCATGCGCGCCAAGCGGTTGCGCAACGCCAGAACACGCGGACCGGAGTTACCAGGACGCATGGTCCGGCCCTCAGGCACTTTCGGACCCCAGTTTTGTTTCGAAGCCGCGCGTTCCAGACGCTTCTTTTCGGACAGCAGTGCCGTGTAGGTCGGATGTGTCGGTTCAAGCGCCTTGAGCAGACCGCCCATCCGTCGTGACTGGGCTGCCGCGTTCAGCAGGCTGACCGGAGACTTGCGCTTTGGAAAAACATGGATTTCATCGTCCAGAGCCCTCGGCTCCAGCAGGCCTGAATTCACGTCGCGTGCATAGCGCAGATAGGCCTGACTTGCAGATACCTCCAGCGCGACCTGATCAGAAAGATCCCCGCGCCCGACTGTCTTGTTGACCAGTCCGGTCGTCAGATAGCGCGACACAGGCAAACCGTGATCATCGGCCTTGGCAAACGTTTCGGTCAACGCACGCAAGCGTCCTTTTGACCAGACAAAATCAAAATTGTTGGCCTGATAGAACTCCAGCAGGTCCTTGCCGCTCGCACCTGATGCGATCAGCGTGTCACGCAGCAGTGCCTCTCGTGCGGACAGGGTAACGGGCTTGGCAGCTGCCGTTGTTGCCGCTGTCGACGCCGCAAGGGTCTGAGCGCTGCCCGGCAGGGTGCTCCCCAACATGCTCAAGCCCAGCACGAATGCGCTCAGAGCAATCGTGTTTGACTTTGTGAACCGGTCTATGAAAGACGCCTGAACTGTGGAGATCATGAAATCAATGCCCTGTTTCGTATAACCCGTGAAGACTGATTACCGGACAAGCCGACCAGCAACCACCAAACTCGCTCCGCCTCAACCAGAAACTTATGCCCTGAGGCAGCAGAGAGACAATGCCCGCGCAAGATAACCATATCGCGGGTGATTCTTTTTGGTCACACAATTTTGGCGAAATTCCGCCGATGGCTGTTTTTTTGGCATCTGTGGCTTGGCAGCCTCACAATTCCGTGTATACCAAAATCCAAGCAAGTGTGGAAAACCGCACTGTCAGGCAACAGAATGTTATCGACACAAAGAGGCAGGCGTTTCATGGCGACATCCAACGATCTAACCCGTCGTGGCGTTCTTGGCGGCATGGCTGCCGTGTTCGGAACTGCAGCCGCCCCCTACTATGCAAGTGCCGCAGGGTTTCTTCGTGGTGCAGGTGACATCCGCCGGATCAAGCTGCGCTCGTCGCGCACGGGCGAATCCGTTGACACCATCTACTGGATTGAAGGCAGCTACATCCCCGAAGCTCTGGCTGAGGTGAACTACTTCATGCGTGACTGGCGGCGTGATGAGGTCATTGATTATGACCGTCGCAACATCGACATTCTGGCCGCTACCCTGCGCCTGATGGACACCGATGAGGCCTATCACGTCGTATCCGGCTATCGCAGCCCCAAGACAAACGCGATGCTGCGCCGGTCAAACCGCGGTGTTGCGCAGAATTCCTATCACATGCGCGGCATGGCAGCCGACCTGAAACTCTCCAGCCGCTCCATCCACCAGATGGCGGGTGCCGCGATTGCCTGCAAGGCAGGCGGCGTCGGCAAATATGGCCGCTCGCAATTCGTCCATATGGACTGCGGGCCGGTGCGCACCTGGAACCGATAATCAACAACAAAAAACGTAACGCGAATTTGGCCCGGCTTTTGCCGGGTTTTCTTTTGCCTGCAGTCTAGCTTCTGGGCGTGAACCCTCCCCCGGTCGGCGTGTCGAGCCAGAAGACATCCCCTGCCTCCATCTCAACCCGGTCAGCGGACGCCATCACTTCTTGACGGCCATCTGAGCGCACCACCCGGCAGATACCAACCTCACCCGGTCCGCCTTCCTCAAGCCCCGGCGGCGGCACGATCCTGTGGCCCGACAGAAGCGCAAGCGTCATCGGTTCAAGAAACCGTGTTTTGCGTCTTGTGCCATCACCGCCGCAAAACGCCCCTTGCCCTCCAGAGTTACGCCGAACTGAAAACTCGTCCAATACCACCGGGAAGCGCCATTCCAGCACTTCGGGGTCCGTCAGGCGGGAATTGGTCATATGAGTGTGCACGCCACCGGTGCCCGGATGCCCCGTGCCGTCGATCAGACGCCCGGCACCTGAGCCGCCACACACCGTTTCGTAATACTGATACGTTGCGTTGCCCCATGTCACATTGTTCATGGTCGATTGTGCTGCCGCCTGAACACCAAGGGCCAGGAGCAGTGCTGACGTCACCGCCTGACTGACTTCAACATTCCCGGCAATTACAGCTGCCGGATAGACCGGCGTCACCATGGAATTGTCCGGCAGGATCACTCTCAGAGGTTTGAGCACGCCCTCGTTCATCGGAATGTTGTCGGCAACCAGCAGTCGGAACACATAAAGTACAGCCGCCATGGTCACCGGCATCGGCGCGTTGTAGTTGGTCTTGCGTTGCGACGACGTGCCAGTGAAATCCACCACTGCAGAGCGGCTTTCGAGATCTACCCGGATCCTGACCCTGATCTCACGCGCTTCTCCGTCAAAGTCCGGATCCATCGGATAGACGCATTCTGCATCCTCCAGCGAAACAATCGCCCGGCGCACACATTCCTCGGCGTTGTTTTGTACGTGCAGCATATAAGCCTCGACCACATCCAGTCCAAACTGGTCGACCATCTTCATCAGCTCCTGCGCACCTTTTTCGCAGGACGCAACCTGAGCACGCAGATCGGCCATGTTGATGTCGACGGAGCGCACGGGATACTCCGCCCCGAGCAGCAGTTCTCGCGTCTCCTGATCGCGGAAACGCCCCTGATCGACCAGTTTCCAATTGTCGATGTAGACGCCTTCCTCGTGGATTGTCCGGCTGTCAGGCGGCATGGAGCCCGGCGTTAGCCCACCCACATCCGTATGATGTCCACGTGCTGCCGTGTAGAACAGCACCCGTGATGCATCCTTCGCCCAGACCGGGCGCACGACCGTGATGTCGGGCAGATGTGTGCCGCCATTATAGGGTGCATTCTGAACATAGACATCGCCCGGTCTCATCACCGGATTGTCTGCAATCATTGTTCGCACCGACGCAGACATGGATCCCAAATGCACAGGCATATGGGGCGCATTGGCAATCAGGTCGCCATTGGCGTCAAAAACCGCGCAGGAAAAGTCCAGCCGTTCCTTGATCGTGACAGACGCTGCCGTGTTTTCCAGCACCGCACCCATCTGCTCGGCGATTGACATATACAGGTTGTTGAACACCTCCAGCATCACAGGGTCTGCCTGAGTGCCAACTGCGAAACGCTGCTCCAGGGCCTCATACCGGGTCAGCTTCACATGATTATGTGCCGTGATTTCGGCTCGCCAGCCCGGCGCAATCAGGATCGACGTGTGATCCTCCACCAGAACTGCGGGCCCGGTGAGTGTATCGCCCGCTCGCAAGTTACCGCGCCCCACGAACCGGCTCTCCTGCCAGGTTCCTTCGATCCAGACGGGCGCCACACGTTCCGTTGGATAATCGACCTCTGGGCGCGTTTGCACCGGCATTGCCTCTTCATCCAGATCAACTGCCGAGCCGATCGCCTCGGCACTGATCGCCTCGATCACCAGATCGGCATTGCCTGGATCAAACCCAAACCGGGTTCTGTGCAAACGCGCGAAGTCACCCGTCATTGCTTCAAGAGTATCGAAGGGTACGGCCAGCGCCGTATCAGTGCCCTTGACCTTCAGATGCAGCATCAACGCAAGGGTGATGTCTCGCTCAGATACGCCTTGCGCCTCAACCTCGCCCATCGCTCCTGCACTCAGGTTGTCCAGCAGCGCTGCCGCTTCAAGACGGCTTTGGGGGCTCAGTACCGCCTCCATCGCCTCCGCTTTGCTTGCCCGAATGTCCGCCAGCCCCATGCCATAGGCCGACAGGAGCGAGGCCATCGGATGGATCAGCGCCCGCGTCATTCCCAGACTGTCAGCAATGGCACAGGCGTGTTGCGCACCTGCCCCGCCAAAGACAGTCAGGCAATAGTTCTGCACATCATAGCCGCGCTGAACCGAGATCGTCTTGATCGCGCGCGCCATGTTTTCGACTGCTATGGTCAGGAACCCTTCGGCCACATCCTCGACGCCTCTGCCGATCTGCCTGGCGATCTCTTCGAACTTCTCGCGACTTGCGGCGACATTCAGCGGCTGATCACCTTCGGGGCCAAAAATCGCCGGGAAATCCTCGGGGCGCAGCCGCCCGGTCACCACATTGGCGTCTGTCACGGCCAATGGCCCGCCACGCCCGTAACAGGCAGGACCCGGGTTGGCACCAGCGCTTTCAGGGCCGACCCGCATCCGCGTCCCGTCATAGCTCAGGATCGAGCCACCTCCGGCGGCCACCGTATGAATGTTCATCATTGGCGCCGTGATCCGCACGCCAGCGACCTGCGCGGTCGTGACCCGTTCGAACTCGCCCGCGAAATGGCACACATCCGTCGAGGTGCCGCCCATATCAAAGCCGATGATCCGCTCTTCCCCGGCAATCTGACTGGTCCGCACGGCACCGACAACACCGCCTGCAGGCCCTGACAGGATCGCGTCCTTGCCCTGAAACACCTGCGCATCGGTCAGCCCGCCGGAGCTTTGCATGAACATAAGCCGACCCTTGGGGTCACCGTCAAAACTGGCGGCCACCCGGTCAACATAGCGTCTGAGAATGGGCGTCAGATAGGCATCAACCACCGTCGTGTCTCCCCGGCTCACCATCTTCATCAGAGGAGAGACCTCATGACTGACCGAAATCTGCGAGAAGCCCAGATCACGCGCAATCCCGGCTGCCAGCGCTTCATGCGCCCGGTGTCGGTAGCCATGGACAAAGTTGATCGCCACCGCGTCCAGTCCGCTCGCCCTGGCCGTACGCAACCGGTCACGCAAGTGACCCGTGTCGAGCGGCACCTCGATGGTGCCGTCGGCGCGCACCCGTTCACGGGCTTCGATCACCTGCTCATACAGCATCTCTGGCAGGACAATCTGACGCTCGAACAAATGCGGCCGGTGCTGATAGGCCAATCGCAGATGATCACCCAGTCCCATGGTCGTGACCAGCACCAGCGGTTCGCCCTTGCGCTCCAGCAGGGCATTGGTTGCAACCGTTGTCCCCATCTTGATCGCGCCTACCCGGTCCAACGGGATCCGCTCGTCGGGCGCTAGCCCCAGATGCTGGCGAATGCCATGCAAGGCAGCATCCTCATAGATTTCCGGATTTTCCGACAAAAGCTTGCTTTGCAGAAGCGTGCCATCAGGCTTGCGCGCCACCAGATCGGTAAAGGTCCCCCCCCGATCAATCCAGAAATCCCAGCGGCTCATCATCGTCCCTTCCGTCAGTCACTCCTGATTGATAGGGGCTTGCCCGGGGGCTTTCAATCTGATCCTGATGCAGGCTATGGAACCGCTGCCAGACATCCACATCAGCCTGCCGGAAGAGGCACCGGCCATAGCCGCCCTGTGGAATGATACCATCCGCAACACCACCCACACGTTCACGAGTATCGAGAAGACAGAAGCGGATGTGCTCGACCTGCTCAAGACGCAAATCCTGCTCACGGCCTCGACGCCAAAATTCGCGGGCTTTGCTACATTTGGACCCTTTCGCGCAGGCCCCGGCTACGCTCACACGGCTGAACTGTCCATCTATCTGACACCACAGGCTCAAGGCTGCGGGATCGCTCAGGCTTTGCTGGATCGCCTTGAATCCGTTGCCACCGGGCGCGACATCTGCACCCTTATCGCAGGCATATCCTCATCCAATCCGCGCGCTCTCGGCTTCTTTAAAAACGCGGGCTACAGCGCTGCTGGCTGCCTGAAAGGCGTAGGATACAAGTCTGGCGAATGGCTTGATCTGCATCTTCTGCAGAAAAGCCTCCCCGCTGCCATTTGACCCTTTTGCCTGACTGCCCGGCAGGCTACCCTTTCGCACATGTCAATCTGGACCCGCATATCTGACGCCTTGAGCGCACTGGCCAAGGGCGAAAGCCTCTCGGCGATCTTCGATCTGCTGCGCGCACCACCCGAACGGACGGTGGCCTTTACCATCGCAGTGATTTCGCTTGGTGCAAAGATGGCCAAGGCAGACGGTCTGGTCACCCGCGACGAGGTCATGGCTTTTCGCGAGGTCTTTCAGGTTGCCGAGGAAGACACCGCTCAGGCCGCACGCGTCTTCGATCTGGCGCGCAAGGATGTGGCCGGTTTCGAGCTTTACGCCCGCCGGATTGCCGCGATGTTCGAACATGACCGCGAAGTACTGGAAAACCTGATGGAGGGCCTTTTTCACATCTCCATGGCCGATGGCGAATACCACTGTCTGGAAGAGGATTTTCTGCGCGTGGTCGCCGATGAGTTTGAGCTGCCGGAACTGGTTTTCCGCTCACTTCAGGCCCGCTATGTTCCCGGCGCTGTGGCCGATCCTTATACTGTGCTGGGCCTCAACCCCGGAACGCCGTTTCAACAGGTCCGCGATCACTACCGCAAGCTGGTGCGCGACACCCATCCGGACCGGATGATGGCCAATGGCGTCCCGGAAGAAGGCATAAAACTGGCCACCAAACGCATGACCCTCATCAATGCGGCCTGGGATGAGATCAGACGCGCTGAAAAAGCGCTGGTCTGAAACCTCACATGCGCATTGCCACCTACAACATCGAATGGTTCTCACATCTCTTTGATGACAGCGATGTCCTGCAGGCCGATGACCAACCTTCCCGGCGGCACAAGACGACCAGAGCCACTCAGGCCAAGTCCATCGCGCATGTGCTGAACGCAATGGACGCCGATCTTGTCATGATCATCGAGGCGCCAAACACAGGTCATACCCGTTCCACCACCCGCGCGCTTGAAGGCTTTGCCAGGACTTACGGCTTGCGTCAGACACGTGCGATCACGGGCTTTGCCAACGGGACCGAACAGGAAATTGCAGCGCTTTATGATCCAGATGTCATCACCTGCCATCATGATCCCAAAGGCACAGCCTATGACGCCGATGCTCAGGAAAAGGCACCAAGGTTCGATACGAAATTCTATCTCGATACGGATGTCGATGATCAACCAGACATGCATCGCTTTTCAAAGCCACCGCTGGAATTGCAGATAACCCACCCAAGGCGCCTGCGTCTGATCGGTGTGCACAACAAGTCAAAAGCCCCTCACGGGGCACGGTCAGAAAAAGACGCAACCCGCCGGTCGCTTGCCAATCGACGAAAGCAACTGGCACAGGCGGTTTGGCTCAGACGCAGGATCGATGATCATCTGGACAGTGGCGATGATGTCGTGGTTCTGGGCGATCTCAACGACGGACCGGGCCTGGACGCATATGAGACGCTGTTTGGCCGTTCATCGGTCGAGGTGATCGTCGGCTCGACCGAGGATCCCGCCCGCCAGCTTTTCGATCCGCATGCCAGTGTCCAGATCAATCCCCGACAAGGCTGGACCCTGTCAACGGCACGGTTTTACAACGGCGATTTCAGACAGTTTGTGTCAGCGCTTCTCGATTATGTTCTGGTCTCGAAAAACCTGAGGCCCAAGGCCAGATGGCAGATCTGGCACCCTTTTGATGTGCCGCGCTACTACCGTGACCAAAACTTGCGGGATGCTCTTCTGGATGCGTCCGACCATTATCCGGTCACCGTTGATCTGGTGGACGAGTAAACCTCACTTCTTGGACTAAATACCCCGCCGGAGGCATCCGGACACTGGCCTAGGGTACAGACCGCCTCAGGAATGCTCTTCCTTGGCGATCGCGGCCAGCGCACGATTATAGGCTTTCAGCGCATCGATGTGGTAGACTGCGCCCAGCAGTTCCTGTCCGCCATCCTCCAGATCCTCGACCACCGGCACGAAGTTGCTCTTCAGTCGTTCAAAGAGCGGCAGCGCGCCTTCAAGCGTATCCGTGCGCCGCAGCATCACGCCCTGTTCCATCAACGCGTTGGCTTCCAGATCAGATGCACTGTTCTCCGCACCCCGCGGTCGCATCAGACGCCCGACTGAAATGGTCGCCAGAACATATTCCTGCGGACCAGCAGCCAGATGCACACCGCGCCGCTCCGCTTGGGTCAGGAAGAAGGACTTGTCCACCAGCCGCGTTGAAAGTGCTGTGGCCAGCGACACCGCCACCATCACCGCAAGACCGGTCTGCCAGTCACCGGTCAACTCGAAAACAATAAGTGTGGTCGAAATCGGAGCGCCCAGGACCGATGCCGCCACTGCGCCCATGCCCGCAAGCGCGTAAAGGCCAACGGCCCCGGAAAATTCGGGCACAATGGTCGTTGCGATCAGACCGAATGCAAGCCCTGTCAGTGCGCCCACCATCAGTGACGGTGAAAACACCCCACCTCCCATCCGCCCCGCAATGGTCACGGCAACGGCCAGCACCTTGACGGCGGCGAAGACCACGACCTCCCAGAGCAGCAGATTTCCTGTCAGCGCACGCGACGTCGTCTCATATCCCACGCCAATAATGTGCGGGAACAGGATCGCGATCAGTCCGAGCACGAGTCCTGCCACCGCAGGACGCAGCCAGCCTGGCATTCGGGTCTTGTCCTGTACGAAATTTCCGAAGTCCTCCGCCGCAAAAATGCTTTTCATCATGATTGCAGCGACCAACCCACAAATCAGTCCCAGGATCATGAAAGCCGGCAGTTCCACATAGAATTGCAGCACATTGGCCTCGGGCAGCATGAACTCCGTCACATTGCCCATCTGTGTGCGACTGACCACGGTTCCGGCCACGGATGCGATGACGATCGGGGCAAAGGCATGTATTGCGAAATGACGCAGGATCACTTCCATGGCAAAAAGCGCCCCGGCAATCGGTGCGTTGAATGATGCCGACACCGCCGCCGCCGCCGCACATCCCATCAGATCACGCGCGGTCACGCCATCTGCATGGATCAACCGCGAGACATAGGATGAGATCACTGCGCCCAGATGCACCACCGGACCCTCCCGCCCGGTGGAACCACCGGTCGACAGCGTGATGAGCGAGGCCAGCGTAGAGGCCAACCCCGAGCGGTTGTCCACCCGGCCATCGCGTATCGCTGCTCCCTCAATCACATGGGCAAGCGACCGGGAGCGCCCGTCAGGCGTGAAAAGGTGAAGAATGATACCGACCACCAGCCCCCCCATGACCGGCACGATCAAAAGAAGTAACCACGGCAGATCGGCAGCGGCAGAGGCCAGTTCCTCATCTGTGGCCCCGTAGATTGCCCCTTGCAGCATCTCGATCCCAAGACGGAACAGCACCGCACCGGCACCGGCGGCGATGCCGATGAACAGCGCGATGATCCAGAACTGAACCTGACCGGGGCCTTTGTGTTTCAGACTGTGCCAGCCCTTGGAGGAGGAATTGCAGGTCTTTGCCCACCCGCGCGCCAACAGATCAGAGGCAAAAGACATACCCGCCGTCAGCCCTTTCGCCGGATGCCGATGGCCTGCCCCATCTGGACCGGGCGTTCCAGATCGGCATGGTCGTGCAAAAGCCGCTGGATGCGTGTCTGGGCCCAATCCGTATAGGGTGCTGATTTGCGCGTCTTCAGATCGACGTTCATCAGCATCTCTTCACAGGTGGCAGCAATCTCACCGGTCTTAGAGTTGCGCATCACCAGCATCACATGCATACGTTTGGCATCGGCATCGACCAGTTGGATCTCGATGGTAAAGGACTGGCCTTCCAGCAATTCGCCAAGATAGCTCAGATGCGCCTGCAACGCGTAAGGACCAAGTCTTTCGCTTGCGACAAAGCGCTCTCCGATCCCCAGTTCGCGTTCTAAAAACACATCAAGAGACTGGTCAAAGGCCATGGTGTAGTAGGCAACATTCATGTGCCCGTTATAGTCTATCCACTCGGCTGGCACGGCACGCGGGGCAATCCGGATCGGCGCATCATAGGGTCCGTCATGCCCGTCTTCTGGGGGGGTCATTGGCACTTTTCTCCGGGCCTCACTCACACTAGTCTTGCCCCCGAACACCGGGGGACCCTGACATGAGCATAGACAAGGCAATCGCTGCATTGAAGGCCTCTCTGGGCGATCAGGTCACAACTGCGTCTTCTGTGCGCAATTTGCACGGCCAGAATGAAAGCTATTTCGCCCCGACCCTGCCTGATGCGGTGGTGTTTCCCCGCTCCACCGCCGACGTGCAGGCCATCGTTCGCATCTGTGCGGCTGAAAACTGTCCAATTGTTGCCTGGGGCACCGGCACATCGCTGGAGGGCCATGCGCTGGCCATTCAGGGCGGTATATCTCTTGATATGTCCCAGATGAATGCCGTGCTTGAAATCCACACGGAGGATCTTGACGCCGTTGTTCAGCCTGGGGTCACACGCGAACAGCTGAATGAAGATCTGCGGGCAACCGGTCTATTCTTCCCCGTCGATCCAGGCGCGAATGCATCCCTTGGCGGCATGGCGGCCACGCGTGCGTCCGGCACGACGGCTGTGCGTTATGGGACCATGCGCGAAAACGTGATGGCCATGGAGGTTGTGCTTGCAGACGGGCGGGTGATCCGCACCGGTTCACGCGCGCGCAAATCCTCAGCCGGCTATGATCTGACAAAACTGATGGTCGGATCCGAGGGCACGCTTGGCATCATCACGGAGTTGACCGTGCGGCTGCAGGGCCAGCCAGAAGCAATATCAGCAGCCACCTGTGCGTTTGAGAGCATTGAGGAAACGGTCAATGCCGTCATTCAGGCCATTCAGATGGGTCTGCCAATGGCACGGATCGAGTTCATTGACGAAGTGTCCGTTCAATGCCTGAACCGCTATTTCAAAACCGACATGCCGGAAACCCCGCATCTGTTCCTGGAGTTCCACGGATCAAGGGCCTCGGTCGCGGAGCAAGCCGAGATGATGGGCAGCATTGCTGACGAGTTTGGCGGGCGCGGCTTTGACTGGTCTGACAAACCTGAGGACCGCAACAGGCTCTGGCACATGCGGCACAATGCTTTCTATGCACAAAAAGCTATGCGCCCGGGCTGCTATGCAGTGACCACGGACATATGCGTGCCGATCTCTAAACTGGCTGAGGCCCTGACAGGTGCACGCGCGGCCATTGATGCCGCTGGCCTGACGGGGCCGATGCTCGGTCATGTGGGCGACGGCAATTACCACGCCGCAATCCTCGTTGACCCGGAAGATGCGTCGGAAATGGACCGGGCCAAGGAAGTGGCGCATCAGATGGCGGTGCATGCACTGGCCCTTGGCGGCACTGTCACCGGAGAGCATGGCGTAGGTCTTGGCAAGAAGCGCTATATGGCTGAGGAACACGGTGATGGCTGGCAGGTGATGGGGCTGCTGAAGAAATCTCTGGACCCGCAAAACATCCTCAATCCAGGCAAAACCGTTGAGGTAAACTAGCACCGCCAAACGCCAGGGCGCTGCCCCGGACCCCGGGATATTTTCGCCAAGAAGTTTCAGGGCGTCAGTCCAGCAGGGATCTGGCCGCAGCGCGGGCCTCATCCGATATGGTATCGCCTGAAAGCATGCGTGCAATCTCGTCGACGCGTTCAGCGTGGGACAAGGGGCGGACATCGGTCAGCGTGATGTTTCTATTGATGGATTTGCTGACCATCCAGTGATGATCTCCAAGGGCTGCGACCTGAGGTGAATGGGTGACAACAAGCACCTGTCCCTGTTCAGCCACCTTGCGCAAACGACGCCCGATGGCATCAGCCGTTGCACCACCGACGCCACGGTCGATTTCATCAAAGATCATGGTCATGTCATCGGCATCCCCCGTGAGGCAGACCTTGAGCGCCAGAAGAAAGCGTGACAACTCACCGCCCGAGGCGATCTTGTTGATGGGCCCGGCCGCAGCACCCGGATTGGTCGCCACCTGAAACCGGATGCGATCACAGCCTGCTTCAGTCCGCTTTTCCGGATCATGCTCGATCTCGGTTGCGAAAATCGCCCGCTCCATCTTCAGGGGTGCAAGTTCGGCAATCACCGCCTTGTCCAGTCGGCCAGCCCCTTTGCGTCGGGATGCGCTGATCTTTGCGGCTGCCGTATCAAAAGCGTCCCGGGCCTCTTCAACCGCGCGCAGCAATGCCTGAGATGCGGCCTCGGAAGCCCCGATTGCATCGCGTTTTGCAATCAGCCGTTCGCATTCCTGTTGCAGGTCATCAGGTTGTACCTGATATTTGCGCGCAAGCGCGCGCAAGGCAAACAGCCGCTCTTCTGTGCTTTCCAGATCAGTGGGGTCAAACCTCAGATGGTCCAGCAGATCACGAATGCCCTGTTCTGCTTCTGCCAGTTCACTCAATGCGCGGCCCAGCGCCGCAATCGGCTCTTCCAACCGACCATCTGCCTTGTCTGCCGCCGTCTCAAGCCAGCGCAGACTGTCGCTGATCTGCCCTTCAGCGCCACTGGCGCTCACCGCTTCTGCCGCACGCGCCACGTCTTCGCTGATCCGGCTCGCGGCCTGCATCAGACGACGTTTTGCATCCAGATCCGTATCCTCCCCCGGTTGCGGGTCAAATTTCTGCAACTCCTCAATCGCATGGGTGAGAAAATCAAGTTCCTGAGAGGCTTGCGCAAATGCCGCCTGTTCGGCTTCAAGCCGGGATTGCGTGTCACGCATCCCGACCCAAAGCTTTGAAAGTTTGCGCAGATCACTGCTCAACCCGCAGAACCCATCGAGCAACCGCCGGTGCATGGCGGGATCCAGCAACCCCTTGTCATCCTGCTGGCCATGCAATTCCACCAGCGTCTCGGACAGGGTGCGCAACACCTCGCCTGTAACCCTTCGGTCGTTCACGAAGGCCTGCTTGCGCCCATCGGCCCGGTTCACACGTCTGAGCAGCAAAGTGTCATCATCCGGCAGGCCAAAGTCTTGCAGGATCCCGTGCGCCGGATGCCCGGCTGACAACTCGAAACTGGCCGTGACCTCGCCCTCTGTCGCACCCTGACGCACAAGATCGGCGCGTCCACGCCAGCCCAACACGAAGCCCAGTGCATCAAGCAGTATGGACTTTCCCGCGCCCGTCTCGCCGGTCAGCACATTCAGGCCAGGTTGAAACTGTAAATCGAGGGCTTCGATCAAGACCAGATTGCGGATCGACAAATCGCGCAGCATCACGAAGCCTGCAAGATCAGAGCCATTTGCCCTGAATGACCTGGCGGTAAATCCGGCTGAGCCAGCCCGTGCCGCGATCCCGCAGTTCCAGATCCTGACCTGTCAGCAAGGCAAAACTGTCACCATACCACTCGGTCGCCTGATAGTTGTGACCAAGGATCGCGCCGGCCGTCTCAGCCTCGTCGGTCAGACCAAGCGACAGGTAGCTTTCCACCAGTCTGTGTAGCGCTTCGGCTGTGTGGCTGGTCGTCTGGAAATCCTCGACCACGACGCGGAAACGATTGATCGCAGCGGTGTAGTGCCCGCGTTTCAGGTAATAGCGCCCGATCTCCATCTCCTTGCCCGCCAGATGATCAAGGGCGAGGTCGAATTTCAACTCGGCTGATTTGGTGTATTCGCTGTCGGGATAGCGCTCGATGGTTTCGCGCAATTCCTGCAGAGCATCAAAAGTTGTTCCCTGATCCCGGCCGACATCGACGATCTGATCGTAGTGGCTGAGCGCGATCAGGTACTGCGCATAAGCCGCATCCTCATCGGCTGGAAAGAAGTCCAGATACCGCGAAGCAGCTGTGCGGCTGGCATCGAAAACGCCAGCTTCGTAATAAGCAAAGGCAGACATCATCATGGCCCGTTTGGCCCATGGCGAATAGGGATAAAGCCGCTCGATCTCGTCAAACAGTCCAGCGGCTTCAATCGGGCGGTTGTCCGCCAGCAATGCCTCGGCTGTCAGGAAAATATCCTTGGCGGAACGGGATTCGAGCGGGATTTCGGTCTCAGGGCTGGAACACCCCAGAAGCAGCGAGACAAACATGACCCCGAGTGTGGCTGAAGCCCTGCGTCTGAACACTGTAACCGCCCCGTCTCTTAGGATCACACAACCGGCACGCCGGCACCTACACTGATCCACCACAGTTTGGGCATGAATGCAAGCGCATCAAAGGGCTGGTCAACCAACCCGGGCCAGATCCGAAAGGCCAATTGCAGCGCCCGGCAGGTTGCGTGCCATCTGGGCATCGCATGTCACGATTTCCACGGCACCCGGGGTCGAGAACAATGCATGCAGCAACCGGTTCGTGGCCCGGTGACCAGCGCGATTGCCCTCATACCGACCAAGGATCGGAGCGCCTGCCAAAGCCAGATCTCCCAACGCGTCCAGCATCTTGTGGCGCACGCACTCATCAGGACGGCGGAAACCGTTCTCGTTTAGAACAAAGTCGCCATCGATGATCACGGCATTCATCAGCGAGCCGCCAAGACCCAGACCATTGGCCTGCAGTGCCTCAACTTCCGAGCGCAAACAGAAAGTCCGGCAATCGCTCAATTCACGCACAAATGACCCGTTGGCCATGTTCAGTGCCCGGTGCTGGGCCCCAATGGCTGGCGCATCGAAGTCAATTGCGAAATCAATCTCGAACCCGTCAGAAGGAGAGACCGACACACGGTATCCATCCTCTTCCAAGGTTACCGTTTTCAACACGCGAAAGGCGCGCACATCTGCATCGAGTTCACGCAGACCGGCAGCCATGATCTCGCGCACGAAGGCAACAGAGCTGCCATCCATGATCGGCACTTCCGGCCCATCCAGTTCGATCATCACATTGTGCAGACCACATCCGGCAATCGCCGCCATAAGATGCTCGACCGTCGACACCGAAACACCGGCGGAATTGCTCAGCCGGGTGCACAGCATCGTATCGGATACATTGTCGTAGATCGCCTGGATCAGATTATCCTTGTCGGTCACATCAACGCGCTTGAACCAGATCCCCTGCTCCGCAGATGCGGGCCGCAGAACAAGACGCGCCGGACGCCCGGAATGCAATCCGGTGCCGATCATTTTTACTGGTCTGCGTAGGGTCGTCTGCACGGTGTTACCTCAAGTCTTCTGACGGACATCTGGGATTGTGGATATAACCCCTTCGCTTTGAAGACAATTCAACGTTTGTGACGCTTTCTTACAGCCACCGTCACATTTGCTACAGACACACAAACGCGTAAGGAGCCCAATTGGTTCACTTCTTGGCAAAAATATCCCCGCCGGAGGCATAACGGTGAGCAAAACAGTACGGCTGACAAGGCTCAGGACCGGATCGTGCCGTCCCCGTCCACCAGATATTTGAAACTTGTCAGTTGCGCGGCACCAACCGGCCCACGCGCGTGCATCTTGCCAGTGGCAATCCCAATCTCGGCCCCCATGCCGAATTCGCCTCCATCGGCAAACTGGGTCGAGGCGTTGCGCATGAGGATCGCACTATCCAGCCCTGAAAAGAACCGGGCTGCGACCGCATCGTCTTCTGTCAGCACACAATCAGTGTGGTTCGAGCCGTATTGCCGGATATGGGCCATGGCCTCATCCACGCCATCCACCACGCGCGCGGCAATAATCATGTCCAGAAACTCCTGTCCCCAGTCGGCATCAACCGCAGGCGTGACACCGGCAATGCTCTGGAGCGCCACATCGCCATGGACATCGACGCCGGCGGCCAGCAGATCGTTCACGAAAGGCGCGCCATGGGCCTCAAGAAACTTCCGGTCAATCAGAAGACACTCGGCCGCACCGCAAATTCCCGTGCGCCGGGTCTTTGCGTTCAGGATCACGCGGCGGGCCTTTTCAACATCGGCAGCTCCATCCACATAGATGTGCACGATGCCCTCAAGATGGGAAAACACAGGCACCCGCGCATCGGCCTGCACACGGGCCACGAGGTTCTTGCCGCCACGCGGCACAATCACGTCGATGTGCTCGACCATGGCCAACATCTCGCCGACGGCTGCGCGATCACGGGTTGGTACCAGCTGGATTGCAGCTTCAGGCAGATTGGCCGAGATCAGCCCTTCCACCAGACAGGCATGGATGGCAGAAGATGAATGGAAGCTTTCCGAGCCCCCCCGCAAGATCGCCGCATTGCCTGCCTTCAGGCACAATCCGCCTGCATCCGCAGTCACATTGGGACGACTTTCATAAATCACACCGATCACCCCAATGGGCGTTGCAACCTTGCGAATATGCAGTCCATTGGGTCGGTCCCATTCCTCCAGGACGCGGCCAACGGGATCGGCCTGCTCGGCAACAGAACGCAGGCCATCGACAATCCCCTGAATGCGCGCCTCATCCAGCATCAGCCGGTCCAGCATGGCATCCGACAGGCCCTTGTCGCGGCCATAGGCCATGTCCTTGGCATTGGCTTCGATGATCTCAACACGTCGGTTCCAGACTGCTTCCGCCGCGCCGATCAGAGCTGCGTGCTTGCGCTCGGCGGTGGCGGTGGCCAATTCCTGAGCCGCCAGACGCGCCTTGCGCCCGATCTCCTGCATCTGAGCGTGAATATCCATTACTGTGCCGTCCATGCCCATCTCCCTCACAAAGCCATATCGTCTCGGTGCACCAGCGCAGTGCGGCCCGGATGCCCAAGAATTTCTGCCACTTCGCGGCTGTGATGGCCCATGATTGCACGGGCCTCCGCACTGTCATACCCGGCCAAAGCGCGGGCAATCAATCCATCGGGGCCCACAATATCGACCGCATCACCCCGGTCAAACGCTCCTGTGACGTCCGAGACACCCGCGGGCAAGAGCGATTTGCCGCGCGCCAGCGCGCCGGCAGCCCCTGCATCTACATGTACGCAGCCTTTTGGCTTCATTGACAGGATCCACGCCTTGCGCGCGGTTGCCGGGTCTTGATCCGAGAAGAACCAACTGCATCTGGCCCCATCCAGCAAGGCCTTGATGGGCCGCGCAATGGCTCCCTTGCCAATCACAAGTGCGGCCCCCGCGCCCATCGCCACCTTCGCCGCAAGCACCTTTGTCTTCATGCCACCCTTAGCCCCGTGGGAGCCTGCATCACCTGCAACCGCCTCAAGCTCGCTGGTAATCTCGCGGATTTCAGCGAAATGTCTGGCCGATGGATCATGCCTGGGATCGCTGGAATAGATGCCATCGACATCGGACAAAAGCACCACCACATCTGCTCCGACCAGTGCACCCACCTGAGCCGCCAACCGGTCATTGTCACCAAAGCGGATCTCGTCCGTGGCCACCGTGTCATTCTCGTTCACGATCGGCACGGTGCCCAGATCAAGCAATGTCGCCAGTGTTGCGCGCGAATTCAGGTAGCGCCTGCGATTGGCGCTGTCTTCCAGCGTGACAAGCACCTGTGCCGCCGTGATCCCTGCCCGCGCCAGCACTTGCTGGTAAGCCTGCGCCAGTCGGATCTGCCCAACGGCGGCGGCGGCTTGCGAGCGTTCAAGCGTCAGAACGCCCTTTGGCAGCCCGAGCATTTCGCGCCCCAGCGCGATCGATCCAGAAGAGACCAGAACCACATCCGTGCCAATTGCCTTGAGCATGGCAACATCCAGCCCCAGCCCATCAAGCCAATCCTCGCGCAAACCACCTGTCTCGGCATCGACCAGAAGGGCCGAGCCGATTTTGATGACCACGCGTTTTGCATGTCGCAACCGATCGACTGAGGTCATGGTTCCCAGGCTCCGTCTGCGGCTTCCTCCTCCGGCTGAACCGGATTGATCTCGGCTTCAAGTGCACGCAGCACCTCGGTCACACCTTTGCCGGATACGCCAGACAAGGGAAGCACAACTGACGCTCCCGCATCACGCAGCATCTGGCACATTTCGGCCACCAGATCATCGGGGATCGCATCCAGCTTGTTCAGCCCGACAACGCACGGCTTGTCTGCCAGCCCTTCCCCGTATTTCTCCAACTCGCCGCAGATGATCTCGTAATCATCAACCGGATCCTCAGCCGTGCCATCAACCAGATGCAACAGGACCGAGCACCGCTCCACATGGCCCAGAAACCGGTCGCCTATGCCCTTGCCTTCATGTGCACCTTCGATCAGGCCCGGAATATCGGCAATTACGAACTCCTTGCCATCGACCGCGACGACACCAAGGTTGGGGTGCAGAGTGGTAAAGGGATAGTCTGCGATCTTGGGCCGCGCGTTGGAGGTCGCAGCCAGAAAAGTGGATTTGCCCGCGTTTGGCAGCCCGACCAGCCCCGCATCCGCGATCAGTTTCAACCGCAGCCAGATGGTCATCTCCACCGCTGGCTGGCCGGGATTGGCACGCCGCGGCGCCTGGTTGGTGGCCGACTTAAACTGCAGGTTTCCCCAGCCACCATTGCCGCCTGCGGCCAGCAACACCCGCTGCCCGACCTCAGTCATGTCAGCGATCACGGTCTCTTCGTCCTCGTCAAGGATCTCCGTGCCGACAGGCACTTTCAAAACAACCGTGTCGCCGTCCTTGCCAGTACGCCCCTGCCCGGCACCACCTTTGCCGTTGCTGGCAAAGAAATGCTGCTGGTAGCGATAATCGATCAGCGTGTTCAGGCCCGGCACAGCCTCGGCCCAAACGTCTCCACCCTTGCCGCCGTCACCGCCATCAGGCCCGCCATACTCAATGTACTTCTCACGACGAAAGCTGACCGCGCCGTTTCCGCCAGCGCCCGAGCGGATGTAGACCTTTGCCAGATCAAGAAATTTCATGGTCTCATCCTCACATGCCCGGTTGAGCGCGAGCGATACGTGATCCCGGTCCCGGTCTCAAGCATGATCATGCCGGGGCTTCCCGCACGGCCCCCCAGTCGGGGTGTCAGCCCTGATGCCATCGGCTTCGCTCCAGCCTGTATTCCCAGGTCTCGACCAGCGCGTTGCGCGCGACCGAGAACACTTCGCCATCGCCAGTATAGGCAAATCCGAGTTTGCTCAGCACATGAGCGGATGCGGCGTTGTCCTGCAACACACGCGCGGTCACATGGTCGGTTCCTTCCAAGAACAATTCGGAAAGAACAGCGCCCACCGCTTCAGTCGCGAAACCCGTCTCCCAATGGGGCCCACCCAACCAGTATCCGATCCGTGACGCTGCATTGAGCGAGACCAACCCGATCAACTGAGCCTCACGCCCGTCACCATACTCAATGGCCCAATGTCGATCTGCACTGGTTTTCGACATCACGCGCGCAACGAAATCCTCTGCCAATCCGCGGGGATAGGGATGAGGCACGTTCTCCAGACTGCGCGCCACACGCGCGTCGCTGAGATAAAGCGCAATCGGTCCTGCATCGGACGGCTCAAGCCCCCGCAACACCAGACGTTCGGTTTTCAATCCTGTCAGGTTCATTCCTCAAACCCCTTCCAGCAAGACCAGCAAAACACTCAGGGCCGTCAAAAGGCCCAAAGTCACCATCAAAACACGCTCCGCCGGCTTGCCCGCGACCAATGCCGCAATGCGCTCGCCACCCCAGCACCACAGGGGGTGCAAAAGCGCCTGGACGAACAGCAACCCCAGCGCAATCACCAGCGTGGCCTGCACCGCAGCCGTACCCGGCGCAACAAATCCGGTGAACGCACCCGTGACCATGGCCCAGGCCTTGGGGTTGAGCGGGTGCACCAGCAGGCCCTTGGCAAAACCGGGCACGGACGCACCGCCCTGTCCCGGCACGATCCGGCTGCCAGCAATTCGCCAGGCCAGCCACAGAATATATGCGGCCGAAACGTACTTGAGTACGACAAACAGCGAGGGCTGCGCCTCCATCAATGTCAGAAGGCCAAAGCCCATAGGCCAGATGATCAGCTGCTTGCCCAAGGCAACGCCGACCACAAAGGGCAAGGCCGGGCGCAGCCCATAGCGTGCGCCCGTACTCAGAAGCACCATGTTGGCAGGCCCCGGCGTGCCAACCATGCCAAACGCGAGCATCAGGAAAGGGATCAGATCAACGCCCATTCTTGCGCCTTTTCTTGCGCCAGGGCGCATCAAATTCCCAATCACCGGCCATGATCGACCCGTATGGCATGATCTCGTCGATCACGTCAGCCAGCTCGAACTGCTCCATCTGTGCGCGGACGACATCTGCCCTCTTGTAGGCAGATGGCAATTCGGACACATCAATGCGTCCACAGTAGAACCGTGCATCGATATGTGCGGTTTCTGCCGCAAACACATCCGCATCGGCCTGTCCCGCCAGACCGCGCTTATGCGCCGAGCGTGAGAAGTTGCGTCCGGCTCCATGAGGTGCGAACCCCAGATTGCGCTCGGTGCGGCGGCCCTGCACCAGAAGGATCGGCTCTGCCATGTTCAGCGGGACAATCTGGGTGCCTTCCGTGTCTGGCAGAAAACCGTCATGAACAGGCGTTGCTCCCTTGGCATGATAGAACATATCGCCCTCGCGGAAGACGAAGTTGTGTTCATTCCAGAACCGCCGCACAACCTCGCCCTGAACAGCACGCACCGTGCCCTGATGCAAGACATCATGGTTCAGTCGGGTCCACTCCCGGATCAGTTGCAAAGCGGCCCAGTAGTCTTCCCCGTCCTCGGTATCTGCGGGGATCCAGGCGTTTTGCTTCAGCGTTCTTGGCGACAGGTCACGACGGTATCGCTCGGCCACGGCCATCCCGACCTTGTACAAAAGCGCTCCCGGCCCGCGTGATCCGTGATGGGTCACAAGGCAGGTCTTGCCGGTCGCCTTCGAGACGCCGACAAAGGCGAAATGATTGCCATCCCCTTGCGTGCCCATATGGGTGAGCATTGCCGCCTCGATCCTCTGACCTTGCAAAAAGCGGTTGGCGCGCATTTGGTCATGCAGATCGGGTGACAGTGTGAAACGCTTGCCATCCTCACGCCCTCCCGGCCCGAAATGGGTCACCCGGTGCACGGCATCAAGCACGGCTTTCGGATCACTGTCCTGAAATTCCGTGACCATGACAGAACAGCAGATGTCAGCCGAATGCATGCCCGGGTGGATAGCATTTCTGGCAACAGCCACACCGCCCACCGGGATCGTGCCATTTGGACCTGCCGGACAGGCGTCTGGCATCACAGCACCTGCCACCAGCGTCGGCGTGCGCATCAGCTTGGCCATGGTGGAACACACAGCCTCGACATTCTCGATCTCATCCTCCGAGGCTGCCTCAAGATTGAAGGCAATCTCGGGTGCTGGCTGCAACGGCAGGTAATCTACTGCTTGCGGGGCCGTCTGATCCAGATAGGACCGCAGCGCATCACCTTGCAGATCATGAGAATTCACATGGCTCAGCGCAGTGCTGAACCATGGACCCGAGGTGTACCCCATCTCGATCAGATCTTTTCCGGTGATGCGCATTGGAATGTCCTTTCTTGTTGCGCGCGGGCCCAGAATCAAAAAGGGCCCGGTTTTTGCACCGAGCCCCTTTTGTAGAAGGTATATGCGTTTAAGCTCGGCTTATTCAGCGGCCTCCGCTGCCGGGAGAACGGAAATAAACGTGCGGCCTTTCAGGCCTTTGTGGAATTTCACATTGCCTTCGAGGACTGCGAAGATGGTGTGGTCACGGCCCATGCCGACGCCTGTGCCCGGCCACCACTTGGTGCCGCGCTGGCGCGCAATGATGTTGCCCGGGATGACGACCTCGCCACCGTATTTCTTGATGCCGAGACGACGTCCTGCGCTGTCACGACCGTTGCGGGAAGAACCGCCTGCCTTTTTATGTGCCATCTGGTGGTCTCCTTACTTCGCTTCGGCTGCAAACTCGGCAGCCTGTGCAATCCAGTTGTCGCGCTCGATCCGGCCTTTGAAGGACAGACGATCATCCATATAGGCGATCTCGGCTGGGCCCCATTCTGCGATCTGCCAGAAGTGGAACACGCCGATCTCATTCAGCGTACCTTCCAGCTTTGGACCAACGCCGGAGATCTTTTTCAGATCATCCGCTTCACCCTTGGCCGCCTTCAGCAGGTTCGAAGGCTCTGATCCGGCATCAGCCGCCGCGTCTGCCTTGGGCGCTTCCTTCTTCGGGGCCGCCTTCTTGGGTGCGGCCTTCTTGGCCTCAGCCTCTTTCTTCGGCGCGTCCTTCTTCGGAGCTGCTGCCTTCTTGGCTGCAGGTGCGGCTGCCACGATGGCGGCTACGGATCCGGCGCCGATCGCTTCCTTGACGCCGGACTTGTCAGCGCCTGAGGCCAGAATGTCAGTAATCTTGACGACAGTCAGATACTGACGGTGGCCTTTGCGGCGCTGCGACGAATGCTTGCGCCGACGCTTGACGTAGTTGATCAACTTGGGACCGCGGGTCTGGTCAAGCACTTCGGCCTGAACGGCAGCGCCATCCACAGTCGGTGCACCAACGGTGACCTTGTCACCACCAAGCATGAGAATTTCGTTGAACTGGACGGTTTCACCCGCCTCTGCGGCCAGTTTCTCCACAGTGAAGATGTCACCCGAAGCCACTTTGTATTGCTTGCCGCCGGTTTTCAGAACCGCAAACATGATCTTTTCCTTTTGTCTTCGCGTCCTCAAGGCCCCGCTTTTGCGGTGTTTTGCGGGCCTTACCCGCGCCAGGGAACTGCGCATTCATAACGCCCGGACGCAGCCCATGCCGATCCGGAAGCTGCCGTCTAAGCCCATGACCCGGTCAAGTCAAGCCCAAAGCCATTGAATTGCGCAGCACAATCGCCTTCACTTCTTGGATCAAATATCCTCGCCGAAGGCATTCTGACATCAACGCTTCAGAGCGTCCTTTTGACCTTGCGCGCCTGCCCCGCCCTGAGCTAAGAGGCAGCTTCGGGCCATACCAGCTGCGGAGAGGTGCCGGAGTGGTCGAACGGGGCGGTCTCGAAAACCGTTGTGGGCGCAAGTCCACCCAGGGTTCGAATCCCTGTCTCTCCGCCACTGGCTTGGGCTTTCCGGCATTCGAAACCAGTGCGCAGCGCAGATTGCTGACCTCCGGTTTCATGAACCTGAATTTGACTTTGTTTGCTTTGATCATTGGCGCAACCTAAGGCTCACTTTATACTGAGCACTATAAAGGTGTGTGTTTTGAGCTTCAGGGACACCCATCACTCTTTCACAGGCGGTTGGCCCATCGATGCCGAAATGGGATCCTTGTGCCAAGGTGTGGAATTGCTTTGCTGAAGCACCATTGCCGCCCCGGAGATTGACATCTCCTCGAACAATCAAGAATACGCATTCACAAATTCGTTGAATACGTATTCTCGTTATTCTAATCTACCCTGATAAAAGACGACTCACAAGGGAGGATAGAATGCAAAAAAGGACTTTCATCAAAGCCGGAGTGGCCGCAGCAACCATGCTGCTTGCACCGGTATCAGCGTCAGCGCAGGACATGCCGTACAACCTGCTGGAAGGGAAACCCTTCGAGGGCACCAAGCTGAACATCCTCAGCGTGGTCACGCCTCAATTCGACGGACTGATGCTGCGTGACAGCGAATTCACGGAACTTACCGGCATCGAGACCGAGTGGACCTTCATCCCGTTTGGCAGCCTGCAGGAGAAGATCAACGCCGAAGGCATCGCTGCAAACGGCACCTTCGATGTGGTCAACTATCTTGACAGCTGGGGGCCACCCAATGCGCACTGGCTGATGAAAATCGACGAGCTAATGGCGCGAGACGGCATTTCGATGGACCGGTATCCAGCGGCTTTCGCGCGCTCGGCACAGTTCGAAGGTGAAACCCTTGGCTTTCCACTGCGAGCCCATCCCCAGTTGATGTTCTATCGCAAGGATCTGATCTCCGAGCCGCCCAAAAGCTGGGAAGAAGTGATTGAGGTCGGCAAGAAACTGAAGGAAACCAATCCTGAAATCGCACCTCTGGCACTTTACTACAACAACGATGGCAACCGGCAGAATCTGTTCATCTGGATCAATTTCCTTTGGGCAGCTGGCGGTGATGTCTTCAACGACGACTGGACCCCGGCCTGGACTTCAGAAGAAGCGCTGAAAGCCACTGAGGATTACATCGCCTTGCACACGGTTGAGGGTGTGACCAATCCCAACAGCCTCGCCTTTGTCGAACAGGACGCACGGCAGTCCTTCATGCAGGGCAAGTCCGCGATGATCCCCGTCTGGTGGTGGGCTTATTCCGGTTTCTACAACCCGGAGGCTTCCACCCTGACCAAGGATCAGGTCGCCTTTACCGGTATGCCATCCTACAACGGGGTCACCAAGACCTATGCCATCTCGATGCCCTTTTCGGTTTCGGAGTATTCCGAAAGCAAGGGAGCAGCATGGGAATTCCTGAAATGGCTTTCTAACCCGGAAATGGACAAGGCGAACGCGACCGAACGTGAGGTTGCGGGCAAGTCCATCGTCAATAACGTCGTCACTCATATCTCGTCTCTTCAGGATGCCGATGTGAATGCTGCAAACGACGGCATTCAGTCGGCTGCATGGGAGTCGCTGAAAGAATCCGACATCATGCCGCAGATCCCTGAATGGCCCGAGGTCGGTGATATTCTGTCAGCCGCAATCGCGGAAGCTGCAGCAGGTGGCGACACCCGTCAGTTGATGATGGATGCCGCTGAACAGGCAACCCGCGTGCTGAAGCGCGCCGGACGTATCGAGTAATCGAACCTCCCTGCTCGGGCTGCACCTGTAGCCCGGCGCAACTCCGAACCATCCTGCCTATGCGGGATGGTTCACTCTCCAAATGCGGGCGATCTCATGCGTGACAACACTTTGAAATACCTTTTGGTACTGCCGGCCGTGTTCGTGGTCTTTGCCACAGCCATCTGGCCCCTGATCGAAAGCCTGAGGTTGTCATTCACGGTCGGGCGCCTGAACCGGCCCGGGTCCCTTGATCAATATCTCGGCTGGGAAAACTTCACATGGGCTTTCAGTCAGGAACCGGCCTTCTGGAATTCTGTCTGGGTTACGGCAATCTACACGGTCTTGACCGTAGCCCTAACGACACTTTTTGCGCTTGGGCTGGCAATGCTTCTGGCCCCCGGTGGCAAGTTCCGCTCGGGCGTGCAAACGCTGTTGATCCTGCCATTTGCCATGAGCCCGGCGCTGATCGGCGTCAGCTTCCGTTTCATGTTCAACCCCGAATTCGGTTTGTTCGACGCGTTTTTCGGCGTGATGATCCCCCCGCTGGCCGATGTCTCATGGCTGGCCGACCCGGTGCTTGCCTTCGCCGTCTGCGTGATGGCCGATGTCTGGGGGTGGATTCCGTTCTTGACGCTGGTGCTGATTGGCGGTCTCGCGAGCGTGCCGCAAGACACCATCGAGGCCGCACAAGTTGACGGAGCCTCGGGCTGGCGGGTGTTCAAGGATGTCACGCTGCCGCAACTGGCTCCGGTGCTGGCCGTTGTCATCATCCTGAAGTCGATTTTCAGCCTTAAGACCTTTGATCAGATCTTCATGCTCACCAATGGTGGCCCCGGTACTGCCACCCAGACCCTGAGTCATTACATCTACTTCAACGGCATGAAATACGGACAGATCGGCTACGCCGCATCCGTGGCATGGCTGATGGTGATTCCGATGATCTTCCTCACCTACGCTTATGCAAAATTCGTGTTCCGGAAGGATTGAGCCATGACCGGAAAACAGAAAAAGCAGATCACCTCGGCGATCCAGACCATCCTGATCCTGATCGCGATCTTCATCATGCTGGTGCCGATCCTCTGGATCTTCATGGCGGCCTTCAAAAGCCATGTCGATGTCTACCAACTTAAGCTTTTCTTCACACCGACATTTGAGAACTTCGGTCTGGTGTTCGACGCGCCCTACTACCTTGGCGACAAGCTTTTGAACTCAACCATCATCGCCTTTGTCACGGTGCTGTTCGCAATCCCCATCGCGACGATGGCGGCCTACTCTTTCAGCAGGTTCCGGTTAAGGGGTGAGACAGCAATGCTCGTTGTGATCCTTGCGACGCAATTTGTCCCCGCTGTTGTGATCATCCTGCCGTTCTTCGTGATGTTCCGGGATGTCGGTCTTCTGGACACCCGGCTGGGGCTGATCCTTGTGAACCTTGCCATTGTGATGCCATTCGCGATCTGGATGATCAAAGGCTTCATCGATGGCATCCCGATGGACACTGAAGAGGCTGCCATGGTTGATGGCTCTTCCCGGATACAGGTCATCCTCAACATCGTTCTGCCGATGGCCGCACCGGGTTTGCTGACGGCGGGCATCTTCTGTTTCATCATCGCCTGGAACGAATTTCTGTTCGCACTGATCCTTACCAACAAGGACGCCGTGACGCTGCCCATCGGGCTGGCACTGTTCAAGGCCGAAGAAGGTGATCTTTGGAACCTGCTGAGTGCGGCGGGCATCATCATCATGCTTCCGATGTTCGTGCTCGCCCTGATCATCCGGAAGTACTTCGTGCAAGGCATGACAATGGGAGCAGTTCGTTGAATTCGATCATCAAGTGCAGCTTTGGCGCGATGGGAGCCTGACGCAAATGGCAGAAGTATCACTCAAGAACCTGACCAAGCGCTGGGGCGACTTCATCGGTGTCGACAATCAGTCGCTGGAGATCCACGACAGGGAGTTTCTGGTCCTGCTCGGACCTTCAGGCTGCGGCAAGACCACGACCATGCGGATGATTGCAGGCCTTGAAGACCCGACAGACGGAGAAATCTGGATCGGCGACCGTATGGTCAATGACGATCTGCCCAAGGACCGCGACGTGGCCATGGTCTTCCAGAACTATGGCCTCTATCCACATATGACGATCTTCGACAACATCGCCTATCCCCTGAGGGTGCGTGGTACGCCGAAATCTGAGATCGAACCTCGCGTGAAGAAGGCCGCGGAACAGGTTGAGCTGACCGAGTTTCTACATCGCAAACCAAAGGCGCTTTCCGGTGGGCAACGCCAGCGCGTGGCACTTGCACGTGCCATCGTCCGCACGCCCAAAGTGTTTTTGATGGACGAGCCACTGTCGAACCTTGATGCCAAGCTGCGTGTCACCATGCGGGCTGAGCTGAAACACCTCAGCCGCGCGTTGAAGATCACCACGATCTACGTGACCCACGATCAGATTGAGGCCATGACGCTGGCCGATCGTGTGGCTGTGATGAAAAACGGCATCATTCAGCAGCTTGGAACACCAGACGAGATCTACAATGATCCTGCCAACCTCTTTGTCGCGGGCTTCATCGGATCGCCTGCGATGAACCTGATCAATGGGTCGGTTCAAGACGGGCATTTCGTGACAACCGGGGGCACCAAACTGGTGCCGGTCTCTGCCCCGGACCGTCCCGACGTTGTTCTGGGCGTACGCGCAGATGACATGCGCGTTTCGGAAGAAGGCCAAGGCGGCATCGACGTCCGGATCTATGCGTTCGAGAACACCGGTGAAGCCACGCTTCTGACTGTTCAATGGGGCAAGCAAAGGGTGATCGCAAAAGGCGACCGACATCTGCGCAAGGATCAGGACGACATGGTCAGCATCACGCTCGATCCCGATCACCTTTATCTGTTCGACCCTGAAACCGGCAATCGCATCAAGAGTTAAGACCATGGCAATCACCCATCTCAAACGCTCCAAACCCGAGACTGAACAGGCCGATGACGATGCCAAGGTGGCAAAGGCAGTGGCAGCCACCCTTGCCGATATCGAGGCTAGAGGCGACGCCGCCGTGCGCGAACTCGCCAACAAATTCGACCGCTATGATCGTGACAACTATCGCCTGAGCCGTGATGAAATCGACGCGATTGTCGCAAAGGTAAGTCCGCGCGACATGGAAGACATTAGGTTCGCGCAGGCGCAGGTGGTGAACTTCGCCAAGGCCCAGCGTGCCAGCATGACCGACATCGAGGTCGAAACTCTGCCCGGTGTCATCCTTGGCCATCGGAACATCCCCGTTCAGTCCGTCGGCTGCTATGTGCCCGGTGGTAAATTTCCGATGGTCGCTTCTGCCCATATGTCGGTTGCAACTGCCAAGGTTGCAGGTGTCCCGCGCATCATCGCCTGCACCCCGCCCTTCAACGGCGAACCCAATCCGGCCGTTATCGCCGCCATGCACTTGGGCGGGGCAGACGAGATCTACGTTCTGGGTGGCATTCAGGCTGTCGGCGCCATGGCTCTGGGCACTGAAACCATCGAAGCGGTGCATCTTCTGGTGGGCCCCGGAAATGCGTTTGTCGCCGAAGCCAAACGCCAGCTTTTTGGCCGAGTTGGCATTGATTTGTTTGCCGGACCCACAGAGACCATGGTGATCGCGGACGAAACTGTCGATGCGGAACTTTGTGCAACCGACCTTCTGGGTCAGGCCGAACACGGCTACAACTCTCCTGCCTGCCTGATCACCAACTCCCGGAAACTGGCCGAACAAACCGAAGCCGAGATTGCCCGCATCCTTGAAATTCTTCCCACCGCCGAAACTGCACGCGCAAGTTGGGAGGACTACGGCAGCATCGTTCTGTGCGACAGCCATGAAGATATGCTCCAGGTCGCGAATGATATGGCTTACGAGCATGTTCAGGTCATGACTGATCGCGATGACTGGTATCTTGAAAACATGCACAGCTACGGTGCCTTGTTCCTCGGACCCCGCACCAATGTGGCCAATGGCGACAAGGTAATCGGCACCAATCACACGCTGCCCACCAAGAAGGCCGGGCGCTACACCGGCGGCCTTTGGGTCGGCAAATATCTGAAAACACACAGCTACCAACGCATTACCACTGACGACGCCGCTGCAACGATTGGCGCCTACGGCTCAAGGCTGTGTATGCTTGAGGGTTTTGTAGGACATGCCGAGCAATGCAACATCCGTGTGCGCCGCTATGGCGGGCGGAATGTGCAATACGGCGCCGCAGTGGAATAGGCAAACATGGCGGAAACACGGAGCACGGCAGCCCAGGTGGCACGAAGAGCTGGGGTCAGTCAACCAACGGTCAGCCGTGTGTTCACGCCCGGATCTCGGGTGTCTCCAGACAAGGTAAAGCGCGTGCACGAGGCTGCGCGGGAACTTGGCTATCGCCCCAACACGCTCGCAAGGTCGCTCAACACTGGAAGGTCTTACACAGTCGCCATTGTGCTGGCCTATCTGAAAAACCCGTTCTATCCCGAGGCATTGCAAAAACTGTCAGAGCGGTTCAGCGAACGAGGCTATCACGTGATGGTCTTTTTCGCCGCCAACCTGGCCGAGGAAGTCGATGGTGTCGTCGAAGGTCTGCTTGCCCATCAAGTCGACGGGATCATCCTTGCCTCGACCAGCATGTCCAACCATCTGACAACGCGTTTGCAGGAACTGAACATGCCTTTTGTGCTGTTCAACCGTGGACAGGAAAACCGCTCGCTGCCCTCGGTCACTTCGGCAAACTATGACGGCGGACGGATGGCTGGCCGGTTTCTGGCCGCCGGTGGGCACAAACGGATTGCCCATATAGCGGGGTGGCAGAAGTCGATCAACGGACGTGACCGGCAAAATGGGTTTGTGGATGGTCTGGCCGAGTATGGTTTGACCCCTTTTGCCATCGTTGACAGCCACTTTCGCCGCAACATGGCGAGCAATGCGACGCTTGACATGTTCAAGGGACCCGACGTGCCCGACGCAATTTTCGCCAGTAATGACCACATGGCCTTTGCCGTGCTTGAGACCCTGCGGTGCGATCTGGGCTTGCGGGTTCCTGAAGATGTGTCCGTCGTGGGATATGATGATGTCCCCATGGCAGCCTGGAAGACTTATGACCTGACAACGCTGCGCCAACCGGTGAACCGGATGGTGGACGAGACGGTCTCGATGCTTTTGGACATGGTTGAGAACGGAATTTACCCCGATGGGCGGCTGGAAATAGACAGCCCACTGATCGTCAGGGGCAGCGCGCGCGTCCCCGAAGGCTGGCCTGATGTTGTGGTCTAGCGCAGTAAATTGGACGGTGTCTGACAGCGGCCTGAAACCGATGGCTACGGCAATGGAAGGCTATAACAAGTTCGCACATTTCGACCCGAAGTGGTCAATCCGGCAGACCCTGAACAAACGGCACACGGGTTACAGCCGCTCAACGTCACAAGCGCGGGTGGCCCACCCTTTGGAGGCTCCAAGCGACCTCAGACACACTCCTCATGGCAGCCACCTGAAAACAGCCGTGATCGACAACAACGCGATCAAGAACCGAAATCCCAAACTGCCGGGTGAATCCAAGGCAACACACAGGTTTCACACATACCGCCAAAGCCTGCGCTCCCGAAGCTTAATCCACGACCACCGAATTGATCGGATCTGATCCGAATTTCCAATCAGTTTGAACAACGAGGTAACAGTCATGACACCGCAAGAAATGGAACAGCGCATTGTGCGCTACGGCGCGTTGAAGCCCTGCAAAACCGCATTCATCGACGCCCATACACCCGGCTCCGATCAGAAAGAGAACTTCACCATCATAGGTGGTGGCGTCTCGGAGAGCCCTGATCAGCATGTGCATATCCGCGAAACACCGGGCTTCAATATCGGAGCGGCAGGCCAACCGCCCCGGTGCAGGAACTCGCTTCATGACCACAACACTGCCGAGGCGTTCTTTGTCCTAAAGGGACGCTGGCGCTTCTTCTGGGGCCGCTGGGGTGATGCCGGTGAGGTGACATTGGATGAGGGCGATATTTTCAACATACCGACAGGCATCTTCCGCGGGTTTGAGAACATCGGCACCGACTATGGAATGATCATGGCTCTTCTTGGGGGGGATGATGCAGGTGGCGGTGTCATGTGGGCCCCGCAGGTGATCGAGGAGGCAACTGCACATGGGCTGATACTGGGTGAGAATGGCGTCCTTTACGACAGCAAGAAAGGTGAAGCCCTGCCCCACAATGTTGCTCCCATGCCGCTGATGTCCGACGAGGAACTGGCCAAGCGTGGAGAACCAACAACGGCTGACGTGGTCCCGAGTTATGTTGCACGGTATCTGGATCTGGTGGCGCTTTCAGATCACCAGCCCGCCAAGGTAATCGGGCCGGACGCCATTTTGCGCGACCGTCCGGGGTTCGAGGTTGATTTCCTCACCCGTGGCTCGATCCCAGAAGACAGCTACTCTTGTGATGCGCCCGAGGTTTTGATGCCTGTGAAGGGCCATTGGCACTTGGGCTGGGACGGTGGTGAAACCGTGTTGGCACCCGGCGATACATGTCTTGTGCCTGAGGGCATGGCGCGCAGCCTTTCTCCTTCCATGACCGGTAATGCCAGCATGTACCGCGTGCGGCGGACCGATGATCCTGCAGGCAAGACCATGCCGCTTGCCTGATGCACGAGCCTTTGGTCCTTTTGCCCGGCATGATGTGTGATGGGCGGCTGTTTACACCGCAACTCTCCGCCCTCTCACATCAGCGTGCAATCATGGTGGTTCCGTTAACCGGCGCCAGCACGATCGAGGCGCTGGCACGCTCGATCCTTGCTATTGCACCACCGCGTTTTGCACTGGCAGGCCTGTCCATGGGCGGGATCGTTGCGATGGAAATGATCCGTCAGGAACCTGGCCGGATCTCGCGCTTGGCGCTTCTTGATACAAATGCACTGGCCGATCCACCAAAACTGGGCCCAACCCGCGAGGCTCAGGTCAAACGTGCCCTGAAGGGTGGTTTGCGTGCTGTCATGCGCGACGAGATGAAACCGAACTACCTGACTGACGGACCCGATCGTGAAAGGATTCTGAACCTGTGCATGGAAATGGCCGAAGATCTGGGACCACAGATCTTCGCTGACCAATCCACAGCCATTCAGCACCGCCCGGACCAACGCAAGACTCTTGAGACCGTGACAGTGTCCACGCAGATAATCTGCGGTGAAGACGACCGTCTCTGCCCGCTTGCGCGCCATCAGTTGATGCACGATCTGATCTCCGGATCCCGGCTCGCCGTCATCCCCGGTGCGGGGCACCTGCCAACGCTGGAACAACCAGACCTTACAAACAGGATATTGAACGAATGGCTGACACTGTGATCCCCCAAGACCTGCTGACCCTTCTGCGCTCGGTCGATACGCCGACGGTCTGCAACGCCATCGAGGTGGCCTATGGCAAGCGTGGTTTCAACCGGTTTACCCGCGGAACGATGCAACACTCCAAGCCCGGAGATCCGGCCGTTGTGGGGTTTGCCCGCACCGCCAAAATATCGGGTCTGGCCCCGCCAAATGAGCCAACGGATGTCATCCGGGCCCGAAGGATGGACTATTTCCGCTCAATGGCAGGTGGCGACAGCCCGACAGCGGCGGTGGTTGAGGATGTTGATTACCCCAATTGCATCGCAGGCTGGTGGGGTGAAGTGCATGTCGCCGTTCACAAGGGGCTTGGTTTGAAGGGTGCTGTCACCAACGGCGTGATGCGTGATCTGGATGTGATTGACGAGGGCTTCCCTGTTCTTGCAGGCTCTATTGGTCCAAGTCACGGCTTTGTCCATGTGGTCGAGATTGGCACACCGGTCAGCGTCATGGGCATGCGCGTGGCACAGGACGAGCTGATACACGCAGACCGCCACGGGGCTCTGGTCATTCCGTCCGACGTAATTCCGAAGCTGAAAAACGCCATTGAAACGGTGATTTCCTGCGAGGCCATCGTCCTTGAACCGGCCCGCGCACCGGGTTTCACCATCGAGAAGCTGGAAGAAGCCTGGGCCAGATTCGAAGCCGCCAGAACCTGAGACGGAACCAATTGCGGGATTTGCACGTCTGACGAGAAGTCGGGGGCACCGATTTCAATGTCCTTCAGGCAGGATCAACGATCCTTTCGCATTCACAGCACCTTGCCGTCAAACATCTTTACGTCAACGCCGTCGCTTTCCAGCGCCGCGCGCGTGGCCCGCGCGATGGACACAGCGGTGGGCGTGTCTCCATGCAGACAGATCGTGTCGATCCGGGTCCGGATCAGCTTGCCGGTGCGGGTGATGATCCCCCCTGCCCTGATCATCTCGACCATGCGGTAGCTGGCCTCTTCGGGATCGTGGATCACCGCACCCTCCTGACGACGATCCACAAGCGTTGCATCGTTATTATAGGCCCGATCGGCAAAGATCTCGCAGGCTGCACGGCAGCCCAGCGCCTCGACCGCTGCTTGCTGTGCCGTACCTGCAAGCACCATGATCGTGATCTCCGGATCGACCGACAGCACGGCTCCATAGCATGTTTTGGCCAGTTCCAGATCTTCGGACAACATATTGGCCAGCGCGCCATGGACCTTCAGATGCCGAACGTCAGCACCGATTGAACGCGCCATGCCCTGAGCCGCTCCCAACTGATAGCGCAACAAATTGCTCAGACTGTCTACCGGGACCTGCATCCGTCTGCGCCCGAAGCCCTGCAGATCATCAAACCCCGGATGTGCTCCAATGCCCACGCCGTGGCGCAATGCTGCCTGCATCGTGCCAGCCATCACATCCCAGTCGCCTGCATGAAACCCGCAGGCGATGTTGGCGGATGTGACTGTGTTCAAAAGACCCTCATCATCGCCCATGGTCCAGGCGCCAAAGCTTTCGCCCATATCGGCATTCAGATCGACGGATTTGGTCATTTGGTCCTCCTGCTAAGTCTCATCCCCGGCAATCGCGCCGCTGATCAACTGGTAGGACAACAGATCGGGAATGTCATGGGGATCGCGCACCAGAGGCGTGCAACGTTTGCCCAAGCCGGCCCATTCGCGCAGCGCGCGCAGGACAAGATCGCGCCCTTCCTCAAGCGATACGAATTGAAACCGAATCTCCGTTCCCGGTTGCGCCTGTGCCACTTTCGGCATGTCACAGGCCAGAACAGAACCGATGCGGGGATACCCGCCCGTGGTCTGGCACTCGCTCATCAACACAAATGGCGTGCCGTTGCCGGTTATCTGCACATCTCCGGGCACGATGATTTCAGACAGAACGCTCAAACCTTCGCGGCTTTCGAACCCCGGCCCCTCTGGGGTCATTTGCACACCCATGCGATTGCCACGCGGGTCGCGTTTGAACCCCGTTGCCTCGAACCGTGTCAGCTCCTCTGAGGCAAAGGATGCAGTTTGCAGCGAAGGCACGATGCGCACCATCCCTCCGGACAACCGGGCGTCCGGGTCTAGTTTCAGCCCGGCCTGAGCGGAACCAGCCTCCGAGCCGATGGCCAGCATATCGCCAGCCTTTACTGGCTTTCCGATGCCTGCGGCAAGATGGGCTGAACGCGCGCCAAGCCTGTTGGCTGCATCAACCCCACCTGCCACATGCAGATAGCCATAAACCCCTTCCCGGGCAGCACCAATGGTCAAACGGCTGCCTTTGGGCACCATATGCGAGGCGTTCCACCTGAGTGCAGTCCCATCACAGTCAGCCTTCATCAGCGCACCGGTCAGTGCAATCACCACATCTTCACTTACGTCAAACACACCGCCCATGCCTGCCATCTCAATGGCCGCAAGCTCCGGCGATTGACCCAGCAAAGCGGCCCCCTCGGCAAGGGCCAGCAAATCGGTGGCACCACCACGCGACAGCCCATAGGCCAGATACCCGGGCCTGCCCTGATCCTGAACGGTCACCCCCGGACCGCATTGAAGAACAGTTAGCGTCGCGGTCATGCGATTTGCTCCGCAACAGCACCGCCATCGGGGTCCCCGGCATCCTGATACCTGTGGTATTGCTCCGGCGTTGTCTCCTGAAACAGAACCTCATCACCGGGTCTCAATACAAATGGATCGTCAGCATCGGGGCGAAAGGCCCGAAAGCCCGTCTGGCCCACATGCCGCCAGCCGGTCGGGGTTGAGACAGAAAAGAGTGTCAATTGGCGGATTGCGACCGTCAACGCTCCGATCGGGACCTTGTCAGTCAAAGCTGTCTGGCGCGGGATGTTCCATGCCTCGGGCAATGCGCCCAGATAAGGTTGACCGGGAGCAAACCCGATGGTCTGAACCCGAACCTGCGTGCCTGAAATCGTCGCAATGGCCTCAGCGACACTCAACCCGGCGACATCTGCAGCCTCTTCCAGTTGCGGCGCCAGATCAGTGCCATAGACCGTGGGCACGCGCCACAACCGCCGCCCTTCCGGCAACGGCTCAGCAAACCAGTCGCGTGATGCCATCAGCGCCAAAGTTCTTGCCTCCAAAGCATCCATATCCGGAAAAGCTGGATCTACCCGCAGATACGCTGATACCAACGAGGTCGAGGTTTCCTCAACGCCTGACCACCCTTCCCGCTCCACTGCTGCCCTAAAGGCAAGTGCAGCACGGTTGGCAGGCTCGCTCAACTGATCGCCAAAACGGATCAGCAGACCATTGGTGCCGATGGTGCAAAGCTCGGGCCAGTTGGGCACGGTATTCGGTCCTTCAAGACGGGGTCAGTGCATCGCTTCGGTCGGAAAGCTACTGCAAGGCATTTGGCAGAAACAGGGCGATCTGGGGGAAGGCAATAAGCGCTGCCACCATGATGAGCATGGCGATCACATAGGGGATTGCCCCCAGCATCACCTCGCTCATCCGACCCGATTTTCGCGCGCCCTGCACCACATAAAGGTTCAGACCCACAGGCGGCGTAATCAGGGCCATCTCGATCAATACGATCATCAGGATGCCGAACCAGATCGGATCGAACCCCTGCGCCACCACAAGCGGTACAATGATCGGAATGGTGACGACCATCAGCGACAGCGTCTCGATGAAGAAGCCGAGCACAATATAGATGCAGACCACCACCAGAATGGTGTTGAACGGCGACAGGCCAAGCCCTTCCATGAAGCCCTGCAATTCGCGCCCCAGTCCGGCGGAAGCGAGCGTGAAGTTCAGAAACGACGCACCGATCACGACCAGCATGATCATCGAGGTGATCTTGATGGTGCCCAGAATGCTCTGCGTGAACATGTCCAGATCGACCCGTCCGAAAAAGGCCGCGATCAGAACGGCTCCTGCGACACCCACCGCTGCCGCCTCGGTCGGTGTTGCCCAGCCTTTGTAGATCGTCCCGATGATGATGGTGAACAGCAGGAAGATCGGAACAAGCTGCACAAGCGCGCGCATCATCTGAGGGAAGGGAAAAACCCGTCGCTCACCGCCCAGACCGGGGCGGATCATGCAGATGATGACGGTGATCAGAATGAAGCCCAGTGCCAGCGCGATGCCCGGGATCAGGCCTGCCAGAAACAGGCGCGGGATCGAGGTCTGGGTCAGGAACCCGTAGACGATCAGGTTGATCGAAGGCGGGATCATGATGCCAAGCGTGCCACCTGCCGCAATCGCCCCGGAAAAGAGCTTTGGATCATACCCCAGCTTTTCGGCCTGTGGCATCGCCACCGTGGCAACTGTCGCGGCTGTGGCAACCGATGAGCCTGATGTGGCCGAGAACATGGTCGCGGTCGCCACATTGGCGTGCACCAACCCGCCGGGCAGCCAGCTGACCCAGCGGTCAAGAGCCGCGTAAGTGCGCGCAGCAATCCCGCTGCGCACAAGAATTTCTCCCAGCAGCACAAAAAACGGGATGGCAATCAGCGTGGCATTGTTCGACGTCGACCAGACCAGATTGCCCAGCCCCTTGATCAGCGGAAACGGGCTGTAGAAGGTGTCGATGCCAAAGCCCAGCAGGAACAGAACGATGCCGACCGGGATCGACAAGCTCAACAGGCCGAGCAGGCCAACAGTCAGGGAACCGATCATTTCGCCAGATCCTCTTCACCAAAGGTGCCAATCGTGGCCTCGGACGTCTCGAACCGTCCCTGCATCACCAGCATCAGGGCACAGACAAAGGTCACCCAGGACACCAGCGCAAACCAGACCCACCCGGCAAGCCACGGCCCCTGCACCAAGGCCAGAGGCGTCTCAAGCGGGGTGTTGGCGCGCGATGAATTGGCCAGCGAACGCTCAAGCACCGGCCAGCCTTTCAGCGCAATCAGACTGACAGTGCCCGACAGGATCAGGAGCGAGGCCAGATCCAGAATGGAGCGCCACAGTTTGCCAACGCGTCCGCGCAGCAGGTCGATGCGCACATGGCCCATCTCCAGCAGCGCATAGGCCATGCCCCAAGACGTGGCGATGGCCATGACATAACCGCTGATTTCATCTGTCCCCCCCAGCGAGGACCCCAGTTGCCGCAAGATGATGTCGGCCAAAACGAAAGCCGCACAGCCCATCAGCCCGATCCCGATCAGGATCGCGACCCAACGGTTGAGCAACTTGAGATTTATCAGCACCGTTTCGGCCATATCGGGGTCCTCCGGGGGGATCAGATCAATTGCCGGCGATGGTCACGCCGACGGTTGCACCGACAGACGCATTCCAGCGCTCGGCCCAGTCGGCACCTGCACGTTCAGCCCAGTCAGGCAGAACCTGCCCCACCAGCACATCGCGGGCCTTGGCAAAATCACCGTCAGAGACCTCGACAAGGGTCATCGAGCGGGCATCACCCGACGGGCATGTGCCATTGCCGGTCAGGCAGGCAATGTCATCAACCAATGCACCCTGAGCGCTTTCCCATGCAGGACCCTCGAACTGGGCAGTAACCTGCTCGGAGATCAACGTCTGAGTTTCCGCAGTCAGGCTGTTCCACTTGTCTAGGTTCATGGCAGTTACCACGCTGTCCCAACCGCCCAGCGGGATCGGCAGAAGATGGGTTGAAACTTCCCACCAGCCCGCGCTGTAGCCTGAACCGGCTCCGGTAACTGCACAATCAACAACGCCCTTTTGCAAAGCGCCGGGCACCTCGGAGAAGCTGACATTCACGCCTTCCGCTCCCAATGCTTCAAGAAACTTGGCTGTCATCCGGCCGGAGGCTCGTACCTTCAGGCCTTTCAGGTCATCCAGACTGGCGATCTCAGCATTGCAGAACACCACCTGAGGCGGATAGGGCGCAATGGCCAGCACATGGCTGTTGAACCTGTCGCGGTAGATGTCCGACACCATTGGGCGGGCCGCATCAACCATGGCCCGCGCATCATCTGCGGTCAGCGCCAGAAGCGGCACATCAAGACCTTCCAGCTCGGGTGCATCCGCCACAGCATAATCGGCCACGGTCATCGCCACGTCATAAACACCATCGCCCAGGAGGCGGTACACATCACCGACACCAAGGTTCATCTGGTTGTGCGTGGTCAGCGCAACGGCAATGTCACCGTTGGAGGCAGCGGGCAGCGTCTCGGTCCAGAATGGCGCTTCATATTGCTTGTGAAGTGGCAAACCGGACCAGCTGCCGACCACCGACAGATCGGTTGCAACAGCAGGGGTGGCAAGCGCCACGGACAGGGCCAAAAGGCTTGGCGAGAGTTTCATGATGGTCTCCTTGTTGAAGTAGGTCATTGGTTTTGGTCAGGGGGCAGCACCGGAACTTCGGCGGTTTCGGATATGTCTGTGATCAGCATGTGGCCCGGTTTGTGGGTGATGCAGAGCGGCAGTTTGGCAGCCTCGATGGCAACCTGAGGCGTAACACCACACGCCCAGAAGACAGGCACCTGTCCGGGGCCAACCGGCGCTGCATCGCCCCAGTCAGGCAGGGTGATGTCGGCAATTCCGATCTTGGCAGGGTCGCCCCAATGAACGGGTGCGCCATGGGCAAGCGGGAAGCCGCGCGCAACCTCGATCACCTCATCCAGTCGGTCCTCAGGGACAGCGCGCATGCTGACCACCATTTTGCCCCGGAACACACCTGCCGGCACTGTATCGATGTTGGACCGGAACATCGGCACCGTCTTGTTGTGATCGATGTGCCAGACCTTGATGCCCGCCTTCTGCAAGGCATGTTCGAAGGTGAAGGAACAGCCGATGGCAAAGGCCACCAGATCATCACTCCACAGATCCGTTATCTCAGTGACCGAGCGTTCCAGCATGCCGTCACGATAGATGTTATAGGCAGGCGTGTCGGTGCGGATATCTATGTCGCGTCCCAGCGTGAACATCATCGGGTTGCCGGTATCCGACACGCCGGTCAATGGACATGGCTTGGGATTACGCTGGCAAAAGCGCATGAAATCAAGCGCGTGGGTTTCCGGCAGGATCGCCAGGTTGACCTGTAAGAAACCCTTCCCCAACCCGGCCGTATGAAAGGCGTACTCCCCTCTCCGGATGGCATGGCGCACGTCGTTCAGGTCCGAGCCCATAAGCTTCTGATGGTTCACTGATTGAATTCCCATTCCTCTGGCGCGACGTTCTCAGCGAACAGAGATAAATGCAAATCGATTATTTTTCTCGCAAGTGATCAGATTTCTTGATCAACCAGATACTCCACCGCAACCGTCTTGGCCAGATTGGCAGCAGCCTCGACCAGATGGCGCTTCGGCTCGGCCAGATAGGAGGCCGAGAATTTCAACGGCGCAGGTACCCAACCGGGATCAAACTCACGGATCTGCCCGGCTGCAACATATGTCTCACCAAGCACACGCGGCAGAACCGCCACGCCAAGATCCGCTTCCACCAGTCTGAAACAGGCCGACAAGGACGTCGATGGAAACAATGAAACTGCCGGTCCCACACGCTCCAGCAACAACTCCTTCAGTTCCCGATACGGACGCGTGTTGCGCGCATAGGTCAGCACCGGGCGGGTCGCATATCCCGGTTCGGCAGTTGAGTTTTCTGCCGTTGCAGCCTCATACCAGGCCAGATCGAAACCGGGCAGTTCGATGTTATCCACTGCGTAATCCGATACCGGACCCAAGAGGATTGCCAAATCAATTTCCCGGTTCATCAGACCCATGCGCAGATTGACCGACACATCCACATTGAACTCGATCTCAAGACGCGGATATCGCCCATGCAAGCGCGCGATCAACTCCGGCAGCCAGCATTGCGCGATGGTCTCGGATACGCCAAGGCGCAAATTGCCCTCGATGCTGCCGGGATCAATCACATCCTGAGCCACCATGTCAGACAACCGCTCAAACTGTTCCGCATAACTCAGCAGACGCTTTCCCTGTTTGGTCAGCCGCATGCCCACGGATGTCCGGTCAAACACCTCGCAGGACAGCGCCTCCTCCAAATTCTTGATCCGCGCGGTGATCGCGGGTTGGGTCAGATTCAACCCGGCAGAAGCCTTGCGCACACCGCCAAGGCGCACAACAGACAAAAAGGTGGTCAACTGATCCAGCGTGATTCTCGACATGAGGCATCATTGCAGGGCTGAGGAAATTGGAAAGATGCGCAACGCAGTGATGCGGCCCATCACCAAGACATCTTGCGCACCGGCCCTCAACCCGTACAGTCAGGCCAAAAGCGAAAGCCATTCGATGAAGCTGCCCCTCCGACACACCGCCCCGATGCTCCAGACTGCGATGCCGCATGTCGTGATGAACAATTTCTGAGAAGACCGCCCGATGGATCGCGCTCAGGTCGTACATGAAAAGTTTCTGAAACGCGCAGCCGCAGGTGATTTGCCCGCGGGCCCACCCCCTGCACCCTGCCCGCCCGAAACGCTGATGGCCATTTACCGCGCTCAGTGCCTGTCACGCCAATTGGATCGCACCAGCCGCGACATGCAAAAGGCGGGACAGGGCTATTACACCATCGGCTCAAGCGGGCATGAGGGGATGGCCGCCGTGGCCCTTGCATTGCGGCCCGATGACATGGCCTTTCTGCACTATCGGGATGCAGCCTTTCAGATCGCGCGGGCCAATCAGGTGCCCGGGCAAACGCCAGCCTGGGACATTCTGCTGAGCTTTGCGGCCTCAAGTGAAGACCCGATCTCGGGCGGTCGGCACAAGGTGCTTGGCTCGGCAGCACTCAACATCCCGCCCCAGACCTCCACCATCGCCAGCCACCTACCCAAGGCAGTCGGTGCGGCCTATTCCATCGGGCTTGCTCGGCGCGCCCGTCCTGAACATGCACGTCTGGCGGAAAACGCGATCGTCATGTGTTCCTTCGGGGATGCCTCCGCCAATCACTCCACCGCACAAGGTGCGATCAATTCCGCCGCATGGACCAGCTATCAATCGGTGCCGATGCCGCTTCTCCTGGTGTGCGAGGACAATGGCATCGGTATTTCCACGCCCACGCCATCGGGCTGGATCGCCGCCAATTTCAGCCAACGCCCGGGGCTACGCTATTTTGCCTGCAACGGTCTGGACATGGCCGAGACGCATAAGGTCACTGCGCAGGCGGCAGAATTCGTACGCAGAACCCGCAAACCGGCGTTTCTGCACATCAAGACCGTACGGCTTTATGGCCATGCTGGCTCGGATGTCGAAGAAAGCTATCGCGACCGCACAGCGATTGAGGCTGATGAGGCCAATGACCCGCTCCTCCATTCCCTGCGCATCCTGAAGGACAGCGGCGCTTGTGATCAGGCGGACGCGGTGGCGATCTATGAACAAACCGGGCAGACCTGTGCGCGCATCGCAGCTCAGGTGACAACACGGCCAAAGTTGCGCAGCAGTGCGGATGTCATGGCGAGCCTCATCCCCCCTGCCCGAACCAATGCTGCCACGAACGGCCCGTCTCAGGCGGACCGCAAGGCAGTGTTTGGCAGCGACCTAGCGCAGATGACCGAGCCGCAACCAATGAACAAGCTGGTTGGCTGGGCGCTGAGCGATCTGATGCTGGAACACCGCGAGATTGTGCTGGCGGGCGAAGATGTCGGGCGCAAAGGTGGCGTCTACGGGGCCACGCAAAAGCTGCAGGCCCGCTTTGGCCGGGACCGCGTGATCGACACGCTTTTGGACGAGCAATCGATCCTTGGGCTGGCCATCGGTCTTGGCCACAACGGTTTTGTGCCGATCCCCGAAATTCAGTTTCTGGCCTATCTGCACAACGCTGAGGACCAGTTGCGGGGCGAGGCCGCGACGCTCAGCTTTTTCTCCAATGGCCAGTACACCAACCCGATGGTTCTGCGCATCGCAGGACTTGGCTATCAGAAAGGCTTTGGCGGGCATTTCCACAACGACAACTCTCTGGCGGTTCTGCGTGACATTCCGGGCATCGTCATCGCCTGCCCCTCTCGCGGCGATGACGCGGCCCTGATGCTGCGTGAAGCAGTCAGGCTCGCGCGAGAGGAACAACGTGTCGTGGTCTTTGTCGAACCCATTGCGCTTTACACCATGCGCGACCTGCATGAGACCGGCGACAAGGGCTGGCTGACGACCTATCCAGCGCCCGAACAGACGATCCCGCTGGGCGACATTGGCATCAGTGGCACCGGCACGGACCTTGCCATTGTGACCTACGGCAATGGGCGCTATCTGTCCGAACAGGCCGCCCGACAGCTGTCTGACCATGGGATCGCCACCCGGGTGGTTGATCTGCGCTGGCTCGCCCCCCTGCCCGCAGCTGCTCTGATTGACGCCACATCTCCCTGCTCTCAGGCCTTGATCGTTGATGAATGCCGCCGCACCGGCAGCCAGTCCGAGGCGCTGATGGCGCTCTTTGCTGAGGCCGGGCGCAACACTGTCACCCGGCTGACTGCCGATGACAGTTTCATTGCCACCGGCCCCGCCTATGCAGCAACATTACCAACAGTGGACCGGATCATTGAGGCCGCTCAAGCGCTTTGTTCAGGTCAAACATGACCCGGACTGCCATCATCATCTGCCCCGGACGCGGCACCTACAATCAAGGTGAACTTGGCTATCTAAAGCGCTACCACGCGGGCAAATCTGCGGTCATCGACAGTTTCGATGCCGCACGCAAGGCAGATGGACAAACGGCCATTTCCGCACTTGATGGCGCGGCCAAGTATTCACCAGCCCTGCACACCAGGGGCGACGCAGCCTCTCCGTTAATTTTTGCTGCGTCCTATCTGGACAGTCTCGACATCTCAGACAGCTACGAGATCATTGGCGTGACCGGCAATTCCATGGGCTGGTACAGCGCGCTGGCGGTCGCAGGCGCTGTGACGCCCGAGACTGGTTTCAGCATCGCCAACACCATGGGGCGCTTGATGCAGGACGCGATGATCGGCGGGCAGAGCCTTTATCCCTTCGTGGACGGGAACTGGACCGAAATCCCAGACGAGCGCAACAGACTTCTCGCGCTTGTGGATGGGATCAACAGCCGTCCCGATCACGTTCTTGCCCCATCCATACACCTTGGCGGCATGCTGGTGGTCGCAGGAAATGCCGCAGGTTTGACAGCCTTTGAGAGTATTGTTGAGCCTCGCGATGATGGCCGTTATCCGATGCGCCTGCGCAACCATGCGGCCTTTCATACGGACCTTCAGGCGCCTGTCGCTGAACAGGGTCAGGCTCTGATCTCAACCGCCGGTTTCAATCAGCCAAGACTGCCACTGATAGACGGGCGCGGCGCGCTTTGGCTGCCGGGCACTTGCCTGCCAGAGGAACTCCACGACTACACGCTGGGCCATCAGGTGACCGAGATCTATGATTTCACAACTGCCATTCAGGTGGCTGCCAAAACCTGTGCGCCGGACGCCTTTATCCTGACTGGCCCGGGTGCAACGCTGGGCGGTGCAATCGCACAGGCCCTGATTGGTATAGGATGGGACGGGATCACTTCGAAGCAGGCGTTTCAGGCGCGGCAGGAAAGCGATCCGGTGCTGATCTCAATTGGCCGCAGTGACCAACGCGGTTTGGTCGCCAGAGCCTGAGGCCCTGCGCGAAAATCAACACACCCTGCCCAAAAGAAAAGTCGCGGGCACCCGGTTGTCCGGGCCCCGCGAAAGTGAGGGAAGACATCCGAAGCAAGACCGCTCCGGGAGGACTGTTTTGAAATCTATTCCGCGGCGATGGCGTGTGAGTAGTGCTGGTCCATTGCGTGGTCGACGTCGGTCTGGTTGAAGGTAGCACCCAT
>CANLVD010000009.1 GCA_947494445.1 uncultured Paracoccaceae bacterium | reverse complement strand
AAACTGACGGCCATGAATATGAAAACCACACCCGCAAACTCTCGTTATAAATGAGGGACCCTCGGGGGGCAGGTCAGAAGCGCAACCAGAAACGAAGAACCACCTCAAAGTCCTGACACACTTCTACACTCTTTGGGGATTCCTAAACCTACAGACCAACGCGGATTTCGATCCAGCAGCGTTCGCGCCAACGTATTTGGATTTCATGAACAAGGTTATCGCTGCTATTAAAGCAGCTGGCGGCGAGGAGGGTCAGAATGCTCTGGAGGACACGGTGCGCATTTACGCAGCGAATTCACGAGGAGCAAGTACCGATCTCACCCCCCGTCAGTCACGTCACGATCAGTTGACGCTTGCAATGGCAAGCGTAGCGGGTGTCGTTCATGAAGATAGCTAAAGATATTCGAGACACCTACAACGCAGTTCACGGTGACTATGAGCGCCTCTCCGAAGAAGTTCGTACTAAACTGGAGCCTGAGGTCAGCGCCAAGGGATGGTTCTTCATTTCACGGATTAAAGAGCAGCAGAGTTTTGCGCTAAAGATCGAAACTGGCCGCGTCGACGATCCTAGACGCATGGAGGATTTCTTCGCTTGCACAATCGTCGTGCCGACTGTGTCGCAGGTCAGTGAAGCGGAGGCACTTCTTGAGGCCATATATCCTGTCGAGAAACGACGCCCATCACAAGATGAAACGACGCATAAGAAAGCATCGGATTTTGTCTTCGATGATCTCCGTCTGTACCTTAAGCGCGGCCCTTCGGAAACGGGCCGAAACGATGACCTTGAAGGTCTGGTATTTGAGGTGCAGATCAAAACAATACTCCAATATGCGTGGGGGATAGCGTCGCACGATCTGATCTATAAAACCGATAATGTTAGCTGGCCCAAAGAGCGCATTGCGTTCCAGGTCAAGGCTATGCTCGAACACGCTGAGATTGCCATCGCGGAGGCCGAGCGTCTGGCTGACTCTCCGGCGATTTCAAAAAAGGATCGCGACACCGCGAGCACTTTGGAAATCATTCAAGTACTTCACGCGTTTTGGAATGCAGACCGACTTCCCAGAGACATTAAGAGATTGGCAGAAAGCATCCGAGGAGTTCTGAACGTGTGCGATGTCCGGCCCAATCAGCTTTTGACAGTACTAAATAGTGAGAAGGCACGAATTGGCGTTCTACCTACCAACTTGTCGCCATATGCCTTTCTTGTTCAAGCCCTGGCTCACAGCGAAGGCATGGATTTTCAGGCTAGATTGGCTAGTGGTAAAAACCGCCGAACTAAGATTTTTGTGCATAACGACATGGACTTGCCGGACTGGATGAGCGACCCGAACGAGAAGATCGTCCGAATTTGAGAGCGTCTTGACCCGTGCGACCATGCTGATGCTGTACTAGTAACCAACTTTTAAACTAGCGCTTTCCCGATGCTTCCTGGCCGTGTGGTTATATCCTTCAGTCGTGGTGATTGAGGAATGGCCAACAGTGCGTTGGATTTCTTCGCCTGTGGCACCAGCCTCATAAGCAAACGTAATCATGGTCGCGCGCGCCATATGCGGGAAAGTCCGCACTTCGATGCCGGCTTTCGCCGAATATCGCTTGAACAGGTAGTTCATCTGATCACGTGACATAGGCTGGCCAGCTCGGCCATTGCGGTTGAGGTGTTCATACGCAATCAGATGATACCACAGCCTGATCATTTTGTCCGGTCACTACCCCGTCTCCGAGCCAAGTGACGTATGAGCTGGTCACGATCAGCTCAGCAATGTCTGAAAGTTCCATGCAGTGGTATTTGACTGCAAATCTCGTCATAATGTTCTGGACTTTCCGGGTAAGGACTTCGCTTCGGTACGCAGCGCACGCCTCCGGCGTAGCGCCCTGGGCGTCGAAGCGGGCCGCAGCGTCAAGTGCTGCGGCGACCTCAGCCTTTAGATCGCTAAAGGTCTGGGTCTTGGTTGAATCCGTCATAGGTTAGTTGCAATTAAGCTTGTAACGGCAACCAGCGGAAGGCCGGTCGCCTGACAGGCAGCGCACCAGCAGAGAGGCTCACGGGTCAAGTGGCAGTGTAGAGTCAACGGAACGAACTTGATGTGTGAGGGTGGCTGGTAAACTGCGTGGCAGTGACTGGCCTTCTTCTTGATAACTATTCCGAACCGTTTTGCTTGCCGCAGCAAGCAACATTTGAGCCTGCCTTAGCAGGCACCTTTTCAGGGCATGACTTTGCCTGCCAGCTGCGCGACGGCGGATAGCCGGAGCTGCAAACCAATCGTTTTTCCCCCACGTGTTGCCCGCCGTATTTGGCCGACCGGAACGCAGGCGAATGCCGGAGTGAGGTCGAAGCCAAATCGAGCGAGGCGACCAACCGTGTTATGGCGGTGCGCCATTCGAGGGCAATCGGCAGGCCATCCTAGGTAGGTGGCCGTAGTCCGATAGACAGAACACGGTTGGTCGCCTCGCAAGGAGGCGGCAACACGTGGGGAAATTCTTTTGTTTTCAATGCTATGTTGAAAACAACACCTCTTGTTCTTAGTAACAAGATCCAAACCAGAGGTTTGAACCATTGTGATAAGCGCATTGCCATTTACACACAAGCTTTCACAAATTTTGCTTATCTCAAATTTAGTATATTAAAAACAAATAATTAAACACAATAGTATCCCTCTCCTAAGGGGCAGGTTGCAGGTTCGAATCCTGCCGGGGTCGCCACTTTCCTTCTTCAGACATAACCCTAGACAGGCAAAACCTTATCCCCTACCAATTTCGGGTTGCTGAAAACCGGGCCAAATGCCCGAGATTGCTAGGGGAAGGGCAAGGGGTATGGCGCAAGGCTCATTCATTCAGATCACGGCCGAGGATGGCGGATCGTTCAAGGCATATATGGCCAAACCGGAGACAGGATCCGGCCCCGGTCTGGTGCTGCTGCAAGAAATTTTCGGCATCAATGACTATATGAAATCCATGGCCGATCACTTCGCAGAAGAGGGCTATGTGGTACTCGTTCCCGACCTTTTCTGGCGGATGGAGCCGGATGTGAACCTCGGTTACAGCGAAGAGGATTTCGGCAAGGCCTTCGGCTTCTACCAGCAATTCGACGTCGATCAGGGCATCCGTGACGCGGGCACCACCATCGCACATATGCGCGCCATGGACGAGGTTGTCGGCAAGGTCGGCGCGCTTGGCTATTGTCTGGGCGGCAAGCTGGCGTACCTCACGGCCGCGCGCACCGATGTCGATTGCGCCGTCTCCTATTACGGCGTTGCCATCGAAGACGCGCTGGATGAAGGCAAGAACATCTCCTGCCCGATGGTGTTCCACTTTGCCGAGCTGGACAAGTTCGCCCCGCCCGAGGCTGTGGTCAAGATCAAGGAGGCCTTTGCCGACCGCTCTGATTTCCAGTTCTACGACTATGCCGGCGTCGATCACGCCTTTGCCACCCATGGGCGCGACAGCTTCGACAAGCCATCCACCCTGATGGCCTATTCACGCTCGCTCACGCTGATGCGCAATGTGCTCGGCCCGATTTATGATCTCTCGCATCTGTGGGACATGCATTGCTATCACGAGTTCGCCACCCGGGATGTTCATGCGACCATGAAAACCATGGTGGACGAACCTTACGTGAACCACATCCCGACCATGACCGGCGGTGTCGGCTATCAGCATCTGGCGCGCTTCTACAAGCACCATTTTGTTGATGCCAACCCCGAGGACACCAAGCTGATCCCGATCTCGCGGACCATCGGCACGGACCGTCTGGTGGACGAGATGCTGTTCTGCTTCACCCATGACCGCGAGATTGACTGGATGCTGCCGGGCCTCGCGCCCACCGGCAAATATGTCGAAATCCCGCTGGTCGCCATCGTGAATTTCCGCGGCGACAAGCTCTATCACGAGCATATCTACTGGGATCAGGCCTCCGTTCTGGTGCAGATCGGCGCGCTCGACCCTGCAGGTCTGCCGGTCGCGGGGCAGGAAACCGCGCGCAAGCTGGTGGATGAAACACTGCCGTCCAACGAGCTGATGGCCAACTGGGCCAGCAGCGAAGGCAAAGCGGTATAATCAGAGTTTTCGGGGAGAAACCAAAATGAACAAGTTTTTGAGCCTGGTTGCAGGTGCGGCCATGGCGGCCAACATGGCCGCCGCCGATGACAGCACTCTGGCAATTGCCTATAACGTCTCACTGCCCAGCTGGGACGGCACCGTCGGCCCATCAGCGGTCAATCCGACCATCCAGTCGATCTATAAATCGGTGTTCGACCAGTACATCGACCAGAACCCGGACCTGACCTTCAAGCCCGGCCTGCTGACCGACTGGGGCTGGAACGAGGATCGCACTAAGGTCTATATGGAGGTCCGCGAGGGCGCCAAATGGCACAATGGCGACCCAGTAACGCCTGCCGATGTTGTCTGGTCGCTGGAACGCGCGGGCAATGCCGACACCGGCAACCCGATCCAGTTCCTGTGGTCCACGCTTGGCAATTTCACGGTCGAGGGCAACCGGGTCGAAGCTGACGTTCTGCGCTTTGATCCCACCATTTTCAAGTGGATGGCCTTCCTGACCGCCTATGTCCTGCCCAAGGATTACTACACCGAAGTGGGTGCCGAAGGCTTCGAGAAAGCCCCCATCGGCTCAGGTCCTTACATGGTCGACGAGTATGTCGCGGATTCCTTCGTGCGCCTCAAGCGCTTCGACGACTATTGGGGTGATGCCCCCCAGTTCGAGACCGTGATCTTCAAATTTGTCCCCGACGCCTCTGCCCGCGTGGCCGAGGTTGAGACCGGCGCCTCCGACATCACGCTTGAGATCCCGTATGAGGAATATGACCGCCTGGTCGCCAAGGACGGTCTGTCAGGCGTCACCACGCCCGTGTCCGACATCGGCATGATCTTCATCAATGATGTCGACGTGATGGAAGATCCCAACGTGCGCAAGGCAGCCGCTCATGCGATCAACAAGCCGCTGATCGTCGACCGTCTGCTGCGCGGCTATGGCGTGCCCATCGACACGTTGCAGGCCCCGCAATATTCCGCCTTCAACGCGGACACGAAGGTGGCCTACGACCCTGAAAAAGCCAAGGAGCTTCTGGCCGCATCGGGCTATTCGGCGGACAATCCGGTCAAGTTCAAGATCCAGACCACGCGCGGCTTCAAGCCCAAGGATTACGAGATGATCCAGGCCATCACCGGCATGTGGAAGCGCGTCGGCATCGAGGCCGAGATCGAGGTCTATGAGATCGCCAAACATTTCGACCTGCGCGCACGCGATGAACTGGCCCCGGCAGCCTTCTACAACTGGGGCAACTCCATCGGCGATCCTTCGACCTCCACCGGCTTCTCCATGTTCGGCCCCTCGCCGCATTCGACATGGGACACAGACGATGTGGACGGCATGATCGGCGCGCTCTGGGGTGAAGTGGACGAGGCAAAGCGGATCGACGGCTACAAGGCGGTGGACGCCTATATCGCCGAGAACGCCATGGTGATCCCGCTTCTGCAATTCGTCCAGCCCATCGTCTATCGCGACGGTCTGACGGTGACGCCGCATGTGGCAAATTTCCTGCTGCCGCAAAACGTCAGCACACAGTGATCCGAGCTTCCTGACGCCCCTCAAAATGGGCGTCAGGACTGACCGCGCGTGACCCGATTTGCCCTATCCCTTGCATCCATCGGGCTGACGCTGCTGGGCGTGTCGGTCGTGGTCTTTGCCATCCTGCGGCTGGTCCCCGGTGACCCGATCGCCATGATGCTGCCCCCCGGTGCCACGGACGAAGTGCGCGCCAATCTCGAACGCCTCTACGGCCTGGACAAATCCATCGCTCAACAATACCTGATCTGGCTTGGCGATGTGGTCCGGCTGGATTTCGGCACCTCCACCCAGTTCCGCCTGCCGGTGCTAGAGGTCATCCTCGACCGTCTGCCCGCCACACTCGAACTGGTCCTGCTGGCCAGCCTGATCGCAGGCCTGCTGGCCTTTACCCTCTCGATCCTTGCCGTCTGGCTGCAAACCCCGCTGGCCACCTTTGTCATCGACGGGCTCAGCGGTCTGGCACAGGCCATCCCCGATTTCCTCTGGGCGCTGATCTTCATCCTGATCGTCACGCTGTTTCTGCCCAACATGCCGATCTCGGGCCGCTTCGACCCGCGCACAGCGCAGGAGTTTTCGACCAATTTCTTCTTGCTGGAATCCCTCGTCACCCTGCGCTTTCAGGCCTTTGCCGAACTGATGCGCTACGCCATCCTGCCCGCCACAGCCCTTGCCCTGCCACTGGCCGCCGGCATCACACGGGTCCTGAAATCATCGCTGGAAGAGGCCATGGCGCAGGATTACGTGATGCTCGCCCAGACCAAGGGAAAAAGCCGCCTGACCATCGTGCTGGGCGAGGCGCTGCGCAACGCCATGGTGCCCACCATCGCGCTCACCTCTGTGCAGCTGACATTCCTGATCGGCGGCACCGTCCTGATTGAGCGGCAGTTTTCCCTGCCCGGCATCGGTTCTGCCGCCATCTCTGCCGTACTCAACCGCGATCTGCCGCTCATTCAGGGGATCGTCATGATCTTCGCGCTGATCTTCATCCTCATCAACCTGTCCTCGAACGGGCTTTACAAACTGGCTGACCCAAGGCTGAGGAAACCCAGATGAGCGACGTCGAACGTTTTGCATTGTCCAAGGAAACCGGAACCGGCAGCGGCCTTGAACGCTCTGCCGAAAGCGTGTCCCGCCTGCGGCTGATCTTCGGCGGTCTGGTCCTTGGTCTGCTTCTGATTGCGGCGCTTTTCGCTCCTCAGATCGCGCTGCATGACCCCACGCTCGATGACCTTTTCCTGATCAACATGCCGCCCGCTTGGCTGAACAGTGACCCGGGCTACTACGGGATCGACAATCCATGGGCCTATCCGCTGGGTACCGACAGTCTTGGCCGCGACGTGGCCTCCCGCCTGATCCACGGCGCGCGCGTGGCCGTCATCGTTGGCGTGTCCGTTGCCTGTCTCGCCGCCACCTTCGGCGTCATCCTCGGCGCCGTCTCGGGCTTTTACGGCGGCTGGATCGACGCCATCATCGGGCGCATCGTCGATGTCTGGCTGGCCTTTCCGCCGGTGCTTCTGTCGATCATCCTCGTGGCCCTTCTGGGCACCACGCTTACCTCTGTCATCATCGTGGTCGCCGTCATCGACTGGACCCGCTTTGCCCGCGTGGTCCGCGCCGATGTCCTGCAACAGCGCAGCCGTGACTATATCGATGCGGCCCGCATCACTGGCGGCAGCGATTTCAGCATCCTCACCCGTGAGGTGCTGCCCAATATTCTACCGCTTCTGGTCACCCTGTTTTTCTTCGAGATCGGCATCGCCATCGTGGTTGAAACCATCCTCAGTTTCGTCTCGCTCTCGGTCTCGTCTGGTGCCGTCACCTGGGGCGACATGATCGCCGAGGGCCGCCGCGTCCTGAACGAGGCATGGTGGGTCATGACCTTCCCGGTTGCGGCCCTGATCCTGACCATCCTTGCCCTGAACGCCACAGGCGACGCGCTGCGCTACTACCTCGATCCGGTGCTGCGCAAATGAGCTTGCTTGAGGTGGACACCCTGTCGATCGAAGTGCACGGCGCGCCCGTCCTGCGCAATGTGTCGCTCACCATAAATGCAGCCGAAATCGGCGGGGTCGTGGGCGAATCCGGGGCCGGAAAATCCATGCTCGGCAAGGCAATTCTGGGCGTCCTGCCGCGCGACGCGCGCATTACCCATGGCGCGATCCGGCTGGACGGGCAGGACCTTCTGAGCCTCTCGGCACGCCACCGCCGCAAGCTGCAAAGCCGCACGACAGCGTTCATCCCGCAAGATCCGCTGACCGCGCTCAACCCCTGCCGCACCATCGGCGCGCAACTGGCCGAGGTTCTGCCCCCAACGCCCCGCGCCCACCGTCTGGCCGAGGTCATCCGCTGGCTTGACGCCGTGCGCATCCCCTCAGCCGCCAAGGTCGCAAAATCCTTCCCGCATGAGCTGTCAGGCGGCATGCGCCAGCGCGCCCTGATCGCCGCCGCATTTGCCTCCCATCCCCGGCTGGTCATCGCTGACGAGCCGACAACAGCGCTTGATGCCACCGTGCAAAAGGATGTGCTGCGCCTGATCCGGGAGTTGCAGCAGGACACCGGCGTCGGTCTGATGTTCGTCACTCATGACCTCTGCGTCGTTGCCAAGATCTGCCAGTCAGTGACCGTGATGCATGGCGGGCGCATCATCGAACAGGCGCCGTGTGACCAGATCATAACAGCGCCCCGGCACGCCTATACCCGCGCGCTTCTCGCGGCCACGCCCCGCCATGACGAGACCGGTCGCGGCTTGGAGCCGATCCCGCCTGCGTTGCTGGAACAGTTGATCACCGAGGCAGGTACCGGCAATGGCTGACCCGCTTCTGGAAACCCGCAGCCTAGGCATCCGCCTTGGCCAGCGCAGACGCTTCCTGCGCAAGGATGAAAAGGGCTTCCCGGTCCTCTCAGACATCAGTTTCAAAGTGCAGCCGGGTGAGATTCTCGCCCTCGTGGGCGAAAGCGGCTCGGGCAAGACGACATTGGGCCGCGCCATCGCGGGGCTTGCGAAAATCCAGTCCGGCACGCTTCTCTTTGACGGGGACCCGGTGGTGGAGCCCGCAACCACAGCCACCATCAAAACCCGCGACCGAAGCTGGTATCGCCGCTGGACCCGGCACCGCAAGGACATCCAGATGATCTTTCAGGATCCGCTGTCCTCGCTCAATCCCAGACGCACCATCGGGCAGTCTCTGGCCGTGCCCCTGCGCAACTTCGGCATTCTGCAGAACGCCCCGGCAGATGACGCCATCGATGCGCTTCTGACGCAGGTCGGCCTCACGCCCGAGTTCAAATCCCTCTACCCCCACCGCATTTCCGGCGGCCAGCGCCAGCGCGTCGGCATCGCCCGCGCGCTGGCCAGCCAGCCCCGCCTCATCATTGCCGATGAAGTTGTCTCGGGCCTTGATGTCTCCTCTCAGGCGCGCATCCTCAAGCTGCTGCTGGACCTGCGCGACACCCATGGCCTGTCGGTTCTCTTCATCACCCACGACCTTGCCGTCGTACGCGCGCTCGCCGACCGGGTTCTGGTCATGGAACGCGGCAAGATCCGCGAGATCGGCCCGGTTGATCAGGTCTTTCAGGCCCCCAAACACAGCTACACCGCCAAATTGCTGCGCTCGGCCCCCTCCCCGGAATATGACCCGGACTGGCTACAACACTCCACGAAAGGACCACATGCCATGCAGATCGAAAACAGCGTTGCCTTCGTCACCGGGGCCAATCGCGGCATCGGGGCCTGCTTCGTGCAAGCCTTGCTCGACCGCGGTGCGGCCAAGGTCTATGCGGCTGCGCGCGACACGTCAGCCCTGCCCAAGGACGACCGCATCGTGCCTGTTGCGCTCGACATCACAGACGCAGGCGCAGTGGCTGCCGCCGCCGCGCAGGCAGGCGACGTCACGCTCCTGATCAACAACGCCGGTTTCAACAGCAATTCCGGCGCGCTCAAATCGCCCGCAATGGAAGACGCACGGCGCGAGATGGACGTGAATTACTTCGGCACACTCTCGATGATCCGTGCCTTCGCGCCGGTGCTCAAGGCCAATGGCGGCGGCGGCATCATCAACATGCTGTCGATCCTCAGCCGCGTCGCCCTGCCGATGATGGGGACGCTTTGCGCCAGCAAAGCCGCAGGTCTCAGCCTGACACAGGCTGTTCGCGCCGAACTCAAGGCGCAGGGCACGCAGGTGTTTGCGGTCATGCCCGGCGCGGTTGATACCGACATGAGCAAGGACTTCCCACCACCCAAGCTTGACCCCGCAGATGTGGTCCGCGCAGCCCTGAACGGGGTCGAGGCAGGCGACGAGAATGACATCTACCCCGGCGACATGGCGCAGGGCCTGCGTGCAGGGCTTGAGCATGATCCCAAGGAGGTCGAGGAAGAGATGTCGGGCTACCTGCCCTGACATCTTTCCGATGCGTCCAACAGGCGGTATAGTTGCCCATGGGTCAGGTGACGTCTCTTTTCGTGCACAAGATCGTGGCGGCTGCCGGTCCCGGCATCGACGCCGCCCGGCTCCTGCGCGGTCTCGGGCTTGACCCGGATGCGGCACCCGATCCCGCGACCATGGTGTCCGACACCGCCTATTACGCCCTGATTGAGGATATTGCCCAACAGATCGACGTAACCGACCTTCCCCTGCGCACCGGCGCCAGCATGGCGTGCGACAATTACGGCGCGCTTGGGCTGGCCTACAAGGCCGCACCGACGCTTAAGGGCTCATGTGCGCGTGTCGTACGCTATGCCCGCCTCTGGACGTCCGTGGTGGAATACGACCTCCAGCCGCAGGGACAGGACAACTGGTTCATGCTGCTCCGCTCAGGCCCCAGACGTCTTGGCCTGCGCCTGTCGAACGAGGCGACGCTGGCAAGCTCCGTCGCCATTGCCCGCGAGGTGACTGAAGGCGGACGGTTCTCTCCGCTTGAGGTCCATCTCCAGCACCCCCCGCCCAAGGACATCTCCCACCATCAGGCCTATTTTGGCTGCCCGGTGGTGTTCAACTCGGACAGGGATGCACTTCTGATCTCAAATGCTGCCCTTGAGCGTCCCAACCGTCTGGGCGATGCGGGCATTACCCGGTTTCTGCTCAGCCATCTGGATCAGGAACTGGCCCATATCGCCCCCCAGACATCGATCCGCGACCAGACAAGCGAGGTGATCGCCCGTGCGCTGAGCGAGGGCGTCCCGAAGATGGAAGACGTCGCCCGCAGGCTTGGCATGAGCGTCCGCTCCCTGCACCGCCGTCTGGCCGATGACGGCATCAGTTTCCAGACCCTGTCAGAAGAAACCCGGCGGTCACTTGCCGAAGGTCTGCTTGGGGATGCGCGCTATTCCCTGTCCGAAGTGGCCTTCCTGACCGGCTTTTCCGAGCAAAGCGCCTTCACCCGCGCCTTCAAACGCTGGGCTGGTCTGACGCCTGCCAGTTTCCGCAAGGCCCGCCTCAAACCCTGACCGACACGGTCAATTCTTTGGCAGGCTCGGTCAATACCCGCGCGCTGCTCCTGTCCTATCCCTTGGCCATTGCAACCAACCAGGGGATTTGACCCATGAAAGCCTTGACCACCACCGCCACGCTCGCCCTGCTGACAGCCACCCCGCTGATGGCAGATCATCATCACAATCCCGCCGACACGATCTCGGCGCTTGTGGGTCACGCCGCCAGCTACAGCCATTTCGCGCCGGAACTGCCGGAGATGCGCGCCCGGATCTCGCAGATCAACACCGAGTTCGGCCTGCATGTCTCGGAAATCGAGCCGAACCTGCATTTCGTCACCGACCAGATCTATCAGTCGGCCTTTCTGGTCACGGATGAGGGCGTCGTCGTCCTGGATGCGCCTGCCAGCTTCGGCCCGCGCCTGCGTCAGGTCATCGCCATGGTCGCCCCCGATCAGCCAATCACGCACCTGATCTACAGCCATGCCCATGTCGATCACAATGGCGCGGCTGCCACCTTCGCAGACATTGAAGGTCTGACCGTCGTGGGCGCTGCCGGCAATGTGGAGCTTGCCACGGCACTGGCCCACCGCGGCTTGCTGGCGCCCACCAAAACCTTTGAAGACACGCTTGATCTGACCATCGGCGGTGTGCCCATCAACCTGCAAACCGCCGCCTACCACGCGGAAGACACCGATGTGATCATCCACCTGCCCGAACAGGAGTTCCTGATGGCCATCGACACCATCACCCCGGGCGAGGTGCCCTTCATGAATTTCGGTGCGACCACCGACCTGCATGGCTATATCGAAAGCTACGACACTTTTCTTGAATATGACTTCACCCATTTCCTGTCGGGCCATGTCTCGGTTCTGGGCAATCGCGACGATGTCTTGCTGAACCGCGCTTACGTCCATGACGTCCACGACACGGTGATGGACCTGATGCCGGGCTTTCTCGACCGCATGGGTCAGGCGATGGAACTGGTGAACTTCGAGCATGGCAACCTGTCCTACCGCATGGCGATCGAGGGCGTACGCGACGACTGCACCGCTCAGATCATCTCGCGTTGGCAGGACAAGCTGTCCGTCGTCGATGTCTGGGCCGACAGCCACTGCGAAACCGTCGTTCTTTACGCAATCATGCACTGATCCTGACCTGCGCGCGCCAACAGGGCGCGCGCCTGACCTGAAAGGAGGTCTGCCATGACCCTTCCCATCCTCACCCTTGCGCAGATGCTGACGGTCGCCTACGCGCTCACCAGCGGCGTGTTCCTCGCGTTTTCCGATTTCATCATGCGCGCCCTTGCCCTGACCAGCGGCCCCGGCGGGGTCGAGGCGATGCAACACATCAACCGCGAGGTGTTCCGCATCGTCTTCATGGTCCTGTTTCTGGGCCTCGCACCTGCCTCGCTTCTGCTGATCGGCACCAGCGCTCTCACGCTCAACGGAACGCCAGCCACGCTCTTCACACTGGCGGGTCTGGTGTATCTGATCGGCTGTTTTCTGGTCACGATCCTGTTCAACGTGCCGATGAACGAGACGCTGGCCAAACTGGACGCTGGCACCGCCACCACGACCGAATACTGGGTCGATGCCTATGTGCCGCGTTGGACCTTCTGGAACACCGTGCGCACCATCGCCTGCACCCTTGCGGCGCTCTTGATGCTCGCCGGCCTGATGCGCCTGCAAGTCGCCTGACACGGGCACGGGGCGTCCTTTCCCTTGGACGCCCCGAACGGCCGCGCTATGGTCCGGGCAACCGGCGGCAAAGGACCTCTCCCCCATGACCACCAAGACCGTTCTGTTTCTGGGCTATGACCGCACCCAAACCCCGCTCATCGACCGGGTTGAGGCCACAGGTGCCACGGTCACCCACACCAGTGAACCGATCACCCGGCTTGATGCCCATGACCTGACCATTTCCTTTGGCTATCGCCACATCCTGCGCGCGGAAGTGTTGGCCACAGCCCCCCGCCCCCCGCTCAACCTGCACATCAGCTTTCTGCCCTATAACCGCGGCGCGCATCCGAACTTCTGGGCGTTCTACGACGGCACGCCGTCGGGTGTGACCCTCCATGCCATCGATCCCGGTCTCGACACCGGACCGATTGCCTTTCAGCGCAAGGTTGCCTTCACGACCGAAAAAACCTTCGCCGCCACCCACACCCGCCTGATTGCCGAGATCGAAGCGCTGTTCACCGACAATCTGAACGCCATCCTGACCGGTGATTTCGATCTGACGCCGCAACAGGGCAAAGGCACCGCCCACAAGGCGCGTGACCTGCCAGTGGATTTCAAGGGCTGGCAGGCCGAGATCGCGCCCGAAATTGCCCGCCTGAAGGCCCGCACCTCCTGATCCCCCTGTGCGGTTTTGGTCCCTTGCCCTTGGGCCTGCACTGCCGGATAACATCGCCAATCACCACGAACCGGAGGGCCATCCCATGATCGGACGTCTCAACCATGTCGCCATCGCCGTGCCTGATCTTGAGGCCGCGTCCGAGCAGTATCGCTCCACGCTTGGCGCAAAAGTCGGCCCGCCACAGGACGAGCCTGACCACGGCGTCACCGTCGTGTTCATCGAACTGCCCAACACCAAGATCGAGCTGCTCTATCCGCTGGGCGATGCCTCCCCGATTGCAGGCTTCCTTAAGAAGAACCCCGCAGGCGGCATCCATCACATCTGTTACGAGGTGGATGACATTCTGGCGGCCCGCGACCGCATGAAGGCCAGCGGCGCGCGCGTGCTCGGCACAGGCGAGCCCAAGATCGGCGCCCATGGCAAGCCGGTCCTGTTCCTGCATCCCAAGGATTTCAACGGCACTCTGGTAGAATTGGAGCAGGTATGACCATCACCGGCGCAATCGTCCTCTTTGCCGTCTTCTGGTTCATGGGCCTGCTGATCGCCCTGCCCATCGGGCTGCGCACGCAAGGTGAGGAGGGCGAGATTGTCGAGGGCACCCACGCCTCCTCCCCGGTCAATCCTCAGATCAGGAAGAAGATGAAATGGGTCACCATCATCTCGATCCTGCTGTGGATCCCGATCTGCCTGATCATCTACTTCGGCGTGATTTCCATCGAAGACATCGACGTCTTCAACCGCCTGAACCGGCCTGAGCGTTAAACCGTCGACAGGGTCGCGCATTTCGCCAGATGGTTCACCCGCTGGGATGTGCTGCCCTGCATGAGCGAGCCCATGCTGCCCAGTCCGCGGCGTCCGGTCACGATCAGATCGGCGCCGCATTCCTCGGCATAGTTGATGATCTCGTCCGCCGGATGGCCAAAGCCGATATAGCTGTCCATCACCGTGATCCCGCACTCCTGCGCCACAGACTTGCCCTTGTCCAGGATCTTGTTGGCGGCTTCCTCCACCTCCTTGGGCGAGGGCATGGTCGTGACCGCGTGATAGCCCGCGACCGCGCCCATGGCGAAAGCCACCGTTGTGGGTTGCGGTGTGTGGGACAGATACAGCTCCGATCCATACTTTCCGGCAATGTCGCAGGCCAGCCGCAACGCTGTTTCCGATGTCTCGGACCCGTCCAGTCCGACGATTATCTTAGCAAACATGGTCTTCCTCCTCAGATAGGGTTGGCGATCACCGGGTCACATGCACGGCGCAGGGCGCATGGCGCACCACATGGGCGGCTGTCGAGCCCAGAAAGTAATCCTGCAGTCCCGGCTTGTGGGATGCGACGATCACGCAATCGATGTCATGGTCGTCGATGAAATCCAGAATGGCCCGGCCCGAATGGCCCGAAATCATCTTGGCCTTGGCCCCCGGCAAATCCGCCGCCATGGCCTTCAGCGTCGCCTCGGCTTCCTTGTGGGTCTGCTCCAGCGCGCCCGGTTCCATCTGCGATGTCACATAGGCCGGGATGATTTCAAGCACGTGCAAAACGGTGTATTGCGCACCTTCATCGCCCAACGACTGGGCTGCACGATAGGCGTCCTTCGGGTCCTGTTCGGCCCCAAGAAGGACCGGGATCAGAATGTTCTTGTACATGGCTCTCCCCTTTTCCAACACAGCTTGAGCGCTGTCAGACAAGGGTTAGACCACAGGCACGACCTTGGCCTTGATCTGAGTCAATCCATTGAAAATCAATGATTTGCGCGGGCTACGCATTGCCTGCGCGCGCGTGGTAGATATGCGTGAAGGTCGCAACCCCCAGCACCGGGATCAACAGATTGACCAGCGGGATCGACAAGGGGATCGCCATCAGGACACCTGCGGTCCAGACCGTACCGAAATGCTTCTTGCGCAGGGCCCGTGCCCGCTCGTTGCCCAGACGGCGCGCAGCCACCAGCTGGAAATATTCCCGCCCCAGCAGGAACCCGTTGACCAGCCAGAAGACAAATGGCGCGAACGGCCCCGAGAACAGGTAGAACACCAGCCCCACCAGATTGGCCACCACGATCAACCCCAGAAACCGCAGACTGTCGAGCATCACCTCCGAGAGCGGCAGGCTTTCCACCGGTGGCAGTCCGGGGTAGTGCCGCCGTTCCACCGCCTCGACGATATCATCAAGGAAAAACCCCACGAAGATGCTGGCCACCGGCACCATCAGGAACACCGACAGCCCGAACATCAGCAGCATCGCCGCGACCGACAGCACCTGGGTGAGCAGCGTCACCTCACCGATAAAGGGCAGCGTGATCGTCTCGGGCAGGACCAGACCCAAGCCCCAGACAAAGGCCACAAAGACCGCCACCAGCAGCGCAAAGGTCAGCCCGATCGCGCGCAGCAGAACCTTGGAAAAGGCAGGGTCCGTGACTTGCCGAACCGCCTTCTGAAACTCCGGCAATACGCTCATGACGTGACCCAGGATACCTTCGCAGTCACATCTGGGCGTGGGCGTTCGGGGGGTGCCTTGGTCTCAGTACCAAGAACAACGAACCCCGCCACCTGCTCGCTTGCTGCAAGCTCTAGCCCATCGGCTGTAAAGATCGCATCAAAGGCCAGCGGCCCGGTCAGCCAGTTCGCCCCCCAGCCCGAGGCAAGGGCTGCATTGACCAGCGACAGGCACACTGCACCGGCAGACAGAACCTGCTCGGCCACCGGCACCTTTTCGCTTTCAACAGGCGCGCTGATCACGGCCACCATCATCGGCGCGTCACGAAACATCACGGCCGTCTTCTCGACCCGCTCGGGCTCGAAGCCCAGCGCACCTGCCCGGGCCGCCGCCAGATCCGCCAGACGGCCCATCGCATCCCCTTCAAGGATGATCAGCCGCCACGGCTCAAGCTTGCCGTGATCGGGCACCCGCAACGCCATCTCGAGGATCGGCGCAAGCGCCGCGCGGTCCGGCGCAGGTTCCACAAGGGTCTTGGCCGGGCGCGACCGGCGGTTTGCCAGAAATTCAAGAACTTGCGGCTGGGCATGCAACATGGACGGAACTCTTTTCAATCAATTCTCAAAGCGTCCCGTCTATGTCATGGCCCAAAAGGCATTCGTCAAGGTCAGGCCGCCAACTCGCCTCCAATGGCGGCAATCTGGGCGGCTGCATCGCTGCGTGCCGTTTCACCACGCGCGGCCGCGCCCGAAGCATCGATGACCCGCACATCCGTGATCCCGACAAAGCCCAGCACATGGCGCATGTAGGGCACGGCGAAATCAACGGCACTGTCTGCCGCCACACCGCCGGAGGCCACGACCAGATAGGCCGTCTTGCCCGTCAGCAGTCCCTTCGGGCCGTCAGATGTATAGGCAAAGGTGACACGTGCACGGGCGATCAGATCAATCCAGGATTTCAGCGCCGCCGGCACCCCGAAATTGTAGATCGGCACGCCAATCACCAGCGTATCAGCGTCCATCACTTCGGCCACCAGCGCATCGGATTGCGCGAGCTTGGCGTTTTGCGCGTCCGACCGCTCAGCCGGATCGGTGAAATTCGCAGCAACCCATGCGCCATCCACATGGGGCAGCGCATCATTGAGGTCGCGAACGTGCTGCGCCCCGCCAAGCTGATCGGCAAGGCGCTGCGTCAGATCCCGCGTGACCGAGCCTTCGGTGCGGGCAGAGGAGTGAATGATCAGGGTCTGTTTCGACATGATATGGTCCTTTCGGGGCATCGTGTTGCCCCTAGAAAGCCACTCGTCACTGAAAATACAATGCTAACAAAATTACCCTGTCTGTTTCTATTTTAGAAACATCACAGAATTACCCTTGGATTGCTGCCAAACGCGACCCCGGGAAAGACCGTCGCCGCCAGATCACTGCGCGACAGCCCGAACAGGTCGTGGATCGCCCAGCCCAGATGCGCCCGCACATCCCGCGTCGGGCGCAGATCACGCCGCTCATAGAGATCGGCCTCCGCCAGTCCAGGCCAGTCGGTCACAACCTGTTTGCCCCGCACCGCACCGCCAGCCATAACCAGCGCGCCACCCGTGCCATGATCCGTGCCACCATTGCCGTTCTCGGCCACCGTGCGGCCAAACTCGGTGACCGCCATCACGCAGGTCTGCCCCCAGACCTGAGGCCCAAGCTCGGACTTCAGGGTCAGAAGCGCATCCGACAACTCACCCAGCGCGCGCGGCAGCGCATTGACCTGCCGCACATGGGTGTCCCATCCACCAAGCGAGAATGCCGCGAACCGTGCCTCATCGCGCAAATGCCCCGCCGCATATTCCGCCATGGCCTTGGCCCGCCCCGCACGCCCCGGTGACATGGCGTCTGTTTCACCGGCCAACCGCAGGGCGGTCTCTGCCGCCTCGTGAAACAGCGGGTCCTGCTCGTATAACGCGCGGATCAGCAATTCGCCCTGTGCCGACAGCGGCAGGTTGCCATCAGGTGACCAGGCCGTGATCGGGGCCTCGCCATTCAGCAACAACAACCGCTCGCGCCCGACGGCCAACGCCGTGCTGGCCTGTGCCCCGGGGATCAGCGCCAGCGTCCGGTTCAGCCAGCCATCCCCTGCCCGCGTCATCCGGCCATCGGCAAAGGCACTGCCGTTTTCCAGCATGTCCTGCCCGTCGAAATGGCTGCGTTTGTCGCGATACGGGGTTGAGACCGCATGGGCAAAGCCAAGCTCTCCGGCCCGCCAGAGCGGCATCAGATCAGTCAGGCCCGCATGCAGCGCGAAAAACCCGTCCAGATCATGAGCACCATTGCCCGGCCCCGCGCTCAGCGAGGGACGATAGCGTCGCAAATCCGCATCTCCATGGGGCTGGACCACATCCAGACCGTCCATCGCACCACGCAGCACGATCACCACCAGCCGGTTGTCGCCCGGCGCATTGGCAAGCGTCACCGGCGTGACCAGCGGGCTGGCTGCCGCTGTGCAGCCCAGCGCAAGGGTCTGGCCAAGAAACTCTCTGCGGGTTCGGGTCATCTGGCGTCTCCTCATCTGCGGTTGAATTGCGGACTGGCAAGCGTCAGTGCCAGCCCCTCGCTGCGGGTCTCGGCCCCGGCCACGGCAAATTGCAGGGCAGGCGTTGCAAGATCACCCAGCGTGTCGCGCAAAAACGCCACCGGCTCGATCCCGTCGCCCAGCCGCTCCACCGCGCCAACCGCAAAGGTGATCCGCGCAGCCAGCGTTGACGGCGTGATCCAGGCCGCCCCATCCTCGGGCCAGCCATCCGGTCCGCCGGGACGTCCGGGAGGCTGGCCCATGGCGGTCAGGGGGCGTATCAGAGCGTTTTGCAGATCGCGGCGCCTGAGACCCACAATGCCCGCCTCAGGCGCTCCCAGCGCACGCAGGATCGCAACCACATATTCCAGCGGCGGGCGCACCTTGCTGCCCGGCGGGGACCAGGCCTGAGGGTGGCTCAAGAGCACCTCATAGACCGGCATCAGCGCACCATCATGGCGCAGATAGGCCCTCGCCATGGCGTCGATCAGATCATCAGGCGTCGCACCCAGAAAGTGAACACACAGCTTGCGGCTCAGATGCCGTGCCGTTTGCGGCATCAGCGCCAGATCCTCAAGCAGTGCCGTCGTGCGCGCCAGACCGGCCTTGCCATCATAGCGTTTGCCCAGAACCTCAACCGGTCCGGGTGCTGCCAGTGCTGCGCGAAACCGAAACCCTGCCTCACCCACGGACAGCCCCGCCAGCGCCTCGGCCAGCGCCCGCACGTCAGCTTGCCCGTAGCTGCCATCGACGCCCAGCGTGTGCAGTTCCAGCGCCTCGCGCGCAAGGTTTTCGTTCAACCCGCCCCGCCGTTTGCCCATCCGTGACCCGGTGGCCGCACTGCCCGCCTGATTGAGGTAGACGAGCATCCCGGGATGGGTGAACACCGCACGCAGCATGTCAGGAAACCGACCGGCAAGCGCGGGCCGGATCGCCTCTTCCACGCTTGAGGACGCAAGCAGGGTTTGCGGCCGTCCATTGGCCGCGACCGTGAAATGATCGGCCCAGAACAGCACCAGCCGTTCGCGCAGCGGTGCTGCACTGCTCAGAGGCCGCAGCAGGCTGGCCAGAAAGTCGCCGCGCACCATGGCACGAAACTCTGCCTTCAGGGCGTCAAGCGACCGCTCTGCCTTTCGTGCCTTGCGATAACGGGTAAGGTGATCCATTCGTGTCGGAAGATCGGCCAATGCATGCCGCGTCTCCACCGGGTCAGGAACTCCGATGCTCTCAAGCAGCGCATCCACGCTCACGTCCCGGGCAGCCTCCCCCAGCAAAGGACCAAAGCCAAAGCGGGTCGCGGCGATTGTGGCGTTTGAGACCTGCATGTGCGTTCCTAATCTTGCCGTTCACCCTGATTATACGGGCGAGCCGCGTGGTTCCGTCGCTCCAACTCACGCGGACCTGAAATTGAGTGGGTTTTCGCCAGTTCGCGCTTGGGCTAAAGCTTGGCATTCACGCATTGAAGACAAAGGCATATCCATGACCCAGACCGCTTTTTCGCAGCTGTTGGACCACGTCAAAAAAACCACGGCGCTGGAGCAGGTCGGCGGGATCCTCGGCTGGGATCAGGAAACCATGATGCCGCCCAAGGGCGCTGATGACCGGGCAACCCAGACCGCCGCACTGGCCGAGGTGATCCATGCCCGTGCCACCGACCCGCGGGTCGGCGACTGGCTGGCCGAGATCGATGCGGATCAACTGGATGCAGCAGACGCCCGCAGCCTTGATCTGATCGCCAAGGAATACATGCGCGAACGCCAGGTGCCCGGATCGCTGGCGGCTGAGCTGGCGCGCCTGTCATCGGCGGGGCAAACCGCTTGGGTGGCGGCGCGCAAGGCGGGGTCTTTTGCAGATTTTGCCCCGATGCTGACGGAAATACTGCAAGCCAAGCGCGATTATGCGGCCTGTATCCGCGGGGACGGGCAATCGCTTTATGACGCACTGCTCGATACGTTCGAGCCTGACATGACATCTGCCCGGCTGGATGATCTGTTCACCCCGCTGCGTGCAGCGCTGGTCGAGATTGCCGGACAGGCGCGCGAAGCAGCACCGCTTGAGGGTCAGTTTGACACTGACCAGCAATTGGCGCTCGCCCGGGATCTGGCAGCGACCTTCGGCTATGACGCCGAGGCCGGTCGGCTGGATCTGTCGGTACATCCGTTTTCATCGGGCCAGATGGGCGATGTGCGGATCACGACGCGGGTTGATGAGGCTGATCCGCTGAACTGCATCTATTCCACCATCCACGAGACCGGCCATGCGGTCTATGAGCAGAACATCGACGGGACCCGCGCCTTCACGCCGGTGGGCCATCACTGCTCCATGGGCGTGCATGAAAGCCAGTCGCGCCTGTTCGAGAACCAGATCGGCCGCTCACGCCCATTCATGGACCATCTGCACCGGCAGATGACCGACCGGTTCGGCACTTTGTCCACCGGGGATGCGGATGCGCTTTATGCGGCCGTCAATCGGGTCGCGCCGGGCTATATCCGGACCGAGGCCGATGAGGTGCATTACAACCTGCATGTCATGATGCGCTTTGATCTTGAGCGTGATCTGGTCGAAGGACGGCTTGAGGTCGCCGATCTGGAAGAGGCGTGGAATGCGCGTTTCGCATCCGATTTCGGAATGCAGGTGCCTGATGTGCTGAACGGTGTTCTGCAGGATGTGCATTGGTCGGCGGGCCTTTTTGGCTACTTCCCGACCTATTCGCTGGGCAATCTTTATGCGGCCTCCCTGACAGAGGCGCTGCGGGCGGATTTCCCGGATCTGGATGACCGGATCTCGCGGGCCGATCTGGGGGAAGTCATCGGCTGGCTGAACACCCATGTGCACCACCACGGGCGGCTGTACCCGGCCATCGGTCTGATGGAAACCGCGACCGGCCAGCCCCTGTCAGCAGAGCCCTTGATCGGCTATCTGCGGGCGAAATTCGGGTAACTGCAAGGTCTGCGCGGTCTGTCCCCGCGGGGACAGATCTTGAAAAGAGCCTGTAATCAAGGGGTTATCGATTCCAGCTTTTCCGATTTAACCCATTGAAAACAATGATGAATAAATCCTTATTGCTCCAGCGTATTGGCAAAGAGGTCAATGGGGGCCGCCGCACTCATCCCGCCATCCAGCGGCAGGATCGCGCCCGAGACGTAAGCGCCCGCGTCCGAGCACAGAAAGATCGCAGCCCCTGCGGCGTCAGAGGCGCGTCCGATCCGGCCCATCGGCACATTGGCCCCGACCTTTGCGGCCCCCTCCTCTGACGCTGTGGCAAAGGCTGTCATGTTGGACGGAAACGGCCCCGGTGCCAGCGCGTTCACGGTGATCTGGCGCGATGCAAACTCGCCTGCCAGAACCCGCGTCAGATGATGCACTGCGGCCTTTGACATGGTGTAGGAATAGGCCCCTTCGGCCACCGGGGCCGTGCCCATGATCGAGCCGATATTCAGCACGCGCGCCGGACGGGCCGCAGTTGCGGCCGTGTCCAGCAGCGGCAGCAATTCGCGGGTGAGCGTGAAGACGCCCGCAACATTGACCCCCATCACGCGGGCCCATTGCGCATGTGGAAAGCTTTCCAGCGGCGCACCCCATGAGATGCCTGCATTGTTGACCAGAATGTCCAGCCTGTCGGTCTGCGCGCGAACCGCCGTGGCCAGTTCCAGTATGCCCTCTTCCGTGCCGACATCACCCTGCAGGGCCGTCACCTTGCCCGGCCCGGTGATTTCCCGCGCTGTGGCCTCGACCACCTCCAGCTTGCGCGACGCGATCATGACATCTGCGCCCGCCTCTGCCAGTCCGGTGGCGATCATACGCCCCAGACCTGTGCCACCGCCCGTAACCAGTGCTGTGCGGCCTTCCAGGGAAAACAGGGATTTTACGTAACTCATCAGGTCATTCTCGCGAATCGTCTTGTTTCTGCCACAAAATCTTGGCTCAATTTGCACATAGCTGGCTGGGCGCAGTTCGTCCGGTCAAGCAAAACAAGAAAAGAGACTGGGAAGAACCGCGCGATGTTGATCCTTTTGGGAACAATTTCTGGTATTCTGGGTGGCAACATGGGTGCCGCCTCTTTCCGTGCGTTCAACCTTGGTCTGGCAAACAATTCCGTGGTCGGCGGCATGGGCGGTCTGATGATCGGTGCCGTGGTCGCACTCGGGCCAGTGGCAGACGCAGGTCTTGCGGCTGTGCTGATGACCTTGTTGCTGGGTGCCGGCAATGGTGCGTTCTGCGTGCTGCTTCTGGGCTTCATGCGCATGCTGATCCGTCGCCGCTGAGGCGCTCAGTCGCGCTTCATCCCCAACACATCCAACATGTCATATTCGCCCGGCGGCTTGCCAAAGCCCCAGAGCGCTGCCCTGACCGCACCGCGGGCAAAGATCATCCGGTCGGTTGCCAGATGGCGCAGGACGATCCGCTCGCCATCTGCGGCAAAGATCACGTCATGCTCGCCCGCAACATCACCGCCGCGCAGTGCTGCAAAGCCGATATGGCCCTTCTGGCGCGCACCCGTGATGCCGTCGCGGCCCCGGTCAGAGACATCCCCCAGATCAACGCCACGCCCGTCAGCGGCAGCCTGCCCGAGCATCAGAGCGGTTCCAGACGGCGCATCGACCTTGTGCCGGTGATGGGTCTCGACCACCTCGACGTCCCAATCCTCGCCCAGTGCGGCAGCGACCTGCCGGGTGAGCGTGGTCAGAAGGTTGACCCCAAGGCTCATGTTGCCCGCGCGCACGATGGTTGCGTGGCGCGCGGCCGCCGCAAAGCGGGTCAGGTGGTGATCCTCAAACCCTGTGGTGCCGATCACATGCACCGCGCGGGCCTGTGCGGCCAGATCGGCATGGGTCACACTTGCATCGGGTGAGGTGAAATCGATCACCGCCTGAACCTTGGCGAACATCTCGAGCGGGTCATCCGACACCGTGATGCCACGCGCAGCCCCGCCCATGGCAGCGCCCAGATCCTGACCGATCCAGTCTGCGCCCGGACGCTCGGTCACGGCAGCAACCTCGGCCCCGTCTGCTGCATCCACCGCGCGCACCAGCATCTGCCCCATGCGCCCCGAGACGCCCGTGATGCCGATTTTCAATGTCTCTGCCATCTTGCCTGCCCTGTGATGTGATCTCGTGGGCCTCTCTTAACCTGCGCACCGGCCCTTGGCAAAGGCAGCGCTTGGGCTTATCTGAGGCGATCACATCAGGCACGAGGGGCAAGCCCATGGCAAAACATTCAGGCGACGAGCATCGCGGACCCTCGCAGCGGCAATTGCGCGTGGGCGAATTGATCCGGCGGACGCTTTCAGAGGTGCTGGCGCGCGGCGATCTGCATGCGCCGGGTCTGTCGGGCCGGTCGATCACGGTGGGCGAGGTGCGGACCTCGCCCGATCTGAAGGTGGCGACGGTTTATGTTCTGCCGCTGGGCGGGATCGACACGGAAGGCGTTTTAGAGGCCCTTAACCAGAACCGGTCAGAATTGCGCCGCATTGTCACCAAGACGATGCAGTTGAAATATTCGCCGGAGTTGCGGTTTCAGGCCGACCGGACGTTTGATCAGATGGATGAGACCCGGCGACTGTTGTCGGACCGGGTTGTGAGGCAGGATGTTGAGGCAGCTGATCAGGACGAGAATGGCTGAGACCGAAGCCCCCCAGAGTGATGAGGGGGTGACGCGGCGGGTGTTCACGACGCAGAGCCATCCGATCTACTATCTTGCGATCACCAAATGCGGCTGCACCTTCCTCAAGAACCTGTTTTATCTGCTTGATCACGGGTCCGAGCACGAGGATGCGGCCTTCATCCACCGTCATGAGGATGAAATCCCACGCGCGACCCATGTGCCGGTCGATGCGGTGCGCGACAGTGCCTATGGGTTTGTCGTGGTGCGCGATCCGGTGGACCGGTTCCTGTCGTTCTATTTCGAGAAGGTCTATGGCACCGGGCCGCACAGCTTTCCCCATATCCGCCGGAAACTGATCGCCGAGACCGGTTTTGACGGCAGCTCCGGTCTGGATGCGGCGGGCCATCGGCAAAATGCCCGTCTGCTGATCAACTGGATCGCACGCAATCTGGATGACGAGACCGATCTGGCCTCGAACCCTCATTGGCGGCGGCAGACCGACCGGCTGCGGATTGCCCGGCGGCTGCGGCTGACGATGATCCCGCTGGATCAGCTGAACACCGCCCTGCCTGAGTTGCTGGGCGATCTGATCCCCGATCTGCCCGCGAAAATGGCGCAGGTGCGCGCGCGCAACGTGATGCCGCGTGTGGTGCGCGATGAGGACTTGCTGGACGAGGGCCTGACCCAGCGGATCGAGGAGGTTTATGCGGGCGATCGCGCGGCTTACCTCAGGGCAAGCGCGCATTGGCAGGGACAGTCAGAGACCGCTCAGCCGGTGTCCGATGTCATCCGTCACCCCGGCGCGGCCTTGCAACTGGGGCTGATGCATTTCGCGGGGTTCGAGCAGCGCCGCCAGATCATGGGTGCAGAGATCACGGCTGGCGCACCTGATCCGGCTGTGCCTGTTCACACCATCATCCGCCATCCGGTGGCGCGATTGCTGAGCGCCTATGAGGACTGTCTGCTGGAAAGCGGTCCCCATGGCGGGTTGCGCTGGCTGGCCGGGCGGTTGCAGAAACTGCGCGGCTTTGTGCCGGATCCGGGCGAAGATCCCGACCAGCATCGCCGGAATCTGGATGCCTTGCTGGAGCATGTGGACTACCGCTTGCGCACCAAGGGGGACACGGCGCTTTCACCGCGTTTGCGCCCGCAGGCGGGATATATCGCGGGGTGGATCGGGGCAGAGGCGCGTGTGTTGCGCTATGATCATTTTGCCAGTGATGCACGCGCACTTGGGCTTGATCTGCCCGGTGATGGGCTGCCTGCGGCAGGTCCTGTGGCGCAAGCCTTGGCTGAAAGTGACGCCGTTGCCCGGATTGAAGACCTTTACGCCGATGATCTGGCGCTTTACAGGACCGTTTCCGACCATTGGCAGCGCACAGGCACTGCCCCGCACGCACAGGATCTGGCCCCATGGCGCGACGCAAGAGAGGCAACCCGGTCTCAGGCTGGCTGATCGTTGACAAGCCCGCCGGTGTGACCTCGACCTCCGTGGTCAACAAGGTCCGCTGGGCGCTTGAGGCGCAAAAGGCAGGCCATGCCGGCACGTTGGACCCGGATGCGACCGGATTGCTGGCGGTGGCTCTGGGAGAGACGACCAAGACCATTCCGGTGGTGATGGATGCCCTGAAAACCTATACATTTACAGTGACATGGGGGGCGAGCACTTCAACCGATGATGCCAGTGGCGCGGTGCTTGAGACGTCCGATCTGCGCCCCGATGACCCATCGATCATCGAAGCGCTGGAGCAGTTTCGCGGGGAGATCAGCCAGACCCCGCCGCAGGTGTCAGCCGTCAAGGTCGATGGAGCGCGGGCCTATGATCTTGCACGCGAGGGCGCGGTTCTGGACCTGAAGGCCCGCAGTCTGTGGGTTGACGCTCTGGATCTGGTGGGGACGTCCCGCAAGGATGAAGCGGATTTCGAAATGACCTGCGGTAAGGGTGGCTATGTGCGCAGCATCGCGCGTGATCTTGGAGCCGTTCTGGGGTGCCTTGGCCATGTCAAACACCTGCGCCGCACCCGGTCCGGCCCGTTTGAAGTGAACGGCGCAATCACATGGCCCGAGATCGAAGCGCTTGAGCGTACGCCCGAGCTGCTTGCCCGCCTGACACCCACGGAGGCCGGTCTTGCGGACACGCCCCAATGCACCTGCTCGGCCGAGGCCGCGGCTCAGGTGCGCAATGGTGCGACGGTCGAAGTTCTGTCCTCGACCGCGGATCAGGGAGAAGACGCGTGGCTGTCCCATCAGGGCAAGGCGATTGCCATGGGCAGCTATCTTGCGGGGCGGTTTCGCCCGTCACGCGTGCTGAATGTGGAGTGATCGTAACCCTCTTTGACCGTGCGACAAACCGGCCAAAGAGGGGAACGAGATCAAAGCACCGTTGGAACGGTGTTTGCCCAGTGGGCACAAGCCAGTACAGTGGTGAGGAACCCGATCAGGGTTACTTTGACAACATCATCATTCAAAAGTTCGTTAAACATATCAGCCCCCACTGATGATCATTACAGGTACACTTGCTACTGGTCTTGTTTACACCATCGGCCTGCACTTCCAAACCGAACAATGACAAGTTTAGTTAAGATTATGGCAAATATGTGCTGAAGCGCACAAAATTTTCAGCGAATTCAATGCTGTGGCAGCGTCAGAAAAAATGCAATGATTTCGGCAAGATAAGGCGATTTGTGGCAGGATCTTCAAACCCTGCCACGACTCACATCTTTTGGATAGTATCCAAAGGAGGAGGTCTTTAGCCCTGCTTTTCCTGCGGGATCAGGCGCAGGCCAAGATCACGCAACTGCTCGTTGGTGGCCTCGGAGGGTGCCTGCATCATCAGGTCTTCGGCGCGCTGGTTCATCGGGAACATGATGACCTCGCGGATGTTTTCCGCATCCGCCAACAGCATCACCATCCGGTCCACGCCCGGTGCGATGCCCGCATGCGGTGGCGCGCCATAACGGAAGGCGTTCAGCATACCGCCGAAATTGGCATCCACGAAGGCCTTGTCATGGCCGACCTTGGCGAATGCCTCATACATGATTTCCGGCTTGTGGTTCCGCACAGCGCCCGAGCTGAGCTCGATGCCGTTGCACACGATGTCATACTGGTAGCCCAGAATATCGAGCGGCTCCATGGTTTGCAGCGCATCAAGCCCGCCCTGTGGCATGGAAAACGGGTTGTGCGAGAAATCAAGCGCGCCTGTATCCTCGTCCTTCTCATACATCGGGAAATCGACGATCCAGCAGAACTTGAACTCGTTCTTCCAGTCGTCATTGGGCTGGGTGTCGGCCCAGATCTGGTTGCGCGCCTTGCCCGCGACGGCCTCAAATGACGACGGCTTGCCACCAAGAAAGAAGGCCGCATCGCCGACGCCAAGGCCAAGCTGCTGACGGATGGCTTCGGTCCGCTCGGGGCCGATGTTCTTGGCCAGTGGACCTGCGGCTTCCATGCCGTCGCCGTCTGCCCGCCAAAAGATATACCCCATACCGGGCAGTCCCTCTTTCTGGGCAAAGGCGTTCATCCGGTCGCAGAATTTGCGCGACCCGCCGCCCGGTGCCGGGATCGCCCGGATCTGGGTGCCGTCCTGTTCCAGAAGCGACGCGAAGATCTTGAAGCCCGAGCCCGCGAAATGGTCCGAGACGATCTGCATCTCGATCGGGTTGCGCAGATCAGGTTTGTCCGAGCCGTATTTCAGCATCGCGTCGCGATAGGCAATCCGTGGGAATTCCGCCGTGACCGGACGGTCGTTGCCGAACTCTTCGAAGACGCCGCGCATCACCGGCTCGATCACCTGAAAGACGTCTTCCTGCGTGGCAAAGCTCATCTCCATGTCCAGCTGGTAGAACTCACCGGGCGAGCGGTCAGCACGCGGGTCTTCGTCGCGGAAACAGGGGGCAATCTGGAAGTAGCGGTCAAAGCCCGCGACCATGCACAGCTGCTTGAACTGTTGGGGGGCCTGAGGCAACGCGTAGAACTTGCCCGGATGCAGGCGCGAGGGCACCAGAAAATCGCGCGCGCCTTCGGGTGAGGATGCAGTCAGGATCGGGGTCTGAAACTCGTTGAACCCCTGATCGGTCATCCGCCGGCGCAGGCTTGAGATCACCTTGGAGCGTAGCATGATGGAGCTGTGCAGCTTGTCACGGCGCAGATCAAGGAAGCGGTATTTCAGGCGGGTCTCCTCGGGGTAGTCCTGATCGCCAAAGACCGGCAGGGGCAGTTCTTCGGCCGCCCCCAGCACTTCGATGTCGCGCACGAAGACCTCGACCTCGCCGGTGGGAATGTTGGGGTTCACCAGCGCCTCGTCCCGGGCCTTGACCTCACCATCGATGCGGATCACCCATTCGGAGCGGACCTTTTCGACCTCGGCAAACACCGGGCTGTCTGGATCGGCCAGCACCTGGGTCATGCCGTAATGGTCGCGCAGATCGATGAACAGAACACCGCCATGATCACGCACCCGATGCACCCAGCCCGACAGGCGGACGGTCTGGCCCACGGCCTCTTTCGTCAGGTCTGCACAAGTGTGCGAACGATATGCGTGCATCAGGGTCCTCGCAGGGTCAATTTCTGGCGTCGCGGTTGCATGGCGCTCGGGCCATGGCTTGTCAAGGGCGCGAGGGTGGCGCAGGCGCTCTCGACCCCCACTTCTTGGCCCAAATATCCCCGCCGGAGGCGGCATGACGCCTGCAAGAGTGCGTTCGAACCAAGATAAAGCCACCCGCCCCCTTGCACGCCTGCCACGGCTGATCTAAAGCCATCAGCGATTTGGCCTGAGAGGTTGGCGCATGCCCAGAAGAGATGACATTCACTCCATCATGATCATCGGTGCCGGGCCAATTGTTATCGGACAGGCCTGCGAATTCGACTATTCCGGCGCACAGGCCTGCAAGGCGCTGCGCGAGGAAGGCTACCGGATCATTCTGGTGAACTCCAACCCCGCCACGATCATGACCGACCCCGGTCTTGCAGATGCCACTTATGTCGAGCCGATCACGCCCGAGATGGTCGCCAAGATCATCGAAAAGGAACGCCCGGACGCGCTGCTGCCGACCATGGGAGGCCAGACCGGTCTGAACACGGCTCTGGCGCTCGATGATCTGGGTGTGCTTGAAAAATTCGGGGTCGAGCTGATCGGCGCCAAGCGCGATGCCATTGAAATGGCAGAAGACCGCAAGCTGTTTCGCGAGGCGATGGACCGGATCGGTCTGGAAAACCCCAAGGCCACGATTGCCAACACCATCGAAGAGTGCATGGCCGCGATTGACTATGTCGGCCTGCCCGCGATCATCCGACCTGCCTTCACGCTGGGCGGCACCGGGGGCGGGGTTGCCTATAACAAGGACGATTATGAGAAGATCTGCCGCTCGGGCCTTGATGCCTCGCCGGTCAGCCAGATCCTAATTGATGAAAGCCTGCTGGGCTGGAAAGAATACGAGATGGAAGTGGTCCGCGACACGGCGGACAATTGCATCATCGTCTGTTCCATCGAAAACGTCGATCCGATGGGCGTGCATACGGGCGACTCGATCACCGTTGCCCCTGCCCTGACGCTGACCGACCGGGAATACCAGATCCTGCGCAACGCCTCCATTGCCGTGCTGCGTGAGATCGGGGTCGAAACCGGCGGGTCGAACGTTCAGTTTGCCATCGACCCCAAAACCGGGCGCGTGGTGGTGATCGAGATGAACCCGCGGGTGTCGCGCTCCTCGGCGCTGGCGTCCAAGGCGACCGGCTTCCCGATTGCCAAGATCGCGGCCAAGCTGGCCGTGGGCTATACGCTGGACGAGCTGGACAATGACATCACAAAGGTCACGCCTGCGAGCTTCGAGCCGACGATTGACTATGTGGTCACCAAGATCCCGCGCTTTGCCTTCGAGAAATTCCCTGGCTCCGAGCCGAACCTGACCACGGCGATGAAATCCGTGGGCGAGGCCATGGCCATTGGCCGGACCTTCCATGAAAGCGTGCAGAAGGCGCTTGCCTCGATGGAGACGGGTCTGACCGGCTTTGACGAGATCGACATTCCCGGCGATGACCGGCGCGCGGCCCTGATCGCCGCGATTTCCAAGCAGACACCGGACCGGATGCGGACCATCGCACAGGCCATGCGCGAGGGTCTGAGCGTGGCCGATGTGGCAGGCGTGACCAAGTTTGATCCGTGGTTCCTTGAGCGCATTCGCGAAATTCTGGACGTTGAGGCGGATGTTCGCGCCTCCGGCCTGCCAGAGACCGCAGACGGAATGCGGCATCTCAAGATCATGGGCTTTTCGGATGCCCGCATCGGCATTCTGACCGGCCTGAGCGAGACCGAGGTGCGCAAGGCGCGCAGGCGTCTGGACGTGAATGCGGCCTTCAAGCGGATCGACACCTGTGCGGCCGAGTTCGAGGCGCAGACACCTTATATGTATTCGACCTATGAGGTCGATGCGATGGGCGAGGTCGAGTGCGAAGCGCGGCCATCTGATGCCAAGAAGGTCGTGATTCTGGGCGGTGGCCCGAACCGGATCGGTCAGGGGATCGAGTTTGACTACTGCTGCTGTCACGCCTGTTTTGCGCTGACGGATGCGGGCTATGAGACGATCATGGTCAACTGCAACCCCGAGACGGTCTCGACCGACTATGACACGTCCGACCGTCTGTATTTCGAGCCACTGACCATTGAGACGGTGCTGGAAATCCTGCGGGTCGAGCGGGAGAACGGCACGCTGCATGGGGTGATCGTGCAGTTTGGCGGGCAGACCCCGCTGAAACTCGCGCGGGCGCTGGAGGCCGAGGGCATCCCGATCCTTGGCACCACGCCCGATGCGATCGATCTGGCCGAGGACCGGGAGCGGTTCCAGCAGTTGCTTGAAAAGCTCGACCTCAAGCAACCGGTCAATGGCATTGCGCATTCCGATGATGAAGCGTTCGAGATCGCCCAGCAGGTCGGCTATCCGCTGGTGATCCGCCCGTCCTATGTTCTGGGCGGGCGCGCGATGGAGATCGTGCGCGATGATGACCACCTCAAGCGCTACATCCGCGATGCGGTCGTGGTGTCCGGTGACAGCCCCGTGCTGCTCGACAGCTATCTGACCGGCGCGGTCGAGGTTGATGTGGATGCACTGTGTGATGGCACAGATGTGCATGTGGCAGGTGTCATGGAGCATATCGAGGAGGCAGGCGTGCATTCGGGCGACAGTGCCTGTTCGCTGCCGCCATATTCGCTGAGTGCCGAGATGATTGCTCGGCTCAAGGACCAGACCCGTGCGCTGGCGCTGGGACTGAATGTGGTTGGTCTGATGAACGTGCAGTTCGCGATCAAGGACGACGTGATCTACGTTCTGGAAGTGAACCCACGGGCCTCGCGCACCGTGCCGTTTGTGGCCAAGGCCACCGGCTCGCCCATCGCGGCGATTGCTGCGCGCGTCATGGCCGGTGCGCCCTTGTCGGAGCAGGCGCTTGTGTCACCCGACACGCCGCATGTGGCGGTCAAGGAAGCGGTGCTGCCGTTTGCGCGCTTCCCCGGTGTCGATACGCTGCTTGGCCCCGAGATGCGCTCCACCGGTGAGGTGATGGGGCTGGACACGACCTTCTCGCGCGCCTTCCTGAAATCGCAGCTTGGTGCGGGCACTGATCTGCCGCGCGAGGGCACGGTTTTCGTGTCGGTCAAGGACGCCGACAAAGGGCCGATCATGGCCGAGGCGGTTCAGGTGGTCAGCGATCTGGGCTTCCACATTCTGGCAACCCGCGGCACGGCAGACTGGCTTGAGACGCTGGGGATCACATCCGAGGTCATCAACAAGGTCTATGAGGGGCGTCCCGACATCGTGGATGCGCTGAAGGACGGGCGGGTGCAGTTGCTGTTCAATACCACTGAAGGTGCGCAGTCGATTTCGGACAGTCGCGAAATCCGCTCGGTCGCGCTTTATGACCGCATTCCGTACTACACGACTGCCGCTGGCAGCCGGGCGGCCGCGCGCGCGATGAAGGACCGTGAAGATGGCGGTCTGGACGTCATGGCGTTGCAGGAATTTGCCAAGCTCTGAGGCCGGGGGTCAGGTGATCCCCGGACCGGCCTTGCCTTCGGAGAGATGAGCGACAACGCATTTGCGCACAGCCTCAATCCTGAGGCTGTCGCGCAGGTCCTGATGGGTGCCGACCCAGATCGGAACGCGGATGTCCGGCATCTTTTGGGGCAGATGGACAAGCTCACGGACACTTTCGCCAACAAATGACGGTAGGATCGCGATCCCCGTTCCGGCGCAGGCCATGCGCGAAAGGACGATGAAACTGTCGCTGCCCGAGATCAACGCTCCTGCGGGGATGTTGCGCGTCAACCAGCTTGCCGCTGCTGATTTGGCCAATGGGCCTTTGAGGCCGAACCACGTGTCGAGATCCGCCGAGGTCGCATAGGCCCTGAACACCAGTTCCGCCGCCGGTTCGGCAATCATGTCATCAGGTATGGTCATCGCCGGGCGTACAAAAAGATCAGCCTCCATCCGTGCGAAATTGAGATGGCTGTTGTTGCTCAGCAATTCGATTTCCAGTTGCGGGGCCTTGTCCCGCAGGGTTTGCAGAACTTCGGGCAACAGATACTGGCAGATCGTGTCGGTTGACGAAATGCGCACAAGACCGCCCAGCATCGGGTTCGCGCCCTGCATCAGCCGCTCGACGGTCAGGACACTTTTCTCGACGTCCTGAATGGCGCGCACCAGTGCATCCTTACCGGGCAGCAGGCGGTATCCGTTGGCGCTTTTGTCGAAGATGGCACCGCCGTAACCGGTCTCGAACGCAGCAATCCGGCGCAGAACGGTCGCGTGGTTCACGCCCAGATCGCGCGCGGCTCCACTGACCGATCCAGCCTCGATCACGGCCAGAACATAGCGCAGGTTATCCCAGCTTGAGTTGTGCATAAACTAAGAGGTGCTCCGCAATTATTCTCACTTCCTTGGATTAAACACACAGATAGACTGGAGACATAGACAATTTTGGGAGGCATGCAGATGAAAATTGAAGTGATGGGGTTTGGTGGCGTGTTGGTCGCTGCCGTCATGGCGACTTCGGCCATTGGCGATGGTCACGCGGACAAGGCGATTGAGGCTGCGGTCAAGGCGCGGCAATCGCAGATGACGCTTTATGCGTTCAACATGGGATTGCTGGGCGCTATGGCCAAGGGCGAGGTTGACTATGACGCGACTGCCGCATCGGCTGCCGCTGGAAATCTGGCTGCCCTGTCGCGGATGGATCAGTCGCGGCTGTGGCCCCAGGGCTCCGACAGCGAAGCCCTTGGACTGGACACGACCAAAGCCGCCCCTGCGATCTGGGCCGCTGGCAGCACCGTGGGTGAAAAAGGCATGGCCTTCGGTGCAGCGGCTATGGCCTTGGAAGCTGCCGCAGGCGGTGGTCTTGATGCCCTGCGCGGAGCGATGGGCGACGTCGGCAAATCCTGCGGCGGATGCCACGAAAGCTATCGGTTGAAATGAGCCTGTTCTGACCCGGGTGGGTCTTGACCACCCGTCCGGCCAGATGTGAAGCCTGTCCGGTCATTGGCCGGGCGGGCATGAGGGCGTGACGAGGATCCCCGGAGCGATTAATGTCGGACAGACCGACTGCGACACGTGAGGGCCGGGATTTCTGCAGGCCCGGACCCGAAGGGAGAGGATCGCCAAATGATCTCGGAAACCAAGTTCGAAAAGCTCTTCTCGTCACCGTTGTTGCGCTTTCAGGTGGCTGATCACGAAGACCTTAACGCAGCCCTTCTGGCAGAGGGTGCGGCCATGCGGGCCGAGGATGGTGGTGTGTCCAAATCCAACAGGCGCGGCTGGCATTCGACGGGTAATCTGTTTGCCAGACAGTCCGATTGCATCATTGATCTGCGCGCGGCGGCCGAAATGTCGGTTCTGACCGCCACGCGGAAACTGACCAATAAGGTTGATCCCGAAACGCTGAAAATGAAGCTGTTCGGCTGGATGAACGTGAACCCCCAAGGCGGGTATAACGCGCCGCACACCCATCCCGGCGCGCATTGGTCGGGCGTCTATTATGTCTCGCAGCCCGACACGGAAGATGGATCATCGGGGATGATCGAATTTGTCGCCCCGCGCGTGGACCTGCCCCATTGGGAGATCCTGAAGACCAGCGCGTTCCGGCTGAAAAAGCGGATCAGACCGGCAGCGGGAGAAATCATTCTGTTCCCGTCCTATCTGGTGCATTGGGTCTATCCCAACGAGACGGATGCCGAACGGGTGACCATCGCCTTCAATGCGACGTTTCGCAAATAGGCGGGCATTGGTGTAAGGCTCTGTCATCACGCATTGATCGACGGGACAACATCAGTATGAAAACTGCCATCATTTTCGATTGTGAGTTTGTCTGCCTGGAAGGCTCGCAACGCCGGTTCTGGTGTGCAGCCCATGATCCCGATCCGGTGATTGCACAGATTGGGGCCGTCAAGCTGGGTCTGGAAGGTGATTTCCCGATACTGGACACGCATATGGATCACGTTGTGCCGCGGGATCGCTACGGCAAACGCTACGCGCTTGATCCGTTTTTCACCAGATTGACCGGCATCACAAACGAGATCATTGAAGCCGAGGGCGTGCCATTGGCGGATGCGCTTGCGCGTGTTGATGCCTTTTCAGACGGCGCGCGCTTCTGGTCCTTGGGGCAAGGATGAGCTGAACATGGTTGCCATCAGCGCTTACGTGGCAGGGATCCCGCCCAGCATTCCACCGCAGCGGTTCGCCAATGCGGTCAGGTTGCTGCTTGAGGCAGGCATGCCGATGGAGGATCTCGTGCGCACTCCAAGCAACAAGCTGGCGGATTACTATGGCGTTGATCACCCGCCCCTCAGAGGACATGACGCGCGGGATGACGCGCTGTCGGTGGCCTATACGCTGCAACATCTTTTGACGGCTGGAAAGCTGTCACCGGAGGCATTCGACAGCTGACCCCGTCGGCCACTTCAGCGGTCGCCCACGGCCTCGCGCCAGTGGATGCGGCAGAGCGAGACATAGGTCTCATTGCCGCCGACCTGCACCTGCGGACCATCCCGCAGAGCCTTGCCATCAGCCCCCATGCGCACCACCATGGTGGCCTTGCGCCCGCAATGGCAGATGGTGCGGATCTCGCGCATCTCGTCGGCCAGCGCCAACAAAGTGGCCGAGCCGGGGAAAAGCTTGCCCTGAAAATCCACCCGCAGCCCATAGCACATAACCGGCACGCCCAGATCGTCGACCGCACGAGCAAGTTGCCAGACCTGCGCCTCGCTCATCCATTGCGCTTCGTCGATCAGCACGCAGGCGATCTTGCCCGCCTCCAGCCGCGTTTTGATCTTGGCGAAGAGATCCGTCTCGGATCCGAAAGTGTCTGCATCCGCTGAAATGCCGATCCGGCTGGCAATCTTGCCCGGTCCGCTGCGGTCATCAAAATTGGCGGTCAGCAGATATGTCTCCATCCCGCGTTCGATGTAGTTATAGGACGCTTGCAGGAGCACCGTGCTCTTGCCCGCATTCATGGTGGAATAATTGAAATAGAGTTTGGCCATAGCCCGGGCATTAGCCATCTGGCAGGCGCTGCGTCAAGCTTGGGCGCAGCGATCAGACAAAGGTGCACGCAACATCACAGGCCGCACCGGCACACAACTTGAAACGACGACACACAGCCGCCCATCAGCCCCTGATGATCAGGGGTGGATACCTTGTGCTGATGGGCTTGGAACAAGGACGGGACCGCAGACTGTCGTGGGTAGGTGAAGTCGGTCTGCGGCCCCTTTTTGCGAAAGGGGTGAAGTGAGCCCCGATCTCATCCTTTCGCGCTCGGGGTCCCTGAGCTAGGTCCTGGGGGACATCTCTCAGAGGTTCTTGAAAACGACTAACTCTTTACGTTGCACCTTGTTTCGTCGTTAATAGGAAAGTCGCAGAAGTGGGTAACGGTCATAAGGGGAAACGCTCAATCGCTTTCCCCCCATCAACAAAAGCGGGACAGTCAGACCTATGGACGAAAAAGATGTGGTTGGCGTGCCTAAAGGCCCCTCACGGGGTGCTTATCTAAAATCGCACACCGAAGCCCTGATCAAGGATCTGGGTTATGAAAAGGCCTGTCAGATTTCTGGCAAATCGAAGGCCACACTGGGTCGGTATTTTTCAACTTCACCCGAACATGCGGACCGCTTCATGCCGGTCGATGTGGTGGCAGCGCTGGAGACTGAGGCAAGTTTCCCTCACGTCACCAAGGCGCTGGCGGATTTGCAGTTGATCGTGCTGGAATATGATCCCACCAAGGTGCAGTCCGAAGGGGGTCTGAACACCGATGTCGTGCGCCTGTCCCAGAGGTTTGCGAATCTGATGGCCGAATACAACCATTCCATCGAGGATGGGATCATCTCATTGAACGAAGCGAAGCGTTTGCTGACGGAAACCCGGCAAATTCAGCATGTTCTGATGGAGATGAAGTTGCATCTTGAGGATGAAACCGCCAAATAAGCACGGTCACGAGCGATGCCCTGAGCATCGGCCCGTGACCGGACGTTGTGTTGCGGTCGCCACTCACCCCTCGTGCGGCCGCAGCACACGTCATCGGACTGACCTCAAATCCCCTCAAAGATCAGCCCTTGGTCCGAAAGGCCCCAAGTGTCGCTGGGTTCCGGACTGGTAAACTTTTAGTGGATGTCAGGGGGCTTGCTGATGGGAATAAATCTTGCAGCTTCCCCTCAGCGGCATGAGCCCGGAAGCAAATGCTGACCACAGAGCCAAGGGGGATTTGCCTCTGCGGTCAGCAGCCACGTCGTGGGGGCACGTCAACCCGGATCCGCGTGGCACGTCCCGGAACGCTCATAACCACGGAGCCGCGGTCACACGGCTGCAACATGGTCCTGTCAGTGTGAAACTGCTTCCACCTACCTGACGCGCACGTAATGCCAGACTCACCCCCCTCAAAAATAGAGGGAAACGAACGCCGGCTTTCCCCCCTAGGGTTGAATAGATGACGTACACGTAAGCTGCGTCATGGAATCGCGTGGATGCTGGCCGAGGGAAGAGCAATCTGCGGGGGTTACAGCTCCTGGACATCAGGTGGTTATTTAACCGGTCGGCGAGCCGTTTCGAATGCCTTGATCAAATCAGATCGTTCGCGAAAACGTCTTCACAAACCGGTGCGGGAGGACAAGACTTTGACCGCTGCATTTGACCACGACGAAAGAATGGTTGCCTTGAGATGACACAGGACGAACCCCCTCAGGCCCAAGACAGGGTCCTTGCCCGGCTTGCAATGTACCGGGCCTTGCAGGACAGCGTGCCCGGTCTTGATGCGTTGTACCGGCTGGTGCCTGCGCTGATTGCCGGTCAGGTCGGGCACCAGCGGCATGTTTTGATCGTGGGTGCCGGTGGCGGTCGGGAGATCGAGGAGATCGCGAAAGCCGGTCTTGCGTGCCAGATTCTGGCTGTGGACCCTTCAGAACAAAATCTGGATCTGGCGCGGTCGGTGGCTAAGGCCGCAGACGTGTCAGAAGATGTTCGCTTCATTGTGGGTACACCCGAAGATGTTCCCCGCGACCAGAGTTTTGACGCTGCCACATCGCTGATGGTTATGCATCATCTGGCAGATGATGGGGCAAAGCTGACCTATCTGAGACGCATTAGGGACGCTCTTGTTCCCGGCGGCCTGCTGATCCATGCGGATGTGTGCTTTGACACGCCTGAGGAGTTTACCCTGCTGGTGCCTGCCTATCAGGCGCATGCGGCGCGGGTAGGAGCTGATGCAAACGCGATACGGCTAGAATGTGAGGCCGTGCCGAAGTTGCCGGTGGTTCCGGTCGCGCGCATGAGGGCCCTGTTTGATGAGGCGGGATTTTCCCCGCCTCAGGACGTGTTTCGCAGCTTGTGGTATCGGTGCTGGATCACAACGCGACGCGGTTGATGATCCAGGGCTCTGCGCTTAGCTTTTGCCTTCCAGAGCGTCGATCCGGGCCTTGAGAGCCTCGTTCTCTTCACGGGCTTTCTGGGCCATGGCGCGCACGGCGTCGAACTCCTCGCGGGTTACGAAATCGCGGTCGGCAAGCCAGCGGTCCATCCAGCTTTTCATCGCTGTTTCGGCCTCGTCCTTGGCGCCCTGAGCCACGCCCATGGCGTTGGTCATCAGATGGCCGATGTCGTCAAAAATCTTGTTGCGGCTTTGCATGGTGGTCCAGCCCTCCTTCGCGGCGTTGGCCTGAATATGGGGTGGCGGGCCGGGATTGCCAAGACGTGACCGGGTGGTGTCTTGACGCAAGGGGCCTGAACAGGCATCTGGGGGCGGACCCTCGCGGAGACGTCTGATGCTGTTCGCCATCCCCTTCCCCGACATCGATCCGGCCCTATACACGATCCGCGCCTTCGGGTTGGAGCTGCCGATCCGCTGGTATGCGCTGGCCTATATCACCGGGCTGGTGCTGGGGCTGCTTTACGTGATCCGGATGCTGAAGGTCCCGCGCCTCTGGGCCGGTGGCACTGCACCGATGACCGGCAAACAGGCCGAGGATCTGCTGACGTGGATGGTGCTGTCGGTGGTGATCGGCGGGCGGCTTGGCTTCGTCTTCTTTTACCAGCCTGAGTATTATCTGGCCAATCCGCTGGAAATCCCGATGGTCTGGCAAGGCGGCATGGCCTTCCATGGCGGGTTTCTGGGCGTGATCGTCGGCATCATCCTGTTTTCATGGCGCAACAAGGTGAACATGTTGTCGGTGGGCGATCTGGTAGCTGCGGCAGCACCCATCGGAATCTGCTTCGGGCGACTTGCGAATTTCATCAATGGCGAGTTGTGGGGCCGACCGACACTGGTTGACTGGGGCGTGGTCTTCCCGGACCCGGCAGCACAGGTCTGCCCGGCTGAATTCGGGGCGATCTGTGCGCGCCACCCCTCTCAGCTTTATCAGGCAGGGCTTGAGGGGCTGCTGCTGTTTCTGGTGCTGGCTTACGTGATCTGGCGCTCGGGTTGGCTGAGGGTGCCGGGGCGGGTATTGGGGCTGTTTTTCCTTGGCTACGGCGTGGCGCGCTACAGTGCCGAGGGGTTTCGGCAGGCCGATGCACAATTTGTCAGCCCGGACAATCCGCTGGGCCATGTGGTCCGTCTGGGCGGCGACTGGGGGCTGACCATGGGACAGGCACTGTCGCTGCCCATGGTGGTGATCGGTTTGGTCGTGCTGCTCCTGAGCCTGCGCCGCTCACCCGCATGAGCGCATTGCGTGATCTGATCGAGCGGCAGATCGCGAGCGCCGGGCCGATGCGGCTGGATAGCTTTATGGAGATGTGCCTGACCCACCCGGAGCATGGCTATTACACCACCCGCGATCCGCTGGGGGCAGCGGGCGATTTCACCACAGCGCCCGAGATCAGCCAGATGTTTGGCGAGATGATCGGGTTGTGGCTGGCGCAGACATGGGTTGATCAGGGCCGTCCGCAGGGCGTGCTGGCCGAGATTGGCCCCGGGCGCGGCACGCTGATGGCTGATGTGTTGCGCACGACCGCGAAAGTGCCGGGGTTTCACGACGCGATGGACGTGCATCTGATCGATGTCTCGCCCAGTTTGCAGGCCGTGCAGGCCAAGACCTTGCTGGATCATGACATCCGCTGGAGCGCGTCTTTGAATGATCTGCCCGACGCTCCGCTGTTTCTGTTGGCCAACGAGTTTTTCGATGCCTTGCCGATCCGCCAGTTTCAGCGAGATGGCACTGGCTGGCGGGAGCGGATGGTTGGCCCCGGCCTTACACCCGGTCTGTCACCGGTGATGGCCATGCCCGTGCTGGATCAGCGTTTCGGGCAGGTGTCGGATGGCACATTGGTTGAAATCTCGGAGCCCAGCGAACGGATCGCGCGGGACATCGGTGCGCGGATCGGCACCCATGGCGGGGCGGCCCTGATCATCGATTACGGTGACTGGGCCGGAACAGGTGATACGTTTCAGGCGCTTGCATCACACGAGATGGTCGATCCCTTCGCCACACCGGGAGAGGCGGACCTGACGGCGCATGTGCAGTTCGGGCTACTGGCTGAAGCCGCTGGGGTGAAGGCAGGCTTTGCCACCCAGGGCGTCTTTCTGGAACGTCTTGGCATCACTGCGCGGGCCAATGCGCTGGCCCGGGGGCCGGATGTGCAGAAAATCACCGACCAACACAAACGCTTGACGCATCCATCAGAAATGGGAAGCTTGTTCAAAGTCCTTGGACTCACGACCACCGGTTCCCCCCCACTGACTGGATTGGACGAGTATGACGCTTGAAGTGATCACCGCCGCCCCATTGCAAGGACTGCGTCATGGGTTTTTCACCCGCAAAGGGGGCGCATCGTCGGGCATCTTCGAGGGGTTGAACTGTGGACAGGGCTCATCCGACCAGCAATCGGCGGTGCGCACGAACAGGTTTCGCGTGGCCGAGCATCTGGGGGTTGAACTGCTGTCGCTGGTGTCGCTGCATCAGGTTCATTCCCCGGACGTCATGGTTCTGCACCGCCCGCCTCTGGACCGGCCCAAGGCCGATGCGATGGTGACGCGTGAGCCGGGACTGGCGCTGGGCATTCTGACGGCTGACTGTTCGCCTGTCCTTTTTGCCGATCTGGGCGCCGGGGTTGTTGGTGCGGCACATGCGGGGTGGAAAGGCGCGATCTCGGGCGTTTTGGAGAACACGGTCGAGGCGATGGTGCATCTGGGCGCGACGCGGGCAAATATCACTGCGGTGGTCGGTCCGTTGATTGCGCAGGGGTCTTACGAGGTCGGGCCGGAATTCATGGATCAGTTCGCCGATCAGGATCCCGACAACACGCGGTTTTTCGCAGGCGGTACGGGCGACCGGATGCAGTTTGATCTGCCGGGCTTCGTGCTGCATCGGCTGCGCAATACGGGCGTCACTGCCATGTGGACCGGCCATGATACCTATGCCGATCCCGAACGGTTCTTTTCCTACCGGCGCTCGGTGCATGCAGGCGAGGCCGACTACGGGCGTCTGATCTCGGCTATTTGCCTGTGATTGGCATCTGGCGGGGGCGCTGAAAATCCCCTAGCGTTCCGCGCAAACAGGCGGAGGGTGTCATGCTGCATTTCAGCGATCAGGAATTTTCCAACCGGCGGGCGCAGACCCGTCAGGCGATGGAGGCAGCGCAGGTGGACGCGCTGCTGGTTTTTGCACCGGAAAACCAGTTCTGGCTGACCGGGCATGACACGTTTGGCTATTGCTTCTTTCAGTGTCTGGTGGTCACGGCTGAACGCGAGGCTCTGCTGACCCGCTCTGCGGATTTGCGACAGGCGCAGATGACCTCGACACTGACGGATATCCGGGTCTGGAAGGATGCAGCCGGGGCCAATCCGGCAGATGATCTCAAAGCGCTGCTGGCAGAGATGGGACTGACCGGCAAGCGGCTGGGGATCGAGACCGACACCCATGGGCTGACGGCGATGAATTGGCGGCGGGTGGAGGCAGCGCTGGGGCCTGACCTGATCGATGCCTCCTATCTGATTTCGAACCTGCGGCTGGTGAAGTCTCCTGCTGAGATTGCCTTTATCCGCAAGGCTGCTGAGCTGACTGATCTGGCGCTGGATGCGGCCCTGCCACTTCTGAGCCCCGGCACATCCGAGGCCGACATACTGGCAGCGATGCAGGGCGCGATCCTGTCGCGGGACGGGGACTATCCCGCCAATGAATTCATCATCGGCTCAGGCGAACAGGCGCTTTTGTGCCGTTACACGACCGGGCGGCAGGTGCTGCGGGACAGCGATCAGCTGACGCTGGAATGGTCGGGTGCTTACCGGCATTACCATGCGGCTGCCATGCGGACCTGCGTCATCGGAGAGCCGATGCCAAAGCATGAGGGGATGTTTGAGGCGGCAAAGGAGGCACTGCTGGCCTGTGAAGCGGCGATGCAGCCCGGTCAGCCGATGGCAGATGTGTTTGACGCCCATGCCCGCGTGCTTGATGCCCATGGTTTGCATGCGGCCCGGCTGAATGCGTGCGGCTACAGTCAGGGCGCGCGATTCTCACCGTCCTGGATGGAGCACCAGATGTTCTATGAGGGCAATTCGGTGGTCATGGAGGAGAACATGGCGTTTTTCCTGCACATGATTCTGGCCGACAGTGACAGCGGCACGGCGATGACACTGGGCCGGACATCACTGGTCACGAAAACGGGTGCCGAACCACTGGCCCGGCACCCGCTTGAATTGATTGTATCTGTCTGAACTTACAGCAGTGACTGGATCGAGACGCCGAAGGTGATTGCCCCAAGCGGCGCGCCGGTTACCGGATCAACCGCCGGAAGCGAGACCTGCGACTGGTAGAAACCGGTTGAGTCGTCGAACTCGACCTCGGAGATGTGATACTGGTCCGCAGGCTTGCCGAAGGTTTGCTGCCATTTGTCTTCGTCGCCCTGCCAGAGGTCTGATGTGATCTCGCTCTGGCCAACGTTGAGGCCCTTGTCATCCATGACGAACACTTCAGTCACGATGCCTGCGGTGCCCGCCTGATAGAAGCCAAGGATCTTTGACAAGGGCCGCTCCATCATCTCGGCAATCATGTCATGCTGACCGCTGTCCTTCTCGGAGCGCCAGGTCTTGTCCATCGCGTCAATGTCGCCCTGGGCAAGCGAGGCATGGGCCTGATTCTGCTCGCGGAGAGAAATCACCAGTTGAGGTTCCAACAGCCAGCGCGACAGGGTCTCGCGGGCGTATTTCTCAAGCGGAACGCGGTAGAAATCGGGTTGTTTGCTGGTCGCCAGAAGATAGAGAACCTGCACGTTCTTCAGGTCCTTGTGCAACGCGTCGACGGTCTTGCTGGGATCGGAACTGGCCGAGGCAAGAACCGGTTTCAACGTGGTCCACGTGTCTGCAGCCTGACCGAGCGCCTGCTTCACCGGCTCGCTTGGCGGGGCCATCAGGCCGTATTCTGACGCGCCGTTCTGCAAGGCGGCCATTGTTGTCTCAAACAACGACATGCTTTCGCCAAGCTGGGTGTGCCGGTCGCCATAGCCCGGAAGACCGGAGCGGGTCAGGCAGGCGCTGAGCGACATCTGCTCAAGCAGAACATCCTGACGGATCGCCACATTGATCGCCATGATCGCACCAAAAGGCAGGTTTTCGTTGGTATATGTGCCGCTGACAGTCGCAATCAGCTTTTCCGTGCCATCCAGAAGGCCCGGGTTCAGCGCCACGATGCGCGACAGGATGTCGGCCGCAGGCATGCCCAGCGCCAGCGCCTTGGTGCCGTCGCTGATCGGTTGCCATGCTTCGGTAACGGCAGATAACTCGCGCAGGATGCGGGAATTGCTTTCCGCACCGCGGATGCCCAGCGCAAGATCGCCGTCCTGCAGAGCCGTGAGCATGGTTGTGAAATCAGCCTCGGATTGCTGAAGGCGCTTCATGTCTTCCGGGGTCGCACTGACTGCTGCCTCGCAGGCAAGCGTCGCCACGCGTTGTGCTTCAAGCCGCAGTTTGCCTGCCAATGTGATCCGTGCGGATCCGCTGTCAGCGGTTGCTGTGTCCTGCGCGATCGCAGGCGTGATCAGGCTGGCCGATGCCAGAAGGGCGAGGCCGAAAACGCTGGCTGTCAAATGTCTCAGGTCAATCAAAGTCTTTTGCATGGGCGTTACCAACCTCTTTGCAGTTTGAGTTCGGGTACACTTGGAAAAACCGGATACTGGGGGCACGCGGCGAAGTCTGACGCCAAATTGCGGCAATCCAAAGACATTCGTCCCAGAGCACCAATAAAACGTTAAATTAACGTGCAATGTGGCAATTGACCGGACAACCGGTACAAAACTCCTAAGGAAAATCCGCTTGCGCAGGGGCTTTGGCTTGCCTACCCCTTGCACATCACCTGCGCAGACATAGGTCGCATTCAACATATTAAGTTCAGGAGCAGCCCATTCATGGCCGACGACGACAAGAAAGACGACGAGAAGAAGGACGACGCATCCTCATCGGTGGCCAAGTCCTTGATGAAGTCGCGGCAGGTCCTGATCTGTGAAGCGATTGACCAGAAGATGGCCAAAGGCGTTGTCGCCCAGTTGCTGGCGCTGGCGGCGGAAAATGACGACGACATCACGCTGTTCCTGAATTCTCAGGGTGGCCATGTGGAGGCCGGTGACAGCATCCATGACGTGATCAAGTTCATCAAGCCGCGGGTCAAGATCGTGGGCACTGGCTGGGTTGCCTCGGCCGGTACCCATATCTTTCTGGCCGCCGACAAGAAGGACCGGGTCTGCCTGCCCAACACACGCTTCCTGATCCACCAGCCCTCGGGCGGCGTCGGCGGCACGGTCACCGACATCTCGATCCAGGCCGAACAGATCGAGAAGATGAAGGCGCGGCTTGGCCGGATCATCGCGGAGGCCACTGGCACCGATCTGAAAAAGGTCATGGAAGACATCGAGCGGGACCACTGGATGGATACCGACGAAGCGATTGCCTATGGCATTCTGGACCGCGTCGTGACCTCGTCCGACAAGCTGTAATCCGATGACGCCAGCCCTTCCCAGTGCGGGGAGGGCTTGCTAGGGTCCGGTGCGAAACCAGCCTATGGGACCAGAGCCAATGACCAAACCCCTGACGCTATATCTGGCAGCGCCGCGCGGCTTTTGCGCGGGCGTGGACCGGGCCATCAAGATCGTCGAAATGGCGTTGGAGAAATGGGGCGCTCCGGTCTATGTCCGCCATGAGATCGTGCACAACAAATACGTGGTCGATGGCCTGCGCGACAAGGGTGCGGTCTTTGTCGAGGAGCTGGACGAATGCCCTGATGACCGCCCGGTGATCTTCTCGGCCCATGGTGTGCCGAAATCCGTGCCCGCCGCGGCCAAGGCGCGCGAGATGATCTTTGTCGATGCGACCTGCCCACTGGTCTCAAAAGTACATATCGAGGCTGAACGCCACGCGGGCAACGGCTTGCAGATGGTGATGATCGGGCATGAGGGCCATCCTGAGACCGTGGGCACCATGGGGCAATTGCCCGACGGCGAGGTGCTGCTGGTCGAGACAGTCGAGGATGTGGCAGGACTTGTGCCACGCGACCCCGGGAAGCTTGCCTATATCACCCAGACCACATTGTCGGTCGACGACACAGCCGAGATCGTGGCGGCCCTTGAGGCGCGGTTTCCGGCGATTGTCGGGCCGCACAAGGAAGACATCTGTTATGCCACCACCAACCGGCAGGAGGCGGTCAAGGCAATAGCGCCCAAGACCGATGCTCTGCTGGTGATCGGGGCACCGAATTCTTCCAACTCGAAACGGCTCGTCGAGGTTGGTGCGCGCGCGGGGTGCAGCTATGCGCAACTGGTGCAGCGGGCTGAAAACATCGACTGGCGCGCGCTTGAAGGCATCACGTCCATAGGCATCACTGCCGGGGCATCTGCGCCCGAGACGCTGATCAACGAGGTGATTGACGCGTTTCGAGCACGTTACGATGTGACCGTGGAAGTGGTTGAAACGGCTCAGGAAAACGTCGAATTCAAAGTCCCGCGCGTGCTGCGCGAAGCGGTTGCATGAGCGCCATTCCACGGCCTGCACTGTGGCTGGGACTGGCCGGGCTGATCCCCTTTGTCGTGGCAACGCTGGCCAAGCTGGCGGGCTGGCAGAACGGTGTTCCCGATATGGCAATGAGCTTTTACGGCCTTGCGATCCTGAGTTTCATGGGTGGCGCGCTCTGGGGGTTTGCGGCGAACGCTCCGGGTTGGCACTGGCTGGTATTGTCTGTGCTGCCGCCCTTGTGGGGCGTGGCTGTGCTGCTCGCGGGCAGTCTGGGGCCCTGGCGGTTTGATCCAAATCTTGGGCTGGCGGCGGGATTTGCCGGGATCCTGCTGGTGGACCGGGCCATGACGCAAGCTGGCCTTGCTCCGCCGTGGTGGATGGCGCTGCGGCTTTTGCTGAGCGCTGTGGTGATCCCCTGTCTGATGATCAGTGTGCTGGCATGAGTGATCCACGGACACTGGCCTTCTACAATGAAAAGGCCAAGGAATATGCCACATGGTCGGCAGAAGCGGTGGCGCATCCCAGCCTGACCCGGTTTCTGGACAGCTTTTCCACCCCTGCCCGCCTGCTGGATTTCGGCTGTGGCGGGGGATGGGCTGCGCATGGAATGTTGAAGGCTGGTCACAATGTGACGGCGATGGATGTCTCGGAAGGGTTGATTGAGCAAGCGCGGGGTGCCCTTGGTGACCGGGCGCGGCTGGGCAGCTCGGTGGATGTTGCAAAAGCCGGGCCATTTGCCGGTATCTGGGCGCATTTCTGTTTGCAGCATGTTGAGCGCGTGGATCGGCCAGGAACATTCGCTGATCTCGCAGCGGGATTGGAAGAGGGCGGCGTTTTCTACATGGGGGCGCAGTCCGATGCGCCTGACTGGCGCGACGATTTTGGTCGGATGTATATCACCTATTCCGAGGCCGAACTGGTCGCTCTGTGCGAAAGTGCCGGGTTTGAAATCGAGGAAATCGAAAGCGGCACCGGCAAGAATTATGACGGTACCCCGACCACGAACCTTCTGCTGTGGGCGCGGCGGCGTGGCTGATCTGGTGGCTCATACGGACGGGGCCTGTTCGGGCAATCCGGGGCCGGGCGGCTGGGGCTCCTTGTTGCAGGCCTTTGATGGCGAGGCACTGGTCAAGGAGCGTGAATTGTCAGGTGGTGCGCCCGAGACCACCAACAACCGGATGGAACTGACAGCTGCGATCGAGACGCTGAATGCGCTGTCACGCCCCTCGACCATCCGGATCGTGACCGACAGCACCTATGTGCGCGACGGGATCACCAAATGGCTGCATGGCTGGAAGCGCAACGGCTGGAAGACGGCGGCAAAAAAGCCGGTAAAGAACGAGGATCTGTGGCGTGCGCTGGATGAGGCGCAGGCCCGTCATGATGTGCGTTGGGACTGGATCAAGGGCCATGCTGGGCATGCGGAGAACGAGCGGGCCGATGAACTGGCGCGTGCGGGGATGGAGCCTTTCAAGCCGCTGGCTGCTGGCGCGGGCGGCCCGTGACCGGAGCCTCCGGCGGGGATATTTTGCTAAGAAGTGATCAGCGGTTGGCGATGAAGGTCTTGTAGGCCCAGAGCAGAACGAGTGCGCCGATGACCGCGCCGACAAATCCCGCAGCAGCACCCAGCACGGCAAGGCCCAGACGCAGGACGAATCCGCCCAGTAGCGCGCCGATGATGCCGATCGCGACCGTGTTGATCAGTGGCAGGTCCATGCCCATCAGGCGGGTGGCCAGAAAGCCTGCAGCGGCTCCGATGACAACAAGTGCGAGGATGCCGGTCATTTGTTTCTCCCGATCATGGGGGCAAGAAAGAGGGCCGCACCAGCGCCGATGGCAGCGGTCACCGAGCGCCCACCGAAGCCGATGCCGAAGGTGGCCGAGACAAGATAGGCCAGCACCGCACCGCCGAGCCCCAGAATGATGCTGACCAATGTGCCGTTGCGGGTCAGACCGAAGCGTTCGGTGAGAAACCCCACCAGCGCGCCAATCACGATCGTGCCAAACATTGAAAACAGGTACATCTGCCCTCTCCCGTCTTGATGGCGGGAGTTTAGCCCAAAGCGGCACCTGCCTCCACCGAAAAGCCATTGAGGAAGGCTTTGGCATCCATTGGCGACTTGCCGGCACGTTGCAGGCTCAGAAGGCGCACGGCCCCCTCGCCGCAGGCGATGGTGAGCGGATCGCCAAGGGCTGTGCCCGGTGTGCCGGAGCCTGTGGTCACTTCGCTCATCAGAACCTTGATGCGCTCGCCACCCAGTTCGAACCAGGCACCGGGAAAGGGTGCCAGCCCGCGGATCTGGCGGTCCACCTCGGCTGCCGGGCGGGACCAGTTGATCCGGGCTTCGGCCTTGTTGATCTTGGACGCATAGGTCACGCCGTCCTGCGGTTGCGGATGGCTGACCATCGGCAGCAGCGGCAGGACATCACAGACCGCATGAGCACCCAGTTTCGACAGCCGGTCGTGAAGCGTGCCGGTCGTGTCGGTCGGGTGGATCGGGGTGATGACGCGTTTGAGCACGGGGCCAGTGTCAAGCCCGGCCTCCATCGCCATGATGCAGACGCCGGTTTCCCCGTCGCCTGCCATGATCGCCCGGTGGATCGGGGCCGCACCGCGCCAGCGCGGCAGCAGTGAGGCGTGAATGTTCAGACATCCCAGATGGGGTGCATCCAGCAGAGCTTGCGGCAGGATCAGACCATAGGCCACGACCACGGCAACATCGGCATCAAGTGCTTCGAAATCACCGATATCGGCCTGACGCTGAAAACTGAACGGGGTGCGAACCTCAAGCCCCAGTTCAGTGGCCTTGCGGGCAACCGGTGTCGGCTGGGTCTGCTGGCCCCGGCCCGATTTGCGCGGTGGTTGACTGTAGACTGCAACGATGTCGTGACCGTCCCCGTGAAGCGCTTCGAGCGCAGGCACGGAAAATTCCGGCGTGCCCATGAAAACAACCCGCATGTCAGGACCCTTTCGGTCGTTGTGACGCTTTGCTGTGCTTCTTTAGCAGCATATTTCGTTTCATTGGACTTAACCGGTGAAAAAACATCCGGCCATTGAGGTGATCGATCTGATGCTGCACCGACGTGGACCACAGGCCTTCGAACCGGCGGGTGGTCTCGGCGCCCGTGTCATCAAGGTAGCGGACATCGACCCATTCGGGGCGGGAGATCTTCGCATATTGCCCCGGCAGACAGGGGCTGCCCTCTTCCTGAAGCTGAAATTCAACGGAGGCCGAGGCGATTTCCGGATTGGCTAGACGGACCGCTTGTGCACCGCTGGCGTCGCCTGAGCAATCGACCACGGCCAGACGCATCATTTCACCCAGTTGCGGGGCTGCCAGACCGACACCGGGCATGGCATACATCGCCTCCAACATGTCATCCCAGATCGATTTGACCTCGGCGTTCACGCCTGTGACAGCAGGGCAGATGGTCTTGAGGCGCGGGTCAGGCCATTGCAGGAAAGGACGCGGCATCAGGCGCGGGCCCTCTCCTTCTTGAGCTTTTTCATCTTGTTGGTGATCAGGGTGCGTTTGAGACCGCTGAGGTAATCGATGAACAGCTTGCCGTTGAGGTGATCCAGTTCATGCTGGGCACAGGTTGCCCAGAGGCCGTCGTATTCCTCTTCCCGCTCGGCACCGGTTTCGTCGGTGAATTTCAGGCGGATGCGCTCGGGCCGGGTAACCTCTTCGTAGATGTCGGGAATGGACAGGCAGCCTTCCTCATAGACACCGGTTTCCTCGGAACTCCATGTGATTTCGGGGTTGATCACGACGGTGGGGTTCTTGCCTGCATCCTCTCGCTCGCAATCCATGACGAACATGCGGGTGAGAACGCCGACCTGAGGCGCGGCCAACCCGATGCCCGGCGCATCATACATAGTGGCCAGCATGTCATCGGCCAGCCGACGCAGATCGTCGGTGATGTCAGCCACCGGCGGGCAGGCCTTTTTCAGACGCGGGTCGGGATGGATCAGGATCGGTCGCAAGCTCATGAGGATTTCCATAAAACACCACATCAAGGCTTGCAACATCCCCTTGCCCTTGTGGCTGAGTAGGATAGTTTGCGCGACACTTGAACAAGGGGCCCCCGCCAGATGACAATCGATTTCGACCAGCAGGTTGACCGCCGTGGCAGCAACTGCGGAAAATGGGACACGCTGGAACAGAATTACGGGGTGACTGATCCCGACGCGATTGCCATGTGGGTGGCCGATATGGACCTGCGTGCACCGCAGGAGGCGCTGGATGCAGCCGCGCGAGAGCTGGAACTGGGCACCATCGGATATTACGGGGCGCAGGATGCGTATAAGGCGGCGATCTGCGGCTGGATGGACCGCCGCCATGGCTGGAAGGTCGACCCAAGCTGGATTGCAACAACCCATGGATTGGTTGCAGCCGTCGCGATTTGCCTGCATGCCTATAGCGAACCGGGCGACGGGGTCATCCTGCTGACGCCGGTTTACCACGCCTTTGCGCGGACCGTGAAAGCCAATGACCGGGTGGTCGTCGAAAGCCCGCTGGCGACTGTTGACGGGCGTTATGTGATTGACGAGGACCGGCTTGAGGCCTGCCTGACCGGGCGCGAGAAAGTGCTGGTCTTCTGCTCGCCGCACAATCCAGGCGGCAGGGTCTGGAGCCGGGAAGAGTTGCGCATTGTCGCCAATTTCTGCATCCGGCACGATCTGGTGCTGATCTCGGACGAAGTGCATCATGATCTTGTCTATCCCGGGAATGAGCATCTGGTGATGACCGAGGCAGCCCCCGAGGCGCTGGACCGCACGGTGATCCTGAGCGCACCGTCCAAGTCTTTCAATCTGGCTGGTGCTGCCAATGGCAATGCGATCATCCCGGATGCTGCGCTGCGGGCCCGGTTTGCAGCCCGGCACCGGGCCGTTGGAACCACACCCAACGTGTTTGGCATGGTGATGTCGAAAGCTGCCTACAGCCATGGTGACGCCTGGATGGATGCGCTGGTTCGCTATCTTGATGGCAACCGCAAGCTGCTGGATGACGCGCTGAATGCGATCCCCGGGGTGCGTGCGATGCCGATGGAGGCGACATATCTGTCCTGGGTCGATTTTTCCGGCACCGGCATGAGCAAGGACGAGATTCTGAGCCGGGTGCAGGGAACCGCGCGCGTGGTGGCCAATCACGGGGATACCTTCGGAACCGGTGGAGAAGGCTTCCTGCGGTTCAACATCGCCACGCAGCGTGCCGTGGTGGCTGATGCGATGGCCCGAATTGCAGACGCGTTTTCGGACCTGCAATAAAAGTCTGTGATATTTCGCACAGTTGAGGCATCTTGGGCGCGTTGTCCCGTCATTTTTCCCCTGTGAAAATGCGTACCGAGGGGTTTAATGAATGGCGCCCTCACAGGACCTGAACGTGCCTTTACCGAATGCCCAGACGCCACCCCATATTCTGACCCTTGTGCTGATCGCAGGGCTGGGCGCGCTGAACATGAACATTTTCCTGCCCTCGCTGCCCTCGATGGCGGCATATTTTCAGACAGATTACGCGGTGATGCAGTTGGCAGTGTCGGCCTATCTGGGGCTGACTGCCGTTATGCAGATCATCATCGGCCCCCTGTCGGACCTGTACGGACGGCGGCCGGTGCTGATCGGCGGGTTGCTGGTGTTTCTGGTGGCCACGCTCGGCTGCATGCTGTCCACCAGTGTCGAGGTGTTTCTGGCGTTTCGTCTGGTACAGGCATCGGTCGTGACCGGGATGGCGCTGTCGCGGGCGATTGTGCGTGATCTGTTTGACCAGACCCGTGCGGCCTCCATGCTGGGATATGTGACCATGGGCATGGCCGTGGTGCCGATGATCGGTCCTTCGGTCGGCGGGGTGCTGCAGCAGGCTTTCGGTTGGCAGGCGACTTTTGCCGCCCTTCTGGTCTTCGGCATTCTGGTGACCGCGCTGGTGGTGCTGGATCTGGGTGAAACCAACACCCATAAGTCAGCGTCGCTCAAGGCGCAGGCACAAGCCTATCCCGAATTGCTGCGCTCGCGCCGCTTTTGGGGCTATACCGCGACCGCGAGTTTTGCCTCCGGCACTTTCTTTGCGTTCCTCGGTGGCGGCCCGTACGTGGCGAGCGCGATTCTCGGCATGAGCCCGGCGCGGCTGGGCCTGTATTTCGGGCTGATCGCCATGGGGTATTTCATCGGCAATTTTCTTTCGGGCCGGTATACCGAGCAGGTGGGCGTCTTGCGCATGATGGTGACCGGGTCGCTGATTGCGCTCTCGGGCACGGTTCTGGCCACAGCGCTGTTCATGGTCGGGCTGGATCAGCCGCTCAGCCTGTTCGGGCCGATCTGTCTGGTGGGTGTGGGCAATGGTCTGACCATGCCGAGTGCAAACGCCGGCATCGTGTCGGTCAGGCCGCATCTGGCAGGCAGCGCGTCCGGACTGGGCGGTGCATTGATGATTGGCGGGGGGGCGGCAATTGCCGCGCTGACCGGGATGTTGCTGGGGGAAGGTTCGTCAGCCTATCCGTTGTTGCTGATGATGGTGGCGACGTCCTTTGTCGGGGTGTTTGCGGCCCTATACGTGCGGCGGCTGGAAGAAGTTCTGGGCGCGCCTGCGTGATCTCTTCGCAGATGCAACATAGCGCTTGACAAAGTTGCGCAAGATTGTGATCTGAAGGCCGAGCTAAACGCAATATCCTTTCGGAGACGTTCTTCTCTCATGAGTTTCAAAGTCCAGCCTGCCGCACCCGCCCGCCCCAACCGTTGCCAGCTTTTCGGCCCCGGCTCGCGCCCGGCATTGTTCGAGAAGATGGCCGTATCAAAGGCTGATGTGATCAATCTGGACCTTGAAGACAGCGTGGCTCCGGACGATAAACCCGAGGCCCGGCGCAACATCATAGAAGCGATTGGCGACATCGACTGGGGCAACAAGACCCTGTCCGTGCGGATCAACGGGCTGGACACACCATATTGGTATCGCGATGTGGTCGATCTGCTGGAGCAGGCAGGCGAGCGGATCGATATGATCATGATCCCCAAGGTCGGCAATGCGGGCGATCTTTATGCGGTTGATGCACTGGTCTCGGCAATTGAAGCAGCCAAAGGGCGCAATAAGCCGATTGCCTTTGAGGTGATCATCGAGACCGCAGCCGGTCTTGCCCATGTGGAGGAGATCGCCAAAGCCTCGTCCCGGTTGCAGGCAATGAGCCTTGGGGCAGCGGATTACGCCGCATCGATGGGGATGCAGACAACGGGCATTGGCGGCACGCAGGAGAATTATTTCATGCGCGCACCTGACGGGGCCTCCCACTGGGGGGACCCATGGCACATGGCCACGGTGGCCATCGTGGCGGCCTGCCGGACCCATGGGGTGCTGCCGGTGGATGGACCGTTTGGCGACTTTTCCGATGATGAGGGTTTCAGGGCACAGGCCCGCCGCTCAGCAACACTTGGCATGGTCGGTAAATGGGCAATCCATCCCAAACAGATCACGCTGGCCAATGAGGTGTTTACGCCATCAGAGGATCAGATCCGGGAGGCCCGTGAAATTCTGGCGGCCATGGACGAGGCCCAGCGCACCGGTCAGGGGGCCGCCGTCTACAAGGGGCGGCTGGTGGATCTGGCGTCCATCCGCCAGGCTGAAGTGATCGTCAAACAGGCCGAGATGATCTCCTGAGGCCAGCCTGCGCCTCCGGCGGGAGTATTTGTCGAAAATCGAAGCACGGGGTTTGCGCCCTTTCAAAGGGCGGCGATCAAACATAAGTTGCATCCCACGGGGCCTCTGACCTATAGGCAGGGGCAAAATGGGATGAGGGACGCGTGCAGAATTATCTCGATTTCGAAAAGGGGCTCTCGGAGATCGAGGGCAAGGCCGAAGAGCTGCGGGCGCTTGGGCGCGAAAATGCCGAAATGGACGTCGGCAAGGAAGCCGCCGCTCTGGATGCCAAGGCTGCAGATCTGCTGGCCGAGATCTATGCTGATCTCAGCCCCTGGCGGAAATGTCAGGTGGCACGTCACCCCAACCGGCCCCATTGCAAGGATTATATCGAAGCGCTGTTCGAAGAGTATACGCCCCTGGCCGGTGACCGGAATTTTGCTGATGACCATGCGGTGATGGGCGGATTTGCGCGGTTCAATGACCGGGCTGTGGTGGTGATCGGCCATGAGAAGGGGTTTGACACCAAGACACGACTGGAGCGGAATTTCGGCATGGCCCGGCCCGAGGGGTATCGCAAGGCGATCCGGTTGATGGATCTGGCCGACCGGTTCGGGCTGCCGGTGATCACCCTGATCGACACACCGGGCGCATATCCCGGCAAGGGAGCCGAAGAGCGCGGGCAGGCCGAGGCGATTGCGCGCTCGACCGAGAAATGCCTGTCGATCAAGGTGCCTCTGGTCTCGGCGATCATCGGTGAGGGTGGTTCTGGCGGGGCGGTGGCCTTTGCGACCGCTGACCGACTGGCGATGCTGGAGCATTCGATCTATTCGGTGATCTCGCCCGAGGGCTGTGCCTCGATCCTGTGGAAGGATGCCGAGAAGATGCGCGAGGCGGCAGAAGCGCTGCGCCTGACCGCGCAGGATCTGATGAAACTGGGTGTGGCCGACCGGATCGTGTCCGAGCCGCTGGGTGGTGCCCAGCGCGACCGGACGCGTGCGATCACCGATATGGGCGAGACGCTGGCGGACATGCTGGGCGAGCTGGACGGATTGTCACCCGATGATCTGCGGCAGGCCCGGCGTCAGAAATACCTGTCCATGGGACAGGTATCACTGCACGCTTAAGACACGGCCACAGGCGCGCCGGTGTCCAGTGACTTGGCCGCCGCATCTGCCAGCATCTGCGCCTTCAGCCCGTCGGTGATCGATGGGCTGGGCGGTGTGCCTGTCACCAGACAATCGATGAAATGGTTCATCTCGGCTGCATAGGCGTCCTCATAGCGTTCCAGAAAGAAATTCATCGCAGGGCTTGAGCGGAAACCACCAGTGTTGGCGAGCCGCATCTGGGTCTCGGGCATGTTGCCGACGCTCAGCATGCCTTGTGCGCCATGCACCTCGGCCCGCTGGTCGTAGCCATAGGTCGCGCGCCGGGAATTGGAGATCTGCACCAGAGCGCCCGACGGCATTGTCAGCGTGACGGCCGCCGTATCCACATCGCCTGCTGCGCCGATCTCGGGATCCACGAGGGCCGAGCCTCGGGCGAACACCTCAACCGGGTCTTCACCAGTCAGGAAGCGGGCCATATCGAGGTCGTGGATCATCATGTCGCGGAAGATGCCACCTGAACTTTTGATGTAGCTGATGGGAGGTGGCGCGGGGTCACGGGACAGGATGGTGACCAGTTCCACGCGTCCGATCTGACCGTCTCGGATCGCGGCCTGCATGGCGGCAAAACTGGGATCGAAGCGGCGGTTGAAAGCGGTCAGGAAAGCGACACCTGCGGCTTCCACCACCTTTTGGCACTCACGGATGCGCGCAACCGACATGTCCACAGGCTTTTCGCAGAAAATCGCCTTGCCGGCGGCAGCGGCCCGGTGGATCAGGTCGTAATGGGTGTCCGTGGGCGTGCCGATGACGACCGCGTCAATGTCGGCACTGTCGATCAGGGCATGGCTGTCACGCACCTCAGCCGACAGGCTTGCGGCCAGCGCTTCAGCGGCGGCCGGAACTGCGTCCGAGACGGCAACCACACGCGCCTGCGCCATCCGCGACAGGGTGCGGCCATGCACTTGCCCGATGCGGCCGCAGCCCAGCAATCCGATCCTGATCATGGTCTATCCTTCCTGAGGTTTCGAGATGGCGCGGATTACCTGACGGGCGGCGCTGACCAGAGCCGGTTCGACGTCGCGCAGGATGCTCACCCGATCAAAGCGTGCGGGGTCCGAGGCAACAGCGCAGCGCAAGGCCTCACCAAAAGCCATGCGCAGTTCGGTCCCGATGTTGTATTTGCAGATCGCCGATGTGGAAGCGAGGGTGCGCCGCTGGGCAACAGGCACGCCTGAGCCGCCGTGGATCACCAGGGGTATGTCTGTCACAGCCTCGATGGCGCGGATGCGATCCTCATCCAGCCCGCCTTCCTTGTTTTCCTGCAAATGCACATTGCCCACGGAGATTGCCATCGCGTCCACCCCGGACTGGGTTGCAAAAATGTGGGCCTCTTCGGGGTCGGTGCCTGATGAGTTTTCACCATTGGCATAGCCAACAAAGCCGATTTCCCCTTCGCAGGAGATGCCAGCGGCATGGGCCATCTCTGCAATTGCTGCTGTCTCGTCTATGTTTTGCTGCAGGGGTTTGCGCGAGCCGTCGAACATCAGAGAAGTAAAACCGCTGTCGAGCGCCTGCTTGCAATCCTCAAACGTATATCCATGGTCGAGATGGGCCACGACCGGCACGGATACGCTTTCCGCCAGATTGCGGAACATCGCGCCCAGAACCGGCAATGGCGTGTGCTCCCGGCAGCTTGGACCGGCTTGCAGGATGACCGGGCAGCCCTCAGCCTCGGCGGCATGGGCATAGGCGCGCATGTCCTCCCACCCCAGACAGACAAGCCCTGCAACCGCATGGCCCTGCATCCTTGCAGGGGCCAGCACATCAGCAAGCGTGGCAAGCGTCATTTGAACTTGGCCACCATGTCCATGATGCCGGGGATGGTGTGCAACTGGGCTGCATGAGTGGGCTGGAAATACTGCACGAGGCTGCGCTGGCTGAGCCCGCCCAGAATGGTGAAGTAATACATCTCATAGCCCGGCAGCACGCAGCAGGGGTGGTAGCCGTTGTCCAGACAGATCGTGGAGCCGTTGACGATGTGATAGGCGTCACCCGGCTCGTTATCGACACGCTGGAGCATCTGCACACCCGAGCCGTAGTTGGGGCGGAAGCGGAAATTATAGGTCTCGTCGTGGCGGGTCTCATCAGGCAGACGGTCCGTGTCATGCTTGTGGGAGGGAAAGCCAGACCAGCCACCCTGCCCTACGGTGAACAATTCGCTCACCAGCAGACGACCAACCTTGTCATGCTGTTTCTGGCCAAGGATGTGCTTGATCTTGCGATGGGTCTTGGTGTCGTCGGAGCCGTATTGCACCTTGTCCAACGCGTCCGAGCGAACAGCAAACGCGTCGAGCACCTTGTCATAGCGCGCGCCAGCGATGAAAACCTCGGCATCCTGCGTGCAGACCATTTCGGCTGTGGCAGCCGTGGGCACATAGACGCCCTCAGGCTCGCCATCCCAGACGTCTTCCCCACGTCCGCCCAGCGCATCGGCCTTGAAGCCTTCGACATTGACATCGACGGTGCCGGTGGCAGGCACGATGCAGGTCTCGTAGCCCGGCACCGAATATTCAAAAGCCTCGCCAGCCTTGAGGTGAACAATGTTGAAATAGTTCAAGGGAACGGTCGGGTCATCCACATCCACGATCGGCTTGTTCTGATTGTCAAAAGGAGGGATGTGCATGGGTCTATCCTTATCGTTATCAATTATGCAGCGGTCGGGCCGGGATGGGTTTTGAGGAATTCAGAAAGCTGGGCGGGATCAGGCATGGCTGGCGCGCAGCCGGGCTTGCCGACGGTGATCGCGGCGCAGGCCGAACCGCGCATGACCGCATCATTCAGGTCATGGCCCGCCGCCAGAGAGGCCATCAGCCCGGCCATGAAACTGTCACCGGCACCGGTGGGTTTGAGCGCATCAACCTTGTATATGCCTGATGGCGTTTCGGTGCCACCTGCAAGCGTGATCGCACCTTTTTCACCCATCTTGTAGATGATCACCTCGGCGCTGGAGGTCGCAAGCGACCGAGCCTTGTCCAGACCTTTGGTGATGTCGCCGGCCATGAAGCCGAACTCCTCGTCATTGCCCACGATCATGTCGCTGAGCGCGCCGGCCCGCGACAGAACCTCTTCTGCCACCTGCGGGCTGGGCCAGGAATAGGGGCGATAGTCGATGTCGAAGATGATCGGCAGACCTGCTGCGCGGGCCAGTTCGATGGCGTCAAAAGCTGCCGAGCGCGAGGGCTCTGCCGCAAAGACCGTGCCTGCTGTGATCAGCGCGCCGTATTGGCTGTAATCCACCGCGCGGATATCCTCGGACGTCATCACGAAATCAGCCGCACCATTGCGGTAGATCACCGTCTGGTGCCCTTCGAGCACGCTTTCGTAAACGGCAAGAGAGTTGCGCGCTTCCCCTCCGACAGAGCGGACATGAGTGCGATCAACGCCATAGTGATCAAGCTGGTTGAGGCAGTACCGCCCGATGCTGTCATCGGAGACGGAAGTGACCAATGCCGCCTTGCCACCAAGCTTGCAGATGCCCGCCGCCGTGTTGGCAGCCGAACCACCCAGCCCTGCCACGAAATGGGTCGCATTTTCGGTCTTGGTGCCCGGTGGATCGGGGCAGAAATCCATGCCTGCGCGTCCGATGATCAGAAAGTTGTTCTGACGGATGCCATCAATCAGTGCGCTCATCTCAGACGCCCTTGCGCTGTTTGGGACGTGCGCTTTCCCAGTCCACATGGGCTGCGCGGACCTTTTCGCTGTCACTGACCTCGGGCGTGCCAACCTCCCACCATGTGTGGCCCTCTGCCGTCCAGCCCTCATAGGCATCGACTTTCATGACGATCACGGAAGTCTTGTCGGCGGCCTTGGCCCGCTTGAACGCCTCGCTCAATTCGCCCGGATTGGCGACCGTTTCCGCATTTGCACCCATGGCCCGGGCATGAGCCTCGAAATCCACGCCTACCTGATGGGTGGCGGTGGGAGTGTCTGCGATCAGGTTGTTGAAGCTTTCATTGCCGGTGTTGTTCTGCAGCTTGTTGATCACCGCGAATCCGCCGTTGTCGAGGACAAGGACGATCATCTTCTTGCCCGTCAGAACGGAGGAATAGATGTCAGAGTTCATCAGCAGGTACGAACCGTCACCGCAAAAGACGATGGTGTCCTGATCCGGTTCTGCCTCGGATTGGGCGATGCGCGCACCCCAGCCGCCTGCGATCTCATAGCCCATGCAGGAAAAGCCGAACTCCACATCCACCGTGCCGATATCCAGAGTGCGCCAGTTGGCCGTCACCTCGGCAGGCAGACCACCTGCTGCGGCAACCACACGGTCGCGCTTGTCACAAAGCGCGTTCACGGCTCCGATGGCCTGTGCGTAGGAATTTGGGCGATTGCCTTCGGCGCTGACATTGTCGGCGACATACTCATCCCACTTCGCCCGCTCACCCTGCGCCTTGACGGTCCAGCCCATCGGGGCCTCGTATCCTGCCATGGCATCACGCAACGCCTTCAGGCCCTCACGCGCGTCCCCCACAATCGGCAGGGAGCGGTGCTTTCCTGCATCATGGCGCGCGGCATTGAGCGAGATCAGGCGCGCGTCATGGGAGAATGCGGTCCAGGAGCCTGTGGTGAAATCCTGCAAACGGCACCCCACGGACAGGATCACGTCAGCTTCGGCCGCAATTGCATTGGCGCTGTTCGAGCCGGTCACGCCTACGGGGCCGATGTTGAGCGGATGTGTGGCTGTCAGATTGGCCCGCCCGGCGATGGTTTCGATCACGGGGATGTTCAACTCATCGGCAAAGCCGGTCAGCTCGGCCACTGCGCGGGAATATTGCACGCCACCCCCTGCAATGATCACTGGCCGTTTGGCACTGCGCAGCAAGCGGGCCGCATCTGCTACCTCAGCCATATCGGGGGCACTGCGGCGGATGCGATGGTTCTTTTCTTCAAAGAAACTGACCGGGTAATCATAGGCCCAGCCCTGAACGTCCTGCGGCAGGGCGATGAAAGCCGGGCCGCAATCGGCCGGGTCGAGCATGGTGGCAAGGGCTGCGGGCAGCGATTGGATGATCTGCGCGGGATGGGTGATCCGGTCCCAGTAGCGCGACACAGCCTGAAAGCCGTCGTTCAGCCCAAGGGCCGGGTTGCCGTAATGCTCAAGCTGTTGCAACACCGGATCAGGTAGGCGCGTCAGAAAGGCATCGCCGCACAGCATCAGCATCGGCAGACGGTTGGCATGCGCAAGAGCGGCAGCGGTCAGAAGGTTGGCTGTGCCCGGTCCGGCAGAGGCCGTGCAGAACATGAAACGCTGGCGCAAGTGATACTTGGCATAAGCCGCGGCTGCGAATCCCATGCCCTGCTCATTCTGGCCCCGGTAAAGCGGCAGCTTGTCCTGCACACCATAGAGCGCCTCACCCAGACAGGTGACGTTTCCATGGCCGAAAATGCCAAAGCCACCGCCACAGACGCGGGTCTTTTCCCCCTCAATTTCAATGAATTGAGCGCAAAGATACCGGATGATGGCCTGAGCGGTTGTCAGACGGATCGTATCAGACAAGGCGTCCTCCCGAGTGAGCTTATTTTGGTCTTGTGCCGATTGCCCATTGACCAGCGGTCGGTCTTGAAGATACTCGTTTTGCAACCGGTTGCAAATGGTTTTTGACAAGAGGTTCAGATGAAACAGATCGGCATCGGAATAGTCGGCGGCGGCTACATGGGCAAGGCACATGCCGTGGCCATGTCGGCTGTGGGCGCGATCTTCAGCACCGGCCTGCGGCCACGTCTTGTGTCTGTTGCGGGCTCTACGCCTGCGTCCTCGGAACGCTATCGTCAGGCCTTCGGGTTCGAGAAAGCCGCCGATGACTGGGCCGCGCTGGTGCAGGATCCTGAGGTGGAGGCCGTGGTCATTGCCTCGCCCCAATCCACCCACCGCGCCGTGTCCGAAGCAGCTTTTGCGCTCGGCAAGCCGGTGTTCTGTGAAAAACCGATGGGGGCCTCGTTGGAGGACAGCCGCGCGATGGTGGCCGCGGCAGAAGCATCGGGCTGCGTGAACATGACCGGGTTCAACTATATCCGCACGCCCGCGTCGCGCTTTGCTCGCGATCTGATCGAAGCAGGCGAGATTGGCGAAATCACATGGTTTCGCGGTGAACATACGGAAGATTTCTATGCCGACCCCGCAGCGCCGGCGACCTGGCGCACCGAGGGGCGCGCGAATGGCACGCTGGGCGATCTTGCGCCCCATATGATCAATTGTGCGCGCCGTCTGATGGGCGATATCACGGATGTCATGGCGGTCTCGCAAACGGTTCACACAAGCCGCGCGGGCGTGACCGTGACCAATGACGATCAGGCGCAGATGATGGTGCAATTTGATCGCGGCTGCATGGGACATCTGTTTTTCAGCCGCATCGCGACGGGGCGTAAAATGGGCTATGCCTATGAAATTCATGGCACAAAAGGCAGCATTCGCTTTGATCAGGAAGATCAGAACGCGCTTTGGCTCTACCGCATGGAAGGGCCTGAGGCGACGCGCGGCTTCACCAAGATCCTGACCGGACCGGAACACCCAGATTACCTGCCCTTCTGTCAGGGACCGGGGCATGGCACGGGCTATCAGGACCAGATCATCATCGAGGCCAAGGACTTTCTGATGGCCATTGAACAGGGTGAGAATCTATGGCCAACCTTCCGTGAAGGGATGGAGGTCAACCGGGTGATCGAGGCGGCGCATCTGAGCCATGAAAGCGCGCGCTGGCAATCCATTTCTGCAATCTGAGACGGGGACAAACCCATGATAAAAATTGGCAATGCGCCCTGTTCCTGGGGTGTGGAATTCGCGAATGATCCGCGCAATCCGAACTGGAAGACCGTGCTGCGCGAGAATGCGGAAGCAGGCTACAAGGGCATCGAGCTGGGGCCGGTTGGTTTCATGCCAGAGGACCCGCCGCAGGTGGCCGATGCTCTGGCCGAGCATGATCTGACGCTGATCGGCGGTGTCGTATTCCGGGCATTTCATGATGCAAATCAATGGGATGACGTGCTGGACGGGGCTGTGCGGACCTGCAAGGCGCTGGTTGCTCATGGGGCGCAGCATCTTGTGCTGATTGATTCAATCTCGCCGCGTCGCGCGCCCACTGCCGGACGGGCTGATGCCGCCGAACAGATGGATCTGGCGGAATGGACAGCGTTTCGCGACCGGATCGCCCATGTGGCGCGGATCGGGGCGGAAGACTATGGGTTGACCGTTGGCATGCATGCGCACGCGGCTGGCTTCATTGACTTCGAGCCGGAACTGGAACGACTTCTAGACGAAGTTGATGAAAATATCCTGAAGATCTGTTTCGACACCGGGCATCATTCCTATGCGGGATTTGATCCGGTGGCCTTTATGGAACGTCATATCGACCGGATTTCCTATATGCATTTCAAGGACATCAACCCGGTGGTCAAGGCAGATGTCATCGCCAAGGGAACCGGGTTCTACGATGCCTGCGGTCAGGGTATTTTCTGCAATCTGGGCGATGGGGATGTGGATTTCCCGCGCGTGCGCCAGATCCTGCTGGACAATGGCTTTGAGGGCTGGTGCACGGTCGAGCAGGATTGTGACCCGACCCTGCCGGACACGAATTCGCTGCGCGATGCGACAGTGAACCGCGACTATCTTGCGTCCATCGGTTTTTGAGGAGCCCGACATGACACGACTGAACTGGGGTATGATCGGCGGGGGCGAAGGCTCTCAGATTGGTCCCGCGCACCGGCTGGGTGCCGGGCTGGACGCGGAATTTTCCTTTGTTGCCGGGGCCTTGGACCATCGGCCCGAAGAAGGACGGGCCTATGGGCAGCGGCTGGGACTGGACGCAGACCGGGCGTACGGCAACTGGCAGGAAATGCTGGAGGGAGAGCGCGGGCGCGCTGACCGGGTGGATCTGGTGACCGTGGCCACGCCCAATGCGACACATTTCGAAATCACCAAAGCCTATCTGGAAGCGGGCTTTCATGTGCTGTGTGAAAAGCCCATGACGATGAGCGTCGAGGAAGGCGAGGAGATCGTACAAATCTCTGAAAAGACAGGTAAAATCTGTGCTGTGAACTACGGCTACACCGGCTATTCGCTGGTCCGGCACATGCGCGCGATGGTGGCACGCGGCGATCTGGGCAAGGTCCGGGTCGTGGTTGCGGAGTTTGCCCATGGGCATCATGCGGATGCGGCAGATGCGGACAATCCACGGGTGCGCTGGCGCTATGATCCGGCGCAGGCCGGGGTGTCGGCGCAGTTTGCGGATTGCGGCATTCATGCGCTGCATATGGCGTCATTTGTGACCGGGCAAGAGGTGGAAAAACTGAGCGCGGATTTTGCCTCGACCATCACGAGCCGGGTGCTGGAAGACGATGCAATGGTCAATTTTCGCATGACAAATCAAGTGGTTGGGCGCTTGTGGACCTCATCCGTGGCAGTTGGCCGGATGCATGGATTGACGCTTCAGGTCTTTGGGGAACTGGGTGGATTGCGTTGGGCGCAGGAGCAGCCTAACCAGTTGATCTGGACGCCGACAGGGGGGCGCAACCAGATCATCGAGCGGGGTGAGGCCGGGCTGAGCCCCGAAGCCGACCGTTCAACGCGAGTGACCATCGGGCACGCGGAAGGCATGCCGCTGGCTTTTGCCAATATTTACAAGGACCTGGCAGAAGCGATCCGGGCCAAACGGGATGGGCGTGCACCTGATCCGGCGGCTGATCTATACCCCAAGGCGGTTGATGGATTGCGCTCTATGGCGGCTGTGCATCAGGCCGCGGCCTCGGCCAAAGCGGATGGGAAATGGGTCGATGCGCGGCCACCAATGCTGCGGTGAAACGGGGCCAAAATCAAAAGAGTTCTTTCGTAACTCTTTCATAGCTCTTTCGTAACTCAAATTGTCGGGCAAGATCCGTCACGGGACGGGGCGCAATGTGCCCCGTTCGACTACCTGACAGGGAAAGAGCCGGGCCTCGGGGAAGCGGTCGGGCTGTTCAAGGATCTGGGTCACAAGCTCGATCGAGGCGGTGATGATCTGCTGGATCGGCTGGCGGATCGTTGTCAGGTTGATGTTGGCCCATCCGGCCATTTCCATGTCGTTGAGGCCGATCAGGCCGATGTCGTCAGGCACGCGCAGCCCGGCAGACTGGATGGCGGACAACACGCCGATGGAGAGCACATCGTCACCGCAGAAATACGCCTCTGCCAAAGGCTCGCCCGAGGCGATGAGGCGCGACATCTCGGCCCGACCTGCATCGAAGGAATAGGCATCCGCGAAGGAATAGCTGACGTCGATCTCGGGGTGTTCTTCCAGACGTCTGAGAAACCCGCTGATCCGGTCCTGTGTCGAGGTCGCAAGCTCGGGCCCGCCAAGGAAGGCGACGCGCTTGTGACCGCGCGCGATCAGCGCGTCTGCGGCCATCGCCCCGCATTCGACATTGTCGATGCCCACCACATGCACGCCGGGAGCCGAGGAATGACGCCCGAATGTGTGCACGACCGGCATGCCCGCGTCGCGAAAGGCGCGGGCAAAACTGGGCGGCAGGGTGGATGAGGCGACGATCACGCCATCGACGGAATACTGACGGAGTTTCTGGACGGAGGCCTCGGGGTCGGTCTCGGAGGTGAGGTTGACCAGAAGCGGGCGCAGGTCTTTTTCCTGCAGGCCGCGGGTGAACTTGTCGAAAACGGTCAGAAAAATCGGGTTGTGAAAGTTGTTGGACACGAGACCGATCATCTTGGTGCGTCCGGTGGTCAGCGAGGAGGCAAGAGCGTTTGGCGAATAGCCCAGCTCATCTGCGGCCTTGAGCACCCGCTTGCGGGTCTTCTCGGACACGGACGCGCCCTGGGTGAAGGTGCGCGAGACGGCCGAGCGGGAAACGCCCGCGCGCTCTGCCACATCTTTGAGCGTGATTGCCAAAAGGGCCTCCCTCTCCTGCCCCGGTTTCAAGGTTCGGGCACAGTAATGTGCATCTGACGGGATTGGGAACAGAATTTTTTGCAACCGGTTGCAATCATGCCTGACCTGTGCTTTCCTGAGAATCGAAGAGGCGGGTAAACCGCCCCTTTTGCGAATTCGAGAACTCAAACAAGAGCGACTTCTGGGAGGAAATCATGAAATCACTCGTCAAACAGCTGGCGCTGGCAACAGCCCTGGTTGCGGCGCCGTTTGCTGGCACCGCAGCACTGGCCGATGGTCACGCCAAACTGAGCTATGTGCTGGTCAGCCACGCCCCTGACAGCGACAGCTGGTGGAACACGATCAAGAACGGCATCGCGCTTGCAGGCGAGCAGATGGACGTTGAGGTCGAGTACCGCAATCCGCCAACGGGCGATCTGGCCGATATGGCGCGGATCATCGAGCAGGCAGCGGCTGCCGGTCCCAACGGCATCATCACGACACTGAGCGATCCCGATGTTCTGTCCGGCCCGATCCGTGCGGCTGTGGATGCCGGCATCGACGTGATCATCATGAACTCCGGCACGCCTGATCAGGCGCGCGAAGTTGGTGCGCTGATGTATGTCGGTCAGCCTGAGTATGACGCTGGTTATGCGGCTGGTCTGCGCGCGAAAGGTGACGGCGTTGGCTCGTTCCTGTGTGTGAACCACTACATCTCGAGCCCATCTTCCACTGCGCGTTGTCAGGGTTTTGCTGACGGTCTGGGTGTCGAGCTGGGCAACCAGATGATCGACAGCGGTCAGGATCCTGCGGAAATCAAGAACAAGGTTCTGGCCTATCTGTCGGCCAATTCCGACACGGACGCCATCCTGACGCTTGGCCCGACCTCTGCCGATCCGACGCTTCTGGCGCTGGAAGAGAACGGCATGGCCGGTGACATCTACTTCGGCACATTCGATCTGGGTGCCGAGATCGTCAAAGGCATCAAGGCCGGCGTGATCAACTGGGGCATTGACCAGCAGCCGTTCCTGCAGGCTTACCTGCCGGTTGTTGTTCTGGCCAACTACCACCGCTACGGCGTTCTGCCGGGCAACAACATCAACTCCGGCCCTGGTTTCGTGACCGACAGCGGGCTTGAGCTGGTCGAGAAATACGCGGGCGAATTCCGCTAAGCACTGACGGGGCGTCACCGGTTACAGGTGGCGCCCTTTTTCGATCCCTGAGCGGTGTATCGAAGGCCCCGGTGAGGGCCGCCCGTTCAATCCATTAGATTTAACGCGCAATTTGACCCGCAGATCTGATCCCCGCTTTCAAATTGTGCCCTGACATTCAAGAGGTTCCAGATGTCCCAGGCAGCGCCTGCGCCGGAAGCCGATGAACGCGTCAAGGAGATGTCCTCGCTCCGTCAGGCCCTGATCCGGCCTGAACTGGGTGGCATCTGCGGAACCGTTCTGGTGTTCACATTCTTTGCCCTGACCGCCTTTGACAGCGGCATGTTCAACGCCCAGGGCGTGTTGAACTGGTCGGTGGTCTCGGCCCAGTTCATGATCATTGCGGTGGGCGCCTGCCTGCTGATGATCGCGGGCGAGTTCGATCTGTCGGTCGGGTCGATGATCGGCTTTGCGGGGATGATGATCGCGATCTTCTCGGTCACGCTGGGCTGGCCGGTGTGGTTTTCGATCCTTCTGACCTTCGTGATCTGCACAGCCATCGGGGCGCTGAACGGGTTCATCGTGATCCGCACGGGCCTGCCGAGTTTCATCGTGACGCTGGCGTTTCTGTTCATTCTGCGCGGTTTCACGATCTATTTCCCCCAGACCCTTGAGCGCAAGACGATCATCGGCGGGATCAAGGACGCAGCCGAAGGTGACTGGCTGGCGCCGATCTTCGGCGGCAAGATCGGTCAGGGGCTGTTTCAGTGGCTGGGTGACAATGGCATCATCGGGGTGTTCGAGCGCGGGACGCGCGCGGGCCAGCCGGTGGTTGACGGCATTCCGATGCTTATCGTCTGGGCAATCGGTCTGGTGATCGTGGGCCATATCATCCTGACCCGGACACGCTTTGGCAACTGGATCTTTGCGGCAGGCGGTGACGCGGAAAGCGCGCGCAACTCGGGCGTGCCGGTGAACCGGGTGAAGATCCTGATGTTCATGTTCACGGCGTTCTGCGCGACGGTGTTTGCGACCTGTCAGGTGATGGAGTTCGGTTCGGCCGGTGCGGATCGCGGGCTTTTGAAGGAGTTCGAGGCGATCATCGCGGTGGTCATTGGCGGCGCGCTTCTGACGGGTGGTTATGGATCGGTCATCGGGGCGGCGCTGGGTGCGCTGATCTTTGGCGTGGTCCAGCAGGGGCTGTTTTTCGCAGGAGTGGAATCCAGTCTGTTCAGGGTGTTTCTGGGTGTGATCCTGCTCTTTGCGGTGATTCTGAACACCTATATTCGCCGTATGATCACGGGGGAGCGTTGAGATGTCTGAACCGATTATCCGTATGGTCAACATCGAGAAGCATTTCGGCTCGGTGATTGCGCTGGCAGGTGTCACGGTGGAGGTGCGGGCCGGTGAGTGTCATTGCCTTCTGGGCGACAATGGCGCGGGCAAATCGACCTTCATCAAGACCATGTCGGGCGTCCACAAGCCGACGTCGGGCGAGATCTATTTCGACGGTCAGCCGATGAATTTCGAGGATCCGCGCGATGCGATCACTGCCGGGATTGCGACCGTGCACCAGCATCTGGCGATGATCCCCTTGATGAGCGTGGCGCGGAATTTCTTCATGGGCAACGAGCCGACGAAGAAGATCCTTGGCATGTCGTTCTTTGATCGCGAGAAGGCCGATCAGGTGACCATGGAGGAGATGCGCAAGATGGGCATCAACCTGCGCGGTCCTGATCAGGCTGTCGGCACGCTGTCAGGCGGAGAACGGCAGACGGTTGCGATTGCGCGCGCTGTGCATTTCGGTGCGAAAGTGCTGATCCTGGACGAGCCGACATCGGCTTTGGGCGTGCGTCAGACATCGAACGTGCTTGCGACCATTGACCGGGTGCGCAAGCAGGGCATCGGGGTCGTGTTCATCACCCACAACGTGCGCCATGCGATGGCTGTGGGCGACCGGTTCACCGTGCTCAACCGTGGCAAGACGCTGGGCACGGCGATGCGCGGCGAAATCTCACCCGAGGAGTTGCAGGACATGATGGCCGGTGGTCAGGAGATGGCGACCCTTGAAGGCTCGCTCGGCGGAACGGTCTGAGCAGGCTTTTTCCCTGGCCGGGTTTTTTGCAGTCTGGCCGGGGATTTGAGTATTTCTGGAAAATCGAAGCGATCAACGGCTGCGTCTGAGCGCGATCATGTTCGAGACCAGCAGGGCCGCGATGACAATCGCCCCGCCTATGAGCGCATAGGCGCCCGGATCCTCGCCGATCACGGCCCAGACAAGGATCGGTGCGAGCACGCTTTCCAGGAGGATCAGCAAGGCAACTTCGGCTGAGGTGATGTAGCGCGGCCCCAGCGTCAGCAGGCAGGTGGCGATGCCGATGAACAGGCCATGGCCGAGGTAAAGCAGCCAGAAGTCGGCGAGGCTTGTGAACGGATCCGAGATGAGGCCGAGCACAAGGGCCGCGCCAAGATAGGCAATCGGGACCGCGGGGATCATCGGCGTCTCGCGCAGACGGCGCACCGCGGTCAGGGCGGCAGCATAGGCCATGGAGACATAAAGCGCCCAGAGATCGCCTTTCCATGACGCGATCCCGCTCTCGGACGAGCCATAGGCGATGATGCCAAGCCCAGCGAGCACCACGATCATGGTCAGGACCATACGGCGCGAGATCGGCTCGCCCAGAAAGGCGCGGCTGAAGAGGCTGGCGAAGATCGGTGTGGTGGCGAAGATGAAGACCACATTGGCGACAGATGTGTTGGTGACCGCCATCACGAAACCCGGGGCGGTGGTGGCCATCAGAAGTGTATAGATCACGCCTGCACGGCCTGTGCGGCGCAGGGGGGCAAAGGCCTTTGGGCCCTGAAACAGCAGCAAGGCTGTCAGGATGAACGTGCCCGCGGTGGCGGCGCGCCAGAAGGCGATTACCAGTGCCTCGGCCTCGATCAGCCGCACGAACAGCGAATCCGGAACCACCAGCAGGACGCCGAGGGCAGTGATCAGGAGGCCTTTGAGATGCGGGTTCATGGGACAGGTCTGAGGCACCGGCCCGGGATTGTCGAGAGGGCGCGCGCGCTTATCCGATGGCGCGCAACAGAAGCCCGCCTGCAATGAGGGTGATGAGGCCGCCTGCGGTCACCTCGACCACCGGGACGGCGATGCGCAGGAGGGGGCTGTCGGAAAGCGCGCCCATTACGCCGCCGCGCAGGCCCGAGGCGGCCAGTCCGAAGGAGATGGTGACCAGCGCCGTGCCGATGGCCATGGCAATTGTGCCGGCGATGCCGGCCAGCGCAATGTCCAGTTGCCATGTGATGATCAGCACGAAAAGCGCGCCTGTGCAGGGCCGCAGGGCGATGCCACCGATCAGCACCAGAGCCTCACGCAGGGAACTGATCTGATCAACCTCGGCAAGGGTCGGGCCGTGGCGGTGGCCGCAGGACGGGCAGGCAGAACCGTCCTCGCCATGCGCGTGGTCATGCGCATGGTGGTGGTGATCATGGGCGCGTTCGGCGCGCAGGCTGGCCATGCGGCGCAGTCCGCGCAGGACCAGCCAGAGACCGATGAGGACAATGGCCGCGAAGCTGGCCGGGGCCAGCACGTCATCGGCCATGCCGACCAGTGACTGGCGGCCGAGGTTGAAGATCAGGATGCCGCCATAGACCAGCAGGATCGCACTGAGCGCCTGAGCAAGCGAGGACGCCAGCGCTATGGCGCTGAGCCGCAGCACAGGCACCTTGCGCCCCAGCCCATAGCCGCTGATCAGCACCTTGCCATGGCCCGGTCCGACCGCGTGGAAGAACCCATAGGCAAAGCACATGCCCAGAAGCAGGCCGAACGCGCCTGCCTGACCGCTGCGGATGCCGCGCAGAGCCTGTGCGATGCGGTTCTGGAAGGCCTGCTGTTGCCCGGCAGCATAGGCGGCAATCTGGTCGAATGCACCGCTGGTCCACATCCAGATGAGCGCACCACCGACCAGCAGAACCGGCAGGATCAGGAGGCGGGCGGACATGTGATCTGCAGATCCGTTGCGAAATTCGCTCCCACGGCGGGGATGTCGTAGTCTTCCGGATTGGCGGTCTCGTCAAGGCGTGCCAGACGCTCGCGCAGGCTGGAGAGCGTGGCATCGATGTCCGGCTCGACCAGAACGAACCGGCAGGTGCCCGCGTTGGTCAGGGTAACCGAGCGGTCGAGATCATAAGCAGTGTAGTAGCTGGGATCGAAGGCTTTGATCGACAAAGTGTCGGGCCCAAGTTTGGGCGTGCCCAGAACCTCGCGCAGATGCGATGTGACGATGCGGCCCTCTTCCAGCTCCAGAGTGGGCTGCGTGGGACCCGAAAGACTGAGCTTCTGGCCATCGAGGCGGGCTTCGAGATCGCCCTCATACCCCTCAACCCAGTTGGCATCAAAGCCGGTGAACGTCTCTCGGTCGGCATCCGACAACTGCCCGTCACCGTCGGCATCGATCCCGTAATCGGCCTGAATGAACAGCGAATAGAGGTCGTCGTATTCCCAGGTGACGCGCAGATGGGTCAGGTGACCCTGATCGTCGAAGATCGCCTCCACCCCGGTGGAAATGAAGACATGCGGATGCGCCAGCGCTGGGAGCGGCAGAAGCGACAGGACAAGGGCGAGCGGTCTGAACATGGCTTACAGATAGTGAGGAATATGGCCGGTGGCAAATGGGGTTTTGGCCTGAGCGCCCGCTTGCCCCCCGTCCAAAGCCAGCCTATACCGCGCGTCATGTTGGATCGTGCTCATAACCTGCCTGCCCTGCCGCCTGAAATTGCGCGCAGACGGACCTTTGCCATCATCTCGCACCCCGATGCGGGCAAGACGACGCTGACGGAAAAGTTTCTGCTGTATGGCGGTGCGATCCAGTTGGCCGGTCAGGTGCGCGCAAAGGGTGAGGCGCGACGCTCACGCTCGGACTTCATGAAGATGGAGCAGGACCGGGGGATTTCGGTTTCGGCGTCCGCCATGTCGTTCGAGTTTCGCGAATACTGGTTCAATCTGGTGGACACGCCCGGCCACTCGGACTTTTCCGAGGATACGTATCGCACGCTGACAGCCGTGGATGCGGCTGTGATGGTCATCGACGGGGCCAAGGGGGTGGAAAGCCAGACGCAGAAGCTTTTCGAGGTGTGCCGGTTGCGCGATCTGCCGATCCTGACGTTTTGCAACAAGATGGACCGCGAAAGCCGGGATACGTTTGAGATCATTGATGAAATTCAGGAAAATCTTGCCATTGACGTGACCCCGGCAAGCTGGCCCATCGGCATGGGACGGGAGTTTCTGGGAGCGTATGATCTGCTCAATGACCGGCTGGAACTGATGGACCGGGCGGACCGGAACAAGAAGGCCGAGACGATCCAGATCGACGGGCTGGACGATCCGCGCATTGCCGAACATGTGCCCGCGCATCTGCTGGAGACGCTGCGCGAAGAGGTCGAGATGGCGCGTGAATTGCTGCCCGCCTTTGACCGTCAGGCGTTTCTGGACGGCACGCTGACACCGATCTGGTTCGGCTCGGCGATCAACTCTTTCGGGGTGCAGGAACTGATGACCGGCATCGGCGACTTTGGCCCCGAGCCACAGGTACGCCCGGCGACCGAGCGGCAGATCTCGCCCGATGAAGACAAGGTGACCGGCTTTGTCTTCAAGGTGCAGGCCAACATGGACCCAAAGCACCGCGACCGGGTGGCGTTTGTGCGGCTGTGCTCGGGACATTTCAAACGCGGCATGCGTCTGACACAGGTGCGCACGAAAAAGCCGATGGCGATCTCGAACCCGGTTCTGTTTCTGGCAAATGACCGGGAACTGGCCGAGGACGCATGGGCCGGTGACATCATCGGCATCCCCAACCATGGGCAGTTGCGCATCGGCGATGCGCTGACCGAAGGCGAAAGCCTGCGCTTCACCGGCATCCCGTCCTTTGCGCCGGAATTGCTGCAAACGGTCCGCGCGGGCGATCCGCTGAAGGCCAAACATCTGGACAAGGCCCTGTTGCAATTTGCCGAGGAAGGGGCCGCGAAACTGTTCAAACCGATGATCGGTGCGGGCTGGATCGTGGGCGTGGTCGGTGCCTTGCAATTCGAGGTGCTCGCCAGCCGGATCGAATTGGAATACGGCCTGCCGGTGCGTTTTGAGCCCTCGCAGTTCACATCGGCCCGTTGGTTGTCAGGCGACAAGGCAGAGGTTGAGAAGCTGGTGAACGCCAACAAGGGCCATATGGCCACGGATCATGATGGCGACCCGGTCTACATGACGCGGTTGCAGTGGGACATTGACCGGATTGTTCGGGATTATCCGGATGTGAAACTGACGGCGACAAAGGAGATGCTGGTTTAGGGTGTCAAATAACCGACTAAGCAGAGTACAGCATCTAAAAGAGGTCAGCGCGTGCCTTGAGTTAGCACGCAGCGAACTTGGTAAAAGGACTCTTCATTCAAACCAGTTAGTTGCTTTGAGGCTTAGGCTAGCAATTGAACACATTTGCTATTGCATTGCCGATATGCATTTTAGAGACAAGTTCCGAGGTGATACTCGATCTTGGCATGCCTCTAATTTGATTGAAATTATCTCCCGGTCCAATCCGGAGATTTACGGTCAAAAGACAATTACCCCTGAAAACGGAACAACCCCTGTGATAGAAATTCGTTTCTTTGACAGAGCGTGGTTGAACAAGACATATATAAAATTGGGTAGCATCATGCATGCTCCACAATCCAATTCTGCATTTAAAAGTTTCTCAAACTTCCATGGCTTTCTAGAGGAAACACTGACCGAAATTGAAAGAGTATCTGAGCATGGGATAGTTTCAGTCAAAGTAACTGATATTACTACAATCAAGTGTGAATGCTCCAAACCACTGGTGGTTCAAAATTTCACACTCACCAAAAACATTGCTACTGTTTGCGAGCATTGCGGGGTCACATTTGAAACAAGAGAGATTCCAAACGGAGTTGAAATCAGAAAAGTACCGGCGCACCTTACCTGTGACGTCTGTTCTTATGTAATACCGATCAAAGTTCCGGACAAAGATCAAGGTCACACATTTTCTTGCGAAATCTGCGCTGCTGAATATGCCAGTAATTTATTTTCGAATTCCTTGGTTATCTGGCGGCTTGATAACAGGTTTCCAGTGCATGTCGCGAGCGCTCCAGAAACTGAATAGTAGGCTTGGTATAAATATGATCTTTCAAGTTTCTGTTCTGCTTAAAGGTGGTCTACAAAGCTGTAAGTTATGGCTCGGCTTAGCTTAGGCTTTCTCGAAGAGCCTAATTTACTGACGCCCGGCTGAAAAGCCGGGCAGCCCCCGACCCTCCCCACGGGAGGGGGCTTTGCCCCAACCCAGGGCCGGGGGCTGCCCTTGTTTTTTTGAGTTTCTGTCTTGCCAAGCGCCATATCCACACCACTGTTGGTCTGCGCCAGTCTGCGGGTTAGGCTGGTGTCATTCTGACCAGCCGGATTGACCCGATGTTTTCAGCCTCCACCCCGCCGAACAAGCGCCTTGATGTGCGGCTTAGCACGTTTTTCCGCAACCCCAGCCCCTGGGTGCAGCGGCTCTATCCGCCCGTCTGGTCGGTGGCCAAACGGGTGGTGGATAATGCCACGCTCTATCGCTATGTGCGGCTCTGGGCGGTGATCTGTCCGTTCATCGTCGGCCTGTTGTCGGTGTTTCCGGTCACCATCGAGGCGCGCGGGATCGCGGTCACGCTTGATACGCTGCCGCAGATCCCGTTCTCCTTCATCCTGTCGTTTATCGGTGCGGTCTGTCTTCTGGTGGCGATTCTGATTTACCGGCTGGCAAGCCCTGCCCTGATCCGCGAGTTCGAGCCGGTCTTCACCTCCCTGCCCGACCGTCTGCCGCTTGATGGTCTGATCGAGCGGGTGCGCAAGACCCTGATCGAGCGGTTGCCGGTGCGCATCACGGCCGGGGATGTCACTTATGTTAAAGGCTCGGGCGAGGGGTACCGGCCCGAGGATATGGGTGAGCTGGGCCTGAACAACCGGGCTCTGTATGAGGCCATTGGCGATGTCTACTGGCAGTCAAGCGGGCTGTTGCAGCGCAGGCTGGCAATCGGGGTGCTGCCACTTTCACCAATGGAAGAGCATTCGCAACTGAGCGTGTTGGTGCACAAGAGCCAGACCGAGAATGACCGGCCCGAGCTTTATCCCGGTTCGATCCCGTATCTCTATATCCGGGGCGAGCCGAGGGTGGCTGAAAAGAACGGACCAGCGCTGTTTCGCATCTACTACGAGGCGCTGGATCATTGCGACACGGCCCTGCGCGGGGCGATGTGGGCGCTTTTTGCAATCGGCTCTGCCTGCTCGGCGCTGGTGGTGGTGCAGATTGTGATCAAAGGGTTTTTTGGGATTTTGGCAGTGGTGTGAGGGGCGCTGGGTCGGGCACGAAAAAGGGGCCCCGGAAGGCCCCTGGTTGTGACTGTGTTGGCTTTGGATCAGGCTGTGCGGCGGCGGGCCGCGATGCCGCCGAAGACCAAGGCGCTGAGCAGCAGACCGGCGGCTCCGGGGATCGGAACGACGGTTGAGGCGCTGCTGGGCAGATTGCCCTGAAAATGAGCCGGGCGGATCTCGGCGTTCTGGGTCAGGTTGTAGGACACAACCGTGCCGTTGATGCCCCCGCCGTTCAGCGTGACCGTCGCAAGCGGTGCGAGGATCGAGTAGTTGAACGCGCTCTGGATGTTCAGCGATGTGGCTTCATAGAAGTTGAACAGAACCATGGTGTCGGTGAAGTTGCCGTTCACGCCAATCGTCGGCGCGGTTCCCGAGACGTTGATGATCGTGGTCACGCCTGATGGGGCAGAGATGCCGTTGAACGTGCCATTGGCCAGTACCGATCCGTCGATGTGGAAAACGGCGATGCCGTCAGGGCCTGCGACCGACTGGAAGTTGATGTTGTTCTGGTCAGACGTGTTGGCTGTGCCGCCAGTGTCAGACAGGGCGTTCAACTCGGCAGACAGGGTCTGGAATGTCGAGATATACTGCGCTGTCGGAATACCGGCCACGCCTGCGGTCACGGTGCCACCATTGGTGTTGGCAGTGTTGTTCGCCCCGCCGATGGCCACATCGCCGTTGTTCACGTTCAGACCGGTCGATGTCACATCGCCCCCAACCGCGAGCGACACGGTGAGGCCGTTGCCAAGATCGACACCCGGTTCATTGTCGGGGTTCACGGTTGCACCACCGGTGTAGTCATTGCCGACAAAGAGCGTGCCTTCGGTTTCGGCATTGGCCTGAAGATCGTTCAGAACGATGTTGTTCCAGCCATTCAAAAGATCCTGCGCCGTCACTGCCTGTGCCGCCACAGGAAGCATGGTCAAAAAGGCCGCAGCGGTTGCGGCCAAAAACTTGGAATTCATTACAGAGTGTCTCCTCGGGTTATTCACGCAGCCTTCTGCGCAACTTTTTGGTCGACAGAACGCGTCGGTGTTTGGCGACGGTTCAGACCCATAAAGTCAGCATTTGTCTAATGCTAGGCCCATTGAGGGCAAGGAGGCCGTATATTACGTATAGGTAAATGAACTTTGGAATAGTCCTGAGGGGTTAACCCCTTCAAGGCGTAGGGTTTCCATGTGGCAGGGGGAAATTATTCGGCTGCTGCAGCAGTTTTGATGTAACCTATCAGAAAGGCTAGGCATCTGGCAAATTAGGTTTATTTGACGGCGCGGGTATCCCGCACTTTGAGACGCGATTGATGTGGAGTGGCTTTACGCTTTCGAACTGACGCGTTTGTATTCGTTGATGCAGCTTATCAGACCCACCACCAGAAACTGACCTGGAGGTCAAGTATTTGCCGCACTTGTCAAAGGGTCACGATGAACCGGGGCCAGGTAGGCGGCGCATGAAATGATCAATCTATCTCGACTGTCTTCCCAATGCTGGCGTCTCCAAAGGGCCTGTGGGTCACCCAGTTCGAAACCCGGCACTATACCGAAGCAACAATGCCGCGGCTGGTCCGTGAAGGTGGTCCGGACGGAAAGGCGTAGACATGTTCGGTCTTGAACCCTGCGTCTCTCAACAGGCTCAGGATTTCCTCTTCCTTGAAGGTTCGATGTCGCCACTGAAGCCAAATGATTGCGTTGCACCAATGCGGCTTCGAGACAACCAGATACAGCCGTCCGCCAGGTCTAAGCAGCGCGCGCATTTGCCGGAGGGTCATCAGCGGATCTGGACAATGCTCGATCACATGAGCCGCCAGAATGACATCCGAAGGCTCAAGGTCTGCGCCCTCAAGCGTTGACTGAACACACTGCGGGGCAATGCCACGCCCGATCAAGGCTGCTTGGCCGTATTCGAGCATTGCCCGACTGGGCTCCACCAGTGTCAGGTGTTTCGGCTGGCCGTTGAGTGCGACCCACGCCTCCGCAAAGGCTGCTGTACCTGCACCCACGTCAACTATTCGCATGTCATGGGCTGGGCGCCTGTCTTGCGAAGACAGGAAACCAAGGTAGCCATCGTAGTACCCCAGAGTGCGCATTTTATCACCCCAACGGGGCGCGGCAGCGTCATAGCGCAAAGTTGCAGGTGGCATCGTGTCGGTCATCATTTGAGTGTGACACGCTGGCAAGATCCCATCCAGTGGGGATTTTCAAGAATGCGGAGGGTCGAGCAGGTTCTGCCGAATATTCCGGACATGCCCGGGGGCATATCGCCTTATCATCAGGCTTTTGGGTCACTGCCATATGACGGGTCACAGCTTTGCGACACTGAGCATAATCCCGCCCTCAGATCTCAGCGTCAGATGGGTCACCGGCATGGGCTCCTCTCCATCGACACCTTCAAACCGAAACGCTTTCACCAGCATGGCCAGCAGCAGAACGCCTTCCATCATGGCAAAGCCCGCGCCCGTGCAGACGCGGGGGCCTTTGGAGAAGGGGAGGTAGGCGGTCCGGGCGGGCTCGGTCGTCTCAGGACGGGACCAGCGGTCGGGGTCGAAGGCGTCGGGATTTTGCCACAGGCGTTCGTGACGGTGCAGGTACCATGGCGCGAGGATGGCGAGAGCGCCGCGCGCGATGCTTCTGTCGCGGAACCGGGTTGGCCGGGCGGCCTCGCGCACCATCATCGGCACGGGTGGATAGAGGCGCAGGACCTCGCGGAACACGTCGCGGGTGAATGGCATTGCACGCAGGCTAGCGAAGGTGATGCCGTCTGCGAAGGCGGCCTCTGCCTCGGTGCGCACACGGGCCTGGACCTCGTGATCACGGGCCAGCAGATAGAGCGCCCAGCTGAGTGCTGAGGCCGAAGTCTCATGACCTGCAAGAAAGAAGATCGCAACCTGATCGGCCATTTCCGTCTGGGTAAAGCTGCTGCCATCCGTGGGGTCGGTTGCGGTCATGATCTTGGTGGCCAGATCATCGGGCGCTGAGCCCTGATCAATCTGGGCGGCGCGCCGTGCGATCATACCGCCCAGCAGGCGGCGGATGGTGGCTGCGGCCCGGTCGCCTGCACGGTTGCGAAAGCGCGGCACCCATGCCGGGGCGCGCAGGAGCGAGATGGGCGAGAGCACGGGCTGGGTGCGCTGGTAGTCGCGAAATGCCTCGTAGACGTCCGTGGCGTCGCTGTCGGTGATGGGGATGGAAAAGAGCGTGCGGAAGATGACGTCGGCTGTCAGATGGGCGGTCTGGGCCTCGACCTCGACCGGGTTGGTGGTCTGGGAGAGGCGGTCAATCGCGGCCTCTCCCGCAGCCTGCATGGCGGGGAAGACCTCCCGCAATCGGCCGCCTTCGAATGCGGGGTCGATCAGGCGGCGCTGGCGGGACCATTCCGTACCATTGGTGACGAAAACCGAGCGGCCCAGCAGGGGTTTGAGCGTGTCGCCGATGATGCCGGATTTGGGGAATTCTTCGGGTGTTTCCTCAAGGATCGTGCGGATCACGGCGGGGTCGTTGATCAGGAAACTTTGGTAGAGGATCGCGTTTTGCTGGGCCATCCAAGCGCGATACAGGCGGTCGGGCTGGGAGGAGAAGAAGTCCCGGCGCGCGAGGCGCAGGCGCTGCCAGAGGGAGGCGCCCTCGGGGCGGCTTTTGGGCTTGGGCGGGATCCAGCGCTCAGCCATCGGTCCAGTCCTGTCGCGGGGCCAGCGGCGTTTCGATGCGCGACTGGCTTGCACCGCGCGCAGCGTAGCGGTCATGAAGGGACACCGGGCCTGCTGTGATGGCGAAATAGTCGTACCAGTCGGGACGCTCGAACGCGCAAAGATACTGGATATGGCGCTGGAAGAATTTCCAGCGAGTTGCGCGGCTGCTGGCAGGATCCATGGTCTGGGAGAAGGCGGCAGACAGGACCTTGGGGCCGCGCTTGGCGGCTCCCTCGGGGGCCACGCCCGAGACACAGACCGGATCGCAGAGCGCAAAGCAGGCACCATCGCCGGGGGCAGAGACGTCGATCCAGGTGATCCGGTCCGACAGGCTGAGACGGCGCAGATCACCGCGCAGCCGGGTGGCACCGGGCAGGAAACTGACCATGGGGATCACGCTGCCGAGCGTCAGGAAGGCCAAGTGTGGTTTGGGTCGGTCGGGCAGCATGCGCAACACATCTGCCATGACCTCAACCCCCATATGCGCGCCCGAGGAATGGCCGATGACCAGCACTTCGTCTACGTCCTCTGACAGGGCCTTGGTGATGTGATGAGCAAAGAGGCGCTGGCGGTCGCGCAGTGCCGCAGGTGTCTGACCGTTGTTTTCGGCTGCAAAGGCGTAGTCGTGCAGCAGGTAATAGGCAAAGATATAGCGGTCATAGCGGCGAAAGAGCCAGAGGGTGAGCGCGAAGGCCCCGGCTCCGGCGAGCACCCCGATGCCTGGGGGCAACAGGACCACGGCAAGCCGGAACACCACCACCGCCAGCGCCAGTTGGGCCAACAACAGGACGACCGGGTAAAGCGCTGCCAGCATCGGCGCGGGGCGCAGGCGGATCAGGGCCAGAAGCGCGCCGGAGCGCAGATAGGCCCAGAAAGTGCGCAGCATCAGCCAGTAAGAGGACAGGATCGTGCGGTCCATGGAGGCGCGCACAATGTCGTTCCATTCGCAGAAGAAGATTTCCGTCTCGGTGTTCTGGCCATCGATGCTTGCCTGTGTGCGCCAACGATAGAGGCCATCGACAGCTGGCTGGCCCTGCACCGTCAGCTCATACCGGGAAATCCCGGCCTGACGCGCACCTTCCTTGCGATAAAGCTCACGGTAGCGGCGCGGGCGGATCGGATCGTAACCGGGGATGAAGAACACGCGGCGTCGGGTGACCGGGCGGGGCGCATCGGGCGAGGTGTCGGGCGGGCTGCTCACGCCCGCTACCCTAGAGGGGGTTTGCCGGTCTGACTAGCCAAGCAGTGCCATTGCCGGGAAGGTTTCCAGGAGCCAGAAGGCAAACTGGGTGAAGAGGCCGGTTGCGAGCATCACGCCGACGATAACCAGAAAAACGCCCATGCATTTTTCGATCAGCCCCATGTGGCGCTTCATACGGTTCAACAGCGGGGTCAGGCGGTTGAGGAACATCGCGACCAGAAGGAACGGCAGACCAAGGCCCAGCGCATAGACCCCCATCATGGCCATGCCACGTTCCACGCTGCCCGACGAGCCTGCCAGTGCGATGATCGAGCCAAGGATCGGGCCGATGCAGGGTGACCAGCCGAAGGCAAAGGCCAGTCCCAGAAAATAGGCCCCCACCGCCGAGCCGCCCCGGTCGCCTGCGTCAAAGCGGGCCTCACGGTAGAGCAGCGGGATGCGCAGGATGCCCAGAAAATGCAGACCGAAGAGCGCGATGACAACGCCGCCCGCAATGGCCATCTGTGTCTGGTATTGCAGGAACAATCGCCCCAGCGAGGAAGCTGCGAAGCCCAGAAACAGGAACACCGTGGACAGCCCCAGCACGAAGCAAAGCGCTGCACCGATCAGCCGCCTGTCCGGACCTTTTTGCGCATCGCCATCCTTGGTGATCGTGGTCCCGGCCATATAGGCAAGGTAGGGCGGCACAATCGGCAGAACGCAGGGGCTGAGAAAGCTCAATACGCCGGCGACCAGCGCCACGAAAAGCGCTGGCATGAGACTGGCGTCAAAGACATCGATACCGAACATGGACCCTCTGAGATCAAACGTGTCTGACTTTACTATGCCGAATGGACTGTAATATCACCTGACGAGATGTCACAATCCTGTTGAAATCATGTCAAAGGGCGGTTGCGTGGAAGATCTGGATGCCTTGGGGTTGCTGTGCCCCCTGCCCGTTTTGAAAATTCGCAAGAAAATGAAGGGCATGGCGCCGGGTGCGCGGCTAAGAGTGCTGGCCGATGATCCAGCGGCTGCGGTCGATATTCCGCATTTCTGCAACGAGCAGGGCCATGTTCTGGTCGAGACAGAAGATCTGGGCTTTCCCAAACAGGCCTATGTGGTGGAGCGCGGCGCGGGCTGAGGCGGGACTATTCAGCCGCCTTCAGCGCCGGTTCCGGCCCCATGGACCATGCTGCCCAAAGCTCTTCCCGCCGTTTGGCGGCGGCCGTGGCATTGGCCGCTTTGACATGGCCAAAGCCGCGGATCTGCAGGGGCAGGCGCGCGATTTGGGTGGCAATCTCGGCCTTGTCGGTGGTCCAGTCTTTCATCAGACGGTCAAGATCGGCCTGATATTCGGTGATCAGCGCGCGTTCCATGCGGCGTTCATCTGTGTAGCCGAAGATATCCAGCGGTGTGCCGCGCAGGCCCTTGAATTTGGCAAGGATGCCGAAGGCACGCATCATCCATGGACCAAACTCGGATTTGACGGGTTTGCCGTCTGCGTCCTTTCGGCCAAGGATCGGCGGGGCGAGGTGGAAACGCATGCCGGTTACGCCTTCGAACCCCTCGTCAATGGCGGCTTGCAGCGTCTCGGTATGCAGGCGCGCGACCTCGTATTCATCCTTGTAGGCCAGCAGCTTGTGATAGCCCTTGGCCACGGCGGCGGCGAAGTCCGGATCAAGCGCTTCGGCCGCGCGGACGCGTTTTTCAAAGCGATTGGCAAGACGGCTGGACTGGTAGCCCGTGAGCGCTGTCTTGCGGGTCGCGATCAGATCGTCCAGCGTCTGCTCGGCCAGCGCGGTTTGCGGACCAAGGGCGGCAGCGGCCTCCTGCGGGAAGGCAATCGCCCAGCGGCCCAGCGCAAAGGCGCGCGTGTTGCCCTCGACGCCCGCACCGTTGAGCTCAATCGCTTTCAGGATCGCCTCTTCCGATAGCGGCACCAGACCGGCCTGCCAGGCAGCACCCAGCATCAGCACATTGGCATAGATCGCATCGCCCAACAGTTTGGTCGCAAGCTGGGTGGCGTTCAGAGCCGAGAGCGCGTCTTCGCCGATGCGGGCGCGCAAGGAAAGGGTCAGGCGGTCGGTGGGCAGTTGAAATTCGGTGTTGCGGGTAAATTCGCCCGTGATGATCTCATGGGTGTTGAGAACGGCGCGGGTCTTGTCGCGGGCCATCAGGCCCAGCGTCTTGGCCCCGGCTGCGACCACCATGTCGCCACCGATCACGGCGTCGGCCTCGCCCACGGCGACGCGAATGGCAGTGATGTCATCGGGGTGGTTTGCCAGACGGCAATGGATGTGAACCGCCCCGCCTTTTTGCGCAAGCCCGGCCATTTCCATAACGCCTGCGCCCTTGCCCTCAAGCCGGGCGGCCATGGCCAGCAGGGCGCCAACGGTGACCACGCCCGTGCCCCCCACACCGGTGATGACGATGTTGTGGGTGCCCGAGATCGCGGGCAGGTTCGGTTCCGGCAGGTCCGGCAGATCAAGGCTGGCGGCGGCGCGTTTTTTGACCTTCGCGCCTTCCAGCGTGACAAACGACGGGCAGAAACCCTTGAGGCAGGAGAAATCCTTGTTGCAGGCAGATTGGTCGATCTGGCGTTTGCGGCCAAGTTCGGTTTCCAGCGGCAGGATGGAGACGCAGTTCGACTGCACACCGCAATCACCGCAGCCCTCGCACACCGCGGGGTTGATGAAGACACGCTTGTCCGGATCTGGGAACTTGCCGCGCTTGCGGCGGCGCCGTTTTTCGGCGGCACAGGTCTGAACATAGACAATGGCCGAAACGCCCTTGTGCGTTTCGAAGGTCTTTTGCACCGACATCAGGTCAGCGCGCGGATGTTTGGTCACGTTTGGTGGGAACGCCCCAAGGTCGAGGTCTTCCTTTTCATCATAGACCACCGCCACATTGGCCACGCCCATGGCGACCAGTTCTGCCGCGATCTGCTGGGGTGTCAGACCGCCATCGTTGGTCTGCCCGCCGGTCATTGCGACCGCATCGTTGAAGAGGATCTTGTAGGTGACATTTGTGTTGGCCGCCAAGGCCGCGCGGATCGCCTGCACGCCGGAATGGTTATAGGTGCCGTCGCCAATGTTCTGAAAGACATGTTTGCGGGTGGAAAACGGCGCCTCTCCGATCCAATTCGCGCCTTCGCCGCCCATATGGGTGAAGCCTTCGGTTTCCCGGTCCATCCATTGCACCATATAATGGCAACCGATGCCCGCATATGCGCGAGCGCCTTCGGGGATCTTGGTGGAAGAATTGTGCGGGCAGCCCGAGCAGAACCAGGCCTGACGGCTTGTGATCTCTTCGGCATTGTTGGCGCGCAAGGCCTCGGATATCTGGGTGCGGCCCTTGGTCAATGCCTCGGACGCGATGCCTTCATCTGCCAGAAGACCGCCCAGCTTGTCCGCAATGGTGACCGGGTCGAGCGCGCCCTTGACGGTGAAGACCTCATTGCCCTTGGTGTCTTTCCAGCCGATGACGCGACGGCCCTGACGGTCGTTGAAGATCGCCTCCTTGACCTGCACCTCAAGCAGCTTGCGCTTTTCCTCGACGCAGATGATCACATCCAGCCCGTCGGCCCATTCGCGAAACGAGGTCATGTCGAGCGGCCAGACCATGCCGACCTTGTAGGTGGTGATGCCAAGTGCGGTCAGGCTGTCGGCATCCAGCCCCAGAAGATCGAGCGCATGGACCGTGTCGAGCCAGCTTTTTCCCGCAGACAGGATGCCGATGCGCGCGCCATCTTGCCCGTGCATCCGCTTGTCGATCCGGTTGGCCCTGCCAAACGCCTCAGCTGCGAAGCGCTTGTGGTCATGCAGGCGGGCCTCCTGCGCTGTGGGATTGTCGCCAAGGCGGATGTTCACGCCGCCTTCGGGCATTGGGAAGTCCTGCGGAAGGGTGATTTTCATGCGGTGAGGATCGGCATCGACCACCTGCGTGACCTCGATCGTGTCCTTCACGCATTTCAGCCCGACCCAACAGCCCGAATAGCGGCTGAGTGCCCAACCAAGAATGGAGTAATCCAGAATTTCCTGCACGCCTGCTGGCGACAGAATCGGCATCAGCGCGTCAACAAGGGCAAATTCCGACTGGTGCAGAACGGTGGAGCTTTCACCCGTATGGTCGTCGCCCATGGCAGCAATGACGCCCCCCAGCGGAGCGGTGCCTGCCATATTGGCGTGGCGGAACACATCGCCCGTCCGGTCAACGCCGGGACCTTTGGCATACCACATGCCGAAGACGCCTTCATGGGTGCCCTCACCCCGCAAATGGGCCTGCTGCGCGCCCCAAAGTGCGGTGGCGGCAAGGTCTTCGTTCAGGCCCGGATTGAAGGTGATTTGCGATTTCTCAAGATCGGCTTTCGCACGCCACATTTGCTGATCAACCGCGCCCAGAGGGGAGCCCCGGTAGCCGGTGACATAGCCTGCGGTGTTGTGGCCTGCGACCTTGTCGCGAGCCTTTTGCATCAGGGTCGCGCGCACCAGCGCCTGGGTGCCGTTGAGCAGCACCTGATCCTTTTCTAGGTCATAGCGATCAGCGAGAGACACATCCTGTAGCATTGGCCGGGCAACCTCCTGTGCATCAGTCAAACCGGGTTTCCATGCTGTGACAAGTCACTTCCCGGTTTCTGTTCTTGAAGCGAGTTTAGGTCAGAGTTGCTGACGTACAAAGCGAAAACTGTGATCATCCTGCTGCTTTGACCCAAAAAGACCGAAGTATTCGCCACCAGCCCCGGTTTTGAAATTTTCCAGACACTAGGCATAACCTGTTCGCAAGGTTATACGCAGGGGCACAGGAGCACGCATAGGCTCTGACCGGACATCAGGGGACGATCATGGATTGGGACAAGTTGCGCATTTTTCATGCGGTCGCGGATGCTGGTTCCCTGACCCATGCGGGTGAGGCGCTCAATCTCAGCCAATCGGCGGTGTCGCGGCAAATCCGCGGGCTTGAGGAATCGCTGGCCGTCATCCTGTTTCACCGCCATGCCCGAGGGCTGATCCTGACCGAGCAGGGCGAATTGCTGTTCGAGGCGACCAAGCAGATGTCGAAACGGCTGGACACGGCTGCGGCCCGCATTCGTGACAGCGAAGAAGGCATCTATGGCGAATTGCGGGTGACCACGACCACGGGTTTTGGGACACTGTGGCTGGCACCGCGCCTGTCGCGGCTTTACGACCGCTATCCACATCTGAAGATCGACCTGATCCTTGAGGAACGTGTTCTGGATCTGCCGATGCGCGAAGCCGACATTGCCATTCGCATGAAAGAACCCAGCCAGGCAGACCTGATCCGCAGGCGCCTGATGGATGTACGCATGCGGTTTTTCGCATCCGAAAGCTATGTTGCCCAGCATGGCAATCCGGGATCCAAGGATGAACTGATCCAGCACCGTCTGATTTCGCAAAGCACATCAAGCCATCAGGTCAGTGCGGGCGTAAACTTCATGGCGCCCTATCTGTCAGCTGAACACAGCTCGCATCTGATGATGAACAACTATTTCGGCATCCTGCAGGCGGTGTTGAACAATCTGGGCATCGGCGCCCTGCCCGATTATGTGGTCACCGATTTCAACACGCTGGTGCAGGTGCTGCCCGAAGAGCAGAGCGGAATCATTCCCGTCTACCTCGCCTACCCCGAAGAATTGCGGCAATCGAAGCGAGTCGAGGCGTTTCGGGACTTCATTCTTGAAGAGATCGCCGACTACAAAAGACGCATGAAAATGGTCTCAGAGGCAATGTAGCAAGGGTTTTTCTGCTGCTATGCACAAAGCGGGTAGCGGATATGCACTTAAAAAGGCGCCTTTTTCCTTGTTCGGTCGGGTGCGCTTACCTATATGAAATCTCGAAGGCGATGACACGCTCTCGTCTTCACCTCCCTGTTGGACTTGGGCCGAGCATTGCTCGGCCTTTTTTTTGCGCAACCGAAACCCGTTGCCCCATTTGGGCCGCAAAAAGACCTCTGCTTTTGCATAGTCTGGTCGAACAGGTGCCACGTTCACAGACCATTAAGACAGTTGAGACGAGTTCTTAATTCAGGCTTTGAGCTCCTCTCATCTCCCTGTTGGACTAGGCCGGGCCTTGAGCCCGGTCTTTTTTTTGGCCAAAGCCCATCCGGGGTGACTCAGGCCCGCGTCTGAGCACCTGCATCAATACTTCCAAAATGCCAAAGATTACTTCGCCGTCGGATTTTCTGAGGGGGAATGAAAAAAAGATATCGTCATTTTTGAATGTGAACCCCGCCTAAAGATCAGGTGTAACAGCGTTCTTGCAGCATCCAGCGCCCGAGTGCTGCAAATTCCGTGCGGTCTGGCGAGAAACTAAGGCAGGAATTGTGATAACTCGGGGGCAAAGCCCTGAAGTTATCGGTCCCATTCGCACAGTCTGGAAATCTTAAGTATAGCGCCGCGAAAATTTCACCTGATCTGCCACAATTTAAATAGAATGGGTAAATTTATGTGATTAGTAATTTTTTATTTCACTAATTTTCGTGATATTTTCGATATATTTGTTAATTTATAAGTATTAATACGTGTTTTCATGATCTATACTAATCTCAAGCGCGATGCGTTTTTGCTGATCTGGTGTTTTCCAACGCGATGGGCCATCTATCCATCACAGACGACGCAAGAGTATGCGTGATGAGTGCCGCCCGAGAGTTTGGGCAAGAGTTGAGTAACAAGTGTGTGGCGTCTGTGCCGGTGAAATAGTTATCGGCAATTGTCTGGCAGACCGGTGGGGGCTGCGCCTGACCAGACATGCGCGACGGTCCGTGGGGGCACTGTCGCGCTTCAGGCTCTGGTGTGTGTTTTCTGCGTGGGGGCGGAAAACCACACCGGCAGCCGGAGTTCCCAACCGATCATCCTGTGAAGTGCGGTTTTCTCTCTTTCCCTCGGCTCGTGCGTTTCTTAAAAGCAGGCAAGCCGGAGGAGCCTGCCCATGACCGAGCCTGCCATCACTGATGCCCTGATCGCCGATCACGGATTGAAGCCTGACGAGTATCAGCTGATCCTTGACCTGATCGGACGGGAGCCGAGCTTTACCGAGCTTGGCATCTTCTCGGCCATGTGGAACGAGCATTGCTCCTATAAATCCTCGAAGAAATGGTTGCGGACCCTGCCCACCGAGGGACCTCAGGTGATTTGTGGACCGGGTGAGAATGCAGGCGTTGTCGACATCGGCGACGGTCAGGCTGTGATCTTCAAGATGGAGAGCCACAACCACCCCTCGTATATCGAGCCATATCAGGGTGCAGCCACCGGCGTGGGCGGCATTCTGCGCGATGTGTTCACCATGGGTGCGCGGCCCATTGCGACCATGAACTCGCTGAGTTTTGGTAGCCCGGACCATCCCAAGACCAAAAGCCTGGTGAATGGCGTGGTTGCCGGTGTCGGCGGTTACGGCAACTGCTTCGGTGTGCCCAACGCGGGTGGCGAGTTGCGCTTCCATGCGGCCTATAATGGCAATTGTCTGGTGAACGCATTTGCTGCCGGCCTCGCCGATGCGGACAGGATCTTCTATTCGGCGGCCAGCGGCGTGGGCATGCCGGTGGTCTATCTGGGTGCGAAGACCGGGCGGGACGGGGTTGGCGGTGCGACCATGGCATCGGCCGAATTCGACGACACGATTGAAGACAAGCGTCCCACGGTTCAGGTGGGCGACCCGTTCACCGAGAAGCGTCTGATGGAAGCCACGCTGGAATTGATGGCCACGGGTGCCGTGATCTCCATTCAGGATATGGGTGCTGCCGGGCTGACCTGTTCTGCGGTCGAGATGGGAGACAAGGGCAATCTGGGCGTCCGTCTGCGCTTGGATGATGTACCGGTGCGCGAAGAAAACATGACAGCCTATGAGATGATGCTGTCGGAAAGTCAGGAACGAATGCTGATGGTGCTGCGCCCTGAAAAGGAGGCTGTGGCCAAGGCGGTGTTCGACAAATGGGATCTGGATTTCGCCATTGTGGGTGAAACGATTGCCGAGGATCGGTTCCTGATCGAGCTGGGAGGCGAGATCAAGGCAGACTTGCCCCTGAAGGCACTGTCGGGCACGGCGCCCGAGTATGACCGGCCATGGGTTGAGACGCCAAAGGCGGCTCCGATGGCCCCTGTGGCGGAGCATGATCCTGCGGAAGCGCTGCTTGCGCTGATGTCGAGCCCTGCTTTTGCCTCCCGCGCATGGGTCTGGGAGCAATATGATCACATGATCATGGCCGACACGGTGCAGCGCCCGGGCGAGGACGCCAGCATCATGCGGGTGCACGGAACAGAAAAAGCGCTGGCGTTCACATCAGATGTGACGCCGCGCTATTGCAGGGCGAACCCCTATGAGGGCGGCAAGCAGGCTGTGGCCGAGGCGTATCGCAATCTTGTGGCAACCGGTGCGAGGCCGCTGGCAACAACCGACAACCTGAATTTCGGCAACCCCGAAAAACCCGAGATCATGGGCCAGTTCGTGGGCTGCATCAAAGGCATCGGCGAGGCATGCAAAGCGCTGGACATGCCCATCGTGTCGGGCAATGTGAGCCTTTACAATGAGACCGACGGCACAGCCATTCTGCCGACACCGACCATTGGTGCAGTGGGCCTGCTGACCGACTACCGCGATCATCTGAGCATGGCACCAGATGCGGGGTGGGACCTTCTGGTTGTAGGCCACGCCACCGGGCATCTTGGTCAATCGGCCTATCTGGCCGAGATCGAAGGGCGCGAGGACGGCGATGCGCCCACCGTCAATCTGGAAGACGAGATTGCCAGTGCTGGTGTGATCCGGGCTGCCTGTGCGTCCAAGGGCTTTGCGGTGCATGACATCTCGGACGGTGGTCTTGCTGTTGCGGCAGCCGAGATGGCGCTGGCGGGCAATGTCGGCGTCTCGATCAAGGCAGGCGATGCGGGCTGGTTCTTTGGTGAGGATCAGGCACGGTACCTTGTGGCCTGCGCACCTGAAACAACAAGCCGCGTGCTTGAGGCTGGACGCGCTGCAGGCGTGGTTGTTCAGACCATCGGGGCCTTCAACGGGACGGACATCGCCCTTGGCGACAGCACGCTTTCACTGGCTGATCTGCGCCATGCCCATGAAACGGCACTGCCCCGGCTCTTGTCCTGAACGCTTGACCATTTCCGCGCTCTGGCCCACATCTTGGGATGACGGACAAAATTGGGGAGACCGGATCGCATGGCGATGGAAGCTGTAGAGATTGAACGCATGATCCAGGAAGCGTTCCCGACGGCGGAGGTGCAGATCACCGATCTGGCCGGAGACGGCAACCACTATGCGGCCTCGGTCGTGGCAGACGAGTTCAAGGGCCTGACCCGCGTCAAGCAGCATCAGCTGGTCTATGCAGCCCTGAAAGGCAAGATGGATGGCCCTGCGGGCGAGTTGCACGCATTGGCGCTGACGACCAAGGCCCGTGACTGATCACAACCCGAACGCGCTTGGTGAAAGCGATGCCAACACCAGTGCGCAGGGCCGGAACTGGCGCGACGGGCTGAACCACGCGGACACACGCGCGCTTCTGGACCGTGATGCAAAGGCTTTCCTGCATCAGTCGGCATCTACCCCTTGCATGAATGCCGTCTCGAAGGCTGAAGGCGCTTATATCTGGGACATGTCGGGGCGGCGGTTTCTCGACTTTCACGGCAACAATGTTCATCACATCGGCTATGGCCACCCCCGTTTGAAAGCGGCGATCACCGCCCAGATGGACGCCCTGCCCTATGCACCGCGCCGCTATGCCTGCGAACCGGCGGTGGAACTTGCGGAAAAGCTGGGCGCATTGGCGCCGGGTGATCTGTCGAAAGTGCTGTTCGCCACCGGCGGATCGGATGCCAATGAAATCGCCCTGAAATATGCGCGCGCCGCGACCGGGCGGTTCAAGACGCTGTCTTTCTGGGATGCCTATCACGGCACGGGCTTCGGGGCCTCAAGCGTCTCGGGCGAGGCACTTTTCCGCTCCCATGTCACCGGGCCACTTCTGCCCGGGGCCGAACATGTGGCACCCTTTGCCTGCTACCGCTGCCCCTATGGGTATGACGCCCCCGGTGGACAGCCCGATCTGGCGCTTTGCAAGATGACCTGCGCCAATATGGTGCGCTACGTGCTAGAACGTGAGGGCGATGTTGGTGCCGTGATTGCCGAGCCTGCACGCGCGGCGCCCTACATCCCGCCGCCCGGCTTCTGGCAAGCGGTTCGGCAGGCCTGTCATGATCACGGTGCGCTGCTGATCTTTGATGAGATTCCCACCGGCCTGGGCAAGACCGGCCGGATGTTTGCCTGTGAGCATGATGACGTCGTGCCGGACATTCTGGTGATGGGCAAGGCGCTTGGCGGGGGCATTCTGCCGATCTCGGCGGCTGTGATGCACCCTGATCTGGACGTGGCGGGCGATTTTGCGTTGGGGCACTACACCCATGAGAAAAATCCGGTGACGACGCGGGCCGCCCTGACCACGATTGAGATCATCGAGGGTGAGGGGCTGGTGGAAAACGCGGCCACGCTGGGGGCGCAGATGCTGGAGCGACTGCGTGCATTGCAATCGAGATTTGCCTGCATCGGGGACGTGCGCGGGCGGGGCTTCCTGATGGGGATCGAGATTGTGAGCGACCGGGAGGAAAAGACGCCCGACGGGGAGATGGCCGAGAAGATCCTGTACGGCTGTCTGGCGCGCGGCCTGTCGTTCAAAATTTCCATGGGCAACATCCTGACGTGGACGCCGCCGCTGATGATCAGCCAGAGCGATGCGGATTTCGCGCTTGGTGTGCTGGAAGAGGTTCTGGACGCCTCAACCTGATCCGCCGGTGGTCACGAAAATCCCTGACATGCCCGGCAGGACGCCGGCAGCCTCTCCGGTAAACTGCGCCTCAAGCTTGATCGACTTGCTGACCGCATTGACGATGGGGGGCAGAGCGTTGATCACGGCAGGATAGGCTTTGCCGGTCTCAAAAAGCCGAACCTCACCCTGTTGTCCGGGTTTGAGCCATTGCAGCCATTCCGAAGGTGCGATCAGATCGACACGGGGTGGCAGATCGGACACAACCCGAAGGAGATCCTGAGAGGCCTGAACCGTCTCGAACTGGGCTGCGGCCACCTCGACCACGATGCCTGAAAACGGCGCTCGGATCTCACACAGGGCAACTTGTGCATCCGCGCCTGACAGGTCGGCCTTGGCTGATCCGACACGGGCCTGCGTGATTGCAGCTTCAGTGCGTGAGATGGCACCACTTTTCAAAAGACGGGCATTCACCGCGTTTTCCGCCTCGGCCGCATCCAATGTAAACCGGGCAGAATCGCGGGCTGCGATCTGAAGTGCGCAATCGAACCGGACCAACGTATCACCTGCCTGAAACCGGTCACCAACACCCAAAGGAAACGCGTCGATCAGACCCGCCATGCGAGAAGCAAGCGTGGCTTCCTGCTCCGCCACGACCACGGATGGGGCCTGCATGTCCTGCGCAGAGGCGCTGCTGAAAGTAACGGCCAAAATGGATATGGCCATGGCAAGGTATCGCAGCACGATGACTTCTCCCGTTTTAACAAGTGACTTGAGTTATTTGCGGTGCAAAACCCATTCCGCCAAGCAGTGGCGCAATTTTGGTATAGAAACCGCTGTATTTTTACGCAAGTTAATAAAAGTTTGCCACGAATTAACCATTTTTTATTGCGTAATGCGCTTTCACGTTTAAAAGCGCTTGGGAGTGGCGCGTGGATCGTGGGTAACCTTTTGAGAAGGTACGGACATGGACGCTGGAACGAGAGCCGCAAAGGCTCCGTCAGAGGCAACAGGTGAGGCAATCCCGCTTGCGACTAATGTCCGCAAGGCGATCAATGGATATCGGCCGACGCATCTCCCTGAGCCGGGAGGGGCGGTTTGAGCGAACCCGGCACCCCGTCAGACCCAAAGGTAACGCCTTTCAAACCGGGTGGAAAGCAGCCCCCGCGCAGCAAGCCGGATGCCGCGGGTACCGCTGGATCGCAGACCGCTGCCCTGCTCAGGATCGTACAACTTGAAGCTGATTTGCGGCGCAGCGCGACGGTTGAGGAATTGATTTATCATCTGGCCAATGAAAGCCGATCCGTGCTGGGGTTTCGTCAGGCCTTTGTGTTGTGCCACCGCGCACGTGCTCGGGTCGCTGCGATCTCGTCGGTCCCAAATTTTGATGCCAACGCGCCCTTGACCCGGTGGATCGAAGGGCTTGCGGCAGATGTTCTCAAGGACGGCCGGGCAGCAAAGAGTTTCCGGTTTCGGGTGTCTGAGTTTGCACAAGGTGCGGGCCAGGAGGCCATGAGCTACGGGTTCCCGAATTTCATCTGGATGCCACTGAAGTCGCGCCGGGGGCGTGTCTTTGCCTCTGTTCTCATCGCGCGGGAGCGGGATTGGCCTGAAGACAGCCTGCCGCTGGCTGATCGCCTGTCCGAGGCCTATGCACATGCATGGACGGCTCTTGCCGGACGATCGGTTGACCGCAGATGGCCCAGATTGCGTTCGGTTGCGATACCGGCCCTGATTGCGGCCTTGCTGGCGATGACATTTGTCAAAGCCCCGCTGACCGCATTGGCCCCGGTTGAGGTTACAGGCAAGAATGCAGCTCTGGTCACAGCCCCGCTGGATGGCGTGATCGACAGCCTGCTGATCCAGCCAAACCAACAGGTTGAAGCCGGTCAGGTGATTGCGCGGCTTGAGGATACAGATCTGAAAGCCGCGCTCGACATCGCGGCGCAGGCAGTGATCGTGGCCGAGACGCGACTCGCGCAATTGCAGCAGGGTGCGTTCCTTGATCCAGACGCCGCACGACAAGTGCCAATTGCCGAGGCGGAGCGGGATCTGGCGGTGGTTGAGCGGGATCAGGCAGCCTCTCGTCTTGAGCGGACGGAGATCAGGGCGCTGCGCTCCGGAGTGGCGGTGATCGACGACACATCCGCATGGACGGGCCGTCCGGTGCAGATCGGTGAGCGCATTCTGGAAATTGCCGACCCTGCCTTGCTGGAGTTTTCGATCTCGCTGGCGATTGACGACAATATCGTGCTGGAGGAAGGCGCATTCGTTAAGATTTTCCTTGATCGTGACCCCCTGTCCCCGATCGAGGCCAAACTGGTGCGTGGTGCCTATCAGGCAAGTGCGGGTGAAGATGGCACACTGGCCTTTGCGCTGACGGCAGATGCAACCGGCGACACTCAGGCTGATCTTCGCATCGGCGCACGCGGCACTGCGCAGGTCTTTGGCGCTGAGCACCGTCTGGGCTTCATCCTGCTGAGACGTCCGATTTCGTGGCTGCGGCAAAGGGTGGGTCTGTAGTGACCCCATTGCCCGGAGATATGCCGTTGCCCGGCCTGCGACAGGATCTCAGGATCAGCAAGGGCGCACCCTTGCTGTCGGGTGCGCCAAGCTGGGTGATCTATGACCCTGCACGGCACCGGTATTTTCAGATCGGGCAGCGCGCGGTCGAGGTGATCGGGCTTTGGGCCTCCGGCTCCGTCGACAAGCTGAAAGCCGCGTTCGAGGCAAAAGTCGCAAGCACGCTTGGTGATCAGGAACTGGGTGCATTGGTGAAATTCCTCAACGTGCAAGGGTTGTTCGAGACACCGCTTGGCCGCCCGTCGAAGGATTTCGCGGAACAGGCCGAGGCACGGCGAACCACGCTTCTGGGCATGCTGACCCATCGCTATCTGTTTTTCCGGGTGCCGCTGGTGCGCCCCGATCGGTTCCTGCACGCAACGCTGCCCCTTGTGCAGCCATTCATGACCCGCGCCTTCGTGCTGGCATTGATGTGCACCGGCATCATAGCTGTCTATCTCGCAACACGGCAGATGGCAGAGTTGGAGCGATATCTGCGCGGTGCAATCTCATTGCAGGGGCTTGCGACCTACGCAGCCTCGCTTGTCGTGATCAAGCTTCTGCATGAGTTGGGACACGCTTATCAGGCGGTCAAACGCGGGCTGCGGGTGCCGACCATGGGTGTGGCCTTCATGGTTCTGTTTCCACTGTTCTACACGGATGTCTCGGACGCGTGGCGTCTGACACGGCGGCGGGACCGGCTGATGGTTGATGCCGGCGGCGTGCTGGTGGAGCTGGGGATTGCGGTCATCGCCACGCTGGTCTGGGTGTTCCTGCCTGACGGCGGTTTGCGGTCGGCTGCATTTGCGCTGGCCAGTTCCAGCTGGGTGCTGTCGCTGGTGGTCAATCTCAACCCGTTCATGCGCTTTGACGGGTACTACTTTCTGGCCGATGCCCTTGGCATCCAGAACCTGCAACCGCGCGCCTTTGCCTTGTCGCGCTGGCGACTGCGCGAGGCGCTTTTCGCACTTGGCGATCCGCCGCCTGAACGGATGCCACGGCGCACGCAAGCCTGGGTCATCCTTTATGGCTATGCGGTCTGGATTTACCGGTTTTTCCTGTTTCTTGGCATTGCACTGATCGTCTACCACCTATTTTTCAAGGCACTTGGCGTAGCGCTTTTTGCCATCGAGATCGTGTTCTTCATCATCAAGCCGATCTGGTCGGAGTTGGCTGTTTGGGGCGAGAATCGCGGACGCATCCTGCGCAGGGGCCGGACCTGGCTGACACTTGGACTGCTTGGCGGGGCTGTCGCACTCCTGTTTGTTCCGATGCAGGGTGATCTGCATGCAACCGGGCTCTTGCGCTATTCGGAGGAGCGCAAGGTCTTTGCGCCCCAACCGGCAGGCGTCAGTCAGATGCTGGTTCAGGTCGGCGCGGAAGTGCGCAAGGGCGACGCGCTCATGGTGCTGGCCAGCCCGGATCTGCTGACCGCAAAGGAACAGGCGGACCATCGGTTAGTATTGCTGGACAGGCGTCTGGCGCGGATTGCGTCTGACCAATCCGATCTGGGCCAACGACAAGTGCTGCTGCAACAGCGCGAAGCGGAAGTTCAGGCCCTCAAGGCGCTGGCCGACGAGGTCGACCGGCTGACGCTGCGCGCAGAGATTTCCGGCCGGGTCATGGCCGTTGATCCAGCGCTTGCGCCGGGCATCCATGTGGATGACAAACAGGTGCTGATCACGCTAGCCACTCCCGGGCCGCTGAAACTGTCGGGCTATCTGTCAGAGGATGCCCATGACCGTCTGGACCGCGCTGCTACGGGCCTGTTTGTCCCTGATGATCCTGTGCTCTCAAAGCTTGATCTCAACGACATCACCGTCGCGGAGTTCGCAGTGGACTCACTGGCTTCTGAACATTTCTCGACCCTGCAAGGCGGACTGGTTCCAGTTGAGACCGGAAGCGACGCCCGGCTTGTGCCCATCGGTGCCTATTTCGCCGTGACCGCAGAGGTTCGCGATGGCCTGATGCCTGACCTTGATCAGGAGATCAGAGGCCGCATGGTATTGAAATCAAAGCCGATATCCTTTGCCTCGCGCATTGGAAAACAGATCGCCCGTGTCCTTGTCCGCGAGGCGGCGGCATGACACTCGCCTCTTTGACATGTGGAAACACGCTTCAAAATTGGTACCGGAACTACCAATTTTCCCCGTTTGTTTACCACAATTTAACCAAACTCCCCGTGTCTCACCCCGAGACTTCGCCCTTGTCGGGTGGCCCTAGAATGGAGCTTCGCACGTGATGGATTTCGACCGCAACGCAGACGGCCACCGTCCTCAACCCAACCCGTCCGAGGATCCAAGCGCGAGCGATGATCTTCAGGTTCTTGAGCCCCGGATGATGTTCGATGGTGCAGCGGGTGCCGAGTTTGTAGATACGCTCGCCGATACGCTTGCAGCCGGACAAACCGACGCCGCGATGAAGGTCTCCGATACATCACAAGAAACGCTGGCCGCTGATCTGGCTTCGGCATCTGCACAGAATTCCGTCTACGTCATCGACGGTGGGCTGGACGATGTGGCTGGCCTGACGGCGCAGGTGCCAGATGGCGCAGAAATCATCATGGTCGATGCTTCCAGCGACGGGGCGCAGGCGATTGTCACGGCCCTGAGTGGACGCAGTGATCTTGATGCCATTCACATCCTGTCCCACGGCAGCGAGGGCAGTTTGTCGCTTGGCACGTCCACGGTAACCTCCCAAACGCTGGCAAACGATCACGCAGCCTTGGCGCAGGCCCTGGGTGCTGCCCTGTCGGACGCAGGCGATCTTTTGATCTACGGATGTGATTTCGGCAGCGATGGCGCAGATGTTGCCGCATGGGCCGCGGCCACTGGTGCAGATGTTGCGGCGTCCGACGACCTGACCGGACTGGCAGGTCTTGGCGGCGACTGGGATCTTGAAGTGGTTACCGGTTCGGTCGAGGCACAGGCCTTTGTCGCGGCTGACTGGGCGCACACGATGGCGTCTTCGGCTGAAACCGGTATTGGTGGCGGCGGGGAATCTGTACCCGGGGAGAGCTATTCCTTCTCTGTCTCGCTGTCCAATCCGGGACCGGACACGGCCGAGTTTCCCTACGTAAACGTCTGGATCCCCGAGGGCACAGACGGTTCGACCTCCGCCACCTATCAGGGTGAGGCGCTCAACCCGGTCGATACGGTGAGTTACAACAGCAGCGGCACTCCATCGCCTGCCAACCATCCGGTGACCGGGCAAGCTCTTCCCTCAGGTGCGGGTTATGAAAACGCGGTTCTGCAGATTTATCAGCTTCCGATCCTGGAAGTGACCACTGCCGACACGGAAACCGTGAATTTTACGACTACTTTCGATCCTGCTGACGCAAGCAATATTTACGGCACGGACAAGATTTTCCGGGCGCAGACCTTCTATGATGATACGACCGATGGTTTTGTCGTCGATGGGTCTCCGGCCACGCAAACCGTTTCAATCGAACCTGCGGCGATCTCGAAGTCATTCACCAACGAAACCGGCGAAATTGATGACAACCCGCCCGGCCCGAACTTTCCGCTGACATTCACGCTGGATGTGGTGCTGCAAGACGGTCAGACCTACGACAATTTCGAGATCACGGACCAGTTCGGCCCGCAGTTGATCTATCTGCCCGGCACTCTGGAGGTTGATGGCATGCCCGTAAGCGACACCGAAGGTGGCAGTTTCACGGTCAGTGGCTACACATTTACCGTGACCGAGATACCGGCGGCTACGGTTGGCACGGACAATGTACTGATACTGACCCTGGATCCGGGTTCGGTCGGTGGTGCGGATCCGATCAGCATTTCGTATGAGGCCTATATCGGCGATGGCACCGCCGGTGGCGCAGGGACAACCGTCGGCACCAATGGTGCGCCGGCGGCAAACACCCTGATCAACGAAAGCTCCCTGACCGGTCAGGTGACCGTTGATACAGTGCCTTATCCCTTTGACGCGGGCGCTGATCCGGTTGTCGGATTTGATGGTGACGGCACCGATACGCAAACCACAATCGAGGCGATCTCGGTTCAGAAAACAGTGTCTTTGATTGATCTGGACGGCTCGGGCGAGGCCAGCCCAGATGATCGTCTGGAATGGACCATCAGCATCGATATTTCCGATTACTGGGCCGGTCAGAACATCATTCTTGATGATGTGCTGGGGGATGGTCAGGATGTTGATCTGACGTTCGCGCCAACGCTGGAAGTGTCACAGAACGGGGTGACCACCAGCGATACCTTCACTTATGGCGGGCCGAATGTCTCTGTTGGTACGCCCAATGTGGATGGCACGACGGATATTCAGTTCGATGTCTCGGCGCAGATGGGCGGTTTGGGCCGTTTGTCGGGTGACCAGTACGGCGGCGACAGTGCGGGCGACGGGCCGTCCACGATCACCGTCGTGTTCAGGTCAGTGATCTTGCAGGAATACCGGACCAATCAGGAAACCGGTGCTGCCACTCCCGATCCGATTGATGTCTCTGACACGCTGAGCAACAGCATTACCATCAGTGCAGATGTCGACGGCTCGGACGCCGATACGGTCTTTGATCCCGTGACCGAAGCCAGCGCCGCGTCGATCACGACAGGCACACCGACAATCAGCAAGGAAGTCTACGCGGTCAATGGCGATACCGGACAGACCGACACGTTCGGCGTGGGCGACTATGTCACCTACCGCGTCACCATCGATCTGCCATCTGCGGATGCGCGCGAGTTCCGGGTCCGTGACTTTGCCGACAACACGCTTCTGGACATGTCTTCGCTCAGTTTCATGGCTGATGCGCTGAACAATGTGAATGCTGATATTCCGGCACTCAACGAGATCAAATACGGCCCTTCATTCGACATCGATCAGGAAGCGGATGCGATCTACACCGATGATCCGGGCGATCTTCTGGTCAACCCGAATGTGACCTATCCGGGTGGGCCTTTCAGCTTCCAGATCGATTTTGGCACGTTTCTGGACAGCGATCCCAGCGTCCCTGTCACGATGGATCTGCTCTACACGGTCGAAGCGCGCGAAACATCGACCTCGGGCACATCCACCAATGAGGTCTGGGCGCTGGGGCGTGACAGCACCGGATCCACATGGCAGGCCACAACAGAGACTGACATCGAGCGGGTCTCGCCTAACCTGCAAATCCGCAAGTCGGTGGTCAGCTTCACCGAACCGGATCAGACCGGTACAATTACGGGCGACACCTCGGGCGGTGGCCCGGCCACGACATGGACAGCGCCCGGTGACGCCGGGCCCGCTTTCTCGGGCGATGTGCGCAGCGTGTTCAATGTCGATGCTGATCTCGACAATGTCACCGACGGGGCATTGGTAAAATTCGCGATTGTCGTTGAAAACCGCGGCTTTGATGACGCCTGGGACATCGTAATTTCCGATACCTTGCCTACAGGCTTCGAAATTCCATCCAACGCGACCGGATTGAACCTGCAAGTGGTTGACGGAGATGGTGACGCGGTCGCTTTCGAAGTGGGTGCTGACGGATTCTTTGACGGCGCGGGAGATACCGGCCTGACCATCGTCGACAGTCTGCCTGTGCCGCTTGCACCAGCAGATGCCGCAGGTACGACTTATACCGTCACCGACATGCCCAGTGCTGAACAGGGTGCAGTCACTTATGAACTTGGTGGCGCGGGCGGGGCTGTCACGACGATTGATCCGGCTGTTGATCTGCCGCTTGTGCTGACGGCTGACGAGGCCGCGACGCTCAGCTTTGTCGAAACACCCGGTTTCCCCTTGCCCATCGACGATTTCGTCATCGATGTGGACGGCTCGGTCGAGACGATCGCGATTGCCAAGCAAACCGGTCTGGCAGACCGCACCAATGGCGAGGCGGGCGGGGCTGACGACAATCTCATCGTCATCACCTATGATCTGCAACTGGTAGCATCCGTGCCCGAAGGCACCCAAATCAACACCGCGACCATCACCAATGTCTCAGCCATTGAAGGTGGGACAAGCGAAAACAGCTATGGCGACAACCGCAGCAATAATGCCACTGTCACAGTTGATTATTTCCCCACAGCGGAAGACGACAGCATTGATGTGGGCGAGAACGGCACGTTCACAGGCCAGCTGATCACCGGCAGCACCGATGGACAGACGGCTGATGACAACCCCGGCTCGGAGACACTGGTGATCACCGAGATTAACGGCAATGCCGTCGATTTCTCCTCCGGTCCGGTGACGATCACCCTGCCCAGCGGTGCCGAGGTCACGGTATCCGAGGATGGCAGCTACACATACGATCCCAACAACGCCTTTGAGGCTCTTGACCTCAACGATCCGGCAAGCGATCTGTTCACCTATACGCTGGAGGATGATGACGGCAACGCTTCCACTGCCACGGTCGATGTGGCCATCACGGGTGAGAATGATCCCCCGGTGACGGAGGATGACTTCTACGCTCTGGACGGTACAGGCGATCCGGTCGATATCTCGGACATCCTCGATGATGACAGCGACATCGACAGCGATGACGAGTTTACCATCACAGCAATTGAGGGCGTGCCGATTGTGCCCGGCACCTCACAGAGCATCCCTGCCCCATCTGGCAATGGCACCATCGAGATCACGGCAGATGGCGACGGCAACATTGTCTCGCTCGTCTACGATCCGATCCCGGGCTATGAGGGCACGGAGGTTTTCAACTACGAGATCACTGACCTTCAGGGCGGAACAGCCATCGGAAACGTCATCCTCGGCCCCGACAAGGACGACGACGGCATCGCGGACACAGTTGATCTGGATGACGACAATGATGGCATTCTGGACACCACGGAAAGCACCAACCATCTCGTCACCGACACACTGAACACGACCACGCTGGCAAATGGTGACAACCAGACTGACACGCCAAGCGGCACCATCGAAGGCATCGCCAACGGCAGTGGTGTGGGCTTTGATCTGACCTATGAGTTGCAAGGCGGTGCAACATGGAACGATGGCGTGTCATTTGAATCGCCTCAGGGCGGCCTGACCGATGATTTCATTCGCGTTCAGCCCAACAACACAGATTTCGACAATGGCGATGTCGCTGTTTACACGCTGGATTTCACCGGGCCGGTCACGGATCTGAATTTTGCTATCGGTGGCATCGATGCAAATGATACCATTCAGATCACAGCCTATCTGAATGGTGCTGAAATTCCCTTGCCGACAACGGCTTACCAGACCTCGTCGGGGAACCTGAACTACTACAACGGATCCCGGAACACCTTCGTTGGGGTTGCACCCGGCAATGTGGCGAACTTTTCCAACGAACAGGTGGATGTGACCGTTCTGGCAGCGGTCGACAAAATCGTCATCACTACGGGCAAGACACCAACCACACCGGCCGGATCCCCGTCAAGCGGGACCGTCACCCTGTCGCTGAGCGATTTCGCCTTCCGCGGCTTGCAGGACACGGACGGAGATGGGGTGCCGGATGCCTGTGATCTTGACAGTGACAATGACGGCATCTCGGATCTGGTCGAAAGCGGTCAGGACGCGAGTGTCGTGGACACCAACAATGACGGGGTCCATGACGGAGCGGTCAATGCCGACGGTATTCCGCTGGCGGCCAATGGCGGTGCCGGTGTCGCGCCGGTCAACAGTGACGGCGACAGCATACCCGATTACCTTGATCTGGACAGCGATGGTGACGGGATTGCCGACAACATCGAGGCACAGACGACGCTTGGCTATGTCGCTCCCTCCAATGCGGATAGCGACGGCGATGGCGTGCTCGACAGCTATGACACGGGCGCGCAGGATGGCGTCTTTGGTGGATCCTTTGGAACACCGGTCGACACTGATGGTGACGGGACTCCAGATTATCTGGACGAGGACAGTGACAATGACGGGCTGGACGATGTCGATGAAAGCGGCATCGCGCTGACCGGGACGGACACTGACAACAACGGCATCGATGACGGATCGGATGCGACCTATGCCGACCCCAACGGCTCGGTCAATGTGCCTGAGAGTGACCTGAACAACGCCGATGGCGGGGGTGAGGTCGACTTCCGGACCATCGTTCCCAACCCGGATGTTTTCGTGGTTGAGGAAGACGGTGTCCTGAACACCAATATCCTGACCAATGACCCCAACAACACCGCTCTGACGGTCACCGAATTCAACGTGCCCGGCATCGGTGCGGTAACAGTTGATCCGACCACAGGCGGCACAGCCGTGATCCCCGGTGTGGGGGAACTGACGATCCTGCCCGACGGGACGCTCACCTTCACACCAGTGCCGGACTATACGGGCGCTGTACCGCAGGTGACCTATACGGTGACCGATCCCAACGGCGTGACGAGTTCGACCACGATCGACATCTCCATCGATCCCGGCCCTGATCCCGAGGATGACAGTTTCACCGGGCTTGAGGACACGCCGCTGCCCATCAACCTGCTGCCCGACAATGGTGCGGGTGCAGATGATCTGGGCGATGGTCTTGGTTCAGCCACGATCCAGACCCTGCCACCTGCGTCTGAAGGTGTGTTGCAATACACCAATGCATCAGGGAACCCGGTTAACGTCGTTGCGGGCACTCCGCTGACCCCGGCGCAGCTTGCGACACTCACCTTTGTGCCTGCCGCCGATTTCTCAGGCACGGTTACACCCTTTACCTACATACTGACCGACACTGATGGTGATGAGAGCGGACCTGCCACGGTCAACATCCTGATCGACGGCGTGCCCGATGTGGCCGATGACAGTTTTGCCACGCTGGAAGGCAACCCGATTGCAATCAACCCGATTGCAAATGATCCTGATCCCGATGGCGACGGTCCCTCGACCGTGGCGCTGACACCGGGCACCATTCCGCCCGCCACGACCGGCACACTGACCTATGACTCGGGCGGCGGCACCATCGTGACCGTCAATCCGGCCAGTCCACCACAGAACCTGACACCGGAGCAGGCAGCCACGCTGACCTTCACGCCCTTTGTGGATCCGGCGGATTCAGACAACAACTTCACCGGAACCGTGCCACCCATCGGCTACACCATCACCGATGCCGATGGTGACAGCGACGTCGGCTCCATCGTCATTGGCGTTGGCGCATCCGTGGATGCGGTCAATGACAGCTTGATCACCCAGCAGGATGTGACCATCCCGCTGACACCGACGGTCAACGATGACATGGGCGGGCCGAATGCCGCGGTCGTCATCTCGACCTTCCCTGATCCCACGACCGAGGGCGTGCTGACCTATACCGATGGCACGGGAACACTGCAGACCATCGATGGCTCAGGCGGGCCGGTTGTTCTGACACCGGCAGAATTTGCCAGCCTCAACTTCGATCCGCTGCCTGATTTTGCAGGCCCTGTCTCGGGCGTCACTTACGAAATTCAAGATCCGGGCGTGAACGGCTCCGCACCGCAAACGGACACAGCCGTCATCTCGATCTTTGTCGACGGCACGCCAAGTGCTGAAAATGATGTTTATGCTGGCAATGAAGACACCCCTGTGCCGCTTGATATTCTGGGCAATGACCAGATCCTTGATGGCGTGGACAGTGTCACGATCGACAGCATTCCGCCCGCAACCGACGGGGTGCTTACCTATATCGAGGATGGCACCGGAACCGAGATCACGGTCAGTGCAGAAGATGAGCTGAGCGCGACCGAAGCCGCCTCGCTGGTTTTCACGCCTGCGGATGATTTCAACGGGCCGGTCACCCAGTTCGACTATACCGTGACCGACACCGATGGTGACACGGACAGCGCTACGGTGGACATCACCATCGATGCGGTCCCCGATGCGCTCAATGACACCTATCTGACCCCGGAAGACACCCCGATTGATCTGGACATCCTGCCCAATGATGATCAGGGCGACGGCATTGTCAGCGTCACCATAGATACGATCCCGCTGGCCTCGGAAGGAGAGCTTGTTTACGCGGATGCCGTCACCGGCAATCCGGTTGTCGTGACGCCGGGAACCGTGCTCACCCCGGGTGAGGCGGCAAGTCTTGAGTTCCGCCCGGCACCCGATTTCAACGGCGAAGTGACGCCGTTCGACTATACGATATCGGAAGCGGATCCTGACGGCGCCGGCCCGGATACGGCGGACACCAGCAGCGCGACCGTGACGATTTTCGTTGATCCCGCGCCTGACGCGGTGGATGACATCCTGACCACGGATGAGGACGTTCCTGTCGATCTGAACGTCCTGACCAATGACGACACCGGCAACGGTCTGATCACCGTGTCCATTGATGTGATCCCACCTGCCACACAGGGCGTGGTGACCTACCTTCCCGATGGCGCGACCGAGCCTGTGACGATCACGTCGGGTGATCTGCCTGCCGCGCTGACCCCGACAGAGGCCGCGACGCTGGAATTTGTCCCCGAAGAGGGTTTTGTTGGCCCTGTCGATCCGATCACCTACACGGTCACGGATGAAAGCGGCGACACCAGCACGGCGAGTGTGCTGGTCACCGTGAACGGTATTCCGGATCTGGCCAATGACGTCTTTGCCGGCGATCAGGACGTCAATGTGCCACTTGATCCCTTGGCCAATGACCCTGATTTCGGTGATGGATTTGCCTCAGCCGTCTTTGACAACCTGCCCGATGCGACGACCGAAGGGACGCTCTTTTACACGCCCGACGGGACGGCAACACCTGTGGCTGTGCCACTGGGTCTGCCTCTGTCACAGGCCGAGATGGCCAGCCTTATCTTTGATCCGGTGCCAACCTTCATCGGCTCGCTGACCCCGCTCAACTACACGGTCACCGATACCAATGGCGACACGGATACAGCACAGATCTCGGGCTTCATCTCGCCCAACATAGAAACGGAAGATGACACCTACCAAACCGATGAAAATACGGCGATCCCTTTGTCGAACCTCGGCAATGACGAGGTCGGGGATCCCGATTCCACCGTTGCTCTGACCAATTTTGCAGGCATTGGCGCGGGCGTCGTGACCTATGTCGAGGATGGCACGGGATCGATCATCACCATCAACCCGGCCAGCCCACCTGCGGACCTGAGCCTGGCTGAATTTGCCACGTTGGAGTTCACGCCGAACGACATCGATGATGATGCGACGATGACCTTCGACTATACGGTCACGCCATCTGCTGGCTTCTCGACCAATCTGGCCTCCACTTCGACGGTCACGATCAATGTGGACACATTGCCCGACGCAGTGAATGACTTCTACGGCGGCGTCGATCAGGAAGAGGGCCAACCGGTTGATCTAGGCAATGCGGTCACCGGCATTCTGGCCAATGACGACGATGGCTCGGGCATTTCAGCCACAGGCCCCGTGGTCACCATCGACAGCGTGCCCCCTGCAACTGAAGGCGCGCTGTCCTATACGGCAGATGGCGGTGGAACGATCACGCTGACCGCAGGCGACATTGGCACGGCTGCGGCGGAGCTGTCAGCGGCGGAGCTTGCAACCCTGACCTTCACGCCATTCACCGATCCCGGTGATCCGACCAACAACTTCTCGGGTCAGGTCACACCGATCGACTATACGCTGTTTGATAATGACCCGGACACGGACATCACCAATCCGGCAGACAGCGACAGCGCACAGATCTTCATCGAGGTGGATGACAATCCCAACGCCATAGATGACGTCATCACCGTGCCTGAGGATCAGTCGACCCCGATCAATCCGCTTGGCAATGACGATCAGGGCGATGGACCGGCATCTGTGACAGTCGATGTGGGCACGCCCCCATCGGGAACGCTGACGTATCTGAGCGATCCCGATGATCCGACCAGCGTGACCGTGATTACTGATCCGACCACGCTCACACCCGAGCAGACGGCCACGCTGGAATACACACCCGATCCCGACAATCCATCAACGGTTCCCGTGGTGATCCCCTATACGATCACCGATCAGGATGGCGATACCGACAGTGGCACGATCACCATCAACATCGATCTCGCGCCCGATGCGACCAATGACAGCTTTGTCGTGGAAGAGGACAGCGCAACACCGGTCTCGATCAACCCGTTGCCAAATGATGACCCCAATGGTGGTACAGCGGGCGATCCGGGCAATCCGGGCGCGACCGTCACCTTTGACAATCTGCCCGATCCGGGAACCGAGGGAACGCTTTTCTACACGCCATCAGGTGGCGGTCAGACAGCGATCACCGCGGGCACGGTCGTGGACTACAATGATCTGGCCACGCTCACGTTCCTGCCGGTCACGGATTTCGACGGCGTGCTGAATGTGGATTACATCGTCACTGACGGCGATGCGACCTCAGGCATACCCGCACTTGGCGATCCGGAAACCGCACAGGCGACCATCACAATCACCATGGATCCGGGTCCCGACCCGCAGGATGATGCGGTTGAGGGCAAGGAAGACCAGCCCCTGCCGATCAATGTGCTGACCGACAATGGCAGCGGGGCCGATGATCCGGGCAGTGGAATTGCGGTTGCAACCTTCGACCCGACCACCTTTCCCAACCCTGCGACCGAGGGTGTGCTGACATTCGTCCGTGGCGGTTCCACAATCACATTGAGCGCTGGCAGCCCTCCCGCAGATCTGGACCTCACGCCGGCTGAGCTGGCAACGCTGGTCTTCACGCCGGTGGAGGATTTCAACGGTCTGGTTGCGACCCCGGTCGAGTATACCCTGACCGACATTGACGGGGATGTCTCGGGGCCGGCAGAAATCACGATCACCATCGATCCTACGCCCGATACCGAACCTGATACGCTCTACGTGCCTGTGCCCGATCCCGACAACGTGCCCGATGCCGTGGTGCCTGTGCTGGTCAACGACGAAGACCCCGGCACGCTTGATCCGGCATCTATCCAGCTGATCGCGCCGACCGGTGCCACCGGCGTCACGCCGACAAGCTTCACCGTTCCCGGAGAAGGAACCTGGAGTGTCGACACAACTGCCGGAACCGTGATCTTCTCACCCCAGCCGGGCTTTGGACAGGACCCCACGCCGATCGTCTACACGGTGGCAGAAGACAATCCCGACCCTGACCGGTCCGGCCCCACCCTCGTGGTGGTCGATTACGGCCCGTCGGCAACCGATGATGTCTCCGATCCCACACCGCCGGGCACTCCGGCAGTGATCGACGTGCTAGCCAATGACACTGGCGGCGACACGGTCAATCCGGCCTCGGTCGAGATTGTGGATCCATCCGACCCGTCCGGCCCCGGCCTGAGCGAACTGGTGGTCCCCGGTCAAGGAACCTGGAGCGTCAATCCCACAACCGGGGTGATCACATTCACCCCCGAGCCGGGTTTTGTCGGTGATCCCGATCCGATCGAGTATTCAGTAGAGGACAATCAGGGCAACCGCTCTGATCCGGCAGAGGTTCTGGCGGACTACACGCCGATTGCGACCGATGACACCGGACCGCCCTCTCCACCCACTGATCCTGTCACCGTCTCCGTGCTCGACAATGACACGACTGGCGACACGCCTGTGCCCGGCTCGGTTTCGATTGTGCCACCTGCCACGGCGACCGGCATTGTCACGGCGGTGGATCCGACCGATCCAACGGGTGATCCCATCGTGACCGAATTCACGGTCCCCGGAGAGGGCACCTGGACAGTCAATCCCGATGGCTCGATCACCTTCGATCCGGAACCCGGCTTCATCGGCGGACGCCCGTCGGTTGAGTACACCGTTGCCGACGAGGAGGGTAACCGCTCTCCACCGGCCACGCTGACCATGCTCTTCCCGCTGGGCAACCCGGGTGAAGAACTGGGCAATTCAGGTCCCAATTTCGAGGATCCCGAAGACATCTTCGATCCCGAGCGTGAGGACGAAAGCCTGATCGTTGACGTGATCGTGCGCGAAACCGCAGATAACGAGCTTGGCCTTGGCGGCACGCAATCGCTGGACACGGGCGTGAACACACGCCTTGGGGTAGAGCATCCCATTCTGGCCGCGATCAATTCGCTCAGTTCGCTCGATGGCACACGCACACTGGACACGGGCGGTCTTATCGAATTCAGCGGATTGCCCAACCCCAACCCCATTGCGCAGGCCGTCGACAGCTATGACACCAGCCTGCTGCCGGGAACCCCGGTCACGGGGTCGGGCCTGGGTGACCTGAACCTGCTGGGATCAGGCGCAATCGGGCCGGATTTCCTTGATCAGGATGCAAACTATCTGGGGGGCAACGGACCGCTTGATACAAGCATCTTCGAAAGCCGGACGGACAGGGCAAGCTTTGGCGGTCAGGGGCGCGATGTCGGAATCACGGCAACCTTCGCCTCGCGCCAGATCGTGGTGCGGTCGGAAGAATTGAATTCCGGCACATCGCCGATCACCAGCTTCGATCTGCAAAGTCGTGGCGGCCCGGTCGAGATCAGCCGGATGGGCGACAAGACCATGACCGTTCGCGGATTGAGTGAAGGCACATCGACCTTCGACTTCACCGCCATGAGCGAAAATGGGGATCGTTACATGGGCACGTTGACGCTGGATGCATCAACCTGCCGGATCACGATCAACCCAGATCAGATCAGTGAAACCTCAAGCTTTTCAACCGAGACCCAACGGATCACCCAATCCGGACAGTCCGAACAACAACAACTGCTCAGCGCGCTTCGGAAGCTGGGATAAAACAAAGAGACGGGACAGTATCATGACACGATTCAATACCCAGACCATCGGCAGGCTCAGTGCAACCGCCCTTCTCGGCCTGTCGGTCGCGGCCTGTTCGGTCGAACCGGAAGTGCTTACCACGCAGGAGCTTGCCCAGATAGCCGCCGACCGTGAAGCCCGGATCATCTCGGATGAACAGGAACCCGTGAGCCGGTCCATCGGCCTTTACGAGGCGATGGCGCGTGCCATCAAATACAACCTCGACAACCGGGTCGAGATCATGGACGCGGCGCTGCGCTTTGAAGAACTTGAACTGTCCGAGTTCGACATGCTGCCCGATCTGGTGGCCTCCGCAAACTGGTCTGGCCGGTCCAACGATCCGTTCACAACCTCGATCACCACATCGGGCCTTGCCTCAGTCGAGCCGTCCCGGTCAACCGAGCGCAATGTGCTTGAGGCTGATCTGACGCTGAGCTGGGACATTCTGGACTTCGGCCTGTCCTATTATCGGTCGCAGCAGAAGGCCGACACATATCTGATCGCTCAGGAACAGCGCCGCTCGACCATCAACCGCATCATCGAAGATGTGCGCACCGCCTATTGGCGTGCGGTCGCGGCGGAGCGTCTTTCAGGTCGGGTAAAGCGGCTTGAGGGCCGTGCAGAGCGCGCGCTGTCCAGTGCGCGGGCGCAGGTCAGCTCTGGCGAAGGTGACCGGCTTGAGGCGATGAACTACCAGCGTGAATTGCTGGGCATCCAGCGCTCTGCACAGGAAATCGCCCGCGATCTGGCCGTGGCCAAGAACCAGCTGGCAGCCCTGATGAACCTGCCACAGAACCAGCATTATCACGTGGTCGTCCCACGCCATGCAGCCCTGGATACGCCGATCACGCGGATGGGCCCCGAGCAGATGACCAAGATCGCCTATCTCAACCGGCCCGAGTTGCGCGAGATTTCATATCGTCTGCGGATCAACGAGATTGACGAAAAATCGGCAGCCCTGGAATTGCTGCCCTCGATCCGCGGCTTTCTGGGACTGAACTACAATTCGAACGATTTTCTGGTCAACAATGACTGGGCCGGATGGGGCGCACGCCTGTCATGGGACATCATGAACCTGGCCCGTTATCCTCAGCGAAAGCGCACAATCGCGGCCGGAGAGACCTTGCTGGATGCCCGCGCTCTGGCGCTGACCCAAGCGGTGTCCACGCAGGTGCATGTGTCCGACCAGCGCTTCCATGCGCTGAAAAAGGAGACCAGAACGGCGCGTGAGTACCACAATCTTTCTGACAGGATCTACAGCCAGACGCGCACCGAATACGACGCAGGCGCTGCGACCGAGCGTGACCTGATCCGCGAGGATCTCAACGCGATCCTCGGCAGCCTGCGCTATGATGCGACTTACGCACGGTTGCAGTCGGCTTTTGCCAATGTCTATGCCGCCATCGGTCTGGATGCGTTCGACGGCAAGATGACCGGAAACGAGCCGGTGGACGAGCTTGCCGCCTCACTGCAGGCACTTTGGGCAAGCCGCGGCGACAAAGGCTGAGACACGCTGGATCTGAACAAAGGCCGCCCGTGCATCGGGCGGCCTTTTTCGTTTGGATCACAGGCTATGCGCCCTTGAGCAACCGCCCCGGACCGTGCAGCCCCCCGGCGACACCGGCAAGCTGTGCCATGTGCCAGGCGAGCACCTGATTGCTGGACAGAACCGGCAGGCCCAGCGCTTCTTCCAGTGGATCGATCACCGTCATTGTCCGCAGATTGGTGCAGGACAGGAACAGCGCATCCGCGCCCGCCCCCGCCATCAACGCCTTGCCCGCCTCAATGACCGAGGCTGCCGAAATCCGCACAACCTGCTCCTCCCGCCCTTCTGCGAAGGTTCCGAAAACCGGCGTCTGGACGTCCGACTTTCGCAGGACCTCCCGCAGATGATCGGAGACCTCCATCACATAAGGTGACAGAAATCCGAGCCTTGAGATCTTCAGGTGGCGACAGGCGGCAATCAATGCTGATACGGGCTCTGTGACCATGGCAACTGACGTTGAAGCCGCGATCAGTTCGGCAATCCTATCCGCCCCGATCTGGGCTGTTCCCGATGTACAGCCATATCCGATGGCATCAAACCGCAGGGATTGCGGGAAAAGACCTGCCGCTGCAGGCAGATGGGTCTCCATCTGGGCCAGCGTTTCCCGACTGACATCAGGCGCGCTGGCAATGCGCGAGACATGAAACCGCACAGCGGCGGGCAGCATCTGGCGAAAATCCTGCTCGATCGTCTCATCCGATTGCAGCACCACCAGCCCCATGACCGGCGTATCCAAGGTGTCGGGTGAATAGGAAAAGACGCTCATGACGACAGCTCCACCATCTGCCGCGCGTAAGGCGTCGACAGGAATTCAACCTCGCCTGCGCGGATAACGATGTTTTCCTCATGCACCAGAATGCGCCCCTCACCCAGATCAATACCGGGTTCAAGTGTCAGCACCATCCCTGCCTCCAAGACCGAGTGATCGTCGGCCGTCAGCGACGGCCATTCGGTCAATTGCATCCCCAGCCCATGACCCAGCCGCCCGGCATCGGACCCGCCAGCCCCACCTGTCACGACACGGTCCATGGCGTGAAACACATCAGATGCCCGCGCACCCGGACGCGCTGCATCAGCCCCGGCAACCACGGCATCGATCAGCCGGGAATGCCCGTGTTTGACATCCTGAGCGGCAGGTCCAACCGAGAAATTGCGATCAAAGTCGCAAAAATATCCATCCTTAACCAAACCGGTATCCAGCATCAGCACATCACCCGCCGCGAGGGGCGCATCACTGGCCGGTGAAATCACGTCGCTATACCCGCCCTGAGCCGCAGCACCTGCCAGATAGGGCACCCAGTCTGCCCCTTCTTCAAGACACAGAATCTGGAACCGCCGGAACACTTCAGACAACGCAACGCCTGCGCGAGCGATCTCCGGCACGCGCGCAAAGGCCCGGTCCGCCACTGCGCATGCCGCCCTGATCTTGGCGATCTCCTGCTCGGACTTGACCATCCGCAAGCGCTGCATGATGCCCGCATCATCACGGATGCCAAAAGATGCCAGCCGCGTCCAGTCCGACAACGGCATGCGCAGGTGGGTCTCGGGACCCATGGGCGTCCCGACCTGACCGCCGATCTCTTGCAAGATCGTGCTCAGCAGACCGATCCCCTCATCCTCAGGTGCGGGCGAGCGCCAACTGCGAATATCCCTGATCCACGTCCGTTCCATCACCGCAACGCCAATGGCCGGGATCACGGCAACCGGATCGCCTGAGGCGGGCACGATCAGAAACCAGGGCCGCGTCGGGCTTTCCCAGAAACGGGTCAAAAACCCGCTGAAGTAGCGCAGATCCGGTTCGGTGGTCAGCAAAAGCGCTCCAAGCCCGGCATCTGCCATCATCTTCTGCGCCCGATCCACCCGGGCCCTGAACTCGGAAGGTGCAAAACCGGTCATTCGATTTTCCCCAAATACTCGATCCGCATCACTGGCCAGAGGCACGGCGTCAATTGGCCGGGCCTTCGGACAGAATGCACAGTACCTTTGCATCCTTGGTCAAACCAAGCGCATCATCACCTGTCAAAAGAGCCGCCAGTCCTGCCGCGCCCGAGGCTGAACTTTCAAGCCCAACGGCGGCAAGGGCGGCCACGCCTTGGGCCGCCTCTTCCTCGCTCAGGCTGACAAACAGATCGGCATCGCGGGCCAGACCTGCCAGAGCGATCAGGGAAGGTTCCTTGCAATCCAGACGCCCCATGCTTGAGACAGGACCGGGCGCGGTCACAGCCTTGCCCGCCTTGATGGATGCCATCAGCGCCTCTGCTACTTGCGGCTCAATCACGATGATGCGCGGGGCCGCACCCCATTCACGCCGGGCCATGGCGGCCGCAGATGTTGCCAGACCACCAACGCCTGCCTGAAGGAAAATATGGGTAGGGACGTGATCGATCTGACGAAAGACCTCACCCATCAAGATCAGATAACCCTCCATCAGGCGATGTGGCATCTCAAAATACCCTGGCCAGGAACTGTCGGACAAAAGCAGCCATCCGTGGTCATCTGCCGCCTTCGCGGCTGCCGCCATGCTGTCCTCGTAAACGGCCCCTTCCCGGCGGACCTCAGCACCTGTTTCGCGCAAGCGTCCGGCAAAACTTTCCGGCACGGATTGCGCAATATAGACCACGGATTTTGCACCAAAGGCCTGCGCGCCCGCGGCAACCGACATTCCGTGATTTCCGGCACTGGCGGTCACATACGTGCGTTGGCTCATGTCCGCGCCTGAAGCATGGTCCTGAGCAATCACATAGGCAGCACCCAGCGCCTTGAAGCTGCCAAGGCCCATGCGACCTCGCTCATCCTTGATCGTCACTGACTGCACGCCGCAAAGCCGCGCAAAATCAGGTGAGGAGACAAGCGGCGTCTCGGCAGCAATGGGACACCCCGAGATCAGGGTCGTTGCAGCCGCGATGTCTTCGCTGGGAAAGGGTACATCCGGGCCAAGCGCTATGGATTGACCGGAAACACGATAGAGGTTTTCAAAACTTTTCATGCGGCCCAAGACAAACCCTTCGCAAGACGGTTGCAAGTCCGAATGCGACATGAACCAAAGATGCTGCACATTTCATTTGCCACGGGTACTGGTCAAGCCTGCCCGATCCGGGTAAATGGCGCGGTGGACCCAAACCAGACCGGACGACCCATGCCCGCTGAGACCGATTACACAGACGCCATTTCATCGGTGGAAGAGATCATCGATGACGCCCGCAACGGGCGCATGTTCATCCTTGTCGATCACGAGGATCGCGAGAATGAGGGTGATCTGGTGATCCCCGCGCAGATGGCCACACCGGATGCGATCAACTTCATGGCCAAGCATGGGCGCGGACTGATCTGTCTGACACTGACATCTGAACGTCTGGACAGTCTGGGCCTGCCCTTGATGGCCGCCTCGAATTCATCCCGCCATGAAACCGCCTTCACCGTCTCGATCGAGGCGCGCGAGGGTGTGACGACGGGAATTTCTGCTCATGACCGCGCGCGGACAGTAGCGGTCGCGATTGATCAAAACTCCTCCGGAGCGGACATCGCCACGCCCGGCCATGTCTTTCCATTGCGGGCCCGGGACGGCGGTGTTCTTGTGCGTGCCGGTCATACGGAGGCTGCCGTTGATATCTCGCGACTTGCTGGCCTCAACCCCTCGGGTGTGATCTGCGAGATCATGAAGGAAGACGGCACAATGGCCCGCCTGCCCGATCTTGTGGCCTTTGCGCAGTTGCACGGACTGAAAATCGGTACGATTTCCGATCTGATTGCCTATCGCCGCAAGCATGACAATCTGGTGCGTGAGATCGCCATCAAACCGGTGCAGTCCGAATATGGTGGCGAATGGATGCTGCGCGTCTTCACGGATGAAACAGGCGGAGCCGAGCATCTGGTGCTGACCAAGGGCAATATCGCCTCAGACGGGCCCGTGCTGGTGCGCATGCATGCTGCCAATCCGCTTGATGACATGCTGGGTCTGACACCGGGGCGATCCCATCAACTGGCGGATGCGATGGAAGAAATTTCGCGTGAGGGACGCGGCGTTGTCGTGCTGCTTCGCGACATGGCGATGAAGCTTGATCTTGACGGCGGTGTGTCGCCCAACACCTTGCGGCAATACGGATTGGGCGCTCAGATTCTGGGTGCTCTCGGTGTTTCGGAAATGACCCTTCTGACCAATTCGCCAAGCCCCAAGGTCGTCGGGCTGGACGGCTACGGCCTGTCAATCACCGGCACGCGGGCAATCCCCGAAGGAAAGCATTGATCATGGCCGCCAATGAACAGCACCACACGCTTCAGCCGCCGGAATTTGACGTCCCGACGCGGGTGTTGATCGTCGTGTCACCCTACTACAAGTCCATCGCGGATCAGTTGATCACAGGAGCAAAAGCTGCCTGCGAGGCCGCACGCGCGATGTATGACGTGGTTGAGGTTCCGGGCGCTTTGGAAGTGCCAACAGCAATTTCACTGGCCGCGAAATCAGGTCAGTATGACGGATTTGTCGCCCTTGGCTGCGTCATCCGGGGCGAGACGACCCATTATGACACGGTCTGCAACGACAGTTCCCGTGGGCTGACGCTTCTGGGTTTGGATGGGGTTTGCATCGGCAATGGCATTCTGACGGTCGAGAACCGCGAACAGGCCGAGGTTCGGGCCGAAGCGTCCGGTCAAAACAAGGGCGGTGGTGCCGCCGAAGCCGCCTTGCATCTGATCGCACTGGCCCGCCGCTTCGGGGGCGGACCCCGCTCGTCTGCTTTTGCGCCTGACAGCGAGCACATTCTCATGGCCGGGCAAACTTCCAAGGACAGCGCGTGATGGCAAAACTCTCAAAAGACGAACAGCGCCGGATGCGGTCAGCCTCGCGTCTCTTTGCGACGCAGGCACTGTTTCAGATGGAAGCCTCCGACACTCCGTTTGAGGAGGTCCAGCAGGAGTTTGAAACCCACCGTTTTGGCGCGGAACTGGATGGTGACACGTTCTCCGAGGGCGACATCGACCTGTTTCGGGGCCTTTTGCGCGAAGCGGTGAGCCATCAGGCAAAGATTGATCAGTTGACCGATGCAGCACTTGTTGCCAAGTGGCCGATCAACCGGATTGATCCGACTTTGCGCGCCCTGTTCCGGGCAGCAGGCGCCGAACTTCTGACCCGCGACACCCCGCCCAAGGTCACCATCACTGAATTTGTCGATGTGGCGCGCGCGTTCTTTCCCGAAGGCAAAGAGACGAAATTCGTGAATGCGGTGCTTGATCACATGGCCCGTGCGATCAAGCCTGAGGCATTTTCCTGATCCTCACTGGTCGTCCGGCCATTCTTAGGTCATAAATCATCTCTATTTCCAGTTCCGTACCAGACCGCGCTTTGCGGCCTGCCCATCTGAGTGCGACCCTGACCCCTGACCTGACGCGTCCCGTAACCACTTGCCTGACGACAGAGACTTCGAAGCCCCGTGATATGTGTTCAAAGAATGTGCGCCACACTTCTGCTCGGTATCTGGGCAGTGACCGGCTATGGGCAGGACGGCGTCAGCTATACTCGGATGGATCTGGAAGAAACGCAAAGCGCGGAAGATTATCGCGCGGCGGTGCGGTTTTCACGGGTTCAGAACGACATCTACTACATCGACCGTCTTGATGGTGAAATCCCCATGGATGGTGCGCCGCGTTATACCCCGCCCGAGCCGGAAACTGACAGCGATGTTGACCCGGAAGCCGTAAACTGGGGGTTCACAGCTGTTTTCGCTCTCGTCCTCGTGCTCGCAGCACTCTTGTTGTGGAAGTTCGGCGGAGGCGCGTCATCGCGTTTTGCCAACCGGGAAGCGGATGTTGGACCGCGTGAGGCCAAACCCCGCAAGGCGGCAAAGCCCAGTGCCAATGACGAACCGGAAACCGCCCGTCTGATCGATCGCCTGCTTGCCATGGCCGACAAGGAAGCCGCGCTTGTCGAACTGGTCCAGCATGTTTTGCATGCCTCGGCGAAAACCCACGGAATGCGGCACAGCCGCTCGGAAACCGCCCGTGAACTGGTTCGCCGGTTGCCTGCATCTTGGCAACGGCTGGGCGATTTGCGCCGCATCGTGCTGGCTGAGGAGCTGGTGCAATTTGGCGGCAGGGCGCTGGCAGATGAAACCTTTGAGGATTGCATCGCACGCGCACGCCCCATTCTGAACGGATTGGTTCGATGACCCGGTCCCGTGGCATGGAAACCGCAGGCGTGGTTGCGCTGATCCTGGCTCTGGCCCTTGGTGCCTGGCTTCTGGTGCGCGGCGGTGAACGAGAACTGAATCTGTCGGCCATCGGTCACGACGGTTTGCTGACTTGGCTCAAGCAGGACGGGATCGAGGCGCGCAAGGCCGTGGCGGTCGCGGTCGAGCCTGACAGCGTTGGTCTGCGCATACTGCCAATTTACGACACGGATCTGGGCACACGTTTTGAGCGGCCCGAGACACGTGAGGATTATCTGAAAACCACGACGGAAATAGACATCACTCAAGTCGTGGTTCAGCGCAAACTGAACCTGTTGCCCACGCTGATCATTGCACCGAAATGGACGCGTGCAATGCGCCAGTCTGGCTTTGCCCACCCCAGCCTTCTGACCGATCTTAAAGATGCCAGCCGTCCGTTTGAGGACACAGCCGTAGCTTGGAAACCATTTGTCCGGCCCGAGCGCCAGGTGCTTGAGTTGCGCGGAATGGTCGATCCGTTCGAGGATTTGACGGTCACGCTTTATGCGCCGCAGTTGTTTGATCCGACCTTGCCACCCAATTGCGTGCCTGTGATCGGCGGCAGGTTGGGGCATGTGATGATCCGCTGCAAAGGAGCGCGGATGACCTATCACGCGATTTCAGACCCTGACATGCTGAACAATCACGGGCTGACGCTTGGCGACAACGCTGAAACCGCGCGAGTGGTGCTGCCCTATCTGGCTGATGGCAAAACAGTGCTTCTGGACAACACGACCCGCGTTTTCGTAGAGCGCGAACGACAGTATGATGCGCGTGACTGGTCCGATCTGCTGCGCTTTTTCTCCTATCCGTTCTCGGTCTTGTGGATCGGGCTGGCGGCCCTTCTCGGTCTCGCGGTCTGGCGCTCGTCCGTCAGATTTGGCCCAGCTCTGCGTCCCTTTGACGACCAGCCATCTGCCGCGCGTGCGGTGTCAGTGAAAGCTAAAGCGCGATTGTTGCAACTGACCGGCAATCGGCAGGCGCTGATCGCGGCCCACGTGCACAACCGCCTGCATGAGCTTTCAACCGCTCTGTTGGGTTCTGAACGTGGCGCAAACGCACGACAGTTGCAAAACACGATCACCCGAAAAAACCCCGAATTGGCCCGCGATTTTGTCAATTCTCTGGATGCGTCGCTCTCTCCTCCGGCCGGAGCGAGTGCGGCACAAATCCTGGACCTCCTTGAGGCTTTTGAGGCCGAATCACAAAAGGTGTTGCATGAATTTGGAAGAACTTGAGCGTCTGAGCGGGCGCATCCGCGACGAAATCGGCAAGGCCGTGCATGGTCAGACCGAAACTGTGGATCTGTTGCTGACAGCCCTTTTCGCGCGTGGGCATTGCCTTCTCGAAGGCCCTCCGGGAACCGCCAAGACACTGCTTGCCCAAAGCCTGTCATCGGCCTTGAAAATGGACTTCGGACGCATCCAGTTCACGCCCGATCTGATGCCCGGCGATGTGCTGGGTGTGAATATCTTCGATTTCGGCACATCCGCATTCAAGCTGACCAAGGGCCCGGTTTTCACCGACATCCTGCTTGCAGATGAGATCAACCGCGCACCACCAAAAACACAGGCTGCCTTGTTGCAGGTGATGAACGAGCGGGTGGCAACCATTGACGGCACGGACTATTCGCTGGGTGACAGCTTTTTCGTTGTTGCGACCCAGAACCCGATTGAGCAACAAGGTACTTATCCCCTGCCCGAGGCGCAGCTTGACCGTTTCCTGTTCAAACTGGTGATCGATTTCCCCGATGATGCCGCCGAGTTTGAAATCCTGCGCCGCCATGCGGCCAAACCGCTGAATTTTGCGTCACGTCGGGAAGGTCTGGAAGCTGTGCTCAGTACCGAAGATCTGGCGGGCGCGCGCGCCCTGATTGACAGCATTCGTCTGGATGAAACAATCCTGCGCTACATTCTCGATCTGGTGCGCGCAACGCGGGAGGACAGCGAAATCCGCCACGGGGCATCAACACGCGCCGCCGACGCGTTGGCCGGTGCCGTGCGTGCGCTCGCGGCCCTTGACGGGCGCGACTATGCGATCCCCGATGATGTGCAGCGTTTGGCCATCCCGGCCCTGCGGCACCGCATCGTTCTTGGTCCCACTGCCGAGATCGAGGGCAGGACAGAGGCTGACGTGATGACCAACATCCTCAACCGGATCGAGGCGCCCAAGTAATGCGTCCAAGCCGCAGGCTTCTGGGACTTGCCATTGGCATGCTGGCCCTCTCCGTGTTGCTGCTGGTTCTGCCCGGCGCTCCACGCGAGATGAGCCTGTTGCTGTGGGCCGGTCTTCTGGGTCTGGTTCTGACGGATCTGGCGCTTACCCCGGGCATTCGGGGAATGGTTCTTGCTGTCGATGGACCAAGCGAGGTTTATGCCGGTGAAATTGCGCCCATGCAGGCACGGCTTGAGGCATCGCAGAACTTGCCCGATGGTCCCATCGAAGCGCGACTTGACTTGCCAGACGGACTGCGTCTGGATGCGCCGTTTTCGCTGAACAGAGACCGCAAGACCGGTGATCTGGCCGGGACCATGCAAATTCGCGCGACCCGTCGGGGGGAGTTTGATCTCAACCAGGTCTGGCTGAACTGGCCAAGCCGGTTGGGGCTGATGGACATCACGCCAAAGATCACGCTCGATGACAGCTTGCGCGTGGTGCCAAATATCCGACCGATATCTTCAGGGCAGATCGATGTCACCGTCCGGTCCGAACTGTTTGGCGTCAAGGACAACCGCATTCGCGGTGAGGGCGCTGAGTTCCACCAGCTCAGGGATTTCACGACCGGCATGGACACACGCTCCATCGACTGGAAACGCTCGGCCCGCAGGCGGGACCTTGTGGCCAAGGAAATGCGGGCTGAGCGCAATCACCAGATCATGCTGTGCCTCGACAACGGATATCTGATGCGCGAAGAAATTGCAGGCCTGCCCAAGATCGACCATGCAGTCAATGCGGCCCTTGCCTGTGCCTGGGCTGCAGGTCTGGGCGGCGATCTGGTGGGGCTTTACAGCTATGATGCCCGGCCAAACCTCTATGCGCCGCCGCAACCTGCTCGGATGGGGTTTGCCCGCATTCGCTCGCAACTGGCCTCGCTCAGCTATTCCGAGGTTGAAAGCAACCCGACGCTGGCGCTGGCCCATCTGAACGGCCAGTTGAAACGGCGCTCGCTGATCATCATCTTCTCGGATTTCGTGGACAGCACATCGGCTGAATTGCTGCTGGAAAACATGGCCGTGCTGGGCCGCCATCACGTGATGATTTTCGTCACCATGCGCGCGCCCGAGCCCGAGGCCAAGGCCACCAACGAGATGGATTTCTCCGACATTGCCGAGGCCGTGGCCAGCGGCCAGATTGCCCGCGAGCGACGCATGGTGCTGGACAAGCTGCGGCGCATGGGCGTCGTCTGTCTGGACGTGGAGCCCGGCGATCTGACGCCACGGCTGGTGTCTGCCTATCTTTCGGTCAAGGCACGGGGGATGATATGAGCGACGCTGATCTCATCCGCTCCGCCCGCTTCCGTCAGGAACGCGAAACCGGTTGGAAGCGTCTGAGCGAACTGGTCAACCGGGTCGAACGCAAGGGCGCGCCGTCGCTGTCCTTTGACGAGGCGCAAGAATTGGCGACGCTGTATCGGCAGGCCATGACCTCGCTGTCACTGGCCCGTGAAATCTCGCTCGACCGGGGGTTGCTGGCGTTCCTTGAGTCTCTTTGCGCGCGCGCATATCTGGCAGTCTACGCCCCGCAAGACAGTCTGCGTGGGCTGGTCTGGAAGCTGCTCAGCCGCTCGATCCCGCAGACGGTCCGGCGCACGGGCCTGCCCATCCTGATCGCCTTTATGACCATGTTTCTGGGTGCGCTTGCGGGCTATCTTCTGTTTTTCGAGGACGCCACCTGGTACAATACTTTCATGCCGCCCGATATGGCAGGCGGGCGTGGGCTGGGATCCTCACGAGAGGACCTTCTGTCGGTGATCTATGGGGGCGACGGGATCGGGACTAGCGGGTTTGCTGCCTTTGCCGCCTATCTGTTTTCTCACAACACGCAGATCTCGATATTCATTTTCTCGCTGGGTGTGCTCCTCTGCGTGCCCAGTTTCGTGCTGACTTTCTACAACGGCCTGCTGCTTGGGGCCTTTGTCGCCCTGCATGTCGATCGCGGGATCGGCTATGACATCGCAGCTTGGTTGTCGATCCACGGGGTTACGGAAATCGGGGCGATCATCATTGCTTGCGCAGGCGGTTTTCGCCTTGGGTTGTCGGTGCTGTTCCCCGGTCAGTTGACCCGCGCGGACAGCCTGCGCCTGCACGGACGTGATGCCGTAAAACTGGCCATTCTGGCGGCCATCATGCTGGTCGTCGCGGCAATCCTTGAAGGTTTCTTCCGTCAAAGCGTGCAGGACGCCGAGGTTCGACTGGTGATCGGGTGGGGTGCGGGCGCGTTGTGGCTGGCCTATTTCCTGCTGGCCGGTCGTGAGCGGGGCGAGAGATCATGAGTGCCCGACGGCGCAGACCAAAGATCAAGGACCCGGTCAAACGCCACACGCTGACGCCGCCCGAGGGAGTGCCTCTGACATTCGAGGTTGCCTCCATCGGCGCGCGTTTCGCGGCACAATTGCTGGATATCCTGTTCACGCTCCTTTTCGTGATCTCGTTTCTGGGGCTCTTGCTGCTGTCCAATCTGATGTCGGGCGACATGTTCATGATCATCGCAGTGCTCATGTTCTTCGGCCTGCGTGTGCCGTACTACGTGATCACGGAGCTGATGTGGAACGGTCAGACCCTTGGCAAACGCCTGGTCAAACTGCGAGTTGTCAGTTCAGACGGAAAAGGGCTGAGCGCTTACTCCGTGACCGTGCGCAACATGATGAAAGAGGCCGAGGTGTTCATGCCGGGCCTCTATCTGCTGGCAAGCAGTGCCATGGATGGATGGACCAAGCTGATCGTTGTGGTTTGGGTGTTCATCCTGCTGATCGTGCCCATCCGCTCGAAACGCAACCAGCGCCTCGGCGACATCATTGCCGGGACTTATGTGGTGGAAATTCCCAAGCCCGTGCTGCTGCCTGACCTTGCCGTGCGCGGCACTGCTGCCCCCAAGGACCGGTTCACCTTTCAGCCCAACCAGCTTGATCACTATGGCCGGTACGAGTTGCAAACACTGGAGACATTGTTGCAGGTCAAGACCGGCCAGTTGGACGCAGGCGGGCGCATGCGCCATGACGATACAGTGCGCAAGGTCGCCGCGACCATCGCGCGGCGCATTGATTTTGCTGAGGCCATCGCGCGTGGGCGGGAAGATGAGTTTCTGCGGGCGTTCTACCGCGCCCAGCGCGGCTATCTTGAGAACCGGAAACTGTTTGGTGACGCGCGCGAAGACAAGTTTCACCATCAGGACAATGACCGCTAGGCCTGTGCTTTAGCGCTTTGCGCCACCGGGCAGAGGCGTTAAACCTGTCGCCAATGCAGGAGGCGGATCAGACCATGAACGGCAAAGAGCATGTGCCTTTGGGGGTGACCGACCTGATCGGAGCCTCGCTTGAACTGTTTTTTCGCAAGTTTTTCGTGTTTTTTCTGATCGCAGCTGTCCCGACAACGGCGCTGACACTGGTGTCGACCCTGCTGCAATCTGACGTGATCAACAGCCCTCTGGTTGCCGGACCGTTGGGCGGGGTGAGCGTGGAATATGTGGTATCTGTCCTGCTCAGCGGTGTTGCTGCCCTCATCGTTTCAGGCGTGATCACGTTGGCGGCCTACGATCTGCAACAGGGCAAGCCTCTGGCCATCGGTCGCTATCTGGGGCGCACGGTCGAGGTGCTGCTGCCGCTGATCGGGCTGGGCGTGGTCCTGATGATCGTCTCGATGATGGGGTACCTCCTGTTGATCCTGCCAGGGCTTTATCTCTCGGCCCGGTTCTGGGTGATGGCGCCTGTGGTGCTTCTGGAAGACTGCGGATGGGGCGCACTGACGCGTGCCTCTCAACTTTCGAAGGATTATCGCTGGCCAATAGTCGGGGCGATCCTGTTGATCTTTCTGCTGCTCTTTGTCGTGTCGCTTGTTGTTGGCCTGATGGTTGGTCTGTTTGGTGGTATTGCCGCAGCCATTGCCGGTGTGAACCTGATTTTTGTGGTTCTGTTGCAATCCGCATCTTCCGCTGTCACTTACGGCCTTCTGGCGGTGTTCACGGCAGTGCTTTATGCCCGCCTGCGCGAGATCAAGGAAGGCATGAGCGTAGCAGACATCACCCGGGTGTTTTCCTGATGATGCGAGAGCTTTCAGAGCTGAACAAGGGCAGCCTGCTTCGTCTTGGCAAACATGGCGGCTGGATTTGTGCAGAATTTCTGGCGCTGGCTCTGGCCATTGATCTGGTCTTCCTTCTGGCAACGCCCGATGCCATGGGCAAGCTGCTGGGCAATGCGCCCAAGGACATCCTGTCCGAACCGCTATATTACCTGTATCTGCTGGCCTCAAGCGCCGCCTTCTCTGTTCTGATCGGGCATCAGGCGGTGCGCATCCGGATGTTTGAAACGGGCGGCTTCGGGGATCCGTCTGTGGCCCGCCGGGCTGTCCTGTCCGTGCTATGGCCGCTGATCGTGATCCATTTCGCGATTGATCTGGGGTTTCTGACCCTGCTGAGCATCTTCATATTCTTTGGTCCGATCTTTCTGGCCTTCACCACATTGTCGATCCCGGCCGTCGTGCTTGAACAACGTGGATGGGACGGCATCAGGCGCGCTCTTGATATGGCAGGACCGATGTGGGGACCGCTTGCGATCATCTGGTCGGCGATCCTGATCCCGACGATCATCCTCAGCGAAGTGCTGTCTGTTGTCATGACCGTCCAGCTTGGCGAAGTCGATGCGGGCCTTCCCGCGCTCATCTATGCGACGGTCACAGACGTGCCTGCTCTGGTGATGAACGCCTATGCGCTTTGCCTGATCCTTGCGGCCTATGAAAAGGCGCTGGCATCCGAAAACGGCCCGGACCTGCCGGACATCTTCCGCTGATCAATCCGTGAAACGGTTGTCGCGTGGGAAGCCGCGCGGGGCCATCCGACCTGTGCCGGCGCGCTTGCCCTTCCAGTCTTCCAGCATTACTTCCGTACGGGTCCGCCCACCACTGTCTTTCCAGCGCAATCCGTCTGCGAGCGTGAAGGTGGCCGCATCGCTCAAGCCGCCATCCTTGTATTTCTGCAACCGCACGCCTTTGCCACGGTTCATCTCGGGCAACTCTTCCAGCGGGAAAATCAGCACTTTGCGGTTCTCGCCAACGACGGCAACACTGTCGCCTGACACGGTCCGGCAAACCCGCGCCACCACATCACCACGGACATTGAGCACCTGCTTTCCAGAGCGCGTTTGTGCCACGACATCCGCCTCTGGCACAACGAAGCCATCGCCGGCACTGGAGGCGATCAGAAGTTTGCGGTCGGCCTTGTGCAGGAACATCTCGATAATCTGCGCCTCGTTGGGCAGATCAACCATCAGACGCACAGGCTCGCCCATGCCACGCCCACCCGGCAGGTTGGCCACACCGAGTGTGTAGAAGCGCCCGTTTGAGGCAAATACCAGCACCTTATCCGTGGTCTCGGCGTGGAATATGAAGCGCGGCCCGTCGCCGTCCTTGAATTTCAATTCCTGATCGAGCGCGATATGACCCTTCATTGCGCGGATCCAACCCATCTGGGAGCAGACAACCGTTACCGGCTCTCGTTCAATCATCGCTTCAAGCGGCACGTCCTCGACCTCGGGCGCATCTGCAATCTCGGATCGCCGTGCACCGCCGGGCGCGTCCTTGCCAAAGGCCTTGCGGACCTCACGCAACTGATCGGCGATCTTCTTCCATTGCAGATCCTCTGAGGCCAGCATGTCCTCGATCTCGGCGCGCTCGATCAGAAGCGTTTCATGCTCGCGCTTCAATTCCATCTCTTCGAGTTTGCGCAAGGAGCGCAGCCGCATGTTCAAAATCGCCTCGGCCTGTGTGTCCGACAGCTCGAACTCGGCCATCATCACTTCTTTGGGCTCATCCTCGGTGCGGATGATCTCGATTACCCGGTCAAGGTTGAGGAAGGCAATGATATAACCCTCCAGAACCTCAAGCCGGTGGTCGATCTTGGCCAGTCGGTGCTCTGCCCGGCGCACCAGAACTTCGCGCCGGTGATCGAGGAAGGCGCGCAAGACCTCCTTGAGCGAGCAGACCTTGGGCGTGCGTCCGTCGATCAGCACGTTCATGTTCATCGAGAACCGGATCTCAAGATCGCTGAGCTTGAAGAGCGTTTCCATCAGCACTTGCGGATCAACCGTCTTGGCGCGCGGCTCAAGGATCAGGCGGATGTCCTCGGCACTTTCGTCGCGAATGTCGGCAAGGATCGGGATGCGTTTGGTCTGGATCAGCTCCGCGATCTTCTCGATCAGTTTGGATTTCTGGACCTGATAGGGAATTTCAGTGACCACGATCTGCCACTGCCCGCGCGACAAGTCTTCGGTCTCCCATCGGGCGCGCAGCCGGAACGCGCCGCGCCCCGTGCGGTAAGCCTCAAGCACGTTTTCGCGCGGCTCGACAATCACGCCGCCGGTCGGGAAATCAGGCGCAGGCACATGGTCAAGCAGGGTTTCATCCCGCGCGTTCGGGGCCTTGATCAGATGCAGACAGGCGTCAACCAACTCGCCCAGATTGTGCGGTGGAATGTTGGTCGCCATGCCCACCGCAATACCCGAGGAGCCATTGGCCAGAAGGTTGGGATAGGTGGCAGGCAGAACCTCGGGTTCCTGCTGACGACCGTCATAGTTGGGGCGGAAGTCGACTGCGTTTTCCGCCAGCCCGTCCATCATCGCGACCGAAGCAGTGGTCATCCGCGCCTCGGTGTAGCGCTCCGCCGCCGGGCCATCGCCATCGATGTTGCCGAAGTTGCCCTGCCCGTCCACGAGAGGGTAGCGCATGTTGAAATCCTGCGCCATGCGGGCCAGCGCATCATAAATCGCCTGATTCCCGTGAGGGTGGAAATCCCCCATAGTATCGCCGGTGATCTTGGCACATTTCAGAAAGCCCGACGTCGGCGACAGGTTGAGCCGCGACATGGCATAAAGGATCCGCCGGTGAACCGGTTTCAGACCGTCGCGCGCATCAGGCAGTGCGCGATGCATGATCGTGCTCAGCGCATAGGTCAAATATCGGTCACCCAGCGCCCGGCGCAGGGGTTCGGACACTTCCAAAGGTGCGGATATATCGTCTGAATCTGTGGGATCGGCCATAGATATGGTGTAATCTGGCCAAGCGGTCCGGTCCAGCGCGAATTAGCCCCCTTGTGCTTGCGCCCGCAGTGTCGCAACACTTTGCTGATGGTGCAGGCAAATCCCGATCAGACCCGGCCGAAAGAGGCTCGCGTGTGGATCACGCCATTCGTGGTCGTTGCCTGCGTGGTGATTTATCTGCTGCAAAACAGCTCTCCCATGCTCAATCTTGTGCTGCTGACCTATGGCGCCGTGATGCCAGAACGCATCCTTGCAGCCGATGGGTTCTACACCTTCCTGACCTGGAATTTCCTGCACGGGAATTTCTGGCACCTGTTGGGCAACATGCTGTTTCTGGCAGCTTTCGGGCCGGACATTGAACGCACCTTCGGACGACTGGGGTTCGTACTTCTGTTCGTGCTCAGCGGTCTGGTGGCAGCGCTTGCGCAGATTTATTCAAACACGGATGCGATGATCACGCTGATCGGAGCCTCGGGTGCTGTCTCCGGCATCATGGGGGCTTATCTTGTGTGCTTTCCCAATGACCGGATGTCACTGGCCCTCTTCTGGTTTCTGGTTCTGCCGATTTCGATCCCTGTCAAAGCCCTGCTCATTGGCTGGATGGCGTTCCAGATGATGATGGGCGTGATGTCGCTGGGCAATATGGAAGGCGGAGTTGCCTACTGGGCGCATCTGGGCGGCTTTGCCATGGGGGCTGCTTTGACCGGGCTGCTGATCGTGCTTCACGTCATTGATCCGGTAAAAACCGTCCGCCTGCCCTCGCACGACTGACCGTAGGAGACCTGCGACATGACACAGAAAACCATCCTGATGACCGGATGTTCATCAGGCATCGGGCATCACGCCGCGCATGCCTTTGCCAAACGCGGCTGGCGGGTGTTTGCCACGTGTCGCAAACCGGAAGACGTGGCCCGCTTGCAGGAAGAAGGGCTTGAGAGCTTCGTGCTCGACTATGCCTCCGAGCAAAGCGTTGCAGACGCAGTGGCCGAGACGCTAGAGCGCACAGGCGGCACGCTGGACGCCTTGTTCAACAATGGCGCTTATGCCTGCCCCGGTCTGGTTGAGGATCTTCCACGCGCCGCCCTGCGTGAGATATTCGAGGTCAACCTCTTCGGTCAGTTCGACCTGATCAACCGCCTTCTGCCCACGATGCGCGCACAGGGCCATGGCCGGATCGTCAACAACTCTTCCGTTCTGGGGTTCATCGCGCTGAAATTTCGGGGGGCATACATCTCGACCAAATTTGCGTTGGAGGGGATGACAGACACCATGCGATTGGAACTTCATGGTGAGAACATTGATCTGATCCTGCTGGAGCCTGGGCCAATCACATCGAAGATCAGAGCAAACTCTATTCCCCACTTTGAGAAACACGTGAATTGGCAGGACTCCGCGCACCGGGATTTCTATGAGAACACCGCCTTGCCCCGGCTGTATGATGACAGCGGCAAGAAGGACCGGTTCGAGCTGTCCTGTGAGGCGACGACAGACAAGCTTGTCCACGCCTTTGAGGCCCCGCGTCCAAAAGCCCGCTATTTCGTGACCACACCAACCTATATGATGAACTTCTTCAAACGTCTGCTCCGGACGCGCGCCATGGACTCAATCCTGCGCAAGGCGTGACTTCTGGGCGTGACGCATTACATGCCGTGCTCAACCCGGTGAAAGGACGCGTGCCCAATGGCCAAAGACCCTCTGTTTCTCGTCGCAGCCTTTGTCTGCCTGTGTGTTGTGGCCGTCTTGATGGTCGGCGTGATGGGCTTTGCCAAGGGTGGTGATTTCAACCGCAAATACGCCAACAAGATCATGCGGCTTCGCCTGCTTCTGCAATTTGTTGCGGTGATCCTGATCGTGGCGTTCGTCTATTTCTCACGCGGGGGCTGATCTGATGGTTGTTCTCAACAAGATTTACACTAAAACCGGCGATGCAGGTGAGACAGCTCTGGGTAACGGGGCGCGCGTCGCCAAGCATTCCTCCCGCGTCAATGCATACGGCACAGTAGATGAAGCCAATGCGACCGTTGGTCTGGCCCGGCTTCATTCTGAAGGCGCCATGGATGGTCAACTGGCCATGATCCAGAATGATCTTTTCGATCTTGGGGCAGATCTTTGCCGCCCGGATATGGAAAAGGACGCAGACGCCGAATACCCACCTCTCAGGATGGTCGAAGCGCAAGTGGCCCGGCTGGAAGCTGAAATTGACGCGATGAATGCCGCATTGGAGCCCTTGCGCAGTTTCATTCTACCCGGTGGTTCGCCGCTTGCATCGCATTTGCATCTGTGCCGCACGGTTTCACGCCGGGCCGAGCGTTTGACTGTTGAACTTGCGACCATGGAAACCGTGAATGAACACGCGGTCAAATACCTCAACCGTCTGTCTGACTGGTTTTTCGTGGCGGGTCGCGTGGCCAACGAAAATGGTGCTTCCGACGTGCTTTGGGTGCCGGGCGCAAATCGCTGAGACTGTGACGCTAAGTCCCTCTTGCGATCTTCAATTGGTCCTGTTTCACTCCGCGCGCTGAATTTGATCCGGCTCTGCGACACATTTTGTCGGTTTTTGCTAACCGACTCACCTAAATGCGCGATACCGGTGAGATGAAATTTCGCGGCCTTTTTTCAGGCCAAGCTGAGGAGATATGCGCATGAAGGTCGTTGTGCCTGTAAAACGTGTCATCGATTACAACGTGAAGGTCCGCGTGAAAGCGGATGGAAGCGGTGTCGATCTGGCAAATGTCAAAATGTCGATGAACCCGTTCGACGAAATTGCTGTCGAGCAGGCTATCCGCCTGAAAGAGGCTGGCAAGGCCGACGAGATCATCGCGGTCTCCGTCGGTGTCAAGCAAAGTCAGGAAACTCTGCGCACCGCGCTGGCGATGGGTGCGGACCGGGCCATTCTGGTGGTCGCGTCCGAAGACGTGAACACGGATATCGAGCCTTTGGCCGTCGCCAAGATCCTGAAAGCAGTGATCGACGAAGAGCAGCCCGGGCTGGTGCTCTGCGGCAAACAGGCGATCGACAATGACATGAATGCAACCGGTCAGATGACCTCGGCGCTTCTGGGCTGGTCGCAGGCAACCTTTGCATCCGAGCTGGACATTGATGGCGACAGCGCTGTCGTGACCCGCGAGGTTGACGGCGGTCTGCAAACCATCAAGGTCAAGATGCCAGCAATCGTCACCGTCGATCTGCGCTTGAACGAGCCGCGTTACGCGTCCCTGCCCAACATCATGAAGGCCAAGAAAAAGCCTATGGATGAAAAGACACCTGCCGATTACGGCGTGGATGTTGCACCGCGTCTGTCCGTACAAAGCACCGTGGAGCCCTCATCCCGGGCGGCTGGCGTCATGGTCGGATCGGTTGAGGAACTGGTTGCGAAACTCAAAGACGAAGCGGGGGTAATCTGATGTCTGTACTTCTTCTGGCCGAAGTGATCGGTGGCGAGTTGTCACTGGATCAGACCGGCAAAGCCGTCAGTGCCGTGTCCGGTCTGGGCGATGTGACCCTGTTGTGCGCCAGTGCCGGTTGTGGTGCTGCGGCTGAGGCTGCCGCAAAGCTGGCCGGCGTGTCAAAGGTGCTCTGCGCTGATGATGCGTCATACGGAAACGGACTGGCCGAGCCCGTGGCTGCTTTGCTTGTGTCACTTGCTGGTGATTTCGATCACATCGCAGCCCCGGCAACCGCATCGGGCAAGAACATCCTGCCCCGGGTCGCGGCACTTCTGGACGTGATGGTGATCTCGGATGTCACAGCCGTGGTGGATGCCGAGACTTTTGAGCGTCCGATCTATGCAGGCAACGCGATCCAGACTGTAAAATCCACTGACGCTAAGAAGGTGTTCACCGTTCGCACAGCCGGTTTTGATGCCGCCGCCGAAACAGGGTCGGCGGCCTTGGAAAACATCGCTGCCACTGAAAACCCCGGCCTGTCTGAATGGGTCGAGGACAAGGTGCAGGAAAGCGACCGTCCGGAACTGACATCGGCCAAGATCGTCGTCTCAGGCGGTCGCGGCGTTGGTTCGGAAGAGAACTTCGCGTTGATCGAGCAATTGGCGGACACGCTGGGTGCCGCTGTTGGTGCGTCGCGTGCGGCCGTGGATTCGGGCTACGCGCCGAACGATTGGCAGGTAGGCCAGACCGGCAAGGTGGTGGCGCCCGATCTCTATGTTGCTGTTGGCATCTCTGGCGCAATCCAGCATCTGGCCGGGATGAAAGACAGCAAGGTGATCGTTGCAATCAACAAGGATGAGGAGGCACCGATTTTTCAGGTAGCCGACTACGGACTGGTTGCTGATCTCTTTGACGCGGTACCAGAGCTCAAAGCCGCATTGGGCTGACGAGAACGCCTGAAATTACAGGGCCCTGTGCGGATGATTGCCGTGCAGGGCCTTTTTTTGTGAGCGTCTTAAGAAATCCTGAAACACATTTCGTTGCCCGAACTCAAAGGGCTTTGAATTGCTTTGTCCAACCTGCTTTGTCAGACGCTTTCTAGAACCCCAGAATCTGCTTCAGTTTGCCCATGTTCCCTGTCGTGTCCGGCGCATCGTTGCAACTTGGACGCAAGATGGGGAACAACAGTTCGGCCGCTTCCACATGCATCCGTTCGCCCGGATAGCTGAGCGATGCCGTGGCGTCGCTCTCATCATAAATCCGATCCTCGCCATCGAGGGACTGCGCCTCTTCGCTGGCTTCATAGACCACGAAGTGATCAACATATCCTGCAAGTCGGTTGAGCATGACCCGTGACACCAGTTCCGGGCCGATCCGCCGGTTTTCCGACAGGGACGGGTCGTCCAGCAGATGATCTCCCATCACGAACAGGACCGTGCGGGTTTCAATTCGCTCCACCATTTCACGCATCCTTGCGAGCCACGCTTCGCGGATTTCCATTTCCAGAACCTTGAAATTGTCCGGGCTTGAATTCTGCAAGGCGACGAGCATCGGGCGGACACGTTCAAAGGAATCCACATCCACATTGGGAAACAAGGCGATCAACTGATCCGACACGTCCGATATGGCGGAGTTGTCCCGGTGAAGCACCGTGTAAAGGCGGTTGGAGATCGCCCAGGCATGTCCAGCCGTGATCACGCAGAGCCGGGCCTTGTTGCAGGCATCCTGCAGCACGGGATCCCGTAGAAAATGGGTCGGTCCGCCACCTGGTACCCCCCAGTTCACGCATTGGATCGGCAGTTCCCGACCCAGAAGATTGGGGAATGGCATTTCGACATACTGGCCATAAGTCTCTCCGGCACCGAGAAACACAGTATAAGGCTTGGATAAATCTGGAGCCTGGCCCCGAAACAGCGTCTCATTGGTGCCGAACCGGTAACCGGCGTCAGCAACGTCCCCGACGTTTGGTGTAATAAGGCTCAAGCTGCATCTCCTCCGTTCGGCGAACGCGGGATCAGTCTTTGCTCAAGAGGTTGAAAATTCTCTTAATTCGCCACGCAAAGTTTTGCAGCGCGAAAGCGGTTGCACCTGTTGGGGCGAGGGGCCTATTGTCAGCGTATTCAGGCAGGGATCACCACCATGGACATCAAGACTGTAGGCGTTATCGGCGCGGGCCAGATGGGCAATGGCATTGCGCATGTGTTTGCTCTGGCGGGCTATTCAGTGCGTCTGCATGACAACTCTCCCGAGGCGCTCGACAAGGCCATGGGATTGATCGAGATGAACATGGATCGTCAGGTGGCCCGCTCCAAGATTACCCAGGAGGAACGCGATAGGGCACTGGCTCTCATCGGTCTTGAGCCAGAGATTGCAACCATTGGTCAAACCGATCTGGTGATCGAGGCTGCGACCGAGCGCGAGGCCCTGAAGCACGAGATTTTCAAAGCGCTCGTGCCGCATCTGGCAGAGCACACGATCCTGACCTCCAACACCTCCTCTATTTCAATCACCCGGTTGGCGTCCGGTACCGACCGGCCCGAGCGGTTCATGGGACTGCACTTCATGAACCCGGTCCCGATCATGCAGCTTGTGGAACTGATCCGCGGGATCGCCACTGATGAGGATACCTATCAGGCGCTGCGCGGCGTTGTGGACCGGTTGGGAAAGACGCATGCCAGCGCCGAAGACTTCCCCGCATTCATCGTCAACCGTATTCTGATGCCGATGATCAACGAGGCAATCTACACGCTCTACGAGGGCGTGGGATCGGTTCTCAGCATCGACACCTCGCTCAAACTGGGAGCCAACCATCCGATGGGCCCGCTGGAGCTTGCGGACTTCATCGGCCTCGATACCTGTCTTGCGATCATGAACGTGCTGCATGACGGTCTGGCTGACACGAAATACCGCCCCTGCCCGCTTCTTGTGAAATATGTCGAGGCTGGCTGGCTTGGTCGCAAGTCTGACCGTGGTTTCTATGACTACCGGGGCGAGTTGCCGGTCCCGACCCGCTGACGGCGCATCACGCTTGCGGGAGGACGGTTGCCGTGCCGCGCCTGCCTGTTAGGTCAACATCCATGAAATGGATCCTGCTTGTCGTCTCGATGCTCATGCCCGGCCCGCTGCTTGCGGACCCGTGGGAGCTTGTGCCCAGCGAGACCAGCGTGGTGGTTGAGGTGGGCTATCTTGGATCATCGACCCTGAAGGTGAACTTCAACACAATCTCCGGCGTGATCGACTTTGATGAACGCAATCCGCAAGCCACTGATGCTGAGATCACGGTAAAGGCGGAAGATCTTGAAACCGGGCTGGGGTTTCTCAACACGCTTGTCCGTTCTGCGGACTACCTGAACGTAAAGGCCCATGACACCATCACGTTCCGTCTTACCGAACTGGTTCAGACCTCAAAAAGCACTGCTGACATCAGCGGCGACATCACGCTGCTGGGGGTAACCCGTCCGATCACCTTCAAGGCCAAAGTGTTTCGCTATGGTGAGGGCAAGAACGGATTTGAGGCGGGCTTTGATCTGTCGGGGCAGGTAGACCGGCGGGACTTCGGCAACGAGACGGGTTTTCCTCAGGTCGCCGCCGAGTTGCCCATCGCAATTCGATTGCTGATGCGTCCAAAGTCGTGAAACAATAACATTTTTGTGAGCGTTATGGATTGCTTTTAGAAACAATTTGTTTGCAACTCTCTTGCTGACAGATGACGTTTCTGCCCCCAAATAACCATCACACTCAACAAGGAGAACCTGCCGTGAAACTGACAACCGCTCTTTTGTCCGCTGCATTGATTGCAACCCCTCTCGCGGCCTTGTCCGCACCGTGGACTGTTGACAAGTCACATACCTATATCGGCTTTGAGGTTGACCATCTTGGTTTCTCGACCACAAAGGGAATGTTTGAGGACTATGACGCGAGCATCGAGTTCGATCCCGAAGACATTGCCGCCACGAAGGTCGAGTTCACGCTTCAGGCCGCATCGATCAACACGTTCTGAGAAGCCCGTGACAATCATGTGCGCGGCGCGGATTTCCTCGACGTGTCCAACCATCCCGAGATCACCTTTGTGTCCACAAGCGTTGTGAAAACCGGGGACAACACCGCCGATCTGACCGGTGATCTGACCATTCGTGGCGTGACCAAGTCGATCACGCTCAAAGCCGTCCTGAACAAACTGGGCCCGAACCCGTTTAACCCCGAGGCACAGGTTGCTGGTTTCACCCTTACCGGTGATGTCGACCGGACCGAGTTTGGTGTAAATTACGGAGCGCCTGCGATTGGTGCGACAATGCCCCTGACCATTCATCTTGAGATGGGCCCGGCCAGCTAAGAGGATCGGATCATGAGCGTCAGAAACACTGATACAGGTTGGGGCTGGCCCGCCCGCCTTCTGCATTGGGTCATGGCGCTCATGATCCTTACCCTTTTGGGCATCGGCACCTACATGTCCGAAATCGAAACCGATCTGGTGCATCAGTTCCAGATGGTCCAGACCCACAAAAGCTTCGGCTTTACAGTCTTCGTCCTGGCGCTTCTGCGCCTTCTGTGGCGTTGGCGCAATCCTGTGACGCCAGAGCTTCCGGCAGCAATGCCCGGTTGGCAGAAAACCGCGTCCCACGCCAGCCATGGCCTGCTTTACATCCTGATGCTCTGGCTGCCCTTGTCTGGATGGCTGATGGCTTCTGCCTCACCGCTGAACAATCCGGGCGCATACCCGGTGCAAATCAAGAACAAGGTTTTCGGCTTGTTCGAAATGCCCGACCCGTTTGCCAATGGTACGGAGGCGCTGGCGAATGTGTTCCACACAGCCCATGCAGGTGGAGCACTTCTTCTGGCTTTGATCCTTGTGGTGCATGCCGGGGCTGCTTTGAAGCATCACTTCGTCGAGCGAGACACGATCCTGCGCCGCATGATCCGGGGCTAATTGTCTTCTCCAAAACGAGACGAAACCAGATCGCGCAGGGCTACCCCCAATTCGTTGGCTTGGGCCCCGTCTGTTGAGACGTGAATGGATGTGCCCTTGGCGGCTGCCAACATCAGCAGTCCCATGATCGAATCGCCCGATACGCTCATCCCGTCACGGCTGACCGTGGCCGAAGCATCGAACCGCTCCACGCATTCCACAAACTTGGCCGATGCTCGCGCGTGCAGGCCTTTTTCGTTCACAATGTTCAGGATCAGATCGGTGGTTGGCATCAGGGTGTGGCTGCGCGCTCAGGCATGTTGACGTCATCCGAGCATCTTATGTATTTTCGGCCCGCTGCAACTGCACAATCGACGGCCTTTTGCACGCTCAGATGGCGGGCCTTGGCCAGCTTGATCAGCATTGGCAGATTGGCACCATACAATACTTTACGATTGGCGGATTCACAGGCATTCATCGCCAGATTGGAGGGCGTACCGCCGAAGATATCGGTGACAACCACAACCCCGTCGCCCTGATCCACGCCTTCAATGGCCCTGGCAATCTCGGCCTGCTTGTCCCCGCGATCATCTTCGGCACCAATGGAAATGGCGACCGAGCCCGACTGCGGTCCGACGACATGCTGCATGGCAGCAAGGTATTCCTGCGCCAGACCACCATGAGCAACAATCACGATACCGATCAAATGGACCCACCTGTCCTTCGTGGAACGTCACCCATCCGGCGTTCCAACTCCCGATGCCGAGTAGACACCTGCCACCCGTCCTCCGCAAGGCGCAAAGCGAGACTTTCAGTCACAAAAACCGACCTATGTTGACCGCCGGTACAGCCCAAACCTATGCTGAAGTATGATTTTCCCTCTGCTTTGTAAGCGGGCAGCAAAAGACGCATCAACTCCAGCGTGCGTTCAAAGAACTCCGCGAATCGCGGATCGGTGCGCACATGATCAGCCACTGAGGCATCCAGTCCGGTCAAAGGACGGAGTGCCGCCTCCCAATGCGGGTTGCGCAGGAACCGAACGTCGAGCGCCATATCAAGGCCGCGTGGAATGCCGCGCTTGTAGGAAAACGACTGGACCAGCACAGACAGCCTGGCCGCTTTGTCATGACCGAACCACCGCGCAAGCTCTGCCCGCAGGTCATGGGGGGAGAACTCTGATGTATCGATCAGCGCATCAGCCCGCGACCGCAAGCCCGAGAGCATGGCGCGTTCCAGATCAATACCGGACAAGGGGCTGCTGTCGGGCGCCATTGGGTGCCGCCGCCGGGTCTCGGAATAGCGCCGCAGCAGGGCGTCGGTGGAACAGTCCAGAAACAGCAAAGTGACGTTCAACTCGGGCGACCGGCCAAGATCATCAACCATCTCGGCCAGCGCATCACCGGAAAATCCACGGGTTCGTGCATCGACCCCGATCGCAATGGGGCGTGGCGACGGCGCACCGGAAAACAGGCGCGGGATCAGCGTGATCGGCAGATTGTCGATGGCCTCAAACCCGAAATCCTCAAGCGCATTGATCGCTGTTGACCGGCCCGCGCCCGAAGGTCCGGTCACGATCACCACCTCCTGTCCGGTGGCGCTGGCCGCTCCGGTCGGGCTGTCCTGGGTGGCATCATCAAGGGTCATGGCAATACTGCTCCGCGTGCGAGCAAACTCAATGTTTGAGCTAGATTTGGCACGCTTTTGCCTGCAATCAATGGCAAGTTAGCATCAAGCACCTTAAATTTCCGTGACTTGGGCAATCGACCCTCGGGGCTTTGGTCCAGGTCGACGACATACTGCAAGCGGCAACTTGGGGCGTGATCAACGTTGAGCAGGCCCAGAAACCGGGCTTCGATCTTGCCGCGGATCGCTTCAGGCGCGTGGGCAACGAGATGATCGCCGTCACGTGTCAGGAGAACCTGATCATCTGAGACAAGGGTTGCGCCCAAGCTCATCATTTGCAGTGCAAGGCCGGATTTTCCAGATCCAGAGGCACCGACAAACAGAAACCCCGTGCCATCCAGCGCCACACAGGAGCCGTGGACACGGGTTGTCTCATCCATCAGATCGGCAATTCAACCACAAACCGCGCGCCCTTGGCTGGTGTATCTGTGCCCTGCCCTGCGTCGCGAATATTCTCGGCCCAGATCGCACCACCATGTGCCTCAACAATCTGTTTGGAGATCGCCAACCCCAGCCCTGAGTGATTGCCAAACTGCTGGTCGGGACGTTCGCTGTAAAACCGGCTGAAAACATCCTTCAGGTTATCGTCAGGGATGCCCGGCCCGGTGTCTTCAATCATCACTCGCGCTGTGCGGCCATCCCGGGTGCAACTGACGGTCACCACATCATTTGCCCCGCTGAAAGAAATTGCATTCGTGATCAGGTTGACAAAGACCTGAGCCAGGCGCCCTTCCAACCCGCTTATCACCAGTGGCCCGTTGGTATTGTCTACCAGTTTCGCGCCGACATCCTCGGCATTGGATGAATTATACTCGACCAGTGAAACCAGCAGCCTTTGCAGATCGAACTCCAGCATCTCGTCACGTACCAGCTCACGGTCAAGGCGCGAGGCGTTCGAAATGTCTGTTACCAGGCGGTCCAGACGGTCCACATCGGCGCGGATCACCGACAAAAGCCTGCCGCGCGCCTGATCGTCCTTGGCATAGGGAAATGTGTCCACCGCTGAGCGGAGCGAGGTAAGCGGGTTCTTGATTTCATGGGCGACATCGGCAGCAAAGGCCTCATTCGCTTCGATCCGGTCATAAAGGGCTGTCGTCATCATCCGCATCGCACCTGACAGAAAGCCAATCTCATCGGGACGGCCCGACATGTCAGGAATGTGGATGCGTTCGGGGTTGAGCCGGGACGAGTTCCGCGTGCCGCCCTTTTGTGCTGCATTGGCCAGATCGCGCAGCGGACCAACGATTGTGTTGGCCAGTACAAGGCTCAATACGATGGATGAGAACATCGCGAGCGCAAAGACTTGTAGGATTTGCTCGCGCTCATTGCGCACGACCGTGTCCACGTCACCTGCGCGGGAGGACAGAACAACAGCGCCTTTGGGGTTACCTGTCGGCGACAGGACCGGAACGGCGACCGTCAGAATTCGCTGTCCGGCCTCGTTGGTTCCCTGTGCCTTGATGATGGCGGCCTTTTGGATGGCCTCCAATGCGATCGGGGCGACAGAGAATTGCGCGATCTCCGGCCCGTCTTCGGTCACCCGGTTGCGATAGAGGCGCGACATCCGCTCCCAGATCTGGTTCATGATCGACGTGAGGGCGCTTTCACGAACAGGCTCAAGCGCTGCGTCTGATTTGGGCAGGGCCGAAGTCTCCCGGCTGACGCTTGTCCCCAGAAACACCGCATCGCGGTCAAACAGGCGTACAGACGAGTCCGAGGCTGCCGACAGGGGGCGCAACGCCTGAATGGCCTTGATCTGATTGTCGCCCGCCAGCGCACCATCGCCGATCACCTGATCGACGGCGGCGGCCATGATCTTGGCTTCCCGCTCAAGACCCAGTTCGCGCAATTCGATCAGACCGTCCTGAAATTGCGACAGATACAGGATGCCGGCAACCAGCATCCCCAAGGCAACCAGATTGAAGGTGATGATCTTGCGCGACAGCGGCGAGCGGCGGCCGAACTGCTTTTCCCAGTCCAGCTCATCCGATGATCTGAGTTGCGGCTGTTCCCCTCGGCTGCCGGTTCTGTCTCCCAGAATGATCCGGGGTTGCCGGCTTGCCTCATCCTCTGAGGGGATGTCGGTCATATTCGCGCTCACGCCTCGTTGTAACGATAACCGATCCCATAGAGGGTCTCGATGGAAGAGAAGTTCTCGTCAGAGGCCTTGAACTTGCGGCGGATCCGTTTGATGTGGCTGTCGATTGTCCGGTCATCCACATAGACCTGATCATCATAAGCCACATCGAGCAATTGATCGCGGCTTTTCACGAAACCGGGTCGCTGGGCGAGTGCTTGCAGGATTAGGAATTCCGTGACGGTCAGTGTGATCTGCTTGCCATGCCATTCCACTGCATGACGCAGCGGATCCATCTTCAGAGACCCGCGCACCAGAACGGCATCTGCTCCATCTGCACTGCCTTCTCCTGCCGATGCTGCCTCACGGCGGCGCAGGATCACGCGGATGCGCTCCACCAGCAGGCGCTGAGAAAACGGCTTGCGCACATAGTCGTCTGCCCCCATCCGCAGACCGATCAGCTCGTCGATCTCTTCATCCTTGGAGGTCAGGAAGATCACAGGCAGATCGGATTTCTGCCGCAACCGGCGCAGAAGCTCCATCCCGTCCATCCGTGGCATCTTGATATCAAGGATCGCCAGATCGGGCGTCTGCTTGTTGAAAGCTGCCAGAGCCGCCACGCCGTCATTGTAGGTCTGGACGGTGTAGCCCTCGCCCTCCAACACCATCGACACAGACGTCAGAATGTTGCGATCATCATCTACCAGAGCGATTGTCGCTGCCATGGTCCACCTCAAATTTCAAATTCTGCACATGCAGGTTTTACTCTCCCTAACCTATACGAAAGATTACGGCAATTTTTCAGGTGAACACGGGGTTTTTCCGTCGAGACTATTTTTGGACGTGTGGCCGAAGAGAATCACTGAAAATTAACGATGAATGCGCTGCGGCGGGCTGCATCCCGGACCCATTGTTATCAACCCCTAAACACAAAGCCGCCACATTTGACCCATGATAGCGCTTTCGTTCAGCACATCGATGGCGAACTGGCTGTGGCGGTTGGTTTGCGACGTGGTAAAATCGATCTACGCCGTGCTTGCGTTGCGGGGGCACAGGCCCTTGTCTGAAAAAGCGGCGATACTGGGGAAACAGCGCGACCGGCAGAGCGCCCGCGCATGATAGATTTGGAGCATCGCATCCCATGATTACCGGCAAGGTCAATCCGACGCAAACACTCGAAGCCCAAGGCATTTCAGGCGTCGCCCAGATCTATTACAACTATCAGGAAGCTGCACTGGTGCAGGCCTCCATCAATCGCGGTGAAAGCGAGCTTGGCAAGGGCGGCACAGTGCTGGTCTCGACCGGCAAACACACCGGGCGTTCCCCGAAAGACAAATACGTGGTGCGTGAGCCATCTGTAGAAGACAGCATATGGTGGGACAACAACGCCCCCATGAGCCCCGAACACTTCGAAACGCTCTATCAGGACATGCTTGAGCATGTAAAAGGTGGCGAGTTGTTCGTGCAGGACCTGTTCGGCGGCGCGGACCCTGCCTACCGCCTGAACGTGCGGATCATCAACGAGATGGCGTGGCACAACCTCTTTGCCCGCCACATGTTCCGCCGCCCCAGCCTGGAAGAACTGGACGATTTTGTGCCCGGCTTCACGGTTCTGAACTGCCCCAGCTTCAAGGCTGACCCGGCACGCCACGGCTGCCGGTCCGAGACAATCATTGCCGTCTCGTTCGAGCGCAAGCTGATCCTTGTCGGGGACAGTGAATATGCAGGCGAGAACAAGAAGGGCATCTTCTCGGTCCTGAACTACCTGCTGCCCGATCAGGGCGTGATGCCAATGCATTGCTCGGCCAACCACGCCAAGGATGATCCTGAAAACGTGGCTATTTTCTTCGGCCTGTCTGGCACCGGCAAGACAACGCTATCGGCCGATCCCAACCGCGTGTTGCTGGGCGATGACGAACATGGTTGGTCCGACACAGGTACCTTCAACTTTGAAGGTGGATGCTATGCCAAGACCATCTCGTTGAGCGCTGAGGCCGAACCCGAGATCTATGCCACCACCGAAAAGTTTGCGACCGTGATCGAGAACATGGTCTACGATCCCCACACCAAGGAACTGGATTTCGAAGACACGTCTCTGACAGCCAACATGCGCTGTGCCTATCCGCTGGACTATATCTCGAACGCGTCCAAAACCTCGCAAGGCGGGATGCCACGTAACATCATCATGCTGACCTGCGACGCATTTGGCGTGCTGCCACCCATTGCGCGTCTCACTCCCGCGCAGGCCATGTATCACTTCCTGTCAGGCTTCACCTCGAAGGTGGCCGGCACCGAAAAAGGCGTGACCGAGCCGCAGCCGACGTTTTCCACCTGCTTTGGCGCACCGTTCATGCCGCGCCGGCCTGAGGTCTATGGAACACTTCTGCGCGACAAGATTGCCCAGCACGGCGCGACCTGCTGGCTGGTCAACACCGGCTGGACCGGTGGAGCCTACGGCACAGGATCGCGCATGCCGATCCGCGCAACGCGCGCCTTGTTGACCGCAGCTCTGAACGGCTCGCTGAATGATGCCGACTTCCGGCGTGATCCGAATTTCGGCTTCGAAGTTCCTGTATCCGTTGCCGGTGTCGCTGACCTGCTGCTCGATCCGCGCCGCACATGGGACGACCCCAAAGCCTATGACGTACAGGCCGCCAAACTGGTCGAGATGTTTGCCGACAATTTTGCGCAATATACCGATCATGTGGGTGACGACGTTCTGGCAGCTGCCGTTTCTGCTGCCTGATCCGATCCCTTGCAACTTCACCCATGGCGCGCCAAAACAGCGTCATGGCGTGGCAAGTCGAAACCCTGAGTACGAAAAATCTGCATCTGCTCACGCAGGTGGCGGAAGACGTGTTCGATCATGAAATCTTGCCCGACCGAGCGCGGGCCGCTGTAGACGATCCCGGTCAGATTTTTGCCATTGCCCATGCCGACAACGTGACGGTTGCGCAGGCACGAGGACATCTTCATCTGCAACCAGATGAAGCACCGGTTTTCTATCTCGACAATCTGGGCGTTTCGCCCGATTGGAAACGGCGTGGCATCGCCACCGCTTTGGTCAGAACACTGGCAGCCAATGCGCGTGCACGCGGTGCAAAAACCCTCTGGCTTGCCACCGAACCCGACAATGAGGAAGCGAATGCTTTCTACCGCCATCTTGGCCTGACGTCTGATACCGTCGTCTATTTCGAAACTCAGCTCGATGGTTTTGCCCCATGACCGCAGGGATCGCTTCCGGCCACCCTCTGACATCTCAGGTCGGGGCAGACGTGCTCGCTTCGGGTGGAACCGCGGTGGACGCCGTGATCGCCGGTGCCCTGATGTCCATGGTGGTCGAGCCGGTTCTGGCAGGCCTACTGGGTGGTGGTGTCTTGATGGTTGCGGGGCTGAACCATCAGCCGCGCGTGCTGGATGGGTTTGTCCAGACGCCAAAGACCAAGATCGGCGACCCTGAGGTCAAGACCATCGAGGTGGATTTCGGCACTCTGACACAAGCCTTTCACATAGGTCCCGGTACCATTGCCGCGCCATCTCTCGTGCCCATGCTTTTTGATGCACATGCACGTCTGGGCCGCATTCCCATGCCGGAACTGGCCGCACCTGCCGTTGACGTTGCGCGCCACGGCCATCCGCTGTCGGGCTTTCAGGCTCATGTGTTCAGGCTTGTTGCTGCCATCCTGAAGGCAACCGATGGGTCGCGCGGTCAGTTTTGCGCAGACGGTGAGGTTCTGAAGGAAGGTGCAGACTACCGAAACCCGGATTTCGCAGATGTGCTGGATGTCATGGCCCGAGAGGGGGCGCGATTTGTTACCCATGGCGAGATTGCACAGGCGCTGCTGGCCCTCGATGGCCATCACCTGACGTCTGTTGACCTGAAAGGTCAGGCGATCTGGCGAACACCGCTCATGGTCACCCGCAATGCTCATGATATCCATCTCAACCCGCCGCCATCCCTTGGAGGTGTGCTATGCGCCTTGGCGCTGGAATGTCTTCCACATCAGGCCGGACCCACGGCCTTGGCTGACGTACAGGATCTGATCAATCGATTGCGTCAGGACATCCGCCTGGATGACAGCCCGACCGAGGCGGCAAATGCGCTCACACATCTGCCTGATCTGAAAAAGGCCATGCAGCACAGGGAAGCGTCCCGGGGCACGACCCATGTTTCGGCCATTGATGCAAAGGGCTTGGGGGCCGCATTGACCCTGACAAACGGGGAAGGCTGCGGCCATGTTCTGCCCGGCACAGGCATCATGCCCAACAACATGTTGGGCGAAGAAGATCTGCTGCCCGGTGGCCCTGTCAGTTGGCAGCCTGACACGCGCCTTGCGACCATGATGTGCCCGACCGCAATCACCACGCGGGAGCGTCAACTCGTAATGCTGGGCTCTGGCGGATCAAACCGCATCCGCTCCGCTGTCACATGCGTCACCAGTCTGCTTTGTGATGCGGACATTCCGCTGGAGGCAGCCGTGCTTGCCCCGCGACTTCACGTGGAAGACGGTTCCTTGTCATTTGAAGACACTTCTGGCGAGGCACATCGTGTCGCCATCTTGAAACATTGGCCCGAGGCGACAGCATGGCCAGCGCCTGACATGTTCTTCGGTGGTGTGCACGCTGTTGCCCGTGACCCAAAAGGCAACATTCAGGCCTTCGGTGACCCAAGACGTGCAGGCGACGGAAGGGTTATTTGAGGGTCTAGTACCCCATACCCCGCCGCAACAGATTCAACCCCGCAATCACGAGGATCAAAAGGGTCAAAGTGCGAAACGTGGCCTGTGGCAGCCTGTCCTGAAGTCTTTGCCCCAGTATCATGCCAATCACAGCAGGCACGATCAGCAGCGCGGAGAAGGGCAAGGTCTCGCGGTTGAAAACGCCTGAAACCGTGTGCCCTCCGAGCAGAACAATAGACCCCAGAAAGAATGCGATCCCCAGCACGCGAACCATCTCGACCTTGGGCACGTCACGTGCCAGCAGATAAAGCGTGATCGGCGGACCCCAAACCCCGGACAATCCGCCAAAGAACCCGGCCAACACACCAACACCACATTCAACCTGATTGCGCCTGTGATCTGGAAACACAGGCGTCCAGCCAATCAGTTGCAAGGTACCGAACACGGTGACCATCGCGCCAAGGATGAAAAACAGAGCCTGGTCAGGTAAAATGACAACCAACTGCGCGCAGAACGCGATCATGGTGATCAGAATGAGGTTCAGCCGCCAGTAATCCCTGACGGATTGCAGCGCCGCAGCCTTGCCATTGCGCAGCGCCTGCATCGAATTGGCCACGAGCGCGGGCAGGATAAGTGCTGCAATCGCAACCTTGGGATCCAGCAGGGTTCCAATGCCGCTCACGCTGATCATCGGCAGCGCAAACCCGACGGCACCTTTCGTAAAGCCCGCAAACAGCATGATCGCGGCCGAAAACAGCAGCAACAACGTTCCATATTCATCAACCAGCGGCTGCATCAAGGCGTCCATATTGTCGGGCTAAGGGCGGTGTCGCACTCAAACTTGTAGAAATCAACGCTAATAAAATTTCCAGATACACGCAATAATAGGCATTTTATTGCTTTGTAAATTTGACCATGCACGCAAGACGGGCTAATAATCTCGCACTGCACAAATGATTCCGCGCTGCACCATGAAAGCGCCCCAGACGACAGGCTCAGTTCTATGCTTCAGACCCACGATTTCGAGACAAACAGCCCCCTGCTGAGCGATCTGACAGAGTTGACCCGTCAGGCCCTGCCTGCTGCTGACGGCCTGCTTGACGCGGCGCGCAAGGCTGTTTCTTCCCGGGTATCAGCGGGTGCGCGCATTTCCGGCAAGGCACTGGAGGCCGATCAATTTGCCGCCCACGGCCTCGCGTGGATTGCCACATACGTCGAGGCGCTGCGCCAAATGCAGGCCTGGGCCGATGGCTTGTCGGCGGCCGGCACCTTTTCTGAGATGGAAGCGCTGATCCATCAGATTGCCTTTGGAGAGTATCTGGCGCAACTTGCCGGCGGCATTCCCATGTCCCAGACAGAGATCATTCGCCCCGTTGATCTCGGGTTGACTGACGAAGCTTTTGAGGCGTTCCAGACTGATGCTGTCAGAACCCTGACCGCACGTGGCAACAGTGATGCTGCGCGGCAGAAACTGGCGGTCCTGATGACCGATCAGATGGGCACGCCGACCATGGGTCATACTGGTCTGGATGAAGAGTTTGAGATGATCCGCGATCAGTTCCGCCGTTTCGCCGAAGACCGTGTCGTCCCGGACGCTCATGACTGGCATCTCAAGGATGAACTGATCCCGATGGACATCATTCGCGACATGGGCGAGATGGGCGTCTTCGGTCTGACCATCCCGGAAGAATATGGTGGCTTCGGTATGGGCAAGACCGCCATGTGCGTCGTCTCGGAAGAACTCAGTCGCGGCTATATCGGTGTCGGCTCGCTTGGCACCCGGTCCGAGATTGCAGCTGAGCTGATCCTGTGCGGCGGAACAGACGCACAAAAGCACGAATGGTTGCCACGCATCGCATCAGCCGAGATCCTGCCCACAGCTGTTTTCACCGAACCAAGCACAGGCTCAGACCTCGGCGCTCTGAAAACCCGGGCGGTGAAGAATGACGATGGCTGGACAATCACCGGCAACAAGACCTGGATCACCCATGGAGGGCGTACCGATGTGATGACGGTTCTGGCCCGGACAAACCCCGAGACCTCTGACTATTCGGGCCTGTCGATGTTCCTTGCACCCAAGACCCGCGGAAGTGATGAGACGCCGTTCCCTGATGCCACCATTGAAGGCGGCGAGATCGAGGTATTGGGCTATCGCGGCATGAAAGAATACACGCTCGCCCTTGATGGACATAAAGTTCCTCAGGATGCGCTCCTTGGCGGGGTTGAGGGTCAGGGGTTCAAGCAATTGATGCAGACCTTTGAAAGCGCCCGCATCCAGACCGCCGCACGCGCCATTGGGGTTGCTCAGAACGCCATGGAACTGTCGCTGAAATACGCGCTTGACCGGGAGGCCTTCGGGAAACCCATCGCAGAATTTCCCCGTGTCTATGCCAAGCTGGCCATGATGGCTGTGGAGATCATGATTGCACGGCAACTGACCTATTTCTCTGCCCGCGAAAAGGACGCTGATCGCCGCTGCGATCTTGAGGCTGGCATGGCAAAGCTGCTTGGCGCACGCATCGCCTGGTCATCCGCTGACAATGGTCTGCAAATCCATGGCGGAAACGGTTTTGCACTGGAATACCCCATCTCTCGGGTGCTTTGTGACGCGCGTATTCTCAACATTTTCGAAGGTGCTGCCGAAATACAGGCCCAGGTCATCGCCCGCCGGGTGCTGGAGACGGGTCGCAACTGAATGCGATGTGCTCTGGCTTTTGTCGTTCTTGCTGGCTGTGCTGTGCCCATGTCCGAGACCATCAACGGGGTTATTCCCGACAGCACTTGGGTTCTGCGTCAGATGAATGGCGAACAGGTGCAAGGGGTCATAACCCTGACTTTCGCCGAAGATGATCAGATTACAGGTCAAGCCCCATGCAACCGCTATGCGACACGCCAATCCGCGCCCCTGCCCTGGTTCCAACTTGGCCCGATCGCCGCAACGAAAAGGGCCTGTCCTCTGCTTGAACTGGAAATCCAGTACTTCAGAGCGTTGGAAGCCATGACATTGGCAGAAGCCTCCGAGGACCTCTTGATCCTGTCCAATGACGCTGATCAGTCGCTGGTTTTCGAACCGGCACGCTGATCCCGCCTACTTCTTGGGTAAATATCCCCTCCAGAGGCCTGACACACGCCCCGTCGCGTATCGGCAATGATGCCATCCATCACGATTTACGCACCAGCATGTCGAGCAGGCGCCCTCGTGCAGGCGGTAGAGTGTCCTGCCCAAGCGACCGGCCCAACCAATGCTGCAAAAAATACCCCGTCAACCGCAATCCTTGCCCCAGAGTGGGCCCCTCAACCGGTCCCGCCAGAAACAGAAACGGCGGCAAAGGCAGCATGCGGTCTGCCCAGTCAGCACCCGCCTTACGACTGACGGCGCGGCCCGATTTGGGCGAGACGTAAATCAAGTCCTGGGTTGAACCGGTTGCCGCACAATGCGTCAGATCAAGACCAAAGCCCAGATCTTCCAGCATGGCCACTTCCCAACGCACATAATCCGCAGTCCAATCCGCCCCCTGCGCCATCAGATCCACCAAAGCCAGCGTATCCGCGTAAAGGTTTTCATGCGGTTCCCGCTCAGGCAGGGCGAAGCGGATCATGGCCGTTGCCGCACCCAATCCGGCCAGTGCCAAGCGATCACTCATCAGGCGTGCCGCCCGGTCTTTGACAGGCTCCAGAGTGTAGACGCCCAGATGATCTTCAAGCCGCGCCCGCCAGGTCAGCGCCACCTGATTTCCCGGCTGAAGTGCCGGTTTGATCTTACGCGATGCGCCCCCGCGGACGATCCCGGAATGACGGCCGTGATTTGCTGTGAACACATCGACGATGGCCGAGGTTTCGCCATGTCGCCGCGACGACAGAACCATTCCGCTGTCAGACCACTCCACCGCTCACTCCGACAGGCCGATTTCATCAAGCAGGGTTCGACCGTCGCGGTCCTCCACCTCGATCACCCAGATATCAGGGTCGAAACCCCTTTGGCGCGCAATGGCTGCATCCACGTCTGCCTCGGGGCCCGTGGCCAGTTGAGCCCATTCACGCCCACCATCAAGTGACATGGTACGCTGCCACAGGCATGCACTTCCATCCAGCGGGTTCTGCTTGATCAGAACAGCACCTGCAGCCTCAGCACCGCGTTGCACCACAAAGGCTGGTATGTCGGACAGCCGAAGTCGGGCCAGATAGGCCCTCACCCAAAACTCAGACGTCAAGCGTGTCTGCATTTACCCCTTCTCGAACCCAATGGTCCCTTTCCAAACAGGCCGCATCCGGGCCATGATCCCGGCAGGCTGACGCAAACCCGGTAGAATGACAACCATGACAAAAACCCACAGCTACACCTCACTGATCCAATGGACTGGAAATCGTGGGACAGGAACGTCCTCCTACAGAGCTTATGACCGGACCTGGGACATCGCGGTGCCCGGCAAGCCAAGGGTCTCTTGCTCAAACGATCCACTTCTGGGCGGGGATCCGGGTCTCATGAACCCCGAAGACCTGCTTTTGTCATCGCTGTCGGCCTGTCACATGTTGTGGTTTCTGCATCTGGCCAGTGATGCCGGGATTCATGTGCACGCCTATCATGACACGCCCGAGGGCTTGGGGGAGGTCTCCCCAAATGGTGCGGGACGGTTCTTAACGGCAACACTGAAACCTTTGATCACCGTTCCTCCTGAGACGGACACAAGCGTGGCCAACCAGATCCATCTGGACATCCATGATCGATGTTTCATCGCAAGATCTGTCAGTTTTCCGGTCACGATAGAAGCAAGCTACACACATCGGGACTGAGAGCACAGCTTTGCATTGGCACCATGTTTTCAGTGATATCACTCGAAGATGCCTTGTTTTCATACATTAGGACACCACGGGACCAAATACGAAACTCTTGATTACAGGGCGAAGAGTTCGACAGGAATCATAGCCACGGAAGCAGTGCAATATTCCGTTTGACTGAGAATTCCGTAGATTTTGGGGGATATTTTTTTCGGCTATGGCGATGTGGTTTTGATGCTGGCGCGATGTCGGGGATTGTGGGGCCTGTGGGGCCGGGTCAGCCCTTTGATGGGCTG
>CANLVD010000008.1 GCA_947494445.1 uncultured Paracoccaceae bacterium | reverse complement strand
CAAACTGACGGCCATGAATATGAAAACCACACCCGCAAACTCTCGTTATAAATGAGGGACCCTCGGGGGGCAGGTCACGCCCTGCCCGCTTTGTTTTCGATTTGACCTGTTTCAGCGCATCGCCCAGACGTGCCAGTTCAACTTCTGACAAAAACCTCTCTCGCTAGCGTTCCTTGTATTTGGGAACCAGGCGGCATGGATTTGTTCCCTCAGGTCGCAGATCCCAGATCTCTGCCAAATTCATCGCCTTGCTCACGAGAGCCAGGGTTCTGTTGGCCTCATACGGGGTTTCCGAAAGTGACTTGTGAAGGGCCGCAATGTCCGAACGGCTGAGATCAGGAACCTTAACTCGACCCAATACAGGCAGAATACGCTTGGTGATCAAACGCTCGTCATTTGCAACACTGCTTGGTTTCTTGTGAAGCCTGGCGTGATCGCAAAGATATCGCTCGATGAGATCGGCAACCGTAGGAGCTTCCCGCCTCGCGTTCCGATCGGCTGCCGGGTCTTACCCGCATGCAACTGCAAGTGCCCAGGATCTGGCGATGCTGCAGGCCTGATCAGCGGTCACTGCTCCATGCACACCGATGATCGGCTCCCTGCGCCTGGCAGCCCGTCCACCTCCAACACGATATTTGAAAACATAGATTTTGCGTCCCGACGGCTGAACTTTCACTCCAAAACCCGGGATTTCGCTATCCCAGGAAACATACACTTTTCCAAGTGGCGCAAGACCATCAACAGCTCGCTTTGTCAGTTTCTCCGGCATATAACGCCTCCTCATAGCGACCACTTCACATGCAAACACAAGCGGGTAAGTGCTATAGTACAACGCCGTCAAGTCAATTAAATAAGGCTATCTGCAAACCCATGTAGACCAATGTGAGTATCCACAAAGAGACTTTTGATCAGTAGGTCACAGGTTCGAGTCCGTGTGGGGGCACCACAACTTTTCCAGAACGAACTGACTTTAGATACTTGGTGTTTCCATTCTTTGGCACTCACATTTGTATCCACCCTTGAAAGACCAATTGGTCACGCATGGGCAAACCAAGAAATACGCGGACGAAAGGTCTTCTCACTGGGGGGCGCGTGACTTGCCCTGCGTGGATCAGTGTTGTCTCACAACTCGACATGCGCGGTGTTTCGAGGCCGTCAGCTCAGCACCATTTCGATCACCCCTACTACGGTGGAATGTGTGCTGATCAATTTAAGGATCTGGAGCGACGTCAGCTCGCTCATCGTCTTGTCGTCCTTCGGAGCTACCAATGCAGATTTTGCTTTGATTGCAGAGCTATGGTTCCGGATTGGACACATTTCCACTATAGTTCCTTTTTTCCCGGAACGATGCCGGATCAGAAGCGGAAAACCGACCCAATTTTCCTGTTCTAACCTCCCGGGCTGGCCCTGTCAGTTTGATCAGTTTCCTCCGTTCCTCAAAAAATATGGCGCAACAAAAGAAGTTGGACCTCAAGCATGTGCCTCTGACTTCATTACGCTGGCTGTTTCTGCATGCCATTCCGCCCCATCAGAAATGACGATCGGCTCAATTTGGATCAGTTTGGGATCGTGGGGAGGATCGCTGTCGATTACCTGAAACATGGCATCCAGCATGGCCGATACATCTTGGCGAACCGAGAACAGGTTTTGCGCCATATATTGTGCAAACGGGTCCCAATCGAAGCTGCCGAACAGGATGGTGTCCAGAGCTGCGCGGTCATACTGCGCAAGCCATTCGAAGACCCCCTCCAACGAGATCGTTGAATTCACAAAGACGGCGGTCGGCATGCGTCCTGTGCTCTCTATCTTTGCGGAAAATGCGGCTTTCGATTTTGCGGCGGCATAGCCACAAGCCAGTATGTTGTCTTCAACCGGCACGGCGCCCGCGTCCGCAATTGCATCACGAAAGCCCCGGATGCGTTCGCTCGTATAGTGGTCTGTGGGTCGCCCTCCAACGAACAGGAAGTCTTCATGCCAATCACGGTTGTCGGCATCTGCGCGCGCAATCAGGGCCGCTGTCAGTTTGTAAGCGCCCGTGTAGTTGTTCGAAATGATCGATGGTGCGGCAGTCCCGGGCAGATCCAGATTGATCGTCGGTACATCTTGCGCCTGACAGATGCGGGCAATGCCGTCGGGATCAGAGGCACCGGCACACACAATCCGGTCGACGTTGTAGGACAGCATCTGGCGGACAGTCGCAAGCTCCAACTCCGGTTCACGGCGCGTGCAGGAGGTCATGGGCAAAAGCCCTCTTGCGCGGGCTTCCAGCTCGAAACGTTCCGCAATCGCCCCGAAGTAGCGGTTGTCGTACATCGGAATGATCATGCCGATCATGCGGGATCTGACGCTGCGCAGTGCCCGTGCCTGCATGTTGGGTGCGTATCCCATCTCGTTTGCGATTTTTCGGATGGTGTTGGCGCGATTTTCACTGATGCGACGGGTGCGCCAGGATCCGTTCAAAACCGCCCCGACGGTACTGGCCGAGGTTCCTGCCCGATCAGCAATGTCATAGATCGTAACCTGCTTTCTAGAGGCGGAGTCCGGCACTGGAGATTTCCCCTTTGACATGTCTGGCATTTTCAATATAGCCTTGCACCATCGATTGCGCAACAAAGAACAATCGATGGTGCAATTTTTGCTAGGCTGTGAGTTGCCACCTTTGGGCGCCGGCCAAACTGGGAGGAAAACATGAAACTTAAATCTATTTTCGCAGCATCCGTCTGCGCGTTTGCTCTTACAGCAGCCAGCTCTTCTGCCGAGACAACTATGGGAATCGTGGTCAAGATCGGCGGTATCCCGTGGTTCAACGCCATGGAAGAAGGCATCAAGGAACGTGCCGCCGAATTGGGCGTCAGTGCTGAAATGATCGGGCCAACCTCGGCTGACCCGGCGCTTCAGGTACGCGCAATCGAGGATCTGATCGCCAAGGGCGTTGATGTCATTGGCGTGGTACCGAATGACGAAGCAGCGCTCGAGCCTGTTCTGAAGAAAGCCATGGATGCGGGCATCAAGGTGATCGCGCATGAAGGCCCCGGCCTGAACAACGTTGACTGGAATTTTGAGCTTGCCTCAGCCGACGGGTTTGGAGAGGCACATGCAAAGCTTCTGTGTGAGAAAACCGAAGAGCCCGGCACATTTGCCGTCTATGTCGGTTCCTTGACGGTTCCTTTGCACAATGCTTGGGCTGATGCCGGTGTCGCTTGGCTGGCGGCCAACTGTTCGGACAAGCTGCAGCCGGTGGGTGATCGTTACGGGGTTGCCGAAAGTGTCGATGACAGCCGGTCGACCGCGCTTGATCTGATCGCGGCCAATTCCGATCTTCGCGGGTTCCTAGCGTTTGGCAGCCAGGGTCCAATCGGTGCAGGGCGTGCCATTGAAGAGCGTCGTCTTGGCGGCAAAGTGCATGTGCTTGGGCCATTCTCGCCCGGTCAGGGCCAGAAGCTTCTGAAGGATGATGTCATCTCGGGTGGCTTCATGTGGAATCCAGCTGAGGCAGGGCGGGTCTTTGTGACCTTGGGCAATATGCTGGTCGATGGTGTGGAAATCACCGAGGGCACCGAGATCGAAGGGCTTGGTGCTGTCAGCCCGGATGCGGCAACGCGCAATATCATCACGGACAACCTCTTGGAGATCAACAAGAGCACCGTTGATGAACTGGCGGCCAAGGGCCTCTGAAGCCTGCCGCTTTCTCAAAAGGACCCGCTGAAAGGCGGGTCCCCATTTACCTGAAGAAAATTCATGACAACCGATCCAGACACAGCCCCAGCGCTGCGGCTTCGAAACGTCTCGAAGACCTTTGGCGGTGTGAAGGCACTGCAGAACGTTGATTTTGAGGTGCGCGCAGGCGAAGTGCACTGCCTAGCCGGGGAAAACGGTTGTGGAAAATCGACCCTGATCAAGATTGTGACAGGCGTCTACACGCCTGATCCCGGGGCAGAGATAGAATTGTTCGGACACCCTCTCGACACAATATCGCCAACGAAAGCGCGGGCCTTGGGGATCGCGGTTATCTGGCAGGATCTTGCTTTGTTCCCGCATATGACGGTGGCTGAAAACATCGCGTTTGACGACATGGTTGGGGTGATGCCGCGCGTGTCATTCGGAAGCCGGTATAAGGCGCGTGTGCAGGCGGTTCTTGATCGTCTGAATGTGCCGCTGGATTTAAACACACGGCTTGGCGATTTGCCGATTGCTCAGCGCCAGATCGTGGCCATTGCGCGGGCGTTGATGGGCGAGGCCCGCCTGGTCTTCATGGACGAACCAACGGCTTCACTGACACAAAGCGAAACAGATTCGCTGCTGGACGTGGTCCGTACCCTTTCATCGCAAGGCATCGCCGTGGTGTTCGTGAGCCACCGCTTGGCTGAGGTGATTGATATCGCCGAGCGTGTCACCGTGTTGCGCGATGGAAAGCTGGTTGGCGTCTATCCGACCGAAGGGATGACCCAATCCCGCCTCGGCGAACTGATGACCGGTGCTTTGCTGGAAAACTCCGTCAGCGCTCAGGATCGATCTTCGGCCGAACCGGTACTGGTGATCAAGGATCTAAGCCGCCATGACGAGTTTCGCGGCGTTTCCCTGACCATACGACGGGGCGAAGTGCTAGGCCTGATCGGATTGATCGGTTCTGGCCGAACTGAACTGGCACATGCTCTCATCGGCATGAGCCGCCCGGATGCAGGTGAGATTCAGTTGGAAGGTGCTCCGGTTCGCTTTGCTTCAATCCGTGATGCGATTGCCCGTGGGGTTGCCTATGTATCGGAAGACAGGCTGACCTTGGGCCTTATCCAGCCGCAATCGATTGCGGACAACACGGTCATCTCAGTTCTCGACCGTGTCCTCGACGGGCTAGGTCTGATGGCACCAAAACGTCAGTCGCAACTTGTGAGCCACTGGATCGAGGAACTCGCGGTCAAGATTGGCCAGCCCGAAGATGCGGTTTCGACCCTGTCAGGTGGCAATCAGCAAAAGGTTGTGCTGGCGAAATGGCTTGCGACCGAACCGCGGCTTCTGATCCTCGACAGCCCGACCGTCGGCGTGGATGTCGGTGCACGCGCTGGCATTTTCCGCATCGTGCGGCAACTGGCTGATGAGGGTCTGGCAATTCTTTTGATTTCTGACGAGGTGACCGAGGTGATGTTCAACGCCGATCGCGTTCTGCACATGGCCGAAGGCCGGATCGTGGGTGAGTATGATCCGCATGCGACCAGTGTTCCCGATCTGGAGGCGCGGATCTATGCCTGACATCTTCCGCACCCATCCCGTGGAAGCCCGCCTCGCGGTGGTGTTGCTCCTGCTGATCGTCGGCCTGTCGCTGGGCACTGACACGTTCATGACTATGGGCAACATCACGTCACTTCTGAACAACAACGCGGTGAACCTGATCTGGGCAGTCGGCCTGCTGGTCGTTCTGATCGCGGGCGGCATCGATATCTCTTTCGCGGTGGCAGCCTCGGTCGTGCAATATGTGGCAGCTCAGATCTTTATGGGGATCGGGGGTGGCAACTGGGCCATTGGCTTTGTTGTGGCCGGTGCTTTGGGGATCTGTCTTGGGCTGGTCAACGCGCTTCTTATTCACGGATTTCGGGTGATCTCCATTGTCATCACCATTGCCACGTTCAATGCCTTTTTCGGACTGCTGATGTTCTTCACCCACGGGCGGAACATCTACAACCTGCCGGACTGGTGGACAGACCGCATCTTCATCTTCGAACGGCAGGCAGCCGATGGGACCTGGTCGGAACTCAACCTGTCAGTCGCGGTCATGATTGTCTGCGTCCTGGCCACATGGGGCCTGATCCGTCTGACCACTCTTGGCCACCAGCTTTATGCTTTTGGTGACAACCCGGAGGGCGCGCGTCGGGCGGGCGTGAACATCTGGCAGATGCAGATAGTTGCCTTTGGCTGGTGCGGAATGATGGCCGGGATCGGTGGGCTGATGCAGGTCAATATTGCGCAGGAAGTTGTGCCAAATGCGCTTTACGGACGGGAGTTGGACGTACTGGCCGCCGTTGTTCTGGGCGGAGCCCGTCTTGGCGGCGGGCGCGGCACGGTGGTGGGGTGCATTCTGGGGGTCATGTTCGTTGCGATCACACAAAACGGGCTTAACCTTCTTGGCATCTCACCCTTTGCCTTCCAGATGATCATCGGTGCGACAATCCTGCTGGCGATCTCGTCGTCAAACCTGAGTTTCGGCAGGCGATCCCGATCAGAGAAAGCAGGTGCCGCATGACTTTGCGTGAAAGGATAACCGCCGCTTTTGGTGGAGAGACCTTGGCCCTGCTTGCGTTTCTTGTCGTGGTCTTTGTCGCGTTTTCGCTTGCAACGCCCTTGTTTCTGACTGGTGCCAATCTGCGGTCTATGGCGTTTCAGATGCCAGTGTTGGGGTTGCTGACGCTTGCCATGCTCGTGCCGATCCTTTCGGGTGGGTTGAACCTTGCCATCATCTTTCAGGCCAATATCTCGGGCCTTGCGCTGGCATGGGTCCTGATCCAGTTCGGTGGTGCAGACGCGGGCGTTGGTGCGTTCATTCTGGGGGCGGCTCTTGCCCTGCTGGCCGGGGCTGCATCTGGTGCCCTTATGGGTGTGGTCGTGGCTTATGTCGGCGCGCACCCCATTCTCGTCTCGCTGGCGATGATGATCTTCCTGCGCGGTTTGGGTGAATTCCTGACCCGAGGCGGCGACATATCGGGCTTCCCGGACTACATGAACGTGCTGGGCCACGGCAGCTTCCTTGGTATTCCCATGCCGATGATCGTATTTCTGGTGGCAGCACTCGTCTGGCACATCATGCTGAAACGATCGAAGCACGGCTTTTCAGTCTACATGATCGGTTCGAACATTCAGGCCGCCGAGTATTCCGGCCTTCACACCCGCCGGACGCTGGTGCTGATCTATGTCATCTCAGGCATGATCTGTGCCGTTGCCGGTATCCTCATGGCAGCCCGCTTCAATTCGGTCCGCGTGGGTCATGGAGAGGCGCTTTTGCTGGTCACTGTCCTTGCCTGTTTCCTGGGCGGGATCGACCCGTTTGGCGGATTTGGACGCGTGTTGCCAGTGGTTCTGGCCCTGATCATCTTGCAGGCCCTGTCATCTGGTTTGAACCTGATCGGTGCCAACCAGCATTTGTCCACCGCAGTCTGGGGCCTGTTTCTGATCGGTGTGATGGCGCTTCGATGGCTTGGTGAACGGTGGCGATACAAACGACGAGGAGGAACGTGACCATGGAAGGTTTTGGCGTACATACCAGCATGTGGACCATGCATTGGGACCGTGAAGGTGCCGAGAGAACAATACCTGCTGCTGCCGCGTATGAGATGGACTTCATCGAGATCGCTCTGCTCGACACCGGCATCGTCGATGCCAAGCACACCCGCGACCTGCTGGAAAAGCACGAGATGCGCGCGGTCTGTTCGCTTGGGCTGCCGGAGGAAAACTGGGCCTCCGTCAACCCTGACGGGGCCATCGCACATCTTATTGATGCGATGAACAAGACCAAGGAAATGGGCGCGGAAGCTCTGTCAGGTGTCACATATGGCGGCATCGGAGAGCGCACGGGCGTACCGCCCACAGCCGCCGAATACGACAACATCGCGCGCGCTTTGGAGGCCGCCGCACAACACGCGAAAAGCCTTGGCATCGCGTTCGGGATTGAGCCGGTCAACCGGTACGAGAACCACCTGATCAATACAGGATGGCAGGCCGTCGACATGATCGAGAAGGTGGGCGCGGACAACATCTTTGTCCATCTCGACACCTATCACATGAACATCGAGGAGAAGGGAGCGGGCAACGGCATCCTCGATGCGCGCGAACACCTGAGATACATCCACCTGTCCGAAAGCGACCGCGGTACACCCGGCGAGGGCACCTGCGATTGGGACGAGGTCTATGCCACGCTCGCAGCCATAGGGTTCAAAGGTGGGCTGGCTATGGAAAGCTTCATCAACATGCCACCTCAGGTCGGATATGGACTTGCCATCTGGCGCCCTGTTGCCCCGTCCTTTGAAGAGGTTATGGACAAGGGTTTGCCGTTCCTCAGGAACAAAGCCGCTCAGTACCGTTTGATATGACGGCCGCCACGTGTTCATCCACAAGCGCTGCTTAGGCCGGTGAAAGACACCGGGGATATTGCGGTTCTTGATGTCGGCAAGACCAACGTCGATCTTTGGGTTGCGCGGCGCGATGGCACATTGCTCGAAAGCCGGTCCGTGCAAAACAGCGTTCTGGACGGCGCACCATGGCGACACCATGACCTGACGCGGATTTCAATTTGGCTGGGCGATACGCTTTCAGAGCTTTGCAAACGCCATCCGATCCGAACCCTTGTTCCGGTTGGTCATGGTTCGGGGGGAGTGCTTGTGGGCCGGGTCCCGTCGGACATTGCGCCAGGCAACGTACTGCCGATGATCGACTATGAGCAGGCCTGCCCGCCAGAGATTGACGCGGTGTACCGAGATAAGGCGGGCACTTTTGAGGATCGTGGCAGCCCGGTTATGATGGCATCCACGCATGCAGCGCGTCAGCTTCTATGGATGGAACGCAGGGAGCCTGACGCCTTCCAGAATGCGCGGCACTATCTGAACATTGCGCAGTTCTGGGGGTGGTGGCTGACAGGTGTTGCAGCGTCGGAATATTCCGCAATGGGCGCGCAGTCGCATCTGTGGAACGTGCCGCAGCGACGCTGGGCACCCATTGTTCAGGAGCAGGGCTGGCAGCGTCTGATGCCGGATTTCAAGGCGGCCTGGTCACCACTTGGGCCGGTGCGCAAGGAGCTTGCCCGACGCCTTGATCTGCCCGAAAACTTGCTCGTGCTCACCGGGGCCCACGACTCGACCGCCAATTTCTTTCGGTATCTGAATTCGGGAATGCAGGATTTCACGCTTGTCTCGACCGGTACCTGGGTCGTTGCCCTGTCAAGGGATGCCGATACATCGACGCTCGACCAATCACGCGGGACAACGATTAACGCCGACATGAAAGGGCAACCGGTTGGCGGTGCGTTGACCATGGGCGGGCGGGAATTCTCGGCCATAGCCGGGGAGGGTTGGACCGGACAAACCGCAGAAGCCGATGTCGTGACCCGGCTTGTTGCGCGAGGAATCATGGCAATGCCCAGCTTCGGCGACAGTGACGGACAGTTTCCAGGCACGGCGCGGCAAGGTCATATTCTTGGTCCACCCCCTGAAAACCAGCCTGAGCGCACTGCGCTGGCGGTCCTTCACTCTGCCATGCTGACGGTCATCTGCGCTGAGGTCCTGAAGGGCGGCACGCGGCTGATCCTTGACGGGACATTTCTGAAGGATCCACTTTACACGCAACTGGTGGCCGCTTTGCGCCCGGACCAACCGACCGAAGCATCTCACGAAACCCGCGGTGTTGTGGCTGGAGCAGTACACTTGGCCAGTCGTGACTTTTCCGGCTCACCGCCACAGCTGGCACTTGAGACGGTGATACCCATCGAAATTCCCGGGCTAAACGACTATGCAAGGCAATGGCGCAAGGCAGCAAACCAACAAGGAGGCCGACCCCAATGACGGAACATGAGCTGCGTCTGCAAATGGTGGAAACCTGCAGACAGATGAATGCCACCGGCATCAATCAGGGAACGTCGGGAAACCTCTCGGCCCGCCTTGACGATGGGTTCCTTATTACGCCGTCTTCCTTGCCCTATGACCAGATGAAACCAAACGATCTGGTGGAGATGGATTTCGAAGGCACCTTCGTCGGGGGCAGACCCTCCTCGGAATGGCGGTTCCACCGTGACATTCTGAAGAACCGTCCCGACATCGACATCGTGTTGCATTGCCACTCGGTCTACGCGACCACGCTTGCCTGTCACCACCGGAACATCCCGGCCTTCCACTACATGATCGGTGTCGCAGGCGGCACAACCATTCGCTGCGCTGACTACGCAACCTTCGGGACACAAGAGCTGTCTGACGCTGCACTTGCGGCCCTTGATGGGCGGCGTGCGTGTCTGCTTGGGCAGCACGGACAGATCGCAGTGGGCAAAACACTGGAAGAGACGCTTTGGCTGGCAACAGAGGTCGAAACGCTGTCTCGCCTATATGTACAGGCACTGGCACTTGGCGACCCACCGATCTTGTCGGACGCCGAAATGGCCCGTGTCATAGATCAGATGCAGCGGATGAGCTATGGTCTCGGGCCCGAGCCCGAAGGCAGCAATGACGTCCCGCGGCCGCGCAGCTGACAGTCTTTTGGGTCACAGAGGGAGTATTCAGCAATGCGGTATTTTCTAGGTGTCGATGTCGGAACCGGAAGCGCCCGCGCAGGCGTCTTCGATGCAGAGGGCCAGTTGCACGGCAGTGGCGTGTCCGATGTCACAATTTATCGGCAAGGTGCCGATATCGTCGAACAATCTTCCGATCAGATCTGGTCCGCCGTATGCACCGCCACGCAAGCTGCACTCAAGGCAGCCGCAGTCGCGCCACATGACGTGGCAGGCGTCGGTTTCGATGCCACCTGTTCCCTCGTTGTCTTGGATGAAAGCGGGGCACCTTTGGCAGTGGGGCCAAGCGAAGACCCGTCACGGAACATCATTGTCTGGATGGATCACCGTGCCATGGCCGAAACCGAGATGATCAATGCCACAGGTCACCCGGTGCTGGCTTATGTCGGCGGCACCATCTCGCCCGAGATGCAGTCACCAAAACTGCTTTGGCTCAAGCGCCACAAGCCGGAGGTTTTCGCAAAGGTAGGGCAGTTCTTCGATCTCACGGATTTCCTGACGTGGAAGGCAACCGGGGCTGACGCGCGATCAAGCTGCACGGTGACTTGCAAATGGACCTATGTAGCCCGAAGCGGTGGCTGGGATGACGGCTTTTTTCGCCAGATCGGCCTTGAGGAGTTGGCAGATGAAGGCTTCCGCCGCATTGGTGCGAAAATTGTCGATCCCGGGTCGCCCGTGTCGAACGGCCTTACCTTTGAGGCGGCTGCTGCGCTGGGGATTGTTGCCGGAACACCGGTCGGTGCAGGTCTGATCGATGCACATGCTGGGGGTGTGGGGACCGTTGGTGCTCAAGGGCTTGGTCCTCCCGTTCAGAACATGGCTTACGTCTTCGGCACATCCTCTTGCACGATGACAACAACAGCCGAGCCTGTCTTCGTGCCCGGTGTCTGGGGGCCCTATCACTCGGCCATGCTGCCGGGCATGTGGCTGAACGAGGGCGGTCAGTCCGCCGCAGGTGCCGCCATTGATCGGTTGATCGCCATGCACCCGGCAGCGGCAGAGGCGGCAGCCCTGGCAGTTGCCGCCGATCAATCAGTTCCCAACTTTTTGATGGCGAGGGCGTTGGCAAAGGTTTCCGTACCTGGCGAGCTTGTTCATGTCGCGGGTGATCTGCACGTGGTTCCCGAATTTTTGGGAAACCGCGCACCGCATGCCGATCCACGCACGCGCGCCGTCATTGCAGGTCTGGACATGGATATATCGCTGGACAGCCTCATCAGTCTTTATGTCGCCGGGCTATGCGGTCTTGGCTATGGCCTGCGCCAGATCATCGAGGCGCAAGCCAAACACGGCGCAACCATCTCGAACATCGTCGTGTCCGGTGGTGCAAGCAGACACGAGGCAGTGCGACAGCTTTTGGCTGATACCACTGGTGTGTCGATTGTAGGTCCTGAGACAGAAGAACCAGTGCTCCTCGGAGCCGCGATGCTGGGAGCCTGCGCCGCACGGCAACACGCCAGCTTGTCTGAGTGCATGACTGCGATGTCACGTGTGTCTGCCGCCTATGCGCCATCGGGCGATCCGGTCACGGGAATTCACGAGAAACGCTACGGCATCTACCAGAGCCTTCAGGAAATCGCACGCACGGCTGTTGGGTCGTAGCTGGGATGGGCTTTTTCGTCCTGCCTTTTCACGACTATTCGGCAGCGGCTTTGACCCTGTTTTCAATTGCGACCGGCTGGGCAGGAAGGCAGGTTTAGAGCTCACTTAGAATGCGGTTCCAATGTGTTGGGGGAACAAGGGTTACCAGCACGCTTTTTTCCCCTAGCGAGCCGCTCAAGGAAGGTTTTATTGCGAGCTGCAACGGCACAACGGGAAAAACCGATCTATCGAACATCTGTTCCACAACATACGCACTCCTACCAATCCTCATCTTTCAGTCCCAGCTTCTTGAGCCTTGAATACAGGGTTGTCGGCTTTATCCCCAGCAAGGCTGCCGCTCCCTCTTGACCGGAAACCCGTCCTCCTGCCTCCTTCATGCAGGCAATTGTGTTGAGTGTACGGATGTGCTCGACTTCAGCTTCGGTCAAAAGCGTTGAAGAATTTGGAGCGACCGAGGCAACGTGGGTTTGGATCTCAACAAGCAACTTGTCGGTCTGGGAAACGATCGCACCGCGTTCAATGACGTTGGCCAACTCCCGCACATTTCCCGGCCAATGGTATTCTTGCAACTTGCGCATTGCACCTTCGGTTATGACCGGCACATTTCGGCCAAGCCTCTTGCACACGATACGCAAAAGATGCACCGTAAGAACTGGGATGTCTTCGATCCGGTCTCGCAACGGAGGGCAATGTATTGGGAAAACCCCGAGGTGAAGAGCGAGATCTTGACGCAATCGGCCTGCCTGTATCTCTCGATCAATGTCGCGACTGCTGGAAGCGATCGCACGTAAATCAAGAGAACGTGCACGGTCGTCGCCTAAGCGCCTTACGGAACGACTGTTGAGCACGTCCAACAGGTGGCCCTGGATTTCTATGGGGACATCGCAAATTTCATCGATAAACAGTGTGCCGCCATGGGCCAGTTCCAGCTTGCCGGGGCGGTCCTTCAAAGCGCCGGCAAAGGCTCCGCGGATTTGGCCCAGAAGCTCACTCTCGATTTTTTCAGGTGATACTGCGCCGGGCTTGAAATGGATCATGGGGCGGCGTTTTCGGCTGCTGTCTTCGTGGATGGCAGACGCGACCAATGACTTGCCCACGCCGCTCTCACCTCGGATCAACACGCTTGTATCTGTGGGGCCGACCAGTTCAATCTGCGTTATGATCCGCCGTATGGCATCTGACCTGCCAATGATATCATGGTGTGCCCGCTCGATGCTGATCGCCTCTTGCAGATAGGCGTTCTCCTCTTCCAACTGATCGCGCAGCGCAGCGACTTGATCCATCGCGTCTCGCAGCTTCCGCTCGCTTTCCCATCGTTCGGTTATGTCTCGAAAAATCACCACTGCACCGACAAGTTGCGCACCATCATAAATGGGTGTCGAGACGTACTCGACGCGAATGGGTTTCCCGTCCTTTCGCCAGAACACTTCATTTTCGATCCGGTTCACCTGCTCATACCGGAAAGACTGATAGATCGGGCATTCAAGCGACGGATATAGGTCACCGTTCAGATGGTGATGGTGGATCATTGTATGAATGTCCCGGCCCAGCAGGTCTTCGGTGGTCCAGCCCAGCATTTCTTGTGCAGCGCGATTTACAAAGGTCGTCTTGCCGTCTGAATTGACCCCATAGATGCCCTCCCCCGCAGCGTTCAGGATCAACTGATTTTCCCGCTCCAGATCGGCAAAGAATCGTTGCGCACGCTGCCACTCTATCAGGCCGCCACTATAAAGGTTGCCCGTTGTCACTTCCGCCCCGTGGTCTTCCAATGCCACCAGATCAAGCAAATTGAGCAAGAGCATCAGATGCCCGTCAACCGTAATGACCCGCCCCGTCAGCTCGGTTTTCAGGGACACGCCCTTCGCGGTTTGCATAAAGATACGTCGGGTCCAGGCGGTTGTGCGGTGCTGCACTTCAGAGATGAAGACAACAAAGTCAGCCATTCCACCGGCCACAAAACGAGCGAAGTGTGAGCCGATCAGATCCGGGTCATCCAGGAACGCCAGTGCCTCGTCTGTTGCGGCAAGGATCAAATCTCGAGACAGGTCAATCAGAACTGTGGGACCAAAGGCCCCAACCAGATGGGAATCAAAAGACGTGTCGTAACTCTGCATGTTCTCAGTCAGTGGCAGGAAGCTTCATCGGACAATACGAAAAATCATAAATTACGATATTTCGTAATTTAATTCAAACAGATATCGCGATAATGCACTGAAATTAATCGATTTTTTTTATTTCTGGAATTTTGGCGAGCAGCTTCATAACCGACTTTTGCGCTGTCAGCATGAGTTAAACCAATCATGGGAGCTTTTTATGTCAGTCAAGTCGTTGGGAAATCCCTTCTCTTCAAAAACAGATCTGCGTCACGCCGCCGATTGTAGCTGCCACACCTGCAAAGTGGGGACCCCTGAGGTCGATGACAGCATTGATCTGTCCACATCCGAGGGCATGATGGAGCGCGCTGTAGAGAGTGCAATCGTCCGCTCAGTTTTCGGTCAAAGCGACATCGGCCGCCGTTCCTTCATGGGGATGATGGGCGGGTCTACAATGGCGGCAGCACTGGCGTCCGTCTTTCCGCTGAATGAAGCGAAGGCTGCTATCCTTGATAATCTTGGGCCACCAGAAAAGACCGATCTGAACATTGGTTTTGTACCGATCACCTGTGCGACCCCAATCATCATGGCGCAGCCCTTGGGGTTCTACGAACGGTATGGTCTGAATGCGCAGGTCATCAAAACAGCTGGATGGGCTGTTGCCCGAGATAAGTCTCTGAACGGAGAATATGATGCGTCGCACATGCTGACACCAATGCCACTGGCGATGACACTGGGCGCCGGTTCCGTTGCAGAACCCTACATCATGCCGGCGGTCGAGAATATCAACGGGCAGGCAATTGTGCTGAGCAACGAACACCTCGACAAACGCGACCCAAGCCAGTGGAAAGGCTTCACCTTCGGAGTGCCCTTCGAATATTCCATGCACAACTTCCTGCTGCGCTACTATGTGGCTGAATTCGGTCTGGACCCTGATGTCGACATCCAGATCCGTGTGGTTCCCCCACCGGAAATGGTCGCCAACCTGCGCGCAGGCAACCTTGACGGCTATCTGTCTCCAGACCCATTCAACCAACGTGCGGTCTACGAAGGCATCGGCTTCCTGCACATCCTGACGAAAGATATATGGGAAGGTCACCCCTGTTGTGCCTTTGCGGCCCCGTTGTCCTTCGCGACTGAACTGCCAAACACCTACGGCGCACTCCTCAAGTCAATCGTTGACGCCACACAATACGCCTCCGCCGCCGAAAATCGCAAAGAGATCTCAGCGGCCATTGCCCCAACAAACTATCTCAATCAACCGGTAACGGTGATAGAACAAGTGCTGACAGGTACTTATGCCGATGGTCTGGGTGAAGTGAAGCAGGTCCCCGACCGCATCGATTTTGATCCTTTCCCTTGGCATTCCATGGGCGTGTGGATTTTGACCCAGATGAAACGCTGGGGTTATATCGAGGGCGATGTGGATTATCGCGGCGTGGCTGAACAGGTCTACCTGGCCGCAGACTGCAAGAAGGTCATGGAAGACCTCGGCTATGAAGCTCCTGACATCACTTACAAATCCCATACGATCATGGGCAAGACCTTCGACCCGGCCACGCCCGAAGCCTATGTCGACAGCTTTGCAATCAAGAAAGGGTAAGGGGTGGTCAATCTATCCCTCAACCAGCGAGCAGCTCTTCTATCTGTTGTAATGCTTCTTGTCGGCCTCCTGGTTTGGGAGGCTGCCATTCCCGCTCAGAAAGCCGTGGAAGAGTTGACTGAATACGAGCGGCTCACAGGTGCAGGTGCGGCCAAAGCGGGAGTACCACCGCCAAGCCAGGTGATTGCAAAGGCTTGGGAACAGCTCAGCAATCCGTTTTATGATGCCGGGCCGAATGACAAGGGCATTGGCATACAGATTGGCTACTCTATCTATCGCGTTCTGACGGGCTATTTCCTTGCAGCTTTGGTTGCTATCCCGTTTGGCTTTCTGATTGGCATGAGCCAGGTTGCATACAAGGCATTCAATCCCTTCATTCAGGTGCTGCGCCCTATCTCACCCTTGGCTTGGATGCCACTGGCTTTGTTTGTTATTGGCGACAGCGAAGCATCGGCGATCTTTGTAATCTTCATCTGTTCGATCTGGCCGATGTTGATCAACACGGCTTTCGGTGTAGCCGGAGTGCGCGAAGACTGGATCAACGTAGCCCGCACGCATGAATTGGGTCCGGTCAAAACAGCCTTTACCGTGATCCTTCCCGCAGCAGCACCCACGATTGTTACCGGCATGCGAATATCTATCGGCATCGCGTGGCTCGTTATCGTCGCAGCCGAGATGCTCGTCGGTGGCACCGGAATCGGCTACTACGTGTGGAACGAATGGAACAACCTGGACCTCACATCCGTTGTTTTCTCCATCCTCATGATTGGCGTGGTTGGCATGACGCTTGATGCAATGTTCGGCTTTCTGCAGCGCCGCATCTCATACGTTGAGTAAAGGAAAATCTATGAAACCATATCTGAGTATTGAGAACCTCACTCAGCGGTTCCCCGACGGTGCAGGCGGTGAATTGACGGTCTTCGAGGATGCCTCATTTGGCGTCGAGAAAGGGGAGTTTGTGGTGATCCTTGGCCATTCCGGCTGTGGGAAATCTACAATCATGAACATTCTTGCCGGACTGGCCGAACCGACCAGTGGAGGCGTTATTATGGACGGGGTCGAAGTCAAAGGCCCCAGCCTTGATCGCGGAGTGGTTTTTCAGAACTATTCCCTGCTGCCCTGGTTGACCACGCTGAAAAATGTGACCTTCGGTGTCGCCGCACGCTACCCTGACTGGAGCAAGGCCAAGGTCGAGGAACATGCGACCAAGTTTCTGGCCATGGTGGGACTTGAGGGGGATGTGATCTATCGCAAACCCAGCCAGTTGTCAGGCGGTATGCGCCAACGTGTGTCCATCGCACGCGCCTTTGCCAACCATCCGAAGCTGTTGTTGCTGGACGAGCCGTTCGGAGCCCTGGATGCGCTGACAAGAGGAACTATTCAGGACGAGCTTCTGAAAATCTGGGGACAGATGGAACAGACGGTGTTCATGATCACACATGACATCGACGAGGCGATTTTGCTGGCGGATCGCATCCTTTTGATGACCAACGGCCCACAGGCGTGCGTGGCGGAAAGCGTCGAGATCACGATCCCGCGCCCACGCAATCGAACCGAGATCGTTGAACATCCCAACTACTACGCAATCCGAAATCACTTGGTTCAATTCCTTGGCAAGCGGTCTAAGGAACTGTCTGGACGAACCGCTGTGGCCGGTGAAATCAACCGACCCGAAACTGTCAGGATCGACAAAACCGAACCCCAGGACGACCCAGAGGACACACGACCCGCCCTTGTAGCGGTCAGCAACTAAACCCGGAGGAAACCAATATGAAAGATCTCGCAATGAGTGAAATGATGACAAAGGAAGACGTCACAGCCATGATCCTGTCTGCCAAGAAGCAGGCCGGGATGACATGGGAAGACATCGCGGCGAAGATTGGAATGTCTCCTGTTTGGACACATTCAGCAGCGATGGGCATGAACGCTTTTCCTGCCGAGAAAGCAAAGCTGATGGTCGCGGTAATGGGTCTCCCGCAAGAGGCAGAAAGTGTACTTGTGGAAAGCCCGACCAAAATCTGGGAGCAAGCGGTCCCAACCGATCCCTGCATCTATCGCTTTTACGAAATTGTTGGTGTTTACGGCCCAACCTTGAAGGCGTTGATTCAGGAGAAATTCGGCGACGGCATCATGTCTGCCATCGACTTTGATATGTCCGTAACTCGCATAGAAAACCCCAAGGGAGATCGTGTGAAAGTTGAGATGTCGGGAAAATACCTTGGATACAACAGCTGGTAAGGCAAGCATATGACCCGTAATCCCGTGCCCCCGTTCAGCTATGAAGACGCGGTCAAAAAAGTCAGGGCCGCCGAGGATGCGTGGAATTCATGTGACCCGGCAAAAGTGGCGCTGGCATATACACCTGATACCAAGTGGCGAAATCGCTCTGAATTTCTCAACGGGCGGGACGAAGTGCGCAATTTTCTATCCCGCAAGTGGGAGATCGAAAATGGATACAGACTGATCAAGGAGATATGGGTGCATGAAGATACCAGGATCGCCGTGCGCTTTTGCTATGAATACCACGATGCAGAAGGAAACTGGTTCCGTGCCTTTGGAAACGAAAACTGGGAGTTTGACGCTGAGGGCTATATGGCCGTGCGCCATGCATCGATCAACGACGTCCCAATTTCTGAAGCAGATCGTTTGTTTCTTTGGCCTCAAGGGCCTAGGCCCGCTGATCACAAAGGTCTTTCAGAGCTGGGACTTTAAGGAACATGGCACCACGTTGGACCTTCAAGCGCTTGGGACGAAGGTTGGCCCTTAGGGGAGCCTAAAAAACCCAGCTGTTAACAAAGGCGAAAGCCATCAACCCGCCATCTTCAACCCAGTTGACGTGAGCCAGGCCATCCCTAAGTCCGGCGATGGCCTTAACATGCCGCAGGGCGTGTAACACTGCTCTCCCGGCATGGAGCTGTGCCGCGGCCCTGCCCCCTTGTCCCTCTGTTCTTGGGTCTGGTCCGTAAGTGTCGCTGAGCCAGGCCACTGGCCTTATGCAAGGCGGCTTTTCAGCAGGTCGCCGGATCTGAGCAGGATCGGATGGCCGACCATGGAAAAGGCCGTGTTGACCTGTTTCAGTGCTCTGAGGGTTTCCTGATGAATGTTGCTGGTCTCGATGCTTTCCGCACGCCCTTCGCGCAGGCGTCCGATGTGACTGCGTTGCAGCTTTTGCTCGACCTTGCGCACCTTTTCCTTTGCCGCAACAAGCTCTCGGGCCTCAGCCGGGTTCTGGTTCATCATCACATTCAGGGCCAGCTGCACATTGCTCTGAACCCGGTCGGTGAAATCCCTGATTTCATCACGTCCCTGAGGCGAAAACTGCAGATTCTGTTCGTGTAGCCGTTTGGCAAGGTCCAGCATGATACGGGCAACGGCGTCAGACGCTGACTCGATGCTGCTTGAAATCGAGGCGAGTTCAAGCGACCGCTTGCTCAGATCCTCGTCGATCTCCTTTTGCCCCAGCCGTGCGAGAAAGAGCTTTACGTCCAGATGCGCCTGCTTGATGGCCTTATCACGCTCAGCGATCATCGCAGCCGCTGGGCCATCCCATTGATTGTAGAGGGGTTCTACTGCAATCAACATGCCTTCGACCCTTTGCCCCATGCCAAGCAGCTCGCGTGCGGCGCAATCAATGGCACGCTGGGGTTTGTTCAATAAATCTGGATCAAGCGCGCTGATGTCATCAAGCTTGGCGTCAGTCACCGGCTTTTCAGTCATCAGATGTGTCAGAGCCGCTGTTATCGGGCCGACGAAGGGAAGCGCTATGACCGCAACGGCCAGATTGAACACAAGATGCAGATTGATCGCTTGCCGGGCAGGTGTTGAACCAAGACTTTCCATGAGGTTTGGCATCTGGGCAAGCAGCACGACCGCTAGTGCTGCGCCACCACCGCGCAAGATCAGATTGGCCGTGACCATCCGTTTTGAATTCTGCGGCGCATTGTAGGTCAGAGTGACGGCGATGACAGCACCGCCGAGGTTGGCACCTAGGATCATCGCAGCCGCCGCGGGCAGTGGAAGGATGGATTGACCGGCCAAGGTCACAAACAAAAGAACCGCCGCAACGCTTGAGTGAACACCCCAGGCAAAAACCGCACCAATGACAAAAGCCGTCAGCAGGTCATTGCCAAGATAGGCCATGACCGCTTGGGTCCCGGGATTAGATATCATTGGGCCAGTCGCGGTTCGGATCATGTCCAGCGACACGAAAATCAGAGCGAGTCCGATCATGATCCTGCCGACTTGTCGTGCGTTGCTGCCTTCAAGGCGCAAAAACATGGTGATGCCAACCAGCAGTAACAGAGGGATCAGGATGGGTTGGCGCACCATCAGCAATTGGGTCACAAGTGCCGACCCGACGTCGGCACCCAGCAGGATCACAAGTCCGGTCGCTGTCGCAAGCCCTCCCTTGGAGACAAAGCTGGACACCAGAACGGCAACCGCAGTGGCACTTTGCAACAGGACGGCCGCGCCCATTCCGGTTGCCGCTGCCAGCAGCCTGTTTTTTGTTGAATGCCGAAGCCAGATCCGCATCGGCACGGCAAAGCCCCGCTCAACCCCGGTGCGTACCAACCGCACAGCCCAGATCAGAAGCGCCGCGGCGCCTGCGATATGGATCAGGATTTGAAGGACATGTGGGTCGTTCACGTCGTACACTTCCGTTCAGCTGGGATCATCAGAATGGAAAAGGTCCCGGTCCGGCTTCCAGTCCGATGCGGATCGTCTGGAATTCGGTGTCCCATCGATGCAACAGAAAGCCATCCTCCTGCGCCATGAAACCGACTGGTGCATCTGCACGGAGGTCATAGGAAAACGTACTGCAGGGCGACGGGCAAGAGATTGCTATATGACCGCCCATGTCAGAAACCATCATGTTATGGATGTGGCCGCAAACCATGCGCAAGGGTCCAGCATGGCCGGTCACGACATCCCGTAGAGTTTCGCGGTTGGTCAATCCGATCTGGTCCATGAACCCAATGCCGCTTTGAAACGGCGGGTGATGAAGCGCCAGAAGGACTGGCATTTCGCCAGCATCCAAGAGAGCTTGTTCGAGAAAGGCCAGGCTTTCGGACAAAAGCGTTCCAGCACCTTGCCCTTCGACAAGCGTATCAAGCCCTATGAGACGGACAGCTCCAACTGCGCGCGCCCAGTTCAGGGGGCCGCTTGCGGGAAGATGATCCGCAAATGCTTCCCGCATGGCCTCGCGCGCATCGTGATTGCCGGGGATCACATCAAGGGGAAGGTTCAAAGGGGCCATCAACGTTTTGAACAGCGCGTAGCTTTCAGCTTGTCCATCATCGCTCAGATCACCGCTGACAAGAACGGAACTCACCGGCTCGATCCGATCAAGGATGCTTGTAATGCGTTTGACCAGACGCCCCAGGGCATCGGCCGTGTCCAGACCCCGCGACACAAGCAAACCTTGTGGCACGATATGAGTATCCGAGATTTGAAGAATGGTGGTCATTTGATCCCTGCTCGCAGAAAGGCCTGAACAAACTGGCGCTGGAAGATCAGGAAAGCAATCAACAGTGGGGCAACCGACATCAGCGTGGCCGCGGAAATGATGCTGATATCAACACCATTTTCTGGTGCGCCAAAGATCGACAACCCAACGGTCAGGGGCCGTGTTTCCGGAGAGTTCGTGACGATCAACGGCCAAAGAAAGTTGTTCCAATGGGTCGATACAGACACCAAGGCGTATGCCAGATACGTGGGCTTGGCGAGCGGTACATAGACCCGCCACAAGATACCCAGCAGACCGCAACCTTCGATCCGGGCAGCTTCGTGCAACTCGATCGGGACACCTTTGAAGGATTGTCGCATCAGAAAAATGCCGAAGGCGCTGGCCATGTAGGGCATGCCCACGCCAAGGGTCGAGTCAAAGAGGCCGAGACGAGAGACCATGGCATAGTTCTCGACGATCAGGACTTCAGGTAGGATGAACAGCTGCATCAAGACCAGAATAAACACGAAGTCCTTGCCAGGGAATTGCAGCTGCGCAAAGGCAAAGCCCGCAAGCGTTGTCAGGATGAACTGTCCGATCAGGATCACTGTCACAAGCAAGAAGGTGTTGATGAAGTATTTCAGCCAAGGAGCGCCCGACCATGCCACCCGGAAATTCTCCAACGTCCAGGCCGAGAAGAGGTTCAGGTTGACGGCATCGGATGTTGAATGGGTTGCCGCCCAGAACGCAAACAACAGCGGGGCAATCCAGATGATCGCCAACAGAATGGCACCAAAGCTGTCCAGGAACTTGATCAGGCCCTTCATTGGTAATGCGTCCTTTTGTCGAGATAAAAGAACTGAATGGCCGCAACGATCCCGAGAACCACGATGACCATGATGGTCATGGCCGCAGCACTTGGAGCGTCGAAGAACGCGAACGCCATCTCCCAAATATAGTACAAGATCAGTTTGGATGCATCTGACGGACCACCCTTGGTCAGGATAAAGAGGTGATCAATCAGCTTGACGGAGTTGATCATCGCATTCACCGCAATGAACAGTGTTGTGGGCATAAGAAGTGGCAGCACGATGCGGCGTGTGTAGGTCCATCGGCTGGCACCTTCGATATCGGCAGCTTCCTTGAGGTCCTCAGGGATTGTCTGCAGGGCCGCGAGATAGAAAATCATGAAAAACCCCGCCTCCTTCCAGATCGTCACGATGATAATTGCCCAAAGGGCTGTTTCCGGCTGGCCAAGCCAGTTGACCGACGGCAGGCCAAAGAGGCTACCGATCTGGTCCAGAACACCCAATCCGGGCGTGTAGAAAAACAGCCACAGGTTGGCCGCCGCAATCATGGGCAGCACGGTTGGCGTAAAATAGGCGGTTCGGACAAAACCGCGCGCCGAGATCTTTGAATTGGCCCAAAGCGCCATCGACAGGGCGATGAAGATCGACACCGGAATGGTGACACCTGCGTAAAGCAGGTTGTTTTTGACCACGATCCAAAAGGTTGGGTCTGCAAAGAGATCCGCATAGTTTTCCGTCCCGACAAACTCAGACGGTCTGCGCCGGGTGCCACGGGAGAACATGCTCGACCACAGTGTTGCTATCGAGGGGTAGAACGCGAAAAGGGTAAGCAAAACAGCGGCAGGAGACAGCAGAAGCCAGCCATAGATGGCTTGTCTGCGGCGTTCCAGGTTGGCATGTGCGGACATTGCGCGTCTCCCGAAATGGGGCAACAAGGGCCAGTGCGGTACGACACCGGCCCTGTTGGATACTTACTGGTAGTCCTTGAGCAGACGTTCCGCAGCTGCCTGTGCCTCAGCCAAAGCATCTGCCGGGTCTTTTGCACCTGTCAGAGCAGACTGGATCGCGTTGTTCAGACCATCACGCACACGTGCGGTTTCAAAGGTCGAAAACTCAGCGACGGCATTTTCAAGTTGGTTGCGGGCGACCAGTGCCGGCGGAAATTCAGCCGTGTAGGCTTTCAATGCATCGGTCTCATAGGCTGCGGCGGAAACCCCCATGTAACCAGTGCCAATTGACCAGGCTGCGGCCTGTTCAGGCGAGGTCATGAACTGAATCAGTTTCATCGCGGCCGCTTTCTCCTCATCCGATGTATCCTTGAAGAGGTAGAAGTTGCCGCCACCTGTTGGCGACCCTTTGCGCACATTGGCAGGCAGTTCCGCCACACCAAAGTCAAAGCTGGCGCCGTTCTTCACAGCCGTCAGGTTTCCGGTGGAATGCCACATCATTGCGGTTTGACCTTCAAGAAAAGCCTGGCGCAAAGTGCCCCATTCAACGGTGCCGGTCGGCATGATGCCATGTTCAGTTGACAGCGATTTCCAGAATTCCAGCGTCTCAACGACTATTGGATCATCGAAATACGTGGTCAGACCATCGCCCGACATCACCTCTTTGCCATTCTGGATCGCGAGGGCCTGGAACATCCAGTACGGATAACCGGTGGATGGGATCATCAGCCCATATGTGTCCGCGCTGGTCAGAGCCTTGCCGGTCTCGATCATCTCGTCCCAGGTTGTGGGAGGTGCCTCCGGGTCAAGTCCGGCCGCGCGGAACAGGTCCTTGTTGTAATAGGCAACAATGGTGGACCGCTGGAACGGAATGCCCCAAGTCTTGCCCTCAATCGCGCCATTGGCCATCAGCGCGGGGTAGAAACCACCAAGCCATGCCTTGTCCGCATCCGATGTTGCCACATCCTCAAACGGGACGATCAGGTCTTGCTCGATGAGGTCGTAGGCATCGATTGAGAACATCACCGCCAACTGCGCAGGCTCGCCAGAAGCAAGCGCGGACAAGGCCCGCACGCGTGTGTCATCATAGTTGCCGGAATAGATCGCATTGACCTTGATGTCAGGGTTTGCCGCTTCAAAATCTGCAACGATCCCATCGACCACCTCGGTCAATGCACCCCCGACGGCAATCGGATAATACATCGTCAGTTCAGTTTCAGCACTGGCGGAGGCGGCAAGACTGACTGCCATCGCAGCGGCCAGGCCAAATCCTGTTGTTGAAATCGGTTTCATGATCTTCTCCCTTGGTTTGTCGTCATTTGTGTGGCCGGTCAGGTGTCACCCCGCCAACCGTTGTCCCGCCGCGTCAAAGACGTGCAGGTTTTCGTCAGCAAAAGTAATATCGAGCTCGTTTCCTTCAGACAGCATCGAAAGACCCGGCTTGAGAACGCAAAGACCTGTGGCATCCGCGTGGCCCAGACCAATCAGGGTTTCGGATCCGAGAAATTCGCTCTCGATCACGGTACACCTCAGCCGGCCCTCGCCTTTTGGCGCGATCTGGACATTTTCCGCGCGAATGCCGATGGTCTTGTCCTCTCCAAAGCCCGGCAGTGCCTTTGATGCGATCAGCGACATGGGCGGCGCACCGACAAATTCGGCCACGAATGTGTTTGTGGGACGGCTGTAAAGATCCTCGGGCGCGCCGATCTGCTGGATATGACCGTCTTTCATTAAGACGACTGTGTCGGCCATGCTCATCGCTTCGGTTTGATCATGGGTCACATAGACCACCGTGATGCCAAGATCGCGCTGCAACTTCTTGATATCCTTGCGCACGGCGTTGCGCAGCTTTGCGTCCAGGTTGGACAAGGGCTCATCCATCAGACACAGGCGCTGGCCCGCCACGATCGCGCGCGCCAGGGCAACACGCTGGCGCTGACCACCAGACAATTCTCCCGGTTTGCGCCCCTCAAAGCCAAGCAATCCAGTGATCTCCAGCGCGCGATGGAGCTTTTGCTGACGCTCTGCCTTCGGCACCCGCCGCACCTTCAGTCCGAATACGACGTTTTCGGCAACAGACAGATGCGGGAAAAGCGCATAGGACTGGAACACCATCGACAGGTTCCGGTCAGAGGCCGCACTGGTGGTTACATCCTTGCCGTCGATCAGGATCTTGCCCTCGTCGGGAATTTCAAGTCCGGCCAACAGACGCAGCGTCGTTGACTTGCCGCACCCCGACGGTCCCAACAGGGCGGTAAAACTGCCCTCGGGAATGTCCAGCGTTATCCCCTCAACGCCAAGCTGGCCATTCCAGCGCTTTGCCACGTCATCAAGTTTCACAAACGCAGATACAGTCATGATGCATGTCCTTCAGCCACAAGCAGCCTGTCACTGATCCCGGTCAGCAGGTGCGCGAATTGATCGCCTGGCCGTCGGTCGATGATGATCTGGCTCATGTCGGCAATATTGTCTCCCAAGGCAGGCGCTTGGCGTCCGAACTTGGACCCATCGATCACCAGAAGGGACTGTTGGGCGTTTTCACAAATCTTTTGTGTCGCGCGGACCTCGGTTGTATGAAATTCCAGCAGTCCGCCATCCTCGGCGATGCCTGCCGCTCCGAAAACGGCAAACTCGGCCCGGAACCGGCCGAAGAAATCCAAGACTTCATTTCCCAAAATATCACGATCCGGCAGGCGAACCTCTCCACCCGGCAGGATGATCCGGTTTGAGACCTCTTCGCTCAGCGCCATCGCCGCACTGAGATTGTTGGTAATCACAGTCAATCCCTTGCGGCGGCGCAATGCCTGCGCCACGCTTAGTGGCGTCGATCCGATGGAAATGAAAAGGGTAGAGCCATCGGGTATCAGATTGGCAGTCGCCTCGCCGATGGCGCGTTTGCCCATCAGATTGGTGCCTGCGCGCTGATCAAAAGGTGTGTTCAGAAATTCCTGACTCAGTTCGATGCGGCCGTGAACGCGATGCAGCATCTCACCCTCGCACAGAGCGTCCACATCCCGCCTGATCGTTTGCGTTGATACATCAAAGCGTTCCGCCAGCGACCCGACAGTCACGGCGCCGTGCTCCAGCACAAGTGCTGAGATCGCTTCGCGCCGCTTTCGCTTTTTTGATGACATCCTGCCCTCGACCGTGAGTCTCACGTGACGTTAGGCCATCAAAAACAACAAAACAACATTTTAGTCTTGTCGCTTCGAGCCTATTTTTCGAGAAACGGCTCATCACTTGGCAATTTTCGCGTTCGCGATACAAGCGTCACTCAAAAAATGTTGTTTTGTGGTTTTCTCTTTCCCTAGCGAATTTTTGCTTTAGGGTGACCTCCGTAGGGCCGATTTTGTGGCGAAATGGGAAAATATGCTGACGACACAGTCTATCTTTGATCGGTATCAAGAAGTCCGAGCGCGGTTTCCCGACGTGATTGCCTGGAAGGAAACACTTGAGATCCGGTCGTTGCTGGACATTGCGGATCAGATCGATGCTTTCGTCTTTGATGCATTCGGTGTGCTGAACGTGGGTGAGACGATGATCCCCGGTGCGGATAAAAGACTGGATCAGTTGCGCGACCATGGATGCGCCATTCGCATCCTCACAAATGCTGCCAGCTACGACCGCGATGGCGCAATCGCGAAATTCAAACGCCTTGGACTGCGCATCAGGGACGAAGAAATCATAACCAGTCGGGAGGCGGCACTTCAAAACCTTGCTGAAGGACATTGGGGGGTCATGGCTGCTGACAATGACAGGTTAGTTGATCTGCCTGCGGATATTACGCGCCTTGCTGACGCACCAGAAGACTACGACGCTGTCGACCAGTTTCTGTTTCTTTCGACCGCCAACTGGGCCGCTTCAAGACAGGACCTGCTGGTAAAGTCCATGCAGAAACACCCGCGACGGCTGCTCATCGGAAATGCCGATCTGGCCGCCCCTCGCGACGAGGGTTTTTCCATTGAGCCGGGGCATTTCGGACACGAGATTGCGGATCAGTTCCCGGATCATGTTCAGTTTTTCGGGAAACCCTTTCCGGAAGTCTATGACCTTGTGGAAAAGTCGCTGCCGTCACTGCACCCGGAACGGATCGCGATGTGTGGAGACACGCTTCATACAGATATTCTTGGCGCAGCGGCCCGCGGTTGGCGCACCGTGCTGGTCACGCAAGATGGCCTGTTCGCAGGTTTCGACACACAGCCATTCTCAAGACAATCCCGCCTGTTTGCAGACTGGCGCCTTGATCGCATTTGATTGCTTTGGGATGGTCTACCTTCACTGTTGCACGACAGATTTAATCTATCTTCGTTTTGGTTTCATGTAGACCTCACCCATGACTAGCTCGACTTACAGCGTAGCCTGACCAGCAGATCCACTGCGTCGAACCCTTCTATGGGTTGTTCAAGGAACAATCGTGCTGCCATTTCAACGCGAACACCAAAGGCCGACGCTAAGTCAACTGCATCCTACGCGTGGTGGCATCCGTCTGGACTTCCAAAGGGCAGACTGAACAGGCCGCACACACTGACATGAAGGAAGACATCAAACGCTTTTGGAGACGTGGTTTGGCCCGTCTGGGCAAGAGTGAACTTGAACGCGCAACGCCGCTTGTGCATCTGGTTCACGATGTTGAACCAGACCCGGACCTGCTGGCGCGCATTGAGGCTGAACTGGATGAGGTTTGCGGCTCAATCAATGCAGGTCCACCGCCTGCCCATCGAATGCTTATGGTGCTTGGAGCCTTTGCCATTGGGTGCCTGATTGGGTTGGCCGCCGCCACGTCCCTGCATGACCGTCAGCACATCATCACCCGAACGCACGCGACTGCGCCTTGGGTCTCTATGGGGTCTGTTTCTCTGAAAGGGCAGTCACTGCGCAGTTTCGTGGCTGCAAAATGCGAGGGTTATGCCTACTTCACCATCACCATGCATGGCTTTGGTCCGGACATTGTCGACGGTCCGGACACCACAGGGCAACCTCTGATACGATCAGAAGAAAAAATTTTGATGGAGTGCATACATTAGCGCTTGGCGTCCGTTCTGTTTGAAACAGGGACAACGAAAGGGTCTAATGGTGAATGTGACCAAACTGGTGCCCAAGTCACAAAGGGCGGCATATACGGGGACAAAAATGGGGGCCGCAGAGCAATCCCGATTGATGGCCGATCTGATTGAGGACTGCGCGTCTGGGGACCGTGCGGCGTTTCGACATTTCTATGACCTCAGTTGTCGCTACGTGTTCGGGGTTGCATTGGCTGTTCTTCGGGACCGCGAAGTGGCCAGCGAAGTTGTTCAGGAGACATACGTCCGGATCTGGAAACGCGCTGGCCAGTTCAAGGCAGGTGGCGGAAATCCGATGTCCTGGGTTGGCTCAATTACCCGAAACTGCGCGATAGACCGGCTGCGGTCCGACCGCTCCCGCGGGTTTGTTGAGTTCTCCGACAAGGTTCCCGACATCGCCGGAGAGGTTGATGAGACCGGCCAAACCCTCGACAGCATGGTTGTGCGCCGATTGCTGAATGACTTGCGCCCCGATTACCGGCGCGCGCTCTTGCTCTGTTACTTTCAGGGCTACAACTACAATGAACTGGCGACAGTTCTGGATATCCCCGTTGGAACCGCGAAAAGCTGGGTGCGTCGCGGTCTGGCAGCCTTGAAGGAAGCAATGGAATGAAGACTTCGACGACTATAGAGCAGCTTGAGGCAATGCTGGGCGGGCTACAGGACCGCGATGAAATGCGGGGAACGCGCCCTGATATGGCTGCGGCCGCAAAGGGTCTGCATGATGTTCTTGTACCGCTTCTTCAGGCCCTGCCTGAAGCCGATCCGCCAAGGGATCTGTTTGCTGCAATCGAGGCTGACATTGATGCGCTGGACACAGCGCCCACCCAGACCGTTCATGCCGATGACGGTGTGTGGGAGCAGCGCTCGGACAAGATCTGGAAGAAGATCCTGGCCGAGAACCCCGAGACTGGCCGATCGATGTATCTCTTGCGCTGCCTACCCGGTGCATCGGTCAAACCACATCTGCATGACCGCGCAGAGCATCTGTTCATTATCGAGGGAGAGTTCTGGATTGATGGAAAACAGTTCACCGCTGGCGATGCTCAGATCTCATTGCCCGGCTCTGAACATGCCTTGATCGAGATGCCGACCGGGTGTCTGGTTCTGGTCAGCGCCTAACTAAAGAGATCAGAAGAAACTCTGCCGTAACCACAAGATCCAGAAGGCCCCTGCGAGCCAGGGGCCAAATGCGATGCGACTGGATCTGGTGAGCAGTGCATAGGCCAGAGCCGAGACAGAGGCGATGGCGACCAACGCTGGCAGGGTCGCGGCCCCTAGCCAGGCCCCTGCCCCAGCCAGCAATTTGGCATCCCCAAGACCCAGACCGTCCGCACCTGTCCGCTCGAAATAGATCGAACCAATCAGGGCAAAACTGCCAAAGCCAAGGACCGCGCCCAGCGCCGCTTGGGACGGGATTGCTTCCGGCAAGAGAAAACTCAGACACAGGCCCGCGCCAATAAGTGGCAGGCTGGCCCAATCCGGGATTCTGAAACTGCGCAGATCGATCACTGTAATGGTCAGCAAACCGATCAAAAGAAGCCCCGTTGCCAACAGGCGAATGGTGTCCGGTGTTGGGTCAGGCATCGCATAAGCTCCGGAATTATTCCTTCTTCACAATAAGATACGCAGGCACTCCCGGTATTGTTTCAGACGGTGAAACTTTTTCAGATGCCCCTCCGTTTTACTGACTACAGCACCTGAAAATTCCTGCGAGCGGTTCGCCGCAACAGGGCTGAAACCCGCTGTCGTATGCCACTCAAGGCAGGAAGCATCGCTTTTTGTCACCGGGGAAGGTGTGCGTAAACACGATCTGAAAAGGACATGACATGACGACAAAATCCGCACTGGCAATGAGCACGGCCATCGTTGCTGCCATGGTGGGCTCTGTGGCCCCCCTGACGGCATCATCGCACCGTGAAGCGCCGGCCATCACCGAACACCCCAAGGTTGACGGCACCGATATGTATCTCTTCCGCAGCTACGAGACGGGCCGTGAAGGCTATGTCACGCTGCTGGCCAACTACCAGCCGCTTCAGGTCAATTATGGTGGCCCGAACTACTACACGATGGATGCAGACGGCATCTATGAGCTGCACATCGACAATGATGGCGATGCGATCGAAGACCTGACATTCCAGTTCGATTTCGAGAATGCCCTGGCCAACAATGGAGCGGGCATCGGTCTGGACATCGGCGGTGAAAGCGTCGCGATCCCATTGAAATATGCAGGCCCCATTCTGGCCAATGATCAATCCTTGCTCAACGAGATTGAGACCTATTCGGTGACCATGATCGAAGGGGATCGCCGGAGCGGCAAGCGCAGTGCGATCAAACAGGCTGGATCGAACATCACTACGTTCACCAAGCCACTGGATCACGTCGGCCTTAAGACGTTGCCTGATTACGACGCATATGCCGATCAATACGTCTATGACTTCGACATGGCCGGGTGTGATCTGCCGGGCCGTGTATTCGTTGGCCAACGGGCGGAGGCCTTTGCCCTGAACCTTGGTGAGGTGTTCGACCTGATCAACTTCGTGCCCATCGAGGGCGACAGTGAACCCGGTGCAGGTGACGGCGGCGGTTTTGACAATGGCATCACGCAAAGCCGCGACAATGACGATCTGTTTGGCAAGATCAACGTGACGACCATCGCAATGGAATTGCCCATTGACTGCGTCACATCCGAGGGTGAGCCGGTGATTGGGGCATGGACCACATCCAGCCTGCCACAGGCTGAACTGGAGAACCCATCGCCAGCCTATGAAGACACATCTCGCACAGGGGGCGCTCTGGTTCAGCAGTCGCGTATCTCGATCCCTCTGGTCAACGAGGTTGTCATCGGCCTGCCTGACAAGGATCGGTTCAATGGCTCCGAGCCCATCGATGACGGCTCGTTTGCCACGTATGTGACCAACCCGACCTTCCCGCGTCTGGTTGAGCTGCTCTTTGGCCCGCCATTGGGTCTTGAGAACGCTGTCGCACCCACCAACTTGCCGCGTACTGATCTGGTCGCAGCCTTCCTGACTGGTCTTCCGGGCCTGAACCAACCACAGAATGTTGTGGGCTCTGAGATGCTGCGTCTGAACACAGCTGTTCCTGCCACCGCACGTGATGCACAGAAAAGCTTTGGTGTCGTGGCCGAGGATCTTGCAGGCTTTCCAAACGGCCGTCGTCCTGGCGATGACGTGATTGATATCATCCTGCGGGTTGCAATGGGAGCGCTGTGCCACCCGGTCCCCCTGGGGTTCGAACTGGGCGTCGATGGCGCGGTTGAAAACACTGAGTCTGATCTGATCAATCTTGGGTTTTGTGCACCAGAGGATGCACCGATTGGCGCGCTTGCCCTGACAGACGGCGCACCAATTTCGGCCTCGGAATTGCAAGATGCCTTCCCCTACCTCAATTCCCCCGTTCCCGGTTCGCCCAATGGCACAGCTGTGTCGAACTGAACCGGGCATCGGATAGGAGAACATCATGCAAAGCAGAACCATGAAGCTTTCAGCATTTGTCGCGGCCCTTGCCATCCTAGCGGCCTGTGGCAATGGCGGCGGGGCGGGCAAAGGCATCCAGTCCCTTGGCTCGGTTTTTCAAAAGGCGTTTGCTCAGGGGCCGAATGACACTCCCTTGGACATCACCAACGCCAACCTGAAACTGCGCCTGAAAAAGGAGCCGTTTGAACTCTAATCCTCCAAATCGGGTTCAAATCGGTGCCACCGCTGGGTCTGTTCGGCGGTGGCATTTCTGTGTCAGGGGGTGGTGGTTGTGACCTTGTTAGCCTCACGGTCGCGGATCACGCGGCGGTGCAATGTGCTTGAGGCTACGCCCACGGTTGAACGTGCAGTGACGTCAAAGACATCGGATGTGAAACCGCTGAGTGGTGGCAGCGTCAGCCCCAACGCGACCAGATCGGAGCGTTCCAGATACCCTTTTGCCTGCCTGCGAGCATAAAGGCTTCGTGCAGCGGCCGCATTGCTCAACAGGGCTGCCAGAACAGGCTCCGTGGCAGAGTTCATGTTGATCGCGGACAGCCTGTCATAAGCCGTGACATGCGGTGCCAACCGCACCATATCCGCCTCCGCGATGCCTCGACCGACCAGTTCAAACTTGGAGTTCAACGGGCCAGATTGTGAAATGGATCGGGAAATTTGGCGGGAAAGTGCTTCGGGTAAGTCAAGCGCGGCCAGAAGTGACGCGAACAGGCGCTGTTCGATGAAGGCTCCATCTTGCAGGAGGTTTAGATTGAACTGGCCTTGCGCATCTGTAACCGAAACCTCGAAGCTGCCAAAATCCAGCTCCACTCTTTGCTGGACAGATTGCGCCCAGTTTTCTGACATGTGATCCGTGTCTGGCGCGTCGATCATGTCCCGGCGCAACGCTGCTGCTACCGACGCCACGCCGCTGTGTGCCAGACTGTCGGCCTGTGCCAGCGCAGTGCTGCGCTCCAACTGATCAAGCGCAGTTTCCTGCCCGGACAGCATGACCTGCACCAACCCGGCCCCCACAGCGACCACGACCAGCACATTCAAAAGACTGACCCCTGCGTCAGATGTTCTTGTCATCGGGAGCTCAGCGCAAACTGGCGCCAGATGTCCTGATTTGTCAGGGTCAGCACAACGCGGGCACCATCTGATGATGGCATATGCAGGCTTGCAGCCTCAGTCAGGAGTTTTTGGTTCAGGGGGGGGACACCCGCACGTTGAATGGAGCGCACAAGACCCTCATCAGATGCGCGCCACAGGATGTCATGCGAGACATATCGGAGACGCAATGCGCCGTTCTCGGTGAGCTCAGTGTCCAGAGCTGTGCGCATATCAAGCGCGAAGACCTGAAAACTTCGATCCTTGGCAAACAAAGCATCGATGCGACCCTTAACGCCTTCCTCCGTGCGCAGGATGCTTTCAAGCAGCGTGAAACTCGTAAGACCGATCATGGCCGAGACGGCAAGGGCGGCCAGCATTTCGATCAGTGTGACACCCGCCTCAACTGAACGCTGCCGTCTCATGCAACCCGCTGAACGCTTGTCCCGTCGATCCGCAGAACGGCAAGGTCACGCGCGCAGGTTCGGTCAGCGCGAAACCGCGTGCGGCCCAGCAACCCGTCAACGGGAGTGTTGGTGCCCAGAGATTGAGCGGCAGCAACGGCATCAACGGCAAGGGCAGCGATGACACCCATATCTTCCTCCAGATGTTGCTGGACCTGAGCAGACAGACGGTTGAACCGATCCGGGTCAGGGCCTGTGAAACAGGCTTTGTTCAGGCGCATCAACTGGTCACCAGGCAGTCCTGCCCATTGCAGGGACCCGATGGTGGTCACGCCTGCTTTAACAGCCGCCACGGCCTGATTGATTTCAGCCGGCCCAGACGTTGGAATATAGATCATGTCAGGCATGGACGCACCGCCAGCCGCCAATAGCGCATCCGGCATCATCCCGGCAGGCGTGTCACCAGAAACAACCGGCAAGGCCGTGATGCCGGAGGAGCGCGCGCGCGACGCCAGTGCCGCCTGCGCACGCGCGCCAAGCGGACTTTTGCTTTCCAACATCGTGATCCGGTTTGCGTTCGTATCGCTGGCATATCGGATGACAGTCTCGACCGATTGGGCTGGGGTCACGCCAAAGACCCAGGCCCCCTGATCAGCCAATCTAGTGTCGTTCGACATGGTCAGGACCGGCACGCCATTTGCCTCGGCCACAACAGCCGGGGTCTGATTGCGAAACAAGGGGCCAACAAGCACATCAGCCCCGCCTGACAAGGCCTTGCGTGCAGCCGCAGCTGCGCTGGCCGGGCTCTCGCCTGCATCCACTATCTCGGTTTTACCGCCTTTGCCCAACAGATCCTCGGTCAACCAGACCGTTTTGGCCATCTGCTGTCCAAGAGCCGCACGCAGTCCGGACAGCGGCAGAAGCAAGGCCACGGATTTGCTGCTTCTGCGTGAGGCAACTGCACCCGATGGCATGTTCTGACCTGCACAACCTGCTAGAAATGGCGTGCTCAACAGGCCTGCAACAACCCTGCGTCGGTTGGGCGAATGGCTCTTTGTCATGGTGATCCTCCATACCATGTGTGTTTTGCAAAATTGACTACCTTATCAATGAGTTGAGGTTTACAATCGGCATCAGGATTGCCAGCACCAGCAGCATGATCACACCACCCATGACCAAGAGAACCAATGGCTCAACCAGGCCTACGAGGGTTTTGACCCGCGCCTGAAGGCTTTGTTGCTGGTCTTCTGCAAACCGCCCCAGCATGGCAGGCAAACGTCCGCTCGCCTCGCCGCTGGCAATCATGGTGATCATCATTGGGGGAAACCCCTTGTGCCGACCAAGGGAAAGCGACAGCGATGCACCATCGTGAACATCCCGGGCGACTTGCGAAAGAATGTCTCGTGCAGCACGGTTCTGGACAGTGGCGATGGCCGCACTCAAGGCATCCGACAAGGCCACCCCGCTTTGGATCAGGGTTGCCAAGGTGCCGGTGAACTGAACGATGGTCACCTGCCGGGCAAGACCGCTGCGCCACAAGAACAGATCCCGACGTTGTCCAAATGCAGGCTTGCGCGCGAAAAACGTCAGGCCAGCCACGCTGATGCCTATCATCAACAGGATCGGCAGGGCTTGTGTCGTCAACAGATCACTCACAGCGATCATGACCCGGGTCAATCCCGGCAATTCAGCCCCGCGCGCGGCAAAGACTTTAACGATATCAGGTAACACAAAAACCAGGAGGGCAACGACCACTGCGACGGACACGAGGATCAGAATGACCGGATAGATCAGCGCGAGAGTCACGCTTTGACGATTGCGCTGACGGTTTTCGATGTGTACTGCCAGATGTTCCAACACCGAGCCCAACCGACCTGCCTGTTCACCGGCCGAAACAGACGTCAGGAAAAACCGGTCAAAGCTATCAGGGTAGTCCTGCAGGGCCGCACGAAAGGTACCACCGTCAAGGATCGTCTTGCGCAGGCTCCGGCTCATTTCGGCCAAGGCACCGCGACTTTCCCGGGCAATGGCTGCCAGCGCCTCTTCGATCTGCACACCACTTGTGATCAGAGTTGCCATCTGACGGGTAAAGGTAGCCACTTCCGCCACATTGGCGCGAGATGATCTGCGCCCGATCTGTTGCGTTAATCCCTCAAATGAAACTGCCCCCACCGCCTTGACTGACAGAGGCAACATTCCGTCGTCGCGCAGTTTTGCCCGTGCTGCAATCGGGTCGATTGCGTCAATGGTCCCGGACTGGACACTGCCCGAAGCACTCGCCGCTTTGTAGCGAAACCGGCTCATGATCCACCGATTTCAAGAATAACACGGGCAACCTCCTGAGGGGTGGTCAGGCCCTGTATGATTTTCTTTGCGCCATCCCTTTGCAGACTTGAGCCATTGTTGCGGGCAAGGGTTGTCAGGGTGTGCTCGGAGGCACCATCAGAAATCGCCTCGGCCAGTTGCGGTGTTATTTCCAACTGGTCGTAAAGAGCGATGCGGCCATGGTAGCCGGTTCGGTCACAATGGGTGCACCCTATGCCCTTCAGACTGGTCATGTCAGCCTCAAGATGGTCAGGTAATAAAGCGGCTTCACCTTCGGTAAGTCCATGAGGTGTAGCGCATGACGGGCACACCTGGCGGACCAACCGTTGAGCCAGCAATCCGCGCAGCATGGGTGCCAGCAGAAACCTTTCGACCCCAAGATCCAACAAACGCGCTATTGCACCAACCGCCGAGTTTGTGTGCAGCGTGGACAGGACAAGATGACCGGTCATGGCACTTTCCACTGCAATCCGCGCAGTCTCGCTGTCCCGGATCTCACCCACCATGATGACGTTCGGATCCTGCCTGAGGATCGCCCTCAGTCCACGCGCAAAACTCAGGTTGGTGGCGGGATTGACCTGCATCTGGGCGATCCCGGGAAGCGCGTATTCAATCGGATCCTCGATCGTCATGATGTTGCGCTCACGATCATTGAGGTAGTCGAGCCCAGCATACAGCGTTGTCGTCTTCCCGGAGCCCGTGGGGCCGGTCACAAGAATCAGCCCGTCAGGCCGCTCCAGCAAACGCTCGAAGGTAGATTGCATATCAGCATTCATGCCCAGGTGGGCCACGCCCGTGCGAGTTTGCCCGCGATCGAGCAGACGCATCACCACCCGTTCCCCATGCTGGGTGGGAATGGTCGAGATACGGGCATCCAGATGATGTTCAGCCACACGCAAGGATACTCGACCATCCTGCGGCAGGCGCTTTTCAGCAATATCCAGCTTACCCATCACCTTGATCCGACTGATCAGTTGCGGAGCGAGCGCGCGATCTGAACTGAGTGATTCGCGCAACAGGCCGTCGATGCGAAACCGCACGACAAGGTGCGCCTCTTCAACCTCGATATGCACATCTGAGGCGCGCGCGCGAATGGCCTCCAGCAGGATTGCATTGATCAGGCGGACAACAGGTGCATCCGCGCGTTGGTCCAGCAAATCATCAACAGCCGCTGCACTGTCGGCGAGCGACGCGAGACTTGCGCCGCTCTCGGAACGGGATTCCATTTCTGCCGCTCCTGCGGCAGCGCTGGTGGTGTCGCGATAGGTCTCTTCCAACCTGTCCCGAAAGACATTGAGCGAGACAATTTTCAGTTCTACCGGATGCAAGGCGAAACGTTGGGCCTCGGCAATTGCCGTGAAAGGTGTCTGGGCTGTCGCAATGCAGACCGAGGCCTCTTGGCTCAGGAGAACCTTGTTGGCATTGGCAAATGCGTAGGGCAATTGAGACATCATTTTGCCTCCAACACAAGTTGTGCCGACACGATACCGGGCTCAGGCCGTCTTGCGATCTCAGCCGACAGAAGCTGCAACTGACCCGGGCCTGAAAGTTGATCCAGCCAGCCAACCAAGCGGGCAAATGGCACGTCTTCCAATGATACAGACACGGCACTGCCCTGTGGTGCCAGCCGCCGAATGTCGAGACCGGCAAGACCTGCGCTCTCGGTCAGCCACTGGCGCAGGGGAGGACGGTTTGCCGTTGAGGCGCGCGTCACGATACTGGGCATTTGATCCAGATGGTTTTGGATCTGGTTAAATTTTGCCAGTCGCGTCAGGCTGTCAGAGCGCAATTCAACTGCGGGCAATATGAGAACCTGCAGTAGAGTGCCGGTCAGCACAAGGATTGCGCAGGACGCTGCCAAATAGGTTTCTCTTCGTGACAGCTTGCGCATCACCCTGCCCCCGCGATCACAAGCTGCATCTCGGCGCCTGCTTCATTGCTGGAAGCAGCGCCGCTGGTCACTCTCAGCCCGAGTGAACCAAGCGCGGTTTCTGCCTGCTGCAAGTCTTCCAGATCATCGGCCATGACCTGCACCGTGATCGATTGAGAGGACCGGTCATAGCGAACCTCCCGGAACGACAAAGCGCTGTTTTTGTTCAGTGCTCTTGAGGATTGACTGAGAAGCGCCAGAAACGGGTCCGACGTGTTCCCTGCGCCTTCGATCTGCGCAAGCTTGGAAAGGATCAAACGCAAGGGCTGGTCGGCATTCAGATCTGACGAAACCTCAAACAATTGAGCCGTCACCAACTGGGACCGTTCGTCGGCAATCTGCGCCAATGCATTGGCATCCAGATGAAGCAGTGCTGACTGCAAAAGCCCCCCGGCCACCGCGACACCGGCGGCAAATCTTGCCAGCCGAAGCCATGGTTTGACCGTCTCTCGGTGTGCGTCAGGACGCAAGTCCAAAGCCAGGATTTCCGGATCAGGGTCCGACGGATCGTCCATCACTTTGGTAACGGTAATGCCCAAGGGCGCTGTGCCATAAAGGAGGTGCAATTCAGGGCGTCCCTGTGCCTTCCACAAAGGTGCAAGTGCACCCGGTCGCAGGGTCAGGCCGGTGCCATCGGCCCGTCGCACATGCACCGCATCAGGACTGCACCACAGTGACCAGGCGTTTTCTTCCCTAGGCAAGGGGACCGCCAGAAGATCGGCCAGAACCGGGCCTTCTTCAGTTCGGGTTGCCAGTGTTTTTTCCAATTCATCAGTCTGGGCTACGGCGCAAATCCAGTCACCGCTTGGCATCTGGCGACCAAGCGCAAGCGTGGTTTCCTCAAGGGGGCTCGCCAGAAATGGCTCAACTGCAAATGGCAACGCTTCACGTCGCCTTCGGTCCGAATTGAGCGGCAACGGGACAGCCAAAAGCGAGATCATCGCACCCGGCAAGACAACAGGAGCAGGCATGCCACTGTCGGTGCAAAGCTTGTTCAGTCGCGCGCTCAAAACCGGGTCGGCATTGCACTCAGAAGCCATGCCATCAAGCACGACCAAAGCCACGGAAGGCGTGACTTCCCGCACCTCTCTATTCATGCTAACTTGTTGTTTTAGCATAATTTTTTACCTTTACGGGGCAATTTTTTGCACCTATGTACCAAAAGATACGTGGCCAGATAGGAAATAGTTTCATGCTGACATTTGCACCCATAAGGCGCTCGACTGACGCAGGCGTCACCTTGATTGAAATGATGGTGGTACTGGTGATGATCTCGGTCGTCGCAGCCCTGATCGTGCCCAATGTCATCGGCCGACCGGACGAGGCGCGGGCAACTGTCGCGAGCACCGACATGCGCAGTATTGCCGGGGCATTGCAGCTTTACCGGTTGGACAATGGCGCTTATCCAACGACCGCGCAGGGGCTGTCAGCCTTGGCAGAGCGTACCGCCACACCTCCTTTGCCGCGCACATGGCCTCAGGACGGGTATCTGACAGCCGTACCGCTTGATCCATGGGGCACGCCCTATGTCTATGAGGCCCGCGGTGGCACGTTCAACCTGTTGTCACGCGGTGCGGACGGAGTGATCGGGGGAGAAGGCATAAATGCCGACATTCCGTTGCGCGCACGCTCTGCCAGTGCCGGGTGATGGCCCGCAGGCGGAACCGACAGGCAGGTGTGACACTGGTCGAAGTGCTGGTTGTGCTTGCCATTTTCTCTGTTCTGACCGGGGCTGCGGCGCTGTCCGTTTCGCGGCCGCAAAACTCCTCATCTGCGGATCTGTCAGCTCTGTCTCTGGCAGCAGACATCACTTACGCGATGGATCTGGCACTTGGCACAGGCAGTGCCTTCGGTATGCAGGTGAACCAAGGTCGGATCCAGTTTCTTGAACGCAACCGTCAAGGGGATTGGAACGCCCATTCTGATCCACGACTGAACGCTCTGAAACTTTATCCGATCCCGCCCCGTATCTTGGATGAGGCACCCCGAACTGAGACAACCTACCTGGTCTCGGAGCGATTGGTGCCACAGGACAATCAAGCCCTGTCGCTCGCCTTTGGGGGCACTGCGCGGGCGCGGGTTGTGGTGTTTGATGGGGCGACAGTGCGCATCACGGATGCCAATGGAGATGGAAATGAAACGCAGAACGGACAACGGTTTTAGCCTTGTTGAAGTGCTGGTGGCACTTGCTGTTCTGGCGGTTTCAGCGTCCGTTCTTCTGGCCTCTGCTGAGACGCACACACGCAGCGTAAATGGTCTGTCCGACCGGTTGCTTGCGCGCTGGATTGCGCAAAACCATCTTGTCGGCTTGAGTTTGGGTCACCCGTCTGAGCCGGTTGTTCTGTCTATGGGGGGCATGGAGTGGCGTGTGATCTCGGATCTGTCGGCAACACTGGATCCTGATCTGGTGCGGGCCGACATCACCGTCACTCCGGTGTCCTCTCCAACGGCAATTCTGGCAAGATTGACCGGCTTTCTGGATCGACCGGAGGTCGGAACATGAAAAGGTCGGTTAGCGTTGCAATCCGCGCAAGCCTGATCCTGATGCTTGGGGCTTCGGTCTATGCAACAGGTGTGCCGGTGGCTCGCCACATGGCAGGGATCGTTGTGCTGGAAACTGTGTCCGCCCCTGCCCGGCACTCCAGAGCCGACTCTGCTCCGCTGGATCTGACACCAGTTTTCGAATTGGCGCCTTTTGGACGACTGGCAACCGTTGATACACCCGGGCAAGTAACCAGCACGGCGATGCCCGACCTTCGATTGCGGGGAGTATTTGTATCAGATGCGGACAATGCGGCTGCAATGCTGGATGTGGATGGGCAAACCGGATTGTATCGCATCGGCCAGATGGTGGCGGCTGACCTAACCCTGAGCAAGGTGAACCGCCGGTTTGTCGAGCTTGCCGATGCAACACAAACCGTCACCCTGCATCTTGACGAAGACGCTGAAAGCTCCGCCGTTATGGCGCAACCAAACGCACCGAACGAGGGCACTCCGAGCCTTTTCGAGCGTCTGGGCTCCGGGCTTGTGGTGCCTGCGCTATACCAGAAACCGGGGCCGCCCGAGACCACGTCGGACTACATCGACTATTGGCGCACGCGGATCCGCAAAAACCCCGCTTCGGTGCTTGAAGAGATCGGGCTGACATCAACTGATGAAGGTTACGTGATTGCTGATCAGCATGACGTGGGCGTTCAACTGGCTGGTCTCCGTTCTGGTGATCTGGTGCGCTCGGTCAACGGTCAGGCAGTTGGCAATCCTGATGATGACCGCAAACTTTACGACCGCATCGCGGCCTCAGGCCAGGCCCGGCTTGAGGTTGAGCGCGACGGGCGTGTTTTGACTTTTTCCTTTCCATTGAGGTGATGGGTATGTTGTTTCGCATGGCTTTGATCGTTGGTTTGCTTTCTCCTTCGCTGGGAATCGGGCAAGAAAAGGCTGAGACCTACACGATCAATCTGCGTCAGACCGATATCACCATTCTGGCCGAACAGATCGCGGACATCACCGATCGCACGCTGGTGGTGCATCCCGATTTGCGAGGGGACATCACCGTTGTCTCCTCCGAACCACTGGACAGAACTGGCACTTGGGAGTTGTTTCAGTCGATCCTTAAAGTGCGTGGATTTCATGCGGTACAAAGCGGGGCGATCTGGCAAGTAATCCCGCTTGAAGCCGCGCGGGCCGCGGCTCAGGTTGGAGAGGGTATCAAGACTGCGGGCAGCCAGGATTTTGTCACGCGGCTGATCGAACTGGAAAACCTTCCCTCTTCCGAGGCCGTGCGCGTCCTGCGCCCTCTGGTGTCAACGGCCGGATCCATCGAAGCGCTTGAAACTCCGAACGCGGTTCTGATCACGGCCACCGAGCAAGTGGCCAGAAAACTGATTGAAGTGGCCAACAGCCTTGATCGCGATGAGGTTCGCACATCAAAGGTTCTTCAGTTTCGACACACTCAGGCCAGTGTGGTCGGTGCAGCGATTGTCGAGGTTCTGGGTGCCAATCCAACAGGCCCCCGTCTTTCCGTCGATCCCGGTTCGAACACACTATTGCTGCGGGGCACAGCCGATCAGTTGACCGAGATTGAAGCATTGGCAAGATCGATGGATGTGCCGCCTGTGAGCAACCCGCAAATCGCACTGAGCACGCGCGTATTCGCCTTGAGTTTCGGAGAGGCGGAACAGGTTGCAGCCATTTTGAACGCGACCTTGAACGGAGCAGCGCCCGGGGTGACCAACGCGGTGGCCAGCGAATTGCAGCAAAACGGTCTGAATGCGGCTGCTCCTCAGCTGGAGGCCGGCGAGGTCACGGTCGCTGCCGACGTGGCACAGAATGCCATCATCGCGCGGGGAACAGAAGCGCAGCTCAATGAGGTGGCATCACTGCTGAAGCAGATCGACCGCAAGCGCGCGCAAGTCTTGATCGAGGCCGCGATTGTCGAGGTTTCGGGCGAAACCGCGCAACGGATCAGCGCTCAACTCGGGATCGACACACTGGCACCGCCCACGGGGCTGGCAGCAACGACCTTTGGCAATGGCGGAACAAGCCTTGGCACGCTTTTGACAGCGCTCGGCGTGTCCAATTCAGCCCTTGCTGTGGCGGGTGGAAGCCTGAGTTTAGGCAGCAGTGATTTTGGTCTGCTCCTGCAAGCCCTGAACCAGAACACCAGCGCCAATCTGCTGTCGACACCGTCTTTGATGACGCTGGACAATCAGCCTGCGTCCATCGTGGTCGGGCAGAACGTGCCGTTTCGCACCGGCTCTTTCGCAACTGACGGCAATACCGCACAGCCTTTCACGACCATCGAGCGGCGTGATGTTGGCCTGACCATGAATGTCCTGCCACGGATCAATGCAGGTGACACGGTCCGGCTGGACATCAGCCAGGAGGTTTCATCGCTGGTAAACGCAAATGTTGAGGGGGCTGCGGATCTGATCACAAACCGGCGGGCCATCCAGACCAGCATTCTGGCCGAGAATGGGTCAACCATTGTGCTGGGTGGATTGATCACCCGCGATGATCTGGAAAGCCTGCAGAAGGTCCCCGGTTTGGGCGATGTGCCGCTCTTGGGCAATCTGTTCAAATCGCGCGGGCGCAACAACACACGACGCACGTTGTTTGTCTTCCTCAAACCAACGGTGATGCGCTCAAACCTCAACCTCAAGCAAACCTATGATGCACGTTTGAAGGCGTTGGATGACGCCCGGACCGATCTGTCGCCAGAGCGAGCTGCGAAGTCACGAAAGCCGGTCCGCCTGGAACTGGGAGGCCTTTACTGATGATATGCCATTTGAACCGGAGTGCTCGGTAATGAGCCAGACCATTGAGCTTGAACTTGACGATCTGATTGCCCGTGTCGCCCTGCGTGACAGGCAGGCATTCGATGTGCTTTACACCCAAACCTCGGGTCGATTGTTCGCGGTTGCCCTGCGCATGATGAAAAACCGGGCCGAGGCTGAAGACCTGCTTCAGGATGCCTTCATTCGCATATGGCAAAAAGCCGGAACGTTTCACCCCGGGCAAGCCAAGGCCCTGTCGTGGCTGACCACATTGACGCGCAACCTTGCCATTGACCGGCTCAGACTACGCCAATTGCCGGTTGTACCGGTTGAAATGGCAGCCGATGTTCCAGATGGTAACCCCAACCCGGAAGCTGAATTTGCCCTGTCCGAGGATCGTTCACGCATTCAGGCCTGTCTGGACGAACTCGAAACGGATCGCGCTGATGCAGTCCGGTCTGCCTATCTGGAAGGGTATTCGTATCAAGAGCTTGCCGACCGGTTTGGCACGCCACTGAACACGATGCGCACATGGTTGCGCCGCAGTCTGCTTCGGCTGCGCGATTGTCTTGAGCAGGCATCGCTATGACACAAGACAAGGATGACGACGACGCGCTCGCAGCAGAATTTGTAATCGGTCTTCTGGATCATACAGAGCGCGAGACGGTTAAAAACAGGATCACTCAGGATGCTGGTTTTGAGCGCAGGGTGCACGTCTGGGCAGAACATCTGGAAAACCTGAATGCAGACTATGCCGAAGCTGTTGCACCTCGAAGGATCAAGAACCGGGTCGATCAAACCCTTTTCGGGTCACCCCGATCCCCACGCATCTTCTGGAAGACCCTTGGCCTGATCGCAACCGCGGCAGTGCTCGCAATTGCGCTTGGAGTGCAGCTTCTGACACCAGATCAGAGCTTCGAGTTGCAGGCCCAGCTTGAAGGCAGTGATCCGCCCTTTGGCGTCAGTGTGGCGGTTGACCGGGACACCGATCTGATTGAGGTCAGGGTGACGGAAGGTGATCTTCCGCCCGACGGCACACTGGAATTGTGGCTTCTGCCCGAGGATGGAGCACCTCAATCGCTTGGCACATTTGATGCACGGACCGAGATGACAAACGCGCTCGCAGGCGCTTTGCAGGCTGGTGCAACACTGGCTGTCAGTCAGGAGCCCTTCGGCGGTTCTCCCACGGGCTTGCCGACCGGTCCTGTCCTTGCTGTAGGAAATCTGGAAGATGCTTAAATCTCTCAAACTGCTCATCTGTTGTGTCCTCATGGCGACATCTGCACATGCCCATGAGTTCTGGATCGAGCCGGGCAAAATGGTGCTGGCGTCAGGCGAACCCCTGTCGCCCAGAATCATGATCGGAGAGCGGCTGGACGGGAACAGCTACACGTTTCAACCCAGAGCCTTTTCTAAGGCTTTGTGGATTGGGCCGACCCAAGTGGTAGATCTGAACTTTGATCCCCGGACTGCACGTCGCAATGACCTGACACCTTTTGAGGATGGCATGCATGTGCTTGCCTTGGAAACGCGGCCTCAGCGCCTGTTTTACTCGTCACGCGATGCGTTTGAACGTTTCCTCAAAGAGATCGGTCGCGAAGATGCGCTTGAGCGACCTGAGGGAATTGAAAGCATAGACGGCTCCATCCGGGAAACCTACCGGAGGCTGAACAAGACCCTTGTGCGTTTTGGTTCTCCCTCCGGTCAAGATCAGCGTGTGGGATTGCCCATGGAATGGGTGCTGGATGGCGATGCGTTTCGCTTTTTTGACGGGCAGAACCCCAAAAAGGGCCAACTTGCGCATGTAACCTGCAAGGCTGGCCCAGAACCCAACGAAGTGACCACCCAAGCGATCCGAACCGATGAAGACGGATATGCAAGGCCGGTTCTGCCTGATGAAGCGCAATGTCTGATCAATACCGTGGTTTTGCGATGGCGCGAAGACATCGACATGTGGCACAGCGACTGGATTTCGTTGTTTTTTGATACGTCTTTTGTACTGCCCAAAGCCTTGTAATGCGTTCAGCATCATGGGCATCGGATCCTTCGTGATCAGATCAATTCAATCCGTTGATTTCATGTCAGGGATACACGGCGACCCGTTCGGGCTGCGTCCAGCACCGCCAAGGTCGCGCGGAGACTTTCAGTTGCATCTTTCGCGCTGACAATTGGCTTGGCGATGCCTTCGATAATGTCGGCAAAATGATCCAGTTGACGCACATAAGGATCACCAAACTCAGTCGGCAGATCGAGAGACGATTTTGAACTTGTCCATGACGGCTCGGGATCATCAGACTGCCAAAGCGTCAGGTTGGGAAAGTCGAGCGCGCCCTTGGTGCCGATGAATTTCAGGCAATTCTGATCTGTGGACGGCAGTGCATCATTCTCGCCGGTCGCAAATTCCCATGCCCATGGGCCATCGGCCTGATCCGACAGAATGAACGTTCCCAACGCTCCGCTTTCAAAGCGCAGGACCATGGCGGCCACATCTTCCTTTTCAAAACCCTGAACCGGATTGCCAACCTCTGCCAGCACGGATGTGATCGGTCCGCAGATGTGACGCAGGCAATCGATCTCGTGGATGAGATTGGTCAGGATCGGACCCGCCTGCCATTTCCGTCGCCAGTCAGCCGCGTAGTAAGCGTCGTGTTTGCGCAGACACCAAAGGCCGGAGACAGCCACCAATTGCCCGATCTGCCCCGATGTGATCACCTCGCGCGCCTTGGCAACCATGTCGTAATGGCGGCGTTGATGACCGACCAAGACCTGCAGACCAGCACTTTCAGCAACCTTCGCGATCTGCGCGGCTTCCTCCACGGTCGATGTGATCGGTTTTTCGATCAACAGATGCACCCCGTGCGACAGGGCACAAAGCGATGGGGTCAAGTGATGCTCGGTCGGTGTCGCAACAATGGCCCCATCTACATGCATATTCTGCAAAAGGGTTTGCGTATCCGCAAAGTGCGGCACGTCCAGATCACGGGCAATCTGCCCCGCTGCAGCAGCGGTATCTACAATCGCCGACAAGCTCACACGGTTGGTTATGGCCATTGATCGCAGATGTCGCTGACCGATGACCCCTGCTCCGATCAACGCAAGTTTCACCGTCATCTTCCAGTCCCGCATTTTGCTCGCTCGGATGACCAGTGCCTGATCACATCGAAAAAGAACAGAGAAATTGAGATCGAACGCCGTCTCAAGCCAGCAACTTGTATGCCGGTGACAAACGTGCTCAGTGTCGCGGGTCCAGTTTTTACTCTGCCAAAGGAATTCCAGATGCCGCGCCTGTCCGCCCTGCTTTTCGACAAAGACGGAACTCTTTTTGACTTTCAGGCAACGTGGGGCAGGTTTCACGCACGGTTTCTCAGCGCGCTTGCCGACGGTGACCCGCAGCTTCACGCACGCCTTGCCGAAGTGACGGCCTTTGATACAGAGCAAGAGCGGTTTCGCCCCGAAAGCACGATCATCGCAGCATCCCTGAACGAGACTGTCGAAGTGATGCGCGAGGCCGTGCCACACATACCCCATGACGTGCTTTACGAGCGGATCAGGACGGAAACCTCAGCCGCCCGGCAGGTCGCTGTGACCGACCTTCCAGCGTTGATGGCAGGCTTAAGGAGCCGTGGGATGAAACTTGGCATTGCCACCAATGATGCCGAAGCACCGGCGCGCAGCAACCTGCGCTCTGCGGGCATTGAGACCGAGTTCGATTTTATCGCGGGCTACGACAGCGGCTTCGGGGCCAAGCCGCAGACCGGCATGCTGGATGCCTTTGCAAGCCACACGGGGCTTGCACCGGACAGCATCGGGATGGTCGGAGACAGCACCCATGACCTCCATGCTGCACGTGACGCAGGCATGTTCCGGATCGGCGTGCTGACGGGCGTCGCTGAGCATGATGACCTTGCTCCTCACAGTGATCTGGTGTTGCAGGACATCTCGCTTCTGCCGGCGTGGCTCGACGCACAGACATGATCCGCGACATGGCCTTGTCGCTTGCGGCCAAGAATCGGGCCGTCTGCTCCGCTTGACTGGCCAAGACCAAACCGGAGACCATCCATGTCCGAGACCCGAGCCCGCCGCTCAGGCGGCCGTCAGGGGAACACCCGCCGCAGCACGACGTCAGCCATCGAACAAATGTCATGGCGATTGCCCATCAATCCGGACTGCCCGACAGAACCCCTTGATGAAGAAGGCGTGGCCGCCATCCACGACTGCGCCATGCGCGTGTTGGAAGAGATCGGCATCGAATTTCTGAATGAAGAGGCCAAAGACATTCTGCGCAAGGCAGGGTGCGACCTCTCAAAGGATGGCGACACGGTCAAGATGGACCGGGACTGGGTTATGGAAAAAGTGGCCCTGGCCCCGTCCCAGTTTGACATCACGCCACGCAATCCCGAGCGCCGGATAACCATTGGCGGCAAGCACATGGCTTTCGTGAATGTCTCGTCGCCCCCAAACGTGATGGACAATGATCGCGGGCGGCGCGTAGGCGATTTTGACAGCTTCCGCGACTTGATGAAATTCACACAGTATTTCAACTGCATCCATGTGGCAGGTGGCTATCCGGTGGAGCCGGTGGACATCCATGCAAGTGTGCGTCACCTCGATTGCCTGTACGAGAAGCTGACCCTGACTGACAAGGTCGTGCATGCCTATTCACTGGGGCCTGAGCGGGTCGAGGATGTAATGGAGATGGCGCGCATCGCGTCGGGCATGCCAGCCGATGAATTCTACTCAAAGCCCCGGCTTTACACCAACATCAATTCCTCCTCGCCGCTGAAACACGACTGGCCAATGCTTGATGGGTCCATGCGGTTTGCCCGGCGCGGCCAGCCCGTGACGGTCACGCCATTCACTCTGGCTGGCGCCATGGCACCAGTGACCATGGCAGGCGCCGTGGCGCAATCAGTGGCAGAAGGCCTTGCAGCGATTGCGCTTTATCAGGAGATCAATCCCGGGACGCCGGTCATTTTCGGAACCTTTACCTCAAACGTGGACATGAAAACCGGCGCGCCTGCCTTTGGTACGCCCGAATACATGCGCGCGACCCAGATGACCGGACAGATGGCACGCCATTATGGCATACCGCTCAGGGCTTCGAACGCCTGTGCCGCCAATGTCCCCGATGGGCAAGCGATGTGGGAAAGCTCAAACTCGCTTTGGGCTGCCGTGCAATCTGGCGTCAATCTGGTTTACCACTCCGCCGGTTGGCTGGAAGGAGGTTTGATCGCCTCGTACGAGAAGTTCGTGATGGATTGCGAATTGATCCAGCAGATCCAGCGGTATTTTGAGACCTCGATCACTGCAACCGATGCTGCCTCAACCGCTTTTGATGCCATCAAGGAAGTGGGTCCAAACGGGCATTTCTTCGGCTGTGACCACACTCAGGAACGCTATACTGATGCGTTTTATTCGCCCTATCTCAGCGATTGGCGCAATTATGAAGCCTGGGCCGAGGACGGAGCCGTCTGGACATCAGACAGGGCCAACAAAGTCTGGAAATCGATCCTGAACGAGTTCGAGGCCCCACCCATCGACGATGCCATTCGCGACGAATTGAAGGACTTCGTTGCGCGGCGAAAATCAGAAGGCGGTGCGCCGACTGATTTCTAGGCGCTGTGCGCGCCTTCGGCCAGTGAGCGAACATAATCCAGCACTTCAGCCGGTGACTGCCCATCACCGATGCGGCTGACGATGGCAGAGCCGACAACCGCGCCATCTGCCACGGCTGCGATCTCGCGGGCGGCATCAGGGCTCTTGATCCCGAACCCGACGCAAATCGGCAGGTCTGTCGCGCGTTTGAGGCGTGCCACTTCCGGTGCCACCATCTCGGCGCTGGCAGAGCCTGCACCGGTGATCCCGGTGATCGAGACGTAATAGACAAAGCCTGACGTGTTGGTCATCACCGCAGGGACGCGGGCGTCATCGGTCGTGGGCGTTGTCAGGCGGATGAAATTCAGACCTGCGGCCTGTGCAGGCACGCAAAGCTCGTCATCTTCCTCAGGCGGCAAATCAACCACGATCAGCCCGTCGATGCCCGACGCCTTGGCGCTGGTCAGGAACGCCTCCACACCCATGGAAAAGATCGGGTTGTAATAGCCCATCAGCACAATCGGCGTGGTCTGGTCGTCCTTGCGAAACTCCCGCGCCAATTCTAGCGTCCGCTCAAGGGTCATGCCAGCCTCAAGTGCGCGCTGACCGGCAAGCTGAATAGCCGGACCGTCGGCCATAGGGTCGGTAAATGGCAGGCCCAGTTCGATCACGTCCACACCGGCTGCTGGCAAACCTTTCACAATCTCAAGCGAGGTCTTAAAGTTCGGATCACCGGCCATCACATAAGAGACGAATGCTTTCTTGCCGTCTGCCTTGAGTTGCGCAAATTTGTCGTCAATCCGTGTCATGAAAGCATCCCTCGCTGTCTTGGCCATCGTTTGCGTCATATGCGCGGTGAAATCAATGCCCAGATCTCGCTTGCCCTTGACCCTGCACACTCCCCTGCCCTAGATGCGCGCGATCATCCACCAAGAAGGAGAGTGCGTCATGGGCTTCAAGATGGGCATTGTCGGTCTGCCGAATGTGGGCAAGTCCACGCTGTTTAACGCGCTCACCCGCACAGCAGCCGCTCAGGCTGCGAACTTTCCGTTCTGCACGATCGAACCCAATGTGGGTGAAGTCTCCGTCCCTGACGAGCGTCTGGACAAGCTGGCTGCCATCGCCTCTTCCAAACAGATCATCCCGACCCGAATGACCTTTGTGGATATTGCAGGCCTTGTGAAGGGCGCATCGCGGGGAGAGGGGCTAGGCAACCAGTTTCTGGCGAACATCCGCGAATGCGATGCAATTGCCCATGTGCTGCGCTGTTTTGAGGACGATGACGTGACCCATGTGGATGGCCGCGTGAACCCGGTCGAGGATGCCGAAACCATCGAAACTGAATTGATGCTTGCCGATCTGGAAAGCATCGAGAAGCGGCTAGCCGGTCTGCAACGCAAGATCAAGGGCGGCGACAAGGAAGCAAAGCAGCAGGAAGGGCTGATGATGGCCGCCAAGGCAGCTTTGGAAAGCGGTAAGCCCGCGCGTACGGTTGAGGTCTCGGGCGAAGACGCGAAAGCCTGGCGGATGCTGCAACTGCTGACCACCAAACCCATTCTTTACGTCTGCAACGTGGAAGAAGATGCCGCAGCAACCGGCAATGCCCATTCTGCCGCTGTCGCCAAGATGGCTGAGGCGCAAGGTGCGGCTTCCGTCGTGATTTCTGCTGCCATTGAGGAAGAGATCGCCCAACTTGACGATGAGGAACGCACGGAATTCCTGTCAGAACTTGGACTTGCTGAGGCCGGCCTCGACCGGCTGATCGCAGCAGGCTATGACCTTTTGGGCCTGCGCACCTATTTCACCGTTGGTCCCAAGGAAGCCCGCGCCTGGACCATCACCGCAGGCACACTTGCCCCCGGCGCGGCGGGCGTCATCCACGGTGATTTCGAACGCGGGTTCATACGCGCAGAAACCATCGCCTACGAGGATTACGTCACCCTTGGAGGAGAGCAGCCGTCCAAGGAAGCCGGCAAGATGCGCGCTGAAGGCAAAGGCTACGAGGTTGCAGACGGCGACGTGCTGCACTTCCTGTTCAACACTTGATGCACCAAGCCGGCTGACGGACGCACTGGACCCCAACCTCCGACCAGTGTCTCTGTCGTTCTGACAGGCTCTGGATGGTACCTTTGTGCAAACAATTTCAGGGAGGATTTAGGTCATGGCCATGTTTCACGACGGAAACCGCATGTTGCAGTACCGCTATAAAGGACGTGCGGTTGCAGACAAGATCATCGATATGGTCGAGGCAAGCGAGATCAATGACGACTTCAAGGCTTTCATCGAAGCCTGTCCCTTCTTCTTTCTGGCGACCTCTGCTCATGACAACACGGATTGCTCTTTCAAGGGAGGTGACCCGGGTTTCGTGCGCGTCACGGCGCCGGACACGCTGATCTTTCCCGATTACGACGGAAACCGGATGTACAAATCTCTGGGCAACCTGTCGGTCAATCCCAACGTCGGTTTGCTGTTCATGAGTTTCGGTGCTGAGGAGGGTCAGGGCGCATTGTTCCTGAGAGTTCGCATCAACGGCAAGGCAACGCTGCATGATCAGCATGAAGCGCTGGGCAGTTATCCGGGGGTAAACCGCATCGTCGAGGTCAAGGTCGAGCATGTCTACCCAAACTGTCCGCGCTACATCCCGCAGATGACCATGGTGGCACCTTCGCGGCATGTCCCAAAAGCTGGCAGCGATCAGCCCACACCTGCCTGGAAAGAAATCCCACCGATCGCGGAGCTGTTGGCAAAAGAATAAGCCCCTTTCCGACCGGTTCACGGAAACGTTACAAGACAGGTGGAGAATATGGGACAAGTCCATTGTTGACCCGACCAATTCCGTGAGGACCAAGAATGATCCGACTGACACCCTTTGCTCTGGCCACCCTGTTGCCTGTGGTCGCAATTGCAGCAAGCATGGATGATGACACGCCGCCGCAAGCCAGTGAAACCACGCAGCAATGCACGGATGGCAAGATCTGGGATGCGGAGGCCAAGGCCTGCGTCAACGCTGATCAAAGCTCTCTGAGCGACGACACCCTGTTTGATGCTGTGCGAGAGCTTGCCTATCACAAGCAGCCCGAGGCGGCTTTGACTGTGCTGGATGCCATGTCCAATCAGACAGAGCCCCGGGTGCTGAACATGCGCGGGTTTGCCCTGCGCAAGGCTGGCCAGATGGAGGCTGCCATGGAGAGCTATCTCGCAGCACTTGAGGCCGATCCCAACTACCTTCTTGCGCGGTCCTACATGGGGCAGGCACTGGCCGAACTGGGTCAGTTGGATGCGGCACGCGACCAGTTGCTTGAAATCCGCGCGCGTGGCGGGCGTGACACTTGGGCCTATGCTTCGCTCAAACAAGCGCTCGGCGGACAGTTCTCAGCCTACTGACCTCTCAGGCAGATGCCGGTGGCAAGTCTGCGTGCTCTGCCGCCAGCGCTGCGAGCTTGCCTGCAACGTCGTCAGAGGGCAGGCAGGTTTTGCGTGTCTCAAGACTGACGTGAAGAAGCATCTGCTCGCCGGTTGACAGGACACGCCCATCTTCAGCCAGTAACGAGTGGTGGATTTTGAGCTTTTTTCCCTCTCCCACAAGCACTTGGCTGATTACCTTGATGGCGTCACCGGCATGGGTTTCCGCCAGAAAACGGATGTGGATGTCAACCGTGAAGTAGCTGAGACCCGACGCTATGTAATCTGCATCCGCCCCAATATGCAGCATGACCGCATCAGCAGCGTCCGAATACAACTGCCCGTATCTGCTCTCATTCATATGCCCGTTATAATCGGTCCAGTCGGTTGGAATGACCCTCTCGATCGTGACAAGAGGCGCGCCCGCTGGCTTGCGCGAAAGGCGCTGGTCCATATCTGCCAGAACTGCACCGGCCCCCCAGGACTTGGGCTTCAGTGCCCGCATCATGGCCACCAGATTGTCGTCGCGAATGCGCTCCAGATCCCGAATCGAATGCGCGCCCGACTGGGCATCGGATTGATCTGCGATTTTCTGGATCAACTCAGGCGTCAGATCCGGCACATCCATCAATTTGGTCCACGGCCATTCCAGACAGGGGCCGAACTGTGCGATGAAATGCGCCATACCCGCCTCGCCACCGGCCAGACGATAGGTTTCGAACAGTCCCATCTGTGCCCATCGCAGACCAAAGCCGTAGCGGATCGCGTCGTCGATCTCTTCTGTTGTGGCGATATCATCCTTGACCAGCCACAGCGCCTCCCGCCAGACAGCTTCAAGAAATCGATCCGCGATATGGGCGTCAATCTCTGCGCGCACCAACAAAGGCTTCATGCCTATATTTTTCAGTATTTCCTGAGCTTTACCGACATAAGATGAAGTCGACTTTGGAAGCGGGACAAGTTCAACCAATGGCAGCAGGTAGACCGGATTGAAGGGATGGGCGACCAAGATTTGCTCGGGTCGCAATGCCCCGTCCTGCAACTCCGAGGGCTTGAAGCCGGATGTTGACGAGCCGATCACGGCCTCAGGCGCGCAGGAATGCTGGATCTCGGCCAGAACCTTGTGCTTGATGTCCAACCGCTCTGGCACGCTTTCCTGAATGTAGTCAGCCCCCTCCACCGCATCTGCAATCTCTGCATGAAAGCTGAGCTTACCTTCCTCCGGCAGTGCCACTTCGAACAATCCCGGAAGCGCGCGACGGGCGTTTGCCAGCACTGCATCCAGTTTGCGCCCGGCATTCGGGTCGGGGTCGAACACCCGCACATCCCACCCCATCAGCAGAAACCGAGCGGCCCAGCCGCCTCCGATCACGCCACCACCTATGATTGCCGCTGTGCTCATGAGCTTTTGTTCTCCGTATGACCATCCACAGCCAGATCCTGACCCGAAACCTTGGCCCCCAGATCTGACGCCAGATAAAGCGCTGTGTTGGCAATGTCCTGAGCGCTCACCCAGGTTTTCATGGACACGCCTTCGACATAGGCCTTGCGCACGTCAGCCTCGGACACGCCACGCACGCGCGCCTCATTTGCAACTACCCGATCCATGCGCGGCCCTTCAACAGAGCCTGGACAGATCGCGTTGACGCGAATGCCATGAGGGCCCAGTTCCACCGCCAGCGTGCGCATCAGTCCGATGATCCCCCATTTGGCCGTGGCATAGGGAGAGCGGAAGGGATAGCCAAACTGACCAGCTGTGGAGGACGTCAACAACACCAGCCCTTTGCCACGCGGTTTCATCTGGGCAGCCGCCCAGCGACAGGTCAGAAATGCGCCATCCAGATTGACGGAAAGGCAGTCTTTCCAATCTTCTAGAGACAAATCCTCAATCACGGATGCCGGTCCGCCAATGCCAGCATTTGCGCAAACGATGTCAGGGGGGCCAAGCTTTGCAGTCTCTTCCAGAAAGGCTCCGATCTGCGCTTCATTCGTCACATCGGCCACCCGGGCGAGTGCGTCCGGGTGATCAGACTGAAACTGGCTGACCGCTTCGGGATCAACGTCACAGATTGCCACTTTCGCTCCTGCTGCCATGAAGGTCTCGGCCATGGCCCGCCCGATCCCAGCAGCGCCAGCCGTCACAACAGCAGTTTGCCCGTCCAGCGAGATCATGCAGGTGCCCTTTTCGTCAGGCCAAGCTGGTCGCGTACTTCTTGAGGGCCCATAACCTTGGCGCCGAGGTTTTCGATGATCGTCACGGCACGCTCCACCAGTTGCGCATTTGTGGCAAGAACGCCTTTGTCGAGCATCAGATTGTCCTCAAGTCCGACACGGACATTGCCACCCGCCAGAACGGCTGCGGCCACGTAAGGCATCTGATTGCGGCCCAATCCGAAAGCCGAGAATGTCCACTCTTCGGGCACGTTGTTGACCATTGCCATGAAGGTGTTCAGGTCATCTGGTGCGCCCCATGGCACCCCCATGCAAAGCTGCACCAAAGCCGGGCTGTCCAAAACGCCTTCACGCACCAGTTCCTTGGCAAACCAGAGATGGCCGGTGTCAAAGGCCTCAATCTCGGGCTTTACGCCAAGATCCGTCATCATCTGCCCCATGGCCCTCAGCGAGCCGGGCGTATTGGTCATGACATAGTCGGCCTCGGCGAAATTCATGGTGCCACAATCCAGCGTACAAATTTCCGGCAGGCAGTCTGCAATATGAGCCACACGCGCGGTTGCGCCGATCAGATCCGTGCTGGCCGCATTCAGCGGCAATGGGTGTTCCGGACCGCCAAAGACGATGTCACCACCCATACCAGCGGTCAGGTTCAGGACTACGTCGACCTCCGCTGCGCGAATGCGCTCCGTCACCTCACGGTAATAGGCCAGATCGCGTGACGGCGTACCGGTTTCAGGATCGCGAACATGGCAATGGACGACGGCCGCACCTGCCTTGGCCGCGTCAATTGCACTTTCGGCAATTTGTGCTGGCGACCGTGGCACGTGGGGCGAGCGGTCCTGAGTGCCACCCGATCCGGTGACTGCACAGGTGATAAAGACATTTCGGTTCATGCTCAGCGGCATTTGTCATCCTCCCGGTTTCCCGAACAAAGCCTAGGGAGATTGCAGGGCAACGCCATACATGTTTAGGCTCCGATCATGCTGAATTCGACACAAACCTGTCAGATCACCTTTCTGCTGTTCGATCGCTTTTCGAACATGGTTCTGGCCAATGTGCTTGAGCCATTTCGGGCTGCAAACACACTTTCAGGTCGCAATCACTATACTTGGTCGATCCAGACCGTCGATGGCAGGGATGTCTCAAGTTCCAGCGGATTGACAATCAGGCCCGATGAAGTGCCGCGATCAAAAAGTGACTTTCTCTTTGTGCTCTCCAGCTACGGGTTTCGTGCTCAGGACACACCCCGGACGCGTGCCTTGCTCAGAAAGGTCGCAGGGCAAGCAGGGGTTGTGGGGGGGCTTGATGCCGGGGCGTGGCTATTGGCCTCTTCCGGGCTACTGAATGGCAAACGCGCAACCCTACACCCTGATGTCTGGGATGCGTTTTCAGAGCAATTTCCGGACGTTACCCTTGAACGCAAGGGCCACGTGAGCGATGGAAAATGGCTAAGTTGCGGGGGAGCCATGTCAGGCTTCGAGATGACCCTCGGTCTGATCGGCGATCATCTGGGCGAGGGACTGAGGCGCGATGTGGCCGCGCTTTTTCAGCAACCATCCGGGACTGAGACCCTGATCCCGGCCAAATCCAAACTTGTGCGACAGGCACTTGCACTGATGGGTGACGCAATCGAGATGCCTTTGGAAATCCCTGAGATTGCCCATCGACTGGGCGTCGGTCAGCGCCAGCTTGAGCGTCAAATGAAACGCGAGTTGTCCATCACGCCGGTAAAAGCCTACCGGCACGTCAGACTGACCCATGTCCGTCAATTGCTGGAGGCCACAGATCTGCCGATGTCAGAGATCTCAATCCGGTCAGGGTATGAAAGCGCGAGTGCCATGACCCGGGCATTTCGACTGGAATTCGGCCAGACACCGACTGCCTATCGTGCCACGCGCTGAAGCCTGCCCCAGAAACGGGTAGGGACGCCGAAGCGTCCCATCCACGTCTTCGAACCGAGTCGAACGGCAGTTTCCAAGTATGACCTTGGTAGGATACCGCATACGATACACGATCGTCTCCAACGCTGTCATCTTTCTACCACAAAATCCCGAACTTCACCAATGTTTTCTTGCATTTGACTTAGAAAACATCGACCCCGCCAACCACCGCGTAAGGGGCGGTTACATTCTCTGCGGAATTGTCGCGCAGGCGCCATGTGCCCGACAGATTGTCCGAAATATTGGGCAACACCGCATAGCCGTAATAGAGCCCATCGACCATGTTTTCGGACCAGGTCAGATGCGATCCTCGATAGCCGTACTGGTGCATCGCGAAATGCGGACGTTCATTGCCGCCGGGCCGACCACCCGGCCCCACAATCACATTGTGAGAAGCCATTGCACTGGCAACATGGCCGAAATAGATGCCGAAGGCCGCTGTGACATTCGAAATCGGCGCAACAGAGATAGTGTTGTTATGCACCACCGCACGCAACACAGAGTTCGGCGGTCGTTGCTGACCCCAGTTTGGTGGCACCGGATCACCTGTGCCGGAAGCTGCAATCCGGATGCCGTCCACTGCCCGTTCGATCCGGTTGCCAGTGACCCGAACCTCGTCCACCACATCGCCCGCCACAACGATGCCCTGTGCAAGATAGGTCTCATTTGCCACGGCAATGTTGGCGTTTGAGAATATCCGGCGGCGTACGCTGGCTGTGAAAGCCCGGCCGTCGTTGCGCACTGCTTCCGAGACAATGTTGTCCAGATGCTGACGCATCTCGAACGCCCGGTCGATGTGCTGACCCCGGTTCTGCTCAAGTGCCGGCAAAAGACCATTGAGGATGTCGGGATGGACAAATGCCTGCACCGTTCCGCCGTTCTCCAGTGAAAACCTGTTGGGGATACCGGGTCTGCCGATCTGGGCAAGCGGCACGATTGCAATGCCTCCTCCGGTATCTCCGCGTGCAGAGCCAATCAGACGCACGTCCCCGCCATTTCCCGGCGTGGGATTCGAGAAGTTCAGCAAGCCACGCGCAATGCGTGATACCAGAACCGGATCGGCCGTTATGCGGTCGCGTGCCTTCGGACTTGGAACCGGCAGGATCAGATTGTCCTGCACAATCGCACGCCGCGACCCGATGATGTTGACCCCGATTTGCGATTGACCCACGCGCATGACGCAATCACGGATCAGAACCTGCCCTCTCGGGCGCGAGTTGCGATACGATATGCAGGCGGTCTGACGGTCCAGACCCGCCCGGCACCGCACGCGCACCCGTTCGATTTGAGTGTCTCCTGAATCCGAGACCATGATCGCACCCAGCCGTCCTTTGCGGATGTCCCGACGCGTGCTCTCAGTGCCCGTTGGTCCACCATTGACCGACATGTCAGTGACCCGAACGGTTGCACAATCATCGAATGCAAAGGCGGGCTCACCGCGCGTGGTGCTGACAACGGTCTGAGGTCCGGTGCCAATCACGGTCACATGGGCAAGATTGTCGAATATCAGCGTTTCTTGCAGAGCAAACTGCCCGGCGCGCAAGCAGATACGTACGCTTTGCCCGCGACTGAGGCCCTGAACCGCCGCGACAAGTTCAAATGCATTCGAGACGACGATCGTGCACAGTCCTGTGCCGGTTTCGCGCATACACAGGGCTTCCAGCGCATCCTGAACCGTGTCTGCACCGAGGTTGCAGGCACTGTCATCAAAACCGATGTCCTCAGCCTCAAGACAGGTAAGCGTCGGAATATCGGCCCGCAAATCCACCAGATCGCTCAGCCCACTGCCGCTGCGCCGGGCCAGCGCAAGCGGCGCGAACCGCCTGCCCCACCCCATGGGCGGGATCGTGTCGAGCGGATCGTCCAGCGGATAGGGCGGCCAGATGACGGTGCCGGTTGCAGCGCGTGCCTCGAACACCCAGAAATCCCCTTCACGGTATGTGCCTGCCGAGAAAGAAACCTGAACACCACGCTCAAGATCAGTGGCCGATGTGCTCAGGCTCAGGCCATTGGCGCTGGTTCCACCATGGTCCCAACGTCTGACACGCGGGCGCACCATTGCGGTAAAGTCACCTATGCTGTCCGAGAACGTCACCACCCCGTCATTGAGCGTGATCCGCGTCATGATGCCGGTGGTGCCCGCAAGCGAATTGCGGTCGTCATAAACCTCAACCCAACCGCCATTGACGAAGCCAAGCGCTTCATCCTCACGCGCGCCGCGCAGGATGAACGCCCCATCTGCATTGCGGTCGAGAATCGCCTGAACAGAGGCATTCTCCCGCGACCAGACAAAACGCGCCTGAGAGCGGGACCCGCCCCGGATGATCTGAACCCGGTAAAGCTGGTTTTCCTGAGACAGGTAGCCTGCCTCGGGCGGGATCAGGCAATCGGTGTCATCGGGCAATGCCGCCGCTGGTGCTGTCCCGGCCCGCATCTCCCCGGTGCCCGGTTGCCAATCGGCGATATCAGGCAGCATCCCGCAACGAGCGCGGTCGATCAGCGCCTGATGCTGAGCATCAGTGAGCGATATTTCCCGCACGCCCACGCGCCACTGCGCCTTGATCCGTGTGCCTGTGTCTGGTCCACCAAGTGCCGGATCGGCCAGACGCGGGTCTTCCATCGCCGTGACCGTTGGTTTCTGCACTTCAAGAAACACCAGAACATCATTGCCGTCAGCAATGTCGGTCGTGAATGGCGGCACCGGTATGTCACCGCCTTGGGCATCATGGCTGGTGGCTGAACTGTTCTCGACCATCAGCCCATCAACGTAGTAACGCCCAGCCCCGATGCCGAAGCCCCCGCTGCCGGTCGTGATCTCAAACCCCATGTCGGACTTGGGCGTGCCCGTGCGTCCGATGATGTCCGTCAGCGCGGTTTCCGAGCGTCGGGTCTGGATCGACACTGCTTCATTCCAGTCGGCATCGGTGTAAAGCCTGCCCTGCTGCATCAGCAGTCCGGCGTAGCCCCGCTCCTTTGCATTTGGTGCCGTCCACCGTGAATAATCACCCGTCATGACCTCACCTCCCTTGAAAACTCTCGTCTCAGCTCATGTCTCATTGAAAATTCCTGCCGCATGACCGAAGCGCAAAAAGTCACTGATCGTGCGCGTTATGTTGTCTGTTCGAATGCTGTGCGCGGCGCGATTGTAGGCGCCGATCTCATCCCCGTTTTCCGCCCCACGCCGCAAATTGTTCCCGACCCGGGGCGCATAGAGCATGTAATCGGGATCGACCGAACGCAGGCTTGCAAATACTGGCGCAGGCGCGTCCGTGCAGCGGTAGAGCCGCGGCGTGATCGAACCGTCTGGCACATAGGAAAACCGGATGCAGCCGACCTGGCGTCTAGCAGCCGTGATCGCTGGCAGACTGCCAAAGAACACTGTGTCGGATGTCGCCAGCCGATCCTCGCCCCCCTGCACCACGCCGAAACCCTCAACCTGATTGCGCGCACCATCGGCGAATGCGTCTGTCTCGACCCGTCCGCGCAGGGTACAGCGGTCAAATGCCATGACATGGCGGAGCGCGTTGAGACGGGCAAACACCACGCGGTCATCAATACTGCCCGCGTCCAGAATGCATTCGCGGAACCGAATATCCATATCCGTGGTAACACGCACCGGACCGCTGATCGTGCGTTCGAACAAGACAGACGCGCCGCGAATATTTAGGTCGATGGACAAGGCACCCGGTGAGACCGCATCGCCCAGCCGGTCAACCGAAAGGCCCGGCGTAAAGCTGCAATCGCGGATCACGACGGAAGCAGGTGTGCCACTGACCACCAATCCGCCATTGGTGACCCGGATGCCATTGATCTCAAGCTGCGCACCTGCCCCCAGCGCGACGGCAAACTGTGCGCCGACCCGGATCGTGGGATAAGCACCGTCGCTGGCGACAAGGCGCAGAAACTCCCCTGCTGGCACGGAGATTGCACCATTGAGTGTATAACGCGTCGTCTGGTCCAGAAGGATCGTGCCGAAATTGCCCTCTGCTGCGATGGTCGTTACCAGATTTGTGCCGACCGGCGCTGTCACTCCATCCTCTACCGAGCCAACGCTGGACCTGCGGGAATGCTCGCCCCCACCAATTTCCAGAGGGCGCGCAAGGTTGCAGGTCAGGCGTACAACGCCGGTGCGGTTATCACCCACAACCACACGTCCAAGCTCCGGATCAATCAGGGTCACATCGGCCATCGCGCTGCGGTTCCAGGGGGGCTCGGCCCCTCCACCGGGCAGATCGCCCAGATGGGCCACCTTGACCTCGGCCAGCGGAACCTCGGTACCGCCAACACTGACCGAAAGTGCTTTGTCCGCCCCGTAGAACCGTGCGACATCCTCAGCCATGATCGCCCGGCTAATCGGCTCGGGCAGACTGGCCTCAGTCGTCGGCGTGTCGATGTCGTTGCGAATGCCCGTTGGCGCAAAAAGCTGCGCGTCACAATTGAGCGGATGAAAGCGGAAGTCCCGCCGACCTGCCGCCACCGGAAAGGCTCTCTGCGAGGTCAGCGAGTAAGGCCGCAAACGCCAGACATGCAGTCCAATATTGCCAAGGTTCCAGCGCCCGCCTGCCGTATCGATCCTGCGCACTTCGACATTGCGCGAGCTGCGTGAATAGGGTTTTCCGATGCGCGCAAGCGCGGGCTTGTCGCGCATGTCGACGGCAGCCCCCTGATCGGGATGCACCAGCCGCATGGATTGCGCGTGCACCAGCCGTTTCCAGTATTCCACAGCCATGACCGGCCAGTTCGATGCGGTGCTGGAGGCATGTTCAAGCGCCCTTAGCGTGCCTTTGCGGCTGCGCAATTCCAAAGCATCGGCAACACGCGCGCGCATGTCGATGCCCTCGGGAATGTCAGCAAGACCCCGTACGCCCAGCAGGTCGCCAAGATAGGGGATCACCCAAGGCGCACAGGTCTCGATGAACGCGTCATCGTAAAGCTGCTCCAGACCTTCCTCGACGATCTGACCTTCCCGCGCGATCAATGAGGCAAGCGTGCGCAGCGGGCCAAAGTCTTCAGGTTCCCGGCCATCGTCAGGGGCTACGCGCCCCTTGACCAATTGCCCCTCGCGCACGTCGCGCACACGCAGATAGGCCGGAAGCAGATCGAAGATGCGGTCGGTTTCCATGCTCATGTCGCCACCTCCAGAGTGATTGCCGCAGGCTCAAGCGTCAGCAGTTCAGCGGGCTCCGGGATTGCACCCCCCAGATCAGGGGTTGCCACGGCCGAGGCCAGTCGCGGCTCAAGCGACGGGGGTGCGCCAAGCCGGTAAAGCTCGTCCAGATCGACCCCCTCGACCCCGTCGACGTCCTGCAGACGGGCAATCACCTGTGCGTGGCTGACCGGTTGACCAAGGGCGCGCGCATCGAATGAGAACGCCTCGGACACAGCACTTCGCGCGGCATCCAGCACGTCATCCGCGACATATGCCGGATCGATCCAGAGCCGTGCCGCAATGGCAAATTTTGCTGGCCGGTAGTTGCGTACAGTCACCGAGATGTCGGCCTCCCCAGCGGCCTGCAAAGAGGCAACAAGGTTTATCATATCCTCGCCATCGTCTGGCAGGATCACACCCTCCTGCCCCGCCACAGTCACGAAGATCGGGCGGGCAAACCCGTCAAACGTCCAGTCGGCGCGTGCCTTGGCAATGGCTGCAAAACCACGGGCATAATCCTCGTAGTCCCTGAGCGACACGACCCTGCCAAGCGTCAGAACCTTGAGCGGCGCATTCTCGCGCGCATCCTCCAACGCCTCGCTGTCTGCTGCTCCCGCGGGTGCAAGCGGGTTCCAGACACCTTTCAGGCCAACCGGTTTGGTTGCCAGAAGCGAAAGCTGTCCTGCCTCCAGATGCCCATCAAGGCCTGCTCCCTTGCGGTATGTGACCTCGACATTGTCCTGCCCGGTCGACAGGCGCTGCCCCCGCTCTCCATCCCCGAAGGTGATGTGGGATTTGCCATCCTCGCTGCTGCGCAGGATGTAGACCCGGTCATCAGGCCCGCTGTCGCGGAAGTCCTCAACCAGATCCCAACGCACCCGATCAACACGCACCTCGATCGAAGGGGCCATTCCGGTTTCGGTTTTGGCCGAGACGTGGGTCAGTGGTTCCGATTTTAGCGCAAAGGTCTGGAATGGTTTGGTGGCATCACCATCACCCAGAATTTCATGGGCCGTTTCACCATGGGTCGCTTCGGCCACATTGGCGTTGATCGACACGGTGGCCCGTTTGTGGATGTGGCCAAGTGGCTGGGTGAAGGTCAGCACCGAAAACCCGTTATTCAACTGGTTTTCCTTGATCGTACGGATCTCGGAGACGGTGATCCCGTCCAGATCCTCCCGCTCGCCGGTCACCGCAACGGTCTTGCCCGGCAACAGGGTCAGTTCTGCGCGATCCAGTTCGACCACATCGCCCGCAACCGCATCCGTGATTGGCAGGTCAGAGAGCGGCAAAGCTTGCGGTACTGCGTAAGCCACGGCTGTGCGGCTGTTGAAGCCGGTTAAATTGTAGCTGCCACCGGTGGGTGTCAGACCCGTGCTGTCGACCTGCAACCGTGTGACCTTGGCAGACATCGAATATCCCTCGACGCTCAGGGCTTCAGCTGCATGTACCGTCACCCATGCCTCGTTCGAGGCATCGCGGATCAACATTGCCGTGCCCGGTGTGATGTCGGCAAATTCGCGTTCCAGATAAATGAAGATCTTGTCGCCTGACTGGGCCGTATTGCCGATGTCGTCATGGGTCTCGACGATGTTGCCCGGCGCGTCTGTCGTGTAAGTCCCTGCCGTCAGCGTTGTCCCCGTCCCCGACGGCGATGTCCGCTTGGAAATGGCAGTATTTCCGTAAAAGCCCGAGCGCACCGTCATCAGATGCGGCAGGATCGGATCGGTGGACGGCCGTTTGAGCGCCTGAATTGCCACGCTCAGTGTCGCAAGTGATACCTGCGTCAGTGACGTTGTGGTGCTGAGCGTGCCAACCGACCAGCTTTTGCCGATCACGGACGCGCCCAGTGTAGTTGTGTTCAGCGTGGTTCCCGAGGACCAGACAGGTAAAAGATCCAATACGACAAACACGTATTTCGGTGCGCTGGCCGGGTCCGACTTCAGGGCCACGAGCTTGCGTCCATCCAACCCGTCATTCAGGCCCGAGACACGACGCAAAAAACCCTGCTCGCCCGCATTGTCAAACGCCTGGGGAGCGTCCCCTTTAAGGAACACAATCGGATCACCAAGGCTGAGGCGCGGTGCATCCGCCAGAAGCGACACCTCCTCGGAGTTGATCGTCAATTCCTGCGGATAGGCCATCCTGGGCGACATGGCGTTCCAGCTTGCCCGGGCGCTGAGCGGTTCAATCGTCTCGAACAGCTGCGGTATCTCACCATCCCGTGGAACGGAACGCGCTTGAATTCCAGCCTCGTATTCGAGTGGCTCATCAGGTGCATCCACACCTTCTGCCTCAAACGCAAGGAAGGTGGACGCCGCTTTTGCAGGTGCCAGTTCATAACCAATCAGACGTGCATGTGCGCGCACGCTTTCGCGCTCTGTGGCCGTGCGCAGATACGCCTCCTGCGCACTGCGCTCCGTATAGAATGTCAGCGTGTCGCACACACCCGACCACGCATCCATCAACCCCAGGGAATAATCCCCGTTGGACCGGACCTTCAACTCCGACAGCCCCAGGCGAGAGGCGTCGGCAAGACCTCGCAGCATCGCGTCGTAGAACCGCGAATGGGTGCCCGCACGCTTGGTGATCTCACTCAGACCGGGACGGTTAAACACCGCCATCGGTGTTGGCTTGTCTGGCATGCCGCTCATCTTCCGCCCTCCGTTTCAATGGTCAGGCTGCCCTCCGACGGGCGGTTCGGATCGTTTGACAGGATCGGGATCTCACGTGGCCCGAAGCGCAGGATGCCGTCGGCCAGACCCGATGAGGTGGTGCCGGTTGCGCGTTCAAACACCGTGACGGAGACATCCATGACACCATCAACTTCGAGCGCGGCCCGGTAAATCTCGCTGAGGAAAATCTCTGAGGAAAAAGAGATGTTGTCAGGGTGAAAAAAGCCCCGCCTGCCGTCGCGCATCAATCCTGGCGAGAACCTGTCCTCAAGCGCATCGGCCACGTCATCGGCAAACACATCCGCATCGATGCAGATACTCAAGGTCAGGCTGAGTGGAATGTAGATCGGCTCGTCGATGGTGAGATCATGACCCATCATCCGAAACGGCTCCAGATAATCCAAAAGCGTCTGGCGGAACACGTCATCGATTTCGAGACCCCCAACACGGTCCACGGTGATGAAGATCGCCGACCAGCTTCCCAGCCAGCGTTTGCGGGCCTGCGCACGCTGCACGTCATCGCGGGCCTCAAGCAATGTCTCATAGTCTTTCAGGGTCACTGCCCGGCGCAGTGTGTTGAAGGACACAGGCGCGCGCTGTCTGGTCTCGGCGATGCTCTCGCGGTTCTGACCACCCGATGCAGGCAAAGGATTGGTCACGGAGGCCACATTGGCAATGGCAAGCGGGCTTGCGGCCAGATGCGCCAGAGCCTCAGCCCCGATGTTGCCCACGCGCCCGGTGCCTACGCGGTAAGACGCATCAAACACATCACCCGCCACCGGTGTCTTGCCATGGCTTGATGCGATCTCGCCACTGGGTTGACCAAAGCGCAGACGCGTGGTGCCGTCAATTTCCACTTCGGCCACAAAGGCGTTGGTCTCGGCGCCTGCACCAAGCAAATCGCGCACAGGTGCCCAACCACCCGGCTCCTGCACGGACGCAAGGGTGATGGCGGCCTCGGCCTCTGCCGGGTCGACTTTCACGAGGCTGGCAGCTGAGCGCAGCGCTTCATCCGGGCGCAGCGGCATCGCAAAGCTCAAATCCTTGCGGCTTAGCCTTGGCTGAAAGGGCTTGGGGCGGTCAAGCTGTGCCAGCGTCTTGATCTCATCAGGAGCACCCGGCGCAGGCGGTGCCTCGGGATCGGTCAGGTCCGGTGCTGTGCCCAAGGGCTCGGCCGTTGTCAGTGTAAAGCCATGATCAGCTGGCACGATATTGCCAAGCGCTACGGCCAGTGGTCCGTCTTCGGGCGGGCGTTGGCCGACGCAGAGATCAAACTCCAGCGCATCCTCGGGCCCCCAAGACACGCTCAACACCTGCAGATCAATCGGACCCCCGCCCAGATCAACCTGCTCCAGTGGATCGACAAGAACGACCGGATCAGCCGTCAGACGCACGGCTTGCCGCAATGCAGGATCAGCATCGCTGGCGCGTCCACTGACTGGATCGCGGGCCTGCACAAGAACCAGAAGATCGCCAGCACTCAACGAGGCCAGCCCACCGGGATCGCGCAGATAGGCCTGTCGTGCGCCGCGCGCCAAAATCGCATCCGCATCACCCCAGTGATGCAGCCCGATCCGGGCGTTGGCTGCGGTCAGCGTGAAGGTCTCTTCCAGCGGCTCAAATGCAATCGCGTCCCGAGTGACCTCGCGCTCTGCCACCCGCGGCGTGATCACCGGCTCGGCCACCGTGCGCGAGCGTGTCAGAAACGCCAGATCACTGCGCGAGAATGTGGCCGATGGCACACCTTCGGCCAGCCCCACCTGCGCAAGCACCCGGGCAGAAGCACCATTGTGCATCCGGTACCCCACAAGCCGAGCGTGGCGCGCGGCTGAAACGCGCAGACGAGCCGTGTCCAGCGAATACTCAGTATCAACATGATCCAGCTTGTAGCTCAGTTCATCGCCCAGATAGGCCAGCCATTCGACAAGGGTCACACCAAGCGATGCCGGATTGCGCTCGGTCCAGTCGGGCACTGTCACCGCCATGCGGTCCAGCATCATCCGGCGGTAACTTTCGTAGTCACGGGCCAGATAATCCAGCCGTGGCTCTTCCCGTGGCGGGCCATCGACAAGATCAGGATCCTCGCAGTCAAGATCTGTGTCGCAATGAACTTTGAAACTGAAGCTGATCTCGCGCAGGATCGGATCAAAGCCCGAAACATCGTCATCGACACGCAAGACATAGGTCGAAAAATCGCCGGGCTGATCGACAGTCACTGACAGATCACGGCCACTGGAAGAGACAGTATTGACCCGCACGCCCTGAACCCGGTCACCCCCGGTGATCGTGATGTCGCCCGCAACCAGGGCCGGAACTGCCGGCACCCCACCCGTCTCACCGGGCAGCGGCTTGACCATTGTCACGGTCAACTGGGTCTGGTCGGTCGGATCGACTTCAATCCCGGCAATCCCGTTAAAGGGCGCACTGGATCCCGCCAGCAACTCCCGGCGTTCGTCTAGGAAGGATCGGCTGCGCTCCATCTGCTCAGATCTCCCGCGTGAAGGTCTCGGTGACGCGCTCTTCCGCGCCTCTGAGACCGTAGGTGAGTGTGATTTCCAGCAAGCCCTCGTCACGGCGCACGGTGAGCGCCTCGATGGTAACGATGTCGGCCAGATGCTGCTGGATTGAGGATCGGATCAGGAAGTCCGCTGCCGTCTCAAGAGCCTGATTGTTTGCATCAAACAGCATCTCATAGACGCCCGAGCCAAAAGCGGGCCTGTTCACGCGCTCGCCCGGCGCTGTGAACAAAACGGCCTCGATCATGTCGCGCGCATGTGCATGGGGATCGGTGCGGCTCGCGGTGCGGCCTGTGCCGTCGATGCGATATGGCTGGCTGACAAACATGGTCGTCCTCCTACTGCCCGCGCACGCGGGTTTGCTGCATAACCACTTGCGGTGTGCCTTGAGTGCCCAATGGCCCGATGGTGGTCCCTGAACTGGTGGACAGAAGCGCGGGCTGGCTTTCGATCAGCACGCGTGTGGCTGGCGTGGTCCATTGCACCGTGGTGCAGGGCTTTGGGGCAGGCTCCGGCGTGGTGAACGGACACCCGGCAATGGTATAGGTGTGGGCCAAGGTGGTTGCCCCCTGCCCACCAAATTTTACCCTGAGCGAGGTCATGGTCGGGTTGGCCTGTCCACCATGTGTGCACATCACCTGCGCGCCCTGATGCAGAAGAAAACTCATCAGATCACCTCCAACGCGCCGGAATTGACGTCGACCTTGGGTCCGGAAATCTCGACCTTTCCGCCAGCGCTGCTTTCCAGCGTCATACCTTGAGCTGTGATGGTGATCTTGTTGCCCGCAGTCGTCTCGATCACCACAGGAGCAGCCGGGTTCAACTCATCAAGGGTCACCGTCGCTGCCGGGGTCTTGATGACCTTGGTAAAAGGTGTCGAACCGGGGCATTCGCCATCACCCCAGAAACAGCCCGACCAGATCGGAAAATCTATGTCACCGCCTTCGAACTCCACCCAGATGTTCGCGCCAATGGGCGGGATCAGATAGGTCCCCTCATCTGCGCCCGCATAGGGCACGCACGGCATCGCCCAGTTCAGGACGTTGGATCCATAAACCGCCGGCACTTGTACCTGCAGCCGACCGCGTGTGTTGGGGTCAAGATTGTTGACCACAGTGCCACGGTACTTTCCATATCGAATGTTGGGTCCAGCGGTCATGGCAATACCACAGGCGTGGTCGTGCCCGTGCCTTCGCGGTTGAGGGTGAAGGACTGCAACCAGGCGCCCGAGCTGATCTTATGAACGACGCTCTGCACATAGTAGAAACCGTCGTGATCCAGCCCGGCGCCACGCAGGCCAACAAGGCCGCGCGGGCTGAGGATCGCACCGTAATCGCCCGTGTCCAGATCGCCAGTGACTTTCAGAGTATCCGTCGTTGCATCCGATTGCGCCTGTGCCTCTCCCATGGCTTGCGCACCCGTTGGCGCGCCATTGGTCTGGAACAGATTGCGCCGGGTGACGGACGGATTGGCCAGTGCGGGCATGGCTGCCAGTGGAGGCCTGAGCGGGGCCACCGATTGCACCGGCAGGGACTGACCTGATTGCCGATCCTGTACCTGCCCTGAGACCGTAGCGGCCTCTGACGCGGTGTTTTCAAATGTCAGGCCCGCCACATTGGTCTCAGGCCCCATGTCAGTCGTGATCGCGCGTTGAGGGACACCGACACGCGGCAACGGCCCCCAATAGGCAACAGAACTGAGCGGCACAGGCCCGGGGATCAGCGTGAAGATGCTGTCATGAGCCTCCGCCAGTTCCGTGAGATAGGCAAAATCAGTCCCGCGCTGCATCGGTACACGATCAACGGGATTGGGCCGCTCGGCAGTGGTGGGCGGGATCACCAGCGGGATCACCCCAAGCTGGGCGTAGCGCAGAAGCACCAAAGCCGCGATCTCGCCGGGACCTTGGGCAGGATGGGCAACCTCGCGCTCCTCCCGATCCATGGCAAAGGTCAGATCCTTGCCGCGCACATGCAGCTTGGCAGGGCCTTCGCCTTCGGAGGGCTTGAATTCCGCCGTTTCGACGATGCCATCGATCAGAACCGACGGCTTGACCCCGATGGTGGCCATCACGACCACCCGCGCACCGGCTTGCAGGCCACGTTCGGCCATGATCGGAAACACACCAGCGAGGTTATTTGCCCGCACTGCATCGAAAACCAGCTCGAACCCTGAGCGTTCGCGATCCGAAATGGCGATCTCGGCGGACACGAAATGCTCCATCACCAGCGTCGTTGCCGGGCGCGGCACGCCCTGCCCGATCAGCAGTGTCATATGGACGCCAAAGAGCTGGTCAAACATCGGTCTACTCGGGCTCCACCTGGTTGAGTTTCAATCGGCGGCGCGGGGTATCAGCCAGCGTCAGCGGCTCGGGATCAGGATTGGCATCCATCACCCGCCAGGACATTCGTGCATCGCCGTAAGCCCTGTCCGCAATCAGATCGAGCCGATCGCCATCTTGTACCGGCACATCCGCGATCGCCGGTTTTTCGGCAGGGATCAGACGTCGTGCGACATGGGAAATCTCACGTCCATCTGCATCCACGTAAGTTTTCACGGGCCGTTTTGCATATCGACTGTCTTGGTCAAACATCTGATATTCCTCACAAAATATTCACATCAGAGCCAAGGACCGAGGCAAGGCCATTGGCCTGCCCGATTACCGCCATGGTTTCCTTGACCAATTGATGGCTCAGGAACATAGCGTAGCCCGGATGAGTGGTTTTCAGGTCCGAATAGCTCAGCACCTTGAGGTCCATTGCGACCTTTGCGCGGATCGGGTTGAGGTTCGGGTCATAGGCTTCTTCGGTGATGTTGAGACTGGAGATCTTGACCGGCAGGATCCGGCTTTTGCCCCAGATGAAGATGGTAAACGGCCCCTTGGCCGGCAGGATTTCGACCGTGCCCACGTTGAGCAGGATCGAGTTTGCAATAACGGTTGCGGCTTGCGGATAGACCAGTGTTTCCAGTTGCGCGAGCCTTGGATGAAGGCCAATTTCCTTGGCCACGTCGTCATCGCGCTCCAGATCATCGGTGGCGTCAAAGACGGTCTCGACCTTGATCGTCTCAGTGGGCGCTCCAGCCAGACGGAAGGTCTCCGTTCCCCCCTCACCCTCAGCCGAGTTCGCCTCGACAGTGCGACTGAGACTTTCAGGATTGATCTGAAAAGGGATCACCGACGGGATCGGCACCGGTGGGCGAAAGGCAATTAAAGCACCCTTGATCAGGCGAGGAGAGCGGGAATATCCGGTCATGAGGTAAATCCACTCATATCTGTTTCGAGATCGGAAAGAACTTCGCCATAGATTCTAGCTGCATGATCTTTGAGCTGACCATAAGTCCGCCACTGGCTGTCGGCTGAAGTGTAGTAGAGATCAAAATGGACACGATTGACGGCTGGTAGCCTTTGTGCACCTTGCCAAATTGTGCTGCGGTAGTGTGATAGGATCACGTTGCTGATGGTTGAAAGGTCTTGCGTGGAAGCAAGATTATCACTGATCGGCTGGTTGATGCTGGTTTCCAAAGCTGAATGCCAGGCAGGGCTTGTTTGCTGAAGCTCGCGCGCCCTGACGCGTGTGCCCCCACTTGCTGACCCTGCGTCCAATCCGCCAGCATGCGCCTGTAATGTACGAATGTCATCTTCAGGTTGGGGCGTGCCAGTTGGGTAGAAGGCCTGCATTTGCGCATCCGTCAGCTCGCTCAAAGGAATGTTACTGTCAGCGTGAGCCCTGGAGAAGAACGGCACAGTTTCGCCTGCTCCACCAAATTCCGAATGTGGTTTGAAAATAAGGTCTGAAGTGTTTGTACGAACTTCATTCTGAAACTGAATCAGCTTTGCCAGCCCACTAGCTGAATCCAACTCTCCTGTTGTTTCGATGTGTTGAGCTGTTGCAGACATGATGTCAGCGGCGCGCGAAGCAGGTATCCATTCATGGTTACCGCGTTGGGCATTGCGGACCGCGCCGCCGAGTCTTCCTCTGTTGCCAGTGAACCGTGGAGTTCCTCCCCCGGCTTCATCTCGCACAAAAAAGGCAAATGGCTGATTTACGCCGCCAGAAGTGTCATTTGAGCCCGCACCAACCTCGCTGTTTCGAGCTTCATCAGCATAAAACATGCCAAAAACCGGTTGGTTAATGACAGTTGATGGATCGGGATAAAGGGAACTGCTGTAGTAACTTGCCGTTACCACTTTAAAGGCTGCATCATATCCTAAGGGGTTCCCATATGCACGCTCGACGGCATTCTGAATCGCAGGGGTCATTGCCGACGCAACGCCACCTCCACCCCTATTTTCAAGAAGCGTGGTAATGATCTGTGCTTTGTGTTCCGGCTGGTTCAGGTCTGAAGTCAAGTAATTGTCCAGAAAGTGATTCATCGCATCACCACTGGGTTCATTGTTGATAGACCTCTGTGCAGCGGTGGAGGCAGCGCCCGCGATCCCCATGACACCGCGACGGTAGTCTTCATCATAGAGAGTTCTCAAAATTCCTCGCGAGATCGCAGGCGACAACCAGGCGTTGGTCAAACCTTGCTCTCTAGCAATCATGTCTCGCGCTTCCGGCCAAGTCAGAGTGCTGTACAAGCGTGCATCCAGCCGAGGAAAAACTGATCGGATCAATTGCTGTCTCAGGAGGTCGTCTAAACGCGCGATGTCTTGTGCAAATTTCGACTCCAGATCTGTGTCTGCATCCAGACCGAGTGCCGTCAGAATATCACCCATTATTTCAGCAAGCTGCTCTCCTTCAACAGCGAGCTGACGTGGTGGCGGCGGAGGTGGACTTCCTTCAGGCACAGCCTCTTCGGCACGTTCAGCTGCGTCACCAGCAGCATCCAGCTGGCTTTCTTCTCCAAAGGCTCGATCTAGCAACGGTCGAATTTCGCGCCGCTTTTCAGCTACCTGATCGTCTGACCAAGCTGGATCTTTCTGGCTTCCAATTCGCTCTAGTATCGGGCCCCGCGCGAGCCCGTTAAGCCAGCTTTCAACCGTCATTGGCGTTGAGCGCATCATTGGCACAGCCCCACCACCTTCTTCCTGCAAATAGAGAGAATGTGTCTCTCCACCACCTCTGACTGCTATTGGTTCCATAAGGTCATTCGGATCATCCCCATCGCCCGTACCGCCGCCCCTGCCGCCGGTGAACCTCGCGATCACCCGTTGCACGAGCCGCACGATGGCGTCCTCGATGGCTTGTTGTACGTCTCCGATGATGCGTTGCACGCGGCCTGCGACATTGCCCAGTCCGAGCAGGCGAGCAAGCAGGTCGATGGCCACTGGCAAAAGCCTTGCCAGTACGCTCTCGACGCCCAACATGGCGGGTTCCAGCACGCCTGTTGCGATCTCCCACATGGTGTTGACGATGGTCTGGACAACTTGGAATATCCGCGCGAGCTGGTCTTTGAGGAACATCACGAAATTCCAGATCGTCATGACCAGTTTTATCAGCGCGCCCACGGGACTGAACATGCTGGCCAGCCACGAGATCGCGGCCATCACGATGCGTTCCACAAGGAAAGTCTTGATCTGGTCGAGCACCATGTCCTTAAGCTGACCAAGATCGGCCTGAATGCGCTCCCAAAGCGCTGACCAGCCGCCAGTAATCAACTCGACAGCGTAGCCCATGAAGAATTCGATCCGCTCGACAGCTTCCGCACCAAGTATGCGCACAGCCACACGCCGGATCATATCTGTTGTCAGGCCCAGAATCTGACGGGCCAGATCCAGCACGCCCCAGAGATCCCAGCGCTCGGGCAAGGTGATACCGCCCCCCAAAGCACCGGTCAGCCAGGAGATGATGCCTGCCTGCAAATGGGTCAGGAAGTTATCTGCGAATTTGCCAATGCCGCCCGTGACGCTGTCCACCAGATTGCCCAGAAATCCCATGGGATCATCGATGATGATGTCCATGGCTTCTTCGGCACGCGCCAACATTTCGTAGAACGCGGCTGGCTGGATGCCCAGCGCCATCAGGATCGGCTCAAGAACCAGACGGGCGAGCGCATCCCAGTCCCCGGTAAGTGCGGCACGCGCAATTGCCAATGCAGCATTCACCGCCGCCTGATAAGCTGCCAGGATCGCATCCAGACCAGCAGCCAGTGCGTCAAGCAGCGCCGTGATCCCGGCAATCAGAGCGCCCGCGACAACATCCACGGCGGCTTGCGCAAGATCAACCGCGGCATCAACGGCTGCATTCAGGGCTGCGGCAACAGCGGGAAAATGCTCGGCCAGAAGTGCGTTGATACCGGCCTGCAGCAGCGCCCCGAAGGCCTCGATCGCAGATTTGATAACATTGGCGGCAGCTTCGATAAGCGCGACGGCAGCGTCCTTGACTGCGTCGATGATGGCGGACACGGCTGAACGGACGGCGTCAAACACATCGTTGATGAAACTGGTCAGCGCGTCGAACTGGTCCTCCACCCAGTCAGCGGCACGGTCCCACCAGCTTTGGTTTTCCGCCTCGCGCTCGCGACGTGCGCGTTCCTGTTCTGCTTCGCGGTCGCCCGCGTCGACCTCATCCTGAGCTTCGGTTTCAGCTTCATCAAAACTGGTTGTAACCTCTTCCTCTGTGGTGCGGACCTCGTCATCTATCTCGGTCTCCGCGGCACGGCGTTCGGTATCGGCCTCGGCTTCAAGATCGGCCACATGCCCGGCCTGATCATCAACGGCGGTTTGACGGGCATCCTGAATTTCCTGCCGACGGGTGGACACTTCGTCGCGCTGCTCCTGATTGGCCTCTTCGTTCAGCCGGTCACGTTCTTCCTCGGCGCTAGCAACTTCGGCATCGCGTTCGGTGTCCCGGGTCTCGACTGCGCCTTCCATCTCGGATTGCGCACCTTCAAGGGAGGAGGCCATGGCATCGCCGTGATGCTGGTCAAAGAGTGCCTTTACGTCTGTATCAAGCTCCTTCTCGGTAAACGCAGCGGCCCCTTCAACTGCTTCACCGCTTTCCTCGACCTCTGGTGCTTCGCGTGCCTCAAGCGTGTGTTCCTCGTGCAATTCCTGAAGCTGTGCCTGCTCGGGACCGGGGCCATCCAGCACACCTTGGGTGGCCTCCTGTCGGCTGTTGCTTGCCTCCTCACGGGCAGCAGTGTCCTGATCGGTCACGCGCTCGGGATCGGTTTCGCCCTCAAGTGGCACATCGGGGCGCTGACCGGCGGATGTCTCGACATCGCCGTCTGATGTATTGACCCGGTCAAAGGCCTGACCGAGGCCGTCGGCATCGCCAAACCCGAAAAGGGAACTGAGCAGCTCGCTGAAATTCTGATTGAGGTCAGCCTGCTCCGGCTCGGGTGTGGGATCAACTTCAGGCTCGGGCGCTGGCTCGGGTGTACCCTCTTCCAGCGCTCCGGCGACACCACCCGGAGGAGCCACCGGTGCAGGCGCTTCCAGATCATCTTCGCCTGACATCTCGGCATCGAAATTGGGCATCTCGGCGTCAAAGCTTTCCTGCTCTTCAGCAGCCAGCCGTCCGGTTTCCCCTTCCAACATGTCATGCTTGGCTGCTTTGACCGATGGAGGTGCATCCTTCAGTGCACCCATCAGCCCATCGGCATCCTCAGCCCCCTCAAGTGCTGCTTCGGCCTCTGCCGCGGCGGCATCGGCTGCACCTTCATCGACCTCGATTTCCGGCATGGCCGGCGGCTCGAAAGTTGGGACCGGGTTTTCGTCGACGTCCTCACCCAAATCCGGCGCCGCGATTTCGGCACCGTCACTCTGAGTTTCTTCGCTCGGCGCAGATTGATCCGTTCCGCCTTCAGTCTGCTCCTGCGAGCCGGGTGCTGCCTGATTGAAAGCCTCAGCCGCATCTTGCTCGGGAGGTGCTGTAACCTCTGTTTCCTCAAGATCGCCTGTGCGTCGCAGGGCCACGACATCACCGCCAAGGCCGACGGTTGCGGGTGCAACCGGGTTGCCGGCAGACACCTGACTTTCCGCTTTCAGCGCTTCGCTTTCCGCAGCAGTGCCGGAGGGATCAACCGGAACAAATGCACGGCTTTGCAGCACATGGGCCACCTCATGGGCGACAATTTCAGGGCTCGCTCCGGGTTTGAGGTAGACCACTCCATCAAGTGCTGCAGCCTCGGCTCCTTCGGCATTAAGTGCCGCTTCGACCTCATCGCCCTCTACTGCCTTGATAGAGCTGAGGTCTTCTGAAAACAAAGATTTGAGGTGTGTCTGATGCGGCAAGGGCCGTGCATAGAGATCTGCGGCCTCTCGCAAACGCTCCAGTGGGATCGGTGCTGCTGCTTCTGCCTGATGCTCGGGCTTTGCGTCATTGACAACCACCTGCCACTTCGGTTTTTGCTGCGCCTCCTTCTTGGGCGGTGGGCTTTTATCCACTTTGGCGGCGCGCGCACTCATGACCACACCCGGTTGAACAGGGCCCGCGCCAATTCTTGACCAAGACCCTCCGGCGTATTGGCCCCGATCGGCAGTTGCCCAAGGTCGATACCGGCCACGTCCTGAGAGGTTTTGCCCTCTGGCAAGCCATGCCGGTTGAGCAGATCGCTCAAAGTTGTCTCGAACCGTTCAGCGGCGCGGCGGGCGTCTTCCTCGGAAAACCCGTCCAGCGCGAGGGTCTCAATTTCAACCACGGAAGTCATGAAAACCCGCGCAATTCTGCCTCGGACAGAGGCTTGCCAAGTTTTCCGTATTCCTGCCGAACCGCCAGCTTGAGATGGGCCATCGTGACAGGCGTTCCAGCTTCGGCTGCCAGAAACGCTGCTGTCAGGGCAATGGAGCGGATGAAGCCGCCGGTGATCGCCAGACGCCCAAGCGCAGCGTAGTTCAAATCCTCAAGAGGCGTCTCTCGTGGGAAGATCACCCGCCAGATCGTCTCACGCAGGGCCGCATCGGGGAAAGGGAAATCAACCACGGCGCGGAAGCGGCGCAGGAACGCTTCATCCACGGTGGTCTTAAGATTGGTCGTTACAATAGCGATGCCCGAATAGGCCTCAAGCCTTTGCAACAAATATGCCGTCTCGGTATTCGAGTGGCGGTCGAGACTGTCCTTGACGTCAGAGGTGCGTTTGCCAAAGAGCGCCTCACCCTCATCAAAAATCAACACAGCGCCTGCATTTTCTGCCGCGTCGAAGATGCGGGCGATGTTCTTCTCCGTCTCACCAATGTATTTCGACACGATGGCAGACAGATCCACCCGGTATAGCTCCAGACAATCCGGCCCCGGCCCCAGATCCCGCGCCACGATCTCGGCCGCCATTGTCTTGCCCGTACCGGACGGGCCGCTGAAAAGCGCGCTCAGACCAAGGCCCCGGGCAGACCGGTCGCGAAACCCCCATGCATCAAAGACCTGATCACGATGGGTGCGAAACGCCGTCAATTGACGAAGCTGGTCCATCTGCGCTTGCGGCAGGACCAGGTCGTCCCACCCGGCTTGCGGCACCATCCGCTCAGCCAGACCATCCAGCCCCCGGGCGGCACGGGTCTTTGCTTCCGTCCAAAGACTGGGTGCGCACTTGAGCGCGACACTGGCCGAAGCATCGCGCATTTGAGCGGGCGACAGATTGAAGAGGCCCTGAACTTTGCGTTCCTCTGTAGAATATTGCTCCGGCGTGGGCTTGAGCGGAAATCGCGCCACTGGTCTGCGAGAGCCGGACATCGCAGTGCCCCAGACCAGACAGGGCGCGGTCACGCGGTCAGCTACGGCCACGCCCTCTGAGGTGGCAGGCGCGATCAAGCCACCACCCAGGAGCACCAGATCCCGGTTGAGCAAACGAGCAAGATGTTCGGCAGGCATTGGCAGTGCCTCACCCGAAAGCGCAAAAGCTGCGAGTGACAGGGACCCCAAAGCCGCCGCTGCGGTCCTTTCAGCCAGATGCCCGTCCACTGTCTCAAGATGCACCAGCGGCGTCGGTGAAAAATTGCGGGCGCTCAGAATTGCATCTGCGACGGCCTGATCCTGCGCCGAGGCTTGGGTTGGCATGATCTGGGTCAGCACTGGCAACAGGGCCGGATCTGGCGTGGGCGTTCCCGCGATGTAGCTTAAAACGGTCTCGGGCACGTAAATCGGCCTGTCGACACTGGTCGCCTGAGGACGAGCTTCGATCAAATGGCTGAGCCGCAGCAGGCTTGACGGCATCACTTCGCTACGGGCCTCGGGACCCAACAGGGCTGTCATGAGCGCAGGCGTGGCTCGGCCCTGAGCAGACAAAGGATGTTCTGCAAGGGCTGCCGCGGCACCGATGCCAAGATCCGGAGCAGCCGCCAGCAGAAAGATGTCCTGCTGCAACGCGCTTAGACGAAACCTGTCAAACAGCACTGCTGTCCAGATCGTCCCCAGAGGCGCCAGGTCGGCACAGGCCTCTGTCAGCGACTTCCAGCCCGCAGACTTGGCTTGCAACAGTCCCATTACGCGGGCTTCAGCAATGGCAAATGCGCGATCCTGCAAGGCGGCTGAGGATATCCGGTCCTGATGGGTCATGGATCAAGATCCGCAATCGGACCGTTAAAGCCTGTTCCACCCATGGTAAGCGCGCTGGCTGCACCACCGATTTCGACCCGGATCAGGTAATTTGCAGCGATCACATCACGGATCGTCGCTGTGACTTGCGTGCCATCTGTGGTGCGGGATGCACATCGGACAGAGAACGCGCGCTCAGACCCGCCGGGCACCGGATTGAACAACAGGGCCGCGACCTGATCTGCGCCGACGGGATGGGCCAGATCAACGGTGACATCGCCGTTGAATCTACTGGACGTCACAGCGCCTGTGACCGTGTGGCCCGTCATCACAGGGGCCACGACCAGAGCAGCGGCGTTTGACATCTCCCACAACCGATCCGCACCACCGCCTTCGGGCACAAAGCGGTGTTCAACAGCGATCCGGCTGAGGCCCGCCTGAATATCAGCAGGCAATTGCACGTCAATCCGCACGTTGGATATGTCTTGCGGCTGCACCGGCAAGGTGCGATCCCCCAGCACCACGCGCGTGATTTCCGATGCCAAAGCCGTGCCTTCAAGGGCAACAAATGACCCCGGCTCGATGCTGGCAATCGGGTCGGGCAATGTCCCTGCCCCGCCGGGCAAAGGCCGGGTTCGCAGGATTTGCGGCGCCCGGATCTGGGCTGTGCGCCCACCCAATGTCAGCACCGGCAAGGACGATCTGACCGGCGTCTGGCTTTCGATCAGAACACAGGATACCTGATACAACGCAGACGCCCTGAGAGAGGTGGAAAACGCAGACCAGATGTTGCTGAGCGCTTCAATCTGGCCCGGCTTGTCATTGTCGAGCACTGCAGGTGTGATCCGGATCTGTTCGAACTGGTCCGCCAGATCAGACGACGTCAGGAACCGTTGCGCGGGTGGCAGAAGCTGTGCATCAACCGGCGTATTCAGGCCACCCAGCGCTGTCCGGATGGCATCGCGGGTCAGCACCGGAGTTTCATGAAGCAGCTGCATGCCGTAGCCCAGCAGGATCTCGGCATTCAGTTCCGCCGATCCGGTCGCGGTCAGCACGAAATGCAGATCAAGGGCCAGAAACGGGCTGTCGATGCGCGAGCCGTCGGACGCGCGTGCAGGCAATCGTTCGTTCGACCAGGCCGCGTTGCGCGTCACGTTCCACATGTAAATGTTCAGCCGGTCAATCTGGGAAGAGTTGCCCGGAGGTTGCAATTCATCGAGCGGCAGAGAGGTGACGGAGAATTGGCCAAGGTCAATATCCGCGTTGATCAGACCATCATTGAGAAGGTCTTTGATCACGGCTGTCACACCGGCGAGGGCAAGTGCGTTGGACATCTAACGTTTCCACCCGAGGTAATCCGTGAGACCGGACCGATTGCTGCTCTGCCGGCTGCGGGGTGCCTGCTGAGCGGCCTGTGGTCGGGGTCGTGGAGCAGGTTGGGCTGGCGGAGGTGGTGCCTTGACCTCAATGCGGCCGATGCGCAGCGTTACAGGCTGCGGCTCAGGCAATGGCGGTTCTTCTCTGGCAGCCGCGGGCAAAGTGGCAGGGTCTGTTGCCTGTTCTTGCGGGCGCTCCTCTCGGATCACGGTGCGGGTGATCTGCGGTGTTTCCCTGTGAAGCTCCACGGTTTCGCGTTCGGTCCGGATCTCGCTGTGGGTCTCGACCTTATGTTCGACAATCTGTTCGCGTTGTGGCTCTTGGGGCGTTGGCCCGGTCTCTGCTTCTTCTTCCAGAGTGAATTTGGGCCGAGTTGGCGCTTGCTGACCGTCTTCAACGATCTCAGGCGGCTGCTCAGTGTGCGGAGGCAGGCCAGGCTGCGCCTCTTGCGTGACTTCCACGGCTTCCCGGGAAGTCATCGGATCCTGAGGTGTCTTCCGGTCTTCAGACTGCCGCTGTTCAGGTGCAGAGGCCGCTGTTTGAACCTCTGGTCGGGGATGACTTTCAGTTACTTCAGGGCTCGATGTCCGAAGGTCCTGTTCTTCCGTGAACCCATCGTCTTGCTCTCCCTCGAACCGAAACCGTGTGCGAGGCTGGAAGGCGGATTTGGCATCCGGTTGAAAGCGCGCAGTCAGTGCATCAAACAACCCGCTCATGCGCTCAGCCTGTCGATATAGAGGTTTCTGCGCTCCGGTGACATGGTCACGATGTCGCTTTCACTCCACCCCAAGGCCTTGGCCATGACAACGACATCGTCAAGCAAGGCCTTGGCACGCTCCGTCAGCTCGTTCCACAAGAACTGAGCAGGATCGAAACGGTCAGAGAAAACCTCTTCGCAATTGGCACAACGCAGCGCGATGGAAAGGTTCAGCGTCGGGTCAGCGTCAGACAATGCCTCACCGGCAGCCCTTAAAAACCCTTCGTCACTCCAGGGAGCAGACGGGTTCAGGTTTTGGAGTATCACACCTTCGGCCGAGATATCATGGAGACATGGAAGACGCAGCTCATAGGGCTGACCATCATACTCGAAGGTCGTCGATGCAGGCTCGGTCTGGCCGCTGTTCTCAAGGATCTCAAGCAAGGACTGCTGGAATTCAAGTTCTTCACCGCAATGCCCGCATTTGCACACCACGATGACGTCTTCCTGAGGCGTGATCAAATCCAGATGGGTTTTCAGAATGCACCGGTCTATTCCACCCAGCGGCACCGCGCCTAAACGATCACCCAGACCTCCGACCGTGGCCAGGATCGCCAATTGCTCGCGCTTGTCAGCCGCGTGGCCCTGTTCCAGAAACCACAGAAGCTGATCCCCCGACACCTCACCCATGTCACTAGACTGCAGGTTCTAGGAAACTGATCTCTGACGGCTCGGTTGCATCGTAGTCCCGCTCCCAGCCCTCGTTTTCCAACTTGATCATCTGGATGGCGACCGCATTGGCATTGGCGTCCAGTTCGGGCAACGCCTGATATTCCGAGACCCAGCAGCGGAATATGCGATAGCTGACAGCCAGTTGCCCGGATTCGTTATAAAGGTCGAGCACGACATCCTTGCGGAAATCGGCAAGCGATACCTCTGCCCCCAAAGCTGCGCCATAGTTCCAGACCTTGTTGGCCCATTGCTCAAACTCGACGTCATGGGTCACACCACGCTCCAGCGTGATGCCTTCAAACATTGTGCGTCCCGGGCTCTTGCGCGGTGTGGACGGATCGCCCCCTTCGCGATGCTCAACAATTTCAGTGGTGCGCTTCAACGGGCTGACTTTGGAGATGCCCGCAACATAGCGGTTGTCCCACTTCAACCGGAACTTGAAGTTCTTGTAAGGGTCAAACCGGTTCGCGTTGACGGTAAATTGTGCCATGGTCCTGTTCCCCTATCAGGCTGCTGTCTGGATGCGCTGCTGGATGCGCAGCACGACAAATTCCGCCGGGCGCACGGGCGCAAAACCGACATAGATGTTGAGAATGCCTAGATTGATGTCGGCCTGCGTGGTGGTCTCGCTGTCGCATTTCACCAGATAGGCATCCCGCGCAGAGGCACCCTGAAACGCTCCTTGTCTGTGCAACTGGCTCATGAACGCGTTGACGTTCATCCGTACATTGGCCCAAAGCGGCTCGTCATTGGGCTCGAACACCACCCATTGCAATCCGCGTTGCAGGGAGTTCTCTATGAAAAGCGCGAGCCTGCGCACCGGCACGTAGCGCCACTCGGACGCCAGTGCATCCGCACCATCCAGAGTGCGCGCGCCCCAGACAACTGAATTGTAGACCGGGAAAGTCCGGATCGCATTGATGCCTTGGGTGTTAAGCGGTCCTTGTTGACGATTGGTCATCATGTCAACCGGTGTGCCACCGGCAATGCCTGCGGCTGTGCCTGCCGGCGCTTTCCACACGCCGCGCGTGGCGTCGGTCCGGGCATAAACGCCCGCCGCAATGCCGCTGGCGGTCATATTGCGCGGGGTTGCCGGATTGGCCGGGTCGGGACCTGTTACCCTTGGGTAGTAGAGCGCTGCATTGCGCCTGACCGTTCCGCCCAGTGAAGCCACCCATTCACCGATGTTCGCCCTGTCCGTATCGGTCGGCGTGTCGACAATCAGAAAGGCGAAATTTGCCGTGCAATACGCGTGAGCGGTTTGATAAACCCCTGCTGCGGCTGCCCGCCTGCTGTGATCCAATGCACAAAGATCAGGCAGGCACATCAGGTTGAACACTTCAGGCGCAATGGTATCAAGTGCTGCAATATTGCCACCGATTGTTGCGGCAACCGCGTCCCGCCATGCGTCCGTATTGCCCGGAAGCGTACCATCATTGCCGCTGGCAAGCTGGGTCAGATCACCCGCCGCTGCCTGCAACAGATCGTCAAGAGAGGCCGCTGCGGCACCGCCAACGGTGCTTGCTGTCGGCACATCCCCATCGGTGTGCGCAGCTGTGATCAACTCGCTTTCGGCACCAACGATGGTTTCAACGTAACGCGCCTCGGTTGCCACAGTGCTGAGCCCTATGAAGGCCTCTTCGCGCACCACTTCCGTGCCCTGATATTCACGGACGATCATGTCGAAGGTGGTCGCACCCGTGTTCGCAATTCCAACCCTGAGGTCATCTCCCCAGGTGCCTTGCGAACTTGCGTTGATGGTCAGGGCTGCGCCATCTGTCGCCAGATCGACCGTGGATGGTGCTGCTGCCCCGGTTGCCACTCGGACAATAAACGCGACCGAGCCGCCGTTGAGGAAATACTGGCGAACGGCATAAGAGCTTTCAGAGGCTGCAAAGACGCCACCAAAGACGCGCTCGAACTCTCCGAAGGATGTGATGCGCGTCGCGTCGCCCACCGGGCCGCGCTCAAAGACGCCCACAAAGGCCGTGTTAGAGGTGGCAACTCCCGAAATGGAGCGCACCCCGCTGGGAATTTCGCGGACATAAACGCCTGGCGTGTCGAACATGATGGGTCCCCTGCTTCATGGAGCCTGTCCGTGTCACCTACACGCACAGGACAAAAGATCTGGCAGGGCACTGCAAACATCAGAAAAAATCGCAGACCGAAACTCTTAAAATACCCGCGCAACCCGCGGTCCCACTCAATCAGGGCGGCATTATCTGGCCCTGAGACTCGAAAAACATTGAACAGCGTGTTTGCCGCAAACCCTTTTAGCCAATAGAGAATCTATACCAAAGAACAGGACTTTTCGCAATGTTCACGATGGATTATTGCTCGGACATAGTGCGAAACCACACATTGTTGCGCCGCACCACATTACCTTAGGTCAGATGGCAACCAACCGGAATATTCCTGATCCTCTCGGGCGATTGGCAGGGACACAACCCTGGATTGCTTAGAGGACTGGTAGATTGCGCTGACCAACTCAACAGACCGGCGACCATCGGTGAGCGAAACAACCGGCTTGCCTTGGTCCGCGAGCGTATAGGACACCGCGTTGAAAAACCCGGCAAACCCTGTTGGACTAGGCTGCACGGACGCAACAACTTGGTCTATTGCCGCCTGCTTCTCCGGGTCACGAGCTAGAAAAGTCCAGTTGCCTTGACCCGGAGCATACGGCTCGATCCCGCTTTCCGCGGTCAGGTTTTCGAACACAAAGCGCAAGCGAGATCTGTCATCAGCCGCGCCCAATGTGACCGAACTGCTGGCCAATGCGCCATTGGTCAAGGTCAGAGCAAGGCTCGCACAATCCTCGGTCTCGATCGGGTTGACACGTGTTGCCAGCATGGCTGCTACAGATCGGACCGGACCGAAAAAATGACAAAGCAAATCATGGGCATGGATCGCATGGCACAGGATCGCCCCACCCTGTTCGCCTGCCCAGGTTCCCCGCCACGGCACTGCATAGTAATCTGCGCCTCTGTTCCAATGTGTCTCAAGCGAGGCGACCTGTGGCTGACCCGTCAATCCGGCTTCAATCAAAGCGGAAAGGCACGCAAGCCCATGGCCATAACGATACTGGAAAACCGGGAAGACCTGCTTTCCAGACTGGTTCATGGCCGCCTCAATCGCATCCACGTCAGCCAGTGACATTGCCAGCGGCTTTTCGCAGATGACATGTTTACCAGCTTCCAGACCCGCGAGAACGGTTGAGACATGTAAATGCGGGGGCAGGCAGATGTCGATCAAATCAATCGCGGGATCTGCGAGAACGGAAGAGAGGTCCGAGGAAATCGGCAATCCACCGGCAATTTCAGCTGCCCGGCTTTCGTCGCGATCACAGATCAATCCAACCTCAAACTGGTCCGGCAATGCACGATAGCCTGCCAGATGCTCGCGCCCGATACCTGCGCCGATGATGGCAACACGGATCATTTGCCTGCCTCAGCCAGTGCTTGAGCCTGAAGAGCCAGCTCCATCACCTTGAAGGCATGAGCCTGCGTCATTGCTGTTTCAGTTCTTTCCCGTATGTCATTGGCAAGGCGCTGAAAATACGGCAGGCCTGCGTCAGAACAATCGACCCGTTCACAACGCTCGCCATTGACCAGGAACAGATGATCCGTGCCGTCTGCGCCACCAACATCGACGTATTTCCTGATTTCGATATACCCTTCGGTTCCCAAAATGGTCAGCCGGCCGTCACCCCAGTTTGGCAGCGCGTCGGGCGTGTACCAGTCAACGCGGATATACCCGTGACCCTGACCGGACTTGAGCGCAATCTCACCAAAATCCTGCAACCCGGGATCATTTGGATTGGCGAAATTGCCAACGCTTGCAAGGGTCACTTCGGCCTCTGTCGAGCCGGTGAAATGCAGGAACTGGTCAATCTGGTGGGAGGCGATGTCACATAGGATCCCGCCGTAGCGTTCGCGCTCGAAAAACCAGCCGGGACGGGTTGCGCGATTCAGGCGATGCGGGCCAAGACCGACCGTTTGCACCACCTTGCCAATGGCACCTGCTTCAACCAATTCAGTTGCCCGCGCGACACTTGGCACCTCGAACCGTTCGGAAAAATCAATGGACCAGATGCGTTTGGTAGTCGCCACGCAGGCTTTGATTTCAGCCAGTTGTTCCAGCGTTGTGCAGCCCGGCTTGTCGGTCATTACGTCGAACCCCGCCTCCATGGCGCGGATCGCAATCGCTGCACGATCTGCCGGAATTGCTGCTATCAATGCGAGGTCCAGATCAGCCTGCTGCAATGCCTCTTCAAGCGTATCAAGACGCGGCGCGTCCGGGAAACGTTTCTGAAATCCACTCAACGTCTCAGGCGTGCCCTCGCTCCACCAGCCAGCGAACTCTGCCCCGACGGCCTGCATCTGGGCAATCTGTCCAAATATGTGGCGGTGATCTATGCCAAGAGCAATGCAACGGATGGGCTTGTTCATGTCTCATGCTCCATTCTGATATGCTTGCCGGACCGGGCGCTTTGCTCGATGCCCTCAATCAACGCATGCACGCCAAGTGCTTCGCGCCCGGAAGCCACAAGGGGGGCATCCGACTGGATGACATCGGCAAAATTTTCCAGAATGCCCTGATGCCATGCGTGGGAGAACGCCATCGGGTCAGCGCCGCCGCCTGTGCCACCAGCCTCCCCTACCTGCTCGACACGACCATCCCGCCACTGCAGCGTCAGTTGGGTAGACGACAGTTCGGCGCTTGCCTTGTCGCAATGCAGGGTGATGCTTTCACCGCCTCCGGGGAAAGCAGCGGTTGTCGCCATGATCGCACCTGTCGCACCATTGGCGAACTGCAGCCCGGCCGAGGCCATATCTTCAGCCTCCATAGTGTGAAAACCCGTCGTTGCCATCATCGCGGAAACTGTCTGCACGGGTCCTGTCATTCGCAGCATCAGATCAAGCGTGTGGATCGCCTGAGAGATCAGAACCCCGCCGCCATCCCGTCTGTAACTGCCCCGCCCCGGCACATCATAGTAGCTTTGCTCACGCCACCAGGGCACGCGAACATCGACCATTCGCAGCGCGCCCAAAGCCTGCGCGTCCATCAGGCCAATCAAATGTCTCGCCGCGTCCCTCATACGGTGTTGAAAGACAATGCCGAGCGGCAAACGGGCCTGCTCGCATATTTCAACCAGCTCTCTGGCATTGGCAAGATTTCGTTCAACCGGCTTTTCCATCAGAACTGGCAAACGAGCGCGCGCAAAAGCCGTCACGAAGCCTTTCCGAGCATTCGGTGGAGTGGCGAGAATGACCATGTCCAAGGCATCATCGGCCAAAAGCTCATCAAGCCCGGTATAGGCTTTAGGCGTCGCTCCAAGTTGATCGCAGATTGCCAGAAAACGGTCTCTGGTCCCTGCGGACCGTCCCAGCACCCCGCGCAGAACCACCCGACCATCGGTGCCTTGAATGGCACGCAAATGGGTCTCTGCCACCATTCCAAGGCCGATCAAAGCAGCATTGAGTGGTCGCATTTCAGTCTGCATCAAAAGTGATCCCGAGCGATGATGGCTCCACGATGTGCAACGACCTTGGCAGCACAGTCATGACCTGCCTGCAAAGCAGTTGACAGGTCTTCTGAACGCAGATACTCCGCCAGAAATCCGCCGTTGAAACTGTCACCAGCGGCTGTGGTATCGACCACCCGTGCGGCAGGCTGGTATTGTCCCTTGGTCAAATCCGGCAGTGACACCGGCCCGGATGGTCCGCATTTCAGGGCACCCTTGATATCGTAGGATGCAAAACGCGCCTCCACCGATGCCTGATCGTCTTCACCAAACAGCGCCTGTTCATCATCGACCGACGGCAATGCGATGTCAGCGATCTTCCATGCTCTTCCGATAACCTCCTGAGCCGTTTTCTGGTCTTTCCAGAGACGCGGCCGGTAGTTGCTGTCAAAGGCCACACGGATCGAGTGGGCTTCAAGCCAGCTCAGCAATTCCTGGCAAACCACAGGCGGCAAAATCGCAAGCGTGATGGCAGAAAGATAAATGACATCAAAACCTTCCAGCGCCTTGAACCCACGGTCAAACATGGCCTTTGCAGCCGACGCATCCCGCCAATAAAGGAAGGATCGCTCGCCATCCGCGTCGGTGGAAATTGCGTACAGGCCCGGAATGCGGACCGGATCGCGGGAAATGCGGGATGCATCAATCCCTTCGTCTTCGATCATTGCAACCATACGGTCTGACAGGACGTCCTCCCCCAGACGCGTCACATAAGCCACATCAAGCGTGTCGCCTGCGCAGCGCTTGAGATAGATCGCAGTGTTGAGCGTATCTCCGGCAAAGCCCATCGCGGTGCTGTCTGTTCCCAGCGAAAGCTCCACCATAGCCTCGCCCACACATGCGATTTTCATCCTCTTGCCTCCTTTTGGCGTTCGCGCATCCAGATGATCAGGCCCGAGACTACGATGATCATTGCGCCGATGATCGTCCAGAAATCGGGAAGGTCACCAAAGACCAAAACACTGATAATCGTGAGGTAAACCATGAAGGAATAGGTGTAAGGCATCAACAGATTGGCCGGAGCAAATCCATGAGCCCGGGTCAACCATTCATGGCCGATAAAGGCCCAGACCCCCAGCATCAGCATCAGCATCCAGTCGAGTACGGTCTGCGGCGTCTGCCATGTCAGAAGGGCGGCTGGCAACAAGATCACACTGCCCACGGCGCCGCTGTAAAACTGCATCGTGTCTGTTGCGACCTTGCCCGACAGATGCCGGGTCAGCAGCGAGTAACAGGCCATGCAAACAGCCACCAGAAGCGGAACGATATATGCCCAGTGAAACTCGGCCCCAAACGGGCGAATGATGACCAGCACACCTGCAAACCCCAGCAGGATCGCTGCCCAGCGCACGGGTCCGGCACGCTCTCCCAAGGTCGGACCTGCCAAGGCACAGACAATGATCGGGGCGGAAAACATGATAGCTGAGGTCACGGTCAGGGAAAGGTACCGCAGCACGAAAAAGTTCATCACCGTGCCCACCACAAGGAACAGGGCACGCAGGATGACCAGCCCCGCATGATCGGTGCGGAACCGGTCCATCTCAAAGCCACCTTTGAGGATGATCGTGGTGCTGATCAACACGTGCCCGAAGTAGCGCATGAAGGCCAGTTGCCAGGCAGGCAGACCCGCCAGAACCAGCCATTTCACTGACGAGTCCACAAGCGCAAAGCCAAAGTTTGCAGCCAGCATCAAGGCTATGCCCAATTGCGCACGATCCTCGTTGGCGCGTGCGATCAGTCTGGCCAAGGGATCATCCGCTTTTCAGGTTGGCCGCAAAGTAATCAACCATTTCCGATACCATTCTGTCAGCAAACCCGTCGTCTCGCGCAGACTCCAAGGCATTTTTTGCACACCCCGACATCTGGGAAGGCGCGCCAGCCTCTTCTGCCATGGTCGCATAATAGCCCACATCCTTGGCCGCATTGCGAATGGCAAAAGCCAGCATGTTGGGATCTCCATCCACTGCACGGGCCTTGACGAAATCCATCATGCCTGAGCGCAGGGGACCAGCGGCCATGACGTTATAAAGCGCCTCGCGGTCCACGCCTGTTGCATCGGCCGTCGCAAACGCTTCAGCCATTGCTGTGGCCACGGTCATGCCAAAGAAATTGTTGATCAGCTTGATCGTGTGGCCGGAACCCAAGGCGCCAAGGTGAAAGACGTTCTCGCCAAGATCCGCAAGGACGGACTTTACTCCGTCAAAAGCTGCCTTCTCGCCCGCGCACATGATGTTGAGCAGACCATCAACCGCATGGGCTGGTGTCCGACCTAGGGGCGCGTCCAGATAATGCGCCCCAATAGCCGCCAGATCAGCACCGATTTTGCGAGTCGACGCTGGCAAGGACGTGCCGAAGTCGATTACGGTTTTGCCCGCGGTCAGGCCAGCCAGAACGCCGCCATCACCATAGATCCGCCCTTCTACCGACTGGGAGGTATCGACACAGAGCATGACAATGTCACTCGCCTCGGCCAAGGCCTTGCAACTGGTAACTTCAACAGCACCGGCTGCGACCGCGGCTTCCACGCGCTCGCGGGACCGGTTCGCGATCACGTTCAGTGGATAACCCTGGTCCAGCAATCTTGAGCACATCGCGCTGCCCATCAGGCCAAGGCCGATAAATCCGATGCGAGGCTGTGTCATTGAGGATCCTTTTTCATTGTCTCATAGCTCCGGGCCTTCAACCCGGACTGGATTTCATAAATCGATGCATTGCGATCCGGTTGCGGCTGAGGAATGCGGATCGGGATATCGGTCAGGCGGGGGCTGATAGTGGGCTCTCCGCAAAGCATACGGCTGTTGTAATCCTCAAGACTGTCAAAGCGGGTCATTGCACCCATGATGGGAAAGGCATCTGCGGCCATCACCTCATAGAACAAGAGCCTGCGATCACGATCTGAGCGATTAAGAGCAGAGCCATGCAGAATGCGCCCATGATGGATGGAGATCGAACCTGCGGGACCATTCAACTCGACCGCTTCCGCCTCATCAAAGCCATTGGCAGCCAGATCAACGGCACCGACAAAGACGTCGTCCTGATGATGGTTCAGAATCGGGCCCTTGTGGGTCCCCGGAAAAACCTTGAGCGGACCATTCTCGGACGACATATCATCAATGATGACTGCTACCGCGAGCACATCATCATTGGTGTGCGGATAAAAGGCGAAATCCTGATGCCATTCGATGGCTGCACCGTAACCCGCTGATTTCATGTTGAGTTTGGTCGTGTGAAGCCGCAGGTTCGGGCCAATCAGATCGCGCACAGGCGCCAGCACATGATCGCTGGTCATCAGGTCCCGCATCACGTCCGAGGTTGTATGCGGCAGCTTGATCCGCCGCATGCGCGGGGCATCGGCCGTGTGCGTATCCTCAAGATCAATCCGATCATTAGAGGTGGTCATGGTGGCTGCTTCGGCGGCAAACCTGTCAATCTCGGCTCGGATGTTCGCCAGGATCGTTTCAGGGATCCGGTTTTCCATCACCAGATAGCCGGTCTCGGTGTAGTGAGCTATCTGGGCAGGTGTCAGGACTTCGGTCATGGCAGACAGCCTTTGAACATCTCGGATTTGTGGTTGCAGGGCAGGTTAAAGAAGGGATCACAGGTCACATCACTGCTCCGATCTGCCACGGCACGAATTCATAGTCTCCCAGCCCCTGCGCCTCAGATTTCGATGCCTGACCCGAGGCTACAGCGAGGAAAAGATCGTAAATTTCGCGCCCCTTGTCCTCAAGCGACACACCAGCGCTCAGCATCTCGCCCGCGTTGATGTCCATGTCTTCGGTCATGCGGGTGTACATGTCCGAATTGGTGGCGATCTTGATAGTTGGGGCTGGTTTTGATCCGAAGGCGGAACCGCGTCCGGTCGTAAAACAGACCAGATTGCAGCCACCAGCGATCTGGCCAGTCACCGATGCCGGATCGTATCCGGGGCTGTCCATGAAGGTGAAACCCGGGGCCGTGACCATCTCGGCGTATTTATAGACACCTGTCAGGGGCGAGGTGCCTCCCTTGGCCGCCGCACCCAGAGATTTCTCAAGGATTGTGGTCAGTCCACCCTTCTTGTTGCCGGGGCTGGGGTTGTTGTCCATCGAGCCCTTGTTGCGGGCCGTGTAATCCTCCCACCAGCGGATCAGACCGATCAGCTTCTCGCCAGTGGCCGTGTCCACCGCGCGGCGCGTCAGAAGGTGTTCAGCGCCATAGATTTCCGGCGTCTCGGCCAGCACACCCGTGCCCCCCTGAGCGGCCAGCAGATCACAGGCATAGCCCAAAGCAGGATTGGCCGTGATGCCCGACCACGCATCCGAGCCGCCGCATTGCAATGCAACTTTCAACGCCGATGCCGGGCACGGACTGCGGCTTGCCTGATTGGCAATGGGCAACATGGCGCGAACCTTGTCGATGCCCGCCTCAACCGTGCGCCTGAGACCTGCAACGGACTGGATGTTCATGGACTGGAATGTGGGGCTCTGCTTCAGGCCATAAGCCTCCAGCAGCCAGTCGATCTGGTTCATCTCGCACCCCAGACCCACCATCAGCACGCCTGCATGATTGGGATGGCGGGCATAGCCCCACATGACCCTTTGCAGAGCCTCAAACCCGTCGCCGCTGTCGGCCATGCCGCAGCCAGTTCCGTGAACGAAAGCCACAACGCCGTCGACATTGGGATATTGGGCCAGTTCTTCAGGCCCGAAGGCATCGGCAATCCGACGCGCCGCGGTCGCGGAGCAGTTCACGGATGTAACTATGGCGATGTAATTGCGCGTACCCACCGTTCCGTTCTCTCGCCGGTAGCCCATGAAACTGTCGGTCTGCTTTTGCTCGACAGGGCGCAGATCGGTTGAGAATTCATAGGCGGCATCAGTATTGCGAAATTCAAGATTATGAGTGTGCACATGATCGCCCGATGCGATGTCCGAAGCTGCATATCCGATGATCTGGGCGTATTTGCGCACGGGCGCGCCCTTGGCAATGGCCGCAGTGGCAATCTTGTGGCCCGACGGGACAAGCGCGCGGCTGGTGCAGCTTTCAACACTGGCACCGACTTCAAGTGCGCGGGTGACGGTCACCACATTGTCCTGCGCATCCAGTCTTATGAAATCCTGCATGGTCTCGGGCCTTTCAGGCGCAATAGGGCGCATCCGAGGCCCAGCGGTGAATGTCGATATGCGGGGTTGCGGACAGGCGCGCTCTTGCGTCTTCCCAAGAGGTTCTCCAGGCACTCCAGTCGCGCAATACAGACCCGGGATCAGCACGTGACCGAGCGACGAAATCAGGGAAATGACTGCGCCCGGTGGGCTGGCCCGTACGGTTGAAACGCAGATCAAAAGACCAGCGAATGCCATCAGTATGATTGCTCAGAGAGCTGTGCGGGATCATCGGATCAAGCACGACAATGCCCCCTGCCCGCACGGGCAACGGCAATGCGCGGGCATGATCGATCAGTCCCGGTGCAATGGCGGTTTGGCGTTGCGGGCAATGGGGCAGCATCTCGTTCACGCGTGGAATGACCTGAAGGCAGCCGTTCTCAAGGGTTGCATCGGTAATGGCGATCCAGATGGTCACCATGTCAGTCTGGTCTGCCTCCTCCAAGGCCACCGCCCGGTCCTGATGCCAGTCAGTGGCCGTGACATGCGCGCGGGCCTCGTCATCCCTGAGAAGGGTCGCTGGCGGTTTGATCCGCACATGCTGGATCGGGTTCGACGTGATCTCAGGACCAATCAGATCCTCCACAAGGTCCAGCAACCGTTTCGACGTGATCATGTCGAATACCGGCTTGCTGAAATGCATTGGAGTATCAGGCGTAATCTGTTCACCCGGCAGCGAAATGTCCATGGGTTGAAACCAGTCGCAACCCGCCGCATAGGCAGCAATCAGCTTGTCTTCAAACCCGGCCGAAAGCGCGATGTTGAGCGCATCTTTCGCAACCCACCCCTCAACCAGATCATCAAGTAGCTGCGCGTAATCTGCGCGTACCGGGTCCAGCACATCCGGGCCAAGCACATCTTCCACCACCAGATAGCCATTGGTGCGAAAAGCGGTGATCTGATCCGGCGTCAGCATCGGGTCCTCGATTAGCGGAAGAACATCGTCAATTCAGGGAAGAACAGGATCAGCATCAACACGACAAGCTGGATGCAGATGAACGGCAGGAACCCGCGGAAGATATCGGGCAACGAGATATGAGGTGGAGCCACCGATTTGAGATAGAACGCCGCCGGGCCAAAGGGTGGCGACAGGAAGCTCACCTGCATGTTCACACAAAACAGAATGCCGAACCATGTGGCAATGAAGCGTGGGTCATCGACGAATGGCGAGAAGACACCGATCTCGTCAATGGGCAGTTTGAGCACTATGGGCAGGAACACCGGCATGACCAGCAACACGATACCGACCCAGTCCATGAACGCGCCCAGAAAGAGGAAGATCAGCATCATGACCATCAGCACGCCAAGTGTCGGCAGCTCGTAGCCAACGATCAGGTTAGCCACGAATGTCGGGCCGCCAGCGATGGTATAGGCACCGGCAAGGGCGGTTGCGCCAAAGGTTACCCATATGATCGTTCCGGTGGACTTGAACGTGCGCATAAGCGCCTCGCGGATCAGCTGGAACGAAAACTCTCCGCGCAGGACGATCAGAACCAGCACAGCAATAGTGCCCATGCCAGCAGCTTCGGTGATGCCTGTGATGCCGCCATAGATAGAGCCCAAGACCACGAACACGACCAGCATGGGTGCAATCAGCCCCTTGCCCAGAGCCCAGGCCTGCGAAACACGCTCAAGTTTCACGATGAAGAACAGATAAGCCAACAGGGCCGCAGCCACCGCCAGACGTGTGATGTAGAATGAAGCCGGCGGTGGTACCCATTCGCTGTCAGACCCAAAGGAGGTGATGAACCACGCGCGCAAGGTTGAGACACCGATCCACAGAACCACCAGCATCGCGATCAGTGCGCCACCATAGACCCGCTTTTCAGCCCCGGTCATGTCCTCATCCGAGGGCTCAGGTAGGGGAGCAAGGCTCGGGTTCAAATTGGTGCGCACCAGAATGTAGATGATGTAGAACGTGGCAAGGATGAACCCAGGTACGAACGCGCCCTTGAACAGCGCATGGATCGAGGTCTCCGTGATCAAACCGTAGAAGATCAGAACAATTGACGGCGGGATCATGGTCCCGAGCGAGCCCGACGCACAGATCGTACCAATGGCAAGGTTCTGATCATAGCCCAGACGCAGCATCTGCGGCAGGGCGATCAGGCCCAGCAGTACGACCTCACCCCCGATGATCCCGGACATCGCCGCCATGACGACCGCCATCAGCGAAGTCACAATCGCAATGCCGCCCCGGGTGCGGTTGAGCCAAACAGACAGGGACGAATACATGTCGCGCGCAATGCCCGAACGCTCCAATAAGGTTGCCATTAATATGAATAACGGCACCGATATCAGGACGTAATCTGTTGTTAACCCGTACATTCGCTGGGCCAGAATATTTAAAGGTCCGGTACCAAAATTGCGAAATAAGAGATCGGGTGGAAACTTCATCACCATCACGACGACGGCCAGAAACCCCGAGGCAAAGCCAAGCGGCATCCCGATTGCAAGCAGGAACAGCATGCCAAACAAAAGCACGAGCGAGATGGTACCGATATCAAACATTTAGACGTCCCCGGATGCGCGATTTACGCTTATTTCACAGCTCTTTATTGGCTTGAGCGCGCTTGATCTCTTCGATGTTGATGTCGACCTCATCGGTTACATCATGGCTCTCAGGATCTTTGTTCCAATCATAGATCAGATTTGAGATTGCCTGAAGCGTCACAACAGCCAGCGTGATCAGGATCAGCGGCTTCATCGTGGCGGGAATGGGTGGATCCCACGCGGTGCCGAACTTCTCCCACCGCATGAATTTGGCGTAAGCCTCGCCAAAGCCGCCATAGATCACTGCCAGACAGAAGATTACGAGGCAGAAAACCGACAGCAAGTCGAAGAACTTGCGCACTCCGCGCGGTACTATGTCATAGAGAATGAAGATGCGGATATGGCTGCGTTGCTGCATGGCGTATAGGCCCGCAAACAGATAGACCATGCCTCCCATCCAGAGCGAGGCCTCGTTCACCCACAGGGTCGGGCGCTCGAATACATAGCGCAGCACAACTTCGTAAAACATGATGGCGACGATGACCGCAGGAAGGAACATCGCGATGCGGCTGAAGCCCCAAGTCACCATGTCGATGGGGCCGGTGCGTTCGTGCTCAACCATTTTGGGAACTGCCTCCGCTTTCAGCGATGTGGTGTCAGGGGCAAGGCGCGCCCGCCCCTGACATGTCTAGATCAACGACTTACTTGGACACGAGCCCAAGCTGGTCGAGGTAGGCCAGATGTGCTTCAACCAGCGCTTTTGCTTCTGGTGTGTCAGCAAACTCAGGCCATGTGGCTTGTGCCGCATCGCGGAACTTCTGCAGCTCTTCTGCATTCCACTCGGACAGGGTCACACCGTTTGCGCGCAACTCAGCTGCAGCTTCGGCGTTCTTCTTCTCGAATGTCAGAGCAGTGCGCAGAGCAAGCGCTTCCATTGCAACCAGCATGATGCGCTGGTGTGCTTCTGGCATGCCATCCCAAACGGTCTTGTTACAGGCCAGGTGGTCAGACGGCATGGAGTGGAAGCCTGGGAAGTTTGCATACTTCACCAGATCGTAAAGACCCAGACCAACGTTGTTGGCCAGACCAGAGGCGTCGGCACCATCGATGATGCCGGTCTCAAGCGCTGTGAAGATCTCGGTGAAGTCCATCACGATGGGCTTCGCACCCAGCTTTTCGAAGATCTTTGTTTCCATGCCTGGAGGGGAACGGAATTTCCAGTCTTTGAAGTCTGCAACCTTGGTGATCGGCTTGGAGGAGGCAAAGCTCTCCTGGCCGTATACCCACCAGCCAATCAGCTCCATGCCGTACTTGTTGTACAGTGGCTTGGCAGCTTCGCGGCCACCACCGAAATACAACCAGCTGAGCTGCTGGTAGGGCGTGGAGTAGCCACCCATGATGTCGCCCACGAACTGGAACGCAGAGTTCTTGCCGGTCTGGTAACCACCGCCGGTCATGTCACAGTCAAGAATGCCGGTCGCAGCCGCGTCGAAAGTTTCAACCGACTTCACAACGGAAGACGAGTAGAACATCTCAACTTCGATGCCACCACCGGACATGGTCTGGATGTCTTCCATGTACTGAGCGGCCAGTTTGCCTGACACGGTCTCAGGCGCATAATGCGTCTGGATGCGCAGTTTTGTTGTTGCATGGCCGTCGGCAAAAGCGCTTCCCGCGAGAAGGGCAGCGACGGCAGCCGCTGATGCGGCTGTCTTCAAAATCTTCATGAGTTCCTCCCAGAACTAGTGTTAAAAAACGCCTCTCGCGCAAAGGTCTTATCGCCTGTTATGCGGCTGCGTCGTTTTGACGTTAGCGCTGCCGTTACTCACAAACAACCCTTTTTTAAATTCTAAATAATTTCGAGATTTGCTTGCAATATCGAGATTTCGCAGAAATGGTTGCGTTAACCATCTTCTTCGGGATTCGATGCCTCAGACCCTCGACATATATGACGATCTGCGCAAGCGCCTGTCCAACGCACAGTTGCCACCGGGAACGCGTCTTCAGGCTGACGACCTGAAAACCCACTACGGATGCTCAGCCAGCACGATCCGGGAGACCCTGTTTCGCCTGTCAACAGTGGGACTTGTGGAGTTCCGCGAACAGCGCGGGTTTCGCGCCCGCCCCTTCTCGGCCGAACGGCGGCATGAGTTGACAATGTTCCGCACATTGCTTGAGGGCGAAGGTACGACATTGTCGATCCAGAATGGCGGCGTTGCCTGGGAAGCGCAATTGACGGCTGCCCATCACAAGCTGTCCCACGTCGAATTGCAGGTGCGTAAGGAAGGTGACATCACTCCTTTCGTTGAAGTCTGGTGCGAGTTCGAATGGGAATTTCACGAAACCCTGCTGGCTGCCTGCGGCTCTGAACTGATGCGCGAAACCCACCGGGTGATTTACGACCAGTTCCGGCAACAACGCGTCTCAGCCGATTTCAGCTATGGATATTTTCCCGAGAACATCGACGAGCACAAGGCGATCCTTGATGCGGCTCTCGACCGGGATTCGCAACGATGCAAAGAAGCCATCGCCGACCATCTGGCCCGAAACCTGATGTCATGACATTGCAAGCCTGCATAGAGGTGCAAGTCCATTGCGTGGCGGGCGAATATCTCTTATCGATGCGCGAAAGCGCATTTCTGAAATCATCTAAACAACCGGGAGATACAGGCCCGGAACACACCATGCTTTGCGCGATTGGCGGGGGGAATTTCCATGCAATCCAAACGACTTGAGGGAAAACGCGCTCTGGTGACAGCGGCGGGACAGGGCATCGGGCGTGCCTCTGCCCTGGCTATGGCAGCAGAGGGTGCACAGGTTTTTGCAACAGATGTGAACGCCGATACTCTGGCTGATCTGGCGGCCAACAGCCCCGACAACCTTGAGACATTTGCCCTGGATGTCCGCGATGTGGCCTCAGTCAAAGATGGTGTGGCCAAGGCCGCCCCGGACGTGTTGTTCAATTGCGCGGGTTTTGTGCATAACGGCACGATCTCGGAAGCCACGGATGACGAATGGGACTTTGCGTTTGACCTGAATGTCCGCTCGATGTTTCGCACGATCACAGCCGCCCTTCCCGGCATGCTTGAGCGCGGCACAGGTTCGATCATCAACATGTCGTCTGCGTGTTCGTCCATCATCGGCGCACCCAACCGCTTTATCTACGGCACGACCAAAGCTGCGGTCATTGGCCTTACGAAATCCGTGGCTATTGATCACATCACAAAGGGCATCCGCTGCAATTGCATCTGCCCCGGCACGGTCGAAAGCCCCTCGTTGCATGACCGCCTGCGCGCAACCGGTGACTATGACGCGGCCATGAAAGCCTTTGTCGCCCGCCAACCCATGGGCCGCATTGCAAAAGCCGAAGAGATCGCCGCCCTTGTTGTTTATCTTGCCTCTGATGAGAGCGCATTCACCACCGGACAGCCCCACATCATTGATGGCGGCTGGTCGGGCTGAGGACAATCATGACCCACAAAATCAAACCCGACGACCTGCGTTCGCGCAACTGGTTTAACAACCCGGACAACCCAGAAATGACCGCGCTGTATCTGGAGCGTTACCTCAACTACGGGTTGACGCGCCAAGAACTGCAGTCTGGCGGGCCAATTATTGCCATTGCACAAACAGGCTCCGACCTAAGCCCATGCAATCGGCATCATATCGAACTTTCCAAGCGAGTCCGCGACGGCGTGATCGCCATGGGTGGCACGGTGATCGAGGTGCCCGTGCACCCCATCCAGGAAACCGGCAAACGCCCCACGGCGATGCTGGATCGCAACCTTGCGTACTTGTCGTTGGTCGAAACGCTGTATGGCTACCCTATTGACGGCGTGGTGCTGAACATCGGGTGTGACAAGACAACCCCTGCCCTGTTGATGGCGGCAGCCACCGTGAATATCCCGGCCATTGCCCTGTCTGTTGGACCGATGCTGAACGGTTGGTTCCGCGGCAAGCGCACAGGCTCCGGCTCGATTGTCTGGCAAGCGCGCGAGATGATGGCGGCAGGCGAGATTGACGGCGAAGGGTTCATGGAACTGGTCGCCTCCTCGGCCCCCTCAGTTGGCTATTGCAACACGATGGGCACCGCCTCCACCATGAACTCGCTGGCAGAAGCCTTGGGCATGCAGTTGCCCGGCTCTGCTGCGATCCCGGCCCCCTACCGCGAGCGCGGCCAGATCGCCTATGAGACCGGCAAGCGGATCGTCGACATGGTGTGGGAAGACATTCGCCCCTCCGACATCATGACGCGGCAGGCCTTTGAGAACACCATCGTGATCAATTCGGCCATTGGTGGGTCCACCAACGCGCCCATTCACCTTAATGCCATAGCCCGTCATCTGGGCGTCAGCCTCGACAATGACGATTGGCAGAACATAGGCCATGAGGTTCCGCTGTTGGTCAATCTGCAGCCCGCAGGTGAGTATCTGGGCGAGGACTATCATCAGGCAGGCGGCGTGCCTGCTGTGGTCGGTGAGTTGATTGCCGAAGGGTACCTGCCGCACCCTGATGTCATGACAGCCAACGGCAAAACCATGGCCGAGAATTGCGCTGATCTGCGCTCCACCAACCCAGACGTGATCCTGCCCGCAAGCCAGCCGATGCTGGAGAATGCAGGTTTCATCAACCTCAAGGGCAACCTTTTTGACAGCGCGATCATGAAAACCTCCGTGATCTCGAAAGAGTTCCGGGACCGCTATTTGTCCAGTGCCGAGACGCCGGACGCGTTTGAAGGCCGCGCGATTGTTTTTGACGGGCCCGAGGATTTTCATCACCGCATTGATGACGAGAGCCTTGGCATCGACGAACATTGCATTCTTGTCATGCGTGGGGCTGGCCCCAAGGGCTACCCCGGTGGGGCTGAGGTCGTAAACATGCGACCACCTGCATACCTGTTGAAACGCAACATCCACGCCCTGCCCTGCATCGGCGATGGACGGCAATCAGGCACATCCGGGTCGCCCTCGATCCTGAACGCCTCGCCCGAGGCCGCAGATGGCGGGGGGCTGGCATTGGTGCAAACCGGTGACGTGATCGCGATTGATCTGCGCGCCTGCACCGCCAACATGCTGGTCGATGAGGCAACCCTAGAGGCGCGCCGTGCCAAACTGACAAACGGCTCCATCGACGTGCCTGAAAGCCAGTCGCCGTGGCAGGAGATCTTCCGGGAGAAGGTCCAACCCTTCGCCCAAGGTATGACGCTGGCAGGGGCCGACAATTACAAAGACATCGCGCGCAAAGGTCTGCCGCGCGACAACCACTAAGGGAGAGACAGATGAAACTTTGCCGCTATGGCGCCAAGGGCGCAGAAAAACCCGGGATGGTTGATGAGGCCGGCACGCTGCGTGACCTCTCAGGTGTGATCGAAGATGTGACAGGTGCAACCCTGTCGGAGGCTTCACTCGACAAACTGCGTGCAATTGACCCTGCCACGCTGCCGGTTGTTGAAGGTGACCCCCGCATTGGTGCCTGCGTCGGAAACATCGGCAAGTTTCTGTGCATCGGGTTGAATTTCTCGGATCATGCGGCTGAAACTGGTGCAGACATCCCCGAGCACCCGATCCTGTTCTTCAAAGCCAATTCAGCAATCAACGGCCCGAATGACGACGTGATGATGCCGCGCGGCTCGACCCACACGGATTGGGAAGTGGAACTGGGCATCGTGATCGGGACGGAATGCAAATATGTCTCGGAAGACACTGCACTTGAGCACGTCGCGGGCTATTGCGTGATCAATGATGTCTCCGAGCGGCACTTCCAGACCCAACTGACAGGTCAGTGGACCAAGGGTAAATCCTGCGACACTTTTGGCCCGACCGGTCCGTGGGTTGTGACAAAGGATGAAGTGGGTGACGTTCAGAACCTCGACATGACCCTCGACGTCAATGGTGAACGTCGCCAGACCGGCAGCACCAAGACCATGATCTTTACTTGTGCCGAGATCGTCTCGCATCTCAGCCAACTGATGACTTTGCATCCAGGCGATGTGATCTCGACCGGCACACCTCCGGGTGTGGGCATGGGCATGAAGCCCACGCCTGTCTACCTTAAGAAGGGCGACGTGATGGAAGTCTATATCGAAAAGCTCGGCAAACAGCGTCAGACGGTTGGTGAAGATGCCTGATCTTCTGCTCATCGGCACAGCGCCGCCCCGTCAGACCGAAATGATGGAGGCGGCGTTCACAGTCCATACCCTCAGCAAGATCGAGGATGTGGACGCGTTCCTGACCAGCACGGGCGAGGCGATTGAATACGTCTTTACCAACGGTCATGACGGTGTGCCAAAACCGATCTTTGACCGTCTGCCCAACCTCAAGATCATCGCGTCCAACGGCGTGGGCTATGATGCCATCGACACCGATGCCGCCAATGCGCGCGGCATCATCGTCACCCACACGCCCAACGTGCTGAACGCAGATGTGGCAAATACCGCAATCTTGTTGCTGCTGGCCGTCAGCCGCAACTTGATCAACGACGACGCCTATGCCCGTTCTGGCGATTGGGAGCGGGACGGAAATGCGCCACTGACCCGGTCCATTGAAGGATCAAAAGTCGGTATTCTGGGACTGGGCCGCATTGGCGAGACGATTGCCCGCAAACTGGGCGCATTTGACTGCGATGTCAGCTACCACTCCCGCTCGCCAAAAGACGTGCCCTACAGGTACGTTGGCAATCTGGTTGAGATGGCACGTGAGGTCGATGCACTGATCTGCATCACCCCCGGTGGCCCAGCGACCGAAAAACTGGTCAACGCCGAAGTTATGGAGGCCTTGGGGCCAAGCGGCATCCTGATCAATGTCGCACGCGGTTCTGTTGTTGACGAAGCGGCACTGATTGACGCGTTGCAATCGGGCAAACTGGGCTTTGCCGGTCTCGATGTGTTTGAGCGTGAGCCGCATATCCCCGATGCACTCAAAGCCATGAGCACTGTCACGCTCATGCCGCATGCAGCCTCTGCCACGGTGGAAACACGGCAGGCCATGGGCGATCTGACCGTCAATAACCTGTTGCAATTCCTCAAGGATGGGACCGCACTGACACCGGTGCCCGAGTGCCAGTGATCCTACCGCTCCGATGAAACCAGCCCGACCGACCCTTTGCCGCGATTGACTTAGGGACCAAGTTTCGGTCTGGTTGTGCCAGCGAAAATACCCCGGGTTGTGTTATGTCAAAAATTGCCGCTGTTATTCCCCGTCTGTTCAACGTGCCACTGGCCGAAGTTCTGGTGGATGCCAAACACGGTGACCACACGCATTTCCAACTGGTGACCTGTACCATCCGGCTTGAAAATGGTCGGGAAGGCACGGGATATACCTATACCGGCGGCAAGGGCGGACATGCGATCCGCTCGATGATCACCCATGATCTGACGCCCTTTCTGGTGGGAAAGGATGCGCGCGACGTCGAGGCATTGTACGAGGCGATGCACTGGCATGTGCATTACGTGGCCCGTGGTGGCATCGCCTCTTTTGCGATCTCGGCCGTGGATATTGCACTTTGGGACATCCGGGGAAAGACCGAAGGCTTGCCACTGGTCAAGATGGCAGGTGGTCAGGATACCAGTTGCAACGCCTATTGTGGTGGGATTGATCTTGGCTTTTCCAAGGACAAGCTTCTGGGCAGTATCCAGACCTACCTGAACCGGGGCTTTGATGGTGTGAAGATCAAGATCGGGCAGCCAACTCTGGCCGAAGACATCGACCGCATATCTGCCATCCGCGATCTGATCGGCCCGGACATCGCCTTCATGGTGGATGCCAATTATTCCATGTCCATTGAGCAGTCCATCGAGGCTGCAAATGCCATGAAACCCTTTGATCTGATGTGGTTCGAGGAGCCGACGATCCCGGACAATTATCAAGGCTACGCACAGATTGCCGAGGCCACAGGCATGCCGTTGGCCATGGGTGAAAACCTGCACACGATCCACGAGTTCGAATACGCGTTCGAACAGGCCGCACTGTCCTTCATCCAGCCAGATGCATCTAACTGTGGCGGGATCACCGGGTGGCTTGAGGTCGCCGCGTTGTCCGAGAAACATGGCCTTCCGGTGTGTTCCCACGGCATGCAGGAATTACACGTCAGCCTTGTTTCCGCCCGTCCCAACCCGGGCTGGCTTGAAGTGCATTCCTTCCCGATCGACACTTACACAACGCGGCCTTTGAAAGTGCATAATGCACGTGCACAGGCCCCTGAAGTGCCGGGCACGGGTGTGACGTTCAACTGGACAAAACTGGCCCCGTTCGAGGTGACCTCTGGCGCCATTCGCTACTGAACATCAATAGCGACGCGCACCCAGACCCAGCGTGCCATTCAAACGGTCCATCCGCTCAAGATTGACGATGGAAGACAGCATCAGACGATCCTGCGACCAGTCCTGTGTCTTCTGCATGGAGATCCCGGTGATCAAGGTCACAGCCAGAACCGGCGCGCAGATGGACAGGAACATGATCCGGCGAAACCCACGGCCCGGTTTACGCTCAAGCGCATGCTCGATGCGTTGACGCAGCAGATCTGCGGCGCTGTGTCCGACAAAACGGCTGCGTGTTTCAACGAGGGTGACGCCCGGCATATCCACGGCAAACAGACGTCTGGGCTGCACACTGTCTTCGGCGGCCCGGATCAGGCAATCACAATAGCCCCGCAGATCAACCTGTGAGCGCTCTAAAACGGCGGCATCACAGGCCAGTTCGCGCAGGCGTTCCACTTGCCGCTTCCAGCCATAGAAAGCCGGATTCCAGAAAAACAGGGGTTTGAGGATCTCCAGCAGAATCTCCCAATTCAGATCACCCTGCCGCATGTGCTGTATCTCGTGGGCCAGAACCAGCCGCAGATCCCTGGGGTGGTTTAGAAGGCTGAAGGGAAGTACGACATACTGCTGGCGGATGCCGCGTGTGGAAAACGCTACGCGGACCCTGTCGCTGATGATCACCGACACCTTGCCATGACGGTGCAGCACATGACCGCCCGAGATTGTCTGGCGCAAGCGCAGAATGCTTGAGATCAACCGCAGTATAAAGAACAGCGTCCCTGCCGCGATGCCCGTCACCACGCTCCAGGCGAGTGGACCATTTAGGGTCAACAGGCTGTCTGAAAAATTCTGCCGGGCGCTCAACAGTGCTTCGAACTGGGTCGGGCGCAACTCGTAAGAGCCGTTCAGGTATTGCGCGACAACCATGTCGGTCAGATTGAAACTGGCTACCTGCTGCGGCATCAGAGCTGCCCCATAACCCAAGGCAAACGGCGCCAGAAGCACCATCGGCAGCATCAGATAAAGGACCTTGAGCCGCGCATCCGGCGCCAGTCTCACACCTGACAAAGCCATCACGCGACCAACGGCCAGCCAGAGCAGGAAACTCACGGCCAGCAGGATCTGTGCATCGATAAAGGCACTCAGAAGGCTATCCGCGCTCATCTTTCCCCATCCTTCGATCAAGCAACGCTCGGATCTCGTCCAACGCATCAACTGAGAGATCCTGATCATCAACCAATCTGGCCACCATTGCTGCGGGGGTGTTGTCAAACAATTTTGCTGACACATCCCGCAAAAGGCGGCCTTGATACTCATCCTTGCTCAACAACGGGCAATAGACAAAGGTTTTTCCATCCCGCTTGCTGGACACAAAGCCCTTCTCATCGAGAATGCGCATGATTGTAGCCGCGGATGTGTAGGCCAGATCGCGGGGCGGGTTCAGCGCATCCAGCACATCCCGGACCGTTCCTTGCCCCAATTCCCAAAGCCCGGTCATGAACTCCAGTTCAACTTCGGTCAGCAATTCACTTTTCTTACGTTTGCGCATGGATCACCTTGTTTCTATACGCCTGATACTCGTCACACAGCCATGAACCAGAAGTTGATGCGAATTCGCGGCTTCGCATGGTCTACACTTTCCAAAAACAAAAAACACCCCAGCAAATGGCCAGTCCAAGCGGCACCCAGAGCGGCATGCCAACCAGTCCCAACCACGCCAGAAAGATGTAGACCGACCCCAGAAGCGAGATGAACAATCGATCACCGCGCGTGGTGGTCAGACCCAGAACGCCTTGTCTCTCGTCGCCACCGGGTCTGCGAATCTCAAGGAAGGTGATCACCCCCATCGCCGAGAAAATCCCTATGAACACCAGCGCCGTCGGCAGGGTCCAGGCCATCCAGCTGAGCATTATACCCTCCCCAGGGCAAAGCCCTTGGCAATGTAGTTGCGGACAAAATAGATCACGATTGCACCCGGTATGATGGTCAAAGTCCCGGCCGCTGCCAGCAGACCCAGTTCATACCCAGCACTTGAAGCCGTCTTGGTCATGGTCGCGGCAATCGGCTTGGCAGCCACCGCTGTCAGGGTCTTTGCCAAGAGCAGTTCCACCCATGAGAACATAAAGCAGAAGAACGCTGCCACTCCGACACCTGCCTTGATCGTCGGCAGGAAGATTGTCACGAAAAAGCGCGGGAAGGAGTATCCGTCTACATAGGCCGTCTCGTCCAGTTCTTTGGGCACACCGCCCATGAAACCTTCAAGAATCCAGACCGCGAGCGGGATATTGAACAGACAATGCGCAAGCGCCACGGCCAGATGCGTATCAAATAACCCTATGGCCGAATAAAGCTGGAAGAACGGAAGCGCAAAGACCGCAGCAGGGGCCATCCGGTTGGTCAGAAGCCAGAAGAACAACTGCTTGTCACCCAGAAAGCTGTAGCGCGAGAACGCATAGGCCGCAGGCAGCGCCACACAAACCGAAATAACCGTGTTTATAGAGACATAGAGGATCGAGTTGATGTAGCCCCAATACCAGCTTGGATCGGTGAAGATCACTGCGTAGTTTTCCAGTGTCCAGGTCTGTGGAAACAGGGAGAAACCCGCCAGGATCTCATTCGTGGTCTTGAAGCTCATCGCCACGAGCCAATAGATCGGCAACATCAGAAACAGGATGTAAAGGATTGGAATCAGGTTTCTTTTCCTCATTTCGCATCATCCTTCGTCATCAATGTGTAGAACAGCCAGGACACCAGCAGCGTAATCGCGAAATAGATCAGGCTCATGGCAGCCGCAGGGCCAAGGTCAAACTGGCCGAGTGCGATCTTGACCAGATCGATCGACAACAGCGTAGTGGAGTTGCCCGGCCCGCCGCCTGTCAGAACAAACGGCTCGGTGTAGATGTTGAAACTGTCCATGAACCGCAGAAGGATGGCGATGGTCAGCACCTGTTTGAGCTTGGGCAACTGGATGTAACGGAACACGGACCAACTGCTCGCCCCGTCGATTTTGGCCGCCTGATAGTAGGCATCCGGGATCGAGACCAGCCCGGCATAGGTCAGCAGAACCACCAGCGACGTCCAGTGCCAGACATCCATGGTTATAATGGTGATCCAGGCCGCCAACGGGCTGCGCGTCATATTGTACTCGATGCCCAGTGTATTGTTCATGAAATAGCCGAGCAGGCCAATGTCAGGCAGCGTGAAGATGTTCCACATCGCACCCACCACGTTCCATGGGATCAGCATGGGCAGGGCCATTGTGACAAGACAGACCGGCACCCAGAAACCTTTGCGCGGCATGGACAGAGCAATGATGATGCCAAGCGGCACCTCGATCGCAAGGATCAGACCAGTGAACAGGAATTGCCGGCCAAGGGCTGCATGGAAACGTTCCGAGCGCAGGATCTGTTCAAACCATGTCAGCCCTTCCCAAAAAAACAGGTTGTCCCCGAAAGTTTCCTGAACCGAGTAGTTGACCACGGTCATCATCGGGATCAGCGCGTTGAAAGCCACCAGCAGCAAAACCGGGAGCACGAAGAACCATGCGCGGTTGTTTTGAGTTTTCATGAGCCCGCCTCCGTCGAAATCCAGCCGTCGGTATAAAGACGGGTTTGTTGCGGCTTAAAATGGAGCCCGACAGTTTCACCTTGCTGGGGCGTTGCCCCTTCGATGATTGCGTTGACACGGGTGTCGCCCAAGACCGCTTCAACCACAGCATGGCGTCCAAGATCGCTTACCTTGCGCACAGTCGCTGGCAATCCACCATCACCGAGGGTCACATATTCAGGGCGCACACCGATCTGGCGAAGCCCCTGCCCGTTGCCCGTGACAGGCCCTTCAAGCTGAATGTTTTGCCCGGCCACGAAAGCTCCACCGTCACGCATGTCGCAAGGCAGAACATTCATTCCGGGCGAGCCGATGAAATGGCCGACAAAGGTGTGCGCGGGCCGTTCAAACAACTCAACCGGCGTGCCCATTTGCACAACTTCACCGTCTTGCATGACCACAACCTGATCGGCAAATGTCAGCGCCTCGGTCTGGTCATGGGTGACATAGATCATCGTGCGGCGGATGCGCTGGTGCAGTTCTTTGAGCTTGGAGCGCAGTTTCCACTTCAGATGTGGATCGATCACCGTCAAGGGCTCGTCAAACATCACGACATTCACGTCGTCGCGAACCAGACCCCGCCCCATGGAGATTTTCTGTTTGCTGTCAGGTGCAAGCCCCGATGCACGCCTGTCCAACTGATCGGTCACTTCCAGCATCTCGGCAATCTCGCCCACGCGCTTGGCAATCGTGGCAGGATCCACGCCACGGTTCTTAAGTGGGAATGACAGGTTTTCGCGCACGGTCATCGTGTCGTAGATCACCGGAAACTGGAACACCTGCGCGATGTTGCGCTTGTCGGGCACCAATTGGGTCACGTCCTGCTCATCAAAGAGCACCTGCCCTTCTGACGGGATCAACAGCCCCGAGATGATGTTGAGCAGTGTGGACTTGCCACATCCCGAGGGGCCCAGCAGCGCATACGCACCGCCATCAGCCCAATCAATATCGATCTCCTTGAGCGCATAGTCTTCAGGGGACTTGGGGTTTGGCATATAGGAATGCCGCAGGTTTCTGAGTGTTACTTTTGCCATGTCAGCCCCTCACGCAATCCGGTTGCCGTCAGGCGTGAAATAGAGGCAGGCATCTGCCTCCATGTAAAAGGTGTGATCCTCGCCTATTTCGTAAGGATGCGTTCCGTGGGCGAGTGAGACCCAACTGTGATCATCAAAGTCGAAATGGGCCGAGCTTTCAGATCCACTCAGCTCTGTAACGGCGATGCGGCCTACCAACGAAACCTTTGCCTTCTCCGTACGATACGGCAGAATGTGGTTGGGGCGCACAGCAAGAATATAGTCGCCATCTGCCATTTTTTTGGCCACGTCGGGCGAAATGTCCCAGCCGACGTCACCCATATAGACCGAGTGGCCGCTTTTCCTGACAGTGGCACTGTTGATCGGCGGATCTGAAAACACCTGTGCGGATTTCACGTCTTTTGGAGCCCTGTAAATCTCGGCTGTGGGGCCGAACTGGGTCACATAGCCATCATCCATCAGGGCCGTGTAGCCGCCCAGCATCAAAGCCTCTTCCGGCTCGGATGTGGCATAGACAACCACGGCGCCGCGCCCGGCAAACAGGTCAGGAAGCTGATCGCGCAATTCTTCGCGCAGTTTGTAGTCAAGGTTCGCAAGGGGCTCGTCCAGAAAGACCGCACGGCTCTCCTTGGCAATGGCACGTGCCAAAGCGGTGCGCTGCTGCTGCCCCCCTGACAATTCATGGGGGCGTCTGTGCAACATTGGACGCAGTTGAAGGATGTCTGCAGCCTCTTCCACACGGCCCTGAATTTCGGATTTTGCCATGCCTGCAACCCTCAAAGGGGAGGCGATATTGTCAAATACGCTCATATGCGGGTAGTTCACGAAGAACTGGTGCACGAGGCTGATGTTGCGCTTCTGTGTCGACAGGGCGGTGACATCCTGACCATCCAGAAACACCTGACCCGATGCTATCGGATCAAGGCCCGCCATCATCTTGATCAGGGATGTTTTACCTGCGCCGGTCTGGCCCAGCAGAACGTTGAACTGTCCGGGCTCCAGCTTCAGGCTGGTTTCCTTGATGTGGACAACGCCTTTGACCTGTTTGCTCAGATTTCGAATTTCGAGGGTCATGATCTGTAACGGGACCTGTCATGGGAAAAGATCGATCTGGGCAATCGAAGAAAGGTTTGGTGAATGCCGGAGCCAACAGCGCAGCTCCGGCAGATGCCGGTTCGGTCAACAGGCCCGAACCGGCAGGGAGGTTGGTCTTAGTTGGCCGACCAGCGGGCAACCAGATCGTCATAGTTGACGGTCTCGCCCTGAGGCTTTTCGTTGTCCAGCGGTGGCTTGGCGCCGCCATTCGCGTACCAGTACTCGGCCGACTGCTCTTCATTCAGACGTGGACCACAACCGCCATAGACGTTTGCGCGCTCATCTGCCTGCTGCATCCGGGCCATGGTGATGTCCATCTCACCAGCGAGACGATCCATCGCCTCTTGTGGTGTGAAGGCACCGGAGTTCACGTCACCGATCTGCTGCCACCAAATCTGGGCCAGCTTCGGATAGTCGGGCACGTTGATGCCTGTTGGTGACCAGCGCACCCGGTCAGGAGAGCGGTAGAACTCGACCAGACCGCCCAGTTTTGGCGCCCGCTCAGAGAAGCTTTCGTGGTTGACCGTGCTGTCGCGGATGAAGGTCAGACCCACGTGGGACTTCTTCACATCGACAGTTTTGGAAGTCACGAACTGTGCATAAAGCCATGCAGCCTGAGCACGATCCGATGGTGTGGACTTCAGGAAAGTCCAGGAGCCAACGTCCTGATAGCCAACCTTCTGGCCTTCTTCCCAATATGGGCCATGCGGGGATGGCGCCATCCGCCACAATGGGTTGCCATCGGCATCCACAGTGTTGTTGCCCTCAGACTGAGGCTTCACCATGTCTGCGGTAAAGGCTGTGTACCAGAAGATCTGCTGAGCAACGTTGCCTTGGCTGAGCGCTGGCAGTGACTGGTAGAAGTCAAAGCTTGCAGCACCCGGAGGGGCGTAATTACGCAGCCACTCATCCCATTTGCGGATCGCGTAAACAGCCGCTGGGCCGTTGGCAGCACCACCACGGGAGACTGATGCACCGGCTGGATTACAGGAACCCGCTTCCATGCGAATGCCCCATTCATCGATGGGTACACCGTTTGGCTCACCCTTCGAGCCGGCACCGGCCATGGACAACCACGCATCGGTCATCCGCCAGCCCAGATCGGGCGCGCGCTTGCCGTAGTCCATGTGGCCGTAGATATCCACGCCATCGATGTTCTTGACATCGTTGGAGAAGAACTCGGCGATGTCCTCATAGGCAGACCAATTAACAGGCACGCCAAGATCGTAGCCGTATTTGGCCTTGAACGCGTCCTTGAAGTCCTGCCGGTCAAACCAGTCCTTGCGGAACCAGTAGAGGTTCGCGAACTGCTGGTCGGGCAGTTGGTAGAGATTGCCATCAGGTCCGGTGGTGAACTGCGTTCCCATGAAATCATCAAGATCAAGGGTCGGAGATGTGGTCCCTGCCCAATCGCCTGCCATCTGCTCTGTAAGGTTATAGGCAAGTTGCAGACGGGAGTGCGTGCCGATCAGATCACTGTCGTTCACATAGCCATCGTAGAGGTTCCGCTTGGTCTGCATCTGTGTCTGCACAGCCTGCACAACCTCGCCCTCACCAAGGATCTGGTGGTTGACCTTGATGCCGGTGATTTCCTCGAACGCCTTGGTCAGAACCTCGGACTCGTAGCCATGCGTTGGAATGCCCTCGGACAGAACGTTAATTTCCATGCCCGAATACGGCGCAGCAGCGTCAATGAACCACTGCATTTCAGACATCTGAGCGTCTTTTGACAACGTCGATGGCTGGAATTCTTCATCAATCCATTTCGTTGCGGCCGCAGCGTCGGCGAATGCCGATGTCGACCCCGCTATCATCGCGGATGCGGCGACAGCGGTGAGCAGATACTTGCGCATCTCTCTCCTCCCTAGTTTTTGTTTGAGCCGGTTAAAATTGGCTGGCGTTAGCATCACCGCCGAATCGATGATTTGTCAAACTAAAAAGTTAGTAGAATTTAAGCGTCTGTTTTTATTGTCTTATTTTGAAAAGTCTCACGAAAATTTGACGATCCCTCGATCCCTTAGATGAACTTTCGAAAGAACTTTGACCGGTCAAACATATCCTCCAGCCCTTCCATCCGGTCACGGGTTTCTTCCCATGTCAGCGTCTGAATCGCAGCCAGAACGGTCTCCAGCAACAGCATCGAGACGACATTGGAATCCCAGGCGGACGGAACTTCGATCCGGGAACTGAGAGTGTGTTTGGCAAGCTTATGAACCGGCGAGCGCCATTGATCGGTCACCAAGACAATCTCGGCCCCTCGATCATGCGCCATTTCGGCAAGCTTGAGCGTAGAGTTTTCATAGCGGCGCACATCAAAAATCACGACGACGTCGCCAGCATCCACATCCAACAGGTAGTGCGGCCAGGCGTTCGATATGGACTGTATCAGCGTCACGTTGCGCCGGATCACCTGAAGGTGGAGAAACAGGTAATCCGCAAGCGCGCGTGTGATCCGGCCGCCAACCACAAAAACCCGCCGCTCGGGGTCTGCCAGCAAAGTGCAAATCGCATCAAAGTCGTTCGGGTCGATCTGTCCCAATGTCTGGCGGATGTTCCCGATCACGGAGTCCGTAAACCGGTTCAGAATATGCCCGTCAGGTGCCTGTCCTGCCCAGGTATCATGCTTGGCAATCGGGCCGGAGATCTTCGCTTCAAGTTCCTTGCGCAACTCTGCCTGAAATTCGGGAAAGCCGGAATATCCAAGCTTTTGCACCATGCGCGCGACCGTCGGGGTCGACACATCCGCATTGCTGGCCATCGCCGTGATCGAACCAAGGCCCGATACAGGATAATTCTCAAGGATCAGATTGGCCAATTGACGTTCCGCCCGTGTCAGGCTGTCGAACTTGGCCTGCAGGCGTTCCGCAATCGTAGTGCCATCAATAGACATGAGCTTGACCTTTTTTTGTGCAGAATACCGTCAGAGCATTCATTCTTGAAGAGAAACTTTCAGAAATTGGATTGACAGACTCACCAGACCTGAAGAATTCTTTACATGCGACGTGAGGAGACAAGCTTGCAGAAGGCGACGACCAGCACAGCGACGGAAGGCGCAGGCCCGGCCCTGCCACCGATCGTCATTGTCTGCGAGCATGCCTCCAATCACATTCCTGAAAAATATGGCACGCTTGGACTGTCTGAGATTGAGCGCAACAGCCACATCGCGTGGGACCCAGGCGCACTGCCGGTCGCACAGCATATGGCCCGGACACTTGATGCCGATCTGGTCGCAGGAGACGTCTCGCGGCTGATTTATGACTGCAATCGCCCTCCCCATGCTCCGGATGCCATGCCCGCAGCAAGCGAAGCGACGATCATTCCCGGTAACGCTGACTTGTCAGAGACCGAGCGCTTGGAGCGCATCGACAATGTTTATGATCCATTTCGAGCCCGTGTTGCTGCTGCCCTCGACGCCACTTCAGCGCCACCGGTACTTGTGACCATACACAGCTTCACCCCGGTTTATTTGGGAAAACCGCGGGCGGTTGAGCTCGGCATTCTCCACGACAGGGACACAAGACTTGCTGACCAGATGCTGGCCTTGTCCGCAACTGAGATGGAATTGAAGGCCGAGCGCAACTCTCCCTATGGTCCGGAAGATGGTGTCACACACACGCTGATCGAGCATGGCATCAAAAACAATTATCTGAATATTATGATAGAGATACGAAGCGATCTTATCGCAAGTGAGCACCAGCAGAAAGACATGGCAGATCGCTTAAGCGGGTTGGTGAAATCTGCCCTTGCAACTCTCCAGCAAGCGGTGGCGTCCTGATGGAAGGCTTCATGCTCATCTTCATCCGTGTGGTCGATGCCGTGAACTATCGTCTCGGGCGCATGGTGATGTATGGCATCTTTGTCATGGTGGGGATTCTGCTTTGGTCTTCCATCTCAAAGACATTCTTCCTGCCCTCACTCTGGACACTGGAATCCGCGCAATTTGCCATGGTTGCCTATTACATTCTTGGCGGTCCCTACGCGATGCAACTGGGTGCAAATGTGCGCATGGATCTGTTTTATGGCGGGTGGTCTGATCGCAAAAAGGCGTGGATAGACAGCTTCACCGTGCTTCTGCTGATCCTGTTTCTCGGCGTTCTGCTTTATGGCGCGTGGGACAGCACCAGCTACTCCCTGCAATACAATGAGCGTAGCCCGACAGCCTGGCGGCCGCCACTTTGGCCGATCAAGGTGACCATGTGCATCGGCATTTTCCTGATGATCCTTCAAGCAGTGTCAGAGCTGTTCAAAGACATCCTGCGCATTCGGGGAGCGGCCATCTGATGTCCTACGAGATGATCGCCATCCTGATGTTTTCCTCGATGATGCTGATGCTCTTCACGGGCCAGCGCGTTTTTGGAGCCATTGGCGGCATTGCTGCCATTGCTGCCCTGACGCTGTGGGGCACGGGCGGGTCGGACATACCGTTTTCAGCCGCCATGAAGCTGATGAAATGGTATCCGCTTCTGACCCTGCCGATGTTCATTTTCATGGGCTACATCCTTTCGGAAAGCAAAATCGCCGACGATCTGTACAAGATGTTCCATGTCTGGATGGGGCCACTTTCAGGGGGGCTGGCCATCGGCACGATACTGTTGATGGTGCTGGTCTCGGCCATGAACGGACTGTCAGTTGCCGGTATGGCCATTGGTGCGACCATCGCCCTGCCCGAGCTGCTGAGGCGAGGCTATGACAAACGCATGGTCACGGGGGTCATACAGGCGGGCTCGTCGCTGGGCATTCTGGTGCCGCCCTCCGTTGTGCTGGTGCTGTATGCAATGATCGCGCGTCAGCCGGTGGGTCAGTTGTGGCTGGCCGGTGTCGTGCCAGGCCTGATGATGGCGGCCATGTTCATCGCCTACATCGTGATCCGCTGCAAGTTTCAGCCCTCACTCGGGCCAGCCCTGCCACCAGAGGAGCGCAACGTCTCCCCTGCCGAGAAACGTCGCTTGCTGCTCGCAGGCACCCTGCCCTTCGTGATCTTCTTTGCCATGATGATCCCTTTCGTGAACGGCTGGACGTCGCTGGTAGAAAGCTCTGCCATTGGCGCGATGACAGCCTTTCTGGCTGCCGTTCTGAAAGGACGCATGACGCGAGAAGTGTTTGAGAACTCGGTCCGGCAGACGCTCGCTATATCCTGCATGTTCATGTGGATCATTCTGGCGGCATTGGGCTTTGGTGCGGTGTTCGACGGACTGGGTGCTGTGCGCGCGATCGAGGGTGTCTTCACCGATCAACTTGGCCTAGATCCATGGACGATCCTGATCCTTATGCAGCTTAGCTTCATCCTGATGGGCACGTTTCTGGACGACACTGCCATGCTGGTCATCGTCGCCCCGCTTTACGTGCCGCTGGTCAAGGCGCTTGAATTCGACCTGATCTGGTATGGCATCCTTTACACGATCACGACCCAGATCGCCTATATGACACCGCCCTTTGGCTATAACCTGTTTCTGATGCGCGCCATGGCCCCGCCTGAGGTGACACTGCGCGACATCTACGTCTCCATCTTGCCGTTTGTGATGGTGATGGTGACGGCTCTGGCAATCATCATGGCCTTCCCAGAGATCGCCCTGTGGCTGCCCAACTACGTGTATGGAAGATAACGAGATCGCGTCAGCGCGACGGACATCAATAATTTGAACCGCAACAAGGAGTGAATTTCATGACCACCAGACGTAAGTTTCTGACCACGGCAGCCGTGGCGGGCCCCGCAGCCCTTGCCACACCGGCGATTGCCCAGTCCAAGATCAAATGGCGGATGCAAACCTATGCTGGCCCTGCGCTGGCGGAGCATGTGATCAAGCCTGCCATCGACAGCTTCAACAAGATCGCCCAGGACGAAATGGAGATCGAACTGTTCTTCGCCGATCAGCTTGTCCCGACCGGAGAGCTGTTCCGCGCCATGCAGAAGGGCACAATCGATGCAGTGCAGTCCGATGATGACAGCATGGCATCTCCCACCGAAGTCACCGTCTTTGGCGGGTATTTCCCGTTTGCTTCGCGCTATTCGCTCGATGTGCCTGTGCTCTTCAACCAGTACGGCCTGAACGAGATCTGGGACGCAGAATACTCCAAGGTGGGCGTCAAACACCTGTCTGCTGGCGCATGGGATCCTTGCCACTTCGCAACCAAGGATCCGATCCGCTCACTGGAAGACCTCAAAGGCAAACGCGTCTTTACCTTCCCGACCGCAGGCCGTTTCCTGACCCAGTTTGGCGTTGTCCCCGTGACCCTGCCATGGGAAGACATCGAGGTCGCCGTACAAACCGGCGAGTTGGACGGCATTGCCTGGTCCGGCATCACCGAGGATTACACCGTCGGTTGGGCAGACGTGACCAACTACTTCCTGACCAACAACATCTCGGGCGCCTGGGCCGGGTCGTTCTTTGCCAACATGGACAGCTACAACTCGCTGCCCGATCACCTCAAGGAACTGCTCAGGGTCTGCATGGACCAGAGCCATTACTATCGCCAGTGGTGGTACTGGGGTGGCGAGGCGTCGCTGCGCGTGAATGGTCCGAAGATGGAACTGACCTCCATTCCTGACGAAGAATGGGCCACAGTTGAAGCCGCAGCCCTTGAGTTCTGGGATGAGATCGCCGCGGAAAGCGAAACCAAGGCAAAGGTCGTCGAGATCTTCAAGCAGTACAACGCGGATATGGTCAAGGCAGGCCGTCCATACCGCTACGGCTGACACTGATTACCCCGGGCTTCGGCCCGGGGTGCATTCCCGAGACTTGAGAAAGCAAAATGATGCCCGATGCTCTGACATTCGAGATCCTGAAATCGCAAGTGGCTGAAGGATCGGTCGACACGATCCTTGCCTGCATCGTGGACATGCAGGGCCGCCTGATGGGCAAACGCTTTCATGCAGCGCATTTTGTGGAAAGTGCATGGGAAGAAACCCATTGCTGTAATTACCTGCTGGCCACCGACCTGGAGATGGCTACACCCGATGGTTATGCCTCGACCTCCTGGCAGTCGGGCTATGGCGACTATGTGATGAAACCGGATCTGGCAACGCTGCGCCCTGTGCCATGGCTTGATGGAACCGCCATGGTCCTGTGTGATGTGCTTGACCATCACACCCATGAAGAGATTTCCCACTCCCCCCGCAGCGTGCTGAAACATCAGATCGCGCGGGCAGCGGGGATGGGTCTGACGCCGATGATGGCGACAGAGCTTGAGTTTTTCCTGTTTGAGAAAAGCTTCGATGATTTGCGCAAGGATGGCTATAGCCCGCTCGAGCCGATCAGCGGCTACAATGAGGATTACCACATCCTGCAAACCACCAAGGAAGAAGCGGTGATGCGGCCGATCCGCAATCACCTCTATGCAGCCGGAATTCCGGTGGAGAACACCAAGGGTGAGGCCGAAGCCGGGCAGGAAGAGCTGAACATTCGCTATGCGGCCGCCTTGGATTGCGCCGATTACCACACGATCGCCAAGCATGCAGTCAAGGAGATCGCCTGGGGAGCCGGTCACGCGGCAAGTTTTCTGGCCAAGTGGCACAAGGACCGCGTCGGCTCGTCATCCCATGTGCACCAATCCATGTGGTCAGGCTCGGACAATGCGTTTTTCGACCCTGATGCCAAGCTGGGGATGTCCAGCCTGATGCAGAACTACATGGCCGGGCTGATCAAATACGCGCCGGAAACGACTGTTTTCCTCGCGCCTTATGTGAACAGTTACAAACGCTTCCAGAAAGGCAGCTTTGCACCGACCAAAACCGTCTGGTCTGTGGACAACCGCACAGCCGGGTTCCGGCTTTGCGGTGACGGCACCAAGGCCGTGCGCGTGGAATGCCGGATCGGCGGATCGGATCTGAACCCGTATCTGGCGCTTGCGTCCCAACTTGCCGCCGGTCTCGCAGGCATTGAAGAAGGGCTCGACCTGTCCGCTCCCACAACCGGCGATGTCTATGACGCAGAAGTGGCCGAGATCCCGGCAACCCTGCGCGATGCAACCGAGACCTTGCGCAATTCGAAAATGTTGCGCAAAGCGATGGGTGACGATGTGATCGACCACTACACACGTGCTGCCGAGTGGGAGCAGGAGTGTTTCGATGCGGTCGTCACCGACTATGAAATCGCACGTGGATTTGAAAGGGCCTGACGCATGAGCATGATCCGTTGCACCTCCCCCATTGATGGGTCCGTTTTCTTTGAGGCCAAAACCCTTGGCAAGGATGATGCCAGCACTGCTGTAGAACGCGCCCAAGCGGCGCAAAAGGACTGGGCTGCGCGCCCGATGGAGGAACGGATCGCGCTGGTCCAGAAAGGCGTGGAAGCGGTCGGTGCGATGAACGATCAGATCGTTACCGAACTTGCCTGGCAGATGGGACGGCCTGTCCGCTACGGCGGAGAATTCGGTGGGTTCAACGAGCGGGCCAGGTACATGGCCCAGATCGCCCATGACGCGCTTGCCCCGATCGAAATTGCCGATGACGCCGATTTCCGACGCTATATCAAACGCGTACCCCACGGTGTGGTGCTTGTGGTAGCTCCCTGGAACTATCCATATATGACTGCGATCAACACGGTTGCCCCGGCATTGATTGCTGGCAATGCTGTAGTGCTCAAACACGCCTCTCAAACGCCAATGGTCGGCGTACGGATGGCGGAAGCCTTTCACGGCGCAGGCATTCCCACCGATGTTTTCCAGAATGTGTTTCTGGACCATGAGACAACATCCCACCTGATTGCAGGCCGTGCCTTTGGATTTGTTAATTTCACGGGCTCTGTTGCAGGTGGAAAAGCGATGGAGGCGGCAGCGTCTGGCACTTTTACCGGTTTGGGGCTGGAGCTTGGCGGCAAAGATCCGGGCTATGTCATGGAAGATGCCGACATAGGTGCCGCGGTCGAGACGCTGATCGATGGGGCAATGTTCAACTCAGGCCAATGCTGCTGCGGCATCGAGCGGATTTATGTGCAGGAAAGCCTATTTGACGACTTTGTTGCCCGGGCAGTTGAGATCGTATCTGCCTACAAGCTCGGCAACCCGCTGGAGAGCGAAACGACACTTGGTCCCATGGCCCATGTCCGTTTTGCCGATCATGTGCGCAGACAAACAGCAGATGCCATCGCTCAAGGAGCCACGGCCCACATCGATCCGTCCCTGTTTCCACAGGATAACGGCGCTTATCTGATGCCCCAGATCCTCACAAACGTCAGCCATGAGATGTCGGTTATGCGCGAAGAAAGCTTTGGCCCTGTGGTCGGCATCATGCCGGTCAAAGATGATGCTGAGGCCATCGAACTGATGAATGACAGTGACTACGGTCTGACGGCCTCGCTCTGGACCAAGGACATCGAACGTGCAGCGCGTATTGGTGATCAGATCGAGACCGGAACCGTCTTTGCCAACCGCTGTGATTATCTTGATCCCGCGCTCTGCTGGACCGGCTGCAAGGACACGGGCCGGGGTGGCGGTCTTTCGGTTATCGGCTATCACAACCTCACCCGTCCTAAATCCTACCATCTCAAGAAGGCCTGAGCCCATGACCCTCACTGCAAACTGGTCCTACCCGACCGCCATCAAATTCGGCGCAGGTCGCATCTCTGAACTGGGAGAGGCCTGCACGTCGCTCGGTATGAAAAAGCCCTTGCTTGTGACTGACAAAGGTCTTGCGAACCTGCCGATCACGCAGGCAGCTCTGGTGCTGATGGATGTCGCGGGCCTTGGCCGCGCGATCTTTTCCGATGTGGACCCGAACCCGAACGAGGCCAATGTCGAAGCCGGTGTGAAGGTCTTCAAGGATGGCGGTCATGACGGGGTCATCGCCTTTGGTGGCGGCTCCGGCCTTGATCTGGGCAAGGCGGTGGCCTTCATGGCAGGTCAGACCCGACCAATCTGGGATTTCGAGGATGTCGGCGATTGGTGGACCCGCGCCAGTTCAGACACCATCGCTCCGATTGTGGCGGTCCCGACCACCGCCGGCACCGGATCAGAAGTGGGCAGAGCCAGCGTCATCACCAATGCTGAGACCCACGAGAAGAAGATCATCTTCCATCCCAAGTTTCTGCCCGGTCAGGTGATCTGTGATCCCGAGCTGACCGTCGGCATGCCCCCTGCCATTACAGCAGGCACCGGCATGGATGCCTTTGCCCATTGTCTTGAGGCTTTCTGCTCCCCGCATTACCACCCGATGTCTCAGGGCATTGCGCTGGAAGGCATGCGGCTGGTCAAGGAATACCTGCCACGTGCCTTTACCGACGGCACAGATCTGGAAGCGCGCGCCCAGATGATGAGCGCGGCTGCCATGGGTGCAACGGCTTTCCAGAAAGGGCTGGGGGCGATCCATGCGCTTTCTCATCCTATCGGTGCACACCACAACACGCATCACGGTACGACAAACGCTGTCGTCATGCAGCCGGTGCTGAAATTCAACGAAAGCGTAATTCGCGAACGGCTGGCGATGGCAGCGGGCTATCTGGGCATCTCGGGCGGGTTTGATGGGTTCTATAACTTTGTCGGGACACTGAACGACAGTCTGAACATTCCCGCCAATCTGACAGCGTTGGGCGTGACCGATCCTGACATCGACACTCTGGTGGCCTCTGCACTGACCGATCCCAGCACAGGCGGCAACCCGATCGAAATGACGGAAGCCAACACCCGTCCCCTGTTGGAAAGCTGCTTTTAGAACGCCTTGAAGGTCAGTGTTGTCATCGAGCGTTCGATACCATCGATGTGGAGCAGGTTGTCATTGATGAACTTGCCCACATCCTCGCCTTCAGGAATATAAAGCTTCATCAAGAGATCATATTCACCACTGGTCGAGAACAGTTCCGAATGGATTTCCTGCAACGCTATGGCGTCTGCCACAGCGTATGTGGTTCCGGGCTTGCAGCGGATCTGAATGAAAACGCATTGCATCGACGAAGGCTCCTGAGTGACCTGATTGGGCCTCTCCGGTCTAGCAGTCGCAAGCCTTTGACGGCAAGAGCACTTCTGGGCTCAGACCGGCAACAAGGCCGCAGCAATCCGCCGGCCCTCTGACAGAAGTACATTATATGTTCGACAGGCAGGCGGTGTGGCCATCACCTCCACCCCCAGTCCGGCACCTTCAAGCGCGTTACGAAGGTTGCGGTCAAGCGGACTGATTTCGGGTCCCATACCGATGAACAGCACGTCTATCCGGTTTGCGAGGTCAACCAGACGGGCTGTGTCTGACAGTCCACCCCATCCCTCGGGACCACTGGGCAACATCAGCGTTGGCCCCTGCCAAAGGGTTTCGCCCACTCGGAAAAACCCGGGACCATAGGCATCGATTGGCGGGGCAGCGTTGAAATCAACCTCGTTCAGGCGCATCGCTCTCACTCCTGTTGCAATTTCAGCTCGGGCGGGGTGGCGTCTGTCACGGTCAGCATCATCAATCCTTTGCGCCTTTGACAGTGAGGCGCGTCTTTGGACGTGGTGCGCAGAACTTCCCTCGTCACCGGGATCACCAGACATCCCTGTGGCCCAGTGAAGCCAAAGGAAGTGTATTTGCCATAGATCGACAATGGCCCGTTCCAGCCCTCGCAATGGGCGTGATTGTGCTCGGTCTGCTCGCGAAAGACCTGCCGAAGATCCGTGGTATCCGGGCTGGCACAAAAGTGTGTCCAGCCCTCGGGCGCAATATCATTTGCGAGCTCCGGACCTGCCTCAAGTGTCTTGAGCAAGGCTGCAGCCGGGGCATTGTCCGGTGCGTTCACCACGAACCAGATCGCAGCGGACCCAAGAGCCACGACCGACACGATAAGACCCATCTTGATCGCATGCCAGACCCGTTGCGCGACAGTGACCAGCCTGTCGCCAAGGCTGCTCACGCGTCGATGTTCGCAAACTGGGTGCCTGCGGCCCCGTCGTTCTTGTCCCAATCACGCTTGACGCCCAGTTTCAGCAGGATCGGATTGGCAACGAAGATCGACGAATAGGTGCCGACCACAACGCCCCAAATCATCGCAAAGGTAAAGCCGCGGATCACCTCTCCCCCCAGGAAGTAAAGCGCAAGCAGCGCGATCAAGGTGGTGACCGACGTCATCAAGGTCCGGCTGAGTGTCTCGTTCACAGACGTGTTCAGCACATCCTTCAGATCAGTTGTCTTGAAGCGCCGCAGATTTTCACGGACCCGGTCAAACACAACCACGGTATCGTTCAGGGAATATCCCACAATCGTCAGAATGGCCGCAATGATCGATAGGTTGAACTCGATGCCAGTGAGCGCAAAGACACCAATAGTCAGGACCACATCATGGACAAGCGCCGCGACAGCACCAACCGCGAACTGCCATTCAAACCGCAGCCAGATATAGAACAACACGGCCGCAATCGCCAAGATCACAGCGATCACACCAGCCTGAATCAACTCACCCGACACCTTCGCGCCAACACTGTCAGTTTGCAGCCAGATGATGCCGGGGAAGCGTTCGCTCAAGGCATCCTGCACATTGGCTATCGCCTCTTGCTGGATGGCCGCGTCATTGTCCTGTTGCTCGATGCGGATCATCACGGCATTCCGGGCGGTCCCGGCAGGGTCTGAGACTTCTGTGACGGAGATATCTCCAAGATTGAGATCACTCAGCGTTTCGCGAACCGTCGAGACCTCCTCCTTCTCAGGGGTCTCGGCCATGATCAGTGTGCCACCTCGGAAATCGATCCCGTAGTTCAGACCCTGATAGAAGAAATCACCGATGCCGAACAGGAACAGAACCACCGACAGACCAAAGGTCAGACGCGTGAACCGGAAGAAATCGATCTTGGTGTCGTCCTTGACGAGTTTCAAACGCATCTCAGATCTCCACCGTTTTGGGTTTGCGGGTCTCAAGGTAGATGACAACGAACAGGCGAGTGACGAAGATCGCCGTGAAAACCGATGTCATGATGCCAAGCCCCAGAGTGACCGCAAAGCCTTTCACCGGGCCGGAACCCATGAGGAACAGAATGGCTGCAGCGATGAAGGTCGTGATGTTCGCGTCCAGAATGGCTGAGAAGGCCTTCTCATAGCCAAGCTCAATGGCCCGTGCAGGCCCTTTGGCACGTTTCAACTCCTCGCGTATTCGCTCGAAGATCAGCACATTGGCATCAACCGCCATCCCGATGGTCAGCACGATGCCCGCAATACCCGGTAGCGTCAGTGTGGCCCCGATGACTGACAGAAGAGCGAAGATCAAAGCAACATTCAGGATCAGTGCGATGTCGGCAAACACGCCAAACAAGCCATAGCACAGGACCATGAAGACCAGCACGGCGGCAAAGGCCACAAGACAGGCAAGCTTGCCCGCCTCGATGCTGTCTGCCCCCAGCTCCGGGCCGATGGTACGTTGTTCCAGCGGGATAATCTCGGCAGGCAATGCGCCTGCCCGGAGCAGGATCGACAGCGATGTCGCGCCCTCGACCGAGAAATTGCCGGTGATCTGTCCGTTGCCGCCCAGAATGGGCTCACGGATGACCGGTGCTGTAATCACCTCACCATCCAGAACGGTCGCGAATGGCTCCCCCACATGTTCCTGCGTATGCTCACCGAATTTCCGCGCCCCTGCAGGGTTGAACCGGAAATTGACCGAAGCCTGACCGTTTTGATCAAAACCGGGCTGTGCATCGACCAGATCCTCGCCCGAGACGATCGCACGTTTTTCAACAATGTAATAAGTACCCGGCTCATCCTGAGCAGGAACAATGATGTTGCCCGGCCCGGCTCGCCCCTCGGGATCAGAGGTGCGCCCTTCGACATGATGGAACGTCAGCTTTGCGGTTTGCCCAAGAATTTCAAGGAGTTCCCGTGCTGATCCAATGCCGGGCACCTGAACGAGAACGCGCTCGGATCCCTGGCGCTGAATGGTAGGCTCCCGGGTGCCGGTCTCATCAACCCGGCGGCGCACGATCTCAAGCGTTTGCTCCATTGTGCGGTCGTCTGTTGCCAGTTTCTCGACCTCGGACATGCGCACGACCAGAAGGTTCTCTTCTAACGTCACGTCATAGTCTCGCGCCCCAATCCCTGACAGGGTCACAACCGGTTGGGTCAGTTCATTGGCAATGGTCAGTGCCTGATTGAGCGCTTCCGGGTTGCCGATCCGAACTTTCAACTCGTCATCTGCACTGTCCACACGGCGTACCGTGCCAATCGCGTCATTCTCGCGCAGTGCATCGCGCAGATCAGGCCAGAACCCGTCCATCCGTTCGGAATAGACATCTGCAAGCTTCACTTCGAGCAACACATGCGCTCCGCCGCGCAGGTCGAGACCAAGATTGACCAGACCCGACGGCAGGAACGACGGCCAGCCGTCGATTGCAGCTTGCCGTTCGGGCGTTACCGGCTCGCCCAGTTCTATCTGGGCACGGGCATCATTGGCCTGCTCGACCGTTCCGTAAAATCCGTTCGGCATGGTAAAAACAACGCCGAGAAGGCAAATCAGAAGAATGCCAAGCTTCTTCCAAAGTGGAAAGTCGAGCATCAAAGGCCCCTTATTTGTTAGCAGCTTCCGCTGGTTCGGACTTTGACATCACCTGAACGATGGTCCCGCGCACAACGCGCACTTTCACGCCAGTGGCGATCTCGACCTCGATCTCGTCGTCATCCTTGACCTTGGACACTTTGCCGATCACGCCGCCCTGTGTCACCACCTGGTCACCACGGCGCAATGCTGCAACCATCGCACGATGCTCTTTCATCTTTTTCTGCTGGGGCCGGATCATGAAGAAATACATGATCGCGAAGATCAACAGGATTGGCACGAAGCTGACGATACCGCCACCGGCACCTCCGCCTGCGGCCTGAGCATAGGCTGGGGTTACGAACATCGGGACGACTCCTTTGGATAAGGCCATGCGAAAACCGGGCGGACACTATCCTTGGGAGGGGACATTGGCAAGGCTGAGACGCCTCAGAACTTCGCGAGATCGGCCGATAATAAGCTGCATTGCCGGTTGGGTCGGAGATTGCCCACTGCTTGGTCAGACAGGCACGCTGATTAACCTTGCAATAGCTGCCCCTCAGGGCGCCGGATCACCGGTCTGACAAGGGCGGGAGCGCTGCTGTCCTCAAGCTGCGGGAACAGGTCAATCAATTCGGATCGCACTCGTTCCTCTCCGCGACTGAGTGCTCCTGAATTGGGGTGGAAGCTTTCACACGGCTGACCATTTGCCCAGACCACCTGATGCGCATCACACATGATATGGACGTATGTGACCGCATTGCAGGACGCATCCCGATCAACACCTGTCTGCCCGTCCAGATCACTTGCCGGAACCAGAATTTGCGTCGTTCCAAACAGCAGTGAAGAGCGAGCTGATTGAACCAATACCCGATGCTCTGGCGAGACCGTCAGATCGCGTGTCGGCAGGTGCCCGTCCAGCGAACAGGCAGAAATCCTGATCGGTCGCCACTCTGGTCGCGAAGACAGATCCTGCGACCCAAGATCACGCCGACCGGTCCAGACAAGTGCCAGTGCACCGTGATCCAGCGTCATCACCAGATCACCGGCTTTCAGGTCTTCGACCAACCGCTCACCATCAGGCGTTTTGATCAATGTTCCTGCAGCAAAACAAACAACATCACCGGGGTTCTGTGGCCCAAGGTTCTGGTTCTCGCCGTTGATGTCCCAGTTGTAGGATGCATTGTTAAGGTTTTCTGCCTCCAACGCTGTGGAAGTAAAGCCTGCCGCAGCGCCTGTAGTTGGCGTGATTGCCGCCGTGGCGGGATCGCGGTCTGTGGTGTAGAAGTCTACAAGCGTGTTGGTTGGGCCCGAAACATCAACCAATGCCGCTGAATTCACGCTGTTGGCTCCGGTCCCAAGCCCATCAAGCCAGAATGTCCCCTGCCCGATGTCCGAGCCACGAATGATGAAGATCTGCGAGCCGTCAGGTTGCGTGGTCGCGTCCGCCACATCAGCAAGTGATATTTCCTGACGCAGGTCGCCATCACGTTCATAGGTCGAAAAAGCGAAGTCAGCAGCGTCTTCTCCCGGCGCAAGATAGACCTCAACGAAGTCATCAGTGCCGTTCGAGTTGAGAAAATCCCATTCGGTTATTGCAGCCATGACCAGCCTCTAAGTCACATCAATCTGCCTACCCAACACCATCATCGTCTCAAAATACGGTTAAATTGTGAATTTTCGTTGCCATCGGCAATGCCAACTTCTATCCACCGGGCACTGCACCACGATTTTGGTCCAGACCTACGTTGAGAGAGCGCCATGCATGACATTCGCCTGATCCGGCAAGACCCTGAAGCCTTCGACGCGGCCCTCGCCCGGCGCGGAGAGACCGAAAGCTGGGCATCCGATCTGGTTGAAATGGACGGGCGCAGACGCGCAAAGATTCAGGCCGCCGAAGAAGCACTGGCCGAACGCAACGCGGCCTCCAAGGAAGTTGGGGCTGCCAAAGCCCGCGGGGATGATGCCGAATTTGAGCGTCTGCGCGGACTGGTTGGTCAGAAGAAGCAGGAAATCTCGGAACTGGAAGAGCAGGCCAAGATTGAATCTGATACATTGAATTCGGTCCTGATGACCTTGCCGAACCTGCCTTTGGAGGATGTGCCCGAAGGCGCGGATGAGGCCGATAATGTCGAGATGCACCGCTGGGGCACGCCGCGCAATTTCACCTTCACACCGCTTGAGCACTACGATGTGCCGGGCGCCAAAGGCGGTCTGGATTTCGAGACCGCAGCCAAGCTGTCCGGATCACGCTTTGTGGTGCTGAAAGGCGCGATGGTGCGACTGCACCGTGCTCTGGCCCAGTTCATGCTCGACACTCACGTGGATCAGAATGGACTGACCGAGACATGGACGCCCGTACTGGTCCGCGAGGAAGCGATGTTGGGCACAGGCCAACTGCCGAAATTTGCAGAGGACAGCTACAAGACGGAAAACGGCTGGTGGCTGATCCCGACGTCAGAGGTGACCCTGACAAACACCGTTGCAGGCGACATTCTGAGCGCTGATGACCTGCCCATCCGCATGACCGCGCATTCCCAGTGTTTCCGCTCCGAGGCCGGCTCAGCCGGGCGTGACACTGCCGGCATGCTGCGCCAGCACCAGTTCGAAAAGGTCGAGATGGTGTCGATCACGGCACCTGCCGACAGCCGGGCGGAGCTGGACCGGATGACAAAATGTGCCGAGGGCATTCTGGAAGCTCTCAACCTGCCCTACCGCACCGTCGTTCTGTGCACCGGTGACATGGGTTTTGGCGCGCGTCGCACCCATGACATCGAAGTTTGGCTGCCCGGTCAGAACACTTATCGCGAAATCTCGTCCTGCTCGGTCTGCGGAGATTTTCAGGCGCGCCGGATGAACGCCCGCTTCCGCCCCGAAGCCGAGGCCAAGCCTGAGTTTGTTCACACACTCAACGGTTCAGGTCTTGCGGTCGGGCGTTGTCTGATTGCAGTTGTCGAAAACGGCCAGAACGAAGACGGCTCGATCACCATCCCCGATGTTTTGCGGCCCTATATGGGCGGGGCAGTGAAAATCTCAGCCGAAGGAATGCTGCTTAGCTGAAGGTCACTGGCAGGTGCAGGGCGCTGGTGTTGCCGCTGTCAGGCAGCCATTCTGCCGTGCCTGCAGGGCGAACCACCTCAAAACGCCGGGACAGTGCATGAAGTGCCGAACGCATGTCCGTGCGGGCCATGTGATGCCCTATGCAGTGATGTGCGCCGCCGCCAAATCCGAAATGGCTTTTGCCGCGTTTAGAGATATCAAATGCGGGATCTTCGCGCACTGACGGGTCCAGCGCACTGGCATGAACAAGAATATGCACCGTCTGCCCTTTCGGGATCTCCCTGCCCTTGAAGCTGAAGCTTTCCACAGCTTCCCGCGTGGCCCAAGTTGTGGTCGGGTTCTGGCGAATGATTTCTTCAATCGCAAAAGCCACTTTATCCGGATCATCCCGAAGCGCCTGCCAATCCTGGGGCGCATTGGAAAAGTGATTGATCGCAAAGCCAAGCTGGGCCCGTGTGGTGTCAACGCCTCCGAATATCACGATCACGATCAGATCCAGAACCGTTTGCAGGTCGATGGCTGCAGGATCGCCGAATGCTTCAAGCAAGCGCGCGACAAACCCTTCGCTGGAGTTGCGACACGCCTCCTTTACGAGATCATCCGCCAGCGCCATCAGCCGATCACAGGCCGCATTGACACGCTTCTCATGGGATTTGCAGTCAACTCCCATCGCAAGCCCAAGATCAGAGGCATCCAGCGCCACTTGCGACCACCGATCAAGTGGCAGGTCGAGCAGATGACAAATCACCTGACCGGCGTAGACTTGCGAGAATTGAGACATGAATTCAATCTCGCGACCGGGTTTGATCTGACCGACAAGATCGCTGGCAATCCGGTCGAAACCGGGCCGCAATCCATCGACAAAATCATCAGCAAGCGCACGTGTCGCAACCATGCGCAAAGCGCGATGCGCGTCACCTTCCTGTGCAATGATGCTGCGGCTCCAGAACCGGGCAAAACTGCCTTCCAGCCCATGCCGTGCAGGCCAGTTGTGGCTTCCCTGACGCAAACGTTTGTCGCGCAGCAACTGGCCAGCCTCGCGGTGGTGCAGAATGGCAATGCCATAAGGTGTCTCGGCACACCAAAAAGTGCTGCGCGCGTCCACCACTGCGCGTGAGCGTGTGGAAAACCCCGGTGCGGACAAATCAAGAAAAGGTGCCGTTTCCATCTTGAGGCAAACCTAGATGCCCGCGTGCCGCCTGTCACGACGCATGTTGCGGGTAATATAGCTGGCTAAGGTCATAGCCAGCCTTTGTCAGGGCAGCTTCGGCAAAAGCCTGATCTTCGACGGAGAGCGCTTTTGTCCGTCCCAGAACCCAGCCGAAATCGCCCGAAGGTGTGCCGATAACCGCAACCGTATAAGCCTCATTCAATCCGATCACCCAATAGTCGCCTTCAAACGGCAACCACGATACGAATTTCACCTTCAACTGACCAGGTGCCGCCACCCGGGCGCTGCCTTCGGCCACCTCAACCGGCCCATCGGGCGCGCCTTGCCTGCATGTGTTGGTCACAGAAATCCGGCCATTGTCCATCAGACCATACTCTGCCGTTACCCCTTCGCAGCCTTCTTCAAAACGGTTGGGAAAGCGGGCAATTTCGTACCACAGCCCCTGATAGCGCGTCAGATCCACTTCAGGGACCGAAACCATCGGAATGGACGTGTCCCGGTAGTTGCCGTTCAGTCCACAAGACGCAAGCAAAAGCAGAAGAATGGGAAGCAGTCGTTTCATCAGTGATGATCCTTCATCTGTTGTGGCGGGCTTGCGTCAAATCCTGAGCCTGACACCGCGCCCTCTTTTATTGTTCCGCCGCTCTGCCTATAACCCGCGCGACGACAGGAGTTTTCTTCATGCGCAACGTGAGCTTAGACCGCAAAACCGCCGAGACCAGCATTTCGGTGACAATCGATCTGGATGGAACCGGTCTGTATGACAACCAGACCGGTGTCGGCTTCTTCGATCATATGCTTGACCAGCTTGCGCGCCACGCCCTGATCGACATGAAAATCCGGGCCGAGGGTGATCTGCACATCGACGATCACCACACGGTCGAGGATGTGGGTCTGGCATTGGGCAAGGCGCTGGCCCAGGCCGTCGGCGACAAGCGTGGCATCCGGCGCTATGGCGATTGTCTTTTGCCCATGGATGACTCGCTGGTGCGCGCAGCCCTTGATCTGTCAGGCCGTCCTTATCTGGTCTGGAAGGTGGATTTCACAAGCTCCAAGATCGGCAGTTTCGACACAGAACTGGTGCGAGAGTTTTTCAATGCCTTTGCCATGCAGTCAGGCATGACACTGCATGTGGAACGGCTTGACGGCTTCAATGCCCATCACTTGGCCGAAGCCGCGTTCAAGGCTGTGGCGCGGGCGTTGCGCGTGGCGCTTGAGACCGATCCAAGGAAATCCGATGCAATACCGTCGACCAAGGGCACGCTCAGCGAATGACGACGATCATCATTGATTATGAAAGCGGCAATCTGCGCTCGGCAGAGAAAAGCTTTCAACTCATGGCGTTCGAAGGTCAGGCGGGCGAAGTGCGCGTGTCGGCTCGCCCTGAAGACCTGCGGAAAGCAGACCGGATCGTGCTGCCGGGTGTCGGCGCCTTTGCTGATTGTCGCGCAGGCTTGCTTGCCATCGACGGCATGATGGATGCGTTGACCGAACGGGTGATCAAGGACGGCACACCGTTTCTGGGCATCTGCGTGGGCATGCAACTGATGGCCAGCATGGGGCGCGAGCACGGTGCCGATGCGCCGGGCTTTGACTGGATCCCGGGCGATGTTGTCGCGCTGAAGCCTGCTGCCCCAAGCCTAAAGGTGCCGCATATGGGATGGAACGCGTTGACCATGGACCGCGCACATCCGGTACTGGACGGGATATCGGACGGGGATCACGCCTATTTCGTCCATTCCTATCACCTCAAACCCGAAGATCCGGCTCACCAGATCGCGCATGTGGATCATGCCCAATCGGTCACGGCCGTTGTCGGGCGTGACAATCTGATTGGTACGCAGTTCCACCCTGAAAAGAGTCAGGCAACCGGGCTGCGTCTGATCGGCAACTTCCTGCGTTGGGTTCCCTAGAGCGACTGCCGAAGCAACTGAACCATCATGCATCACATGATGCTTTAGCTGCCCGAGCGTGTCATGCGCCTGAGAACGTCGGTTTTCAGCACAAAGTGCTGCACCAAAGCGCCAGCAATGTGCAGCAGGACGACAAAAAACAGCAACCCCGCTCCAAAACCATGCAGATCGCCCGCCCATTCCGCGCCTTGAAACCATGCAAGCGCGCCGCCAATTGGCAATCCCAACAGCAAGGCGTAGAGCAGAAAATGAGTGCCTTTGGCGAGCAGTTGCAGGACAGCAGGCTCTTCGCTTGGCAATGCAGGCACACCATGTGTCACGCGCAGGAAAACCCGAATGCCTGCAAGAAGAAAAATAACAAGCCCAAAGGCCACATGTGAGTTTGCAGCGATTTCCTGAGTGGCCGAAACCGACGTACCTTTGAGTTGCGCCTCAAAAGCCATCTCCATCCCCTCGTGCAGAAGGAACTGCAGGGAAATCAACCCTGCAACCAACCAGTGCAAAAGGATCTGGGCTGAACCGTAGCGATCCGGGGCTGTCATCGCGAACCTGTTTTTTGGGTTCGGAAAGTCTAGGCCAGCCTCGTCTGGATATCCAGTCTGATCACTTCACCCGCGTCCAGGTCTGACCGCGACAGATCCCGAAGACACAGCCCTGAACCTCAAGAGCATTGCCCTTCAGTGCCATTTTGGAGTTGTAAGTCTTGTCCCGATCCGGCGCCCAGATCTTGCCCTTGTTCCAGTTGCTCGCGCCATTTGCGGTCATATTCCAGACAATCGCTTTGCCAGCATGCTCATATCCCGCAACTTCCGCACCCGACTTGTCGTACGCCTTGATCAGCGTGCCACAGACCTGTGCGGCATTCTTGGCACATGGCCCCATCTGCACATGGGCATAGCCGCCCGTGTCACCCGGCTGGGTCTTCCAGATGCCACTGACGTCCTGGGCCAATGCAGCAACCGGTGTCAGGCCGATGACCAGTGTCAGAAAAATCGGTTTCATGTTCAAGCTCCTCCCGCATGATTGAGCGTCCTTGCCGGTCCGCTCTCATATTTGGCGCGCAGCTAAGCTGTGACATGCCGCCCACGTCAAGAGTGACGTTGCGCCGCTTTTACCCTCGCCAAAGCGGAAAACTGCCGTTACATCCAGGCCCGACCCTGCCGCTGACCGGAGCTTTCCGCATGATCCTCTATCCTGCCATCGATCTCAAGGACGGGGCCTGCGTGCGCCTTTTCAAGGGCGACATGGACAAGGCCACCGTGTTTTCCGACAGCCCGGCAGATCAGGCACGCGAGTTCGCCCGCGCTGGCTGTGAATGGTTGCATCTGGTTGATCTCAATGGCGCTTTTGCGGGCGCGCCGGTCAATGCCGATGCAGTCAGCGCGATCCTTGCAGCAGTTGATGTGCCGGTGCAGCTTGGTGGTGGCATTCGCGATCTAAAAACCATCGAGGCCTGGCTCGACAAGGGACTTGCCCGGGTGATCCTGGGCACAATTGCGGTGCGCGATCCGGGTCTTGTTCGCGCGGCTGCCAAAGCCTTTCCCGGTCATGTTGCCGTTGGCATCGATGCCCGCGACGGCCTTGTCGCTGTCGAAGGCTGGGCGGAAACCACGGACAACCTCGCCACCGATCTTGCGCGCCAGTTCGAAGATGCAGGCGTTGTCGCGATCATCTACACCGACATTGACCGTGACGGCGCGATGCAGGGCCCCAACGTCCCGGCCACCGCCGCGCTTGCCAATGCTGTCTCTATACCGGTCATTGCCTCAGGCGGTGTTTCCTCCCTGCAGGATCTCGCTGATCTCAAAGCTGCCGATGCGCCGCTCAATGGTGCCATCTCGGGCCGCGCACTTTATGAAGGCGCCATTGATCTGGGCGAAGCGATTGGCCTTTTAAAATCCACCTGACCCACTTCTTGGCCAAAATATCCCCGCTGGAGGCATCCGACTTGTCAGCCCGCGCCGAGACCGGTAATCACAGCGCATGTTGAAAACACGCATCATCCCCTGCCTTGACGTCAAAGACGGCCGCGTTGTCAAAGGTGTCAATTTCGTCGATCTCATCGATGCTGGCGACCCTGTGGAAGCAGCGCGTGCCTATGATGCAGCCGGTGCGGATGAGCTTTGCTTTCTTGACATCGCAGCCACGCTGGAAAATCGCGGCACCATGCATGATGTGGCCCGGCGCACGGCCGAGCAGTGTTTCATGCCGCTGACCATCGGGGGCGGCGTCCGCTCGCCAGATGATGTCCGTGCGCTGCTTCTGGCCGGCGCCGACAAGGTGTCGTTCAACTCCGCTGCCGTAGCCGACCCGGAGGTGGTGGCGCGCGCTGCCAACAAGTTTGGCAACCAATGCATCGTGGTTGCCATAGACGCAAAACGCGCCGAGAGTGGCCGCTTCGAGATCTTTACCCATGGCGGCACCCGGCCCACCGGGATCGAGGCCGTTGAATTTGCCCGCGAAATGGAACGCAAAGGTGCCGGAGAAATTCTTCTGACGTCGATGGACCGCGATGGCACACGCAATGGGTTCAACCTGCCCCTCACCCGGGCCGTGGCTGATGCCGTGGGCATCCCGGTCATCGCCTCAGGCGGGGTTGGCACGCTCGATCATTTGGTCGATGGCGTCCGCGAAGGCCACGCCAGCGCGGTTCTGGCCGCCTCCATCTTCCACTTCGGCGATCACACCATAGGCGAGGCCAAAAGCCACATGGCCAACGCCGGCATCCCCGTGAGGCTTGCATGAACGATACATTGGCCCGGCTGTTCGCCACGATCGAAGCGCGCAAAAGTGCATCAGCAGATACGTCCTACACGGCATCGCTGCTGCAAAAAGGATCCGCGAAATGTGCCGAGAAGTTCGGTGAGGAGGCAGTTGAAGCCATTATTGCTGCCGCCCAGTCTGATCCCGAAGCGCTCACATCAGAGGCTGCAGATGTGATCTACCACCTGCTGGTCTTGCTCAGCGCATCGGGCGTGACGCTTGAGGCAGTGGAGGCCGAGCTGGATCGCCGCGACGGCATATCTGGCCATGACGAGAAGGCCTCCCGCAGTCAATAAACCCGATTGCACCGCGCAGTCTGGTTCTGTATAGCACCCGCAGGCACCCGTAGCTCAGCTGGATAGAGCGCTGCCCTCCGAAGGCAGAGGCCAGAGGTTCGAATCCTCTCGGGTGCGCCAACCTTCATTTGAAATTGAAACGGCAGTCTTGAACTGTTTCTAAATATCAATGATTTACGCCGCCATTTAAATTTACCTTTCTGTTATTTAACAATTATGCTAAATAAAAGTATGACCGCATTGACACCAATCTTTTCAGCCTTGAGCGATCCGTACCGTTTCGAGATCATCGAACGGCTGCTGCGAGACGGGGAAACGCCTGCCGGACAGATCAGTGACATGTTCGAGATTTCGGGGCCTGCTGTTTCGCGCCATCTTACCGTTCTCCACAAGGCAGGCCTTGTGGCCCGCAGAATCTCGGGTCAACAGCGCCTTTATTCAGTCAGACCAGACGCCATCAGAAAGGTCTCGGACTGGACGATGAACCACCGGGACTTTTGGGAAGCCGGGCTCGACCGTCTGGAAACAGCCCTAAGGGAGGATCTGAAATGACCGATGTCGTGACCCTGAAACGGACCCTGCCCGGCTCGGCATTGCGCGTGTTCGAAATGGTAAGTCTGCCGGAAAACATGGTGCGGTGGTGGGGGCATGACGGGATGATTGTTCCCGAACACAATCTTGATTTCTCAAAGCCTGGTCCATGGTATTCCATCCTGCAAATGACAGATGGATCGCAGAAAATGGTTTCGGGCGAAGTCACGCAAGTCGACCCGCCCCGGTTCATCGCATTCACTTGGGCTTGGCATGAAGGCGGGCCCGGCGGCCCACGCGGGACAGAGACAAAGGTCACCATCGAGATCAGCGACGCGGGCCAGGATCACGCAAATCTGACCCTGAAGCATTATGATCTAGGCACCGACAGCGCCCGTTCCGGCCACACAAAAGGCTGGTTGTCCATCATCGAAAAACTTGAAACCGGGTTGGCCTGACGTCACCCGAATTATGAAGGAGACTATTATGCCCGAGTTTGTTTTTGCCTATCACGGTGGCGGCATGCCCGAGACCCCCGAAGAAGGTGCGAAAGTCATGGCAGCGTGGGAAGCGTGGATGGGTGGCATGGGGGATGCGCTTGTCGCCCCCGGCAACCCTGTTGGCATGTCCAAAACGGTCACCGCCAACGGGATAGAGGACAATGGAGGATCCAACCCGCTGTCCGGCTACACCATTGTAAAAGCCGATGATATCGATGCGGCCTGCCATATGGCCAAGGGATGCCCAATGGTTGTGGACGGATCAGGGTCTGTCGAAGTGGCTCAAATCCACGAGATGTAGATGCCTTGGGGAAAGGGCAAAACGATTGCCCTTTCCCGTTCCGTCAGCCGTCCGATACGCCCGCTTCTGCGAAGCTTGCCATACCGGAATGGCAGGCAAGTGCCAGTTTGACGACGGCAATGGCAGACGCCCCTCCAGAGCCCTCTCCCAGTCGCAATCCAAGTGACAAGATCGGGTCAAGATCCATGGACTGCAAAAGCCGTGCGTGGGCGCCCTCGGCAGAAAGATGTCCAGCAAGGCAGTGATCGAGCGCATCTTCAGTCTCGGCAAACAGGCAGGAGGCGGCCGCTGAGCAAATGAACCCATCTAGGATCACCGGCACCTTGCGCATCCGTGCATGCAGGATCAGGCCGACCATTGCCGCAAGTTCCCGCCCGCCCAAAGTCTGCAAAGCCTCCAATCCCCGTGGTGCCCCGTTGGCATCAAGTCCTTTGGCTATGATCTCGGCCTTGTGGGCCACTCCTGCGTCGTCCAGACCTGTTCCCCGGCCAGCCCAATCCTCGGGCCTTCCGCCGAAATTGGCGAGCGCCAAAGCAGCCGCTGACGTCGTGTTGCCAATTCCCATTTCGCCCGGCACAACCAGATCGGCCTGTTCGTCAAGCGCGTCCCAACCACTTTTGATCGCTGCCAGGCAGTCTTCCTGCGTCATAGCTGATCCTTGGCTGAAGTCGGCTGTTGGCGTGTCTAGATCAAGGGAGATGACCGTCAGGTCTGCCCCAACGGAACCGCAGATCTGATTGATCGCGGCTCCACCTGCCTGAAAATTCAGAACCATCTGTGCCGTAACCTCTGCGGGAAAGGCTGAGATGCCTTGTGCGGTCACACCGTGATTTCCAGCAAACACCGCAACCTGAGGATGCGCGATCTGCGGCCGCGCATTGCCGCGCCAGGCCGCATACCAGATCGCAATCTGTTCCAGTCTTCCCAAAGCTCCGGGTGGTTTTGTCAGGCTGTCGTTGCGCGCTGATGCATTCGTTTCAGCCTGAGTATCGGGTTGCGGCAAAGACCCGAGGACGTCTTTGATGTCCTGAAGGGAAGAGAAGGGAAATGCAGTCAAGGTCCGGGTCCTTTTGGTATGGAAGCGTCTTGTTGCTACGGTCATAGTCGCGGATACAGGCAGGCGAAACCATCAAATGCGGAGCTTTGGCAACATGATGCGACAGGACGGGGACAACCGACCGGAACTGCATGATCTGGCAGCTGCCTTCGGCTTGCTGACGCGCCTTCCTGTGCCGGTTGATCATGCCCGCGCCGGACACCGGGGCATGTCCAGCGGATGGGCTTATCCCATCGTGGGGGCTGTCGTCGGAGCGCTTGCCGGGGCTTTGGGTGCGGGTCTGATGGCGCTCGGAGCAGCACCAATGCTGGCCGTAGCGCTAGCGCTGACCCTTCAATGCCTCACGACCGGTGCACTGCACGAGGACGGGCTGGCCGACAGTGCAGATGGGCTGGCTGGCGGACACAGCCGCGAGCGTCGACTGGAGATCATGCGCGACAGCCGCATCGGCGCATACGGCATGCTGGCCTTGCTGTTGGCCATGCTCGCCCGTACCGGTGGACTGCTGGAGGTCTCGGGACTGACGCTGATCGCGTTGATGGCCGGTATTGGCGCTGCATCACGTGCCGTGATGGTGTTGGCCTCTACCCTACTTCCCGATGCCCGCAGCGACGGTCTGGGAGCGTCCCATGGGCGCGCAAGCTGGGCCACATCCGGCCTGTCATTGGGGCTGGGTTTACTGATCCTGATGATCTGTACCGGCTGGGCCGCCCTGCTGGCACTGCCTTTGGCGCTGGTTCTAGTGGCACCATTCTGGATGGCCGCCTACCGCGCCATTGGTGGGCGCACAGGCGACATCCTCGGCGGGTCACAGATCCTGACCGAGATCGGATTGCTGCTGACCCTGTCAGCGCTGGCATAAAAAAACGGGCCCCGAAAGGCCCGCTGAAATCTTCAATGATCAGAAGGTCAGGCTGCTGCGACGCGCTGGTCCAGAACTTCGCCCACATCCTTTTGCGCCATGAACTCCTCGATGCCTTTCACGGCAGCGACTTCACGGGTCAAACGCTCAAGCGCGGCTTCATAAAGCTGACGCTCGGAATAGGACTGCTCGCGCTGATCGTCGTTGCGATGCAGATCACGGACCACTTCTGCGATCGAGATCAGATCGCCAGAGTTGATTTTCTGCTCATATTCCTGCGCCCTGCGCGACCACATCGCGCGCTTCACGCGTGCACGCCCCTTGAGCGTTTCGATTGCCTTGCCGACGATGTCGGGACTGGACAGTGACCGCATCCCGATGGACGAAGCCTTGTCGATTGGGACCCTGAGGGTCATCTTGTCTTTTTCAAACGAAATCACGAACATCTTGAGAGAGAAGCCAGCCACTTCCTGCTCGTCGATAGACAGGATCTTGCCCACCCCGTGGGCCGGATAGACCACGTAGTCGTTGGGACGGAATTCGGCGGATTTAGAAGATTTGCTCATTCGGTTTCCTGCGTCTGTTTCAACAGGGCTCCATCATCTGACCGCAAAAGACGCCCAAGGTTCCCAAGCAGAGAACCCGTAACGTCCCACGATCTGTTGCTGTCGAACGGACCTGACTTCAGTGTCAGACACCCTCTCCGCTCATGTATATGACTTTTATATAACACATTTTGGCGTGTTTTCAAAGCAACCCACGATCTGACGAGGGCGTTTCCTTTAGGAAAAGCCGTCATTTACCGTGATAAGTTGCCATTAATGCGGTTTGTCACAGACGAAATGCGAATCACTCTTGCGGTGATCAACTGCCCTCGCCCGGCTTTTCCGAGAAGTGCTCTTTCAGCTTGCCTTCCATGCCGTCGAATTTTTCGGCCTCAGGCATTGGCTCCAGCTTGGTCACAATCACTGGCCAGGCCTCAGAGTACTTTCGATTGAACTCGACCCAGGGCTCCATCTCCGGCTCTGTGTCAGGACGGATCGCATCTGCAGGACATTCAGGTTCGCACACTCCACAGTCGATACATTCATCGGGATGGATGACCAGCATATTCTCGCCCTCGTAGAAGCAATCCACGGGGCAGACTTCAACACAGTCGGTGTATTTGCAGTTGATGCAATTGTCGGTCACCACATAGGTCATGGCGCAGTCCTTAAATTCTGGTCACCGCTAACTGACATGGCAATGATCGGGTTTCAAGACCCTCTGTCGCTGAGTTTTTCCCAATTGCGGCGGTCTTTCTTGGTCGGACGCCCTTCACCATCGATCCGCACCGGATCGGACTTGAGTTCACGGTTTTTTGATGGCGCTTTGGGCGGAGCAAGATCTTCATAGAGCGCCTGTGCCTCAGGTGCTGGACCACGGCGATTGCCGATCTCAAGCAGGCGCACTACGCGGATGTCATCACCCTGCGCGAATGTCAGCCCATCGCCCGGGCGCACCATCATCGAAGGTTTCGAAATCCGCGCACCGTTCAGCCGGACATGCCCGCCCGAGACGACTTTTGCCGCCAGTGAGCGGGTTTTGAAGAACCGGGCATACCACAGCCATTTGTCGATGCGGATGCCCGGGGACGGTTCGCTCAACTTTTGTCCTTGAGCGCCATTAGGGCCGCGAACGGATTGTCCGGATCGATGGGCTTGTCTTTGGGCTTGGCGCTGGAATAGGTCTTCGCACCCTGCTCCCGCTTGGGTTTCCCACCCTTACGCGGTGGCCTGCCCCGGCCGCCATCCTTCTTGCCCTGATGTTCGTTGCGCTGCGCCTGTTTCGGGCGCTTGACCACCCAGCGGAACGTGTAAAAGACCTCGGGCTCTGGCGCATCCTTGGTGTCTTCATCGACCACTGCTTCGGCGTCACTTGTCTCGACAACTGGTGTTGGTTCACTGTCCGCAGCTTCGCTGGCAAGTTCTTCAGCCGGAGCACCTTCCGCCGGTGCAGCACTGTTCTCATCTTCGGTCTTGGCCTCGGTTGGCTCTGCTGCCTGAGGCTCCGGCTTGCGCTTTTCACGCTCTCCGCGCTCGGCAGTGTAGCCAAGCCCCATCATCAGATCAGCAAACTGCTCAAGCGTCAGACCTGTGATCGACAGCATATCTGCTGTCCCTTCGAACCCGCCGCGCGAATCCTGTGTGCGGACCATATCGGCAAGGCGTTCCAGCATATCGATGCGAATGGACCGCGCTCCGGCAAGACGATAGCCTGCACGGGTATAGTATTTCTCACCAGCGTCTGCCTGAGCCGGAACCGTGACCAGCCCGGGCGGTGGTGCCGATGGAAACTCGTCCAGCCCATCGTACAATGACAGAAGCACCAGCCTGAATCGCGTGGGTGCCGGTTTCAGAAGCAGCGGCATGAAAACCGTATACTGGCCGAACCGAACGCCGTGCTTACGCAGCATCCCGCGCTGGTCCTGCTCAAGGTTTTTCAGATCACTGGCAATCTCGGCCCGGGGAACGACGCCCAGCGCTTCGACCAGACGAAAGCCGATGCCACGCGCCATGCCGGTCAGGGTTTCATCATCGCGCAGCGCAATCAAGGGCTCGAAATGCGCTGCAATCTTGCGATCAATCCAGTGCTGCAACCGACGGGTCACTTTGGTTGCAACGTCAGCGCCTGCCTCTTCATCGACAAAGGCCTCGACAGTCGGGCTCAGCGCGTCTGCGCCCTTTTGCAGTTTGCCCACCGCATGATTGCCCCACATCAGGCCACCCTGTTCGGTCAGGTCAATCTCGGTGTCAGGCGCATTATAGAACTTGTCAGCCTTTAGGTTGAAAGCCGGCGCCAGTGCTGCCACTGCCGTGGAACGCAGGGTTTTGGCCTCCTGCGCATCCGCTGATGGGTCCAAGCTGAACCGAAACCCCTCCAGTTTGCCGATAAACTGGTCCTCTACGCGGACCTCGCCGTTTTCAGTCACCTCAGCCACAAGGCTCTCCTTCTGCTTCAACCGGCGCATCAGAACAGACGTGCGCCGATCGACAAATCGTTGGGTCAGAGCCGCATGAAGCGCATCTGACAGGCGGTCTTCTACAGCACGTGTTTCCTCGCGCCAATGGTCAGTGTCATCGACCCAGTTTTTTCGCTGCGCGACATAAGTCCAGGTGCGGATGAATGCCAGCCGCTTGGACAGAGCGTCGATATCACCAGTGGTGCGATCAATACGTTGGATCTGCGCCCCCAGCCAGTCAGACGGGATCGCGCCATCATGCAGAAATTCATAGAGTTTTTGGCACAGTGTCGCATGTTCGGATGGAGACACCTTGCGGAAATCCGGGATCTGGCAGACGTCCCAAAGCAGTCTGACATCCGATGCTGCACGCACCCGGTCATGCATTGCCGGAATATCCCACAATGCTCGCAGGGTCACTTGATCATCAGCATCACGCGCGCGCACCAGATCTTCGTGATCGGAAGTCACATCAAGTGATTGCAACAATCCCGCAACAGTGCCGAATTCTAGTCTGGGATTGCGCCATTGGAGTTTTCGAATGGGTGCAAACCTATGATTTTCAATGGCTTGGACGACCGGTTCCTCAAATGGCGGTGCTTCGCCGGTAACACCGAATGTGCCATCAGATGTGTAGCGCCCAGCCCGGCCAGCGATCTGGGCCAATTCATTGGGCGCCAGATGCCGGTGCCGTCTGCCGTCAAACTTGGCCGTACCGGCAAAGGCCACATGGGTGATGTCGAGGTTCAACCCCATACCGATGGCGTCCGTTGCCACCAAGTGATCCACATCCCCGTTCTGATACAGTTCCACCTGCGCATTGCGCGTTCTGGGGCTGAGCGCCCCCATCACGACTGCAGCGCCGCCCTTTTGACGTCTGATCAATTCGGCGATGGCATAGACGTTGTCGACAGAGAACCCGACGATTGCCGAACGTGGCGGCATCCTGCTGATTTTCTTGACGCCTGCATAGGTGAGAGAGGAAAACCGCTCACGGCGCAGAAAATTTGCCTCAGGCACTAGTGAGGCGATTCGCCCTCGCATGGTCTCAGCCCCAAGAAGCAGGGTCTCTGACAATCCGCGTGCGTTCAGCAATCGGTCAGTGAACACGTACCCCCGGTCAGGGTCCGCACAGAGCTGGATCTCGTCGATGGCCAGAAACTCACATCCGATGTCTGTTGGCATCGCCTCGACCGTGCAGACCCAGTATTGCGTGCGCGGTGGCACGATCCGTTCCTCGCCTGTCACCAGTGCAACAACTGACGGGCCTCGCAGGGCCACGATCCGGTCGAAAACCTCCCGTGCCAGCAGTCGCAATGGCAGGCCTATGACACCCGTGCGGTGGCCCAGCATCCGGTCAATGGCATAATGGGTCTTGCCTGTGTTGGTGGGGCCCAGAACGGCCGTCACCCGCCCCTGCGATGAATTCATAATGCGCCTGCTCGCCCGGACCGGACCGCGTTAGAGTTTGGTTCCACCGACCCGGCGCTCCAGCCGGTCCATCGCGTCCCGAATATCTTCCCGATGCGGGTGAAGTCCAGCCGCCAATCGGAATGCCTCAAGCGAGGCTTCGGGGTTATCCAATTGTTCAAGAATATACCCCAACCCCGTCAGCGCCTCAAAATGAGAGGGGTTCAGGACAAGCACGCGCTGGATGTCACGCATTGCCAGACCAAACTCCTCCATCCGGAAAAACGCTGATGCTCGGGCATTCCAGCCTTCGGCAAAATCGGGCGCGTGGTCTGTCAGGGCAGTCAAATGTTCCACCGCCAGACCGAAATCATCCTCTTCCAGCGCGTCCTTGCCACGTTCGAGAAGCAGATCGGCAGAAGCCGAACCCGATTGCGACCACAGCCGCATGATCTTGTCCTGCACAGGTTGCCAGTTGTCCAGATCGGGATCTGAAAGCTGCTCCAGCAACATCGCGATTTCATCCTGTCGGTCAGGCGCAACAGATGCGGGTTCCGCTTCTGTTTGGGCAAGGACCGGCTGCGATGTGCATAACGCCACGGCAATTGCGAGCAGTGTCTTTTTCATTTCATTCATAAAGGATAGGGTAGCAGCGAAATCGCGAAAATCGAGTGAATTTCGCACTGACTTTGTGGAGAATGACATGAGCTCAATCATCGATGCCGCCGTTGAGGCGCTGAATGCCAAACTTGACGGACAAAGCCTTGATGGCTCGGCCAAGTTCGTGATCGAGGATGAAGGCGCTGTTCGCATTGATGAAAACGGCGCGTCGGCAAATGACGGAGACGCAGATGTGACCATGACCGCTGATGTCGATACATTCAAAGGCATCATGTCAGGCGACGTCAATCCGACGACAGCCTTCATGTCCGGTGATCTGGCAGTTGATGGTGACATGGGCATGGCAATGAAACTGGCCGCCATTCTTGCCTGACAAAAACCGGTCTGCACCGCTTCTGGACCTGTCAAGTTTTCCAGAAGGCGGTGCTGCCCATTGGGTGCAAACATCAGACGATGTGCGTATCCGGTTTGCCACTTGGTCCGATGGCAATCGCGGCACCGTGCTGCTGCTGCCTGGGCGTGGTGAATTCATCGAAAAATATGGCTCCGTCATTGGCCAACTCACGCAACGCGGATTTGCTTGTGTTGTTCTGGATTGGCGCACCCATGGTTTGTCGGACCGTTGGCCCGCTGACCCGGCCATGGGCCACGTGGCCAGCTTCGATGATTACCGAAAGGACCTTGATGCGGTGATGGATCATCCGCTGGTGCAAGCTCTTCCCCAAAACATCGTCATGGTTGCGCATTCCATGGGGGGATGTGTGGGGCTGCGTGCACTGCATGACCACCTGACGCCTAAGGCCGCGATCTTCACCTCCCCGATGTGGGAACTGGATGTAGCGCCGGTTTTGAAGCCGCTTCTGAAAATTTTGCTGTTTTTCACGATCTTCAAGCCATTTCGTGCACGCTACTCTCCGGGTGGTGGACCGGATCCATATGTTCAAAACCAGCCCTTTGAAGACAATGTCCTGACCGGCAACCCTGTGGCTTATGCGGCCTTTCAGGATCGTATGATCCGGCTGCCGGAACTGCGGACCGGCGGCCCATCATTGAATTGGCTGGCGAGCGCCAACCGTGAGATGAAAGCATTGCGGAAACTGGGTTTGACGGAAGTTCCCAGCCTGTGCGTGACAGGTGGTCAGGAGGACATCATCGTCACCAGTGTGGTGTCCGATCTGGTCGCGCGCACGAAGAATGCCGAGTTGCTGCATCTGGAAGACGCGCGACACGAGCCATTCTTTGAAACCGAAGCCATTCAGACAAAAGTTTGGTCAGCGATTGACCGGTTTCTGGACCCGATCCTCTAGGGCTATTCAGAGGGCAACCTGTCTCTTTCAACAGAGCGCAACATCTCACGTGTTTTGTCAGACGATCTCGCTGTTCAGCAGGTCGAGCGCTGCCTTGTGGCAGACCGGATCACCTGCTGCCAAGATACGTCCCCCATGCAACGCAGGACCGCCTTCCCAATTGGTCACGATGCCGCCCGCAGCTTCGATCACGCCTTGTGGTCCCTGAATGTCATAGGCATTCAGGCCAGCTTCGATCACCAGATCGATCTGGCCCAACGCCAGAAGTGCGTATGCGTAACAATCCGTGCCGTAGCGCGTCAGGCGGCAGGCATTGCTGACTTTTCGAAATGCAGACGCCTCTGCCTCGGTCCCGATTTCCGGAAAGGTCGAAAACAGAATTGCATCACCAAGGCCGCCACAAGCCCTGACGGACAAGTCACGCGTGGCCCCGGCCCGGATCAGTTGCGCTTTGCCATCAAAGCCCACAAACCGCTCACCGATATAGGGTTGATCAACCATGCCGAAGATCAGGTTTTTCCCGTCATTAAGGGCAATCAGCGTGCCCCAAACCGGCAGTCCACTGATGAACGCGCGGGTTCCGTCAATGGGATCAAGCACCCAGGTCAGACCCGATCGGCTTTCAACGGATGGAAACTCTTCTCCCAGTATTCCATCCAGAGGACGCACCTTCTGGATCAGGTCACGCATGACCTCTTCGGCGCGTTTGTCTGCCTGCGTCACAGGATCAAAACTGCCGTCTGTATTCTTGTTGATTGTGGCAAGATCGGTGCGGAACAGCGCAAGCGTCTGCTCTGCTGCGGCATCGGCAAGATCGTTTGCCAACGCCGCAATAGCTGTCATGTCATTCATCATAGCGCCCGATCTGGGGACCTGAACGGACCTTGACTGGGATCATTCGTCTCATTCGCAAGGCCCGTCGCGGTTACCCTTTCAGGCAACGTCACTCAACACTCTGGCCAGATCAAACAACCGGCGTCGTTGGTTTTCAGGGATCGCATAGTAGGATCGCACCAGTTCAAGCGCTTCCTTGTCTGCGAGAAGATCACCCTTGGCATCTGCTGGCACCACGGCCTCTTCCATACCTTCGGCCACTTCCTCGTCCAAACCTTCGAAGAAAAAGCTGACGGGTACGGACAAGGCTTGCCCGATGTCCCAAAGGCGCGAGGCGCTTACACGGTTCATACCGGTCTCATATTTCTGGATTTGCTGGAATTTGATCCCAACGTTCTCGCCCAGTTGTTGCTGGGTCATTCCGACCATCCACCGTCTGTGGCGAATGCGTTTTCCGACGTGAACATCTACAGGATGTTTCATTATTGCTTCCCCAATTCTGTCTATACTCGTTACTGTTCGCACATTTGCACTTTACGCGGATTGCGCAATTCACAACGTTTTTACCGCTGGATTCTGTATGAATCAGCACTAAAACGCCGATAAACCGGCTTCCCTGATACCATCTTTAACATCGATGACGTGCCGGCCCCAGACAGCACGATCAATACGATAGTGGCCAAAACCTACCGCAATCGTAGCTTGTTTTGCAATCACGCGGTTGCGGGTAGGTGGATTTTCGCGCAAAAAACCCTTTAGGCAACAGCCGCTTTGCTACGGCGTTTGCGCTCGTGAGGGTCAAGGAAGCGTTTGCGCAGCCGGATTGACAACGGTGTCACTTCCACCAATTCGTCATTGTCGATGTAGGCAATCGCCTCTTCAAGGCTCATCCTCCGTGGTGGGGTCAGAACCACTGCTTCATCCTTGCCCGAGGCCCGCACATTGGTAAGCTTCTTGCCTTTCAATGGGTTGACCTCAAGATCATTGTCCCTGTTGTGCTCACCCAACACCATACCCTGGTAGACCTGTTCACCACCTGAGATGAAAAATACGCCCCGATCTTCAAGGTTGAACAGCGCATAGGTGACCGACACACCATTTTCCATGGATATCAGCACGCCAGCACGTCTGCCGGGAATATTGCCACGATGCGGCGCCCATTCGTGGAATACCCTGTTCAACACGCCTGTTCCACGCGTATCGGTCAGAAACTCCCCATGATAGCCGATCAGACCACGCGCAGGCACATGGGCAACGATTCGCGTTTTGCCGCCCTGACCGGTCCGCATTTCCGCCAATTCGCCCTTTCGCTGGGACAGTTTTTCGACCACGACGCCGGAATATTCCTCATCCACGTCTACGGTAACTTCTTCAATGGGTTCCAGAACCTGACCATTTTCCGACCGTGTCAGCACTTGAGGACGTGAAACAGACAGCTCGAACCCCTCCCTGCGCATGTTTTCGATCAGGACGCCCATCTGCAATTCGCCCCGTCCTGCGACTTCGAATGCCTCACCACCCGGTGTGTCCTTGACCTGAATGGCCACATTCGTCTCGGCTTCTTTCATCAGTCGGTCGCGAATGACCCGCGATTGCACTTTCTTGCCCTCGCGTCCGGCAAGCGGGCTGTCGTTGATGCCGAAAGTCACAGTGATCGTTGGTGGATCGATGGGCTGGGCGGGAATGGCAACTTTTACATCTGTGTCTGCAAGTGTGTCCGCCACGGTGGCCGTGGTCATGCCAGCGATCGAGACGATGTCACCAGCCTCGGCCTCATCAATCGGCTGCTGGGAGAGGCCACGAAACGCTAGTATTTTCGAGACCCGGAAACGTTCGATCTCCTTGCCGTCGCGGCTGAGTGCGTGGACGGATTGCCCCGGCTTGACCGTACCGCTTTCAATCCGTCCGGTCAGCAAACGGCCAAGGAACGGATCAGCGGCCAAAGTGGTGGCCAGCATCGAAAACGGCTCAGACCGTCGCGCCATCTGGGCAGGTTTTTCGACATGTTCGAGGATCAGATCAAACAGCGCTGTCAGATCCTTGCGCGGACCATCCAGTTCTGCATCTGCCCAACCCGAACGCCCTGACGCATAGAGCACCGGGAAATCAAGCTGCTCTTCATTGGCATCGAGTGCAGCAAACAGATCAAACACCTCATCCAGTGCCCGATCAGGCTCTGCATCGGGTTTGTCCACCTTATTGAGCACAACAATCGGGCGCAGGCCCAGCGCCAGCGCCTTGGAGGTCACGAACTTGGTCTGCGGCATCGGCCCCTCTGCCGCATCCACCAAAAGCACAACGCCGTCCACCATGGACAGGATCCGCTCAACCTCACCGCCAAAATCAGCATGGCCGGGTGTGTCCACGATGTTGATGCGTGCATCTCCAAAGGTCACGCTGGTGGCTTTGGCCAGAATGGTGATCCCGCGCTCGCGCTCAAGATCATTGCTGTCCATTGCCCGTTCGGACACCTGCTGGTTGTCACGGAACGTGCCCGACTGTTTGAGCATTTCGTCCACAAGCGTGGTCTTGCCGTGATCCACGTGCGCGATGATCGCAATGTTGCGCAATTCCATAACTCGAGACCTTTTGTTTGATGACCGGCGGCATCCCTGCGACCGTGTTGCGCTGCACATAGGACGCGGGACCGGGCCTTGTCTACCCCAAGCGTCACCCAACGGTGCCTTGCGGCCCGCTCCTGGCAGGGTCATAAAGCCGCAAGGGTTTAAGGAAGGGCTAATTCATGCGTGCAATGCGACTTCACCAATTAGGCGAAACCTTGCAGATGGATGAGGTCGAGCGCCCCGCCCCCAAGGCCGGGGAGGTGCAGGTCAAGGTGCACACCTGTGGCATCAATTTCGGTGACACGCTGATTGTTAAAGGAACCTATCAGGAAAAGTTCGACTTGCCGTTTTCTCCAGGCATGGAGATCTGCGCGACCATCACCGCTCTGGGCGATGACGTGACAGGCCTGACCATCGGCCAGCGGATAGCAAGCTTTGCGGGTGTCGGTGGTTTGTCCGATTTTGCCTGTATCCCGGCGGCTTCCTGTGTGCCGGTGCCTGGCGGCATGTCCGACAGTGATGCCGCCGCTTTCCTGGTTGCCTATGGGACCAGCCATGTTGCGCTTGAGAAGGCCGGCCTCAAGGCAGGAGACACACTGCTTGTGCTGGGCGCGGCAGGGGGCGTCGGACTGACGGCCGTGGAACTTGGCAAGCTGATGGGAGCGCGGGTCATAGCAAGTGCCCGCTCATCCGAGAAGCTAGAGATCGCCCGGCAAGCTGGTGCAGACCATCTGATTGACAGTGAGACCGGCGATATCAGGGCCGAAGTGAAAACACTTGGTGGTGCCGACGTGGTGTATGATCCTGTCGGCGGCGATCAGTTCACAGCCGCCTTGCGCGCCTGCAACCCAGAGGCGCGCATTCTGCCGTTGGGGTTTGCCTCTGGCACCGTGCCGCAGATCCCTGCCAATATACTTCTGGTCAAGAACATCACCGTCATCGGGTTTTACTGGGGTGGTTACGCCAAGCTGCGCCCGTCCGTCCTGACAGACAGCTTTGCCAAGCTTTTCGACTGGCATGCGAAGGGCCTGCTTAAACCCCATGTCAGTCATGAATTGCCGCTTGAACGGGCCAATGACGCGCTTGATCTGCTGATAAGCCGCAAGGCAACCGGCAAGGTCGTTGTCCGCATCTCCAACAGCAGCGATTGATTGCACCTGGGCACCGGCCTAGTCTGGCAAAGATGCAACCGGAGGCCCGATCATGACCATTCCACTGCAAGCGCGTCTCGACGGCGGCGGCACGCCCGAAATGACTGATTGGTATCTGAAATCCGAAACCGGCCCCCTGCGAGATGTGTTGCTCGGACCCGCCGAAACCTTTCGCTGGCTGGGAGAGGAGAACGCCCAATGGTCTTCATTGGTGCGTGACACGCTTCGCCGGGGTCACCGGTTCGACAAGCAGGTGGCCATGCGCCAGCACCGCGAAATGGTGGATGCCTACAAGGATGCCGGTGTGACCTGCCACTTCCTGCCCTTTGACGAACAGGTTCCCTATCAGATCTATGCCCGCGACTCGTCTTTCATGACACCCTATGGCGCAGTGATCTGCCAGTTGGCAAATCCGCGACGGCGTGGAGAGTATGCGAGCGTTCTGCGGTTCTATCTGGAAAACAACATCCCGATCTACGATATGGTCAGCGCGGGGAATTTTGAAGGTGGTGATTTCAACATCATCCGGCCCGGTGTTGCTCTGGTTGGCTATACCGATCATCGGTCGGAACGCGTGGCAGCTGAACAGGTAGCAAACTGGTTTCTCGCCGAAGGGTGGGAGATTAAATTTGCTCCCATCGACAGCTTCTATGTCCACATCGACCTGATGGTGTGCATGCTGAACGAGCATTGTGCAGCCGTCTGTCTGGAAACAACGGATGACGAGATTGTGGACTGGCTGAAGTCTCTCGGGATCGAGATCATTCCAGCCAGTTTCAAAGAGACCATGGCGCTGGGGTGCAACGTGGTCGCTCTTGGCAATGACAAGGTGCTGTCAACTTCAACGGCTGCAAACCTGAACCGGGATATGCGGGCAGCCGGGTTCGAAGTTTATGATCCGGACATGTCGATGTTCACGCAGGCAGGCGGCGGCGTGCATTGCATGTGCCAGCCACTTCGGCGGGATGCCACCTGAGATCATTCCGCTGCGATCCTTGCTTCCTGCCCGCAGTAAGCTTCGCGCACGAAATTGGCCAGATGACTTGCCAGTTCACCCGAAGGGCTGGCCGCGCGATACATGTTGATCATGAATTCCGGTAGATCGGGCAAAGCGCCTCCGTGGTTGATCTGATCCAGATAGGGTGTCCCTGCCCCTATCAGATTGGCATGAACCGCAAGATCTGCTGACACAGTTGCATCTATGGTGCGGGTGCTTTCTGAATCCACGCCCATCTCCCAGGCGACGCCGGCGTCATCGAGGGCGCGCTGGACAGCACCGCGAAAGATGCAGCCTGTCTCGAAAGCCAGCCGGATTGGCCGCGCTTTCCATGCCGAACCACCGGGTGCGCCAACCCAGGCCAGACGTTTGCGCTCAAGCGTCTCGCCTCCGGCTTCCAGCACATCCTCGGTGGTCAGGATCAGATCAAGCTGACCGGTGGCGAAGTCCTTTTTCAATTGCCGCGTGAAGGACGAGACAAGCTGCACCTTGACCCTTGGGTAGGCTGCAGCAAATCTTTTCAACACCTTGGGAACATGAGGATAGACGATGTCATGGGGCACGCCGAACATGACCTCTCCCTCGAACGCCTCACCCTTCATGACACCCCAGACCTCGTCATTGATCTCAAGCATCTTGCGTCCATAACTCAGCAACTGTTCGCCCACCGGCGTAAGCGCAATGGTGCGGCCTGAGCGGTCCAGAAGTGGCTGGCCAAGGCTTTCCTCAAGCCGTTTCAACTGCATCGACACCGCCGATTGCGTCAGATGCAGCAAACCGGCAGCCCGTGTGACCCCACCGCTTTCCGCAACAGTTACGAACGCCCTGAGAGCCGTCATATCCAGATTTCTAGCCATATCACGCTTTCTGATGGTTATCTTTCCAAACATTCATTTTCATCATGTATCAATCTGGGCCATATATCAAGTATCGCGATGCAAAGCGATTTTACATCAACTCTACGAATGGAGATACGCCATGATCAGAACTCTCTCCCACCTGCGGTTTCTCAACCTCCGCACGGACAATCTGGTCCGGCGTATTGTGGCTGCTTTGGTTGAGGCGGACCGAAAATATCGCGACCGCTGCCACGTCTGCAACCTGACGGACGAGCAGCTTCGCGACATCGGTCTGAGCCGCGAAGACGCGCAACATTGGTCACCACCTGTCCAGATGCTGCGCTAACAAGAGCGTCCGGGTGCTAGTTGGTCAGTTCCCGGACGTCATTGGCGAGGTTCAGAACCACGGGCCCCATGGCCGCGACGATCTTTTTAACGCCTTGTGCATTTGGATGAATGCCATCGCCCTGCATCAGGGCCTGCGCAGCGGAAAGATCCTCGCCTGATCCCAGTCCCGACAGGAAGTTTTCGAACAGATGTGTGCCGAACTGGGCTGAAAGTTCAGGATAGATGGCGTCAAAATCGTGTTTGTAATCTGGTCCATAATTTGCCGGCGCCGGAATGCCCACCAGAAGTATCGGCAATCCCTTTTCCGAGATTTGCGAAAGAATGCCTGAAAGGTTGGCGCGGCTGACCGCAGGATCGATGCCGCGCAACACGTCATTTGCGCCCAGCGCCACGATCACCCCGTCAACATCGTCGCCAAGGGTCCAGGCCACGCGCGCCAACCCGCCTGCGGTTGTATCACCGGAAACACCGGCATTGATCAGCCGCACATCCTGTCCTTCGGTCTGCAACCATGCCTGCAACTGCGGCACAAACCCCTCTGCCTCAACCAGCCCATAGCCTTGCGTCAGACTGTCACCAAGTGCTGCAATCGTGATCTGATCGGCCATGACTGCCGTTGGCGACAACAAGACCAGAGCCGTCATCACCTTGCGCAGACCGGCACGCGCCCCATATGCCCGGAGAGCGCTGCCCATTTGATCCGAGGTTTCCATGTCCGACCTTCCTGTCCTGTCTCTGAAAGATGTCAATCTCAGTCTGGCAGGAAATGCCGGGAAAATCGACATCCTCAAGGACATCACTCTGGATGTGGCGGCAGGGGAAACGGTGGGGCTGATCGGGCCGTCGGGGTCGGGCAAAAGTTCTCTCCTCATGGTGATGGGCGGACTTGAAGTCGCCACATCCGGGCAGGTTTTGTCGCTCGGCCGGGACCTTACCACGATGAACGAGGATCAACTGGCCCGGTTTCGCAGGGATCATATGGGGGTGGTGTTCCAGTCTTTCCACCTGATCCCGACCATGACCGCGCTTGAAAATGTGGCAACTCCGTTGGAGCTGGCGGGCGCACGGGATGCATTTGATCGCGCACGGGCTGAGCTGGATGCTGTAGGGCTGGGTCACCGGGTTGATCACTATCCCGCGCAACTGTCCGGCGGAGAGCAACAACGCGTGGCCCTTGCCCGCGCCGCAGCCCCTCGCCCCAACATCCTGCTGGCAGATGAGCCGACGGGAAATCTGGACGGCCCCAACGGGCAAGCGATCATGGATCTGCTGTTCGGCCTTCGGGATCGTCATGGCGCTACGCTTGTGCTGGTCACCCATGCGCCGGAGCTTGCAGCACGCTGCGACACTGTCGTGCGCCTGTCCGACGGGCGCATTGATCCCATGGCCGAGGCAGCGGAATGAGCAATCTGGCCGTCAGCTGGCGCATCGCTTCACGCGAATTGCGTGGTGGTTTGCGCGGCATGCGGATCTTTCTGGCCTGTCTTGCGCTCGGTGTCGCTGCAATTGCGGCCGTCGGCTCCGTGCGGACGGCCATTCAAGAGGGTCTGACGGCCGAGGCATCTTCACTGCTCGGTGGTGATGCAGAAATGTCATTTACCTATCGCTTTGCGACTGATCCTGAGCGCGCCTTCATGGACGAGGTCGCACAGGACGTGTCAGAAACGGTGAACTTCCGCTCTATGGCCGTGACAGACGCGACCCGGACACTGGTCCAAGTCAAAGGCGTCGATGACCTTTACCCGCTCTATGGCACGCTGGAGACTGAGCCGCAATTGTCAGTGCGGGACGCACTTGCCGACACTGGCTTGCCGGGAATTCTGGCCGACCGCGTGCTGGTCGACAGGCTGGGTCTGGTTCCAGGTGACCGGATCACATTGGGCACACAGGCCTTCGAGTTGCGGGCAACTCTGGATTATGCACCTGATGCCGTTGGCGCGGGGTTTGCTCTCGGGCCGCAGGTCATCGTGATGCTGGATGCACTTGAAAGCAGCGGATTGCTCACGCCCGGCACGCTGTTTGACAGCTCCTACCGGCTGCGCTTGCCGCCCGAGGCCGACCTTGCAGCACTACAATCTGAAGCCGAAACACAGTTCTCCGAGACCGGTCTACGCTGGCGCGACAGCCGCAACGGCACTCCGGGCATCGCGCGGTTCATCGATCGACTGGGTGCATTTCTTGTACTTGTAGGTCTTGCCGGGCTGGCCGTGGGCGGCATCGGCGTTTCGGCTGCAGTGCGCAGCTACCTTGACGGCAAGACCGACACCATCGCCACGCTCAAGACCCTTGGGGCTGAGGGCAATACCATCTTTGCCGTCTACCTGATGCAAATCGGTTTGATGTCGGTGATCGGCGTAGCGCTGGGACTGGCACTTGGTGCGGGCGTACCGCTTTTGCTGGCCCCGGTCATCAGCGCTCAACTGCCAATACCTGCACTTTTTGCCATCTACCCTGCCCCACTGGCCGAGGCTGCGCTCTACGGCATTCTGGCGGCATTGATCTTCACCGTCTGGCCGCTTGCCAGGGCCCGAGATATCCGCGCAGCAGGATTGTTCCGGGACGGCACAACGCCGGGTACCAGATGGCCAAAGCCACAATACATCCTTCTGACCATTGTTCTGGCCGCGATGCTGGTCGGGGTGGCGATGCTGTATGCCGCGGTCCCCCGCTTGGCACTTTACGCAGGTCTGGCAATCGCTGCTGCCCTGCTGGTGCTGGCGGGATCTGCCTGGGTGACCCGCAAACTGGCAGCAAGTCTTGCGCGCAGCAGGCTTGTGACCGGCAGGCCCAGCCTGCGGCTTGCGCTGGCATCAGTTGGCGGCCCCGGTGGTGAAACTGCGTCGGTCATTCTGTCACTGGGTCTTGGCCTCACTGTGCTGGCGGCCGTGGGCCAGATCGACACCAACCTCCGGACGGCGATCTCTCAGGACCTGCCGGTCGAGGCACCTGCCTATTTCTTCGTCGATATCCAGAACAACCAACTTGATGGCTTCCTGAACACATCAAACGATACAGGCGGTGTCGGCAAGATCGACACGGCCCCGATGTTGCGCGGGATCATAACCCGGATCAATGGTCAGCCAGCCAGCGAAGTGGCGGGCGATCACTGGGTGCTGAGTGGTGATCGCGGCGTGACCTACTCCGCATTGCCGGTGAAGGGGTCTGCTATCACGGACGGCGAATGGTGGCCTGAGGATTATTCAGGCCCGCCCTTGATGAGTTTCGCCGAGGAAGAAGCATTGGAGATGGGCCTGAAACTCGGCGATGAAGTGACGGTCAACATCCTTGGGCGTGACATCACGGCAACTCTTGCCAATTTCCGTGTGGTCGAGTTTCAGAATATGGGCATCAACTTCATCATGACGCTGAACCCGGGCGCGCTCGCGGGCGCACCGCACACCCATATCGCGACCGTTTATGCCGATGAGGCGGCCGAGGCGCCACTTTTGCGTTCGGTGTCCGAGCAATTCCCCAACATCACGGCAATCCGGGTGCGCGACGGGATCGAACGTGTGACCGAGGCGCTCGAGTCATTGGCTGCTGCCACCCGGTACGGAGCCGCCGCAACGCTTCTGACCGGCTTTGTCGTCCTGATCGGAGCCGCAGCCGCAGGCGAACGCAAGCGCGTCTTTGAGGCCGCAGTGCTCAAGACCCTCGGGGCAGAACGTGCACGTATCCTGTCCAGTTTCGCCCTGCGTTCGGCCATTCTGGGTGGCGCCGCAGGTCTTGTGGCGATCCTTGCCGGAGGTTTGGCCAGCTGGGCGGTCATGACTTTCGTGATGGAGGCCGATTTCCGTTTCGAACCTGTATCTGCCACAGCGATTGTGCTGGGTGGTGCACTTGCCTCTCTTTTGGCCGGCTTAGGCTTTGCCTGGCGCCCACTGTCAACCCGACCTGCCAGAGTTTTGCGTGCCCGAGATTGACAGAACAAGCCTGGATCGAATTTCTTTACCAATTCAGTCATGATTTGGCCCGAAATACCTTGAAAACAGGGGCAACCCTGCCAATATCTAGCGGGAGTACGTCAGGCCAGCCCCAAGGCTGCGTTTGGCGTGAAGCAATGGTCACATGTAAACGGAGGGTTTAATGGCCGAATTTGAAACAGTTCGCAGAGCAGGCGCCGGCGTCCGCACGGCGGATATCGATGCAGGCCTGCGTGCCCATATGAACAAGGTCTACGGGCTGATGTCTGGCGCGATGCTGGTCACAGGTGCCGTAGCCTATGTGTTCGGTGTGGATGTCGCCGCGTTCGTGCGCGGTCAGGAAACCGGCCTGATCCCGTCCGGCCTGATCGAGGCGATTTTCTTCTCGCCCCTGAAATGGGTCATCATGTTTGCCCCACTGATCATGGTTTTCCTGATGGGTGGCATGATCAACCGCATGTCTGAAGCTGCCGCTCAGGTCATGTTCTATGCATTCTCTGCCGTCATGGGCCTGTCGATCTCTTGGATCTTCGCGGTGTTCACTGGCATGTCGATTGCACAGACATTCTTCGTGACAGCGATCGCCTTTGCGGGTCTCAGCCTTTACGGCTACACCACGAAGCGTGACATGTCCGCATGGGGTCGCTTCCTGATTATGGGTGTGATCGGTCTGGTCGTTGCGTCGATCGTCAATATCTTCCTGGGCTCGCCCGCGCTGATGTTTGCGATCTCGTCCATCGGTGTTCTCGTGTTTGCGGCCCTGACTGCCTATGACACCCAGCGCATCAAGAACGAGTATCTGATGATGGCAGGTCAGCCTGGCGGTGAAGCCTGGCTCGGCAAAGCGGCGATCATGGGTGCGCTCAGCCTCTATATCAACTTCATCAACATGTTCATGATGCTGTTGCAGTTGTTCGGAAACAGAGAGTAACGCGCGCGTCTAACTTGAATTCAAACCCCGTCCGACAGACCGTCGGGCGGGGTTTTTTGTTATTGAACCTGTGTTCAGTGCGATGAAGACCTCAATCCAGATGGCATCCGTGTGTTCTCAAAATATGCGCTGGCAATCAGTTTTGAGGCATTGGTCGCGAAAGATAGTCCGTCTTCTTCAGGCTTGATGCCTGCGGCCCCACCAGGTTCCTGCAAGGGGCTCTCCAGCGGCGAAATCTCCTGATCCGGGATCATCCTGAATGCGCAGGCATTCATTCCATTTGACCATGCGCTCAGACCTCTGAAACGAGCCTACCTTCAACTGTCCCGCGCCCAACCCAACACTGAGATGAGAGATCGACGTATCTTCGGTTTCGCCTGAACGGGCAGAAACAACCGCCGTCCACCCGGCTTCCCGGGCCGCCGCATATGCCGAGAGTGCCTCGGACACCGTGCCCACCTGATTGACCTTGATCAAAGCGCAGTTGCAGGCGTAGTCCTCTACTGCCGCCCTAATCAGCCCGGCATTTGTCACCAGATAGTCATCGCCAATGATTTGCACTTGATGCCCGAACCTTCGGGTGAATTCGATCATCCCGTCAGCATCATCTTCTCCCAGCGGATCCTCTATGGACACGATGGGATAGGCATCGATCCAGCCCCCCAACAAATCGATCAGCGCTCCACTCTCGAGGTTCCTGTCTTCAAGGGTAAGCTTGTAGACTCCATCCTGACCAAACTCGGATGCCGCCACATCAAGCGAGATCACAACCCGGTCCCCCGGTGTCTCTCCGGCTTTCTCGATGGCAGCCACCAGCGTCTCAAGCGCCTCTTCGTTGCTTCGAAACACTGGCCACCAGCCGCCTTCATCGGCCACACCAGCCAGATTGCCCCGCGACGCCATGATGTCGCCGGCAGCGAAATAAACTTCATTGGTCACTTCCATAACCTCGTCAAAGGACGAGGCTCCGGGAACCATGATCATGAAATCCTGAATGTCCACCCGACGCCCGGCGTGTGCTCCTCCTCCGAAGATCTGTATCTCGGGCAAGGGAATGGATGGCGCATACCCAAAGCTGTCTGCCACATGCCGCCAAAGCGGCTTACGTGCATTCGCAGCCGCGGCATGCAAGACAGCCAGCGATGTCGCAACGGTGGCATTTCCACCCAACGTGTCTTTCAACGGAGACGGATCAAGATCAACCAAACGGGCGTCAATGCCCATTTGGTCCATGGCGTCCAGACCAACCAGGGTGGTCGCAATGGACCCGTTTATGTTGGCCAAGGCCGCATCGACCCCCTTGCCCTTCAAGGCGTGACCACCATCGCGCAAGTCAATCGCTTCACGGGTGCCGCGTGACGCACCCGCCGGGGCGATGGCGCGGCCCTTGATGCCATTCTCAAGTGTAACATCGACCTCTACGGTGGGGTGTCCGCGGGAATCCCAGACGCGACGCCCTTTCAGGGCCTTGATGGCAGTCATGTCAGTCAGTCTCCAAGCTTTGCGGTCACATGCTTCAGCAGGTCGGCAACCCTGTGTTTGGGTGACGAGATCAGCGGAATGGACAAATCACGCACCCTGCCCCGCTCCTTGTCTGTGAGATATTCAACGGGTGATTTTCCGTCAATGCGGGCCAGCATCAGGACCGGCAGCAGCTTGCAGACCCGTACCTCAAGGCTTTCGGGATCTTCCCAAGTCACATGGTGCGCATAGGCTGTCCAGAACTTGACGACATCACCCAATAGCCGACGCCGCGAGGCTGGCAGATGGATTGCCTTAAGCAGCAGATGGTTCATACAAAATGACGGATCAAAACTCGCGTCACCCATGGTTGCACATTCGGCATCCAGCAGAATGGGAGTTTTGTTTCGCAACAGGATATTCTTGGGGCTGGCATCCCCGTGAACCAGCACTTTATCGCTGCCAAAGAGCATGTCTTCCAGTGGTTTGATTGATCCGGCGAGCTCTGGGTGAGCCCGTGCCGTCTGAACCAGATAAGGCTCAATCCGCAATGCGTGGAAATCATGTTTGTTGCCAAATGCAGATCGGTCAAACCCCTGCCTGGATGACAATGCGTGGATCCTGCCCAGCAGGTCCGCCACCCGCTCAGCCTCCCCCTGATCCGAAGCCTCGGTCAACAGGTTGGTCTTCCAGAGATAAACCTGATCCCCTTCAAGAAACTCCATTGCAAACCCGTGGAGCGTTTCTGATTTTCCAAAAAGCTGTACGGCATTCTCTGGGAACTGACTGGCCACAAAATCAAGCCAGGCGTATTCCGCTGCATTACGATGAACTGGCGCTTGCCATTCCGCCGAAACCTTGAGTTTTGGCAGCGCAAACTTCATGCAAATTCGTCGGTCACCCAGGTCAACCCGCGCAATGTCGGACGCGACACCACCGGTCAGTGGTGCGATCTCCAGAACATCTTCGGGGTTTGCCAGTCCAAGTTCGGCAACCAGTTCCCTGCAGTTTTGCTCAAGTTCATTTGCCAAGGGAGGGCCTCCTCTCAGCAACAATGGCAGGTTACTGCCCGCCCTTCAAACTGGACGATGATTTGTGTTTGCCATAATGGCTGGTTCTGTCTGGACCAGTGGTTGGGAGCATGTCTCGCAACTCCCTTGAAATCCGATTTCATCCCCTGCGTTCAATACGCCAGAGCAGCTTAAAACCCGTCAAAAGAAACAGCCGCCAAGGTGATCAGAACTCCGAATGCGCGAAGCTTTCAGACCCGTCATTTGCCTGCTCTCCTTCGGTTTTCACCTCCACCGCTTCCTCCATCGGATCGCCCTCGCTTTGGTCCATTGCGGAATCATCGCCATCCCATCCGCTCTGGTTCTGGGCTGAAGCCTCTTCGGCCGTGGCGATCATCATTTCATCGTCATTTGATGGAGAAGTACCAGTGGAGCCGTCCCCGACGGAAATCGAAATTTCACTGACGCTGCTGGTCTCCTGACCATTGAATGCAGTGCCTGTCACCTCAACGGTTGCTGAGATTTCTCCCGCGAAATCGGGAGGTGGCATAACCTCGATGATATTCAGGTCCCAGCCAGTCAGATCTATGCCCGACCCGTCGGAAACGGCCGTATGATCACCGCTGACCAGTATGGTATCAGCCGGCAGGCCCGAGATGCTGACACTGTCGGACATGTCTGTCACCAGTGAAATTTCCAACGTGCCATTGGGCTCGACCTCAAGGTCCGGATTGGCCGTAACCAATTCGCGGCCCTCGGTCCCAGGCCCCTCCCACTCAAGTTTAAGCCCGGCATGCCCGTAGTTTTCGAAGTAGCGCACTTCAATTTCGTGAGTTCCCGGCTCAAGTTCGATTTCCCCCGAGCGTGTTCTGAAACCATGTAAGCCATCGTTATTGATGACGGGTTCTCCGTTGACAAAGAGCATCACGCCGTCATCGCCACCGATGAAAAAGTCGTAGGATCCGCCTTCTTCGACATCGATCTTGCCGGTGATTTTCGCACCAAACGTATCCTTTGATCCGCCTTCCCAGAAGGAATCGCGACCGTTTTCATAGTTGATCTCGCCAACCATTTCTTCGTGTGTGGGCTCGCTACCCCAGTTGATGTCGTCAAGTTTGCGCAAGCTATGATCAACGTCATAGTAGCTGGCGTGAAACCCTGATTGCACTTCCAGACCGGGGGGAGCGACCTGCGCCTCATTCACTGTCATATCGAACGCTTTGCTTCCGGATAGTGTCTGCCCGTCTTCCAGATTGATCACGGTCGTCAGTTGTGCCGCAACGTCACCAACAAAGTCGACCGGCGGCGTGATGGTCAGGACCGAGGTGTCCCAGCCGGTGATGTCAATCGATCCGTCTGGGCCGACATCAAAACTGCCGGCTTCATTCCCGACAATCGTCCCGGGCGGCAAGCCTTCCAGAAAATGTACCGCGTCAGCATCTGTCTGTTCAATATCCAGACGAAGGCTCAACGGCATCCCGTTCACGGTTTGCATGCTCTCATCATCCGGCGCTGTCAGAAGTTCGCGTCCCTCCACGCCCGGACCACTCCACTCAACCTTCAGGCCTGCATGGCCGTAGTTCTCAAAATACCGCACTTCGATTGCATGGGTACCGGGCTCCAGCTCAATCTCGCCACTGCGCGTGCGAAACCCGTGAAGGCCATCATTATCAACCACTTCCACACCGTTGACGAACAGGGCCACGCCATCGTCCGCGCCTACGTGAAAGTCAAAGGTGCCACCCTCTGTGACTTCGATATTGCCCGAGATGCGCGCAGCAAATGTGTCGCGCGAACCATCTTCCCAGAATGAATTGGAACTGTTGGTGTAGTTGATGTCCGAGACCACCTCCTGATGGGTGGGGTCCGCTGCCCAATCGACATCATCAAGCTTGCTCAACCTTTCATCCATATCGAAATACTGCGCCTGAAATCCTGACGCGATCGAGACATCCGGCATCTCGACCACCTGTATTTCGAAGGTTTGCGACACCGACCCGCCGCCCGAGTCCGTCGCTGTCACCTCAAGAGAAAGAGCACCTGCCTCCTCATGGTCCAGCGTCACGCCATCCTTCAGCTTCACCGCGCCGTCGACCACCTCGAAGCGCTCGTCCGACAG
>CANLVD010000007.1 GCA_947494445.1 uncultured Paracoccaceae bacterium | reverse complement strand
CTCGAAGCGCTCGTCCGACAGGGTGAAGCTGTGGCTGTCAGCGGCGTCCGGGTCGATCACGTTGAGCGTGCCGATCACCGCGCCATCAGCGTTCTCGGCCACGGCTGTGCCGGACATCTCGACCCGCTCGGGGCCTTCGTTCACATCCTCCACCGCGATCTCGAAACTTTGGGTGACCGAGGCACCGCCCGCATCGGTTGCGGTCACATCGAGCGTGATGCTCGTGGCCTCCTCATGGTCCAGCGTCACGCCATCCTTCAGCTTCACCGCGCCGTCGACCACCTCGAAGCGCTCGTCCGACAGGGTGAAGCTGTGGCTGTCAGCGGCGTCCGGGTCGATCACGTTGAGCGTGCCGATCACCGCGCCATCAGCGTTCTCGGCCACGGCTGTGCCGGACAACTGGATTTCCTCAGGAGCGTCATTCACATCTACAGGTGCTGCCTGTGGGGTTGCGGCACTTGACGGCTTTTGCGCCATGTTGGAACTGGTGGTCGTCTCAATTTCATCAGGTGAGGCCATCTCCTGCGGTGCCGCTGCCTCTCTGGCCGGACCAGCGCCGATGTTAACGTCAGGTGCAGGTGTCGCATTCAAAGGGGCAGCACCGGTCGAACCCACGCCCGAGCCGCTGCTGCCAGTGGCTGTCCCCGTTTGCATTGGCTGGCTGGACGATGAGGATCCGGCGTCGTCACTTATGGGACTGGATGCTTCAAATGCTGCTTCTTCCTGGCTGTGCGTGGCCGTTTCACCGATGTGGTCCTCACCATAGTGAAGCGCATTGCGCGACATGTCTTCCGGCACCACAGATGCCCCTTCGGCGGTCTGGTCGACAATTTTCTTTTTCAACGTGTTCAATGCGCCGGAATTAGCGGTATCAGCACCCTCAGCCATCAGGATTGTCCCCTTGAAAAATACAGGACGATCTCTTGAAACAAATCCGTTAAGAATTCCCTCTCAGGTGGCGATAACTTAATGAAAAATTTAAGATTTTTCCCAAATTGGTTAAGCAACCAGTCACAGGTTTGAGCCCATATGTCGCAAAAGGGTGCAAGGGCTGAGGCGTGCGGAAACAACATACAGAGTCTGGAAATTTGCGCGTGCCGCCAATCACGCCCTTGGTGCTGGTGGCCACACTACTGCTCAATATTCTGGCCATGGCCCAACCGTTGGCCATTCTGCAGATCTTCGACCGGATCATCCCATTCCAATCAACCGAAACTCTGCTCTTCCTGTTTCTGGGGCTCTGCGTTGTAGTGGTTCTTGAGTTTGTGCTACGGGCTGCCAGAACCGTTCTGCTGGGCAGTGAGGGGGAGCGCTTTGAAAGCGATCTGAACAACAGGTTTCTGCACCAATTGCTGCACGCAAGGCCTGAGGTTTTTGCAAAGACCACGCCCGCGACAAATCTGGACAAGTTTGGCGCGATCTCGCATTTGCGCAGCCATTATGCTGGTCAGGGGCGGATCCTGTCGATCGACCTGCCGTTTGTCTTCATCTTCATCGGCATGATCTGGTTGATCGGTGGCTGGCTTGTGCTGGTACCGCTGACCTGTGTCGCCCTGCTGCTGCTCTTTACCTCAGCCCTTCAGATGGCCCAGTCTTCGATCTTTGAGAAGCGCCTTCAACTGGATGGAAGACGATACTCCTTCCTGGTTGAGGCCATGTCCCAGATCCGGACCCTTAAAGCCAATACGATGGAGCCGCAGATACTGCGGCGCTATGAACTGTTGCAGGCTCAGACCGTTGAGATCAGCGAGAAGGTCATCCGGTTCTCAGGGATGTCACAGTCCTTTGGCGCATTGTTTTCCCAGTTTGCTGTCGCGGCGATGGGGCTGTTTGGCAGCCTTCTGATCATCAATGGTCACATTGGCATTGCCGAACTGGCTGCCTGCATGCTGCTCAACGGGCGGACGGTACAGCCCATGCTCAAGGCGCTCGGCCTCTGGGTGCAGTCCGAAAGCATCGGCCTGTCGCGCAAGAAGGTCGAGGAAGCGCTGTCAATGGCAACCCGCTCCAGCCCCGCGGTCAATCAGTCTGAGATGATCGGTAAAATCACTTTCGAGAATACTGGGTTACGCATTCCCGATCAGGGCGCCTTCCTGTTTCAGAACATCTCGGCCGACATCGAACCGGGCCAGTGTCTGCTGGTTACGGGCGCAGCTGGCGCCGGCAAATCTTCCCTGCTGAAACTGGTGCTGGGAGAGCTTCAACCCGATGAGGGGCAGGTTCTTGTCGACGGACAACCGGCAACAGCGTTTCTTCCCAACCGGGGTCGAAACGGCATTGCCTATCTGGACCATCAGCCAGTGATGTTTTCAGGATCTGTGCTGGAGAACATCTCGGCCTATGGCGATGGCAAGGACATCGCCTATGCCCTTGAATTGTCGGCCCGGCTTGGGATCGAACGGCACTTCAACCGCTTGCCCCTTGGCTATAACACAGAGCTTAACACCTGCGCGGCAATTCTGAACAACCGCTCGGCGACTTACGGGATTTCACTGGTCAGGGCTTTGTCACTTAGACCAAAAATTCTGCTTCTGAACAATGTAAGTTCCATGATGGACGATGCGGCCCGCACAGCATTTGCAGCCCTTGTTCAAGACCTTAAAGGCTCGACAACGATCGTAATCTCCGAAAGCTCCACCCATTTCACTGAACTTGCGGACCAACATATCGTCGTCAGTTCCAATATTCAGTCCGAACTGAGCAAGTGGGACGCCGATATCCGTGCTGAAGCACTTGAGGCCGCAGGCATCCTTCAGCTTACGCCCGACATGATCAATGAGGAGGTCGCATAATGGATGTGACCCTGTCCTCAGGCCTGAATATCCTGAACGTCCTGATGTCCCGGGCCGGGTGGCATTGCAACGACAACCGGCTTGTCGAGGCGGTTCCGCATATGCTCAACCGGCTCAGTTCAAGTGACCTGGTAAAGACGCTGGCGAACCTCGGCGTGCCTACGTCTGAGGAAACGTGCCATCTGCGGCAAATCTCTTCGGACGATTGCCCTGCACTATTCGTGGGATCAAACGGTGCAATTCTTGCCATTCTCGAAGAAAACGACGGACAATTGCTTGTCATGTCGCCCGGAGAGGATGGACAATCCTGGCAGAAACCAAGCCGTTCCCGAGGACGCCTCATTCGGCTTGAACGGTTTGGAAGCGGTGAGACCACAGACCGGATCACATCAATTTCCGACGTGACTTCACAGTTTCGCGGCGCACTGCCCTGGCTGGCATTTGCCACTTTCATGTCCAATCTGATGGGGCTGGCCACGCCTTTGCTGATCATGGTGATCTATGACAAGGTGATCCCCTCGGGATCGACCGAGTTGCTGCTGTCACTGGTGCTTGTTGTCCTGACGTTTCTGGCCGCTGATGCCGGGTTCAGAAGTGCCCGCAACAAAGCGCTCGCCCATGTCGGACGTGAGACCGAGCAGCGCCTTGGCATCGCGCTGTTTCGCAAATTGATGGCATTGCCGATCGACCAGTTTCAAAAATCCGATGTCGAGCAGCAACTGGCGCGCTTCAAGCAGTTCGAAGGCTTCCGCGATGTCTTTACCGGCCAGATCCTGACCAATCTGCTGGATCTGCCTTTCACCATCATTTTCTTTCTCGTGCTGTTCTGGCTGTCACCGCCGATTGCCTATCTGATCGTCGGACTTGCTGTCCTGTTTCTGTTGGCCAGTTGGGTATTTTCGCCAATCCTCAAGAAGCTGGGAGAAGTGGCTTCAAATGATCGCAAGGCCTTGCAAGCCCATGTGTTTGAAGCTGCCAAGAACCAGCAGACCATCCAGCGACTGGGGCTGGAGGCGCATTGGATGCAACGGCAGAAATACCTGTCCGAACAAAGTGCAAAATCCGCACGTCTTGCAGGGGCTGGTCAGCTTTTGTCACAAAACATCGGGCAAAGCCTCATGGCGATTGCAGGTGTCGGAGCCTTGTGTTTCGGCGCGCTCAGCGCACTGGATGGCACGCTCAGCTTTGGTGCTTTGATCGCGATCATGTCGCTTGTCTGGAAGGTGCTGTCCCCACTTCAGGCGCTTTATGCCAATGTGCCCCAAATTTTCGGCTATCTCAGAAGCAAAGCCCAGAGTGACCGCATCCTCAGCCTGCCTGAGGAACTGGTGCGCGGGGTCGCGCAAAGCCATCAGAAAACCTTTGAGGGCCGCATCGCGATCAATGGTGTCACCCATAAATACGACGCGACCAGCACGCCTGCCCTGTCGCAAGTCTCATTGGAAATCGCCCCGAATGCCTTTGCGATTGTCTGCGGCGGCGACAGCAGCGGAAAGACAACCTTGATGAACCTGATCAGCGGTTTCTACAAGCCCACCATCGGCACAATGGAACTGGATCATGTGGATGTCAGGCAGATTGCGGTTGATGATCTGCGCCGGGCAATCACCTGCGCAGACCCGCGACCTGAGCTCTTCTATGGCACCGTGTTCCAAAACTTCCGGCTTGCAACGCCAAGCCTGACCGAAGACGACGTCCTGCAAGCGTTGGAAAACATGGAACTGGACGAAGTGGTCGAGGCATTTCCCGACGGCATCCATACCCGTCTGTCAGAGGAGTTTCGCGAGCGCTTGCCGATCTCCATTTTGCGCGCCCTGGCACTGGCCCGCAGTTTCGCGCGCGACGGCTCGGTTCTGCTCCTCAATGAGCCCTCGCAAAACCTGGATGATATCAGGCGCGATGCGCTTTTGAACTGTCTGGTGAATGAACGCGGACGGCGCACATTGGTGGTCGCCTCGCAAGATCCCGACATCATCGGTCTGGCAAATCACGTGATCTATCTCGATCAGGGGCGTCTCGTGGTCAACGACACAACGGCTGCGGGGAAAAAGAAGCTGCAAGCACTGCTCAACAAGGCAAGAGGAGGGTGACATGGCATCTGTATTTGGAGCCCGAAAGGGCGTTTTCAAAGCAGCAAAAGATAAACAGGATCGGCACGCGCCCAAAACTGCCCGTCGCATCATTCTCACGATTTGCGCCTTTCTGACCGCGTGCTTGTGGATCGGGTCAACCACGAATGTGCCCGAGGTCACGCGCGCCACGGGGGAGCTGGTCCCGATGGGCGGATATCGACAAGTCCAGTCACCCGAAGGCGGCACAGTCCTTCAGGTCAGCGTCATCGATGGGCAAGCTGTTACCAAGGGCGAAGCGCTGGCGGTTCTGGGATCAAGTGAGCTAACGGATGCGATGCTCAATACGCAAGAAGACCTGCGCAGCGCCCAGACCGAGCTGTCAAACCTGCGCAGACTGTTGCAGTCATTGACGGTCGACGGGTTGAATGATGCCTCGGTTCCCACCGCCCTGCAGGATGCCGGCTTTGGTTTTGCCGCGGCTCAGATGATGATCATCTCAGCAGAATACAAGGCTCAGCAATCCGTTGCCGCCGATCTGACAGCGACACTGGCCGGCTTGCAAGACGCTTTGGCGCTGGCAACCAAAAGACTGGACACGCGCCAGAAACAGGTCGACAGGCAAAACAACTTGTTTGAGCAGAAACTGGTCACGCGCCAGTCTCTGGATGCCCAGATTGATGGACTGGACCAGATACAGGCAACGATACTTGACCTGAAGATCCGGATTTCCCAGTCACAGAAAGACCTGACCGAGGCCAAAGCAGCACTTGAACGCGATATTCTGCAGAGACGCACTGTTCTGGTTGCGGACATTTTCCGTCTTGAACAGGATGTCGAAGCGCTGAGCGTCAGATCCGATGCGCTCAAGACCCGCAGCGAAACACTGGTCATCCGCGCGCCTGAGAGCGGCTTCATTCATCAGGTCGCCTACCCAAATACAGGCGAAGTGATCGCGCCGGGTGAGACGATTTTCGAAGTCCTGCCAGCCGACATCGATCTGATCGCCGAGATCGAGTTTGATCCAATTGATATTGGACATATTGCAGCAGGAGACGAGGTTACCCTGAAACTCGAGACGTTCGATGTGCGCAGATATGGCCATGTTGAGGGCAGGATCGAAAGCATTTCGCCCAACTCGATCACAGACCCGCAAACCTCTCGCGAGTATTTTCGTGCGCATGTGGCCTTGAAGGCTGACACCATCGGCACTGGTCGATGGACCCGCAAGCTGCAAGCCGGAATGGTGACCACAGCCGAGATCGTCACAGCAGAACGCACGGCGATTGCCTATCTGGCAAAACCGATCAGCAGGTCACTGGAAACCGCTTTTGGGGAACGCTGATCGCCCCTTGATCTAGCAGTATTTTTCCGGGCCAATCCATTGCGGTACGGAATACCGGTCGCCATGTGCCCACCCAATGGGCAACACAGCCTCAATGGCTTTCAGGTCATCATTGCTCAACTCCCGCTCTGCTGCCTGCAAAAGCTCTGAAAAATGAGCGACCGACCGGGTTCCCGGGATCGGGATCACATGCTCGCCCTGCGCCAGCAACCAGGCGATGGCAAGGCCTGCCGTTGACATCCCCATATCGGCTGCCAATTGCCGAAACGGAGCGAGAGCTGCAATATTTGCGCTGTAATTGGGCTCCATGAACCTTGGATTGTTCACAAGAAAGGGCAGGGACTGGATCGCTTCAAGGCCAAGCGGTGTATCAGTCAACAAGGACCTGCCAACTGGCGAAAAGGCAACCATGGCAACGCCCAGTTCCGCACAGGACTGGATCAATCCCATCTCGGGCGACCGGGTAGATAGCGAATATTCCGACTGAACCGCACCGACGGGATGGACCGCATGGGCCTTGCGCAAGGATGTCGGGGCAATTTCAGAAAACCCGATGGCTTTGGTCTTGCCTGCCCTGACCAGCCCGGCAAGCGTCTCGGTCACATCTTCAATCGGGACAGATGGATCGCGCCTGTGCACATAATAAAGATCCACCGCCTCCACACCCAGTTTCTTCAAGCTGGCCTCAAGTTCCGACGTCAGGTGCTCTCTCGAGTTGTCAAAAAGGTTGCCTGGTCCATCGGGATTGCGTTTGATCGAACCTTTGGTGGCAATGGTGAAATGGTCACGCGCCTCTGGCCGGGCCTTCAGAAAACTGCCGATGACGGTCTCGGAGGTGCCCATGCCATAGACGTTCGCGGTATCGATATGGGTCACACCTGCTGCCATCGCAGTTTCCAGAATGGCGTGGCTGTTTGCCTCTGTCGTGGGACCATAAAAATTCGAAAATGACATGGCTCCGATGCCAATCGGATGGATCAGTGGCCCACCTTGTCCCAATTGCCGTTTCTTCATCAGACCATCCCTCGCGTCTTGGTTTGGCAGAGTGTCACGAGAGAAACTCGGATTGTCTATAGAGCGATTGGTTTGGTTTTCCGGGACGTCTTGGATGGCTGAGACCGTGCAGGAAAGGGAGTTGCGCCCCACGCCAGCCAACAAGATCCAAAAGGATCTGACCCACTGTTTCGTCAATTACTCAAGGCGGGTCACCGGAAGGTGCTAAGGCTGCCATAACTGATGCCATGGCGCTTGAGTTCTGACGCATCCCGCTGGATCGCGAGATCATTACAACCTATGCTCCCTTTTCTCTCTGTGCCTTTTAGCTGCCCGCTTCATCTTGGACATCGCTCATGACCGCTCTTCCCAGGATCACCAACTCTCAGGCGCGTGCGCTGTTTCTTGAGCGTCATGGGCTGGCCAGTCCACTGTCCGGTTCTGGCCGTGGATCTGATTTGCAATCTGTGGTGGACCGGCTCGGGTTTGTTCAACTGGACACAATCAACACGGTCGTCAGGGCCCATCACATGATCCTGCACGCACGACGCCCAGCCTACCGCCCCCGCAATCTGCATATGCTCCATGACCGGGATCAGGGTGTGTTCGAGCATTGGACTCATGACGCGAGCATGATCGCAATGGAGCATTTTCCTTACTGGCGCCTCAAGTTTCGCCGAAATGAAGCCAAGCTTGCGGCCCGAAGTCAGAAATGGCGCGCGGAGGGTACCGAAGATAAACTGGACGACGTGTTGCGTCATATTGATCAGCACGGGGCATGCTGCACGTCCGATCTAGGCGCGGATGAGGGCCGAAGCACCGGGGGGTGGTGGGATTGGAACCCATCCAAAGTCGCGCTTGATCAATTGTGGCGCATTGGCAAGCTGTCTGTTCTGCGCCGCGAAGGGTTCCGCAAGATCTATGATCTGACGGAGCGGGTGATCCCCGATGACTACCTGAACACCCGACCTGATGAAGCACAGACCATCGATTGGGCCTGCCGATCAGCGCTCGACCGGCTCGGGTTTGCGACATCGGGTGAGATTGCCGCCTTCTGGGATTTAATCACCGCAGCGGAAGCCCGAAAATGGTGTGCGGACGCTTTGAAAGCCGGTGACATCATTGAGACTGAGATCGAACTGGTCGACGGGCGATATCGCAAGTCCTTCATCTGGCCCGAGACTCTCGTCGAAACGGCTGAGCCACCCACCTCCCGTCTGCGCATTCTGTCACCCTTTGACCCGGCCCTTCGTGATCGCAACCGCGCTGAACGACTGTTCGGGTTCTTCTATCGGATCGAGGTTTTTGTTCCCGAAGCCAAGCGGCAATACGGCTATTATGTATTTCCTATTCTTGAGGGTGATCGTCTGGTGGGCCGCATCGATATGAAAGCGCTTCGGGATCAGGACCGTTTGCATGTGCGTGCCTTATGGCCGGAAAAGCGCCTGAATTTCGGTGCAGGACGCATGGCAAAGCTGGAGGCGGAATTGTCGCGCATGGCCAGATTGGCTGATGTCGCCTCAGTCAGCTTTGAAGATGGCTGGCTGCGGGATGCCCGCTAGATCCGCGACGGCTACTCCTCAGGATCCAGACAACATCTGCTTCAGGGTACGCGAGGCCGGGGCCGACTGCGACAGATCCAGAGCTGAATGCAGATCAACCAGATGGCTTTTCATCAGACCTTCAGCCTTGTCACCATCACCTTCGGCAATCGCCTCGACCAGTGAATTATGCGCGTGGCTTTCGCAAAGTGCACTTTCACGACGCCAATAAAGCGCCACGACCAGCGAGGAGCGGGCAATCAGCGTCTCGATGAAACTGGTGATGGTATCCTGTGCCGCAATGCGGGCAATCTCCACATGCAGCTGGCCCGATAGATAAAGCGCGGCACCGTGATCACCCGATGTCATGGCAGCATGTTCCCGCTCGATATGGCGGTGCAAGCGATCAACATCGGCCTTGGTGGCCTTGATCGCGGCCGAATGCGCGGTGCGGGGTTCCAGCAATTCCCGCGCCTCAAAAACCTCCAGCGCTTCCTTCGGGCTTGGCTTGGCAACGAATGCCCCCCGATTGCGCTGAATTTGTACCAGTTGTTCATGTGCAAGTGTTCGAAGCGCCGCCCGCACAATGGTCCGGGACACACCGTAGATCTCGGCCAGATCATCCTCACCCAACTTGGTGCCGGGGGGCAGCTTATGTTCATGAATCGCGCGTGACAGGGCAACGGTGACCGACTGGTCAGGTGTCCTGTCCTGAGGCATGTGCTGGTCTGGATAATGAGGTGTGTTCATGGATCAGCTTTCGTCAAAGACCAATGGTACACATCATTCCCGAGCACAAGCCATTTCCAAATAGTATGCTGTTCAAGCTTGATATTGGATACAATCTTGTGCTCAATTAATAATCCGTTGACCATAAGTTTGCACTTTTTTTCGCCACCGATCTGATTTCGACCACTCCACCACACGTAATTCTTTGATCCACGGAGCAACCTTGAGCCCATTTGATCCAGAGGAGTTTTTGGATGGTGGCAAGCGAACATGACCTTGAATTGGTCGCAGTGACCAAGCGTTACGGCAGCACGCTTGCCGTTGACGCGGTCAGCCACAAGTTCAAACCGGACAGCTATACATGCCTGCTTGGCCCTTCGGGCTGTGGAAAATCCTCCACTTTGCGGATGATCGCAGGCCATGAGAGCGTCACCGAGGGTGCGATACTACTCGGGGGGCGCGATATTTCGCAGCTCCAGCCCGCCAAACGCGGAACTGCGATGATGTTTCAGAACTATGCGCTGTTTCCGCATCTGAGCGTTCTGGACAATGTGGCATTCAGCCAGAAAATGAAGGGGATCGAGAAGGATCAACGCCATAAAAGCGCAGGCGAGATGCTTGAACTGGTTGATCTGACCTCGCTTTCAGACAGGATGCCAGACCAGCTGTCTGGCGGTCAGCAACAGCGGGTGGCGCTGGCTCGTGCCTTGATTACGCGGCCTCAAGTCTTGCTGCTTGATGAACCGCTGTCAGCACTTGATCCATTCCTGCGCATTCGGATGCGCAGCGAGTTGCGTAAACTTCAAAAAGAACTCGGCATAGGCTTCCTGCATGTCACCCACGGACAGGACGAGGCACTCGCTCTGGCAGATGAGATCATCGTGATGAACAACGCGGTGATCGAACAGGCCGGCTCGGCGCGAGAGGTGTTCAACACGCCGAAGACCGAATTCGTTGCCAAGTTCATCGGCGGCCACAACGTGATTGCCCTGCCTGAAGGGGCCGTTGCTGTCCGCGCCGATGTTGTCAAACCCACACAGGCAGACGCAGGGCGCGTGAACGCCAGCGTGGTGGCCGTCGAATATCAGGGCACCCATGTCTCCATCCTGACCAAGGTCATCGGCGACCACGAAGTCACGGCCATCGTCCCCGATGCGGCATTTTTTGCCAATCCCTTCAACCCGGGCGACCAGATCGGTCTGACCTGGGACCAAGAAGATCAACACAGACTGTCCGCCTGAACGGCGGTCTCAGAACAACAAGGAGTGTAAGATGACAAGATATACAAAACGCAATGGCCTGAGCCGCCGGACGCTGCTCAAGACGGGCGCTGCGGTGACCGCAGGCACGCTTGCTGCACCAATGGTCTGGTCCCAGTCGAACATTGTTCTGCGACAGGCCGGAACAGGCGTGTCTGCCTTCAACGAGATTGCCGACAAGGCACTCGAAGATCTGGGCATCACGCTCGAGATGACGGCTCTTGATTCAGACGCCGTGACCCAGCGCGTGGCCACCCAGCCAGACAGCTTCGACATTGCCGATATCGAGTACTGGATCTGTAAAAAGGTCTGGCCCACCGGCAACTTGCAGGCGATGGATACTTCCAAAATCGCCAACTATGATAAGATCGCCGGAACGTTCCGCTCGGGCAAACTGACACCCACAAGCGAGATCGCACAGGGCACCGCCCCTCATACGGTCGGTTTTGTGGATGGCGCAAACGGCACGCAGTTCGTTCAGGAGGAATCCGGCTGGATGACCCTGATCCCCACCATCTACAACGCCGACACGCTTGGCATCCGCCCTGACCTGATCGGACGCCCGATCAGCAACTGGTCCGAGCTTCTGAACCCAGAGTTCAAGGGCAAGGCATCGATCCTTGATATCTCGTCGATCGGTATCATGGATATGGCGATGGTTGTCGAATCCATGGGCGAATACAAATACCCCGACAAGGGCAACATGACGAAAGAAGAGATTGACCTGACCCTTGGCATCTTCACCGAAGCCAAGAAGAACGGTCAGTTCCGCGCCTTCTGGAAATCCTTCGATGAAAGCGTGAACTTGATGGCCTCTGGCGAGGTCGTGATCCAGTCCATGTGGTCACCTGCGATCACAGCTGTCCGGTCTCAGGGCATTCCTTGCGTGTACCAGCCACTTGAAGAAGGTTACCGCTCTTGGGGTGGTGGCATGGGCCTTGCCGCAAGCCTTGAAGGTGCAAAACTGGATGCGGCTTACGAGTACATCAACTGGTACCTGTCCGGCTGGGTTGGCGGCTTCCTGATGCGTCAGGGCTACTATTCTGCCGTGCCCGAGACATCGAAGCTCTTCATGAGCGAAGATGAGTGGGGCTTCTGGTACGAGGGCAAGGAATCCCAGGGCGATATCGTCAGCCCAAGCGGCGCTGTTCTTGAAGGCCCCGGTGCGGTTCGCGACGGTGGCTCGTTCATCGACCGGATGGGTGCGGTTGCCTGCTGGAACTCCGTCATGGACGAGAACCAGTACATGGTTCGCAAGTGGAACGAGTTCATCGCAGCCTGATGAACTTGGGAGAGGCGTCCGGACTGCGCCTCTCCCGACAGATTTGAAAATGACAAAGCTACTTTCAAAAAAAGGCCTTCAGGGCTGGCTGATGATCTCGCCTCTGGCGGTGGTCCTTGGTGTCTTTCTAGTCATGCCGATTGTCATGATCGTCATCGTCAGCTTCTGGCGTGCCACGGAATTCTCCATCATTCCGGCCTTTGTTTTTGAGAATTACGAGTTTCTGTTCGGCTCACCCGTGACCTATACGGTTTTTCTGAACACCTTCAAATACGCAATCCTGACCTGGATATTTACCTTTCTGATCGGGTTCACGGTCGCCTATTTTCTGGCATTCCATGTCAGGACACAGACTTGGCAGATCGCGCTTTTTCTGCTCTGCACGATCCCGTTTTGGACCTCAAACATCATTCGCATGATCTCGTGGATCCCGTTTCTGGGGCGCAATGGCATTGCAAATTCGACGCTGATATCCTGGGGTGTGATCGACGAGCCGCTGGAGTGGTTGCTGTTCAGCGATTTCTCTGTCGTCTTGGCATTCGTGCATCTCTACACGCTGTTCATGGTGGTGCCGATATTCAATACGATGATGCGCATCGACAAATCGCTGATCGAGGCGGCCCGCGACGCGGGCGCGACAGGTGCCCAGATCCTGTGGAATGTCATTCTGCCGCTCACCAAGCCGGGCATCATGATCGGGACGATCTTTGTGGTGACACTGGTGATGGGCGATTTCTTTACTGTGCGGATCATGTCAGGCAGCCAGTCGGCAAACGTGGGTCGCCTGATCTCCAACGACATCGCCCTACTGCAATACCCGTCAGCCTCGGCCACGGCGATTGTTCTCTTGGCCACGGTTCTGATCGTGATCGGCATCCTTCTGCGCTTTGTCGACATCCGGAAGGAGCTGTAGATGGAACCCCGCTCCCGCTCATTCTACGTATTGTCGGTGTTTTTCGCCCTGTTCATGCTGTTCCTGTACGGTCCCACCCTGACCATCGGCATCCTTTCTTTTCAGGGTGAGGGAGGCGGGCTGACCTTCCCGATGCGTGGCACGTCGCTGCACTGGTTCCGAGAGTTGTTCGAGCAGCAGGCTGTTGGTGACATCTGGGGCAGTTTTCGGCGTAGCTTCATTCTTGGGCTGATGGTGATGGTAACCACAGTGGTCGTGTCCATCATGGGCGGGCTTGCCTTTCGCAAGAAATTCCCCGGATCGACCATCCTCTTCTACCTGATCATCACAGCTCTTGTGATCCCATCGATCCTGATCTCGCTGGGTGTGGGCCTGATGTTCAGTCAGGCGGGCTGGACCGTGCATTGGTCCACCTCCGGCTTTGGTGCGCAGCTGACATGGACTTTGCCCTTTGGCCTGCTGATCATGTTCGCGGTCTTCAACCGGTTTAACAAAAGCTATGAGGAAGCCGCCCGCGATCAGGGTGCCACCGCCTGGCAGACGATCCGCCATGTTGTCCTGCCAATCATTGCTCCATCGCTGTTGGGTGTGGCGCTTTTCGGCTTTACGCTGAGCTATGACGAGTTTGCCCGCACCCTTCTGACCTCGGGCAGCCGCAACACACTGCCGTTGGAAATCTACGGTATGACCACCAATGTCACGACACCGGTGCTCTATGCGCTCGGCACGCTGACCACGATCTTTTCACTTCTGGTGATCGGAACATTCATTGTCATCACATTGGGACTGGCGCGCAAACGGGCCAAAGCCGGGTCGGACGCTGGGAAAGGGATGGTATGATCGTTATCATCAACCCCAACAGCACGGCCTCGATGACCGAAGCGATGGTGGAGACCGCGCGCAAGGTTTGCCCGGATGCCCAGATTGAAGGCTGGACGTCTCATGATGGGCCCGAGGCGATACAGGGACCGGAAGACGGGGCTGCTTGCATTCCACCGCTTCTGAAACTGGTAGAAAAGGCGTCCGACATCGGTGCCCAGACCATCATCATCGGCTGCTTTGACGACACCGGCCTGGACGAGGCGCGTGAGATCGCTCACTGCCCGGTCATAGGCATTGGGCAGGCGGCCTATCATCTGGCAGCACTCGCTGGTCCCAGATTTTCGGTCGTGACCACCCTGCCCGTCTCGGTTCCCGTGCTTGCCGAAAACATCGAGCGCTACGGGCTCGATCGGCATCTGTCGAAAATCCGCCCCTCCGGCGTGCCAGTGCTGGCGCTTGAGACCGATCCGGAAGCCTCGACAGCACAGGTTCTGCACGAGATTGCATTGGCCGAGGCCGAAGATCAGATCCAGTCGGTTGTACTGGGCTGTGCGGGCATGACCCATGTACCGTCCCACGCGGATCCAAAATCCCGCCTGAGGCTGATCGATGGCGTGGCCGCATCTGTTCAGATTGCGGCCATACTCAGCGGTGGGAAATCCCCATGACTCGCAAACTGATCACTGCCGCAGCCCAGATGGGTCCGATTGCCAAATCCGAGACCCGGGCCGATGCAGTTGTCCGCCTGCTTGAGATGATGCGTGAGGCCAAAGGGCGTGGCTGTGAATTGGTGGTGTTCACTGAGCTTGCGCTTACCACGTTCTTCCCCCGCTGGGTGATCGAGGATGAAGCAGAACTCGACAGCTATTACGAAACGGAAATGCCAAGCGCCGCCACCCAGCCGCTCTTTGATGAGGCCAAACGGCTTTGCATCGGCTTTTATCTCGGTTTTGCGGAACTGGTTTTCGAGAACGGGGTCAAGCGGCGCTACAACACGTCCGTTCTGGTCAATCCCAGCGGTCAGATCATCGGCAAATATCGCAAAGTTCATCTGCCCGGCCATGCTGAACCCCAACCGGGCCGCGCGTTCCAGCATCTTGAGAAACGCTATTTCGAGCCGGGCGATCTGGGTTTTCCGGTGTTTCAGGGGTTCGGCGGAACAATGGGCATGGCGATCTGCAACGACCGTCGCTGGCCCGAGACTTATCGTGTCATGGGCCTTCAAGGCGTCGAGATGATCATGCTCGGCTACAACACGCCCTTTGGTCACGTGGGAGATCAGGCGATGGACAGCCTGACCCTGTTTCACAACCATCTGTCGATGCAGGCGGGGGCCTATCAGAACGCGACCTGGGTCGTTGGCACCGCCAAATGCGGCAATGAGGAAGGCTCACCCATGGGTGGGCAGAGCGTGATCATCGCCCCCTCGGGCGAGATCGTGGCGCAGGCAGTCACTGTCGAAGACGAGGTGATTACAGCAGCCTGTGATATGGACATGGGCAAGCTCTACAAGGATACGATTTTCGATTTTGCGGCCCACAGGCGGCCAGAGCACTACGGACTGATTGTTGAACGCACGGGCGCCATTCAGCCCGACTGAAGGAGGTCAAATCATGTCGACCCTGATCAAAGGCGGCACCATTGTCACGGCAGACCGGAGCTACACAGCTGATGTGCTGGTTGAGGGTGAGGTGATTACCGCAATCGGGTCCGGTCTGACAGCCGACAGGACTATTGATGCCACCGGATGCTATGTGATGCCCGGCGGGATAGATCCCCACACCCATCTTGAGATGCCCTTTATGGGCACCCGCACCGCAGAAACTTGGGAAAGCGGTACCTTTGCAGCGGCATCGGGCGGGACGACGATGGTGGTCGATTACATCATCCCCGGCGACGGCGGCATTCTGGCCGCATTGGATGAGTGGGAAGAACGCGCAGCAAGACAGGCGTCCTGCGACTATGGATTTCACATGGCGATTACCGGTTGGTCGGAAGAAATTTTCAACGATATGGCGACAGTCGTCTCGCGCGGTGTGAACAGCTTCAAGCATTTCATGGCCTATAAGGGCGCTCTGATGGTCAATGATGACGAGATGTTTGCCTCTTTCTCGCGCTGTGCGGCACTGGGTGCTCTGCCTTTTGTCCATGCAGAAAACGGCGATCTGATCGCGTCCTTGCAGGAAAAGTATCTGGCTGAAGGCAATTCGGGGCCCGAGGCACATGCATTTTCACGACCCGCATCCGTTGAAGGTGAAGCCACCAATCGTGCCATCACCATTGCCGATGCTGCAGGTGTTCCGGTCTATATTGTTCACACCAGCAGCGAGGATGCCCACGAGGCGATCCGGCGCGCGCGCCAAAAGGGCCAGCGGGTCTGGGGAGAGCCGCTGATCCAGCACCTGTTGCTTGATGAAGGCGAGTATGCCCATTGCGACTGGGACCACGCAGCCCAGCGCGTGATGTCGCCACCCTTCAGGGATAAGCTGCATCAGGACGGGCTTTGGGCCGGTCTCGCCGCAGGCTCCCTTCAGGTGGTCGCCACGGATCATTGCGCGTTTACAACCGAGCAGAAGCGGATGGGCATCGGTGATTTCACCAAGATCCCCAATGGCACGGGCGGGCTGGAGGATCGGCTGTCGCTCCTGTGGACATTTGGAGTTGAAACCGGACGTCTGACGCCGGAAGAATTTGTTGCCGTCACCTCAACCAACGTCGCGAAGATCCTGAACATTTATCCGCGCAAAGGCGCGGTTGTTAAAGGGGCCGATGCCGACCTGGTGGTGTTCGACCCCAAGGCAGCCAAGACCATCAGCGCCGCAAGCCAGAAATCGGCGATTGATTACAACGTGTTTGAAGGTTTCAACGTGACCGGCCTGCCGCGCTACACGCTTTCGCGTGGGGATGTCATCTGGGATACTGGCGCTGACAGCCAGCCTCTACCCGGTCGTGGCAGACACATCAAACGACCCGCCTTCCCAGCAGTCAGCCGCGCGCTGACCCAGTGGAAAGACCTGATCGCACCACGCCCCGTGGTGCGCGATCCCAAGCTCATGCCCATTGGTGTCTGACACCTTTCAGGAGGAAACGATATGCCCAAGAAAATCATGTGTGCTTTTGGAACCGACATCGACTCGGTCGCTGGCTGGATCGGCTCCTATGGCGGTGGCGACAGCCCGTCTGACATTCAGCGCGGTATATTTGCAACCGAAGTTGGCATCCCGCGCCTGCTGCGGCTGTTCAAGAAATACGACATGCCCACCAGCTTCTTCATCCCCGGCCACAGCCTTGAGACGTTCCCCAAGGAAATGCAGATGATCGTGGATCATGGCCATGAGGTTGGTGCCCATGGGTACATGCATGAAAACCCGGTGGCCATGACGCCAACTCAGGAAGAAGACGTATTGGTCAAGTCGATCGAACTGATAGAAAAGCTGACCGGCAAAGCCCCCAAGGGATATGTTGCACCATGGTGGGAGATGTCGAACTCAACGGCGGCATTGCTTCAGAAATACGGGTTTTCCTATGACCACAGTCAGGGCTACCGCGACTTCCAGCCATTTTACGCCCGCACCGGTGATGAGTGGAATGTAATCGACTACACCAAGACGGCTGCCGACTGGATGCATCCGCTAAAACATGGCCATGAGATTGATTTGGTCGACATCGCGGCCAACTGGTATGTCGATGATCTACCGCCGATGATGTTCATCAAGAAGTCGCCCAACAGCCATGGCTTCGTGAACCCCCGCGACATCGAACAGATGTGGAAAGACCAGTTCGACTGGGTCTACCGCGAGATGGATTATGCGGTCTTTGCAATCACCATTCACCCAGACGTCTCGGGTCGACCTCAGGTTCTGCTGATGCTTGAGCGGCTGATTGAGTACATCAACGGCCATGAGGGCTGTGAGTGGATGACTTTCGAGAGCATCGCCGATGATTTCCGGGCGCGCTACCCGTTTGAAGGCGCCGCCCGGCCCGAGGTGATCTGATGTGTGCCAGCTGCGGGTTTCCCGCAGCACCCGGGCATTGGACGGAAGCAGGTGCGGCAACCGCGCACGACAGGCTGCGTGAACGCTTTCGACGCGTGCAACTACTGCAAACCATGGTCTCCCCTCTTGGCATCAAGGTCCATGACGGCGGGTTGGTTCCGGGCATTCAAGTGACCGGTCCGGGAGGCGGATCATCCATCGTGCCCGATCTGGAACAGGTCTGGATCGAGGTCGAGCGCTTGTCGGGCAAACCATTCGATCCGCTGGCGTGACCGACGAGGGCCGCATTCGCCTGACCATCATCGGCGGGTTTCTGGGTTCAGGCAAGACGACCTGGCTCAGGCATCAGTTGTTCAGCGGCAATTTCGGGAATGCACAGATCATCGTGAATGAGGCCGCAGGCACGCCTGTTGATGATGCTCTTCTGGAAACCGGACGCGACGTGATCACTCTGGCTGGTGGCTGTGTCTGCTGCAACGGGATCAATCCGTTTCTGTCGTGCCTTCTGGAAATCTGTGACCGCCGCAGCGCTACGCCCGACCCGGATGAACGCACCAGTCAAATCGTACTGGAAACCAGCGGATTGGCGGAACCATTCAACATTATCGCTGCGATCAAGGCGCATCCCGTTTTGTGCAGACAGATTGTCGTCTCCGAAGTCATCGTGATTGTCGACGCGTTGAATGCTCCTGCCCTTCTCGGTGAACATGCCCTGTCGCGCTCGCAGATCGAGGCGGCTGATCGACTGGTTCTGACCAGAACCGATGCCGTCACATTGGGTGACATGTCACGGCTTCACAAAACCCTGCTTGGCCTTGCGCCAACCGCGTTGATATCAGCCGCCTCCTTCGGCAGTCCTGTGCCGATGCCTGAGGTGATTGCAGGCGCGGAACGCTTGACACTGTCATCGCTGCCAAACGCGGGCGTTGCGGACATCAAGCCGGTTCAACTAGATCTGGGCGATGCACCCGACTGGACCGCCTTGACGCTTTGGCTGTCGGCCCTGCTTCATGCACGTGGCGACAAGATCGTTCGTGCAAAAGGGGTGGTACAAACCCCGGCAGGCCGCCTGCTAGTGCAATCCGTCAGACGTCTGGTGCAGTCGCCCGAAATTCTGCCCGCGCAGGATACGAGAGTTGTAACAGACAACGTTATCGTTCTGATCGGCTCAGACCTGACCGAAGATAATATCGCCGCATCCTTTGCCAAACTGACAGGGTAGTCCTGTTGACGATACCCTGCGGGACCAGGCTCAGGCGCGCGCTTTCTCGCGCTTTGGATCAAGAAAGGGCAAAGATGTAACCAGACAGGGCAGCCGCTTCATGTGCCCATCCAGTTGCCCGACCTCCAGCTCTTGTCCGTCACCCGATTGTTCTATCGCGACACGTGCCATGGCAATCGCGTGACCCAGCTGCGGGGAGTGGCAGGCGCTCGTGACCACGCCCACTTTCTCACGCCCGACAAAGACCCCATCCCCGTGAGCCGGGGCTTCCTTGCCGGAGAATTTCAATCCAACCAGCTTGCGTCGGGGTGCCGATCCATTGCGCTCTAGTGCAGAGCGTCCGATGAAATCACCCTTCTTGAAATCGACAGCAAAACCAAGGCCCGCCTCCAGCGCGTCGGCATCCGGTCCGAACTCGGCACCTGCGATCATCAGACCGGCCTCGATCCGCAACAAATTCAGAGCGTCCCCGCCCATGGGCACCAGACCGTCAGATGCCCCGGCCTCCATCAGACCATCCCAGATTTCCGTTGCATGGTCGCGGTCGCAGAAAAGTTCAAAGCCAAGCTCACCGGTAAATCCGGTGCGGCACAAAAGGAACATAGGGCCGTCCCGATCATGCAAGCGGGCAACCGTGAAGCCAAACCATTTGATGTTGTCGAGCGCGGGCCGCATCGGTTGCGTGAACACGATCTTGCGCAGGATGTCGCGCGATTTCGGCCCCTGAAGTGCAAGATTGACCATGCGATGCCCAAGCGAGCGGATGTGCACCTCCAGCCCTAGTTGTTCGGCCTGTTCGCGCAGGTGAAGCGCAGAGTTCTCTGAGCCACAACACCAGCGATAGGTCGATGGCTCTATACAGAACAGTGTCCCATCGTCAATGACGCTGCCGCGCTCGTCACACATCAACCCGTACAGTACACGATGCTGCGCCAGCTTTTCAACATTGCGGGTCAGGCAGTGTTGAAGCAGGGTTGATGCATCGGGCCCGATCACATCGAATTTCAAAAGACCTGACATGTCCTGCAAGGTTGCGGCGTTTTTACAGGCCCAATACTCGCCAATTGCACCGGTCGCATCGAAGTGGGATGGCGTCCAAAGATCGCGTCCGGCCGTGAATGTGCTGGTCAGCTTTGAGGTCCTGGGATGGAATGCCGAATGGCGGGTGAGGCTGGCATCATCCTCTGGTTGGGCACGCCAGGATACGGAATGTGTAATCGAAGTATCCTCTTCATAGATGCGGACGTGAATATCTGTGGGATTCCAGCCATTGATCGGATCCACGTCATCAGGACAAGCGGTCGAGACACAGACCAGATCGCTCAGTGCTTCCAAAGCGACATAGTCGCCGGCACGGGACCAGGCCTCATCCGAAGTCAGGTGGTTCTGGTCGGTGTCCACCCAGGAATTGAAGAAAAAGTTGATGGCAGGCCATGCTGCCCTGCGCCCGATGCCATAGGGCTCGAATGCGTCCGAGATGTTATCTGAACAATTCAGATGTCCGGGAAACCCGCGCTCCTCATAACCACGCGCCGTGCAGGCCAGGGCGAATGTGTCATGACGTCCAACAGTGTCCTGCCGGACAGCCAGCAGCGGTTTGATGTCCTGATCAAAGAACTTGTCATGCAGACCGGGCAGCGGATAGGCGGCACGGGCCATGGTGCGGGACACGGTGGAGTCGATGAAACGTTCCTGCCCTGCTTCCAAAGCCGAGCTGCGCATGGCCATGAAATCCGAGCATTGCTGACCTTCGACATCAATTACCTGAATGAACTGACCTTTCTGCACTTCATAAGCCAGTGCGGTACCACGGGGGACACGCCATTCATCCCGGACCTTTCCCAAGGGTCTTGGCAGTGCGAAATCATGCAAGGCGTTTACGGGTGGCTGGAGTTTGACAGCAAATCGACCTCCCCCGCCGTTTTCAACGAAACCCGGTTCCACAGGAGCGCAGACGAAAAGGATGCAGTCAGCTTCAAGCTTGGTGACAAACAAGGCACCCGGTTCGGTTTCATTATCAAAAAGCGTCAAGGCTGTTGCATTGGCCAGAGAACCGCCCCGTTCTGCGGTCGCTGCCAGCATTTCGCGGCTGTCAAAAGCAGAATGAGAAAGCGGAGTTGCCTCTTTTTCATCCGGCAGTATGGCAAATGCAGTAAAGTCCCGTTGGTCCGTCCTCAGGGCTGTGACCTGAGCTATTGAGCCACCATCCACTGATATGATCGAGACAACTGTACCGGCTTGCACATCAAGCCGCTGGGCCTCGCCGCAAAGGACATCTTTGCTCAAGGTGCTGGGAGTGTGAAGGCCACGATATCTGCGGCGATCAAGCGCGCGCATCGGATCCATTCCAAGCATGAGGTTTGTCACCTCCACCGTTCAGTCTACAGCCCGTCGTGCATCTCAAACCAATGCCGATCCGAAATTGGCACGCCCGGTTCCTGACAACACCTAACGGCTCGTTGGATTTTCAAGTCAAGCTCAAATCCATGATCGGGCTGTGGTCACCGTCATTTGTGATTTTTCAATACCAGCAAAAGGCTTTTAGCCGTGACGATGAAGACGGCAAGATTTGCACGGCCCATGGATTTTGACGGATTTTTGCGGTTGGTGAAGCCCAACTCGGATGAACCCTGAGCTATCGCTGTTACCGTGACTGGTCGCACCGGACATCAGCGCAGATGCGGCCTCACCCAATCCAATGAATGCGAACATCATGGAAAAACCACCCCGTCCATCAGCTTGCGCGCGGTGCGCAGAACTTCCGTTCTCGTCACTTTGTTGCCGTCAAGATGAGCAACTACCGTCATTTCACCGCCCGGATGCTCAATGGACAGTGACCGGGTTTCACCATCCTTATTCCGAGACAGATCCGCACCAATCGCCCCTTCTATCAGGCAGGATGTAGCGACGGTAACCGCCGCCAGAACCCCTATGGTCTTGTGGCATTTGTGCGGGATGAAGCAGCGGGTGGAAATCGTGCCCCCCGCAACTGCAGGGCTGAGCAGGACCATCTTGGGAACTGATTTCTCGGTCACATCGCCAAGGTTCATCATCGGCCCTGCGTGCAGCCGTATCCGCTCAAGTCGACTGCGCAGGGCGGCGTTTGCCTCCAACTCCTGCGGGCTTTCCTGCCCGCTGATGCCCATGTCGGCTGCAAGCAGAGCAACGCAAGGCATCCCGTTGTCGATCAGCGTGACGTCCTTCCCGCCGATCACATCACGCGATCGGCCTGTGGGCAGAAGCGCGCCACAACTTGATCCGGCAGTGTTCTGAAATTCTATGGCCACAGGGGCCGACGTGCCGGGAACACCGTCAATCCGCGCCGCACCGTGATAGTCGATGGCTCCATTTGGGGTCTGGACGGTGGCCACAGCGATCTGGCCGGTATTCTCCATGAAGATCCGAACCGGAGTCTCATCGTTTCGTGCTGCAACCAGCCCTCTCTCGATGGCAAATGGCCCGACACCGGCAAGGATATTTCCGCAATTCTGGGCGTCGGTTACCACCGGCTGTTCGACGAAGACCTGAAGAAACAGATAGTCCACATCGACGCCGGCCCGCGTCGATTTTGAGACGACAGCAACTTTTGAAGTCAGCGGATCAGCACCGCCCAAGCCGTCGATCTGGCGGGGATCCGGAGAGCCCATCACACGCAAAAGGATCCTGTCGCGCGCCTGTGGGTCGGATGGCAGATCACCGGCTAGAAAGTACCCCCCTTTCGAGGTGCCCCCTCGCATCCACATAACCCGCAGACCCTCCGACATGAGTTACCCCCCTTTTTCTTTCATTTTTTGAAAACCGGAGGGGTGCCATGGGTGTGAAAGGTCTCGATCGTCTTCAACCCCCATGCCTGCCCCTTGCGCCGCTCAGCTTCGGTCCAGACCACCGGTTCCCAATCCGGAGCAAGGATCAGGCGCGCACCTGCATTGGCAAGTTCGACCCGATTGCCAGCGGGTTCCCAGACATACAGAAAAAACGTGCCCTGAATGGCATGCTTGTGCGGTCCGGTTTCGATGTGGACGCCGTTTTCAAGAAAGATGTCGGCCGCTCGCAGGATGTCTTCGCGTTGATCCGTCGCATAAGTGACATGATGAAACCGTCCCTGACCACCGCCCTGTTCCTCAGTGCAGGCCAGATCATAGCTCTTGTTGTTGACTGTGAACCAGCATCCGCCAATGCGACCGTTGTCGAGCTGGATCATTTCCGTCACGCGCGAGCCAAGACAAGTTTCCATGAAGTCTCGAAAAGCGCTGACATCGTGAGAGAGCAGGTTCACATGATCCAGCCTGCGCGGGCAGCAGCCCCTGCCGTGATAACGTTGTGCGATGTTCTTGAGCGCGGGCGTCTCAGCTTCGGGGGCGGCGTATCTGTTGGTCTCCCAATAAATCTCGAAAAGATGCCCAAAGGGATCCTCAAACTGATAGGCCCGACCGTGGCCCAAATCCCCTTTTACCCAGCCATGCGTGATGTATCCGCTCGCCTCAATGGCTGCCACACGCCGCAGAAGTGCATCCTCCGATGAGGCGCGATACCCGATATGACCAACGCCCGTGGTGTGATGGCGGGTGAGTTTAAGGGTGTGAAATTCATAGTCATCGAATGCTCTGAGATAAGCGCTGTCACCATCCTGTGCGCTTACGGTCAAACCGTAGACGCGGGTGAAGAAATCCAGACTGTCCTCAAACCGATCTGTGTACAGCTCAACATGACCAAGATGGGCGATGTCATTCATGGTCACAGGTCCTGATGGAGGCTATTGCCCGCGGCTTGAGCACATCAGGCGACTGGAGTTGACTGTGCATTTGGCAAATTCCCTTCCCGGATATGAGCCGTTTCGGTAACTGAGGTACGCAAACGCGTCTGCGAACCGACCTGCCTTTTCGAACCAGCGCGCAGATTAATCCTCGCGGTTCCCCAGACAAGCTTTAGATGCACAGCTAATGACACACAGAGAGTTATAATCCAGCACGAACGGCTCGCCATTCTACCCCCCAACAATGCCTGTGCAGGACCGTCCTGATCTAGACTGAAGCAGGAAAACAAGGGCGTCGTGTCATCAACAGGGTCAGGCCCTCGTCATCAGCCATGGTCGAAGTATGGCGAAAACCATAAGGTCAAACGGGGGGTCCAATCGCACCAAAAATCTTGGTCAAAGATAAACCTTGTATACAACTGCGCATCATTTTGGCAATTATGCCCGGAGAATCGGGCGAATCGCGCAAAATCTGTATACAGTGGGTTCAAGCTCATCTCCGTCGTAAATTGGGAGGATCACGCTCGTGGCGTCTGAAAGACTAAGTCAATTGGACAAGGCCCTTCTGGGTTTGCGCTCCTTGATCCTGAGCGGCCATTTCGACCTGAACCAGCGTCTGCCAGAGGTTGCCGTGGCCAAGCATCTGGGAACCTCCCGCACGCCGTTGCGACAGGCCATGGACCGACTTGTGGCGGAAGGACTGCTTGAGCGGATCGAAACGGGTGGCTGCCGGGTCGCGACATTCTCGAAGGAAGATATTGCCGATGCGATCGAGTTTCGGGGCGTGGTCGAAGGAACCGCGGCCCGCATGGCCGCACAGCGCGGAGGCAATCCGGGTTTGATGGCTGAGGCCAGAGCAACACTAGATCGGATCGATCAGGCCCTCGACCCATCGCAGGAGATCGACTTTGATCGTTATGTGCATGAGAACGCGAAATTTCATGCGTTGCTGACAAGACTGGCGGGAAGCCCGTTGATCGAACGCGAAGTGGCCCGGATGAGCCGGCTTCCCCTCGCGTCGCCGTCAGCATTCCTCAGCGATCAGGCCATGATCCCGAATTTTCAGGATTCGCTCAGATTTGCCCAGCGCCAGCACCGCGCAATTCTTGAGGCCATCGCCGAACGAGATGGCGCCCGCGCCGAAGCCATGACCCGAGAGCATGCGCGGCTCGCGTTGACCAACTTCAACTACATCACAACCCACCAACCAAAGCTGGCCAATCCGGTGCCGGGGCTGGCTCTGGTTGCATCAGAATAGCTTTCAGGGAGAGAAGACCAGAAATGACCAACCTGACCACAATAATGGCAAATCACGCCAACCCGGTTCAGATGCTGCGCAACTCCAAGATCGGCATGTATGTCTATCCGGTTGTTGCCCCCGAATTCACCAACTGGCGGGACGAGCAGCGAGCATGGCGCGACAGTGCCGTATTGTTCGACCAGACCCATCACATGGATGAACTGATCGTTGAAGGTCCTCAGGCAGAAGCGTTTCTGGCCAATGTCGGGATCAATGGGTTTGCCAATTTCAACCTGAACCGTGCCAAGCATTTCGTGCCTGTGACACCCGCAGGCCATGTGATTGGCGATATGATCATTTTCCGGGAACGCACAGACAAGTTCATCCTTGTAGGACGTGCTCCGACGGCAAACTGGGTCCGGTTTCAGGCCGCACGCGGCACGTGGAACGTGCGCCTCTATCACGACCCTCGTTCGAACAGCCGCCCCGATGGCGAGCGTGTCTTGCGCACCCATTACCGGTTTCAGATCCAGGGTCCAGATGCGCCTGCGATCTTTGAGAAGATCAATGGCGGGCCGGTGCCGGACATACCCTTTTTTCACGTTGACTGGATCAACATCGGCTCGAAAAAAGTGCAGGCGTTGCGTCACGGTATGGCCGGTGCGCCCGGGCTTGAGGTCTGGGGACCATTTGCCGACAAGCATTACATCCAGTCCACCATCCAGCAGGCTGCGCGTGATCTTGGCATTGATCTGGTGCCGGTGGGCAGCCGCGCCTATTCGACCAACACACTGGAGTCTGGCTGGATCCCGTCCCCCCTGCCCGGCATCTACACTGGCGATGGCATGATGCAGGAGTATCGCGACTGGCTGGGTGCAGACAGCTATGAGGCCATGGGCTCCATCGGAGGCAGTTTCGTGTCCGATGACATCTCGGATTATTACGTGAACCCGTTTGAGCTCGGCTATGGTTTCTACATCGGTTGGAAAAAGGACGACTTCATCGGCAAGGACGCGCTACTGGCCATGAAGGATGGTCCGAACCGCCACAAGGTAACGTTCGAATGGAACAGGGAGGATGTGCTGGCCATCATCGGCAGCGGTCTGGAGGCGGGTACGCCCTACAAATGGATCGATTTCCCGCAGCCCAACTATGCCTCTTCCTCTGCCGACATGGTGGTGCAGGGCGACAAGATGGTCGGAATGAGCATGTTCAACGGTTTTTCCTACAACGAGCGGTGCTTCCTGAGCCTTGGCGTCGTGGCACCTGAAGTGCAGGTCGGAGATGTGTTGACAATGAAATGGGGTGAGCCGGAGCCGACCGGCAAGACCTCAACCGAGGCGCATAAACAGGCAGACATCCGGGTGCGTGTCTCGGCCACTCCTTATGCCAAGGACGCACGCGAAAACTACGCCGACAGCTGGCGCACAAAGGGAAGCTGAAGAAAAATCAGGCGCTCCGCCCGAGCGGTGCGACCTGAAAAAACAGGACCATGTCAGGGAGGAAAAAACATGACACTTCGCAAAATACTGGCCGGTACAGCCGTAGCGGTTTCATTGGCTCTGCCCGCTGCAGCAGAGGAACTGAGCTTTGCCAATTTCACGCCACCGTTTCACACGGTAAACGCATCAGTGATCGAGAAACTGAATGCGGATCTGTCCGCGGCCACCGGTGGTGAACTGACCGTTCGCGGCTATCATGGTGGCGAACTTGGTGCTGGTCCGGTAGAGCAATATGTCCGCGCGGTTCAGGGCGTAGCCGATATCACATGGGGACTGCCGGGCTACACCTCGTCGCAGTTCGGCAAGACCATGATCGTGGAATTGCCCGGAACGCTGAACAATGAAGACGCCGGCTATGCTGCACTTTGGGCAGCCTATGGCGACAACCTCGCGGCAGAGTTTCCCGGCACTGTACCGCTGGCCCTTTGGACATCCGAGCCGAACATCCTGATCATGAAGGATCATGTGGTGCGTCAACCCTCTGACATGGCCGGTTTGAAAGTGCGCGTTGCCGGTGCAACAGCGGCTGAAGTGGCAACTGCGCTGGGGGCAACCCCTGTTCAGATGCCCATCAACCAGGTCTATAACGCACTTCAGACAGGCCTAATCGACGGCGTGATCACCGGTTCGTCGACCTTGTCGGATTTCAAACTGGATGAGGTTGCCAACAGCTACACGTTCGGTGCGAACCTTGGCCGTCTGGCATTCTATGCTGTGATGGGACAGGCCAAATACGACGGTCTGAGCGACGCACAGAAAGCCGCAATTGATGCAGCCAAAGGTGTGGCGCTGTCCCAAAGTGCGGAAGAGGCATGGAATGCCACATCGGACGCTGCCGTTGCAGCCGCCCGTGCGACGGGTGACAACACCTTTGTCGATCTGACCGAAGCCGAGGCAGCAGCCTTTGCCGCGGTGATTGCACCTGTAACCGGTGCGTATGTGGCCAGCGTTGGCGGAGAGGCGACTCTGGCGGCGATGCAGGGCAACTGAGGATGCTCACGCATCTGCGCAACTGGGCGGACAGGCTGATCGGCCTGTCCGCAAACATCGGAGCGCTTGGACTGCTGCTGGAAGTGGTCATCATCATGATCGACGTCATGGGCCGCGCGTTCGGCAACCCGCTTTTCGGGTCTCAGGATATGATCACCATGGCGATGGTCATCCTTGTCTTTGGTGGCATGGCCATGTGTGACCGACAGGGCGGGCACATCGCCGTTGACTTGCTTGAGCCACGCTTTCCCGCGGGCATGAACCGGTTCATCGACATCGCCTCAGCACTTCTTGGTGCGGTGATCTTTGTGTTCATTGCCTGGGCGATCGTGGAAAGCGCAAAACTGAGCGTCATGCTGAACCTGTCCACAAATCTCTTACGCCTGCCGAAAGCCTGGTTCCAGTGGGCGCTTGCAGGCTTTGCCATTCTGACCGCTCTGGGCATGGCTTTACGGGCCTTGGAGCTGACCCTGTCCAAACGCGACATCCGTTCAGAATCGAGCCCCGTTTCATGAGTGTCGAGGCCACTGGCTTTATCGGGCTTGTTGCCCTTCTGGTTCTGCTCGCACTGCGTGTGCCTGTGGCTTTTGCGATGTTTCTGGTGGGATTTCTGGGCATCTGGGCACTCAATGGCTGGAACGCGGCTATGGGGCTGTTGTCGTCCGAGACCTTTACCCTTGCCTCTTCCCCCGAACTGGTGGTCGTACCGCTGTTTATCCTGATGGGCAATGTGGCGTCTGCCACCGGGATGAGCCGACAGCTCTACAATGCAGCCTATGCGGTGATCGGTCATGTGCGTGGCGGGCTGGCGTCTGCAACCGTAATCGGCTGTGGCGGGTTCGCAGCATTGTCAGGATCATCCGTGGCGTCGGCTCTGACCATGGGCAAGGTTTCTCTGTCAGAGATGAAACGCTTTGACTATGACCCGCGTCTGTCGACCGGCGTGGTTGCTGCGGGCGGAACGCTGGGCATTCTGATCCCGCCCTCCACGGGTTTCGTGATCTTCGCAATCCTGACCGAACAATCCATAGGTCGGTTGTTCCTTGCGGGTGTCTTTCCCGGCCTGCTGCTGTTGCTGGCTTTCGTATTAACCGTCACCGTTCTGTGCTGGCTGCGCCCCGATATGGGGCCGCCGGGACCCCGCACCACGTCGGCGGAAAAGCTCAAAGAGCTTGGGGGTGCATTGCCCATTCTGGTCGTGATCCTGCTGACAATCGGCGGGATTTACGGCGGGTTGTTTTCTCCGGTTGAGGCCGCAGGTGTCGGTGCGGCCTGTGTGATCCTTTACGGCGTCCTCACCCGAACACTTGGGTTTCGGGCTTTCTGGCAGGCCACGCGCAGTTCCATCGTGACCACAGCGACAGTCATGCTGATCCTGATTGCAGCCCATATGATCAACCCGTTTCTCGCGCTCAGCCACGTGCCAGCCTATGTCGGCAATGCTCTGATATCACTGGACCTTCCGGTTCTGGGCATCCTTGCCTTGATGCTGCTGATGTATCTTTTGCTGGGATGTTTCCTCGAAGGCTTCGCGATGCTGGTGCTGACCCTGCCAATCTTCTTTCCGGTCGTGCTGCAGCTTGGCATTGATCCGATCTGGTTTGGCGTTCTGGTTGTGCTCACGCTGGAAATGGGGCTGATCTCACCACCTGTCGGGATCAATGTCTTCATTGTGAAATCGGTCGCACCCGACGTATCACTGGCAGACATCTTTCGCGGCGTTGCACCCTTCTGGCTTGCGATGCTGGTCACACTGATCCTGCTGATCGCCTTCCCTCAGATCTCGCTCTTTCTGCCGACAACCATGTTCAATTGAACGGGTCGGGCGGCGATTTCTAAAGCAGATCGCCCGGCGTTTTGCCTGAGAAAAACGCATCCAGATTGTCGAGCGCCCGAAAGCCCATGGCATCGCGGGTCTGGCGCGTGGCACTGCCGATATGGGGCAGCATGAAGATGGTGTCATGGGCTGCAAAGGCCGGGTTTCCACCGGGTTCCGCTTTGAAGCAATCCAGTCCGGCAGCCGCAAGGCGCCCGCTTTTCAACGCATCCAGAAGTGCATCCTCATCGACCAGAGCACCCCGTGCCGTGTTTACGACAACGGCTCCTTCTGGCAGCATGGCAAACCGGTCGGCGTTCATCAGATTGGTTGTCTCCGGCGTAGCCGGGCAATGTAAGGACAAGAAATCGGACACGGCCAGCACGCTCTCAATACTGTCGTGATAGATCGCGCCATGGGCCTGCTCCTGCGACAACGGGGTGCGGTTGAAATAGTGGATCTCCATCTCAAAACCGCGTGCCTTGGCGGCGAATGCACGCCCCACACGGCCCATGCCAATGATCCCGAGCCGCGCGCCTGTGACCTGCTTTCCGACCATGAATGCAGGTGACCAGCTGTCCCATGCGCCGCTTCGTACGATCCGGTCACCTGAGACAGCAAGGCGGGCAGCGCCCAGCATCAGCAGCATGGCAATCTCGGCTGTAGCATCCGACAGAACATCAGGCGTGTTGGTGACAGCAATGCCACGTGCCTTGAGTGCGGGAAGGTCACAATGGTCTACACCCACCGAATGGTTTGCAACAATTTTCAGACGGTCGCTGAACTGCGCCACAACATCAGCGCTGAAATGTTCTGAATGGCAGGGGATGATCGCGTCATACTCTGCACTGGCCGCGATGATCTCATCCGCCGTGCCCGGCAAATCACCATGATTAATCACCACATCATAATCGCGCGCAGCCCGCTCAAGCGTGGCATCAGACAAGCGACGGGTGATCCAGAGGCGTGGTTTGGTCATTTCTTGCGGACGCATTCATCCCAGAAATCGTAAACCGCCATCCCACACACAAGAATTGCGATAATCATGAACGGCAATCCACCCGAAAACCCGGCAAATCCGGTCGAGATGCTGTGCGAGAGGCCGCCGATAAAAATCACCAGATTGGCTGTCCCGATAAATCCCATGAGGAGTTTTACGCGATATGACATGTGTCGGTTCCTATATTCAGGCGGCTTGCGCCAGATGCAGTTGCAGCCAGCGCGCGGTGCGCAGCAGGCGGTTGTCCTTTTCGGCAGGACCAATGAGTTGAACGCCGATGGGCAGATCAGTGTCCCCCATCAACAATGGCAAAGTTACACACGGCAAGCCTGCAAGGGTCCACAAGGTGCAGAAAATCGGATCGCCGGTTGCTGGGCCAAAGAGAGGAGCTTCACCAGCCGCAGAGGGTGCGACGATTGCATCAAACTCGGTGAAGAACTCTTCAAAGAAGGCTTCGGCGGAGGCTTTGACGGCGAGAGCGTCCTCATATTCAGCCTTGGAGATTTGCCTGCCGCGTGTGATCACAGGCTTTAGCGTATCGCTAATCCGGTCCCATTGTGTGTCAAACGTCCCCGCCAGATGCTGACAGATCTCGTATTCATGAATACGGGCTTGTACGGCCACCAGATTGGACAGCGTATCGGCTGCCGGCAGACGCGTGACCTGCTGCCCCAGAACATCCAGAACCGCCTCTAACCCACCCTGAGCTGCCTCTGACAGGCGGTCATTGAACGGCAGATCCAGCCATGCCAGATCAGGCGTTACCGGAACATCCTCGTCTGCACCTTTTGCCATGTCGGGCCGGGGTCTGGCAAAGCTGAGCGGATCGCGTTGATCGTAGCTGGAAATCGCATCCGTGAGCAGCGCCACATCCGCCAGAGACCGCCCGAAACAGCCCACCTGGTCAAGCGAAACGGACGTTTGCAAAAGCCCCGTGCGCGAGATCACACCGCGTGTTGGCTTGAACCCGAATGTGCCACAAAATGATGCCGGTCGAATGACTGATCCGTTGGTCTGTGTCCCGATCGCAAGCGGCACATGCTCGGCTGCAACAGCCGCCGCCGACCCACTGGATGAGCCGCCAGGCGTGTGCGCCGGATTGTGCGGATTGCGGGTCTCGTTGGCATGAACGAAGGCCAGTTCGGTTGTCACCGTCTTGCCCAGTATGACTGCGCCCGCTTCGCGCAACTGCTCGACTATTCGTGCATCCGTCTCGGTTTGACGACCCTTGAAAATCGCCGTGCCCCGCTCCGTCGGCATGTCACGGGTATCGACAATATCCTTCAACCCGACCGGCACACCGTGAAGGCTGCCAGTTGCAAGCCCTGCCTTTCGGATGCGGTCACACTCCTCGGCCTGCTTGAGTGCAGCACCACCATCAAGATAGGCCCAAGCTCCAATCGCGCCATCGGTGTCTTCGATGCGCGCAAGGCAGGACTTGACCAGATCAACCGAACTGAGGCGGCCTGAGGCGATGGCCTCCACCGCCTCGGTTGCAGTCAGTGCATGTGGCGCCTGCTGGCTCACGGTACGTATTCACCAAACAGGAAGTCGGGGAACCACAGCGCGATGCCGGGGAAGATGTACATCAGAACCATCGTCAGGATCACGATGCCCAGATACGGGATGATGCCCTTGAAGATCTCGATCAACTCGATCTGTTTTTTCAAAACACCCTTCAGATAGTAGGCCGACATTGCCATCGGCGGTGTCAGGAAGGAGGTTTGAAGGTTCAAGGCCACCAGCATCGCAAAGAAATACGGGTTGACCCCGAACGGCTCCAGCAGGGGCAGGAAGATCGGCACGAAGATGATCAGGATTTCCGACCACTCCAGCGGCCAGCCCAGTACGAAAATGATAAGCTGTGCCATGATCAGGAACTGGATCGTAGTCAGTTCCATCCCGATAACCCATTCACTGATCAGATCATGTCCTCCAAGGTAGGAAAAGACCGAGGCGAAAGTCCAGGAGCCGACAAAAAGCCAGCAGACCATGGCTGTGGCCTTTGCAGTCAGAAAGACGCTTTCCTTCAGTTTCTGCCAGGTCATCGACCGGTACAGCACGGCCAGCACAATCCCGCCCAGCGCGCCCATTGCGGCAGCTTCCGCAGGCGTTGCCAGACCTCCGAGGATCGAGCCCAGAACCAGCGCGATCAGCACCGTCAGCGGCACGAAGGACACCAACAGGTCCAGATAAATCTTGGAAGGTGGTGGCACGTCTTTCAAATCGGGCTTCGGTGCCAGCTTGGGATTGATCCAGACCCGCACAATTACATAGACAATGTAGAGGCCCGCCAGCAGCAATCCGGGGAAGACAGCGGCTGCATAGAGGCGCAGTGGCGACAGGTTTCCGATGGCTGCATAGACGATCAGCATGATCGAAGGCGGGATCAGGATGCCAAGCGTACCGCCCGCACAGATCACCCCGGAGGCAAAGCTGCGGTTATAGTTTGCGTTTGCCATCGCGGGATAGGCCAGCAGCCCCATCAGGGTGACAACCGCGCCCACAATGCCCGACGCGGTCGAGAAAACCGCACAGGTCAGCAGAGCTGCAATCGCGAGGGAGCCGGGCAAGTTCCGGGCCGCCATGTAGAGCGAGAAAAACAGCCGGTCCACGATATTGGCGCGTTCCACCACATAGCCCATGAACAAAAACAGCGGGATCGCGACAAGCGTGTCATTCTCCATCACCGAATAGGTGTTCTGGTTCAGCAGGTAGAAAATGTTGTTGTTGAAGATGTCCGAGAACACCTCGGGCGGGCCCTGATAATAGGCGTAATAGCCGAAACCCACACCCATGGCGATCAGGGTAAAGGCAATGGGGAAGCCCAGCAGAACCAGCATGATGAACATGCACAGCATGAGAATGGCGACTTCAGGATTACTCATCTTTTTGTCTTTCGATTGAAGCGAAGTCGCTTATTTGTCGGGGGATGAGACGCCGGGGATCACAGCGTCGTCCATGTGCATCAGCATGTCTTCTGTCTCGCGGACATCATCGAGACGTTCCATCCAGACACCGGTGCGCATGGCGTGCCAGCAGCGTACCAGTTCGGCAAAGCCCTGGAGCAGCAGAAGGCCACCGGCCAGCGGGATCAACGTCTTGAAGAAATAGATCTGGATCCGGGCAGGACTGTTCCAACTGACTTCCTTGTAGCGCCAGCTGTCGGACGCGATCTCCCAGCCGTACCAGAACAAGGCAAGGATGCCGGGGAAGAAGAAAAGAAGGTAAAGCGTGAAATCCACGCGTGCCTGCCATTTGATCGGGAACAGCCGGTACAGCACGTCACCGCGCACGTGACTGTCCTGCGCAAGCGCATAGGGCCCGGCCATCAGGAACAGCGCTCCATACATCTGCACCATCATGTCAAAGGCCCAGACCGTGGGCGCGTTGAGCACGTAGCGCACGAAAACCTCGTAGGACACCGACAGGGTCAGAATGAGAATACACCAGCCAAAGGCGCGGCCGACCCAGAGGCTCAGCCCCTCAATGGAATGCACGAATTTCGTCACCTGTGATACTCCCCAAGGTGTGCAAAAGTCCGGGGGCCTTCTGCGGGCCCCCGGACAGTCTCGATGGTTTCAGATCAACCGAAGTAGTGGTTGTATGCCAGCTTGTAGTCAGGCTGGTTGAGGTTCAGGTAACCCATGACGTTCTTGGCATAGGCCTTCTGGCTCTCGATCACTTTTGCAAAGAACTCGTCTTCGCCAGAAATCCGGTCGACAACCACATCCCAAGCTTTCAACTGAGCAGCCATCACACTGTCAGGCGTGCGGTGCACGTTGACGCCCTGCTCGTTCTGCAGAGTTGTCAGATCGTCTGCATAACGCTTGGTGTTGTGCCAGTAGAAGTTGGAGTTTTCGGCTTCAGACGCATATTTCAGGATCGCCTGCAGCTCGGCTGGCAGCGACTCGTACTTGCGCTTGTTGAAGGTGACCTCGAAAAATTCCTGCGACTGGTGGAAGGATGCGAGGTGATAGTCCTTGGAGACATCCTGCATACCAAAGTCACGATCAGAGGTCGGGTTGTTGAACTCGGCCGCGTCGATCAGGCCGGATTTCATAGCTGGCTGGATTTCACCACCGGGAAGCTGAACAACCGACATGCCCATCTCCAGCAGAACGTCGGCAGCCAGACCAACGGTCCGGTATTTCAGGCCATCCATCTGGGATGCGTCCTTGATCTCTTCCTTGAACCAACCCAGTGGCTGAGCAGGCATTGGCGAGTTGAAGAAGGACACAACGTTCAGCCCGAGCGAGCCCATCAGCTCGTCAAACAGCTCCTGACCGCCGCCATAGTTGACCCAGCCCAGAACTTCCTGAGAGGACCAGCCAAAGCAAGGACCAGTCCCGAAGAGTGATGCTGTCTTGGATTTGGAGTACCAGTAGGCGGGCACATAGTGTGCAGCGTCGAGAACACCGCGGTGAACCGCGTCCTGCATCTGAGATGTCTTTACAACCGAGTCAACGGCCAGAAGGTCGATCTTCAGCGCGTCGCCAGCCATGGCATGCACACGGTCAACATAGGACTGTGCGTTCTCAAGGAAGATGCCCCCGCCCCAGGCGGCCTGCATCTTCAGGGTCGTTGTCGCGTTCTGGGCAATAGCCGGTGTTGCCAGAGCTGCTGCACCTGCAACGGCTGTGCCACGCAGAAACTTTCTGCGGTTCAGAGTGTCTGTCATGTTTCCTCCCAAGGAATTACTCATGTCCTACTCCGACGGTATGGGGCGGACAATTTGGTTCGTTTGTGGACCAGGGTCCGTCCGCCACCAACGCAGGATCGAAAATGATTTCGAACTCTGAACATGTGCCATCAGGCTTGATCCTGCGCGGACCATAGAAGATCGGCAAAAACGCGCAAGGTGTTCTGTTTCCGTTACAGACCGACGTTTTGCCGAGAAATGCATCCGGCCGGTCTTGCAATTATCCGCCACAGACACCAGCGGCCTTTTTGCCTGCCCAGGCTGCAAAACAGTAACTTTCTGATTTATATAAATTTTATCGCCAGCCATTGAGCTGCCCTGTCATCCCGATCCGTGCCCGATTCAGAAATTTGGAGCCATTTCACCCGACCGATGTCACATACCCGAAACGGTAAAAAAATATTACCAAAACAGGAGGTGCTGGAGAAAATGTATACAGATGGCATTCATTTACAGGCACTTCTGGTTGAAAATTCGAGTTAAACCTCGAATCAATCCTTCACCCTTTGTCACTGTATACAATTTTCAGCGCCGCAGCGCAGAGCCGGGCGTCAACCGTGACTGACAGCCAAACAACGCCCGGTCGACAATCCGGGACTGGTGGATTGTGCACCAAAAGGGCGTGCTTCTAAGGGAACTAGTGCATGGAAACTGGAATTCCACCGCACATGCATTTCCGGTTGGATCAAGTCAATCAGATGATCTCGTCTTCATCAAAAAGCGGATCATCAGCAAGCTGCTCATTGAGGTCCTCAACCACGTCTTCGGCAACCGAAATCGACTTCACACGCGCGAGGTGAAACACCGCATCCCCCTCGTTCACAATCGGCATCACGGCACGCCCCACGATGATGCCATTGAACGGTGCAATGATGTCTTCTTCCTCCTCGCCGAAGGGATCAGCAACAACACCAAGCACGTCTTTGGCCGACACAACATCGCCTTCAGCCCGGAACATGCGCAGGAGCCCCCCTGCCGGTGCCCGCAGCCATTTGCTGGACGAGCAATACTGAGGGGCAGCTTTTAGCTTGGCACGGCGCGTGGATTTCAGCATCCCCACATGGCCCAGAACCCGAAGGATCCCGGACACTCCGGCCCGCACGGACATTTCATCAAACCGTAGCCCCTCGCCCGCCTCGTAAAGCAGCACGTCCTTGCCGATGTCCTTGGCTGCACTGCGCAAGGACCCTTCGCGCAGGGGAGAGCGCAAGATAACAGGTGCACCAAAAACCTCGGCCAGCTCAGCAGTGTGCGGATTGTCCGGTGAGATCCGGATTTGCGGCAAGTTGGTGCGATGGATTGCAGCGGAATGCAGGTCGATCCCGAGATCACACCGCGCGACGATCTCATTGAGAAAAAGATGCGCAAGACGGGAGGCCAGTGAGCCCCCGGTGCTGCCAGGAAACATCCGGTTCAGGTCACGCCGATCAGGCAGATATCGCGAATGGTTGATGAAGCCATAAGCGTTCACGATCGGGATCACGATCAATGTGCCACGCACGCTGTTGAGAGCCTTTGCCCGCAGCACCCGTCGCACGATCTCGACGCCAATCACTTCATCACCGTGAATGCCCGCACTCACGAAAACCGTCGGCCCTGCCTGCTTTCCGTGCACCACATGCACGGACATTGATACCGGCGTATGGTCCGACAATACGCTGACCGGCAGTTCAACTGTTTGTCGGAGCCCGGCAGCGATGCTTTGACCGGCAATCTTGAATGCAGGCTGTGAGGGCATTAGCCCTTGCCTTTGGTTTTTGTGGCGCCCGGTTTTGCGGACTTTTCAAGATAGTCGATGATCTTGCCAGCCACATCCAGCCCGGTTGCCTTCTCCACACCTTCCAGACCCGGAGACGAGTTCACTTCCATCACAACGGGCCCGTGATTGGCGCGCAGCATATCAACACCACAGACATTCAGCCCCATCGATTTGGCGGCCCGCACAGCCGTGGCACGCTCCTCTGGGGACAGCTTTATCAATTGCGCCGATCCGCCTCGGTGCAAGTTGGACCGGAAGTCACCCTCGGCACCGGATCGCTTCATCGCGGCAATAACCTTGCCACCCACGACAATGGCACGAATGTCGGTGCCGCCTGCCTCTTTGATAAACTCCTGAAGCAGGATGTTCACACCTGCGCCCCGGAACGCCTCAACCACGGACGTGGCCGAACGTTTGGTGTCGGCCAGAACCACACCAATGCCCTGAGTGCCTTCCAGCAACTTGATGACAACCGGCGCACCACCTGCCAGTTCCAACACTTCATCTGTCTGCTTGGGATCATGTGCAAAGGTTGTTACTGGCAGGCCAATGCCATCGCGGGCCAAGAGTTGCATCGAGCGCAACTTGTCCCGGCTGCGGCCAATTGCGACGCTTTCATTGAGCGGATAGACCCCCATCATTTCGAACTGGCGCAAAACCGCCAGACCGTAAAAGGTGACCGACGCCCCTATGCGCGGAATGACGGCATCAAACCCGGTCAGCTTGTCACCGTTGTAATAGATCTCGGGCCTGCGCGAGGCGATGTTCATGTAACACCGCAGTGTGTTGATGATCTGAAGTTCGTGGCCGCGTTCTTCGGCCGCTTCTTTCAGGCGTCTGTGCGAATACAGAGAAGGATTGCGGGCCATCATTGCAATTTTCATAAGCTTTTCCTTTCTGAGGCAGTCGCGCTTTGGGACGCTACCCGTTCAGTAGATTTGCACGACGCGTATGCACCGCAATATTCCTCGATTTCAAAGCAGTCCGACCGACGATCATCGGAAACCGCATGTTGGTTCTATCAGCAAGCGAAACCGCGATGGTCCAGCTTTGATCAGACAGATGTAATTTCGTTCGTATGACAATCCTGTCCTCGGGCACGCCGCCGGTGTTCTTGATCGCTCTCGTCTCGTGAATGCGCGCTTCAACGGACTTGAGCGCCCCTCCCGCCTGCAGCCGGGTCCTGAAACGAACCCAGTTTTCGCCATCCCGCTCAAATGGCTCGATATTGACAGCATGCAAGGCGGATGTGCGTGCGCCCGTGTCGATTTTGGCCTTGATAGATTTCAAACCCAGCTTGGGCAGGTCAATGCCTTCCATCCAGCCAATGACGAGCAGCGGACGCTTCTGCTTGCCTGATTTCATCTGCTTGTTCATTGCCGGAAGGCTTTCTCCGAAGTGCACGCGCCACAACCGGCCACTGCTGATGGCAGGCTTATATTAAGTAAATTTTTTTTGTCTATAGACATAATTTTTTTAACTTTCTAAAAGATGATCATGGATAACAGCGCTCAGACAGCCCGCTTTCTCGCCAGTCTTTATATGAAAAGCTTTGGCGGCAAGCCATCGGGACGGTTTCGCATTTCAGCCAAACAATTGCGCGAAATGACAGGGCGCAAGCGACTTTACCCAGATGACATCCAAATCCTGTCACGTGCCATGCTCGAAGAAGGGTTCATCCTGATCGACATGGATACGTTCTTTGTGATCCTCAGCGCGAATACTTTCGTGAACTACCGGCGGGCAAGCGCTGAGGCACTGGCGGACCGCAACATAACATGAGGGTAAGCCAATTCACGTGGTTCGCAGGGTTCGGCAATAGGATGATTGGTTGGTAGCGGAGGAGGGACTTGAACCCCCGACACGCGGATTATGATTCCGCTGCTCTAACCACCTGAGCTACTCCGCCAACTGACGCGCTGTTTAAGCAAGCCGCCTTTGAGCGTCAAGACGAGAATTCCTCATTCGAAGGTAAGCAACTCACAAGCATCGCGGCAGTATGACCACTGGCAAAGCCACAACTGCGATTTAGGTTGCATTGCATGACAAACGCCATCGTTTCTGCCCGAAATCTGCGCAAGACCTTTCCCTCTGACACCGGCAATGTCGCGGTGCTGGATGGTCTTGATTTCGACCTTGAGGAAGGCACCACAGCAGCGCTTCTGGGCGAGTCTGGATCAGGTAAAAGCACGTTTCTGCATCTGGTCGGTGGACTTGAGGTTGCAGACAGCGGTGAGCTCAGCGTTTGCGGGCAGGATGTGACACAGTTGACTGCCGATGGGCTGTCGGAACTCAGGCGCGAGAGGCTTGCCCTTGTCTTTCAGCAGTTCAATCTGATCCCCTCCTTGAATGTCCGGGACAACATCACCTTTCAGGCAAGTCTTGCCGGGCGGCAAGATGCAGACTGGACCGATCACCTGATCGAGCGCCTTGGACTGACCGGACTGGAGCGGCGCTATCCCGAACAGCTGTCAGGAGGTCAGCAACAGCGCGTGGCGATCGGTCGGGCATTGGCCGGGCGCCCGCCCCTTCTTCTTGCCGATGAACCCACAGGAAATCTGGATGAGGCCACCGGCGATACAGTTCTGGACCTGATGCTGGATCTGGTTCGTGACAGCGGTGCGACGCTGTTGATGGTCACCCATTCAGCGCGCATTGCAGCACGGCTGGATCGCTCCTTCACGCTCAAGGCCGGGCGTTTGACATGATGCGTCACAGGTTGATCCTGACCACTCTCCTGTCCCATTGGCGGAGAAAGCCCTGGCAGTTCGTCATTCTTCTCATTGGATTGGCGACGGCAACGGCACTTTGGTCAGGTGTTCAGGCGATCAACGCGCAAGCCCGCGACAGCTATGCTCAGGCCGCAGGCGTTCTTGGCGGGGATGATCTGGACCGCTGGACAGGCAACGCCGGGCTGTCGATCAGCCTGACGGATTACGTGGCACTCAGGCGTGCCGGGATTAACCTGTCTCCGGTCATGGAAACGGTCCTGCGCGACGGAAATCGCCGGTTGCGCATCATCGGGATCGAACCGACATCCTTGCCCCAGAAAAGCCTAATACAATCAACTGATGAAGCCGGATCATTGGCCGACTTCGTCACGGGCAGCGGTATTGCGCTGGTGTCCGCAGATACCGCTTTGCCATTGCCGGCGATCCTGCCGCCCGCGCGCGTATCAGATGGTTTGCCCCCCGACACAATTGTGGTCGATATCTCGTGGGTCGCGGATCGGTCCGGACGCGTTGCACCAGATTATCTGGTGTCGCTCAAACTTTCAAACGCCGATCACCTCGCCATCTCTTCCGTGACGGAGGGTCGTGTTAAGCTTCAGGCCAGTGATGCCTCCGGTGACTTGTCACGCCTGACGGACAGCTTTCACCTCAATCTGACAGCCTTCGGATTTCTGTCCTTTGTCGTCGGGCTGTTCATCGTACACGCAACCATCGGCCTGAGCTTCGAGCAACGCAAACCGATGCTGCGCACCATGCGAGCCTGTGGAGCATCCTCGCGCGCTTTGGTGATCGCTCTGAGCCTTGAGGTGCTTGGCTCGGTCCTGCTGGCGGGATCCGCCGGGATGGTCCTGGGATATCTGATCGCCTCCAGCCTGTTGCCTGATGTTGCCGCGAGTTTGCGGGGCCTTTACGGTGCCAACGTTGATGGTGCGCTCAACCTGCAACCAAGCTGGTGGATTGCCGGTCTGGGCATGAGCCTGATAGGGGCTTTTGCGGCCGCCGCTCAGAGCATCTGGAAGGCCGCGCGCCTGCCGGTCCTTGCCCCTGCCAGACCAGAGGCATGGCAAGCGGCCCACAGACGTGATCTGACCCGGCAGGGTGGGCTCGCCATCCTGCTGCTGGGCGTAGCTGTTGTCACGCTTCTTCTAGGCCGGGGGTTGGCATCCGGGTTTATCCTGATGGGTTCGGTGCTGACGGGAACGGCCCTTCTGCTGCCCGTGCTGGCCAGCAACATTCTTCACTGGATGGAAGCCAGACAGGCCACGCCGCTCAGCCGCTGGATCTGGGCTGATACCCGGCAGCAATTGCGGGGACTGACCCTGTCGCTGATGGCCTTGCTGCTAGCGCTGTCGGTCAACATCGGGGTTGGCACCATGGTCGACGGGTTTCGCAAGACCTTTCTGGGTTGGCTGGATCAGCGTTTGGCTGCTGAGCTGTACGTGACCGCCCCTGACACTGCCACGGGTCTGGGCCTCAAGGCCTTTGCTGGCAGTCTGCCGGAGGTCGACGCGGTGCTGCCAATCTGGTCAAGCGATGTCCGCATTGACGCCTGGCCGGTGACTGTTTTCGGGTTTGAGGATCACGTAACGTACCGCGACAACTGGCCGATGCTGCAAACGTCTCGGGGGATGTGGGACAAGGTTCGGGATGGCCAGTTTGCGCTGGTCTCCGAGCAATTTGCGCGCCGGTTCAACGTTGAACCCGGCGATCCGCTGACGCTCCCCTCACCCTCGGGTGGCTGGACCGCTGAGATCGCCGGTGTCTTTTCGGACTATGGAAACCCAACCGGGGCCGTGATGATCAATGCAACGACACTGACTGAAAACTGGAGCGATCTGGACCAGCGGCGCTTTGCACTGCGGGTTGCACCAGAGTGCATCACAACTGTGAGGGACCTCCTGATCAAAGAGGGTCTGCCTGAACGTTCCATCGTCGATCAATCCCGCGTCAAAGCCGCATCGCGCGAGATTTTCGAGACGACTTTTGCCGTGACCCTTGCCCTCAATGCGCTCACTCTCGTGGTCGCAGGCATTGCACTTTTTACCTCTCTGCTGACGCTGTCGAACTTGCGCCTGCCGCAACTGGCGCCCTTATGGGCACTGGGCATGACCCGCAGACAGCTTGGCTGGATCGAACTTGGGAGGATGCTGGGATTGGCGCTCTTTACAGCGCTCTTTGCCATTCCCCTTGGTCTGATCCTGGCCACCATTCTGACCAAAGTGATTAATGTCGAGGCCTTTGGATGGGAGCTTCCGGTATTCCTTTTCCCCCTCCAATGGATATCCCTGATCGGTCTTGCCCTGCTGACCGCGCTGGTTGCCTCGCTCTGGCCGATTCTGAGGCTGCAACGCACACCACCGGCCACCCTGATCGGAGTGTTTTCCAATGAACGGTAAAGGATTGGCCACGATTTGCCTGTTGCTCGGCATTGCGACCAATGGGTTGGCTCAAGGGTTTGCGGGACTGGGCATGCAAGCCGACGGTTTTGAGCAAGTTTTGCCGGGATACCAGTTCAGCTTTCCCGAAGATCACGCGGCACATCCCGGCTTTCGCATCGAATGGTGGTATCTGACTGCAAATTTCGAAAACGAAGAGGGCCAGCCAATGGGCCTGCAATGGACCCTGTTTCGACAGGCTGGCAAGGCTCAGGATACTGCCACAGGCTGGCAGAACCGTCAGATCTGGATGGCCCACGCCGCGCTGAGCACCCCAGACGTCCATCGTAGCGCAGAAAAATTTGCCCGGGGCGGGATTGGTCAGGCAGGAGTTGAGGCCTCGCCATTCTCGGCATGGATAGATGACTGGTCATTGGTCAGCAGTGACGGCAGCTTTGATCAGTTGACCTTGCGGGCCAAAGGTGACGGATTTTCCTATGATGTGCAGTTGAACGCATCCGGCCCGCTGGTTTTTCACGGTGACAACGGGTTCTCCGTCAAATCTGAACAGGGTCAAGCCTCCTACTACTACAGCCAGCCGTCTTTAAAGCTGACTGGCACCGTAAAGATTGGAGAAACCTCCCACAGGGTCTCGGGCCAAGCCTGGCTGGACCGCGAGTGGTCCTCTCAGCCCTTGTCAGGCGATCAGTCCGGCTGGGACTGGGTCTCGCTGCATCTTGATGATGGCGTGAAAGTCATGGGTTTTCGGTTGCGTCACGAAGATGGCGACGACTTTCATTCCGGCACCTGGATCACGGCAGACGGTCAGGCAAGCCCCTTGCGCCAGGACCAACTGAAACTGACGCCTCTTGCCGCCAATACGGTTGAAGACCGCAAGATCCCGACAAGCTGGCGGCTGGAAATCCCTGAGCGTGCAGTTGATGTCACGATCACCGCGATCAACCCCGACAGCTATATGAAAACCCTGTTCCCTTATTGGGAAGGTCCGGTCACAGTGAAAGGCAGCCATCCCGGTCGGGGTTATCTGGAAATGACAGGATACTGAGCAATGCTGGACAAGGAAGAAAATCCACTGAATGTGTTGGGAGAGCCGCTTGCCTCCTGCTCCACCGAACCTCTGACCGGGTTTTTCCGGGATGGATGCTGCAACACTGGCCCGATGGATCATGGCCGCCACGTGGTCTGCGCGATCATGACATCGGAGTTTCTGGCGTTTTCAAAATCCCGCGGCAATGACCTTAGCACCGCACGGCCGGAATATGGTTTTGCAGGCTTGCAGGATGGTGACCGCTGGTGCCTTTGCCTTGATCGCTGGATCGAGGCGGACCGGGCGGGCGTGGCACCGAAGGTTTGCCTTGAGGCGACCCATTCTTCCGCCCTTGAAAAAGTCACCGTCGCACGTCTTGCAGGCGGGAATTGAATTGCAGCGCAGCATAGACAATTTTAAGGTAGCCCAATTGTATTGAGTATTCGGGTAAGCCCTATGCCTCCATTTCGATCTTTGTGCCTGTTCTCGGTCCTGACAGCGCTTTCCGCCTGTTCATCGGCCGAGACCTTGCTGTTCACCAACGAGCCCCTGACAACCACGGCTAATGATCTTGTCAGCGACGGCGCAGGCAATTCTGCGGCGAGCCTGCCCAATCTGACGGGCCGTGCCCTGCCATTTCGCGCCCTCAACGTGGAACTTGTGGAAGGACGGTATCAGATCGACCGCACCCGCCGCGGATCCTTCGGGCTGACTGTACCAACGGCAGATGTTCTGGTCTTGCAGATCGGCAACCGGGAAATTCTTCTGGGAAAGCTCAGCGGGTCTGCCAGTATATTTGCCGGGCAGGTAGACGGATCGTCCGTTGGACTGCGATTTGACGAGACCGGCGCATCGGTCGCACGCGCTACGATCCTTTATATCCCGGATGATGCGACCGAACTGCCTGATGGCGTGATCACAGGTGGCATCATTCGTGGCTATGGTGGCTGGCGAACTGACCCGGATGCCATGCCGGATGATGGACGCGTCAGATATACCGGCAATTCCGTGGTTTATGCCGCCAATCTGGCACGGGAAACAGTGCTGACCGGCGACGATGTGGAAAGCCTTCTGACCGGCCAGAGCCTTGGCAGCGAAGGCGACGTCAATCTGCTGGTCGATTTTGGCACCAACGCCGTGACCGGTGCGGTGCATGACGGCGAATGGACCATCCTGATTGATGACGGGCTGGTCAGTGGCACGGGGTTCTCCGGCGATCTGATCGGAGACTTCGAGGACAGCAGTTCCGTGGTGCTGAACGATGGGTCCGTCAGTGGCGCGTTCTTCGGCAACCAGCAGGGCCTTCCCGGCTCGGCCATCGGCTTTGGCTTTGACGCGCTGTTCGATGACGGTGGCAATGTCGGCAGGCTGTACGGCATCGGCACAGCCAACGGCCAGTCCGTGCCCTAGGCCGTCACCTTCATCAATTCCCGCCCGATCAGCATGCGGCGGATCTCGGACGTGCCCGCACCGATTTCCATCAGCTTGGCATCGCGCATGATGCGCGACAGCGGACTGTCATTCAGAAACCCCGCACCGCCCATTGCCTGTACTCCCTGTACCGCCATCTCCATCGCTTTCTCCGATGCATAAAGCACGCAAGCAGCAGCATCCTGACGGGTCACCTCGCCCCGGTCGCAAGCGGCAGCAACCGCGTAAACATAGGCGCGTGTCGAGTTCATGGCTGTGTAAATGTCGGCAATCTTGCCCTGCATCAACTGGAAGTTCCCGATGGATTGCCCGAACTGTTTGCGTTCGTGCATGTAGGGCATGATGTGATCAAGTATGCCGTGCATGATGCCTATGCCTATGCCAGACAGCACGACACGCTCATAATCCAGCCCGGACATAAGCACATTCACACCCTGCCCCTCCCGTCCCAGAATGTTGTCGTAAGGCACTTCAACATCATCAAATGTGATCTCAGCAGTGTTCGAGCCCCGCATGCCCAGCTTGTCGAAATGCGGACCAACGGAAAATCCGGTCATATCGCGCTCGATCAGAAAGGCGGTAATCCCCTTGGGCCCGGCCTCCTTGTCGGTCTTGGCATAGACCACCAGCGTGCTGGCCTCAGGCGAATTGGTGATCCAGTACTTTGATCCATTCAGGACAAACCGATCATTGCGTTTCTCCGCCGCAAGGCTCATCGACACCACATCAGATCCCGAACCGGCTTCAGACATCGCAAGCGATCCGACATGCGCACCCGACAGCAAACCGGGCAGATAGCGCGCCTTTTGCGCATCTGATCCGTTCAGGGCGATCTGGTTGACGCACAGGTTGGAATGCGCCCCGTAACTCAACGATACTGACGCCGAGGCGCGCGCGATCTCCTCAACCGCCACCACATGAGCCAGATACCCCATACCGGCGCCACCATCGGCCTCAGCCACCGTGATGCCCAAAAGACCAAGCTCACCCATTTCTGTCCACAGATGTGCGGGAAAGAGGTTTTCCCGGTCAATGTCGGCCGCGATGGGCGCCACACGATCCTGAGCCCAGCGATGAACCATGTCTCGCAGGGCCTCCACATCATCTCCCAATGCGAAATTCATGGATGCCTGAAACATCGGTGATCCCCTGTTTTATGAACGTCTGTTCATTTCCTTACAGGACCGCACAAGGCCCGGTCAATCCGAACCCGTCCACTTCTTGGCCTAAATATCCCCGCCGGAGGCATCCCGAAGGTGCCGCCAGGCAGACCAGATCAGGTCTTGCGCCCTGCCACCCGCTTGCGGATCCTGCGCACGCCTGCCCATACCAACAGCACCACAGGAATGGTCAGCATGGCCAGGATCAGCGGCTTGCTGAGCCCAATGACAGATCCAAGCGGGGCTGCCAGATTGCCTGCAAGATTGACCGCATAGTAACTGATCGCAACCACGGACAGCCCTTCCACGGTTTCCTGCAACCGCAGTTGCAGGGCAGCACGTTCATCCATCCGCTCAAGCACTTGTGCATTGGACGACGACGCAGCCACGTCCACCCGGGTCCGAAGCAGATTGGCCGCGCGCGCGGCACGTTGCGACAGTTCATCCAGCCGATCCCGAGAAGACCGGCAGGTTCGCATGGCCGGATCAAACCGGCGCATCATGAACTCGGCAAAGGTCTGGCGTCCCTGATAGCGCTCTTCGCGCAGAACCTCGATCCGCTGGTTGACGATTGCCTCATAAGCGCCGGCCGCACCAAACCGAAACGCCGTGGATGAGGACAGAAGCTCGATCTCGGCGGACATTCTGAGCAGCAGATCAAGTGTGGCCACATCCTCGCCCGAACCGTCAGACATGCGCTGGACGATGCTGGCCAGCGAGCGGTCCAGATCCACGACCTTGCGACTGACCATCCGGGCCACAGGCAAGGCCAGCATCGCCATGGATTTGTAAGTCTCGATCTCCAGCAGGCGCTGGACAATGCGGCCTAATCGTCTTTGACCCATCTGCTTGCGTACGAAGACGGCAAAGCGCACATGCCCATGTTCATCGATGCGGAAATCACCCGCGATCACCGCCGCCTCATCAATCACATTGGAGGCAGCCAGACTTTCCGGCACGAACCATCCTGCGGCCTTCTCGGTCATGAATTCATCAAGGGATGTCTTGTCCGGAAATGTCTCGACCCGAACCAGACAGGATGTCAGCACCTGTCCGGGTGCATCAGCCAGCCAATCTGAGGGAAAGAGATCATGAAGCGTTCCGTCAAACGGCACGTCGGCGACACCATCGGAAAAGATCGTGTAGGTGACAAACTCCGTGTGCTGTTCCCATTTCAGAAACCCGCGGCCCAGTTGCGCCGAATAGTGATTGGCATCAGGTGCAGGATGCGGCGCGCCGTAGCGATCAAGCAGCAACAGCAGATGCGCCATATCGGCGCTGCGATCCCGTTCGGACGCATTGTCGGCCTTCTTGACCGCAACATAAGCCGCACGGCACGGTGCCGTGAGTTCAGGGAAGGGCCGCGCGTGCAACTCGTTTGAGAGCGCGTAGCGACCGGGATAATCGTCTAGGACTTTTGCCATCCGCGTCGTGCCTCTTGTCTGCCTTCCAAAGCAAATAGCACGATGCCGGTCCATTCCCACAGCACAAGTCAGGGCATCGGACGCTTCAAATTGCCACGGAAGGTGCGGATTTTACTGCATTTTCAGCACACAACCGCATGCCGTCATTCTGCAAGACGAACCGTCGGAGGGGTCTCAAGCGTCTCGTCATCGTCAAACTCGAACGCATCAAGTCTGCGTGCGCGACCGCCTGCCTTGGTGGCCGACAGCTTGATTGCCTCGACATCCTTAGTGGCTTGCGTAAAGTGACGATCCAGATTGCTGACCCGGGTTTCCAGCCGGTCGACATCCTTGGTCAGAAGCGACAGCTCCCTGCGGATCTTGCCAGCCTGTTCGCGCATCCGTGCGTCTTTCAGGACAGAGCGCAGAGTGTTCAGCGTGGCCATGCAAGTGGTTGGCGAGACGATCCAGACCCGTTTCTCAAAGCCTTCACGCACGATCTCGGGGAAATTTGCATGGAGTTCGGCATAAACGGCCTCGGACGGCAGAAACATCAATGCACCATCCGCTGTTTCACCATCCAGAATATACTTCTCGGCAATCGCGCCCACATGCACGCGCACCGATTGCCGCAAGGCCGTGGCTGCCGCTCGTTTCGAGGCCTCATCGCGCGCATTGACCAGCGCCTCAAAGGCCTCAAGCGGGAACTTACTGTCAATCACGATGTCGCCCGGCGGATTTGGCAGGCGGATCAGACAGTCGGCACGCTTGTTGTTGCTCAGGGTTACCTGAAACCCGTAGGCATCGGGCGGCAGGGCCTTGCGCACGATGTCCTGCAACTGGATCTCGCCAAAGGCCCCGCGTGTCTGTTTGTTTGACAGGATGTCCTGCAACCCCAGCACTTCGCCCGAGAGCTTTTCGATCTTGGTCTGAGCCTTGTCGATGGTTTCAAGCCGCTGCTGCAACTCTCCCAGCGATCTTGCCGTGCGGGTCGCCGTACCATGCAATGTCTCGCCCATCGCACGCGTGACCTCTTCCAGACGTGTTTCCATGGTTTGCAGCATCCGGGCCTGAGAGGTGATCTGCGCCTCACTCACCGCTTTCAGACCGCCGGACAATTGTTGCTGACCATCACCCAGCAGTCGCACAGTGTCGCCCAGACCCTGCACCTGTTGCACCAGGGGTCGCGCCACCTGAACACTGGCCCGTGCCGCACGCAGGCTGAGAATCAGCAGGGTAAAGAGCAATACCAACAACCCGGCACCGAACAGCGCCAGCAGCGTCAATGGATCGCTCAGATCAAGGCTGAAAGAACCGATCTGGATCATGAGGAGCGCCCGAAGAGACGTTCTATGTCTCTCAGCGACAAGGAAACATAGGTCGGACGGCCATGGTTGCATTGACCCGAAAGTGGCGTTGCCTCCATCTCGCGCAGCAGCGCATTCATCTCGTCGGCCTGCATGCGCCGCCCCGCCCGGACCGAGCCGTGGCAGGCCATGCGCGACAGGATGGCGTCCAATCGGCTGGAGAGCGCGTCCGAGACATCCAGATCAGCCAACTCATCCACGATGTCGCGTAACAGGGCATCCGTGTCAGGTGTGCCCAGCAAAGCCGGAGTTTCGCGGACGCAAACAGCCCCAGGGCCAAAGGCTTCGATCACCAGTCCAAGGGCTTTCAAGTCATCTGCCACAGCCAAAAGTCTGTTGCAGTCCTCGGTGGGCAATTCAATAACATCCGGGATCAGAAGCGCCTGAGACGGAACGCCTTGATCTGCCATGCGGGCTTTCAGTTTTTCGTAGACCAGCCGTTCATGGGCAGCATGGGCATCGACCAGCAACATTCCCTGATCGGTTTGCGAGACAATATAGGTTTCATGGATCTGCGCCCGGGCAACGCCCAAGGGAGGAAGCCCGTCGTCAAGCCCATGCGGGCCCTCCCCCGGGCTTGGCACGGGTTCCACCCGCGCCGCCGTCCAGCCGGGACCTTCTGCGAACCCTTGGGGTTGGGTCACTGAAACCCGGGGAAATTGCGACGGGCGGTCCATCTGGTAGATCGGGGCAGTCGGCCGTTCCACCTCCATCGCGCCCAGAACCGCATGGCCCACCGTGCTGGAGGCACGAAATCCGGCATCTGCCAGTGCATGTCTGAGGCCGGAGACAATAAGCCCCCGCGCCACGCCCGGATCACGAAAGCGGACTTCGGCTTTGGCAGGGTGCACATTCACATCGACCAGACGCACATCACAAGCCAGATTCAGAACAACAGCCGGGTGGCGATCGCGTTTCAGCACGTCGGAATAGGCGCCCCGCAATGCTCCCAGCATCATCTTGTCACGCACTGGCCTGCCGTTCACAAACATGTATTGCGCCACGGCGGCCCCGCGCGAATAGGTGGGCAAGGCGGCAAATCCGGTCATCCGCAACCCGTCCCGTTCGGCATCCACACGGAGTGCGTTCTCGACAAATTCGCTGCCCAGTACCGCACCGACACGGCGGGCCAGCACATCGAAGAAGTCACCATGATGCGCATTGACCCTGAGAAGGTGCCGCTCTGCCCCGTTCGAGACATCTCTCAGCGTGAAAGCAACCTCGGGTTCGGCCAGCGCCAGACGTCGGACAACATCCGAGATCGCCTGCAATTCCGCCCGGTCCGAGCGCAGGAATTTCAAGCGCGCAGGTGTGGCAAAGAACAGGTCCCGCAACTCGACCACGGTGCCGCGCGCTAGGGCAGCAGGTTGCACATCGCCCAGAACACCCGCCGTGACCTTGATCCGTGCTCCCTGATCTCCGGCGACACGAGAGGCCAGATCCAGCCGTCCGACAGCACCAAGCGACGGCAGGGCTTCGCCACGAAACCCAAAACTGTGAATGTCGAGCAAGTCGGAGCCGTCGATTTTCGAGGTTGCGTGGCGCGACATGGCAAGGCGCAGTTGGTCAGGCGCAATACCATGCCCATCATCGGTGACACGGATCAGGGTCTTGCCGCCATCTGCAACATCGACCGCGATCCGGGACGCACCGGCATCAAGAGCATTTTCAACCAGTTCCTTGACCGCTGATGCCGGACGCTCCACGACCTCGCCTGCGGCAATCCGGTTTGCGGCCGTATCGTCGAGCTGGGCAATTCTGCGTGGTGCAGCGCCTATGTTGAGGTCAGGAGCGTTCATGCCACAAAACCTAGCATGGGAAAGCCGAGTCTGCCACGCTCTATTTTGTCAGGAATTGGCGATCAGTTTGTCGGCTCAGACGGGGTTGCCGGGGTTCTGATGCCAAGGCGTTGCAGGCGCAAAACCTCGGGCGAGGCTTCCAGCAACATGTCCTTGTAGACAACCGCATCATTTGCACGACCGGCCAGACGCTCAAGGAAACGACCGCGATTGTTGGCGCGGTACTCCACGTCCTCTGCCGCCAGTGTCGCGCGGATGTTGGCATCCACACCTTTGCCGCGCGCAGCCGCGATAAGGGCCGCATCACTGGCCACAGGTGCGCCCAGACCCTGCACGCCGCCAAGTGCTGCGAGCGCATCCACGCGCGGCGTCAGATCGGCCCGGTTGCTGCCGCCGGGTTCCGGCAGGCTGGTCAGGTCTTCCGGCACGACAAGTGGTTTCTGGGTCAGGACCTTGAATTCATCAGGTTTTGCGGAGCTCGATCCAATGCGGGAGACCACTGTGTCGCGTGGTTTTGCTGTTTCGGTTGGTGCGTCGCGCGAACAGGCGGACAAGGCACCGATTGCCAATCCGAACACAAACACCTGACAAATCACCCTGCGCGACATGGCCACTCCCTCGTTTGGACCTGTTTTAGGACAAAGTTTCGACGAGGTCACGACCTGTTATTTGGTCTCTTTGTCATTGCCGGTCCACAGGATCAGACCAACTGCTCCCAGAAAAATCCCCACATCTGCAATGTTGAAGACAAAAGGGTTGTTGATGCCGCAACAACTCATGTTCAGAAAATCAGCCACTGCCCCATAGACCAGACGGTCATAGACATTGCCGAGCGCGCCCCCAATGACAGCCCCCACAGCCAATGGCAGACGCCAGCCCGACATTTTGCGCAGCCAGATCAGAAGCGCGAGCGTAATCGCGAGCGACAGGCCGATCAGAACCCAGCGCCCTGTCTCAGGCCCCAGATCAAGTAAGCCGAAATTGATCCCTGTGTTCCAGCCCATGCGAAAGGTCAGAAATGGCGGCAGAACGTTGATCTGGCGCAACTCCAGCAGGTTCAGCCCATACATCACGCCGTATTTTGACCCCTGATCCAGGACAAAGACGACCAATGCGGCCAGGGATGCGCGAAGATACACCATCAGTGCCTGAAGTGCCGCTGCCCAGTAAAGACCATGGCAAGCCCTGCCTCATCGGCGGCAGCGATTACATCCGCATCGCGCATGGAACCGCCGGGTTGGATCAAAGCTTTCGCGCCTGCCTCTGCCGCCGTCAAAACGCCGTCTGCAAATGGGAAGAATGCATCGGAAGCCACAACCGAACCAAGGGTTGGCACATCCGCCAAGCCCAGCGCTTCGGCCATGTCACGGGCCTTGCGTGCGGCAATCCTTGTGCTGTCCACGCGACTCATCTGACCCGCACCGATCCCCACGGTCGCGCCGTCCTTGGCATAGACTATGGCATTCGATTTGACATGTTTGGCCACACGCCACGCAAACAGCATATCCGCCATTTCCTGCGCAGATGGCTGGCGTTTGGTCACCACTTTCAGATCACTTTGAGCAATCCGCCCATTATCACGGTCCTGCACCAGATATCCGCCCGAAACCTGCCGCCAGGTCCGGCCTGCAGCAGATGGATCCGGCAGTCCATCAGTGGTCAGAAGCCGCAGATTGGGCTTGCTGGAAAACACTTCCCGCGCACTATCATCCGCGCCAGGTGCAATCACGACCTCCGTGAAGATGTTGACGATTTCTTCTGCGGTTTGCGCATCCAGCGGGCTGTTCAGCGCAACGATCCCACCGAAAGCGGATGTCTGGTCACAGTGATAGGCCCGCTTGTAGGCCTCAAGCAGACTGTCACCTGTGGCCACACCGCACGGGTTGGCGTGTTTGATGATCGCCACTGCCGGACCCGCATCTGCATCGAATTCGGCCACAAGCTCGAACGCTGCATCGGTGTCATTGATGTTGTTGTAGCTCAGCGCCTTGCCCTGATGCTGGGTGGCCGTGGCAACGCCGGGCCGATCACTGCCATCGACATAAAAGGCCGCGCGCTGATGCGGGTTCTCGCCGTAGCGCATCTCGGAGGCGAGTTCGCCGGCAACTGCGCGGCGATACGGCACGGCCTCTCCCAGCGCATCGGCCATCCAGGTGGAAACTGCTGCATCATAGGCGGCTGTTCGCGCATAGGCCTTGGCGGCCAGATGCTGGCGCATCGCATAAGGCACAGAACCATGTCCGGCCTCAAGTGCCTCCAGCAAGGGAGCATAGTCGCTCGTGTCGACCACGACAGAAACATAACCATGGTTCTTTGATGCGGCACGGATCATTGCCGGGCCGCCGATGTCGATGTTTTCGATGCAGGTCTCGTAATCGGCACCTTTGGCAACGGTCGCCTCGAACGGGTAAAGATTGACCACCAGCAGATCAATCGCTCCGATGCCATGATCCGTCATCGCACTTGCATGTTCAGGATCATCGCGCAATGCCAGCAGGCCGCCGTGGACCACCGGATGCAGCGTCTTGACCCGTCCATCCATCATCTCGGGAAAGCCGGTCAACTCGGACACATCGCGCACCGGCATCCCGGCATCCCGGATCGCCTTGGCCGTGCCACCTGTCGAAATCAGCTCGACACCGCGCCCGTGCAGAGCCCCAGCCAGATCGATCAACCCGGTCTTGTCTGAGACCGACAACAGCGCACGTCGGATGGGAACGAGATCGGGGGTGCTCATGGTGGCGCTCCTGAAGTTAAAGACTGTTATCGTTGATGTGGGGGAACAGGTGTCAGAGACCGCTCCAAGGGTCAATGCGACATGGATGGCCAAAGGCTGACTTTATCGCCACAGAATGCGGTTTTTGATGCAAGCCACTGGACTGAGCGCGCGCGCTGCCGCTACCAATTGAAAAAATGACCCGAGGCAGGGCGAGCATGAGAATACTGGTAACGAATGACGACGGGATGAATGCGCCCGGCCTTAAGGTGGCCGAGGCCATAGGCGAGGCATTGGGTGGCGAGATCTGGACGATCGCGCCCGCGCAGGAACAATCGGGGGTCTCGCACGCCCTGTCCTATGTGCGCGCCATGCGGATCGAACAGATGGAAGAGCGGCGCTTCATCGTCGAGGGAACACCGGCTGATTGCGTCTTTGCAGCTTTGCACGACGCCATGAAAGACAGTCCTCCCGACCTGATCCTTTCAGGGGTAAACCGGGGACACAACGTGGCCGATGATACGGTCTATTCCGGCACCATCGGGGCAGCGATGGAGGGGGCAATGCACGGCATCCGCTCCATCGCCATGTCGCAGTATTATGGGAAACCAAGCGCTGACAGACCTGATCAATTCGCAGCCGCCAAGGCCTTTGGCGCAAAGGTGTGCCGCAGCCTTCTGGATCAGGCAGACTGGTCGATGAGCGGTTATCCCCGCTTCTTCAACATCAACTATCCCAATCTGAATGCCGAAGACGTACTGGGGGTGAAGGCCACGTTTCAGGGGCGCAGGCCGAACGGGTCTTTCACGATTACACCTGATGAAGCACCTAATGGGCGTCGGTTCCTGTGGTACACGCACGGGTCAGGCAACGGGAATACGGAAGCTGGCTCAGATGCGCTGGAATGCATGAACGGCTTTGTCACGGTCACGCCGCTTGAGGCTGACATGTCGGTCAGGGAGGCACTCGATGGGCTACAATCCGCTCTCGATCACTCCGGCTGAGGAACGCATGCAGTTCATCTTTTCGCTCCGCGCCAGCGGGGTAACGGATGTGGACGTGCTCAACGCCATGGAGGCAACAGACCGTCAGGCCTTTCTGGGCAACACCTTCAGGGATCGTGCGACCGAGGATATGGCCCTGCCGATTCCCTGTGGTCAGACAATCTCGCAGCCCTCCATTGTGGGGCGCATGACACAGGCACTTGGCGTGACCAAACGGTGCAAGGTGCTGGAGATCGGCACAGGCTCGGGCTATCAGGCGGCTATTCTCGCACGGCTTGCCCGCAGGGTCTATACGATCGAACGGCACCGGCCCCTTGCGCGCGCTGCCACCCGGCTTTTGTCAGATATGGATTTTTCCAACATCACAGTTGTGGCTCAGGACGGTGCCTTTGGCATGCCCGATCAGGCGCCCTTTGACCGCATACTGCTGACGGCCGCTGCCGAAGACCCGCCCGCTCCGCTTGTTGCCCAGCTGAAAGTCGGTGGGGTGATGGTTTTGCCGGTCGGACAATCCAGCACTGTGCAAACACTGGTAAAAGTGGTAAAAAAGACCAAAGGGTGCGATTATCACGACCTTGGACCTGTCCGGTTCGTGCCTTTGCTCGAAGGCCTGGCCGAGGATGTGGAAGACACCTGACAATTGATGAAGACGCCGGGCCTATGCTCGGCAGACGGCAGAAACCCTCGTCAAAAGAGGGCTGGCAAAACAGGCGGTAGATATGATTTCGACATTCCAAACCCCCAATCGGCCGATCCGGGCGGCGACTGCACTTGTGCTCATTCTGGGCTTGAGTGCCTGTGAGAACACGCTCGATGTCTCAAGGCTGGGCAGCTTCTTTGGCGGTGGTGACCGGGCGCAGGCAGATGCTGCGGCGCAGCCCACGTTTCAGCGCCCCAATCCCGATGAACGCGGTGTGATTACCTACAACACCTATCAGGTAATGGTGGCGCGCGAGCGCGACAGCATCGGGGAAATGGCATCTCGTGTCGGGTTGAGCGCACAGGAACTGGCAGCCCATAATGGCCTGCCTGTGACCTACAACCCACGTCCCGGAGAGGTACTGGCCCTGCCCCGCAATGTGGGCGGCACGCCCGCTGACAACGTCTGGAGCCCTGACATGGTGTCTTCGGCCATCGACAGCGCGCCACTGGATGACACTGCCAATGCAACATCGAGCGGACCCAACCCGTTTGGAAATGGTCAGCCCGGGTCTGTGATCGATCCGATCCGCCACCGGGTTGAACCCGGTGACACCGCCTATTCCATCGCGCGACTTTACGGCGTCTCGGTAACAGCTCTTGCAAGCTGGAACGGGCTGGGCAGTGATCTGGCGGTGCGGGAAAATCAGGAACTTCTGATCCCGATCATCAACGGAGCCAACAGCACGATCAGCACGGAGAACACGGGAACACTGCCCGGTGAAGGAACGGTCGTTCCTGCCCCTCCAAGTGCGTCGACACCTTTGCCGGAAAATCAGGATGTGGCCTCCATCGAAGTGCCGGAGGGGCCAAACCTTGGTGCCCTGCGCACCCCTCCCGGTGGTCGTCTGGCCCGCCCTGTGGCTGGAAGCATTCTGCGACCGTTTTCCATCTCTGGTGGATCTGCCCGAAATGAAGGTGTGGACATCTCGGCCGCAGCAGGCACGCCGGTGACATCAGCCGAGGCCGGTGAGGTTGCCCTTGTGTCCAAAAGCCTTGGCGGGCTTGGAACGATTGTCCTTATACGTCATGCCGATGATCTGATGACCGTCTATGGTCGTGTCACTGATGTGAGTTTGGAAAAAGGGGCGCGGGTTGCCCGGGGCCAGACCATCGGCGTTGTCGCGCCCGGCGATGAGCCCAACCTGCATTTCGAAGTGCGTCGGGGCACCGAGGCTGTTGATCCGATGCCCTATATCGGCGGATAATCCATTTTGCTGGCCGGGGATGCCTCCGGCGGGGATATTTGACCCAAGAAGTAACAGGTGTCGCGCGTCAGAAATCGAGCGTGACGCCCTTTCGTCCGGCCAGATCCGTGACATATTGCCAGGCAACGCGCCCAGATCGGCTGCCGCGGGTCTGTTGCCATTCGATGGCCTCGGCACGCAAAGCATCATCGTCGATGTCGATGTTCAGAGCCGTGCAATACCCCCGGATCATGTCGAGAAAACCATCCTGATCGCAGGCGTGAAAGCCCAACCAAAGGCCAAAGCGATCTGACAGCGAGACTTTCTCTTCAACCGCCTCGGATGGGTTGATGGCAGAGCCGCGCTCGTTTTCGATCATGTCCCGCGCCATCAGGTGGCGCCGGTTGGAGGTCGCATAAAGTATCACATTGTCAGGTCGTCCCTCGATCCCGCCGTCCAGCACCGCCTTGAGGGATTTGTAATGCGCATCATCATATTCAAAGCTGAGATCGTCGCAAAAGAGCAGGAAACGCCCTTCCAGATCACGCAGCGTGTTCAACAACCGGCCAATGCTGTCCATCTCTTCGCGCTGGATTTCCACCAGTTTCAGGTCATGGTTCTCAACTGCGGCCTCTCCGTGTGCGGCTTTCACGAGGCTGGATTTGCCCATGCCCCGCGCGCCCCAGAGCAGCACATTGTTGGCTGGTTTGCCTTGCGCAAACTGCCGTGTGTTTTCCAACAACGTGTCGCGCGACCGGTCTATGCCCACCAGCAGCGAAATCGGAATGCGATTGATTTTTGCGACCGGTTCGAGCCGGTCAGGAGCGGTGTGCCAGACAAAGGCTGTCGATTTTGAAACATCGGGTGCAGGTGGCGTGGGGGGAGACATCCGCTCCAGCGCCTCGGCAATACGGATCAAGGACTCGTCACTGGGCATCACGGGTCTTTGGCCGCCTCATCTTCGTCATCGTAGTACCCATCCGCGCGCAACTGATCTTCGCGCTTCTTCTCGACCAGTCGGACGAGTTGAATGGAAATCTCATAGAGCATGTAGACCACGACAAACAGGATAACCTGAGTGATGACATCGGGCGGCGTGACCACAGCGGCCAGCACCAGAATGCCCACGACTGCATATTTGCGCATGTCACCCAGACCCTGCGACGATACAAGGCCGGCCTTGCCCATCAGTGTCAGCAGAACCGGAAGCTGGAAGCAGAGGCCGAAGGCGATGATGAATTTCATCGTCAGGCTGAGGTATTCGGCCGCCGATCCCTGAAACGCGACGGAGGCAGCGTCACTGGACACCTCACCTTCAGCCGGGATCTGACCCTGCTGGAACCCAAGGAAGAAGTCGAAGGCCAACGGCGTGACGACATAGAATGCAAAGGCCGCACCAATGACGAATAGCACCGGAGAGGCTATCAGAAACGGCAGGAACGCCCCTTTTTCCTCGCGGTATAGACCCGGAGCCACGAACCGCCACATCTGATAACTGATGTAGGGGAAGGCCAGCGCAAAGCCGCCGAGCAGCGAGATGCGGATGGCCACCATGAAGCCTTCCTGCAACTTGATGAAGATAAGACCACAATCCTGACCGCCAAGACTAAGCGCATCGCAAAGGGGGCGTGTCAGGAAGTTGAAGATAGGGTTCCAGACGGTAAAGCAGAGGATCATGCCAATGATGAAGGCAACGACCGAATGGATCAGCCGGGTCCGCAATTCCGCCAGATGCTCGATCAGGGGGGCTGTGCTGTCTTCGATCTCGGAACGTTCTGCCATTGTGATCAGCCCTCGGCCTTGGGCGCGTCAGCAGCGTCTGGTTTGGCCTCTGGTGGAGGGGTTGTCTTGGCGCTGTCCGATTTGACGGTTTCCGTCTTGGTCGTTGCAGGTTTTTCATCGCCCGCCTTGGCCGCGTCATCCTTGCCCATCGCGAAGTCCTTGGCATAGGACTTGGCCGATTTTGTTGCCGAATTCAGGCCAAGCTTGTCGATGTCCTTCAAACCGTCGGTCGCATCGGAAAAGCCCTTGGCCGCATCCTTGATGCCACTTTCATCGGCGGCAGCTTCCATGGATCGCTGAAATTCCCGAGCCATGCCGCGGGCTTTGCCCATGAACTTTCCAACTGTACGGAACATGCCGGGCAAGTCCTTGGGTCCGACCACGATCAGGGCAACCACCCCGATCACGATCAGTTCAAGCCATCCGATATCAAACATCTTCGCGCGCGCTCCGGCCAGTTATCACCCGGTCACGCCTTGTCTTTTTCCGCCTCTGGCGTGATGTCGCGAGCAGTTTCGGCGGTTTCGGTGGTTGCGTCCTCAAGCTCCTGCTTGCCTTCGGCAACGCCCTTCTTGAAGCTGGTGATGCCTTTGCCGACCTCGCCCATAAGCGAGGAGATCTTGCCGCGTCCGAACAGCACCAGAACCACGACGGCGATCAGCAGAATGCCTGGAAGGCCGATATTGTTGAGCATTTGTTTTCTCCGTTCCTGAGACGGTTTCATCCATCGGCCAGCCCTGTCTCTGACCATCAAGACAAGTATCTATTCCTTTGCAGCGGCGGGATAAAGGGTCGTTTGCGCGATTTGAGCAAATTATCCGCCCTGCTCACGACGATTCAGACCTCACGCAGGAAGGGATCTTCGACCTTGCTTTGGCGCTTGCAGGGAAAGACCAGACAGCGATCGCGCCTCAGGGAAAGCCACAAGGGCGTGCCGGGGGCTGGCAAAAAGACGCCCGGAATAGTGGCCTTCAGGCTCGATCCATCGTGATCCATCGCCAACTCGACCAGACTTTCCGCGCCCATGAACCGCGACCGGATGACCTGACCGCGTGCAGGAACGCCATCGCTGAGGGTGGGAAGTGGGCCCGAGCCCTTGCGATCGAAGTCGATCTTCAGATGCTGAGGCCGGATGATGATCTCTACATCGGCCTGATCGCGCAGGTTCGGCGTGAGGAACTGCCCGAACGGCGTGTCGGTCTGAAAATCCTGAACGACGCCGTGGATCACATTGATATCGCTAAAAAATCCTGCCGCCTCAGCGTCGACAGGTTTGTTGTAGACATTGTAGGGTGCACCGGATTGCACGATCCGGCCGTCGCGCATCAGCGCAATCTGATCGGCCATGCGCATGGCCTCTTCCGGCTCATGGGTCACCAGCAGGACTGCCGCACCTTCTTCCTTGAGAATAGCCAGAGCCTCATCGCGGATGCCATCGCGCAACCGGTTGTCGAGGCCGGAAAATGGCTCGTCCATCAGCATCACTCTGGGGCGAGGAGCAAGAGCGCGTGCAAGTGCCACCCGTTGTTGTTCTCCCCCCGAAAGCTGATGCGGGTAGCTGTCCGCAAGATGGGAGAGCCCGACCTTTTCCAACAGATCCCGGCACCGGCTTTCCCGTGAGGTTTCGCGCCTGCGCAGGCCATAAGTGACATTTTGCAGCACTGTGAGATGCGGAAACAGGGCGTAGTCCTGAAACATCATGCCGATGCCGCGTGCTTCGGGCGGAACGCTGCCCCCCGGCCCCGCCACTTCGACCCCGTCAATTAGGATGCGTCCACTTGTCGGCGTCTCGACACCGGCGACCATCCGCAAGGTTGTGGACTTGCCGCAGCCTGATGGTCCCAGCAGACATGTGACCGCACCGGATTCCACCGTCAAGCTGACCTCGCGGACAACGGGCTTGTCCGCAAATGTGCAGCACAGGTTTTCAAGTTCCAGCCGTGGCGGGATCTCTGGCACGGAAATCTCCGATCAAAACACTCAGGTTATTCCCGATTTAGCAACAGGCAGCCGGTGATACAAGCCTTTGCCAAAGTGGAGAAAAGCTGAAGCAGCATGCCGACATCACAGCGTTGCGTTGACTGCACCGCCATCGAGAAGAATGTTTTGTCCAACGATGAACCCGGCACGCTCGGAACACAGGAATGCACACATTGCACCGAATTCTTCGGATGTGCCGTAGCGTCGTGCAGGAATTGTTGCCTCGCGCTTGGCGCGTGCATCTTCCATCGAGATGTTTTCAGCCCGACTGACACCACTGTCCAGCGCTGTCGCACGATCCGTGTCATGGATACCGGGCAAAAGATTGTTGATGGTCACGCCATGCGGCGCAACCTGTCGCGCGGTTCCCGCGACATAGCCTGTCAGGCCAGCACGTGCCGCATTGGACAGGCCAAGCACAGGGATGGGCGATTTCACAGATTGTGAGGTGATGTTGACCACCCGCCCCCAGCCCCGCTCCATCATCCCGGGCAGGCAGGCTTTCATCAGGGCAATCGGGGTCAGCATGTTTGCATCAAGCGCAGCAATGAAATCCTCACGTTCCCAATCCGACCACATGCCCGGAGGCGGCCCACCAGCGTTGTTGACCAGAATATCAGGGGCCGGACATGCCGCCAGCACTGCGTTGCGGCCCTCCTGTGAGGTGATGTCGGCAGCGACCGTCGTTACGCTCACGCCAAAACCACGCAAGGCCTCTGCCGTTTCCTCCAACGGTCCGGATGAGCGTGCATTGATGACCAGATTGACACCGGCCTCCGCCAGCGCCTGTGCGCACCCCCGCCCCAAGCCTTTAGAGCCTGCACAGATGATCGCCTTCTTGCCTGAAATTCCCAGATCCATGGTCTCGCCTCCCGGTATTTTGGTTCGCGCAACCATTCGACCGGAGACGTTGACCTGTCAACAGAAACGAAACGGCCGCTCCAATAGAGGAGCGGCCGGAACAGATCTGTTTTTAGAGTGTATCAGGCCGATTTGCGACGCCGCATGACCAATCCAAGACCAGCAAGTGCCGCCCCCATCAGAGGCAGTGTCGCCGGGATCGGCACTGCGTTCATCGGAATCTCGTTGATGCCGACGCGAATGCGGTACGACCCGTCATTGTCATCATAAGCACCCGGGACGCCAACAAATCCAAACCCGTCAGGGATGCCGAAGGCAAGACGCGTGGCACCAGTGGGCGCGATGAACTGCTGGAGGATACCGCCAACGGTCTGACCATCGCCGATGAAAAAGACCTGGCCGATCTCCGGTGCAATCGACAGAAAGTCCTGACCGAAATTCACCGTCGGAGGAGGCGCGCCATTGGGGATCGCGTCCGTCAGAAAAACACCCGCCAACGCGCCTTGCGTGCCCATGTAGCCACTGATCCCGCCTAAAGAGGAAAGATTGCTGCTGCCGACGCCGCCATTGCCTTCTGGCCCAAAGAACCCACCGGCTGAACCATTGAAGAAGTTGATGCCACCAATGGCGGGATCAAGCACACGCACAACGTCGCCACCGGCGACCGCGATGGTCGGAGGGAGAGTTTCCAAAGCTTCTTCTGGAGTTGGAGCCGTATGGCGACGCAATCCATCATCCGTGGCTGGATTGTTGTCGGCCCAGGGATCGGATGCCGGCGGAATGGTCACATCTGTGCGCCCTGCCAGAAAGATCGCGTCTGTTCCATCGACTGTGATGTCAAACACTGCCGCCTCTGCGTGACTGATCGCTGAAAGCGCCAGAGCAGCGCCAAGAATTGCTATCTGTTTCATTGTAGTCCCCCTAAAATCATTACCAATAATGAGAAAATTCTAACAAATTGGCGCTGAAACTCAATTCAAGCAGGATGTGTTGCGTGCCAATCGTCACCTTGTGCTTGAAACTGACGGACGTATGATCAGACCAGCTGAATATCAAATCCAAGGATCCTGACCCATGGCCCTGACCTATCTTCACACAATGGTGCGCGTGCGCGACCTTGAGGAAAACATCGCCTTCTACAAACTTCTGGGATTGGAAGAGACCCGGAGAATGGAAAGCGAAAAGGGCCGGTTCACGTTGGTTTTCATGTCTGTTCCGGGTCAGGACAACAGCCATGTTGAATTGACTTACAATTGGGATGGCGACGACGGATTGCCCGCGGACAGCCGTCACTTTGGGCATCTGGCTTACCGGGTCGATGACATTTATGCGACCTGCCAGCATCTGATGGACAATGGCGTGACGATCAACCGCCCCCCGCGTGACGGGCATATGGCTTTTGTCCGTTCACCCGACAATGTCTCAGTTGAACTGCTTCAGGCAGGCGACAATCTTGCGCCGGCCGAACCGTGGTCGTCCATGGAAAACACCGGTCACTGGTGATCAGGACCGCCCTTCTGGTGTTTGCATGTGCCACCACAGCACAGGCGCAACCCTCACCACAGGTTTTTGCCTCGCTTGCATCCGATCTGGACGCGGACGGCGATGAAGATCTTGCCATACTCAGTGGAACCTATGGCGCGCAACTGACAGTTTTGCTGGCAGATGCTGACGGCAACCTTTCACTGGCGTTACAGACCCCAGCACTGATCGGCAGCGGCGGTCCGTCCGAGACGCCCTCCTTGTCGGTGACCCAGCAAGGATCACTTCAGATCACGTCCTCCAACTATGGCATTGGTCGCCGCAAATGGGAGGCCGTTCTGACCATTGCTTTTCGCAAGAGCAATTTTGTTCTGGCGGGACTGACATGGTCGGAGTTCGACAGCCTCACTCAAGACAGCTGGCGAAAATGTGACATCAATCTGTTGACCGGTGTTCGAATAACCGAAACGGTGGACGAAACGGTTCGACAAATCTTGCCCGAACCCGCACCGCAACTGGACAGCCTGTCAGAGGAGAGTGTTTGGAACTTCTGCGCCCCCTGATCGTGATGCTTGGCATCGGCCAGCCATCTACAGTGTTGGCCTGTGACCTGGCCTTGGCGCTGACGGTGGATGTTTCGGGATCCATTTCTCCGGGAGAGTATCGCTTGCAGATGGACGGCCTGTCAGATGCACTGCTTGATCCGACAGTCGCAGACGCCTTGATCAGTGGACAGGTCGCCCTGTCCCTTGTGCAATGGACCGGTGAAGGGCGACAAGCTGTTTCCCTGCCCTGGACGTCTGTGACCTCACAAAACGTCTTGCAGGAATTCTCTGATGCGGCCCGGACCACTCCGCGGCGCTGGCGACACTTCTCGACGGCCATCGGTGATGCGCTTGCCTTTACGGCTGCATATTTTACTGATGCCCCGGCTTGCGCCCGAAGGGTCATCGACGTCTCCGGGGATGGAGAGAACAACGAAGGGCTTGATCTGGCGCGCGGTCGCGATCTTACCCTTGCCCGGCAAATCACCATCAACGCTTTGGCAATTGAGACCTCGGCCGAGGGCTTGGGCGATTATTTCCGGACGCATTTGATCGGCGGCCCTGGGTCCTTTGTGCTCACGGCCAGGGATTTCGAAGACTACCCGCGCGCAATCCGTCGCAAACTCCTCAATGAAGTGGTCAAACCTGCATCATGATACGAATTGGTCTTTTTGCTCTGTTAATGACGCTTGCGCTGCCTGCGCAGGCCTGTCGCCTTGCTCTGGCGCTTGCGGTGGATGTTTCGGGCTCCATTGATCCCAATGAATACAGGTTCCAGATGGAAGGTCTGGCCGATGCATTGGATGATCCGGTGATCGCCGAAGCGCTGGTGTTTTCTCAAGCCGCACTGATGGTCGTGCAATGGTCAGGCGCAGGCGAGCAGGAAATTTCGATCCCCTGGCAACGCATGCTGTCGTTGCAATCGGTGAACCGCTTTTCGATCCAGGTCCGCAACACAGAACGCCGGTGGTCCACATCCAAAACCGCTGTTGGGGATGCGCTGGCCGCGATCCGCGCCGAGTTTCCAAAGGTTGCTGATTGCCAACGCAAGGTTATCGATGTCTCGGGCGATGGGATGACCAATGATGGCACCGATACGGCCTATCAACGTTCGGTTACAGGACAGTCCGGCATCACGATCAACGGGCTTGCCATTGATCGCGTTGGACGCGCTGTGACCGAATTCTTCCGCAAGCATGTAATCACGGGCCGCGATGGATTTGTCATCACCTCGAAGGGCTATTCGGACTATCCGCGCGCGATCGAACAGAAGCTGTTTCGCGAAATCATCCAACCGGCCTCATGATCCGGTCGCTTGCAATTCTCGCCTGTCTTGCACCCATGCCGGTTGAGGCATGCAGGCTGGCACTTGTGTTGGCGCTTGACGTCTCCTCATCGGTGGATGAGGCCGAGTATCGTTTGCAGACCCATGGGCTGGCCTGGGCGCTGGAGACAGATGTGATCCAGTCCTACCTGTTTCAGTTCCCGCAAGCGCCTGTGGCCGTGCATGTCTTCGAATGGTCCGGGCGGTTTCGCCAAAGCACCATTCTGGACTGGACACAAATCCGCTCCCCTGGTGATTTGGCTTTTGTGACCAATGCGCTGCGCACCGCTGAGCGGTCCGAGACCGAGCAGCCGACAGCCATCGGGCACGCCCTGGGTCATGCCCGCAGACAGTTTTCGCGCGGGCCTGACTGTGCGCGTCAGGTGATAGACATCTCAGGTGACGGGCTGAACAATGACGGCATCCGCCCCGATGCTCTTTACGAGATGACCACCTTTGATCCAGTGACTGTCAACGGTCTGCCCGTGGGTGATGGTGAGGTCGCAGGCTATTATTACCGCGAAGTGATCCGGGGTCCCGGTGCCTTTGTGGAATGGGCCATGTCCTACGAAAACTTCGCCGCTGCCATGGCCCGCAAGTTGGAACGCGAGATCAAACCGCCCGAGTTGAGCAAAAAAGCACCCCGGAACCTCAAGAAAGCCTCTAATGATCAGAGGGCCTATGAACAGTGATGCAAACGCTGCCTGTCAGCTGAGATCACTTTTTTCGCGCAAGATTGACGTTGCCCACGGCTTTGACATCGGTCGTTGCACCACCGCTGGTCGTCGTGATCTCGTCTACGATCAAATAACCAGCAAGGGCTTGGGCTTCTGACCCGACAAAAGCTGCAGACAATTGGGAATTGGAAGTTCAGCTAGCACCGGTTGGACATGCGGTGTTGAGAAAAGTTCGGAACCCGTTGCCTTCAATAGCAGCATTCGAACATGTTGCGTCGTATGTGTTATCTATCCTGCCTACTGCACCTCTCTTATAAAGACTTAATTCCAGCTCCACCGAACCCGACAACAAAAGATCACCGGAGTGGGGGTGCTGTGAAAGTCCCATTGCATAAGGTGTATATTGAGACGAGCTCGTGACGAATTTGCCTGAATATTTAGGGAGTTATCTGAGGTTTCGTCTGTGTCGCCCGAAGCACGTCACAATTGGTGAGACGATTTGACGGAGACGGTCCGCAGGGATCTGAACAGGCAAGTTCCTGAAAATTCCATGTGAAACTTGTGCTGGAGTGACGTCGATGAAACTGATCCGATCCAGCCTCTAGCGCATGGACTTTGCGCCCAGCTTAGAGGTCAGAGCTTTCCAGCCGTCCTTTGCCTTTGCGACATTTTCCGGAATGCCAAGCACGGTAAAGACCTCCAGCGCATCCTCATTGCCTTCCAGAACCTGACGGTGCAGCGCAAGCGCTGCCTGATAATCGGCCTCAGGGTCCTGCAAGGCGCTGTCGGCGGCCCGCTCGACCACTTTCTTGACGATAAATCCGACCGCCGAACCAACACCAATGCCGATCAATGTGCCCAGAACCGGCACCGGAATGGCCGTGCCTATTGCCCCACCGACCACAGCTCCCGTGGACACGCTGCCTGCGGTCGACCCCACTTGTGTCGCACTTTTCTTGCCCCGCCCTTTGGCAAGATGCGATACAGCGTCCGAGGTTTCCGCATCTCCTGACGAAATCGCCGCCAGACGACCAGCCTGCACGCCGGTGTGCCCTGCATTGACGGTCCCGCCCACGGCACTTGCCACCGGGCCCAGCGCGTGGCCCAAAGCCTCACTTCCGTATTTCGCGCCCTGGTTCAGGGCAAAGCTTCCCGCCATACCCTCCACTGATCCACCAACGCTGGCAACCTTGTGTGATGCAAGGGCCGGAGTGTCGGGCAAAAGTGCCCGCGTCTCTCCACTTTCGACAGATGCACTGATCTCCCGAGGATCGTAGCTGTAAGCAGAGGCCCGTCCGACCTCTTCTGCCAGAATCAGTTTGGAATAGATGGCCTTTTCACCGTCCGACATGTCACGGGTAGAATCCGGCCCTCGATTGCCCGACAGTTTCGGAGCCTTGTACATGTCGGGACCTTCATTCAACTGCTCACGCTCACCCGCGCGCTGCATGGCCATCTTGAAGGCCGGAGCGTGCTTCAGCTGCTCTTCGGGAGGCAGGCTTTGCAAAAACTGGTTCAGCGTTTCCATGCTCCAGCGGGCGTCATCGATATCGACCGTTTGACCGATTGTGGGAAGCTCGACCTCGTACTTGCGTTGAATGACGGCACTGCTGGTCTGGGCAGACCCGGCAAGCGCATTCAATTGCAGTTGTTTTTGCACAACCACCGAGTCTATTGCCATTTTCTGCAACGCACCGAATCCCGGCTGAGCAGACGCCAATGCCCTGCTTTTTCCATGGGACGCAAATTTTCCGGCACCAACCGGGCGTGCGGTTTGAAGCATGGGACCAATCCAAATTGACCTAATCCACAGACATGCACAACCCTAGGGTGTTTTATCCGTCATAGCAAAGCCTTAGCTGTTTTGGTGAAACCAATGCCTGCAGGCAATTGAAACCCGGCCCGTTTCCACCTATATCTGAATGGTCTTCGGACTATGGTGATAAACGCGCTCGTAATAAACGGATCGGACCCGGGGGCGGTACCCGGCGGCTCCACCAAATATCCTTTCATTTGAGGGATCATGGGGCCGAAACAGGATCGACGGACGTCTAAAGGTGTTAGCTTTCACTCGGCTGTCTGCCACCGTTATCGGCGAAACAAGTATAGTTGCAAATGACAACCATGCTCCGGTAGCCGTTGCTGCGTAAGCAGTAACCAAACCGAAATCTTAAGCCCTAAGGCCTAGCCGCCTTAGGCGGGGTTCGCAGGCACCTGGCAACAGAAGCCTGCACTTTCATCCACTGATTTGGTCTTGTCAGGAGCGATTGCGCCTGCGGGCAACCAGCCCCAATCCCAACATACCGCTAAGTGCCAGACCCAGAGCACCGGGGATCGGCACAGCGTTCATATTCGGATCGATGGGTTTCATCGGTGGGTCTTTGAGTTCAAATCCATAGGTCAGGCTGCCGGTGATCATCAGGTTCACCCGCCACCGGAAATTCGCCGTGTTGGGCAGATCCGGTTTAGCGACCGCGTTCACGATCAAAGTGAATGCGTCCACCGAAAAATCCGCAGCCTCGTAGCCATCATCCAGCGCGTTACCCTCAAAGAGTGTCAGTCCTGGTGCGTCGAAAAACCCGTCGGTGGAAGTGCCCAGCAGACTGTATGAGCCACTGACCTCCGAATTTGTAACCTCAATGAAGTTCACCCGCGCCTGATAGTTCACAGACGTGAGAATTCTCTCACCACCCAAAGTGTCGAACGGGTCAAAGGTCTTGTCAAAGGACAGCAAACGCTCGGATGCGAAATCGCCCGTGTCCCCGTCATCGAAGGCAAAAGAAAATATCTGAGGGTCCAGAAGTGTCTCAGCCGCAACTGGTGATGTCAGCCCGACCATCAGGCTGCACAGGATCAAACCGCGTTTTGCGAATTTCATTTTGAACGCTCCCCAACTCATTAACCACCTCAACCCTCATACGTTCGTCCCGGAAGGTCAATTTCATTCCTGACAAACACTTGAAAAATTGCAGGAACTTACGCCTATGCGTATCTCAAAAATGGCCGAACTGTGGCAGGATTTGTCTGTGATATCCTTTAGACTAGGACGATATATCGATGGGTGACGTTCAAGACTAAGCCCATGGGACATCAGCGACCTTTCGGTTGACGACGAATCATCTATGCTTGGCCTCAAACAAGGGTGACCGATGACTGACCAGATCAACTATGGACGGCGCATGCAGAAGGCTTTGCAGAGCCTGATGGCCGATGTGTTGAACGATGTGGCCAAGGGCGGGCTGCCTGGTGATCATCATTTCTTCATCACCTTTGATACCAATCACTCAGGCGTCGATATCGCGGATCATCTGCGCGCCAGATATCCTGAAGACATGACCATCGTGATGCAGGACTGGTTCGAAAATCTGGCGGTACTGCCAGACCGCTTTACGGTCACGCTCAATTTTGGCAATGTGCCGGAGCCGCTGGTCATCCCCTTTGATGCCATCAAGACCTTTGTTGACCCATCGGTCGAGTTTGGCCTGCGGTTTGATGCACAAGACGCTGAAGACGAAGATGATGGCGACGAGGACGTGCCTGAAACAGCGCCAGAGGCAGAAGCCGCACCCGAAACCAAGGGCGAGGTCGTCTCGCTGGACACGTTTCGGAAATCCTGACGTCTTGGCAACGCTTGACCCCCAAGTTATAGCCAGCCTCAACCACCCCAGACCACGCCGGATCAGGAGATTTTGATGACCGAGACCCGCACGGAAACCGACAGTTTTGGCCCCCTCGAGGTGCCCAGTGACCGCTATTGGGGCGCCCAGACCCAGCGCTCGCTGATCAACTTCCCCATCGGTTGGGAAAAGCAGCCAACTGCGATTGTCCGCGCGCTCGGCGTGATCAAGAAGGCGTGCGCTCAGGCCAATGTGCATTTTGGCAAGCTCGATGGTGAGTTGGCCGCAGCGATTGCCGCAGCCGCCTCCGAAGTGATCGACGGCACGCTGGATGATCATTTCCCGCTGGTTGTCTGGCAGACAGGTTCCGGCACACAGTCAAACATGAATGCCAACGAAGTCATATCAAACCGCGCGATCGAAATGCTGGGCGGCGAGATCGGCTCGAAATCCCCGGTACACCCCAACGACCATTGCAATATGGGTCAGTCGTCTAACGACACTTTCCCAACGGCCATGCACATCGCAGTCGCAATGGTGGCGCGAGACGTCACCCTGCCGGGGCTGAAGCATCTACAAGGGCTCTTGGCCGAGAAAGCCGAAAGCTTCAAGGACATCATCAAGATCGGGCGCACCCACACACAGGATGCTACCCCTTTGACACTCGGCCAGGAATTTGGCGGCTATGCCTATCAGGTCGAGCAGGGCATCAAACGTGTCGAGGCTGCCTTGCCCAACATCTATGCTCTGGCTCAGGGCGGTACTGCCGTGGGCACGGGCCTGAACACCCCCGAGGGCTGGGGAGAGGTCGTGGCCGCCAATATGGCCGAGATCACCGATCTGCCCTTCGTGACCGCGCCCAACAAATTCGAAGCGCTTGCTGCCCATGATGCATTGGTCGAGATGTCAGGTGCTCTGAAAACTGTTGCGTCTTCGCTCTTCAAGATCGCAAACGACATTCGTTTCCTCGGCTCCGGCCCCCGTTGTGGTCTGGGTGAATTGAAACTGCCCGAGAACGAGCCCGGCTCATCCATCATGCCCGGCAAGGTCAACCCGACCCAATGTGAAGCGCTGACGCAAGTGTGCGCCCACGTGATGGGCAATGATGCAGCTGTCGGCTTTGCAGGCTCACAAGGGCATTTTGAGCTGAACGTGTTCAAACCGATGATGGCCTATAACGTCTTGCAATCCATGCAGCTTTTGGGCAACGCCGCACATACTTTTACCGAAAACTGTGTCGCCGGGATCGAGGCGGATGAGACCCGCATCGACAAACTGATGCGCGAAAGTCTGATGCTGGTCACCGCTCTTGCGCCCGAGATCGGCTATGACAATGCCACCAAGGTTGCAAAGACCGCCCACAAGAACGGGACCACGTTGAAAGAAGAAGCCATTGCACTTGGCTTTGTCGATGAGGAAACCTTCGAGCGGGTCGTACGCCCCGAGCAGATGATCGGCCCTCGGTCCTGACCCAAACGATGGCGGACAAGCCCATAAACCTCAGACAGGCCCGCAAGACGCGGGCTCGTCAGCAGGCACGGCAAAAAGCCGATGAAAATGCAGCCCGGCACGGAGAGGCCAAGCCCTTGACCCGTCTCAGGGATGCCCTGCGCGAGAAACACAACCGTGACCTTGACGGGCACAAGCGCGATGACTGACACCCCCTTGCCTGCATTCTCGCGCCCTGAAAAGCACTCTCTCACCCTTCGTGGTCACCGCACATCTGTTTCGCTGGAACCGGTGTTCTGGCAAGCGTTTCTGAAAATCGCAAAAGATAATGGAAAGCCGATCAACGTCTTGGCTGCCGAAATTGACGAGGCCCGGGGAACGGATTGCGGACTGGCCTCGGCCATCCGGCTCTATGTGCTTCACGCTCTGTCAGGCGATCCGGGCTCAAGTCAGGTGAAATAACCCTGCTCGATGTTATCCCGCTGTTTTCTCACACCGTTGAGTGATTTCTCGCGCTTGTTTTTGCCGTAGCCTACATAGTTCGACTCTTCGAGATCCTGCTCCCGCCTTTCAATGTTGCGGTCCAGATATCCAACGGCGGCCGTTTGCCCGTCCTCTTCGCTGAAGTCAGGCGACCCGAGGTCCTTGGTCAGCGCGGCAAATTCCTCCGACAAGATCTGCATATCCATCAGAAAGTCTTCATCGCCTTCAGTCTCCCAAGACTTCCACGCAACCGTTCCTGCCATCTGGTGGTCAATGCTATTGTCATTCTTTCGCGGCAATGGCCCGGAGGATTGCAACGGCCACGCCCAGATCGGACCGGGATATTCCTTGAAACCGTCATCCTTGGAAAAGTAGCCATCCTTCATCAAATGAGCCCACCATTGGCTGTACTCTTCATGGGCAAAAGGGAACTCAGTGATCAAGGCTTTCAGGGCGGTTGAAGCTTCAATTTTTCCCGTTTTCATCGGGATCACCACTTCATCATGTACTCGATCACAGAAAGCTCGAAAACTCTCAGGCTGAGTGATCTGACGTTGCAACACGGTCAGGCGCTGGCTGCCGATCGATTGCAGGGATTTGAGCTGTTGGACCTGCGGGCTGAGATCTGCACAAGCCTGCAGGGTCGAAACACATTCAACCCCAGATGCAGGTTGTGGCCCTCTGCGATTGACAGATAGACTGTCCTTACGGCCCCAAGAATGCAGCAAGCGCGTCACGGCAGATCACTCCCCCACAGGAATTGTCCGACTGACCCTCAGTCTGAGCGCTCCGTCGAGCAAAGTCAAAACCGGCCCGGTCTCACTTGATCTCCCAGCCGATCACATGCCCATCTTCGAGACGCACGCGCGTCCCAAACCGGTTGCGGCCCTTGGGGTTGTATTTCATTTCAAGCTTTGCCTTGGTTTTGAGCACGACCTCATCGACATCCGCCGGTTTGCCCAGGGACGCCTCGACCATCTCCCTAGTCATTCCACGGGCAATCGTGCCCTCCATGATCACGTCAACCATCTGTGCATCACCAAACTGGCGCAGCAAAGACGCGCGCCAAAGCTTGCGCAGACCCAGCCGCCCGAGAAACCAGAGCACTCCAAGCCCGATCAGCCCCATCAGCGCATAAATCAGATACTGTGACCAACCCATGGCTTCGATCTTCCCAAAATACTCATATTGATCGTGCAACCGCCTGAACCAGACAAAAGATGACAGTCACTGGCTGGTCAGTCCACAAAGGCCTTCTCGATCACGAAGTCCCCGGGTTCGGAATTCGACCCCTCGACCATTCCGGCATCCAGACACAAAGCCTTGTGGTCAGCCAGCATCTCCATCGAGCCGCAGATCATCACCCGGTCGGTTTTTGGGTCAAGCGGGCCACCGGTGCGCGCAGACAGGCGTCCATCACGGATCCAGTCGGTCATCCGGCCCATATCCGCACTGTCTTCACGGGTGGTCGTGGGCAGATGCATCAGTTTGTTCCCCACCACTTCTGGCAAGAACTCATGATTGCGGATTTTCTCGATCAGATCGAAGCCATAGGCCAGTTCACCCACTTCACGGCAGGTGTGCGTCAGGATCACCTGATCGAATTTCTCATAGGTTTCGGGGTCCCGTATGACCGAGGCGAAAGGCGCGATCCCGGTGCCAGTCGAGAACAGAAACAGCCGCTTTCCCCGTGTCAGGGCATCATGCACAAGCGTGCCCACGGGTTTGGGGCGCATGATGATCTCATCGCCCGGCTCAAGATGTTGCAGCCGTGACGTCAATGGACCGTCCGCCACCTTGATAGAGTAAAACTCCAGCTCCTCATCCCAGGATGGGGATGCAATGGAATAGGCCCGCAGTAGCGGCTTTTCATCGACCACCAACCCGATCATCACAAACTCACCAGAGCGGAACCGGAAACTTGCCGGCCGCTCACAGGAAAAGGAAAACGTCCTGTCCGTCCAGTGACGGATCTTGTCGACTTTCAGTTGCGCCATGCCCCGCAGGGCCTTTGGGATGTCTGCTTTGTCTTCGGGCATTTGTCTCTCGTGTCTCTGCGATCACCTGTATAGGATGCAGGTGCTGCATCGGCAAACAGTTCAGGCGAAATTCGGCGCTTGAGATGCGTCAAATCGCCGATCTTATTGACGAAATACCCACAGTCGACTATGTCGCTAGTCAAGAAACCGATTGCTTCAATACGGGAGCAAGGGCCGCGGAGATCCAATGCGGCCATATCTTTTGCCGCATAATGTGAAAACGGATCTGTATGACCACCTTTGCTGATTTGAATTTGGACCCCAAGGTCCAACAAGCCGTTGATGAAACCGGCTATAAAACACCAACCCCGATCCAGGCGCAGGCCATTCCTCATGCCCTGCAAGGCCGTGACGTGCTGGGCATTGCCCAGACCGGCACCGGAAAAACCGCATCTTTCACCCTGCCCATGATCACCATGCTGGCCAAAGGGCGGGCACGGGCCCGGATGCCGCGCTCGCTTGTGCTGGCCCCCACCCGAGAGCTTGCCGCACAAGTTGCCGAGAACTTCGAGACTTACGCAAAGCATATGAAGCTGTCGATGGCCCTGCTCATTGGCGGCGTCAGTTTCAAGGATCAGGATCGCCTGATTGACCGTGGTGTTGACGTGCTGATCGCAACCCCCGGTCGCCTGTTGGATCACTTCGAGCGTGGAAAGCTGATGCTGACCGGCGTTCAGATCATGGTGGTCGATGAGGCTGACCGGATGCTCGATATGGGCTTTATCCCAGACATCGAGCGCATCTTTTCGCTGACGCCTTTTACCCGCCAGACCCTGTTTTTTTCCGCGACCATGGCACCGGAAATCACCCGGATCACCAACACCTTCCTGTCAAACCCTGTTCGTGTCGAAGTGGCCCGTCAGGCCACAACATCTGAGACGATCACTCAGGTGGTCTGCACCCACAAACCCTCCCGCAGGGATCGGGCAGACAAGGAAAAACGCGATGTTCTGCGCGCGTTGATTGCCTCGGAAGGCGATGCGATGACCAATGGCATCATCTTCTGCAACCGCAAGCGTGATGTGGACATTGTCGCCAAGTCTTTGAAAAAGCATGGGCTTGATGCAAACCCGATTCATGGCGATCTCGATCAGTCCTTGCGGACAAAAATTCTGACCAGCTTCCGGGATGGCGAACTCAAGATCCTTGTGGCGTCCGATGTGGCAGCACGCGGGCTTGATATTCCCAATGTAAGCCATGTCTTCAACTTCGATGTTCCGATCCACTCAGAGGATTACGTTCACCGGATCGGGCGTACGGGCCGCGCCGGACGAAGCGGCAAGGCAATAACCATTTGCCTGCCCTCGGACGAGAAATACCTCAAGAGCGTCGAGGATCTGGTCAAGAAAACCATCGACCGCATCCCCAGCCCACTGGGTGACGCACAGGACACTCCCGAATCCGATGCACCAGAGGCCGAAGCAAAGCCAAAGCCACGCAATCGACGGTCCTCGTCAAAGTCTGTGCAAAAGGAAGAGGTGGTTGAAGCTGCCGAGACCCCATCCGCAGAGCCTGAAGAGCGTCCACAGAACCGCCGCAGCCGAAATGACCGGTCTTCACGCCAGTCAAACAATCGACAGCGCGGCGGTGTCAAAGGTCTGGGCGATCACGTGCCAGCCTTCCTGACCCGAGAATTTCAGATCGATGAGATCCTGAAGGACAAGGTTTCAACCAAACCGAAACCTTCTGAGGCCGATGAAGGTGAAGCAGATCAACCGGTCGAAGCAGTTGCAGCCGAGGAAAAGCCAAAACCGAAACGTCGGTCCCGCAAGAAGGCTGAAGCAGCACCTGATACAACCCCTGTGGACGCAGAAAACACGCCCGTAGAAGCATCTGAGGCTACGCCACCGGAGACAGAGGCCGAGGTTCCGGCAAAACCAGCCAGAAAACCGCGAGCCCGCAAGTCGTCAAAATCAGCGGCTGAAGCGGATCCGGCACCGGCGACGCAGGAAGAAGTGCCTTCTCAGCATGCACCAACTGCTCCAGAGCCCGTTGAAGCCGTGGCAGCAGAAGCACCGGCAAAGCCAGCGCGAAAACCACGCGCACGCAAGTCCGCTGCAGCCGTAATTGCCGAGACGAAAAAACCGTCCGAGGATGATGCAGCCTGACCGCTAAGGTCAGGTTTCAAAACGGTTGATCAAAACGGTCGTCACCGGTTTCTTGCCGATCGCTGACTGCGTACTTGTGTTGACGGCTTTCTGAACCACACGCTCAACACCGTCATCATCTGCCAGAACCTTGCGGCTGGCCTGCATCAGCGCCTGTTCAATCTCTTCTTCCAGAAATTTGGACAGCCCGCCCGGTGCGTCCGCAGGAGACGGCAGACCAAGGCAGTCAACCCAGACGTCATCCATCAGCGTTCCATCTTCCTCCATCAGCAGGGAGACGGTCACCTGTCCGCGAATGGCCATGCGCATCCGCTCGCGCACAATGCCGTCCATCGCGCCAATCATCACCTTGCCATCAAGATAAAGCCGCCCGGTTTCGACATGATCAATGACCTCGGGCTTGGGCAGACTCAGATCAACAATTGACCCGTTGGGCGCAATAACAGCGTGAATCCCAAGAGAAGCCGCCAGATTGCTGTGCTCGCGCAGATGCCGGTGCTCGCCGTGCATCGGGATGATGCAGTCAGGTTTCAGGAGGTTGTGTACCTCAACCAGATCCGGGCGGTTCGCATGGCCCGAAACATGGTAAAGACCGCTGCTGTCATCAAGAACAGTCACACCGATCTCGGACAGTTGGTTGAGGATACGGCCTACCGAAACCTCATTGCCCGGAATAGTTTTTGAAGAGAACAGGAACGTATCTCCCGCTTTCAGCGAGAACCCATGAAACCCCCCGCCCGCAAGTTGAGCGGATGCCGCGCGCCGCTCTCCCTGAGACCCGGTTGAGAGGATGAACAGGTTCTCCCGTGGGATTGCATCCGCTTCCTTGGGGTCGACGATGGGCGGAAAGTCCTCAAGAACTCCGGTTGCAAACCCGTTGCGGATCATGGTCGACATGGCACGCCCCATCACCGTGATCGACAGTCCCTCGTCATGGGCAGCCTGTGCCAGTGTTTTCAGGCGCGCAATGTTGGAAGCAAACGTTGTCGCCACCACCAGCCCTTTGGCCGATTTCATCAACTCTCGGATATTGCCAACGATATCAGCCTCTGATCGCCCGGGATGGGGGCTGTGGACATTGGTGCTGTCACAGACACAGACCCTGACGCCCTCTGCCCCGATCTGGCGCATCATGTCCGGGTCAAAGGCCTCACCGACCAGCGGGGTCGGGTCCAGTTTGAAGTCACCGGTATGAAAAATGCGACCCTGAGGCGTGTCGATCACCAGCGCGGATGCCTCTGGTATGGAATGGGACATTGGCACGAAACCAACGGTGAAAGGACCGATGTCCGTCGTGGCGGGCCACGGCTCGACCTCTCGAACCACGCTGGTGTCATGGTCCATCTTTTCCAGTTTCTGACGCGCAATTTCGGCGGTGAAACGTCGTGCATAGACCGGTGCGTTCAGCCGGTCGATCAGCAGGCCGATGCCGCCAACATGGTCTTCGTGCGCATGGGTGATGACGATGCCATCAAGCCGGTCAGCGCGCTCGGCAATAAACGCCGGATCAGCCGTGATCAGATCGACCCCGGGCGTGCCGTCCATGTCGGGAAAAGTCACGCCGGTGTCAACCAACAGGAACCGCTGTTTGCCAACCGGTCCATAACCATAGAGATACATATTCATGCCGATCTCACCCGCGCCACCCAGCGCCAGGTAAGTCAGCTTGTCAGATTTAGACATCGGGAACTTTCTTGTTACGGGCATGGATCAGGACCAGACCATGAATGGTCAGATCACCATCGATTTCATCAAAGATATCTGTTCCCTGATTGAACAAAGTCGAGAGGCCTCCGGTTCCGATCACTTTCATCGTCTCGTTACGCTCTTTTGAAATTCGCGTGCATATCCCCTCGATCAGGCCGATATAGCCCCAGAAGATGCCGCTGACCATGCAGGCCCGCGTGTTCTTGCCCACGACCTGCTCTGGCCTTGTGACATCGATATGAGGCAAGGCGGCGGCGGCTTCGCTCAGCGCCTTGAGGGACAGGTTGACGCCCGGCGAAATCACCCCGCCAACGTATGCACCATCGGCTGCCACAACATCGAAAGTGGTCGCCGTACCAAAATCGACAACGATCAGATTGCCGCCATAACGATCAAAGGCACCAACTGTGTTGACCAGTCGGTCCGCACCGACAAGCGTGTCGGGATCTACCCGAACGGGAACGCCCAGATCAATTTCAGGCTTGCCAACGACCATCGGGCGACAGTCGAAATAACGGTCAGACAGGATGCGGAGGTTGAAAACGACCTGCGGCACCACGGATGAGATGATGACATCCGTGACCGGCGTCGTGATCTTCTCATGCAGCATCAATTGCTGAAGCCAGACGAAGTATTCATCCGCTGTGCGTTTATGTTCGGTCCGGCACCGCCACTCCGCCTTCAGGGAACCGGCCTCATGCAGGGCGAAAACCGTATTGGTGTTGCCAACGTCCACAGCAAGCAGCATGTCCAAACCTCCTTTGCGCCTCAGGGAAAGAACACATCCGCTGTCGGCAATACCCTTTGACCGGTGGGGGTCTGTAAGACCAGTGCACCGGTGTCGTCAATGGTCTCGAAGATGCCTTCGACCTGCTCGCGCAACAGACGCGCAATCACTGGCTCGCCCAGTTTTGCGGCAGATCCCAGCCAGGCATCGCGGATCGGGACAAATCCTTCGGAGGCTATTTGGTTCAGCCAACGGTCCATGGCGGGAGCCAGAACGCTCATGAAGTCCTCGGGCGAAGGCGCGGATGACATGTCCGGGAAAACGCTGGCTGGTCGGGTTGCGTCTTCTTCAACTTCGTCGGTCGCCGGAGACTTCACCAAATTGACCCCGATGCCGATCACCAGCCTTTCTACTTGTGGGCTCGGACCGCTCGCCTCAAGCAGTATCCCGGCGATTTTGGACCCAAACAGCAATACATCGTTCGGCCATTTCAATGTCAGGCCGGCAGCGCTTCCGCGCACATCTACCAACGCATCATAGAGCGCGAGCGCTGCCACGAAGGAATGGCGCGCGGCAACATCAGCAGGGCAGTCGGGATTGAGGATCAAGCTTGCAAAGAAATTCCCGTCGGCGCTGTGCCAATTGCGTCCGCGCCGCCCTTTGCCGGCGGTTTGCCTTCTGGCAAGAACCCAAAGCGGCGACCCGTCAAATTGGCGGATCGCCTCTGCATTTGTGCTGTCGACCTCATCTAGGATCAGTTGGGCAGGTGCGCTCAATTGACCAATGTGGCAGCGGCAGCCTCAGCCAGACCTGCAACACCAAAGAGATTGATAACGCCCACCACCATAACGGCTGCGGCGCCTGTCAGCATCAGCCAATGGATCATCGGCATGTCACCGTTGAGCGGCTCTTCGGTTTCGCCGAAATACATCAGATAAACGATCCGCAGATAGTAGAACGCTCCGATGGCGGAGGCGATGACACCGCCCACGGCGAGCCAGATAAGGCCTGCATTCACGGCCGCTGTCAGGACGTAGAACTTACCGAAAAACCCGACCAGTGGCGGGATGCCTGCGAGCGAGAACATCAGGATCGCCAAGGCAAGCGCTCGGGTCGGCTCAACCCGGGAATAATTGCCCAGTGACCGCAGATCCATGATGGCCGTGCCATCACGTTCCATGTTCAGGATGAAGGCAAAGACGCCGACATTCATTGTCACGTAGATCGCGAGATAAACCAGCAGCGCCTCTGCCCCTTCGACCGTCCCGGCCGCCAACCCCATCAGGGCAAACCCCATATGAGAGATCGAGGAATAGGCCATCAGGCGTTTGATGTTTGTCTGCCCGATAGCGGCAATCGCGCCGAGGAACATTGAGAAGAGCGACAAGAAGGTCAGGATCTGCTGCCAGTCACTGACCGCATCACCAAAGGCGGAATACACCACACGCGCAAACATCGCAGCGGCTGCCACTTTGGGAGCCGTTGCAAAGAACGCAGTGACCGGTGTTGGCGCGCCTTCATAGACGTCTGGCGTCCACATGTGAAAGGGTGCGGCAGAGACCTTGAAGGCCATGCCCGCGCACAGGAACACAAGGCCGACCAGCAGGCCAAGCGACATGTGATCACCGCTGGCCACAACGCTGGCAATGCCTTCAAACTGGGTGGTTCCCGTAAAGCCGTAGGTAAGTGATGCGCCATATAGCAACAGGCCCGAAGACAAAGCGCCAAGCACGAAATACTTCAACCCGGCCTCAGTCGAGCGCACGCTGTCCCGGCGAAAGGCGGCGATGACGTAAAGCGCCAGCGACTGCAGTTCCAAGCCCATATAGAGCACCATCAAGTCACGGGCCGAGACCATCGTCATCATCCCGACCGAGGCCAGAATGATCAGCACTGGAAATTCGAACTTCATCAGCTTGTGCTTTTCCAGATAGTTGGCCGACAGCACCAGTACGCACGCCCCACCCCACAGGATCATGACCTTGGAAAAGCGGGCAAACCCGTCTGAAACAAAGCTTCCGTCAAAGGCCAATCGCGTGCCCTCTGGCGTCACGCCGATCCAGAAACCGATAAGGACCATGGCGGCGATGCTCGCCCACAGGATCACCCGCGACGCGCTGTCATGGTTGCGCGAATATGCACCAAACATCAGGGCGACCATCGCAAAGACAGCCAGCACCACTTCGGGCATCACAACATTCAGGTCATCTGCGAACATCGTTACTGTCCTTCCGCGCTTTGCGCGACCATGCTGGCGGCTTCAGCCAGGGCAAGGTCATATTGGTTGAGCAGCGCCGAGACGCTCGGCCCGATGGCATCGAGGATCAGAGCCGGGTAAACCCCCAGCAGGATTGTCGCCACCACCAAAGGCGCGAACAGCAGCTTTTCGCGCCGGTCCATGTCGTTGATCTGGCGCAGGCTTTCTTTGATCAAATCGCCAAAGACGACCCGACGATAGAGCCACAGCGCATAGCCCGCCGACAGGATCACACCGGTGGCGGCAAAGAACGCCACCCATGTGTTGGCCTGAAACGCGCCAGCCATTGTCAGGAATTCACCCACGAACCCAGATGTGCCCGGCAGGCCGACATTGCCCATTGTAAACAGCATGAAGATCAGCGCGAAGGCCGGCATGCGGACAACAAGTCCACCATAGGCGGCAATCTCACGCGTGTGCATCCGGTCATAGATCACACCGACGCTCAGGAACAACGCACCCGAGATGAAGCCGTGGCTGAGCATCTGGAAGATCGCCCCATCGACGCCCTGCTGGTTGGCCGCAAAGATGCCCATGGTCACGAAGCCCATATGGGCGACAGACGAATAGGCGATCAGCTTTTTCATGTCTTCCTGCATCAGCGCAACCAGCGAGGTGTAGATGATCGCGATCACCGACAGAGTGAAGACGAAATTTGCCATCAGGTCGCTTGCTACAGGGAACATTGGCAGGGAGAAGCGCAGGAAGCCGTATCCACCCATTTTCAGAAGGATCGCAGCCAGCACAACCGAACCCGCAGTCGGGGCCTGCACGTGAGCATCAGGTAGCCATGTATGAACCGGCCACATCGGCATCTTGACCGCGAAACTCGCGAAGAATGCGCACCAGAGCAAAGTCTGCAAGCCACCCGGGATTTCCCATCCAAGAACGCTCAGCGTCTCATAGGAGAAATTGTGATTGAGCAACGCCACAATGTCCGTCGTACCGGCCTCATAGGCCATGGCGATCATTGCCACCAGCATCAGAAGCGAGCCAAGCAATGTGTAGAGGAAGAACTTGAAGGATGCATAGATCCGGTCCTTGCCCCCCCAGATGCCGACAATCAGGAACATAGGGATCAGGCCTGCCTCGAAGAAGAAGTAGAACAGGATCAGATCAAGCGCACAGAACACACCGATCATCAGGCATTCGAGCACGAGGAACGCGATCATGTATTCTTTGACGCGGTGAGTCACCCCCCACGAGGCACCGATCACAATCGGCATCAGGAAGGTGGTCAGCATCACGAACAGCACAGATATGCCATCGACGCCCATCTTGTAGTTCAGACCGCCCAGCCATTCAGCCTCTTCCACCAGTTGGAAACCGGGGTCTTGCGGATCAAACTGGCTGATGATCGCCAGCGACAGAATGAACGTTGCGCTTGTGGTGAACAAAGCCAGCCATTTGGCGTTGCGCTGTGCGGCCTCGTCTTCACCGCGCAGGAACAGCATCAGGACCACAGCCCCGATCAGCGGCAGAAACGTGACGAGTGACAGAAGATTGTCCATCAGTTCGACCCTCCGACAACAACCCATGTGATGATGGCTGCAAGTCCGATGAACATCGCAAACGCGTAATGGAAGACATATCCAGACTGTGCCCGACCGGCCAGACGGGTGATGAAGGGAATGATCCCCATGGTCAGCCCATTGATGCCGCCGTCGATTGTTGCCCCGTCACCCTTTTTCCAAAGGAAGCGACCCAGCATCATCGCAGGTTTGACGAACAGGAAATCGTAAAGCTCGTCAATGTACCACTTGTTGAGCAGGAACTGATAAAGCCCCGGGTTGGACTCGGCCAGCCTGCGCGGCGTGTCGGGACGCAGCACGTAGAAGTAGTAGGCCGTCAGCAGACCAAGAAGCATCGCGATGAACGGCGATAGCTTTACCCATTTCGGTACGTAGTGGTAATCTTTCAGGACAGTGTTGCCCTCAGCCATAAAGATCGCCTTGCCCCAGAATTCTTTGGCGTGGTGATCCACGAAACCGCCGTAGTAAACCATGCCTGCCAGAACAGCGCCGACCATCAGCACCATCAGCGGGATGGTCATTACGCGCGGGCTTTCATGGGCATGCTCGTGTGCATGCATATCGCCGCGCGGAGTTCCATAGAAGGTCATGAACATCAGACGCCAGGAATAGAAGCTTGTCATCAGAGCTGCGATCACCAGCATCCAGAAGGCGTAGTTGGCTTGCCCCGCATAGACCCCTTCGATGATTGCATCCTTGGACAGGAAGCCTGCAAAGCCCAAGGGGGTGTGCCCGATGGTCAAAAGGGGAATACCAACACCGGTGATGGCCAGCGTGCCGATCATCATGGCCCAGAACGTCACGGGGATCTTTTTGCGCAGGCCGCCATAGTTACGCATATCCTGCTCGTGATGCATCGCGTGAATGACCGAGCCTGCTCCAAGGAACAGCATCGCCTTGAAGGCCGCATGCGTGAACAGGTGGAACATGGCTGCCTGATAGAAACCGACACCGGCAGCGGCAAACATGTAGCCAAGCTGCGAACAGGTCGAATAGGCGATCACGCGTTTGATGTCGTTTTGCACCAAACCGATGGTCGCTGCGAAAAACGCAGTTGTCGCACCCAGGACCGTCACAAAGGTCATTGTGCCCGGTGCGAATTCCATTATCGGCGACATGCGGCAGACAAGGAACACACCAGCTGTCACCATGGTGGCCGCGTGGATCAGCGCTGACACCGGCGTCGGTCCTTCCATCGCATCCGGCAGCCATGTGTGCAGGATCAACTGGGCCGACTTGCCCATGGCCCCGATGAAGAGCAGGAGCGCTGCCGTTTCCGCCACATTGACCGACATGCCCAGAAACTCGAACGAGCTTTCAGCCATCTGCGGTGCCATGCCAAAGATCACATCGAACTGGATGCTGTCGGCGAAGGTAAAGATCGCGAAAATGCCCAGCACAAAGCCGAAGTCACCCACACGGTTGACCACGAAGGCTTTGATGGCAGCAGCATTGGCCGAAGGCTTGCGATAGTAGAACCCGATCAGAAGGTAAGAGGCAACGCCTACGCCTTCCCATCCGAAGAACATCTGCAACAGGTTGTCGGCTGTCACCAGCATCAACATCGCAAAGGTAAAGAATGACAGGTAGGCAAAGAACCGCGGTTTATAGGTCTCACCCTCTTTCCATTGAGGGTCGTGATCCATGTAGCCAAAACTGTAAAGATGCACGAGCGCCGAGACGGTGGTAATCACCACCAGCATCACAGCCGTCAACGTATCCAGACGGATGGCCCAGCTGACATCCATCGCACCAGATGAGATCCAGGTGAACAACTCCGTCGTGTGGCTTTCGCCGTGGTGACCCAGAAAGACCACCCAGCTCAGCAGGGCCGATAGGAACAGAAGCGCAGTTGCGGTGACGATGGCCGCCTGTTCGCCCATGAACTTCCAGCCGAAACCGCAGAGGATCGCGCCAACCAGCGGGGCAAAAAGGATGATGGTTTCCATGGTCCCTTACCCCTTCATCACGTTGACATCTTCAACCGCGATGGTGCCGCGGTTTCGGAAGAAGCAGACAAGGATCGCCAGGCCAATCGCAGCCTCGGCGGCAGCAACGGTCAGCACAAAGAGCGTAAACACCTGCCCCACCAGATCGCCCAGATGTGCCGAGAAGGCCACCAGATTGATGTTGACGGCCAGAAGCATCAATTCGATCGACATCAGGATGACGATCACGTTCTTGCGGTTGATGAAGATCCCGAAGATGCCGATGACGAACAGTGCCGCCGCGACAGTCAGGTAATGTTGAAGTTCAATCACGTCTCTCGTCCCTCACAAACCGCAGGCGAATTTCGCAAGGGCGAATTCCGCTGTCCCTGAGCGGGCTTCCCGGTCCCGCACCGTCTCAAGATCCTCAATCGACAGGCTGACCGTGGTGGCTGCACGCCCCTCGCCCAGATTGCGCCAGGTGCCCGCTGCGCAATCATAGGTCCGGCTGAGGAATTTCGTGCCCTCGGGCGTCACCTTGCGCCACATCGCATCAGCCCATGGGCGTCCGCCAACCTTGTAGCCATTCACGTAGTAATAAACCGCAAGCGGCTTGTTGACCCGCAACACAGGCTGTGTGTCGCTGCCCCGGAACTTCTTGCCCGTCTCATAGATTTTCACAGGCAGGTTTTGTGCAACTGCCGTGCTGCCCAGAAGGATCAGGCCAAAGGCAAGGATCAGGCTCATCTGGCTCATATCCCCTGTCCCGGCTTGACATCCACCAGGTCCATCGACTTTTCGGGATCGCGATAAAGCTGGGCAAGAATATCCTGCCGCTTGATGTTCTCACGATGCCGCAATGTCAGAACAATCGCCCCGATCATCGCGACCAGAAGGATCAGACCCGCAGCTTGAAAGAGGAACACATATTTCGTGTAGATGAGCTGACCAAGTGCAACTGTGTTTTCGACCTCTTCAGGCGCTGGGGCCACTGCATCCCGCAGGGCGAGAGCTTCATCCGAGGCTGTCCAGCCGCCAAAAGCGATGCCTAGCTGCATCAGGATCACGATCCCGATCAGCAGGCCAATGGGCGTATAGCGGTTCAACTCGCCCCGCAACTCGGCAAAATCCACGTCCAGCATCATGACGACGAAGAGGAACAGCACCGCAACCGCGCCCACATAAACGATGACCAGCAGCATGGCGACGAATTCCGCCCCCATAAGCACGAACAAACCGGCCGCCGAGAAGAACGTCAGGATCAGCCACAACACCGAATGCACCGGGTTGCGGGCCAGCACCACAAGGCTGGCAGCGACAACGGCCGTGATGGCGAAAAGATAGAAGGCGAAGGCGGCAAATCCGATCATGTCTGTCCCTTACCTGTATGGTGCGTCGAGTTCGAGGTTGCGGGCAATCTCGGCTTCCCAGCGCTCGCCATTGTCCAGAAGCTTTTCCTTGTCATAGAACAGCTCTTCGCGGGTCTCGGTCGAAAACTCGAAGTTTGGTCCCTCGACAATCGCGTCCACCGGGCAGGCTTCCTGACAGAAGCCGCAGTAGATGCATTTGGTCATGTCGATGTCATAGCGCGTGGTGCGGCGCGAACCGTCGTCGCGCGGCTCGGCATCAATGGTGATGGCCTGTGCCGGGCAGATCGCCTCGCACAATTTGCACGCGATGCAGCGCTCTTCCCCGTTGGGATAGCGGCGCAGCGCATGTTCGCCGCGAAAACGCGGGCTGAGCGGGCCTTTCTCATGGGGATAGTTCAGTGTCGCCTTGGGACGGAAGAAGTATTTCAGGCCAAGCTTCATGCCGCCAAACATATCGGCCAGCAGAAAATAGCGGGTGGCACGGGTCCAGTCGATGGCAGTCATCTCAGCACTCCAGTTCCAGATTGACGATTTTGTCCATGACGCCTTCATAGACGTCGAATTTTTCCTTGATGATCTCAGGCGCACTGTCGGGCAAGGCAACCCAAAGCGACCAGATCTCAACAGCGGCGTAACGTTCCTCTTCGGCGATGCACGGCTCGCCGTCATCTAGGAACGCAAGCGTGCTTGCAGCGTAGCGCAGCGAGGTCAGCATCGCGTAGCTTTCCACACCGACGTCGCCAAACACCCGCACAGCGCCCCGGTCCAGCAATCCCAGCGCTTCGGCCAGATCACCGACCTGGCAAGACCCCTCTCCCAGCGGGTCCGTACCACAGGCCTCGATCACCGACATGTCCTGAGACAGCGCCGGTGAGGCCAGCAGCATCGCTGCAAGATATGCAGGTGCCAGATGCATCAGCCGCCAACCACCCAGCGTGCATAACCCGGCACGCCGAACTGTGCGAAGGCGGCCACGATCACGACCCATGCCAGTGACATCGGCAGGAAGACCTTCCAGCCCAGCCGCATCAACTGGTCGTAGCGGTAGCGCGGGACGATGGCCTTGACCATGGCGAAGAGGAAGAAGAAGAACCCCATCTTGGCCACCATCCAGAAGATGCCGTCCGGCAGACCGGGGATGGGCGACAGCCAGCCGCCAAAGAAAAGAATGGTCATCAGCGCGCACATCAGCACAACAGCCATCAACTCGCCGATCATGAACAAAAGGAACGGAGTGGACGAGTATTCGACCTGATAACCAGCAACCAATTCCGCCTCGGCCTCGGGCAGATCAAACGGCGGACGGTTCGTCTCAGCCAGCGCTGAGACAAAGAACAGGAAAACCATCGGCAGATGCGGCAGCCAGTACCACGAGAAGAACCCGTAGGAGCCGTCTTGCGCATGCACGATAGCACTGAGGTTCAAGGATCCCGTCGAGATCAGAACACCCACGATGATGAAACCAATGGACACCTCATACGAGATCATCTGCGCAGCAGATCGCAGCGAGCCCAAGAACGGATACTTCGAGTTTGACGCCCAGCCACCCATAATCACGCCGTAGACCTCAAGCGAGGAGATCGCGAAGATATAGAGGATCCCGATGTTCAGGTTGGCCACGACCCAGCCATCGTTGAACGGGATTACCGCCCAGGCAATCACCGCCAGAACGAAAGTGATCATCGGCGCGAGAAAGAACACCGTCTTGTCGGCACCTGCGGGTACGACGACCTCTTTCACGATGTACTTGATGAAATCCGCGAAGGATTGCAGCAGCCCGAAAGCACCAACCACATTGGGGCCCTTGCGCATCTGCACAGCGGCCCAGACCTTGCGGTCCGCGTACATCAAAAACGCGAGCGCCACGAGAACGCAGACCGTGACCAGCAGACATTGCGCCAGAATGGTGAAGAAGATGCCGGTCGGGGTGGTCAAGAATTCGGCCATGATTTTCACTCGCAAGCAAATGAGGGTTTGCGGAATCCATCGACAATCCAACGGGATCCTTTTTCTGTTGCAGTGAGTGTGTACAGACACTGCTCAGAGAACGGAACCAACGTAGATGAATTAACGGTAGTTGTAGTCACTCCATAAGGGCCACTGCTAGTTGCAATTGTGGGAGTGGAGATAGGAATATAGCCTGAAGAATCTATTCGCCACTGGTATGCGCGGCGCCCGTCCTCTAGCTCCACTATGTTAGTGGGAGGGCCATAGTCTAGGATTGGCTCTTGAATAGACTTTCCGACATAACTTTCTAGTATCTGCGATGCGCAGCCAGCTAAAAAAAATGCAACTGCTAGCGCTGTGAAAATCTTGTAGAGCACCTTATGTGGAACTTCCATGCGCCTACTCCGCTGCCATGGCGGTTTGACGGTCCGCCGCTAGTTTCGCAAGTTCGGCCATGGTGGTGGAGGCCCGTGCGATTGGATTTGTCTGGTAGTGATGGGTGACAGAAGACGCGAAATCACCTGTGCCCAGCTTACCCTTTGGCTCTGCCTTGAACGCATTTTCGGCCACGGTGTCAATGGCCCCAAGGCACGGATGTGCCGCAAAGAGGGCGCTGCGCAGATCAGCCAGTGAATTATAGGGCAAGGTCGCACCCAGCTCGGAGGACAAAGCCCTGATGATCGCCCAGTTTTCCTTGGCCTCGCCCGGTGCAAATCCGGCGCGATAGGCAAGTTGCGGACGGCCTTCCATGTTCACGAAGAGACCGTTTTCTTCAGTATAGGCAGCGCCGGGCAGGATCACGTCGGCACGGTGTGCACCACGATCCCCATGGCTGCCCTGATAGATCACAAACGGCCCCGGTGCGATGTCGATCTCATCTGCTCCGAAGTTGTAGATCACGTCAGCCTCACCCAGAGCGTCCATTCCGCCATCCGAGGCAAAGCCAATATCCAGTGCGCCTACTCGACTTGCAGCGGTGTGCAGGATCAGAAGTTTGGAATTCGATGCTTCGCAGAATGCCTGAACATGGCCCAGAACCGCCGCGCCATCAGCGCCCAGAAGCGCACCAGCGCCCAGTATCACCAGTGTTGCCTTGTTGTCGCGGGTCTCATCCGAGACACCATTTGTCACAAGGCCTGCCAGTGCATCACGACCACTTCCCATCTCAGCCACATCATAGGTCAGATCGGCAACCTCACCGATCCGGCCAATCTCGGCCCCACGGGTCCAGGCTTTGCGGATACGCGCGTTCAGAACGGGGCTTTCCGCACGAGGGTTGGTGCCGACCAGCAGGATCATGTCAGCATCATCGATATCGGCAACACTGGCCGTTCCAACATAGGCAGAGCGGTTGCCGATGGGCAATTTCGCACCATCGGTGCGGCATTCTACCTGACCACCCAGACCAGTGACCAACTCCTTGAGCGCAAACATCGCCTCAACCGGTGCCAGATCGCCGGCAATCGCAGCGAGCTTCTTGCCCTTGACCTGATCAGCAACGGCGGCAAAGGCCTCTCCCCAGGTCGCAGGCATCAGCTTGCCGTCGCGGCGTACATAGGGCCGGTCCAGACGCTGACGGCGCAGTCCATCCCAGACGTAGCGCGACCGGTCCGCCAGCCATTCCTCGTTCACGCCATCATGGTTGCGCGGCAGGATCCGCATCACTTCGCGGCCCTTCACATCCACCCGGATGTTCGATCCAAGTGCGTCCATCACATCGATGCTCTCGAATTTCTTCAACTCCCAAGGCCGCGCTGTGAATGCATAAGGCTTGGAAGTCAGCGCACCCACCGGGCACAGATCCACCACATTGCCCTGCATCTCGGAGGTCAGCATCTGACCAAGATAGGAGGTGATCTCGCTGTCCTCGCCCCGGCCCGTCTGTCCCATCTCGGGTACGCCGGCAACTTCGGTGATGAAGCGCACGCAACGGGTGCACGAGATGCAGCGGGTCATCTTGGTGCCAACCAACGGCCCCAGATCCGGGTCAATCGCCGCCCGCTTCGGCTCGCGATACCGGGAAAAATCAACGCCGTAAGCCATGGCCTGATCCTGTAGATCACACTCGCCACCCTGATCGCAGATCGGGCAATCCAGCGGGTGATTGATCAGCAGGAACTCCATCACGCCCTCGCGGGCCTTCTTGACCATGGGCGATGTGGTCTTCACTTCAGGCGGAGCGCCCTCTGGCCCGGGACGCAGATCCTTGACCTGCATCGCGCAGGATGCCGCGGGCTTGGGCGGTCCGCCCACAACCTCGACCAGACACATGCGGCAGTTGCCCGCTATCGACAGGCGCTCGTGGTAGCAGAACCGCGGCACCTCCACCCCGGCCACTTCGCAGGCCTGCAACAGGGTCAGACGCGGATCGACCTCGATCTCTTTGCCGTCAATGATTAGTTTGCGCAGGTCGCTCATGCCCTACTCCGCTGCTATGCCCGTGCAGCGCTTTTCGCGCCACATCCGGGCTTCTTTCAGGTGGGACCAATCAAAGGCATGGTCCGAATTTCCGTGTGTTTTCAGATGCTCAAGCCGCTCTAGCGCCTCGTTCAGCGTTGGCTTATGACCGGCATCTATCCACCACATGACAAAGTGCTGATCGCCCATGACCTCAAACCATTCGGCCTTACGGTCGTAAAACTGCTTGTGGATCGTGCCCCAGACAAAAGTTTCCAGCGCCTCAGCATCTTCCCAGACCGACAGGTTCGAGACGAACTGTGGATCGCCGCCGATCCAGGTCTCGGTGTTGCCCGTCCCCGGCTCGCCCGAGCCCTCCATCATCCAAACGAACCCCGGCATGCGTTTGCCTAGCCCATTGATGCGGTCGAGATTGGTCATGAAATCCGCAACCCGAGGGTCGTTGGTGGGCGCAAGAAGGCGGCCAATGTTGAGTTCTGCAAGATGGCGGGTCATTTGAACCGTTCCTCCAGCTGCAGCAGTTGGTTGTCGATCGGCCAGGTCTTCAGCGCCAGGAATGTGATCAGTCCCAGCCACACTATCAAAAGGGCAAAGACCCCCAGCATGCTGATTGCCTCCGACAACTGAACGCCAAAGAACTCCAACCCAATGAAAACAATCAGCAAAATAAAAGGGCTGTAGAAGGATGCATAGGATGCCAATACGCTGTGACCTGTCCTGCGGTAGATACGGCTCAACGACCAGCCAAACAGGACCAGCAGCATCAGAACCAGTACTCCCAAGATCAGTGAAACCATATCAGATCACCAACCTCATTCAGCTGCCACAGCCGACACGCGGCCTGTGCGTTTTGCCTTGATCCGGTCCTCGATCTCATCCCGGAAATGGCGGATCAGGCCCTGAATGGGCCATGCAGCCGCATCACCCAGCGCGCAGATCGTGTGACCCTCGACCTGTTTGGTCACATCGAGAAGCATGTCGATCTCTTCGGGCTCAGCATCGCCCGTCACCAGACGGTCCATCACGCGCATCATCCAGCCTGTGCCCTCTCGGCACGGGGTGCACTGGCCGCAGCTTTCGTGCTTGTAGAACTTTGACAGCCGCCAGATCGCCTTGATGATGTCCGTGCTCTGGTCCATCACGATCACAGCCGCTGTACCCAGCCCCGAGCGTTGCTCGCGCAGCCAGTCGAAATCCATGATCGCCTCATCGCACAGACCCTGAGGCAGACACGGCACAGACGACCCGCCGGGGATCACCGCCTTGATGTTGTTCCAGCCGCCGCGCACGCCACCGCAATGGGTCTCCAGCAATTCGCGCAGGGTGATCGACATCGCCTCTTCGACCACGCACGGGTTGTTCACATGGCCCGAGATGGCGAACACCTTGGTGCCTGCGTTGTTGGGACGACCAAAGCCTGCGAACCAGTCAGAGCCACGTCGCAGGATCGTGGGTACAACCGCGATGCTCTCGACATTGTTCACTGTCGTTGGGCAGCCATAAAGCCCGGTGTTGGCCGGGAATGGCGGCTTCAGGCGTGGCATGCCCTTGCGTCCTTCAAGGCTTTCCAGAAGGGCGGTTTCCTCACCACAGATATACGCGCCAGCACCGTGATGCAGGTAGATCTCGTAGTCATAACCGGATTTGCAGGCGTTCTTGCCGATCAGCCCGGCCTCATAGGCCTCGTCGATGGCGGTCTGCAGCGCTTCCCGCTCGCGGATGTACTCACCACGAATATAGATGTAGCAAGCCTCGGCCCCCATGGCGAAACCGGCGATCAGACAGCCTTCGATCAGCGTGTGCGGATCGTGGCGCATGATCTCACGGTCCTTGCAGGTGCCGGGCTCGGATTCATCGGCGTTGACCACCAGATAGGCAGGCCGTCCGTCGCTTTCCTTGGGCATGAAAGACCACTTGAGACCCGTGGGGAAGCCAGCACCGCCGCGCCCGCGCAGGCCAGAGGCTTTCATTCGCTCGACGATTTCACCACGCCCAAGCTCAAGAAGCTGCTTGGTCCCGTCCCAATGCCCCCGCGCAATCGCACCTTTCAGGCTGCGATCGTGCATTCCATAGAGGTTGGTGAAGATGCGGTCCTGATCTGCGAGCATATCGTCTACCCTTCGTCCTGGCTGGCGCGCCAGACCCTGAAAAACACAACAAAGGCCCACACAAAAGCGGCCATTGCTGCAAGATCGAGAAGGATCGCAAACCGTGGCGCGAGACCCAGCCATCCACCCAATGCGGAACCGCCGAGCCAGATGAGCGCAGCAGCCAGCATCACAATGGAGGCGAGCCGTGTTTGGCGTCGCGCTGTGTCACCGGCTTTCGCCACCCGTGTTACCCTTCGTCATTGGCGATGCGGCGGTTGCCCGCCGCGCCGCGTCTCATTGTCATCGTGTCAATAGACGTCGCCGTCCTCGACCCGCTTGGAAAATTCCGTCTCACCGCCTTCGGCAAGGATCTTGGCCTGATCGACCCACTTGTCACGGCTTACCCGGCCTTTGAAGCCTTCAAGGTTCGCATCGACCCAGGCCACTTCCTGATCGGTCCAGCTGGCGACCTGATCGAAGTGGAAGAAGCCAAGGCTGTGCAGCAGGTTCTCCATCTTCGGGCCGACACCCTTGATTTCCTTCAGATTGTCCGGCTTGCCTCCGCGAGCTTCGGACAGGGTGGCGGGCTTGGTGCCCTCATCCTTGCCCTCTCTGATACCGTCACCATCATAGTCCTCACCCAGATCCTTCGCCTCGGCCTTGGGTGCTTCCTTCTTCGGAGCGGCCTTTTTCTTGGCAGGTTTCTTCGCAGACTTTTTGGCAGCAGGGGCCTCTTCAGCCTCGTATTTCCAGCTGCCTTTGCGGCTGGCCAGATCATCCTGACCCGGAAGGGCCTTGCTGGCGGCAACCGCCGATCCGGCGGCTTTGGCCGCAGGTGCTGCCTTGGCCGCTGGCGCAGGGGTATCGGATGCCGGTTCGGGTGCGACATCGGCGACTGCCGCAGGCTCGGCCGCAGCAACAGGCTCAGCCGCTTTGGCAGCCTCTCCGTCCGATGCTCCAGCACGTGCAGCCGCTGCTTGAGCCGTGGTTCCTACGGGCGCGGCGTTCACGTCGCGTGGGTGCGTCTCGTCTTGAGCTGTCCCACCCACAGGGATCAGACGGCCACACATGACGTTTGACAGGAAAATTCCCAGCAGCGCGAGAACGATCGCCCCAACCAAAATCCCGCCGATAAAACCGAAGCCAAGCTTTGCTCCAAACAGCACGGCCATCGCCAGGCCGGCAAGCGCGGCTATGGCCCAGCAGGCGATTATGCAGAACCTGCTGCTCTCATAGCTTTGTTTGGGTGTCGACATCTTTCAGATCTCCCTCGTTTGGATCGTCAGTAGACTTTGCCCTTTTTGACTTTGGCTGAGAACGTGGTTGTTCCCCCCTCTGCCAGGACTTTTGCTTGTTCTACCCAACTATCACGAGAGACCCGCCCCTTGAAACCTTCAAGATTCTGGTCGACCCATGCGACTTCTTCTTCACTCCACTTGGCAACCTGATCGAAATGGAAGAACCCCAACTTGTGGAGCATCCCTTCCATTTTCGGCCCGACGCCCTTTATCTGCTTAAGATCATCAGGGCCGCCACTGCGTGCCTCGCTGAGCGTCTCAGGCTTGCTGCCAGCTTCTGCATCAACCTTCTTGTCGATCTTCGGCTTGGCAACCGATTTCTTGGCCACCTCCGCTTTAGTGGTAACCGGTGCAGCCGGTTCATGTTTTTCGACCTTCGGCGCTTTTGGTTTCGCGGGTGACTTGGCTTTCGGTTTTGCCACATCCAGCACCGGCACTTCGTCGCCAGTGATCCGCTTTACGGTGTCGCCCCAAGTGGTGGCAAGCTCAACGGAGGCATTGCCCTGATGACCGCCTGCGAATTCCTTGAGAGAGCTCAGCCCCGACAGGGGTTCTGACGCGAACCGTCCATTCTGTGGACCGGGTTTGGGCACCTCGCCCCGGCTGAACGCGTCCAGCAACTCGCCAAAGCCCTCAGCCGTCAGATCTTCGTAGTAATCCTTGCCGATCTGGGCCATGGGCGCATTGGAACACGCCCCCAGACACTCGACCTCTTCCCAGGAAAACTTGCCATCGGCTGAGATCTGATGCGGCTCCGGCGCGATCTTGTCCTTGCAGACCGCAATCAGATCTTCTGCCCCGCAGATCATGCAGGACGTCGTGCCGCAAACCTGAACATGAGCAATGGATCCAACGGGTTGCAGCTGAAACATGAAGTAGAAGGACGCGACTTCAAAGACCCGGATCTTGGCCAGACCAAGCATCTCGGCGATCACTTCAATTGCTGGTTTGGTGACCCAGCCTTCCTGTTCCTGCGCACGCCACAACAGCGGTATCACGGCAGAGGCCTCGCGGCCTTCTGGGTATTTCTTGATCTGGTCTTCAGCCCAGGCTTGGTTGCCGGGCGTAAAGGCAAAGCTCTCTGGCTGTTCAGGGTGCAGGCGGCGCAGCATTAACGGTCAATCTCCCCGAAAACGACATCCAGTGATCCCAAGATGGCGGACACATCAGCAAGCTGGTGCCCCCGGCACAAATGGTCCATCGCGGCCAGATGCGGATAGCCCGGCGCGCGGATCTTGGATTTGTAAGGCTTGTTGGTCCCGTCCGAGACGAGATAGACCCCGAACTCGCCCTTGGGCGCTTCAACGGCGGCATAAACCTCGCCTTCGGGCACGTGAAAGCCCTCGGTATACAGTTTGAAGTGATGGATCAGAGCTTCCATCGACGTTTTCATATCAGCACGCGACGGTGGCGTCAGCTTGCCGCGTGCCATCACGTCCTGACCTTTGACAGCCTCCATCAACTCGATGCACTGACGCATGATCTTGAGGCTTTCGCGCATTTCCTGCATCCGGCAAAGATAGCGATCATAGCAATCGCCGTTCTTGCCCACGGGGATCTGGAAATCCATCTCGTCGTAGCATTCATAGGGCTGGGCGCGACGCAAATCCCAAGCCATGCCGGAGCCGCGCACCATGACGCCGGAAAAGCCGTATTGCATCACCGTCTCGCGATCCACGATGGCGATGTCCACGTTGCGCTGTTTGAAGATACGGTTTTCGGTCAACAGGCCCGAAATGTCATCCAGCACATCCGGGAATTCTTCGGTCCATTGGTAGATGTCATCGATCAGGTCCTGCGGCAGATCCTGATGCACCCCGCCCGGCCGGAAATAGGCCGCATGCAGACGTGCACCACAGGCCCGCTCATAGAACACCATCAGCTTTTCACGCTCTTCAAAGCCCCAAAGCGGCGGTGTCAGCGCACCCACGTCCATGGCCTGTGTGGTCACGTTGAGGATGTGGTTCAGGATGCGCCCGATCTCGGAATACAGAACTCGGATGAGGGACGCGCGACGCGGGATCACTGTCCCGGTCAGTTTTTCAATCGCCAGACACCAGGCATGTTCCTGATTCATCGGCGAGACGTAATCGAGCCGGTCGAAATATGGCAGGTTCTGCAGATATGTCCGGCTTTCCATCAGCTTTTCGGTGCCGCGGTGCAGCAGGCCGATATGCGGATCAGCCCGCTCGACAATCTCGCCATCCAGTTCCAGCACCATGCGCAGCACACCGTGGGCCGCCGGGTGCTGGGGCCCGAAATTGATGTTGAAGTTGCGGATCTTCTGCTCACCCGTGAGCACGTCGTTGCGGGAGCCGTCCATTATACTGATCCCTCACTTTGATCGAACGCCTGTGCATCGCGGATCATATAAGTGCGGACATTTTTTTTACAGAATGCTGACACCGCCATTAACGCAGCAATCCCCACCGTCAGCAACTCAACCAAGGCAGTCGCGAATTCCATCACGCCTCCTCCTTCTTCTCGTCGCCGGGCAGGATGTATTCGGCACCCTCCCATGGGCTCATGAAGTCAAACTGGCGGTAGTCCTGCGTCAGTTGCACAGGCTCATAGACCACGCGCTTTTCAACCTCGTCATAGCGCACCTCGACATAGCCCGTGGTTGGGAAATCCTTGCGCAACGGATAGCCGCGAAAGCCATAGTCGGTCAGAATGCGGCGCAGGTCCGGATGGCCCGAGAACATGATGCCGTACATGTCATAGACTTCCCGCTCGAACCAGTTGGCCGAGGGGTGAATGCCCGAGATTGACGGCACAACCTCATCTTCGCGCAGCGGGATTTTCACCCTGATGCGCTGGTTCTGTGTCATCGACAAGAAGTGATAGACCATCTCGAACCGCTTCTCACGGTCAGGATAGTCCACAGCCGTGATGTCGACCAGCGTCTCGAACTGGCAGGCACCATCGGACTGCAGAAACTGGACGAACGGCACAATGCCCGCGGTGGTCACGGTTGTGACCAGTTCGCCCCGGATCACTTCAGCCGAAATCAGCGCGTCTTCCTGGCGAACAGCGATCAGGTCGCCCAGCTCGGTGAGTGCTTCGCTCATCTCAGCTCCTATCGCGCCAGAGTGCCGGTGCGGCGCATCTTGCGCTGCAATTGGAGAATTCCGTAGAGCAAGGCCTCGGCCGTTGGAGGGCACCCGGGGACATAGATGTCGACCGGAACGATCCGGTCACATCCGCGCACGACGGAATAGCTGTAATGGTAGTACCCGCCGCCATTGGCGCAGGACCCCATTGAAATCACATAACGCGGCTCTGGCATCTGGTCGTAGACCTTGCGCAAAGCAGGCGCCATCTTGTTGGTGAGTGTGCCGGCCACGATCATCAGGTCGGACTGGCGGGGAGAGGCGCGCGGCGCGGTCCCGAAGCGTTCCAGATCGTACCGCGGCATGGATGTGTGCATCATCTCGACTGCACAGCAGGCCAGACCGAATGTCATCCAGTGCAGCGAGCCGGTGCGCGCCCAGTTGATGATGTCCTCGGTCGAGGTCAGCAGAAAGCCTTTGTCCTGCAACTCGGCATTCAAGGCAGAGGTCGCAACCTCCTTGTCAGCGCCGGCGGTGTTCACGCTTGTGCTCACTCCCATTCCAACGCTCCTTTTTTCCACTCATAGGCAAAACCGATGGTCAGCACGGCCAGAAACACCATCATCGACCAGAACCCGAAAAGACCGACATGCTGGAAACTCACCGCCCAAGGGAAGAGAAAGGCCACTTCCAGATCGAAGATGATGAACAGGATCGCCACCAGATAAAAGCGCACATCAAATTTCATCCGGGCGTCATCGAAGGCGTTGAACCCGCACTCGTAAGCAGACACCTTCTCGGGATCGGGGTTTTTGACGGCTATGACAACGGCGGAGAGCATCAGGATCAGACCAAGGGCGACGGCCAGTCCCAGAAACACGAGAATTGGCAAATATTCCCGCAACAACTCATCCATCTGCGTTACTCCTTTTATCCGGTTTCCCGGTGCCGATGTTACCCGGCTTTTGTGCATTGCGCAAAGGCCTACTCCTGAGGTGCGACAAGGTCAACCGCCCGGAGGCAAGGTCAGGGGTTTAGCAGCTTCACAAAACGCCGGATGACCGCTCAGGACTGTCGAAAAGCGATGGTGATTTGACAGAATTCCATTGGTGCGCCAGCCTTTTGCCCGTCTTTTAAGCACCTTCCGACAGGTCGACGAATCGATCAAAGCAAGAGGCCAGCATGACTCTGGAAAAAGCTTATGCGTTGAAATCATCGGGAGAAGCCAAGGCGCTCTATGATGAATGGGCCGAAAGCTATGAGGCCGATTTCGCTGATGCGAAGGGATACAGCTACCCAGAGGCGGTGGCTAAGGTGTTGATCAGGAACGCTCACGCTGGTCTTCAAACTGTCCTCGACGTGGGTTGTGGCACGGGCCTTGTCGGGCAAGCTCTCTGCAAGCTGCGGCCCGAGACCCTGATCGATGGGCTGGATTTGTCGCAGGCCATGCTGGATCAGGCGCAAATGAAATCAGTGTACCGCGATCTATTTGCGGCAGACATGAACGCACCGCTGCCCTTTCCCGATCAGCACTATTCGGCCGTTGCGAGTGCTGGCACATTCACACACGGGCATGTGGGCCCCGACCCGCTGCCGGAGCTTGTGCGCGTGTTGGCATCCGGTGGGCTTGCCGCGATAGGCGTCAATGCTCAGGTCTACACGTCCCTGGATTTCGCCAGCGCATTTGCAGCCCTTGACGATCAGATTGAGAATTTCAGAACGATCGCAGTGCCAATCTACACTGGTGGTCAGATTGCGACAGACGACAACCTTGCTACGATTGCAGTCTTCAACAAGAGGTGAAGTTTGCGGGCTCGGGCTTGAGCGCACCGGATTGATCCCAGTTCATCGCGATCATCCAAAATCACTCGAAGCTTGCGAATCTTTCCTGCTTTTCATGTGAAATTCCGTAAATGGGAAAAATCAGCCAAAGTTCGCATCCTGAAATTTGTCCAATTGTGACGGAAATAAGGCGAGGCCATAGCCTAAGGTCGAGGAAATCAGCACTTTGGCCGCTCTCAACCAGAAATAGAGTAAATTAATCGCTGATTTTCTGGACTCTTGTCGAACTTTTGACAAAAACTTAGGGATAGATGTTCGTGTAGTTAGCTTATGTGCGATGAGTGAAGTGCAGTTCCGGTGGTAGGTCGGAACATAGGTTGAAGTGGAGCGGTGTAATGCTCGGGGGCAAATTGAAATCTTTTCTGGATGATGAATCCGGAGTTGTAACCGCCGAATGGATGGTTGCGACAGCCGCGGTGGTGATGTTCGCAGTGCCGGTCGTCTCTCTGGTAACACAGGGCGGTGAACAGCATATGGAACCCGTCGCGGAATCCCTGGAAGAACAACATGCATCCCGTGATCGGAGCTATCGGTCGCAGGATGGCGGATCGGGTGGCGGCTCTGCCGGCAGCGCCGGTTCAGGTAGCGAGCCGTCGGTGCGCAAAGGACCCTATAACGGTCCCGGCACTGACATGGGCGTTGGCACAGCCGGCGGCGGTGCACCAGCAAGCCCAGGCAGCGGTATGGGCGTTGACACTGGACTGCCAAGCAGCGGTGGTGGCTCGGGCGGCGGTGGCTTCGGCGGCGGCGGCGGTTCAGGCGGCGGCAGCTATGCCGGTGGTGGGTTCAACCCGCCAGTGGGTCCAACCCTTCCTGAAGAGGAAGAAGACGAGGAAGAAGGCGCGTAAGCCGTTTCCCTTGCTCACAAGATCTTTGAAAGAGCGGCTCCCGGGCCGCTTTTTTCTTTTATCCAGCCAGTTTCAATGCCAGATCCTGTTGCCGTGCCAGTACCTGTTTCAGGTCAATCCCTGTCAGACGCCCATCGCGCACAACCCCCTGCCCTTCGACCAGAAGATCGCGCACCTGACCAGGCGGTGACAGAACCAGCCCGGCGACCGGATCCCAAACTCCGGCAGAATTGATCCCGGTCACATCCCAGATCGCTAGATCAGCGCGTTTGCCAACTTCGATGGAGCCAAGCTCGGCCGAACGTCCCAGGGCCTTGGCGCCGCCCAAGGTTGCCACTTCCAAAGCTTCACGGGCCGAAAACGCGTCAGCTCCATTTGCCACGCGTTGCAGCAGCATTGCCTGACGCGCCTCCTGCAAAAGATGACCAGCGTCATTCGAGGCCGAACCATCAACCCCCAACCCAACGGTGACGCCCGCATCGCGCAAATCCCGCACCGGTGCAATGCCCGAGCCCAGACGACAATTGGAGCATGGGCAATGGGCCACCGCCGTGCGCGTCCGGGCAAAAAGGTCAATCTCTCGCTCATCCAGCATCACGCAATGGGCATGCCAGACGTCCTCGCCGGTCCAGCCCAGATTTTCGGCATAATCTCCGGGACGGCAGCCGAACGTTGCCAGCGAATACGCCACGTCTTCGGCATTCTCTGCCAGATGGGTGTGCAATCGCACGCCTTTGTCCCGCGCCAGAAGTGCCGTGTCGCGCATCAGCTCGCGTGACACTGAAAAGGGTGAACAGGGCGCCAGAGCAATCTGCGTCATCGCGCCGGCGGAGTTGTCATGAAACGCATCGATCAGCCGGATGCTGTCGTTCAGGATATCAGCCTCGCGCTCGACCAATCTGTCAGGCGGCAACCCGCCGTCGCTTTCGCCTATGCTCATCGAGCCACGTGTCGCCGTCAGCCGAACGCCCAGCGTCTTGGCCGCTTCAATCGTATCTTCAAGACAGATGCCATTGGGATAGAGGTACAAGTGATCGGAACTCAGTGAACATCCCGAGAGTGCCAGTTCCGCCAATCCAACCTGCGCTGAAACAAAGGCCTCCTCCGGTCCCATGCGTGCCCAGATTGGATAGAGTGTCTTGAGCCAGCCGAACAACAGTGCATCCTGACCACCCGGCACTGCACGCGTCAGGGTCTGGAACAAATGGTGATGCGTGTTGATCAGGCCCGGTGTGATAACACAGCCACGGGCATCTATGATCTGGTCAGCAAGCTGTTCCGTCGCACCGACAGCGAGGATTTCGCCACCACCGATCAGAATGTCAGCACCAGCAAGCTCACGTCGCGCACCATCCATGGTCACGACGACATCGGCGTTCCTGATCAGTGTCCGCGTCACGATAGCGGCTTATTTCGTACCAAACATCCGGTCACCAGCATCCCCCAGCCCCGGCAGGATATAGCCCTTTTCATTCAATCGATCATCAAGGGCCGCGGTCACGACCGGTACATCAGGATGTACTTCCTTCATGCGGGCAACGCCCTCGGGGGCTGCCAGAAGGCACAGAAACCGGATATCCGTGGCACCGGATTTCTTCAGCAGATCAATCGCCGCCGCGGAAGAATTACCGGTAGCGAGCATCGGATCAACGGCAATTACCACGCGGTTTTCCATCTCGGCGGGCACCTTGAAATAATACTGCACCGGTTGCAGCGTCGCCTCATCCCTGTATAGCCCGACAAAGCCCACCCGCGCGGATGGGATCAGTTCAAGCACGCCATCCAGAAGACCGTTGCCCGCGCGCAGGATCGACACCAAAGCAAGCTTCTTGCCTTTCAGAGTGGGTGCTTCCATCTCGACCAGCGGTGTTTCGATGTTCTTGGTTGTCATCGGCAGGTCGCGGGTCACCTCATAAGCCAGAAGGTGACTGATCTCGCGCAGAAGCTGGCGGAACACGGCTGTCGGCGTGTCCTTGTCACGCATCAGCGTCAGTTTGTGCTGAACCAGAGGGTGTTCCACGATGGTGAGGTGTTTGGGCATGATCTATAGCCTTTCCGTCAGACGCGCCTTGGTTTCGTCGTCGCAGAAGGCCGCCTGAATGGCAACCTCATTGACTTCGACGAAATCCTCTTCGGTCCAGCCGAAGGTCTGCGCCAGCATATCGTACTCACGGGTCATGTCGGTATGAAAGAACGGCGGATCATCGGTTGAAACGGTAACCATGACGCCTGCTTCCCTGAGCGCCTGTATCGGATGGTCCTTCCAGCACGGAACCACGCTCAATGATACGTTCGAGCCCGGATTGACCTCAAGAATGATATTCTCATCTGCAAGCCGCTTGACCAGATCTGGATTTTCGATCGACCGCACACCATGGCCGATCCGCTGCACATTCAGGGCATTGATTGTCTGCTCGACGCTTGCTGCGCCAACCAATTCGCCTGCATGACAGGTCAGACCCATGCCGCCATCCTCTGCAATGGCAAAGGCGGGTGCGAAATCAGCGATATCGCCAGATCGCTCGTCCCCGCCCATGCCAAATCCGGTCAACCAGTGATTTGCAGATACGGCAATCAATCTGGCGGCATTGACCGCAGCCTCCGGCCCCAGATTGCGAATGGCCGTTCCTGTCAGGCGCGCTTCGATACCATGGGTTTGGCCGGCATTTGCACAGCCTTCACAAATCGCATCCAGATAATCCTGCCATTTTGCCTGATCCCCGCCGCCGCAGATGTCCGGGCTGATGAACAGTTCGGTATAGATCACACCATGTGACGCGCTGCGGGCCAGAACGGCTTCGGTCAACCGGCGGAACTCTTCTGGTCCAGTCAAGACAGAACAGGCGTGATGATAGGTGTCCAGAAACGACGTGAAATCATGCCATTTGTAATTTCCTTCATCGTCAAACACACCATAAAGGGACATGCCCTTCTCTTCGGCCAGTTCGCGAATGAATTCGGGCGGCGCGCCACCTTCCAGATGCAGGTGAAGCTCTACTTTGGGCAGATTGGCGAACTGGCTCACAACTGTGTCCTTCCATGATCTCCGGGGGGCAGTCCCAAATGGGCGGCGATGGTCTCGCCAACATCTGCAAAGCCGATATGACCCAGATCCCGAGGCGGCAGGCCCGGGCCAAGCATCAGAACCGGCACCCGTTCCCGTGTGTGATCCGATCCCGTCCACGTGGGGTCATTGCCATGATCAGCGGTCAGAACCATCAGATCGCCTTCGCGCAAACCGCCAGTGATTTCCGGCAACCGCCGGTCAAACGCCTCAAGCGCGCGTGCATATCCCGACACATCCCGTGGATGCCCGTAAAGGCTGTCAAATTCCACATAATTGGCAAAGACGAAATCACCATCCTTGGCGTTTCTCACCAGATCGACCGTATGATCGACCAGCGCCATGTCATCCTTGCCCTTGAAGACTTCAGATATTCCGTGCCCGGCGAAAATATCGCTGATCTTGCCAACGGCCAGCGTGCGCCCGCCCATGGAAACAACCCTGTCGCAGAGCGTCGGTTCGGGCGGAGCAATGGCGAAATCCTTGCGGTTGGCGGTGCGGGTGAATTCCTCGGACGTTTCGCCGACAAACGGACGTGCAATGATCCGGCCGACTTTGAGTGGATGAAAAATCCCTGCGGCCACCTTGCAGATATCAAACAAGCGCTCCAGCCCGAAATGGGTCTCATGGGCGGCTATCTGAAAGACACTGTCGACAGAGGTGTAGCAGATCGGTTGTCCGGTTTTGATATGCTCCTCGCCCAAGGCACGCAGCACCGGCATACCTGACGAATGAGTGTTGCCGAGCGTCCCATCAAGCCCCGCTTCCTGCAAAAACCGCGCCATCAGATCATCGGGAAAGGCTGGATCAGTGCGGGGGAAATAATGCCAGTCCCACGGCACGGGAACGCCTGCCAGTTCCCAGTGCCCTGACGGCGTATCCTTACCTTGGGAGACCTCTGTTGCCGCTCCCCAGATGCCCCGAGACTCCGCATTCAGACCGGGTGTTGCATCACCTGACGCCAGCCGGATTGCAGCGCCCAGACCCAGCGCATCAAGGTTGGGCAGGCTCAGCACTCCGCTGCGGCCTTCCTCTGCCTGTCCAGCAGCACAGGCCTGCGCGATGTGGGCCAGCGTGTTTGCCCCTTCATCCCCAAATGCGGCCGCATCTGGTGCGCCGCCGCATCCCACGGAATCAAGCACAAGCAGAAACACCCGCGCCATCAGGCAATCCTTTCAAGGATCAGCGGCGTCTCATCGACAGGTTTGTCCGATATTGTGAAGGCCGCCATCACCCGCGCTTTCGCAGCCGGCAGATCATCGGTGTTTGCTGCATGTATGCGGGCGACCGGGGTCTCGTTGTCAACCAAACGGCCAATGCCGGCGATCCAATCAAGACCCACTGAAGGATTGACAGGATCAGTCGGCTTGCGCCGCCCGCCACCCAGTTCAACCACCGCCATGCCAAGCGCTTTTGCATCAATTGCCGAAATGAACCCTGATTGCTCCAACAGCACTTCCTCAACCACAGGGGCCTTGGCAAGATGGGTCTGGTGATCTTCCAGAATATCGGGTGGTCCGCCCAATGCATGCACCATCTGGGCAAATTTCTCTGCCGCACGCCCGGACTGAAAGGCATCTGTGATCTGCGCGTCGCCCTCTTCGGCATTCTTTGCCAAACCACTGGTGCTCAGCAACTCTCCCCCCAGCGCCATGGTCACATCCCACAACCGGCTGTCGATCTCATCCCCACGCAGAAACTCGATGGCAGTCGTCATCTCCAGCGCATTGCCTGCACTCGTGGCCAAAGGCTCGTTCATGTCGGTGAGAAGCGCCGAGGTCTTGCACCCAGCCCCATTGGCGACATCGCACAAGGCTTGCGCCAGCGCACGCGCCTTGTCTGCCGTATCCATGAACGCGCCCGTTCCGCATTTCACATCCAGAACCAGCGCATCCAGCCCCGCTGCCAGCTTTTTCGACAGGATCGACGCTGTGATCAGATCAAGGCTTTCAACCGTCGCTGTCACGTCTCGAATGCCGTAGAAACGCCTGTCTGCGGGCGCGATGTCAAGAGTTTGGCCGATGATGGCACAACCGACCTCTGCCGTGACCTTGCGCAGCAATGCCAGATCCGGCTGGGTCCGATACCCGGGGATCGCATCGAATTTGTCGAGCGTGCCACCGGTGTGCCCCAGCCCCCGGCCCGAGATCATCGGCACAAACGCCCCGCAGGCCGCCAGCGCCGGGGCAAGCATCAGGGATACCGTGTCCCCAACCCCACCGGTCGAATGCTTGTCCACCACCGGTCCCGGCAGATCCCAGTTCAAAACCGTACCGCTGTCGCGCATGGCCGTGGTCAGCGCGACCCGTTCATCCCTGGTCATTCCATTGAAATAGACCGCCATCGCAAAGGCCGCAATCTGCCCTTCTGACAACCCGTCACCTGCAATCTGGGAGGCAAAGCTACGGATGTCCCTTGCATCAAGCGTTCGGCCATCGCGTTTGGCCGCAATGACCTCGACCGGCAACATCAATAGCCGCTTCCGGCAACCGGTTCATCTGCACCTGACAGCGTGGCCAGAAGCGCGTCCAACACGCCGGACGCACCGAACCGGAAGGTCTCGGGCGTGGCCCAGTCCGGCCCCATGACATCCGCGCAAAGGTCCAGATAGGTCTCGGCATCTGCCGTGGTCTTGACCCCGCCTGCGGGCTTCAGACCCACTGGGCGCTTGGCCTTGGAGATCACGTCCAACATGACGCTCACTGCTTGCGGCGTGGCATTGACCGGCACCTTTCCAGTCGAGGTCTTGATGAAATCCGCACCCCCGTCGATGGCAAGCTCTGCTGCCTCACGGATCAGATCTGCATCACCCAGTACACCGGTCTCAAGGATGGCTTTGACGCGCGCCGAACCCGATGCCTCAACCACCCGGGCGACACGGGCGGGAACTGTTTGAGGATGACCTTCCAGAAGGGTCGTGTAGGGTATCACCATGTCGATCTCGTCAGCGCCATCCCTGACAGCGGCCTCGGTCAAGGCGATCACATCCGCCGCCGTATGGTTGCCCTCGGGGAAGTTGACGACCGTTGCAATGCGGATCGGACTTTTGCCCAGGATGCCTCGTGCTTGCGCAACAAATTTCGGCCAGATGCAAATCGCGGCAACCGGCCCAAACGGCGTCGCCGCCCGCGCGCAGAGCGTCCGGATGTCTTCCTCATTGCAGTCATCATTGAGGTTTGTCAGATCAAGACAGGACAGCGCCTTTGCCGCAACTTCCTTGGGATCACTCATTCGTGGCCCATATGTTCAGCGTCAAATGCACCGGGCAGCAATTCTTTCACGGTCATGGTTTTTTGCGGTCCTTCCAGATTGGCAAGCGTCACCGGCACACCCGGCTTGCTGAACTCTGCCAGTTTCTGACGACAACCGCCACAGGGAGATACAGGTTTGGGACTGTCCGCCACCACCAGCACTTCCTTGATCTCGTGTTTTCCCGCCGCAATCATCGCAGCAATCGCACCGGCCTCGGCACAGGTCCCTTCTGGAAACGCGACGTTTTCCACATTGCAGCCAACAAATACGCTTCCATCGGTGCTGCGGATCGCACAGCCGACCTTGAACCCGGAATACTTGGCATAAGCCCGGTCCCTGACCGACAAGGCTTCCTTGAACAAAGACATCCTACCCTCCTGCTTACTATTCTTAAGGGTAGGGATTTCAGAAAAAAGAGACAAGATATCGCTTGCCTATTTTTGCGGATATCCCAGCGTTTTCAGCGCCTCGGCGATCTCTGTCAGGATTTCAGGGTCATCTATGGTTGCAGGCATTTTGAAGGAGTCGCCGTCTGCGATTTTCACCATCGTCCCGCGCAGGATCTTGCCCGAGCGTGTCTTGGGCAACCGATTCACGACGCAGGCCAGTTTGAAGGCCGCAACCGGTCCGATTTCGTTGCGCACTTTCTTGACAGCATCGGCAACAACATCAGATGGGCTGGCCTTGCTGTTGGAGTTCAGGCACAGAAACCCCATGGGCAGTTGCCCTTTCAAGGGATCCGACACCCCGATCACCGCACATTCTGCCACGCCGGGAAGACCTGCCAGCACCTCCTCCATGGCACCCGTGGACAACCTGTGGCCCGCCACGTTGATCACGTCATCGGTACGCGCCATGATCTTGAGATATCCGTCTGCATCAATCACACCTGCGTCACCGGTTTCGTAATAGCCGGGAAATGTCGTGAGATATGACGACTGGAACCGCTGATCTGCATTCCAAAGTGTGGGCAGAGTGCCAGGTGGCAACGGCAGCTTGATGGCAACTGCTCCCAGTGTGTCGGGCGGCACTGGATGGCCGGCTTCATCAAGGATGACCACATCATAGCCCGGCATGGCGACGGACGGAGAGCCGATCTTGACCGGCAGATGCTCCAGCCCCAACGGGTTTGCAACAATCGCAAAGCCTGTTTCGGTCTGCCACCAATGATCAATCACCGGCACGCCCAACTGGTTCTGTGCCCAGATGATCGTATCCGGATCAGCCCGCTCTCCTGCCAGAAAGAGGCTCTTGAGACTGCTGAGGTCGTATTTGCCGACAAACTCGCCCTCGGGATCTTCGCGTTTGATCGCGCGGAAAGCCGTGGGAGCGGTGAACAGGGATTTGACACCATGATCCTCGATGACCCGCCAGAATGTGCCTGCGTCTGGTGTGCCCACAGGTTTGCCCTCGAACACGACGGAGGTGCAGCCTGCGATCAGCGGCGCGTAACAGATATAGGAATGTCCCACGACCCAGCCGACGTCGGAGGCAGCCCAGAACACCTCGCCCGGTGCTATGTCGTAGATGTTGCGCATGGTCCAGTCGAGCGCGACCGCATGACCACCAGCCGGACGAACCACACCCTTGGGCTGGCCGGTCGTGCCGGAGGTGTAAAGGATGTAAAGCGGATCCATGCCACCCACTGGCACGCAGTCCGCGGGCGTGGCTGCGGCCATGGCCTCACCCATGTCTTCATCGCGGCCTGCAATCATCTCGGCCAGTTGCTGGCTGCGCTGGTGGATCAGACAGAAGTCAACTTTGTGCTCCGCCTGCTCGATCGCTGCATCCAGAAGCGGCTTGTATGCCACCACGCGACCAGGCTCGATCCCGCAGGAGCCAGCAATGATGGCCTTGGGCGTCGCATCGTCGATCCGCACGGCCAGTTCATGGGCGGCAAACCCGCCAAAGACAACTGAATGCACCGCGCCGATCCGCGCGCAGGCCAGCATCGCCACAACAGCTTCGGCAATCATTGGCATGTAGACGATGACCCGGTCGCCCTTTGTGATCCCCCGCTCGGCCAATACACCGGCAAGGCGCGATGTCATCTCCTGTAGCTCGGCATAGGTGATCTTGCGCAGATCGCCGGTGATCGGGCTGTCATAAATCAGCGCAAGTCGCGCACCATTGCCCGCCTCGACATGCCGGTCGACCGCGTTCCAGCAGGTGTTCATCTCACCATCGGCAAACCACTTGTAGAACGGCGCATCCGCATCATCGAGCGCCCTGCTGGGTGGCTTTGTCCAGTCGATGGATTTCGACTGCTCCATCCAGAACGCTTCAGGGTCTGATTTCCATGCATCATATGCGGCGCGATAGCTCATGCGCTGTCTCCTTCCATCCCGGCGTTCGCTGATCCGGGGTATCGTTTCAATTCGTCAGTAATGGTCATCCAGTCCACGGCTTCCGCGTGGTGAACATGGAACGTTGGTGCCACGTTGCCCTTTGTCAGGGCTGCCATGTAGAAATGGATCTCACCGGCAAAGCGCTCTGCCTTGTAAGCCACTGGCGTGCCGCATGTGCCGCAGAAAAAACGCGTGACGTCGTCTCTGACAAACCGCTCAGGCACGGGGCCGCTCCATGACCAGTCGCCATCACGCATGCCGAAAAAGGCCGCAACGGGTGCCGCACAATTGCGTCGGCAGCTTTCGCAATGGCAAAAGGCAGACCATGCAACGGGCCTTGTAGTCTGCCATGTGATCCTTCCGCAATAACATGCGCCTTCCAGAACATCACTCATTCGATGATCCCCCGGTCCAGACCCAGAGCCCGGCAGTAGTCCACCCAGTCAAGCGTATCGGGCAGTTTCAACAGGCTGCCGAACTGGGCCTGCCATCTTGGTGTCACCTCAAGGATGGTGTCGGCCACATAGGTCTCGGACGTCCGACCCTCGGCACGGGCCTCAACGACTGAGGCCTTGATGAATGCATCCGCCATCTGTTGCAGTTTGACCTGCACCACTGGCGAGGATTGCGCGCGCCGGGTGTCAAGCATCATGGTCGAGATCACATGGCATTCCACCATGCTTTTGGAGATCGGCTGAACCGTCTGCGCGGGCACGGCTTGTGCTGCCAGCCACAGAAAGACAGCCAATCGCTTAGCCATAATTGCTCACCGGAGTGCCCGCCAGGGCCGCAATGTTCAGCAATCCGCGCGGGGTGATCGTCGGGGTCACGATATGGGCCTTGTTGCCCATTCCCATCAGGATCGGCCCGACCTCAAGACCCGAAGCACGGGTTTTCAGCACATTGCGCACGCCCGAGGCCGCATCTGTGTTGGCAAAGATCAGCACGTTCGCCGCCCCGTTCAGACGCGAGCCGGGGAAGATCCGTTCGCGCAGTGCCGGATCAAGCGCTGCATCGCTGGTCATCTCGCCTTCATAGGTGAAATCATGCGGGTGCTCATCGAGGATTTCCAGAGCGCCGCGCATCCGTCTGCCGGACGAGCTGTCGAGATTGCCGAATTGCGAGTTCGAGCAGAGCGCGATCATCGGCTCCACCCCGAAGCGGCGCACGTGGCGCGCGCTGGCGATCACGGTTTCGGAAATCTGCTCGGCGGTGGGTTCCTGATGGACCTGCGTGTCAGCCACGAACAATGGACCGGATTCCAGAATCATCAAAGACAAGGCTCCTACAGGATGCAGATGAGCCGTCCCGCCACCCAGAATTTCCTGCACGTATTTCAGATGCCACAGATACTGTCCAAACGCGCCGCAGATCATGCTGTCGGCCTCATCGCGGTGAACCATGACACCTGCAATTGCGGTGGAGTTCGTGCGCATGATTGCCTTGGCCAGATCAGGGGTGACACCGCGCCGTGCCATCAGGCTGTGATAGCTTGCCCAATACATGCGAAAACGGTGGTCGCTTTCTGGATTGACCAGATCCACGTCGCTTGACGTCATGGCAATGCCTGCGCGCTCCAGACGGCTGTCGATGACATCGGGGCGGCCGATCAGAATGGGCCGGTCGCCGGTTTCCTCAAGCATGGCATGGGCTGCACGCAGAACACGCTCGTCCTCGCCCTCCGCAAAGACAATACGGCGATGAGTGGCGCGTGCTGCCTCGAACACGGGGCGCATGATGAAGTTCGAGCGGAAGACCGAGCTTTCCAGCCGTTCCTTGTAAAGCTCCATATCCGGCAGCGGGCGCTTGGCGACGCCGCTGTCCATTGCGGCCTGTGCGACCGATCCTGAAATAGCAGCCAGCAAGCGTGGATCAAAGGGTTTGGGGATCAGGTAATCCGGCCCGAAGACCAGACGTTCGCCCTGATAGGCCGCTGCCGCCTCGGCGCTGGAGGACGCCCGTGCAAGACCCGCCAGGGCGTTGACGCAGGCAATTTCCATCTCGTCATTGATCTCGGTCGCGCCCACATCGAGCGCGCCGCGGAATATGAACGGAAAACACAGGACGTTGTTGACCTGATTGGGAAAGTCGGAACGGCCGGTGGCGACAATCGCCTTGGGTTTCACCTCACGTGCCAGATCAGGCATGATTTCAGGGTTGGGGTTGGCAAGTGCAAGAATGATCGGATCATCGACCATCTTGGACACCATGTCAGGCGTCAGAACACCCGCGCCTGACAGGCCAAGGAACAGATCCGCACCGCCTATGACCTCATCAAGTGTCCGCAGATCGGTCACTTGGGCAAAGGCCGATTTCTGCGGGTTCATATCCTCGGTCCGGCCCTCGTAAACCAGTCCATGCAGATCACAGAGCCAGATATTCTCGTGCTTCACGCCAAGTTTGACGAGCATGTTGAGGCACGCAATGCCAGCGGCTCCGCCGCCTGTGGACACGACCTTGATGTCCTCAAAACGCTTGCGCACGATGTGCAACCCGTTGGTCGCAGCCGCACCGACCACAATCGCCGTGCCATGCTGGTCATCATGGAAGACCGGGATATTCATCCGCTCGCGGCACAGCTTTTCAACCACGAAACAATCAGGTGCTTTGATGTCTTCCAGATTGATCGCACCAAAAGTGGGTTCCAGCGCTGTGACAATATCAGCAAGTTTTTCGGGGTCAGTCTCATTCACCTCGATGTCGAAACAGTCGATGTTGGCAAATTTCTTGAAGAGAACCGCCTTGCCTTCCATCACCGGCTTGGAAGCAAGCGCTCCGATGTTGCCCAGCCCCAGAACGGCAGAGCCGTTGGTAACCACGGCCACCAGATTCGTCTTTGAGGTATAAAGCATCGCATTGGCCGGGTCGTCCTTGATCTCAAGGCAGGCTTCGGCCACCCCCGGCGAATAGGCCCGCGCCAGATCGCGCCCGTTGGCCAACGGCTTGGTTGCGCGGATTTCAAGTTTTCCGGGCTTTGGAAACTGATGATAATCCAGCGCGGCTTGCCGGTTGGCTGTGATGCTCGGGTCCTCGGTCATGCTTCCTCCAAAATGTTATGTGGTTGGCACAGCCTTACCCGGCGGCAGGACGAACCGAAAGCGCTTTGTCCGGCCATCTGCCGCTGTTCCTGCACACGACGCCGGGAGGGCCGCAACAGTGCGGGGCGCTTCTGCCCAATCATGACCAAAGCGTTGGTCACCCCCGACCTGCGCGGATCAGATCAAGAATGTTGCGCGCGGCATCGGGGATGTTGGTTCCGGGACCAAAAATCGCCTTCACGCCTGCATCATAGAGATACTGATAATCCTGATGCGGGATCACACCGCCACAGATCACGATGATTTCGCCTGCGCCCTGATCTTTCAGCGCCTGCACCAGTTTCGGTGCCAGCGTTTTGTGACCAGCGGCCTGACTGGAAATCCCGATGACATGCACGTCATTGTCAATCGCATCCTGAGCCGCTTCATCAGGGGTCTGGAAAAGCGGGCCGACATCAACATCAAAGCCGATGTCTGCAAAGGCCGTCGCGATCACCTTTGCCCCCCGGTCATGGCCATCCTGCCCCATCTTGACCACCAGCATGCGTGGTCTGCGGCCTTCTTCCTCGGCAAAGGTCTCGACGTCGCGTTGGATTTGTGCAAATCCCGCGTCACCCTCGTAGGCGGCTCCGTAGACACCGGCCAGCGTCTTGACCTCTGCCCGGTGGCGACCGAATGCGTTTTCCATGGCGTCTGAAATCTCCCCTACACTGGCACGCGCGCGTGCGGCCTCGACCGCGAGGTCGAGCAGATTGCCCTGACCCGAGCGGGCGGCCTGCTCAAGGGCCGCAAGGGCCCCATCGCAGGCCGCCTGATCGCGGGTCTCGCGCATAGCACTCAACCGGGCGATCTGGGCGTCGCGCACAGCCATGTTGTCCACGCTGAGAATGTCGATCTCGTCCTGGGTCTCAAGCTGGTACTTGTTGACCCCGACGATCACCTCGTCGCCCCGGTCCACGGCGGCTTGCCGGCGCGCAGCGGCCTCTTCGATCCTGAGCTTGGGCATGCCGGAGGCCACCGCCTTGGTCATGCCCCCCATCTCGTCCACTTCCTCGATCAGCTTCCATGCCTCACTTGCCAATTGATCGGTCAGGGCTTCGACGTAATAGCTGCCCGCCAGCGGATCCACGACATTGGTCACACCGGTTTCGTGCTGAAGGATCAACTGGGTGTTGCGGGCAATCCGGGCCGAGGTTTCTGTGGGCAGGGCAATCGCCTCATCAAAGGAGTTGGTGTGCAGGCTCTGGGTCCCGCCCAGCACTGCCGACATCGCTTCAAACGCCGTGCGCACCACGTTGTTATAGGGATCCTGCTCCTGCAGTGAAACGCCGGAGGTCTGGCAATGGGTTCGCAACATGGAAGACTGCGGTTTCTTGGGCTCGAACTCCTCCATGATCCGCGACCACAACAGACGCGCCGCCCGCAGCTTGGCCGCTTCCATGAAGAAATTCATGCCGATCGCGAAGAAGAAACTCAGCCGCCCGGCGAAAGCATCCACATCCATGCCACGCGCAATCGCGGCCCGCACATATTCGCGTCCGTCGGCCAGCGTGAAGGCCAGTTCCTGCACAAGGTTCGCGCCCGCTTCCTGCATGTGGTAGCCGGAAATCGAGATCGAGTTGAAACGCGGCATCTCGGCGGCTGTGAACTCGATGATGTCCGATACGATCCGCATGGAAGGCTCGGGCGGGTAGATATAGGTGTTGCGCACCATGAATTCTTTGAGGATGTCGTTCTGGATGGTTCCGGAAAGCTCAGCGCGCGGCACCCCCTGCTCTTCACCTGCAACGATGAAGCTCGCCAGCACCGGGATCACCGCCCCGTTCATGGTCATCGACACCGACATCTCGCCCAAGGGGATGCCGTCGAACAGGATCTTCATGTCCTCGACACTGTCAATCGCGACACCGGCCTTGCCGACATCGCCCTCAACCCGCGGATGATCGCTGTCATAGCCCCGGTGCGTGGCCAGATCGAAGGCCACCGACAGGCCTTTTTGGCCTGCCGCCAGCGCCTTGCGGTAAAACGCGTTACTTTCTTCGGCGGTGGAAAAGCCAGCGTACTGCCGGATCGTCCAGGGCCGTCCGGTGTACATCGTGGCCCGGGGTCCCCGGGTAAAAGGAGCCACACCCGGCATGCCGCCCAGATGTGCCAGACCCTGAGTATCCTCGACAGTGTAGACCGGTTTGACGGGAATTCCCTCGGGCGTGTTCCACGTCAGTGTCGCCGTCTCGCGTCCCTTCAGTTCACGTGCAGCCAGCGCCTCCCAGGCGTTATGAACGTCATTTGACATGATGGGTGCCTTCCTGAACGGATGGGAAAGAAAATGATGGCCGGAACTGGTCTTCGCGCGATCCGTGATTAAGTCCTGAACAGGAGGACAAATACGTGTTCAAACCGATTTCCATGGCTCTGGCTCTCTGTGCAGGCCCGGCTTTTGCGACAGACATCTCCCAGCCTTCACTGGAGGATTTGCTTTGGGTGGCCCGTCCGGTGGTGGTTTTCACCGATACGCCAAATGACCCACGTCTGGCACAGCAGCTTGAGATGCTGGCCGAAGAAGAAGCTGAAATGGAGGACCGCGACGTTGTCATCCTGACAGATGTCGGGACCGACATGAAATCGGACCTGCGGGTTGCCCTCCGGCCACGTGGATTTACCTTCGTGCTGATTGGCAAGGATGGCGAGGTCAAATACCGCAAGCCCCGCCCCGTGACCGCGCGCGAACTGGAGCGTGTCATCGACAAGATGCCAATGCGCCGGCAAGAGATCGAGTTGCGGAAGGAGGCCCGCTGATATGGTGGTGGCGCCAGCATTCAGCCCTCGAACTCCATAATCACTTCATCAACGGCCAGACTGTCACCGGCACCCGCGTTGATTTTCGAGATCACGCCACGTTTTTCGGCCCTGAGCACGTTTTCCATCTTCATCGCCTCGATGGTGCACAGCGCCTGACCTTCCTGAACCTCCTGACCAACCTCGACGGCAACGGAGACGACAAGACCCGGCATCGGGCACAGCAGCATTTTGGACGTATCGGGCGGCAGTTTTTCGGGCATGAGCGCTGCAAGTTCTGCCGTGCGCGGGCTCATCACCTGCACTTTCAGGTCAGCCCCGCGATAGCGCAAGCGTGCGCCTCCCGTGGTGATGTCGGTCTTTGCGATCAGCCGCTCGCCGTTCACGGTTGCCGTACAAAGCGTCTGACCCGGTTGCCAATCGGTTGCCACCTCGAAACGTTCATCACCGATCAGGACCACATCCTCGGTTTCGCCGCGAATGATTGATGCATTCAACTGGCTCTTGCCAAGCCGCACGACCCAGTCTGGCTGAACGATCCGCGTGTGGTTGCGCATCGCGCCCGAGATTTGAGCGGCACGATCTTCAACCCGCATCTTCAAGGCAACCGCACCGGCGGCCAGTTTGCGTTCGGTCGTCTCATCCAGTGTCACGCCCTCGAATCCGTCAGGATACTCTTCTTCGATAAATGCCGTTGTGATGTTGCCCGAGACAAACCGCGGATGATCCATGACAGCGGCCAGAAACGGGATGTTGTGGCCAATGCCTTCCAATTCGAACCCGTCAAGTGCGTTGCGCATGGCCTCGATCGCAGCGCCACGATCCGGTGCCCATGTGCACAGTTTGGCGATCATGGGATCGTAGAACATGGAAATCTCGCCACCCTCAAAGACGCCCGTATCATTGCGCACCACCTGGTCGTTCTGCGCAATTTCCATCGGTGGACGATACCGGGTGAGCCGCCCGATGGAGGGCAGGAAGTTCCGATAGGGATCCTCGGCATAGATCCGGCTTTCCATGGCCCAGCCTGTTAGGGTGACATCATCCTGCGCAATGCTCAGCCGCTCACCAGCGGCCACCTTGATCATCTGCTCCACCAGATCAACGCCGGTGATCAGCTCGGTCACCGGATGTTCAACCTGAAGCCGGGTGTTCATCTCAAGGAAATAGAAGTTACGCTCACCATCAACGATGAATTCAACCGTGCCGGCCGAGCAGTAGTCTACGGCCTTGGAGAGAGCGACAGCCTGTTCTCCCATAGCCTTGCGTGTTTTTTCATCAAGAAACGGCGATGGCGCTTCCTCGACCACTTTCTGGTTGCGCCGCTGGATCGAACATTCCCGCTCGCCCAGATAGATGCAGTTGCCATGTTGGTCACCAAGGACCTGAATTTCGATGTGGCGCGGCTGGGTGACGAATTTCTCGATGAAGATGCGATCATCGCCGAAAGAGGATTTCGCCTCATTCTTTGACGACTGGAACCCTTCGCGGGTCTCGTCATCATTCCAGGCAATCCGCATGCCTTTGCCACCACCGCCCGCAGAGGCCTTGATCATCACCGGATAGCCGATCTCGTTGGAGATCTTGACAGCTTCCTCGGCATCCTCGATCAGACCCATATAGCCCGGCACGGTCGAGACACCTGCCTCGGACGCCAGTTTTTTCGAGGTTATCTTGTCGCCCATTGCCTCGATCGCGCCGACTGGCGGGCCGATGAAGGCCACGCCTTCCTTGGCAAGCGCCTGGGCAAATTCGGCGCGCTCCGAGAGGAAGCCATAACCGGGATGGACGGCTTCTGCACCGGTTGCGCGCACTGCCTCAAGGATCTTGTCGATTACGATATAGCTTTCGGATGCGGGCGGTGGGCCGATGTGAACCGCTTCATCTGCCATCGACACATGCAACGCATTGCGATCAGCGTCCGAATACACAGCCACCGTCTTGATGCCCATCTTGCGCGCGGATTTGATAACACGGCAGGCAATCTCGCCCCGGTTGGCGATCAGGATCTTCTTAAACATGATGGCTGGGTCCTTTCAGACTGTCGGCATGGGCCGAACAGAAAAATCCGCACGCGCCAAAGGCTCGCACGGTCGCAAGATCAGTGGTGTCAGGGATGGCTGTGCTGCGAACAGCCCTCTGGGGTCGAGCAGCCATTGCCACACGACACGTAAGTGCCGGGGCGAGGTTGACCCCCGCCTGGCTCAGGTCAGCGCCAGATAGGCTTGCCCAAATCGATGGTGTCGCTGTTGGTCGTTGCCCCGATTGCGGCACCCACCGCAGCACCGGTAACGAGATCACCGTCAAGAACAGCTGCCGTACCCGCACCAATGGCCGCACCTGATGCAGCCCGGTCGCCAAGCGTATCACCACATCCAGCAAGCGCAAACAGGGCTGCGACGCCCAATACCAAAGCTTTCGCCATATTTCTGCTCCTTCACAAATAAACCCGGAGTGTTCTCCTCCGGTAACTGTCAGGTAAGCAGCATGCGCCTGAAATTCCACGTCACCAAATTGTGTCGGGTTCCGATAGGCCAATTTTCGCCGGTCCAAGTGCTTTGTGCCAGCCATCAATCCCACTCCAGTTGGGGAAAGGATGTCTGAGCCACATCCAGATCAATGCGCAGCATGGCGTCATAGCTTTCGGGATCGAACGGATCTTCCGCGGCCACGACCTCGCGCCCGAACAGCCAGGACAAACGTCCGGCATCCAGATTGCCCCGCTCAAAGGGTGCATCCCCAAAATAATCCCAAAGGGCTTGCAGAAACCCTTCATCCGCAGCCCGGTCAGGCGACCTGCGGTCGGCATAGCGCTCGCGGGCCTTAAGGGCAGTGGCACCAGCCTTGGCAGGCCGTCTTATTGTGAACTGGAAATCCGTCCCCTGAAGCCTGCCGGGAAAGCCCTTGTGCTTCAGCATGGCAGCCCCCGGTCACACTTGCCGACAGGCAACAAAAAACCACCGGCCAGCACAGGCGTGACCGATGGTTCTTCTGTTGATCTGTTGCAGGCCGTTTCCGGCCCGCGAAAATGATCAGCCTTTGCCTGAGAACATTGGCTCTGGCTCGATGACAACAGGTGCTGGCTCTGGCATTGGCTCTGGCTCAGGCGAGGAGCAGGCAGCGAGAACGAATGTGACAGCGAGAAGCGCTGCGGCTTTGAGTGCGATAGACATGCGTCAATCCTTCCTTGGGTAGGTCGCGAACGGGTCAGGGAAGAACGCGCGCACCGCAAATATGTGGATTGCTTGCAAAAATCCCCTGATCCGCGGAAGTTAACCCAAAGATACGGCGATGCAATGATCTTTCCGCATGCTGCGGCGTTGCGGCACGTTCCGATCCGGCATTGTCGCGCCCGGGTCACAGAATCTGCCCCTTCACCGCATGGGAAATCCAACGCTTTTGCAATGCTTCCGTCTCGAGCATCGTCGTTATTTTCTGAGACCAAAGGCCTGGAAGCGGTCTTGACGGCTGCACTGACCCGCCGGCCACAACCCGCAAGTGACCCACATCTCCGGTCACCTCGACCATAGGCGAGAACCCGCGCAATCCCTGCAACATCCGCCACAGATCCTGCCGGATTTGCTGTGCAACACGCCGCCTTACACGGTCCGGGGTCATCTTCTGCCCGGGCAAATGCAGCAGGGCCATACCCTTGATATCCCACCGAAGGGCAGCGCCCTTGCGGTGCAACAACACGGCTGTGTCTGAGCTTTGAATGACCCACGACTTGCGTCCCTTCATCCCCGATCACAACGGAATGTTGTCGTGCTTTTTCCACGGATTGCTCAATTGCTTGCCCCGCAATGAGGCAAACGCACGGGTCACCCGCCGCCGGGTGGATTGGGGCATGATCACTTCGTCGATGAAGCCCTTCTCGGCGGCCACGAACGGATTTGCAAAGCGGTCTTCATAATCCTTGGTGCGTGCGGCGATCTTTTCTGGGTCGTCAAGTTCTGAGCGGTAGATGATCTCGGTGGCACCCTTGGCGCCCATCACAGCAATCTCGGCCGTTGGCCATGCATAATTGAAATCACCCCGCAAATGTTTTGAGGCCATGACGTCATAGGCCCCGCCATAAGCCTTGCGCGTGATCACAGTCACCTTGGGCACGGTCGCCTCTCCGTAGGCAAAAAGAAGCTTCGCCCCATGCTTGATCACTCCGCCGTACTCCTGACTGGTACCGGGCAGGAAGCCCGGCACATCAACCAAGGTCAGGATCGGGATCTCGAATGCATCGCAAAAGCGAACAAAGCGTGCCGCCTTGCGGGAACTGTCAATGTCCAAACAGCCCGCCAGCACCATGGGCTGGTTTGCAACCACACCGACACTTTGCCCTTCCAGCCGGATGAAGCCGGTCAGAATGTTCTTGGCATAGTCTTCCTGGATCTCGAAAAAGTCCCGTTCATCAGCAAGCTTCAGGATCAGCTCTTTCATGTCATAGGGCTGATTGGGGTTGTCGGGGATCAGCGTGTCCAGTGATGGCTCCACCCGTGCCGGGTCATCGAAAAACGGACGAACAGGCGGCTTTTCACGGTTGTTGAGCGGCAGAAGATCGACCAGACGACGCACTTCGGTCAGTGCCTCGATGTCGTTTTCAAACGCAGCATCCGCGACGGAAGATTTCGAGGTGTGGGTCTTGGCCCCTCCCAACTCTTCGGCAGTCACGATCTCATTGGTGACGGTCTTCACCACATCCGGCCCGGTCACGAACATGTAGGAACTGTCGCGCACCATGAAGATGAAATCAGTCATTGCGGGGGAATAGACGGCACCACCCGCACAAGGCCCCATAATGACACTGATCTGCGGCACCACGCCTGAGGCCATGATGTTGCGCTGAAACACGTCAGCATAGCCCGCAAGCGACGCGACGCCTTCCTGAATGCGCGCACCGCCTGAGTCGTTCAGGCCAATCACCGGTGCGCCATTGCGCATCGCCATATCCATGATCTTGCAGATCTTCTGGGCATGGGTTTCAGACAGCGAGCCACCGAGCACGGTGAAATCCTGTGAAAACACATAAACCATGCGCCCGTTGATCGTACCCCAGCCGGTGATCACCCCATCGCCGGGGTATTTGTGCTGGTCCATGCCGAAATCTGTCGCCCGGTGCGCCACGAACATGTCGAACTCTTCGAAAGAGCCGTCGTCCAGAAGCACTTCAAGCCGTTCGCGTGCGGTCAGCTTGCCCTTGGCGTGTTGCGCCTCGATCCTTCTGGCTCCACCGCCCAAACGGGCCTGTGCACGACGGTCTTCCAACTCGTCCAGGATTTTCTGCATGACGCCCTCCCGGCTGTTTTTATTGCATGTGCGAACTTAGGACGATGTCCTGCCTCAGGGAAGTGTTTTCAAGCAAATTTGCAAACATTCTTGAAAGTTTAGTTTGCAAAATGCAAACTTGCGAATAAACTGAGGTGTGAAATGGCTGCTCCAAAACTCTACGCTGGCGCAAAATTGCGGGAAATCCGTCAACGTCTGAGCCTGACCCAAAGGGATTTCGCCGGTCAGCTTGGCGTGTCGATCAGCTATCTCAACCAGATGGAAAACAATCACCGGCCGCTGTCGGCCACCGTTGTTCTGGGGCTGGCGCAGACCTTCGGCTTTGACGTAACCGAACTGTCGGCAGGCGAAAACACCCGGCTTGTGGCTGACATGCGCGAGGCACTGGCCGATCCGGTATTTGGTGAGGATGCGCCACCAATGTCGGATTTGCAGCTTGTGGCTTCAAATGCACCAGGCTTTGCACGTGCCTTTCTCAACCTGCACCGGGCACAGCGGGAAAGTGCGGATCAACTGGCCTCTCTCAATGAAGCCCTGTCCGCGGAAAGCGGTACCATGGCCCCTCTGCCGTGGGAGGAAGTTCGCGATTTCTTCCATTACTGCGATAACTATGTCGATGCCGTGGATCGCGCAGCCGAGCATTTCTCGCGCCAGATCGACACGTCCAACGTCCTTGGCAGCCTTGAGGTCTGGCTGAACCGCGAGTTGAAGATCACACTGCAATACGGCCCGAACATCCGGCACTTTGATCGGGACCAGCGCATTCTGTCCCTGTCTTCAAGCTCCGAGCGGCCTACACAAGCGTTCCAGATCCTGCACCAGATTGCCCTTCTGGTGTTTGATGACCTTTTGGAAGCGACGCTTGATCTGGCCCGGTTCCGCACACCGCAGGCACGCGACATCTGTAAACTCGGACTGGCAAACTATTTCGCGGGCGCTGCCCTTCTGCCTTATGGCCGGTTCCTAACGGAGGCTCGCGAAACGCGTCATGATGTCGAACAGCTTGCCCTGCGCTTCGGGGCCTCGCTGGAACAAGTGGCCCACCGGCTCAGCACTTTGCAGCGTTCGGGCGAGAAAGGCGTTCCGTTCTTCTTCGTGCGTGTTGATCAGGCTGGTACAATCACCAAACGCCATTCTGCAACCCATCTACAATTTGCCCGCTTCGGCGGTGCCTGCCCCTTGTGGAACGTGCACCGAGCATTCGAAACGCCAGGTCAGTTCCTGCGTCAGTTGGCAGAGACACCCGATGGCATCCGCTACCTTTGCCTTGCACGTGATGTCAGCAAGCCTGCGGGGCGCTTCAAGGCGCCTGTACAACGTTATGCCATCGGTCTGGGCTGCGAGGTCAGCCATGCGGATGCACTGGTCTATTCCGATGGTCTGGATCTCACCTCACCCGCTGCATTCGAGCCCATCGGCGTGTCCTGCCGGATCTGTGAACGGACGGCCTGCCACCAGCGCGCGGTGCCTCCGATGCAGAAAACCCTGCGAATTTCCCCTGACAGCCGTGGTCAATTGCCCTATTCCCTGACTTGAGACGCAGGGATGTGACAAAGCCGGGGAAACCGGAAAAATGGACAGGACAGCCGGTTGTGCTCTGTGCCATTATCGCGCCAGATTGCAGTGGTTAAGATTTGTCGTCCGGTCACTGGTCGGACCAAAAGGTAATTGAAGAGGTTGGGAATGTTGCTATCCCGCATCGTGAAACTCGCATTTGCAGCCAGTCTTGCTGCCCTGCCCGCGCAGGCGATCGATTTTGGCGACGATGCCAGTGATTATGCCAATGACGGGGCCTGTGATGACCTCCGGTTCGAGGGCAAGGGCATGACCGGCGGACCTCTTCTGGCCGATGACATCCTGCATGATGCAACCGACTGCAAACGCTTTTACGACGCTGGAAAACTGACATTTTCGCTTGAGGGTGAGATTGATTACGGCACGGACACGTCACAATGGGCGTTGGACGGGGAATGCGACGACCCCCGCTTTGATGGACCGGGCATGAGCGATACGCCGATGCTGGCCGAGGACATCAGACAGGACGCATCCGATTGTCGCAGCGGCTTTGAAAGCGGCGCGCTCTGGGCGCGAGGTGGTCCGGATGCGCCGGAACCTGACAGCGGCATGGATTTTGGCGATGACACATCACAGTGGTCGAACGACGGAGAGTGCGACGACCCCCGGTTCGAGGGTGAGGGTATGACCGACACGCCCCTCGTTGAGGCTGACATCGGCCATGACGCCACCGATTGCCGCGCCGCATTTCAGGCCGGACGCATCAAGTTGACTGACACGGTTCCGAAGGATGGCGCCGTGGTTTTCGAAAACATCGATTTCGGCACGGACACGTCGCAATGGGCCAGCGATGGCGAATGCGACGACATGCGGTTTCAGGGCGAAGGCATGACCGACACACCCCTGTTGGAAGAGGATATTCGAAAAGATGCCTCAGACTGTCTGACCGCATTTCAGGAAGGCCGCATCGCCCTGAAGACAGACACCCTGACACCGGACGCACCCAAGGCAGTTGTGCTGGACTTTGGCGATGACAGTTCGCAATGGTCTGGCGATGGCGAATGTGATGACCCGCGCTTTGAGGGCGAAGGCATGACCGACACGCCGCTTCTTGACGAGGATATCGGCAAGGATGCCTCCGATTGCCGCGCCCAGTTCGAGGCGGCAGGCATCCAGTTGCGCCAGGGTGTTTCAGGCGCACTCGATGGCCAACAAACTGAAACGTCAGATGCGCCGGCACGTGCTTTTACCTTCGGTGATGACAGTTCCCAATGGGCACGGGACGGCGAATGTGACGATCCCCGCTTTGAAGGCGAGGGCATGACCGGCACATCCCTGTTGGACAATGATATTGAACGCGACGCATCTGATTGTCAGGCCGCATTCGAGGCAGGCACGATAACCCTGAAAGCGCGTTAAAGCTGCGCCATCACCTCGTCTGAGATGTCGAAATTGGCGGTGACGTTCTGCACGTCATCGTCGTCTTCCAGGCTTTCGATCAGGCGCATCAGCTTTTGCGCCCCATCAAGATCAAGTTCCGTCGTGGTTTGCGGTTTCCAGATCAGCTTGGTTGTCTCGGCCTCGCCAAGGCTGGCTTCCAATGCGGTCGAGACATCGTTCAGATCGGTCGCATCGGTGTAAATCTCGTGGCTTTCTTCCGAGCTTTCCACATCCTCGGCGCCAGCTTCAATAGCAGCATCAAGCACGCCATCTGCGTCCGCAACGCTTCCAGGATAGACGATCAGCCCCTTGCGGTCGAACATGAAGGACACAGCACCGGTTTCGGCCAGATTGCCTCCGGATTTTGAGAAGATCGAACGCACATTCGATGCGGTCCGGTTGCGGTTGTCGGTCATCGCCTCGACAATCACGGCCACGCCCGCAGGACCGTAGCCCTCATACCGGATCTCATCGTAATTTTCAGCATCGCCCCCGGTTGCCTTGTTGATCGCGCGGTCGATCACATCCTTGGGCACGGAGTTCGATTTGGCCTCTTTCACCGCAAGACGCAGACGCGGGTTTTTTTCAGGATCCGGGTCGCCCATCTTGGCGGCCACGGTGATTTCCTTGGACAGCTTGGAAAACAGCTTGGAGCGCGCCGCGTCCTGCCGTCCCTTGCGGTGTTGGATGTTTGCCCATTTGGAATGACCTGCCATGGCCCGCGCTCCTGCCTGTGTCGTATTGTGAAAAGCTTTCTGGCTTATAGGCGAGCCTGCCCGAGAAGTTCAAGCACCCCCGCAGGACAAGACAGGCTCAGAGCGGCCAGAAAAGCGGGATCAGCAGGCTCGACAACAGGCCAAGCGACAGGTTGAGGGGGATGCCCACCTTCATGAAATCGGTGAACCGATACCCGCCCGGACCATAGACCAGCGTGTTGGTCTGATAGCCGATAGGGGTTGCGAAACTGGCCGAAGCTGCGACCATCACCGCCACGACAAAGGGACGCGGGTCCATGCCGAGGCTTGCGGCAATTCCGATGGCAATCGGGGTGACCACCACGGCCACGGCGTTGTTGGACACCATCTCGGTCAGCACGGAAGTCAGCAGAAAGATCGACCAGATCAGCACCGGCGCTGGCAATCCTTGCAAATAGGGTGCAACCGCATTGGCAATCAGCGCGACTGCACCCGAGCTTTGCAACGCAGCCCCGATCCCCAGCATGGAGAAAATCAGCACCAGAAGACGCCCATCGACAAAGCCAAAGGCTTCATCAGCATCAATGGCCCGCGTGATCAGCAGGGCCACGACTCCCCCCAGCGCCAGCGCAAAGAGAGGAGCCACACCCAAAGCCGCACATCCCACAACGACCATCAGGGTCAACAGAACAACAGGCGAATGCCCGCGGCGATAGGCGCGGTCTGCGGGTTCAGAGATGTCTACAAGATCAACGTCTTGCGCCAGTCGCTGAATGTCCTCCGGCGCGCCTTCCAGAAGCAGCGTATCGCCAACCCGCACCACCACATCATCGAGCTTGCGCCCGATGTTCTGATTGCGCCGGTGCACGGCCAGCGGATAGACGCCATAGCGGCGGCGCAGACGCAGCGCTCCAAGGGACCGCCCGACCAGACGGCACCCGGGAGAGATCAGCGCTTCAACGGTCGTGGTTGATTTTGAGGCCAGTTGATCGACCAGATGCACCGCACCACTTTGCTTGAGGCTCAGAAGCTCTGCCACATCCGTGCGCAGAACGACCCGGTCACCAAGCGCCAGTGCGACATCGGGAAACTCGCGCCGCAGACTCTCGTCACCACGCAGCACATCGATCACCCGAATGCCCTTGTGTTTGAACAGGCTCACTTCAAAAACCGGCATCGCGATCAGCGGAGACCCCTCAGGGATCGCGACTTCGGTGAAGAACTTCATAGCCTTGCGCTGGGTCAGCAGATCAGCCATGGAATCGCGATCCGGCAACAGCTTTGGACCAAGCACCCGCAGATAGATCAAACCCCATGCCACCAGACACAGACCCAAGGGCGTGATCTCAAAAAGCGTGAACGGTTTCAGGCCATTTGCACGGGCCACACCATCGACCAGCAGATTGGTCGAGGTGCCGATCAGGGTGCAAAGCCCGCCCAGAATGGCGACATATGACAGCGGGATCAGCAGGCGTGATGGTGCCAGTTCAAGCGACTTTGCCAGCGACACCACGACCGGGATCAGCATCACCACGACGGGCGTGTTGTTCATGAAGGCAGAGGCGGCAATCGCAAACACCGCAAGCATGCCCAGAACCCGTGCAGGGCTTTGCTTTGCCTGTCGGGTAACCATCTGCGTGAGCGCATTCAATGCGCCTGTACGCACCAATCCGCCCGAGATGATGAACATCGCTGCAATCGTCCAGGGCGCTGGGTTCTTGAACACGTCAAGCACCTGCTCGGCCGAGATCAGACCAAACAGCATCAGTGAAGCAAGGCCGGTCAGTGCCACGACCTCAACCGGATAGGTCTCGCGCACGAACAGGATGAACATGCACAGCACAACCGCGATCGTGACGATCTCGGCGTTTGACTGAAGCATGTCGGACAGCTGGCTCATCGGCAATCATCCCCTAGGCTGGGCATTACACCCAAGCATGGCGAAAGGCAGGACAGGGCTCAAGCGAATTACTCGGACGGCGTGCTCACCTCAGATGTCTGGCGCGGCTGGACCAGGGTGATGCCCAGCAGCACCAGTGCCAAGGCGATCCAGACAAACAGACCATAGCGTTCTCCCAGCAGGATCATCGACAACAGAACACCACTGCTGGTGACCAGATAGGCAACCTGTGACGCAAAGACCGACCCGGCCTGCCCCACCAGCCAAAGATATCCGGTATAGGCAATCACGTGAAAGACGGCACTGCCTGCGATGGCAAGTTCAACGACTGTCAGGCCATTCACCTCCAGCTGAGTGCCCGTGCCAAGCATCAAAGCGCCTGACAGCACCAGCGCGATCACCGATGCTCCCCAGAGCATCTGGATCGGATGCAATCCGCCAGCACCCCGCCAAAGGACAAAGTTGCCCTCAAGCCCGTAGCAAAACGGCGCAATCAGCGCGATCAGCAGGAAAAACACTTCTGTGCCCTCAGGCAGGCTGGTCTCGGGCCCTGCGATCAGCACCATCGCCACGGCACCCAGTGCAATGCCGGTCATACGACGGAGCTCGAACCGCTCAAAACCCATCGACATCGCCACGGGCAGGGCAAACATCGGCACAATCGCGATCACGATGGACATGATGCCCGCAGGCAGATGGGCTGCTGCCCAATAGGAAAAGGAGTTCGGAATGATTGTGCCCAGAAGTGCGATGCCCACCAGCAGAACGGGATTTTTAGCAAGGCTCGGAAACGGCAGTTTGCGCCAATGGGCAAGAACCGTGAGAAGAACGACCATGACCACCTGCTGCCAGAAGATCAGACCGAACGGATGATAGCCTGTCGAAACCGAAATTCGCGTCAGCGGTATGGTGAAGCCCCATGTCGTGCCGATGATCAGCAACGCCAGATAGAGCCGGATCACGGCAGGCTCTCCTGCAAGCGCCCTCCGAAGCGGATCGGGTGCACGGATTTCGTCAGACCGGTACGGTCATCGGTTTCGACGAAGACACCACACAAGCTTGCCTCACCCAATGCGGGCGAGAACCGGCTCTTGGCCATGCCGGTGATGAACCGCGTCATTGGCTCCGTCTTTTCCATGCCGATGACCGAATTGTAATCGCCGCACATGCCGGCATCGGTCAGATAGGCCGTACCCTTGGGCAGGATCTGCGCATCCCCCGTGGGCACATGTGTGTGGGTGCCCACGACCAGCGAAGCGCGCCCATCGCACCAATGGCCCATTGCCATCTTCTCGGATGTGGCTTCTGCGTGAACATCGACGATGACGGCCTGTGCAGCGCCACCAATCGGCGCGGTCTTAAGTGCCAGATCAACGGCCGAGAACGGATCATCATAGGGGCGTTTCATGAAGACCTGTCCCAGCACCTGCACCACCAGAACCTTCTTGCCATTGGCCGCCTTGTAAAGCCGCGCGCCCTTGCCCGGTGCGGTTTTGGCAAAGTTAAGCGGGCGCAGGATGCGCGTCTCGCCCTCAATGGCCTGCATCATGTCCTTCTGGTCAAAGGCATGATCCCCAAGGGTCAGGACGTCGACGCCTGCGGCCAGTAGGTCAGCCGCATGGGCGCCCGAGAGCCCCATGCCGGAGGAGGCATTCTCGCCATTGACCACAACGAAATCGGTTTTCAACCGCTCGCGCAGCGCGGGAAGCTGCCCGGTCAGCGCGGCACGGCCCGCGCGGCCCATGATGTCGCCTAGAAAGAGAAGTCGCATAAAACCTCCCCTACTCTTCTCCAGCGTCATGGGCAAGCACCGCTTGGCAAGCCTGCCAATTCTTCCTAGGCTCGCCCCGAATTGCGGAGACCAACGATGCCTCACGACCACGATCACCACGACATGCCCCCTGATCCCGCGCTCAGGGTCAAAGCACTGGAAACTGCGCTCTTGGACAAGGGGCTGGTCGATCCTGATGCGCTTGATCTGATTGTCGAGACCTACGCCCATAAGGTCGGCCCCCAAAACGGTGCACAAGTGGTGGCGCGGGCCTGGACTGATCCCGCATATCTGGAACGCCTGCGCACGGATGCGACAGCGGCCATTGCCGAGTTTGGTTTCGGTGGCCGTCAGGGCGAACACATGGTGGCGGTCGAGAACACGCCCGAGGTGCACAATCTGGTCGTTTGCACCTTGTGTTCCTGCTATCCGTGGTCGGTGCTCGGCCTGCCACCGGTTTGGTACAAGTCATCGGCCTATCGCTCGAAAGCCGTGATCGACCCGCGTGGCACGCTTGCAGATTTCGGCCTGAGCGTGCCTAAGGAGCGTGAAGTGCGCGTCTGGGACAGTACAGCAGAAATCCGGTATCTGGTGATCCCGCAACGCCCCGAGGGTACGGACGACCTTGATGAGACCGCACTGGCCGCACTGGTCACCCGCGAAAGCATGATCGGCACGGGCGAGGTCAAGGCACCATGAACGGCCTGCATGATATGGGTGGCCAGCAGGTTTATGGCCCGGTGAAGCCCGAAGAAAATGAACCGGTTTTCCACGAAGAATGGGAGGGCCGCGCACTTGCCCTGACGCTTGCCATGGGAGCCTATGGGCGCTGGAACATCGACCGGTCGCGCTTTGCCCGCGAATGCCTGCCGCCGCTGGTGCAGGTCAGCCAGAGCTATTATGCGCGCTGGGTTGCGGGTCTGGTCGATCTGATGCGGGATCATGAGCTGTTTGACGAGGCTGATCCGGATCGATTTTCGCCAGACGTGACAACCCCCGATCGGTCGCAGATTGCCCGCCTGCTTGGCACCGGTGGTCCAAGCCTGCGCGACAGCGACCGGATGCCCGCTTTCAACCTTGGTGATCGCGTCAGCACCATCATCCAGAACCCGCAGGGTCACACCCGCCTGCCGATATATGCACGTGGCAAAACCGGAGAGGTCGTCCTTTACCACGGCACCCATGTTTTTGCTGATCAAAGTGCGTCAGACAGGGCCGCCCCGCCCCAGCCGCTCTATTCCGTCCGGTTCACGGCGCGCGAGCTCTGGGGCAAGGATGCCAATGCCAAGGATACGGTCACGCTTGATCTATGGGAGCCGCATCTTGTCAGCGCCCGAGATTGATGCTCCCTTCAGCGAGCCATGGCAGGCACAGGCCTTTGCCATGGCAGTGCATCTGAACGAAAAAAGCCTGTTCACCTGGTCCGAATGGGCCGAGGCATTTGGCAGATACCGCGCCAGCGACGGTGATTATTGGGAGGATTGGCTGGCCTGTCTTGAAGAGATGACAACCCGGCAGCAGCTTTGTTCCGTTGATCAGTTGTCTCAGCTGAAATCCGATTGGGAAGCGGCCTATGAGACCACGCCCCATGGGCAAGTCGTTACACTCGCGCGCTGATCCAGCCAGCTTCGGTCACGAAACCATCCAGTCTCCGGTCATAGGGGCCAACAGGCACCTGATCGATCTCCTGCGCGCCATAGGCCAGTCCGATGGCTTTGACGGGGCCTGCTGCAGCGAGTTTCGCCAAAGTCCGGTCATAGAACCCGCCGCCATAGCCCAGACGAAACCCCTGCCGGTCAAAGGCCAGAAGCGGTGCGATGACAAGTTCGGGCGTGGTTTCAACGTCCGTCTTGGGGATGGCGGCACCAAAGGCACCTTCCTCCATCTCGCAATCCGGGGTCCAGCGTCGAAACAGCAGAGGCACGCCTGCCCCGATTACCACGGGAAGACAAATCTCAAATCCCAGATCATGCAATTCCGAGAGAGACGAACGCGGATCCAATTCGGTACGAATAGGCCAATAAGCTGAAAGGCACCGGGCGCCAAATGACTTGACCACATCGATCAGGGCAGCATTCGCGGCCTTGGTGGCGGCATCACCCACGGCGCTTTTGCGTGTGGCAAAGGCGCGCTTGCGGGCTGCTGATTTCTGTTCGTCAAGCTCCACCAAACATGCTCCCCTTCAGCGACAACTGGCAAAGCCTTATCGATGTTGAGTGGGAAAGAAAACAGGCGGCGGGCCCGCAGCAACCGTCGTGGGATCTTATCCTTGAGAGCCTGGATAACCAGGTGGGCGCCAGGTGCGATAGGCCAGGACCAGTCGCAGAGCCAGCTCCCTCAAGAATGCTTAAGGCCACTAGGATGTTGTCCACGTCACGAGAAGAGCAGCACCCGCCTGTGCCAATAAATAGAGGCAATTGCGGGATTTGTAAGGCCCGCACTTCCGAATTTTTCTAAAGCCTTAGGCAAGTTCTTTACCGATCGCTAACCACTCCTGTCCAAGCTGGTCCGCAGATGTGAGGAGGTCAGACAGTGCCATCGCCCGATCCTGGCCAAAACGTGGCTGCACTTTGCCACTTCGCGCTCAACGCCAGTGCCCATGCAACGCTGGCAGCCGGTCTGGTGACACTTGCGCGCAGGTCCGAATGGACGATCGAGCCTGCCAGTCTGGCCTGTATCCTGAAAAATCGTGATGACAGCCCGACCGGCCACCGCATCCTGACGCTGCGCTTTGCCGATCAGGGTGCGCATCACCTGCCGGAGCGGCTTGCGCGTGCAAAGGCGCTGGCAAAATGGGCCGCCGAGGCGGATCACGTTATGGTGGTCTCGGACCGCAGTTTCTGGACGAGTTCGGCGCAATTGATGCTCGGGTTCTTGCTGGTCATCCTCTGGCTCAAAGGCTCCAATCGCATCAGGTTCAGCCATATCCGGCACGGGCCAAGACGCGTCTGGAAATACCTGACAAAACAGCATTGGCCGCGCCCTGACCCTGAACAGTCGCGCCGGGACGCGTTTGACTTCATATGCCAAAGGATCCCGGAACGCGCGCGGCTGACCGCAGAGGCAATTGAAAAGCAAGCCATTGAAGCTGGTGATGCCGATCTTTTGGACCGCATCCGGACACTGGCCACTGTTGCGCAGAATGTTGATCTTGGCCGCGTGTTTGATGGTCTGATGGACCGTGCGCCACCGAACACCGCCCTGAAAGACGCTATCCACTCAGGTCGGTTTGCGGCCCATCTTGCTTGCGCGAATGTTCCGCGAGCGGCGCGAAACCTCATATCTATTGCTTTCGGGGATCATGCACATCCCCCCATGGAACCGGCCCTACATGCCCGCGCACGTCTCTTTGAGGATTGGCTGATGGGGCGGGCTTTCCCATCGCCTTGGCTGGCGGAGCCAATCTGTGCGTCAGACCACAGCCTGACCAATCAAGAAATGCTGATGGTCATGTGCCTCGCGCCGCTTGCGCCCGGACCCGAGGCGTTTCAGCGCCCTTGGAAAGATCAGCGCCTCAAGAAATGGTGCTGCCTTCACAAATCTGATGCCGGTCCGCAGCTGGCCATTTGCTCTCAAGCCGCACCGGGAACGGGTCTGGATCAGAATGCTAGAATGGCGGTGGCGGCCATGCGTCAAGCTGGCCTCGAGCCTGTTCACTCCGGCACCAAACCTGAGGCAAGGCCGACACCAACCGCACTCGCCGCTTCGGTCACATTGCACATGACCAATGCGGATCAGATCCCGCAATCCATGCTGTCCAGTCTGATCCATGGGCCGGGATATCAGATCGGCCACCTGTTGTGGGAGTTCGACCAGCTGCCGGAAAGCCACAAACTGGCGCTGGACCTGCTGGATGAGATCTGGGTGCCATCGACCTTCGTGGCCGAGACCTATCGTAAGGCCACCGGGAAACCGGTCATCTGGATGGGCAAGGCGATTGCTATGCCGGATATTCCTCACAAGGCGGATGCAAACAGGTTTCAGGCACTTGTGGCCTTCGACGCGGGATCTTCTGTGGCTCGGAAAAACCCGCTGGCCGCAGTGCGCGCGTTTCAGGCAGCTTTTCCGCGCGACCCGACTGCGTCCTTGGTTATCAAGTCCACGCCGCTCGCTCATGGCCATTGGGGGGATCCTGAAGATCAATTGGGGCAGATCCGGCAGCTTGCGGCCCATGATACGCGCATCCGCTTGATCGAGCGGCATATGCCCCTTTCGGCTCTACTGCGCCTGATTTCCTCCTGCAATTGTCTGATCTCTGCCCATCGGGCCGAGGGGTTTGGCTATTTCCCGGCGTTTGCCATGGCTTTGGGCTGCCCCGTGGTGACGACCGATCACGGGGGTGTGCAGGATTTCTGCACGACCGACACCGCATGGCCTGTACCGGCACGACTGATCCCTGCCCCCAAGGACCAGACGCTTTATCCCCTTAACGGTGCTGTCTGGGCCGAGATTGATGAAGAAGCGCTTTCCAACACTCTGCGCGTTATCGCTTCAAACCCGATCGAAACGCGTCAGAAGACGCGACCCGGGATGCGATTGATGGCCACGCAGTATTCTCAGCATGCACTCGCGGCACGGTACCGCGCTCGCCTGTTCAAGCTGGGTCTGCTGGCAATTCCGGAAAACGGACTTGACCAGATGTTCGCTTAATGTTCATGTTTTGCAATGGACACACCGGGCCAACTCATCGCGCGTGGCGTCAGCCGTCATCTGATTTCGCTGGGTTACAGCACGCTCACTGAATTTGTGCCGGATCGCGGCCTCAGGGTCGATGTGATTGCCCTGTCCGACAAGGGCGAAGTGCTGGTGGTCGAATGCAAATCAAGCCGCGCTGATTTCATATCTGACAGCAAATGGCAGGGTTATTTGCCGTTTTGTGATCGATTTTTCTGGGCCGTGACGGCCGATTTCCCGACTGAACTTTTGCCACTTGAAACCGGCCTGATCATCGCAGACGCCTATGATGCCGAGATCATGCGTGATGCGCCCGAAGACAGACTCGCACCGGCGCGTCGCACCAAGTTGCTGCGCAAATTTGCCCGCACAGCGGCCTTGCGGTTGCACAGCCACCTTGATCCGGGTGTGCCGGTTACGATTTAACAGACGCTGCCCGTGTGGCTGCGGCCTTGATCTCTTCCGCGATCTCCAAGGCTTCTTCTGGATCGAAGTCCATCGGGATTTCGACACCATCAGCCTCGACAAACAGCCGCACCATCCCGTCGCTGGTCGGTCCGATCTGAAGGTTGGCGTTGAGGTTGCGTTCGGTGTTGATACCCATGAGCCCATGTCCTGCGCGATTTCGTCCCGCAGCTATCAAGGCCCGTGGGAATTTTCAAGCACCCGGCCTCTTGCAATCGCCCGGAGGCTTGTGTATCCGAGCGCCTAGTGCCGGCTTAGCTCAGTAGGTTAGAGCGCTTGATTGTGGATCAAGAGGTCCCCCGTTCGAGCCGGGGAGCTGGTACCACCCTTCCACTGGCAACGATTTTTCGTCCTTCAAGCGCATTGAAACCGGGCGTTGCCACAGAATTGCCCAAAGCACTGGTCATGTGCCTTCGAATAGGTTTTTGCAAAGGCGCACCGGTGACCCGACCCCTGTTTCTGATCCTGCCGATCCTGCTCGCGACATTGCCACTGCTGATCGGGCTGACTGATCTGAGCCTGTATCGCCCCGGCGATCTGCGCCCCGGTATGCGGGTGACCCTGCTGCCGGTCTTTCAGATCAGCGTCATTCTGCTTGCGGTTCTGACCGGTCTCTCGGCCCGTTCACGTCTGATCCGGCTGAACCGCTGGCAGATGCTTGCACTGATCGGATTTGCGGCTGTGGCAGTCGCTGGCGCGGCTCTGAACGCGCCCCTGCCTTTGCGCGCTCTGATCGGCCTTTTCAATTTGCTGCTGCACGCATTGGTCGCGATCTGCCTGTTGCATCTGTTCACCATTACCAAGCAGACGCTGCGGCCCTGGATGCTGGTCGCTTTCTGCCTGACATTCCTCATACATCTGCCTCTGCTGGCGATCGTCTATGCACAATTTTTCGGGGATCCGGGTTTCAACTGGAAAAGCGGGCCCATGGGATTCTGGCATGTGCGGGTCTGGGGCATGATGCTTGCTGGTGCGGCCGGGGCGTGGATCGGTCTGTTGCTGATGTCGCGAGATCGCAGTTTGACCCTGCGCCTTGCGACGCTTTGCCTTGGCGTCCTGATCTGGGCGCTGCTCTTTTGGTCCGGCACGCGCGGAGGCGTTGTGTCCGTTGTGGCCGCTGTGGCGCTTGGTGCGATCCTGTTCAAACCGATGCGCAGGACCGTGCCGGAGGCAGCGCTTGTTCTGGTTCTGGGCCTTGGGCTGTCGCTCATGGTGCCACCGCCGTCCTCAAGTTACGGGATTGCCAATTCCGTGGCCGAGACGACAGCGGCAACCACCACCGATGGCGTCTCAGCCGGGCGGCTGACCATGTGGCGCACCACATTTGATTATGCCATGCATCATCCGCTGATCGGCAACGGCTATGATCAGATGATCGCACTCGACATGGGGCGGTTTGCGGGTTTCGCCCAGCCGCATAACTCGGTGATGGACATGCTCCTGTCCTTTGGCGTCCTTGGCACGGTCTGTCTGGCAGCGCTTCTGTTATCACTCTGGTGGACGGTCACGTCACGCCAGATGAAAGCCCCTGATCCGGTTGGTCTGGGTGCCATCACAGGGTTGAATGCCCTCATCGTCTTCTCGCTTTTTGACGGCACGCTTTACCATCAGGACCCGCTGATGGCTGTCAGCCTGTTCATTGCCTTGGCGCTCGGTCACGGCCTGAGTGGACAGTCTGATCCGGCTTGAGTATAGCTCTGGCGAAACGATCCATCCGACGCAAGGACCCATCATGCCCAAGATCAACGGTAACGAAATTCGCCCCGGCAATGTGCTGGAGCATAATGACGGTCTTTGGGTCGCGGTGAAGGTCGGTCACGTAAAACCCGGCAAAGGCGGTGCATTTGCACAGGTCGAGATGAAGAACCTGCGCAACGGCTCAAAGCTGAACGAGCGGTTCCGGGCGGCAGACAAAGTGGAGAAGGTTCGGCTTGAGCAGAAAGATCAGCAGTTTCTGTATGAAAACGACGGCATGCTGGTCTTCATGGACACTGACACTTACGAGCAAATCGAACTGGATGCTGAGATACTGGGCGACCGGCGTCCGTTCCTGCAGGATGGCATGACCGTGACCATTGAATACCACGAAAGCGAAGCGCTCAGCGCGACCCTGCCCCAGAAGGTAACCTGCAAGGTTGTTGAGACGGAACCTGCGGTCAAAGGTCAGACGGCTGCGAACTCCTTCAAGCCAGCGGTGCTCGACAATGGTGTGCGCGTGATGATCCCGCCGTTTGTCGGTCAGGACGAAAGCATCGTGGTCAACACCGAGACAATGGAATATTCCGAGCGCGCCTGATCAGATCGATCCAAGGGCCAGGGATACCCCCATCGCGCCCACCAGGATCAGGCTGAGCGCCCAGACAACATCAAGGTTGAACCAGGACCGGGACAGGAATTTCAGTCCCAGCCAATGGTAGACACCCAGCGCGATGGCTCCACCTGCCACGGTCATTGCGATGGTGTGGGCAATCGCCACCACGACCGCAAGCCCGGCATTCTTGCTCATCAGACTATAGGCCGCCTGATGACCGGCATCGAGGTCCACTCCGCAGATGCCAAGATAGATCGGCACCAGCATCAGACCCGCCCCATGGGCCATGGCTGCCAGAAATGACCAGAGCGCCAGACGGCTGGGATGGACGCGCGCCAGATAGCGGGGGTGGCGTCGGTTGATCAGCAGGTAGACGCCCATGGCAATCACCAGAAGACCGGCCCCCACACGCAACTCGATCTCCCAGCGCACCAGCGTGGTCATCAGCGCGAACGGCAGCAGGATGGCACACATCGCAAGCGCATGTCCCAGCGCCAGCATCGCGATGGCCTTCCAGAGCGAGGCTTTGCGCTGCTCCATCAGTGCAGCAGACACCGCAAGCGGCCAGCCCATGCCAGGATTGATGCCATGATAAAGGCCTGAAAAGACAACGGCGCCCCAAAGCGCCGTCATCGAGGGTACATCTGTCTCCAAGGATCAAACTGACGGGTAGCAGAAACTGTCAGTGGAACAGTCGCCGCCCTCAAGCCGGATCTGATGTGAACGATAGCCTTCTGGGAATTCCACCCAGAAATCTTTGTTCAGCGTCAAGCCACCGCCGTCGCCCACATCGGCCACGACCATCGCGGCCCCTCGCTCGCCGGGGTAGAACTGATCGTCCCATGTGGAATAGAGCGAGTTGGTCCAGTAGACCCGCTTGCCGTCCCGGCTGATCTCGACCATCTGCGGACCATAGCCGAAGTCCTGACCGTTGGGATGCTTGGTTTTCTTGACGATCCCGCCCAGTTCCACCTTGCCGGCAAGCTTGGGGTTCATCGGGTCAGACACGTCATACTGATGCATCTCCCCTAGTCCCCAGCAGGCCACATAAAGGAACTGATCATCAAGTGACAGATCGATATCTGTGACCAGCGGCGGCACCGCGCTAAACCCTTTGAGCAAGTCCGGCAGATCATCCGGATCGGCAGGCACCGGATCGATGGTGATCGTTTTCTTGGCTTCAAATGTTCCATCCTCGTTACGCCACCACGTGAAGATCGCGCCCTGCAGGTTGGTTGTGTCGACCACGACGCCACAGAACCCGTATTCCTTGGCCGGGTCATGGGCCGGGCGGATTTCCAGCGCCATCTGGTGGTTTTCACCCAGATCGATGGTCTGGATGTTCTTACGCGCGCGCAGATCCCAGAAATGGATCGAATGGCCATATTTGTTGGACAGAAGGTCTTCGGCAACGATGCCGTTTTCAAACTGAGGCGGCAAACCCCACTCGGATGAAACCATGTAATCGCGCGGCAGGTTCCACCAGAAATCATAGTGCTTGTCCTGCGCACCCCGATCCATCTCGTAGCGGCCGAGAATGTCGAATGTCTCGCAATCCATTATGAAGATGCCCGGAGGTCCATCGGTGCCATCCTCGCCACCGCCCCCAAGGGTCGAGACATAGATGCCCTCTGGCCCGCAATGGATCGTGTGTGGCCGGGAATAGCCGGTCTTTTCAAACAGTTCCTCCGGCTCGATGGTCTTGTGGATCTTTGCCTTCAGCGGGTCCTTTACGTCGATCACGTAGATCCGCGAGGAACGGATGCCTGGAATGATCAGATAGCGGCGTTCCAGAAACGCGTGACCTGTGAGCGGTGAGAGCGCAGACGAACAGGCGTTCCAGCCGAAATGATGGAACTCGTCACCCAGATTGGGAACGAAAACCGAATGCACGATCTCGCCATAGCTCTTGGAAGACGGGTTTACGTCAACCACTGCCAGCCCATCGGGCTTGGTGCCATCGGGGCTGAGCATCAGCGTGAATGCGTAATTCTCAACCGGTGCATCCATCGCCATACGCGCAGTGGGATAAAATGTTGGGTCGGGTCTCAGATTCATAATTTTCTCCCTGATTTTGTAATTTCTTGAGAAAAGAATTCGCCAAGCTGGAACGGTCGGTCAACTCCCTGAATTGGCTTTGACAGGAAACCAATCCGAAAGTCTTAGGCGGATCAAGTGTTGCCATTCCCTGCAGCACAAAAAATGCCGGCCATTTCGGGCCGGCATTGTCAGGTCTTGATACTTGTCTGGGAAGTGGGCCTCAGTTGGCCTGACGTCTGAGGAAAGCCGGGATTTCTGCACGCTCCCGCTCGGCCGTACGGCTGTCGGGCTGAACAGGTTCAGCTGCGGTTGGTGCCGCTTCGTCCTCACGTGCGGTCTGCCCCGTCATGCGGTGAATGAGACCCGGAATTGTGAAACGCCGATCCGCTTCAGTCTCTGCGGCTGTTGGATGCGGAGTTTCCTGAGCGGCAGGCACGCGGGACACAGCAGCCTGAAGACGCCGCAGCGCCTCGGGTGTTGGCTCCCCTGGCCTGCGAGGGCGCAGATCTTCGGTCGGCACCTGCGGTGCTGCCGCCATCTCACGCTGCTCAATGACGTCTTCACGCTGAACATCGACAAAGCTGGGCTGAACCACCTCTGCCACAGGCTCGACCTGCGCAGCTGGTTGCGCAACCGGAGCAGGCTCAGGCTCTGCAACAGGTGCTGGCTCTGCAATGGCTTCAACTGGCTTGCTCGGGATCGTTGGGCGCGCTTCATCTCCCTTGACGTCGATGCCAGTGGCCACGACGGAGACGCGGATCTTGCCCGACATTTCTGGATCAAGGGTCGAGCCTACGATGATGTTCGCATCGGCATCAACTTCAGCCCGGATGCGGTTGGCCGCCTCATCCAGTTCAAACAGGGTCATGTCGTCGCCGCCGGTGATGTTGATCAACACACCACGTGCGCCTTTGAGGCTGATTTCGTCAAGAAGCGGGTTGGCAATCGCCTTGTCGGCAGCCTGAACCGCGCGCTCTTCGCCCTCGGCCTCGCCTGTGCCCATCATTGCCTTGCCCATCTCGTCCATGACAGAGCGGACATCGGCGAAATCAAGGTTGATGATGCCAGGCCGGACCATCAGGTCGGTCACGCCCTTGACGCCCTGATAGAGCACGTCGTCTGCAAGCGAGAAGGCTTCGGTAAAGGTCGTCTTCTCATTGGCCAGACGGAACAGGTTCTGGTTGGGGATGATGATCAGCGTGTCAACCACGCGCTGAAGCTCTTCAACGCCGGCCTCTGCCTGACGCATGCGCTTGGCACCTTCGAACTGGAAGGGTTTGGTCACGACACCCACGGTCAGCACGCCGAGTTCACGCGCCGCCTTGGCAATGATCGGGGCTGCACCTGTGCCGGTGCCACCACCCATGCCTGCTGTGATGAAGCACATATGCGTGCCCGCAAGATGATCGACGATCGCCTCGATGCTTTCCTCGGCGGCAGCAGCCCCCACTTCGGGCCGCGCACCAGCGCCAAGGCCCTGGGTCACTTCCGTGCCAAGCTGCAACTGGCTGGAGGCCTGGTTCTGAGCCAGCGCCTGCGCGTCGGTGTTGGCCACCACGAATTCCGCGCCTTCCAGCTGCTTCTCGATCATGTTGTTCACAGCATTTCCGCCCGCGCCACCGACGCCAAAGACTGTGATTTTCGGTTTCAGTTCCCGCTGCTCGGGCATGTGGAGAGTCAATGCCATTTAATAAGGTCCGCCTGTGCCTATGTGTGCTCTTCCCGCAACTTCGTGCGGGTTTTTGTGCCTGCTGATTCGAAAATGTAACCCATCGTTGCTGTCAGGTCACCATTTATTGCCGCATTTTGGCCCAATATATTGTGGGTACACGCAATATGGGCGAATTTTTGCCTTTAAACCGGATACTCAGAGAATCACCAGTTCTCCCGGAACCATCTCAGCGCCTGACGGACCCGTCTGGAGCCGAAACCTTCGGCTGGCATGGCAAAGTCCCAGCATTCGTCTTGAGGTTGGGAGGCATGGAGCGCCAATCCCACCGAAGCCGCAAAAGCCGTGCCGGTCGTGGCCTGTGGCAGGCCCTGTACCCGCATCGGGCGCCCGATGCGCACGTCACGCCCCAGCACGTGCTTAGCCAAGGTCTCAAGCCCCGGCATCTGGCTTGAGCCACCGGTTAGCACCACGCGCTGCGAGGGCAGATATTCAAAGCCTGATGCATCAAGGCGCATGCGCACCTCTTCAAGGATTTCTTCCATCCGGGGGCGGATCACACCGATCAGTTCCGCGCGTGAGATGCTGCGCCGCTCGGCCAACTCGTCGTCGGGCGAGGTCACGATCTCGATCATCTCGCGATCATCCAGCCCGGTGGCGATCACCCCGCCATGCAGGGTTTTGATCCGTTCTGCCGTGGCCATGGGCATCTGCAGGCCCTGACAGATGTCCCGCGTTACATGGCAGCCGCCCATCGACACGCTGTCGGCATAGATCATGTGACGACGTGCAAAGATCGAGATGCCGGTGGTCCCGCCACCAATGTCAATCGCGGCTGCTCCCAGTTCCTGCTCGTCTTCCACCAGCACGGAAATCCCGCTGGTGTAAGGCGCGGTCACAAGGCCCGCCAGTTCCAGATCACAGCGTCGGATACAGTGCAGGATGTTGTGCACAGGACCGGCATCGACAGTCAGCAGATGCATATCTACATTCAGATACGCTCCCACCTGACCGCGCGGGTCGCGCAAACCGGTGCGGTGATCAAGCGCAAAATTCACCGGAAACGCATGCAGCGCTTCGCGATCCTCGCCATAGTCCGGCACCTCTGCCGCGGCCAGCACATGACCGATGTCAGCCTCGCCTACTTCACCGTTTTCCACCCGCACCCGGCCGTTCAACCCGTAGGACCGGGGCTGCCCACCCGAGAAGCAGACAATCACGTGATCTACGCGGGTCTGCGCCATCTTCTGAGCGGCTTGAACGGCTGTACGGATCGCGCGCTCGGTCTCTTCCATTACAGAAATCTCACCGTATTCCACACCACGAGACCGTGTGGTTGAGGCTCCGATCACCCGGAAAGCTCCCATGGTGGGCCGATGCGACTGGCCGTCATCCTGCGCTCCGTCAGTGGCGGCAAATTGCAGAACCAGACAGGCCAGTTTCGTCGTGCCCACATCCAGAACGGCGATCACGCCGCGCTTGAGCGCACTTTCTCGGCGGGCACGCATGGCCCGCTGGGACTCGTAAAGCACCGTCACGTCTTTTCTCCACTGATTGGGGTGCGCAGCCGGATCAACTCTGATCGGGCATGATCGCCGAGGCGCAAAATCGGGCGCCGGGCATCGCGCATGTCCCACAACACCACATCGCGTTCCAGAATGTCATCGGCTGCATTCAGGGCCATCGCCCGCGACAGCGCCGCGACCGCGCCCTCTTCGGGCAGTTTGATCACCTGTTCGCGGTCGAGCACAAGATCCCAGCGCCGCTCTCCGATGCGCACAAGACCCCGTGTGCGGGATTTCAACGCCCCGGCCTGAGCCAGCAATTCCAGTGCCTCGGGCACCGCGCGCTCTGCGCCCGATCCCACGATCAAGGGCAGATCCGCGCGATCCATACGGGCCTCTACCCGATCGACCAATGCACCTGTTGCATCAAGCAGCGCCAATGTCTTGCCTTGCCGCCAGACAATTGCCGGAACGCGCTCCTCGACATGCAGCGCCAGAGTGCCGCCTGCCAGAACCCGCACATCGGCAAAGCGCACGGCATCCAACGCACGCACCTGTGCCTGAACTGCCTGCACATCCAGATCAAGTGTGCTGACCGGCAGGTCCAGCTCCATCGCCTCAACCACCGCAGCCTCAAGATCATCGCTGGCACCTGTGATTGTGACCGTCTCGATCATCAACTCGGGCCGCTCGGCAATCTGGGAGCGCAACTCAGCAACCGTGTTCGCGGCCCAGTCGCGCACGCTGTCCTGACCGATCACCGCGAAAGCAATGAGAACAAGGACGATCCCGGGCAAGCCCCTGCGCACGATCCAGCGCACATGCGGTGTCAGCCACAGTCTTTGCAATCGATAGCGCAAGCGCGACGGCGCTGGATCACGAGGCACATTTACCGGCAGCATGACGCATCCTCCACCAACCAACGCACCAACGCGCCAAAGCTCATCCCGCAATGGGCCGCCTGCTCGGGCGAAAGCGAAGTGGGCGTCATGCCGGGCTGGGTGTTTGTCTCCAGCACGATCAGGCCGTCTGCACCTTTGCTGTCATCCCAGCGGAAATCCGTCCGGCTGAGGCCGCGACAGCCCAACGCCTGATGTGCAGTCAGCGCATGTTCCAAGCACAAATCGAAAATTTGCGCGGGAATGTCAGCGGGCACCACATGGGTCGAACCACCGGTGCTGTATTTCGCGTCATAGTCGTACCAGCCGTTGGTCACGATATCAGTCACTGTCAGCGCACGGTCTCCCAGCACCGAAACGGTCATTTCACGTCCTGGAACAAAGGTCTCGACCATCACCTGATCGGGCATCTCCGCGCTCAGTTTTGCCGGGCTGTCGGCCCCTTCGGCCACGATGTAGACGCCAACGGACGAGCCTTCGTTATAGGGTTTGACCACATAGGGCGGCGCCATCGGATGTGTGCTGGATGCGGCCTCCCGGCTGACCAGCACATCATCAGCAACGGGCAATCCCGCGCGGCGATAGATGTCCTTGCTGCGGATCTTGTCCATGGCAATGGCCGACGCCATGACACCGGAATGTGTGTAGGGAATTTTGAGCCATTCGAGCAGGCCCTGAACACAGCCGTCTTCGCCCCAGCGACCGTGCAATGCGTTGAACACGACATCAGGTTTTGCGGCCGCAAGATCGGCGCAGAGATCGCTCTGCGCGTCGATCTCGACCACATCAAAACCTTCGTCCCGCAATGCGGCGGCACATTCGGCACCGGTCACAAGGGACACGGCACGTTCGGCGGAAAAACCGCCCTTCAGCACTGCCACGCGGGGATTTGTCCTGCTCGACATACCCGCCTCGTATTATACCCCTGCAGCTTTTGCCGTCTCAGGGCCTTCTTTTTATGGGCAGATCAAATCGGCTTTTGCCGACCGACCCGCTTGATTTCCCACTCTAGCGCAATGCCGCTTTGATCGAAAACCTTTTTTCGCACATCTTCGCCAAGTGTTTCCAGATCATGCGAAGTTGCATCACCGGTGTTGATCAGAAAGTTGGCGTGTTTGGTCGACATCTGCGCGCCGCCAAGCCTCGCGCCCCTCATGCCTGCATCCTCGATCAGTTTCCAGGCTTTCAGGTCATGCACATCATCGGCTCGCCCGCTCGAAGAAAAGCCTGCCGGGTTGCGAAATGTTGATCCACAGGAGCGGTCATCGACCGGTTGCGTGGCCGCGCGCTTGGCCAAGGCGTCTTCCATCTTGGATGCCAGTGCGTCGGGATCGCCGTCTGGCCCGGTCATCACTGCATCAATCAGGATGGCACCTTCGGGAAGGGAAGAATTGCGGTAGCCGAACCCGATCTCCTCCCTGCTCAGCGTTACCAGATCACCGCCTGGCAGCACACATCGCGCACTTTCCAGCACATCGGCGGTATAGGTGCCATAGCACCCTGCGTTCATTGTCACGGCGCCACCGATGGTGCCCGGAATGGTGCGCAGAAAGGTCAGGTCGACGCCCGCTTCAGTGCTGCGTTTGGCCACCTGTGCATCCAGTGCGGCTGCCCCGGCAGTTACCGTTTGCCCAGTGATTTCAATGCCATTGAACCCGCGCCCAAGTCGGATCACCACGCCCTCGATCCCGCCATCACGAATGATCAGATTGGAACAGACCCCAATGGGAAAAACCGGCACCTGCGGGTCGATATCGCGCATAAAGGTCTGCAAGTCTTCAACATCTGCCGGTTGAAACAGCACATCAGCCGCACCTCCCGTGCGCAGCCACGACAAGCTGTCGAGCGCCCGGTCATAGCTCAGGCGTCCACGCGGTTCGGGCAATCGGTCAATCCAGCTCATGAACCCGCTCTACCCGCGTGTCTTGAGCCGTGCAATCCCCCGTTTGAACCAATGGATCAGAAGCAGGCGCAGTTGGAAGATCGCAACCGCAACAAATCCCCAGGCGATCCCCTGTCCATGAACGTCGCGCAGCATCACAAAGAGCGGAAACCCCAGCGCAATCAGTCCATAAGCCACCGGTTTGTGCCAATTGCGCGGCAATGCCCCGGCTGCGGAACAGGAAAATACCCAGATCAGAGCGGCCAGTGTCACGATCATGGCTCAGCTCTCCAGAGCCGCCGCAGGTAGTACCCAAGCGGTTTGCGATAGAGCGAGGCCGCAGCGAGGAAGAACGGCACGCCCCAGATCAGACCGAATGTCTTGAGGATCAGGAAGAGCAGGACCGGAAACAGGCACAACAGCGCGATTGCATAGGGTTTATGCTGCGGAAACGGCATCAATGCCACCAGACAGACCAGCACCAGCCATAGCAAAGCTGCCAATGCGGTTAGCAAAATCACCTGTTGTCCCCCAGTATTTCCAACCCCAGATTTGCCGGGCAAAAGGGCAAAGTTATGGCAGTCCGCCAGACCTGAACTGAATACGATTGAATCAAACTTGAAACAAAGAGCGGTTTTTCCGACCCGAACGTAAACCTGCGTTCACCAAATTCTGCAAAACCGGGGCGCAGAACAATCTCGTGCCCCATGACCTTTGAACCTTTGATACCACAGATTGCCGAGCGCACACATGAAGCGCTCGCCCTGGCAAAGGCCGACCCAAGTGACGGGGCGGTCATGCATTTCCAGTGGTGCAATGCAGCCTTCTCGGCGATGACGGGCTTTGCACTGGAAGATATCCACGGATGCCGTGCAATTACCCTTGTCGGCCCTGACATGGATCAGGGCGAACACCTGTGGATCATTGAAAAACTGATGAACTGGGAAAGCTTCTCGATCGAGTTGTGCAACAACACCAAGACCGGGCAAACCCAGTGGCAACGCATGTCTTGGACATACCTGCAGCACCCCGACACCTCAGCACCCTGGTGGCTTTGCTCCCTGCGTGACATCAGCCGCGAGAAGACCGCCGAGCTGATGGAGGAAGCACAGAAGCGCGTGCCTGTCGTGGCCGAGAAGATCGGTCTGCGAACCCACAATGCGGTTGAGGCGATGGATCATGCTTTTGCGGTTTTCAACACGGATGCTCAGCTGATCCACGCCAACTCGTGTTTCCGGCATCTGTTTGACGAATTTGGCTGCGACGCGCTTCAGTCCAAACCGCTCGCGGCCCTTCTGTCAGAGGCTGTCAGCGCCGCGATGTTTGCAAAATCCGAAAGCGCTGATCACCCGGGCTGGGTGGAGGAGCGGGTCAAGCGCCTGCAAGCCGGTGCCGTGCCTTATGACTTGACACTCAGCGACAACCGTATCCTGCGCGCCTTGCAATCCCAGGCCCCGAACGGCGACCGCACCCTTTTGTTCATAGATGTCACCCGCGAACGCGGGGAGGAACGCGCGCTGCTGGCCACCACGCGCACTCTGCACAACTCCACCAAGGAGCTGGAAGAAAAGTATTCCGAGCTGGAAGAGGCCAAGAAAATTGTTGAGAAGGTTTCGCTCACTGATCCGCTGACGGGGCTGTCAAACCGGCGGCATATGTCGGAAGTCCTGAAATCCCGCACATCGCGTTTGCATGAGGAAAACAAGCCATTTGCAGCGCTGTTTATCGATATGGACCGCTTCAAGCTGATCAATGACACATTGGGCCATGATGCGGGAGATGAGCTGATCAAACATGTCGGGCAGGTCCTACGCGACGCTGCAAAACCCGAAGACTTCGTTGCCCGCGTGGGAGGCGACGAATTCGCCATCCTCACCGACCTGACAGAAAATGCGGTCGATGTCAGCGAACTGGCTGATGGCATTCTTGAAGGCCTCAAACAGCCGATCACCTTCAAGGGCAGCACGATTTCGAGCAGCGTCAGCATCGGGGTGGCCATAGCCAAAGCCGGCATGACCGATCCAGACCAGATCTTGGCAAATGCCGATGTTGCGCTCTACCGGGCCAAGCATCTTGGCCGCAACCGCTGGTCATTCTTCACCCAGCAAATGCACGAAGAAGCGCTCAGCGCGAAACGCACATCGAAAGACCTGCTCAAGGCCTGCAAGGATGATCAGTTCAAGGTCTATTACCAGCCTCAGGTCGATGTTCTGACAGGCGCACTTGTCGGGCTGGAGGCGCTGGTGCGGTGGCAGCATCCCAGCCGGGGGATCCTGACGCCGTTCCACTTCCTGGACATCGCCGACAGTCTGGGCGTGGTCAAGGACATCGACCAGATGGTGTTCCGGCATGTGGCACAGGACATCAAGGATTTTGAGGATCTGGGTCTGAAAATCCCGAAAATCTCGGTTAATGTCTCGGGCCGCCGGTTGCGTGATCCCGCACTTGTTCACGACATCCGCCGGTCCGGTGTCGACCCCTCGATCATGTGTGTGGAGATTCTGGAAAGCATCTATCTGGATGATGTGGATGAAATGATATGCTGGACCATCGACCAGTTGCGCGAAATGGGCATCATGATCGCAATCGACGATTTCGGAACCGGTCATGCGTCAATCCAGGGCCTCCTGAAGCTAGAGCCGCACTGGCTGAAGATCGACCAGCAGTTCATCCGCCCCATTGTGGAAGACGACGCGAAAGCCTCGCTTGCCCATTCCATCGTGCAGATCGGGCACGGGCTGGGCATTGGCGTCGTGGCCGAAGGGGTTGAGACGATGAAACACGCAGATGCCGCGGCCGGTTTGGGCTGTGACGTGTTGCAGGGCTATGCCTTTGCCCGCCCCATGGACCGGAGCGCCACCATAGACTACATCCGCCGCGCGCAGGTGATCCCGCCCTATCAGGTCAAGGCACCGATCACTCAGGCCAAGGCCTAGGGCTTCACGAACAACTTGCGGGGACGGTCACAAAAGCACTCCGCCGGGCCATCCGCGCGGATCAGGATGCTTTCGGTAATTTCCAGTCCCCAGTCATCTGCCCAAAGCCCGGGCATGAAGTGAAAACACATCCCCGGTTGCAGGATGGTTTGATCTTCTGCCCTGAGCGACACGGTTCGCTCACCCCAATCGGGAGGGTAGGAAAGACCGATGGCATACCCGCAGCGATCCCCCCGTTCGATGCCAGCCTTAAGCAGCGCCCTATTCAAGGCGTTGGCAATATCGCAGGCCCGGTTGCCGGGGCGCGCTGCTTCCAACCCTGCTTCCAACCCCTCCACCAGAGCCCCTTCTGCACGCAGCAGATCATCGGGTGGCTTGCCCAGAAACACGGTCCGGCAAAACGGCGTGTGATAGCGCCGGTAACATCCTGCCATCTCGAAAAAGGTCACCTCGCCTTCGCGAAACGGCCGGCCGTCCCATGTCAGGTGCGGGGCGGAAGCATCCGCACCGCTGGGCAAAAGCGGGACGATGGCAGCGTAATCCCCCCAGTCGTCGCCGACGCCACGGATTGCGGCGGCCTGGATCTCTGCCGCCATTTCATTTTTGCGCAAGCCCGGCTCGGCCCGCTCCACCACCAGATCCACCAGCGCTTCTGCTATACGGGCAGCCTTGCGCATGAAGGCAATCTCTTCATCCGATTTGATCAGACGCTGCCAGTTGGTCAGGGCCGTCGCGTCGATCAGCTTGGCGTCTGGCATTGTCGCCTTAATCGCCAGATAGGCCTTGGCGGAGAAGTAGTAATTGTCCATCTCGACCCCGATGCGCGACGCTCCGAAACCAAGTTCGGTAAGCACGCGTCCAAGATCCTCCATCGGGTGGCAGACCGTCGATTGAACGAAAGTGTCGGCATATCCCAGCACGCGCTCATGCGGCATCCAGACCGTGCGCAACGCACCTTTGGCATCCATTCCCCGACCCCACCAGACCGGGTCCTGATCATGCATCACGATCACGCCCTGATGGGTATAAAATGACCAGCCGTCATAACCGGTGAGCCACGCCATATTCGACGGGTCCTCGACGAAAAGCACATCAAGACCCGCAGCAGACATCGCCGCCCGTGTCAGGTTCAGACGGCGCTGATATTCACTCTGGCTGAACGGCAGGTCCATGGTGCACTCCCCGAGGTATTTCCGCCAATTCTGCACGGGCACAGCGTTCACGCAAAGCCCAATTACGATTTGGCTGCATCTTCGATCAACTTCTCGAGCCAGTCCCAACTGACCCGCTCAGCCCGACCAACCGAGACAAAGCTTTGACGCTGGAACGATTTTGCTCCTGCAATTTCATGCAGGTGCCCCGCTGCCAGATCACTACGGACAAGCCGCGTCGGCAAATATGCCGACCCGCCAATGTCGCGCAGATGCTCCAGCCCGGCCAGCGCATTGCCAAAGGCCAGACGTGCGGTATCGGCGTCGGCGTAGGCAGCCGCATGTTCACGCCCGAAAGCCTCCCCCGCTTCAACAAAAACATATCCCGGATCGTACTTCAGTGGAGCGTCAGGATTGGATGAGACAAGGATCAACATCTCCGAGATCAGAGGCAGATTGACGAAATCCTGCCCTGTTGCAGGGCTGTAGGAGATTGTCAGATTGACCAGCCCTGCCTGCCGCCACCCGGTGATTTCCGCCTCACTGCCCTGCCAGACCGTCAATCCGACCTGCTTTTGATCGCGTTGAATGGCCCGAAAGATCTCACGCCCCGGCCCCTCCCACAAATCGGGATGGCAGGCCATGTTACAGACCGTTTCGATCCCAGGCGGCAGGGCGGTTTCCTGACGCGCCTGCCGCCACAGATCGGCAATGGTCTCGGCATAGCGTTTCAGCCGCATTCCTGCAGGCGTCAGTGTTGCGCCGGATTTCTGGCGGTGGATCAGGGTCTGACCCAGTTCTTCTTCCAGTGATTTCAGGCGCGCAGTCACCGTTGACTGGGTCACGTTCAATGCCTGAGCCGCCCCGACCAGCGAGCCGCAGCGCAAAATTGTCAGGAAGGTTTGGAGTTCGGGAAGGTTCATGGCGTCAATTTGAAGATTTCGAATTTTCCATGCAATAAGTTTCGTTTTCACAAAGTATTTTTTCTCGTTAATCTGGTGCACAGACCACAATGGATGAAGGCCCCGAAATGGAAGACTTGCACGCGTATAAGATGCTGATCGATGGCGAATGGCAGAACGCGTCCGACGGCGCGCGCTTCACCTCAATCAACCCGGCCAACGGCGAGATCTGGGCCACTGTGCCTGAAGCCACCGCAGATGACGTTGATCGTGCGGTGCAGGCCGCAAACCGCGCCATGACCACCGGTCCATGGGCGTCCATGACACCGACATCACGCGGGAAATGCCTGGCAAAGCTGGCCGATCTGATGGCCCAGGCATCCGAGGATCTTGGTCGGATCGAGACACGCGACACCGGCAAGATGTTTGCAGAAACCGCATGGCAGGCCACTTATATCGCGGAGTTTTATCGCTTCTTTGCAGGGGCCGCCGACAAGATCCATGGCGACACGCTGCCCATCGACAAACCGGATATGTTTGTCTTCACCCAGCGCGAACCGCTGGGCGTGATTGCCGCGGTGATCCCGTGGAATTCCCAGATGTTTCTGGCAGCCACCAAGATCGGCCCGGCACTGGCTGCGGGCAATGCTATTGTTCTCAAAGCGTCTGAACATGCTTCCGCACCGCTTCTGGAGTTTGGCAAACTGGTCGCAAAGGCCGGCATTCCTGACGGCGTGGTCAACATCCTGACCGGGCATGGTGATCCCTGCGGTCGGGCACTCACATCTCACCCGCTGGTCGCCCGCGTGGCCTTTACCGGCGGGCCGATGGCTGCGCGCCACGTTATCCACAATTCGGCTGAAAACTTCGCGGAAGTCTCGCTGGAACTGGGTGGGAAATCACCCTTCATCGTCTTTTATGACGCCAATATCGAAAGCGCGGTCAATGGATCCGTCGCGGGCATATTCGGCGCAACCGGCCAAAGCTGCGTGGCCGGTTCGCGGCTCTATCTGCATGCGGATATCGCGGAAGAGTTTCTCGACCGGATGATCAAAATTGCCCGGGAAATCCGCATCGGCGATCCGCAAGCCCCTGACACCGAAATGGGGCCGCTGTGCACACAAAGCCAACTCGATCACATCAAGACGCAGATCAAACTGGCCGAGGATGAAGGCGGCGCGGTTCTGACCGGCGGCAAACAACCTGCTTTGGGTGGCCTGTTTTTCGAGCCGACAATCATCGATTGCCCGCGACAGGACATGACCATCGTTGATACCGAACTGTTCGGTCCGGTTCTGTCGGTCCACCGTTTTCGCACCGAGGCAGAAGCAATCGAACTGGCCAATGACACCACTCACGGTCTGGCCGCAGGCATCTTTACCCGTGACAGCGCACGGTCGCTGCGCATGAGCAAGGCGATCCGCGCAGGCATCGTCTGGGTCAACACCTATCGCGCGATCTCGCCGATTGCTGAGTTCGGCGGGGTCAAGGGATCGGGCTACGGCCGTGAGGCAGGTTTTCAGGCGGTCTACGACTATACCCGCCCCAAGACCGTCTGGATGAATCTCTCTGACGCTCCCGTCGCCAACCCGTTCAAACCAAGGTAAGGGCCCATGAAATTCCACATCGCCATCAATCTGGAACGCATGACCCCCTCAACCGATATGGGGCAAGTGCGCAATCACGTGGCTGACATGATCTGCATGGCTGATGCGGCGGGTTTTGAAATCGCCTGGGCCGCTGAACACCATGCGCTTGAAATGACGATTGCACCCAACCCATTCCAGATCATGACCTGGTGGGCCGGGATCACCGAAAACATCCGTTTGGGTTGCGGGGTGGCCAATGCGGCCTATTGGCACCCGATCAATCTGGCGGGTGAAGCTGCGATGGTGGATCTGCTCTCGGGAGGGCGGCTGGAACTGGGGTTGGGATCTGGTGCCTATCAGCGCGAATTTGACCGCATGAAGCCCGGCCTCGCCCAGAAGGACAGCTACCTTTACATGCAGGAGATGCTGCCGCTGGTGCGCGAGTTGTGGAAGGGCGATGTCGAACACAATGGCACCAACTGGCAGTTTCCCAAGGCCACCTCCTGCCCCAAGCCGTTGCAATCCGAAGTGCCGATGTGGGTCGCGGCCCGCTCTCCGGTCACGTTTGATTATGCGGTGGAGAACAATTGCTCGGTCATGAGCTGGCCATTGACCATGCCGTTCTCCGAAGCCGAGAAATATCGAACCCAGCTTGATGACGCGATTGCCAAGGCTGGCGGCACATGGGCAGGCCAGTTTGCCATGATGCGCCACACAAGCGTCTATGCCACCGACGAGGATCAGTTCTCCACCATGCAGGCGATCCGCAACGTGCTGGGTCAGTTCGGCAATCTGATGATGAAAAAGGGTGATGTCGTGAATGGTTTCCCCGAAAAAATCCCCTTCGAGGAACTTGAAGGCAATGTTCGCGTCGATCCCGCCATGCTGGAGGAGAACCTGATTTTCGGTGCCCCCGATCAGGTCGTCGCCAAGCTGCAGCTCTATGAGGCTCTGGGGATCGACGCATTTATCTATTATGCGTCCATGGGGCTGGACATGGGGGTGCAGAAACGCTCCCTCAAGCTTTTCATCGACGAAGTCATGCCCGCGTTTGCCTGAAAGGACGACCATGCCCGCAACCATCCGCCGTACCCTTACCCATCTGCAAACCACCTTTGAAGAGGGCGGCAAGACCGTTGAGGTGCCAACCAAGCTCTATGCTGCCCTTGCGATCATCAGAAATCCGTGGTTTGGCCGCGGTTTTGTGGAGGATCTGCGCCCGGAAATTCAGGATGTGGCACCCGGCATGGGCAAGCTTTTGACTGACATGCTGCTCGACATGACCGGTGATGCGCTGGAGGGTTGCGGCAAGGCCTCCGTGGTTGGTATGGGCGGCGAGATCGAGCATGCACAGGCCATGACCCACACCCTGCACTTCGGCAACCAGTTCCGCGAGGCGATCAACGCGAAATCCTATCTGGCGTTTTCCAACACACGCGGTGCGGCCGGAACCCCGATGATGATCCCGCTGATGCACAAGGATGACGGCGGCATGCGCTCGCATTACCAGACCATCCACCTCAATGTGCCCGATGCCCCTGCCGAGGATGAGATCATTATCGCGCTTGGTGCCTCTGTGGGCGGCCATCCGCATCACCGGATCGGCAACAGGTACGAGGATCTGCGCGACATGGGCCGTGACGTGGACAATCCCGCCGGTGTCTGAGCGCGCACCCGACGGCACAGCTTATGACCTGACCGGCCCCAAGGACGCACCGCATCTGGTGCTGATCCACGGGTTGGGCCTGTCTCGTCATCTTTGGCAGCCATTCGGGACGGACTTCAGCGCATATCGCGTGCTCCAGTATGACCTCTATGGTCATGGCGACAGCCCGCCTGCCCCGCGCAAGGCTGATCTGCGGCTCTTTTCCGACCAGATCGCTGGGCTCATGGACCACATTGGCGCGGATACTGCCACGCTCATCGGCTTTTCCATCGGCGGCATGATCAACCGGCGCTTTGCGCTTGATCACGCCCATCGGTTGGATCGCTTGGTGATCCTGAACTCCCCCCACGACCGGGGCGATGAGGCGCAAAAACTGGTGGAGGACCGCGCGGCAAAGGTGCGCGAACAAGGGCCGGATGCCACATTACCAAATGCTCTGAAACGCTGGTTTACGGAAAGCTACCTGTTCACAGGTGCCGGCGTTGAGCAGGTGCGGGAATGGCGTTTCAGGGTTGATCCCGATAGTTACGCACAAACGGCCTGGGTGCTGGCCAATGGCGTGCGGGAACTGATCGCACCCGAACCTGCCATCACCGCCCCCAGCCTTGTGATGACCTGCGAAAAAGACAGCGGATCAACGCCTGCGATGAGCGCGTCCATTGCGGCCGAGATCCCCGGCGCGGAAATCCAGATTATCCCCTTCCTTCAACATCTCGGGCTGATCGAAGCGCATGAAGCCTTTGCCACCCCGATCCTTGATTTTCTGAAAAGGACAGACCCATGACCAAGCGCATATCCGGCGGTCAGGCCGCTGTTGAAGCGTTGCAAACCGAAAACACCTCTCATGTCTTCGGCCTGATCGGTTCGGCCACGATGGAGATGTTCGATGCGCTTTATGATGCCCGCGACATCAATTTCATCGGCGTGCATGACGAGCGCACCGGCACTCATATGGCGGACGGGTTTGCCCGCGCGTCGGGCAAGGCAGGCGTCATTCTGGCCGGTCAAAACGGCCCCGGAGCGACCAATCTGGTGACCGGTCTGGCGCAGGCTAAAGCTGCTTATTCGCCCGTCGTTTCAATTGCCGGCGCGCTGTCCTCCAGTCACCTTTACCGTGATGCCTTTCAGGAGGTTGATCAGCAAACGCTTTTCCAGTCCGTTACCAAGAAAACCTGGACTGCGCCCAGTGCGGACCGCGTGCCTGAACTCGTGCGGGAGGCGCATCGCACAGCACTCACCCCGCGTTGTGGTCCGGTCCAGTTGAATCTGCCGCGCGATGTGCTTGCAGCACAGGCGGATTTTCCCACATATCCGACACCGCAAACCTACCGCAATCACTCACTGCCCGCAGGTCAGGCCGATCTGATTGCACAAGCGGCAGCCTTGTTGGAGGATGCCCGACAGCCCGTGATCGTTGCCGGTGGCGGGATCAAGAACACCCGTGGGCATGAGGCTGCCTGTGCATTGGCCGAGGCGCTGAATTGCCCGTTGGTCACGTCACCCGGTCATGGTGATGCGATCCCGTTTGGTCATCAGCTGAACGCGGGCCAGATGGGACCGCGCGGCAATGCGGTCGCGTCCCGCTTGGTCAAGGAGGCCGATGTGATCCTGGCTCTTGGCACGAGGCTGGGCTTCAACGCGACTTTCTACACCTATGACAACATCAATGCAGACGCGCAGATCATCCAGATTGAGCTGGAACCCACTGCGATTGGACGGTTTTTCCCCGTGGCCATTGGCATTTGGGCCGATGCGCCCACCGCTGCCCGCCAGCTAACCGATGCGCTTGGCAAACGGGCCGACCGCAAACTGGCCGATGACTGGACCCAAGGTTTTCAGGCCGAGCGCAAGGCCTTCCTTGCAAGTCGCGATGCAGATGCGATTGAAAGCCTGCCGATCCAGCCCTCTGGCCTGTTCAAGACCCTGCGCGAAAGCCTGCCACAAGATGCGGCCGTGACTATGGACGCGGGAACCCTGTGTCTGCAGGCAACGGACGCGCTGAACTATTGGACGCCCGGCTCGCTTTTCACGCCGCTTGATTTCGGGCTGGTCGGGTTTTCCTATGCCTGCGGGCTCGGCGTGAAATGCGCCCTGCCGGAGCGACCGGTCGTCAGCCTGATGGGTGATGGGGGGTTTGGAATGACGGTTTCAGAGCTTTCAACGGCGGTTGATCATGGGATCAACACGGTCACCATCGTTATGAACAACAAGTGCTGGGGGGCTGAAAAGGCCTACCAGCGCGACTTCTTCAATGGGCGATATATCGGGGCTGATGTTTCTTCCCCGCCCTTTGACAAGCTGGCTGAGCTTTATGGTGCCAAGGGGTATCGCGCCGACACGCTGCCGCAGATGGCCGAGGCTTTGCAGGCCGCTCTTGCCTGCGGCAAGCCTGCCGTGATCGACGTACAGGTTGATCCAAACGCGCTTTACAGTTTCCGGCGCGACAGCTTCAAGCACAGAGGCGGTTGAGATGATCACCCGCATGGCGATCTTCGATGGTCAGGTCAAATCCGGGCAGGAAGCCGCGATGCGTGCCTATGTTGAGGCGGAACTTGCCCCGCTCTGGCGCAAGTTCGCGTCAGCCGAGACCGTCGAGGTCCTCTATGGAGCCGAGCAGGACCCCAATGGTCCGCAAATCCCGCTGATCCTTGCGATCACCTATGCCGATCAGGCGGCAATGGCCGAGGGGCTTGCCAGTCCGGCACGCTATGCTTCCCGCGATCTGTTGCCCGGGTTTTATGACCGGTTCTTCGAGACAGTGACGTTGTATCATTACGTCTTCGAGAAAACCTAGCCCATGATCCGCTTGCGCCGGTCCTTCATGCGTTCATTCGCCTCAATTGTGCCGTCGTGGAAGGAACCAAACAGCTTGTCCCATGGCACCTCAAGCCCGCCGTAATTGCATTCAAAATACCTGTGATGCATCTGGTGGTGGAAGGTCCCCAGCTTCAGCCGGTTCTTGTCTCCCATGACCACGCCCTCAAACCCGGAATGGGTGGTCGCGGCGGTCAGGCAGAAATACTGCAACAGAAAGATCACATGCACCGGGTGTGCAGGCACCACGAGGAAGATCACAACGCCACCCAGAAACAGAACATGTTCCACCGGATGCATGGACAGCCCCGACCACGGCCCGACATTGATGTTGCGATGGTGCAGCGAATGAACCGACCGGTAAAGCGGCGGCCAGTGCAGCAGCCTGTGGATCCAGTAGAACCAGAAACTTTCCCAGATCGGCACCAGCAGGAACACCGCAGTGAACCAGACCGGGCTGTCGGACCATTGCATCACTGGCGCAATCCCACGGGCCTGCAACCAGAACAGGCTGATTTCCAGCAGGCTCCAGACCGTGACACCGCTGGCCAGGGTCCAGAACATGTTGTCCCGGATCTGACCACCCAGAGTGAACTGCTTGCCATTGGCCATCAAAGGTCGGGGATCGAACTTCAGCCGGTCCCCCTGCCCGCGCCAACGGTAGAAATACAGGTGCAAGCCGCCTGCGACCACGGTCATGATGGCGAGGTTGCGCAACCAGATCTGAATCATCCAGCCGAATGAGAATTCAGCCGGAACCGCCGGTTGCAGCCAAACCCATGTCGCAAACGCCAACGCGACCAGTATCAAACGCTCTGTGATCAGAAACCAGCTGTGCCAGAGCCAGCCCAGCATAGCCGTCGGTCTGAGTGGAAATTCAAAGAATGGCGAGACCTTGAGGGGGACGTCGGGCATGTGGCTCCAGCCCGGCAAACGCTCTGGTGTCTCGCTCATGATCCCGTCCTCGTTTCAGCCCGCGAAGGCTAGCAGTCGGTTTGAGCCCCGGAAAGGCTAAAAACCACTGGACAGAAAACCGCCTCTGCGCTTTGCTCGGGTGCACCTAACCGGGCAGAGGGTGTCTACCGGACCCGCCCGACGCCGCCCCTTTGGGCGGCGCGTGAAACCCCCGACACACCCGCATGGGACCTCATGCGAAAACTGGCAGGCCGCAACACCGGCGTTGGGAGGATCAACATGAAAACAGCAGGCATCATCGGCATTGGTGATATGGGATCAGGACTGGCGCGCAACCTGATCGCAAATGGATTTGCGGTCACCGGCATCGATCTGCTGGAGCATCGGATGGACGATTTCATCGCAATGGGCGGCACCCCGGCCAACAGCCCGGCCGAAGTCGGCCGCTCAGCAGACGCCGTCTTTATCATGGTCATGAAGGGCAGCGAGGTCGAAGAGGTCATTTTCGGCGATGACGGCCTTCTGACAACCCTGTCGCCGGGCAGCACAATCCTTCTGACGGCCACGATCAAACCGCATGAAGCCCGCGAGATCGGCGCACGACTTGAAGGCCATGACATCCATCTGATCGACACTCCGGTCTCAGGCGGCTTTCCCGGTGCGCAGGGCGGTACGCTGACCATGATGGCAGCAGCGCCCGGTCAGGTGCTCGATGCCAACCGCAATGTGATGGAGGCGGTATCGGCCACCATCCACCGGGTCGGCACAAGTCCCGGCGAGGGCCAGACCGTCAAGGCCTGCCTGCAATCGCTGATTGGCGCGCAGTTTTCAGCAACGTTCGAGGCTGCGGCACTCGCCGCCAAGGCAGGTGTTCCCGGGCAGGTGATCCTTGATGTCTTCTCCACTTCAAGCGCGGGCTGCGGTGTTGTGAACAACGCTCTGGAAAAGATCATCGACCGGCAGTTTCAAGGCACCGGCAGCCACATCAACACCATGCACAAGGACCTGACCATATCCATGGGGCTGGGAGAGGAGTTGGGCGTGCCCTTGCACACGGCTGCCGCCGCCATGCAGATCTTTCACGCCGGACGAACAAAATACCCAGACGGAGACAACTGGGTCTGCACCCGCGTGATTGAAGAGATCATCGGCGCTGAACTGCACAGGGATGGTGCGAAATGAAGCTTGGCGTCATCACCGACGGGATCAGCCGCGATCTTGCACATGCTGTGGACGTGATGGATGAGTTTGACCTCACTTTCGCTGAATTGCAGTTTGTCGGCGATGCTGAAGTGGGTGACCACACGGGCGAGGAAATCTACCGTATCGACCGCCTGCTGCGCGACCGCGGGAAACCCGTTTCCTGCCTGTCACGTCACATCTTTGCCGGCATGACCTCGGCCAACAGGCCCGGCGATGCGCTGCATCTCAAGCATATGGATGCCCTCAAACGGGTGATCGGGATGGCCCATGAGGTTGGCTCCCCTCTGGTGCGGATCATGACCCAGAAGAAAGAGCAGATCCTCTGGGGCAAGAACGGGGCTGAGACGTGGAACGTGGCCCATGGTGCGTGGGACACGATGGCCCCGATGATCGCACCCGCGGTCGAGCTTGCCCGAAGCGAGGGCATCACATTGGTGGTCGAGACAGGTAACGGCACCATGGTCAATTCCAATTACACGGCCCGCAAGCTGATTGATGAACTGGACGCCAAGGACGCGCTAAAAGTGCTTTGGGATCCGGCCAACAATTGCTGGTGTCACGAACTGGCCTTTCCTGACGGCTATGACGCGTTGAGCGATGGCTATCTTGGCCATATTCATATCAAGGACGTGCAGGTCGACACGCCACGTGCCACGTTGGAGGTCCGTGAGATGGGCAAGGGTCAGCTTGGCCCCTTGTTTGCTCCGCTGGCCGATGCACTGCGGCAGGATGCATATCAGGGTGTCATCAGTCTCGAATCTGTTTATCACCCCGGGAACGGCGATTTTGAGGCGGGGTTCCGCAAATGCATTGGTACTTTCAAAACGCTCTTCGGGTGACATGATAGTGTCGTCTGATCCGGGCATCACAAACCGGTTGATCACAGCCAAAGGACCGCGTTCATGACCACACAGCCGCGCAACCTTCTGATCATCGTTGTCGACCAGTTTCGCGCTGATCTGCTGCATGGTGCTCTCGCCTCTCTTGTGCCCACGCCCAATCTTGACCGTCTGGCAGCGCGGTCGCAGGTCTATCGCAATCATCATACCGTGACTGTACCCTGCGGCCCGTCTCGCGCGTCTCTTTTGACCGGGCAATACGCCATGAACCACCGGGCGGTGCGCAATGGCACGCCTCTGTCGCGGCACCATCCCACGCTGGCCTCGGAGTTGCGCAAACTGGGACGGGAGCCGCTTCTTTTTGGCTACACCGATACCCAGCCCGATCCCGATGAACGCGCGCCTGCCGATCCGGCACTGGGTCAATATACGCACCCCCTGCCGGGCTTCACCGAAGTGCTTGAGATGCGGGACGAGGCATGGACGTGGCTCTCGCATCTGCGCGCGAAAGGCTATGACGTTCCTGATGCCCAGACGCCCGAGTTTGGCGAGGTCTATCGTCCCAAGGACGGGATACCGGGTCAGTCCACGCTTTACCGGGCTGAAGACAGCGACACCGCCTTTCTGACCGACCGGGTGTTGGGCCAACTGGATGTGCGCAAATCGCACCCTTGGTCCGCCTTCGTTACCTACATCCGCCCGCATCCACCTTATGTCGCACCTGCTCCCTACAATGATATGTTCACGCCAGCAGACATGCCGATGCCTGTCGCGCCCTTCGATCATCCATTCTTTGATGCCTTCCATTCCGGCCCGTCCGAGACGGGCATGTTCTGGGGATTCAACGGCGACCAAACCCGCCTGAGCGTCGATCAGATCGCCCTGACCCGCGCCAGCTATCTCGGACTGGTGGCCGAAGTGGACCACCACATCGGGCGCATTTTGACCTGGCTTGATGACACCGGCCAAACCGACACCACGCTTCTGGCTCTGACCGCCGATCATGGCGAGATGCTGGGTGATCTGGGGCTCTGGGGCAAGCAGACCATGTTCCATCAGGCGTCCCATGTGCCGATGATGCTCTCGGGTCCGGGGATCGCACCCGGTCATGTCGATACGGTTTCACGCACCATTGATTCTGTGCCCACACTGCTCGGCAAGCTCGGCGGCAAGGTGCCAGTGCAGATGGACGGGCAGTCGCTGGACAGTCTTTCACCCGACAGTGTCGCCATGACCGAACTGGAACTGGGCAAGCCTGACAGCAGTGGCCGGTTCGAGGTCGCTTGGGATCAAAAGGCCGAGGCTTGCCGCGCCTGCGTATTGCAGACCGCGACCCACAGGCTGGCGGTTTTTGCGGGCGGCCAGCCGCCGATGCTCTTTGATACAGTTGAAGACCCGTATTGCACGATTAATCTGGCTGGGACCAATGCAGAGCTTACGCAGACCCTTACCAACCAGCTCCTGTCACACAGGCTGCAAAACGCAGCACGTTTGCACTAGGCTGGCAAGACCGAACAGAAAGACGGCATCATGACCATCAAAGACACCCCCATCTGGCTGTCCCCCGACAGTGGCGACTTCGAGACGTTCAAGGCACAAGTGTCGCGCGAAACCGATCCCGCAGACTGGCCCCTTTGCGCAAATGTGGAACGCAATACGCTGGTTTATGATGGCGAACAGGTTCGCAGATCCGCCAAGGACCCTGTTTCGCGTCGTGATTTGATGGCCGAATGGGTCCGCGCCTTTGACAGCGGCCCGGGCGTGATCGTGATCAAAGGCGCTGTGCCAGATGCAGGCGTACTCGACCGCGCAACGGATGTATTTGACGAGATCATCAATTCCGAGCGGGACGGCGGTGCTGGGGCCGGTGACCATTTTGCCAAGCCGGGCAGCAATGACCGTGTCTGGAACGCGCTGGAAAAGCACTGCCTCGCCGATCCTGCGAACTTCGCGCAGTATTATGCATCGGATGCGCTGGCCATGGCTGCTTTTGCATGGCTGGGACGTGGCTATCAGATGACTGCTCAGGTCAACCGGGTCAATCCCGGCGGCACGGCCCAGACGGCCCATCGTGACTACCATCTGGGCTTCATGTCGCCAGAGCAGATGAGCGCCTATCCTGCTCATATCCACCGCATCTCGCCAGTGTTGACCCTGCAAGGCGCGGTTGCTCATTGCGACATGCCGCTGGAAAGCGGCCCGACGCTGTACCTGCCCTATTCGCAGAACTTCTTCGAAGGCTATCTCGCCTTTGGTCGACCCGAGTATCAGGATTATTTTGCCCGGCATCACGTACAACTGCCGCTGTCCAAAGGGGATGCGGTGTTCTTCAATCCAGCCGTGATGCATGGGGCGGGCAACAACGTCTCGAAAGACATCTACCGGATGGCCAATCTGCTTCAGGTCTCCTCAGCCTTTGGTCGGGCGATGGAAACCGTGAACCGAGCGCGCATGGTCTCAGCCCTTTACCCGCATCTGCAGGGGTCTGACTTCAGCGCAGACGCGGTTTCCAATGTGATCGCCGCAAGTGCCGAGGGTTATGCCTTCCCGACCAATCTGGACCGGGATCCACCCGTGGGCGGCCTTGCGCCACAGACTCAGGCCGAGATGATGGCCAAGGCCCTTTCCGACGGGCTGAGCCAAGATGTCTTTGCAGGTAAAATAGCCGCCCTGCACAAACGCCAGCAGGCCTGAAGCGACATCTGGGACAGTTCGTTGATCAGGAGCGATTAAGCGCGCACAATCATCACGGACACATTGGCATGTCGTGCCACGCGCGCAGCATTCGGGCCCATCATCTGATCAGCCAGATCAGGGCGGTTGGCCCCGATCAGGATCAGATGCGCGCCACAGGCATCAGCGGCTTTCAGCACCTCTTCATAGACCGAGCCGGTCGCTGTGATATGCTGTACCTTCCCGTGGCCCGGCAGCACCTCGTCCACAAAGGCGTGCAACTGCTCATCTGCCGCTGCAATCGCCTTTTTCAGAGTTCCATCCTCGAAATACGATCCGACGATGGTCATGCCGTAGTCAGGCACCACTGTCATGATGCTGAGCGCAGCACCGTCCAGTCCGGCCAGTTCCGCACCGCGATCCACAATCGCACGCGCCATGTCTTTATGTGCAAGATCTATGGCGCAAAGGATTTGCCTGCTCATGCCATGGCTCCTTCTTCCTCTTTGCGTTTCCGGCCCATTTGCAGGAAGACGATCAACCCCAACAATGCAAGCGCAGGCAGGTAGAACACTTCCTTGGGCATTCGGTCGGCCTTCACGTCAAGCTCCTGCAATTCCCAGTCGAAATCGATGCCCAGTTGCTCAGCCGGACCACCGAAGTTCAGGTTGTCCACAAACAGAGATCCGTCTTCGTCCCGGAATTCGATGCCCGCGCCGTTGAAGAGGCGTTCCTCACCCGAGGCGCCCTTCTCGCCCAGTGGCAGCAAGTACCGCGCATCGACCATATCGCCGTTCAGGTTTTCACCCACAAGCCGGACCCTGAGCGAGGTATCGCTGTCCGCGGCCTCGGCCATAGAGAACAACTCACTGCCCGGTCGCGCTTCGAACTCAGGCGCCAGTTGGTTGAGGAAATACCCCGGTTGGAAGAGAGTGAATGCACAGACAAGAAGTGCAGCGCTTTCCCAAATTCGCGACTTCACAAGGAAGTAATTCATCGTGCCTGCCGCAAAGAGCAGCATCGCAATGAGGGCCACAATGAAGACGAACACAGCTTTTACCGGACCAACATCGATCAACAACAAATCCGTGTTGAAGATGAACAGGAACGGCAGAAGCGCTGTGCGGATCGAGTAGAAGAACGCCTGGAATCCGGTTTTCAGCGGATCCCCTTTCGAGATCGCGGCGGCGGCAAAACTCGCCAGCCCCACTGGAGGCGTCACATCCGCCATGATCCCGAAGTAGAAGACGAACATGTGAACCGCGACCAGCGGCACGATCAGTCCCGACTGCGCACCAAGTTCGACTACCACGCCGGCCATCAGCGAGGAGACCACGATGTAGTTGGCAGTGGTCGGCAAGCCCATGCCCAGCACGATGGAAATGACAGCCACGAAGAACAGCATGGCCAGCAGGTTGCCACCGGACAGGAACTCCACGAATTCTGCCATCACCTGACCGATGCCGGTCAGCGTCACGGCACCTACGATGATGCCCGCAACACCCATGGCGGCGGCAAGACCGATCATGTTGCGTGCGCCGATGATCAGACCTTCGGCAATATCCGACAGGCCCTGCTTTATCTCGGCCCCGATGTTGCCTTCTCCGCGGAACATCGCTTTCAGAGGGTTCTGGGTGAGCAGGATCAACAGCATGAAGACCGTCGACCAGAAGGCCGACAGACCGGGTGACTTGCGTTCGATCATCAGCAGATACATCAGCAAGAGGATCGGCAGCAGGTAATGGATGCCGGTCTTGAAGATCTCCTTGGTCGGCGGAAGACTTTCCATCGACTCGATGCTCAACTCAAGATCCGGCCCTTTGGCGGCAAAACGCACGGCGGCGATATAGGCCACTGCCATTACGCCCACCATGACCATGGTCGAAGCCCCGCCAAAGGCGCTTTGCGCCGCATCCACGATCACGCCGCACAGGAACAGGGTGCCGCCTGCGATGACGATGGAAATCGCGATGATGAAGATTGCGCCAAGAATGAACTTGATCGGGTTCATCCGGCTGGTGCCGGTCATGCCCATTTTCAGGGCCTCCAGGTGCACGATGTAGACCAGCGCGACATAGGAAATCGCAGCAGGCACGATCGCCGTCTTGACCACTTCCACATAGGAAATGCCGACGTATTCGGTCATCAGAAAGGCCACGGCCCCCATCACAGGCGGCGTCAGAACACCGTTGATCGAGGAGGAGACCTCAACCGCGCCCGCCTTGGCCGGTGGGAAACCCACCTTTTTCATCAGCGGAATGGTGAAAGTCCCGGTGGTCACCACATTGGCAATCGAAGAGCCTGAAATCAGACCGGTCGCCGCCGAGGCGATCACGGCAGCCTTGGCCGGTCCACCGCGCAGGTGCCCCAGAGCCGCAAAGGCCAGTTTAAGGAAATAGTTGCCCGCGCCCGCCTGATTGAGCAGTGCGCCAAAAAGTACGAACAGGAACACAAAGCCGCTGGATACACCCAGAGCCACACCGAAGACCCCTTCGGTGGTCAGCCACATATGGCTCATGGCCTTGTTGAGCGATGCCCCTTTCCATTGCACCACTTCAGGCAGGAAGGAGGATGAGCCGAAGAAGACATAGCCCAAGAAGAACAGCGCCACTGCCATCAGCGGGAAGCCAAGCGACCGGCGCGCAGCCTCAAGCAGCAGGATGATGCCCGCAATGGACACCCACACGTCGATCTGGCTCGGCGCGCCGGTGCGCGCGGCCACGCCCGAATAGGCATACCATTGGTAGGAAGCCGCCGCTGCCGCCACGATGGCGATCACCCATGTCAGCGCAGGGATGCGGTCTCGCGGGCTGGACTTGGTGGCTGGAAACGCGATGAAAGCGAGCAGGACTGCAAATCCCAGATGGATTGCACGGGTCTGGGTATCATTCCAGACACCGACGCCAAGGATAAACGGCAGAGGGGAGGCGATCCAAAGCTGGTACAGCGACCAGACCAGAGGGATGTACCAAAGAGCGTTCTTGCCAAAGGCATCCTGTGGCGCGCGACCTCCGGTATCACTGTCGGCGACGATGTCGTCTAGATCACTGTCCACGACCTGGGCACCGGTCTGAGCTTGAGCATCCGAACTCATATCAACCCCTCTGTTTTTTTGTATTTTTTGTCAAATGGGCCTCCCCGCGTCGCACGCGGGGAGGCCGGTATCAAACCCTGCCCGAACCGGGCAGATGCAGGCCGATTACATCCAGCCGCGCTCTTTGTAGTACTTGACTGCACCGGGGTGCAGAGGGGCGGACAAACCGTCCTTGATCATGCCCTCTTCGGTCAATGTGCCAAAGGCCGGGTGCAGTTTCTTGAAGTCTTCGAAGTTGTCGAAGACGCCTTTGACCAGCGCATAAACAACCTCATCAGGAGCGTTTGCATCTGTCACGAAGGTTGCTTTCGGACCCCAGGAGGTGATGTCCGCATCATTGCCGGGGTACATGCCACCGGGAATGGTTGCAGCAGCATAGGCCGTGTTCGCGCCCAGGATCTTGTCCATGCCCGAGGAAGTCAGGTCAAGGATCGTGACAGCACAGGTTGAAGTCGCTTCCATGGACGAGCCATTTGGCAGACCTGCGGCCCAGATCGTTGCGTCAACCTTGCCATCGCACAGTGCTGCGGACTGCTCGGAGGATTTCAGCTCGGCGGCCAGCGCAAAATCGGCAGGTGTCACGCCAGCGCCATCCATCAGAACTTCGGCCAGAACACGCGTGCCCGAACCGGGGTTGCCGATGTTGATCCGCTTGCCCTTCATGTCCATCACGGAAGAGATGCCTGCATCCGCACGCGCCATCACATGCATGGGCTCAGAATGTACGGAGAAGACCGACCGCAGATCAGCGTAAGGCTCGTCGCCGTCAAACGCTCCGGTACCGCCCATGGCAGCAACCTGTACGTCGGACTGAACAACACCGAAGTCCAGCTCGCGCTCGCGGATGGTGCGTGTGTTGTAGACCGACCCGCCGGTGCTCTCGACCGAGCAGCGAATGCCATGCTCTTTGCGGCCCTTGTTCACCAGACGGCAGATCGCACCACCTGTTGGGTAATACACACCCGTAACACCGCCGGTGCCGATGGTGATGAATTTCTGATCCTGAGCAGCTGCCGAGGACACGACCATCAGTGTCGCGGCTGCGGCCGTGGCCAGTTTGAAAATAGCGTTCATGTAACTCTCTCCCAATTGAAGCTAAGTGTTTTGCAAGTTTTGATGCGACCAGCCGGTTTCTTCCTGAGACCGGGCGCGTCCGGTTACCTGCCGATGCTAGAGCCGATTTGGCCCGGGCTGCAACCCCGCATCTGACAAATTCTGTTTGGCCATACGCAACAGGTTTTGATGCATCCTATCCCTTTGAGATTATTCATATTCCTGCCCCTCCAGTCGAGCAACGAGCGTCTCGGCCCGGGTGATCCGGGCCTGTGCGGCCTCACCTGACAGAGCCACGAGCATTCCCATAATCGCCTCCAGCAGCACCAGCGTCGCGGTGTAGGATGAAAAGAATTGCGGGCTTTCCGTTGGCACGATCACCGAATGATCGGCAGAGCGCAGCGCGGGGCAGACATGGCTGTCAGTCACCACGACGACGGTCGCGCCCTGTGCCCTTGCAAGCTCGGCCGCGCGCACGGATCGGGCAGCATAGGGCGCTTTGCTCAGCACGAAAACCGCATCGCCTTTGCCCATCCGGGACAGGCTTGAACCAAGCGTTGTCCCGTTGCGCCCGGCAGCCGTCCAGTCAGGCGCAAACCAGCCTGCCATGTAGCTGAAATACTCCATGATCCCGGCAGACCCGAGCGAGCCGACCAGCAGCACCTTGCGCGCTCTGTGCAAGCTGTCCACCAGAGCATCCAGCCGCGTGCGATCCGTGGCAGTGGCAAGTTCGGTGATGTTCTGGATACAGGCCCCTGCCTGCCGCGTCAGGAAATCCGCCGATCCGGCACTGCGTGCCTCGGCCTGCAGGCGTCCGGCCCTCTCTGCAAAACTCATTTGTCGCGCGCTGACGTCCTGACGGCTTGCTTCGCGCAGGGTTTCATAATCGTCGTAACCCAATGCGCGCGCCAGTCTTGAGAAGGTGGCTGGTGACACGCCGCTTGATGACGCCAGCGTCCTGAGAGAGCGTGTCGCCACATCCACCCGGTTGCCTGCAACGAAATCCGCAGCTGCCTGCAATTGACCGCTCAGGGCTGGATAGGCCTGTGCAATACGGTCCTCTATGCTGTGCGAATCCTGCAAACCGGCCCTTTCCGTTTCACGAAAATGTTTCAAACGTTTTTTGAGTTGTCAATAATTGAAACATCTGTTTCAGATTAGGCTATCAACCACTGCCGGGAATCGCAGCTGATGTCCAATCCCTTGCCTGCTCACGCCTCCGTTGTCGTCATAGGTGGCGGTGTCATGGGCTGCTCGACCCTCTACCATCTTGCCCGCGAAGGCATCAGTGACGCGGTGCTGCTGGAACGCAACAAACTGACATCTGGCACAACCTGGCATTCTGCAGCTCAGGTGCGTGCTCTGCGGTCCACACGCAATCTGACCGATCTGATCCGCTACTCGGTCGAGCTCTATTCCACGCTTGAGGCTGAGACCGGTCAGCAGACCGGCTGGATCAACAAAGGTTCGCTCTCGATTGCCACGTCACCGGACCGGCTGGTCCACATTCAGCGCCAACAGGCGCTCGCCCGCCTCTTCGGTGTGGAAGCGACCAACATTTCGGCAGGCGAAGCCGCCGAGCGCTGGCCTCTGATGAACGCCGATGACGTGATCGGTGCGGTTTGGTCCCCCGGCGATGGCCGCGTCAGCCCGTCAGACCTTTGTGCCGCCCTGACCAAGGGTGCACGCAGCCGGGGTGCCAGAATTTTCGAGGACACTGGCGTCACCGCAATTCACACTCGCGACAACCGCATCACGGGCGTTTCCACCCCTCAAGGCGACATCACTTGTGATGCCATTGCACTGTGCACCGGGTTGTGGAGCCGCAAGGCCGCCGCAATGGCGGGCGCAGATGTTCCGGTCTGGCCCTGCGAACATTTCTACCTTCTGACCAAACCCGTGCCCGGCATCACAGGTAACATGCCCACACTCTCGGACCACGACAGCCATCTCTACATACGCGATGACAGTGGTGGCCTGCTGGTCGGCTGCTTTGAGCCCATGGGCAAACCGATCGACCCCGACAGACTGGGCGAGGATTTCGCATTTCAGCTTCTGCCTGAGGACTGGGATCATTTCGAGCCGATGATGGAAGCAGCGTTGCACCGCTTGCCAGCGCTGGAAACGGCCGAGGTCAAGATGCTTCTCAATGGTCCGGAAAGTTTCACGCCTGATGGCTCTTTCCTGCTGGGTGAAACAGCCGAGACGCGCGGGCTTTTCCTTGGGTGCGGCATGAATTCGGTTGGCGTGGCCACGGGCGGAGGGGCGGGCATGGCGCTCGCACATGCCATTGCCCATGGCCATATGCCCTTTGATCTGATGGAGGCCGATCCCAAGCGGTTTCCGGCCTGTTTCAATTCTGCCCAAGCGCTGGGTGCCCGGGTGCCGGAAGTGTTGGGCGAGCATTATGCCATTGCCTATCCCGGACACCAGTGGCGCAGCGCGCGCAACTTGCGCCCTACGCCGCTGCACGCTGAATGGCAGATCGAAAAGGCCCACTTCAATCAGATAGGCGGCTGGGAAAGGCCTGCTTATTTCAACAAGTCGGGGGATCCAAACCCCACCTTCGCCCTACCGGATTGGCATGACATTATCGCCGGGGAAGTTCAGGCGGCCACCTCAAAGGCAGCCATCTTCGACCAGTCAACCTTTGGCAAGATCGAAGTTCAGGGCAAAGATGCTTGTGCTTTCCTCAATCACCTGTGCGTCAATCGCATGGACCGCGCACCCGGTGTGGCGATCTACACGTCAATGCTCAATCCGCGTGGCGGCATGGAAAGTGATCTGACAGCGCTGAGGATCACGTCCGATCATTACCGACTTTTTACCGGCACAACCGCGATCAAACGCGATTTGGCTTGGCTCAAACGTCACAGCGATGGCTTTGAGGTGGACCTGCACGACAGCACGGAGGATTACGCAATTCTTGGCCTGATGGGTCCTGATGCTGCGCGCGTCGCCCGCGCCATCGGCGCGCCGCAACTCAATGACACGAAATTCTTCCACTCCTGCGATGGTCAGATTGCGGGCGCACATTTTCGAGCCATCCGACTGTCCTATGTGGGCGAACCGGGGTGGGAGATTACCTGCAAGGCCGAGAACGCGCCGAAGATATACCGCGCACTGCGCGACGCCGGGGCCACACCTGCCGGTCTCTATGCGCAATCCTCCATGCGGATTGAAAAGCGCTATCTGGCCTTTGGTCATGAGCTTGATACCGATGTCTCGCCCCTTGACGTCGGTCTTGATTTCACAATCGACTGGGACAGCGATTTCATCGGACGCGATGCCCTTCTGGCCCGCCGTGACGAAGGGGTCAGCAACCGACTTTCATCGCTGATCCTTGATGACACTCAGGCCGTTCCGCTTGGCAACGAGCCGGTTCTGCTTGATGGCCAAATCATTGGCAAAACCACGTCTGCTGCCTTTGGCCACAGGATTGGTGCCCCCATTGCATTGGCCCTGACCACTGCCCCCCTGCCGACAGGCACGTCCTTGCAAATCGACATTGCAGGGCAGCTTTTTTCTGCGCAATCTTCCCAACACGCAGCCTTTGACCCATCGGGTAAACGGCTCAAGCCCCAGACCTGAGGAACGAACCATGTCCCACGTCTTCCCCCGCCATTGCCGCAGCCTGCCGCCCACGATTGCGCGCGGTGAAGGCGTTTATCTCTATGACAGCACCGGCAAACAGTATTTTGACGGCTCCGGCGGGGCGGCGGTCTCCTGTCTTGGTCATGGTGATCCGGATGTGACTCAAGCCATAAAGGACCAACTCGACAAGGTGGCTTTTGCCCACACCGGGTTTTTCACTTCCGATCCGGCAGAAGACCTTGCGGACAAGCTGATTGCCCATGCTCCCGGTGATCTGGACAGGGTCTATTTCGTCTCGGGCGGGTCCGAGGCGATGGAGGCGGCCCTCAAACTTGCCCGCCAATACATGATCGAGATCGGTCAACCCAACCGTCATCGCATCATCGCCCGCCAGCAAAGCTACCACGGCAATACGCTTGGTGCTCTGGCCACCGGTGGCAACGCCTGGCGACGTGCACCCTTCGCACCGATGATGATTGACACGACGCATATCTCACCTTGCTACGCCTATCGCGAACAATCTGAGGGAGAGACAGCCTTTGACTATGGTCAACGTGTTGCCAACGAACTGGAAGCTGAGATCACCCGCCTTGGTCCTGACAGTGTCATGGCCTTCGTGGCTGAACCGGTTGTGGGTGCAACGCTCGGCGCGGTGCCTCCTGTTGAGGGGTATTTCAAGCGTATCCGCGAGATCTGCGATCAGCACGGCATCCTTCTGATCCTTGATGAAGTCATGTGCGGCATGGGTCGGACCGGCACGCTGTTTGCCTGCGAGCAAGATGGCATCGCACCTGACATTCTGGCCGTAGCAAAGGGGCTCGGTGCGGGCTACCAACCCATAGGCGCCACGCTTTGCACCGCAGCCATTTATGATGCGATCGCGCAAGGTTCGGGCTTTTTTCAGCATGGCCATACTTACCTCGCCCACCCAACCGCCTGTGCAGCCTCCAGCGCTGTTCTGAAAAAGCTCACAGATGGAGGCATTGCAGCAGACGTCAGCGGAAAGGGGGACAAGCTGCATGCGGCTCTTGTCTCGGCCTTCGGCCAGCATCCCAATATTGGCGACATTCGCGGGCGTGGCCTGTTTCAGGGTCTTGAAATCGTCGAGGACCGTGAGACGAAGGCCGCATTTGACCCGGCGCTTGGCATCCACAAGAAACTTAAGGCCGCCACTTTCGAAGCCGGTCTGATCTGCTATCCCATGGGCGGCACAATCGATGGCCAGCGCGGCGACCATATCCTGCTTGCGCCTCCCTTCATCCTGAGCGACGCCCATATAGACGAAGTCGTCGGCAAACTGGATCAGGCTTTCAAGTCGGTCCTCTGACCGCATAGCGCTTGCCGATTCCCGATTTCCCGCATAGCGTGAGCTCCTATCCCAAGGGATAGGGGTGTATTTCGAGCATTTCGACTGGTTTTCAGACAGTTCCAAAGGTGCGACATCGAGTAAATCGAGCCATTTGCGAATTGTCACAGAACTGAGATTAACGAGCACTAATCCGTATTTGCCTACGACTTATTCAAAAGGGAGAATCCATCATGAGAGACGACACTTCAGACCTGAGCTGGGATGACTGGGACGAACTGAACGACCCCCGCCCCGACGTTTCGGATTTCGACGCAGTTGTCGAAGAGGCCATCTCGCGCCGCGGTTTTCTGGGCGGTGTGCTGGCCTTTGGTTCGGGTGCCGCCGTTATGGGAACTGGCAGCCTGCTCAGCACCACATCTGCTGAAGCAGCCACTATGTCGCGCTTTGCATTCACTCCCATCGGCATCCAGACCGACAGCACGGTCCACGTGCCTGAAGGCTATTCTTGGAAGTCCGTTGCCAAATGGGGTCAGCCGCTTTTCTCGGATGCACCTGAGTTCGATCATTCGACCGGTGGTGATGTAGTCTCGTCAGCGCGTGTGTTTGGAGAAAACACCGACGGGATGGAGCTGTTCAGTGTCGGCAAGCATCAGGTCATTGCGGTTAACCATGAGTACGTGAACACCAAGACCAACCTGCCAAACAATGAAGGTGGTGTGCCGACATCCGCCGATGACGTGCGCAAACTGCAGAACCTGCAGGGCGTGACGGTCATGGAAGTGGCCGAAGGTGATGATGGCTGGGACATCGTTGTCGATAGCCCATTCAACCGCCGCATCGACCACAACACACCGATGCGCATTGCGGGCCCTGCAGCAGGTCATGACATGCTGAAAACCTCTGCCGATCCGGATGGTTTGCTGGCTCTTGGCACCATGAACAACTGCGGCGCGGGCAAAACCCCCTGGGGCACCTACCTGACCTGCGAGGAAAACTTCAACGGCTATTTCGGCTCCACCGATGACACGCTTGAGCGCACCGATGGCTGGAAGCGCTATGGCGTTGGCCTCAAAGGCCGCTACGCCTACGAGACCTTCGATCCGCGCTATGATCTGTCGCAGAACCCCAACGAGCCAAACCGCTTCGGCTACATCGTCGAGATTGATCCGGCAGACCCGAACTCGACCCCGGTCAAGCGCACTGCCCTGGGCCGTTTCAAGCATGAGAACGCGGCTTGTGTGGTAGCACCCAACGGCCAGATCGTCGTCTATATGGGCGATGACGAGCGTGGCGAGTTCATGTACAAATTCGTCTCCACCGGCGTCTACCAGCCCGGCGGTGATACCGACAACCTGCTCGACGAAGGCAGCCTGTACGCTGCAAAGTTCAACGCAGATGGCACGGGCGAATGGGTCGAACTGACGCCGGAAGCAACCGGCATGGATGCCATCGACATCACGGTGCACACCCGCATGGCAGCCTCCGCCGTCGGGGCCACCACGATGGACCGTCCCGAGTGGGTCGCCGTCAATCCAATTGCGGCCGAAGGGTATTGCTGCCTGACCAACAACAAGAACCGCGGCGTCAAGCCCAATGCAGGTGGCGATGACACGTCCGTCAACGGTCCCAACCCGCGTGAGACCAACAACTACGGTCAGATTGTGCGCTGGTTCCCGGCCAATGACGACCATGCCACGGACGCGTTCCGCTGGGATCTCTATGTCATGGCAGGCAATCCGATTGTCGGCGAGGGTGCTTATAAAGGCTCCAGCAACGTCAATGCGGGCAACCTCTTCAACTCACCAGATGGGATGATGTTTGACAGCTCGGGCCTGTTGTGGATCCAGACCGATGGTAACGACAGCAACGAGGGCGAGTATGAGGGCATGGGCAACAACCAGATGCTCGCAGGCGATCCAGTCACGGGCGAGATCGTGCGCTTCCTGACCGGCCCTCAGGGGTCCGAGGTCACCGGCGTCACGTGGTCCTCGGACCGCCGCACGATGTTTGTCGGCATCCAGCACCCAGCCGCCCCCTTCCCTGATGGCGAAGGCAAGCTTGCCCGCTCTACCGTGATTGCCGTCAAGCGCGACGACAACGGTCTGGTCGGCTGAGCCAGCGGACAAGGACGTGAAAGGGCGGGCCATCTGGTTCGCCCTTTTTCATTAGGGACAGGGGCTCAGCACCCACGCTGGCCCCTCAAAGTCCCGCGGCGCATGCCTGCTTCGATTTTCCAGTAAATACTCACGCTCTGCTTCTGGCCCCCGTGCGGAATGCCTGAAACCCAGCACAAAAGAAGAGGGCCGCGCAAAACTCTGCGCGGCCCTGTTCAAATTCGTTGCATCACCAGCCCCATACAGGGCTGCCCAAAATCACTCGTGGATTTTGGAGACGACGCCGGCACCCACGGTGCGGCCGCCTTCGCGGATGGCGAAGCGGAGTTTTTCT
>CANLVD010000006.1 GCA_947494445.1 uncultured Paracoccaceae bacterium | reverse complement strand
CAAACTGACGGCCATGAATATGAAAACCACACCCGCAAACTCTCGTTATAAATGAGGGACCCTCGGGGGGCAGGTCAGCGTTATTGACGTTGAAAAACGGCTCAGCACCGGTGGCCCTACCGTCGGTGGTGGAGTTGGTGTTGCGGGATTGGGAAGCTTGAACCTGAATTATAAGGGCGGGGAAGTCACCGCTCTTAGTATTCCATCAACTACTTCAGAAGCTTACGATATTCTTCAGCTCGTTCGCCAAAAACGGACAGGGCAAATCTTGGTCGTGATCGATGAATTTGATCGTGTGAGACGCGAAGAGAAAACCGCCTTTGCCGAGCTTTTGAAAAACATAGGAACGCAGGTTGAAGATTTTCGGCTCATCTTTTGTGGGATTGGAGCGAACGTAGAGGAAATGCTTGGAGAGCACGGCTCCACTGGCAGAATGTTCGAAACCGTCGAAGTAGAAAAACTAAGCCATGATAAGCTCTGGCAAATTATTCAAAGTGCCACAGCACCTCTTGGGGTTTCAATTGAACAAGGCATCTTGATGAGAATAGGCATTATCAGTGACGGATTCCCGCACTTTGTCCACCTGATCGGTGAGTGCCTGATCTATGCCATGCTTGATGACGACGCAGTTGTTTCAAAGTGCGAGCGCCAGCATTTTGAAACGGCTTTGAGCGAAGCCCTCCAAAAAACAGAGCCATACCTCCGAAAGATGTACACGATGGCGACGGAGAAGACCAAACTTCAGTCGGAGTATGAAGAAGCTCTTTGGGCTTTGGCAGATAGAACCGAAACACGCCGAAAGCTGGATGATATCGAGGCTTCCTACAAACGGATTGCCGAACAACGAAAAACTAAAGGTGGAGCAAAACCAACGGTGATGGCACGAAACAGCTTGAACCACCGTTTGCTGAGGTTACGCGAAGACAACCACGCAAACGTAGTTTTGGGGCACGGCTCCGGTCGTTTCAGTTTCAGGGAGGGCGTCATGCGAGGCTATGTTCGGCTGCGCGCTGAAACCGAAGGTGTTGAGCTATCTCCTGAGATAGTCTCATAGGCTGTTTTGGTGCGTTACTCATGACTTTTGCACCAGAAGCCGGTCCTCAACAAATAAATGGATCGGTTGATGCACGATGCAGTTGCAATAAATCACATTTGTGCAAAGGTCATTGTCGCACTGGATTGCAGCAATTCAAGAATCGCATTTTACAAATAAAATTTTAAACGTCGCAACTTAAGGGAGCAATATTATGCGTGAGCTTATCGGCCTGACATTGGCGATACTTATGCCGATTTCAGCTGAAGCTGCAGGGGGAAATGGCGGGACTCCAACGAAGACTCCTCCCACGGTCGGGAAGTGTAGTAGAGGAGCAATACTACTTGACCTTGGCTCGAAATGGGAAGTTGATGCCTCCCAAAGACCAATTGAAATCGACGTAATTGACTACGACACATTGGCACCGACTATAGTAGTTTTAGCCTCCCTCGAGAACGCAATCTTAGATATTGCTGGGCTTGGCTCATTGCCAGTCGGCAATACTATAACTATTGACCCGGGTGAAACAATTTTTGGCACACTATCACTCAGTGCAGATACGGCAAAAGTTGAGCTATCTGCGTTTGGACCAAATAATGATGACTGCATAGTCCAAAAAAAGATCATCCAATGAAAGTATTGGGCCTAGAGATAGAACGTCGGACAGACTTTTTGGCTTTTGCAGCATTTTTAATTTCGTTGGGTACGCTTGCTTACCAAATTGGAACGCACGTTATTCGTCCGTCTGCAAAACTGATAAAGCCAGATGGAATCACAATAATGGAGTTTACTCCAACTGTGAGATCCAGCTACTTATCAATCCTTGCCCCGGTTTCAGTGGTCAACAAAAGCAATTCTCGGATTCCGCTTCTTGCGGACCGCTATAAGGTTAGACTGGTCTATGGATCGTTCGCAGCCAGTTGGGAATGGCATCGAAGAGTTTCTTCTGTAGAGTATTCATCTCAGAAAGTTAAGCTTGTAGATGCGGTTGCGGTAACCCCGATAATTATTGATACTAAGAAAATTGATGGAAGTTTCTTTCTGTTCACGCCTCATTCAAGGCCATGTAAAGATGGACAATCCGACGAAGCTTGCGAGATTGCCAATGGCTTCGTTACGCTGGCGCAGTTTTCTAAGATAATCAGGCAAAACCTCAAGGCAGACAACAATATTGGTTCGTTAGAAGTTTCTGTTGAATTCGATGGTCATCCAACGCGAAAAGAGATTTGCAAGTTTGACTTTGGCCCAGTGGAGTATGTGACACTTATTAAGAACAGCTATGTTCAAGTTCTTTGCCGCTAGTCTTTGGGTCCTATTAATTTGCATTGCCAGCAGTGCCAATTCTTGTACCAAAAAATTGGTCGGCTATTCTGATATGAAATCTGTTAGTTCGGAATTCCAGACATTTGCAGCGCGTACCAGCCGTGTTGGTGACTTGGAGTATCTGAAAAAAATCGTCGGGGCTCCACCAGAACATGGAAGCAAAGGGCACTGCGCGGAAATTTCATACCTAGCCGACTTACACTTACCACAAAACACGCTTGAGCAGGCAACCTGTGAAGTGAATTTCGCTTGTTGGCGCTTTGGTGACCTGAAGTATGGTGATCTTACCGAACTTGGGTTTTCCAAAACAGTTCTGCTTCTTGAGGCTGCTCGGTGGCATCTTGATCAGAAACTCTTTGCGCTAAAGCTGCATTACGATCGTGCAAGGCCATATCACGTAAGTCTTGATCTTGTAGCCAATCTTCCAGACCCAGGCCATCCTTCTTATCCAAGCGGACATGCTGCTCAAGCACATTTGGTGGCGTTGATTATGGCAGATATCATGCCTGATCACCGTATGGTTTTTTTACAAGATGCATCACGTATCGCTAAGAATCGTGAACGTGTTAAGCTGCATTTTCCGTCTGACACTGAAGCTGGGATACGGTTGGCCAGAGAAATGACAGTAGCACTAAAGCGCGAAAAATGGTTCAGAATATCGCTTAAGCGAGCAACGCAAGAATGGGTCAGCTTGGGCGGATCGAAGGGCCTTTTGAAATAGCTGTGATTGTTTTTAAAGCGAACCCTATCTGCTCTAACGCCCGCTTTGGATACTTGGCATTCTGCCTGTGCAGATCGGCGATTAAGGGCCAATTTAGACAGCTAAAGAATCCAATTTTCGTGTCCTTTTTAGCAATTAGGGTATGCTGATAGAACACTTCTCTCTCTGTAAACAGTTTTTGGATTTCGGGGCCAAACTGAAAAACACCTAGGACAAATTGGAAACTCCCCTAGACATTCACCTTGCGTTCCGCGTTCCTTGGATGATTGTCTAAGCAAATTTAGTTGCTTAATCAGGAACAAAGACAGTCTTGCAAATCCGTGTACACCGGTTCGATTCCGGTACTCGCCTCCAAAAAAATCAATGGGTTATGGGTTTTTCTGCTCATTGGGTATCACCTCTGGTATCAGTTTCACGTTCTGTGCCTGTTCTGTTCGGGGTCATTTGCGCTTTGCCGCTGCCTGCCGCGCCCGCATGATTTGCCGTGCCTCCCCCGCATATTTGATGATCATCGCTTTGGATGTGTGGCCGCTATAGCTGGCGATTTCGTCGTCCGTGCAGCCCGCCCATGCCAATTCCATCACGCCGCGATACCGCAAGGCGTGCTGATCATAGGCCATCAGGCCTAAGCGCTTGCGCTCACGCACCATGACGCGCGCCATCGCGTGATAATCCATCTTGGAGCCGTCAGCGCGCGTCAGGATGTGGCGCGATGGATGTGGCGCGACGCCTAAATCGGCTTTCGCTCCGTCCAGTGCGGCCTTGAGCGCAATCGTACAAGGCAAAGAAAGGGCTGTACCTGTCTTGTTCTGGCGCAGCTTGAGGGTGTCGCCGTCATAGTCGCCCCACTGGAAGTCCACCCAGTCACCGGGGCGCTGCACACTACCCACGCCAATCTCGAATATCAAACGGGGCAATGGTTCGCCCTCTTCTCGCATCTTCTCGACCGCCCAATCTGTCCAAGGCAGATGCGGCTTTTGCCGATCCTTCGGAACCCTCAACGGCTCAATATCAATCGCAGGATTATCTTTGCGCCAGCGCCTACGGATCGCCAGCTTGGATAGCATGCTAATCACAGTCGGGATGTAATTCGCAAAGCGGACACGATGCCGGTTCGTCTCCATCGCATCGTAAATATCGGCTTGGGTGAGGCGCGCCACGTCAGCCCGCCCAATCTTTTCGGTCAGATATTCAAATACTTGCTCAAGGTCGTTGCGGTAACGCGGGGAATAGCCCCCCCATTTGTCTGTTTCGCGCAACGCATCAATTAAAGCACCCCATGATGTCTTTGCGACCGCTTTCTTCCCGCTGACAATCTCCCAATACTGCTGGTCGAACTCAGCCGTGCCTTCCTCCGCCGTGATCCGCCCCAGATAGAACATCTTGCCGTTTACGCTCTTGCGCACATACCAACGGCCAGACGGATGCCGCCAAAGGTATTTCTTGCGTCGGCCTACCATTGAATTTGATCCCATAGCTCTGTCACATCCCCTGCCGATATCCGTTTAAGAACCTCGGTATCCCAACGAACAACGCCGGGCGCAATTTCATGCCCCGGCGGTAGGTGACCTTCATCGACCAAAGCCTTGAACTCGTTCGTGCGCAAATCCAGTAACCGCGCGGCGGTCGTCTCGCTGGCCATGATGGGTGTGTGCCGTGTCATTCGTCAGACCCCATTTCTTGGCCTGCTCTGCATCGCTCCGGCTTTTGGGCTTTGACCGTGAATTGAGAGACATACTTCTCCCAAGCGCCGCTCGGAATCTTGGGGTTACGCTGTCCAGGTGCAGTGAAGATATGGTCCAGCATATCCTCGCGGATCAGATATCGGATGTTGGTCACGGGCAGACCTACGCGCTCTGCAAGTTCCTTCGGTGTTTCGAGAAATTTGGTCACGCTTCACCTTTCTAATGGATGTGGACACAAAAGACTGCAAGAGTGAACAAAATCGCTCAAAGCAGAGCTTAAGTGAAGATACGTACACACTTAGTAACCGAAAGTGCACTATGTCAACAGATTTGTCTGGAGTCGGCCTCCGCCTTCGAGAAATTCGTAAGGACAAAGAGAAAACCCAGCCGGTAATGGCGGCGGTAATCGACGTGTCAGATCGTACTTACAAATATTATGAGCAAGAAAAACGAGAACTACCTGCGTCGGCGGCTCTAAAAATCTGCGAAGCCTTTGATGTTAACATCGAATGGTTACTCACAGGCCGCGGCAAAATGCGAAGAAGCGACGCTCCCGAATTCGCCGAAGCATGCTCATTGGCTGTCTTGGCGGAGCATCAGGGCCGAGAACTCAACCTGCCAATCGACAAATTGGCCAAGATCATAGGCTTTGTCGCGCAGCAAGCCTCACAATCCAATGAAGCACCAACTGAATTAGCGACAAAGTACTTTGAGACTCTTTAGCAAAGGAATTCACACGTGAAAAACATCGATGCACACAGCAGCTTTCCTGATTCTGGCTTGGATGACTGCGATCACGCAATTTTCAAAAAGGCTCGCGAAATAGGCGTTGGCGGCGCGTTGTTCATGTTCGCCGGCGCAATTGGCTTAATCGCGTCCTCTGGCCAGCTGACTTGGGATTTAGCCCGCTCAGCGTTCCTCGTAATGTTCATTTTTGGCGGCAGCGGAGTCATGATTGCAGAAGTATTTCTGCGCATACTTCGCAAGCATCGCCACAAGCACCTGCCGATCTTTTTCTAGATGCTGACCCCTGAGCAAACTGCACGCCAGAAAATTGACCGGCTGCTGATCGCGGCAGGCTGGATTTTGCAGAACTCATCCGACTTCAACCGCAATGCGTCTCTGGGTGTCGCTGTAAGAGAATTCCAGCTTTCCACTGGGCCATGTGACTACTTGCTCTTCGTTGACGGCAAGGCGGCTGGCGTCATTGAAGCCAAGAAAACCGGCGTTACGCTAAGCGGTGTCGCCGACCAATCTGACAAATACATGGGTGGTCTGCCTGAGCATTTGGCCAAATGGGATGACCTGCTCATCTTCGACTATGAAAGCACGGCTGCGGAAACCTTCTTTCGCAACACCCGCGACCCAAAGCCTCGTTCACGTCGGATATTTGCTTTCCACCAACCTGCGACCCTTCATGCTTGGTTGAAAGCCCCTAAAACGCTCCGCGCCGCGTTGTCGGATATGCCCCCTTTAGATGAAACGGGCCTTCGAGATTGCCAAATCGAGGCCATAAACGGACTTGAAAAATCGCTCGCACACGACAAATCGCGCTCTCTTATCCAGCTCGCCACCGGCGCAGGAAAGACCTTTACAGCTTGTTCTTTTTCATATCGCTTGATCAAGCATGCAGGTGCCAAACGTATCTTGTTCTTGGTCGACCGGAACAACCTTGGCGACCAGACACTAAAAGAATTCCAGAACTTTCAACCTCCCGGTGCCGCAAACCGATTCACCGACACCTACATCGTTCAACAACTCAATGCGCCGCGTATCGATCCCGACGCAAAGGTCGTGATCACGACGATTCAACGCCTCTATGCAATGCTGCGCGGCGAGGAAATCGAAGACGACGTTGATGAAACATCCGCATTTGAAACGTGGCAGAACGAAGAAGGTGAAGTCCCGCCCCTCGACTACAATCCAGACATTCCGATCGAGACATTTGACTTCATCGTAACAGATGAATGCCACCGTTCAATTTATGGCCTATGGCGGCAGGTTCTTGAGTATTTCGACGCCTCAATCATTGGGCTCACCGCAACGCCAACCAAACACACGCTCGGCTTTTTCAACCAAAACATGGTTGCCGACTATCCCTACGAACGATCCGTCGCCGATGGCGTGAACGTCGGCTACGAAGTCTACCGGATCAAAACAAAAATCACCGAAGCCGGTGGCAAGGTTGAAGTTGATGATGCTGGCTTTCAGGTCCCAATACGCGACAAGAAAACCCGGGTCGTGCGGTATCAGGAACTTGATGCGGACCTTGAATACACATCCAAAGAACTTGACCGCTCGGTCGTGTCACCAAACCAAATCCGCACCGTGTTGGAAACCTATAAGAACCGTGTCTTTACTGAACTTTTCACCGACCGCACCGGCGAATGGCTCCCCAAGACGCTGATCTTCGCGAAAGACGACAACCACGCCGAAGAAATTGTACACATCGCCCGCGAAGTCTTTGGCGAAGGCAACGATTTCGCTAAGAAAATCACTTATCGCAATACCGGCGAAAGTCCCAAAGAGCTGATCAAAGCCTTCCGCGTTGATCCCTTCCCGCGCATCGCCGTGACCGTCGACATGATCGCCACGGGAACCGACATCAAACCGGTCGAAGTGCTGATTTTTATGAGGGACGTGAAATCTGAAGGCTATTACGAGCAAATGAAGGGGCGCGGCGTACGCACCATCCCTGACGCCGACCTTCGCGCCGTCACGCCTGACGCCCGAACCAAGACGCGCTTCGTGCTGATCGACGCTGTTGGCGTGTCAGAGACCAAAAAGAACGCGTCCCAACCGCTTGAGCGGAAAAAGTCGATGTCTTTTGACCAACTGGTCGACCAAATCGCCCAAGGCCGCCGCGACGAAGATGCGCTGTCCAGCCTTGCCGGACGGTTGGCCGCACTCGACCGCAAGCTATCCCCAGAAGACCGGGACCGGATCGCCGAGACCACGGGCGGCAAGACCCCCCGCGACATGGCAAATGACCTTCTGGATGCAATCGACGCTGACAAGCAAGTCGAACGCATCGAACAGACCTACGGCCCAGCACCCACGCCGGAACAGGAAACCGAGGTCATCGAAAAGATGATCGACGCGGCCTGCACGCCCTTTGATGCCTCCCCCGTGCGCAACCTGCTCAAAGACATCAAGAAACAAAACGACATCGTCATCGACGAATTCACGACCGACGAATTGACCCACGCGGACTTCGACATGAAACACGCTGAGGAAAAGGTGACATCGTTCAAAACCTTCATTGAAGACAACAAGGACGAGCTGACCGCGCTTCAGATCATCTACAACCAATCCTATGCGCAGCAGCGCCTGACCTATGCGGCCATAAAGGACCTTGCACGGGCCATGAAAGACCCGCCGCACCACCTGATCACAGCGGACGTCTGGCAGGCCTACAGGCGGCTGAATGCGGCCTCGGTAAAGGGTGCGCCGGTGGATCAACAACTGACTGAACTGATCAGCCTTGTGCGCTTTGCATTAGGGCAATCAACGGTGCTGGAACCCTTTGCAGCCCGTGTTGAGCAGCGCTTCAACCTTTGGATCGGGCGTGAAAAGAAGGCCGGGCGTGAGTTTAGCGAAGAACAGATGACATGGCTGCGCACCATCGCAAGCTTTATCGCTGCGAATGCAGAGATTGGGCCGAGCGATTTTATGGAAGCCCCAAGTCTGTCTGACAAAGGCGGCATTCTGAAAGCGCGGGAGCTGTTTGGCTCTGGGCTTAATGACATGCTTGATGAATTGCAGGGGGCATTGGTCGCTTGATGGAAGAAGAGAGCAAGTCACTGTCCGATCTGCCCGAAAATTGGTCTCTATCTACTATCGGGGAAATCACCACGCCCGTTGAGAAAATCGATGCTCACACCGATCCAGACCGTCAGATTACATACCTCGATATTTCCGGGATCGACAATAAAGCAAATCGCATTGGCGATACAAAGACATTTCGGCTAGCGGACGCGCCGTCTCGTGCGCGGCAAATCGTGAAGTCCGGTGACGTCTTGTTTTCGACAGTTCGCCCTTATCTACGAAACATTGCGCAAGTCCGTGCGGAATTCGACGGTGAGATTGCATCAACAGGGTTTTCGGTTCTACGGCCTGCACCCGGTGTCGAACCGATATTCCTGTTTTTCAAGGCTATCTCAAAGCTTTTCGTAGATACTATTTCCGGCGAGCAGTATGGTGCAAGCTATCCCGCCGTTAAAGACGCGCAAGTTCGGGCTCAACCCGTGGCGGTGCCTCCTACCAAAGAACAACAGCGGATCGTCGAAAAGATCGATACGCTCTTTGCCCGACTCGACAAGGGCGAAGAAGCGGTGCGGGACGTGCAAAAGCTCCTGACCCGCTATCGCCAGTCCGTCCTAAAATCCGCCGTCACCGGCCAACTCACCGCCGACTGGCGCGCCGAACGCAAAGGCCAGCTAAAACATGGCCGCGACCTACTAGCCCGCATCCTCGAAACTGGACGTGAATCATGGGATGGGCGAGGAAAATACAAAGCCCCAGATGCCCCGGACACAGCAGAACTACCCGATCTACCGACCGGTTGGGTCTGGGCATCGGTCGACCAATTGGCCCGAATTATGGGAGGCCTGACCAAGAACAGTAAGCGCAAAGAAATGTCGATGACACGGCCAATGCTGCGTGTTGCCAATGTCTATCAGAACCGACTTGAGCTTGATGACATTCATGAAACTGGCATTACCGAGGGAGAGCTTGCACGCGTTTCGTTGCAGGCCCGCGATATTCTGGTCGTTGAAGGCAACGGCAGCAAAAGCCAGATTGGACGAATGGCGGTCTGGTCTGATGAAATTCCAAATGCTGTGCATCAAAACCATCTCATCAAAGTACGGCTTTATGAAACTGCTTTGGCTGAATTTATGGTCGCATGGTTCCAGTCACCTATTGGACGGCAAGTCGTTGAGAAAGTCGCGTCGTCTACGTCTGGACTCTACACTTTGAGCATCAGCAAGATTGCCGCGATGGTGGCACCACTTCCAAGCCTCGAAGAGGTCGATGAGATTGTTCGGGGGGTTGAAGAAGCTCACTCAAAAATAGCTGTGCTTGAAGAATGGTGCGAAACCGAACTCAAACGCTCCGCCTCCCTCCGTCAATCCATCCTCAAAGATGCCTTCGCAGGCAAACTCGTCCCACAAGACCCAACCGACGAACCCGCCAGCACCTTCCTCGCCCGCATCGCGGCAGAAAAACCAACCGCGAAGAAGACCCGCAGAAAGACAACCGCATGAGCAAATTGAAGCTATCTGAGCAGTTTCGTCTGAACTTCGAACAACTTAAAAGCACCTGCAACAATAATCCCCAAACGCTGGTTACCTTTTTTGGGGAGAAACCAGAATTCGAGAAGCTGGCGCGAAGCCTGAAGCAGGTAGATGATCAAATTGACCGTGTAAGCACCTTCAGGAAGCTGCACCCCCAAGTCTCGCCGGAGTTCATTCGGGACTGGAAAGAGTACCTGTACAAGTGGAAGTCTCAAGTCGAGTACGTCGACTTGTGGCATCTTTTATCGATCAATCTGTTCGATGAGCCCGATTTTCGTCCTCTCACCTACGATGAATACAAAAAGAACACCGGAAATATCACAGGAGTCGAGCCCCCTGATCCGTACAATGATGACAGTTTCGACCCGCGAAGTCATGATGGCGGAAGCGCCATTTCACAGATGATCGACCTTGTTGGCGACCAAGGTCAAACGCGACGCGACAATGCAATGGACGAAGCCGACGACTTCATTTCGAACACCTACCTTATCGGCGTCGAGGCGATTGAGTACCTTGAGAACGTGATCGGTATCGATATTGCCCGCGTGTTTGATCGCTGGAACAAGCTCCCGCCTGTATTTGTGCCACGGCATGTCTCGGACAAAAATGGACTGTCGGAAAAAGGATCCCTGTTTGCATTGTTCGAGGAGGCCGTTAGGGCATACATTGTGGGCTCACCCGGCGCGGCTATCGCAATGTGCCGATCGTTATTAGAAATGGTACTTCGAGAACATTATCTCGTGAACGAAACTACAGAACGAGACAGTTTGCATGACGTGATCAATTTGGCGGTGGCCAGATACGATCACTTGAATGCGAAAAGACTGCACTCCCTCCGAATGGACGCCAATACAGTCCTACATCAATTCGCGTTGACTGGAAAACTAAGGGACGACGACGAAGTCACCATCCTTCAGTTTTTCAAGGACTTGAAGTTCTACATTGAACGCGCGCCGTCCAAATGAGACGAAACAGAACACAAGTAAGGCTGGTTCGAGATGAGTGACATCAAACTGTTCCAGCAAACCGGCGCGACGCTGACCGAGCTGGAAAGCGCATCTTCCCCGCTTGAGCGGGCCTTGCAGACGACGTTCGAACAAAATCTCGAAACGCTTCTGGGTGTCCGTTTCCTTGCATCTGAGTACGCGACTTCTCACGGCGGACGCATGGACACGCTTGGCGTCGACGAGAACGGCTATCCAGTCATCATAGAATACAAGCGGCAACGTGATGAGAACATTATCAACCAAGGGCTATTTTATCTTGATTGGCTGATGGACCACCGAGGCGAGTTTGAACTGTTGGTACGTGACAAGTTCGACAAGGCGACCGCCGACGCCATCGAATGGAGCGCACCACGTCTTATATGTATCGCAGCAAGTTTCACGAAGTTCGACGAGCATGCCATCAAGCAGATGAGCCGGAACATCGAACTGATCCGATACCGGAAATTTGGCGATGACCTGTTGATGCTTGATTTGCTCACAGCCGTTTCAACGAAGGCTCAGCCAGTAATTGCCTCACAGAACGGGAAAGCCACAAAGTATAAGACGAACGCGCAAAGTCTGGCCGACGCCAACGATGATCTGACGAACCTTTACGCAGATATTGAGGTGTTCATGGTGGGTCTAGGCGATGATGTCGTGCAAAAGACGCTGAACAACTATTTCGCATTCAAACGGATCAAGAATTTCGCCTGCGTCGAGGTTAAGCCGCAAATCAACGTCATTCGCCTTTACTTGAAGGTCGATCCTGAAGTCGTTGAAATGACTGACGGCCTCGAAGAAGGATTCACGCGAGACGTGCGCAATATCGGGCACTTCGGCACCGGCGATCTGGAAGTCACCATCAAGAACCATGAGGACCTTGAACGCGCCAAGCCCCTCATTCTGCAATCCTACGAGGCATCATAATGGCTGCACGCGTTTTTATATCCTATTCGCACAAAGATGAAGAGCTGCGCGATCAGCTTGAAGTGCAACTTTCCATGCTAAAACGGCAAGGTCTGATCGAAACTTGGCATGATCGTCGCATGCTTGCTGGCGACCATCTTGATTGGACAATTAGCAAAGAACTGGACGAAGCCGATGTGGTTCTGTTGCTAGTTAGCCCGGACTTCATTGCATCAGACTATTGCTACAAGATTGAAAAAGGCCGCGCCTTAGAGCGGCATAGGGAAGGTACCGCTCGTCTTGTGTCTGTGATCCTGCGTCCTTGCGATTGGACCCATACAGACCTTGCCCATTATTTGGTAACGCCCACGGATGGTAACCCTATCACGAAGTGGCCAGACCGGGACGAAGCGTTTCTAGATGTCACCAAGTCAATACGGCGCGCCATCGAGCAAATCGGTGCTGTAAATGCTCCGAATGATGTACACGGGTTTATCGAGCGAGAACCTGAGCTAGAAGCTCACATTCCTCCAACACCACGGTCATCGAACATGCGGTTAAGGAAGGAATTCTCAGAAGCAGATCGAGACCAGTTCTTGGATGACGCATTCAACTACATGGAACGGTTTTTCCAAAGCTCATTGGCAGAACTTCAAATTCGCAATCAGGGGATCGAGGTGCGCCACCGGAAGATCGACGCCAATACATTCACAGCCACTATCTATAAAGACGGTTCAAAAGCTGCCGCATGTAGCATTCGCTTGGGTGGACAGCTTGGCAAAGGCATCGCCTATTCTGACGGTGATGAGGCCCCCGCCAACTCCTACAATGAAAACCTATCAGTCGAAAACGACGATCAAAAAATGTTCCTCCGCCCAATGGGCATGAACCATTTTGTGCAAAGAGATAGTTCATTGAGCAACGAAGGCGCTTCAGAACTCTACTGGTCCCTTCTAATCCAGCCGCTGCAAGGTAACTGATATGTCGAATGAACAACTCGTCTCAAAGGTCTGGAACTATGCTCATGTACTGCGTGATCAGGGTATTTCTTATGGCGATTACATTGAGCAGATCACCTACCTACTGTTCCTCAAAATGGATCAGGAACGAGTTGATCTTTTGGGTGAAGCGTCGTCTGTCCCACCCGAATGGAGCTGGACCAAGCTTGCTGGGCAATCGGGCGAGGAGCTAGAGCTTCAATATCGCAAGACGCTGGAAAACCTTGCGAAAGCGAGCGGGCTCATTGGGACAATCTTTCGCAAATCTCAGAACAAGCTGAGTGATCCCGCGAAGCTCACCCGCATCGTCTCCTTGATCGACAAAGAAGGCCCGTGGATCGGCATAGGCGTCGATGTTAAGGGCGAAATCTACGAAGGCCTTCTTGAAAAAAACGCATCGGAAGTTCGGTCCGGCGCGGGACAGTATTTCACACCGCGCCCCGTCATTGAGGCGATTGTCGAAGTTGTAAATCCGCAAATCGGCGAAACAGTCACAGACCCCGCATGCGGAACCGGTGGTTTTCTACTGACCGCATACGATCACATGAAGGGGCAAAGCCAAGATCGCGACAAGCTAAAGACATTGCGCGAGACCACATTTCATGGGGTCGATATCGTTGACGAAGTGGTCCGCCTTGCGGCGATGAACCTCTACCTTCACGGCGTCGGCAATGATAGCAGTCCAGTCCAGCAAGGGGATGCGTTGGCCGGGGATCCCGGTAAGCGCTTCGACGTCGTCTTGACCAACCCGCCATTCGGCAAGAAGTCGAGCTATACAGTTGTCGGTGAAGATGGGCAGGTTTCTACTGAGCGCGAAAGCTACGAGCGTGAAGATTTCAAGTTCACAACCTCAAACAAGCAGTTCAACTTCCTTCAACACATTCTGACGGTCATGGACACGAACGGCCGCGCTGGCGTCGTGCTTCCGGACAACGTGCTTTTCGAAGCTGGGCGTGCTGGTGAAGGCATCCGCAAACGCCTCCTTGAAGGCTTTAATTTTCACACGCTGCTGAGATTGCCGACTGGCATTTGGTACAGCCCCGGAGTGAAAGCGAACGTCCTGTTTTTCGACAAGAAGGCGGCATCAAAATCAGCTCAAACAAAGGAGCTGTGGGTCTATGACTACCGGACCAATGTCCACAAGACCCTGAAAACAAAGAGGCTCGTTGCAAGCGACCTTTCAGACTTTGTCAAATGTTACCGCGAACGCAAAGAGACCGAACGCTTCAAGCGTTTTCCTTATGAAGAACTAATCAAGAGGGACAAACTGAATATGGACCTCTTTTGGCTGAAAGACGACAGCCTTGAGGACATCGACAGCCTTCCCGAACCTGATGTAATTGCGGCAGATATTGTCGAAAACCTTGAGGCTGCGCTTGAACAATTTCGTAGCGTCGCTGATGAACTAGTTACTGCATCCAAATGAGAGAGAAACTGGAAGGTTTGGCGTTACACACGGTGTTCTGTGTCTGGGACCATTGAAAACGCCATCCCCTCACGCTGTTTCAACCGCGACACCATCGCCAGCAGATTATCTGCGCGCGGGTTTCCTTTGGCGCTGAGCATCCGCATCAGGCTCTTAGGGTCCTTGTCCATATCTTGCGCCAAGGCTTCGAACCCCACAGTGGCATTCACGTAGTCGCGCAGCAGCACCTTACCCGTCTCCAGATCATCGCTGAGCATCGCCTCAACGGCTTCGCGGAACAGACCCGCCCGAAACTCAGGATCGCGCTCAGCCCGCGCTTTGATCGTATCTTTGAAGTCTTTCGTCAGGGGCATGTCAGTCGCCTTTCTCTTTGCGAGCCTTGTAGTCGTCCCAATAAGCTTTGGCCTGCTCGATATCTTTCGACTGGCGTTTCTTCGTGCCGCCACAGAGCAGGATCACAAGCGTATCGCCGTCTTTGCCAAAATAGACGCGGTAGCCGGGGCCGAAGGTGATGCGCCGCTCTGACACGCCTTGGCCGACTGGCTTCACGTCGCCAAGGTTTCCAGTCTCGATCCGTGCAAGCGCCGTCCGCACCTTCAATGCTGCCGCCGTGTCCAAACCATTAAACCAATCCTCAAACGGCGTTTTCCCCGCCTCAGTGACATAGACAACAAGCTTATTCATTGGCGTTGTTGGTGACATATACGTTACCATTTGTCAATCGATTTGGCATGATCAATGTGTCATCCCCCGGTCCATCTCGACTTCGCGCGCCTCTAGCTCTGTCTCAACCTCTCTTCGGCGTCCTTCGCTAAGCTCAAGCTCCTGCTCAGTTGCTCGCCTAGCGTCGCGTAACTTGCTTCCTCGTTCAACAATCCACGCAATGCTTTCAGTGACACGGCTTGCGAACGCACCAGCAGCGTCACGCATTGCGCGATACCATCCATCTGGCTCTGCATCTTGGTCGTCGAGCGTGCCTCTAACCCGCTCAATTCCTGCGCTGAGACCTTGCAGGCCGTCACCAACCGCTCGACGCAGGCGAGCAAGTCGCGTTCCAAGGCTGTCAGGGGTTTCGTCATCTAGTCCTCCTCGATCTTGATGCAGGTCACTGACCTGCCGCCCAGCGTGCAGGTCCTCAACCGTGTCTTGGTCGGGTCCAGCACCAACCAGGTCCCGTCCTCCCTGTCGATCCGCGTCAGGCCCAAGTCCGTCATCTCCGAGCTCGCCAGCATCAGCATCCAAAGCAAGCTCGCGGCCATCATCGAGACGATCCCCGCTAAGAATGTCCCCGTGATCAGCCAGGGCGAGATCGTCAGCCAGTTCTTGTTCTGTCGTAGAAAGGTGCGGGTATGTGAGTGAACATCTTAATGGCCCCCTAATTTACCTTGAAATGAGTCTCCAAAATGAATTCTTACGGCCCGCGGAATCGCTTTGGCGAAACCACTTTCGCTTCATTTCAGTCTGAGCAGAACAGCGAAAATTCTCTAGACATTCACCTTGCGTTCCGCATCTCTTGGCCAATTTTCTAAGCATTTTTAGTAGTTAAATCAGGGACAAAAATACTCTTGCAAATCCGTGTACACCGGTTCGATTCCGGTAGCCCCAGACAGAGAGGCTGAGCACAAGCAGGATCCATGCACCGGCGACAGCAAGATCAAAGATCAACGGCAGCCGCGCATATCCCAAGGCTTTGGTCTGTTCCAGCCAGCGCAGCGAGCGCGCAGCAATGCTGAACAGCGTGATCGAGATGGCAAGACATCCGATCATCATGGCCGAACCGATCATCAGGGCAAAAAACACTGCCCTGCCCCGCTCAGGACACTGCCGGTTTGGAGCGCGCTGCGCGGGCGTTTGAGCGTTCAAGCATGAAACGCGTCGCCAGCATTCCCGCGACAAGGGATGCCACAAACATGATGACCTGGCTGTCAAACGTGCCCAAAGCTGGCAAGGCACCACCGGGACAGAAGCCCGCAATGCCCCAGCCAACACCGAAGATCGCAGAACCTGTCAACAGACGTGCATCCAGTTTTCGGTTCGACGGCACATCGAAGCTTGGCTCGAACACCGGTGCAGACCGGGCCAGAACCCAGCGATACCCAAAGAAGGTGACAATGACCGCTCCGCCCATGACGAAGGCGAGGCTTGGGTCCCAGGTTCCTGCCACATCCAAGAAGTTGATCACCTTGGCCGGATTGGCCATACCCGACATCGATATGCCGGTGCCAAAGAGAGCACCAACGAGAAAAGTCAGAAATGTCCGCATGATTTATCCCCCCAACACATGTCGCATGACGTAAACGGTCAACCCGGTCGTAGCCATGAACACAGCCGTGGCCGCAAAGGATCGTGGTGACAGACGCGCCATGCCGCAGACACCGTGGCCAGATGTACATCCACTGCCAAGTGTAACACCGACACCGACCAGAAACCCGCCACCGATCAAGAGCGGGGTCGAGGCCGGCACGTCGATTGCTGGCAACTGGCCGCTGAGCACAAGATAGATCCAAGGGCCGGTGAACATCCCCAGAAGCATCGCGATGCGCCAGGTCCAGTCATAGGCACTTGCAGGCAGCAACGCGCCGGCCAGGATGCCGGTGGCACCCATGATCCGGCCGCGCAACAGCATCAGTGCAACAGCGGCCAAACCAATCAGGATGCCTCCGACAAGCGAGGCAAAGGGGGTGAATTCAGTGATCATGAGCCATTCTTGCAAGTTGAGATGCCGACAATGCGATAGAGCGGGCAAAACCGAAACATCGCAGTGACAATAAGTGTCAGTCCAATGGCCATACTGCCATAAGCCATGACTCCGCTCGACCAGATTGCTGGCATGTTGAGCAGCGGCAGGGCGATCAGCAGACCACCCAGAATGAATCGGATCAGGCGATCGGGGCTTCCCAGGTTAACAGTCATGTCACATTCCTTTCAGGGTTGATGGTCAGAAATTAGATGCGCGCGATCCCGTGTTCTGTGATCTTGTCACACCCGGCAAAAAGTCTTCACGGTGCCTCCGCGAGGCGTTCAATGGCTGCAAGATTAGTCAGTTCCACCACCCCGCGTCGCAGGCTGAGCCACCCCCGCCGTTCGAATTCCTTGAGTTGGCGGGAGATGACCTCGCGCGCCGTGCCAAGTTCAACTGCCAGTTGCTGATGGGTCAGATGAAGCAGGCTTTGTGAATCCTTGAGATCCAGCAGTTTCTGGGCCACGCGGATGTCCATGCGCTTGAACGCGATCTCCTCGATCACCATGAACAGATCGGTGATCCGCCGGGAATAGGCCTCGAACACGAAGGCCCGAAACTCCCGCGAAGCGGCCATGATCTCGTCGAATGTGGCACGCGGAATGAGGATCGCCTCGACATCTGTCTCGGCAATGCCTTCTGCTGAATAATCCTCAAAAGCCAGAAGGCAGGCGGTGGTCAGCACGCAACTTTCACCCGCATGAACGCGGTAAAGCACGATCTCGCGCCCTGCGTCTGACAGTTGCTGCACACGAACGGTGCCCGAGACCAGCAAAAGGAGGTTCTCAGCCGGCTTGCCCGGGCCGAAAATCCTGCTGCCAGCGCTCAGCTTTGCGGAACGCGCGCGCTGATCCAGCAGGCGGGATACCTCGTCCGAGATGCCCGAAAGGCCGGGAAAGCTCATGCGCCAATTGGGAGTTGTCAACATCGATCTCTGTCCATTTTGCCTGACTCTACCCAACAAGGAGCAGTGAGCCTTGACATACGTCAATGGGCCAAACCGGCGCGGTGGCAAAAGAAGCCCATACCTATGGGAGCGCGACATGCCGAAAACCAGTGACACAGCAATCGTCTGCTATTCCCTCTCCGGTCATTCGAAGCGGATCGCGCAGCGTCTGGCCAATGACCTTGGTGCCGACCTGATTGCGCTTTCAGACCCGAGATATGGCCCCAACTGGGTGGGTTACATGCGCGCGGTCTGGCACAGTCTGCGCCAGAACTGCGTGCTTGCACCTCAGACGTTCACGTCGCTGGATGAATACCATACGCTGGTGATCTGTGGGCCAATCTGGACAAGCTATCCAGCCACGCCGCTTCGGGCCCTGATGAAAGGCCACATCCCCCTCCCCGCTCGTATCGCGCTGTTTCTGACCTGCGGCAACCACAATCCGGTCCAGAAAACACTGGATCTGGCCAGAGATGATCTTGGGCGGGATTTTGTTGCGACGGCCTGTCTGGGTAATTCCCAACAGGATACGGCGCAGGAAGAGCCGGTGGTTGCCAAATTTCTTTCCGATCTGACACGAGGTGCAACACATGCCAGTTCTGCATGACGACGGTACAGGTCTCGCAGCGGCCCCGACAGACGCACCGACCGCTGCGCCCGTGTTTCGCACCAGGGCCATCACAAAGGTCTATGAAACAGGAGATGTGAAGGTCTATGCTTTGGCCGGTGTCGATCTCACGCTTTACAAGGGTGAACTGACCGTTCTTCTGGGACCCTCGGGCAGCGGCAAGTCGACACTTCTCAACATTCTTGGCGGGCTGGATCATGCCACAGAAGGTCAGGTCTGGTTCGAAGACACCGAACTGACAAATATGTCTGACCGTGGCCTGGCACGCTACCGGCGTGATCATGTCGGGTTTGTCTTTCAATTCTACAATCTTGTGCCCAGCCTGACCGCACGTGAAAACGTACAACTGGTGACAGATGTGGCACCGGATCCTATGCCGGCCGAAGAAGCGCTTGAACTTGTGGGGCTTGGCAGTCGGATGGATCATTTTCCATCCGAGATGTCAGGCGGGGAGCAGCAAAGGGTCGCCATCGCGCGGGCCATCGCGAAGCGCCCTCAGATCCTGCTCTGCAATGAGCCAACCGGCGCTCTGGACAGCACCACGGGCGTTCAGGTGCTGGAGGTGCTGCGTGACATCAACGAACGCTTCGGCACCACGACGGTGGTGATCACGCATAACGCAGAAATCCAGTGCATGGCGCATCGGGTGATTTTCTTTCAGGACGGCAAGATCAGTGAGACCAAAGTCAATGTCAGACGCCTGTCTCCGTCCCAGATTGTATGGTGATCGGTGATGCAGGCCATTGATCGCAAACTTCTGCGTGACTTCCAGCGCCTGTGGATACAGGCGGTTGCGATTGCACTGGTGCTGGCCTGCGGAGTGGCAATCCTGCTGACGTCAGTGGGGATTTACAATGCCTTATCCGAGACCCGAACAGCTTATTACGAACGCAACCGCTTTGCTGATGTCTTTGCCCATGCAACCCGTGCGCCCCTGTCACTTCTGGAAGAGATTGCAAAGATCGACGGCGTGATGGGGGTCGAGGGGCGTGTGGCCGGTGATGCAATTCTCGACATCCCCGGCAGGGCACGCTCGGCTGTCGGGCGCATTCTGTCTTTCCCGGAAACTGCCGATCCGGTGCTCAACGTGCCCATTCTGGTCACGGGACGGTATCCCGACCCGCTCAAACCGGATGAGGTGATGGTCAATGCGCCTTTTGCCCAAGCAAACAGGTTCGAGCCGGGTGATGCTTTCTCGGCAAACCTGCAGGGCCAGAAACGAACCCTGCGCATCGTTGGAACTGTCCAATCACCCGAATTCATCTACACCATCGGCCCGGGCGCTCTGATGCCTGATGATGCAGCATTCGGGATCATCTGGATGTCGGAACGCACAGCGGCAGCGGCCTTTGACATGACCGGTGCCTTCAATGATGTCACGCTTGCCGGTCTGGCAGGATTGGCCACTACGTCACTGGGTGCAGCACAGGCCGCACTCAGGGCTGCACGGCTTGCACCTGCCATAGCGATGCAGCCCACCGCTCCTCCATGGTTCAAACGATCGATCATTGATGATGCCATGGCGCGGATGCGCTTGGCGCAGTCCACAGTTATGATCCTGCGCTCTTTGTTGCGCTGGCCAGTGCGCAGTTTTCTGACATCGCTGGGGTTGGCGCTGGCTGTGGCCTCAGTGATTGCGGCAACCTTCATCAATGACGCTCTGGATGAGATTGTCGATCTGGCATTTTACCAGACCAACCGGCAGGACGCGATGTAGCTGTTTGCGCAGGATGTGCCTGAGGCCGCGGTCGAGGCCGTGCGCACCCTGCCCGGTGTTCTGCAGGCTGAACCGCAACAGTTTCATGCAGCCACGCTGCGCCGTGGTCATCTGAGCAAGCGTGTTGCAATTGAATCGCGCCGTCCCGGCAATGACCTCAGCCGTATTCTGGACGCGGAGCGCCAGCCGTTCGATGTGCCGCCCGGCGGGATCGTTCTGTCCGACCGGCTCGCCTCTCATCTGGAGGTTCAGGCAGGCGACCGGATCGAGGTCGCCTTTCTCAGCGGCAGACGCGAGACGTTTGACATGCCGGTAAGCGCCACTGTCGAACTGCATTTCGGACTTGGTGCCTACATGGACTTCGAGGACATGAATGCGCTCTTTCGGCACGCGCCACGGGTCTCGACCGTCAACGTCACACTCGATGACGCCCGGATCGAAGCCCTGCACGCAGCGATCAAAGAGACTCCGAAGATCTCGGGAATTGTCGAGATGAACGAGAACCGCAGGTCCTTTCAGGACACCATTGAACAAAACATCACGGTGATGAACACGATCTACATCGCGATAGCCGTCCTGATCACAGTCGGTGTCACATATAATGCCGTGCGCATCCAGCTTTCCGAACGGGCACGTGAATTGGCAAGCCTGCGCATTCTGTGCTTTGGCCGGGGTGAGGTGTCCTACATTCTGATCGGTGAGATGATGCTGATCGCGCTGATTGCACAGCCCCTGGGCTGGGGTATCGGCGCAGGGATCGCGTATTTGATGACCGAGAGCTTCTCATCCGATCTCTACGCTGTCCCTTTGGTTCTGAAGCCCGCCACCTTTTCTCTGGCCAACTTCGTGGTGTTGGCAGCAGCGCTGGCATCGGTCCTGATCGTACGGCGTCGGCTGGACCGTCTCGATCTCGTCTCCGTCATGAAAACAAGGGAGTAGCCACATGGCCTATTCAACACGCACTCTCGTTCTGACCGGCATAGGTATCGCCCTTGTTGCCGGTCTGTCCTACGTCAGTTTCAGCATCGACCCCGTGCCTGTCGATCTGGCAAGCGTCACGCAAGGGCCGCTTGAAGTGACGATCAATGCCGATGGTGAAAGCCAGGTGCGCGATCTGTTTGAAGTTGCCTCTCCCATTGCGGGCACAGCATTGCAAGCGCCTGTTGCGCAAGGCGATCCGGTGACAGAGGGAGAGACAATTGTTGCCATCGTGCGGCCTGCAGCATCAGGTTTGTTGGACGCCCGCGCGCAGCTACAGGCAGAAGCCGCCCTGCAGGAGGTACTGGCCGCAAAGCATGTGGCCGAGGCTGATTTGAAACAGGCCAAGGAGACCCAGGCCTTTGCACAATCGCAGTTCGACCGCACCAAGGCACTTGTCGCGCGCGGCGTGACCTCAATCACCCGGTTGAAAGATGAAACCCAAAGGCTTGCCGTTGCCAATGCAGCAAATGAAGCGGCTCAGGCGCGCATCAACATGTCGCAAGGTGCCATCGATCGGGTACGCGCCAATCTGATGCCGCCCGAGGAACGGGATCTAACGGTGGAACAGTGCTACATCAACCTGACGGCTCCGGCTGACGGAGTCGTTCTTTCCATGGCTGCAATCAGCGAACGACCGGTAGCCATCGGCACGTCACTGGTCAGCATCGGTGATCCCAAGCAGATCGAACTGGTCGCCGACATTTTGTCCAGCGATGCAGTGCGTCTGGCACCCGGAGCCCCCGCCTATGTTGAACGCTGGGGAGGAGACCATGCTCTTGAAGCGCGACTGGATCGGATCGATCCCAGGGCCCACACCAAAGTGTCGGCTCTTGGGATCGAAGAACAGCGGGTGGATGCCTATTTCACCCTGACTTCCCCGCCCGAGGACCAACCGAGCCTTGGCGACGGATTTTCAGTCTTTCTGCGGATCATCGAGTGGCGATCAGAAGATGCCCTGTAGGTGCCGTAGAGCGCCGTTTTTCGTAAGGGCGACGGCTGGGCTGTATCTGTCGTTGTGGGCGGGCTTGCCGAGAGGCGGCAAGTCACTTTGGGCCAACGCAGTGACAGAATGGTCGAAGTGCTAAACGGACTTGCGAAGGGAGCGCGCGTCGTCACGCATCCCAGCGATGCCATCGGCCAAAGCAGTGCAGTTGTGGAAAGGTCCACGTTGTGACCGATAACCGCCCCAGATCCCGGAGCCTTGACGCGCGTTGGCATGCAGCGCTCAGCCAGTTCACAGGCGGCGTGTCGCCTGCTGGTTTGAGCACTGCCTATCTGGACTAGGCGCTGCACCTGATCGGATCACCTGAGAAACAGGCCGCATTGGCCCAACAAGCGTTGAAACCCTGGTCCGCGCAAAAATCCAGCGCAGCAGCGCGATTTGATGACCCAGCCTGGGCATCCCTGCCCTACTAATTTCTAGCACAAGGGTATCTGGCCGCGTAAAGCTGGTGGGATCACGCCACATGCGATGTGCCCGGCGTTGATGCGACCGGCTGTATAGTCGATGTCCATCACGGAATCGACCACTGCACAGGAATCGGAAGCCGGATCCTTGACCACGTAGCTGATCGTGTTGGTCTGCGGATCAAAGAATGCTTTGATTTCAGGGCGGACTTGCATGTTCGTCGGATAGACTGACATGGGGTTCTCCATTCGTTGCTTGGCCTTTGAATACGTGCCAGCGTCGGATGCTTCAGTGACTTGGTCACACTGCACGTTTTGCCCCATCCTCTCCTGAGATAGATCAATATCCATGTGCTTGGTGCAGGCACAGGGTGGCGCTTCCGGCACTTCGCACACGGTTTGCGGTTGAGTTCTTGAAGGCGAGCGGACGATGGATTGATCTGGCGCAATGGGTGCAGTCACGACCTGTGGTCAGTGAAAACTCTCAGTTTTCTGCACGAGGGTCTTCTGCATGTCAGTTTCCACCGAAGCTCTTTCCCCAAAAGCATCGATCACACCCCTTTTGGTGTTTTTCGCGCTCACGTTTCTGATCACATGGGGCATCATTGGCGGGTACATCCTCAAACCAGAAGCGATGACCGCTGTTTTCGGCGAGATCAGCGGCGCGCATCCGTTTTTCTTCATCGCGACCTGGGCTCCGGCCATTTCAGCTTTCATTCTGGTTTTTCATCATGGCGGGTTGTCCGGGCTGAAACGGTTCCTGTCGCGCCTGCTGCTTTGGCGATGCCCTCCCTCGTGGTGGATGTTCATCCTGATCGCGATCCCGCTGGTCTTCATGGCAGGGTCACTGATCAAGGGCGGGCCGCTTCTCGCGCCCTTGCCACCAGCAGGTGCTGGGTCAGTCGTTGGATTGATGTTCATGATGCTGTTGCTTGGACCAGTGGAGGAATTCGGTTGGCGTGGCCTCGCGCAACCAATGCTGCAACGTCACATGGCCCCGATCTGGGCAGGTGCGTTTATCGGAGTGGTCTGGGGAATCTGGCATCTGCCAGCCTTTTTTCTGGCAGGCGCCGTCTTTGCGGAATGGAGCTTTCTGCCGTTCTTCATCGGCAACGTCACGCTCGCGATACTTGTCACGCCAATCTTCAACGCCTCCCGCGGCAGTCTTGCCGTGCCGATGCTGTTTCACTGGCAGTTGATCAATCCATTCTGGCCCGACGCACAGCCATGGGACACGTGGATACTCGTGGTTGTTGCCGCAATCGTCGTCTGGTGGAAGCGCGACATGATGTTCTCCCGCGAGGGCGCGGTCACAAGCGTGATACCCGGAGCAAGGGAGCCGTGATGGGGCATTTTCCTGTCGCTAATGGCTAAAGCTTTTCCAAGGTCCGCCAGTCATCCTGCATTCCTTGTTTCCCTTGATCTTGGGGTCTGCTGGCCCCGGCCGCTTGTTAGCATTTTCTAGCGGGTTGCGTCTGGAAAGACGATTGCCGAGACATCGACCAGAAAGAAAGGGAAGTAGTCTTCTGTACCAAAGAAATTGCCCGCCTCGACATGTGTTGGCAGCGTGAACCCCTCAAAGATTTTAAACTCAGAAAGATATCCGCCAAAGGGTTGAAACTGATGTTGTTTTTGTGGATTTGCATCACTCCACCTCAAGAACGATACGTGAAGGGGACGACCATCGGGGTCCACGGTGATCTCCACCATCTGTTCCAGATCTCCACGCCGCATTGTCATGCGTGCGACATCGTCCGAGACAGGCTCCCAGATGACGTTCGGTCCGGGCAGAACGGCTGCCGGTGTCCAGAAGACGGCTTCGGCCACATAGCGCCCGAATGCTGAACGGGTGTGGTCCGGGGTGCCGCCGAAGCGCGCCACCGGAGCGAGACCGTTCAACCAGAACCGCGTCCAAGATCCACTGTCTGAGCCCGACAAACGCGTAATGCCCGCACCGCTGGACATCGCCCAGATGAAGCCTTCGGGTGCAGCAAGAACCTGAGTTGCCTGCATCGGCAAATATCCGGGCGCTGCCTTGTCACCCATGCCGAATTGACCCGCCATTTCAATTCGGGCCACTGTGTGAAGCAGCGTGCCTTCGGCGATGGAAAACGTGAAAAAGCGCCGGGCAGGCTCCGGCAAGTCTGCCACCATCTCAGCTGAAAACGTTTGGGGCCGAGCCGGTTGGAAACCAGCCAGACGATCCATTTCCGCACGATCCGCGCGATGATCCAATTGCCGCCAGATGACAAGCCCGGCCAAAACGATCCCGACGATTACCAATACCCAGACAATGATCATTCGCATGCCCCGTTCCACCCCGACTTTCACCTTACGGCCAAAGTGTTCCGTTTTGAAATCACTGATGCCAGCATCTCAAACGTCCGGGATCAGCCGACGCCAGATCGCATTCACCCTGTTTCAGGTGATACCATACCGGGTTTGGTCGATGCCAAAATTGACCGCGATCAACCAATCTGAACACAGTCCAGAGAACCGGTCACAGCTTCGTCTGCGCATCCCGGACAAGTGCCGCCAATCGGTAGAAACCATGAACCATCTTTGAGTATGGAGTTGTCACGAACAGCGTAAGAACTGCACCGAGATGGATTGCCAGCAACGCTCCGACCAATGAAGTTCCAGTTGCTGCATAGAGCAAAAGTCCGGTGAAACCGGTCAATCCAAGCAGCAAGATGAAGGCAACCTCACCTCCCCACGCCTTTTCGGATCCAAGCTTTGCATCTGCCTGCTGCTTGAGCACGATGAGCCAGGCCGCCCCAATGCTAAGCGCTATACCACCTGGAACACCCAGCAGTTTTGGCAACGACACAAAGCCATAGGGAGCCTCCATTCCAAAGACGTAATGCAGAACCGTACCCGATGATGTTGACGCAAAACACAATAGAAACCCGTACATGACAAGATGATGGGCAAGACGGCGCTTGTTCGAATAGCGATCTCCATCCTCAAAGTTGCACCCCTGCCCCTGACCTCCATCAAGATTGCGCAAGGTCGCCGCAGCCATGAGCGCGGATTTGAGATGCCCAAACGTGATCTTCTCGCCTCCAACGTCTCGCCAGTAACCTTTCAGCCCGACGGCCACTGCCAGCAGTGGCAACAGGAACGCTGGAATGAAGATTGCAATCATCGCACTGTGGGAAAGATAGGTGTAAAACCCATCGCCCGCATTTGGCTCCAGCGCAGCCAATGCGGCAAATCCAAGGGCCAGACCCGCAACAAGCGCCAATGAAAGCGCCACACCGCTGCGTTGAAATGCGCCCGCAAAAGCGCGCGGCCATGCGTATCTGTCCCAGCTTTCCTGCCTGACATCCGCCAGAATACCGGGCAGGTTAAGGTCGAATTCATGCGGCGCGGTATATTGGCAGGCGTAATAACACCCCCGGCAGTTGTGGCACAGATTGGCCAGTTGAGAGATGTCTCCATCCGCAAAGGCACGTTGCCGTGTTATCGCCGGGAACACGGCGCAATAGCCCTCACAATAGCGGCAGGCGTTGCAGATCTCGATCTGTCTCCGGGCCTCTTCCGTTGTGCTGAGCGAAGATGTCAAATTAAGCGACATGTGCGGCGGCCTCCTGTCCTGCTTTTCGACCAAACACCGTGCCGATGGTCATGCCGAAACCTGCCAGATACCCTTGACCGAGGATCGAGCCCGCCATGATTTCACCTGCAGCCCAGACGTTTTCCATTCTGCCCGACGATCCGGTCACCCGTGCCGTCTCGTCAACCTTCAGACCCAGATAGGTGAAGGTCACGCCAGGGCGCAGTTCATATCCATAAAAAGGCGGCTCCGTGATCGGGCGGGCCCAGTTGGTTTTTGGTGGCTCCAGTCCCTTGGTGGCCAGGCCGTCAAGTTCGTTGCCATGAAACCGGCCCGGCTGGCAGGCGGCATTGAATTGGGCGATCGTGGCCTTCAGGGTTTCACCCGACAATCCAAGCTTCTGACCAAGCCCTTCGATGGTATCGGCCTGAACCGGAGGGAAGACAGACGGCATGAAGGCATCAATGCTTTTTGCATCAATGATGGAATATGCCACCTGATCGGGCTGCGCCGCGACCAGCCTGCCCCAGATCGCATAGCGTTTGGGCCAGACATCCTCGCCCTCATCGTAGAAACGCGCGCCGTCCCGGTTGACCACCACCGAGAACGGCACACAGTCCAGCCGGGTCACGATCCCACCGTCATATTTCGGCGCCCGACCGTCGATGGCCACCGCATGACACTGTGTTGGATCACCCACGGATGCCGCGCCTTGATCCAGCATGTCTTTCAAAACAACCCCGCGATTATAGGGCGTGCCACGGATCAGAAAATTCCGTGCAGCAGGTCCCCAGGCCCGCGCCAGCCAGTCAAGATCCGCCTGAAATCCGCCAGAAGCCAGCACGACGGATTTGCCAGTGACCCGTGTTGGTGTGCCAGCCACATCGCATTCAACCGCCTGAAACACACCATCCTTGATGTCCACACGTTGAACCTGTGCCTCATAGACAACTCTGACCCCCAGATCAGCAGCCCGGTTGTAATAGGCATTCACCAGCGCTTTACCGCCACCCAGAAAGAACGCATTGGTGCGAGACAGTGACAAAGTGCCGGACAGAGAGGGCTGGAACCGCACGCCCTGCTTGAGCATCCAGGGCAGACAGGCCTCAGAGGCTGCAATCGTCATCCGCGCCAGATCTTCATCGGTTTTCCCCTTGGTCACGCGGATCAGATCGTCGAAGTATTCATCCTGCTGATAGCTGTCTGTCAGAACCGATAAGGGGCCTTGATGCATGCAGCGGAAATTGCGTGTGTGACGGGAGTTCCCGCCCCGGTACGCTTTCGGTGCGCCTTCCAGTATGATCACGCGTGCGCCGGTCTCTGCTGCTTCTATGGCCGCGCATAGGGCTGCGTTGCCACCGCCGACCACGACGACATCCCACTGATCTGTCAAATCGGTCATGCCAGCGGCTCGTCTTGGTCATCGAAACGGAACTGACGCAGGCGGATGCGATGTGCGGCGTTGATATGGGCCCGCATCAATGTCTCGGCAGTTTCACCGTCACGCGCGTGCAGGGCGGCAAGGATCGTCTCATGCTCGGTCTGGGCTTCTTCAGCGCGCGCGCCATCTTCCATGGTCGAGGGCCCGATGATCAGCAGGGTTTTCTCCAGCCCCGCCACCGCATCGCTGAGAAACCTGTTCCGGGCCGCATTCAGCAAGGTGCCATGAAACTGCCTGTTCAATTGGGCCAACCGCGCCTCATCCGACCGGGCCAGCGCCATGTCACCTGCGATGGCATCAAGTTCAGCAAGCTCCAGATCCGAGGCCATGCGGGCCGCCAACCGCGCAGCTGTTCCTTCCAGCACCATGCGCATCTCATACAGTTCGGTGACTTCCGCGTATCCCAGCCTGCGGATGCTCGCGCCGACACGTGCCACATGAACGACCAGCCCATCAGTTTCCAAGGCTCGAATGGCTTCGCGCACAGGCGTGCGGCTGATCCCCAGACGGGCGGCAAGTTCGGTTTCGGTCAGCCGGTCTCCGGGGCGCAAGACCCCTGCCCTGATCTCGGCAATCAGGCGCTGGTAGGCGTCTTGACCCTGGCTCATCTCGCGAATGGGCGTGGCAGCGGCGGTCACGGTTAAACTCCGGTGTTGCATTTTGTATCCAGATGGATACATATGGATGCAACTCCTGTCAACGAAAGCTGCGCCATGTCGCGCCACGCCTCCTTGCCTCCAATGATGCGCACTGCCGGAACGCTGGTTCTTGCGGCTGTCGGCACGATTGCCTTTGCCGCCACCGGTCTTCCTCTGCCGTTCCTATTCGGCCCGATGCTGGCCTGCCTGATCGCAGCCCTGTTGGGGATGCCTCTACGCGGAACAGGTCAGGTTGCTCTGGCAGCGCGGACCATTCTGGGTGTGGCGGTTGGCGCATCCATCACGCCGGATTTGCTGAGTGTCCTTCCGCAGATGGCCATGTCGGTGGCCCTGATCCCGCTTTACATCCTGTGCATCGGGTGCATCGGCGTGCCGTTCTTTCGCAGGGTCTGCGGGTTCGATCCGGTCACCTCCTATTATGCGGCCATGCCGGGTGGGTTGCAGGATATGGTCATTTTCGGGACCGAGGCAGGCGGTGACCCCCGCGCGTTGTCACTGATCCATGCAACACGGGTTCTGATCGTTGTCACTGTCGCACCCATTCTGCTGACACAGGCCTTTGATACGGAACTGACCCAACCCATCGGAGCGCCCATCGGCGATGTCCCGGTAATCGAGCTTGTCCTGATGGTGCTTGCGGCCCTGATCGGCTGGAAGGGCGGAGAGCGGATCGGTTTGTTCGGCGCCTCCATCCTTGGTCCGATGATTGTTACAGCCGCCCTGTCCCTTTCGGGTCTGATCCATGTTCGTCCCCCAGCCGAAGCCATCCTCGCAGCCCAATACTTCATCGGCATCGGCATAGGCGTGGGATATGTGGGCGTGACCCTGGCCGAGCTACGCAAGGATGTTCTGGCAGGTGTCGCCTTTGTCGGAGTGCTGGCAATTCTGGCAGTGATTTTCACCGAGATCGTTGTGCTGTTAGGTCTTGCCGCACCGGTCGAAGGGTTTCTCGCATTCGCCCCGGGAGGACAGGCAGAAATGACCGTTCTTGCGATTGTCGCTGGCGCTGATCTTGGCTTTGTCATCGTCCACCATCTGACCCGGATCGTACTCGTCATCACCACCGCCCCGATCGTAGCCCGTTTCATAAAACTGCGAGAGGAGTGACAACCATTTTGAACTTTGGTATACAACGGCATACACTACTCAAGAGGACAGCACATGACGGACCCATTTACCTCAAATCTGACAACCGCCGAGACCGCATTGCGTGATGCCCGCGCAGGTCTGAGTGCCGAAATTTCACAATACCCGACGCCGATCTCGGGCTGCGATGCACAGTTCAACCACCTCCTTGCTTTGCGCCGGAAAGTCGATGCGGCACTGGATGCGCTCGATCGGGACGTTCTGATTCCAACCCCACGCTCACCGCACTAGTCTCGCCAAGGCCATTCAAAGGATCCCACTCATGAAAGTTCACATTCTGGACGATTGGTTCGATACGCTGCGCACTATGCCGTCCTTTGAGAAGCTGAAGGAACATGAGGTAACCGTTTGGAATGACCATGAGGAAAACACCGACAGTCTGGCGGAGCGTTTGGCCGGAGCCGAGGCGCTGGTTCTGTTCCGCGAACGCACGCCGATCACGCAGGACCTTCTTTCGAAACTGCCCAACCTCAGGCTGATTTCCCAGCGCAGCGTTTATCCCCATGTCGATGTTGAGGCCTGCACACGGAACAATGTGCTCCTGTGTTCCAACATGCATGCAGATGGCCATTCGGTTGCGGCAGCAGAACTGACCTGGATGCTGATCCTTGCCTGCGCCCGTCAATTGATCGAGCAGAATACATCGATCAGGGCGGGGACCTGGCAGATGGGTGTAGGCCAAACTGTTGCGGGCCGGACCCTGGGGCTTTACGGCTACGGTCGGATCGCGCGCGCAGTGGCGGGATATGCGCAAGCCTTTGGAATGAAAGTCCAGTGGTGGGGCTCGGATGACGGGCGTGCGCGGGCAAAGGCAGATGGGCAAACCGTAGCAGAAAGTCGTGAGGCGTTTTTTGCCACCAGCGATTTCGTCAGCCTGCATGTGCGCCTCAAACCCGCAACACGCGGTCTGATCACAGCCTCGGATCTTGCCGCCATGAAGCCAAGCGCCAGCCTGATCAACACCTCGCGCGCGGGCCTGATCGCACCGGGCGATTTGCTCAGCGCGTTGCAATCGGGCAGCCCGGGCCGTGCCGGTATCGATGTCTTTGAAACCGAACCGCTGGAGGACCCCAATGATCCGCTGGTACAACATCCCGGCGTGATCGCCACACCCCATATCGGCTATGTCACGGAAGACGAGTTGGACCTGCAATTCGGTGACATCTACGACCAGATCAACGCCTATGCGAACGCCGCTCCGATCCACATGATCAATCCGTCCGTCTGGAATGACTGAAGAGCGTGCGCTGCCTTGAAGCGTTCTGCACACGCCCTGATCTGATCAACAGGAGCAGGCCAGCATGATGGAAGTCATTGCGCCCCTGATGCCGCCGGATCTGAGCCAAGGCATCGTTGTCCTTCTGCTTGGATTGTCGTTTCTTGGGTCGCTGATCACGGTTGCCTTCGGGATCGGTGGCGGCGCTTTGCTACTGGCTGTCATGGCTGTCACCTTGCCGCCACTGGCGCTGATCCCGGTGCACGGCGTTGTTCAGGTGGGAAGCAACATCGGGCGTGCTGTGCTCCTGCTTCGCCATGTCATGTGGTCGGCACTTCCGTGGTTTGTCATCGGCTCCCTGATCGGGGTCGCAATCGGCGGCCAGATCGCGGTCAACATTCCGCCGTGGGTTGTGCAGATCGGTGTGGGAGCCTTCATCATCTGGTCCGTACTCGCCCACCCGCCCCGTTGGCTGAGCAGGTGGCCGATCCTGACAGGCGGCATTTCAAGCTTTTTGACCATGTTCTTCGGGGCAACCGGCGTCTTTGTCGCGAGCTATTCGAAATCCCTTTCCCTACCGCGTCACAGCCATGTGGCGACCCACGCCACGTTGATGAGCGTTCAGCATCTGCTCAAATCCGTGACATTTGCCTTTCTGGGCTTTGCTTTTGGCCCTTGGCTGCCATTCATCATCGCGATGATCCTGTGCGGGTTGCTGGGCACTCTGTTTGGCAAATCGGTCCTGAGCCGAATGACCGATGCACGTTTTCACAAGGCTCTGGACATCGTGCTTCTGCTGATTGCGGCCCGTTTGATCTGGTCCGGCCTCAGCGCTGCCATCTAAGCCAGCGACTGTGCAACAAATCCATCGGCAATGGCCCCGGCTACGAAATCATCAAGTGCAGCGATCAGCGGGTTTTCGGCACCGGGCAGCACCATGGCCTGTTCAACCTTGGTCAGCACGCCGGGCAGAACATTGATCTGCGGATCACCTTCAAAAAACCGGTCAAGCGACGCACGCACTCCGGCCACGACATCGCCGCGCCCCTGTTGAAATTCGGCAAAACTCTCTGCCGGTGTCCCTGAATGCTCAAGACATGCGTGCTTCAGGTTCGCGCTGAGAAACATGTCATAGGCCGAGCCGGTAGAGGTCAGAACGGTCACGCCCGCCTGATCGGCCTGATCAACAGAGTGCACCGGGCCGTCCAGACGGGCTGCAAAGGTCGCCTCGATCGTGTGATAGGCCCGGGTAAAGCTTACAGCCTTGGCCCGCATCGCATCGATGGCCAGAAACCCGACATCCCACTGGTCTGCACCTGCATCGGCAAGCACCTTGCCCGCCCCATCGTAGATCACTGCAACCAACTCCGCTCCGATCTGCCTTGCAAGACGTGCAGCCAGAGCCGGTGATACGCCGACAGGCACGCCATCAACCATCTGAACCAAGGCCCGATTACCGGTGTTGATCGCAACACGCAGTTTGCCATCCTTTGCCAATGCTGAAAGCGTCTTGGTCAAAATACCTGTCCCTTCGACACGCCGCCGAGACCAGATGCCCCCGAAGCGGTTATTGCCTAACTTACGCTCTTCGCGCAGAAGGGAACAGCCGCCAATCGCGGATCGGCGACAGGCACCAGCCCCGAGGACACATCACATGAACGATCTTGAAGGCATCACCGTTGTCGCGCTCGAACAGGCGGTGGCGGCGCCCTATGCATCGGGACGACTGGCCGATGCAGGCGCGCGCGTCATCAAGATAGAACGGGCCGAGGGTGATTTTGCCCGCGGGTATGACGATCTGGTTCACGGCGAAAGCGCCTATTTCGTCTGGTTGAACCGTGGCAAGCAATCCATTCGGCTGGACATCAAGGACGATGCAGACCGCGCTTTGCTGGAACGGATGCTGGCCAAGGCTGATGTGTTCATCCAGAACCTGGCCCCGGGCGCGGTCGAGCGACTTGGCCTGGATGCTGAAAGCTTGCGCGCACGCCACCCGCGCCTGATCTGGTGCGGGATTTCCGGCTATGGCAGCGAGGGTCCGTACCGGGATCAAAAGGCTTATGATTTGCTGGTGCAGGCCGAAAGCGGGCTTTGTGCGATCAACGGCACCGAGCATGGCTCTGCCCGCGTAGGCGTATCGGTTTGCGACATCGCCGCTGGCATGACCGCCTTTCAGGCAATCCTTCAGGGGCTCTTTGCGCGCGAGCGGACCGGTGAAGGCAGAACAATCGAAGTGTCGCTGTTCCACGCCATGGCCGACTGGATGAATGTGCCCTATCTGCAGGCCCGCTTTGGAGGAAAACCTCCGGCACGTGTCGGCCTGAAACACCCCAGCATCGCTCCCTATGGTGCGTATACATGTGCAGATGGCAAAGCGGTTCTGATCTCCATCCAGAATGAACGCGAATGGCAGAGATTGTGCGAACAGGTGCTGGATGAACCCGCGCTGGCAACCCAGCCGGAGTTTGCATCCAACACCCGGCGCGTGACCAACCGGAAGAGGCTTGAAGAAAGGGTCGAGGCTTCCTTTGCGGCCCTTCCCCGCGAAGCCATGATCGACAAACTGACGACCGCGCGCATAGCTTTTGGGCGCCTTTCCGATCTAGATGATCTGATTGCCCACCCCCAGAACCGGTTGATATCCGTCCAGACCTCCGCCGGCCAGATCGAGATGCTGGCCCCCGGCGCGGTGATCAACGGTACCCAACAGGCATATGGCGAAGTTCCTGCACTTGGTTCTGACGACGCAGCTTTGCGAGCCGAGTTCTCTCAGCCCTGAGCATACGCTGATCAGACCCCGCGCGCCCCAATCCTGATCCAGCAAGTGACCCGCCCTGCACCGGGTCGATACGACCTTTGGACGAATTGCCAAACCCTGGTTGTCGGACCGATCATCAATCCAAGGAAGCTGACTCTGCCGATGAAGGGGGCTGTGTCTTGCGCCAAAATCAGCGCAAGTCATCCGGCACCCAGTTCTTGAAACTGCTTGTTCCTTCATCAAATTGATCCGTCGTGTTCATGGCGGATGCATAAGTTGCGTAATGGTTGCGTCAAGCAAAGCGGTGGTCTGGACACTGAAACCCGGCAATCATCCACTTGTTGTGCACGACAAGACCAAAGGAAGAATAGCAAAAGAGTACAAAACAAAAGAAACAGGAAGGTGGTTTACATGAAGTATCACGTCTATGTGGCAGCAGCGCTTGCAGCCGGATCACTTGCACCCGCTTTGGCCGATACAACAGATCAAACCTGGACAACTCAGGTTGTGGTCGAAAAGGCAGGCGATCACTGCGCCGATGATCCGAATTGCTTCAACCGCTATCACCCGGCCATTCCACCGGTTGCCCGCGCAAATCCGGGCGATCACATTGTCATTCATTCCCGCGACGCGCTCGACAGTGATCTGACGCTTGATTCCGTGGCAGATGATGTGCTCGCAGTGGACCTCAATCTTGTTCATCCGATGACAGGTCCGGTCTATATCGAAGGGGCTGAACGGGGCGATGTTCTGGCCGTCACCCTGATCGACATTGATCCCGATGAGTATGGCTATACGGTTATTGCACCGGGCTTCGGCTTTCTGCGCGACATCTTCACGGAGCCATATGTGGTCAACTGGCGGCTGACGCGCACCCACGCGGTGTCAGACCAGATGCCCGGTGTGAAAGTTCCATATGAGGCCTTCCTCGGCTCTGTCGGCGTATTGCCCGGCGAAGAAGAGGTCGTGGCCTGGAAAACCCGCGAAGCGGCGCTGGGTGCTGCGGGCGGCGTGGCCCTGCCACCACAACCCATCGGCGCCCTGCCCTCGGCTGTCTGCGGTCCTGACGGATCGCACAGCGACAATTGCCTGCGCACCATTCCGCCCCGCGAGAACGGCGGTAACATGGATGTTCAGCAGATGCAGATCGGCACGACAATGCTGTTTCCTTGCTTCATCGACGGATGCGGCTTGTTTGTGGGCGATGTGCATTACGCACAAGGTGACGGAGAGGTCGGCGGCACCGCGATCGAAACCGGAGCCGTGGTGACCATGGTCACGGAAATCCGCAAAGGCGCAGGTGCACATATCACTGCACCTCAGGTCGAGGGCGGTGCGCAGATCAAGAACATCGAGCCGTCCAAGTTCTACCAGACTGTCGGCCTGCCACTGAAAGCCGCTGGCGAGATCCCACCGACACACAGTTACATCGACGCCGAAGAGATCGGCGCGCTTGAAAACCTGTCGGAGGATCTGACGCTGGCCGCACGTCACGCGTTGTTGCAGATGATCGAATACCTCAAGCGCGAGCATGGGCTGACGCCGGAGCAGGCCTATACCCTGTCTTCGGTCGCGGTTGATCTGCGGGTCGGCCAAGTGGTTGATGTGCCAAACTATGTTGTCACGGCCGTGCTCAACATGGATGTGTTTGTCGATTGATGCTGCACAGACGTCATGTTCTTGCAATGCTGGCCGCCGGGGCATGTGCACCGGCGGCACAGTCCCATTCACTTTACAATCAATGGATCGTCTATCGACAGAAACACCTTCTGATCGGCGCGCACCGGAAGGATCCCGGCAGCTATGATCAGGCGCTGAATCTGGCGGAAACCCTTGACCATCTGCTGCCCGAAGCCAAGGCACGTGCTGCCCGGGCCCCACATCCTGAGCGGCTCTCCAGTCTACTTGCCACACGGCAACTGGAACTGGCGGTCCTGACGCCTGATCTGGTCGGTCCTATGCGCGACGGTGCAGGAGCATTTGCTCCATACGGTCCGATTCCGCTGACGATCATCGCCGATCTGGCCTCCCATCAGCTTGTCGCACATCAGGAGTTTCTGCCCCATCACGCGTGGTTGGTGACCGCGGCACTGGCAGGTGCGGGCTATGATCAGTTGCCCGAAGGTCTGGATGCGCACGCAGGGACCGTGGCCTATTTCAACGGTACACCGCTGGAAGAGATAGCGCCGAGATAAAGTCGCCCGATCAGGCGATTTTCCGACGTCCGCGGCTTGCCAGCCACGCGATGCCAAGCGCCAAAAGCGTGACCATCATGCCCATGCCTTCGCGCGCGGTTTCGGTGACCCACCAGACTTCCTGTTGCCAGAAGCCCGGCGTGCGTGGCCAGAACCAGACAACGCCAATTACGGCTGCAGCCAGACACAGGAGCAGGCCCAACCGGACATGGCCTGTGACCTTTGCCGGACGCCATGCGGCAAAGCCGCACCAAAGCGCGGCAATCCCGTAGATCACCCCCCAGAACAGGGCGTCGGGATCATTATACTGCACGACGGCAAACAGCAGCATCAGCAGGCAAAACACGGCCGAAAGTATGCGCATCCCAAGCCTCTAAAAGGGTTGTTAACGGGTTGGGCAAAACCTAAGCTGGTGCTCTGAGACAAGTCAAGCGAGCAGATTTGACGGTCAATGATAGGTGAGGATAACAATGGAACTCAAGACAGATGCCGCCAGTGTGCGGCAGGGTGAAAACCATATCCAGTGGCAACGCTTCTCGGTCCCGTATCAATACCCTGTCGCCTTTGTTCGCGGGTTGTTTGATCCGGATAATCCTGTTTTCCATCAGACAGTTGCGCGCGAAGATACCGACAAATGCCACCGCATTCTGATGGTCATCGACGATGGTGTTGCAAGTGCCGCCCTTGAGGCTCGGATAAATGCCTATTTTGACGCGCATTCTGACAAGCTGACCCTCGTTGACAAGCCGATGGTCGTGCCCGGCGGCGAGATCGTCAAGAAGGACCTCGCCTATGTGGAAAGCATGCAATCGGCGATCCACACCCATGCGGTTGACCGGCATTCCTACGTGGTCGCAATCGGCGGCGGAGCGGTGCTGGATGCGGTTGGTCTGGCGGCGGCAACGTCCCACCGTGGCGTGCGTCATATCCGCATTCCAACAACGGTCCTGTCACAAAATGACAGTGGTGTCGGCGTCAAAAACGCGGTGAACTTCAAGGGTGTGAAAAACTACGTCGGTACGTTCGCCCCGCCTTGGGCTGTGCTCAACGATTTCGACTTTCTGGACCAACTCCCCCAGCGTGAGCGCATTGCGGGGATATCCGAGGCTGTGAAAGTCGCCCTGATCCGCGATCAGAAGTTCTACTTCTGGCTGGAAAAGAACGCCGAGCAACTGGCCTGCTTCACCCGGGAGGCCGAAGAATACATGGTGCGCCGCTCGGCCGAGCTGCACATGCACCAGATCGCCCATGGCGGTGATCCGTTCGAGATGGGTTCGGCCCGACCGCTTGATTTCGGTCATTGGTCGGCCCACAAGCTCGAGGCGATGACCAACCACCATGTCCGTCACGGCGAGGCCGTTGCCATCGGCATAGCGCTCGACGCATGGTACGCCCATCTTGTTGGCTTGCTGAGCCGCGAGAACGCAGAACGCGTGGTGGTTCTTCTTGAAAGCCTCGGGTTGCGCACCTGGCACCCGGCCCTCGACAGCCGCGATGCTGAAGGGGAGTTGGTGATCCTGACCGGCCTTCGGGAGTTTCAAGAGCATCTGGGGGGAGAATTGACCATCACGCTGCTCAAGGATCTGGGCACCGGTCACGAGGTGCACACAATGGATGCCGGGAAGGTGCATGAGGCTCTGAACTGGCTCAAGGCCCGGGAACGCCAGAAATGAAGCTTTCCGGTGATCTGGGCCAACTGACCTATTGCCTGAATATCCACCCGACACAGACATTCGCAGATGTACAGGCAGCCCTTGCCGGCCCGGTTGCGGCTGTCAAGGCGGCCGTGTCTCCAGATGCGCCATTTGCCGTCGGTTTGCGCTTTTCCGGAGAGGCTTTGGACGAACTGGCCGATCCGGCAAAACGCACCGCTCTGAAATCGATGATGCAATCTCAAGGTTTCGCAGGCATCACCGTCAACGGTTTTCCCTATGGCCGGTTTCACGGAACACGCGTCAAGGAGGAGGTTTATCAGCCCGACTGGCGCAGTGATGAGCGCGTGCGCTACACCAACGATCTGGCCGATCTGATGGCCGAGATTGCACCTGATGAAAGTTTCATCAGCCTCAGCACCGTGCCGGGAACCTTCAAGCCACTCAGCTATGGGGCCGAGGCGCTGATGGCGGAAAACTACCTGCGATCAGTAGCGCATCTTGTCGGCATATATGCCCGCACCGGCGTGACCATCGGACTGGCAATCGAGCCGGAGCCTGCATGTTTTCTGGAAACCATCGCCGAAACAGTGGCCTATTTCCGCGAGCACCTGTTCAGCGACAGTGCCGCCGCACGACTTGCAGAACTGTCTGGTCTTACAATGGCTGATGCTGCAACCGCCCTGCCCCGTCATCTGGGGCTATGCTATGACGTGTGCCATGCTGCCGTGGAATACGAAGACCCGGCAGGCAGTATTGCCGACCTTAAGGCAGCCGGCATCCCGATCCATAAACTGCAACTGAGCGCTGCCCTGCGCGTGGCCAAGATGGGTGCAGAACAACGCGATGCGCTGGTCAATTTCAATGAGCCCACCTATCTGCATCAGGTGCTACGGCAGACGCCGGAGGGCCTGCAAAGCACCACCGACCTTCCCGAAGCGCTGGCTCTGGGAGATGTAACAGATGGTGAGGAATGGCGGGTGCATTTCCATGTGCCCGTGTTCATCGACAACCTCGGTGCCTTCTCGTCCACCCGCAATTTTTTGGAACAGATCCTCGCCCTGCACAGGCAAGACCCAATCTCGCCTCATCTGGAGATCGAGACCTACACATGGGATGTCTTGCCCGATCATCTGCGCGGTGAAACCGTGGATCAGGACATCGTGCGGGAAATGCGCTGGGTTATGGACCAGTTGCAGTCATGACTTTTCAGACCTTCCTCAAGCTTGGTCGTGTCTCGAACCTGCCGACAGTCTGGACAAATGCCATTGCCGGGGCGGTTCTGGCGGGCTCTCCCGGTTTTGTCGTGATCCTGATCGCGGGTATCGCCCTGACCTTGTTCTATGTAGGCGGCATGTGGCTCAACGATGCCTTTGATGCCGAAATCGACACGCACGAGCGGGCCAATCGTCCGATCCCGATGGGTGAGATTGCCGCCAATACCGTGTTTGCGGGTGGATTTGCAATGCTCGCGCTCGGCATAATTCTGGCCTTCACGCTGGGGATTGCCGTTGGCATTGCCGGGATCTGTCTGGCGATTGCGGTTGTGCTTTACGACTGGCTGCACAAACGCACTGTGCTGAGCCCGGTCATCATGGGAACAACACGGTTCCTGTGCTATGTTCTGGCTGCACTCGCCGCCGGGGCGCTTGTCGGATCGGTTCTGCTTGGCGCGCTGGGGTTGCTGGCCTACACGGCGGGCCTGACCTATGCCGCAAAGCAGGAAGCCTACGACCGATTGGACAGGGCCTGGCCACTGGCTGTGCTGGCCCTGCCTTTGATTTATGCGCTCACGCAGACCTCAGCCCAACTGGTGCCGCTCCTGATCTGGGCGGGACTGGTCGCAGTGGTTCTCATGGCTTTGCGCCTGCTGTTCCGTCGCAATCGGGGTGATGTGCCAAAGGCGGTTGTCACGATGATTGCTGGCATGTCGCTTTATGATGCGGTGCTGATTGCTGGTGCGGGGCAGATCATTCTCGCCCTGCTTGCTGTCGCCGCTTTTGGTCTGACACTTTATCTGCAAAAACTGGTTGCAGGCACCTGAGGCAATGCCTCAGCCGAACACATGATCCAGCACCAATGCCTTGAAATCCGTCGCCTCAACCGCGCCCTCAGGCAGAAGATCAGCCTCTGACGAGATGACAAGCGGACCAAAATCCGGATCATCCGTGATCCGGCCATGTGTACCCTTCACAAGCTTGGTATCCTTCAATGAAATCACATCCATCAGCAAACGCTGCTTGAGCAGTTTGCGCCGCGCCAGTTTCAGGCCCGTTGCCAGCATCGGGAAGCGGATTTCCGGATCGACGAACAGCTCCACTGGATCATAACCGGGCTTGCGATGGATATCGACCGTGCGGGCAAAATCCGGGGCCTTGTCGTCATCCAGCCAATAGTAATAGCTAAACCAGCGATCGGCCTCGCTCACCGCCACCAACTCGCCCGAGCGTGGATGATCCAGACCGTTGGCCCGCTTGCCCTCTTCTCCCCAGACGCTTTCCACACCGTCGAGAGAGGATATCAAGGCTGACACTTCCGCTATCCGCTCTGGGTTTTTCACATAGATATGTGCAATCTGGTGATCCGCCATCGCAAAGGCCTCGGACGCACCGGCATCCAGCACTTCACGCCCGAATTCCTCGGGGCGAATGGCCAGAAGTCCTGCCTTGCGCAACACCCGGTTGATGTGAACAGCGTCTGTCGCTTTGGTGATGCCATACTCCGAGACCACAACAACCCGCTGACCGGACTTGTCAGCGTGTTCGATCAACTCGCCACACAGATCGTCAATCTCGCGCAGGTCTTCCTGAATGCGCGGATGGTCCAGATCGGGACCAAGACGCTGAAGGTTGTAATCCAGATGCGGCAGATAGCTGAGCGTCAGGGTCGGATTACGCGTCTCCATCACATGCAGGGTCGATTTCGCGATCCAGTCAGATGAGGTGATGTCCGCCACCGGCCCCCAGAACTTGAACAATGGGAACTGCCCCAGTTTCGCATCCAGTTCGTCATGAAGTGCATGGGGGTGGGCATAGTGATCGGGTATCTTGCGCCCATCGGCAGGATACATCGGGCGCGGCGTCGCCGACCAGTCCGCGCTGGAATACATGTTGTACCACCAGAACATCTTGGCGCAGGTGAACTCAGGATTGCGCGCACGCCCCGCCTCCCAGATCTTCTCGCCCGCAACAAGTTGGTTGGGCTGGCGCCACAAAAGCACTTCCGAGAGATCGCGGAAGAACCAGCCGTTGGCAACAGCGCCATGGCCCGATGGTGGCAGGCCTGTCAGAAGGGTCGATTGTGCCGTGCAGGTCACAGCAGGGGTGACCGTGTTCAACGGGCGCAATCCGCCACGCTTGGCAAGTTTTGTCAGATGCGGCGTGTGCTCTCCCACCAGATGCGGGGCAAGTCCGACCACAAGGATCACAAGAGTTCGTTGCATGCTGGCTCCTAGTGGTTCGGGTCAGGGGACAAGTTTGAAGACCTTGCCGGTCGACCCGAATGGCCCCAGCTCGTCATTGGTCAGAACGTAGATTTCACCCGCGCCATCCGTATCGAGACTGACAATCCGGGTCTCAAGCGTTTTCAATGAAACCAGTGACCAAACCTCACCCCAGCTTTGCGCCGGCGTTGCCACGAACAGCTGGCCCGAGGGACTGCGGAAATCAAGGCTCCAATCCGCAAGGATCAGCTTGCCCTCCAGTTCGGGAATGGCCGCGCCGCGATAGATGCGGGCCCCGACCACTGCTGTACCGACACCTGTGGCCTCGATCACCGTTTCGGGATGCATCACCTGCTTGTTGGGGTATTCGACGACCGGGTCCTGAATGCGATACCCGTTTGGTCCGTGGCGCGGACAATCCGTCGGCGGATCACGCGGCTTGGTCCGATCCACACAATGGGTGCCCTCCCGAATGGGCCAGCCGAAATTGCCCGGACCCGATATCAGGTAAACCGCCTCCCACAGGGTTTCCGCAACCGCCGTTACAAGAATATCGCCTGTCGTCTGATCCACGCCAAGCCGATACGGGTTGCGAAAGCCCCAGGCGTAGATCTCATCCAACCCGGCTTTGCCCACAAATGGGTTGCTCGGCGGAATGCCATAACCGGGGAAACCACTGTTCACGTCGATGCGCAGGACCGAGCCATAGAGCGAGGTCACATCTTGAGCCATGTGGTCCCAATACAGTTGATCTGCCGGAACATCGAAAGCAGACCAGATGACCTTTGGGCCGACACCATGCGCAAAACCGCTGTCACCCAACCCGATCAGCAGATAGCCATCCGGCCCGAAAGCCAGACCACCGCCATTGTGCTTGCGGCTTGGCCAGTCAAGCTCGATCAGAACTCGCTCGCTATCGGGATCAATCCGGTCAGCCCCCGGGGCCAGCGTCATTTCAGACACGCGCCGGGTGTGGTTCCATCCCTTCGGCGCGCTGGAGCGCAATGGCGCGGAATAACTGACATAAACCCGTCCATTGCTGGCAAATCCCGGATGCAGGGCAAACCCCAGAAGGCCGCGTTCCTCGAACCCTTCTTCAAGGGCAACCAGCTGTTCGCGCAGATCCAGAAGCGGTGTGTCGCGCAATCCCTGTGGCCCCAGAACCTGTACAACGCCCTGCTGTTCAAGCAGATACAAATCTCCAGATCCGTCACCGGGATCAGCCAGACCGATCGGGGAGGTCAAACCGTCTGCCACCAGTTCAAGGTCGAGCGACAGGACCGGATTGCCAATGGTAATCAGGCTCAGGCAGGTTACCAGCAAGCGCCGTGAAGTCATCCCCACGTCCTCCCGTTTCCGCGCCGGGCTTCTGATGGCTTTTTCTCAGCCATTCCAGTCCCTTTGGGCGCAACACACTGGATAGTGTGCGCCATATTTGGGTAAGATCAAGAAAACAATCGGGGGAGGACGAATCTTGTCAGACCAAGCGGCGGAATTGCTTCGGCAATGGGTGATGGCGCAGGCAGGAGAGCATGCCGACTGGGTTTCACAAAGCCTTGAAACCATTGCCAAAGGTGGCCCTGAACGGGATTTGCATATTTTCCTGGGATTGGCCCCACGCAAGCTGGGCAAGGCCGATCTGAACCTGTCGGATGAGGATCTGAAGGCCGCTGATCAAGCTCGTTCCGGCTGGTCTCCTGAAGGTTGGAGCGTTGATGGAGCAGCTAGAGTTCTTGCTTTGCTGAAAAGTGCGGGAAACCGCGCGTTTTCTGACCGGTTCAAGGACCTCAGGCGCACAGCAGATATGGCCGAACTGATCGCCTTCTATCGCGGCCTGCCGCTTTACCCTGACCCAGAGACCCTGCATTTTGAAGTGGGCGAAGGGTTGCGGTCGAACATCCGCGCAGTGTTCGAAGCAATAGCCCACAACAACCCCTACCCGCGCGATCATTTCGACGAACATCGCTGGAACCATATGATCCTCAAAGCGCTCTTCGTCGACAGCCAGCTGACGCCAATCCTTGGGCTGCGTGAACGGGCAAATCCCGAGCTTGCCCGCATTCTGGTTGATTATGCACAGGAACGCTGGGCCGCGGGCCGACCGGTGACGGACGAATTGTGGATACCCGTCAAACCGTTCCGCAACGACCCGTCCATCAAGACCGCGTTGGATGAGGCACTTGCCAGTGGAAAACTGACAGAAGAGGTTTTGCTATGATGTTGATCGACCCCCACGCGCATATGATCTCGCGCACCACCGATGACTATCAGGCCATGGCAGCGGCGGGTGTGGTTGCATTGATCGAACCGGCGTTCTGGATCGGACAGCCCAGAACCTTTGTCGGCACATATGTCGACTACCTGTCTTCCATTGTGGGTTGGGAACGCTTTCGGGCAGGTCAGTTCGGGATCCGGCATTACTGCACCGTCGGCCTGAACTCGAAAGAGGCCAACAACGAGGAACTCGCCGAAGGCGTCATGGAATGGCTGCCGCGCTTTGCCCTGAAAGAGGGCGTCGTGGCCATTGGCGAGATTGGATACGATGAACAGACGCCACTTGAGGACAAGTATTTCCGCCTGCAACTGGAACTGTCCAAGGAACTGAACCTGCCCGTCATGGTCCACACCCCCCATCGCGACAAGAAACGCGGCACTTCGCGATCCATGGATGTGTGTGAGGAAATGGGTGTCGATCCCTCAATGGTCATCATTGATCACAACAACGAAGAGACCGTGGCCGAAACCCTGCAACGCGGGTATTGGGCCGGGTTCTCGATCTATCCGTCAACCAAGATGGGCAATGCGCGGATGGTCGAGTTGCTCAAGCAATATGGCTCGGAGCGGATCATTGTAGACAGCGCGTGTGATTGGGGGATTTCCGATTGCCTGGGGGTGGCCAAGACGGCGCAACTGGCTCTGGAAAGCGGGATTGATCAGGAAACCATCCGCCGGGTCTGCTATCAAAACGCGCTTGATGCATACGGACAATCCGGTCAGATGAACGAGGAAGACTGGCTGAACCCGCCCGCGATTGATCAGCGCACGGTTTATGAGGGCAACTCGATCCTGCGCGGTGGACGCGAACCCCGGATCGAGGCTCCGGGTGAGCGTCGTGCAGGCCAATTGCTGATCGAGTAGACCACGATGCTTCGCCTGTTCCTGCTGGTTTTGGCCGTCATGGCCATCACGGTCGTGCCCTTTCTGATCTGGGGGGCCGAGCTTGAGGCATCTCTGTCAGAACAAGGCGCGACCGGTTGGATCCGCAGTTTCGGCGCTTGGGCCTGGATCGTCGGTATCGGCCTGATCGCTTCGGACATCGCTTTGCCGGTACCGGCCAGCGCGGTGATGGCCGCCCTTGGCGTGATTTACGGACCTTTACTGGGGGGTGTGATATCAGCCTCCGGATCGATCCTTGCCGGAATGCTGGGCTATACGGTTTGCCGCTTCATCGGACCCAAGACCGCCAGAAAGATCGCCGGATCAGAAGGGTTCGATCAGGCGCGTGTTCTGTTTGACCGCTGGGGCGGATGGATCGTTGCAGGCTCCCGCTGGTTACCGGTTCTGCCTGAGACGATCAGTTTTCTTGCCGGTCTGACCGCGATGCCGGTCAGACGCTATGTTCTTGCCCTGACCTGCGGCGCTGTTCCCCTTGGATTTGCCTTTGCGACGGCTGGCCATCTTGGGGCTAGCAATCCAGTGCTGACCATGGTGATCTGCGCCATCGTACCGCTACTGCTGTGGTTTGCAGTTCGGCCGTTTCTCCCCCGCAGCTAGGTCAAGGAGCAAACCCGGGCGCTTTGATGTAAGCCACGACCTGCCGAACCTCGTCGACCGAGTAGACCTCGTTCCACGCAGGCATTTTCTTGAAACCCTTGTAAACACGCTTGAAGACGAACTCCGGCTCGTACTTTGCGGGTTTCAGCTTCGGAGCCTTGCCGGGATATGCCTTGAAACCATGGCAATGGGTGCATTGCGCGAACCAGATTTCCTTCCCCGCGCTGATGTTGACCGGATCATTGATGTATTCATCCGTGAAACTTTGCGCCGCAACGATCTCGTCGATGCTCAAGACAGGCTCCGTTGGCTCAGTGGCTTCCGCACCATCGGCAGCCGCAGCTTCGGTCTCGACAGATGCGATATAGGCAATCACATCCGACTGTTCCTGTTCCTTGATCAGCTTGAAGGACATGGCCGAACGCGCCTTGGGATCGTCCAGATACTCTCTGAGAAACTCGGTCGGATTGCCCAGATAGGCCTGCAGATTTGCCTCATCCCAGATCAGGCCCTTGTCGCGTGCGGCCACGATCGATTTCTTGTACTTGTACCCATCGGCAGACGCTGCCGCCCGTCCCACCACATTGTTCAGGATCGGGCCTGAGCGATGCTTGGCATCCGGCCCCACCCGATGACAGGCCATGCATTTCTTGAAGACGGCCTCACCTGCCGCAATGTCCTGCGACTGGCCGGGGGATGACAGCATGAAGGCAATCGCCAGAACACTCAGCAACGGCAGTTTCTTGAACATCTTTGACCCTTGAATTGATAGACAGGCCAATCAAAGCCTGTGTCGGACCGGCGCCGCAAGTCAAAACCTGCGGCGCCGGATGTTGGACTGGCTCAGTTGGCTGGAACGATCTTGTAGATCGTGTCGAGCGAACCGTTCGGGCCGGTCGTGATCGATGTCAGGGCATAGACTTCACCCGCTGCATCCTGACCGAAGGCCAGAATATATGGTGTCTTGCCATCCATGTTGGTCACGTTGGCCACTTCCATCGACCATGTGCCATCATCCGCTTCTGTGCCGATGAAGATCTGGCCGTCCATGGCTGCAAAGCTCTTGGACCAGTCACCGAAGATGTACTTGCCATCCCAGTCGGCATTCGCGCCCCGGTAGACATAGCCACCGGTGTTCGAGATGCCCAGACAGTCGCCCGGCTTGGCGGTGCAGTTTGGATACTCGAGGATCGGATCGACAAGACCTGCCTGATCACAGTCAGCCGGGTGGTTGTCAGGCTGGGTGTAGTCGAAGCAATGGGTCGCTTCCTTCACCCGCCAGCCGAGGTTGTCGCCAGCAGCAATGATGTCGATTTCCTCATAGCTGTTCTGCTGCACGTCGCCGCAGAAAAGCTCGTTGTCACCACCCATGTCGAAGGAACAGCGCCAGGGGTTGCGTAGACCATAGGCCCAGATCTCTGGTGCAGCCTCGTCATTGCCGACGAACGGGTTGTCTGCAGGAATGGCATAGTTCTTGTCACCATCCGAGCCGTTCACGTCAATCCGCAGGATTTTCCCATGCAGAACGCTGAGGTCCTGACCATTGCCCTCTGTCACGTTATGGCCGATGCCCCAGTCATTGGCGTAGCCGCCATCACCGGTCGAGATGTAGAGCATCCCGTCAGGACCAAAGTCGATCCAGTGACCGTTGTGGTTGAACTGGGGCCAATCGATCTCGGAAATGATCCGACCTGAATTCAGGTTGGCCACATTTGGATCGTCTGCCGATACGGTATATTCCTCAACCGTGTTGGTGTGATCCCACCAGAACAGTTTGCCCAAATCGCCCTGGAAGTTCGTGGTCGTGGAATAAGCCACGTAGAACTTACCGTTGTTGGCAAAATCGGGATGGAACGCGAGACCCAGCAGGCCGCGCTCGTCAAAATCATGCCACTGGTCCACGATTTTGTTGCGGATATCAAGGAACGGCTGCGGAAGCAGATTGCCGTCTGCATCAATCACGCGCACCTTGCCGAACTGCTCGATGACGAATTTGCGATCGTCGCCTGCCGGCTGAACCATCGCGAGCGGAGTATTGACACCAGTCACATAGGGCTCCAGCACCACATCGACGGCGAGCGCCGACGTGGCTGCTCCCATCGCGGTAAGTGCCGACAGAGCGATCCCTGTGAGCAAAGACTTTTTAAACGCCATTATTATTCCTCCCTGGTTTTGGTCATTTTATCTGACCGCGTCAGTTTATCGCGCATTTCATCGCGCACTATTTGTTTTTGAAAACAAATTCAGAAACTTAAGAAGTGGAAACTGTGTAAGTAATTGTTATTGCTGCACTCTATTACAAACGCGAAAAAAGTGCAGACCAAAGTTCTAATCCGTCAGCAACAGGTCTTCCTGTTCTCTGAAAATCCGGTTGGTGCCCAGCTCAAGGTGAAGCTGCATGGCTGAGCGCGCAGCCTGCGGATCCTGATCCAGAACCGCCTCGATGATCTCAAGATGCTCAAGTCGGCTGTGATCCACATGTTCCTGTTGTGCAGCCGTGTTCAGGGTCTTTGATATGTTCATCGCGAACAGCATATGGGGCCGCAATTGACGCATGAAGTCGCGGAAAAACGCATTGCCGGAACACTCAGCAAGTTGAGTATGAAAATAGGCATCCTGAACCCAACGGTCATAATCGCTTGAGATCATGGCCGATGTCATCAACGTCCTTTGCTCTTCCAGAAACGTCTTTGCCGCAGTGGTCAAATGTGCGGCGACCGTGGCTGCCACCGCTGGCTCGATGGCCAACCGGCAGGCTGAGCAATCCTTGAGTTCGGGAAACTGCTCATTGCGGTTAAGTTTCGCGATCTTCTTGGGATCATGATTGGCTACTACCGTTCCGGAGCCTTGTCGCGATTCCACAACGCCTGAGGTTTTCAACCGCTCCAGTGCCGAACGGACCACAGTCCGGGACACGCCATAGTCCTGCGCAAGCCGCGTCTCTGGCGGCAAAGCAGAGTTCTGCGGATACTCTCCCATGAGAATACCGGCCAGCAAATCGTTATAGAGCCCGCCGGATATACGACTGGACGGCGAAGCAGGAGAATTCGGCACGTGACTGATCTCCCATTCAAATCAAACTCATTCACCAAGGTTTGCTGAAAACCTGATCCATTTCAACGGTTTTAGGGAGTTTGCGCAGAACTGTGCTCAGCATGTCGTGCATTGGGACATGGACCCAACGCTAGGAAAGCAAAATTCGATGACTTGGGATTTTGGTGCGGTCGAGAAGACTCGAACTTCCACGGGTGTTACCCCACAGCGACCTCAACGCTGCGCGTCTACCAATTCCGCCACGACCGCACGTCCTGGGGTAGAGTGGAGGCTCTATAGCGAAGGGGCTATGGCTTGTGAAGCGGTTTTTGCGATTGCGCTGCCGCTTTTCATTTCAACACCGAAAGGTTAGGTGAAAGGCACGCAAAACCGCATCTTCACACAGGCCTGAGCCTATGCCCGATTGGCAGATCCTTGACGGGTTGACCCCCTACCCCCACTCCAACGAGATGATGGAAGACCATGTTGCATCGATGATTGCGGGCGATGTTGGCGAACAGGTGCTGCTTCTGGAACATCCTCCGATCTATACAGCCGGCAGCAGTGCCAAACCTGCCGATCTGCTGGATCATCAGCGTTTTGAGGTGTTCGAGACCCGGCGCGGCGGTGAATACACCTATCACGGCCCCGGCCAGCGCATCGCTTACACCATGCTGGACCTCAACACACGGGGACGCGACGTACGCAAGTTCGTATCACTGCTTGAGGCATGGGTGATCGCAACCTTGGCCGAATTCAATGTCACAGGTCAAAGCCGACCCGGCCGCGTCGGGGTCTGGGTGGAGCGGCCCGACAAGCCCCCTCTGCCCGACGGCTCCATGGCCGAGGACAAGATCGCAGCCATCGGTGTTCGTCTGCGCAAATGGATCAGCTTTCACGGCATATCCATCAACGTTGAACCGGATTTGAACCACTATGACGGCATCGTGCCTTGCGGGATTACAGGTTACGGGGTCACCAGTCTGGTTGATCTGGGCGTACCGGCAACCATGGCGGACGTCGATGTGGCCCTGCAAAAGACCTTTGATCAGGTGTTCGGACCCTGACGATCAGTCGACTAATCACAAAAGTTTTTGTCGAAAACGTTGCCCCGTTATGTCATCAGCCTAACTCATACTAACGTCTTAATACTCTCGAGGGGATACCCAATGATCAGAATCGCAACTTTGACAGCGGCCATCACCATGGCCAGCGGATCGGCTTTCGCCGCTGGCGATGCCGCAGAGGGCGAAAAAGCGTTCAACCGATGCAAAAGCTGCCACATGATTGCCAATGGTGACGATGTGATCGTCAAGGGCGGCAAAACCGGCCCCAACCTTTACGGTGTCATCGGCCGCACCGCAGGTGCAGATGCGGATTTCACCAAATATGGCGATAGCCTGATTGCGGCGGGTGAAGCTGGTCTTGTCTGGGATGAGGAGCAGCTTGCGATCTACGTGGTCGACCCCAAGAAATACCTTCAGGATTACCTTGATGACAGCAAGGCCCGCTCGAAAATGAGCTTCAAGCTCAAGAACGGCGGCGAAGACGTCGCGGCCTATCTGGCTTCCGTGGCCGAGTAATCCCTTGCCAACATGATTCCACGGGCCCGCAATCTCTGCGGGCCCGTTTTTTGTTGCCCATGCCACTTTGTTCGACGCGCCTGACAGTCACATTTCGTCTTGCCCCCTTCTACCGCCGCTTCTGTCACGCTCCTTTTACAACTCCGCAGTCCCTGTTCCGCAGTATTCCAGATTGCGACAATTCAACCCGTCCCAAGACCATTGCGGTGGTTGAGATCGGATGAGCGCAGGCGTATGGTCGCGAGCAGGCGAAGGTCAAAAATGACCCGCAAGACAAGACAGTAGGAGAGCTGACAAGATGGCTGACGCAACAGCGCACGCCGGTGGACACGAGGACACACGCGGATTTTTCACCCGCTGGTTCATGTCTACCAACCACAAGGACATCGGGATTCTTTACCTGATCGTCTCTGCCGCCCTGGGGTTCATCTCCGTGGCCTTCACCATGTACATGCGTCTCGAGCTGATGGAGCCGGGCGTTCAGTACATGCTGCTCGACGGTGAACCGAACGGCCATATGTGGAACGTGCTGATCACGGGCCACGGCATTCTGATGATGTTCTTCGTGGTCATTCCGGCGCTTTTCGGCGGATTTGGCAACTATTTCATGCCCTTGATGATCGGTGCGCCGGATATGGCGTTCCCGCGGATGAACAACCTCAGCTTCTGGCTGTTCGTTGCAGGATCGTCGCTGGCTGTCATCTCGGTGGTCTCTCCGGGAGGTAACGGCCAGCTTGGATCCGGCATCGGCTGGGTGCTTTATGCACCGCTGTCGACCACGGAACAGGGCATGTCGACTGATCTCGCGATCTTTGCCGTGCACCTGTCGGGCGCCTCGTCGATCCTTGGCGCGATCAACATGATCACCACATTCCTGAACATGCGTGCCCCGGGCATGACCTTGTTCAAGGTGCCACTCTTCGCGTGGTCGATTCTCGTCACAGCCTTCCTGATCCTTTTGGCCCTGCCCGTTCTGGCCGGCGCGATCACCATGCTGCTGACCGACCGTAACTTCGGCACAACCTTCTTTGATCCCGCAGGCGGCGGCGATCCGATCCTGTACCAGCACATCCTGTGGTTCTTCGGCCATCCCGAAGTTTACATCGTGATCGTGCCGGGCTTCGGCATCGTATCCCACGTCATCGCAACCTTCTCCAAGAAGCCGATCTTCGGCTACCTGCCGATGGTCTTCGCGATGATCGCCATTGGTGCGCTCGGCTTTGTTGTCTGGGCTCACCACATGTACACGGTCGGCATGAGCGTCACCCAGCAGGCCTATTTCATGCTGGCAACCATGGTGATTGCGGTACCCACTGGCATCAAGATCTTCTCGTGGATTGCGACCATGTGGGGCGGTTCGGTTGAGTTCAAGACACCGATGCTCTGGGCCATCGGCTTCATCTTCCTGTTCACCGTTGGCGGTGTGACCGGCGTTGTGCTGTCGCAGGCACCGGTGGACCGGGCCTATCACGACACCTACTATGTTGTGGCGCACTTCCACTATGTGATGAGCCTTGGAGCGGTCTTCGCGATCTTCGCGGGCTGTTACTACTGGATGGGCAAAATGACCGGCCGCCAGTACCCCGAATTGCTGGGCAAGATCCACTTCTGGATGATGTTCATCGGTGCGAACATTACCTTCTTCCCACAGCACTTCCTGGGTCGTCAGGGCATGCCACGCCGCTACATCGACTACCCTGAGCAGTTTGCATACTGGAACAAGATCTCGTCCTACGGTGCGTTCCTGTCTTTTGCATCCTTCCTGCTGTTCTTCTTCATCGTATTCTACACGATCAAGGCAGGCCGCCGGATTGAGGAACCCGCATATTGGGGTCCCTATGCAGACACGCTTGAGTGGACACTGCCAAACCCACCACCCGAGCACACGTTCGAGATCCTGCCAACACAGGACATGTGGGACAAGCAACCTCACCACTGATGTCTGATACAGAGATCAATTCCAAAGGGGCCGGGCCGAAAGGTCCGGCCCTTGTCACTTCCGGGAAGGACTTTCCCGCTGGTGAGCCCGTTTATTCCCTGACCCTTTGGCCAAACCGCTCTCTGCCCAAGGTCGGCTTGCGTTGGACCATGGGGCTGCTGGCGTTCGGGCTGGCCATTCCGTTTCTGGCTCTCTTCCGGTCTCCCGTGGCTTTCGGGCTGTTGCCGTTCCTGGTCGCTGCGTTTCTGGCTTTGTGGTTTGCCTTCAGGCGCAATTACCGCGATGGCCGATTGCATGAGGTGCTGAAACTATGGCCTGAACTGATCACCGTGGACCGGATCGACCCCAAGGGCCGGGTGCAAAGCTGGCGGGCCAACCCCTATTGGGTCACCGTGCATATGGAAGCTGACGCCCGGCCTGAAAATTATCTGACATTGAAGGGCAACGGGCGGGAGATCGAGCTTGGCGCTTTCCTCAGCCCTGAGGAGCGTGAAGCGCTGTATACCGAACTGCAGGACGCGCTCAGCGATGCAACGCGGGTCAGGTGATCAGCCCAGACGGCCCTTGACCACACCACCCACTTTGCCGAAATCCATCTGTCCGGCATACTTCTCTTTCAGCGCGCCCATCACCGCCCCCATGTCGCGGATCGAACTCGCACCTGTTTCGGCAATCACGGCATCGATGGCCGACGCCACTTCATCCCCTGTCATCTGCTTGGGCATGAACCCCTGGATCACGGATATTTCCGACATTTCCTGCTCGGCCAGTTCAATGCGTCCGGCCTCTTCATAGGCCTTTGCGCTGTCCTGACGCTGTTTGACCATCTTGCCCAGGATCGCCAGAATTTCCGAATCTGACACGCCCTCGGAATTATCCTCGCTGCGCGCGGCAATGTCCCGGTCCTTGATGGCCGCGTTGATCAGGCGCAACGTGGACAGGCGCAATGCCTCTTTCGAGCGCATGGCATCCTTAGTCTCGGCGGCAAGTTTCGAGCGGATCATATCTGGTCTCCGGTTTGGTGTGGACAATCTGCTGCCAACACAGGTCTGGATACAGCAATCAGCCGCATCAGGCAAGACCACTCGCCACCCATTAACTTATTGTTTTTGCGTTATTTTTTGAACTTTTTCCGTCTCTTGACCAATCCCCGTTGCGGCTGTAGGTTCCGCAGGATTTCACATCAGCGACAGGCAGGGACCATGACCTCAGACACATCCGCAACCGTCGCTAAACCAATGACCCAAAACGAAAAATTCACCGCCTGTCTGGTTCTGGCAGATGGTCAGGTGTTCAAGGGGCATGGATTCGGTGCCACCGGCACCTCAGTGGCCGAGTTGTGCTTCAACACAGCCATGACCGGCTATCAGGAGATCATGACCGACCCTTCCTATGCGGGCCAAATCGTGACCTTCACGTTCCCTCATATCGGCAACACCGGCGCGAACACGGATGACGAGGAAACCGCCAAACCGGTCGCTGCCGGCATGGTCGTGAAATGGTCCCCGACAGAGCCGTCGAACTGGCGCTCCACCACCACCCTGCCCGCTTGGATGGCACAGCATGGTCTGATCGGCATCGGCGGGGTCGACACCCGCCGCCTGACCCGGGCCATTCGTCATCAGGGCGCGCCTCATGCTGCGCTCTGCCATGATCCTGACGGCAACTTCGACATTGCGGCCCTGCATCTTCAGGCACGTGGCTTCAACGGTCTGGAAGGCATGGATCTGGCCAAGGATGTCTCTTGCGAGGCGCCGTACCACTGGAATCAAAGCCGTTGGGCCTGGCCCGACGGGTTTTCCGAAGTTGCAAACCCGCCGCACAAGGTGGTCGCCATCGATTATGGCGCGAAACGCAACATTCTGCGGTGTCTGGCCTCTGCTGGATGCGACGTGACTGTTCTGCCCGCGCAATCAACCGCGCAAGACATTCTGGCCCACAATCCCGATGGACTGTTTTTGTCCAACGGCCCCGGCGATCCCGCTGCCACAGGGGAATACGCCGTGCCCATGATCCGCGAGGTTCTTGACCAGACCGATATACCAGTCTTTGGCATCTGTCTTGGCCATCAGATGCTCGCCCTTGCCCTTGGCGGCAAGACCCTGAAGATGAACCATGGCCATCACGGTGCTAATCACCCGGTCAAGGATGTGCGCTCCGGCAAGGTCGAGATTACATCGATGAACCATGGTTTTGCGGTGGATGCCCAAAGCCTGCCTTCGGGCGTGGTCGAAACCCATGTCTCGCTGTTTGACGGCTCAAACTGTGGTATCGCCATGGCAGATCGCCCGGTTTTCTCGGTTCAACACCACCCGGAGGCTTCTCCCGGACCGCAAGACAGCTTCTACCTGTTCGAGCAATTCGCCGAGGCAATGGCGGCGCAAAAGGCCTGACCGCCTCTTTGCTCAGGTCGGAAAACCGACCCGATTTTGCCGGTTTGAGAACAGTGCAGCGTCTGGATTGACCGTTTCATGGGTGCCAAAGGAGGCGCGCCATGAACAAACACTTCGCCGACAACCGCAAAATTGACCCCACACGCACCCGGCCAGATGGCACGCCGGATGATGACAACCGGATCGAGATCGGGCCGACACCGCTGGCCTTTGGTGAATGGGCGACCGCAGGCCTTGTGGCACCCGATCTGAAAGCCATGCGCCGGTTCCGGCTCGACCGGCTGGTCAAGATGCTGATTGAGCGCGATCTAGGCGGCGTTCTGATGTTCGACCCACTCAACATCCGCTATGCGACCGACAGCACCTCCATGCAACTGTGGAACATGCACAACCCGTTTCGTGCCTGTCTGGTGATGGCAGACGGTTATATGGTGCTGTGGGATTACAAGAATTCTCCGTTTCTCGCCGCGTTCAATCCGCTGGTCCGCGAGGTCCGCTCGGGCGCATCCATGTTCTACTTCGCCACTGGTGACCGGGGAGAGGCCGCAGCCGAAAGCTTCACTGGTCAGGTCGAGGATCTGATGACGGCCCATGTCGGTGCAAACAAGCGTCTGGCCGTCGACAAGATCATGATCGCCGGTTACCGCGCGCTTGAAGCCGCCGGCTTTGACGTCCACGAGGGCGAAGAGGTGACCGAAAAGGCCCGCTCCATCAAAGGACCGGACGACATTCTGGCGATGCGCTGCGCCATGCACGCCTGCGAGGCTTCCGTGGCCGAGATGGAACGTCAGGCTGCCCCCGGCATGACAGAGGATGAGATCTGGGCCGTGCTTCACGCGGAAAACATCAAACGTGGGGGTGAATGGATTGAAACCCGCCTGCTCTCCTCAGGCCCGCGCACCAACCCATGGTTTCAGGAATGCGGCCCAAGGATCGTGCAGAACAACGAGATCATCGCGCTCGACACCGATCTGGTGGGCGCGTACGGCATCTGCTCGGACATCTCGCGCACGTTCTGGGTGGGCGATGCCGCACCGCGGCCCGATATGATCGAGGATTACAGGCTCGGCGTTGAACACATCGAGACGAACATGCAGATGCTCAAACCCGGTGTCAGCTTTCGCGAGCTGTCCGACAACACCCACCAGTTGCCCGAGATCTATCAGAAACAAAAATACTCCTGCCTGATGCACGGTGTCGGCCTGTGTGATGAATGGCCTCTGATTGCCTATCCCGACAAGCGGGTCGACGGTGCTTTCGACGATTATGTGCTGGAACCGGGCATGGCGCTTTGTGTTGAAGCGCTCATCAGCCGCGAGGGCGGGGATTTCTCGATCAAACTGGAAGACCAGGTAATTGTTACAGAGACAGGCTTTGAAAACCTCACAAACTATCCTTGGGATCCCCGTTTGATGGGTGAAGTGTAACAAAGCCCGCCTCAGTCGTCACAAGCGATCACAGCCACGCGACATCGCGCCTCAAAGCCTTGGCAGCGCACGTCCGACATCCGATGTTGGGAGCATGCACAGGCAAAGGCACGAATCCCATGGGACTTGAAAAACTGACATTTGCGGGCCATTCGGGCCATGATCTTGCGGCGCGGCTGGACCGTCCGGCGGGCCAGCATGTGGCAACCGCCATCTTTGCCCATTGCTTCACCTGCTCCAAGGATATCCCCGCTGCACGCCGCATTTCCCAACGGCTGGCGGCCATGGGCATCGCCGTGTTGCGGTTTGATTTCACGGGCCTCGGGCATTCGGGGGGCGAGTTTGCCAATACAAATTTCTCGTCCAATGTCGATGATCTGCTGGCCGCTTCCCAACATCTGTCCGATTTGGGAATGGCGCCTGATCTGCTGATCGGACATTCACTGGGCGGCGCTGCAGTGCTGAAGGCAGCTGGTCAGATCGCCTCGGTCAAGGCCGTGGCAACCCTTGGTGCTCCTGCCGACCCGGCCCATGTGGCCGAGAATTTCGCCGAGCATCTGGACCGGATCAAACAGGACGGCAGTGCGGATGTGACCCTTGCCGGGCGCAAGTTCACTGTTCGCAAAAGCTTCCTTGATGATATCCAGAGCGCTGATCTTTTGCCCGCCATCCGTTCCATGAACAAGGCACTTCTGGTCCTGCACTCGCCCATCGATCAGACCGTCGGGATCGAGAATGCAGCCGAAATTTTCACCGCCGCCCGCCATCCCAAAAGCTTCGTCACGCTCGACAAGGCAGATCACCTGATCACGGATGCGAGTGATGCTGAATATGCAGCCGAAATGATCGCCTCCTGGGTTGAGCGCTATTTGCCCATGCCAAAGGCCGCAGCGCCCATTGGCGCACCAGAGGGCATCGTGCGCACAACAGAGTCTGATCCGAACGGCTTCCTGCAGGATGTCTCAGCTGGCCCACATCACCACACTCTGGCCGACGAGCCGCTGGCCTATGGCGGAACCGATCAGGGGATGAGCCCCTACCAGTTCCTGTCCGCAGGCCTTGGTGCCTGTACCTCCATGACCATCCGCATGTACGCACGGCGCAAGAAATGGGCGCTCACCGGCGTCAGCGTGGATGTCACCCATGACAAGGTCCACGGGGTTGATTGCGAGCATTGCAGCGACAATAATTCGCGCATCGATCACTTCGTGCGCCGGATCAGTCTGATCGGTGATCTGGATGATGAACAGCGTGCACGCCTGCTGGAAATAGCGGACAAATGCCCCGTGCACCGCACCCTTGAGGCACAGGCCCAGATCACCACAGTTCTCTCGGATTGAGCAGTTTCTCGTCAAATTTGGTTCATGTTTTAAGCACAATGTCTGGCTAACTCTTCTTTTGCGGGGGCGCGTGTTGAGGATTGTTGGATATGAGTGCCGAGTTCTTTTTGTTGCCGAATGTACGGGGTGGGATGCAGGCGTCTGCGCGAGAGCAGGCCCGGGCTGACAGCCTCTACAACACGTCAATGCTGCGCAAACTGCGGTCCAGCCACGGACCGGTTCCCCGCGAGGTTGAAGATTTCATCCTTCAGCGTCAGACACGGGATGACGAGGATACCGGTCTTGCGCTCTGGCGTCTGCTGATGCGTCTCAGTTCCGCCTTCGGTGTGCTGATCGCGGCCATCTGTGCGCCGATCGCGCTTCTGATCGTGCTCTATCAACTGGCTCAGACACTGGGCATCGACCACATCGAGACCTTTACACTCGCTCCGTTGGTCGAAGGCTTGCTGAACGGCCCGGTCAACCGGATGGATATGCTGGGCTATCTGGCGGCAGTGTCGATGCTGTTCACCTTTGGCGCACGCAACAAGTTCAAGCTGCGCATTCTGGCCATCCTGAGCAACATCCTGTTCATCTGCTACGCCTTCTCTCTGAACCTGACACCGGTTCTGATCCTGCATGGCTGTCTTCTGCCGATCAACATTCGCCATCTGATCGTGGCCGTTGGCGAAAGCTTCCACGACCGTGCCCAGAAACGCTATCGGATCGAGAACGCGCGGATGCGGTGATCTTGCGCCCCAAGATGTTGTGTTCCCGCCCCGTTCCGGGCGATACTTAGGGCCTGAGCAGAACAGATTCGGGGAAACAAGAGCCCATGGCCGATCCCGCCAGCAAGACAGACCTCTTTGACGAGGACCAAGCGACAAGCGACTACACAGCCTCCTCCATCGAAGTTCTGGAGGGGTTGGAGCCTGTGCGCAAACGGCCCGGCATGTATATCGGCGGCACGGACGAGCGCGCATTGCATCATCTGGTCGCCGAAGTTCTCGACAACTCGATGGACGAGGCGGTCGCAGGCCATGCCAGCCGGATCGAAGTGGAGCTGCACGCGGACTACGCGGTCACCATTCGCGACAATGGGCGCGGCATTCCCATCGACCCCCATCCCCGCTTTCCCGACAAATCCGCGCTTGAGGTGATCCTGTGCACGCTGCATGCGGGCGGCAAATTCTCCGGCAAGGCCTACCAGACGTCCGGCGGTCTTCACGGGGTCGGCATCTCGGTTGTAAACGCGCTCAGCGACCATCTGGAGGTCGAGGTTGCAAGGTCCAAGCAGCTCTATCGCCAGACCTTCTCCCGCGGCTTACCCCAAGGCCCGATCGAAGCGCTGGGACCCATTCAGAACCGCAGGGGCACGGTTGTGACCTTCCACGCGGATGCCGATATCTTCGGCGCAAAGGCACGCTTCAAACCGTCCCGCCTGCTCAAGATGGTGCGCTCGAAAGCCTACCTCTTCTCGGGCGTGGAGATCCGCTGGAAATGCGCGCCCGAAACCATTCCTGATGGCGACGACACACCTGCCTCGGCCACATTTCATTTCCCCGGAGGACTGGCTGATTATCTGGGTGATCAATTGGCTGGCGCGGCCACCTATTCCGACAACCCATTTGCGGGAAAAGTAGAATTTGCCGAGCGGTTCGGCGCGGACACTGCCGGATCGGTGGAATGGGCGATCAACTGGACGCCCGCGCGGGATGCTTTCGTCAACTCTTACTGTAACACGGTTCCCACGCCTGAAGGTGGCACCCATGAAACCGGGTTTTGGGCTGCGATCCTCAAAGGCATCCGTGCCTATGGGGAGTTGGTCAGCAACCGCAAGGCAGCCCAGATCACCCGCGACGATGTGATGTCGGGTGGTTGTGCCATGATCTCCGTCTTCATCCGCGAGCCCGAGTTCGTCGGCCAGACCAAGGACCGGCTGGCCACAACCGAAGCCAGCCGTCTGGTTGAAAACTCCGTCCGGGACCATTTCGACAATTGGCTGGCCGCTGACACGAAGTCAGCCGGTGCCATTCTCGACTATCTTGTGCTGAAGGCCGAAGAACGCCTGCGCAGACGTGCCGAAAAGGAAACCCAGCGCAAGACTGCCACCAAGAAGCTTCGCCTGCCCGGCAAGCTGGTGGATTGTTCGGCCACCAACCGGGAAGGCACCGAGTTGTTTCTGGTTGAGGGCGACAGCGCTGGCGGCTCGGCCAAGATGGCGCGCGACAGGAACAAGCAGGCGCTTCTGCCGTTGCGGGGCAAGATCCTCAACGTGCTTGGCGCGGCCTCATCGAAGCTCAGCCAGAACACCGAACTGAACGATCTCTGTCAGGCAATGGGTGTGGGGCTGGGCACGCGCTTCAACATCGAGGACCTGCGCTACGACAAGATCATCATCATGACCGACGCGGATGTGGACGGCGCGCATATCGCATCCCTGCTTATGACCTTCTTCTTCACCCAGATGCGACCCCTGATCGATCAGGGACACCTCTACCTCGCCTGTCCGCCCCTGTTCCGCCTGACCCAAGGCGCGCGGCGCGCCTATTGCATGGATGATGCCGAAAAGGATGCCTTGCTGGAAACCGGCCTTGGTGGGCGCGGCAAGATCGATATCTCTCGCTTCAAGGGGCTGGGAGAGATGGACGCCAAGGACCTGAAGGAAACCACCATGAATGTTGCGACCCGCCGCCTGATCCGGGTCGATATCGATGAGGATGAACCCGGCGAAACCGGCGATCTGGTGGAGCGCCTGATGGGCAAAAAACCTGAACTGCGCTTCCAGTACATTCAGGAAAACGCCCGTTTTGTGGAAGAACTGGACGTCTGAAACAAAAAAAGCCCGGAGCTCTCCGGGCTTTTTCAAATGTCATGATCGATGGATCAGGCGGCGCGACGACGCCGTGCCACGAAGCCCATGCCGACAAGGCCAGACAGCAGCAGTGCAACCGGTGCAGGAAGCGGCACGACGGTGCTTGTACCATTGCCGGTGAGCGAGATGTTGATGTCGCCGTTATAGGCGGAGCCCCGGATGTCACCAATCACTTCGTACCAAGTGATCCACGTCGAAAAGCCGAACAGGTCATTCTTGTCGTTTGCACCAAATCCAAGCTGGCCGAGTTCAGGGCCGGAGTGGCGCTCAAACTCAAGATTGGTCCCGGCAATCGAACCCAGACCAGTCAAGGTCCCGTTGGTCACGTCATAGAGATCCCAAACAGAGTTTCCATCGCACAGGCCAGCACATTTCAGACCAATTCCAGGATCGTTTGTGATGCTGGAGGAATAGTCAAAGAACGCCTCTACTTTGAATTTCTGCATCGCATCGGTATTACGCACGATCGTGCCGGTCAGTTTGGCCTGCACACCGTCTGTGGTAAATTCCCCGGAATCACCTTCAAACTGCCAGTAGCGAGCAGCGTCAGTAGAAGGATCAAAGGCAGGAAGCCAGAACGCGTGGTCGTTGCCACTGGTGGTCACGGAGTCGACGCCCCAGGTTCCGGTCATGGGAGCGGCAGATGCAGCAGCCCCCATCAGGGTTACAGCCGCAGCTGTCACCAGAGTTTTAAGTTTAATCATTAGTAGCCCTCACAATTTACTGGGCAAAGTATACAATTTTCATCCCATTTGTATCAAGCTGAGACTGCCCGGCAGTATGTTCAAATAATATGCAGATCAGGCATCTCCCTATCCTTTCGGCCATGGATTATGGCCCAACTTGGACATCCCGATAGAAATTCTCTGGCCAGTGCAATTGGTGGCACGCCCAAAACGAATCTCGATTTCCTGATCTGGAAAGTGATGGTACCCGAGGCCGGACTCGAACCGGCAAGCCTTGCGGCGGCGGATTTTGAATCCGCTGCGTCTACCAATTCCGCCACTCGGGCAACGCAGGTTTGTGCCTATCCAGCACCGCGCGCGGCGTCAATCCCAATTACAATTGACTGGCCGAAAACGTGTCGCATTGCTCCAGTTTGGCACTTTGATAACCGCGCGCAAACCAGCGCTGCCGCTGCTCGGAAGAGCCATGGGTAAAGGTATGCGGCATTGGGCGCCGACCGGACGCGCGTTGCAGCGTATCATCCCCGATCTGCTTGGCCGCGTTCATGGCTTCCGCTATATCGCCCTCTTCCAGCGATCCGATCCGCGCCTCTGCATAGCGTGCCCAGACACCCGAAAAACAATCAGCCTGCAATTCGATCATCACCGAGACGCGGTTGCTGTCGACCTCTGTCATCCGGCGGCGCGCGTTGTTCGCTTCTGCCAGAATGCCAAGCTCGTTCTGGACATGATGCGCAACCTCATGGGCGACAACATAGGCTGCCGCGAAATCTCCCCTTGCGCCAAACCGTTTGGACAGCGTGTTGAAGAAATCCGTGTCGAGATAGGCCTTCTTGTCGGCCGGGCAATAAAACGGCCCCGTTGCACCTGACGCGCCACCACAGGGCGATTGGGTGGAGTTTGAAAACAAAACAAGGGTTGGTGGATTGTAGCGCCGCCCGACCTGACTTTGCATCACCTCGGACCAGACCGTTTCGGTGTCGGCCAGCACGACCGAAACGAATTGGGCCGCATTGTCATCTTGTGCGCTGATCTCACCGGTTGAGCCGTTCGAGACCTGCCCGCCGCCGACAAACGGCGTGACATCGATGCCAAGGAAATATCCGATCACCAGAATGGCGATCAGGCCGAAACCCCCAACGCCACCTGCCTTGGCTGCACCACCGCCTCTGCGGCGATCCTCGATGTTGCGGCTGCCCTGACGGCCTTTCCATTTCATATCAGTCTTCCTCACCCCGTTGAGGGCCTTAGTATTTCATGCCCGCCCGCGACCGTAAAGCAGCTTGACCGCACACGGCCCCCTGTGGTCAGACACCTCCGAAACCGAGAAAGACCGCCCCATGTTGCGCCGACTTTACGATTGGACCATGTCACTGGCTGAGACGCGCTATGCGCTGATGGCCCTGATCCTGGTGGCCTTTGTCGAAAGTTCGGTCTTCCCGATCCCCCCCGACATCCTGTTGATACCGATCATTCTGGCAGCCCCGTCGCGTGCCTTTCTGGTGGCAGGCCTCTGCACGCTCGCCTCCGTCGCGGGTGGTGGTCTGGGATACTGGATCGGGGCAGAACTGTTCGACACCATCGGCAAACCGGTGCTGGAGTTCTACGGCAAGCTCGATAAATTCGACATCTTCGCGGATAACTTCAACGAAAACGGCCCATGGGCGGTTCTGTTCGCGGGCATCACACCATTTCCCTACAAGGTGATCACCATCACTTCGGGCGCGACTGGTCTGGATTTCACAACCTTCATGGTCTCTTCGCTGATCGCGCGCGCGCTGCGCTTTTTCATCGTGGCAGCGCTCCTTTGGAAATTTGGCCCGCCCATCCGGTCCTTCATTGAAGAGCGGTTCGGCCTGATGACCATCATCTTCTTCGCCCTGCTCTTTGGCGGATTTGCTGTGGTGAAATTCCTGTGACAGCTCAGCGTCTCTACCTGACAGCGGCACTTGGGTCCGCACTTCTGCTGGCCGCAGCACTGGCCTTTCAATATTTCGGTGGGCTTGCGCCGTGCAAGATGTGCATCTGGCAACGCTGGCCACACGGTCTGGCCATTCTTGCGGGTCTTGCCTGTCTGCTCAAACCCCTCCGTCTTTTAGGGGTGATCGGGCTTCTGGCAGCGCTTGGCACATCTGGCATCGGTCTGTTTCATGCAGGTGTCGAGCAAGGCTGGTGGGAAGGTCCCAACACCTGCACATCGGGCCCCATCGGCGGCCTGTCAGCGGATGAATTGCTGGAACAGATCCTGAATGCCCCCGTCGTGCGCTGTGACGAGATCGCGTGGGATTTCCTCGGCCTTTCAATGGCTGCCTGGAACGCCGTCGCCTCGCTGGTGCTGGCTGCACTATGGGCGCTTGGTCTGAAGGCTCAGGCGTCCAGCTCGGCATCCCAGTAAAGGTAGTCCATCCAGCTTTCATGCAGGTGGTTTGGCGGAAACTTCCGGCCAATGTTCTGCAACTGCTCGGGCCGGGGCCGCATCGGCTTCTTGTTCAGCCGCATGCCGACCTGCCGCAATGTCCGGGAACCCTTGCGCAGATTGCACGGCCCGCAAGACGCGACCACATTTTCCCATGTGGTCCGCCCGCCGCGCGAGCGCGGGATCACATGGTCAAAGGTCATATCCCCCTTGTCGCCGCAATACTGGCAGGTGAATTCATCGCGCAGAAACAGGTTGAACCGCGTGAAGGCCGATGACTTGGCGGGCCGCACGAAATCCTTCAGCACGACCACTGACGGGATGCGAATCTCCATCGACGGCGAACGGACATATTCGTCATATTCCGCAATCACCTGAACCCGGTCCAGAAACGCCGCTTTCACAGCTTCCTGCCAGGGCCAGAGCGACAGGGGCAGATAGGACAGGGGGCGGTAATCCGCATTCAGCACCAGCGCCGGGTGATCCCGCTGCCCCGAAGGCCTTCGAATAAAACTTGGCTGGTACCCGATATCCATGGACGACTCCTGACCTGTCCTGCTCTGCCTGTTCCGGCTGGCTGGACAGGACGCCCCGTCCTACCTTATCCCTCGACTATATCTCGTCGTTGAAGGCGCGCAAGCCCCATCATCGTGACCCAACTGCCAGCATTTGGGGCAACCTTGCCGGTCTTCGCTGACAGTTTGATGACGATTTTGCGGGCAAGGCGTTTCACCAAGCCTAATGGCCGCAAGCAATCGCCGGTCAGGACAGTTGCGCGGCCTTCTGGTCTGCTGGTCAAATTGGTCAGAGGCTTGCGCGTTCTTTCAAAAATCCAAGCGCCATGCCCAGCCCGTCCGGCGCGATGCCATGGCCGATGCCGCTGGACATATGGGTCTGTGCCGTGATGCCAACTTCCGCCAACCCGTCGCGGGCCAGTGCAAGACTTTCCGGCGGCACAACCTCGTCCTGATCACCATGGACCAGCAACACAGGCGGGCGCGATTTGATCTCGGCATCCAGCGTCTCGGGACGCAGCAATCTCCCTGAAAACCCAACAATCCCCGCCAGTTGCCTGGCTTTCCTCAAGCCCACATGCAAGCTCATCATCGTGCCTTGGGAAAAGCCCACAAGTGCAATCCGCTCCAGCGGAATGGCCTCTGCATTGCTCACCTCATCCAGCCAGTGATCCAGCTTCTGGGCCGAGGCATCAAAGCCCGCGTTCATCTGCTCCTCGGTGGAGCCATCCATCCACGGGATCGGAAACCACTGAAACCCCATCGGGTTGTTGGTGCAGCGATCGGGCGCATTGGGGGCCAGAAAGGTCGAGTTCGGCAGATGGCTCGCAATCGCGGACCCGATGCCGATCAGGTCATTGCCATCGGCGCCATAGCCGTGGAGAAAAATCACAAGGCTTGACGCCTCACCGCTTTCGGCATCCAGCCGTGGTCCGCTCAGGCTCATCTGATCCCTTCCCGTTTCTTCATTTCCGCGTAATACGCCCAGAGCAGGCAAGCCGCAACACTGCGCCATGGTGACCAGGCTTCTGCCATCTCGCGCAGGGCCTTGTCCTTGGGCCGCTCGTCAAGATCATAGATCATACGGGCCGCCTCCTGCAGGGCCAGATCGCCAGACGGGAAGACGTCCGACCGTCCGAGCGAGAACATCGCATAGATCTCCGCCGTCCAGACGCCCACGCCGGTGACAGCCGTCAAGGTCGCGACAATATCTTCGACTGATGCCATGCGCAGCCCGTCAAAATCGATCCCGCTTGTGGCAAGAGCGCGTGCGTAACGCGCCTTCTGTCGGGAAAGCCCGCAGGCGCGCAGATCCTCATCTGTTGCCACGCACAGCGGATCGATCTCGGTCATGCCAGCCTCACACATCCGACCCCAGATCGCATCAGCCGATGCCACTGACACCTGCTGGCTGACAATCGCGCTCAGCAAAGGCTGAAATCCATCCTCCTTGCGGCGCAAACGCAGCGGTCCGGTCACCCTGTAGGCCCGCGCCAGAGCCGGGTCGACACCACTCAGCCAGGCCATTCCATCGGCCAGATCATCCACGGAATCTATAATGCGACCAACCAACGCTGCCTGCTCCCTCAAAGGTGTCTGGACAATACGCAGCCTGCCTGCCAAAGCAAGGTCATGACCGCCATCGATGAGACGCCGCAATCCGATGCCCGCGCCCGACGCAATGTCTGGGTGCTGGTGCTCGCGCAGGCGCTTCTCGGGGCGCAAATGCCGATCACCTTCACCCTTGGCGGCCTTTCGGGCCAGCTTCTCAGCCCGCATGCCTGTCTGGCCACCCTGCCCATCTCGCTGATCGTTCTGGGCTCGATGCTGACCGCTCCGGTGATGTCGGGCATCATGCAGAAACACGGGCGACGCACGGGCTTTCTGATCGGTGCCGCAGGCGGGGGGCTGGGCGGATTGCTCAGCGCATGGGGACTGTTGTCCGGCAGTTTCACAATCTTCCTGATCGGCTCGCTCTGCACCGGCATCTACATGTCTGCGCAGGGTTTTTACCGCTTTGCCGCCACAGACACGGCGTCGCCCGCGTTCCGGCCAAAGGCAATCTCATGGGTCATGGCAGGTGGCTTGGCTGCCGCCATCATCGGGCCGCAGCTGGTCAAACTGACCGAAACAGCGCTTGATCCGATCCCCTTTGCGGGCGGCTATGTAGCAATATTCGCACTCAATCTCGTGGGCTCGCTGGTCTTTTTCCTGCTCGACATCCCCAGACCGCCAAAACCTGCCGCCAACAGCCCGCATGGCCGCACACGCCGCGAATTGCTGCGTGATCCCACCATTCGCGTGGCGATGATCTGCGCCATGGTGTCCTACTCTCTGATGAACCTCGTGATGACCTCGACACCACTGGCCGTGGTCGGTTGCGGCTTTACCACCAATGACGCCGCAGACATCGTCTCGGCACATGTGTTTGCAATGTTCGCACCGTCGTTTTTCACCGGTCATCTGATTGCGCGTTTTGGCGTGGAAAAGATCGTCGCAACCGGTCTCATCCTGCTGGCTGGTGCGGGTGTGGTCGCCCTTGCAGGCGTGGAGATCACCAATTTCTTCGGCGCGCTTGTTCTGCTCGGCTTTGGCTGGAACTTCGGCTTCATCGGTGCAACCGCCATGCTGGGCATGGCCCACACGCCAGAGGAGCGTGGCCGCGTACAAGGCATGAATGATTTCGCCGTCTTCGGGATGGTCACACTTGCCTCGCTCAGTTCCGGGGCTTTGATGAACTGCTCGGGGGGATCCCCGGTTGAGGGCTGGACGGCGGTCAATCTGGCGATGCTGCCCTTCCTGACGCTGGCAGGTGGCGCGCTGATCTGGTTTGCGCTCTCAGGGCGCAAGCAGACCGCCTGATCACCACCTGTTTCGTATAGATAACCACGCAAGCCGTACACTCGCGCCAAAGGCCGATGGGGCAACCGGCGTCAAAAGCGCGGCCTTTGGGTCATCGGCAGCTTGCCGCAACAGGTCTTGCGCCTTCCACCCGGACCGCAGTGCCGGAGCCGCCGCTATCATCCCATTCCCGGCCCGCGCGCTGCGCAAATCATCAAGCGCCTTACCAGCAATATCACTCAGTCGTGCGGCAAAACCCTCCGGCACGTCTCCGTTCAAAATTTGCTGCCGCTCAGCCTCACTGTCTGTGGGCAATCGGCATTTCCCGACCCCCACAAGCGCGCCGTGCGCACGGATCAGCCCCGCCAGCCCGAAGGCACGGCCAATCGGTGCAAGATCGCGCCGCACTCCAAGATGGGCCGCACCGGCCTGCAAGATCGCTGTGCCTGTCTGGTCAAGATAATCAAACAATTCCGACTCTGACGCGCTTTGTCCGATCTCCACTTCCCAGGCACGTCCGTCGATCATCCGGTCGAAATCCGCCCGTTCCAACCTGCTTTCGCGGATCGTCATCGCCAGAGGCTCGACCACCTCATGCCGTCGCACCGCACCACCTGCATAGATCTCATCGAGCGCATCGCGCCACCATTGCAGGCGCATCAGCGCAATCATGGGCTCGGCCGTGACCCATGGCGCACGCGCAATTTCCAGATTGAACCCATAAATCGCAAGAAGCCCGCCCCGGCTGGCCACCGGTGCCGTCATGGCAGCAGCAAACCGGTCCGGATCGCCCTTCTGGACAGCCGCAGCGCAGGCGTCGAAACTCACACCTTCGCCCCGTCCCGGATCAGCTTCCAGTGGATCGCATCCGAGAGCGCCTGAAACGAGGCATCCACGATGTTGGCCGAAACGCCCACAGTCGACCAGCGCCGCCCCTGCCCGTCTTCGCTGTCGATGATCACGCGTGTCACCGCTTCGGTGCCGCCATTTGTGATCCGCACCTTGAAATCCACCAGCTTCATGTCGTCGATTATCGTCTGATAGCGTCCCAGATCCTTGGCCAGCGCCCGGCTGAGCGCGTTGACCGGCCCCTGATCGGAATGGGTCACCGGATCCTGACTTTCGGACACGCTCATCACCCGCTCGCCATCAAGCCGCGTCACCACAACTGCCTCGGACACGGTCACCATCTCGCCCAGCGCATTCTGCCGGCGCTCCACCGTCACCCTGTAGCGTTCAACCTCGAAGAAGCTGGGCAACTGACCCAGATGCCGACGCGCCAGCAACTCGAACGAGGCCGCAGCGCTGTCATAGGCAAACCCCCGGTCCTCGCGCGCCTTCACGTCATCCAGAATGGCCGACAGGCGGGGATCGCCTTTTTCAACATCCAGCCGCGCCCGCTCCAGCCGCTTGCGCAGGTTCGACTGGCCTGCCTGATTGGACATCGGTATGAACCGCTCATTCCCGACGCTTGCGGGTGGCACATGTTCATAGGTGCTGGGGTCCTTCAGAATGGCCGAGGCATGAAGCCCAGCCTTATGCGCAAACGCTGATGCCCCCACATAGGCGGCCTGCGCCTGTGGCACCTGATTGAGGATGTCATCAAGCAGACGGGAAGTCTGCAAAAGCCCCGACAACCCTTCCTCGCTGACGCCGATCTCAAACTGGCTCGCATAGGGTTCCTTGAGCATCAATGTGGGGATGAGCGAGGTCAGATTGGCATTGCCGCAGCGTTCCCCCAGCCCGTTCAACGTCCCCTGGATCTGCCGTGCACCAGCCGCAACCGCGACCAGCGAATTTGCCACCGCATTTTCCGTGTCATTATGGGTGTGAATTCCCAGATGGTCGCCCGGAATGTCCGCCTCAATGGCTGCCCGTACGCCCTTGCGCACATCATGGGGCAATGCACCGCCATTGGTATCACAGAGCACAACCCAGCGCGCACCCGCCTCATACGCGGCCTTGCAGACACTCAGTGTATATTCCGGATTGGCCTTGAACCCGTCAAAGAAATGCTCGGCATCAAACAGCGCCTCGCGCCCCTGCGCCACAATATGCGCAATGGAGGCGCGCACATTCTCAAGGTTCTCCTCAAGCGAGATGCCCAGCGCCGTTGTCACGTGAAATTCATGGGACTTGCCCACCAGACAGACCGAGGCCGTGCCCGCATTCATCACCGCCGCCAGCACATCGTCATTGGCAGCCGAGCGGCCCGCGCGCTTGGTCATCCCGAAAGCCGTCATGCGCGCTTGGGTGGCAGGGGCTTGGACAAAAAACTCGCTGTCAGTGGGGTTCGCGCCGGGCCAGCCGCCCTCGATGTAGTCGACCCCCAGAGCATCCAGCGCCTGCGCGATCCGAACCTTGTCCTCGGTCGAGAAATCCACGCCTTGAGTCTGCTGCCCGTCCCGCAGGGTGGTGTCATAAAGGTAGAGGCGTTCGCGGGTCATTTTATAACCCCGTACTTCAAAGCAATTCTTGAAAGTTCGTTAGAGATTTCCTCAGATAAATCCAATGACCTATCTGTCCTACCGACGACGTGTTGTTGTCCGTCGCGAGACAATGGAAGACCTAATCTAGAGGACTTCACCGCTAAAGTATCTGCTGCCTCCATGTCAAATTTTCTTAACAAATTTATATACTTATTCATTAAGTCTTTGAACATGTGACTTCGACTGTACCCAACAACTGACTCTGATTTGTGGTCCATAAAAAAGAAGCCTATCTCAGCCATTTCTGACCGGATAGCGTCAGCTCTAGCAAAGTCCCTTTCACTTTTACATTGCCAGCGGTATTCACTAATTCGCAACGCAAGCTCATCTTCTACTATGGGCTTCTCTCCAAACGTGAACCATTCACCAAGGTTTTCCGACAATAGCCCAACTAGTTGAGCGTGATACAGCAGACTGTTTCCGTCTCCATTCTCTTCCAATTTGAAGAGTTCTGAAAAATACTTCGGCGTGTTTAAGTCATCAGCAAGAGCAGAAGCTAAGTGCGGATTCAGTTCCGAAGGCTTTGCAGATACTGTCAGTGTTCTCCAACGCCTCAAAATTTTCTCAGCCGCTTCCGCCTTCTTCTCCGTCCAGTCCATCGGCTTGGAATAATGTGTGCTCAAGAGCACGAAGCGGATCACCTCTCCGGGATACCCCTTGTTCAGCAAATCCCGCACCGTAAAGAAATTGCCCAAGCTCTTGGACATCTTCTTGCCATCGACCTGCAGCATCTCGTTGTGCATCCAGATCTGGGCAAAGCTGTCTTCACCACAGGCGCATTTGCTCTGGGCGATCTCGTTCTCATGGTGGGGGAATTGCAGATCGATCCCGCCACCATGGATGTCAAATTTGTCACCCAGAATGTCGCGCGCCATGGCCGAGCATTCGATATGCCAGCCCGGACGCCCCCGGCCCCATGGAATCGGTTTGACTTCCCCATTAATCTCATACTCGTCCCAACCCGGCTCATCCCCGCTTGAGGGCTTCCACAGCACAAAATCCATCGGGCTGCGTTTATAAGGCGCAACCTCCACCCGTGCGCCCGCGATCATGTCATCCACATTGCGCCGGGACAGCTGACCGTAATGCTCGTATTTCGCCACCTCGAATAGCACATGCCCTTCCGCCGCATAGGCCACGCCTTCGCCGATCAACACTTCGATCATTGCGACCATCTGCGAGATGTATTCGGTCGCGCGCGGCTCCTCATCGGGGCGCAGCGCACCAAGCGCATCCATATCCTCATGGAACCAGCTGATCGTCTCATCGGTGATGTCGCGGATGGAGCGACCGGTTTCAGCCGCCTTGGCGTTGATCTTGTCATCCACATCCGTGAAATTGCGCACATAGGTGACGTTCTCGGCTCTATAGACTTGGCGCAGCAGCCGGTTCAGCACATCGAACACCACCACAGGCCGCGCGTTGCCAAGATGGGCCCTGTCATAGACGGTCGGCCCGCAGACATACATGCGCGGCTTGCCCTCAATCAGTGGTTTGAGGGGTTTCTTTTCCTTGGTCAGGGTGTTGAAAAGCTTGATCTCAGTCATGGTGGCTCCGGTCCCGGTGGCGCGGGCGGCCTAACATGTGATCGATATGTTGAAAACGTGAAAACGCGGCCCGCGGACGATATGTCAGCTGGAAATACAAATCTCGATGTTGTAGATGCGCGTGGTCATGGGCCACTCTATGCCTGCGCCCGCGCTGGAAATCAAGGACCAACCATGACCCCTGACGAGATCAAGAGCCATTGCATGTCCCTGCCCGCGACCACCCATGTGGTGCAATGGATGGGTTGTGATGTCTACAAGGTGGGCGGCAAGGTCTATGGCATCGTCGCGCCCGAGCGGGGGCGGGTGACCCTGAAATGCGCCGATGTCAACACGGCAAACTTTCTGATCGAAATCGGTGTGGCCGAAACTGCACCACATCTGCCGCGCGGCGGCTGGGTCTCCATCGGGCTGACGGATGTGGCCCCTGATGATCTGGCAGAGCGGCTGGAGACCTCCTACCGAACCATCCGCAAGGGCCTGCCCGCCAAGATCCGCGACACGCTGCCGGTCTAGGGGGTTCATCCGCGACACGCTTACGCCGCTTTTGGGCTTGACCCGTTCTTTCTGCTCGATGAAATTATCCTCAGTTTTTTCACGAACCGGAGCGCCTGCCCTGTCACAGCCTGCCGCCACCACGACCCATTCACTGGGCGCAGACATCCGCGCGCTGCGCCGGACCCGTGGGGTGACGCTTGCCCAGATGGCCGAGCGGCTGGGCGTCTCCATTGGCTGGCTCAGTCAGGTCGAGCGCGACAAGTCCCGCCCCGATGCCCCGGCGATCGAGGCCATAGCCGGCATGCTGAACGTCCCGACTTCTGTTTTCATCGACACCGCACCAAAATCGTCAGAAGCGGGTCGGGTCGTACGCGCCACCACCCGTCGCTCCATCGGATCGCGCGTGCTGGGTTTGACCGAAGAGCTGCTCTCGCCCGATCTGACCGATGATTTCGAGATGGTCCATTCGGTCTTTGCACCGGGCGCTGCCATCACCGTGCCCGTCACCCGTGCAACACAGGAGGTCGCCTATCTGGTCTCCGGCAAGCTGGACGTGACCATCGCGGGCGAGACCTACAAACTGGGACCCGGCGACAGCTTCCGCATCCGCGGCGAGCCCTACACCTGGTCCAACCCCTATTCTTCCCAATGCATCGCCGTCTGGGTGATCGCACCCCCGGTTTACTGACACATCCGCGCCAGACGCGAAAACAAAGGACCCTTCTTCCATGGCAGATTTTCCCTCTACAGCGCGCGTTGTGATCATTGGCGGCGGGGCCGTCGGCACGTCCGCGCTCTATCATCTGGCCAAGGCAGGCTGGTCCGATTGTGTGCTTCTGGAGAAAAACGAGCTGACCGCAGGCTCCACATGGCATGCGGCCGGCAACATCCCGACCTTCTCGGCCTCATGGGCGATCATGAACATGCAGCGCTACGGGACCGAGCTTTACCGCGGTCTGGCCGAGGCCGTGGATTACCCGATGAACTATCACGTGACCGGCTCCATCCGTCTGGCCCATTCGAAAGAGCGGATGCAGGAGTTCGAGCGAGCCGCCGGGATGGGCCGCTATCAGGGCATGGACATCGAGATGTGCTCGGTCTCGGACCTGAAAGACCGCTACCCTTATCTGGAAACCCATGACCTTGCGGGCGGTCTTTATGATCCAATGGACGGGGACATGGATCCCGCCCAGTTGACGCAAGCCTATGCCAAGGGCGCCCGCGATCTGGGTGCAAAGATCCTGCGGTTCACTCCGGCCACCGGCGTGCGCCGTGAAAATGGCGAATGGATCATCGAGACCGAAAAGGGCGAGATCCGCTGCGAATACGTGGTCAACGCCGCAGGCTATTACGCCCAGCGCGTTGGTGAGTGGTTCAAACCCTATGGCGGGCGCACCGTGCCGATGATGACCATGAGCCATCAGTACATGCTGACCGACGAGATCCCCGAACTGGAAGCCTGGACCAAGGAAAACGGCCACAAGCTGCCGCTTCTGCGCGACGTCGACAGTTCCTACTACCTGCGTCAGGAAAAGACCGGCCTGAATCTTGGCCCCTATGAGCGCAACTGCAAAGGCCATTGGATGAGCCCCGATGATCCGATGCCGCAGGATTTCTCGTTCCAGCTGTACCCAGACGATCTTGAGCGGCTGGAATGGTACATCGAAGACGCCATGGCCCGCGTGCCGCTTCTGGGCACAGCCGGTGTCAACAAGGTCATCAACGGCCCGATCCCCTACACGCCAGACGGCAACCCGCTCATCGGCCCGATGCCCGGTGTTCCCAACGCGTTTGAGGCCTGCGTCTTCACCTTCGGCATCGCCCAGTCAGGTGGTGCTGGCAAGGTGCTGGCCGAATGGGTCACCGAAGGTGCAACCGAATGGGACATGTGGGCGGTCGATCCGCGCCGCTTCACCGGCTTTTGCGATCAGGACTATTGCGACCAGAAAGGGATGGAGGTCTACGGCCACGAATACGCCATGCACTTCCCCCACCACGAATGGCCAGCAGCACGTGACAAGAAACTCTCACCCGTGGATGCCAAAGTACGCGAACTTGGCGGCGTCATGGGCACCTATAACGGTTGGGAGCGGGCCAACTGGTTCGCCAAGCCCGGCGATGACACCTCCGAAGAGGCAACCCACACATGGGACCGCTCCGGCCCGTGGCAGCCCCGGGTTCAGGCCGAATGCGAGGCCGTGCGCGACGGCGTCGGTGTTCTTGATCTGCCCGGCTTCTCGCGCTTCAATCTCTCGGGCGAAGGTGCTGCGGAATGGCTGCGCGGGCGCATTGCAGGCGGCCTGCCCAAGATTGGTCGCATGAACCTTGGCTATTTTTCCGACCATCGCGGCCGCATCGTGACCGAGATGTCGCTGATGCGCCATTCGGAGGATCATTTCACCCTGATTACGGCAGCCTCTGCCCAGTGGCATGATTTTGAGCTGCTTAACACTAATTTGGCTGATGGCCTGACGTTGACCGATCATACGGAAGAATACTCCACCCTGATCGTCACTGGACCGAAGTCCCGTGATCTGTTTGCAAACCTGACAGACGCCGATCTGTCGCTACCATGGCTCTCCCATCAGGCAGCAACCGTTGCCGGCCAACCAGCGGCGCTGGCCCGGGTCAGCTTTGCCGGTGAACTGGGCTGGGAAATCCACGCCGCAATTGCCAACATCCCGGCCATCTATGATGCCGTTCTGGCAGCCGGTGCCGTTCCCTTTGGCATGTATGCGCTGAACGCGCTCCGGATCGAAAAGGGTTACCGCGCATGGAAGGGTGATCTGTCCACCGATTACTCCCTTCTGGAAGGCGGCCTTGACCGGTTCATCAAGCTTGACAAACCGCAGGATTTCCCCGGCAAGGCAGCACTTGCCAGCGAGAAACAGCAAGGCGTCAAGAAACGCTTCGTCACGCTGGTGGTCGAGGCTGGAGACTGCGATGCCCCCTACATGTCAACGCTCTGGCATGACGGTCAGGTCGTGGGGGAAACCACCTCGGGCGACTGGGGGTATCGGGTCGGCAAATCCATCGCCCTTGGCATGGTGCGCAGCGATCTGACCGAACCCGGAACAGCGCTTGAGGTCGAGATCTACGGCCAGCGCTATGCCGCTCAGGTCCAGCCCGATCAACCGCTCTGGGATCCGGAAAACGCTCGGATCCGGGCATGAAGCCATCCGCACGCATTGCCGATCTGAATGCCGGCGGGTCCGACGGTTGGGATGTCTATTACCGCGCGGTCGAGATGCGCCGCGCGGGCATTGACATCACCATGCTGTCGATCGGGGATCACGACAAGGTCACGCCCCTGCCCATTCTGGATGCCCTGTATGACAGCGCCAAAGCCGGACACACGGGCTATGCAGCCGTGCCCGGCACCCCGTCCCTGCGCGTGGCCGTGGCCAAACGGGTGGCGGACCGCACCGGCGTGCCGACGACCTCTGACAACATCATGGTGGTGCCCGGCGGTCAGGCCGGACTTTTCGCAGCCATGACCGCCTGCGCGGACCCCGGCGACCAGATCGCCTATCTTGATCCCTATTACGCGACCTATCCCGGCTCCATCCGCTCCGCCTCAGCCCGGCCCGTCTGCCTGCCCACCCATGCCGATCATGGCTTCCAGCCGCGGGAGGCTGATCTGCGCGAGGGCACAAAGGGCTGCCGCGCCCTTCTGATCAATACGCCCAACAACCCGACAGGTGCTGTCTACACGCCTGAAACCATGCAGATGATCGCAGATGTGGCCCGCGACAACGACCTCTGGCTGATCTCGGACGAGGTCTACGACACTCAGGTCTGGGACGGCGAGCACCTGTCAGCACGCGCCCTGCCGGGCATGGAAGAACGCACCCTGATCATCGGCTCCATGTCGAAAAGTCACATGATGACCGGCTCGCGTCTGGGCTGGATCGTGGCACCCGAGGGCATGGTCGCGCATCTGATAGATCTGGCCACCAACACCACCTATGGCGTGCCGGGCTATGTGCAGGACGCCAGCGAAGCTGCTCTTGCCATGATCGATATCGAGAACGAGATTTCCGATCTCTACCGCGCCCGTCGTGCCTCTGCCCTTGCGCTCTTTGACGGCGAAAACCAGATCCGCGTCAGCCCCTCTGCGGGCGCGATGTATCTGATGCTTGATATTCGCGCGACCGGCATGACGGGTGAAGACTTCGCGAACGCGCTTCTAGATACCCACCACATCGCTGTCATGCCCGGCGAAAGCTTCGGCACATCGGCTGCCGGTCATCTGCGCGTGGCCCTCACGGTGCAGACCGAACCCCTGCTTGCCGCTCTTAAAACCCTGATTTCATTTGCCCGGACCAAACTGGCCGCCTGAAGGATACCGCATATGACCAAGTCCCCTCCCTCCAAGGCCCGCGCTGTCATCATTGGCGGTGGTGTTGCCGGTTGCTCGGTTGCCTACCACCTGACGAAACTGGGCTGGACCGATGTGGTGCTGCTTGAGCGCAAGCGCCTGACCTCGGGCACCACTTGGCATGCCGCCGGTCTGATCGCGCAATTGCGCGCCTCCAAGAACATGACCCGGCTGGCGAAATACAGCCAAGAACTTTACGGCGAACTGGAAGCAGAAACCGGCGTCTCCACCGGCTTCAAACGCGTTGGCTCCATCACCGTAGCCCTGACCGAGGCGCGCCGGGAGGAAATCTACCGTCAGGCAGCCATGGCGCGCGCCTTCGGTGTCGAGATCGAGGAGATCTCCCCCCAGGAGGTCAAGAACCGCTACCCGCATCTCAACATCTCGGACGTCAAAGGCGCGGTCTATCTGCCCAAGGACGGTCAGGGCGATCCCGGCAACATAGCACTGGCCATGGCCAAGGGCGCGCGCAATCGCGGTGCGCAGGTCCTTGAAGGCATCAAGGTCACCGGCATTTCAACAGAAGATGGCCGCGTCACCGGTGTTGATTGGGACGCAGGCGGCGAACAGGGTCACACCCAAGCCGATTTCGTCGTCAATTGCGGTGGCATGTGGGGCCATGACCTTGGCCGGATGGCGGGCGTCACCGTCCCGCTGCATGCCTGTGAGCACTTCTACATCGTCTCGGAACCCATTGAAGGTCTGACACAGTTGCCGGTTTTGCGCGTGCCTGACGAATGTGCCTATTACAAGGAAGACGCTGGCAAGATGATGCTGGGCGCGTTCGAGCCTGTGGCCAAACCCTGGGGCATGAAAGGCATCCCCGAGGATTTCGAATTCGACCAGTTGCCAGAAGACTTCGACCATTTCGAACCCATTCTGGAAATGGCGGTCGAGCGCATGCCGATGCTGGGTGAAGCCGGGATCCACACATTCTTCAATGGCCCCGAAAGCTTCACGCCCGATGACGCCTACCACCTTGGTGAAGCCCCGAACCTCAAGGGCTTTTTCGTGGCCGCTGGGTTCAATTCCGTGGGCATCCAGTCCTCTGGCGGGGCGGGCTGGGCGCTTGCGCAATGGATGGAAGATGGCATCGCACCTTTTGATCTGGGCGATGTGGACATCAGCCGCGTCCAGCCTTTTCAGGGCAACAAATCCTATCTCTTTGAACGCTCAACGGAATCGCTTGGCCTGCTCTACGCAGACCACTTCCCCTTCCGCCAGATGGCCACGGCCCGCGGCATCCGTCGCTCACCCCTGCACGACCTGCTGAAATCCCGAGGTGCGGTCTTCGGTGAAACCGCAGGCTGGGAGCGCGCCAACTGGTTTGCCCGTGACGGTCAGACGCCCGAATACGAATATTCATGGACGCGCCAGAACTGGTTCGAGAATGCAGGCGAAGAGCACCGCGCCATCCGCGAGGGTGTCGGTATCTACGACATGTCGTCCTTCGGCAAGATCCGCGTCGAAGGCCCCCATGCCGAGCGCTATCTGAACCGGCTTTGCGGCGGGGACATGTCGGTGCCCGTGGGCAAGATCGTCTATACCCAGTTCCTCAACCATCGTGGTGGGATCGAGGCTGACGTGACCGTCACCCGCTTTTCCGAGACCGTCTATATCGTGGTCACGCCCGCAGCGACCGTGCCGCGAGATCTGAGCTGGATGACCCGGCACAAGGGCGACGATTTCGTCGTGCTCACGGATGTGACGGCGGCCGAGGCTGTGATCTGCGTCATGGGGCCGAAGTCGCGTGATCTTCTGGCCAGTGTCTCGCCCAATGACTTCTCGAACGACACGCACCCCTTTGGCTGGATGCAGAATATCGAGATCGGCATGACGCTCGCACGTGCGCACCGCGTGACCTACGTGGGCGAACTGGGATGGGAAATCTACGTTTCAACCGACATGGCCGCCCATGTGGCGGAGTGTCTGCTGGGGGCAGGTCAGGACCACGGGCTGAAGCTTTGCGGCCTGCACATGATGGACAGTTGCCGCATCGAAAAAGGCTTCCGGCACATGGGCCACGACATCTCGGGCGAGGATCACATTCTGGAAGCTGGCCTCGGCTTTGCCGTGAAAACCGCCAAGCCTGCGTTCATCGGGCGCGATGCTGTTCTGGCCAAGAAGGAAGCTGGGCTGGAGAGCAGACTTGTGCAGTTCCGTCTGACCGACCCTGAGCCGCTGCTCTATCACAACGAGACCATCCTGCGCGACGGTCAGGTCGTGAGCTATCTGACCTCGGGCAACTACGGCCACACGCTGGGCGGGGCCATCGGTCTTGGTTATGTGCCCTGTGCTGGCGAAAGCGCTGCTGATCTTCTGGCATCAAGCTTCGAGATCGACGTTGCAGGCACCCGCGTCACGGCTGAAGCCAGCCTGAAACCGATGTATGATCCGAAATCCGAACGCGTGCGCGTCTGAGTGTCCGAGGCGCTCTGTCAAGAATGCGGTATATTGAGTATTTGTGGAAAGTCGAAGGTAATGGGGGCGCATTGACGAGCCTCTCACTTCTTGGCTGAAAAATCCCCGCCGGAGGCATTTTACGCCCCGCGCCAGCGGGGCAAATGATTTGCGTGCCGCACGGCGCGCTCAATAGGAGGGAACATCATGCCCCGTCACGATCCCGGTCCGAATTTTCGCGCCCTGCACAAGCCGGGCAATCCCTTCGTTCTGGCAAATGCCTGGGACGCAGGCTCGGCGCGTGTGCTGGCTGCTCTGGGTGCACAGGCCATTGGCACCACGTCTGCTGGTCACGCCTTCACGCTTGGCAAGCCGGACATGGGTCATGTCAGCCGGGATGAGGCGCTGGCACATGCATCCGATCTGATCGCTGTGACCTCCCTGCCGGTTTCGGGCGATTTCGAGAACGGGTTCGGCGAGGCCCCCGATGTGGTGGCCGAGACCATACGCCTGTCCTGCGAGGCCGGCCTTGCGGGCTGTTCCATCGAGGATACTGCCCTGCCCGACACCAGTGCCTATGCCTTTGATCTGGCCGTCGAGCGGATCGCAGCCGCTGTGTCTGCAGCGCGTGCCCTGCCACGTGATTTCTTCCTGCTTGCCCGGGCTGACGGGGTCATGAACGGGGTTTATGACACCGATGAGGCGATCCGGCGCATTCAGGCCTTTGAGGCCGCCGGTGCCGACGGCGTCTATGTCCCCCTGCCGCCCGATATGGACGCGCTTGCCCGGGTCTGCGCGTCTGTGTCGGTCCCGGTCAATGCGCTCGCCGCAGGAAGGTTCACGCAAGTATCCCGCGCAGCTTTTGCCGAGATCGGCATTGCCCGCATTTCGCTGGGCTCAGCCCTTGCGCGCGCGACCCACAAAACCCTGATTGATGCGGCCAAAGCCGTGATGGAGGGCGATTTCTCTCAAGTTGGCGGGATCGGTGGCGACGCGGTCGATGCGCTTTTGGAAGCGGGGGCCCGGACCTGAGCCCGGACCCCGCACGGTATCAGAACTTGTAGGACAGGCGCGCCTGCAGCGTATCGACCTCGACATCCGAACCCGAGCCGTCGAAATCATCGAACTCGTGGCGCAGAAGTTCGGCACCTGCCGTCCAGTTGTTGGCGACCAGGTAGTCAAAGCCGATGCCATAAAGCAGGCCAGTATCGCTCAGATCACCGCCGACATTGGCATCAGCCGATGCCATACCCGCGGTCGCATAGACCAGCGCCGAGCCCAGATCATAGCCCAGCCGCAGCTTCAGCCGACCGATATTGTCGATCGAACCCGCCCCGCCATCGAGATCAATCTCGGCCAGATCGTAGTTCAGTTCGGCCCCTGCCACGAGCGAGCCGAAATCATAGTTATAGCCCGCATGGATGCCGCCGATGATCCCGTCGCCATCGGTGCCACCCACATCGGCCTGCCCGTAGCCCAGCTGGATACCTGCATAGCTGCCGGTCCAGTCCGTGCCATAGCTGACAGGCGCCGGAATGGGCGCTGGTGTGGCCAGTTCCGGCTCTGCCGGTGCCTCGAAGACAACATTGCCCGCGACCGCCGGCAGCACTGCAAAACCGCTCAACAAAACTGCAAATGTTACCTGTTTCATATCTCACTCCATTGGTTGTGATGAGGTCGCGTAAATCCGCGACACGCCCGCTTGCTGCCTGTTTGATACAAGCGCCGCGCAGACCAGACCTAGGAAGCTTTCAAGGCGGTTTCGCCCCGCCCCCCGGTCACGTCGCTGTGAGCGTCGGGTTTTCGGCTGAACTCTGCCGAAAACGACCAAAACTGGCGCAAAATGAACACCGATTGTTACGGGTTCGGAACACGCTTCACAAAAGAAACGACCCCAATTGGAGAAAACGCCATGGCCGACCCCGCACCGAACCCGCCTTCACGGGCTGCACGACGCTCGGGTGGAAGACAGGCCCGCCATGCCTTGCGTTCTGCCCCGCTTGAAGCTGCCGTTCGTCCGGTCTTTGGCGGCATGTCGGGGGGCACCTATCACCCCCTCACTCAGACCGATTGCGAGAACATCCACAAGGCGGCCCTAAGGGCGCTGAGCGAGATCGGCTTTTCCGAAGCACCGGAAAGCGGCGTGAAGATCCTGACGGATGCGGGCTGCATACTGGGCGATGACGGCCGCATCCGCTTCCCCGCCGCTTTGGTCGAGGACACGCTTGCCATTGCTGCCAAGGAGATCACGCTTCAGGCCCGCGATCCCAAGCATGACCTGCATCTGACCGGCAACAAGGTCCATTACGGCACGGCGGGTGCTGCCGTGCACATGGTCGATGTGCTGGATCGATCCTATCGCGAAAGCACCTTGCAGGACCTTTTCGATGCCGCCCGTATTGTCGAGACGCTGGACAATCTGCACTTTCTGCAACGGCCCATGGTGGCGCGCGACATCACCGATAATTTCCAGATGGACCTGAACACCATCTATGCTTGCTGTGCGGGTACGCGCAAACACATCGGCACCTCGATCACGGAACCCTCCTTCGTTCCCGGCCTGATGGAACTTCTGCACGAGATCGCGGGCGGAGAGGACGCATGGCGTGCGCGGCCTTTTGTGTCAAACTCCAACTGCTTCGTCGTCCCTCCGATGAAATTCGCCACCGAAAGCTGCGAAGTGATGGAGGCCTGCGTGCGTGCCGGCATGCCGGTGCTGCTTCTGTCAGCCGGACAGGCCGGGGCCACGGCACCTGCGCCCATTGCAGGTGCCATCGTGCAGGCCGTGGCGGAATGTCTGGCAGGGCTTGTCTATGTCAATGCAATCTCACCGGGGCACACAGCCGTCTTCGGCACCTGGCCTTTTGTCTCGGACCTGCGCACAGGGGCTATGTCCGGTGGATCGGGCGAGCAGGCATTGCTGACCGCGGGCTGCGCCCAGATGCACAAATTCTATGGCCTGCCCGGTGGGGCGGCGGCTGGAATTGCCGACGCCAAACTGCCCGACATGCAGGCCGGGTGGGAGCAGGCCATGTCCAACGTCATGGCCGGGCTTGCCGGGCTCAACATGGTGTATGAGGCCGCTGGCATGCACGCCTCCCTTCTGGGCTTCTGCCATGAAAGCCTGATCCTTGGCGATGACCTGCTGGGTCAGGCCATGCGCTGCGTGCGCGGCATCGAAGTGACCGAGGACAGCCTGTCGCTTGAGGTCATGCGCAATGTCTGTCTTGGCGGTGTCGGGCATTATCTTGGGCAGGATCAGACGCTCTCGCTGATGCAGACCGAATATGTCTACCCGGCCCTTGGCGACCGGACCAGCCCCAAGGAATGGGAGGAGCGCGGCAAGCCTGACCTGATCGCCCAGACCATTGCGCGCAAAGAAGAGATCCTGTCGCGCACGGGCGTTAACTGCCTTGATCCCGAAACCGACAAGCGCATCCGCGACAAGTTCCCGATCCTTCTGCCAACACCGTCCTGAGACCGCTCAGACCCGGCTCACATGGGCGGCAAAGCAGCCGGGCGCTGCAAAATGCAGATGGACAAAAGCGATTTCAGGATCGGTGAAGACATCTGTCAAAGCCGTCTCCAAGGATTTGCCCTCAACAAGCGTTGCATCGCGCATCATTGAGGCCTCGTCAAAAGCGCGCAGCGATATCATGCGTGACCGCAGCATGTCGGGCACCTCTCCGGGGGCAAGCTTCGCCTCTTCTGCCCCGTGCCGGACATAGATCGCATGACTTGCGCGAAAGGGCGAGTTTGCCGGCAGGTGGCAGTGATGAAACAGCGTCACACGCTCGCCAATCTGCGCATCTTCCAGACTGACCCGACAGGGATAGCCCGGTGACGCATCAACCGTGATCTCCATCGGTGCCGGATCACCGGACCTGACCGATTGGGCATGTGAAACTGCATCCTGAGACATGGCGTGGATCTGAAAAGACATCGGGTCTGCTCCTTGTTGGGTGCAGCACGCATCCCATGCAATAGCCGACACCTGCCACCCGGATGTTGCGCAAAGCCGCGCATTTACCTGTCATTAAGTCTTTCTGCCGCAAGGTTTGGTTAACACCACTTAACCATGTCTTACGTCAGGAGCGCGCCCCACATGTCCCAGCCCAAACCCGTGATCACCGCCATCGGCTCCTGCCGGATCACCAACCCCCTGCGGCAGGCCGATCAGGCGGGGCTGATCGAATTCAACCCCTCGCGGGTCTATGGCTACACCCATTCCAGCGCCGAGGCCGTACAGCAGGCCCGGTTTCTGCTGGGCGATCTCGACATTCCCGAACTGGCCCGCCCGCTGGTCATGCCCAATGCACAGGAGGCAATCGATCTACAACCGGTGATCCGCTCGGATGTCTATCTGGTCGAACTTGCATCCGCCAAGGAGGCGCGTCTGGGCGAGACACTGGTGCAGTGGAACTACGTCTGTCGTCATTTCGCCGATTTCCTGTCGGACCGGCCGCGCGCGCAGGCCTTCTGGCGTCTGGCCCGGGGCGACCGCGAGGATGAGAAGCGCGCCTTCCTGCTCGGCCAACCGGCCTATCTGCACCTGCCTCCCGAAGATCAGGAACGGCTCGACAATCTGACTATGCGCCCGGCCCGCACCTCTGATGTGGGCCGCGACATCGCATGGCTTCAGGCCAATCTGCCCGATGTCGCCTTTGTCACCCATTGCAACGCGCGGACCGCCAGCGGCGAGCCTTTGCAAAGCCGGGCTGCCTATATCGAAATGGTCGTGGCCGAACTGGAACGCGCCAGCGCGCGCTATTGCGACCCCAGTCAGGCGATGGCGCTCTACGGTCAGGAGAACGCGCTCAAGGACCAGTCCGGATCGCTTTCGCATTACACCGAGGACTTTGAAGCGGTGCTTTTCGACATCTGGTGGCGCGACCTGATCGCTCCTGCCCTGACACCTGCCCGGGCCATCGCCTGATGGACCGCCTGCTGCCCTTGCTAGGCGGTGCGCCGCAACCGGTCACCCAGGAGGTCGAGACCCAGATCAAATCCCTGCTCGACGGCGTCACCACGCCCGAAGCCGCCCAGTCCCGGCTGTATCTGGCCCAGCGCCTTCTGGGCCGTCATCCAAACCGCGAGGATCTGCAGGTTGCCACGGCGCAGCTTATGGAACTGACCCGCGAGGCCGAACACATGCTCGACACATGGGCAGGCCTGCACAAACGTTTCCCCAAGAACCAGCTTGCCCTGCGCATGAGCCTGCGCTGGCTCGCGCGGGCCGGGCGCTCCGAAGACGGCACAGCCCTTCTGAACGCGGCTTTTGACCAGCCTGGAATCACCCTCACCGATCAGTTGCTTGAGGCCGACCTCTTTGCCGAGATCAAGGATCATGACGCATCAGATGCCCGCTACCGCGCCCTGATCGCTCGCTACCCCGACCAGACCCAGCCCAAGACCGCATTCGCCAAAAGGCTTTATCTGCGCGGTCAGTATTGGGAGGCGGGAAAGATCGTGGCCCAGATCGACCCGAAAGCCAAACTGTCCCCTGCCGCCGAACAGCTTTGTCAGGACATCATCACGGCAGTGGGCAACGCCAAGACCATCCCCGATCGCGCCGTGCGCACGTCATCCGTGCCATCGGCGGCGCTCTACATGGCGCTCAGCAGCTTCCACGGCCGCCGCACGCCCACCCGTCTGGGCGCCGCCATGGGCGGCATCGCCTTTGTCACCGGCTCGCTTGGTGCAGGCGGGGCGGAACGTCAGATGACCCGCATCGCCAGCGCCCTGCACAAGGCACGTCAGAGCGAGCGTGACATCGCGGGCCTGCGGCTGGGCGGCGAGATCGAGGTGATCGTAACCCGCATCGATCCTGCCAACGGCAAGGATTTCTACAAGCCCGTGCTGGATGAGGCGGGAGTCAGCTTGTCGGTTCTTGCCGAAATGACACCCGAGCCGCTCGTGTCCATCGGTCTGGGCAATCCTGAACTGGAACAGATCGCAGCCGTCTTGCCTCAGAAAACCCAATACGGCCTGTCCCGTTTGGTCAGCCATTTCCGCGCAACCCGCCCCGAGGTTGCCTATCTCTGGCAGGATGGCTCGGGCGTGACGGCAGCACTGGCAGCCCTTGTTGCGGGCGTCCCGCGCATTGTGATGTCGCTGCGCGGCCTGCCGCCCAACTTGCGACCCGAGATGATGCGCGAGGAATATGAAGACATGTACCGCGCACTGGCCGACGTGCCGGGCGTCATCTTCTCGGCCAATTCGCGCATCGCAGCAGACGCCTATGCCGATTGGCTTTCCCTGCCACGGGACCGGTTCGACGTGATCCCCAACGCGGTCGAACCCCTGCCCTCTGACGGCAAACCCGCAAGCCGTGCCCTGTTTCGCGACTTCACCGCCTCAACCGGGCCGTCAAGCTTCACTCTTGGCACGGTCATGCGCTTTACCCCCAACAAACGCCCGGGGCTCTGGGTTGAGGCCGCGATCAAACTTTCACGCGCCCTGCCAGACGCTCGTTTCATCATGGTCGGCGACGGACAAGGCGTGACAGAGGCCCGCGCCAAAGCCCGCGCCGCCGGACTGTCCGACCGCATTCTGTTCACCGGGGCCTCGGATGACGTGGGCTTCTGGCTAGCCCAGATGGATGCCTTCCTGCTGCTTTCCGAATTCGAAGGACTGCCCAATGTCCTGATCGAGGCGCAGATCGCAGGCGTCCCGGTCATTTCCACCCCTGCAGGCGGCGCGACAGAAACCTTTGAGGATTGCGTCACCGGCCTGACACTCAGCACTGCCGAGGCCCCCGCGAGTGCGGAGGTCGTCCAGAAACTCCTTCTGCTCGCCCGCCAGCCCGATCTGCGCGCTCGCATGTCGGCCTATTGCAAATCCGACATTGCTCCGCGCTATGCGCTGGACCGGGTTCTGGAACAGACCGTCAGTCTGCTTTCGGACCAGAATGGCGATCACCACGTGGACGCGCCGATGCCGATGCTGCTCACAACGTGTGCGGGCTGACGGTCATGGGGGCCATGCTGCCATACTTGCGCCAGCTCGAAGCGTTGATGATCCGCGAGGTGCATTGCCGGTTCGCAGGCGGCGCGCTCAGTTATCTGTGGACGTTCATCACTCCGGTTCTCTGGATCATCGCCCTTGTGATCTCGTTCCGCCTGCTTGGGCGCGAGCCCGGCATTCACGCCGATGTCGCCAGCTTCGTGGCCACAGGCATGCTGCCATATGTAATCTTTCGTCAGACCATCACAGCGATGAGCCGTGCCATGGCCACCGCCCGCAGCCTGCGCCACCTGAGTGTCAACACCTCAGACATCCTTACAGCCAGTGCAGCGCTTGAAATGCTCAACGCCATCGGTCTTTTTGCCATCATCTTCACCATCATCGGCCTCTGGTTCGGCCTGCCGCTGATCCAGAACCCTCTTGGCCTGATCACCTCGCTCGTGCTGTGTGGATTGCTTGCCGCTGGCTTCGGGCGCTTTTGTGCCGTGCTGATCCAACTTTCGGACGCTGCCGCCCGGATCATTCCGATTGCCCTGCGCCCGTTGTTCTGGATCTCGGGCATCTTCTTTGTGGCATCTGAGCTTGCCAGCCCGGTTTTGAATGTCCTGTGGTGGAACCCGCTTCTGCATGTGACCGAGCTTTTGCGCAGCGCCGTTTTCACAGGCTACCAGAGCCGCATGGCGGACCCTGCCTTCGTGCTCGCCTGCGCCACCGGCTTCTACATCCTGTCGCTTACCCTGCAACGCGCGGCCCGCCAGAACGCCGCCGGGCAGTCACTGATATGATCCGCATGATCGACATCCACCGCGCCCACAGCGGAGCCACGGGCCGGGTGCCTGTGCTCAACGGCGTCACGCTTGAGTTCACCGCGCGTGAACGCATCGGCGTGATCGGCGCGGGCCACACCGGCAAATCCACCCTGATCCGCCTGCTCGCCGGGATCGAATTGCCTGATCGGGGCATGATCGAACGCAACGCGCGCCTCTCATGGCCGCTTGGCACCTCACTTGGTGTGCATCCGCATCTGACGGGTGCGGAAAACGTGCGTCTTCTGTCGGGCATTGCCGGTCTTGATCCGGACACAGCCGTCGCCTTTTGCGATCATTTTGCCGAACTTGGCCCTTACTACCACCGCGCCGTGCAGCGCTATTCTCCGGGTATGCGTGCGCAGCTTTGCTTTGCGCTCTCCATGGTTGGCCGCCCCGACATGTATCTGGCAGACGAGATTGTCAGCGCAGGCGATCAGCGTTTCCGCGACAAATGCGAGGCGCTCCTGCAGTTGCGTCTGCGCGAGGCGGGCTTGTTCGTGGTCACCAAACACACCCGTACGCTGGAACGCTTCTGCACACGTTTCTACGCCTTGGTCGAAGGCCAGCTGATGGCTTGCGAAAGTGCCTCGGAGGCTTCCGATCTTGTCGAATACGCCCTCAACGGATCTCTCAGGAGAGCATCATGAGCACCTCGAACGAGGCCCAAAAACCCGATTTCACCCTTGCACAGGGCAATGACCGCCGCCTTCAGGAATGGCGCGAGCAACGCGAGCAGGTTGCCGACAAGGGGCGCGAGGCCCGCCTGAAACTGGCCGAAGAGGATCGCAAGCGCAGGCTTGAGCAGTTCGAGAAGGACAAGGCCCAACGCATCGAGGACGCCGAGCGCAAACGCGCAGGCGCCCTTGCCAGCGCCGAACAGGCCCGGATCGAGGCGGCCCAAAGCAGGCTGTCCTCGCTAGAGGATCTGGAAACCGCCCGCCGCCGCCTGATCCGACAGCGTCGCCGCGCCAATCTTGGTCTGGGACTGCGGTTCTGCCTGATGGTGGTTGCGCCTGCCATCGCGGCCGCATGGTTCTATCTGCAAGTGGCCCAGCCGCTTTATGCTTCCCGCAGCATATTCGCTGTGCGCACGGTGGGCGGTCAGCCGCTCGATACACGCGCCAGCAGCGGGCCATTCCAGTCGGGCGCCGGCTCCACCGACAGTTTCGTGGTGCGCGCCTATCTCACTTCTCCTGACCTGATTTCCCGGCTTGAGGCCGATCACGGCTTTTCCGCCGCCTTCAATGAGACCCAGTTCGGCCCCCTTGGCTGGCTGCAATCGCTGGTCGGTGCCCCGCTCAGCCTCTCGGAACGCCATGAGCGGCTGGTGCAGGTTGGACTGGACACTCAGGAAGACCTGATCGACCTGACCGTCTCGGGAACCACCCCGGCCGAGGCCGAGGCCATGGCCGAAGTCATGCTGCGCTATGCGCAGGACCACCTCAATTCACTCGCATCTGCCCAGCACCGGCGGCAACTCTCTGATCTCGCCGCCGAAGTGGTGCGCGCAGCGGGCGCCTTGACAGATGCGCGCAAAACGCTTGTCGATCTTCAGATCAGCACCGGAGAGTTCGACCCCGCAGCACAAGCCGCCGTCATCTACCGCCTGATGTCCGATCTTGAGGCGCAACGCTCGGCCCTGAAACGCGAGATCGACACGCTCAGGGCGCGCACCGGCGACAATTCCGCCGTGATTGCCCACAAGCAGACCCAGTTGAGCTTGCTGGACGACAGCATCACCGACCAGAAAGCACGGCTCGTATCGACTGGCACTTCTGCGGATGGGGGCGTGAACACCCAGCTTGCCCAGTTCGAATATGCCCGCATCGACATCGAACAGGCCCGGCAGGACTGGGACACCAAGGTCAAGGCGCTTGAAGCACTGCGGTTGCAGATCGCGGCATCCGAGCGGGTGCTGGCACTGGTCTCCAAGCCCTCCCGCCCGATCGAGGCGGCTTACCCCAAACCGGTCGAGGGCACACTTGTAACCGCATTGGTTGCCTTTGCGGTCTTCTGTCTGGTCTCGATCTTCGGGGCCAGCATCCTCACCCAGTCCCGCCGTTGAAGCGTTTCGAGTCTTCGTTGAAACAGCAGTTGTCTCTTTTCGCGTTGGAGTGAAGCGAGAGGCAGCAAACAGGTGATCTCACAAAAACTGGAAACGCCTTTGAATATCCCTTCGGATAGGCCCGCCGCAAAATGAGTTGGCTTTGGACACAGGCGGGCCGTTGTCAGGTCGCTTTCTCCCTCAAGACTGCCTGCATAGGTGAAGGCCGAAAGGCCGGTGAAGACAGGAAAAATGCCATGTGGATCTACGGAACAGACAAGCACGCCCGCGTCGTGGCGGATGCGGTTCTCGAAATCAACCCGGTGGGGTTGAGCGGGTTTCTCAGTGAAGTCGAAGGCCGCGCCGAGCGCTTTCTCGACCTGCCGATCGCCTGCCCGTCGGCCCTGCGCCGCAACCGTGCGGTTCACGTGGCGGTCGTCGAAAATGACCTGCGGTGCCGGATATCCGAACGCCTGACCCGCGCCGGTCAACCCATCCGCCGGGTGGTCCACCCCACGGCCTCGCTCTCGCGCCAGGCAAATGTGGGCGACGGCAGCTTTCTGGGCGCAGGTTCGGTCATTGCACCCTCCACACGCATCGCCGAAGGCGTGGTCATCGGCCATGGCGCAGTGGTCGAGATTGACAGCGTGATCGGCGCCTATTGCACCATCGGCCCCCGCGCTATTCTGGAAGAGGGCGTGACACTGGAAGAAGACGTGATTGTCGGCGCCGGTGCCATTATCCGCTCCGGCTGCCGGATCGGACGCGGTGCCCGGATCGAGGCCGGTCAGATCGTGGATCGGGATTTCGTCTTCATGCGCTCGCGCCTGACCCTGAAAGAGCGCATCGTCGCCTGATCCGTCAGAACTGGGCGCGGCCTTCAAACTCGGTCAGCAGCACATTTGATTCCACCTCGCCGATGCCCGGCAGGGTCATGATCCGGCGGCGCAGAATGCGCTCGAAATCGCTCAGGTCGCGGGCCACCACTTTCAGGCGATAATCATAGATACCCAGCACATGCTGGACCAGTTGCACCTCCGGGATGGAACAGACCGCGCGCTCGAAATCCTCAAGCGACACCCTGCCCTTGCCCGCAAGCTTCACGCCCAGAAACACCACCACGTCAAAGCCAAGCGCCTGCCGGTTCAGCTTCAGCGATCGCCCCGAGATCACCCCTGCATCCTCCATCCGCCGGATCCGCCGCCAGCAGGACGGCTGGGACAGGCCCGTCCTGTCGCCAATGGCCCGCGCGCTCAGCCCGCCGTCTTCCAGAAGACAGGCAAGGATCGCCCGGTCAGTGTCATCCAGATCGATCACAGCGGCAGGCTCTCCGAGTTCTTCAATTCCGAGACCAGCATCAATGCCTCGATGTCCGAGATGTTGGGCAGCGCCAGAATGCGCTCCTTGTAGATCTCCTGATAATGCGCAAGGTCCCGCGCGATCACATCCATCCGTATGTCCACCCGACCCAGAAGCGTCTGGATCAGCCGCACTTCGGGGATTTCGCGGGCCGCTGCGATGAACAGATCAAACGCGTTGCCCGCGGTCTTGTCCAGCGTGATGCGCAGGAACACCTCAACCTCATAGCCAAGCGCGCGGGGATCAATGTGGATCTTACGTCCCTCGATCACGCGGCCCTTCTCCAACCTCTCAAGCCGCCGCCAGCAGGCCGCCGTGGACAGACCCGCGGCATCAGCCAGGGCGGCTGTGCTCAGCGTAGGATCATTTTGCAAAAGCCGAAGCAATCGCCTGTCGAGATCGGTGATTTCCTGCATGAAACATCCGATAAATGAAAATTTCACGAATGAAAAGTTTGAAATTTGCGTGAAATGCGGAAATTCAGAGCAGATTACTGCCCCTTCCCATCCTAGAGTGCGCCACAGGAACACAAACCCGAAAGGACGCCTCTCATGCGCGTATACTATGACCGCGATTGCGACATCAATCTCATCAAGGACAAGAAGGTCGGCATCGTCGGCTACGGCTCTCAGGGCCACGCTCACGCGCTGAACCTGCGCGACAGCGGCGCCAAGAACCTCGCCGTTGGCCTGCGTGAGGGCTCCCCCTCCCAAGCCAAGGCAGAAGGCGAAGGCCTTCAGGTCATGGGCATTGCCGATCTGGCGAAATGGGCCGACGTCATCATGATGACCATGCCCGATGAGCTTCAGGCCGACACCTACAAGAAATACATCCACGACAACCTGCGTGATGGTGCGGCAATTGCCTTTGCCCACGGCCTGAACGTGCACTTTGGATTGATCGAGCCAAAAGCGGGCGTCGACGTGATCATGATGGCCCCCAAAGGCCCCGGCCACACCGTGCGTGGCGAGTTCACCAAAGGCGGCGGCGTGCCCTGCCTTGTGGCTGTGGACAACGATGCATCGGGCAACGCGCTGGAAATCGGCAAATCCTATTGTGCTGCCATCGGCGGTGGCCGCTCCGGCATCATCGAGACCGACTTCAAGGAAGAGTGCGAAACCGACCTCTTTGGCGAGCAGGCCGTTTTGTGCGGCGGTCTGGTCGAGTTGATTCGCATGGGCTTCGAGACACTGGTTGAAGCGGGCTACGCACCCGAAATGGCTTATTTCGAGTGTCTGCATGAGGTCAAGCTGATCGTCGATCTGATCTACGAAGGCGGCATTGCCAACATGAACTACTCGATCTCGAACACGGCCGAGTATGGCGAGTATGTCTCTGGCCCGCGCGTGCTGCCTTACGACGAGACAAAGGCCCGCATGAAAGCGATCCTGAACGACATCCAGACCGGTGCATTCGTGCGTGACTTTATGTCCGAGAACCAGGTCGGCCAGCCGTTCTTCAAGGGCACACGCCGTCGCAATGATGCGCACCAGATCGAGCAGGTCGGTGAGACACTGCGCGCCATGATGCCTTGGATTTCCGAAGGCAAAATGGTAGACAAAGCCCGCAACTGACCCCGGTCAGAACGGATAAGTCATTGACTTGACACCATGAAAACGATCTGTCCCCGCGGGGACAGATTTACGCTTTGGTAAGAAGGACCCGATCATGGCCATCATCCTGCGCTGCCTTGCAGCCCTTGTTCTGGTCCTTTTGACCTACAACCCCACTGATCTGAACTTCGTCCGCTGGGCAACAACCGAAGGCGTGTCCCTGCCGCTGGTGGCCCTTGCCGGTGTTCTGCTGCTGATCGGCTATGTGATTTTCCTGCGCGCAACCTTCCGCTCCATCGGGACACTGGGCATCCTGTTGGTCGGCGCACTGATTGCGGCCGTCGTCTGGGTCATGATCGATCTTGGATGGATTTCGCTGGATGATCCCGGTGCCATGACATGGGTCGGCCTGATCGCGCTGTCGCTGATCATGGGTGTCGGGCTGAGCTGGTCCATCGTGCGCCGCCGTCTCAGCGGTCAGGTCGACATGGACGACGTCGAGGAATGAGCGTCCCCATGGGGACATGTCCTGCATGAAATATCTGCTCTGGAGCGGTTTTGCCTTTGGTCTTGGGCTCGCCGCCAAATACACCGGCACCATTGCCCTAGCCGATGACTGGGTGCCGGGCGTGCCGCAGTACCGACTGTATCTGTACGGCGCGGGCCTTCTGCATCTGATGATTTTCATTCTGCCGGTCTGGGGGCTGTTCCGCATCCGCAGCCGACCCTATATTCTGGTGGCAGCTTTTGTCGCTGTCACGGCCTATGGTCTTGGCAATCTTGCCACCTTAACCGGTACTTCTTGACCAGATGTCTCATCGCAGCCTGATCCCCCTGTTTTCATCCGCCAACTTCGTCATCGGCATGGGTGCCTTCATGGTCATCGGCATGATGGAGCCAATGGCAGACGGACTAGACCTGACCACGGCCGAGGCCGGTTGGGTGATGACATGGTATGCGCTGGCCTATGCGATAGGCTCGCCTCTTCTGGTCGCGCTCAGCGGTGCGATGTCCCGCCGTCTGGTGATCTCGGGTGGCATGCTGACCTTTGGAATTGCAGCGGCACTGGCAGCCCTTGTGCCTGTCGCCGAAGTGGTCTTTTCTGCCCGGTTTCTGGCGGCACTGGGCGCAGGACTTGTCACGCCACTGGCCGCTGCCATCGTTGCTGCTCAAAGCGCAGAGGAAACACGGGGCCGTGCACTTGCATCGGTCTTTTTCGGCCTGACACTGGCGCAAGTCATGGGCGTGCCAGTGGGCAGCTTTCTGGCCTACACCTTCGGCTGGCAGGTGAGCTTTGCCTGCGTGGCCGTGCTTGCCCTGCCAATGGCATGGTTGCTTTACTCCCGGATCCCGGCAGATCTGTCGTTCCCGGTCAACCGGCTTGGCACGCTCTGGTCAGTACTGAAAGACTGGCGGTTGATGATGGCGATCAGCTTCACAGCCACGTTTCTGGCGGCCAATTATGTCGTCTACACCTACCTCACCCCGCTTCTGAGCACGACCATGGGGTTCGAGCGCAACGGGATCACCTTTGTCCTCCTGATCTTCGGATTTGGTGCTGTCTTCGGCAATCTGATGGGCGGCTGGCTGACCGACCGGATCGGGCCACCCAGGACACTGATGCTGCTCGCCGTCTCGCAACTGGTGCTGCTTCCGGTCTTTTCGGCCCTGCCGATACCGGTGCCATTGCTCTATCTGCTCACGTTCCTGATCTCGATCTGCGGCTGGTCTTTCATGGCAGCCCAGCAAGCGCGACTTGTGCGGCTGTCCCCACAGAAGGCCAATGTCATGCTCGCGCTGAATGCGGCTGCGATCTATGTCGGGGCTGCGGTCGGCTCGGCCATTGGTGGTGCGGTGCTGTCCGCGCCTGCCCTTGGCCTGAACGCGCTTGGCATTGTTGGCGCGCTCACGGTGACCAGCGCGATTGCCACGCTGTTTTTCTCAAGACAGGCGAGAGCACCCTTGAATTGACCATCGACAAGGCGCACCTCATCAGTTAGATGACGCCGACCCGTTCGAGAAAGCGACCAAGACCCATGGAAAACATCGTCCTGACCATACACCTTCTGCTGGCCCTTGGCCTGATCCTGACCGTGCTGATGCAGCGGTCCGAAGGCGGTGGTCTGGGCATTGGCGGCGGTGGTGGTGGCGGCGGCGGCGGCGTGATGTCGGGCCGCTCAGCCGCGACGGCGCTTTCCAAGGTCACATGGGTTCTGGCCATCGGGTTTCTGATCACATCTCTGACGCTGACCGTGCTTGCGACCATGTCCTCCAGCGGCGGCTCCGTGCTGTCCACAGGCGGCGCACTGACACCGGCCGAGGCCGAGGAAATCCAGCTTCCACCAGCGCTTGAAGGCGATCTGCTGCCCCCAAGCAATGCAGATGCCCCTGCGGCACCTCCGGCAGCCGAGTAATCAGGCAACATCAAGGGCAACAGTTTGTTGCCCTTTTTTACTTATCCACAGGATATTGCGGTCATTGCCCTTGTGCGACGGGGGTCTAATGCGTAAAACTGGATTCCCGTGGACAGTGGTTTCGCGACCACAACAAGACCAACAATAAACGCGGGAGCCAGAGCAGATGGCACGTTTTGTCTTTATCACCGGTGGCGTCGTTTCCAGCCTTGGAAAAGGTCTGGCCTCAGCCGCTTTGGGTGCGCTTTTGCAGGCTCGTGGATACTCGGTCAGGCTGCGCAAACTGGACCCCTATCTGAACGTCGATCCCGGCACGATGAGCCCGTTTGAACATGGTGAGGTCTTTGTCACCGACGACGGGGCGGAGACCGATCTGGACCTTGGCCATTACGAGCGTTTCACTGGCGTCGCTGCGCGCGCGACCGACAGCATCTCGTCTGGGCGGATCTATTCCAATGTGCTGGAGAAGGAACGCCGTGGCGACTATCTGGGCAAAACGATTCAGGTGATCCCGCATGTTACCAACGAGATCAAGGATTTCATCTCGATTGGTGAGGATGAGGTTGATTTCATGCTCTGCGAAATCGGCGGCACCGTGGGCGACATCGAGGGCCTGCCGTTTTTCGAGGCAATCCGGCAATTCGCGCAGGACAAGCCGCGCGGGCAATGCGTGTTCATGCATCTAACCCTCCTGCCCTATATCGCGGCGAGCGGCGAATTGAAGACCAAGCCCACCCAGCATTCGGTCAAGGAACTGCGCTCCATCGGGCTGGCGCCTGACGTTCTGGTCTGCCGCTCCGAGGGACCAATCCCCGAGAAGGAACGCGAAAAGCTGGCGCTGTTCTGCAATGTGCGCCCCGACAGCGTGATTGCCGCGCAGGATCTGAAATCGATCTACGAGGCCCCGCTGGTCTATCACGCCGAAGGGCTGGATCAGGCGGTTCTGGATGCCTTTGGCATTGCGCCTGCCCCCAAGCCCAACCTGAGCATCTGGGAGGATGTGGCGGACCGGGTGAACAACCCCGAGGGCGAAGTGCGCGTGGCCATTGTGGGCAAATACACCCAGCTTGAAGATGCCTATAAATCAATTGCCGAGGCGCTTACCCATGGCGGGATTGCCAACCGCGTCAAGGTGCGCGCCGAATGGCTGGACGCGGAAATTTTCGAGCAGGACAAGGACGTGGCCCCTCTGCTGGAGGGGTATAATGCGATCCTCGTCCCCGGCGGCTTTGGCGAGCGCGGGACCGAGGGCAAGATCAAGGCAGCCCAGTTCGCCCGCGAGCGGGAAATTCCCTATCTGGGGATTTGTCTGGGCATGCAGATGGCGGTGATCGAGGCCTCGCGCAATCTGGCAGGACTGGAGAATGCAGGCTCGGAAGAGTTCGATCAGGAAGCCGGTGCCAAGCGCTTCGAGCCGGTGGTCTATCACCTCAAGGAATGGGTTGAGGGCAACCGAACGGTCAAGCGCCATATCGAGGATGACAAGGGCGGCACCATGCGGCTGGGCGCCTATAACGCGACATTGAACAGTGGCTCGCAAGTTGCTGATATTTATGGTTCAACCGAGATCAGCGAACGCCACCGGCACCGCTATGAGGTCGACATCAAATATCGTGACAAGCTGGAGAAGACCGGGTTGAAATTCTCGGGCGTCTCGCCCGACGGGCGCCTGCCCGAGATTGTCGAGATCCCCGATCATCCATGGTTCATCGGCGTGCAGTTCCATCCCGAGCTGAAATCCAAGCCGTTCGAGCCCCATCCCCTGTTCCGGGATTTCGTGCGTGCAGCCCTTGCGCAAAGCCGCTTGGTTTGACGCAATCCCTGCCTATATGAGTTAGCATGTTTGACGATCTGATGAAGCGCCTGCTTGGACAGGCCCCCGCCCCGGAACCGCAATCGGACTATCGCCAGGCGCTGGCTGCCCTTCTGGTGCGCTGTGCCCATGTGGATGGTGACTATACGCCTCAGGAGCGCCAGGTCATCGCGTCCGTGCTGCAGGAGCGCTACCAGATGGACGCGCCCGCAACCCATACCCTGCTGACAGATGGCGAGACGCTGGAGGCCGAGGCCGGTGATACGGTACGGCTGACCAAGGCGATCAAGGATGGTGTGCCCCATGAGGACCGCATCGCGGTGGTCGAGGCGCTCTGGGCCGTGGTTCTGGCTGATGACAGTAGGGATGCCGAGGAAAACGCGTTCCTGCGTCTCGTGGTCAGCCTGATCGGCGTGAACGACCGCGACAGCGGACTGGCCCGCCAGCGGGTCGAGGCACGGCGCGCTTGAATGTAGCGCATTGATCCGCTCAGGCGGCAGAGCCGCTTGAGCGCCCGGCCCAACCGAACCGCAGCAGGCTCGAAGGGCCTGTCAGGTCCGGGCGAGAGTGGTTCTTGTCTGCTCTGAACATCGCGGAAAATCGCTCCGTGACATGCATTTGGCGCCAACCGATAACATTCGTCCATTGAAGAGATTTTCCTCATGCTGGACCTGCCACGGCAGGACCACAGCAAGTTCCAGAGGATCTGGCAGCCGAAGGTGAGAGCCCCCTTGTCTGTCAGGGGCAACACGGATCGTCAACGCCATGCGGACCACGCAGGTTGCTTTCCCGACGGACGTCTTCCGCTCAGGCGGCAGCGCCGCGTGAGCGCCCGGCCCAACGGGACCGCAGCAGGCTCGAAGGGCCTGTCAGGTCCGGGCGGGAGCGCCTCCTTCTCAGCTCAGGGCGTCGCGAATTTTCTCGGCAATCAGGGCCGAGACCCGCACGTTGCTTTCCTCCGTCACACCCGCGATGTGAGGCGTCAGCAGCACGTTCAGACCATCGAACTTCGCGCCTGCCTTCGCCGTCAGCGGCTCAATCTCGAACACGTCCAGCGCTGCACCGGCAAGTGCATCGGCCTTGAGGGCGGCACAGAGCGCGTCTTCGTCCACCACACCCCCGCGGGCGGCGTTGATCAGCACAGCTTCGGACTTCATCTCACTGAGCGCGTCACGGCCGATCACATGGCGGGTCTGTTCGGTCAGGGGAACGTGCAGCGACAGCACGTCAGCGCCCGTCAGAAGGCCCTTCAGATCCACCGGGCTGGCCCCGGTCCAATCACCCGTGACCGGATCGATGAACGGATCATGGGCGATGACATCCATGCCGAGCGCGCGTGCACGGGTCGCTGTCTGGCGTGCAATGCTGCCGTAGCCCAGCAATCCCAGTGTTTTACCACCGATCTCGCGGCCGATCATGGATGTGCGTGGCCATGTGCCTGAGGCCACTTCGTCCGTGCCCAGCCATGCGGTCCGCAAGAGCATCATCGCCGCCGTGATCACATATTCCGCAACTGATGCGTCATTGGCACCCGTGGCCGGGAAGACCTGCACATCGCGTGCCTTGGCCGCATCCAGATCGATGTTGTCGAGGCCCACACCCAGACGTCCCACAGCCGTGATGTCGGGGCCCGCGTCAAGCAGTTCTGCCGTCACCCTGGTACGATTGCGCACGATCAAGGCGCGCGTGCCCGTCAGAAGACCTGCGATGTCGTCCTGATGATCGGCAAGGCCGGGGTCATAATGAACGTCGAACTCCACGCTCAGCGCCTCAATTGCGGCGTCGTCCATGAATTCCGTGATTACGATGTCTGCCATTACCTCAAACCTTTGTGAAATCGGCCAGCCGGATGGCCTGCCCTGTGCGCACGCTTTCCTCGGCTGCGGCCCCGACCGCGACCGCGATCATGCCGTCGCGCGCGGTCACTTCAGGCGCGCCGCCATGGGTGATCATCTCAAGGAACCGCTGGTGTTGATAGAAGGTCGAGCCGTGGTGATCGCCTGCGTTCAGGATCGCCTCGTCAACCTCGACCTCTTCGCGGACCACCTGCTTGGACAGGCGCTGGGAGATGACAATCTGGCTGGCCCGCTCGGCCCCGTCAGAGGAAAATCGTGCCGGTCCCGGCACCTTGGCCTCGATCCGGGCCAGTGTGCCGGTGGCCGAGATGATTTCCTGCCAGTAGGAGCCTTCGGCGAACATGCACAGATCCAGCATTGCCCGCGTGCCATTGGCGAAATCGACGATCACATAGGCATTGTCGAGGATGTCGGGTTTGCGCCCGTCATAATCCTCGTCCTTGTGGTTCACGTCCATATTGCCTGACGCGTAGACGCGGATCGGGTCGGATTTCAAGATCAGCCGCATCAGATCGAAGAAGTGGCAGCATTTTTCGACCAGAGTGCCGCCGGTGTTTGCGGAAAACCGGTTCCAGTCACCGATTTTCTTGAGGAAGGGAAAGCGGTGTTCGCGGATGGCAAGCATCTGAATGGAGCCTGCGGCACCGGCCTCGATCTCGGCCATGAGGCGCTGGACGGGGGGCATGTAGCGGTACTCCATTGCGGTCCAGAGTGGAGCCTTGCGCGCGTCCTGCCAGTGGACAATGTCCTGACATTCAACCAGCGAGATGCCGAGCGGCTTTTCGCACAGCACCGGGATTTCAGTCTTCAGGACGTCCTTCATGATCGTGTGGTGCAGATGATTTGGGGCCGCGATCACCAGCGCGTCCAGACCGCCTGCGGCCAGCATCTCGAGGTGGTCGAGAAAGGCCTTGCACTCCGGGCCTGCAAGATCCTGCGAGGCGCGTGCCATGCCCAGATCGGGGTCCGAGACCGCGACCACTTCTGCGCCGTCCAGAAGAGCAAGATTGCGGATGTGTTCCTGCCCCATCATGCCCGAACCGATCAGGCCGTATCGTTTTGTCATGTCAGTACTCGTAAACCGGTAGATCAAGAGACGCAGCAACAGCCTTAAGCGCGTCCGTGTGGTCGCCGTAAGCCAGTGCCATGTGGTGTTCCATGCCGGTGTCGATGATCGAGGTTAACATCTCGCCTGCTGGAGTTGCGAAGCGCACGGTACCCGATGTGCCCGTGAAAGCCATGGGCCGGTCCAGCATCTGGCCCTTGGCAATCATCACATGGGTCGTGCCCCGGGCCTGCGAGAGGCGGAAGAAGGTAACAGGGCCGGATTTAAGGGTGAATTCGTAAAGCAGCGGCATCTTGCGGTTGGTATGGATCGTGGCCTGCGGTTTGGACGAGGCCATGGATTTCGGGGCCTGACCGCAATGCCAGACGACAGAGGTGTCATCAGCGCCGTCAACATCCACGATGTCGACCAGAAAGACCGGCGCATCGGCCACGCGCTGCAACAGCATCTGGGTAAGGGCGCCGTAAACATCTGCCTCACAGGCACAAGGCACCCGCGCCTCTCCCATCATCGAGGCGGGGCCGCAGATCGCACCACCATACTCCGTAAATGTCTCAGGCCAGCAGCGCAGGGCAAAGGCCGAGAAATGACCGCTGTCCTTGAGGTCATCAAGGGCAAGCTTCAGACGCAGTGACTTGTCCAACTCGCCTGCGTCAACACCATCAAGTCCTTCAACTTCGGCCTCGGCCTGAGTTCTGAGGGCAGCGGCACGCTCAGCCGGTTGCTGACGCGCGGCATCAAAGAGCGCATCAAGCTCCAGCGCCTCGACCTCTACGCCGGTCAGGTCCCTGACCACGTCGGCATCATAGGCACAGGTGTCAAAGCCGTCGGGATGGGCCCCGATCCTGCCAATGCGCGTGCCTTTGAGGCCCGCGACCAGCGCGTCTGACTGGGGTGTTGCACTGGTTTGAGTGGTCAATGCAATCTCGCGCGTCTGGGGCACGTCGGTCAGAAGCGACTGCAGATCGGCATCGGACAGATCAGCAGCATCGCTGTAGGCCCAGTTGAATGCGCGCCCAGCCAGCCCCAGCGCATGGCTGGCAAGGTTCAGACCGCAAAAGGCATTGAGGCGCAATCGCCCGCCCAACCGTGGCTCCGGCACAGCCCATATCGACAGCGGCATGTTGAATTCATTGGCGATTTCAACCGTCATGGCGGCGTCGGTGAAGGTGACCTGAAGGATCAGGATGCGGGTGACACCTGCCTGTTTCAGCCGCGCCATGGCCGCCCGCGTGACAGAGGCGTCCATCAGCAGCGCATCCGGGCCGATCAGGGTCTGCCCGCTGTCCTGAAGCCTTGTCCAGATCTGCGCGAGTTTCTCGGACGCGTATTCTACATCGAAGGTGGGACGGCCAAGGGGCAGAACGCCGATGATGTCAGCCATGCTCAGGCCTCGCTGTACGTGTGGCGGAAGCTGGCATCGACAGGCTGGAAGCGCGCACCGTCTGGGCCAAAGACCGGGTGCTTGGCCCAGTTGTGGGCGTTGGCATCGGTGAGCGTGTTCAGATCATCCATGTAATCGCAGGATGCGCCCCTCAGATCAGCCTCGATCGCGGCCCAGTCGGGGTAATGCTGGAAAGCATCAAGCCAGATCGCCCGTCCTGCCAGATAGCCCGAGGCCCCGGCCTTGTAGGCATGTTCCAGCACCTTGCGAAAGGCGTCCTTGTTGGCCCCGGCCGAGAGCATCACCCAAGGCCTCCCCGCAAGGCGGCCCATCTCGTCAAAGATCGCCTGCACCGCGTCCGAGCCATCGGCGTCATTTGCGTTGACCGGGCTTTCGAGCTTGAAGACATCGACGCCGTAGTCGGGCTTGGCGAATTCCTCCACCGATTTCAGAACATCATCGGCCTTTTTGCCCTCCATCTCGATATAATCCTTGGTCTGGTGGGCGTCTGCGGCCAGCGGGTAGACCAGAAGTTCAAACAGGAAGGGAATGTCGTGCTTGGCGCAGGCCTCACCGATGCGTTTGGTAAAGTCCTGCTGGGCCTGATTGACCTCCGGGCTGGCATCGGGGCGGTACCAGGCGAGAACCTTGACCGCGTCTCCGCCCATGCGTTTGATTTTGCCGACAGACCAGTCATCGATCTCGGCACTCAGGCGACCGCCCTCTGTTTCAGTGAACAGGCTGTCTTCCAGCGTGACGATCAGGCCCTTGGTGGGCGAAAAGCGGTCAAGGCCCATGGGGATCGCGTAATGCGGGTCCAGCAGCATGGCGGTGGAGGCGTCCTGAAGTGTCTCGACCAGCAGCGTCTTGAAGCGCGCAACCTCCTCCCACGGGGCCTCAGACGTGCCGTGGTGCTTGGCAATCGGTCCCTTGATGGGGGGACGCTGATCGACGGCAGTCATCTTGAAGAGGCCCTTGTCATCGGCCATGCGGCGCATGCCCCATAGTTTACCGGGGGTCAGTGAAATCATGTCTGTGTCTCCAGAAAATCTTGTGTTTCTGCGCGGGTGGGCGTGCCGGATCGGCCGCCTGCGCGCGTGCATTTCAGTGCGGCAACCGCACTGGCAAATCGGATGGCTTCGGTCTCGGAGCGGCCTTCGCCAAGAGCCAGGGCAAAAGCCCCGTGCCAGACGTCGCCTGCGCCAAGTGTGTCGGTCACGTCGATCTTGAAGGCCGGATGGTGGTGCTGCCCGGTTTTGTCTTGCGACAGCACGCCTGATGCGCCGTCGGTCACGCAGACCCAGGCCCCCAGTTGATCTGCGGCAAGGCTGAGGCCGGTTGACAGGTCTGATGTGCCGGAAAACTCTGCCAGTCCCTGGGCAGAGAAAGCCACGTGGCTGGCATCCGACACGGCCTGATGAAACACCGGGGCTTCGGCATCGATCACACCGGGAATGCCGCGGGCTTTGGCTGACTTCATCAAGACGCTTGCGGCTTCGGGCCAGCGGGTATCAGCAAGAACAGCATCAGCATGACCTGCCTCAGCGTTCAGGTGATCGGCGCTTTGCGAGAGCCCTGCCCCGCGAAAATTCATGATCTGGCGCTCACCGGAAAGATCAACATAGATCGAGGAGAACGAGGAGCGCGCACCGGACTGAGGGCGCAGAAGGGCGCAGTTCACGCCCTCGGCCAACAGATCATCGGTGATCATGCGGCCCACCGGATCGTCGCCCATGCGGCCTGCAAGATGGGCGTCCCCCCCCAGACGCGCGATGGCAACGGCGGCATTGGCCGCACAGCCACCACCCACGATGCGGGCGTCATTTGCTTTGTACTTCTCAGGCAGATCGGGCATCGCGTCCACGTCAAAGACGAAATCCACAACCACACTGCCTGCCACCAGAACCCGGGTCATGAGCCGTCCACCGTCAGACCGCTGGGCACATGTTCGGGACGGCCAAGGCGGCCCTTGGTGCTGGGACCGCCCTCAAGTGCGGCGAGGAACGCAAGGAGCGCATCCACCTCTGCGTCATCGAGCGAAACCTCGGGCAGATCGGTGCGACGACGGATGCGGGCGACTTCACGGGCGTCCTGAAGGGTCAGGAAATCGACCTCCGCCAACCAATCCGCGCGGGGCAATCTGGCCTGATCAGGGGTCCAGTCTTCAAAGCTCTTATCCGGATCAAGATGATGGCGCAGGATCCCCTCAAGCGTGGGGTAAGCGCCGTTGTGGCCGTAAGGCGCTGTCAGGGTCACATTGCGCAACGCTGGCGTGCGGAAGCGGTAGGCATCCTCCAGCCGGTCGCTTTCGCCCATCCGGCCCACATCACGAACGCTTGGATCAAACATGCGGGTGCGCCCGGGGCCGAACTGCGGCAGTGCGAGCGCGTGGAATTTCTGATCGGTCAAAAACGGGCCGGAGTGGCAGGTGGCGCATTGTGCCTTGCCGAAGAAAAGATCGAGCCCGGCTTTCTGCTGATCGGTCAATGCGTCGGCATCGCCACCGAGATGGGCGTCATAGGGGCTGTCGAAACTGCGCCACTCGCCGTTGATGAAATCTGAAAGGGCCGACGCGATGTGGACGATTGTGACCTCTTCAGGTTTGGTCACGTCGTCAAAGGCGGCAACAAAGGCTGCTCCGTATTCGGGGATGGTGCGCACGCGCTTGGCGATGATGGGCCAGCCGTTGTCGATGCGGTCGTTGACGGCACCTGCGACCTCGTTTTCCTCGGAATGCCCGGCCATTTCTGCAAAGGCGGTCAGCGGGAAGACGGCCTGAGCTGCAAGGATGTCAGGCAGACCGTCGGGCAAACGCTCCTCAGCCGGTGAGTTGAAACCGTTGCCGTAAAGATCCGAGACTGACAGGCGGCCATCGTGAAAGAGGACCGTGATCTCTTTCGCGCCGAGGTTCCACATGGCGGGTGCGTTGCGGGGCACGCGTTTGTCGATGCCCTTGTGGGCCACCACGCGTTTGAGGCCGATGCCCTTGCCCCCCTCGCCAATGCCAAGGCTGAGGTTGTCGGTCGTGCCAAGGTCATGGTGGTGGCAGGTCCCGCAGGAGATGTTGCGGTTGCCCGCAAGGATGGGGTCGTAAAATAGTTGCTGGCCGATCCTGGCCTTGTCGGGATCGAAGGGCCTGAAATCGGCCTCGGTGACCGGCTGTGGGTCTGAGGCCAGCGCAGGGGTTGAGAGCGTTGCAAGACTGAGGCAGATTGCGCGCAACACGCCGGAGGATGCGCGATGAAACTGAGCCTGACCCTTGCCATAGCCCTGAGCCTTGCCACCCCGGCGTTGGCCGAAATCGAAGAGGCACGCGATCTGATGGAGGCCGGGCAGTTCAAGGAGGCGATGACGGAGTTGTGGCCTGCGGCCCGGTCCGGCAATGCCGATGCTGAAGAACTGATCGGGGTGATGTATGCGCTTGGTCTGGGTGTCGAGCGTGATGATATTCGCGCCTTTGACTGGTATCTGCGCTCGGCCATGAAGGGGCATCCGGGGGCGCAATCGGGTGTCGGCTGGTATTACGAGGTCGGACGCGGCATGCCCGCACCTGATCTGGTGCGCGCTTACATGTGGTACGTCCTGTCGGCCATTGGCGGTGACCCGGACGCGGCCATTAGCCAGGAGGAGGTCATCAAGAAGATGACGCCTGAGGAGATTGCAAAAGCGCATGTGCTGATCGACGATTATAAGGTTTGGCTCTACCCGTTTCGGTAGAGAGGGTGACGCGCCCGGACCGGATCCGGGCGCGTCGGTCATTGCTCAGTTCAGATCCTTGGCGAGATCCGCATCAATCGCGGCCTCGGCATCGGCCACGGCTGATGTCAGTGCGTCAAAGATCTTCTCGCCGCCATCAACGTTCGACTTGAACCAGTCGTAGACAGGAGTTGCGGCTTCCGCGAAACCGGCCTTCTGGGCAGGTGTCGGCACATAGAGATCGCCGCCACCGGCAACAAAGTCGGCATAGGCCTGGATCGACTTGCGCTTGGGCGATGCGAATGTGGCCTGCTGCAGAGCAGAGAAGCCATCGACAACAACTTTGCGCATGTCTTCCGGCATGCCCATGAACTTGTCATTGTTCATCCACCACAACGCACCCATGTAGGCGTGACCGTCCAGTGTCACGTACTGCAGACCCGCATCAGGGAATTTCATGCCCATGATGTCGGTGATGCCGTTCTTGGAGCCTTCGACAACACCCGTCTGGAACGAGGTGAACAGCTCGGGCCAGGGGATCGGGGTGGGCGATGCGCCAAGTGCCTTGACCAGTTCCTGCGGCAGGTCGGCAACCACGGTGCGGATCTTCAGTCCTTCCATGTCTGTTGGCTCGGCCACACGACGCTTGGTGTTGGCAAAGTTACGCCAGCCGCCCGTGTTGCCGATGGTCATCAGACGGATCGCGCCTCCGCTGTCTTCCAGTGCCATGTCGCGCATGGTGCGCACGAAATCAGAGGTCAGAACCGCCTCTGCCACGCGATCGTCGCGCATCAGATATGGCAGATCGAGCACCTGTACATAAGGGAAGATGCCCGATGCACCACCCGAGGTGGAGATGTAGACGTCAATCGAGCCATCCGCGATGCCCTGAAGGCATTCAGCACCCTTGGAGCACAGCTGCGTGCCGATGAAGAGCTCAACCTCGATGGCGCCGTTTGAGGCAGCCTCGACAAAGCTTTTGAAGACGATCAGACCATCGTAGTCCTCGTCATTCTCGTTTGAGTTGGCTGTCGCACGGATGGTGTAATCGGCGGCCTGTGCGGCACCGGTTGTCAACATCGTGGCAACCATCAGCGACTTGAGCGCGCTGCTGAGTTTCATGGAAGTTTCCTCCTGTTGGGTTGAATCTTGATTATTGGATGAAGCCTGTCAGACGCGGCACAGTCAAGGATATCGCGGGCACATAGGTGATCAGGAAGATCACCGCGACCTCGACGGCGAGAAACGGCAGGATGGCCTTTGATATGGTCTCGACCCGTTCTCCTGATACCGATGAGGCGACAAAGAGCACCAATCCCATGGGCGGCGTGGCCAGACCAACGGTCAGGTTCACAGACATGATGATCGCGAAATGGACCGGATGCACACCGATGTCGGTGAAGATCGGACCCAGGATCGGGCCAAGGATGATGATCGCAGGGCCTGCGTCCAGGAACATGCCGACGATGAACAGCAGGATGTTGATCAGGAACAGCAGCGTGAGCGGATTGTCACTGAGGCTGAGGATGAAGGCAGCCAGGCTTTCAGGTGCATGGCTGAGGCTGACCACGGTCTTGAACGCAACCGCAGCGCCGACCAGAAGAAGGACAGTGGCTGAGCCCATGGCCGACTTGGTCAGGATCTCGGGCAGATCGCGCAGATGCAGGGTTCTGAGCACGAAAAAGCCGATCAGCAACGCGTAGGCAACAGCAACAGCCGAGGCCTCGGTCGGTGTGAAGGCGCCGCCAAGGATGCCGCCCAGAATGATGATGGGCGTGAACAAGGGGGCAACTGCGCGCTTGCAGACGATCCGGAAGTCCTCACCGACGCGCGGCTTCAGCCACGCAAGGAAACCATGGGCCAGCGGCAGCATGATCAGGAACAGGATCCAGCCGTTGATTGACGGAATGGGCATGAAGGTCGTCAGCAGCATCGGTACCAGCATGAAGAAGGCGGCTAGGTTCAGGCGCAAAAGCACCCATGAGACGACGCCTTCGGTGGGCGAGATGCTCTGGCCGGTCTTCACAATCCGCTCGGCCTTGGGCAGGTCGTAGCGGTCGGCCAGCAGACGGACCATGACCATCAGGCCGACGCCCACCATGATGCCTGGCACGATGCCCGCAAGAAACAGGGCTGCCACGCTTTCGCCCATCACATAGGCGTAGATGATCATGATGCCCGAGGGCGGGATGATCGGGCCGATCACCGAACTTGCGGCCGTGATGGCGGCAGCGAACTTGCGCGAATAGCCGTTCTTCTCCATCGCCGGAATGAGGGTGGAGCCAAGCGCGGACGTATCAGCCACCGCAGAGCCGGACAGGCCTGCGAACAATATGGAACTGAGGATGTTCACATGGGCCAGACCGCCACGCAGATGGCCCATCATGGCTTGCGAGAACTCGACCAGACGGATGGTGATGCCGCCACGGTTCATCAATTCGCCCGCCAGCATGAAGAAAGGCAGCGCCATCAGCGGGAAACTGTCCATGCCGTTGTAGACGTTGCGGTAAAGCAGCGACAGGTCGCGCTCCATACCGTTCACGTAAAGCAGAATTCCCGGGGCTGCGAGCAGGCCGAAGAAGACCGGCAGGCCCAGCATCAACAGGATCAGGAAGATCGGCAGAAACCAGACGAGGCCGGGGGTGAAGGCGCCGAGAAAGGCTACTAGTCCACGCATGTCAATCTCCCGAAGTTTCTATGGCGTCGCGGTCCGACGGCAGGGTTTCATCGGGCGAAATCAGCAGGATGACCGATTTCAGGATCAACTCGATGTTGACCAGCAGCATCAACACGAAGCCCACGAAGAGCGAAAGGTACATGAAGGCAAGCTGCATGCGCATCCAGCCAAAGCTGAGGTTTTCAAGACTGCCGCGCCCGATCTCCACGAAGAACATCAGCGAGGAGGATTTGAAGAGCCAGCCGCTGTTGACGTGCTTGAAGCCAAGCTGAACGGCGGTGATCAGGACGACCAGCGCGATGAGCTGGAGGAACAGGACCAACATGCCCCCCATCCGGCCTCCAACGGCGCGCGGGACCATGTCAATGGCGACAAAACCACCCCAGCGGAGCGCGGATGGCGCACACAGACCGGTAAGCCAGAGCATCAGGAAGCGCGCGGCCTCTTCCGGCCAGTTGAGCGCGTCAAGGAAAGGAAGGTATCGGAAAACAACCTGCATCAGGATGATGAGCACCATCAGTCCCAATGCCATCCATGCCAGCGCGCGCCCCAGTCGCAGAACCGGGGTCAGTCCGTAGAACAACGCGGCGTAGGCGCTCTTCAATATTGGCAATCTATCCTCCCACTCACGGATTTTCGTTTGCTCCGCGTTTTACGCGTTATCCTTTCCAAACGAAACTCAAAGTCAAGCACTTCTTTTGATGGTTGCCCCCTGCCCGGTCTCGATCAGACGGATGTTGCGGCTGGCGCAAATGGCGCGCACGGCCTCACTGGGACAGATATCAGTGACAAGGGTGTGAATGTCGTCCAGCGTGCCGACGCGCACCGGGGCATTGACGCCAAACTTGGAGCTGTCGACCACCAGAATGCTGTGACGCGCGTTCTGGATCATGGCGCGAGCCACCTGTGATTCGCGCAGATCGAAATCAAAAAGATCGCCTGCATCCGAGACGCCAACCGCCCCGATGAACGCAAATTCCATGTTGAACTGACGCAGGAAATCAACGGCAGTTGAGCCAAGCACCGCACCGTCGGAATGGCGTAACTCCCCGCCGGGCACAACCACGTTGAGCGCCGGATGCCGCCTGAGAAGATTCGCAATATCAATGTTGTCCACGACCATGTGCAGGCCGACATGATCCGTCAGTTCCCGCGCTATGGCCTCCGTCGTGGTGCCACCGTTGAGAAACAGGCTTGAGTTGGCCGGGATCAGGCTGGCGGCCGCGCGGGCGATCTGAACCTTGGCTTCGGTTGCGATCTGGCGACGACGCTCAAACGGCATGTATTCCACGCCTGAATGCAGCGTGGCACCTCCGTGAAAGCGCAGAACCTGCTGTGCATCCTCAAGCCGCTGAAGGTCTTTGCGGATGGTCTGGGGCGTGGTCCCGAAATGCTCCACCAGATCTTCCACACGCACCTTGCCCCGGTCACGGATCAGGCGCAGGATCTCTCTCTCACGGCGTGTCATCGGGGCGTTCTCCTTGCCCGGACCAGCCTAGTGGGAGTTTCGGATCATTGTCAAAACGAATATTTTCCCGCCGAAACAGCTTCGCTTTGGCGAGAGAACCGGAATAACGAAAGGGATGCTGGAGCGGGTGAAGGGAATCGAACCCTCGTATTCAGCTTGGGAAGCTGCTGCTCTACCATTGAGCTACACCCGCGATGGAACTGTTTTATCGGTGCCGGCGGGAGGTTGCAAGAAGGTGAGTGCCAGCGCTCGTGCGGGAACGCTGGCAGACATTTTTTCGGCCCCAAGGACTCACAGGCACTCGGCCAGAACCTCTGCGAGATCGCGCATCAGTGCAGGATAAAGCGCGGGCCCCGGCGTGAGGTTTGAGCCCATGGGATCAAGAACGCCGGTGTTTGCATCAACCCCGTTTGTGACCGTGGCCACCAGCCCCGGGTTGAACTGCGGCTCGGCCAGCACGCAGGAGACATTCTGCGATGTGATGGCGTCTTGCACCTCGGCGATGCGCGCGGGGCTGGGCTGGGACGCATCGCTCAGCGAAATGGCCCCTGTTGCGCGCAGCGCAAAATCGTCTTCGAAATACTGGTAGGCGTCGTGAAAGACCACGAAATTGCGCCCGCGCACCGGGGCCAGAAGACCGTCGATCTCACTGCGAAGAGTGCCCAGTTCTGCCTTAGCTTTGGCAGCGTTCGACAGGTATGCGTCTGCGTTTGTGGGGTCCAGCTCGATCATCTCGACTGCGATGATGTCCAGCCAGGTCTGAGCGTTCTCAAGCGACAACCAGACATGGGCGTCCTGACCGTCGTGGTGGTCATGGCCAGCGTGACCCTCGCCTTCATGCGCATCATGATCGGCGTGGTCATCATGGTCGGCATGCTCGTCGTGGTCCTTGTGATCAGCATGATCATCATGGTCTTTATGATCAGCATGCTCCTCATGCTCGTCGTGGCCTTCATGATCTGCATGGTCATCATGCTTGCCGTGGTCGTCGTGATCACTGTGGTCGGCGTGGTCGTGAGGCCCATCGTGATCTGCATGATCATCATGTGCGTCGTGATCTTCGTGCTTGTCGTGATCAGCATGGTCATCGTGGTCATCATGGCCATCGTGATCAGCATGGTCAGCATGATCATCGTGGTCATGCGCTTCGAAGTTGGCGGATTCGCGAATGTCCAGCAATTTGGTGCCCTCGGCCTCCATCAGGGCAAGGGTCACTGCGTCGGGCGACAGGCGCTCCAGCGCCTGCCCCAGCCAAGGGGTCAGATCCGCGCCGATCCAGAACACGATGCCCGCTTCCTGCAGCGCCTTGGCCTGGGAGGGGCGCAGGCGGTGGTCATGGGGGGAAACCTCGGGCGGGATGACGAGACTTGGCTCTGCGATCCCGTCCAACACCATGGACACCAGCGAGTGCACAGGGGCCGTATCGGTCACCACTTTTGGCACATCAGCGCGGGCCTGAAGGCCAGTCAGACCGAGCGTGAGTGTCAGGAGCAGCAGGTTTCTGGACATCTTTGACCTCATGTGATTGTATAACATTACAGACGTTATAGGCGATATGTAATAACATGACAAGTTCAGATCACGGCACTGATGCAAAAAACGCCCTCGGGTTCGAGCGGCACGACCATGCGTCCTGCATCACGGACGCGCTTGGCAAGGCAGAACGCATCTGTGCGGCGGAAGGCATCCGCTTCACTCCGGTGCGGCGCCGGGTGCTTGAAATCCTGTTGCAGGAACACAAGGCACTTGGGGCCTATGAAGTTCTGGACCGCCTGCGGGACGAGGGGCTGGGATCACAGCCCCCCATCGCCTACCGCGCACTGGAATTTCTGGTGCAGAACGGGTTTGCCCACAAGATTGAACGGCTGAACGCCTTCATCGCCTGCGCCCATCCCGGCCAGATCCATGCGCCTGCTTTCATGATCTGCACGAAATGTGATGCGGTGGCGGAAACCCGGTCTGAACCGGCACAGGGCGATCTGGGGGATGCTGCACGCGCGGCCGGATTCCAGATCGAGCGCACGGTGCTGGAGGCTGAAGGGGTCTGCCCGCTGTGTCAGGACAGTCCGCAATCATGAGCCTTGATCAGACGACTCTTGTATCGGTTGAGGACCTGAGCCTGCGCCATGGTGAAACCCGTGTTCTGGACCGGGTCAATCTGACGATCAGGCCCGGCGAGATCGTGACCATTGTCGGTCCGAACGGATCGGGCAAAACCAGCCTTTTGCGCGCCATCATCGGGGCGAGCCAGCCGGAACGGGGCCAGATCACCCGGCAGGTGGGACTGAAAGTCGGGTATGTGCCGCAGAAACTGCACATCGACCGGACCATGCCGATCACGGTTGAACGGTTCCTGCGGCTGCCCGGCAAGGCAACCCGTGCAGCCTGTCGTGAAGCGCTTGAAACCGCAGGCGTGCCGGATCTGTCAGACAGACAGATGTCGGCGCTGTCGGGCGGGCAGTTTCAGCGGGTTCTGCTGGCCCGCGCGTTGATGGAGCAGCCCGACCTGCTGCTGCTGGACGAGGCGACACAAGGGCTGGACCAGCGCGGATCGGCGGCATTCTACAGCCGCATTGAGGAGGTACGGCGCCAGACCGGTTGTGCTGTGCTGATGATCAGCCATGAGCTGCATGTGGTGATGAGCGCTTCAGACAGGGTGATTTGCCTCAACGGCCATGTCTGCTGCGAAGGCACGCCAGAGATCGTGGCCTCGGCCCCGGAATACCGCGCGCTTTTTGGCACCGGCACCGGAGGTGCGCTGGCGCTTTATCGGCACCACCACGACCATTCCCACGACCATGGCGAGACGTGCGACCATGACCATGATCACGAGCGGGAGGCCGGGTGATGCTTGATGATTTCATGGTGCGTGCGACGCTTGCGGGCGTTGGCGTTGCGCTGGCCGCTGCGCCTTTGGGCTGTTTCGTGGTCTGGCGGCGGATGGCGTATTTTGGTGATGCGACAGCGCATGCGGCGATCTTGGGTGTGGCCTTGTCGCTGGCTTTGTCTATGTCGATTTTTGCAGGCGCGCTGGTGGTTGCACTGCTGATGGCCGTGACCGTCAGCACCCTTTCGGATCGCGGCTATGCGATGGACACGCTTCTGGGCGTGCTGGCCCATTCCGCACTGGCAGTTGGACTGGTGGCAGTATCGTTCATCAGTGGTGTGCGGATCGACCTCATGGCTTATCTCTTTGGCGATATTCTGGCGGTCTCTAAAGCGGATTTGCTGGTGATCTGGGGCGGTGCGGCTTTGGTGGTCGGGCTGATCGGCTGGCGCTGGTCAGCACTTCTGACAGCGACACTGAACACGGATCTGGCCTATGCCAGCGGGCTTCAGCCACGGCGCGAGCAACTGGTGCTGACCCTGTCGCTGGCGATCACCGTGGCGGTGGCCATCAAAGTGGTTGGTGCGTTGTTGATTGCAGCCCTTCTGATCATCCCCTCCGCTGCTGCCCGGCCCCTGTCGCGCACACCCGAAGGCATGGCACTGGTCGCCGCGGGCATCGGTACAATCGCTGCCGCTGCCGGGCTTTACGGAGCATATCTGTTCGACACGCCTGCAGGGCCCAGCATTGTCTGCGTGGCAGCGCTAGGTTTTGTCCTGACCAGTCTTTTTCAAGCCGTGAAGGCCAGCCAGGCCTAATCGTCCAGTGTTCGGTGAATGACGTCGGCTGCAAACAAGCCGCCCTGAAAGCGCACTTCGGGCAGGTTGGGGTCAGGATTTGGCTCCGCCGCCTCCATTTCGGCCTGCCAGCCATCAACACTGTCTTGCGGCGTCCAGCCAAGGTGGTCCACTGCGCTGTTGTCCCACCAGCTTGCGGCATTATCTGATGCCCCGAAGACAGCCGGGCAGCCCAGCTTGGGCACGGTGAAGGCGCATTCCATCAGGGAAAACAGGTCACGCGGGCTGATCCAGGTCGACAGCATGCGCCGGGTGACAGGCTTTGGCAGGCAGGAGCCGATGCGGACCCGCAGGCTCTCAACCCCGTGTTTTTGGTGATAGATCAACGCCAGTTGCTCGCCGTAAACCTTGGAGGCGCCATAAAGGCCGTCAGCAAAGGGTGCTGAGTTTGCATCCAGCTGCGACGTTACTCTGTGATACCCGAAAGCGTGGTTTGAGGAGGCAAAGACCACCCGCGGGCATCCGGCTTTGACCACCGCCTCATAGAGGTTGTAGATGCCGCGGATATTGGCCTCCAGAATGACGTCGAAGGGATGTTCGGTTGAGATGCCACCCAGATGAACGATCCCGTCGCAGCCCTGCACCAGACGCTCGACCGCCAGGCGGTCTGCCAGATCACAGGGCACAAATTCCTCGGTCGGGGAAAGGTCATCAATGGGGGTGAGATCGGACAATCTGAGCGTCTTGGCAAACCCGGCAAGATGGGAGCGCGCCGCCTGCCCCAGACCTCCGGCGGCCCCTGTGATCAGCAGTCGGTTCATGGCGGAAGGTCCTTGTCGGAGAAAGCGTTGCGCAATCATATGACTTGTCGCGGGGAGGTCAATTTGTATGGTGAGGCCTCAGATCACTCTGCCTTTCCGGGAAGTCATTCATGAAAATCGACGCCATCCGCACCCATCTTCTGGAGCACCGGCTGGGCACTGCCTTTCAAAGCGCATCGGCCCGGTTCGATCACAGAAGGCATCTTCTGGTGGAGGTGGTTTGCGATGATGGCACCATCGGTTGGGGCGAATGTCTGGGACCGTCAACGCTGAATGCAGCGGTTGTTGCGGCCTACGCCCCCTTGTTCATCGGGCGCAATCCGCTGGACACGGAAATCCTGTGGGCAGAGGCCTATAACCATCTGCGTGATCAGGGCATGCGGGGGCTCGCGGTCACGGCACTTTCCGGCATCGACATTGCGCTCTGGGATATCAAGGGCAAGCATTTCGGTGTTCCGGTCTCGGTTCTTCTGGGCGGGCGCGTACGTGAGGAGGTCCGAGCCTATGCCACGGGATCCTTCATGCGCGACGGCGTGGACCGGGTCGCGGATATCGCGGCAGAGGTTGCAGGTTACCGGGCTGAGGGGTTTGACGCAGCAAAGATCAAGATCGGCTTCGATGTTGCAGAAGACATTCGCGTGATCGAGGCAGCGCGTGAAGCAATGGGCCCTGACATGGGGCTGATGATTGACGCGAACCACGGCTATGACACGGGCGAGGCCATTGCCCTTGGAAACGCGGTTGCACATCTGGACATCGGCTGGTTCGAGGAACCGGTCGTGCCCGAGAACATGACCGCCTACCGCGCGGTGCGCGACCGTCAGCCGATCCCGGTGGCGGGAGGTGAGACATGGCACGGGCGCTATGCGATGGGTCAGGCGCTGGACGCGGAAGCCGTGGACATCCTGCAGCCTGATCTTGCAGGCGTCGGCGGCTTTACCGAGATGCGGCGCGTGGCCGATCAGGCAATGCTGGCCGCCGTCCGGCTGGTGCCTCATGTCTGGGGCACGGGTGTGCACATCGCGGCTGCCCTGCAGTGGATGGCAGCACAACTGCCCGATCCCGTGCGCCCTGCCCCGCGTCCACCCATTCTGGAATTTGACCGGACGGAAAACCCGTTCCGACAGGCTGTTTTGAGCACGCCGCTCGAACATGTTGAGGGCAGCGTGGCGATCCCTGACGGGCCGGGACTGGGGATCGAGATCGACCGTGACACGCTGAGCCGTTTCGCGCCTGCTCAAGACACCTGACCGGGCCGAATACAACCTGCCAGAGCACAGGGCAAAAAATGTTACCACACTTGCGACTGTTTCGGTGCTAGCGTGCTGGAAACACGCCCTTTTGCATTCTGCATTCACGCCAGCCACGGATAGATCCAATCATGAATAAAACTGCCCTGATGCCACTGTCAGACCTGCCCGACCGCGATCCGCAATATGCCCTTGTAGGCGAAGTGGACCTTGTGGTTGTCCGTTTTGATGAGGAGGTGTCGGTGTTCTACGGCCGTTGTCTGCATCGCGGTGCGCTGATGTCGGACGGGTTCGTGCGTGGCGACAATCTGATCTGCGGTGTGCATGACTGGGATTATCGCCTGGATAGCGGTGTGTCTGAATATGCCAATGACGAAAAGCTGCCGAAGTTCTCGTCTTGGGTCGAGGATGACCAGATCTGGGTTGATGAGGACGAGATCAACGACTGGGGCTACAAGAACCCGCAACCCTTCAACCGCGATGCCTATCTGGGGCTTTATGCCGACACGTCCCACGGCACCGAGGAAGAACCCTACACCGGTCTGATCCAGCGCTATGCACGCTCGGGTCTGAAGTCGACCGGGCATCACGGGGTGATGGATGCAATGGGTGTGCCGCGGGGCGAGTTGCCCGATTGGGATGACATCCAGCTTCTGACCGCACAGTTGCACAAATCCCCGCTTCTGGATGAAGACCCGGTGGGCACGGATGTGGTGATCGGGCCAAATGCGCAGAAACCCCTACGGCTGAAAATTCCGCTCTTTGTCTCGGACATGTCTTTTGGTGCCTTGTCCGAGCCTGCAAAGGTGTCGCTGGCCATGGGGGCCGAGATGGCAGGCACTGGCATCTGTTCGGGCGAAGGCGGGATGCTGCCTGAGGAACAGGCGGCAAACTCTCGTTATTTCTACGAGCTGGCTTCGGCCCGGTTCGGGTTTGACTGGGACAAGCTGCAAAACGTTCAGGCATTTCATTTCAAGGGTGGCCAGGGGGCCAAGACCGGAACCGGAGGGCATCTGCCGGGTGAAAAGGTCAAAGGCAAGATCGCGGAAGTGCGCGGTCTGGAAGAGGGGCAATCTGCAATCTCGCCGCCAAGGTTTCCCGAATGGACGTCTCCCCAGCAGGTCAAGGAGTTTGCCGATGAGGTACGTGACCGCACGGGCGGCATTCCCATCGGGTACAAGCTGTCAGCCCAGCATATCGAGAAGGACATAGATGCGGCCCTTGCGGTCGGTGTCGATTACATCATTCTGGACGGACGTGGCGGGGGCACAGGTGCAGCGCCTGTGATCTTCCGCGACAACATCTCGGTCCCGACGATCCCTGCACTGGCGCGGGCGCGACGGCATCTGGACGCGCTGGGACGCTCGGACGTGACGCTGGTGATCACAGGCGGCTTGCGCAAGCCTGCGGATTTCATCAAGGCAATGGCCCTGGGGGCAGATGCGATTGCGGTGTCAAACTCGGCCATGCAGGCGATCGGCTGCATCGCGATGCGCGCCTGCCATACCAACAACTGCCCGGTGGGGATCGCAACCCAGAAACCAAGTCTGGTGAGCCGGATCATCGTCGAGAAATCGGCCAAGCGGCTGGCGAATTTCTTCGAGGCCTCGACCGAACTGATGCAGGTCATGGCCCGGGCCTGCGGCCATGATCACCTGTCGCAATTCAACGCAGACGACCTGACCACATGGAAGCGCGACATGGCTGAAATATCAGGCGTCAGATTTGGAGGTGTGGCATGAGCGACGACCGCGACTGGATTTCCGTAGGCCATGTAGACGATCTGCCCGAAGGCCGGGTCAAGACTGTCACCGCGCGCACCGTTTCGATCTGTCTGAGCCATTTCGACGGGCAATGGGCCGCGATGGACAATCATTGTCCGCATCAGGGCGGACCGTTGGGCGAGGGCTCCATCGAAAAAGGTGAAGGCGGGCAATGCTGGATCCGCTGCCCCTGGCATGGCTGGGATTTCGATCCGCTAACCGGTGCCCCTCCGGGTGGGCATGAAGACACCGGGCAGACGCTCTATCCAATCGACATTCGCGAGGGCGAGATTTTCGTGGGCCTTGAGCCGGAGCCACCACATGAGCGCACGGTCACGGATGTGATGGTCGAGACCATGGCCAACTGGGGGATCAAGCGGGTCTTCGGCATGGTTGGTCATTCCAATCTGGGCCTATCGGATGCGATCCGGCTGCAAACGCTCGAGGGCAATCTGGGCTATATCGGCATCCGCCATGAGGGAGCTGCCAGTTTTGCAGCATCTGCCTATGGCAAGCTGACGGGCAGGCCTGCGGCCTGTCTGACCATTGCCGGACCCGGTGCGACCAATCTGATGACGGGTTTGTGGGATGCCAAGGTGGACCGCGCGCCGGTCCTTGCACTGACCGGTCAGGTGCAGACGCAGGTCTTTGGGCCCGGTGCGTTCCAGGACATTGATCTGTCGCAGGCATTTGCCGCTGTTTCGCGCTTTTCGCAGACGGTTCTGACATCGTCCAACCATGCGGAACTGATGTCACTTGCCTGCAAGAACGCCATTGTCGAGCGTGACGTGGCGCATCTGGTCTTCCCCGATGATGTGCAAACCGTTCCCAGTGCGGCGGATGCGCGGGGGCCTGAGGGCCGGACCGGGGGGCATACGGTCACGCCGTCGACTGATGATATTTCAAAGGCAGTGGAGATGCTCAACGCAGCCCAGCGCCCGATACTGGTGATCGGTCACGGCGCGCTTGAGGCGCGGCCCCAGATCATTGCGCTGGCCGAGAAGATCGGGGCGCCCGTGCTCACTACCTTCAAGGGCAAGGGGCTGATTGCGGACACGCATCCCAATGCGGCAGGTGTGCTGGGCCGCTCCGGCACACCGATTGCCAGCTGGTTCATGAATGAGGCTGATCTGATCCTGACCCTTGGCACAAGCTTTGCCAATCACACAGGCATCGAACGCTCGAAACCCATCATTCAGGTTGATTTTGAGCGGATGCAACTGGGCAAGTTCCACCCGGTCGCCCTGCCCGTCTGGGGGGAGATCGGTGCCTTCTGCGAGGCCGTGGTACCCGCGCTGTCCGGCGCGGATGGCAAGCCCGATCAGATTGCCGAACTGGCCGAGCGGTGGGAGATCTGGCGCAAGGAAAAAACCTCGCGCATGGCCGAAGAGACCGAGAAGGGCATTCATGCCTTTGCCGTTTTCGATGCACTCAGCCGCTTGGCGCCTGAGGATGCGATCATCGCCTGTGACGTTGGCAACAACACCTATTCCTTCGGGCGGTACTTTGAGACCAAGGGCCAGCGAGTGCTGATGTCGGGCTATCTGGGCTCCATCGGGTTCGGATTTCCCGCCGGCATGGGAGCCTGGGCCGCGACGCAGGATTTTGACGAGTACAAGGGCCGCAAGGTGATCTCGATCTCTGGCGATGGCGGGTTTGGGCAATATCCGTGGGAGTTGACCACTGCCGTCAAACACAACATGAACATCACCCATATCCTGCTCAACAACGGCGAGCTTGGCAAAATCTCGAAAGAACAGCGCGCGGGCGAATGGCCGGTCTGGGAGACAGGTTTGCACAATCCGTCCTTTGCAGCCTTTGCCAAGATCTGCGGGGCCCATGGCGAAAAGGTCGTACACAGCAAGGATATTGCGTCGGCGATTGAAAAGGCGCTTGCTGTTGATGGCCCGGCGCTCGTAGAGATCATGACGGATGCCGATCTCGTCTAGCGGGCAGCACCCCTGACCAGACCAAGTGCGCGGGCGTAATCTTCTGCACTGTAGGTTGCCCCGCCACAGGACGCATTGAACCGCGCCACCTGTTCGGCATGGCGCGTGGCTGCCTGCGCCAACGCCTCGGACTGGGTTGTGATGGAGGTATTCAACACCTTGCGCTGAGCGTTCAGTTTAATGAGCGCGACAGCCACCTGCCCGTCCACCCGCGCCGTATCCTTGAGCGAGGCTGCCCTGAGGCGCAACTCAGCCGCCTCGGCAATCGCACGTTCGAGATCTGGGCCGCGTGCGGCCACCTCGGCCTCATCCCGTGCCATGTCGCGCTGGAGCATGATGCAGCGCGCCAATGCCTCAACACCAAGGGCATTGCCCAAGGCCGCAGGCGGCGTGAACGCCAGTGCAAGGATCAATAGAACACATCTCATCAAGCGGAACCTGCAATGCGGGACGGTCGGTTCAGCCTATCCAGCGGCAAGTTAACGGCGGATGAACTGGCGCAGAGGCTCGATGGGAATGTCGCCCACTTCGCAGGCTGAAAGACCCTGTCTGCGCCCGATCTGATACCAGCGCCGCTGCTCTTCCAAATCCAGCGCGATCTTGGCCCGGGATGCGAGCGGTGCCCTGCCCCAATGGGCGTTTGCGAAATACTGCGATCCGGGACCGTCGGGCGCATCATCGCCAAAGGCACGATCGAGAATGACACCTGCGTTGCAGGCGACCTGACTTTCGACCATCCGGCGCAATTCGACTTCACGCAATCGCTGGGTCGTGATGGCCCGCAAGGCGATGTCGGCCACGCCGTGGCGTACCTGCACCGCATGACCGTAGGCGTGTGCAAGGATGAAGGCCGCGTCCTTTGAGCCGACCTCAGCCACCAACCCGCGGGTCAGAAAGATCAGGTTCTGGTCGGTGCAGTAGCGCACATGTTCGCTGGTCTCGTCATCACCCCCGCAGAGCGCATCGATCCGCGTTGTCAGCGTCACTCCCGGCAGTCTGGGAAAGAGGGCATTTGCCGCCCGTATCACCGGAGCAACCGCACGGTTCGTGTCGGGATCCAGTTCCGACATACGCAAGGTCTGGGCCTGAACCGAAGTGACCGACAGGAGCATCACAAGCATCAAGACCACAGGCATTTTCCGACCCTTGTCCGGCAGCGGGGATATCCCTTGCCATTGGTGAGGTTACACAGCAGTGTCTGCCGCATTATGTCCGACTCCCGCCCCCTCCTGGCAGCGCTCTGGATGCTTGGCGCCATTGCGTCGTTTTCTGCCATGGCCGTGGCGGGGCGAATGATTGCAGCCGAGCTTAACACATTCGAATTGATGTTCTACCGCTCTGTCATCGGGGTGGTGATTGTTCTTGCGCTCCTGTCTATCTCGGCCAAGGGGTTCGCTCAGGTCCGCACCCGACGGATGGGCGCACATGTGCAACGCAACGTGGTCCATTTCGCAGCTCAGAACCTGTGGTTCTACGGGGTTGCGGTGATCCCGTTGGCGCAGCTTGTCTCGCTTGAGTTCACCAACCCGATCTGGGTGGCAATCCTGGCCCCGTTCTTTCTGGGCGAGAAAATGACACGTGCGCGCGTTCTGGCCGCGACGCTTGGTTTCATCGGTGTTCTGGTCGTCGCCCGCCCCGGGGTTGCACCCTTTGAGCTGGGCCATGCCGCAGGACTGGGAGCGGCCATCGGCTTTGCGCTCAACACGCTTTACACCAAGACCATCTCGCGCACCGATACCGTGCTGTGCGTTTTGTTCTGGATGACCTTGATGCAGGCCGGTTTTGGCCTGATCCTGTCGCTGCCCGAAGGCATCCCGTGGCCAAGCAACACGATGTGGATCTGGGTGGGCGTGGTCGGCGTCTGCGGGCTGACCGCACATCTGTCGCTGACCACGGCATTGTCGGTTGCGCCTGCGACCATCGTGGCTCCGATGGAGTTTGCCCGCCTGCCGGTGGTGACCGCGCTTGGCATGTGGCTGTTCGGAGAAGCGCTTGAGATCAGCGTTCTTGTCGGTGCCGTGATCATCGTTCTGGGCAATCTGATCAACATCCTGTCAGAGCAAAAGCGACAAAACGCGCAGAACTGACCCCTTTTCGTGATCCTGTCCCCGTGCTAGGCGCTGCCCAAGCTTACAGTTTCGAGGAAAAAGCTCATGAACATCGACAAGATCCCTGCCGGGAAAAACCCGCCCAAAGACATCAACGTGGTCATCGAAATCCCTGGCGGTGCCGGTGGTGGCGCGCCGGTGAAATATGAGATCGACAAAGAATCAGGGGCTGTTTTCGTGGACCGTGTGGTCAACACACCGATGTTCTACCCCTGCAACTACGGCTTTGTGCCCAACACTTTGCACGCCGATGGTGATCCGACAGATGTGCTGGTGCTCAACGATTTCTCGCTGATGCCCGGTTCAGTCATTCGCTGCCGCCCGGTGGGTGTTCTGAAGATGGAAGACGACGGCGGCATGGATGACAAGCTGCTGGCCGTACCCGTGGAAAAGGTCGACCCGTTTCAGGCCGGCATTCAGGACCTGACTGATATTCCTCAGAAAACCCGCGACCGGATCAAGCATTTCTTCGAGCACTACAAGGATCTTGAGGACGGCAAATGGGTCAAGGTCATAGGCTGGGGCGACAAGGCCGAAGCTGAGGCGATCCTGCAGACCTCGCTGGATGCGATGTCCAAATAGGGCCAAACCGGCCAACAGATACATATTTGCAACGTGACGCCGCTTCACAAGATTCCGTGACGCGGCGTCATTTGTTGACGGTTCACAAAAACGCCATGTAACACTGCCTCCCAAGCCCCGGCAAAGGGGTATGGTATTTCTGTGGAGGATCCCTCATGTCCATCAAGTTGCTCGCAGGCTGCGGGCTTGCAACAACTCTGCTCGCCAGCACGGCTTTTGCCGGTGGCATCGAGCGTTCAGCGCCCAGCACCAGCGTTCTGTTTCAGGATGGCCGCTACGCTGAATTCAGCCTCGCATTCGTGAGCCCGAAACTTGAAGGTACTGGCGGATTTGCTCCCGGACCGGTCGCGCTGACAGGCAGCACCGGCGATCTGTTTGACAGCTACGCCACATTGGGCGCGGCCTATCGTGCGGATGTGAATGACAAACTGGGCTATGCCCTGATCCTCGACCAGCCTTTTGGTGCCAGCACGTCCTACCCCGCCGCAACCGGCGCCTTGCCCGCGGCCAGCGCGCTTTATCAGGGCTCCGGCGCTGATCTTGAAACCCATGCCCTGACCGGTGCCCTGATCTATGAAGTTGCACCAAATGTCAGCATCTATGGTGGTCTGCGCGTCCAGCGTCTGAAAGCGGATGCCCAAGTGCCGTTTGCCGGGTCTTTCGATGTCGCGACCGAAGCCAGCTACGGGTTCGGCTACATGGCCGGTGTGGCATATGAAAAGCCCGAGATCGCTCTTCGTGTGGCGCTCACCTACTACTCCGAGATCGACCATGATCTGGAAACGACCGAGACGTCCGCTCTCACCGGTGGCGCACCAACCGCATCCGAGTTTTCGATCACCACACCCGACAGCCTCCAGCTGGAATTCCAGACAGGCGTTGCCCCTGGCACGCTGGTCTTCGGTTCGATCCGCTGGGTTGACTGGTCGGAGTTCAACATCACCCCGAACTTCTACCCTCCCGGCACGCTGGTTCAGTACACCGACGACTGGACAACCTACACACTGGGCGTTGGCCGTCAGTTGACAGACACGCTGGCAGGCTCTGTCTCCGTGACTTACGAGCCGGGCAATGACACGGTTCTGACCTCGCTCGGTCCGGTTGACGGCCGGCAGGCGCTGAACCTTGGTCTGCGGTACAAGATGGACAACATGACCATCTCGGGCGGCGTTTCCTACATCGATCTGGGCGACACCAACAACAGCCTGTTGACCCAGTATTCCGGCGGTTCCGCGATTGCCGCAGGTTTCAAGATCGGCTTCGATCTCTAAGGTTTGACACCACTTCATGCAAAAAAGCCCCGCCTGATCAGCGGGGCTTTTTTCGTATCACTTCTTGGTGGAAATATCCCCGCCAGAGGCACCGCAGGGCTTGCCCTGCGGCCCTCTTTCCCGGCTCAGGCCTCGGCTTGATAGCCCGCCAGTTCAATCCCCGCACAGCCGGCCAGAACATCATTCTCGGATGTATCACCCGACACTCCCAGCGCACCGATCAGGACACCTTTGGAATTGCGGATCAGGATGCCGCCGGGCACCGGGATCAGCCGCCCGTCAAAGGCCGCGTTCACGGCACCGATGAAATAGGCCTGACTTTCCGCTCGCGCCATCTGGGCAGAACTTGGAATGCCCAACATGATCGAGCCATAGGCCTTGCCACCGGCTACCTGAAAACGCCCCGGTGATGCACCGTCCTGACGTTCAAAGGCCTTCAGATGGCCTCCGGTATCCAGCACCACAGCGGCAATCGGTTTCAGCCCCAGTTCCCGGGATTTGGCAAATGTGCCCTTGATGATCGTGCGGGCCTTGTTCAGAGAAATCTCAGCCATGTCAGGATGCTTTCTTCAATGCCAGTCGTCCGGCGTGGAGCAGTGGTTCGGTATAGCCAGAGGGTTGATTGGTGCCATCCAGCACAAGTGCGAGAGCGGCCTTAAAGGCCTCACCATCGAACGCGGGCGCCATCGGCATATAGAGCGGATCGCCGGCATTCTGTGCGTCGACCACAACGGCCATACGCTCCATCACGTCGCGGATCTGCGCGGCACTGACCACACCGTGATGCAACCAGTTCGCCATATGCTGGGACGAGATGCGGCAGGTCGCCCGGTCTTCCATCAACCCGATGTCGTTGATGTCGGGGACCTTGGAACACCCCACCCCCTGATCGACCCAGCGCACGGTGTAGCCCAGAATGCCCTGCGCGTTGTTCTCGAGCTCGGCACGGATGTCTTCATCGGACCAGTTGGTGCCCGGGCTGACTGGGATGGTCAGCAGATCAGCCAGCTTGGCGCGTGGTCCGGCGCTTGCCAGAATCTCCTGCTGCTCAACGACCGAGACCTTGTGGTAATGAGTGGCATGCAGCGTGGCCGCTGTGGGGCTCGGCACCCAAGCGCAGTTTGCACCGGCCAGTGGATGCCCGATCTTCTGGTCCAGCATGCCCGCCATCAGATCCGGCATGGCCCACATGCCTTTGCCAATCTGGGCGCGCCCACGCAATCCGCAGGCAAGGCCCACATCCACATTGTTGTCCTCGTAAGCCAGGATCCAGGGCTGCGCCTTCATCTCCGCCTTGCGGATCATGGCACCGGCCTCCATCGAGGTGTGCATCTCATCGCCGGTGCGATCCAGAAAGCCAGTGTTGATGAAAGCCACGCGGTGTTTGGCAGCCCGGATGCATTCCTTGAGGTTCACGGTCGTGCGCCGCTCCTCATCCATGATGCCCAGCTTGACAGTATGGGCGGGCAGTCCCAGATGCGCCTCGACGTGATCGAAAATCTCGTCTGCGAACGCAACCTCTTCTGGCCCGTGCATCTTGGGCTTGACCACATAGACCGAGCCTTTGACCGAATTGCGCAGGCCATCTGACTTGGCCAGATCATGCATCGCGCACAGAACCGTGCAATATGCGTCCAGCAGCTCTTCAGGGATCTCGTCTCCTGCGGCGTTCAGCACTGCGGGTGTCGTCATCAACTGGCCGACATTGCGCACCAGCATCAGGGCGCGGCCCTTGTGGGTCTGAATCGTGCCATCGGGAGCGGTAAAACTGACGTCATCCGACAGTTTGCGGGTAAAATTGCGCCCGCCTTTGGCCACTGCTTCCGTCAGATCACCGCGCATCAGGCCCAGCCAGTTGGTGTAGGCCAGCACCTTGTCCTCGGCATCCACGGCCGCCACGCTGTCTTCGCAATCCATGATCGAAGTGATCGCGGCCTCAAGCTGGACGTCCGAAAGGCTGAGCGGATCGGCGGCTCCGATCTCCTGCGAGCTGTCGAGGATCAAACGGATCAGCAGGTCATGATTGCGCAAAAACACTTCACCGGGACGCGCGGTTGGCCAATCCTTGTGGCCGGCGAACTGGCTTGGGTCCTTGAGAGGTTTTGCACCCTGCCCGGTTGTTGCCATCAGTGTCCCATCTGTGACCGACAGGCCGGTCACATCGGCCCAAGCAGCGCCATCAAGGGGCGTGACCTCATCCAGAAATGCCTTTGACCAGGCTATCACGCGCTGCCCCCGTCCCGCATCATAGGACTTCGACGCAGGCGCATCGCCCATGGCATCAGTGCCATAAAGTGCATCATAGAGACTGCCCCAGCGCGCGTTGGCCGCATTGAGCGAGTAGCGCGCGTTCATCACAGGCACCACAAGTTGAGGGCCAGCGATGGTCGAAATCTCAGGGTCGATGTTGCTGGTCTCGATCGAAAAGTCCGGGCCTTCCGCGACCAGATAGCCGATCTCGCGCAGGAATGCCTCATAGGCTGTCGCGTCATGGGCCTGCCCCTTGCGCGCGATATGCCATTCATCGATCTGACGCTGCAGGTCTTCCCGCTTGGCCACCAGCGCCCGGTTCTTTGGCCCCAGTGTGTCGACCGCGTCTGACAGGCCCTTCCAGAACTGGTCAGCCTCCAGACCGAGGCCGGACAGGGCGTCCGTCTCGACAAACTCTGCCAATTCCGCTGCAACTTGCAGCCCAAACCGTTCTACGCGCATGCTCATACCACTCGATTCCCGTCATTGGATACTGTCGCATACGGTCATAATGTTTCCGAAAGGAAACGCAATCTTGCCGATTGTAATTTTCCATTTAATTCTGTGCTTTTCGGAAATCCCCCTTGAGGTCGCAGCCCAGCATCATACTGTTGAGGCCATTCCGACCTCAAAACCCCGGAGACCGCATCTTGCGTACCGATCAAGCCCCGACGATCCGCCTGTCAGATTACCAGCCGCCCAGCCATCTGGTCGACAAGGCGCACCTAACATTCGTGCTCGACCCCCAGCAAACCCGCGTGACAGCCCGGCTCGACATACGGCCCAATCCTGCAGTGCCCGGTTCGAAACCGCTGGAGTTGCATGGCAAGGAACTGACACTGGTAAGTGCATCCATAGATGGTCAGGCGCTGGATCCGACACGCTTCATGCAGTTTGAGGAAAGCATTCAGGTACCGGCCGAGATGGTTCCCGACGGGCCTTTCACATGGGAGTGCGAGACGCAGATCGCGCCAGCTGCCAACACTGCCCTTGAGGGGCTCTACATGTCTGGGGGCATGTATTGCACCCAGTGCGAGGCCGAAGGCTTTCGCAAGATCACCTATTATCCAGACCGGCCAGATGTGATGTCGGTCTTTACGGTCAGGATCGAAGGCGACGCGCCGGTCATGCTGTCCAACGGCAATCCGACAGCAGCGGGCGAAGGTTGGGCCGAATGGCATGATCCCTGGCCAAAGCCTGCCTATCTGTTTGCCCTTGTGGCCGGCGATCTGGTCAGTTTCGACGATACATTCACCACCGCGTCGGGTCGTGATGTCGATCTGAAAATCTATGTCCGCCCGGACGATGAAGCCAAATGCGCCTATGCCATGGATGCCCTGAAACGTTCCATACGCTGGGATGAGGAGGCGTACGGACGTGAATACGATCTGGATCTGTTCATGATCGTGGCTGTGGACGATTTCAACATGGGGGCGATGGAGAACAAGGGGCTGAACATCTTCAACTCCAAATACGTCCTCGCCAGCCCCGAGACTGCAACAGACCGCGATTACGAGTTGATCGAAGGCATCATCGCGCATGAGTATTTCCACAACTGGACAGGCAACCGGATCACCTGTCGCGACTGGTTTCAGCTGTGCCTGAAGGAAGGCCTGACGGTGTTCCGCGATCAGCAATTCTCGGGCGATCAGCGGTCCCACAGCGTCAAACGGATCGAGAGTGTGCTGATGCTGCGCGCACGTCAGTTCCGTGAGGATGCAGGACCGCTTGCCCATCCGGTACGGCCTGAAGACTACATTGAAATCAACAACTTCTACACAGCAACCGTCTACGAGAAGGGTGCTGAAGTCATTCGCATGTTGCACCGGCTGGTGGGGGCAGAGGCCTATCGCAAGGCGCTGGATCTCTATTTCGAGCGGCATGACGGACAGGCCTGCACCATCGAGGATTGGTTGAAGGTCTTTGAAGACGCAACCGGGCGCGATCTGTCCCAGTTCCAGCGTTGGTATGCACAGGCTGGCACGCCGAAACTGGAATGTACCGAAGGCTGGGAAGATGGCGTGTTCACCCTGACGTTCACCCAGTCCACGCCCCCCACGCCCGGCCAGCCCCGTAAGGCTCCTGTGGTGCTGCCCATTGACGTGGGCCTGCTGGACCCATCGGGCGCGGAGGTTCTGCCGACGCAAACTCTTGAGATGCGGGAGGCGCGCCAGAGCTTTTCATTTGAAGGTCTGACCGAGCGGCCCGTCCCGTCCATTCTGCGCGGCTTTTCGGCCCCGGTCATTCTGGAACATGAGGCAGATCAGGATCGTCTGATGTTCCTGCTCACCCATGACACCGATCCGTTCAATCGCTGGGAAGCTGGCCGGCGGATCATGATGGATCTGATGTGCCGGATGACGCAAGGAGATGCGGATCTGTCGACTTTCCTGCCCGCCATTCAGGCAACGCTCGCAGATGCGACGCTTGACCCGGCGACGAAGGCCCTGATGCTTTCACCACCGTCCGAGGATGCGTTGGGGACCGAGCTTTATCAGCGTGGCATTCCGCTCGACCCGGATGCCATCAAATCCGCCCGCGACCGTCTGGAAACAGCTATTGCAGGCGCGATGGAGGGAGATATCCGCAGTATTTATGCTGATATGGAAACCCCGGGTCCCTACACGCCCTCTGCTGATGCGGCCGGGCGCAGGTCACTGCGCGGGCGCATGCTGGGCCTTCTGTCGCGGATCGAACCAGAACTTGCGACGGCAAAGGCCCTGTTTGCGGCGGCTGACAACATGACCGAGCAGATGGCAGCCCTGTCGCAGCTTGCGGCCAGCGCGCAAGGTCAGGATGCGGTGGAAGCTTTCTACAGCCAGTGGCGTAACGACAGGCTTGTGATCGACAAATGGTTCAGTGTTCAAGCGATGCGTGCGACTCCGGAAACAGCGGTCGAGACCATCAAAACACTCTCTGAACACGCTGATTTCGAGTGGAAAAACCCAAATCGCTTCCGGTCATTGGTGGGCGCTTTTGCGGCTGGAAACATGGCCGGTTTTCACCGGGCTGACGGGGCTGGCTACGCGCTTCTGGCGGATTGGCTGATCCAGCTTGATCCGGTCAACCCACAGACCACGGCGCGCATGGCGGGCAGTTTCGAGACGTGGCGACGCTTTGACGAAGACCGCCAGAACCTGATGCTGAGCCAGTTGCAAAGGATCATGGACACTTCCGGCCTGTCGAAGGATACATCGGAAATCGTCGGGCGGATTCTGGAGGCCTGACCCTTTTGCTGTGAAAGGCGGAACATGACCAAGACACTTTTGGTGACCGGCGCATCCTCGGGGATTGGTGCTGCTGTGGCGGAACTGGCAGCGGAACAGGGCTGGGATGTGCTGGTGCATTACAATTCCAACCGCGACGGCGCTGAAGACACCGCATCAAAAGTCCAGGCCAAAGGACAGAGAGCGACGGTTTTTCAAGCTGACCTGAGCGGCGCAGACGGGGTGAAAGCGCTATTTGCAGACATCGACGCCGCCAATGTGAAGCTTGACGGGTTCATCAACAATTCCGGCGCTGTCGCGGTCAACATTCCAGTCATGGAGATGACACCTGAACGGATCAAAACCATCATGGATGTCAACCTGTTGGGACCGTTTCATTGTGCAGCCGAGGCAAGCCGCCGGATGGCCAGAAGCCGGGGAGGACATGGGGGCGCGATCATCAACATCTCGTCGATGGCGGCAGAGCTGGGCTCGCCCAACACCTATGTGGATTACGCAGCCGCGAAGGCTGGCATCGACATGCTGACCAAGGGGCTGGGTCTGGAACTGGCCGCAGATGGCGTGCGTGTGGCAGGTGTACGGCCCGGTGTGATCGATACGCCCATTCACGGCAAGGGTGGCCTGCCGGACCGTGCAACCGATCTGGCACCGTCGCTGCCGATGAAACGCTCGGGTTCCGCGCGCGAAGTGGCCGAGGCCGTGATGTGGCTGGCGTCCGACAAGGCGTCCTATGTGACTGGCACGACGATCAATGTTTCGGGCGGCCGGTGAGTTGGTGGTTTCCAATGTTACTTAGAGACCGTAAATCAGCCCCATGACACAGCCCATTCACATCATCGGCGGTGGTATGGCCGGATCGGAGGCCGCCTGGCAGATCGCCCAGAGCGGTCTGCCTGTCGTGCTGCACGAAATGCGCCCGGATGTCGGCACTTTTGCCCATCAGACCGATGGACTGGCCGAGCTTGTCTGCTCAAACTCTTTCCGGTCGGATGATGACGAGCAGAACGCCGTCGGCCTTTTGCATTGGGAGATGCGGGCCGCAGGTGGTCTGATCATGGAAATGGCGGATCGTCACTCCCTGCCCGCAGGCGGTGCACTAGCTGTTGACCGTGAGGCGTTTTCGCAAGCAGTGACCGAACGGCTGATCGCGCACCCGATGGTGAGCATTGAACGCGGTGAGGTGACTGGATTGCCGCCAGAAAGCTGGGGTTCAACCATCATTGCGACCGGTCCTTTGACATCGATCCCTCTGGCCGAAGCCATTCGTGGGGTGACCGGTGAGGATGCACTTGCTTTCTTTGATGCGATTGCCCCCATCGTCTATGCAGACAGTGTGGACATGGACAAGGCCTGGTTCCAGTCGCGCTATGACAAGGGTGAAACCGAAGAAGACCGCACGGCATATCTCAACTGCCCGATGGATGAGGCGCAGTACAACGGCTTCATCGATGCAATCCTTGCGGCCCCCAAGACCGAGTTCAAGGATTGGGAAAAGGACACGCCCTATTTTGAAGGCTGCCTGCCCATCGAAGTGATGGCAGAACGGGGTCGCGAGACTCTGCGGTTCGGGCCGATGAAACCAGTGGGCCTGACCAACCCGCATGACCCACAAACAAAGGCCCATGCGGTGGTGCAGTTGCGCCGGGACAACGCGCTTGGCACGCTGTTCAACATCGTGGGCTTTCAGACCAAGATGAAATACGGTGCACAAGCGGATGTGCTGTCGATGATCCCGGGATTGGAAGAGGCCCGGTTTGCCCGGCTTGGCGGTATCCATCGAAACACCTTCCTGCAATCGCCGAAGCTGCTGGACGACCAGATGCGTCTGCGCGCCCGTCCCGACCTGCGCTTTGCCGGGCAGATCACGGGCGTGGAAGGCTATGTGGAAAGTGCCGCGATGGGGCTGATTGCCGGCCGTCTGGCTGCAGCGCAAGCGCGTGGTCAGAGCATGGCACCACCACCACCCACGACCGCAACCGGTGCCTTGATCACCCACATTACCGGTGGGGCCGAGGCCAAGACTTTCCAGCCGATGAACGTGAATTTTGGCCTTTTCCCGCAGCTTGATGGGGTCAAGGGCGGGCGGCGCGGGCGCAAGGAGCGCTACAAGGCCTACACTGATCGGGCCAAGGGCGATTTTAACGAATGGCTCGCTTCTGACCGGTCCCGACCTGCCGCCTGATCTTGTTGCACAGCGCCCTGCCCCTGCTATGATTGGTGCAGGGGAGGTTGGCATGACCAACAACAAGACGTTTCTCGACAATGCCTATGGGTTGTCGAGCGAGGAAGAAACGCAGGCCTTCTATGATGAATGGTCTGCAAGCTATGACGCAGAGGTCGCCGCGAACGGCTATGTCACTCCAGCCAGATGTGCAGCGGCGCTGGCCCAGTTTTCGAAAAACCTGACGGCACCGATGCTCGACATCGGTTGTGGGACAGGCATCAGCGGTCAGGCCTTGAGAGAGGCCGGATTCACGGTTCTGGATGGCAGTGACTTTTCGACCCAGATGCTGGAACAGGCAAAGGCCAAGGGGATCTACAGGCAGCTTCTGACAGCCGATCTGGCCAATCCGCTGCCCTTCAAAGCCGGTGATTACACCCAGATTTCCGCCATTGGCGTGCTCAATCCCGGGCATGCACCGGCTGAGACGATGGATGGCATTCTTGCCCTGTTGCCGCAGGGCGGGCTTTTTGTCTTTTCGCTCAATGACCATGCCTTGAAAGACACTTCCTATGAGGGCCGGTTGAACGAGCATATTGATTGCGGCTCGGCGCAACTTCTGTTTGCCGAACACGGGCCCCATCTGCCGCGGATTGAGCTTGGGTCCAAAGTCTATGTGATCCGCAAGGCGTGAGCGCTTTCCGGACCCGTTTTGCACCCTCTCCCACCGGGCCGTTGCATCTGGGCCATGCCCTTTCCGCCCTGACCGCCTGGGACATGAGCCAGGAGGCGGAGGGGACATTTCTGCTCAGGATCGAGGACATCGACAAAGCCAGATCAAAAGCTGAGTGGGAGGCGTTAATCTTTGAAGACCTGCATTGGCTGGGATTGCGCTGGCCCGAGCCGGTGATGCGACAATCTGATCGGCTGGAGACATACGCGCAGGCCATTGGCAGGCTTCATACCATGGGACTTGCCTACGCCTGCACCTGCACACGGCGCGACATACAGGACGCGCTTTCCGCCCCTCAGGAAGGCGTTGTGCGGACCGGACCGGATGGTCCGGTTTACCCCGGCACATGTCGGGGAAAAAGCGCTTCGGGCAGCGTGGGGGATGTACATCTGAGATTGAATATGGATGCGGCACTGGCGTGGATCTTTGCCGCACATAAAGACCTGGATGCCCTGATGTTTGCCGAGACCGGCGCCGGGCCAGGTGGAAAAAACGGAGAGATCTTCCTGGATGCAGACGATCTGATCTCAACGGTTGGCGACATCGTTCTGGCCCGGAAGGATTTTGGCACGTCCTATCACCTGTCGGTCGTACTGGATGACGCAGCACAAGACATCACCCATGTGGTACGGGGACAGGATCTTTTTGAGGCGACCAAGATACATGTGGTGCTGCAATCCCTGCTCGACCTGCCGAGACCGGTCTATCATCATCATGACCTGATCCGGGACGACACGGGCAAGCGCCTTGCCAAACGCGACGACGCGCGCGCCATCCGGCTGTTTCGCGAAGAGGGCGAGACGCCAGATACCTTGCGCGACAGGCTTGGGCTGAGTGCTGGCTGACCCCGAAAGGCCGCCTCCGGCGGGAGTATTTCTGGAAACTCGAAAACGGCTCAGGCAATCGGGTCTGACAGAATGACTTCACCTTCTTCGGTGATGGCGGTGTAGAAACAGCTTCGCCGGTTGGTGTGGCAGGCCGGACCAATTTGATCCACCTGCATCAAAAGGCAGTCCCGGTCACAATCCACGCGCATGTCGATCAATGTCTGCACATGGCCGGAGGTTTCGCCTTTGCGCCAGAAGGCCTGACGGGAGCGCGACCAATAGGTGACACGACCCGTGGCCAGAGTTTCGGCCAATGTCTCTGCCGTCATCCAGGCCATCATCAAAACTTCACCCGTGGCTGCATCCTGGGCAATAGCGGGGATCAGGCCGTCGGTTGTCCATTTCAGGCTGTCAGGATCAATCTGGGCCATGTGCGTGTCCTTGGAATTGCCGGCGGGAAACTATATGCTTATCTACTGCGTGGTGGCGAATTTGCAATCGGGGGCGTGATGACGGCCGAGACTGATATGATCAAGCTTTATTCCGGGCGGATTCTGGAGCTTGCTGGCAGTATTCCCCTCACTGCCCCGCTTGAGGACCCTCAGGTATCCGCGATGAAACGCTCGCCTTTGTGCGGCTCGACCGTGACGGTCTCCATGCGTGTGGAAGATGGGCGGATCGTGGAATATGCGCAAGACGTCAAGGCTTGTGCGCTGGGGCAGGCTTCTGCCGCGATATCGGGTGCAGTGATCCTTGGGCTGACGAGGGAACAAGTGCAAGTTGCTCGCGATCAGCTACATGCCATGTTGAAATCCGATGGACAGATCCCGGCAGTGCCATTTGACGGGTTTGAGGTTCTGATCCCGGCGCGCGCCTACAAGAACCGTCATGCCTCTATCCTTCTGACACTGGATGCCACCTTGTCAGCCTTTGATCAGATCCTTCAGGACGCCTGACAAAAGGCAAAAAAAATCGCCGCGCTCCGGCAGGGAGACGCGGCGATGAAGTGGCGTTTCGGATCACTGAACCTCAAGACTGGTCTGGCAGGACCAAGGACAGGGTTGGCCGGGCTCTGGACAGGCGAGCGCGACCGGACGGCATGGGCAAATGGACAGGGCCCATGCGGTCAAGGTTGGTGACGACGAACCGCAGGCAATTTCACAAAACCGACGGGAGCGCCAAAGTGCCAAGCACGAGCAGACAAACAGCGCACAGCCCCAAGGCCTCGTGAAAGACCGCTCCCGGTGCTGTTTTGACGATGCGTCGTATCTCAGACATGATGTGCTCCCCGTTGATGTTCCTACTATGTTCTCACTAACGCAGATTCGTCAAGAACTTTTTAAGAACATTTAAGGAACCGTTGAGAACGCCTACCCCACTTGCAGCAGGCGGATCGATTGATCGCGGTCCATCAGATAGAGCAGCGTGCGGATGGCTTTGCCTCTGTCACTGTCAAGTTCAGGGTCCTGCGTGAGCAGAAACCGGGCGTCATCCTGAGCCATTTTCATCAGGGATGTCTGGCTTTCAAGATCGGCAATGCGGAACTTCGGCAGCCCGGATTGCTGAACGCCCAGCACGTCACCTGCACCCCGCAGGCGCAGATCTTCTTCGGCAATGCGGAACCCGTCTTCGGTCTCGCGCATGATCTCGAGCCGGGACCGTGCGGTGTCGCCAAGGGGCGTGTCATAGACCAGCAAACAGGTTGAGGCCTCGGCTCCGCGCCCGACCCGGCCGCGCAGCTGGTGCAACTGGGCCAAGCCAAAGCGTTCGGCCTGTTCGATCACCATGATCGAGGCGTTGGGGATATTTACGCCAACTTCAATCACCGTGGTCGCCACTAGAACCCGGGTCTTGCCCGCCACGAAGGCGGCCATGGCTGCATCCTTCTCGGCGGGCGGTAATTGGCCATGGACCAGCCCGACATGCTCGGCCCCCAATGCGACGCTGAGCGCGCGGAAACGTTCCTGCGCGGCCGTCATCTCGACCACTTCGGATTCCTCGACCAGCGGGCAGACCCAATAGGCCTGCCTGCCCTGATTGATGGCTGACCGCAGGCGATCAATGATCTGATCCAGCCGGGACGACGAGACGATCACCGTGTCCACAGGCTTGCGCCCGGGTGGTTTTTCATCCAGCACAGAGACATCCATATCGCCATATTGCGCCAGTGACAGAGAGCGGGGAATGGGTGTTGCCGTCATGACCAGCACGTCGACGGCTTCCCCCTTTGCGCTGAGATCCATGCGCTGGCGCACACCAAAGCGGTGCTGCTCATCAATCACGGCCAGCCGCAGATCGGCGAATTCCACGTCCGACTGAAACAGCGCGTGGGTGCCAAGAACAATACCCGACCGACCGCTTGCCATGGCCGCAAGCTTTTCACGGCGCGCGTCTCCCTTGTCGCGCCCGGTGAGCAGAAGCAGGGAGATGCCCGCCACCTCGGCCAGCGGTTGCAGGCTTTCCAGATGCTGGCGGGCCAGAATTTCGGTCGGCGCCATGAGGGCTGCCTGCCCTCCTCCTTCAACCACGATCAGCATGGCCAGAAGCGCGACCAGCGTCTTGCCCGAACCGACGTCGCCTTGCAGCAGGCGGTTCATCCGCTGGGAACTGGCCAGATCGGCTGCAATTTCTGTGACCGAGCGGGTTTGCGCCCCGGTTGGCTTGAACGGCATTGCGGTGAGGACGGCCTCCTGCATCACCCCTGTGCCTGTGGTTGGCTTGCCCTTCTTGCGTTTGAGCCGCGCGCGCGCAATTGACAGGGTAATCTGGTGGGACAGAAATTCATCATAGGCCAGACGTCGTTTGTGGGGCGTATCCGTGGACAGATCCTTGAGGGATTGCGGCGCATGGGCTGTCAGCATGGCATCAGACCATTTCGGCCATCCCTCCCTTTGCATCACGTCAGGCGATATCCACTCGGGCAAATCCGGCAGCCGCTCAAGGACACTTCTGCTGGCGCGGAACAGGGTTTTCTGGGTCAGCCCGGCGGTCAGGGGATAGACAGGCTCGAAGCCTGTCAGGCTCTCAAGCTCAGGCTCTGTCAAAATGTGATCGGGGTGGACCATCTGGGCGATGCCATCAAACACCTCCACCCGGCCCGAGACGAACCGCAGCTCCCCAACCGGCAACTGCCGTTTCAGCCAGTCCCCACGGGCATGGAAAAACACCAACTGAAAACTGGTGCGCCCATCCTGCACTGTGACCCGGTAGGGCCTGTTCTTGGCACTGGCGGGTTGGTGCGATTGGATGCGAACCTGAACGGTCACTGTTGCGGGCAAGGGCACATCCAGCACCGATTGATGCACTGAGCGATCGATGCCACCGGTTGGCAAGGTATAGAGCAGGTCGCGCGGCCGGGTGATGTCGATCCGCTCAAGCAATTGCGCGGTTTTTGGGCCGATACCATCAAGCCCCTGCACATCGGCGAACAATCCAAACAGGGCTTCGGGGCGACCGGACATGTCAGGTGCGGATCAGGGCGAGCCAGTCATCCTCGCTCATAACATCAACGCCCAGGTCCTGTGCCTTTTTCAACTTTGACCCGGCGCCCGGTCCCGCCACCAGAATATCGGTCCTTGCAGACACGGAACCTGCAACTTTTGCGCCCAGTGCCTCTGCACGGGCTTTGGCCTCCGCTCGGGTCATCTGCTCCAGCGTGCCGGTGAAAACCACGGTTTTGCCCGCCACAGCGGACCCATCTGTCGTGGGGGCTTCTGCCGCTTCAATAGTCAGATGCTCGACCAGCCGGTCCATGGCTGCACGCGCTGTGTCTTCGTGGAAAAAATCAACCAGCGCCCCGGCCATGACCTGCCCGACACCGTCGATAGCGTTGAGCGTTTCCCAGTCCGGACCATCATGGTCGCGGGCAGCCTCGATCGCTGTGCGAAAGGCCTGCCAAGTGCCGAAATGGCGGGCAAGCATCGCGGCTGATGTCTCGCCAACATGGCGAATGCCAAGTGCGAAGATCAAACGGGCCAGGGAAATGGTGCGACGATCTTCAATCGCATCGAACAGGTTATTGGCCGAGGTTTCCCCCCAGCCTTCCAGCGATTTCAGTTGTTGCATCTGCCCGGGACCATGATTTGCCTTCAACGTGAAGATGTCGGCGGGTTCGCGCACCCAATCCATGTCGAAGAAGGCCTCGACCTGTTTGGCGCCAAGGCCGTCGATGTCAAAGGCCGCGCGAGAGACAAAATGCTTGAGCTTCTCCACGGCTTGCGCAGGGCAAATCAGAGCGCCAGTGCAGCGGGCCACGGCCTCACCGGGTTCGCGCACAACGTCCGATCCGCATTCCGGGCAGGTTGTTGGGAATTCATAGGGGTGCGCGTCTTTGGGCCGTCTGGCAAGATCCACATCCTTGACCTTGGGGATCACATCGCCCGCCCGGTATATGGTCACCCAATCGCCTTCGCGTATGTCCACGCCATCGCGGATCGGGGCACCAGTGCTGTCGCGCCCGGCGATGTAATCGGCGTTGTGCAGGGTTGCGTTTGACACGACAACTCCGCCCACAGTGACCGGGGTCAGGCGGGCAACAGGTGACAGCGCACCGGTACGGCCGACCTGAATTTCGATCCGTTCCAGTTTGGTGACGGCTTCTTCGGCGGCGAATTTATGGGCGATGGCCCAGCGCGGCGTCGTGGAGCGGAAGCCCAGACGCTCTTGAAGAGACAGGTCATCGACCTTGTAGACCACCCCGTCGATGTCATACCCCAGATCGGGGCGCGCGGTGTTGATGGTCGCATAGTGATCAAGAAGGTCTTCAACCGATGAACAGGTCGCGGTGAGGGGATTGGTCGAAAAGCCAAGGTCCGCCAGACGGGCCAGAGCGCCGGTCTGGCTCTGACCCAGTGGGGCGGACAGCACACCCCAGGAATAGGCGAAAAACCGCAGGGGCCGGGCCGCAGTGATGGTCGGATCAAGTTGGCGCAGCGAGCCGGCCGCGGCATTGCGCGGATTGGCGAAAGGTTTGCCTCCGGAAGACGCCTGACGCGCGTTCAATGCCTGAAAATCCGCGTGGGACATGTAGACTTCGCCGCGCACCTCCAAAATGTCCGGCGCACCGCTTAAGGTTTGGGGTATATCGGAGATGGTTCTGGCATTTGCGGTGACGTCTTCGCCGGTGATCCCGTCACCCCTTGTGGCTGCCGAAATCAGCGCTCCGTTCTCGAACCGCAAGGACAAGGACAGACCGTCAATCTTGGGCTCGGCCGTATAGGACAGAGTGTCATTGACGGCGATGTTGAGAAACCGGCGCAAGCTGGCATCAAACTCAATCACATCGCTTTCATCAAAGGCATTGCCCAGCGACATCATGCGTTGCTGGTGTTTCAGCTTGGCAAACCCTGCCTTCGGGCTCGCCCCCACCTGTTGCGTGACGCGTTGAGGTGAAATCAGGTCTGGGTGTTTGGCCTCGATTGCTGCGGCAAAGCGTTTGAGGCGATCAAACTGCTGGTCGCTCAGGATCGGATCATCATCCAAGTGATAGGCCTGATTTGCCTGCTCAAGCACAGGATCAATGCGCTCCAGCCAGTCTTGTGCATCAGCGACAGCATCCGGCGCCTCATCCGGGAGCGTGTCGAGCAAAGCTGTGATCTTGGTTTGCGCCATTTGCCCCTACCCGTGCCGTATCGGGGCCAATTTAGCTGTGAAGCTGCGCGGGCGTCCAGCGCTACATCCGTGAAATCAACTGGTTTTCAAAAACTCTCTGAACAATCAGATGGGGCGCAAAAGCCTGCGACCCGGCAAAAGCGGATCAAACACTGCCCCTCTCAAGGGATCAGTAAATGTAGCGGATCTGGTCGGTCCAGTATCGTTCCATCCGGCGCAGGCTGTCGTTGATTTCGGCAAGGCTCATCTCGCCAAGGACTTTGCGATCCTCGATGCCTTCTGCGTGGCGCTCAAATAATTTGGACACCGTATCACAGATGTTGCGGCCCTTTTCGGTCAGACGCACCCGCACAGCCCGTCTGTCGATGTTGCACTTCTGGTGGTGCATATAGCCTGCTTCCACCAGTTTCTTGAGATTGTAGGAGACATTCGAGCCCTGATAGTACCCTCGGGATTTCAGTTCCCCTGCAGTCACTTCATTGGTGCCCACATTAAACAGCAAGAGCGCCTGCACCGCATTGATGTCGAGCAGTCCCAGCCGTTCGAATTCATCCTTGATCACGTCAAGAAGCAATCGGTGAAGCCGTTCGACCATCGACAGGGTTTCCAGATAGGAGCTGAAAAAGGCGCGTTCCTGCCCCTGGTTCAAGGCATCTTCTGACTGAACTTGCATATTCATCGGGGTCTCCGCCATGTGTCTCTTGCAGGCAGAGATGGCGGGAAAATCAAAACAACAGGTTAAAAGCCACTCGTTATTTTGGCTATTTTTGCGCCAAATGATGCTTAATCCAGCCAATTTGAACCAAAAACGACGGGTTGGGTTCTTCCCGCCCACTGATCCAGGCGTAAAGATCCTGATCGTTTTCGGACAATAATTCTTCGAACAAAGTCAGGTCTGTATCCGACAAACCAGACATCGGGCCGTCGGCAAATGGGCCAAGGATCATGTCCATTTCCTTGGTGCCGCGCCGCCAGCAGCGCATCCGAAGGCGTTTGAGCCGCGTCTCGCGCGTCTCGTCTGCGACCTTGACGGGTTCCTTCACCCCATTGCCCCGCGCAACTGCTTTTCCAGCTTGCCAAGTCGGGCATGCAGGGTCAGCTGGATTTCGCGGATGGTGCGCATCTCGGTCAGGATCTCTTCAAGCATCAGGGGCTCGTCATTGTCCTGTTCGTAGTTGGGTCCACCCTCGCCCGTGCCGCTCATCAGCCAGATGATAGATACGTTCAGAATGCCCGCCAGCATTTGCAGACGATTGGCCCGCGGCTCGGAGCGGTCATCTTCCCATTTCACCAGCGTCTCATGCTTGATGCCAAGCCTGCGTGCCAATTGAGACTGGGTCATGCCCAACGCGGTTCTTGCCGCCGTCACGCGATCACCGAAAGTGGCCGCCACGTCAGAATAATCGTCTTCGGTTTCAGTTTGCGTGTCGTGATCCATCCTGATCTCCAATTCCCGCGTGGCCTTGAGATGACACATCCAGACACGCAAGCCAAGCGCGGCGCACCGCGACAAACCCTCTCGCCCATCTATGGTCTTGCCCTTTGGCCCGGTATCGGGTGTTGTGTTGCGCGAACACAGGTTCAAACTGGGAGAGAAGAATGAAACGTGTCACCAAACTGGCCATCCTGTCGACCTTGTCCCTTGCCTTCGCGGGCGAGGCACTGGCAACAGAATGGAATGTGTCCCTCTGGGGCAAGCGGCGGGCCTTTACCGAGCATGTAGAGAAGCTTGCCGAACTGGTCTCGGAAAAGACCAATGGGGAATTTACCCTCAACATCTCATACGGTGGTCTGTCGAAGAACCGCGAAAACCTTGACGGGATTTCGATCGGTGCATTTGAGATGGCGCAGTTCTGCGCCGGCTATCATGCGGACAAGAACCCGTCGATCACAGTGCTGGAATTGCCGTTCCTGGGCGTGGACAGCCTGGAAAAGGAGATCGAGGTTTCGATGGCTGTCTATCAGCACCCGGCCACTGTCGCTGATCTGGCGCGCTGGAACGCTACGCTGCTGATGCCATCCCCGCTGCCACAGTATAACATCGTGGGCGTGGGTGACGCGCCAAAAACGCTGGCCGACTATAAAGGTCTGGCTGTGCGTGCGACAGGCGGGATCGGCAAGGCCATGGCGGCAGTCGGCGCTGTCCCCACCTCGATGTCTGCAACCGAAGTGCGTCAGGCGCTGGACAGTGGCGTGGTCAAGGCGGTGAGCTTTGCACCGCATGCGCATATGTCCTTTGGCACTGTCGAGAACGCAACCTGGTGGACCACGAACCTGAATCCCGGCACGGTAAACTGTCCGGTTGTGGCCAACACGGACGCGCTGAATTCGCTCAGTGATGCGGAGAAAGAGGCGCTGATGAGCTCGATCGATGAATCACTGGCCCATTACGTGTCTAACTACAATGGCGCAACCATGGACGCTTGGGGCCCGCTTCTGGACGAGAAGGGCATCGAGCGGGTTACCTATGACGCAGATGCATTGACAGCATTCCGGGATGCGGTTGCCGGACCTGCTGCCTCAGCATGGGTTGAAGAGAACGCTGCACGCGGCCTTCCGGCACAGGATCTTCTTGATCTGGTGCAAGGCATGTTGAAGTAACGCGTTTGGATCCGGGGCCGTTCCTTTTGGGCGGCCCCGGACCATTTTGAAAGGCAATCACAATGGCTGGCAGCGCTTCGGTTCTGGAGGACGGCTCAACGCTCAGTCGTCTGGATCGCCTTTTGTTCAAACTTGAAACAATACTGGCGCTGCTCAGTGGGATCGCGGTGTTTTCGCTGATGATCCTTGCGGTGATCAGCGTTGGCGGCCGCAATTTCCTGCAACAGCCCCTGCCCGGCTATGTCGACTGGATCGAACAGGCCATGCCGCTGATTGCCTTCATGGGGGTCGCCTATACCCAGCGTCTGGGGGGCCATATCCGCATGGATCTTGTCGTTGGCAATCTCAGAGGCCGCGTGCTGTGGATGGCAGAGTTCATCACCACGTCTTTTATTCTGCTTCTGATGGTCCTGATGGTCTGGGGATCATTCGCGCATTTTCAACGCTCTTTCGATTTCAACGCACCGCTCTGGTCACGCGACAGCAGCTTTGACATCAACCTGCCGCTCTGGCCTGCCAAGCTTCTGGTGCCGGTGGCCTTTGGCGTGCTCTGTCTGCGGCTGAGCCTTCAGATCTGGGCCTATGCGCGCGCGATCCTGACCGGAAGCCTGACGCCCATTGCAGTGCCTCTGATCGAGGATGCCGCGACCCAGGCCGCGAACGAAGCGGCCACCGTTTCAGGCTTCGAGGAGCGGTCATGAGTTCCGTCGATATTGGCATCTGGACCACAGCCGGCATGATCGTGATGGTCGTGCTGGGAATGCGTGTGGCCTTCGCTGCGGCCCTTGCCGGGATGACCGGGCTGATCTGGATCTTCTGGGCAAAGAAGGGCTACGACCCGGAACAATTCATGTGGGCACTGACCGTGGCGGCCAAGACCGCCGGTCAGGTTCCGCATTCCAAAGTGGCCTCGCAGGCCCTGTCCCTGATCCCGACCTTCATCCTGATCGGCTATCTGGCCTATTATGCGGGCCTGACCAAGGCCCTGTTTGAGGCGGCCAAACGATGGGTTGGCTGGCTTCCCGGGGGGCTTGGCGTCTCCACGGTTTTTGCGACAGCCGGCTTTGCCGCAGTTTCCGGCGCATCAGTTGCGACATCAGCAGTTTTCGCCCGGATCGCGATCCCTGAAATGCTGGCCATCGGCTATGACAAGCGCTTTGCCGCAGGCGTGGTGGCAGCAGCAGGGACGCTTGCGTCGCTGATCCCTCCTTCGGCCATTCTGGTGATCTATGCGATCATTGTTGAGCAGGACGTGGGCGCGCTGTTGCTTGCAGGCTTCCTGCCCGGTGCATTTTCAGCTGTGATCTACGGCGGGTTGGTCGTGGGGCTTGCCCTGACGTTCAAGAACTTCGGGCCGCCAGTGCGCGGCTTCACATGGGGGGAACGTTTTGCTTCCCTGCCCGGTGCATTGCCGATCCTCTTTGTTGTCGTGATCATCATTTTCTTCATCTACAACCCCTTCGGCGGAGACGCTTGGGGCACACCGACAGAGGGCGGCGCGCTTGGAGCTTTCGTTGTCTTCCTGATGGCGCTTTGGCGTGGCATGCGGTGGAAAGAACTAAAATCCGCGTTGCTTGAGACCGCCAAACTGTCGGTGATGATCTTCACGATCATCTGGGGCGTGCTGGTCTATGTGCGCTTTCTTGGCTTTGCCGATCTGCCCGGCACTTTCGCCGATTGGATCTCGGGTCTTGAGCAAAGCCCCATGCTGACATTGATCTACATCCTGCTGGCCTATGCGGTTCTGGGCATGTTCATGGATGCCATCGGCATGTTGCTGCTGACCCTTCCGGTGGTTTTCCCGGCTGTCATCGCGTTGAATGGCGGTGAGGGCGTGGCAGCAGCTGACAGTGCCTTTGGCATGTCCTCAGTTGCCTGCGCCATCTGGTTCGGCATCATCGTGGTCAAAATGGCGGAGCTTTGTCTGATCACGCCGCCCATTGGGTTGAACTGCTTTGTGGTGGCAGGCGTGCATCCAGATGTCTCTGTTCAGGACGTCTTCAAGGGTGCATCCCCCTTCTTTCTTGCCGATGCGCTGACCATTGCCGGTCTGATCGCCTTCCCCGGCATCGTGCTTTGGTTGCCGTCGCTGTTGCTGGGGCTATAGCCTTGAGGGGCATTGCATGGATCTGAGCTTCGACAGCGACAGCCAGCGCACCCTTGCCCGGTTGACCGGAAGCCTGAAGGTCGATGACATCGAGAACGCCAGACCCGCTTTGAGCGCGGTCGACCGACATGCGGCCCTTGTGTTCCAGATAGCCAAGGATGCAACTCTGGATACCGCCGGAGCGTGGTTGTTGCTCAAGACCGCGGCAGAGCGGCGCAAACTCGGACAATCAGTCAGCATCGAAACGCTCTCGGACGCCCACCGGCGTTTGATCACTGTGGTTGAGAACAATCTGCGCGACAGGGTCGAACCTGATCCAAAGGAATATGGTCTTGTCTACGGGCTGGAGACATTGGGGCGCGGCCTGCACGACGGCTGGCGCGCCATGGGCGAGATCACGGCCTTTCTGGGTCAGGTCATCTGGCATATTATTCTGGGCATCCTGCGCCCGACCCGCCTGCGGTTCACAGCACTGTTTTACCACATGAAAGCCATTTGCATCGACGCTGTGCCGATCATCTCGCTCATGGCCTTTCTGATAGGTGTGGTGCTTGCGTTTCAGGGAGCCGCACAGCTTCGCCAGTTCGGGGCCGAGATCTTTGTGGTCGATCTGATTGCCATCTCGATCCTGCGCGAACTTGGCATTCTTCTGACCGCGATCATCGTTGCTGGCCGCTCGGGCTCAGCTTTTACCGCCGCCATCGGCTCGATGAAGATGAGGGAAGAGATCGACGCCATGCGCACACTTGGTCTTGAGCCGGTTGACGTGCTGGTGCTGCCGCGCGTGCTGGCCATCGTCATCATGCTGCCGGTGCTCGGTTTTGTAGCCGATGTCATGGGACTGCTGGGCGGCGCGATGATGGCATGGATCGAGCTTGGCGTATCACCAGGTGCCTTCGTCACCCGGCTCAATGACGGGTTTGACGTCTGGCATTACCTGATCGGCCTGATCAAGGCACCGGTTTTTGGTCTGATCATCGGGGTGATCGGCTGCTATCAGGGCATGAATGTGGGCGGCAACGCGGAATCGCTTGGCCGTCTGACCTCACGCTCGGTTGTCCTGTCGATCATCACCGTGTTGACAGCGGACGCGATCTTCTCGGTCTTCTTTCAGGTGGTGGGCGTATGACCGGTGAGGTGATGATCACTGTGCGGGGACTGGTCAATCAGTTTGGCACTCAACGCGTTCACGACGGGCTTGATCTGGACATCTATCGTGGTGAGGTGCTGGGCGTGGTTGGTGGCTCGGGCACTGGAAAATCGGTGCTTCTGCGCTCGATCACGGGGTTGCAGACGCCCCGCGAGGGGACAATCACGGCCTGGGGTACGAACCTGTCCACCGGTGGAGCGGACGCATTGCATACGGTCAGCCGCCGTTGGGGGGTTATGTTTCAGGATGGTGCGCTGTTCTCCTCGCTCACGGTGCGCCAGAACATCGAGGCGGCAATGAAAGCCCATGTCGATCTGGATGACGACACCCGCCGTTCGCTTGCTGATCTGAAGATCGCGATGGTGGGGCTGCCACCGGGCACCGGGGCAAAATACCCCTCTCAACTGTCGGGTGGGATGCGCAAACGCGCAGGCCTTGCACGCGCATTGGCCCTTGATCCCGAGATCGTGTTTCTTGATGAGCCGACCGCCGGTCTGGATCCGATAGGTGCGGCACAGTTCGACGACCTGATCCGTGAGTTGCAGCAGGCGCTGAACCTGAGCGTCTTTTGCGTGACCCATGATCTGGACAGCCTGCACGCAATCTGCGACCGCATTGCAGTGCTGGCGGAAAAGAAAGTGCTGGTGACTGGCACCATGGAAGATATGTTGGAAGTCGACCACCCGTGGGTGCATGACTATTTTCACGGCCCCCGCGCCCGCGCGGCCCGTCCCGGATCGTAAGAGACCATGGAAACACGTGCCAATTTCATTCTGATCGGAGCTTTCACCCTGCTGGCGTTTTTCGGCGCTCTGGGGCTGTTTGCCTGGTTTGCCAAGATCCAGATCGATCAGCAGTTTGCCTATTATGACATCGTGTTCGACAGCGTCTCGGGACTGGATCGCGCTGCTGAGGTCGAGTTTTCGGGCCTTGCCGTGGGACAGGTGATCTCTCTCGATCTTTATGATCAGGATCCCTCAAAGGTCCGCGTCCGGGTAGAGGTCAAGGCCGACACACCGGTGCGCACCGATACGCTGGCACAACTGCAATCCCAAGGGGTTACAGGACTGTCTTACGTCTCTCTCAAGGGTGGCAGTGCCGATGCACCGCTGCTGCGCGACACCGATCTGTCGGGCGTACCTGTGATCCAGGCCGAACGCTCGGTGGTGCAGGCGCTCAGCGAAGATGCGCCCAACTTGCTGGCTGAGGCCATTTCCCTGCTTGAGGACATCAGCGAATTTGCCAATGACAGCAACCGTCAGAACGTCAGCAACATTCTATCAAACCTCGACCGTGTCTCGGGCAATCTGGACACCGCGCTTGAGGATTTCTCTGCCATTTCGCAGACCGTTGCCAAGGCCACTGACCAGATTACGCTGTTTACCGGCAAACTGGACGAAATCGGTGGCAATCTGAACACCACCCTATTGAGCGCCGATGCCACGCTTGGCGATGTCCGGGGCGCAGTCGGTGTGGCAAGCAAGACCCTGACCACGGCTGAAACTGCCATGGGGCGCATGGACAGTGTGTTTGAGGGCGCAAATACGCTGGTCAGTGATCAGGTTCCGGCCTTGATTGATGATCTGTCATCCACCGTGGCCACACTCGATCAATCCATACTGGGGTTGCGCGAAGACGCCGGTCAGGTGATGGCCGGGTTTTCTCAAAGCGCTGAGCTGGCCAATGCAAGACTGGCAGCGCTTGAGGCAACGATGGCGCAGGTCGATGCCACTCTGGTCGAAACGAGGGAAGCCTTGGGGGTCATTCGCCAGACCAGCCTGAACGTGGATGGGCTTGTCACAGGCGACGGCACTGCCTTGATTGGGGATGCGCGAGCAACACTTGCCTCGGTCAAGACATCAGCCGATGCGCTGGCGGGGATGGTGCAAGAGGACATGCAGCAGATCATCGCAGATGTGCGCGCAGCTACCTCGACCGCCAATACAGTGATCGAACAGGTCGGCCGCGACATCACAACAGCAACCGGTAAGCTGGATCCGCTGACCATCGCAGCCGAAGAGACGCTGCAAACAGCAACCGGCACCTTGCGCAACGCCAATGGCACGCTCTCACGCCTTGAGACGGCGCTGGACGTGGCCGAGCGAACGCTGACCGCCGCCGAAGGCACCTTTACCAGCGCCAACACCATCATCGAAACCGACGTCGCACCCACGGCCAAGGCCATTCGTGAGGCCGCAGATGGCGTTGCCCAGTCGGTGGGCGACGTGACCCGTGACATTCCTGAAATTTCGGCAGAGTTGCGGGCAGCCATTGCCAATGCCGCCCAGATCATCGACCGATTGGACCGCACCGTTCAGGCTGTCAGCCCAAGGGTGGAAGACTTCGCCCGCACCGGCCTACCCGCCTTTACCGATTTTGCCACCGAAGCGCAGGATCTGATCGACGTGATGGAACGGCTGACCAACCGGCTGGAGCGCGATCCGGCCAGATTTTTCTTCGGCAACCAGCCGCCCGAGTTCAGAAGGTGACGCCCATGTTTCGCACTCTCATGTTGATCGCGACAACTGCAGGCCTTGCGGGATGTTCGACCATCTCCAGTGTGTCGACCGCATCCCAGACGCTTGATGCCTATGAACTGAGCCCACCACTGCCTGCTGCCGGGCAATCGGGCCGTCGGGGGGCGCTCTACATCGCACCGGTCACGGCGTCCGGCGGCCTCGATACCGACCGGATCGCAATCAAGCCATCGGATTTCGAGCTGCAATATCTGCCCGGTGTGCGCTGGGTTGACCGTGGCTCGGAACATTTCGGGCGGCTGCTGCTGAAAACCCTCAGCGCATCGGGCCGTTTTGCCTTTGTCACGACCGAGACCAGTGGGCCGGAGCCTGACTTTCAGGTGCTGGCTGACCTTGGTGCCTTTCAGGCCGAGATCGGGCCGGATGGGCCTTTCGTGCGGGTGGCGGCTGCGGTCACCTTGATGGATGACCTGTCGCGGGAATTGCGCGGCAACCGGAATTTTGAGGCCGTCGTGCCAGTTGCCGATACCGAAACCGCCACGCTGATCGCCGGGTTTGATGCAGCATCAGACCAAATGCTGACAGAGCTGGCTGACTGGGTGTTTTCCCGGACCCGCTGAAGCCTTTCGCGGGGACAGATTGCAAATCAACCATCAGAACAGGTCAGCTTGAACCGCAATCGGCTCTAGAGATCAATCTCGATCACGCCGTTCTTGTCCTTTGCCCTGCTCTGACACAGGATTATCGCGGTCTCGCGCTGGGATTTGGACAGGACGAAATCCCGGTGCTCCACTTCACCGCCCAGAAGCCCGCATTTGCAGACGCCGCAGATGCCATCCGAGCATTTCACATCAACCTTGATCCCGTGATCAGCAAGCACATCGGTCGCTTTTCGGTCGGCAGGCACGTCGATCACCTGTCCTGAACGGGCAAGTTTGAGTGTGAAATCATGGTTCACGTAGTCCGGTACGTCGGGCACCGAGAAATATTCCAAGTGACAGGCCTCATCTGGAAAACCCATGGCAGATGCTGCTGCCATCACCCCGTCCATGTAGCGATCTGGCCCACAGGTATATAGATGTGTGCCATCGCGGTAGCGCCCCAGCACGGCGGGCAAATCAGCGCGGGTTCCCTCAGCGCTGATGTGCAGATGTACGGCATCTACCCAAGGGACCTTGTCCAGATCCCCTAGATATCCTGCACTTGCCCTGTTTGAGGCCGAGTAGTGCAATTCGAACGAACGTCCCAGTGCGTGCAGCCTGTGGGCAAAAGCGATCATCGGCGTGATCCCGATGCCCCCGCCCATCAGGAAACTGTGCGAGGCCTCTTCCACCAGTTCGAAATGGTTGATGGGTTTTGAAACAAAGACCTTCCGGCCCTTGGAAAAGATGCGGTGCAACAGGGCAGAGCCGCCCCTGCCCTGATCCTCCCTCAACACCCCGATCTGATAGGTCGAGAGGTCGGCGGGATTGCCCGACATCGAGTACTGCCGCAGGAATTCGGGGGCCACGACGATGTCCAGATGCGCACCCGCAGTCCATGGGGGGAGATCATTGCCTTCAGGATCGGCAAATTCGTACTTTGTCACCCCATCGGCCATCGCTTCGACTTTGGTCACCTCCAACCGGATCACCGGTGCATCGCCCTCGATACGGTATTCATGGGCCAAGCCTTCGGTCTCTCCTGCCGCGAGGCGTTCCTTGTACACCTCCGCCGTGATCAATGCCTGATAAGCTTCAATCCCTGCTTCGCGGTTCATCGCAAAGGGATAGGGCCACGGATGAGGAGCGAGGTTGGCCGGGTAGACGGCAAGTGTCTGATCCTCATATTTCAGGTCCAGATCCCTTTGCAGTCCCCGTTCGTTGACGGGTTTGTCCGTGGGGCGGTAGTTGCCGTCCTCCTGCAATTCCAGATCCCACCACCACCGCTTGACCGGGTTCAGCCCGCCTCGGCCCGCCATATCGTCCATGCGCGCCAGAACGGGGGCGGCTTGCGGAATGGTCATGGCAGCCCAGCGAAACGGTGCTTCCGAGAACAGGCCCTCAAGGTTCCACGGACAAGTCTTCATGCAGCGCCCACACATTGCCCCGCCTTCGGTTCCGATCCGGTAGGTCGCGCACTTCTGGCTGTCCGATTTCCAGATCTCATAGCCGTTGAACATCAGCTTAGGCCCGGCGGTAATCGCACCAGAGGGGCATTCGCGGGCGCATTTGTTGCAGCTTTCGCAGAAATTCTGCAGCCCGAAGTCTATCGGTTTGTCATGGGCCAGCGGCATATCCGTGGTCACCACGCCTGATTTCAGGCGCGGGCCGAGATAGGGGTTCAGGATCACCTCGCCGATGCGGCTGACCTCGCCCAATCCGCTGAGCAACAGCAAGGGCGGTTGCAGCACCTCGCCATCAAGCACCGTATGCGCCTTGGCCTTGTAACCAAGATTGCGGATGTATTTGGCAACCACCCCGCCCAGCAGCGAAAACCGCAGATAGGCCCGCATGGATTGCGCGACCGAGATCCAGTCGTCACCGCTTGCCCCTTCCATGGTCTCATAGCCCTGATCAATGATCATGGAGATGGCCTGATCATGGGGCGGCGTGATCTCGGCCCCGGTGGCGTCATGGGAATACCAAGTCCAGTCCGGGCAGCGTGAGATGCCAACCGCATCGACACCCAGAAAATACGAGGCCGCCTTGATCCGCTCGGCATTCAGCCTCGCATCCGAAGGACGCGGCCCCTCCGGCGTTGGCGGACCATCCTGCAACAGCACAAACGCCCCGAGCGCGCGACGTTGGGCCGACGAAGGTGCGGCCTTGCGGGCATAATACCCCCCCTTGGCCTTGTCCTGAAGCGCTTTGCCCATGTCGCCGAATTGAGCGCGCGCGAACATATCCGTGCGCTTCGGCACTCGGGCAACCCGCGCCTCATCTATGAAAGTCGTGGGTGTTTCAACACGCTTGAGGCGCTCAAAGGGATGCGGGCCAGAAGCAAAATCGCGCGTCCTGTACGGATCAGCCGGTGCTCCAAATTTCGTCCTCACCCCCTTGTTCTGGGGTGACAATGGCGCGTCGGCAGCCAGCTCCAGAGAGGTGGATACCACGGCCACGCCAAAGCGATCGCCGAGATACGGATTGATCGCCCGGCCATCCTCAATCAGTGCCAACCCTGCGGCAACTGCCACGCGGTTGAGGTCCAGATCGGTTGATGTGCCAGTGTGAGCACGGGACGGATGGCCCAGCAGGCGCAGATAGTTGGCAATCACCGTGGCAGTCTCGGCCGAACGCAAACAGGCCCTTGCGGCTTGAGCGTCCTCAAGGCAGTCCCCACCCGGCTCATCATCGCGCGGGTCCCGTGGATAACTGGTGAGAAACACCAGCGCGTGGTCCTGCCCTTCCAGAGCAGCAGGGGGCGCTTCCATCGATTCCTTGAGATCAGCCATGATCATGTCGATGCCGGATGCGAGAGTCTTGGTCTGACGCGTGCGCAAATCTTCAGCCAGACGATCGATGTCAGGATTGCGGATGGCCTGATCCAGATGCATCTCGGGGCAGAGACGACAGATGCCGACCATGCAGGCATCCGAGAAATAGCCGAAGGATTTCAGATGCTCTGCGCGTGCCTGCGGGTCGTCGGGGATCTCGCTCCTGACCCGGTTGACCAAACCGTCACGGATCGCATCAAGCATTGCCTGATATTCGGCCATCGCACCCAGAAGGGCGTTTCCCGTGCCAAAGCTGACAGGCTGAAAGGGTTGCAAGAATGTCAGGTCCGGGGCAACAGTGCTGCACGCCAACCGCTCCATTCGGTATCTGCCAGCATGGACCGGGCGCGATTTGTCCGAGAATATTTTCACCTGATCCCCTGCCTGCATTCCGGTTCAGCATTGCTGCGGGGCCATGTGCCGTCAAGGTCGTGAATGGGTCATTGAAACACAATCGAATTGGATTTCCTGCCAAGGGCGCGTAAGCCTGTGCCACACGTCGGAGACCACACTTGCCTGCCAAGACCCGAAACAACAAACCCCAGATGCCAGACCGGTGCGCACAAGGGCTGACAAAGTGGCGCTGATCTTTGGTCTCATCGCAGCGCTTTGCTGGGGCGTGCATGACCTGCTGGTGCGCGTGGTCAGCCAGAAGGTCAACATTCTCGGTGCGCTTGCCGTGGTTCTGGGTGCAGGATGCTGTTTTTCCGCGCTGCTGAGCATGACCATGGGCGAGGTACAGGTCCTGCCCGGTCGCGGGCTGTTGCTATCGGCCCTGTCTGGCCTTGCCTTCGTCACAGCCTCGCTTGGCCTTTACGCAGCCTTTCGCATCGGTCCTGTGCGCCTTGTTGCTCCGATCATTGCGGCCTATCCGGTCCTGTCCTTCACCTGGGCATCCTTCAACGGTGCCTCGATTGCTGTCTTTCACTGGACGGCGCTTCTGGCCATCGCGGTTGGCGTGGCAGTGGTCGCGGGATCCGACGCTGATGAGACCGAAGCCTCGGCACAAAAGCCCCGGGCCATCGCATTCGCTTTTGTCAGCGCCATAGGGTTTGCCGCGACTTTTGCGCTTGGCCAGGCTGCCACCGAATTCGGACCTGAGAGCACCGTCAATTTGACAGCACGCCTGTTCGCCTTCGCCGGCGTCATCACCCTTGCAGTTGCCAAAGGGACCACTCTGCGCCCGCCCCGACCACCGGTCCCGGTTCTCTTGGCCATGGCGCTTCTTGATACCATGGCGTTGGGATTGGTTCTGGCGGCGGGTGTCTTACCCAACGCCCATCACGCCTCTGCCACATCGTCGATCTTCGGCCTGTTGACCGTGGTGCTGGCCTGGGTTTTCCTCAAGGAACCCATGGCCATGCGGCAATGGCTGGGCGTCCTGCTGGCCTTTGCCGGAATATTTGTATTGTCGGTCTGAAACGGAGAAAGCCGCATGAACACATATGATTTTGAAGGTCGGGTGGCGGTTGTCACAGGTGGCGCTCAGGGCATCGGGCTGGCGGTTGTGAAACGGTTGCTGGCCTCTGGTGCAAAGGTTGCCAGTTGGGACATGAACCACGATCAGAACGCTGCTGCCATGGCCGAGCTGGGCGGCAATGACCGGGTTTTGGCCGTTGAATGCGATGTTGCAAACTGGAGCAGTGTGGAACGCGCGCGCGATGCCACCATCGCTGCCTTGGGCGGACTGGATGTGGTGGTGAATTCAGCGGGGTTTGCAGGACCCAATGCCCCAGTTGCGGCGTATGATCTGGAGGCCTGGCAAAAGATCATCGAGATCAATCTGACCGGCACGTTTCACGTCAATCGGGCGATTGTTCCGCATATGCAGGAACAGGGCTATGGGCGGATCGTCAACATCGCCTCCATCGCAGGCAAGGAAGGCAACCCAAATGCCTGTGCCTATTCCGCGTCAAAGGCCGGTGTCATCGGTTTTACGAAATCATTGGGCAAAGAGCTGTCGGGGCAGGACATCGGTGTCTGTTGTGTCACGCCCGCGGCAGCGCGTACGCCAATCTTTGATCAGATGTCACAGGAGCATATCGATTACATGCTGTCGAAAATTCCGCGTAAGCGGTTTCTTGAAGTGGATGAAGCCGCAAACATGATCTGCTGGCTGGCCAGTGCCGAGAACAGTTTTGCCACTGGAGCGGTTTTTGACCTTTCAGGTGGACGAGCGACCTATTGATCGGAACACGTCTTGGCTGATCTGCGCCTCCGGCGGGGATATTTTTGCCAAGAAGTGGATACGGCCCCCGATTGGGTGATGACAATCGCCTGACGCTGTGGTTTTTGGGATGGGCGAGACAGGGGCGCCCGGCAAGAGCCGGGCTGAGAAGCACCCTTTGAACCTGAACCAGATCATGCTGGCGGAGGGAGGCTTGACGATGCGGGGCACAGCCCATGCCAGGTCCCTTTCACCAACAATTGCAGGAGACATGACATGACGCCCCAAACCGCCGGAGAGCTTCTTGACAAGATGCGTGCCACAAACCCGCTGGTGCATTGTATCACCAATTATGTGGCGATGAATTTTTCGGCAAATGTGCTGCTGGCGGCGGGGGCCTCGCCCGCGATGATCCACTCGCCCGAGGAGTCCGGTGATTTTGCAGCCATTGCATCGGCCTTGACGGTGAACATCGGGACGTTGTCGCCCCATTGGGTCAATGGCATGACACTGGCGGCAAAGGCGGCCAATGCGGCGGGCAAACCCTGGATTCTGGACCCGGTTGCACATTTTGCCAGCCCCTATCGCGCCGGTGCGGCAAAGGATCTTCTGGCGTTGAAACCCACCGTGCTCAGAGGTAATGCCTCCGAGGTGCTGGCACTGGGTGGCGGGGAAAGCGGCGGTCAGGGTGTAGACGCAGGCGATCCGGTGGCAGCAGCCGAGTCCACTGCGCGCAGCATTGCCGGGCAGACAGGTGGTGTCGTGGCCGTGACGGGCGAGATTGATTATGTCACTGATGGCTCACGGGCTGTGCGGGTGACAGGCGGCTCGGCCCTGATGCCTCAGGTAACCGCTACGGGCTGTGCGCTCACCTGTTTGACCGGGGCCTATCTTGCCGTGCATGACGATCCGCTTGAGGCGACAGCCGCGGCCTTTGCACTGTTTGCCGCCGCTGGTGAAACCGCGGCCAAGGCAGCGGCAGGACCCGGCAGTTTTGCGGTTCAGTTCCTTGACGCCCTGTCTGCGGTAACCGCTGATGATGTCTCCAGTTCCGGTCGCATTTCGCCCGCATGAAACCCTTCGACCTGACAACCTATCTGGTGCTGGACCCGGTGCTCTGTCAGCCAATTGGCATGGCCGAAACCGCGCGTCTGGCCGCAGAGGCCGGGGCGACCATGGTGCAACTGCGCCACAAGACGGCTGACACGGAACTGATGATCAAGCTGGGCCGGGAAATCACCGCAGCGATTGCGCATACCCCTGCCCTCTTGATCGTGAATGATGATGTAGAAGCAGCGGTAGCTTTGCAGGCAGATGGTTTGCACATCGGTCAGGAAGATGCGCATGCTGCCGATGCAAGAGCGCGGATCGGACAGGAGACGATCCTGGGGTTGTCGGTGGAAACTGTGGCAGCAGCCGATGCTCTGGACCCGGCGGTTGTTGATTACGCCGGCGTTGGACCTGTGTTTTCGACCCCGACCAAAACCGACCACAAGACACCGATTGGCATCAATGGATTGCAGGATCTCGTCGCGCGGCTCGCAGTGCCTGCTGTTGCGATCGGGGGGCTGAAGGCGGAACACGCGGCAAACGTCATGGCCACGGGCGTGTCCGGTATGGCAGTGGTCTCGGCGATTTGCGGACAGGACGATCCGGCCCAGGCCACCAGAAACCTGCATGCTGCAATACTGGGAGCGAAGCGATGATTGCAAAGGCGTTGAGCATTGCGGGGTCCGACCCTTCGGGTGGTGCCGGCATTCAGGCAGACCTGAAGACCTTCAGCGCACTTGGCGTCTATGGCATGTCTGCCGTCACGGCCCTGACCGCACAAAACACGCAAGGCGTGCAGGCCGTTCATCTGAGTCCAGCCGATTTCGTGGCGGCTCAGATCACCAGTGTTCTGTCCGATGTCGAAACCCATGCCATCAAGATCGGTATGATCGCAACCGCAGGGATTGCAAGCGCCGTGGCGGATGCATTGGGAGCGTTCGATACCGGGCCTGTGGTGCTGGATCCGGTGATGATCGCCAAAGGCGGGGCATCGCTTCTGGATCCTGATGCTGTCGGAGCTTTGCGCGACGCGCTTTTGCCCAAGGCGGCACTCGTTACACCCAATCTGCCAGAGGCAGCGGCCCTTCTGTCCATGCCTGTCGCGACAACACGGGCGGACATGGAGGCGCAGGCAGCCCGGCTTTTGCAACTCGGCCCAGAGTGGGTCTTGCTCAAAGGCGGACATCTTGAGGGCCCGGACAGTCCGGACCTACTGACCAACGGTCAAGCGCAATTCTGGCTGGAAAGTCCGCGGGTCGAGACCAGGAACACCCATGGCACAGGATGCACCCTGTCGGCGGCCTGTGCGGCAGAGCTTGCCAAGAGTGCCGACATGTCAGACGCCGTGCGTGCGGCCAAGGCATATGTGACCGGTGCGATTGCAGGTGCGGATCAGTTGGACGTCGGCTCGGGTCACGGACCAACGCATCACTTTCATGCGCTCTGGTAACTGCTCTCAGGTCGTCTTGCGGTCGTCCACAATGTTCATGGAAGCCACGCCACTTTCGCCCAGCTTGGTGGAAGCAAACGGGCCACCGTGGCAAGTCATGGCAAGGTCAGTCAGATCAGCGGGAGGCGTCTCGGCCAGAATGGCCTGCGCGAACTGTTCGGCATTGTCCTTCGGCTTATAGCCCAGATGGCCAGCGCCTGTATTGTCAACCGGTGCGCGGTCATTGTCCGAGACGCCATAGACGATTGAGAATCCGGTGACAGGCGTATCGATCGCGCGGGTCACAAGCTGGATCAGATCATCATAGCTGAGCCATGTGCCAAGGGCACGCGCATTGTTGACCTGAGCGCAGGATAGGATCCGCAGATGCACCGATTCCAGCCCACGTTTCTCGAAATACATCCTCCCAAGATCTTCACTGAAGCACTTGGCCAGACCATAGAATGTGTCCGGTCGATGGACGGCGTCGATCCCGACCCGCTCGGTCTTGGGGTACATGCCGACCGCATGGATCGAGCTGGCATAGACAATGCGGCGCGCACCGGCATTCCATGCTGCCTCCCACACATTGTAGGAGCCGACGAAATTTGGCCCCCACAGTTCTTCAAAGGGTTTCTCATCCACGATTGCACCGAAATGGGCGACCATCTCGGCCCCGTCCATCACCGGCGCGATCTGACTCATGTCGGCAAGATCAGCCTTGATATAGGTCTCGCCATCGTAAAGCTTGCCAATATCATCCTCGATGTCCGTGGACACCAGGTGATCGGCCATCTGTGACAGCGGCTCCCGCAGGTAGGAGCCGAGCCGTCCCGCCGCACCTGTCAGAACGATTTTTCCAAGCTTTGCCATCAACTTTACCTCCCGCGTGTTTGTCAGGCACAACCTGCTGCAACCAACCGGGTGGTGCAACGGGAAAACGCCATGATGGCACTTGTCTGGCTCCACGTGTTCCCGCATTCTGATGGACAAAGTCTGAGAGGGTGAACCGAACATGAGATATGTCCGCGACATGCGTGGATACGGGCCAAATCCGCCCAAGGCCAATTGGCCCGGCGGGGCAAAAATATCCGTGCAATTCGTGATCAACTATGAAGAGGGTGGCGAGAACAACGTCCTGCATGGTGATGCCGCCTCAGAAGCTTTTCTGTCCGAGATCGTGGGCGCGGCTGCTTGGCCGGGGCAGCGGCACTGGAACATGGAAACCATTTACGAATATGGCGCGCGTGCCGGCTTCTGGCGTCTGCATCGTCTGTTTGAAGAGATGGGAGTTCCTGCAACTGTCTACGGCGTAGCAACAGCGCTGGCACGCAGCCCCGAACAGGTGCGCGCCATGCAGCAGGCCAATTGGGAAATCGCGAGCCATGGCCTGAAATGGATCGAATACAAGGATTACACGCCTGAGGCAGAACGGCAGGATATGGACGACGCCATAGCCCTGCATCGTGAAGTCACCGGCACTCGCCCGACCGGTTGGTACACGGGGCGCTGTTCCATGCAGACCGTGCAACTGGCAGCCGAGGATGGCGGCTTTGCCTATGTGGCCGACAGCTATGCCGATGACCTGCCATTCTGGCAGAGCTTTGGTGACAGGCAGCAATTGATCGTCCCTTATACGCTGGACGCCAATGACATGCGCTTTGCCACGCCGCAGGGTTTCAACGCGGGCGATCAGTTTTACAGCTACCTCAAAGACAGCTTTGACGCTCTTTATGCCGAAGGCATGGCCGGGTCCCCAAAGATGATGTCCATCGGTCTGCATTGTCGTCTGATCGGGCGGCCGGGACGGGTTCAGGCGCTCCGACGTTTCATGGAATATGCCCGAACGCACGCCCATGTGTGGTTCGCCAGGCGCATCGACATTGCAAACCATTGGGCAGAGACCCATCCCGCGAGCACGGTGACGCCTCCGTCACAAATGTCGAAAGAGGCCTTTGTGGACGCTTTCGGCGGCATCTTCGAGCATTCTCCGTGGATCGCGGAACGGGCACATGATCTGGAACTGGGGCAAGCGCATGATTGTTCCGCAGGTGTGCACTCTGCCCTTTGCCGGGTCTTCCGCAGGGCATCTGATGCTGAGCGGCTGGAGGTCTTGACGGCGCATCCCGATCTTGCAGGCAAGCTTGCAGCGGCAAAGCGTCTGACGGATGCTTCCACCGCCGAACAGGCCTCGGCCGGACTGGATGCGTTGTCCGAAGGCGAGTTGTTCGAGTTCACCAGTCTTAATAAAGCCTATACGGAGACCTTCGGCCATCCGTTCATCATCGCCGTGCGAGACCACAGCAAGGCGGATATTCTGGACGCGTTTCGGGCACGGCTGAACAATGCGCCAGAGGCAGAACTGGATGAAGCCTGCCGTCAGGTCGAACGGATTGCCGAGCATCGCCTGAACGCACTCTTTGGTGAGCCATGACAGAGATTTCCACTCAGCCACTGACCGCTGATGCCTTTGCCCCCTTCGGACAGGTGATGGAAGCTGTCGGAGAGGCTGACAAGATCATCAATCAGGGCATGTGCGACAGGTTTCACGACCGGGCCGAGATTATCACGCGTGGCGGACGCACCGGCATCAGTATCTTTGACGCAAAACCACGCCAGTTGCCGTATTATCTGGATATGGTGGAAAAGCATCCCCTGGGCAGTCAGGCGTTTCTGCCGATGCATCAGAACCCCTATCTGGTGATCGCGGCCCCCGACAAGGCAGGTAAACCCGATGTGCCTCTGGCTTTCATCGCATCGCCCGGCCAATGCATCAATTTCTATGCTGGAACCTGGCACGGTGTCCTGACACCGCTGCATCATCCGGGCCTTTTTGCCGTAGTGGACCGGATCGCGGATGACGCAAATCTGGTCGAACACTGGTTCGACGCGCCATACGTCATCCGCTAGATCACATCAGCCCACCACGTTGCTGGGCGTGCCTGCGTTGTAGTTGTTCACATGGCTGACCACCTGATCCCAGAGCGTCTGCATCGCCTCATCACTGGCCCATGCCACATGGGGCGTGACGATCACATTTGGCCGGTCCAGAACCTTGAGCAAGGGATTGTCATCTTCGGGTGGTTCTGACGTCAGGCAATCGAAGCCGGCACCCGAGATCAGCCCCTCGTCCAGCGCTGTAACCAGATCGGCCTCATCCACCAGACCGCCGCGGGCACAGTTGATCAGAAGGGGCTTGCGTTTCATCTGGCGGAATTCCGGCATGGCGATCATGTTGCGGGTGGCGGGCATCAGTGGGCTGTGCAGCGTGATGATGTCGGATGTCTCCATCACCTCATCAAAGGGCGTGTAAAGCGGCCCGAGTCCTGAGACGCCCTTATGAGCCGCAAAAAGAGTTTTCATTCCGAAAGCTTGACCCAGCTTGGCCACGCCCTGCCCCAACGCGCCCTCGCCAATGATGCCGAGCGTTGCACCTGACAGATCGCTGATCGGATGGGTGAAGAAACAGAATTGCTTGGATTCCTGCCATTTGCCGTCAATTACGTCCTGACGATAGCCGACAATGCCGCGGCGCAGGGCAAGGATCAGGGCAAAGGCATGCTCCGGCACGGTATTGACCGCATATCCGCGCACGTTCGAGACGATGATCCCGCGCTCCTTGCAGGCCGCAATGTCGAACGCGTCATAACCGGTTGCGGGAATAGCGATCATTTTGAGGTCGGGCAGCTGTGCAATCGCATCGCCGCGAATGGGCACCTTGTTGCAGATTGCGATGTCCGCACCCTGCAACCGCTCAACCACCTGATCGGGACTGGTCCGGTCATATTCCACCCATTCATGATCAAATGACGGGCGGTTCAATGTCACGGCAGGGCCGATCGTGCTGCGGTCAAGAAACACAATTCTCGTCATGGTGGATATTCCTGTGTCTGGGCATGGATCGCGGTACGATGCACACCGGCAATGAGGGCTTCTGATCTGTCGAGTTTGACGGCAACATCGTTGTGCAGTCAACGAGGGACTATCTTGCAAAACAAGCGCCCGATGGGATCGAGCGCTTGTCTGAATTCAGTTGGGGTCTTCTGGACGCCTGCCGCCTCAAATTTCGGGAACGAGGTTCAGGCGGCGGCCACGCGATTCTGCTCAAGGCGGGCGTCAATGGTTGCCACCACCGCGTCAATCTCGGGATGACCCATGCCGATCTGGTCTGCAACCAGCTTGACCAGCAAGTCCACACGCTCGATGTAAGGCGTTCCGCCATCAATGGCGCGTGCAGCAGAAGACGGCTTCAACAGACCATTTGCGGCGTTTGCATACTTGTCGAAAGGCACTTGGTCAGCGGAATCTGCGCCAAGCTCACGCACAATCGCATCCACATGCTCAAAGATCGAACGCGACAGGTTGAGATCCGAATGGACCGCTTCCTTGATCGGGCGCACGCCGGCGTTCAGAACGCAGCGGTAGTTGCCGGTCAGCAGCATGCTCCACTTGGCGAATGGTACAAAGAGGGAGTCGAAGACCCGCAATTTGACCGGCACGTCATTGCCGTCAAGGGTCACATCGGAAATTGCGGTCTCAAGCTCACGCAGCATCGCGGTATGCTCGGGCCGAGCAAAGGCTGCCGCCTTGAAGTTTGTTGGCAGGCCCACGTGCAAAACATTCGCGCCGTGATCTGGCAAACGATATGCCTGAGGGTCAGGACTGCACAGTGTGACCATGTCGGGATTGAACGGCATCCAGACTTCGGGATTGGTGAAGCTTGGGCTCAACAGCGATGTGTCGAGACCCGGAATGCGCTTGAGGTATGGCAGCGGCGGCATGTTCATGATTGACAGACACGGCAATTCTGCCTCTGCGATCTTGCGCAGAAGGATGCGGATGTCGTCAGACCCGTACTGTGGTTCGGCCATGGCCAGAGCGACCATGTCATAACTTGCCAGATCGACCTCGCCTGGGGAAGTCGCGTCAAGCGTGCCGGGCTGGTTGCCTGACAGGATCAAGCGATGCTCGTCTTCGCCACGCAGTTTGATCCGCACGTCTGTACCGTTTGCGTTGATCAGATCAGATGTTGCCTTGCGGCACACCAGCGTCACGTCATGGCCCGCCATGATCAGCTTGGTTCCAAGAAGAGCTCCGTAGGACGCCCCAAGTACCAGAACACGATAAGCCATTTCCATTCCCTCACTGATTTCTGCACGTAATAATCTTCCGCGTGACTACACGTTCACTGGGAATTCAGCTAATTCTTTCGTGTAACCGTGTGTTCAATTTTTCACACATTCACTGGTTTTGTAATGTTGTAATTTCTGGAGATTCTCTTTTTTATACATCATTACAATGTCTTATCTATTTATAGGCTTAAAAACTCCTCAGCCCCACCGATCAGATGGAGCTGAGATCTTTAGTAAAGCAATAAAATTTCCTGAATTAGTCAGAGAATCCCCTGCGTTACCCGCGAACCTTGTCACGCACGAACTTGAACAAGGGCAGAAGGATCAGAATGATCGCAACGACTGTGATCGGCCCTGCGATCGGACGGGTGAAGAAGATGCTGAAATCGCCATCGGAGAACAGAAGCGACTGACGCAGCTTGGGCTCGGCAATAGGGCCAAGCACGATGGCCAGAACTGCCGGTGCAAGAGGGTAGTCCAGCAACCGCAGGAAGAACGCAGCGATGCCGACCAGCACCATCAGACGCACGTCGAACATGTCCTGATAGGCAGCATAGGTGCCGACAAGGGACAGAACGAAGATCAGCGGCGCCAGCACGGTAAAGGGCATCCTCAGCATCCACAGGAAGAGCGGGATGAAGGCCAGATTGATCACCAGTGCGATCACGTTGGAGATGTAGAAGGAGCCAATCAGCGGCCACACGAAGTCCGGCTGTTCCGAGAACAGCAATGGTCCCGGTTGCAGGCCCCAGATCACCATACCCGCCAAAAGAACAGCAGTGGTGGGTGAGCCGGGAATGCCCAGCGTCATCATCGGAAGCATCGCCCCGGTCGAGGCCGAGTTGTTGGCCGCTTCAGGTGCCGCTATCCCATCCACATTGCCCTTGCCGAAGGATTTGGGATCTCGCGAGGTGAGCTTGGCAACACCATAGGACATGAGCGATCCCGGCGTTGCACCGGCTGCCGGCAGGATGCCCACAAAAAAGCCGAGGAAAGAGCCTATCGAGGTCCCCTTCCACGTCTTGGGAAACTCCCGAACCGACTGCATGATGCCTTTGAAGCTCAGGTTCACTTCCGTCATCGTCGTGCCATAGCGCGACGAGTTTATGGTCCAGATCATCTCACCGATCCCATAGACCCCGATGGCCAGAACAAGGAAGCGGATGCCGTGGGAAAAACCGGTGATGTCGAAGAAAATCAGACGCGGCTCGCCCGACACGATGTCAAACCCGACCGTGGCCAGAACCAGCCCGATGCAGATCGAGAATATCGTCTTTGGAATGTCATCACCGCCCAGCCCCACGAATGTGGCAAAGGCCAGCAGCATCAGGGCAAAAATCTCGGGGTCGCCGAATTTCAGGGCAACCGTGGCCAAAGGCGGTGCAAAGGCCGTGAACAGGACGTTGGAAATCGTGCCGCCCACAAAGGACGCGAGCGCTGCGACCACAAGCGCCTTGTCCGCCTGTCCCTTGAGCGCAAGGGGCCGTCCATCAAAAGTGGTGGCAACGGCTGTTGAGGCTCCGGGAATTCCCAGCGTAATCGATGATATCGCCCCCCCGTACATCGCCCCGTAGTATATGGCTGCGAGGAAGATCATGGGCGAGGTTGCAGTGCCCGTGACCGACTGGATGACAAAGGTAAAGGGCAGAAGGATCGCCACCCCGTTGACCGAGCCCAGACCGGGCATGGCACCGACGAAAAGACCCACAATGACACCGATGATCGCAAGACCGAGGTTCATCGGCTCCAGCGCGACGAAGATGCCGTCGATCAAACTTGCCAGTACGTCCATTTGGTCACTCCTATCGGGGTGGACATCTCGATTTACGGATGTCCTGAGCGGGTTTCTTCAAGATGGGTAAAGATGTCTCGTGTCAGAGGAACATGTCGTAAAGAGGGATGAACAAGGGTTCCAGATAACCCTTGGGCAACACTATTCGCATTGCAATGTCGAAGAAGAAGAAGCTGACAACCGGAAGAGCTGTTGCAATGACCAGTGACTGCACGATCGAATGTCGCCCGAGCACCACCATGTAGTAGAGCATGAAGGCAAAGATCGCGCCGTAAAAGCCCACGATTTCGATCAGGATCAGAAATCCGAACAATCCGCCGCCGACCAACACCAGCATCTTGATGGCATAGGCATCGAGAAACGGTTCTTCCGAGGTCGATAGCGGTGAGGTTTTCCGAAACCAGTTCACAGCAATCCAGATGCAGCACAGGAACATGATTGCGGACAACCAAAAGGGCCAGAAACCGCTTCCCGGGCCTTCGCCCTCAATCATTCCAATGTTTGCGAACCGCCCGACATCCGGGTTCCATTCGGGCGGCTCGCCACTTTTCCACATGAAATACAGGGACATTATGCCCAGCAAAAACGCAGTGACTATCTCAGCTTTGCGCATTCCTGACGCTCCCTGCCCCTGATTTCAGCTCAGTTGATTGCGCCAGACGCCTTGAGGATGCCCTCATGACGTGTGCGCTGGGTGTCCCAATAGGATTTCAGGTCACCACCAGCCATGAAGTCACCCATGAGCGACTTGTCAGACTTGTACTTCTGCCAGGCAGCAGAGTTGTAGACCTTGGTGAACAGATCCGTGTAGTAGGCTGCCGCATCATCAGACATGCCCGGTGCACCCACAACCGCACGCTGCATGAAGTAGGAGAAATCGCCTCCCGCCTCTTTCAGCGTTGGCACATCGGGGAACATCGGCAGACGCTCGTCGGTGAAGGCCACCAGTGGCACCATGTCGCCGCTCTCAAAGAAGCCAAGCGCCTCAGATGGGTTGTTCACAGAGGATGTGATCTGCTTACCGGCCACCTGCTTGGCAACCTCGCCACCGCCCTTGTAGGGGATGTACTTCATGGACAGACCGTAGTTGTTGTTCAGGAAGTCGGTGATGATGTTGTCTTCGGAGTTTTTACCCGTACCACCCATGACCCAGTCAGAACCACGCTCTTTAGCTGCTGCAAGGTACTGCTCGAACGAGGTGATGCCCTCATCCTTGTGGACCCAAAGCAGGAAAGTGTCCTCGGCCATACGACCGACAGGGGCAAATTCCATGATGTCCACGCCCAGGCCAGGCTGACGCAGAGGTGTTGTGAAGAACGAGTTCAGGGTCACCATGATCGTGTGATCAGGATCGCTTGCACCCTTCATGTGAACCAGTGCCTCGGCACCGGACCCACCGGATTTGTTGGTTGGAACCAGTGGACGGTTGGTGAGGTTTTCCTGCTCAACAATCGACTGCATCAGGCGGGCCATCTTGTCAGCGCCGCCGCCCTTACCGGCCATGATCACGAAATCGATCGGCTTTGTGGGCTCAAATGCCATTACTGTGGCTGGGACAGTTGAAAGGGCAAACGCAGCGGCGCCGACCAGTCCCATAAAATTCCGTTTGGAAAGTGTCATTCTCTATTCTCCCGTGGCTTCAGTTATCGATGCTGAACTTGCTCATCTGCGTGAACATTGTCAGCGGGGCATTGCTCGGTGAGCAAAAGGTAGTACCAGCTTATTGGTAAATCGAGATTTTTTTTCTACTCCTCGTTAATGACTGAACAATATCGGTATTTCAGATGTGTCGACCACGACTTGAGTATTGCCCCCGAACAGGGTCTCGCGTTCATGGCTTTCGCTGTAGGCTCCCATGACCAGCATATCGGCGCCTTCGGCCTTGGCAGTTTCCAGCAACAATTTCCCGACCGTCTTTCCTGCGGGGAAGGCAACGCTGCGGGTTTTGACCCCATGCAGAGACAGAAACTGCTCGGCGTCGGCCAATGCGGTGCCGGGTCCGGCATCAGTACCATTGGACAGGAGTGACACCGTCTCGGCGTGGCGCATCAGGGGCAGCGCCTGAGACAGCGCCCGGGCCGACTGGGCACTGCCGTTCCATGCCAGCGCCAGATGGCTGCCAAGTGTCGCCGGAAGTGTTTCTCGCGCGGGGCACATCAGAACTGGCGTGCCAGCGTTGAAGATTGCGGCTTTCAGTGTGTTGGACCCGAGGTTCCGGTCCAGATCGGGCTTTGCGACGGCCACCAGATCGGCCAGACGGCCATGGCGCCGGATCACATCAACCTGACGTCCGCTTTCCTCGACGAAGGAAACCGTTGGCTTGGTGCCATCTGGTGTATCGCTCAGGGTCAGACCAAGTGTCACGACGAGGTCCTGCAACTCGGCCCGCAATCCCTCTTCTTCGATGTCCGCAACCGCGGTTGCCTGCTCGCGGATTTGCTTGCGCAGAAAATCGGGGATCGGCACGCCATAAGGCAACAGATCTTCAGGCCGAGGACGGCAATGGGTGATCTCGACATGCGCATTGAAACGCCGGGCCAGAATGGCCGCGTGGCCAACGACATTGTCACCCTTTCCATCGCCGCGCACCGGCACTGTGATCTTACGTATCATGACCTATCCTTCGAGATGTCGCGCAGTGCTCAGTCACCGATCACGGCGCCTTTTTCGAGGCTCACCTGCCCTGCCCATTCTGCAGCAGCCTGTTTTGTTCCACCAGCAGGCTTGACCCGTTTGACCAGAATACGGCCACCGATGCATTGGACCACGACGCCCGCGTCCGAGACATCCATGATCTTCGAGGAAACCCCGTCGCCCGGCACCCGTTCGGCATCATAGACCTGCACCTGAGTGCCATTGAGTGTGGTCCAGGCTCCCGGTGCCGGGTTGGTGCCTCGGATCAAATTGTAGACCTGCGCCACCGGCTTGTTCCAGTCGATGCGCGCATGTTTGGCCGTGCAACGTCGCTCGTATGTGGCCTTGCTTTCATCCTGAGCCGTGCGGGGTGGATTTCCGTCGCGATACGCATTCACAACGTTCAGCACGCTGGCAATCGCTGCGGGATATATCTTTTTGAAGTACAGATCGATCACCGTGTCATCGGGTCCGATTTCACACTCCCACTGCATCAGCACATCGCCCTCGTCCAACCCGTCTGTGGGATAGAACCAGGAGAACCCAGACTTTGTATCCCCCATGATGATCGGCCAGTTGACCGCAGATGGTCCGCGATACAGCGGCAGGAGCGAGGGGTGGAAACAGATCGAGCCATGTTTAGGCGTATCCCGGGCGGCTTCGGGAACAAAGACGTTGACGAAGGCCATCAGCATCAGATCTGCATTCAGACTGGCCAGTTGGGCCACTTCTGCATCGCCAAATGATCCCGGCTGATAGACCGGCAGACCGTGCTCCAGAGCGCATTCCTTGATCGGATCCACGGGCTTGCCCTCACGATCAGGCTCGCAATAGACCGCCACAACCTCATCAATACCGGCATCCAGCACGGTTTGCAGCGTATCTTTGCCGAAGGCCTGCTGGCCCATCACGATCAGACGCATCTTTGTCTCCCTTGGGTGGCGGAGCGCCGGTCTTGTCGCCGGCGTCTTCGTAAAATGTTGTTCACTCGGCAGCCATCGGTTTGGGCGTGCCGACTGCGCCAGAGGCAATCACTTCGTCAAGCTGGTCACCCGAATAGCCCAACACCTCGCTCAGGATCTCGGTGGTGTGCTCGCCCAAGAGCGGAGAGCGGGTCACCTCCACGGGGCTGTCACTCAGTTTGATCGGGCAGCCTACCGAGACATAAGTGCCCCGCTCTGGATGCTCGACATCCACGATGGTCCCGGTCTTGCGCAAACCGTCATCATCCATGATTTCCTTGGTGCTTAGGATCGGGCCAACGGGGATGTTGAGCGGGTTGCAAATGTCCATGACCTCGAACTTGGTCTTGGTCATTGTCCACTCTTCGATCCGTCCAAAAATCTCGTTGAGTTTGTCCAGACGCTCGGGCGGCGTGGCATAACCCTCTGCCTCTTTCCACTCCTCCGCGCCGATCACGTCACAGATGTTCTTCCAGACAGCCGCCTGCGTGATGAAATAGGTGTATGCGTTCGGATCGGTCTCCCAGCCCTTGCATTTCAGGATCCGGCCCGGCTGGCCTCCACCGCTGTCGTTGCCTGCACGCGGCGTTGCCTCGCCAAATTCGATGCCTTCACCAAACTGGCTGTATTCCTTGAGCGGGCCCGCAGCCAGACGTTGCTGGTCACGCAGCTTGACACGGCACAGGTTGATCACGCCATCCTGCATCGGTGCCAGAACCTTTTGTCCGCGTCCTGATTTTTCCCGCTGAAACAAAGCTGTAACGATGCCAAGTGCAAGATGCAGTCCGGTACCGCTGTCGCCGATCTGTGCACCGGTCACCACGGGTGGGCCATCAAGAAAACCGGTGGTAGACGCCGCACCGCCAGCACATTGGGCTACGTTCTCGTAGACCTTGCAATCCTCGTATTTGCCGGGACCAAATCCCTTGACCGAGGCCATGATGATCCGCGGGTTGATCTCCTGAATCCGCTCCCAAGAAAAGCCCATCCGGTCGAGCGCGCCGGGGGCAAAGTTTTCGACCAGCACATCGCAGGTTTCGATCAGGCGCGTCAGCACCTCCTTGCCAGTCTCGTTTTTCGAGTTCAGCTCGATGGACCGCTTGTTGTGGTTCAGCATCGTGAAATAAAGACTGTCTGCGCCGGGCACATCGACCAGCTGCTTGCGGGTCGCATCCCCCACTCCCGGACGCTCCACCTTGATCACGTCAGCTCCGAACCACGCCAGAAGCTGCGTACAGGTCGGGCCCGACTGCACATGGGTGAAATCCAGAATTTTTACGCCTTCAAGAGCTTTCATCTCACTGTCCTTCTAAGTCGTTCCGGGGATCTGGCGTCACTTCTTGCCTACAACGCTGACCGGGTTCAGATTTCCGATATTGCCGCTTTCCTTGCCCGCAGCTGGATCGATTGCCGCGTTAATCAAGGTTGGCTTGCCGCTGTCCATGGCGGCATTGACCGCGCGCGACAACTCATCGGGATTGGTAACATGCACGCCCTCGCCGCCGAATGCCTGCATCATCAGGTCATATCGGCTGTTTTCCACAAAGACAGTGGGGGCCACATCGTCAGAGCCGGAAGTGTTCACATCCGTGCCGCGATAAATGCCGTTGTTGTTGAAGACGACAATGCAGACCGGCAGTTTGTAGCGGCAGATCGTCTCCACCTCCATCCCCGAAAAGCCAAAGGCGCTATCGCCCTCAACTGCCAGAACCGGACAGCCGGTCTCGACCGCAGCAGCAATGGCAGAACCCATGCCGACGCCCATCACGCCCCATGTGCCAACATCCAGACGCTTGCGCGGCTTATACATGTCGATGATGGAACGCGCGAAATCGAGTGTGTTGGCGCCTTCATTGACCAAAATCGCATCAGGCCGCTCAGCGATGATGGTCCGCAGCGCGCCCAGTGCGCCCGCATAGTTCATCGGGGAGGCGTTGTTCTGCAGTGTCGGTGCCATGCGGGCGATGTTTGCATCCCGCTTGGCGTTGACCGCATCGATCCAGTCCGATGGCGGCTTGGCCCAATTGTCGCCCATGCCGTCAACCAGAGCCCCAAGGCAGGATCCGATGTCACCCACAAGGGGCGCTGCAATCTCGACATTGCTGTCCATTTCGCGCGGCTCGATGTCGATCTGCACGAATTTGGTCGAGTGCGGCGCACCCCACTGCTTGCCCTTGCCGTGGCTGAGCAGCCAGTTCAGACGCGCACCAACCATGATGACGACGTCACTTTCCTTGAGCACCAGCGAGCGTGCAGCCCCGGCGGATTGCGGATGGGTGTCGGGCAACAAACCCTTGGCCATACTCATTGGAAGATAGGGAATGCCGCTCTTTTCGACAAAGTCTTTGACCAGATCGTCGACCTGCGCGTAGGACGCGCCTTTTCCCAGAATAATCAATGGCTTCTGGGCTGATTTGATGACGTCCAGAGCGCGCGAAACAGCTTCGGGTCCAGGAAGTTGCGCAGGTGCCGCGTCGATCACCTTGACCAGAGATTTCTGGCCCTCGACCTCATCCATCACCTGCCCGAGAAGCGCGCCAGGAATGTCCAGATACACGCCGCCCGGACGGCCGGAAACCGCGGCACGGATGGCGCGCGCAACTCCTATGCCAATGTCCTCGGCATGCAGAATGCGGTAAGCCGCTTTGCACAAAGGCTTGGCGATGGCCAGCTGGTCCATCTCTTCATAGTCGCCCTGCATCAGATCCACGACCTCCCGCTCGGACGAGCCCGAGATCAGGATCATCGGCCAGCAGTTCGTCGTGGCATGGGCAAGTGCCGTCAGGCCGTTCAGAAACCCCGGCGCCGAAACAGTCAGGCACACGCCGGGTTTTTTCGTCAGGTAACCTGCGATGGCTGCGGCATTGCCTGCATTCTGCTCGTGCCGGAACGACAGAACCCGAATACCCGCGGCTTGCGCCATGCGCCCCAGATCCGTGATCGGAATGCCAGGAACGCCGTATATCGTATTGATATCATTCAGCTTCAAGGCATCAATCAGCAAATGAAACCCATCGGTCAAAGCCTGAGCTTCCGGTTCGATTTTGGTCTGGTCTGTCATGTTAAACCCTCCCTCCGACTGATGTTCTGGATCAGTTGGCGTTTTGTTGTCTTTTGAATTCCATCATGTCCCACGTCCGTTTGACATGAGCATGAAGCTTCATTGTGTGTTCGCGCACCAGACGTTCGGCCAAGGCTGCGTCCCGGGTCTCGATCGCCTCGATGATTTCCATGTGATCCACAACCGAATGTGCCGCCCGGTCGCCCTCTTCCAGCGCGCGCCTGCGCACAGCGTACATGTGAACAAACAGACTGTCGGCGAGGTCCTTGAGCAACGCCACGCCGCTCAGTTCCAGTATCTTCTGGTGAAAGCGAATGTTGGCGTCCGAATATTCACCCAGATCCGCACGGGCCGAGCTTTCGCTGTTTTTCATCGCATGGCGCCGCAAACCTGCAATCTGCTCGGCCGCAGCGGTTTCCGCGGCCAGACGGGCCGCCATGCTTTCCAGAGCCGCCCAGGCGACAATCATTTCCAGAATTTCTGTTTGCGTCTTGCGTCTAACAAACACGCCGCGCCGGGCCTTGACCTCGACGAACCCCTCCTGCTCAAGCCGGGCAAGGGCTTCACGCAGCGGGGTACGGGAAATGCCCAGTTGTTCGGCAAGCGACCGCTCGTCCAGCCGCAGATTGGCATCATCGTCATAGATGTTCATCTCGATGATGGCTTGGCGCAGACGCTCATAGATCTGATCTTTCAGCGTGAACGTCTCTGGCAGCGGGCTCAGTTTCACCGGCTGCCTCCAAACGTTATGGGAGAAATCAGAATCTGGTCCATTGGTATACCATAGGCCAAGTGCCAATCCGGCGCAATCACTTCATCATCACCCAGAACCGCCATTGTTAAATCAAAAAAGGCCCGCGATTGCGGGCCTTTACGCAGCTTACATGATGTCAGGCACTCACTCTGCCGCGATGGTATCGCTCGACAGAGCTTCGGCCTTGGCTGCCGAAAACTTGAACTCGGGGATCTTGCCGTACGGATCCAAAGCCGGGTTGGTCAGGATGTTCGCAGCCGCCTCGACATAGGCAAAGGGCAGGAAAATCGTGTTCTCAGACACCGCCCTGTCAGCTCGCGCCATCACTTCGACACTGCCACGCCGCGTGCTGATCCGGATTTTCTGACCCGGCTCCACACCCATCGCGCGCAAGGTGCGCGGATGCAGCGAGCAATTCGCCTCAGGCTCCACCGCGTCCAGCACCATGGAGCGCCGCGTCATCGACCCGGTGTGCCAATGCTCCAACTGCCGCCCGGTGATCAGGATCATCGGGAACTCCGCATCAGGAGCTTCAGCCGGCGCAATGACACTCGCTGGCGTGAATTTTGCACGTCCGTCGTCACGCGGGAAACCATCGCCAAAGACAACTGGCTGGCCCGGATCCGTTGGGCTGAGCGACGGATAGGTCACCGCCTCCCCTTCCAGCCGCTCCCAGGTGATGTTGTCGAGGGAATGCATCGATTGCTTCATCTCGCCGAAGACCTCAGATGGATGAGAGTAGGTCCAGTTCAGACCAAGCCGTTTGGCAAGCTCAACAGTGATCCACCAGTCTTCCTGCGCCTCGCCCGGTGGCGACACGGCAGGACGTCCCATCTGCACCTGGCGATTGGTGTTGGTCACTGTGCCGGTTTTTTCGGCCCAGGCGGCGGCTGGCAGAATGACATCCGCATAATTTGCCGTCTCCGTCAGGAAGATGTCCTGCACAACCAGATGCTCAAGCTTGGCCAAAGCGGCACGTGCATGATCGGCATCAGGGTCGGACATAGCCGGGTTTTCGCCAAGGATATACATGCCGCGAATGTCACCTGCCGAGATGGCGTTTATGATCTCGACCACGGTCAGTCCGGGCTCTGGATTGGTCTCGCTGCCCCAGATGCCATCAAACATTTCGCGCACCGGACCCGATTTGACGCTCTGGTAATCAGGCAGGAACATTGGGATCAGACCGGCATCGGACGCGCCCTGCACGTTGTTCTGGCCTCGCAACGGATGCAGACCCGTGCCCGGCCTACCCACCTGACCACACATCAATGCGAGCGAGATCAGGCAGCGTGAATTGTCGGTGCCGTGGATGTGCTGGCTGACGCCCATGCCCCAGAAAATCATGCCTGCCTTGGCAGAGGCAAAATCACGGGCAACAGCGCGCAACTGCTCTGGCGAGATGCCGCAGATCTCGGACATCGCCTCAGGCGTGAAATCTGCCAGATGGGCCTTCTGGGCCTCCCAGTTTTCAGTGTAGGCCCCGATGTAATTCTCGTCATAAAGCCCTTCTTCGACAATCACATGCATGATCGCATTGAGCATCGAGACATCAGCACCGGGGCGGAACTGTAGCATATGCGTCGCATGGCGCTTGAGGCCCTGCCCGCGCGGATCCATGACGATCAGCTTCCCTCCCCGTTTGGCGAACTGCTTGAAATAGGTCGCCGCCACCGGGTGGTTCTCGGTCGGATTGGCCCCGATCACGATGGCAACATCCGCATTTTCAATCTCGTTGAAGGTGGCTGTCACAGCACCCGAGCCAACGTTTTCCATCAAGGCTGCCACGGATGAGGCATGGCAAAGACGCGTACAGTGATCAACGTTGTTGTGACCGAAGCCCTGACGGATCAGCTTCTGGAAGAGATAAGCCTCTTCGTTGGAGCACTTGGCCGAACCAAAGCCCGCAACCCGCTGACCGGTATCGTCGCGCAGGCGCTTCAGGCCGTTGGCGGCTGCGTCCAGCGCCTCATCCCAAGTGGCTTCCCGGAAATGCGTCAGAACATTGCCGGGGTCGACGTTCAGCCCCTTGGCTGGCGCATCCTCGCGTCGGATCAGGGGTTTCGTCAGACGATGGGGGTGCGCGATGTAATCGAACCCGAACCGGCCCTTGACGCAAAGACGCTGCTCATTCGCCGGGCCGTCGATGCCGTCAACCCAGGCGATCTTATCGTCCTTGATCTTGTAGCTCAACTGGCACCCGACACCGCAATACGGGCAGACTGACTTGACTTCACGGTCATAATCCTTGCTGTCGCCCTTTTGTTCGGCGTCAACCATGGTGGCAGGGGTCAGCGCACCTGTCGGACAGGCCTGCACGCATTCACCGCAGGCCACGCAGGAGCTTTCGCCCATGGGATCATCCATATCGAAAACGATCTGCGCATCATGGCCACGCCCTGCCATGCCGATCACGTCATTGACCTGCACCTCACGGCACGCCCGCACACACAGATTGCAATGGATGCAGGCATCCAGATTGACGCGCATCGCCACATGGCTGTCGTCCAGAAGCGGCACGCGGGTCTGATCCATGGCCGGGAACCGGCTCTCGGTCACGCCCTGATCATCAGCCGTGTCCCAGAAACGGGAAGACGCATCATGTGCTTTTTCCCGGTCAGGCTGATCAGCCACCAGCAATTCGACCACTGTCTTGCGCGCCTTGACGGCTCTGTCGGTGTCGGAATTGACGATCATGCCCTCGGTCACCTCACGGATACAAGAGGCCGCCAGTGTGCGCTCGCCCTCAACCTCGACCATGCAGGCCCGACAGTTGCCATCAGGCCTGTACCCGGTCTCGCCCGAGTGACACAGATGCGGGATCACCAGACCGCGCCCGTTGGCCGCTTCCCAGATCGTCCAGCCCTCGGGCACCGAGACCGCCTCACCGTTGAGCGTGAAGCTGATCATCTTTGTTTGGCTTCCATCAGGCATTGGCTTCGCCTTTCCATTGCTGGAGATCTTCAGCGTCAAACGCCGTCAATCCAGTTGTGTCATCATCCAGGTCAGTTCGCCCTGCATCGCATCCAGATGGTTCCAGAATGCGAGGTAGTCGGGCATGAAACTTTGATCGATTTCTTCGGGCTTGCGCAGCAGGAATGCCGCACTTTCCCGTGGCCAGGGCAAAAGCTTCGCCATCCGGCAGAACTGCGCAAAACCCACCGGGTCGCGCGACCGGATCAGGGCCAGGCCCGGATGCGATGTGTCCGGGTTCAGTGGTGCGTTCAGAATGTCGGTGAAATACTGGCCCAGCGGCGTGTCGATTGAACAGCCGCGGGCCTCGTGGATCGAACGCACTGCGCGGGCATCGTCTTGCGTGACCATGTTGCATTCGCGTCGGTACGTCAGCCCGATCAGCATGTGGGACATGGGTCGCCAGTCGCGGAATATCCTGCGGCCGTCGTAGAACGAACATTGATCGCTCTGCGCAATCGCGCTCTGAGGAAGCGCAAGTATGAGGATGAGTAATCCCCATCTCACCCAATCTCCTCCGGGAAATGCTTGATCACCATTCGGATCGGATTGGGAGCAGCCTGCCCCAGACCGCAGATCGATGCATCGACCATGACTTCTGACAGATCCTCCAGAAGCTCCTGATCCCAGACGTCTTTCTGCATCAGCTTCACCGCCTTTTCACACCCGACACGACACGGTGTGCACTGGCCACAGCTTTCATCCTCGAAGAATTTCAGCAGGTTGACGGCAGCATCCTTGACGCTGTCCTGATCGGACAGAACCACTACGGCTGCAGAGCCGATGAAGCTGCCCAAGGGCTGCAACGTGTCAAAATCAAGCGGTACATCATCGATGGACGCAGGCAGAATGCCCGACGATGGACCACCCGGCTGATACGCCTTGAACGCATGGCCATCCAGCATGCCGCCCGAGGCGTCAATGATGTCCAGAATGGTCGAGCCCGCGGGCAGCAGCTTCACGCCCGGATTGCGCACCCGGCCCGAGACCGAATAGGAGCGTAGACCCTTGCGCCCGTTTTTTTCATGGGCCGACAGAACCTCAGGCCCGCCGCGCACTACCTTGGTCACCCAATAGAGCGTCTCGACATTATGGACCAGCGTCGGGCGGTTGAAGATGCCAACTTGTGCCACGTAAGGCGGGCGGTGCCGCGGCAGACCGCGCTTGCCTTCGATCGATTCGATCATCGCGCTTTCTTCACCGCAGATATAAGCACCTGCCCCGCGACGCAGATCGATATAACCGGGGGTGACCAGACCAGCCTCTTCCAGCGCCCTGATCTCCCGGCGCAGGATCTCAAGCACCGCCGGGTATTCGTCTCGCATATAAATGAAACAGGTCTCTGCCTCGACGGCCCATGCGGCGATCAGCATGCCTTCAAGAAAGACATGTGGCTCACGCTCAAGATAATAGCGGTCCTTGAATGTACCCGGCTCGCCCTCATCACCATTGACGGCCAGATAACGCGGACCTTGAGCCGCGCGCACGAAAGACCATTTCCGCCCCGACGGGAATCCTGCCCCGCCCAGACCACGCAGACCTGAGGCCAGAACATCATCCTGCACCTCATCGACCGTACGCTCGCCTGCCCGGAGCGCCTCAAGCCTGCGATAGCCGCCATCGTCGCGGTAGGCTTCAAATGCCTCGTATTGCGGGATGTCCGCATGGGTATGCCCATCTGCAATTGCCGCCTTGACCTTCTGAGGCGTGGCTTGGTCGATGTGGTGATGGCCCAACTCGAGAACCGGTGCGGTATCACACCGCCCCATGCAGGGCGCGCGCAGTACTCGGACTTCAGATGCATCCAGTCCGGCCTCCAAGGCCTTTTGCAGGGCTTCGGCCCCGGCCAGCTCGCAACTGAGCGAGTCGCACACACGGATGGTCAGCGCAGGTGGCGGCGTCTCTCCTTCCTTGATCACATCGAAATGGGCATAGAAGGTCGCAACTTCAAAGACTTCTGCCTGAGCAAGCCGCATCTCGTCGGCAAGCGCACGCAGATGGCTTGCGGACAGATGTCCGTAAGCATCTTGAATCAAATGCAGAAACTCGATCAGAAGGTCCCGGCGGCGCGGCTGTTCCCCGAGCAACACCCGGACGTCTTCCAGTGCCTGATCATCCAGCGCCCGCCCTTTGGTCTGGGAGCGTCCCTTGCCCCGACCATCCTTCCAAACGCCCTTGCCCTGATCCAGCGGTGCCATCGGAATTTCCCTTCGATGAGTACACGATATTCAATTGCATACTGACATCAGGAAAACACATGCTCAAATAGCATTTCCAACATAACTGATAAGCTGAGCTTATCAAAAAATTGCGTCAACAGCCTTGATCAGGGCCCGCAGAACAGGGGTCGATCCGCTGCGCCTGGCGGTAACAAGGCTGATGCTTTTGGTCAGCTCCGGCTCACCCAATGGCAGGGCCTTGGCATTTTCAAGCGCCCCGAAAGCCTGCATCTGAACCTCGGGCACAATTGTTGCCGCGACACCTTCCTTGACCAGATAAAGCGACGAGGTCAGCGCGTTGGTTTCCGCCACCACATCGGGACGCTCGCCGATGGACTGGAAGTGATTGTCCAGAATACGCCGGTTCTGCATTTGTGGCTCAAGCATACACAGCGGCAAGGACGCAGCCTGCTTCCAACTCACCACGTCCGGCAGGCTTCTGGCGATCTCGTTGGGCGTCAGCAAGACGTAGGTTTCGTCATACAGTTCGCGTTTTTGCAGAAGATCTTCGGGAATACCGTCCGAATAAGTGATGCCCGCATCGATCTTTCCGTCCTCAAGCATCTGCTGGATATGCAGCGATGGCGCCGACATGATCCGCACCAGCATCCGGGGATGAGCCTTGTGCAGGCTGACCGTCAGCCGCGCCGCCACAGTCAGCGCCGTCGGCACCACGCCGATCTGCAGCGTGCCGCTGACCACGCCCTTGGCTGTGCGCACTTCCTGTTGCAGCATCCGCTCGTCTTCCAGCATGCGCCGCGCCCAACGCAGGACCGTCTCGCCCTCTTCCGTCAGGCCCTGAAAGCGGTTCCCACGCCGGATGATCGTCACGTCCAGCTGGGTTTCAAGGCTGCGCATCCGCATCGAAAACGCTGGCTGCGAGATGCCGCATTCCTCTGCGGCGCGGGCAAAATGCTTGTGCCGCGCCAACGCTTCGAGAAGCTGCAAGTCTCTGAGGTCAATCACGCCGCGCGCACCTTTGTTTCGGGAAGTTTGACTGTGCCCGAGATCAGCGGCAATCCGCAAGGGTTGCATTGACCCACACTCAAATCTGGTGTACCAGATGCCAGAACTCAAAAAGGGCGATTGTGATGAACCTTTCGGAATACCGCTCCAAGGAATTGATAGCGCAATTTGGCGTACCCATCCCGCAAGGCCGCTTTGCACAGACTGCGGCCGAAGCAGAGGCGCGGGCGCGCGAATTATCGGCAAAGAAATACGTGGTCAAAGCCCAGATTGCCGCCGGTGGACGCGGGCTTGCAGGCGGAATCAAGTTTGCCGCTACCCCCTCGCAGGTCAGTGACGAGGCCGGTCGTCTGATCGGCACCAAGCTGGTGACTGAACAGACCGGCAAGGACGGAGAGACCATCGCAGGCGTCTATGTCGAAGAAGCCGTGGACATTGCCGATCAGGCCTACGCTTCCTTCGTGCTTGACCCAAAAACAGGCGCTCCCACGCTCCTTGCATCCGCAAAGGGCGGCGTTGCGTTCGAGGAACTGGCGCGGATGGATGAAGGGGCTGTGCAGTCCCTGGAATTGAGCGCCGACACGGCCAACCTTTCAAAATTTCTTGAAAAGCTGGGGCTTTCGAAGGTCGACGCGCTGGCTTCGCTTCTCAAAAAAGCCAAGACGGCCTTTCTTGAGAACGATCTGCTGCTGCTTGAGATCAATCCACTTGCCCTGACCAAATCGGGCGATTGGCTGGCGGTTGATGCCAAGATCACACTCGATGGCAATGCGCTTTTCCGCCACCCGGCGCTTGAAGGCCTGTCCGATGGCGAGACCATGACCGCGAACGAGCGCGCAGCCCATGAGAACGAGATCAATTTCGTCAAGCTGGATGGCAACATCGGCGTCGTTGTGAACGGTGCAGGCCTTGGCCTTGCAACAAATGACATGATCATCGATGCCGGTGGCAGACCCGCCAATTTCATGGACATCCGCACCACCGCCACAAGCTTTCAGATTGCCAAGGGTGTCGAGCTTCTGCTCGAAGACCCGCAGGTCAAGGCCATCCTCCTTAACGTTCACGGCGGTGGTATGACGGTGTGCGACACGGTCGCCGAAGGCGTGGCATTTGCCTATTCACGTTCGGATCGCAAACTGCCTCTGGTCGCACGGCTTGCCGGTCAGAACGAGGACTGGGCGCGCAAAATCCTGAAAGACCGTATGCTGCCGGTTGAAAGCCACCCCAGCATCTCACAGGCCATTGCGGCCGTGGTGGCAAAATCCAGCGGGAGGGCTGTCTGATGGCAATTCTGATCGACGAAAGCACCCGCGTGATCGTGCAGGGCATGACCGGGCGATCGGGCACGTTCTACACTGACCAGGGCATGCGTTATGGCTCGCAATATGTCGGTGGCGTGCGCCCCGGCAAGGGCGGCACGAAACATCTCGGCCTGCCGATGTTCAATACAGTGGCCGAAGCTGTAGCCGAAACCGGCGCGACCGCAAGTTTGGTCATGGTCCCGGCCCATTCCGCAGCCGATGCGATCCTTGAGGGGATTGCGGCCAAACTGGATGTGATTGTCTGCGTGACCGAGCGGGTCCCGCAACATGATATGTCCCGCGTAAAGCAGGCGCTTGCGGCAAGCGAAACGGTTCTTGTAGGTCCAAACTCCCAAGGATTGCTGACGCCTGGGGCTTGCAAGATCGGCGTCATGCCAACGGGCAGTGCAAAGCCCGGACCGGTTGGCATTGCCTCCCGCTCGGCCTCGCTCGCCTCCGAAATTCTGGCGCAATGCAGTGCGGCCGACCTTGGGCAGACCACAACCGTGGGCATTGGCGGTGACGCGCTTCACGGGATCGGCTTTGTCGATTGCCTAAAACGCTTCAAGAACGATGACGAGACCAAAGCTGTCGTCTTGATTGGCGAAATTGGCGGTCGCGAAGAAGACGAGGTGGCTGAGTACCTTTCGTCAGAGACCTATGGCAAACCAGTGATCGCATTAGTAGTCGGACGGCACGCAATCACCGAACGCAAGATGGGCCATGCGGGTACCTTGTCGATGTTCAAAAGCTCAACAGCTTCGGAGAAAGAGGCTTTGCTGAAGGCCGCAGGAGTTCACATCGCCAAAGACGCCGATGCCGTGGTCAGTTGCATTCAGGCCGTTCTCTAACAGGCTTACCTTAACGGAGCTGCGTCGGCCCCGCCGGATCATCGGTGTTGCGCACGCGGTAAAGACTTGCCTCTCCGGTCATGGCAGGAACCAAGGAACGCGACACACCGGGAGGTACCGCGCAGGTGTCGCCCGGGTTCAGCACAGTTGATCCGCCGTCATAATCCAGCCACCAGTGCCCCCGCATCGGCATGAGGATCTCATGTCGCTCGGTCGTGTAAAGCTCAGGTGAAATGGACCCTCGCGACAGAAACTCGACCTCGAACCCGGGTCTGTCCCGCAGCATGGCGTCGGCTCCGATCACCTTGGCGGGCTGGCGATCAGACAAGGCCATCATGTCCAGATAGCGTGCCACGAAATGCGGTACGACGTCTTGGGTTGAGAACTCCGGCATCCGGTCCAGAACACCCTGATCCAGCAGCGGCATTGGCCCGACACCATCAGGCAGTTTCTCACCCTTCTTGCTGTCGTAAAGCTTACCGTTTGCTCCAAGCACCAGCCCGTGATCCTTTGCATCTTCAATCACTTGCGGAGCCCAGAGCACGCCGCCACCAGCATCATCGCCGCCAAGGATCGCCATGATCATTCCATAATCGGTGCCGATGTTTTCAAACCCGCGGAAAATGCCCGTCGGTATGTTAAAAATATCGCCCTCTTCCAGAACCACCTCTCCGGCTTTACCCCAGCGGCCCCAGAAAAACCGCCAGCGACCTTTGAGCACGAAAAACACCTCTGCAGTCGAATGAGAATGCAGCGAGTTGCGGCATTTCGGCGGTTGCCCAGCCGCCCCGATGTTGAAACCCGGTGTATCCTTGATGTGTACATGCTGATCGGGGCTTTCCGAGACCCCGCCACCGATGATCGTGAAGTTTTCCTTCTGATCACTGCCCGGTGTGTGGGCATCGATGAAAGCAGTTTTGCAGGGAACCAGTTCACCATATCGAACGATCCGGGCATCCATCTCTGCGGGTGTCATTTGAGCGGTCTCCATCGCTAGATCCAGATGATCAGTGGCAGTCACACATGTTTTGCATACGAATGCAAGCCAGCATCAAAGTGCCATCGTCTAATTATCTCAGGGCACGTATGCTGTCTGGCGGTCCCAGAAGAAGCAATCGTATACCAACAATTTCAACACCTTATCGCGGAAAATTCGCAGTTTCTGCCGCTATATTTTTCAATGGCTTACGGGCAGTTTTGGAAACTCCGATGAAGGGACAGCGGCAAGTGCCGATCTTGAACGAATGAAAGAATACCGCGACGGTCTGCTGAAAGGTTCCGAGGATTCGGACGTCAAGAAGTCCGACCGGGAAAAGCTGGCCTTTGCCGCCAGTCATTTCAGCAACTGCATCGACGGGATTGAGACGGGCCGCTTTGATCGCGGAGACAAGACAGCGCGATTTGAGTGAGCGTCATGGCTCATGTCACTCTGGCACGCATCCATCACCAGTACACGGCTCTATACGCGATTGTCAGCAAAGACTTTTGAAGTGTAGTGGTGCTAAATAAACACAAATGCATTTGTTGATAGAGATCAGTAAAAATTTGAATCTAGGCTACCGATAGATCTTTCCTACTGATATTGCTTTTTTGTCAAAAAAACTGGCCCAAAAAGAGTAAATAATAGATCGTAGTCCATACTGCTCTCGTCGTGCAGATCGTAGGCTTTGGATAATCTCCCAAGCTAAAACTTGTGTTTCTATAGCGGTATCCTCTGCAATGTCTCTATGGACTGTCTCAAACTCTCCACCCAGCCCAATCTTGAACAATCTAAGCTGCGCGACTTGATACTCCCGCAATCGTATGGTGCTTAATCTTGATCCAGCCTCACCATAGAACGAAGAAATTGAGGTGTGCAGAGAGCGTATTTTCGCTATCTCGCTTCTATGCTGACTTTCATCGAGTGTTTTAAATGAAGTTGTCCAATGAACTCGTAGTGCCTCTGCAAAGCGCTCCATATCAGATATGTGATCACTTATAAGGTTAGCATTTTCTGCAACACGATATCGATGCCAAGAGAGCAGCCAACCCACCAAGGCACCGAACAATGCAAGCGCAACCTTCTCGACCATTTCTGCCTACGCTAGACCGCAACCTGCGATTTGGCGGCCGCAAGATAGTCGATTATAGCATCTCTATAGATCTTAAGATGCGGCTTATTGGTACGGATTTGCAGAATTTTCATCGCTTCCAAAAAAGGGAAGTAACGCACCCGCCCGAGACCCCCGAAGGCTTCTTCTAAAAAAGAGGATCCAAAAGAACGGCAACCATCGATGTCAACAATAACAATCGGAACCGGATCTTTTTTTAAAGCTTCGAGTAAGACAGGTACTAGAAACTCACTTCTAAAACGCTCGCCGTTGTCAGGCCCATCAGATCCTACCCGTCCTGCTGGATGGCGGGAAAATTGAGACGCAATGTCTATAGTCATTTTATCTCTGTCCATTCCCTATAATTCCATTTTCCATTCAACTAACGTACCGCCAATTGATGAAGCATAACTCCCAGAAGTTACCCGGCCGTTACTCGAGCGTGCGCACCACCCACCGCGGCTCATAACCATCAATTCACCACCCCCAAGGGTATTCAGCAAATCAATCATTTGAGGAAAACCTTTTCCTCGATAGTCAAGTTCCGTGCGCGATCCACCATATCTCAATGCTGCTCTGATATAGGTACCATCATCTTCATAGTCAAATTTTGGTTTGCGCTGAAGCATACGCGCGAGAAAGCGTTTGACCTTCTCGCTTCTGTCTAACCTGGGATATGTGACAGGTATCGTGGCGCCTTGGTCATATAACACAATCCTTAGAGTTTTCTCGGAGCGATCTGCCTCTGCGGAAACCCAAAAACTGTTTAAATGATCATAAGTAAAATCGACACCACTCTGGTATGCGTGCTGGGTAACATTGGACATTACTTCACTGATAATTGACAATGTGTGTGTTACTTTTTCATCGAGGGAATTATTTTCATGAGATACAAAAGAGCCAAGCCCCATAAGTGCATCATCGACTTGGTTGAGTGTTGCACAATTGGTTGAGCGAAGAATTCGCATCAGCAAAAAGTCACCGTTCTGGACAAGTAAATTCGGATCTGGTTGGTGTCCAAGGATGCTAAAAAAACCTAGCTGGTGAAGCCTTGTTACCACAACCTGATCCCAATTTCTTAAATTTATTGTAGGAGGCACTTCTTTTAAGAAGTGCTTCAACCGGTCATAATCAGCAGCAAGAACAATCGCTGCAGACATCGAGATATTCTTAATTTTTGCGAAGTCAATGTATCCCTGAATTCGAGGAGGTGCGTTTTTCTTTGATCTTTTTACAAAACCTCCTTGTTTTTTATTTATTGCTAAACTGAAATTTTTTCTTAAGTGGTCAAAGAATTTGGTTGTTTCAAATAGATTGTTTCTGAAGCAAAGCGAGGCTGGAGCATCTTGAGGACGTTGCCTACAAATCGCGCTTTCTTCTTTGCCACCTTGCCAAATACTCACAATACTATTGTGGTAGTTGTTACGGCGCCTTCTTCTAGATACTGAACTTTGGCCGAACTTCTGTTTCCTTTTTCGCCATACACGTTTTTGCTGGTTTTTTGCCCTTATCTTGAGCCAATAACGGCGATCTAAGCCACATCTTTTCAACCCTCGTCTCCAAAAATAATTGGAAGGTTTCAGTATTTCAAACGCCGTGATGTGTAAACAGACAACGCAACAATGGAGGATGGAGAATTTAGGGAAGCAGGTCTTCTTCCATAACCCGATCATGATGCGAGTTGGCACCACACAAATGAACCTCACCTAGTCGACTTGTGTTTTTCATCTTCTGGGAGTCCATTGGGGGACTTACGGATTGCTTTTACATGTATTCAACCACGTGTAACCAGATGTCGGCAGGTTCAACGCTAAGCACAGATAAGACTTCTTCCATCAAAATACTTAAATCGGATGGGACAGTCTTGGGCCAGTGCATCTAGTGAGTTCCTAATTTCAATTCCTCCGCTGAAGGGACTCCCTAACCGAACAGATCGTGAAACTTGGGAACCGGCTGGAAACAGTTTCCAAAAATCGTAAATAATTAAATGATTTCAATATGTTAAAATTACACTGGCGGTCCCAGAAGGACTCGAACCCTCAACCTGCCGATTAGAAGTCGGCTGCTCTATCCAGTTGAGCTATGGGACCGCTTGCCCCCTCTTAGCGAGGCTTTGAGCCGAGATCAAAAGCAAATCCGGGGTTTGGCTCTTGTTCATGCTTGGGAATTGCCACATGGTCCGGCACAACCCCTTCCAACTACGGAAAATATCATGTCTGTTTGGCCCCCGGAATTTGCCCAAAAGGGCACCTATGTTGCCATCGAAGGCCTGACGCAGGCACATTGCACAGATCTTGAAGCGGCCTCTGCAGACGGCGACCTTTCAAGACTTTGGTATACGACCGTACCTGCACCCAATGATGTCTCGGCCGAGATTGATCGCAGGCTTGGCTTGCGCGTTTCAGGCAGCATGCAGCCTTTTGCGATTCTGCATCCGGTTACGGGCCAAGCCGTTGGAATGACGACATTCATGAACATCGATGCTGTCAACAAACGGATCGAGATCGGATCGACCTGGTACCGCAAGTCGGTTCAGCGCAGCCTGATGAACACCGAATGCAAACGGATCCTGCTGACCCATGCGTTCGAGACGCTGGATTGCATCGCTGTGGAGTTTCGCACCCATTTCATGAACCACCAGAGTCGGCGAGCCATTGAAAGGCTGGGGGCAAAGCTGGATGGGGTTTTACGGGCACATTCCGTACTGGAAAACGGCACCGTGCGCGATACGGCTGTTTATTCGATCACGGCACCTGAATGGCCATCGGTGAAGGCCAATCTGGACTGGAAACTGGCCCAGCCCCGTGAAAGCAATCAGTAATACAACTGGTCACGGGCAATCATGGCGGCATGGGTCCGGTTCTTCGCACCCAGCTTCTGGCACAAGGTCTTTACGTGCAGTTTGGCCGTAACCTCCTGAACACCCAGTTCCGCCGCGATTTCCTTGTTCGACAGACCCTGACACAGACACTGCAAAGTCTGGTCCTCCCGTCGCGAAAGACGTTTGCGCAAGCCGGTCTCGGTACCCGGGATCTGGCTTTCCGCGACCACTTCCAATGGCACGAACACTTCACCTTCGGCCATGAAGCGCACCGCATTGCGCAGCGAGCGGACAGGCATTGTCTTGGGAACGTAGCCCTTGGCCCCCATCGTCAGGGCACGACAGACGGTTTCCCGATCCGTCACATCCGACAGCACCGCAATCGGCGTGCGTGACGGATGCGCGAGCGCACGCGCAAGGCGGCGCATGGCTTCGGGATCCGGCATTCCCAACTCAATCAACGCAACGTCGAGACCGGGAACTTTGTCCATAACATCAAAGGCATCGTCCAGTCCGCTTGATTGCAAAACCGTCAATCCAACCTCCTGATCCAGGGCTTGCGAAATCGTCTCCCGCATCACCACATCCCGATCAGAAATGAGCACTTTCAACACTGATTACGTCCTCCAACCCAAGTTCGGTGACCAGCAGTTTTTGCCGGGACCGACTCACTTAAGAAACGATTGATAGACCCCAATCTTGTCCAAATATGTTCAACATCGTGACCCATCGGTGCAGGGCTTTTGTATTTTGTGTCCGCGCGACTTTGGGGAAGAGGCGGCATCCGGCATAAATTCGATCCGGACCACAAAGGGGTCCCGGAAAGCTTTAAAAAACAGAAGCCTGCACTCGACGGCAGAGAATCATACTGACATTCGGGCGGTTACCGGCCTTGGTTTCGCCATGTTCGCTAAAATTGAGGCTAAACCCGTCAGATCGAGGTCCCGTCGAACCAGAATGGCTGGCTGAAATTTGCCGAGCCAAGGCACCCGTTCAAAAAAGGTGTTGCGTGCAAGTCTCCGACATCCCAACTCAAACATCCAAAAGAGAAATTTTTCATTAAAATCAGTGGGGAATCAGGTTTTTCAGCAGATTTGATCCGTGTATAGTGCTTTTTGTCATCGGCAGCATCGCACGCCGATGCTTTGGCTTTTAGGGCGGATTTTGTCCTGCGTGCCACATGTTTATTATCCTTAACCATATGCCTTTGGATATTTTGACATCTTTGAGTCCAGATTTTACATTAGCACAGTGGGGAAATCGTCTGTTTGGGTCTAATAGCATTGGACGAAACCTATGGGTGTGGAATTGGGTAACAAAGTTAAGCTGCTGAAAAGCGGTCGTTTCGGATTTAAGCGTTTCCGGAAAGATGAAGAAGGCGCGTTGACTGCGTTCGCGATTGTCATGTTCCTCATGATGATTGTGGGTGCCGGGATGGCGACCGACTTCATGCGCCATGAGACGTACCGGGCCGAATTGCAGAATGCGCTGGACCGCGGCGTTCTTGCTGCTGCTGCGTTCTCTCAGGACATCACTGCCAAGACCACCGTGGAAGAATACGTCTTCTCCTCCGTGAATCACACTGCCGGCACGCCCACGGTTGTGGTGCAGACACCTATTCCTGATAACAACCTGATTTCGCGCAAGGTGACTGCAACAGCGGAATATGAATTCTCGACATCGTTCCTGCGGATCATCGGCATCCCCACCATGAAGGTGATCGCCAAGGGCACCGCGGAACAAAAGCGCCAGAATGTTGAGATTTCGATGGTTCTCGACATCTCGCCCTCCATGGATGACAACGGCAAACTCGCTGCGATGAAGCAGGCTGCTTCGACATTTGTCGACACTGTTCTTGCAGGCGATTTCGCTGAGTACACGTCCGTAACGGTGGTGCCGTATGGCGGCCATGCCAGCGCGGGCCCGACCCTGTTCAAACACTACGCAACAACTCAGCTGCACAGCTATTCCTATTGTCTTGATTTCGCCCAGTCGGAATTCACGACGTTGGCCATGTCGCCGACAACCATTCGCGGGCACATGCCGCACTTCAACTATGGTGCGATCCATCTGTATCCTGCCGGTACTGGCTGGGGCTGGTGCCCGACAGCCGGTTCCGAGATCATTCCGTTCTCGAACACGCCTGGCCCTCTCAAAACCGCGATCAATGGTCTCGGCATGCACGAGGCAACCGGCATTCAGAACGGTCTAAAGTGGGGCCTGGGTCTGCTGGATCCGACATCGGCGCCCGTCGTGACCAAACTGATCGATGACGACAAAATCGTTTCTGGCGACTTCCGTGGCCGTCCCGGTGCCTACACCGATGCAAACACGGTCAAGTTCGTGGTTCTCATGACTGATGGTGCGATCACTCTGCAGAAGCGTCTGGAATCGGACAAGTACGATACCCAGGAAGAGATCGACTATTACGGTATCGCCGGCGTTGATACGGATGATGACGGCGTCATTACCTCCGCTGACGACAATCACAATGCCGGTAACGCGGATACGGACACTTTCGTGACCGAAGCGACCGCACGGGCCAACCTGATGTCGCTCTGCAACAAGGCACGCGAGACTGTGACAATCGACGGAGAGACGCGCGTCAAAACCCGCATTTTCACCATCGGCTTTGAACTGCCAGCGCTGGACCCGGACTTTGATCCGCTGACTGACACGGCCACAGACCCAGCAGAAGTGATGGTTGCCTGTGCGTCCACCCCTGCGGATGCCTACCTTGTGGACGGTGTCAACATCGGTAGCGCGTTCGAACAAATTGCAAAAACCATCAAAAACCTTAAACTGACCGAATGATTAAGGGGTTTCGACATATTACCAGGGCCCTGCGGGGCTTCCGCCGAGACGAAGACGGGGCAGCGACGGTCGAGTTTGTGATCATCGCGCCGCTTTTTTTCGCAATCGTGTTCTCGATGTTCGAATCCGGCTGGCTGATGACCCGGTCAATGATGCTGGATCGTGGTCTTGACCTTGCCGTTCGTGATGTGCGCCTGGATATTCTCAAGAACCCCACCCACACCCAGATGAAAGAGCGTGTCTGTCAATACGCGCGCATTCTGGAAGACTGCAAGACCACGATGATCCTGCAGCTCAACGAGATCTCGGTTGGTGGTGGGTATCCAAGTGCGAATGCAAACTGCTTCGACCGGACAGAGACCGTGACACCGGTCATCAACTTCACACCGGGCGCACGGTCGCGTCTGATGTTTGTGCGAGCCTGCATCGTTGTCGATCCGATCTTCCCCGGTCTGGGTCTTGGTCTGAAAATGCCCAAGGATCCCAGCGGTGGGATCACGATGATCTCCTACTCTGCGTTTGTAAATGAACCTTCCTGACCCAGAGGCTGGTGCGTAACATGTTGAATCTGTGGAAAACCTTCAAGTCAGACGAAGAAGCCAACATCACGGTTGAATTCGTTCTGCTGTTCCCGCTGCTCGCTCTCTGGTTTGCAGGCAGCTTCATTTTCTTCGACGCATTCCGCACCACAAGTCAGGCCGCCAAGGCCGCTTACACCATTGGCGACATCGTCTCTCGCCAGCCGCTGATCCCGGCAAACTATATCGACGAGCTATACACACTGCAGGAAAACCTTCTGCCCCGCGCACCTTCGGGCAAATGGCTTCGGGTCACCTCGATTATTTGCATAATTCCACCAGGTGACATCGACGGTGACGGCAATGATGACAGCGCTACGCGCACCTGCATCGATGACAATGTGCCTGCTGCGACCTACGAGGTTCTGTGGTCGCGCGCACGTCCTGACGATATTGATGGTGACACGGTCAGCAACGCATTGGTGAACGCGACAATCCCGCTCACAGTCATGCCGACAATGGCCCGGAATGACACCATCGTTCTGGTGGAAAACTTCGTTCCCTACATTCCGATTGTGGACTGGCTCGACTTCACTGGGCTTGAGTGGCGCAACCAGATTGTGAATCGCCCGCGATTCTCTGACCGGGTGGTGATTCAGAACTGATCCTGCTGATCAGTGGGTCCAGGCTGACTTTCTCGCGTAAGCAAAATTGTCACCGTATCCTCCGGGTCGGATGATATGCGCACGCTTTTTCGGCAACTCGACCGAATGCGCAATACCATGCTTCTGCGCGTATGAGACAGCCTCTTCCTTGCTCTCGAAGGTCAGTCGCACCTGGCTTTGCGTGTCGCCAGATCCGGTCCAACCCATCAGCGGATCCTTGACCCGACGCTCCGACGGCGCAAACTCCAGGATCCATTCCCGGGTTTTGGCCTGACCGGATTGCATCGCGTTGCGAGCGGGCTGATAGATACGCGCCACCATGACATCTCACCTCCAGAAAACTCTGCCCCTTAGGTGCCGCAAAACCTTGTTATTCGCAAGTCCCAAGACCTGTCGGACGTTCTCAATTTTCAGGAGTGGTTGCCGCCAACCAGATGCTAGGGAGTGAGGGGTGGGGTGGGTGGTGCTGCATCAGGTTGGCGGCGGTCTCGCTGCTTGCAAAGTCAGATTAGCGCCGCAAACAACATCAGAGCAACCAAAAAGTTTCTAAAAAGTTGTATTTATTTCATCAATACAACTACAGGTTTTAATTTGTTGTTAACCTTGTTTCATTTGGGAAAGCCGCCAAATTGTCTGGTAAGAGGACAATCACCATGACTGAAATGACGAATTCCGCACCACAAGATCCCCGAACCCGGCTGAAGCTTGATGGTGGCAAGGCCATTGTTTTGCATACGGAATTCGAACCGGCAGGCGATCAGCCGACCGCAATTTCAGAGCTGGTTGAAGGCCTTCAGGACGGCGAACAGAATCAGGTGCTGTTGGGCGCCACAGGCACCGGCAAGACCTTTACGATGGCCAAGATCATCGAAGCGACTCAACGCCCGGCGATCATCCTGGCCCCCAACAAAACACTCGCGGCCCAGCTTTACGGCGAATTCAAGGGATTTTTCCCCGACAACGCCGTCGAGTATTTCGTGTCCTACTATGACTATTACCAGCCCGAAGCCTATGTCGCCCGCTCGGACACCTATATCGAGAAGGAAAGCCAGATCAACGAACAGATCGACCGGATGCGCCATTCGGCAACACGTGCTCTGCTTGAGCGGGACGACGTGATCATCGTGGCTTCGGTTTCGTGCATCTACGGCATCGGCTCGGTTGAGACTTACGGCGCCATGACCCAGGATCTGATCACCGGCAATGACTATGACCAGCGCAAGGTTATGGCCGATCTGGTGGCCCAGCAGTACCGCCGCAACGACGCTGCCTTTCAACGCGGGTCGTTCCGGGTGCGCGGCGACAGCGTCGAAGTTTGGCCCGCTCACCTAGAAGACCGCGCCTGGCGCCTCTCCTTCTTTGGCGAAGAACTGGAAAGCATCTCGGAGTTCGATCCGCTCACCGGTCAGAAAACCGACACGCTTGAGAAGGTTCGCATCTATGCAAACTCCCATTATGTGACCCCTCGCCCGACCATGCAGCAGGCAATCAAGGGCATTAAAGCCGAACTTACGGTGCGTCTGAAGCAACTGGTCGATGATGGTCATCTGCTTGAGGCGCAGCGACTGGAACAGCGCACCAACTTCGATCTTGAGATGCTGGAGGCCACAGGTGTCTGCAACGGGATTGAAAACTATTCGCGCTACCTGACCGGCCGCGCGCCGGGCGAACCGCCGCCCACGCTCTTTGAATATATCCCCGACAACGCGATTGTCTTTGCCGATGAAAGCCATGTTTCCGTGCCACAGATCGGTGGCATGTACCGGGGCGATTATCGTCGCAAGTTCACGCTGGCCGAACACGGGTTCCGCCTGCCTTCCTGCATGGACAACCGGCCTCTGAAGTTCGAGGAATGGGATGCCATGCGCCCCCAATCCGTCTTTGTCTCGGCCACACCGCAGAAGTGGGAACTGGAACAAACCGGCGGCGTTTTCGCCGAGCAGGTCATTCGTCCCACAGGGCTGCTGGACCCGCCGGTTGAAATCCGCCCGGTGACCACCCAGGTCGATGATCTGCTCGATGAGATCCGCAAGGTGGCTGGTGAAGGCAACAGGGTGCTGGTGACAACGCTCACCAAACGCATGGCAGAGGATCTGACCGAGTACCTGCACGAACAGGGCATCCGCGTGCGCTACATGCATTCCGATATCGACACGATTGAACGGATCGAAATTCTGCGCGACCTGCGACTGGGCGCATTCGATGTGCTCATCGGCATCAACCTGTTGCGAGAGGGCCTCGACATCCCCGAATGTGGTCTGGTTGCCATTCTGGATGCCGACAAGGAAGGGTTTCTGCGTTCCGAGACCTCTCTCGTTCAAACCATTGGGCGTGCTGCCCGCAACGCCGATGGGCGCGTGATCATGTATGCAGACCGGATCACCGGCTCGATGGAACGCGCTCTGGGTGAAACGAACCGGCGCCGCGAAAAGCAGATGGCCTATAACGAGGCGCACGGGATAACACCTGAGACCGTCAAGAAAAACGTCAAGGACGTGCTGGAGGGGCTTTTCCCGGGCGATACGGACCAAAGCCGGATCACCACGAAAGTCGACAAGCCCATGGTTGGTGCCAACCTACAGGCTCACCTTGATGGTCTGCGCAAGGACATGATGAAGGCCGCAGAGAACCTTGAATTTGAAGAAGCCGCGCGGCTGAGAGACGAGGTAAAACGCCTTGAAGCCGTCGATCTGGCGATTGCAGATGATCCGCTGGCCCGACAATCAGCGATCGAGGCCGCGTCCGAGACCACAGGCCGTTCAAAGGCGGGTCGTGGCGGCACCCGCGCCTATCGGGGCAAAAGCCAGAAGAAGATGGGTTAGGCCGCGTCAATCATACCCACGGAAACTGCCCACCAGCTTGCCCGTGCGCGTACCGTCCGCGGTCTGATTGCTGTAATCGGCGGCAAAGATACCAAGAACTTTCTCGGCACCATTCTCGACGATCACGCCGGTCAGATCCGTGTCCGTCAGATCAAGCGTGCCTCCATTGCTCAGACCCTGCATCGTGCCGGGCAGCAGCCTTGAGCCTGAAATCTGACCGGATGCCTGCACCGTCATGATCTGCTCGTTGGGCTGACCTGCAAAAACCGTGCCAGTAAAAATCGTCCCCTGATACTGGTCATTCAGAAAATCGATTGAGATGGCCACACTCCCGGGCGTCTGGCCGGTCTGGGACAGAGCCGGATCCCCGCTGCTGTCCACCAGAGCGAGGGTCGCACCACCAGAATAAGTGACCAGACCACCGGGCAAAACACCCGCCTCAAGCCCTGCCAGCATGTCGGCATGCAGCCCGCCGGCGGCATTTTCCATATGCAGGATCAACGGGATCTGCGGGGTGTTGAAATGCCTGCCCTGTCCGTCTTCAAAACGGAAATTCGCAGTGTTGTAAGTGAAGCGAATTGTCTCGCCTCCCATCTGGACATCCAGCGTGCTTGCATTGACCAACGTGATGTCCGTGCCGCCGTAAAGCACGTGAAGCTGCCCGTTGCGCAGCTCGGTACCGGCCAGAAGCATTGGGAAGCTTTTGTCGAAATAGGCGCTGTTGCCGGAGTAGAGATACCCACCATCATCATAGATCGTGGCGCTTTGGCTTATGTAGTGCGGGGGAGTATCGACGGGCTCGCCGCTGCCTGCACTGGAACTTCCACCGCCACCGCATCCAGACAAAAAACCTCCACCCAACACGGCACAAACGGCAATCATACGCCCCATGACGAACTCCAGACACTCGCGATTTAGGGTTAACCGTTTACTGACGAAAAGTTACCAAACCGTTGCAAAGAGGTTAACGAAAGGTCAATCAGGGATGTCGGAGCGGACCCGCAATTGCACCCTGCCCTTCACAGCCTCAGACCACCGCACTGAAATCTCATTGCCTTCGGTCCCCTGTTCCAGATCCACGACCGGCAAGGTCCATCTGGCAGAATTCGCCTCCGTCTGGATGGTCCCGAGCGCAGTCAAACCCTCCGCCCCGACGGCACGACCACCAAAAGGCAGGACCGTCTCAAGTGAACGCGACCAACTGGATTTTGCATCAACCTCGGACAGTTCAACCAGGGCCGGGCTCTGGGTGCGATAGGTGATGTCCGTGAAGGTGTTGTCATCAAATATCAGGGCCCGGGTCTGACTGTGATCCAACCCTCCGCGAGATGTATCCACCGACTCGACCCGGGTTATGTTCGCGCCGGCAATCCCCTTGAAGATGTTGTCGGTAACAATGATTCCATCCACCGGATGGCCGGTTCCGATGGGCAAAAGCCGAATGAATGTGAACCAGGCTGGCACATTTGAGGCCGAAAATATGTTTCCCGTGATCGACAGGGATCCGAAAGCGGGCTTACCGGCGAAAGGTGCCGGAAACGGATCATATTCATTTGTGATGTCGATGGTGGCATTGTCGCAGTAATTGCCCAGAAGCACCGATTTGGGGTTCATTGTCATCAAAACGATGCCAGCACTCCGGTCGCCGAGCGCTTCTGTGTCTTCCTGCCAGAAATGATTGCCCATGATGATGTGCCCACCGCCGGCCGCCACCAGAAAATGCCTGTGCTGCACAGCCTTGTTGTTGCGGATCTTTGCATTGCTGGAATTGATGTTGACGGCCACGCTTCTGCGGTTCTGCACCTTCTCGTCATCGTCGGATGCCACGAACTGATTGCCATCGATCGAAATGTTCTTGCAGGCAGACCCGATGGACGTGATCGCCCGGTGGCCCGTGCGCGCAAAAAAACAGTCCCGCACAGACCAGGAAGCACCATCGGGCGGCAGCAGGATGCCCGCACCGATCCGATTGCCCAGAAATTCGACGTTTTCAATCTGGAACCGGTCAACTGACGCAAAGCCCGAGAAGTCCAGCAGATACCTGAACCGCGTGAACGTATAGGACTGGGAGGGGCGGGCCAGAACCAGCGGCTGGCTGAGCGTCACCGCGCCATTTGCAACATCAACTGACCTGACATAGACCTCACGCCCTACCCCATAGCCCTCAACCAGGGCTCCGACTGCGATCTCTGCGATATTGCCGATACCGGTCAGTTTCACCTGATCCTCGTCACGGTCATAGGATGCAGTTGCGGTGACCACCTCCGGGTCCCAGTTACCTGTATCCATCGCCTCAATCTGACCGTTGCGGATCACGCGGCGGCTGCCGAGGCTTGTGAGCGTTCTGACCGCGCCCTGAACATCAAGCGGTTGATCAAGACGGAACCGCCTGCCCTTCAGATCAAGACCGTCGTGGCCCTGAAACAGGGACAGTGCCTGAATGGCCCGCCGCAGGCCTTCGGTCTCTTCGTCAAACGCCTCGACATAGGCATTGATGTCCAGTTCCGCGCACAGCAGAAGTGCATCTTCCTCGGCCATAAGTACCGAGCCATGGAATCTGGCACGGTTGATTAGGGTAACGCTTCTTCCAAGAAAGTAGCACCCTTTGGGGATCACAATATCCCGCCCCTCGGCAGCAACATCCGCGGCCTCAAACGCAGCCGCGTCATCGGTGACACCGTCGCCAACCGCCCCAAACTCTGAGACGGTCACGCAATCGTCGTCACTCCCGACAAACGCGGTCGTCTCATCATGCACTTCAAGGCTTTCAACCCGCAGAACGGCGCCATTGTCACCAACGATGTTCAGTCCCAGGTGGCCGTATTCCACGGACTTCCCCCAGGCCATGTCCACTCCATCACATGCCATCGGACCAATAATAGCTGCGACTGTTTTGACTTCTCCATATGTGCCAAGGGACACAAGCTTTCCTGACTTCTGAACATCCGAGACCGCATTCCCGTTTCGATCACTCGCAAAACCTGCGATCTGCACCAGAACCGAAGGACCACTCACAAGCTTCACCCTTGCCTGCACTCGCAGATAAACACCGTCTGGAATGAGTGTCTGGCCTGTGTGCCTGAGGGTCTGGACAGGCTCGGTCTTCACCAGTTCAAGACAAACCCCGAAGTCATCATCGCCTGCAACAAGGTTACCTGTCGGATCGTCGTCATACCTGGATGGGCCCGGCTCTCCGCTCCCTGACGACCAGTTCTCAAGTCCGTTCCTGAATGCAGGGGGCATGAAAGTGAAATCGTCAGTGGTGGCCTTGTTCATGGCAGCGCAAACCTTCTTAAATAGGGTCCGGGCAGCCGGCCTCTGCTCAGACAAAGCTGCAATCCGCCACGCAGTAGTGGCTCCGGATCAGTTCAGTCTCAGGAGGGTTCGGGGTGGCCATTCAGAAGCACCCCAAGTGGCAGAAAGCCTAAGGTCGATTGGTAAACGCGTCGTTAATCAACCGTGCGCCTAAGCGCCCAGCGCATCTGCCTTCTTGATCTGCACGCCGTTGATTTGCCAGCCCGATCCCGTCTCGATCATCTCATACTCGAGAACATGCAGGACACCTGACTGATCAGTAATGACAACATTCTGGTATTGACGGCCGCCGCGCTCCGAAAGCGTGGTGAAGTCCACGTCCGCAGGCCGGTGAACCATGGGATAGCCCCGCTTGACCATCTCGCCGAACCGCTCCGCGGTTCCAAAAATTCCCTTGATGTTGGGAGAGGCAAAGGTAAATGCCGTTCCGAAATCATCCGCCTGAAACGCTTGAAATTGGTCAGAAATCACGCCCTGGATATCTTGCGCAGCACATTGCGCCCAAACCGCACCTGCCAGAAAGACAGCTGCCAGCGTTCCGGTGATTTTCAACATCTCAGACCTCACGGTTTACTACGTCTTGTTTGCGAGATGTGACGTTTCCAGATCTTGTCAAATTCACCGTCGCGCAGATTGTCGAACCAAGCGCTCCAACACATCGAGAAACCGCGATCTGTCCGCCTTTGAAAACGGCTTGCCCCCTCCCCCTGCCCCCAGCGGGTTGGCCGCGCGCATGTCTGCCATCAGATCGCGCATCGCTAGCTGGTGACCGATGTTGGCCTTGGTGAAGGCCTCGCCATTGTGACGGATCACCTGCGCACCGGCCTCAAGGCACTTGGCCGCCAGCGGAATGTCACCGGTCACGCAAATATCTGCTGGCCCGACCCGGTCGGCGATCCACATGTCCGCCACGTCCGGGCCATCGGGCACGACAATGGTTTGCACGCGTGGGTTCTGGGACGGACGCAAACCGCCGTTCGAGACGATGAACACCTCAAGCTTGTGCCGGTCGGCAACCCGGATCACCTCATCCTTGACCGGACAGGCATCGGCGTCGACATAGATCGCCACCGGCCTAGCCAAGCTCTCCGGAAAGGCCCTTGTCGATCAAGGCGATGGTTTCAGCCACGCCGTAGATCGCGGCAAACCCGCCGAAGCGCGGTCCTTGGGACGCGCCCAGCAAAACCTCGTAGATTGCCTTGAACCAGTCCCGCATCGGCTCGAACCCATGTTCCTTGCCCACCGCAAAGACAATCGTCTGCAAGGTCTCCGCGTCGGTCTCTCCCAGATGCTCGGCAAAACGCCCCTTCAGGTCTTCAAGCGCTGCCCGTTCCTTGTCATCGGGTGCCCGGTAGGATTTCGACGGTTTGACGAAGTCCTGATAATACCGCACCGCATGTCCAACCGCTGCATCCATCCCCGGATTGCTTTCAGCCGTCACACCGTTGGCATAGCGCGCGATGAAGGCCCAAAGCGTCTCCTTGTCTTCTGCGCCTGAGGCTGAAGCCAGATTCAGCAGCATCGAGAACGGCACATCCATGTCAGATGCAGGCACATCACCGCCATGAATATGCCAGATCGGGTTGTTCGCCTGCTGGTCTGCCGTCTGCCCTGAATAGGCCCGCAATTGCTGGTGGTATTCATCCACTGCCTTTGGGATCACATCAAAGTGCAGCCGCTTGGCGGTCTTGGGCTTTTGGTACATGAAATAGCTGAGTGATTCCGCGCTGGCATAGGTCAGCCATTCATCAATGGAAATCCCGTTCCCCGAAGATTTGGAGATCTTGCCACCGCTCTCATCCAGAAACAGCTCGTAGGTAAAGTGTTCAGGCGCCTTACCCCCAAGGATCCGGCAGATCTTGTCGTAGATCGGCGTGTTGGTTGAATGATCTTTTCCATACATTTCGAAATCCACGCCAAGGGCCGCCCAGCGCGCACCGAAATCGGGCTTCCACTGCAACTTCACATTGCCGCCCGTGACCGGAAGCGTGACATCCGTACCGTCCTCATCCTCAAAGGTGACGGTCCCGTCCTCGCCATTTACGTCTTTCATCGGCACATAGAGCACCCGACCTGAGATGGGCGAGATCGGCAGGAAACAGGAATAGGTCTGCCGCCGCTCCTCGCGCAACGAGGCCAGCATCACGGCCATCACCTCATCATACTTTTCAGCCGCTCTGAGAAGGACATCGTCAAACTGGCCACTGGCGTAAAACTCCGTGGCCGAGATGAATTCATATTCAAACCCGAACGTATCCAGAAACCGCCGCAACATCGCATTGTTATGGTGGCCAAAACTGTCATGGGTTCCAAAAGGGTCAGGGACGGCGGTCAAAGGCCGTTGCAGATGCTCGGTCAATGCGTCCGGGTTTGGCACATTGCCCGGCACCTTGCGCATCCCGTCCAGATCGTCGGAGAAACACACAAGACGTGTCGGGATATCGCAAATCGCTTCAAAAGCGCGGCGCACCATGGTCGTGCGCGCCACTTCGCCAAACGTCCCGATATGCGGCAGGCCCGAGGGGCCATAGCCTGTCTCGAACAGCACATACCCCTTCTCGGGCACCTTGCCGCCCACACGTTTGAGCAGCCGTCGCGCCTCGTCAAAAGGCCAGGCTTTCGCTGTCATGCCAGCGTCACGGATCTCGCTCATATCTGGTGTCTCCAAGCTCCTCAGCCCGCAACTCCCTATTGCAGTGCAGCGGAGCGGTCAATATATCCGATCAGGAACGCGCCGTAAAAGGATCTGCCCCATGCCGAGCGAAGATTTCACCTCTGCCTCAATGACCCCGCAGGATGCACTTGTGGCCGTCATGGTATCGGCATCTGCCTCTGATCAGAACGTCACAGCACCCGAGTTGCTTACCATCACGTCCATGGTGGACATCCTTCCGGTGTTTGATGGTTATGACACCGACCGATTGCGGCGCGTCGTGCAGATCGTCTTTGACCTTTTCACCGAAGAAGACGGGCTGGACGCCATGTTTGGTCTTGTGCGTGATACCCTGCCAGAAGATCTTTTTGAAACTGCCTATGCGCTGGCCTGTGATGTTGTCGCCGCAGACGGTGCAGCGGACGAGGAAGAGCTTCGTCTACTGGAAGAAATCCGGTTCGAGTTGAACATCGATCGTCTCCATGCGGCCGCCATAGAACGCGGAGCCCGGGCAAGGTTTGCCAAGGCTCCGAAAGTCTGATCAGGGCTGGTTTTCTGGTTCAGGGAATATTCACCTGAATGACCGCCACACAGCCGGTTCCACCACCAAAACACGTGATGTCACCTGTATAAGGGTTGTGGTGAACCTGGATCTCGACCTTGACAGGCACACTGCCCGCAGCAGCGCCGCCCTGTGCCAGTTTCAGCCGGGCTTCCTTGATGATCGATGGCACATGCACCTTGCATTCCGACCCTTTGCCTTCGCGCGGTGTCACGCTCAGGATGCGCACCACACCAAGACCTTTTGCCTTAACGGCATAACCACGGGCGTCCCGGTCAATCTGCTTTTGCGTCACATAGCTGCCAGCACTGGCTGTGGTGGCATTCAGGCTCATACCGGCGATCAGCGCCAGAACTGCAATTTTCTTGAAAGTCATGATCGTCCCCATTCTTTGTGGCGGACACCGAACCATTTCGGTATCTCGGGTATGGGACGGCCCGGCAGATGGAAAGGTTCAAAGTTTATGTCAGAACGTGACAAGATGATCGCGGGCGAACTCTACGACCCGGGCGACCCTCAGCTTTGTGAAGACCGCGCAACAGCCCAGCGCCTGATGACGCTTTACAATCAGACCAATGTGACCAACGGGCCTGAGCGGGGCGATCTACTGGCGCGGATGTTCGGTTCTGTGGGTGCGTCCCCTGCAATCCGCGCACCGCTCTATCTCGACTACGGCTATAACATCCATCTCGGCGACAACGTGTTTTTCAACTACGGCTGTGTCATTCTCGATGTCTGCCCCGTGCGGATTGGCGACCGCTGCCAGATCGGACCGGGCGTCCAGATTTACGCCGCCGATCACCCCCATGACCCGGCAATCCGCGATCAGGGACTGGAATGCGGCAAACCGGTCACTATCGGGCGCAACGTCTGGATCGGTGGACAAGCAATCATCCTGCCCGGCGTAACCATCGGTGATGACGCGATCATCGGTGCAGGCGCAGTCGTCACGCGCGATGTGCCCGCTGGAAAGACCGCTTTGGGCAACCCTGCGAGGATAAAATGAAATCTGCTCTCTTTCTGACTGCCTGCCTGTTCGCCTTGCCCGCTGCGGCACAGGACGATGCCTATGTCGACAGCAACACCCGCGCGATCCTCTATCACGAGCTGGGCCACGCCCTGATCGATCTGATGCAGATCCCGGTTCTCGGGCAAGAGGAAGACGCAGCCGACACGCTGTCTGCCCTTCTGACCGTCTGGCTGTGGGAGCCGGAAGCAGCCGAAGCTCTTGCCTATGACACGGCATTCACCTTCTTCTACGACTCCGAAGAGAACGAGGTCGCATTCTGGGACACCCACGGCCCCGATGAGCAGCGTTACTTCAACCACATCTGTCTGGTCTATGGCGCGGATCCCGAGTTCTTCGATGATTTTGCAACCGATCTGGGCCTGCCTGAAGAGCGCGCAGACAGTTGCGAGGAAGAATATGAACTGGCCAGTGACAGCTGGTCGGTCTATCTGGACGAAATTCTGCCAGAAGATCCAAAAGGCGGGTTGATATTCTCGGCCGCCCACACCCCGGACAACGCCGCTCAGCAGACAGCTCTGACGGCCCTCGAACAGGAAATTGCCGACCTCAACGGATTCTTTTCACTCCCCTTTGATCTGACCATCCACTTTGCCCAATGCGGCGAGGCCAACGCATGGTACGACCCGCAAACACAGGACATCACCTTCTGCGCCGAGTTCGCTGACCATCTGGCCGGGCAATCAGACGGGTAAGCACAACTTGAACTGACTATTCAAACGTGTAGGCTTCCCTCATTGGTTTGTGATGTTCTGGGGGACACGGGGATGTTGAAATCTGCCATCAAGGGCGCTCTGGCCTGCACATTGCTTCTGGCCTGTGCTCAGGTGCCACAGGAAAACCTGCAAGACGCATACGTCAGTGAAAGCCGAAAGCTGGGCCTTTACCCCATATACCCCCCGCGTGAGGGGTTTCAGGTGGGCGACATCTATCTGGCCTCTGTCAGGCGCGACAACATCAATGATCTGGAATATGTCTGGGCGGGTGAAATCCCCGAAGTGCGTGTTGCCGCCAATGAATTCCTGAAAAGTCGTGTGGTGTTCCGCGACACCTCGACCTCATCAAACAACCAGTTGCCCAGCACATTGGCTGCGCAAACCGATATGTTCGAGGCAGGTGTGGCCACACGCAACACCCAACCTTCCGACAGCTTGCCGGTCGTGGCCTTCCCATCAATTTCGGGCGACGCCGGTTTCACCGGCAGCGCAGGCATCACCGGTGTTTTGCAATCCATCGGCATCGGAGGTGGCACACGGACCACGGTGACCCTGGATTTTGTCGATGTGCGCAGCTTCTGGCTGCCCAAGGTCAAGGCCTCTGCTTTCAAAAGCCGGATGCTCGCGCCCGAGATTTTCAGCGGGCTGGAGTCCGCCTATGACGATCTGCAACGGCAGGTCTTCCTCAACCGTCGACCCGAGGCCGTGGCAGGTCCCCAGCGCTGCATCTCGCTTGCGCTCATCACCCGCGTCTACATGACCCGGCGCATCGACTACACTTACCGCAACGCAAATATCCTTGGTGTGGGTCTGCGTCGGTCCGAGGTTCCGGGTCAGCAAAGCAACGTCGCCGCAGCGCCCGATGTCACGATCAATCTCTCACAGACCGGATCAGGCAATCTTGCCGATGATACCGCAGCAGATGTCGAGACGCTGAACAGGAACATCGACAGTTTCAACGGCTCCAACACCCAAGGACGCTCGCTTTCCTTCCAGTCATGGGACGGGCGCGGTCTGCGCTTTGCCCAGACCTTCCAGCGTCCCGTAGTGATCGGCTGGGACGGCTATGATGTGCCACCGCCCAAATATGACGCCGCGCGCGACCGTTATATCTTCTCGGATTTTTCATACCTGCAGAACGACGCAATCAATGATCAGGTGCGTCGCAATTCCAAGGTCAGAACCGCAATCGAGAACATCTGCGACATCAACAAGGCTGTCCGGGGCTAGGATTTCTTGAACGCGTAGTTGTTCATCAACCGCCCATTGGGTGACAGGAAACTGGCCTCGCCCATCTGGGTGGACAACTCCAGTTCCTTGTCCATCTGTTCTGCCACGCGGAACCCCATGTCGCGATAGGCCTCAAATTGTTCAGGTGAGAAGAACTGGTTCGACGTCGGGTCATAGGGAAACAAGGGGTTCTCTCCCCGATAGCCCTTGGTGGTCACATCCAAAGTCGGGATCATCGCTGACTTCAGATAGATCAACACGCCTTCCCGGGCACCTTTCTCAAGCGATTGCCCCTCACGATATCCATCATCACCGGATTTTAGCGGGTTCTGGCCATAGGTGATGCTGGCCAGAAAATACCCGCGCGTCGCGTAATCCGCTCCTTTTGGATACTCATCCTTGGTCGGACGTGCGACCAGATCACTGGGACCGGACTCGCGGCTGACCCGCACCTCCTTGCCATTCGCTGTATCGAACGCGCTGCCCATCATGTCGAACTTGATCTCGGCCCCGAAATCCTCCCGCACGCGCCTGATCGCCGCTGAGAACGCCGAATACGAAGTCTCGGGGTCCTCCCCTCCGTCACAAACCACGATCAGACGACAATTGCGCCGGATCAGTTCATAAAGACCAAGATTCTCAAAATGCCCGCCATCGGTGATTTCCACGAAACAGGGGACATCATTCCAGTCATCCACGCGCGACTGATCCGGGCGATGCTTCGCGGGCCAGATCATCGACTTGAGCGAGCGCCAGGTCATCACCAGCGATGGATCAAACCGGTTGCCCCAGCTGGTCGATGGAATGTTGTAAGTCTTGTCGTTGTTCCAGCGCAGCCAATACCCCAGCCGCAGGCTTAGCAAGGCCATCGCAAACGACACGACCGGATTGGTCGTAGGCCCCGTCCCCGCAAAGCCGCCACCGGGGTTGACTGCGGCACCTGAGGTCGCCATGGCCGTGGGCAACGTCAGCTTGCCCTTGGCCACCTGTTCGGTCTCCCGCCAGCCGGTCACATCCGATCCGCAATGCAGCGCAGAGATCACGAAATTGTCGCCCTTGCGCCGCTGTGCACGTGTGTCCGGGCTCCAGTTGGCCATGATGTTGCAATTGATCAGATGCAAGGGTCGCCCCGTGTCCTTGAGTGATGTCATCAAGGTCAGATCCGCCACTTCGGCCTTTTTGCCGATGCTCACCAGCGATTTGGCATCTTCCAGTCCTTCGCCCGAAGGCATGAAGGCTTCCATCAATCGATCCCGGTAGAACCGCCCAAGCGACACATCGTTGATGTTGCAGAAAATGCCGAAGAGGCTGGCAACCAATCCAAGTCCTATGACCGTCTCAGGGCCAAAATCCTGCGTCATCACAGTCGCCAATAGAAGAATGGAATAGACCAGCAGAAACGACCCGAACATGAGGGTCACAGTGCTGAACCGGCCGAATATGCCGCCCAGTTTGGCCCGAAAAAACCCAAAAAGCGATGTGGCAATGCCAAGGAGCGTGCCCAGCACACCCAAGGCTCTGGCATCGGGCTTCACATCCGCGGTCAGAGCATCATAGATCCCGTCAAGTGACCCGGCAAAGAGCGGCAGAACCCCAAGCAGACCCGACACCAATAGCGTCGTCAGCAGAACCCCGGCCACCCGTTCATTCAGCCGTCTCCACTTGTAGCCAAAGAACATCCGCTTGAACGCCCGGTCATTGGTCTCGCCATGCGCGTCCGGGATCGACTTCAGATAGGTCCCGGGCGAAAACACCAGCAGCAAGCCGAGCGCGAGCACAAATGTCCCCAAAGCCAGAACCAGAAAAAACGCGAACAATCCGCCATCTGTCCAGGTGGTGCTGAGCGCCCGCTCCACCGTTTGGGTTGCGGTCGAAAACGCACCGGGCGCGGGGTTCTTGTCCGTATCGTCTGGACCCCTCAGCGCAAGCACTTCAAAAAGTGCTGCCAGCAGAAAAAGCCAGATCAGCACATTGATCAGGATCGAGCGCACGACGACGAAACTGCCTGACAGCATGCCGCGAAAACCCGAGGGCACCAGATAGCTGATGTTGGCACGCACATGGCGCATATAGGCCGAGTTGCGCCGCTCCAGATCGCTGGCATCATCTTTGACCAATGCGGTTGCCGTAAAGGGACAGACCTCATCCACAGAGGTCGGCCCCGGCTTTTCCGCGGTCTCCCAGTCCCGGCGCCAGAACGACAGGGCCGACCCGGAATACCCCCCACCTGAAACCGACGACAGGTAATCAAACTTCGACAGCATCTTGTTTTTGGCGAAATAGCCAAGCACACCCATGCAGAACACCGCCGAGCGGACGCCACCACCCGACAGGCTCATGCCGGTCAATGTCTGCTCGATTTCCTCTCTTCTCTGGGGCGCGTCATCCTTACCTCTACCGGGCCTGCTTTCCGCGATCAAATCCAGTTCCGCATCAAATGCGGTGCGCCATGCATTGGGGTCTGCAGACTGGTCAGGGGTTCCATCTGTGTCGGCCATAATGTCAAATCTCTGAAAAAGTTGCGTTCAATGGCCACCAGAGTACCAGATCAAGGCTTTGAAATCCAACAGACTACACGCCGCCCGCAGGCCTTCAAAGATAGGCAACGGCCCAGCGTCTTAGCAGCGCCTGCTCCTGACCTACCGCACGGCGTGACCAACCTCGCGCACCTTTGGGCGTTTCGCTGACCCGCCCCTTGGCGGTGCCACGCGCGGCCAGATCGGAGGCAAAGATCGCAAAAACCAACCGCCTGTCACTGCCCTGCACATAGCCGGCAAGACCCCGGGTGAAATTCAGTGTGCCGGTCTTGGCCCGGACTTCCACGCCCGGATATCGCTGCTTTGCACCTGCGGATTGCGCCAGCGGCACGTCCTTGAGCAGATCAAAGAGAACGCCATCGCGCTGTGCCGCAAGCAGGCTTCTGCCCATCTCATTGGCCGAAACCCTGGACTGCGTGCTCAGGCCTGAATGATTGACCATGTCCACACCGCGTGATCTCAAGCGCTCTGATGACCAGTCCGACATCGCCCGCGCGGATGAGGCAATCGATCCTGCACCACTGGCCCGCAATCCAACCACTTCTGCCGTCAAGTTGGTCGAATACTTCAGCAGATCGCGCACCTGTGCCTCAAGCGGATCACTGGCGATCTCTGCCACAACCCTCCCCTTGGCAACCCGTGCTTCCCGCGCCGATGGAAGCCGCAGATTGACTTGCGCGCCCAGCCAGCGGAACACATCCCCGCCATAGGCCACCGGATCGCGCACAGGCAACCAGCGCGCACCTCGGCGCCCCAGCGCAGAGCGGGCAACCGACCAACTGTCGCGCCCCTCAAGCTTGCCATAGCGAAACACCGGTACATCGCGATCGACGATGGTCATGTCCACGCTGCTCACCGGTGGGTCATATTTCAACGCACGCGCCGTCAACGATGTGTGATAGCCCTGAGAACCCCGCTCCCATTGAAAATGCACCCGATTGAAATTCAGGTTCAATCCAGAGATCGCAGGATTATAGCCCACATGCTCGGGCTGGGTGTCGTCAATCTCACGGACGTAGGGCAAAGCGCTGCCGACCACGAAAAACCGCCCGTCAACGCCGAAGATGCCCGCCTTGGTCACTTGTACGGCCAGTTCCGCCAGACGATCCGTGTCCAGTGTCGGATCACCTCCCCCCACCAGATACAAATCGCCCCGCAAACGTCCGTTCTGCACGCTGCCATCGGCCAGAATACGCGTCTGGAACCTGTGGCCTGCGCCCAGCTTGTCCAGCCCGTAAAGTGCCGTGAATATCTTTGCGACCGAGGCCGGTGGCTGCGCCACACCTGCCCTGTGCGCCTCAAGCACTTCGCCCGTGCCTGCATCCATCACCACAAAACCGCAACGATTGCCCAGCCGGCTTTTTGCAAAAATCTCGTCAAGGGGCTGTGGCTTCGGAACAAGACTGTCCCCCCGCGCCATCGGCCTGCCGGAGCGCAACACGGATTGCGCGCCCGCCATGCCGGGAAGGCTCGCACCAAGGCCGCTCAGAAACACCCTGCGGTTCAAATCACTGCTCATGACCGGATCATGACACCAGTCTCGGACACGCTCAATAGGCGAAGCGACCGCCCGTTTTCTACAGCGAAAGATCCTCTCCCCGAAGCGTCAGGAAACCGCCCAGAACAGCTGCCGGCGACCTGCCTGCATCAGCTCCGATTGTGCCCTCAAACACACCATGCAACTCCTGTGCCCCCGGTCCGAATGCGCTGCCATTGACCTGCAACTCTACTTCACCCTCTTGCAGGAATTCGCCCTCTGGAACGATGAAACGTCCGGTCAGGAAGCTGTTGGTCAACTGACCATCAACAAGGTTCATTCGAATTCTGTTGTCGAAGCCACCAAGCACTCCAGTGTCATCTGTCAAACTGGCACGTCCGAAAACGCTTTTGTTTCCCAGATCAACTGACAGAAAGATATCCCCGACCATGTTCTCGAAACTCTCGTCCGTGGCCACCACACTCAAAAACGCCGGACCGTCATAATTCGCCCCAACGTTCTCAGGGCCAGAAATCGCTGACACGGGCGCTCTGTAGCCAAAGGCGCCCTGAGCAAAACTGACAAGAATGTCGGCGTATTCCTCATCACTTGTGATGCCGTCGCCATCGTCCACAATTGCTGGCAAGGCACTGCCATCCTCAAAGAAGAAAATGCCTCCATAGGTTCCGAAATCCAGAACAGTCACGGCGCTTCGGTCGCCGAAGTAGGTCACATCGCCATCGAAATCCAGAACCCGTGTGGCACCTCCGACCATGATGCCGAGTTTTCCATCATTGAAAAACTCCAGTGTGACGGGTCGGGTGGATGTCAGAAACTCGTCGGTTCGCTCCTCAACCGTATCTATCTGAAAAACCTGTATGTCACCGGAATACCGGTTTCCGGGCTGCGAAAGCGCATTGGGTCGAAGTGCTCCTGCGCGGCCAATCAAGGCTCCATCAACGGTGCCAGCGGCCGCATCATAGGCAACCTCGCCTCCAGCGGTTGGAGGGTCGCCAACAACGACACTCCCCCCCACCACAAGCCCCAAGGCTGCACAGGCCGAAAGAAGCCACAATATTTTTACAGATTTTACGTGAGAAACCTAAGTCAGTCATAAACGCTTTACCCCCTAATCAACCCACGCTTGCGCGCCGGACGGAGCTTGGAAACCGCGAATGACCTCAATTAGTGATAAATATCACTGACTTTCTTTGAAACCCTAATTGACGCGTAACGACCGCCCCTAGTTCATTTCAGACTGACTAAATTTCTGGCAGTTTGAGTCCAGCGCCTGCACGCCTGTCACAACTGACACAAGCCGTTCAGCGCACCCAGTCACCGGCATTGCGAATGGCAGTGGATGACGCTTCCACCATCGGACCCGACATCAGGGTCCATGCGGGCGCTTTCATCAGGGCCAGTCCTCTGGCGGCTGACTTTGGCACACGGTAGCGGGCATAGCGGCGGGACGCAGGCGACAGCCCGGCCGAGATTTGTTCTTCAGGGCGGCTCAGCACACCGATGGGCAGGGTCTCCATGATCCAGTCCCAATGCTCCCAGCGGTGGAAGCCTGCCAGATTGTCGGCGCCCATCAGCCAGACGAACCGCACACCGGGATACAGCATGATCAGCCGCGCCAGCGTGTCGGCGGTAAAGCGTGTATTGATGTGGCGTTCAATGTCGGTGACCGTCACCCGGGGATGATCAATCAGATCCTTGCAGGCAGCCATCCGCCGCTCGATGGTCGCTGGACCTTCAGATTTCAGTGGATTTCCCGGTGTCACCATCCACCAGACCTGATCCAGATCGAACCGTCTCAGCGCGCGTTTGGTGATGTGCACATGCCCCGAATGCGGCGGATCGAACGATCCCCCCAGCAGTCCTACCCTCTGGCCAGAGGTGGCAAACGGATATCCATGAAACACTTCGGCCCAGCCCCTGTCGTCGCAGGGACGCCCCCGCAGCCGAACCCTTTGTGACGGCCAAATGAAGGCAATGTCAACGACATCCGCCACCAATTGGTTCTGATCGCGCCCAATAGGTGCCGCATTGCCAATCGCTTATGGTTAACAAGCCCCCAAGTGTTCCGGGCCGATCTGACGGGTGTGCGACCGCAGATCGGACGGGAACGCAAAACCAAGACAGGAAAGCCCCCATGTTCCGCACAGAAACCAACTCAGATGCAGCCAACAAGAAAACCGGGTACAGCCGCACAGGCGAATTGCCCAAGAACGCTTTCGCGCCCTTCTCGCGTGCGCCCGGTTCAACACAAGGCCCGGTGTATTCCCGCGGCCCTTTGCGTCAGGACGGTCCCCCGCAAATCAAAAAGCCCGAGTTGAAGCACAAGTTCGGCATCTCAAAACCCGGACCGGCGCAAAGCCAGCCGCTTGATCTTGCACCTTTTCGTGCAGAGACGCCCGAACGGCCAGAGCCGCTCGACCTCGGACCTTACCGCGTAACCGAACCTGAAGAAGCGGTTGCCGCCTGAAATGCACTGCCTGAGGCGCTTGATTGTCGCCTCAGGCCTCGGCATTCAGACCAAGACTGTCAGACCAATGTCTTTCGACGGCGAACCATCGCAAGCCCAAACAAGCCGCTGATCATCAGGACAGCCGCTCCAGGCGCGGGAACTGTATTGACCGGCGCGGCTGAGGATATCGCCCCGATGGCATCGATATCTGCCCCAACGGTCGTGCCGCTCTGACCGCCTTCACCGGCGACATCAATCAGGCGCACAAAACTGAATTTCGTGAACACATCCAGACTTGCGGCAATCAGATAGGTGTCAATGTCAATGCTCTGGGTGCCACCGTCGATTTGCCCCACATCCAGCCAGTTGATGCCATCCTGCGAGATCGCCACCAACGTGTCTTCGACATCTGGACCGACCTCGAACACGTGCAGATCTGCGGCTGCTGATCCACTGCCAGTCAATGAGTTGTCAGTAAACTTAACAACAATTTCTCCGCCGCGCCCCAGTGAAAAGGACCCGTTTGGATTGCTGTAGTCTGGCGGGCCCAGAGCTTCCGCCGGATCAAGGAACGTGCCTGCCGTGGGCGCGGGCGATCCCGGTGTGGTGCTGACCACTTCATCTGCAAAGGACACGTCGCCTTCAGGGAAGAGAATTCCATCATAGGTCGTCGGTGCGGCGATGCTGCCTGTTGCTGAAACCGAAAGTCCAAGGACCGCTGCCAAGGCTAGAAAGCGTTTCATTTCATACTCCTAACAAATAATTTTTGCCCGAATGCCGGGCGATAACAATGCGAAACCCTAACATAAACGGGACATTCAAACAACAGCAGCCTCTGGTCATTGCAACCGGCCCCCTTGGGCTGTAAACCCTGCATCAATTCAGGTTCCGGGAGGCATCAAACCATGTCGAAATACCAATATGTCTATCACATGGACGGTGTGTCCAAGACCTATCCCGGCGGCAAGAAATGCTTTGAAAACATCCGCTTGAGCTTTTTGCCCGGTGTCAAAATCGGCGTTGTTGGCGTGAACGGCGCGGGCAAATCGACACTCATGCGGATCATGTCTGGTATCGACAAGGACTTCACGGGCGAGGCTTGGGCCGCTGAGGGCGCCAAGGTCGGCTATCTTCCTCAGGAACCCCAGCTCGACGAAAGCCTCAACGTGCGCGAAAACGTCATGCTGGGCGTGGCCGGGAAGAAAGCCATTCTCGACAAGTATAACGAACTGGCGATGAACTACTCGGACGAAACCGCAGACGAAATGGCCAAACTACAGGACCAGATCGACGCTGAAAACCTCTGGGATCTCGACAGCCAGATCGACGTGGCCCTTGAAGCGCTCCGCTGCCCGCCTGATGAAGCGCAGGTCTCGACCCTGTCAGGTGGCGAGAAGCGCCGGGTTGCGCTCTGCAAGCTGCTTCTCGAAGCGCCTGACATGCTCCTGCTCGACGAGCCGACCAACCATCTGGACGCAGAAACCATCGCGTGGCTGCAGAAGCACCTGATCGACTACAAGGGCACGATCCTGATCGTCACCCACGACCGCTATTTCCTTGATGACATCACTGGCTGGATCCTTGAGCTCGACCGTGGCCGTGGCATCCCCTACGAGGGCAACTATTCCGCATGGCTTGAGCAAAAGGCCAAACGGCTGGAGCAGGAAGCCCGCGAGGATCAGTCCCGCAAGAAAACCCTTGAGCGCGAACTTGAGTGGATCCGTCAGGGTGCCAAGGCCCGTCAGGCCAAGCAAAAGGCCCGGATCAACGCATACAACGACCTCGCCTCCCAGTCTGAGCGCGAGAAGATTTCCCGCGCCCAGATCGTCATCCCCAACGGCCCCCGTCTGGGCGGCAAGGTGATCGAGGTCGAGAACCTGAAAAAGGGGTTTGAGGACAAGCTTCTGATCGACGGCCTGACATTTTCCCTGCCACCGGGTGGCATCGTGGGTGTGATCGGCCCCAATGGCGCGGGCAAATCCACACTCTTTCGCATGCTGACCGGACAGGATCAGCCAGACGACGGCGCGATAACCTATGGCGACACTGTGCAACTGTCTTACGTGGATCAGTCCCGCGACAGTCTTGATGACAACAAGACTGTCTGGGAAGAGATCTCCGACGGCCTTGACATCATCAAGCTCGGTGACGCCGAGATGAACAGCCGCGCCTACTGCGGCGCGTTCAACTTCAAGGGGGGCGATCAGCAGAAGAAGATGTCGCTCTTGTCTGGCGGTGAACGCAACCGCGTCCATCTGGCCAAACTCCTGCGCGAAGCTGGCAACGTGCTGCTGCTCGACGAGCCAACCAACGATCTGGACGTGGAGACTCTGCGTGCCCTTGAAGACGCGCTTGTCGATTTTGCAGGCTGCGCCGTGGTCATCTCTCACGACCGTTTCTTCCTCGACCGGATCTGCACGCACATCCTGGCATTCGAGGGTGAAGCACATGTGGAATGGTTCGAGGGCAACTTCGAGGATTATGAAGCGGACAAGATCCGTCGTCTTGGCCCGGATGCGGTGGAGCCAAAACGGATCAAATACAAGAAGTTCACCCGTTAATACCTCTTAAAACTAGACTAAAACTGGAAATTCAATTCACTTGAGTTAAACAAACCCAAGGCTATTGTCGGTCTTGGGTGAGTCTTAGTCTGGTGGGTGTTATGTCTTTTCGACGTTGGATAAGTGCGACTTTCGGTATCTGTATTCTGCCCTGTGCAGCACTTGCGCAGGTCACGGGCAACATCGATGCCATCAGTTTCGAGTACTGGCCGGACGGTCGTGCGACCTTTTCGGATGTTCATCTGGGGGCCAAGCCAATCTGGCGCATTGCCTGCCCGTCCATCTGTGTCGGCTACAATGATGCCGTCACCATCAGCCTGTCGGACGACAAACGTCTTCAGATGCACCGTCCCGTGCCCGAAGGCGCGCGCATATCCCTGCTTCATGGTCAGCGCACGATCGACATGCCAGATCTATTTACCAAACCCATTCCAAATGACCGCGTCCATGACATGTCGCGGGGCGGTCACATCCTGATCGAAAAGGACTGGAAGATTGCGACATCCTTCAAAACCGACGGTCTCAGCCAAGTGCTGTCATACCTGCGATGGCGCGCTGCCGGAGCGCAGGGGGCTTGGCCACAAACCGAACAGGTCGCAACCACATCACCTTTCTATCACCTCCAGATAGAGCAGGAGCGTCAATATGCTCCGCACGATCAGCTCGTGCCCAATACCAAACCGCAGATTCAGTTTGCGATCCGCGCGCAAAACGGGATTCCCTTCGTCGCAGACCCGACCCCAACCTCGGATTGACAAGGGGATCACCTCGGCTCAAGCTGAGGTCATGAAACCCTCCCTCACACTGGTCCTGCTGCTCGCCGCCTGCACGCCGATCCCGCCCAAACCCGCGGGGCAAACCGAGAGCGGAGAGGCGCTTTACCAGATCACCTGCACCTCGCCCAACCGACGCACAACCCGCCTGCCACGCCACTGCACCCTGCGCGCCGAGGCCTTTTGCGAAGGTCCGGTGAACGTGCTGAAACACGACGGCCCGACGGCCTCGGAAATCCATCTCAACGACTGGATGGAGGACCATCTGGATCATCATATCTGGTCCACTCCGGTGCACCGCCTCACATTCAGCTGCGTGCAACAGTCTCAATAATTGCTTGCTTTTCAGACAGCAAAGCCCCATATGCGGCTTACTACGTCATCTATATCGACGCACCTGTCTCCGCGATCCGGTCTCAGCTCTCTCGATCTTGCACTGACTGGTACGGGCTGTCGCACAATGCGGGCAGCGATCTAAACGAGGAGACACGGGAATGGCCAATGGCACCGTGAAATGGTTTAATTCTACAAAAGGTTTCGGGTTTATTGCACCCGACGGCGGCAGCAAGGACGTGTTCGTTCACATCTCTGCCGTTGAGCGTTCGGGCCTGTCCGGCCTGGCCGACAACCAAAAGGTAAGCTTCGATCTCGAAGCTGGCCGTGACGGCCGCGAAAGCGCTGTGAACCTCAAGCTGGTCGACTGATCACTTGACGGAATGACGAATTTCTGGGCCTGCGTCAGCGGGCCCTTTTCTTTTGGGACGCGCGTCTGCCCAGCTCTGCCGCAGTTTAACACTTTGGTCATAAACTGCCGCAAACAAACCCAAATTTCCGCCATCTCTCGCCCCAGTCGCCCATCATACAGATAGGGAACAAAGAACTGGTGCTTGTAAGGATGGTTGCGTCATGATCGAAGATCCAAGAATTTTTGCGTTTCTGGCCTTTGCAGTCGGATTGCTGCTGTTTCTGGTGTTCCACATCAAGGAACGCTTCACGCGTACCGGGGACAAAAACCCGTACAAAGTGACAAACTACAGCTATGAAGGGGACCGTCAGGACCAGTCCTGACCTGCGGTTCCGGGGTAAAGGCAGTAGTGCGAAAACCGACCCGTTAGCGGGTCGGTTTTTTTTAGGTTTGCACCTGCCCGCCTGTCGCTTCAGTGATGTGATCGGCCGCTGCACGGGTCTTGGCACCAAACTCTGCCGCCAGATCCAGCGTCACCCGCACCGACGGACCTGAAATCGAAATACCGGCCACCGCCTCACCAAACGCATTGAAAACGGGTGAAGCTACACAGCGCATCCCGGCCGTGCGCTCCTCATCATCCAGCGCATAACCCTGCGCCTTGATCCGCGCCAGATCCTCGCGCAGCAATGCAGGATCTGTGATCGACTTTTCGCTCACCCGCTCAAGCCCGTTTGACAACACCCGTGCCAGTTTCTCTTCGGAATAATGCGCCATCATTGCCTTGCCTATGCCCGACACATGCAGGGGCGTGCGGGTGCCGGGGCGAAAAAAGGCGCGGATCGGCTGGTGGGTTTCGACCTGCGACACAAACAACGCCATCCCGTGATCTTCAATGGCAATGTTTGCCGTCTCGCCGGTGTCCTGCATCAGCGCTTCCATCGCAGGCCGCCCAACATCCAGAAGGGCCGTGCGCTTAAGGAAGCTCGACCCGATCCGAAACGCCTCTGCCCCGACCGCCCAAAGCTGCGTGTCCTCGGCAAAACTGGTCATCCCATGGGCCTGATATGTCAGCAATATCCGATAGGCCGTGGCCGGGGCCACATCAGCGGCCTCCGCTGTCTGCGAGAGCGACATCCCCTCACGCTCTGACAGCGCCTTGAGCACCCGCACCGCCCGATCCAGCGATTGCACCGTGGTGCTGTCCTTGGGCGCATTGAACCCGCGCGGACGGCCGCGCTTTGGTATGGCTGACATGATCCCTCCCCGGATCTGGGCAATTGGCGTCCAACTTAACCGCTGATGATGCCACAACAACAAGAATTCATCAGTCACGCCCCTGATCACGATTGCACAAAGCCCCCGCCTGCCCCCAACCTGCGCTCAAGACAGACACGGAAAGGTCACCCCATGGCACGCATAGCGATCAACGGTTTCGGACGCATCGGCAGATCGATCCTGCGCGCCATGGCCGAACGTCAGGTGACCGATCTTCAGGTCATGGCTGTCAATGACCTCGCCCCGCTCGACCAGCTTGCGCATCTGCTGGAATTTGACAGCGTGCACGGCCGCTTTCCCGGACCGATCCGGGTCGAAGGTGACAGCATGGACATCGGTTTTGGCCCGATCCGATTCTCGCGCAAACGCGATCCCGGCGATCTGCCGTGGGAGGGGATCGATCTGGCACTGGAATGTACAGGCGCCATGAACAACCGCACCGACGCAAGTCGCCACTTGTCCAATGGGGCTGGTCGCGTGCTGGTCTCGGGTCCTTGCGATGATGCGGACCGGATGCTGATCATGGGCGTGAACGAGGGCGATTTGCAGCCCGATGACCGCCTGATCTCGAACGCCTCCTGCACCACCAACTGCCTTGGGCCTCTTGTGCGGGTGCTGGACGAGGCTTTCGGGCTGGTGGCCGGCGACATGACGACCGTGCACTGCTACACCAACTCGCAACCGCTCTCGGACCAGCCGCATTCAGACTGGCACCGCTCGCGCGCGGCCGCATTGTCGATGATCCCGACCACCACTTCGGCAATTGACCTGCTGACACAGGCCCTGCCCGGGATGGCAGGCAAGCTCAAGGGCTCGGCCATCCGTGTGCCGACGCCCAATGTGTCTTGTGTGGAATTGAAGTTCCAGACCAGTGCGCCTTGCACACCCGATACCATCAATCAGGCCATGCGAGATGCCGCCCTCGGGCCGCTTTCAGGAATACTGGAGGTGACGGAAAAGCCGCTCGTGTCCATCGATCACAACCACAACCGGCATTCCGCGATCTTTGCATGCGATCAGACCCGGTCCCTGACCCCTGGCATGCACCGGATCCTTGCGTGGTATGACAATGAGTGGGGCTTTTCGAACCGGATGATCGATATGGCCCGGCACATCAACCGGGCCAGTTGATCTTCACGACCGGCGACGCCGGGCAAAGGCAAACCCGGCAAGTGCCGTGCCCAGAAGCAGACCACCGGCTGGAACCGGCACTGCAGTCATTGCGAAATCTGTGCCGCGGTTCATCACGATCGACAAGCGGTTGTACCCATGCCCGCGCTCGGCAACGGCCTCATCAAGCAGCGCAAGCGAGATCCCTTCGGGCATCTGGCCGGGCTCGTAAGTGATGTGGTCAGGACAGCCGTAAGGCGTATTGGGTGCGCAATTGGCATTCTTGGTCACATCGATGGTCAGGTCGATGTGAAAATCGATCAGACCGACAAAACCCAGACTGGTCACATGGGCCACTTCGGCATCCGTGAACTCAACGAACGCCCGGTTCTGGAACAACTCGGCAGGCGCCGCATTGACTGCATTGAAATAGTCGAACTCTGCCAGCAGAAATGTACCCGTGCCGTCCCAGTCGGTCAGATCACGACCTTCTGCTGTCACTGTGGAATACTGATTCCAGCTTGAATGAAGATTTCCAAATTTCCAGACGGAACTGCCATCACTGTACTCGACAGTTGCTGCATGTGCGGGCACTGCCAGCACAGACGCAATACATGCGGCTTTGACAAACTTGAACATTTTACACCTAACTCGATACTCGAAAACAGCCGCTTGGCCGTCTCCATTACACAAAAAACGCTGGCCCCCATAGCCGGTGTTGACGCTAGGTATGCCCCCCCACCATGGTGACAATTTGCTTCAATTGCGGCGATTTTGTCTAAATTACAGAAACTTGATCTAGATTGCTCACCCTTTCGCATAGGGGATTGCAACACGGCGCAATCTGGAGTGATTGGACAGCATCCGACCTGATGCCCATATTCAGGAACGACCAAAAGGAGTTTGTCTAATGCGCACATCCGCAGTTCTGGCCTGTCTGGCCCTGTCAGCCTGTGGCACCGTCTATGCCTTGCCCGATGTGTCCGAGGACGCACCCATTCAGGCAACCAAGCAGGAAGTCGTGCGCTCTGCCAACTCCGGGATCGCTGCTTTCAAGCGCGTGGCTGCCCGTGTCGAACCCGTAGCACAGGACACCTGCCGGGCCGAAAACCCCGGCAAGGAACGGAAATACTGCGACTTCGTGCTCAACATCGACACCCGCGCGGATCAGCCGCCCAACGCGTTCCAGTCGCGCGACAAGAACGGCCGTCCGGTCATCACTTTCAACGTCGCAATGCTGCGCACCATCCGCAATGACGACGAGATCGCCTTCATTCTGGGACATGAGGCCGGTCACCAGATCGCAGACCATCTGGGCAAAACTCAGGGACAGGCCGTTGGTGGCGGACTGGCCGCAGGTGCTCTTGCCTCCATCCTCGGTGCTAGCGATGACACCGTGCGTGCTGCAGCCTCTGTCGGGTTGCTGGTCGGCTCACGGGCCTATTCCAAAACCTACGAGCTTGAGGCCGATGTTTTGGGCACCTATATCGCTGACCGCGCAGGCTATGACCCGCGCAACGGCGCCCGCTCCTTCTCGCGCTTTCAGGGCAGCAAAAGCCTGCTCTCGACCCATCCGCCATCAGGCCAGCGTTTGGCCACCGTCAATCAGGTGGCCATGTCCATCGATGCCCAGCGCAAATCCGGTCGGGTCCCGCAAATCCCCCGCCGCTGAGCGCCCGATTTGACAATCCCCGCCAGATGTTGCGAGATTTAAACTCGTAACGATGGACCAATGGAGTGTGTGACATGCTGACAAGACGCGCTTTCGTGGCAGGCAGCGCCCTGCTGATCGCAGCCCCCGCCTTTTCGCTGACCGATGCTTCCGCGCGTCTGACCGCACTCGCAAATGAGGCACGCGCCCGCGAAGGCCGCAAAGCGCTCGGTGCCCATCCGGATCTGGTCCAAGCGGCACAATCCTATGCGCAACTTATGGGCCAAACCGGCGAATTTTCCCACCGCATCGGCGGCAAGCGCCTGATGACCCGGGTCCGTGCGACCGGCTACCGCCCCCGCTATGTGTCCGAGAACATCGGGGCAGCTCAGGGATATTCAGACCCCGACGCCTACATCGATGTCATCATGCGCGGCTGGTTGAAATCACCAGGCCACCGCAAAAATCTTCTGTCCAAGAAATCCCGCGAAATGGGCTCGGGCCTTGCCACCGGCGCTGACGGCACGGTTTACGCCGTGCAGATCTTCGCCCGCCGCTGACCGGCCTAGCGCCGATGCTCGAACATCTGCACCAGACGCGCCCGGCGTGAAAAGGTCTCGCGCGGCTTGACCGGCTCCTCATGGTCCAGCCCTGCCAAGAGACCGCGCATCAACCACCAGGTAACGCCTGCAAAAACCACGCCACCCAGTGCCTGCCCGATCAGCACACCCGGCGCGCCCAGCCAGGCCCCCATCAGAAACACCAGCGGCACTGTGCCCAGCGTGTTGCGCCCCCAGTTGATCCAGGTCGAGTAATACGGGTGACCCAGATTGTTGAACCCCGCGTTGCCGACAAAGATCACCCCGTTGAAAAACCAGCTCAGTGCCAAGGGACCGCAGAACAGGAACACCAGCGTCTTGCTCATCCCGTCCGCATCAAAAAGCCCTACAATCGGTGCGCGGAACAGGAACAACAGAAGCGATACACAGCAGACATAGACGGCCGTGAAGATCAGCCCGTCGCGCACGGCACCGCGCACACGCTCATGGTCCTTGGCTCCGTAATTCTGTCCGATGATCGGCCCAATTGCACCTGACAGTGCAAAGATCAGGGCGAAAGACACCGGCGTCAGCCGGCCGACAATCGCCATTCCCGCCACAGCATCCTCGCCATATTCCGCCATGGCCCGCGTCACGTAAGCCGCACCTAAAGGCGTGGCGAGGTTGGTCAGCAGTGCAGGCACCGCCAGCCCCTGAATGGCATTCAGATCCCGCAGGAAAGCCGGCATTTTGAAAGGTGCCAGCCCGTCATAGATCTTGATCACCGGCCAAAGCGACAAGGCTGTCATGCTCAGACGCGCCGCAACCGACGCAATGGCAGCCCCCTGCAACTCCAGCCCCAGCCCGAAGATCAGGATCGGGTCGAGCACCGCATTGACCACGCCCGCACCCACGGTTGCGAACATCGCCCGCCGTGCATCACCATGGGCCCGCAAAATCGCCCCTGCTGCCATGCCGATCATCAGAAACGGCATGGAGGGGATGATGATCGACAGATACTCAACTGCCAGCGGCAGCGTCATACCCTCGGCTCCCATCAGGCCTGCCAGCAAGGGAATGTTCGTCCAGACCAAAGCCGCGAAGGCCACCGCCACACAGAACCCCACGACCAAAACATGGGTGCCAGCCTCGCGCGCTTTTTGCTCATCGCCCGCGCCCAGCGCACGCGCCACCATCGCACCCGCAGCAATGGCCATGGCAATCGAAACGGAGGTGGTGAGAAACAGGATTGCACCGGCATAGCCGACAGCCGCCGCAAGCTCGGCCTTGCCCAGCATCGAGATGAACAGCATGTCCACCAGATCGACCATGAAAATCGCCATCAATCCGATGGACGATGTGCTCGACATCACCACCACATGACGCAGGAGCGATCCTTCAAGAAACTTCGCTTCTGCCGACATGCGCGCCTCCCCGGATCAATACCGGACCAGTCTTGTTCATTTTTGGGGCGGGCGCACCCCCGCAAACCGGGATCAGTGCGAAAAAATCATCCCAGCATCCGGGGTGGCGACAGGAAGGCCATGAACGACGCCATGTCAGGCCCCCGTTCCTGCCCGGTCATTGCCTTGCGCAGCGGCATGAACAGCCCCTTGCCCTTGCGCCCCGTCGCCTCTTTCACGGCAGCGGTCCAGGCAGACCAGGTCGTCCCATCCCACGGGCCGTCAGGCAGCATCGCCAAAGCTTCCGTCACAAACTCCCGGTCCTCATCCGCGACCAGCGCATCCGCGCCATTTTGCGCCAAAGCCCACCACCGCGCCACATCCGCCCGGGTCTCCACATTGTCATGGATCGCGGCCCAGAACGCCTCGGCCTGGTCGTCCGGCACGCCTGCTGCAGACAGATCCGCCGCCATTGCCGTAACCGGAGACTGATGCAGAACACGCGCCGACAAGGGCCGCAAATCAGCCTCATCGAATTTCGTCGGGGCCGAACCGAACTGGCTCAGATCAAACCCTTCGGCCACCTCGTCCAGCGTCTCACGCACTTCAACCGGCTGGCTTGATCCCAGACGCGCCAGAAGCGAGATCAACGCCATAGGCTCGACACCTGCCTCGCGCAAATCACGCAATGCCAGCGTGCCAAGCCGCTTTGACAGACCTTCGCCCTGAGGTCCGGTCAGCAGCGAATGATGCGCAAAAACCGGCGCAGACTTGCCCAGCGCCTCCATGATCTGGATCTGCGTTGCCGTATTGGTCACATGATCCGAGCCGCGCACCACATGCGTCACACCCATATCCGTATCATCGACAACAGAGGCCAGAGTATACAGCATCTGCCCGTCACCCCGGATCAACACCGGGTCCGACACGCTGGCCGCATCAATAGACAAATCGCCCAGAATGCCATCGGTCCAGTTGATCCGCGTCGTTTCCAGCTTGAACCGCCAGACGCCATCGCCCCGCTCGGCCCTGAGCGCGTCACGCTCCTCGTCCGACAGTGCCAGAGCCGCCCGGTCGTACACCGGTGGTTTGCCCATGTTCAGCTGTTTCTTGCGTTTCAGATCCAGTTCCGTCGGCGTCTCGAACGCCTCGTAGAACCGCCCCTTGGCCCGCAAGGTGTCGGCCGCGGCCAGATAGGCGTCCATCCGTGCAGACTGACGCTCCTCCCGGTCCCAGGTCAGACCCAGCCATTCAAGATCTTCCCGGATCGCGTCGACAAAGCGTTCTTCCGAGCGTTCGGGATCAGTGTCGTCAATCCGCAGAATGAACGTGCCACCGGCCTTGCGCGCGATCATATGGTTGAACAGCGCAGTGCGCAGGTTGCCGATGTGCAGGTAACCTGTGGGCGAAGGCGCAAAACGTGTGGTGGTCATGGGACAAGGCTCGCTGTGATTGAGCCTGCGTCATCCCCCAATTTTCACCTGCTGTCCAGTCTGCCCGTGCTACTCGGCCGCAATCGCGCGGTCCATGTCCCGATGAACTGCTGGCAAAATGCAGTCTCGCCCGCCGGCCTTGGCCGCATAAAGCGCTGTATCTGCCGCCTTGATCAACTCATCCAGCGTCGTGCCGTCATCAGGCGCTGTTGCCACCCCTCCGGAAATCGTGATCCGGGGCAGTGTGGCGCCATTGCACCGCACGGACAGTTCCGACAGTGCCAGCCGGAACGCATCGGCCTCTGCCATCACATCGGCCACCGGCATTTCGGGCACAATCACCGTGAACTCCTCCCCGCCCAATCGACAGGGTGAGGCCATGCCACCGAAGCTCGTTCGCATCAGCGCACCGACCTCGCGCAACACGATATCGCCCGCGTCATGGCCATGGTGATCGTTGAACAGCTTGAAGTGATCCACATCGAGCGAGACAAGCGACAGCGGCAGCTTGCGCGACGTGGTCCGGTTCAGTTCCTTTTGCGCCATCTCCATGAACCAGCGGCGGTTCCATAATCCGGTCAACTGATCACGCACCGACTGGTCCTGCAATTGCTGGCGCAGCCGCACATTGGCAACTGCCAGCGAGATCTGCTCGGCACAGACAAGCGATAGTTCCCAGCGGTTCGACACAAGCTTCTGAACTTGGCTGTGACCATCTTCGTCAATTGAAAGATCAGAAAACACCAGCGATAGCATCCCGATCGTATCACCATGGGCAATCAAAGGCAGGCAGAGCGACGGCGTGTCTTCCCGCGATCTGTGATGCCCGCAAACGAAGTGAATATCCTCACCGCCAAAAGCATAGGCCCGCCCCCGGCGCAGCGACCAGCAGTCGTCAGCCTCCATATGCATGGTCTGCTCTCCGCCCAGATCAGCGCCCCACTGGATCGTGCGCTCCAGCATGTCGCGGGAGTTCGAATAGATATAAAGCGCGCCCGAGGCTTCAGGCACGATCCGCTCCATGCAACGCCGCACCACCGCAAGCAGTTCTTCCATGGATTTGGCCGCATAAAGCCATTCGCTGGTCTGGGCCAGCAGGCGGCGTTCCTCCTGACGACTGGCTTCGCGCGTCTGTGCCTCCCGCGCCTCCTGCTCAAAGCGTTTGCGCTCGGTCACATCGCGTTCGATTGACATAAAGTGCGTGTGCTTGCCGGATGCATCGAACACGGGCGTGATGTTCAACTCGATCCAGTAGGCATCGCCGGTTTTGGAATAGTTCAGAATTTCCGTGCGGACCTGACGCTTTTCCTTCAACGCCTGACTGATCATGGCAACCGTGCCCGGATCGGTGTCCGCACCCTGCAAAACGGCCCCGGGCTTGCGTCCTTGCATCTCCTCGACCGTGTAACCGCTGAGGCGTTGAAAGGCGGGATTGGCCCATTCCACCAGACCATCTGTTCCGGTCACCACAATGGCATCCGTGCCATGTCTCGCGATCAGCGAGGCATAGGACATCTGGTCCAGCCGCCCTGGCATCACATCATCCAATTGCGTCTTCTTTGCCTGCCGCGCCGCCATCTTTGCTCACCATTTCCCCGAATTACAGCTGCGCAGTCTCGGAGGTCGGGCTTAACGATCAGTTACGACAATCCGGCTGAAATCAGGCCATTTCCACGCCAATCGTGTAGGTTTTGCAACGATTAGCCGGGCTTTTAGCGTTAATGCGCTTAAAATCACTTTACATGTCACGTGGCACGAGGGCTTAAAAGGCGAAGTGAAAACCAGCAATCGAGGTGAGTGATGAAGTTTTTCCCAGCAGCAGCTGCCGCATTGGCAGCAATGACCACATCCGCAACTGCCGGCAACCTGGTGTTCGAAGCACCTGTTGAAGAGGAAGTTATGGAAGAAGAGATCGTTCAGCCCATGGGCTCCAGCGCCGCTGGCTGGATCGTGCCGCTTCTGGCCATTATTGCCATCGGCATCGCAGCAAGCGGCGACGACGATCCTGTATCGGCAGAAAAAGTCGACGGATAACCCGTCTCAAGTCTGACATTCCTGTTCCAGCAGTTGCGAAATTGCTGGAACAGAAACAAGCCCGACGATCTCCATGATCTCAAGCGGGCGGCCAAGAGCTTCTTCCAAAGCTGCCACCAGTTTCATATGCGACAGCGAATCCCATCCCGGAACGCTCGCCATATCCCCGGTTTCTGATATCTGCGCTGCATCCACCCCGAAGGCATCAGCCATGATATCTCGCGCCCGCACCGTCATTTCGCCATCCAGTCAACTTTGAGCATTTCAAACGCCAACACGTTGAAATAATTCCCCGTGTGCTTGTCCCGACTGCCTTTGCGAAACTCACCCACGCAACGGAACCCCAGCTTCATGTAATTGTAGATGGAGGCCTGATTTTCCACATGCACATTGCCCTGCATCCGCTCGATCCGATCACTTTGGAAAAAATGGTCCATGATCGCACTGCGGGCCTCAAAGAACACGTCCTTGCCCCACCATTTCCGGGCATGCACCACACAGGCCAGTTTCGCCGTGCCCTTTGAATTCAGCACGATCCTGTGGGTTCCGATCACCCCTTTGCCCGACTTGGGTCGGATTGCATGATAGAAGGTCGTGCGCCCATCGGGGCGGTCCATTTCACGAAACCATTGCCATTTCGTCCGAGGTGAGGAGTTGAACGTCGTATAAAGCAGATCCTGCTGGTTCGCCGTCCAGAGCCACGTCGCATTATACGCCCCCTTGAAATCAAGCGGGATCAGCTCGAACCGCTCGGATGCCAGCGGTTGAGACAAAAACTGGTCTGGTTTCTTGCGCATTCTCACCCCTTTGCCAGCGCCAGGTCCCTCACCTGATCACGCGACAGCTTGCCCCGATCATTGCGCGGCAGGGACGTCATGGCAACCAGCAAACCCGGCACAGCCTCAGACCGTACTTGCGTGGCACACCACTCTTTCAGCGCCACAGGATCAGGCCCGCTCGGGTGCGCAACATATGCTGCCGCCACCGCCTCACCTGCGACCGGATCGGGAATGCCAAAGGCACAGGCTTCCGCCACGCCCGGATGCCGTTCCAAAAGCGCATCGATCTCTTCGGCCAGCACTTTCACACCGCCCCGGTTGATCTCGGACTTCAACCGCCCCAATAGCACCAGCCCCTCTTCACCGATCTCGCCCACATCCCCGGTGCGCAGCCAGCCCGCCTCAAAGGCAAGAGCCGTTGCCTCCGGCGCGGCCCATAACCCCGACATAACGGCTGCGTCGCGCAACAGGACTTCACCCTGCGCTTCGCGCTTGATCTCACCGTCGCGCAGAACGGCAAAATCACCATTCCAGGCAGGTCCGACCAACCCCTCTCGTGCGCGGGTCAACGGCACACCGGCCACCCAGTTGGCGCTTTCTGTCATGCCATACATGTTCCACACGTCTTCGCTGCCACACCACCCGGCAATCTCGCGCCACAACTCCAGAGACAGAGGCGCAGAGCCGACATGAACCCGCATCCCGGGCCGCGAGACCGGCGCCGAGAGCCGCAGCACCATCCGCCAGAGGCTGGGAACTGAGCTCATGAACGTCACATCGCGCGCCTCAAGCAACGCCCCAAACCCCGCCATCTCGACCATGGAGGGTTGCGGCATCAGCATCACCTGCCCACCCGCGGCCAATGGCGTCAGGCAATTGCCAATCAACCCATGCCCGAAATGCAGCGGCAAGGGGCACAGGGATCGCTTCAGAGCTTTCGCGCCGATCTGCCTGATATTGCTGTCAATTCGGGCTTTCAAAACCCGACCACTCAGCACAACGCCCTTGGGCGTCCCGGTGGTGCCGGACGTCATCAGGATCAGCGCAGGCGCATCCTCATCAAGCGCTACTGCTTTACCGACCGTCCCGGTCAAATCCTGATCGCCATCAAGCCAGAGCGCAGGCGTACATGCGGCATCCACCCGCGCGCGCTCATCGCCCGTGATGCCGGGATTGACCAGAACTGCGCAGAACCCCGCCTCCCAGCAAGCCAGCAACGCGGTCAGACAGGATACGGGCTCGGCAAGGCTCAGCACCACGCGCGCACCCTTCGGCAGCCCTAGCCCGGCCAGCCGACCGGCCTGCTCCGCAACACTGTCCAACAATGCAGCCCGGTCCCACTCCCGCCCCTCGCGCAGATCAACAAGTGAACAGCCCGGAGCGAGAAAAACCGACATCGCGCTCAGCTCTGGTCGCGCCAGCGGTTCACGATCGGATAGCGCCGATCCAGCCAGAACGCCTTGGGCGTCAACCGTGCACCGGGTGCGGACTGGAAGCGTTTGTATTCCGAGATGTAGATCAGATGCTCGACCCGTTTGACCACATCCCGATCATAGCCCGCTGCCACGCAATCGGCCACGCTTGCATCACCCTCGATCAGCATCTCAAGAATGCCATCGAGCACTTCATAGGGCGGCAGACTGTCCTCGTCCTTCTGATCCTCGCGCAATTCGGCTGAGGGCGGCTTGTCGATGATCCGCTGCGGGATCACCTCACCTTCGGGGCCCATCATCCAGTCCCGATGGTTGGCATTGCGCCAGCGGCAGGTCTCGAAGACCCGCATTTTGTAAAGATCCTTGATCGGGTTATAGCCACCCGCCATATCGCCATAGATCGTTGCATATCCCACCGCGACCTCGGACTTGTTGCCCGTGGTCAGCAGCATCTCACCGGTCTTGTTGCTCAGCGCCATCAGCAACAGGCCGCGCAACCGGCTCTGGATGTTCTCTTCCGCGACACCGGGTTCGGTGCCCTCAAAAAACGGGGCCAGCGTGCCCATGATCGCGGCCCGCCCCTCCTTGATCGGCACAGTATCAAGCTTGCAGCCCAGCGCCGTGGCGCAGGCAGCTGCATCTTCCAGCGAATGGGCAGATGTATATTCCGAGGGCAGCATCACGCAGCGCACATTCTCTGCGCCCAGCGCATCAGCTGCAATGGTTGCCACAATCGCGCTGTCGATCCCGCCCGACAGGCCCAGCAGCACCTGTTTGAACCCGGTCTTGGCCATGTAGTCGCGCAAGGCCACCACCATGATCTGATAATCCTGCTCGACCTTGTCGGGAAACACCTCGCGCCGCCCCTGATCAGCCGCCCAGCCGTCATCTCCGCGCCGGAAGGTCACATGTTCAATGCACTCCTCAATCAAAGGCATCTGCACTGCCAGCTTGCCGCCCCGGTTCAACACGAAAGACCGCCCGTCAAAGACCTGATCATCCTGCCCGCCTGTCATGTTCAGATACACAAGTGGCACGTCGTTTTCGATCACACGGCTGACCATGTGGCTCATCCGCTCGGCAAATTTGCCCCGGTAATAGGGCGAGCCATTGGGCACCAACAGAATCTCTGCGCCACTCTCCACCGTGGTCTCCGCCACATCCTCATGCCAGGCATCCTCGCAGATCGGCAGACCGATGCGCACTCCACCTGCATCCATCGGGCCGCTCAACGGGCCTTGCGCATAAAGTCTGTGCTCATCAAAGACATGGGTGTTGGGCAGGTGATGCTTCAGCGCAATCCGCTGCACCCGTCCCTCTCCCAGCACGAAATAAGCGTTGTAAAGCACGCCGTCACGCACGGCAGGCGCGCCAAAGCCCAGAAGCGGGCCCTCCGTTATCTCGGCCGCCAGCGTCTCGATTTGGCTAAGCGCCTCGTCGACAAAGGCCGGTTTCAACACCAGATCCTGCATCTGGTACCCGGTCAAAAACATCTCCGGTAGGGCCACGAAGTCGCTGCCTGCCTCCCGGCCCGCGGCCCAGGCTTGGCGGATTTTTGCCAGATTGCCCTGAAAATCCCCGACCGTGGGGTTCAGTTGTGCCAAGCTCAGGCGAAAGGTGTCGGCCATGCGGGATCTCCGGCAACAGGGTTATCTCAACGCGGTATATCGCGCTCAGCCGCGCGAACAAGGCCCGTTGCGCAATGGGCACAGTTTCAAAATGGTTGCATTTTGGTCAAGCTTTGGCCCTCAAGCGCCTGCAAACGCGTGAAAAGCGTTGCTCAGGTCTGTCAGCCAACCTAACATCGCGCCAAACCCAGTGGGTGGGCGATTTGTGATCGGGACGGTTGAACCGCGACCTGGACCGTGCCTGCTCCGCAAGACCAAGTCAGGACCCAAAAGGAATACTGTTTTGCAAAAGACACTGACGGCCACACTGGCATCCCTGCTTCTCGTCACCGGCGCGGCCTACGCCCAGGACGGATCCATCCAGACCAAACAGTATGACACCGGCGGCGTCTACACCGGCGAGTTCAAGGACGGCAAACAGCACGGTCAGGGCAAATACACCCTGCCCAACGGCTATGAGTATGACGGCCAGTGGATCGAGGGCCGGATTGAAGGCCAGGGCACCGCGAAATTCCCCAACGGCTCGGTCTACACCGGCAGTTTTGTGAACGGCAAACCCGAGGGTGAGGGCGAGATCGTCTTCGCTGATGGCGGCACATATGCCGGCCAGTGGATCGACGGCAAGATCGGCGGAAAAGGCACAGCCGTGTACGCAAATGGCGTGCGCTACGAAGGCGAGTTCCTCAACGCCGTCCACCATGGCCAAGGCATCATGACCAGCGCCAATGGCTACCGCTATGAGGGCGAATGGAAAAACGGCGTCAAGGATGGCGCAGGCAAGATCACATACCCTGACGGGGCGACCTATGAGGGCGACATCGTTCAGGATGTCCGCTCAGGCATCGGCACGCTGATCATGCCTGACGGGCTGACCTACACCGGCGCGTGGTCAAACGGCCAGATCAACGGCGAAGGCGTGCTGATCCAGGCCAATGGCGATAAATACGAAGGCACGCTCGTGGACGGACAGCGTCAGGGCGAAGGCACCGCAACCTACGCCTCGGGCGACACCTACACCGGCACTTTCCTTGCCGACCAGCGCTCGGGCACCGGCACGTTCACCGGCGCTGACGGCTATAAATACACCGGCGCTTGGGTTGAGGGCCGGATCGAGGGCACGGGCGTGGTCAATTACCCCGACGGCTCGGTCTATGAAGGCAGCTTCAAATCCGGCGTTGCCGATGGCACCGGCAAGATCACCTATGCCGATGGCTCGTCTTATGAAGGCTCTTGGGTCAACGGCGTGATCGAAGGCTCCGGCATTGCGCGCTATGAAAACGGTCTGGTCTATGAGGGTGAGTTCAAGAACGCCCGCAACCACGGCACCGGCACAATGACCTATCAGGACGGGTTCACCTACACGGGTGCCTGGAAAGACGGGTTGCGCGACGGTGAAGGCGTGGCCACCTATTCCGACGGCACCGTCTATGAGGGCACCTTCGTCTCGGGCCAGCGTCAGGGCGTGGGCACGATCCGCATGGAAGACGGCTTCCAATACACCGGCAACTGGGCCGCGGGCGAGATCGACGGCGAAGGCACCGCGATCTACCCCAATGGTGACCGCTACGAGGGTTTCTTTGCCAAGGGCCAGCGTCAGGGCCGTGGCAAGATGATCTACGCGACCGGCGAAGAATATGATGGCTTCTGGGCCAATGGCCGTCAGGCCACCGAGGAAGAGGCACAAGCCGCCGAAAACGGCAACTGATCTGACAAAAAGATGCGCACAGGGCTCCGACCGGCAGTCCTGTGCGCCTGCCTTTCGGCATCCTGCCCGGCTGCACGCGCCGACACCAGCCCCCCGCCCCTGATCACGACACCCGAGCCGGACAGCATCAGTGCCCTTGCCCTGTCTGACGTTCTGATGGCCGAACTTGGCCTGACCACCCACATGGCCCTTGCTCCGGACCAGCAGATAGACCACATCCGGTTCCGCTTCTATCAAGGCATTCTGGCGCCGATCCTGTCTATCGGCATCAGCGATCCGAACATCTCGCGCAGACCCAAATCCGATCATCATGATCTGCACCGCGCGATGTGTCTGGACGGGCAAAACCCGCTGCATCAGGTTGCAAAAACCTATTACCCCGGCCTCACCCCGATGGCATTGACGTTCGAGACATTCACTCCCTCAGACCCAACCAACCCGGTTGCCACGCTCCGGACTCTGCCACCGCAGACCTGCCGCAGCATCGGATTTGAGGATCTGCCCCAAGGGATCAGCATGCACAGACCAAATGATGACCTGATCCTCATCATGCCCGATGCAACGCAGCTGCGCGTCATCAAACAGACCCGCATTTCAACACTTGACGGCATCCAGGTTCGCGTCGACATGGCCGCCCCGACCTCGCCACTGGATGACCCGGCCGCAACCGCCCAGAGCATCTGCACGCATTTCCGTGTGCACATGCGGCACAAGCAAAAGCCCCTGCCCCTCCACATCACCTTCAAGACCGAAACGAAAAACCTTGGCAATTTCACATCCGGCAGGTTCATGCGTTTTTCCTATGACAACGCCTGCCAGCCGGACTGAGCACCACACCCTATTCGATTTTCAATAAATACTCCCGCCGGAGGCAGCACAGCATCTGACAGGCTTATTGGCCTGTGAATTTCGGTGCCCTGCGCGCGTTGAAGGCCTCGACCCCTTCGCGCCGGTCCCGCGTCGGCACCGTACGGTTATAAGCCTCGATCTCGAAGGCCAGCCCGTCGGCCAGCCCCATCTGCAACCCCTTGTGGATCGCCTGCCGCGCCTGCCTCACAGCAATCGGTGCGTTGCCCGCGATCTCGCCTGCGACCTCCAGCACCCGGCCCATCAGCGCAGCACTTGAGCAGACCTCATTGACCAGCCCCCAGCGCTGCGCGTCATCTGCCGTAAACACGCGCCCCGTCAGGATGATCTCTTTGGCCCGCTTTTCCCCAACCGCGCGGGCCAGCGTCTGGGTGCCACCAGCACCCGGAATGATCCCGATCTTCACTTCCGTCTGGGCAAAGCGTGCATGATCGGCAGCATAGACGAAATCAAGCGCTGCCACCAATTCGCATCCGCCCCCGTAGGCCGCGCCATTGATCGCGCCGATGACCGGCACCGGGCAGCCCAGCACCGCGCGCACCATCCGCTCATAAACCAGATGCTGGGCAAACCAGGCGTCATCCTCCATGCCCAGCCGCTCCTTCAGATCACCGCCTGCGCAAAACGCCCGCTCACCCGCTCCGGTCAGCACCACGACCCGCGCGCCATCTGCATCCAGGGCCAGCCCCTCGAAGACCTGATACAACTCCCGCGCCATGGCGGTGTTGAACGCGTTCGAGACCTCCACCCGGTTCAACGTGACCCGCAACACATGATCCCGCGGCCGGTCAATCAGCAGCGTCTGGAATGTCTCGGTCATGGCACTCTCCCTTGTCTGGCCTGAGCCATGAACGGTTTTGCAAATCCGCGCAAGACATGACAAGAGGCAGGGCAAAGCGCATCTGACCCTTCTGCGCAGCGGAGCACGCCATGGCCTACCCCCTTTCCCATCCCGAAATCCGCGACGCGGTCACGCGGCTCTGTCAGGATTTTCCGGGCCGCTACTGGCAAGACTGTGACGCGGCCCAAAGCTACCCCGAGGACTTCGTCAAGGCGCTCACCGCGGGCGGTTACCTCGCAGCGCTCATCCCCGAGGAGCATGGCGGGCTTGGCCTGCCGCTTTCCGCCGGTGCGGCCATTCTTGAAGAAATCCACCGCTCTGGCGGCAATGCCGCTGCCTGCCACGCACAGATGTACACCATGGGCACCGTGCTGCGGCACGGCTCTGACGCGCAGAAAGCCAAGTATCTGCCGGGCATCGCTTCGGGCGATCTGCGCTTGCAGGCGTTTGGCGTGACCGAACCCGTCAGCGGCACAGACACCACAGCGCTCAGAACCACCGCGCGCAAGGACGGCGATCGTTACATCGTCAACGGCCAGAAGATCTGGATCAGCCGGGCCGCGCATTCGGATCTGTTGCTTCTGCTGGCCCGCACCACCCCGCGCGATCAGGTCGCCAAACGCACCGACGGGCTGTCGGTCTTTCTGGTCGACATGCGCGAGATCCCAGATGATCAACTGACCATTCGCCCTATTCGCACCATGATGAACCACGCGACCACGGAACTGTTCTTCACCGACATGGAGATCCCCGCCTCCAGCCTCGTGGGTGAAGAGGGCAAGGGCTTTCGCTACATCCTTGGCGGCATGAATGCCGAGCGGGTACTGATCTCTGCCGAATGCATAGGCGACGCCAAATGGTTCATCGAAACCGCCACAGGATATGCCTGCGAACGTGAGGTTTTCCAGCGCCCCATCGGCCAGAATCAGGGCGTCCAGTTCCCCATCGCGCGTGCCTACGCCCAGATGCGCGCGGCCGAATTGATGGTCACCCGTGCCGCCGAGATGTTCGAGGCAGGCGACACCCCCGGCGAAGAGGCCAATCTCGCAAAGCTACTGTCCGCCGACGCAAGCTGGGCCGCAGCCGAGGCCTGCCTGCAAACCCATGGCGGCTTCGGCTTTGCCGCGGAATACGACGTGGAACGCAAATTCCGCGAAGCGCGCCTTTATCAGGTCGCCCCGATCTCAACCAATATGGTGCTCAGCTTTGTCGCCGAACATGTACTGGGCATGCCTCGGTCTTATTGATGCGCTGATGGATGTCTGGTTTCACACGCAGTAAATCGGATATGCTCACCACCAGCAATCAACCGAAGAGCCCGCACATGAAACCGATGAATGCCCTGATGATCATCTGTCTCACGGTCGCTGCCGCCTGTGCCACGGAGCTGGATTACACACCATTGCAATTCTCGGTAGATCAGGACCGCTTCATTGCCACGGGTGAAATTGACGGCAACACGCTTGAAGCGTTTGAGGCAGCATTGGAAAAACGCCCCGACATCAGAACACTTGTGTTGCAGAACATCGGCGGCTCAGTCGATGACGAAGCCAATGTGATCTTTTCCCGAGCGGTTCGGGACCTGGGGTTCACCACCATTGTCCCTGCCGACGGTATGGTGGCCTCAGGCGGGTCTGATCTGTTTCTTGCCGGCAAAACCCGCGTTCTGGAACCCGGTGCCTGCATCGGTGTGCATTCCTGGGCTGCTGAGGATTTCACTGCAACTGATCTGGCCCGCTCTGATCCGGAACATGATCGCTATCTCGACTATTATGACGACATTGGAATTGATCAGGCATTCTACTGGTTCACGATCGAGGCCGCTCCGGCCGATGGTATGCATTGGATGTCTGCCGCTGAGGTCACGCAATTTGGTGTTACCACCGATTTGGCACCCGATCTGGGCAGAGCAGATACCTGCAACGATCGATAGCACAGCCAAGTTAAACCACAGCCGGAACCCAATCCGGTCGATGATGGCTGACAACTCAATCGACTGTCATTGCAAGTCGTATGTTTCCTTCAACGGTCTGGAAGTCCCCCTTCTCACAACGTCAATGGCATGTGCCGGTTGACGTCCTTGTAGAGCAGATAGCGAAACGGCTCAGGTCCTGCGGCAATGCAGGCCTGTGGGCAGAAGGCGCGCAGCCACATGTAATCACCGGCCTCGACCTCCACCCAGTCGCGGTTCAGCCGGTAAGCGGCCTTGCCCTGCAGCACGTAAAGCCCGTGTTCCATCACATGGGTTTCGGGAAACGGGATGGAACCACCGGGCTGAAAGGTCACGATGTTGACATGCATGTCATGGCGCAGATCATTGGGTTCGACAAACCTTGTCGTGGCCCATGTGCCGTTGGTGTCTGGCATCGCAATCGCGGCCACATCCGCATCACTGGTCACGAAGGCCTCAGGCTTGCCGATGCCATCGACGCCGACATATTTCTTGCGGATCCAGTGGAAGGTGGCGGTCGCATCGCTTTCATTGTTCAGCATCCAGCCCGTCCCTGCGGGGACAAAGGCATAGCCGCCCGGTTGCAGCAGATGTTCCTGCCCGCCGAGCATCAGCGACACCTCGCCCGCGACCACGAACAAGACAGCCTCAGCACCCGGATCGGTTTCCGGCCGGTCGCTGCCGCCGCCGGGTTCAACTTCCACGATGTAATGGGAAAACGTCTCGGCAAACCCGCTCAGGGGCCGGGCAATGACCCAGGCCCGCGTGCTTTCCCAATGGGGCAGGAACGAGGTGACGATGTCGCGCATGCAACCGCGCGGGATGACGGCATAGGCGTCCGTGAAGACCGCGCGCAGATCCTGCAGGTCGCTTTGGGCCGGAAGACCACCGGGCGGGGTTGCGTAGCTCATGATGCGCTCCTCATTGGGCCAGAACCAGCGCCGGATTGGCACGGGTCGCTGTCTCGTACCACCGCGCAATCGCTGCACGCTCGGACGGTTCGATATAGGTCAGGTTTCCCGGCGGCATGGCGTGACTGACACCTGCCTGCAAATAGATCTGGCGGGCATGTGCTGCAATGTCAGCGGCGGTTTCCAGATGCACACCTTTGGGTGCCCAGCGCAGCCCGTCCCATGCAGGTTCAGCCGCATGGCACATGGAACAGCGGCCCATGACAATGTCCTGTACAGTTTCAAACCCATCGGCCTGAGCGAACTGAACCGCGGCAAGCCCCGAGGCCTCGACCTCCTCCCGCTCCGGCTGACCGGCAGCAGACAGCCACATAACGCCGATGAACAGGATCACGGTCGCGGCCCATGTCCAGTGCGGTCCGGGCTTTCGCGCGTGCAGCGTGTTGAAATAATGCCGGATCGTAACCCCCATCAGAAACACCAGTGCCGCAATGGCCCAATTGTAGTCCGTGCCAAAGGCCAGCGGATAATGATTTGAAAGCATCAGAAAGATGATCGGCAGGGTCAGATAGTTGTTGTGAAGCGAGCGCAGCTTTGCCGTCTTGCCGTATTTCGCATCCGGCACCCGCCCTGCCTTCAGATCGGCCACCACGATCTTCTGGTTGGGAATGATGATCAGCGCCACATTGGCCGACATGATCGTGGCCGTGAACGCCCCCAGATGCAGCAATGCTGCCCGGCCTGTGAACACCTGATCATAGCCCCACGCCATGACCACCAGCAGCACGAAAAGAAGCAGCATCAGCGCAAAGGGACGTTCGCCCAGCGGGCTTTGGCAGAGCGCGTTATAGACCAGCCAGCCGATGGTCAGGGAACCTGCCGAGATCAAAACGGCCTGCCAGATCGCCAGATCCATCTTGCCCGGGTCGATCAGGAACAACTCCGCCCCGGCCCAGTAAACCACCATCAGAAGCGCTGCTCCCGACAGCCATGTGGCATAGCTTTCCCATTTGAACCACGTCAGATGCTCGGGCATCTCGGCCGGAGCCACGAGGTATTTGCGGATGTGGTAAAATCCGCCACCATGGACCTGCCATTCCTCGCCATGCACGCCTTTGGGCATGTTCGGGACCTTTTGCAGGCCCAGATCAAGGGCGATGAAGTAGAAGGACGAGCCGATCCAGGCAATCGCCGTGATCACATGCAGCCAGCGTACCGCAAAGGCCAGCCAATCCCAGATAATCGCAAGTTCAAACATCACGACCCACGATACGTGGAAAAGCCGAAGGGCGAGACCAGAAGCGGCACATGATAGTGATCATCCGCCGCCATGCCAAAGCGGATCGGAACCATGTCCAGAAACGCGGGCTCGGGGATGTCGCCACCCAGTCCCCGCAGATACCCGCCTACGTGAAAGATCAACTCGTATTGCCCGGTCTGAAACGTCTCCGCAGGCAGGATCGGACCATCGGTGCGGCCATCCGCATTGGTCCTGACCGAGGCCAGATGCACTGGTCCCGCCTCATCCAGCCGGATCAGGTCAATCGCCATATCGGCGGCAGGCATACCGCGCGCGGTGTCGAGCACATGGGTTGTCAGAAATCCGGCCATGGAACCTCTCTTTGGTCTTTGCACCCAATCCATACCGTCTTTGGCCGGACCTGCAAGCTCTGACAGTTTCGTGAGGGGGGCTTGGCGCAAGCCCGGCCAGTTTGTATCCCATGGCCTACGTGTTCCGATGTGATGAGTTTTTGCGATGCAACCCAAGACCCGACGCACCGTTCTGGCCCTTGGAGGTCTTGCCGCCGTGGGCGTGGGGTTTCCGCGTGTTCATGCGATGCTGAACCGGGACTTCACCTTTGAACGGATGGAGGCACCAAACGGGTTCCGGCGTTTGCGCCTGAACGAGGTTTCGCAGGGCCCGAGCCTGTTTGCCGGTCTGGACGGCGAGAATACGCGCCCAGCGCCCACCCAGATTGCAGCCCTGAATGCCGATCCCTGTGCGGATCTGTTTGACCACGGATCACCCGCACAGGTGCCCATCGCCGTCTTCACCGATTACTATTGCCCCTATTGCCGGGTGCTGAGCCATCATCTTCTGACCCGCAAGGATGACCTGGCGCTCACATGGCACGAGTTGCCGCTCCTGTCACGGGACAGCGAACCGGCAGCGCGTCTGGCATTGGCGGCCAGCCAGCAGGTGCCTTATGTGGATGTGCATGCCTACCTGATGAAAACCAGTCTGCGCCCGACGCCTGCATTCCTGCGGCGCTTTGCGGCTGATCTTGGGCTGAACGAGCGCTACTTGCGGCGGGATCGCGATAGTGCGGATGTAACGGCGCATATCGAACGGTCTCATGCGCTGGCATATGTCTTTGGCCTTTACGGCACGCCCGCCACCATCGTCGGACGGACGTTGGTGATTGGCGCGATCAAACCGGCAGATCTTGACCGGTTGATTGCGCTGGAACAGGCCGAAGGACAGCATTGCAAAGCCACTGCCTGAGCGGCAATAAACCTGTCCCCGCGGGGACAGGATCGAGAAAGCCAGCAAGATCAGCAACTTGCTTTTTTCAGCTTATTAACAGAGTGTTACGAGCTTACTTTCAGACAAATCGATTGACGATGTTCTCAAGCCGTTCCTGCTGACCCGAACGCGGTTCGGGATTGATGTTGTCCGCGCGCACGCAATCCTCGCACTGCTCCAGCGTGGCTTGTGTCGCCAGCCCCTGTGATGCCGGTGTGTTCCACCCCGCGTAGCGGGCCTCCCGCGCGGCCTCAAGACTGCCATCCTCTAGCAGTGCAGCAGCAGCCTTCAGGCCCCGAGCGCAAACATCCATGGCCCCTACGTGAGCGGCAACAAGATCAACCGGATCAAGGCTTTGACGGCGCAGCTTCGCGTCGAAATTGGTGCCGCCTGAGGCAAAGCCACCCCCCTTGAGGATTTCATAGTAAGCCAGCATCACTTCCGGCACGGAATTGGGGAACTGATCAGTATCCCAGCCCGACTGATAGTCATTGCGGTTCATGTCGATGGAGCCAAAGATGCCGAGGGCTTGCGCGACCGCGATCTCATGCTCGAAGGAATGTCCGGCCAGAATGGCGTGGCCCTGTTCGATGTTGACCTTGACCTCATCCTCCAGCCCGTGACGCCGCAGGAAGCCGTAAACAGTGGCGACATCATAGTCATACTGGTGCTTTGTGGGCTCCTGTGGCTTCGGCTCGATCAGGATCGTGCCCTTGAAGCCCATCTTGTGCTTGTAGTCCACGACCATATTGAGGAACCGCCCAAGCTGGGCATCCTCGCGTTTCAGATCGGTGTTGAGCAGGGTTTCATACCCTTCGCGCCCGCCCCAGAGGACGTAATTCTCACCACCCAGCTTGATGGTCGCGTCCATGCAGGTCTTCACGGTTGCAGCCGCAAAGGCAAATACGTCCGGGTCTGGGTTGGTGGCGGCACCGGACATGTAGCGGCGGTGTGAAAACAGGTTGGCCGTGCCCCAGAGGAGTTTCGGACCACCGGCTTCCATCTTCTCGCCGATGTAATCCGTGATCTCGTCCAGACGCGCGGTATTTTCCGCAAAATCAGCGCCTTCGGGGCGAATGTCGGCATCGTGGAAACAGAAATAAGGCTGGCCAAGGATGGCAAAGAGGTCAAAGGCCGCATCGGCCTTCTGCTTGGCCAGTTCCACGGTGTCGCCGAACCACGGACGCTCGAATGTCTGTCCACCGAACGGATCGCCGCCGGGCCAGGCAAAGGAATGCCACCATGCAACGGCAAAGCGCAGATGATCCTCAAGCCGTTTGCCCATCACCACTTCATCAGCGTCGTAGTGGCGGTAGGCCAGGTCGGTCGAGGCGCTTGTCCCCTGAAATGTGACGGGCGCAATGCCATCAAAATAAGAGGTCATCGGTCGATCCCTTTCAGTGCAGTGTAGGCAGATTTGTAACGAGAATGGGCGTCCTTGAAAGCTGGCACAAGGTCGGTATCAGGCTCGAAGACCTGCGCGATCTTCGGTTTTGTCGCAATCTCGGCCCCCGCCCCTGTGGCGGCCATCTGTCCCAGGCGGGCGGCACCGAAAGCAGCGCCGAAGTCACCTGCCTCAGGCACGGAGATCGGCAGGTTGAGCGCGGTTGCAAGACAGGACAACCAGTAGTCCGACTGGCTACCGCCCCCCAGCGCGATGACCGTTTCAAGGCGGGTGCCGGTCGCGCTGAGCGCATCGCGGCAATCGCAAAAGGCAAAGGACACGCCTTCCAGAATGGACCGGGTGCCTGCGGCGCGATCAGTTGCGTGTTCCAGCCCCAGCATCGCACCGCGGATCTGGGCATCGTTATGGGGTGTGCGCTCGCCGCCCAGATAGGGCAGGAAGCTTGCCAGTCCCGGAGCCGTCAGATCACCAAGATCTGACGTCAGGCCGGCAGCGGTTGTGCCGGTGAGACGTGCATACCATTCCAGCGCATCGGTTGCGGCCAGGATCACACCCATCTGATGCCATGTGTCTGGCAGGGCGTGGCAGAAGCTGTGCACAGCCGTATCGGGATCGGGCGCATATTTGGCGGTGGAGGCAAACAGCACGCCGGAGGTTCCAAGCGACAAAAACGCCTCACCCGGTGCGGCGATCCCTGCCCCGATGGCAGAGGCCGCATTGTCACCGCCGCCACCTGCCACGACCGTGCTGCGGCTCAGGCCCCAGCGGCTGGCAAGTTCGGTGCGGATCTGGCCCGAAGCCTGCGAGCCTTCAACCAGTCTTGGCATGTGATCGCGGGTCAGACCGGTTGCGCCCAGAAGCGCGTCCGACCAGTCACGCGCACCTGTGTCAAGCCAGCTTGTGCCGGCAGCATCCGACATCTCGGCCACGTATTCTCCGGTCAGCCAGAGGCGCAGATAATCCTTTGGCAGCAACACTTTGGCGGTTGCTTCAAAGATCTCGGGCTCGTTGTTCCTGACCCATGCGAGCTTGGATGCGGTGAAGCCCGGAAAGACGATGTTGCCCGAGATCGCACGGAACCGGGGATCTGCGTCCATGGCTGCGGCTTCGGCATGGCTGCGGGTGTCGTTCCACAGGATGCAGGGGCGCAGAACGGTGTCATCACGGCCCAAAAGTGTGGCACCATGCATCTGGCCACTCAGCCCGATGCCGGTGACGCCTGCGAAATCGACCTCGGCGCTGAGCGCATCCATCACGGCCTCAGCGGCTGCGATCCAGTCCGAGGGCAATTGCTCGGACCAGCCCGAGTGCGGGCGCTGGACCTGCAGGGGCGCATTGGCCTCGGCCAGCAGGGTTTGCGCATCATCAATGACGATGCCCTTGAGACCCGAGGTGCCCAGATCAAGGCCGATGAACATCAGGCGGCCTTGCTGGGTTTCTTGCCAAGGATGATCATGCCAAGGATGTCATCCTCGGTCACATCCTCGACCCGGACAGTGTCGACCAACTGGCCGTTTTTCATGACCGAGACCCGGTCGCACAGTTCCATCATCTCATGGGTATCATGCGAGATGAGGAAAATGCCAAGGCCCTGTTTTTTCAACTCGTCGATCAGTTCGGCCACCATCTTGGTCTCATGCACACCCAAAGCTGCGGTGGGTTCGTCCATGATCAGGATCTTGGCGTTGAAATAGACCGCACGCGCAATCGCAACCGACTGGCGCTGACCGCCCGAGAGGGCCGAGACCGGCTCGCTGAGTTTCTTGAAGTTGGGGTTGAGGCGCGCCATGATCTTGCGCGTCTCGGCCTCCATCTTGGCATCATCGACAAAGCCCAGCGGTGTGGTCAGCTCGCGCCCCAGAAAGAGGTTGGAGGCCGCATCGAGATTGTCCGCAAGCGCGAGCGTCTGGTAGATCGTCTCGATGTTCTGGTCGCGGGCATCGCGTGGCGAGTTGATCGTCACTTCCTTGCCATTGACGAAGATCTGGCCGCTGTCCTTGCGGTAGGCGCCCGAGAGGATCTTGATCAGCGTCGATTTACCCGCGCCATTGTGGCCCAGAAGGCCCACGACTTCGCCTGCGTGAAGATCGATGCTGACATCGTCCACAGCGCGCACGCCTCCGAACGAGATCGAGATGTTGCGCATGTCTACAAGAGGGGTGGTCATCACTTGGCTCCTGTCCGTTTGCGGTAGATGATATCGATCAGAACCGCGAGCACCAGAACGATGCCGACAACAATATTTTGCAAGGGTGCATCCACGCCGACCATGGCCATGCCCGATTGCAGGGATTGCATGATGAGCGCGCCCAGAATAGCGCCGTGAATGGTCCCGATGCCGCCCGAAAGCGCTGTGCCCCCGATGACAGCAGCGGCAATGACGCGCAATTCGTCAAGCGTGCCGATGTCATTGGAATGGTTGGTCAATCGCGCAGAGGCCACGATCGCCGAGATGGCACAAAGCGCACCCATCAGGGCAAAGATCTTGACCGTCAGCATCTTGGTGTTGATGCCCGAGAGCTCAGCCGCATCCGGGTTGCCACCGGTTGCGAAGATGTAGCGGCCAAGACGGGTGCGGCGCGCCAGAAGTGTCATGAAAATGGCAACCGCGATCAGCAGCAGCACCGAGATCGGCAGGCCGTATGCTGCGGTGAAGCCCTCCGGCATCGTCTCGCCCCGGTTCTCGAACATGCGGGCCAGTCGGCGCGACGGGATATCGTAGGAATTCAGGATGGCGATGAAGCCCAGGATGGCTGCGCCCGCGATCACGCCAAGGGTAACCTCGGCCCATGCGGGCTTGACCTTGAAGTCATGGGACTGCTTTGAGCGGCGCGCCTGCCAAAGACCGTAGACAGTGGCAAGCACCGCGATGACGGCGACGATCCAGCTCAGATCAGTGCCGAGCGTGCCGTTGGTGCCACCGAAATACTGGAACGTCTGGTCGAGCGGGCCGATGGTCTGACCGTTGGTCAGATACCAGGCGACGTTTCGCCAGACCAGAAGGCCGCCAAGGGTCACGATGAAGGCCGGGATCATCATGTAGCCGACCAGAAAGCCGTGAAATGCACCGATGACAATGCCGGTGATCAGACCCGCGGCAATGGTCAGCCATGGGATCAGCGGATGGCCAAGGCCAAGGCCCATCATATCGGGCAGGATGCTGGTCTGCGTCATGGCCATGACGGCCGAGCAGGTCGCCAGCAGCGAGCCGACGGAAAGATCGATGTGCCGGGTGACGATCACGAAGACCATGCCGGTTGCCATGATCGCGACCGATACGGTCTGAATGGTCAAATTGAATATGTTGCGCGGGGTCAGGAACCGTCCGTCCGTCATGACGTTAAAAGCTAGGCACAGCAAAATGAATGCGCCGACCATGCCGAGAAGTCGGGTGTCGAGTTCCAATGCGGCAAAGATATTCTTGTCGCGGCGAGCGGGCGCCGCGGTCTCAGGGGTGCTCATGAGCCTGTGCCTTCGGTTGGGTTTGGGTGCACGCGCCCGTTAAATGATCCGGGCGCGTGCGGTGTATCCCCTGGGAGGGATCAGTTGCAGGGTGCGGGTCCGTTGGACACGCCCTGGCAGAGTGCTTCCTGGGTGATCCAGCCTGCATCGACCACAGCGCCGAGGTTGGCGGATGTGACCGGAACAGGGGCGAGGAAAACAGCTGTCATCTCGGTGCCCGAAGGAGAGGTCCAGCTTTGTGCGCCGGAGACATCACCCATGGCCGAACCGCCAGCCAGTGCCACGGCGATCTCGCCTGCGGCCTTGCCCAGATCACGTGCGTCCTTCCACACGGATACGGTCTGCGTGCCTTTGGCAACACGGTTCAGCGCGGCATGATCGCCGTCCTGACCGGAGACGGGGATGCCGTCCATGCCCTGAGCTGCAAGTGCGGCAACAACACCACCGGCGGTGCCGTCGTTGGAGGCCACGACCGCGTCAACACCGTTGTCGGTGGCGGTCAGGATCTGCTCCATGTTGCGCTGAGCGTTTGCTGGCAACCAGCCGTCTGTGTACGCCTCACCCACGATGGTGATGTCACCCTTGTCGATGGCTGCCTGCAGGATTTCCTGCTGACCGCCACGCAGGAAGTCTGCGTTTGGATCGGTGGGCGAGCCCTTGATCATGACATAGCGACCCTTGGGCTGAGCGGCGAACACCGCGCGTGCCTGCATCCGGCCAACTTCAACGTTGTCAAAGGTCAGGTAGAAGGCACGTGGGTCTTCGATCAGACGGTCATAGCCAACCACGGGGATGCCTTCGTCGGCTGCTGCCTGAACTGCAGGGCCGATGGCCTGAGCGTCCTGTGCCAGAATGATCAGAGCATCAACGCCCTGAGCGATCAGGCTTTCAACATCGGCCAGCTGCTTGGCAGAAGAGCTTTGAGCGTCGGAAGAGACATAGGTCGCGCCAGCGGCCTCAAGCGCGCCCTTGATGGCGGCCTCATCTGTCTTCCAGCGTTCTTCCTGAAAATTCGACCAGCTTACCCCGACAGTCATGTCCTGAGCGTAAGCGGGTACTGATGCAATAACGGACATCGCCGTCGCGAGCATAAGCGCCTTGCGCATTTGGTTTTCCTCCCATTTCAACGCATCCGTATCGCAGGATGCACGACGAATCTCGCCGATGCCTGACCATCTCTCTATTTAATTTATTTGTCAAATTTAATTTGACCAATTCAAACAAATTCCCTAGCCTGAATTCGAGATTTGGTCGGTTTTTCCTCTTTTCCAAAGATTCAAACCGGTTTTAATTTCAGTCGTCAAATTTATTGGTGCAGCGCAACATGAACCAGAACCTGAGATTTGGGGCCCAAATTGCCGGATGTGGCCCCCTGCTGCCGCAGGGCACACGCACGGACAGGCCTTTGCGCCAACAGATCTTTGAATGCGTCCGGGCCGCCGGTGCCCTGCCCCGTGTGGATGTGGCCCGAGCGCTTGATGTGAGCCCCGGTTCGGTCACGACCATCACCGGAGACCTGATCGACACCGGCCATCTGTCAGAGGCGCGCGATCTGCTTGAGGATGGTGAAAGCCACAGAGGACGACCCCGCGTGGCACTCAGGGTCTCGGGCGAGAAGCATTACGTGGTCGGGCTGAAGCTCAGCGACTGGGCGCATTCGGCCGTGATCTGCGATTTCGCCGGCAACCAGATCGCTGAAGCCGCCCATGAGCGCAAGGTGCAGATGATGAGCACCGATGATCTGCTGTTGGAAGCGGAATTCCTGCTGGACAAGGTGCTGGATGGTTCTGGCCTGACCCGCGCGGATGTCTCGGCCATCGGACTTGGGGTGCCGGGATATGTGGAGAATGCAGGCGGGACGGTGCTCTGGTCACCGCTTTTACGGGAACGTGACCAGCCGCTTGCCCATCAGATGCAGGCGCATCTGGGCATACCGGTGCATGTGGACAATGACGCCAATCTGGTGACGCTGGCCGAATTGTGGTTCGGCGAGGGGCGCGCCCTGTCGGATTTTGCCGTGGTCACCATAGAACACGGCGTCGGTATGGGACTGGTCGTGGATCACCGGCTTTATTATGGCGGCAAGGGGCTGGGGATGGAGCTTGGCCACACCAAGGTGCAGCTTGATGGTGCGCTGTGCCGCTGCGGTCAGCGCGGCTGTCTTGAGGCTTATGTGGCCGATTATGCGCTGGCGCGTGAAGCTGCGACGGCGCTGAACTGGACCAACCGGGATGGGTTCGAGACGCCCGTGCTGCTCGACAGTTTGTATACCCATGCAAAGGCGGGCAACACGGCAGCGCGGTCGATCTTCAAGCGTGCCGGGCGCTATCTGTCGCTGGGGCTGGCCAACATCATCAATCTGTTTGACCCGCCGCTGATCCTGATCTCGGGCGACCGGATGCGGTTTGATTACCTGCATGGGCCTGATGTGATCACTGAACTGGAACTGATGGCGCTCAACACCGGGCGCGATCTGCCCAGGGTGGAACCCCATGCCTGGGGAGATCTGGTCTGGGCACGCGGGGCCGCAGCACTGGCGCTTGCGGCGCTGACCGATGAGACGTTGGGGTGAGATGGTGAAGACCTTTGTCTTTGGCCTGACAGTGTTGGCTCTTCCCGTTGTCGCAGGTCCCGTTTTTATAGATCGGTCCGACGCTTTGGACGTCCCTCAGGTCTATGCAGGCGGATGGGAGCATTTCGTGGGCGGGGGTGTCGCCACCTTCGACTGCAACGGAGATCATCTGCCGGAGATTCTCGCCGCTGGCGGGACTGAGCCGACACGGCTCTATGTCAATCAAACCCCGGACGGAGGGGCGCTGGCCTTTGCAGAAGTCTCGGATTTCCCCGTGCTCGACGCTGTGACCGGGGCCTATCCGCTCGACATCGACAGTGATGGACTGATGGATCTGGCAATATTGCGGGTGGGCGAGAATGTTCTGCTACGCGGGCTTGGGGGATGCCGGTTTGCACCAGGCGATTGGGGCTTTGAAAGTGCGGACCGCTGGACCACTGCGTTTTCGGCCACATGGGAGGCAGGTGCGGAATTCCCTACACTTGCCTTTGGCAACTACGTGGACCGCAGTGATCCAGACGGTCCGTTCGAGGCCTGTGACGCGAACCGCATCTACCGCCATGACGGAACAGGTTACGGGCAAGGCTTTGCACTGGAGCCGGGCTTCTGCCCGTTGTCGATCCTGTTTTCCGACCCGTCCCGGCGCGGTCAGGCCGATCTGCGCCTGTCCAACGACCGGCATTACTATGTCCGGGGCGGTGGCGAGCAAGTCTGGCGACCTGATGAGAACCGGTTTCTGGGGGAGGCTGACGGCTGGGCGCAGGTCTCCATCTGGGGGATGGGCATCGCGTCGCGCGACATCTCGGGTGATGGATATCCTGATGTGATGCTGACCTCGATGGGCGATCAGTTGTTGCAGTTGTCCGATGGACCGGGGCGCTGGGTGGCGGCACCGTTTGGCATCGGCACCTACGCCCAGCGCCCCCATACGGGCGCGGACGGCAGGCCGTCGACCGGATGGCATGCCCAGTTTGGTGATGTGGACAATGATGGTTTGAGCGATCTGTTCATCGCCAAGGGCAATGTCGATCAGATGCCCGGCAATGCCATGGCGGACCCGAACAATCTGCTGATGCAGGGCACAGATGGCGTGTTCACGGAAGCTTCTGTTAAGGCAGGCGTGGCGGATGAAGCGCGCTCTCGCGGAGGCGCGCTGGTGGATCTGAACCGCGACGGGCGGCTGGATCTGGTGGTGGTGAACCGCAGAGCGGCGATGCGGATATATGAGAATGTGACGGAGGCTGTTGGCACCTGGGTGAGCGTTGAGTTGCGCCAGCCTGCGCCCAATGTTGCGGCTGTAGGCGCCTGGATCGAGTTGGAAACACCCAAAGGGGCGCGCCAGATGCGCGAGATCACGATCGGTGGCGGTCATGCTGGCGGTCAGGCGGGGCCTGAGCATTTTGGGCTTGGGACCGCTGGCCGCGCGCGGTTGCGGGTGATCTGGCCCGGTGGTGTGCTCAGCGACTGGGTAACAGTCGGGGTCAATCAGGAGATCCGGCTGGAGCGCGAGACCGGCACGGGTTTGCGCCCCATGCCACCTCAGTGATCCACAGGCAGACCGCTGGGAACAGTCTGGGGGATGCCCAGACGCCCGGTTTTGGCGGTGGCCCCGGTGAGCGCACCCAGAAACGCGATCAGATCGGCGGTCTGGGTCGGTGACAGATCACGCGCCTCACGCCCGTCGGCGGCAGTGATCTTGGCGGTTTCCTCGGCATTGTCGAGCACTCGCCAATCCTCGACATGATCGAGCGCTGGCAGACGGGCTTGCGTGCGGTCATAGCCATCAGGTGTCTTTGTCGGATCAGTGTGATGGGCAAGGAATGTCTGAAGATCGGCGAACGCGCCTGCATGGCCGTAAGGGCCGGTCAGGGTGACATTACGCAGGGATGGCGTGCGGAAATGATAGGCGTCATCGGGTTTGCCGGTCACGCGCATCCGGCCCTCGTCGCGCGCATGGCTTTCAAATCGCGCGGCCTTGCCGGGGCCAAGCTGCGGCTGGCCCATGGGGTGAAATCCCAGATCGGTCTGGAACGGGCCGCTGTGGCAGGTCGCGCACCCGGCTGAGCCGTAAAATAGGTCCCTGCCCCGCGCTGCCGCACCGCTCAGGGCGACCTCGCCCCTGAGATGGGCATCAAACGGGCTGTCGTCCGAGCGCCACTCGAACGCCATGAAGGCGGCTATTGCGTTGGAGATGTCGGTGAAGGCCACGGGCTGGCCGGCGCGAATGTGCGGATAGACCGCCTTGAATTGCGTTGTATAGGCGGGAATTCCGGCAACGCGCCGCGAGATCAGATCCCATGCTCCACCCTCTCCGGTGATGCGGCCCTGTCGGACGGCGCGCGAGACCTCGTTCTCGGAATAATGCCCTGCCATTTCATCCTGAGAGAGGACCGGGAACATGGTCTGCGCGGACAGAACGCCGGAAAAGCCGGTCATCATGTCCTCGTCCAGGGGCGTGCGGATGCCTGAGGGGCGGGTCTTGTCCGCCTCGATCCGGCCATCATGGAACAGGACGGTGAAGCTGTGCGCGCCAAGATTGAAAAGCGCGGGCGCATTGCGCGGGATGCGCTGCTCGGGCAGGTTGTCGGGGTCGGGTTTGCGCTCAGGACCAAGGCCGATGCCGCCCTCACCCAGCGAAAGCGAGACCCCGTCGCCGGTGCCGAATTTCGGGTGGTGGCAGGTCCCGCAGGAGATGTTGCGGTTGCCAGACAGGATCGGATCCCAGAAGAGGAGACGCCCGAGCGCGACCTCGGCCGCATCAGTGGCGATGTAATCGGCATCCGTGAGCGGCGCAGGCAAAGGGCCCGCAAGGGTGGATTGCGCGCTCAGGACGGCTGCCAGCAGCAGAGTGTATCGCATCGGGTCGGCCCTTGTTCTTGGTCAACCCCGCCTGTGTTGCCGGAAAGCGCGTCAAGATCAAGGCGGCTTGCGATGGGGCGTACTTGGCGCTAGGCCATGAGCATGAAACGCGGGTTCGATATTCTGTTTGCACTGGCGCTGATGGTGCCGGTTCTGCCTGTGCTGGCGCTGTGTGCGTTGGCGATCAAGCTTGAGGACCGCGGCCCGGTGTTCTATCGCCAGATCCGGCTGGGGCTGGGCGGTGTGCCGTTTGGGATGCTGAAACTGCGCTCCATGGTGGTGGATGCGGACCGGATCGGTGGCCATGCCACAGCGGCGGGTGATGCGCGGATCACGCGCGTGGGGCGCGTGTTGCGCAAGACGTCGCTGGATGAAGTGCCGCAGATCCTGAACGTGCTGAAGGGCGAGATGTCCTTTGTCGGACCGCGTCCCGATGTGCCGGCGCAGCAGGGCGATTATGCGCCGCAGGATTTTGCAGCACGCGTCAGCGTGCGCCCGGGGATCACCGGGCTGGCGCAGGCGGTCGGACGCTCGGCCCTGAGCGCGGAAGAGCGGCTGCGCCATGATCTGGACTATGTCGCGCGCCCGACCCTGCCTCATGATCTGAAGATCATCTGGATGACGCTGAGAACCCTAAGCGCGCGGACCAACTGACCCAAACGCCGCATTGAACCGGGCTGCAAGCTGTGCTCAAACCGGGTCAGATGCTGCTTCTTGCCCAAGGGAAGGAATTCGCGATGAAAGACACCAACGCCACCACGCAGTTTGACTGGGCCGATCCGTTTTTTCTGGATGACCAGCTGAGCGAAGACGAGCGGATGATCCGCGATGCGGCGCGCGCCTATGCGGCTGACAAGTTGCAGCCCCGGGTGACGGCGGCTTATCGCGAAGAGGCGACTGACCCAGCGATTTTCCGCGAAATGGGCGAAATGGGTCTGCTGGGATCGACCTTGCCCGAGGCTTACGGCGGGGTTGATGCAAGCTATGTCAGCTACGGGCTGGTTGCGCGCGAAATCGAGCGGGTCGACAGCGGCTATCGGTCCATGATGTCGGTACAATCCTCGCTGGTGATGTTTCCGATCCATGCGTTCGGGTCCGAAGAGCAGCGTCAGAAATACCTGCCCGGCTTGGCTGCGGGCCAGTTGATCGGCTGTTTCGGGCTGACCGAACCTGATGCGGGCTCGGATCCGGGCGGGATGAAGGCCCGGGCCGTGAAGACCGATACGGGCTATCGTCTGACCGGCTCGAAGATGTGGATCTCCAACGCGCCGATTGCCGATGTTTTCGTGATCTGGGCGAAATCCGAGGCCCATGGCGGCAAGATCCGCGGCTTTGTGCTGGAGCGCGGAATGGCGGGTCTGAGTGCACCAAAGATCGGTGGCAAGCTGTCCTTGCGGGCAAGCATCACGGGCGAGATCGTGATGGACGGTGTTGAGGTGGGTGAGGATGCGATCCTGCCCGAGGTCGAGGGGCTGCGCGGACCATTCGAGTGCCTGAACCGTGCGCGCTACGGAATTTCCTGGGGTGTGATGGGGGCCGCCGAGGCCTGCTGGCACGCGGCCCGGCAATACGGGCTGGACCGGCACCAGTTCGGCCGTCCTCTGGCCCAGACGCAATTGTTCCAGAAGAAGCTGGCCGACATGCAGACCGAGATCACGCTGGGCCTTCAGGGCTCGCTCCGGGTCGGACGGTTGCTGGATGAGGGGCGGATGGCGCCCGAGATGATCAGCCTGATGAAGCGCAACAACTGCGGCAAGGCGCTGGAGATCGCGCGGGTGTCTCGCGACATGCATGGCGGCAACGGCATTCAGGAAGATTTCCAGATCATGCGCCACATGGTGAACCTTGAAACGGTGAACACCTATGAGGGCACCCATGATGTGCACGCGCTGATCCTTGGTCGGGCGCAGACAGGCTTGCAGGCGTTCTTCTGAGGCAGGCGGGATCGCGGGTCTGCCGATCTGCGCCTCCGGCGGGAGTATTGATCGGAAGATCGAATATGGGGACGTAGCGATGAACATCCTGCTGATCCATGGGTCGAGCCATGGCGCCTGGTGCTGGGACGAGATGACCGGGCCGCTGGAGGCGTTCGGGCATCAGGTGAAGGCGATTGATCTGCCGGGCAACGGGCAGGACCGGACGCCCCATGATCAGGTGAGCCTTGAGATGTGCGGATCCGCGATTTGTGAGGCTGCTCAAGTCATGGGCGGGAATGTGCTGTTGGTGGGCCATTCGCTGGGCGGGGTATCGATCAGTGTTGCGGCATCCCTGCGGCCCGATCTCTTTGCTGGGCTGATCTATCTTACGGCCTATGTGCCGCGGGAGGGAATGACCGTTCTGGACATCCGTGACCTGATCCCCGACCACCCGCTGACGCCTGCAATCGAGCGCAGCGCTGATGGGCTGAGCGTGCGGTTTCGCGACGGGATGCTGGAGGAGTTGTTCTATCATGATTGCTCTGCCGCGCAGATTGACCGCGCCCGCGCGCATCTGTGCGATCAGCCGGTCCGGCCCCAGCGTGAGCCGGTGCATCTGAGTGATGGGTTTGCAGCCCTGCGCAAGGATTACATCCTGTGCAGCGAGGACCGTGCCATTCCGCCGGTTCTGCAACGGATGATGTGTGACGGCTGGCCGGTAGCACAGATACATGAGATTGCCAGCGGCCATTCGCCGTTTCTGTCTCATCCCGACCAACTGGCCGGGATGATTGATCAGATTGCGAAGTCTTAAGTGGCGATATCGTAGGTAAAGCTTGCCCCATTGCCCCGGTCGCGGGTGCCGTTGACAGTTTTACCGTCGGTCTCAAGCAATTGGCAATCCTCGGCTGGTGCCGGTGTCGGGTTGACGATCAATGTGCGGCACCAGAAGCCATCTTCCATACGCCACGTGCCGCTGATCCCGCCACCGAATGTGCCGGTCAGCGTGCCGTCGGATTTGATCACCACTTCATTCTCGCCGATCACCAGCGTCCGGTCGGTGATCGCCGCCATATCAGCCGTGGTGCTGAGGCGGGTCATTTCAGCCTCCGCCATTTCGGGCTCTGGTGTCATTGTCTCGGCACAGGCAGACAGGGTCAGGGCAGCGGTCAGGGTCACTGCGAGTGTTTTGAAAGACATATCCATTAATCCTTACATGATTTCAGTGACCTGACGCTAAAAGGGCCGCTCTGGTTCTGTCCAGAGCGGCCCCCCTTTGCTGGTGTCTGTTTTCACGCAGAATTAACGCTGCGCAGGCTCAGAGCGTGATGCGGTAGCGGGCAAAGCCATCCGCGCCGTCGCCTGCGGCCTCGATCTTCACGCCGATCACGCCATCGATATGGGCTGCACCTGCTGGGCCGGTGTCAAAGACAACGGATGTGCCGGGCATATCGGCAAAGCGCCAGTTGGCGTCCGCCTTGGGGTTGATCGTGCCTTTTTCGACGATGTAGCGCACGATCACGTCCCGGTTGGTATCGGGCCCGATGAAGATCACGGTCGAGCCGTCCGCTCCGGGGAAGGCCCCGCCACCGCCTGCGCGATAGTTGTTGGTGGCGACCACGAAATTCTGAGCCGGATCGATGGGCGCGCCTTTGTACATCAGGTTGGTGATGCGGTTTGCGTCTGCATTGATCAGATTGCCCTTGGAATCGAATTTCGATGGCTGGGAGAGGTCGATCTCATAAGTGACCCCGTCGATCACATCGAAATTGTAGCTCGGGAACTCAGGATTGATCAGGGTGGCATCGGCTGCACCGGCATCGACCTGATTGAAGATGCCCGCAGATCGCTCTAGCCAGTCCTTCACCGTGGCGCCATCGATCAACACAGCGCGGGTGGTGTTGGGGTAGAGATAAAGATCCGAGACGTTCTTGATCGCCACGGGGCCCGGCTTCACATCCGTATAGTACTCAGGCCCACCCCGGCCACCGGCCTTGAAGGGAGCGGCGGCAGACAGGATCGGCAGACCTTCCCATTCGGTGCCCTGCATCATCTGCTCGGTGTACCAGAGCTGGGCCTGACTGACGATCTGGACGGAAGGATCATCAGCCACCAGCGCGAAATAGGAATGCAGAGGTGCCGCGGTTTCGCCGACTGCGCGGCGGACATAAGCCAGCGTCTCCTCATGGATGTCCTGAACCGATGCGAGCACGGCCTCGTCGCTTTCGACCAAGGCCACGGTCTTGCGCTCAACCCGTTCGGAAATCGGGCGCAAACCCACATCGGAGGCCGTGACACGCCAGTCTGATCCGTCTTTCTCAAGCATCAAATCGATCAGACCCAGATGCGAGCCCCAGAAACCTGCCATGACGGACGGTTTGCCCATCAGCGCGCCGGTCTCAGGATCCAGACCTTCACTGGCCTGATAGCCACCACCGGGGAAGGCCAGGTGATGGTGACCGGTGACAATCGCATCGATCCCGTCGATGCCAGCCAGATAGAGAGAGGCGTTTTCCATCATCTCGGACTGGCTTTCGGTAGAAATGCCCGAATGGCTAAGCGCCACGATGACATCGGCGCCTGCTTCCTTCATCTCGGGCACGAAAGCGGCAACCGCATCGACAATGCCGCGCACGGAGACGTTGCCATCGAGATGGCGGGCATCCCAATTCATGATCTGTGGCGGGCAGGCCCCGATCAGGCCGACCTTGATGCTGTGCTCCTGACCCGCGCCATCGGTCACCACCCGGTCAAGAATGACATAGGGCTTCATCAGAAGCGTGTCGTCCTGTGGGGTCGCGCCCAGATCGCCGCGGGCCACATTGGCGCAAACGACGGGGAAATCCGCACCTGCGACGGTCTTTTCCAGAAAGCTCAAGCCATAGTTGAATTCATGGTTGCCAAGGGTGGAGGCATCAAAGCCAAGACTGTTCATCGCGGTGATGACCGGGTGCATGTCCCCTTCCTTCATGCCGCGCTCATAGGCGATGTAGTCACCCATCGGGTTGCCTTGCAGGAAATCGCCATTGTCCACCAGCATGGCATTGCTGGCCTCGGCCCGGATATCGGCGATATGGGCCGCCGTGCGCGCCAGTCCCATCGAATCCGATGGACGGTCGCCGTAGTAGTCATATGGGAAGACATGCACGTGAAGATCCGTGGTCGACATGATCCGCAAATGCGCCTGACCTGCGCTGGCACGCGCGGAAAACGGATGAAGGGCGATCACGGTGCCGGTCACGGCTGCTCCTGCGATAAAATCACGGCGAGATACAACTTTTGATTTAGTGAGCATGGCGTCTTTCCCCTTCAATTAGAATAGCGCTGAGTCGAATTGCGCTAAAGTGTGTGCTTTTCTCCGGTGAACACCAGCTAAAATGAATGCGTGACGGGCCTGTGACATCACATCTGCCTCTTGGCCTTTTCCGACTGGCCCGATAAGAGGGCGCGAACCCGAGCAGCAAGGACGCGAACCCGATGGCCAATGCCAGTGCAAACATGAACCTGATGGTGAAAGCCGCGCGCAAGGCGGGCCGGTCCTTGATGCGGGATTTCGGCGAGGTTGAAAATCTTCAGGTCTCGGTCAAGGGGCCAGGGGATTTTGTCTCCAAGGCCGATCGCAAATCGGAAGAGATCATCAGGGCCGAGCTGACCGAGGCGCGCCCCAATTATGGCTGGGTCGCCGAGGAAAGCGATCCCGTGGCGGGCACCGACCCGACCCGGCGCTGGATTGTTGATCCGCTGGATGGCACGACGAACTTTCTGCACGGCTTGCCCCATTGGGCGGTGTCCATCGCACTGGAATACAAATCCGAGATCGTGGCGGCTGTGGTGTTTGATCCGGTCAAGGACGAGATGTTCACAGCCGAAAAAGGCGATGGCGCCTGGATGAACGACCGGCGGATGCGGGTCTCGGGGCGTCAGGACATGATCGAGATGATCATTGCCACAGGCATTCCCTTTGCCTCCAACCCTGCCCTGCCCCGGCATCTGCGCCAGACCGCCCAGATCGCACCGGCCTGTGCGGGCATCCGGCGCTTTGGCGCGGCATCACTGGATCTCGCCTATGTGGCGGCCGGGCGCTACGACGGTTTTTGGGAGATCTCGCTCAAGAGCTGGGACAAGGCCGCAGGCATCCTGCTGATCAAGGAGGCCGGTGGCCTGATCGAGGGTATGGAAAAGGGCGAAAACATCATCGAACATGGTGGTGTGATCTGCGGCTCCGAGCCTGCCTTTGACAAGATCGCCAAACGGCTGCGGGACGCCTGACCGCCCCTACTTCTTGGGTCAAATATCCCCGCCGGAGGCTTTGTGGTTTTGCTTGTCAAAACCGCAAACTCAACCCGCCCAGATCACCCTGGTGCCGTCTGCACGCATCTCGCCACGCGCCCGGTCAAAACGCAGATGCGCCAGCGCCTGACTGCCTGCAGTGCTGAGCAGCGTGCCGACCGGCTTGCCATCTGCGGTGATTGCGGTGCCCGGTTCGGGCGCTGGCCCCTCAATGCTCACCCGCACCAGACCTTTGCGCAGCTCGGTCTTGTGCTTCATGCGTGCCGTGACCTCTTGGCCGACATAGCAGCCCTTGCGGAAATCAACGCCACTCAGACGCTCAAACCCGGCTTCCAGAATATAGGTATCATCTGCGATCAGGTCCTGATCGGTGCGGGGAATGACATGGGTGATGCACAAGGCGTGCCAATCCTCAACGCTCAGCTCCGCGATCCCTGTCAGGTCGAGCTCTGCCGCAATCAGCCGCCAGCCCAGCGCCGGGTCGCGGGGATCGGACTGCGCGCCTTCGGGCGCCTCGCACAGACCGTGAAAGATTTTCAGATCGGTCGGCGCAATCTCGACCTTTGCGCGCAGCCGGTACATGGTCAGGCGCATCACGAAGGACTGCGCACGCGCGCCATCGATGTCGATCAGGTAACCGTCTTCTGAGGCGGTTACAAAGAAATCGAACAGGTATTTGCCCTGCGCGCTGAGAAGTGCCGCATAGACGCATCCCTTGCCGGTGATGTCATTGGTCACCAGATCCTGCAGGAACCGGGTCGCATCCTCGCCCGAAACGCGGATCACCACACGCTCTGTTGCCACTCTTGCGCTTTGCATTTGCACCTCATTCATCCATCGACGATATAAGCCCCCGATGTCTGCTTGGAAACCCGTCTGAACATGCCCGCGCCACTTTCCATCGTGATCCCGACGCTGAACTCGGCCGCCCGGCTGGGCCCGGTGATCGAGGCGCTGGGGGTGGGTCTGACCGAAGGGTTGATTGCCGAGTTGATCTTTGCCGATGGCGGATCGACCGATGATCTGGCGGAGCTGGCCGAAGGTCTCGGGGCCGGGATCGTCACATCGGACCCGGGTCGAGGCACCCAGCTGCGCGCGGCAATCCTGACCGCGAGGGGTGACTGGATCTGGGTGTTACACGATGACAGCCAGCCTGCGAGCGACTGGCCTGCTGTTTTGCGCAAGCACCTGAAGGATCATCCAGATCGGGCTGGATACGGCAGGCTTGCCTTTGATGCAGATGGGCTGCCTGCGGGTCTTGTAGCGGGCTGGGCCAATCTGCGCTCTGCCTTCTTCGGGCTGCCCTATGGCGATCAGAGCCTTCTTGTGCCGCGACGCCTCTACAACCGTGTGGGTGGATATCCTGACATCCCGCTGATGGAAGATGTGGCGCTGGCCCGCGCACTGAAAGGCCGGATGCGGGCTTTGCCCCTGAAGGTCACGACCTCATCGGCGAAGTATCACGCACAGGGCTGGCTGAGCCGCGGTGGGCGCAACCTGATCCTGCTGATGCGCTATCTGGCCGGGGCCGATCCGGTGAAACTGGCGCGCGCCTATCGCAAATAGCGCTTGCAGCGCCCTGTCTGGCAGCTAGGTTGCCGGACAAGACCGATCCCCGAAAGTGAGCACGTCATGACTTTGGCACAAGGCCGCACATTCCTGTCCATTCCCGGACCCTCCGTTGTCCCAGACCGGGTGTTGCAGGCCATGCATCGCCCGTCGATGAACATCTACGAGGGCGAGTTGGTGGACATGAGCTTTGCCATGCTGGACGATCTTCGCCGGGTCGCCCGGACAGAGGCCAATGTCGCGATCTACATTGCCAATGGCCATGGCGCATGGGAGGCCGCGATTGCCAACACCCTTGCCCCCGGCGATCACGCGCTTGTGCTGGCCACTGGCCGGTTCGGCAAGGGCTGGTCCGAGATGGCAATGGCCTGCGGGGTCGAGGCCGAAGTGATGGATTTTGGCACCAAGACACCGGTGGATGCAGCGGCACTGCAGGCAAGGCTTGAGGCAGATACGGAGCATCAGATCAAGGCGGTGCTGGTCTGTCATACGGATACGTCAACCTCCATCCGGTCAGACATTCCAACCGTGCGCGCGGCCATGGATGCGGCCCGTCACCCGGCGCTTTTGCAGGTCGATTGTATCGCTTCGCTAGGTTGCGAGCCGTTCGAGATGGACGCTTGGGGTGTCGATGTGATGGTGACGGGGTGTCAGAAGGGTCTGATGACGCCGCCGGGCATGTCCTTTGTCTATTTCAACGACAAGGCGCGTGCGGTGCGCGATGCGATGCCGCGCGTCTCAAGCTACTGGGACTGGAACCCGCGCGCGAACCCTGAACTGTTTTACCAACTTTTCTGCGGCACAGCACCAACGCATCACCTTTACGGGCTGCGCGAGGCACTGACGATGCTGTTGGAAGAAGAAGGGCTTGAGGCTGCGTGGGCGCGGCATGAAAAGCTCGCATCGGCCATCTGGGCTGCGGGCGAAGCCTGGGGTTCGACCGGTGACATTCACCTCAATGTGGCCGATCCGGCCCACCGTTCCACCGCCGTGACGACGTTCCGGACAGCCGGTGAGGATGCCGCACGCCTGCGGGAATGGAGCGCGCGTGAGACCGGTGTAACCCTTGGCATTGGGCTGGGGATTGACGCGGCACTTTCGCCCCATGGCAAGAACATCTTTCGCATCGGCCATATGGGACATGTGAACCCGCCGATGATCATGGGTGCGCTGGCCGCAGCGGATGCCGGCCTGAAAGCCTTGGGGATTGCCCATGGCGCCGGTGCGCTCGATGCCGCAAACGCGGCGCTTTTGGCCCGGTGAGGGCTTGCAATTTCAGCCCCCAGCGGTGATCAAGCGGATATGAGCAAACCCAGTGACAACCCGGCAGAGCCGTTCAAGAAAGCCTTGGCCGAAGCAACCCGCGCCATGGCCAATGATGCGGAGATGTCTGTCAGTTTCACGGTCGACCCGCCCGGTCTGACCAATGATGGTGCACGTCTGCCGCAGGTGACCCGGCGGATGACCCGTGACGAGGTGTTGCTGGCGCGCGGCACAGCGGATGCCTATGCGCTGCGCCGCCGGTTCCACAATGATGCGACCCATGCCCGCTATTGCCCGCAAGGCGATGTGGCGACTGCCCTCTACGAAGCGATGGAGACGGCGCGCTGCGAGGCGATGGGCGCGCGCGCCATGCCCGGCACTGCGGGCAACATTGACGCAAAGATCGCGGATGAGGCCAAGAAGCTGGGCTATGCCAACATCACGGAAGCATCCGAAGCGCCGCTTGCGGCTGCTGCCGGCTATCTGGTGCGGCATCTGGCAACGGGGCGCGACCTGCCCGAAGGCGCGCAGAATGTCATGGAGCTGTGGCGCGGGTTTCTCGAAGGTCAGGCCGGTGAGGAACTGGACAATGTCGATCATTGTCTGGACGATCAGGCCGCTTTTGCGCGGCTTGCCCGTCGGGTGATTGAAGATCTGGGCTATGGCGACCAGCTTGGCGATGATCCCGATCTTGACGATGAAAATCAGGACGAGGATCAGGACAGCGAAGACGAAGGCGACAGCCCGCCCGAAGATGGGGGCGACGCCGAGCAGCAACAGCAGGACACCGACCAGACCGATCAGGAAGACCAGTCCGAAACCATGGACAGCCAGCAGGCACAGGTCAGCCTAGAGGATATGGATGACGCCGAGATGGCCGAGGATGTGGACGCCGAGGATGGCGACCCACCGATGGACCGGCCACCGCCGCCGCCGATCTCGGATGCTGATCCGAATTATCAGGTCTACTCAACCGAGTTTGACGAGGAAGTGCTGGCAGAAGATCTGGCCGATCCGATCGAGCTGGAGCGACTGCGGGCCTATCTTGACCAGCAGCTTGACCCGCTCAAGGGCGCCGTGTCGCGGCTGGCCAACAAGTTGCAACGCCGCTTGCAGGCACAACAGAACCGGTCATGGCAGTTCGATCTTGAAGAAGGCACGCTGGATGCGGGCCGTCTGGCGCGGGTGATCGCGAACCCCACAACACCGCTGAGCTTCAAGCAGGAAAGCGATACGGAGTTCCGGGACACGGTGGTCACGCTGCTGCTGGACAATTCGGGCTCCATGCGGGGGCGGCCGATTTCAATCGCGGCGATCTGTGCCGATGTTCTGGCCCGGACGCTGGAGCGCTGTCAGGTCAAATGTGAGATCCTCGGCTTCACGACGCGCGCATGGAAAGGCGGGCAGAGCCGCGAGCAATGGCTGGCAGGTGGCAGACCGCCCGTGCCCGGCCGTCTGAACGATCTGCGCCACATCATCTATAAAGGGGCCGACGCACCATGGCGGCGGGCCCGGCCCAATCTGGGACTGATGATGAAAGAGGGCCTGCTGAAGGAAAACATCGATGGTGAGGCGCTGGAATGGGCGCATCGTCGGTTGATGGCCCGGCCCGAAGCACGACGCGTGATGATGGTAATTTCGGACGGTGCACCGGTGGACGACAGCACGCTGAGTGTCAATCCGGCCTCCTATCTTGAGAAACACCTGCGCGACGTGATCGAGATGATCGAGAAACGCAAGGCGGTGGAGCTGATCGCTGTGGGCATCGGTCATGACGTGACGCGCTACTATGACCGGGCGGTGAAGATCACGGATGTGGAACAACTGGCCGGAGCAATGACCGAGCAGTTGGCGGCATTGTTTGACAGTGATCCACGCGCGCAGAAACGCCGGGCGCGGATGGCCTCCTGATCTGCACGGCGGCGTTGATCAGAAAAGACCGATCTCGTCATTGTAATAGGTGAAACTGCCGTCGTTTAGGATAACCTCGAACGCTTCTTCCGCTGCGCCATCAACAAAAGCAAAGAGCAGCTGACCTGTGGGGATGTAGGTCAGGAAAACTTCAGCGATGTCGTCTTCGCCCGCACCCACTGTCTCGGCAAAGGAGAACTGGAAATCATCCTCGTCCGCGCCCGAGATGCCAAGCCGGAGCGTATCCCCTTCATCATGGCTGAAATCCTGCACCCAGTCTGCGCCATGGCCGGATGTGCCGTTGTGATAGAATACATCTGCTCCTGTCCCGCCATTCAACCGGTCAAATCCGAAGCCGCCATTGAGGAAATCATCACCCGCATTGCCGTGGATCTCGTCCCCGCCGGATGCGCCGCTGATCACGTCATGGCCGTCCTGTCCGCGCAGAATGTCCGCGCCTTCTTGACCAAGGATCGTGTCATCACCGTCCATGCCGAAGATGTCGTCAGCTCCCTGCCCGCCATAGACCATGTCATTGCCAGCGCCTGCATAGATGATGTCGGCGGCATCACTTGCACTGGTGCCGCCGGTGATGATGTCATCGCCATCGCCGCCATTGAGGATGTCTGCACCGTCGTCACCTGAAATGACATCATTGCCCTGCCCGCCAAGGATGCGGTCATTGCCCTGTCCGCCATAGCCGTGATCATCTCCTTCACCCAGATCGGCAAAATCATTGCCAGCGCCAAGCTGAAACTGATCATCGCCGGCTTCGCCGTAAAAGACGTCATCCATGGCAGAACCCGAAGCGATGTCGGCACCCGTATCGCCGGTATAGGTGACCGCTTCCTGGCCTGTGACCTCCTTGAACAGGATGAGACGCGCAACTGCGCCTTCCATATCGAGCGGGATGTCAACCGAGCCGTCTGAGACCTCTGCCGCGGTCAGGCTGAGCGTGGTCACAGTGGCCTCTGCATAGGGCAGTTCCGGATCCTCGAACGTGGTCAGCAGCTCAAGAAATCCACCGGTGTAAGCGCCCATCTGGCCCGGCAGGTTGAATTGCACATCAACGGAAGATGCGGTGAGTGACAGGGCCGAGACGAAATAGACCGACTTATCGGCGCGCTCAAATCCGTGGATGGCAAAGGTGGCGTCTGGTGTTTCTACCAGTTGATCGGTGGAGACCTGTGCGCCGGGAGCCACTTCGGAAACCATGCGGTAAGCCTCGCCTGCGATGCGCAGGCCTTCAGAGCCCTCATCACCGCTGAGCGTGGTGCGGTTGTTCTGCTGCAGGCCCCAGACGGCGGCGCTGTCGACGTCGGATTTGGCCAGTTCGGTGAACAACTCAATCAGAGCAGCGGCCTGCGACAGGCCGTAATCCATCAGTTCCGGATCGTAGTTTTTGAGCGAGCGGATGTTCCATTCCGAGACGAAGATGTCCTCGACCAGCCCCAGATCAGTCCAGGCGTTGGCGAGCGCCATCTTGGTGGGCAGCAACACCTCAACCCGGTCAAAGCGCCAAGGGTAGGAATGAAAGACGACCGTATCGATTGCGGCGGCTTCGATGGCCATGTCGAAATGGCTGATGATCTCCAGATTGTCTTCGGTGGTGTAGCCCGACTGGACGGAAATCTCGACGTCCTGCGCACTGGCGTCCCGCACGGCCACGGCGATGGCGCTTGCAAGTTCGCCATATTCTTCGGCTGTGATTGTGACATTCTCGTCGCCTGCACCAAAATTGTACTCATTGCCGATCTCGAACCCGTGGATCGGCACATCGCCATAGACCCCGGCAGTCACATCGGCCACGAATTGTGAAATCTCGTCAACGGCGCGCTGGATATCACCGGCATAGGGTTTGACTGGCAGGACGATCACGGGGGCAAAGCCGTGTTCGGCAGAAAATGACAGAAAGTCCGAGAGTGGCGTCAGGCCCTGATCCTGAAACTGGGTATTGTCGGGGTTGGTCACGTCAAACATGGATTCCGTAATTGATCCGCCGGGATAGCGCAACAGGCTGATCCCAAGATCTGCGGCTTTTGCCGCAAAGGTGCCATCGGTCCGGTCACGGTCGAACAGGAAGTTTGCCCCGAACAAATTGCTGTCGATGGTCGTGGACAAGACCTGCGGATCGTCAGCTTCAATGATGTAGTCCATGTCCCCTCTCCTTGGCCCTCGACCGGGATAGGGGATTTGCATTTCTCACAGGTTAATCAGGCAAGATTCTGATCAGACTGGTTAATTTCCATTCACAGATCTTACCGGCAAACTGGCTCAGCCCGGTGTCACGCGATAGGCAGCGCCCTCACCCACGGACAGGAACCAGATCGCGCCATCGGGTGCCTCGCGGACATCGCGGATGCGCGAGAATCGATCCTGAAACAGGCGCTCCACCTCGCGTGCCGTGCTGCCAGACACCTCAAGCCTTGAGATCATGTCGAACTTGAGCGAACCAACAAAGGCATCGCCCGCCCAGTCGGGAAACATCTTGCCCGAATAGATCATCATACCGGAGGGGGCGATGGAGGGGTCCCAGTAATGGGCGGGTTGTTCCATGCCGGATTTTGTCGTGCCCTCGCCGATCTTGCCACCAGAATAGTGCCGTCCGTAGGAGATCACCGGCCAGCCATAGTTGCGGCCTGCCTGCGGCTGGTTGACCTCATCCCCACCCCGCGCGCCATGTTCAGCTGTCCAGAGACGCCCTTGCGCGTCCAGTGCAGCGCCTTGCGGGTTGCGGTGTCCCAGCGACCAGATTTCGGGAGTATCACCGTTCAGAAACGGGTTGTCCGACGGGATCGAGCCGTCGCGGTTGATGCGGATGACCTTGCCGGAATGGACATCCATGGATTGCGCCTGATCGCGCGCGCCACGGTCTCCCACGGTCAGAAACAGTGTGCCGTCCAGCGCTTCGACCACGCGGGAGCCGAAATGCCTGCCACCACGCCGCGGGCCTTCCTGACCAAAGAGGGTCTGCAGATCGGTGATCGATGCGCCATCTGGCGCGAGGATGGCCGAGGCCAGCGCTGTGCGGCCGCCACCCCGGACCGGTTCAGAATAGGTAAAGAAGATCTGACGGGTGGTGGCAAAATCACGGGCTGCAATCACATCCAGCAACCCACCCTGCCCGTCTGCAAAGACCTTCGGCAGACCTGAAACAGATTTCCGATCTGCCCCGTCGATGTGGATCAGCTGGCCATCACGCTCAGTGATCAGCAGGGCGCCGCCGGGCAAAAACGCTATTGCCCATGGCTCATCCAGCCCGCTGACCATCTGTTCGATCTTCACGGTCTGAGCCGCCAGCGACATCGCTGCCATTGTCAAACCGACAAAAATACTCAAAAAAGCCAAGACGCTGGTTTTCATGCCGATCTCCCGAGTTAAAGTGAGATAAAAGGTAGGAGAAAACGACGGGCTGACCAGACCGGTCACGGGCAATTGAGGGGCAGAAGCTGCAATGGGGACACGTCTGCTGAGCATATTGGCCGGAGGGGTGGCGGGCTTGTGCCTGTTGCCGATCCTGGCCGTGCTGCTGGCAGCCGTGACCGGCGGAACGGAAAGCTGGAGCTCGCTTGCAGGATCGGTGCTGCCACGGTTCACATGGACCAGTGTCCAACTTGTGGTGCTGGTGGCCTTTGGCACCGGCCTGATCGGGACCGTCACCGCCTGGCTGGTGGTGACCTGCCGTTTCCCGCTGGTGCGCAAGTTCGAAATTGCACTGGCCCTGCCGCTGGCCTTTCCCGCTTATGTTCTGGCCTATGCCTATACCGACCTGCTGGATCATCCGGGTCCTGTTCAATCGCTGTTGCGGGACCTGACGGGCTGGGGTCCGCGCGACTACTGGTTTCCTGAAATCCGCTCGCTGGGCGGGGCGGCGCTGATGCTGACGCTGGTGCTGTATCCATATGTGTATCTGCTGGCGCGCGCGAGTTTTTTGCAGCAAAGTCATGGTGTCTATCTGGCCGCGCGCGTGCTGGGCAAAACGCCGCTGCAAGCCTTTCTGAGCGTCAGTCTGCCGATGGCCCGGCCCGCAATTGCCGGTGGCATGATCCTGTGCGTGATGGAAACGCTCGCCGATTTCGGCACGGTCGCCCATTTCGGCGTGCAGACCTTTGCGACCGGCATCTACCAGGCATGGTTTGCCTTCGGGGACAGGGCGGCGGCGGCGCAATTGTCTCTCTGCCTGCTGGGAGCGGCCATGTTGCTTGCAATTCTTGAACGGATGCAGCGCGGGGCTGCGAAACGCCATTCACTGCGATCATCTGCCCAACCGCTGGTGGTTGCAGACCTGCATGGCATCAAGGCCGCACTGGCCATGGCAGCCTGTCTGGTGCCGGTGCTGCTGGGCTTTGTGATCCCGGTCATCATGCTGGTCTTGATGACGCTGGGTGATGAGGGGCTGATCTCGCTCAGCCGGTATTGGGACTGGACGCGAAACTCTCTGCTTCTGGCCAGCATCGCAGCTCTGCTGACGGTGGCCGCTGCCGCGCTGATCGGGTTTCGCGACAGGCTGCGGCCCAGCCGGACATCACGCGGGACGCTTCTGTTGGGCGGTCTGGGCTATGCGGTGCCGGGCGGGGTGATCGCGATCGGTCTGCTTGTGCCTATAGCCAGTTTCGACAATGCGCTGGATGCATGGATGCGGGCGCGGTTCGGGATCTCGACAGGCTTGCTGATCACAGGCTCGATCTGGCTGATGATCATGGCTTATCTTGTGCGATTTCTGGCAGCTGGACTGAGCGCTTTCGACAGCGGCATCTCGACCATCAACCCCAATATGGACGCAGCCGCACGCACCCTTGGGCGCGGGCCGCTTTCGATGATCCGTTCGGTCCATGTGCCGATCATGAAGACAAGCCTGCTGACGGCCGCCCTGATTGTCTTTGTCGATGTGATGAAGGAATTGCCGGCGACGCTGATCCTGCGCCCGTTCAACTTTGACACTCTGGCAGTGCAGGCCCACAGGCTGGCCTCGGACGAGCGGTTGGCTCAGGCTGCCCTGCCCTCGCTCGTGATAATGGTTTTCGGATTGATCCCGGTAATCCTGCTCTGCCGGACGATCATGTCGTCATCGGTGCAGGGCCGTTGAAAGGGGTGGAGTGCCGCGCAGCCGCGGCACCCCCGAAACTGATCACTCGTAGCCGACCTGATTGTAGATTTTCTGGGCTTCGGCCTGATTGATGCCAAGAGCCGAGAGGTTCAGGTCATCGGCCCTGAACTCGCCAAGCTGGACCACTGAGGCACTTTTGCCTACGCCCGCAACAACCGGAAATTCGTCATTGCCTGCAGCAAGATAGGCCTGTGCGCTGTCGCTGACGAGGTATTCCAGAAACAGGATCGCATTGGCCCGGTTGGGCGCGGATTTCAGCACGCCACCGGCTGAAATGTTGACATGTGTGCCAGTGCCGTCCTGATCGGGGAAGACCCAGCCAATGCTGTCGATCTCATCGGACAGACCCTTGACATCGACACGAAGTGCGCGTGCGAAATAGTAGCTGTTTGCCAAAGCGATATCGCACTCGCCAGAAATGATGCCGCGCAGCTGATCGGTGTCGCCACCCTGGGGGTCACGGGCAAGATTGGCCTTGAGGCCAGCGGCCCAATCGCGCGCGGCATCCGCCCCATTATGGGCGATTTTAGCAGCCAGCAATGACTGCATGTAGATGTTGGAAGAGGATCGTGCACAGACCATCCCCTTGTATTTCGGGTCTGCCAGATCAGCATAGGACTGGGGCGGCTCGGCCACGCGGTCCTTGTCAAAGAAGATCATGCGAGCCCGGGTGGACACCCCGAACCAGCGGTTGTCCGGGTGACGCAATGCAGCAGGGATGCGCGACGTCAGATCATCGGAGGCAACGCTGTCGAGAAGACCTGCTTCTTCTGCCCGCCAGATCCGCCCGGCGTCCACGGTCAGTAGGACATCGGCAGGAGAGTTTACCCCTTCCGATTTCAGCCGCGTGATCAGCTCATCAGCCTTGCCTTCGATCCGGTTGACCTTGATGCCTGTCTGATCCTCAAAGTCAGAATAGAGCCGTTCGTCGGTGTCATAATGGCGTGAGGAATAAAGGTTGACTTCGCCTTGCGCAAAGGCCGGCGCAGCAAGGCCCGCGAGGATGCAGGCCAGTGGCAGAATTCGGGGGAGAGACATAGCTGATTCCAGTATCTGAGTGTTTTAGTCTGATTTACTGATCGCATTCCTTACTAAACAAGTCAAGTATTTATTCGAAACCGGAAAACTTTCAGGAAACCACCCGCCTTCCCTCTTGCGCTTCTCGCAGCAGATAGCTAAAAGCCCGCCAGCGCCCCTATAGCTCAGCTGGTAGAGCAACTGATTTGTAATCAGTAGGTCCGCGGTTCGAGTCCGTGTGGGGGCACCATACACCTTTTCCACAAAATCCAATGACATCCATTTGAGCCTTGTATATAAAGGCTTTAATGAGATTTATTGTCCAGCACAGTTTTTTGCAGTCCGATGACGTACCCCCAGATTGGGGGTCAATTTGGGGGTACGCTGAAAAGCCAGAAGTGGAGCGTACCCCCAAATGCCCTTAAGCGATGCCAAGATTCGAAATCTCAAAACCAAGTCTAAGCCCTATAAGGTAGGCGACTTTGATGGACTTTTCGTGCTGGTCAAAGCCAGTGGTGCAAAGTCGTGGCGTTTCAAATACCGGATCGACGGAAAGGAAAAGCTGATTGTTTTTGGCGACTACCCCGCCGTTAGCCTCAGCAAGGCCCGTGAGTTGCGAGACGCCGCCCGAACAAACTTAGCCAATGGTCTTGATCCCTCTGAACTGAAGCAGGAAGAAAAATTGCGTCGTGCGGAAGCCAGTGGCCAAACCTTCGAAAAGATCGGCGCAGCGTTCTTGGCTAAGCAGCGCAAAGAAGGAAAGTCCAAGGCCACACTCGACAAGACCGGGTATCACTTGAAGCTAGCCAACAGCGACTTTGGCAAAAAACCTATTACGGCGATAACTGCACCGATGATCCTGCGCACTTTGCGAAAGGTTGAAGCCAAGGGTAACTACGAGACTGCACATCGCCTTCGCGCGCGTATTGGCTCCGTGTTTCGCTACGCGGTGGCAAGTGGCCTCGCAGAAATCGATCCCACCTATGCTCTGCGCGATGCGCTAATCCGTCCGACCCGGCAGCACCGCGCTGCAATCACGGACCCAATCGCCTTCGGTGCATTGCTGCGCGAGATTGATGTCTTCGACGGCCAAGTGACAACACGCATCGCGCTTCAGCTTTTGGCCCTACTCGCACAACGCTCCGGAGAGTTGCGGCACGCAATATGGAGCGAATTTGATGAGGAAGAAAAGGTCTGGGCGATCCCGGCTGGCAAAATGAAGATGCGCCGCGATCACTTTGTACCTCTCGCAGATCAAACACTCACTTTGATTAGCGAATTGCGGCCTTTGACTGGAGAAAGCGAATACCTGTTCCCCTCCTTGCGCTCGTGGCACCGCCCAATGAGTGAAAACACCATGAACGCGGCCCTCCGGCGCATGGGATACTCGGGTGATGAAATGACTGCGCACGGTTTCCGTGCTACGTTCTCAACATTGGCAAACGAAAGCGGTCTGTGGAACCCAGACGCAATTGAACGAGCTTTGGCTCACGAAGAACGTAACGAAGTGCGAAGAGCCTATGCGCGCGGGGCTCACTGGGAAGAGCGCGTCAAGTTATCCGACTGGTGGGCTGGCAAGTGAACTGGAAGAAGCTGTATCGGCTCTACCGCGAAGAAGGGTTAACCGTTCGTAAACGTCCCTCTCATCGATACTGCGTATCGACTGCCGGTCAGCGGGCGGACGCAAGCGCGCTGTCGGAACGCGCACGCCCATGGCGATCCCGCAGGGACCTAACCAGCGATGGTCGCTCGACTTCAAGTCTGACGCGCTGGAGGATGGCCGCAGGTTCCGGGTGCTGAATGTCATCGACGACTTCAGCCGGGAATGTCTGGCCGCCGTGGTGGACACATCAATCGGCGGTTATCGCGTCGCCCGTGAACTGGATCGCATCGCCGAACTGCGCGGGTATCCCTGCATGGTGGTCAGTGACAACGGCACCGAACTGACCAGCAACGCGATGCTCAAATGGCAGGAGGACCGCAAAGTCGATTGGCACTACATCGCCCCCGGCAAACCCATGCAGAACGGCCTGGTCGAGAGCTTCAACGGGCGGATGCGCGAAGAGTGCCTAAACGAACACCTGTTCCCGTCTCTGCGCCATGCCTGCCGAATGATTGCGGCATGGCGCATCGACTACAATCACCACCGCCCACATTCGAGCCTCGACGGGCTCACCCCGTGGGAGTATCACCAACGGTCAAGAGAGGACCAAACCCTGAACAGAGCAAACTGAAAAGCGCGGACTCACAGGGGAGCAGGTCAGATGCATTACGAGCACTCCACCAAGACCTGCCTGGACCAAGGAGGCTCCTACTTATGACGATGGTTATCCTGTGACGATGACGGTTCATTCAAGCGTTCTTTGAGAAAGCCAATGACCTCCTTTGCTTTAGCAATGTCGTCCTTGGAAAGGCCATCCGATATTTCGTTCACCCATGGCACTTGCAGCGCGATCGCGGCTTCGAACAGCTTTTGTCCCTTTGTAGTAAGCACCACCAGTTGTGCTCTCTTGTGATGCGGATTCGACTGGAATTCTACAATTCCCTCTTTCTTCAATTCATTCACGATCCGTTGCACACCTTGGCGATGCACACCCATCGTTCGCGCATGCCAAGCTACGGATTCCGGGCGTTCCGCATAGGCGATAGCGCCAAGTATCTGCCACCGGGCACTGGTTAACCCAAGCCCGGCAACAAGCCGATCACCAACAAGCTGCAATCGACCATTCAGGCGGAACACATCCAAGATCAGTGCCGTCACGGCCTCTCCGGCCTCCGTCCAATGTTCATTTGTCATAAACGTAATTTCGATTATTGACAACATATTGTCAATCTGTTTGAAATTCCAAATATGACAACATGTCACCAAATTGTGACTTACCCCTTGGAGAATTAAAGATGGTCACCGTCACCCCCTTAGACCCAAAGTATTCGATTGAGCAGCAGCTGGGCCTGGAGGCCGGGCCAGTCGTTTTGGTCAATCTGTTCACGATTGACGACCCCTCCGAACATGACGCCCTGATCGCAGCCTGGAGAGACGATGCGCTTTGGATGAAAAAGCAACCCGGTTACATCAGCACCCAGATGCATAAGGCCGTTGGCGATAGCTGCACGTACCTGAATTACGCCATCTGGGATTCCATTGCAGACTTCCGCACAGCGTTCTCAAACCCTGAGTTCAAACAAGCGCTGAGCCATTACCCCTCAACCGCCGTTACGGCACCGCATCTGTTCGAGAAGATCGCGGTCGCAAACTGTTGCACGGCCTAACACGCCGAAGCTCACACCAAAAAAGGAGATATCTTGATGAAAAACCTCACAGCGACACTCGCATTGCTTCTGGCCCTACCTGTCGGAGCTGTTGCTCAAACCGAAGCACCAACCCCGGGGCGCGAACTGGCCGAACTGGTCTACGGGTCCATCGAAGACAACCCAATGGGCACTGCCGACATGGGAGAGTTCGTCAACTTTGGCCGAGATATCTTCGTGTCGATGGACTACGACGAGAGCGGTACAATCGCCTTCGGAGAGTTCACAGAATGGGACTTCGGTTTCAACTTCATCGCAGAAGATGAAGGTCAGCAGCGAGCCTATGAGGCCGCGCAAAGAATCCTCTTTTCGTTCTGGGATCGCGATGCGAGCGGCGAGATCAGCGAGAACGAGTATCACCAGTCGATGGTTTCGGATTTCAGCCGTGCGGACACCGACAACGACGCTTTCCTTACAAGAGACGAGTTCCTGAGTGGCTACATAATCAATGTCGCTTACCGCGCAGCGATTATCGGCCAGTAATCCAGGCACTCGGAGCCAAGAGACATGTCCATGAAAAGCTCTTCAACCAAATACGGGTCGGTCGCTGTCACAATTCACTGGCTTAGTGCCATTGCAATTCTTGCAATGCTTGGGTCCGGTTTCCAAGCGGCGTCCATGACAGATAGCGCGGCCAAGGAAGCAATTCTGATGTTCCATGTGCCGCTCGGCATAGCGATCCTTGCTCTAACGCTTCTGCGTTTGTTTTGGTGGTGGCGGGTGGATCAGAAACCCAGCCCGGTTGCGGGCGATCCCGCCTGGCAGACACTCACTGCAAAGAGCATTCATGTCATATTCTACGTCGTCATACTGGGCATGATTGCAAGCGGGATCGGGACGATCGTGCTCTCTGGGGCCGGGAGCATCTTGTTTGGGGCTGATATCGGGCCCTTGCCGGAATTCTCAGAGGTTCTGCCGCGAGTTCCACATGGTTTGGGTGCACGGCTGATGGTGGCGCTCTTCGTGCTCCATGCGGGTGCAGCGCTCTTTCATCACTTCATCAAGAAAGACGGGCTGATCTGGCGAATCTGGTTCGGGTCTCACGACAAAGGAACCGGATCATGATCAAAGCAGTTTTCAACATTTTGACCATCTGTGGAGCTGCCGGTTTCGCAGGTGTCATGCTGAGCATTGGAGTTACTCTCGGCGGATATTGGCGGAGCCTTCCCACACAGGAATTCCTGGACTGGTTCGCGGCGAACAATCAGTTCGTGTCTCGTTCAATCCCTATGATCTTTGTGCCGACTTTCCTGGGCCTTGTCGGGTCGGTTTGGCTCTCCTGGGGTGCTCCGGAGCTGAAATACTGGCTTCTTAGCGCTGGCTGCATCTTGGTTGTGGCCATCCTGACGTTTGCATTTTTTGTGCCTGCCAACACCGCATTTGCAAGCGGGACAATGGATGAGGCGACTGGTGCTGCAAAGCTGAACCAATGGCTGATGATCCACAACTTCCGGATTGGCTTTGGCATGGCTGCAGCGATCTTTGGGTGCATCGCCATAAAGGGCTGATCTGGACGCACCGCGCCTGACACAAGGTTATGAGCGGCTCCAAGGCTCAAAAACGCACCGCCTGTTTAGGAGTTGAGGTGAATGATGATTGCGAGACTTTCAAAGCTACTCGCCCTGTTTTGCTCAAGCGGGTTCAGCGTTGGCCTTATCCTGACTTCGGTTGTGATTGTAGAAAGCTGGGCCAACATGGAGCCCACTACTGCGATCAATTGGTTTGCAGAATTCGGGTTGCCGCTTGGTTTTGTCATGGTGCCATTTGGTGGCTTGGCCCTGGTGTTCTCAACCGTGGCCATGTTGTCGACGCTACCCGGCCTGCGCAAAATCGGCGTGAATTGGTATTGGCTGACGGCCTTTATCCTGACGGCCTGCACGATGCTGTTGCTTCCCATTTATTTCTGGGACGCAAACACGTTGTTCTTCGACGGAACGATCTTGCCAGCAGACGTTCCCGCCGAAATCCAAAGATGGAAGTTCTGGAACTGGATCAGGACCGTCCTATCGATCCTCGCGTCCTCTGTCATTCTGCTCGGCCTGTTGAAGGAGGCTCGTTCGTCCGTCTGACGGAACAAACAAACCCTTAGGAAGACAAACAATGAAAACCCGAATTCACGCAATTGCCGGTGCCATCGGCTTCCTGATGATCCTACTCTTCTGGACGTCCACGGTCTTTTCCGAACTCTTTGGTTCCTACGAGATGATTGCTTCCGTGAAGGGATGGATTCTCTCGGGTATGTTGATCTTGATACCTGCTACGGTGGTCGTTGGTGCCTCCGGCATGTCACTTGGGAGCGGCCGGACGGAAAAACTGGTATCCGCCAAGCAAAAACGGATGCCAATCATCGCCGTCAACGGAATTCTGATCCTGTTGCCGATGGCATTCTTTCTTGAAGCCAAAGCCACAGCAGGCGCGTTCGATACAATTTTCTATGTCCTGCAAGGTGTCGAACTGATCGCCGGGGCCACTAACCTCACGTTGATGGGCCTAAACATGAGGGATGGGCTGAAACTTACTGGTCGGACGAGCCCAGTTGCGACTGTATCGATCGTAAGTCGCGAGACGGTTGCGAGCGACACATTGGCACTCCGTCTTACCAAGCCCTCCGGATTCTCGTTTGAGCCCGGGCAGACAATCCGGCTGACCATCCCGCCAGATGCTTCCAGCGGCGCGGGTGAAGCGCGGGTGTTCAGCATTGCAAATGCGCCTCACGAACCTGACCTTCAGGTGGTCACCCGTTTGCGGGATAGCAGTCCCTTTAAACAAGCATTGAAAACGATGACAAACGGTTCTGAGCTGCAGATTGCTGGACCCTTGGGCAGCTTCACGCAAGAGGCAGATCAGTCCCGGCCAATTGTGTTTCTGGCGGGCGGGATCGGGATAACACCATTTCTTTCCATGCTCCGCGACGCGGATCACCGAGGCGGTCTCAGTCAAACAACCCTGTTCTATTCGAACCGCAGCCCTGCAGATTCGGCCATGCTTGCAGAACTCCAAGCACTCGACGTCGCCAATCCAGGATTCTCTTTGGTTGCAACGATGACAAATGTTGAGGAGGGTCAAACTTGGGAGGGAAAAACGGGATACATAGACGCCGCGAAGCTTTCCCACCATCTTACCGACGTGAAGTCTCCGATCTACTATTGCGTTGGTCCCGGCAGGTTTGTTTCTGCAATGAAATCCATGCTCACAAACATAGGTGTGGAAGCAGTGAATATTCAGGTTGAGCAGTTTGGAGGTTATTGAGGTCTGATAGGCCGCAACCTGAAAGCGGACCTTGATACGGTGTGTAGCACTTGGAAGGATGGGCTCTATGCCGCCATTGGATCGGTCGCAGCATATGCATGCGGTAGACACGAACTTAGATAAAAGGAACAGCCCAAAACAGCCGTTGGTCTGTGGATGTAGATGCCGCGATTGCAGCCCGCTTTCAGCACATTCTCTGCAGGTGTGAAATTCAGCAGTGATCAACTTGAAAATTGTGGACAAATCGCCAGTTCGTTGCGGCTGGCCTACAATCGTTTTTGGTATGCATCGCTCTCTAAATCACCCACTCAAATACGTATCCCGCGGCCAGTGATCCTAGAACAGCCACAGCGATATACAGCAAAAACGGCTTGAGTTTCAGGACCGGGGCAATGGCCAAGGCACCCCATATGCTCACAACACCACCAGAGATCAGAAAGGCCATGGCAGCACCCTCTGACATGCCGCTTTCAATCAAACCACGGGTCAAAGGAAGTGCAGCGTAGCCATCGATGTAGGCAGGTGCCCCGACAAAGACGGCCGCAGGTATGGCCCACCACTGATCTTTCCCTACATATGCGGCGAGCGATCCCGGCGTCAGCGCGGCATTCAGCGCAAATTCGGCTGCAAATGCTGGGATCAGGCAAATCAGGATGAGCCGTGCTGTTGCCCAAATTTGTGTCCTGAACGCCCGCAGGCGCACTTCGTTTTTCCAAACCCAAGGGTCGAAGGTTTGATCCGCCCCACATCGCGCAGCGCTCAATTGGCGCGCCAGTCCGTTGTCGCGAAGCGCGTTCAATGCCCAAGGTGCCTTTGAAAACAGCCCCGTGATCGCACCACCAAAGATACCCAGACCAAAGGCCGCGAGTGTTTTACCAATCGCAAAGCTCAGTCCAAGAGTCGCTACTGTCGTGGCCAGCATCGCTGGATCCGTGATCGGTGAGGACAACCAGAACCCCATGACCGGGGCCAGCGGAACACCCGCCGCCAAAAGTCCGGCCATCAATGGCAAAACGGTTACGCCACAGACAGGCGTGATCGCGCCAATCAAAGAAGCGACCACCACCGTTCGCAGCGTCTTGCCTTCGAAGGCAACAGCAATGTGTGCATCTGCTCCGCTGGCGATGATCCACGCCGCAAGAAGAATGCCCGGAATGACGATTGGGGCAACAACAACCAGACTCCCCAGGACGAACTTGACGGCATTCCAAGAGTGTTCTGGCCAGGCAAAAGCCAAACTTACCAGCAGGAAAAGGCACATGCACCAGAGGATGGATTTCTTGTAGGATGGTCGGCGGGCAACTGTCTGATCGGACATTGGGTACTCCTTTGACCTTGAAAATTAGTCATCAACATGACATGTGTGAAACGAATATTTTTAATTTCTGATATCGGATAAATCGATGGAATGCCTGGACAGCGATTTGCTGCGCACTTTTGTCGCCGTAACGGAAGCAGGCAGTGTGACAGATGGTGCTGCTCGCATCCATCGATCCCAATCCGCCACCAGTCTTCAGATCAAACGCCTCGAAAGCATCATCGGGCAACCCATCTTTGAACGGCACGGACGCGGCGTTATCCTGAACGATACAGGTCGCCAGTTGCTGCCTGTGGCACGAGAGGTCACAGCGCGCCTCGACACAGCACTGCTAGACATCTCTCAAAATACTGTAATGGGCAAACTACGTGTGGGTATTCCTGACGATCACGGCCAGGCCAAATTGGCTGAGATCATCGCGTCCTTTAGCCGTCACCACCCCAAAGTCGAGCTGGAAGTGACTTGCGCATTAAGCGCGCATTTCCCTGAAGCACTTGACAAAGGAGCGCTCGATCTTGCGATCTATGAGGTTGAATGTCCAAAAGAACACGAAGAAGTTCTGACAGAAGACCCAACTTGCTGGGTGTCGTCTGCGCATCGGGAAATATCTACCGATGCGTGCCTGTCGGTGGCTCTGTTCGATCATGCTTGTTGGTGGCGCGAGGCTGCAATCACTTCCTTGCAATCCCGTAGAAAGCCATACCGAATCGTCTATTCCAGCCAAAGCGTCACTGGCGTGATCGCTGCAGTCGAAGCTGGGATCGCAGTCGGTCTTCTGGGCCGTTCATCTTTGCATTCCGGCCTGTCAGTGGTGAATAAGGTTCTTGGCTTTGGAAACACACCAGCCTCGAACTTGGTGATGGCGACAAGTCGGTCACAAGAGAACGGGCCGTGTGACGCAATGAAGGCAGCTATCCGATCGGCCTTTTTGGCCAAAGCTTAGAAAAGCTACCATTTCCTTCTCGGTGCAGCATTCGACACTTTGGTTTTCCGGCGGTCCGCGGAGCTATGCAGCATTTCAGCGATTAACGTAGCCCCCAACGTCGAGGGCGGCCTTATACTGCCGTTGGTCTGTGGATGTAGATACCGCGATTGCAGCCCAAAATGTTGACATTCCTCTAGCAGAATATTCTTCGCCGGTGCACCTTGAAAACCCATCTATCGTGAGACATATGTGTCTCATGGTAGATGGTAATGTATCAAAATCGGAACTTGCGCTGTTAAACGCCGGCTTTGCAGTATTGAGCCGCAATCCTGGTGCATCTCTTGTAGAAGTTGCGGAAGCGGCAGGTGTAGGGCGCGCGACCCTACATCGGTATTATTCAAGCCGCGCTGATCTTTTTTCAGCGCTGGCACGATATGCAATGCGCGAGTTGGAAGTAGCTGCTTCGGCTGCCACCGTGGATGCACAGAGCTACTGCGACTCACTGCGTCTGGTTATGGGTGCGATCATTCCTTTGGCGCATCGACATATGTTCCTGACCCGAGAGAACTTGCAAGATCCCGATTTGGCAGAAGCTCTGGCACGTCAGGCACAGGAACTTCGAGATTTGATCGATGCGGCAAAAATGGAAGGCGCATTGCGTGATGAACTGCCAACGGAATGGATCGCGCAGGCCTATGATCATCTAATCTATGCAGCCTGGATGATGATCCAGCACGAAGAAGCTACCCCACGACAAGCAGTGAACTTGGCTTGGACCCAGTTTTCAAAAGGAGCAGGCATATGACGGCCGATTGGATATATGAATTGGCCACGGAGATTGACCAAGCATTCTTTCTGATCGGCGGCGCGTTACTTCTGATCGAGATTGCAGAAGCCTTGTTCAAGCGCGATCACTGCGGCAGGACATTCCTAGAAATGCTGGTCAGTGCCTCTACCCAGATTCCGTATTTGTTGGTAGAGACGCTCGTCCTCACCTTCGGCTACGCGATGTACTACGTCATCGCTGAGACCATTGCACCTTGGACTATACCTATCACTTGGTGGGCTGTTGTGGCGGTGCTGGTCCTCGCTGACATCACCTATTACTGGGAGCACCGAATTGCGCACGTCGTCCGGCTGTTGTGGACTCAGCATGCGGTCCATCATTCTTCACGCGACTACAATATGGTGACAGGAGTACGGTTTGGACCGCTAGAAGGCGTTTGGTCGTTAGTCGCGCATCTTCCGCTGATCTTCATCGGCTTTGCGCCGGAACTTGTGTTTTTTGGTGTGATCGTCGTGCTGGCCTATCAGACCTGGTTGCATACCGAGCTGATCGGCAAGCTGGGACCGTTGGAATGGGTGCTCAATACGCCATCGCATCACCGCGTACATCACGGGTCGGATGACAAGTATCTCGATAAGAATTACGGCGGCATCACAATTATCTGGGACCGTATTTTTGGGACCTTTCAGATAGAAGAAGAGACGCCGCGCTACGGCTTGAAACGAGACTTTGACAGCAAGAACCCGGTGGTCGTGTGGTTCTCGGAATGGCCTGCGCTGATCCGCGACTTCGCCGGGGCGCAGAACTGGTCAGAAGCTTGGGCCTATCTGGTAAAACACCCTGGGTGGCTTCCTGCGGAAAAAGTACCTGACAAAACGCATCTCGGGAAATGAGATCAGTGGGCTAGTCTGTGCAAAGTGCAACCGTCCCAAACCAGCGATTGTTTGCCTGGTCCAGATGCTGCGGCCGTTGCCCGTGTTGCCGCCATTCGCTGCGGGCGCGAACTTCATCGGTGATCGAACCGACATATCCTGGACAAAGCAACAATTCCCTGTGGTTCCGCCAAAGGATGCTTTAGTGAACTACCGGTTGCCTAGAAAAACCTGCCTTGATCAAACGTGCTCGCAATTCATTCAGTTTGCCGGAGTCTTTCAAAGGCACGCGATCAAGATCTTTGATGCTGGTATCGGGAAGGATGTCCTGACAATAGTTGACTGCATTCGCCGCGTCTTCTTGGCGGTCGAGCGCTACATAGCTCGCGACTAAAACAAGATGTGCGAAATACCACCGTGGCATTCGGTGAATAGCACGCTCGGCCCATTCAATTGCGGCCTCAAATCGCCCAGCCATATAGTGTGCCAACGCAAGGCCAGAAAAGCGAAAGAAAATGCTGGGGTCGAGAGGGTTGGATCGGATGGCGATCTCCTGATTTGCAATGGCCTCTTCCGAGCGTCCAAGTATGCCGAGCAATGTGCCAAGACTTCCGTAAGCCAACGAACAGTTTGGGTTTAGAGCCACAGCCCTCTCCAAGGCTGCCAGGGATTCGTCGTATTTAAGCAGCCCCCAGCACGAAATCCCCAAAGCCCAATGCGCGTATTCATTGCGGTCATCCAACTGCGTGGCCCGTCGCGCCAATGCATACGCTGCTTCCATTGCAGGCCGGACATCAGGGACAAACCCCATGATCGCGATGTGGTGGTTGATCAATGACAAGATCATGTTCGCCTCGGCGCTCTCGGGATCAATCGCCAGAGCTCGTTCCAGCAAGGTCTTGGCGTAGGCGTAGCTTTCGGGCGTAAAATCATAGAGCAGATGCCAGGACCGCATAGTCAGCTCCCAAACGGTCAGGTCGGGCCGTGATGCACGCTCGACTGGGTCTTGAATAGTACTGAGATGCACTGTCGTCTGGATAGATGCCACAACGTTGCGGGTGATCTCATCTTGCAGATCAAAGACATCCTCAAGCTGCCCATCGTAGCGTTCGGACCAGACATGTCCGCCAGTTATGCCATCGATCAACTGCGCAGTAACACGCACCCGCTCGCCCGACCGCCGAACGCTGCCTTCCAAGACAAACCGAACGCCAAGCTCTTCAGCAACGCGGCGGACATCGACGGATGTACCTTTGTAAGTAAATGTGGTGTTGCGCGCGATTATAAAAAGCCAAGGGGAACGCGACAGGGCCGTGATGATGTCGTCACTGATCCCGTCTGAGAAATATTCCTGCTCCTGTTCACCGGACATGTTTTCAAAAGCCAGCACGGCGATAGACGGTTTCTCAGGTCGGTTAGGATGTTCAATGGTCAAATCAGCGAGCGTGGTTGCCACAGGTGTCAACCTGTCGCGCAGCTCCAACTTCGAGGATACACCAAGTTTGCGATAGATCGTCGCCAAATGAGTGCGCACCGTCGATGGGGCAAGACACAAGCGATCGGCGATCTGCTGATAGCTTTCGCCTTGTGCATAGTCCGCTGCAATTTGGTTCTCGCGGGTGGTAAGTATGCTTGTCTCGTCGGGTTTCTCGGTCACGAATGCGCCGCCTGTATCGCGCGGATCATGCGCGCGTTCTCCAATGCGATCACGCTTTGGGCTGCAAACATCTGCGCAAGCCGCGTGGTGTCGTCAGAAAACGGACGCACTGTTTGGCGATAGATCGTGAATGCGCCAACCAGACTGTCACCAGCAAGCATGGGGATTGCCACAAAGGACCGCGCCCCGCCAAGATCGGCAGTGGCATAGCGCAAAGGATCGTCAGTCTGGTAGATCGCCTCTGATTTGACGTCGATGATACTGATGATCTCACGCTGACTATTCATGCGGCCAAGACCCGTTTCGGGGCTTACCGTGAAGACACCTTGCGCGTCCAGCCAAGCCCGAAACGGTTTAGGAATGCCGACTGTGTGATTGGCAAGAAATCTGCCGTCTTGCTGATATTCGAACAGGATGCCAAATTCCGCGTCGCAAAGTTCCAGTGCGTAGGTCAGGATCAGCGGCATCACTGCGTCCAGGTTACCTTGGGACGCACTGATAATCCGCAAGACTTCGCTAAGGACCTTTTCGCGACTGATGGCTTCTTCCAGGCTCAGGGCCAATTCGGATACCACGGCGACCATTTCAGATTGGCTGCGCGGCTTAGGAGCGTCGCCATTCAGACAGGCTGCCAGCTCCACCTTCGAGGAGACTTCAAGCTTGCGGTAGATCGTCGCCAGATGCGTCCGCACCGTGGATGGCGCAATACAAAGCGTGTCAGCGATTGTTTGGTAGGTCTCTCCTCCGGCATAAGACTGTGCGATCTGCAATTCCCTTTGGCTGAGACCTGATTGTCCAGACACCTAAATTACTCCTAAAAGAACAACTTGTGTCGAGTTTGGTAAGAACGCGTTCAACAAGCAATCCTGCAAATGCTGTAGTTTGAATACTGCACGTCCGGTGCTGAATTTACAGCATCTGCACGATGGCTGACTCTATGGGCATCGGGCCACACTGTTCCCAACAGATCAACAAGGAGGACATCACGATGACCCAATACGAAACCGCAAAGGCATTTTTCGAAGCCTGCGAGACCGGCAAAGGGTGGGAAGGCTGCAAGCAGTTCTGCCACGAAGCGGCGCGTTTTTCCTGTCAGGCTGACGCTCTGGCAGAAACGACAACCCTTGCTGAATACGCTGAGTGGATGAAGGGGCTTCTGACCCCCGTACCGGATGGCCGTTACAAGTTGAAAGCTTTTGCAGCGGATGAAGCGCGCGGCACAGTTGTCGCCGCTGCCGAGTTCCACGGCACCCAAACCGGCGAAGGTGGGCCAGTTGCGCCAACGGGCCAAGCTGTTGTTTCAGATTACGCCTATGTGATGCAGTTCGACGGCGATAAAATCAGCCATATGACCAAAATCTGGAACGACGTGCACGCGCTGCACGGGCTTGGCTGGGCGTGATGCGCTGGCGCATTTTGGGATTGCTGTTTTTGGCCCGCATCGGGATCGGGTTCCAGTTCCAAACCGTAGCGTCCGTTGGCGACGATCTGGTTGTCGCCTTCGGACTCAGCTACGCCGATATCGGCTTTCTCATTGGGCTTTTCATGGCTCCGGGTTTGTTTTTAGCCATCCCTGCCGGGTATTGGGGGCGTTACGTTTCTGATCGTATCATGGTGGTGGCGGGACTCGGTGCATTGGCTATTGGCGGGGTTGCATCATCTCTTGCCGGGGACAGCTGGATTATCGGGATAGGCCGTGTCTGTGCCGGGGTCGGTTTTCTGTTCACCTCGCTGTACTTCACCAAGATGGTCGCCGATTGGTTCGAAGGTCGCGAGATTGCCACGGCCATGAGCATCCTTGTCATGTCTTGGCCGTTTGGCATTGCCATGGGCCAAGTTGGCCACGCATGGTTAGCTCAGACATACGGCTGGCAAGTCCCGTTTCAGGTTGCTTCCATCTATTGCTTGATCGCGGCGTTAGTGGTCTATTTTCTTTACCGTCCACCGCATGATCTGCCTGATGCGCCGGGCGGTGCACAGGTTGCGCTGTCAGGACAGGAATGGCGTTTGATTTTATGTGCGGCGGCCGCCTGGGGCGTCTTTAACGCTGCCTACGTCACCTTTCTTGCTTTTGCGCCAAAAGTTCTTGAAAGCCACGGCCAAAGCGCCATCGCCGCTGCTGGCATCATCAGTGTGGGCAGCTGGATCATGATCTTTTCCGGCGCGGCCTGCGGGCAGTTCGTGGATCGCGTTGGTGGACGAAACATAGTCTTGGCTGTCTGCATGGGCGGTGCTGTCGCAGCGCTCTTGTTACTTGGTCTGCCTGGCGCTGGCTTTGGCGCAAGCGTTCTGTTTGGACTGATCGGCATGGCGCCTGCAGGAGTTATCATGGCAATGGCGGGGCAAGCGATGCGGCCCCAAGTCAGGGCCTTTGGCATGGGTATATTCTTTACGGTTTACTATGCGATCATGTGGATCACGCCGCCGGTGGCGGGTGCGATCCTTGATGCGACTGGCAAGACGCAAGGTCCATTGTTTCTTGCAATGATCCTCTTCGCGGCGGTGGTGCCGCTCGGCATCGCATTCCAGTTTTTCAAGGACGCGCCCATGATGGGTCAGGAAGGGAAGGTGTGACGATGGACATTCGGAAAACAATTTTCACCAAAGAGATCATCACCGCAGACGAATTTGGTCAGGCGTGCGACCAGATAACACGCGTTGCCGCAATGGCGGTTGTCAGAAACCCCTTCGCAGGGATGCATCAAGACGACCTGTCGCCCCTATTCGACGTTGGTGCGCAACTTGGTCGGTCGCTGACACAAGAGCTTGTCAACATGTTGGGCAGGCCTCCAATTGCCTACGGAAAAGCGGCAATTGTCGGATCAGCAGGCGCGATGGAACATGGTGCAGCCGTGTTGCATCCCGCACTTGGCAAACCGGTGCGAGCTGCCGTCGGTGGCGGTAAGTCTCTCATGCCTTCCAACCACAAAGTCGGGGCTTTGGGCGCGTCCATTGATCTGCCACTGGGGCATAAAGACGAGGCATGGTCCTTTGACCATATCGACACGGTAACGCTCTGGGTGCCCGACGCCCCGCGCGCAGAAGAAATCGTGCTTTGCGTCGGACTGTCTAATGGAACACGAGCACATCCCAGAGTTGGAACAGGCCCAAGCCCCTCTTGATCGTATGATCTTCCTTGAAGCGGTCATCGGACACAGGCGCAGCATCGGTCAAAGAGGGCTCTCTGCGGCCGATAGATCGGTTGTAGCATGTTCGCGACACAGGTGCAGTGCCACCGCAAGGGACGACCCTTTCCTGCCGTTGGCCATTCGATCAATATGCTGCGGTGCGGTCCGTCGAAGGAGTCATTTGCCGCGATGCAGTATCAAGATTGAAACGCCGTTTTCATTTGACTGACGTCACCAGTTCAGTTCGCTCTGCGGTAACGGCGGCGTACCACTGGGCCTCTCCGATCTGACCTGAGACAGATAGCTTGGCACAAGCGAGCTTCTCGATCAAAGACGCTCTGCTTCGATCGCGACGGGCCAGAACTGCTTGGGTTTCAATGTTGATCAGGGCCTTCCGAGCACCAAGTGCTTGAGCGTGTTGAGTATAGGTTTTGACGCGGTCTTCAACAGAAACGCCGTCGCCAATGCACATCTCGGCAACAATGAGCTTGCCGGTCTGCTTCAGCCTTGCCTGCACTCCATGCAAGAGACGTCTCTCAAGTTCCGCGTCATCAATTGTGTGCAGAACAAAGACAATCGCCGATGTGTGAAATCTCCGATCATTCGAAAGACTTTCGACAGTTCCTTCTACGAACTCGATTGCACCACGATAACGCGTCTGCTTGGCCAGGGCTTTCGCCTGCCGCAGGTTTCTGCGGAAGGATCGACGATGGTCAGATCGGCGGATATGTTCCTTTCGGAGAGAAGCTCAATTTCTCGCCCTCCGCCGCCTCCCACAATCAACACATTGCCTTGCAATAGGCAAAGCGCAGCAAGAGCATCGCCAATCGATTGATAGAGATTTTCTAGCCCTGGCGCGGATGCTTGAAGTGCTCGGTAGTCGGCAAGTCGGGACATTCTCAGCCCTCGCTCGCACTCGAACCAAACCCCGTAATAAGGGCTATGCTTGTCGCAGCTAATGCCACGCCGATGACCTGCAATGCGGTCAGTCGTTCGCCGAAAACGAGCACGCCGAGCGCTGCCATAAAGATGATCTGCGACATGCTTGAGGCGATGATCCCTGCACCGAGACCAGTGCGGATCACAGAGACAAACAGCATGTTGCTGACCCCGAGAACCAAGAATGAAAGCACAAGAGAAGCCGCGGCGCCTGTGTCAGCAAACCGTTTCAACAGAGCGCTGCCAAGCGTGAAGCCGACGGTCGAGCCGGCCAGATTTGCCCACCAGAAGATCATCGTTTCAATCCCAAACCTATCGTTTCAATTCGCCAGTGACTTCTTCAACAAAAGCACATCACCTGTGTAGTAAGGCGGACAGGGATGCTGCCGGACAGGCTCGCTCGCGGCAAACTTGTAACCGTGGCGCTTGTAAAGCCGCACAGCTCCGGTGTTTTGGCTGTAGACCTGAATGCTCATCTCGGTGAGACCTTCGTGGCCTGCGAGGTCCTCGGCGGCCATCAGAAGTCGCGTGCCGATCCCCTGGCCTTGGGCTTCATAATAGACGGCGAGCGCGTTGATGAACCAAGTCCCAACCGACAGTTTCTCCAGCGCCACAAATGGCGCAATCGGCACGGGCAGATCATCCGGTTTGTCTGACGGTGCTTCGTCAATGGCATAGCTCAAGATCATGCCCTTCAGTTGACCATTGCGCTCAGCGCTCAGTGCATTCTTGTAGGAGAACCCGCCCGTCTTGCGCCTTGCACGTTCGATGCCAACTTCGAGCGGCGTTTGGCCTTCGACGCAAGCGCGGGTCCACAGCCAGTTCGGGATACCTTCGCCCGCAAGATTGATCAGCTTGGCCAGGTTTTCGGCATCCGCGGGATCCGCCCGCCGGATCAAGGGTAAGTCTTGTATGTTCATTGATCTGTCCTCGTAGGTTCAGGATATGGGTCGGGCGCATACGCCGCCCGACCTCCGCTATCTCGCATCATGTTGTCGGGATGGATTGCCCGTCGAAGATCGGCCCGACGGGAACGCCAGAATCCCAATCAAGATGGTCATCCTCATCCACGGGCCCCTGCGTGTCGTCGCTGCCGTGGAACGCCGCATCCTGTGCCGCTGCCTGTTCCATAGAGGGTGCTTCGAATTCATAGGTCGCGCTCAGGCCCCAGAAATCATTGAACCCAAGCGTCGTCTGGATCAGACCTCCCTCAACCTGAGAAAAGTCTCCAGTGGCCCCGGTGACCGGGCGCAAGTTGGGCTGACCGACATCAGCAATCTCAGTTCCTTGGGTTATAACAGTTGCACCGTCGTTGAACGCGAATGTCTGACGGCTGATGATCCAGACACCCGTGGTTGTATTGCCGCCTTCACCAACGAAGTACCCGTCGCAGGTCCAGGTTCCCAGAACGAGATCAGGGAAGGCCGGGCTGCCATCTTTCAATACGCCCACAGTGCCGTCGGCCAATGTTCCTTCGGGATAGATGTAGCCCTGGCTGACAAAGGCATTGCCGTGCGCAGGCATGCCGTTTTCATGCAGGGGCGCGGCGGCCATGTGAATGCGCGTGTGGTCTTCTGCCACGTCAAAGGCCATGGGAGCCTCAGCCTGAGCCAGTGTTGCCAAAGACAGTGCAAGGGCGGTCGATGTGATGAGTACTTTGAACATTTGAAGTCCTTTCAAAAGGGGTGGGTTTGAAAAAGTTCAGGCTGCAGTCAGAGGATTATCATGCCCTGCAATGCAGCTCACATGCCGGTGGTCTGTGCCGCAGCAACCGCCCAGAACCCGGATGTTGGGGAGGCGCAACAAAAGCTCCGCGCTGAGGTGGCCCAGCTCGACCGGGTCGCCGTCATCAAGAACCTCGGCGGCGTCCAGTTCGGCATGGCTTTGGCGCGATGCGTTGGACCTTATGCCGCCGATACGCAGACTCCACGCTTCCGAGGTGTCGAGCACATGGCGGAAATGATCAGGATGCGCGCAATTGATCATGTAGTAGAGCGGACCGTTGCGCGTGGCCGCGTCAACTTCGGCGATCGCCTCCCCGAGTGGTTGGCCGGAGGGCAGGCATCCATTGGTTTCCAACGTGAACGCGATCACGACAGGAATGTCGATTTCCTTGGCGGCCTCAACGATACCAATGGCCTCCTGAACATGTGTCAGCGTCATGGCGCTGATCATGTCCACGCCTGCTTTGCCCAGTGCATGGACCTGTGGTGCATGAATGAGCAGTGCGTCTTGTGTGGCTATCGCCGCGTCGGGCGCATAGGCATCTCCTGCTGGCCCGACCAGACCGTTAATCAGGATCGGGCAGTCGTCAGTTTCGTGTTTGTCCCGCAGGTTGGACACGAACGACACAGCGCGCGCGTTCGTCTCCATGACCTCTTTGAGCGATTGGCCAAGTGGCCCGGCCCATGCCGCGCTGGCACGCCACGTGGGCGCATCCAAGATGAACCCTCGACCGGTGGACTTGGCGATCCCGATGAAGCGCTCAAAATAGGCGGTCAGGTCGGCGTGCCCATGCTCGGTGTCCAACAACACGGCTGCGGAAAAGCAAGGCAGGTCGTACCCTTTGTCAAAGATCAAAAACGTCTCCAACCCTCCGTCGGAGAGAAAGAAACGTCGCGTTTCGGTAAGTCTTTGAATTCGCATCGAAGCTGTCCTTTTCAGTTGATGCGAAAGAGCTACCCGTAGCGCACCCTTGCCGATAGTTGCCGGGTGGTACGGTTGCGCAGGAAGTATTTTTCCCGTAATTTCAGCAGGTAAGCCGATCTGAGGCGTTTGAATTCTACAACGTCACCCGCCGGACTGGACTCGCAGTACAGTAGGAATTTTGGAGATGGATCAGAAAGTCGACACGCGCAGCCGAATCCTCGACATCGCTGAAGCGGCGGTTCTCGAGAAGGGTTTTGAAGCGACATCCATTGAAGAGATCGTGGCGGGTGCAGAAATTTCGCGCGGTGGCTTCTTCTATCATTTCAAGGATAAGAACGCTTTGGCGCGCGCCATGTTGGAGCGATACATTGAAGTTGAAGACGCACTCTACGACGACCTGTTCGCCCGTGCGCGTGAACTGAATGATGATCCTCTCCATTGCATGCTCATCGGATTAAAACTGCTGGCAGAGATGTTGGAAGAAATGCCAACCGGCCATCCTGGGTGCGTCATCGCCTCAACGGCCTATCAGGATCGGTTATTCGACGAGGGAGTGCGAGAACTTAATCGTCAAGCCATTCTGGGATGGCGCAAGCGCTTCAGAGGCATGTTTGAGGAGATCGCAGAACAATACGAACCCCGGGAGCCGGTCAACATGGATGCCCTGGGCGACATGGTCTCTGGTGTCGTTGAAGGCGGCCTCGTCCTTCAGCGTGCCTTGCGGGAACAAAACAACGCTTCCGAGCAGATCATGCTCTTCCGTACATATTTGAAGCTGTTGTTCTCTTCCAAACACTGACGGCCCATTCCGGACATTGGCCAGTTGGTCAAGTTGCTGCGGTGGCAGCCCGCATTCCTGCCATTCGCCGCGCGTGCAAAATCGGCATATGGTCGAACTCACAGTCTGACGGACAAACCGGTCGTTGTCGCCAATACTTTAAATGACCGCTTCGCACGGCCTGCAACTAAGGGGAACGTCTCATTCGGTACGACGTTAAAGATGGTTACGGGCTCGCCTGACGCCCTTCTTTTCAGGAGGAAAAACGTCGCCACTCCCTGATGCGGTCGTTTTCTGGATCGCGGCAGAGACCTCACAATTGGTCTCATCGATAATCCGAAGAAACTGAAACAGGTGTCGCATCTCCTTGTCGAAGGACGCTGGGCGCGCCGGGCTCGTTCCAGCTAAACAGAGTGATGTGCCAAAGGCCTGGTCTTCGCCGGGAAGGGTCAATCAAGCCGACATATTCTTTCTTCCTCAGTTGGTCGGCTGCGTGCCAGGACGGCGGTGTTCCGCCGGCAGCGAGCAGCGCACGCCAAGGCTGGGATGCTATCGCATAGATGTCGGCGGCTTCGGGGCTTCGCAAATCGAACAGCGCGCATCGTTCAACCTGAAACGTCAGTACCACGCGGGGTCGATCTCCCTGGTTGACGTCCTGACCAATGGCGACCCTGGCGCTTTCGACATCGGGGCTAAGATACAACGCATCCTGACCGCGCCGATTGAAGCGTGCGGGGGGGCGAACAGCCGCGCTGCGCATCAGATGCACGTCGGGATCGTCGGCCCAAACAATCTTCGCGAATTCTCCTGAGACTTCGGTGAGCATGGCCAACCGTTCCGTAAGAACGTATCTTATGCAAGAGGCCAGAAGGATTGAACCGTCGCAGATCTTCCTGTTCCACACGATATGTCCGTTGTCGAAAGGACAAATACATGCCAAATCACAGGGTCGCTCTGCTTGGTGCAATTCTTGAATCCAACCGCTTCGCACCGCCCGCTGAAAAAAGTGATTTCACATCGCTGACCTGGCTTACCGGCGAAGACTTGATGGACGAGGCCAGGTCGCCAACACCGAAACTGGCGACCGAGTTCGCCGCCTTTGTCCGCGCCATGGATGCGACAGGGCATTGGACGCCCGTGCCCTGTGTGCTGGCGGCCAGTCATCCAGCAGGTTCAGTGCGCGCGGAGGTGATCGAAGAGATCATTGCAACATGTGAATCGAGGCTTCGTGCTGCCGAACCGGTGGACGCCGTCTATATCTGCAATCACGGTGCCATGGTTGCCGAGCACGACCACGATCCCGACGGTTTGCTGATGTCGCGCATTCGCAAAGTCGTCGGCCCAGAGGCTCCGATCGCCGCAACGCTTGATCTGCACGCGAATATCTCTCAGCGCATGGTCGATGCCTGCGACTTGATCGTGGGCTATCGTACAAATCCGCACGTCGATCAGATCGAACGGGGTGAAGAGGCAGCCTTTTCGCTGCGGCGGATATTGGCGACTGGCATCCGACCAAAAGTTGCTCACATCAAACTGCCGCTGGTTCCGGCCTCCGTCACGCTTCTGAGCGCCGAACACCCCTATGGGACGCTGATCGACTATGGGCAACGCAGACAAGCCGAGTGTCGAAGCGAGATCCTCAATGTCTCGGTTTTTGGAAACTTCCTATTCTCTGACACGCCCGACAACGGGTTGAGCATTGTGGTTACTGCGCGAGAGGACGTGCAAGTTGCCGAAACTTTGGCGCACGAACTGGCGGAAATGGCGTGGTCCAGGCGGACGGACTTTGTTCGAGAATTGACCTCCATTGGCGATGCGGTGGCAATCGCGGTCGAGCAGGGGCGAAAGCCGGTGATCTTTTCCGATGCGGGCGACAATCCAGGTGGCGGCGGAAGCGGCCGCACAACCGAGCTGTTGGCGGCGCTTTACAAGGCGGATGTGACCGACTGCCTGGTTGGATCGTTCTGTGATCCCGAGCTTGCGCGCGAGGCACATAGAGTCGGCCTGGGCAAACGGTTCAAGGCGCGCTTCAACCGGTCTTGCGATACCTCGGCCACCTGGGCGCAACGGGACATGCCCTTTGAGGCTGAGGCTGAGGTTCTGGCGCTCCATGACGGCGACGTGGTGGGGGAAAAAGGCATGACGGCTGGCCGGAGCATGGCCTTGGGATCGTCCGCGGCGCTTCGCATTGGGGGAATAACGGTTGTGGTGATTTCGGATCGCACGCAAACCGCAGACCCTGTCTTCTTTCACATGTTCGGTCTGGATATCGCAGCCGCTCAAACCGTCGTTGTGAAATCCCGGGGCCACTTTCGTGCCGGGTTCGCAGGTTGGTTCGCGCCAGGCCAGGTTTACGAGGTCGACACGGCAGGGTTGACATCGCCAGTCCACGACCGCTGGCCGTTTGCACACCTGCCACGCCCGAATTACCCTATGGATGAAGATACCGAGTGGTCGGCACATCCGCCGCGCTAGACTGGCTCGGAGTATTTGTCTTTCGGTGTCGTCAGTTTGACAAACCGCATGAATTGACGCGCAAGTTGTGAGGGCGGCCGCCCGGATGGAAGGACGAAGCTGGTGTCATAAAAGATGGCGGCGTCAAAGGGGCGGACGACAATGCCTTCCAGACCGGACGACAGTAACGGGAACGGGTTGATAAGGGTCACGCCCAACCCTTCACGCACAAGCTCAAGGGCCGCCATATTCGTCGCCGTCTCGGCGACCTTTTTCGGATGAATGCCTGCGCGCGCAAAGATCTGCTCGGTGATCGCGCGCGTACCCAGCCGTCGCAGGAACTCGACCAAGGCCACGCCCTCCAGGTCTTGCGGTGTCACGATACGCTTTTCGGAAAGCGGGTGGTTTGTCGGCATAGCGCAAACCACCTGACTGCGCCGCCACGGCACAAGATGCACACCGGTGCGCTGGATCATCGCGCTGGTCAGCCCAAGATCGTAACGCAAATCAAGGATACCGGCCACAAGCACATCGGTGGCCTGAATATCCAGTTGAAGCTGTTTGCCCGGATTCTTTCTCAAAAAGCTCGCGACCCGGGAAATGACAAAATGGTGGGCAAGAGTGGGCGGTACGATCAGCCGCAACGGCGCGTCATCGGGCGTGGCCCATTCCGCGCCTTCGATGTCAGCCAGCGTTTCGAAAATGGGATCCAGTTTTTCGTTGAGCCTCAACGCCTCGTCCGTCGGATCAATACGCCCTGACCGCCGCAGGAACAGCGACCGCCCGACCCTGGCCTCCAACTGGGACAGGGACCGGCTTACCGCTGACTGCGAGATCCCAAGGCGCCGGGCCGCACCGATTGTGGTGCCGGTCGTGATGACGGCTCTCAGGGATTCAAACTCTCGTAACCTGTGCCGGTGTTCGGTCATGATGCCATACTCTCTTTGGTAAGCGCGGGCGAACAACCAAGGACTTGGGTTGCTCTATGCAAAATCGCATAGCATTGAGTATTGGCAATGATTTTTGCGGTAGCTAGCATTTTCTCAGGGCGCGGGGTCGAATAGGGATTCGGGCCGTCTCAAGCGCCGAACGAACAGGGAGTCTTTTTGATGAGGAAACTCACAACTGCGACAGCAGTCGCATTCGGCATTCTGGCCATGGGTGCTGGTGCCGCATCTGCCGAGAAACTGACGATTGGTCTTGCCTCCGAGCCGACGTCGCTGGATCCGCATTTCCACAACCTTGGGCCAAACAATGCGATGTCGGTCCACATCTTCGACCGTCTGATCGCCCAGGATGAAAAGCAGCGTCTGTCGCCGGGTCTGGCCGTTTCGTGGCAGCCCATTGACGATCTGACTTGGGAATTCAAACTCCGCGAAGGCGTCAAGTTCCACGACGGCAGCGATTTCAACGCCGACGACGTGGTCTGCACCATGGCCCGCGCGCCAGTCGTCCCGAACTCGCCCTCGGGCTATGGCACGTACCTCAAGGGCAAGGAAGTCATCAAGATTGATGACTACACCGTCCATTTCAAGACAGCCGCACCTTACCCATTGATGGGAAACGATATTTCGACGATCCCCGTGATCTCGGAACAGGGCTGCAACTCGACAACTGAGGATTTTAACGCTGGCACCGCCGCAATCGGCACCGGCCCCTTTAAGTTCCAAAGCTACAAACCAGGTGAAAGCATCGTGCTAACGCGGAATGATGATTACTGGGGCGAAAACGCGATCTGGTCCGAAGTCGAGTTCCGCCCGATCACATCGGGACCAAGCCGCGTCGCTTCGCTTCTGGCCGGTGACGTCGACATGATCTCAGGCGTTCCGACAACCGATATCACAACCTTGAAAGGCAACGACGCCATCCAGCTTAGCCAGGGTGTTTCGAACCGCGTGATTTACCTTCACATGGACCAGTTCCGCGAAAACTCACCCTTCGTGAAGGCCAATGGCGGTGGCGACATCAAGAACCCCTTGATGGACGTCCGTGTTCGCAAGGCGATTAGCATGGCGATCAGCCGTGACGCTATCGTGGATCGGGTGATGGAAGGTGTCGCCATTCCTGCGGGTCAGCTTTTGCCCGAAGGATTCTTCGGCGTCTCCGACAAGCTTGACGTCGTGGCCTACGATCCAGACGGAGCGAAGGCGCTTTTAGCGGAAGCCGGTTATCCTGATGGGTTCGAACTGACGATCCACGGACCGAACGACCGCTATATCAACGACGCTAAGATCGCCGAAGCGGTTGCGCAGATGCTGACGCGCATTGGCATCAAGACAGCGGTCGAAACGATGCCTCGATCAGTGTATTTCGGGCGCGCCTCGAAGGGATCGCCTGACGGTCTGCCTGAATTCAGTTTCATCCTTGTCGGTTGGGGCGCAGGTTCTGGCGAAGCGTCTTCGCCGTTGAAGTCGCTGATCCACACCTATGACAAGGATGCGGGTTTCGGATCGTCGAACCGGGGCCGCCATTCGGATCCGGACACCGATGCGTTGATCGAAATGGCGCTAAGCACGGTTGACGATGCCAAGCGCCAAGATCTTCTGGCGCAGGCGACGGAACAGGCGATCGAGAACGTGGCGATCATTCCGACGCACTTCCAGGTCAACACCTGGGCTGCCAAGAAAGGTCTGAGCTACATCGCGCGCACCGACGAGTACACGCTCGCGACAGGCGTCGTGAAAGAGTAATCGCAAAATGTCCGGGAAACGCCCTCATGACCGTTTTCATCATCCGGAGACTGCTGCAAGCCTTGCTTGTCGTCTTCATGATGTCGGTGATTGTCTTCTTCGGCGTCAATATCGTAGGCGATCCGGTTTACATGCTGGTCAGCCCCGACGCGGACCAAGCCGACATCGAAGCTGCAATCAGCAGGCTGGGTCTGGATCGACCGATCTGGGAACAATACGGGCTGTTCTTGAAAGGAGCGGCACAAGGCGACCTCGGCAACAGCTTCATCTTCGGTGAACCCGCGCTGAAGCTGATCCTGCACCATATGCCCGCCACGATGGAACTGGCCTTCTCGGCGCTCTTTCTGGCGATTGTCATCGGAATCCCGCTGGGGCTTTACGCCGGACTTTACCCGGACAGCAGGCTGTCTAAGGGGATCATGGCCGCCTCAATCTTTGGCTTTTCGCTGCCCACATTCTGGGTCGGCCTTATGCTGATCATGCTGTTCGCGGTCGAGCTTCAATGGGTCCCGGCAACAGGACGCGGCGATCTTGGAAGCTTTCTGGGCATCCAAAGCAGCATTTTCACGCTGGACGGGCTAAGCCACATCTTTCTGCCCGCGCTCAACCTGGCGCTTTTGAAAATCTCACTCGCCATACGACTGACGCGCGCAGGTGTGCGCGAGGCGATGGGGCTAGACTATGTGAAATATGCCCGCGCCAAGGGGCTTTCGACGCGGCGGATCATATTCGTGCATGTCATGAAGAACATCATGATCCCGGTGGTTACCGTGATGGGGCTGGAATTCGGCAGCCTGATCGGCTTTTCGGTCGTGACCGAGACGATTTTTGCCTGGCCGGGGATGGGCAAGCTGCTGATCGACGCGATCCTGCAGCTCGATAGACCCGTGGTCGTCGCCTACCTGATGATCATCGTTCTGTTCTTCGTCCTGATCAATCTGATCGTCGACATCCTCTATTCCATCCTTGACCCGCGGGTCAGGCTTCAGGATCAGGGCGCATGAGCGACATGACCGCCGTAACTGTGCCAGTCGCCGAACCGTCACCCAAGGTTGAGACGCCGTTCCAGCGTTTCCGCGCCGAGTTCTTTGAGAGCAAGATCGCGACGGTGGCACTTGGGGTGTTCCTGATCATCGTGCTGCTGGCGGTGTTTGCGCCGTGGATCACGCCGCAAAACCCATACGATTTGGCGCAGGTCAGTGTCATGGACGGCCGCTTGCCGCCGGGGTCCGAGGCCTTTGATGGTTACACCATGTGGCTTGGCTCGGACGGGTCGGGGCGCGACCTTTACTCGGCCATCCTCTACGGGCTGCGTATCTCACTGACAGTCGGTCTAGCATCGGGTGTCATCGCGCTTCTGATCGGCATGGCAATTGGCCTTGTCGCGGCCTATGCGGGCGGGCGGATTGAGGCGATCATCATGCGCATCGTCGACTTGCAACTGTCATTCCCGGCGTCGCTGGTGGCATTGATGATGGTCGCCGCACTCGGCAAAGGCGTCGACAAGATCATCCTCGCGCTAGTGATCGCCCAATGGGCCTATTACGCACGCACCGTGCGCGCGACGGCCCTGGTCGAGCGCGGCAAGGAATACGTCGAAGCAGCGCAGTGCCTTGGCATTTCGCGCTTTCGGATTGTTTTCCGCCACATCCTGCCCAACTGCATGGCTCCGCTGATCGTCGTTGGTACGGTGCAGACCGCCAGCGCAATTTCGCTGGAAGCGACGTTGTCCTTTCTTGGCGTCGGCCTGCCGCAGACCGAGCCGTCGATTGGCGTTCTGATCGCCAACGGGTTCGAATACATGCTGTCCGGGCGCTACTGGATCTCGGTCTTCCCCGGTCTTGCACTGCTGTTCACGGTCGTGTCCATCAACCTCGTCGGAGACCATTTGCGCGACGTTTTGAACCCGAGGCTGAAGAAATGAGCGCAGTTCTGGAAGTCAGCGGCCTCAAGACCCACTTTTTCACCCATGCCGGCGTGGTCAAGGCGGTGGACGGCGTGGATTTCACTGTATCCAAAGGCGAGATTATGGGGCTTGTCGGTGAATCCGGCTCGGGCAAGTCGATTACCGGCTTTTCCATCATCGGTCTGATCGACGCGCCAGGTCGCATTGTTGAAGGGTCGATCAAATTCAACGGCGAAGAGATCGCGAACGCCAAGGAAGAACGCCTTCAAAGCCTCCGCGGCAATCGGATTTCGATGATTTTTCAAGACCCGATGATGACCCTCAACCCGGTGCTGCGTGTCGACACGCAGATGATCGAGGCGATCCTGGCGCATGAATCCGTGTCGAAGCAAACCGCGTGGGAACGGAGCCGCGACGCGCTCGGGCTGGTCGGCATTCCTTCACCGGAAGAGCGCTTGCGGGCCTATCCGCATCAGCTGTCGGGCGGGATGCGGCAACGCGTGGCCATTGCGACGGCCTTCCTGAACAGGCCGGACCTGATCATTGCCGATGAACCCACTACAGCGCTTGACGTCACCATTCAGGCGCAGATCATTCACGAGGCGCAGAAGCTGACGAGACAGACCGGCACGGCGATGATCTGGATCACACACGACCTTGCCGTTGTCGCCGGCCTGGCCGAGCGAATCTCGGTCATGTATGCCGGTCGCATCGTTGAACAAGGCGGCATCGATGACGTGATTGACCGGCCGCTGCATCCCTACACCGTAGGCCTTCTCGGATCAGTCCCGACAGCGAACCGTCGCGGTAAGCGCCTGTTCCAGATCGAGGGGATGACGCCAAATATGCTGGACCTTCCAAAGGGATGTGCATTCGGGCCGCGCTGCCATGCCCGCACCGATGCCTGTGGCCTACAGCCACCGATCGAAGACATCGACGGGCGGAGCCTGAGGTGCTTCAACCCGCAGCGTGCGGCGGAGGCGGTGAAATGACGGAACCGCTGGTCGAAATACGCGGCGTCTCGAAACGGTTCACCAAGCGGCTGGACGTGGCGGGCAAGATTGCGCAACGCCTTGGCGCGAACATCCGCGAAGAAACAGTCCACGCGGTCGACAACGTCAATCTGTCGATCCGACAAGGCGAGGTTCTGGGGCTGGTCGGCGAATCCGGGTGCGGGAAATCCACTTTGGGGCGCGTCGTCGCGGGTATTCATGCGGCCAGCGACGGGCAGATGTTCTATGAAGGCAAGGATGTTGCCACGCTGACAGGGGCCGAGAAACGCGCGGCCACGCTGGCCATCCAGATGATCTTTCAGGATCCGTTCGCCAGCTTGAACCCGCGGATGCGGGTCGAAGACATCATCGGCGAAGCGCCCCGAATGCATGGGATCGTCGGCAAGGCGGACATTTCCGACTATGTGGATGAGGTGATGCGGAAGGTCGGGTTGGATCCGTCGTTGAAGAAACGCTACGCGCACCAGTTTTCCGGCGGCCAGCGCCAGCGGATCGGCATTGCGCGTGCGCTGGCCGTGAAGCCAAAGTTTCTGGTTTGCGACGAAGCCATCGCCGCACTGGATGTTTCAATCCAGGCGCAGGTGATCAACCTGTTCATGGACTTGCGCGAAGAACTGGGCCTGACCTACCTGTTCATCAGCCATGACCTGAGCGTGGTCGAACACATCGCCGACCGTGTGGCCATCATGTATCTGGGGCGGATCGTCGAGAGCGCGACGACAGAGGAAATCTTTTCCGATCCGCGCCATCCTTACACGAAGGCATTGCTGGCCGAAGCACCGCGCCTTGATCAGCGCCGCCGTGCGTTCGAGCCGATCACTGGGGAAATTCCCTCGCCGCTCGACCCGCCGCCAGGGTGCACGTTCCACCCGCGCTGTCCTGTCGCCACAGCCGACTGCCGCAAAACCGTGCCTGACCTGAAACCCGGGCGCGGCGGGCGTGAAACGGCCTGCCTTCTTGAACATGCCGAAACCGTTTGACTGTAAAGCTGGAGACACCCTTGAAAAACGCCGATCCAATCTGGGACCATGTCGACCGCCACCGCGATGATTTCATCGCCTTGTCAGATCGCGTGTTCGATACGCCCGAGACCCTTTACGCTGAATTCGAATCCGTCGCTGAGCACAAGCGGATGCTGGAAGCCCAAGGCTTCAAAATCACCGAAAATGCCGCCGGCATCCCGACCGCCGTGATTGGCGAGGCGGGCGACGAGGGACCTGTCATTGCCATTCTGGGTGAGTTCGATGCGCTGCCTTATCTGAGCCAGGCTCCAGGTGTGGCCGAGCATCAACCGCTTGAAGAGGGCGGCAATGGCCATGGGTGCGGCCACAACCTTCTGGGGTCTGCTGCCTTGCTGGCGGCCACCGCAGTTAAGGATTGGCTGGCCGAGAATGGGATCAAAGGCCGCGTGCGGTACTATGGGTGTCCGGCAGAAGAAGGTGGTGCCGCCAAAACCTATATGGTGCGCGAAGGGTTATTCGACGATGTGGACGCTGCCATTTCCTGGCACCCCGCAACCTTCACCGGCGTGAACGAGGCGCGTTCGCTTGCGAACACCCGCATTGATTTCACATTCCATGGCAAGGCCGCGCATGCGGCAGGAGCGCCGGAGTTGGGCCGGTCCGCGCTGGATGCGGTCGAGTTGATGAATATCGGCGTCAACTATCTGCGCGAGCATATGCCCGACAGCGCACGCGTGCATTACGCCTATCTCGACGCGGGTGGGGTTGCGCCGAATGTCGTTCAGGCGAAAGCCACCGTACGGCAACTCATCCGCGCCAGTACATTGCCCGAGCTGAGTGACCTCGTTGCGCGCGTCCGAAACATCGCCGATGGCGCGGCGCTGATGACTGGGACGCAGGTCACAAGTCAGGTGTTCTCCGGCGTCTCCAACCTGCTCGGCAATCGCCCGCTGGAAGAAGAGATGCAGCACGAGCTTGAAAAGCTGGGTCCCGTTGCCTTTGACGATGCCGACGACGCATTCGCCCGCGAAATCCAGACGACGCTGACAGCGGCTGACATCGACACGACCTTCAAAAGGATCGGTGCGAAGCCGGTGAAAGGCCTCGCGCTTTGCAATTTTGTTGCTCCGCTCGATCGCAACAGCGAGGGCGGCGAAGGCTCGACCGATGTGGGTGACGTCAGTTGGGCGGTGCCCACCGTTCAGGCGCGCGTGGCCACTTGTGCTATCGGAACGCCGTTCCACACCTGGCAGACCGTGGCCCAAGGCAAGGCCCCAGCCGCGCACAAGGGGATGATCTATGCGGCCAAGGCGATGGCGGCCACGGCGTGCCGGTTGGTCGAAAAGCAATCCCTGATCGAGGCGGCGCGCGAGACGCATGAAGAGCATCTGGAACAGACACCTTATACCTGTCCGATCCCGGAGAATGTGCGCCCGCCGGTCTGACAGATACCCATGACACGTGCCTCTGCCATAAACTCTGCCACGCAATACTTTGAAAATGGCGGCTTCACCCGCGATCTGGGCGAGCTGGTGGCGCATGAAACCGAGAGCCAGACGCCTGACAAAGCAGCGGAGCTTCCCAGATACCTGGAACAGGCGCTGATGCCGCGCCTGAGTGCCATCGGATTTAAGTGCCAAGTCCACCAAAACCCGGCAAAGAACGCTGGTCCGTTCCTTGTCGCAGAACGCATCGAAGGCGACGCTCTGCCAACCATCCTGACCTATGGCCACGGCGACGTGATCCGCGCGCAAACCGACCAGTGGCGCGACGGCCTGCACCCGTTTTGCCTAGTCGATGAAGACGACCGGCTCTACGGACGCGGGACGGCCGACAACAAGGGGCAACATCTGATCAACTTCGCGGCCCTGAAAGCCGTCATCGACACCCGCGGATCGCTCGGCTTCAACAGTCGCATCCTGATCGAGATGGGCGAGGAAATGGGCTCGCCGGGCCTGTCTGAGTTCTGCGCCGCACACAAAGATGCTTTGGCCGCAGACGTCCTGATTGCATCCGATGGCCCCCGCCTTCAGTCCGACACGCCGACGATGTTCATGGGCGCACGCGGCGGCATTTCATTCGACCTCATTGTCGATCTGCGAGACGGCGCGCACCATTCCGGCAACTGGGGCGGTTTGCTTGCCGACCCGGCAATGATCCTGGCGCAGGCCTTGTCAACCATCACTGATGAGCGCGGCCAAATTCAGGTGCCTGAATGGCGCACGACTAGCCTGACCGACGATATCCGTGCCGCTCTGCAAGACCTGCCCCTCAAAGGCGACGGCGGACCAGAGATCGACCAGGACTGGGGTGAGGAAGACCTGACGCCCGCCGAGCGTGTGTTCGGCTGGAACAGCTTCGCGGTCCTTGCCATGAAAAGCGGGGTCCCCGAAGCCCCGGTTAATGCGATCTCGGGCCATGCCAAAGCCGCGTGCCAGCTTCGTTTCGTCGTCGGCACGGAACTGGTCGGCATCCTGCCCGCGCTTCGTCGGCATCTCGATGCACACGGGTTCGCCGACATCCAGATTGTCCCGCACGAACGCGCGTTTTTCAACGCCACGCGGCTGTCGCCGGACCACCCGTGGGTAACGTTTGTCGCGCAATCTCTTGAGCAAACATCCGGCAAGGCGCCGCATATCCTGCCCAATCTCGCAGGCTCGCTTCCCAACGAGGTTTTCGCCGATATCCTTGGCCTTCCGACCGTCTGGGTGCCGCATTCTTACCGGGGCTGTTCGCAGCATGCACCGAACGAGCATGTCTTGAAGTCCGTCTCTCAAGACGCCCTGAAACTGATGACCGGTCTTTTCTGGGATATCGGCGACACAGGCGGGCCCGCCTAGGCGCACCACATTATTGCGTCGCCGCGGGTTCTGCGACAACGCTTGCATGCGACTTGGGTACAGTTTCGGTAGAAATGCGCGCCCGACCCAGCCGCGGATGCAGTTTGCCTGCCAAGCCCCATGTTGCCAACAAAGCCGCACCGCCTGCCGCGAACACGCCGGAAAGTGGTGCGACCAAAAGAACCAGCCAGGCAGCTCCAGGGGTGACGATGCCCGAGACATCGCGGAAACTTGCATAAATCGCGGACATCTCGGTACGCTCTGACGGTTTGACGGCAAGCAGAAAGGGCAGACCGGCAGACACGTCTAGCAGGATCAAAAAGACGGACCCCGCCATCAGACACGCGACAGTCAAGGACGGTATCCCGTGCAGCGCGCCCGCCGCAACAAACAGCAATCCAGACACAAGAAAGCCGGACCGGACGGCCGCGCGCACCGAACAACGCAGCATGAAGCGCAGCATCATTGGGGTAAGAAACAGGGCCGCGTTGGACAGCGAAAGAGCGATCCCGCCAAGCTGGCTGCTAAACCCGTTTTCCACGGCGAAAATTGGCAAATAGACAACATAGACCCACCAACCGCAGGACCGTACCACCGCAAAGATCCAACCGGTCACAAGTCGGGGCTGGGCCAGAAACCTTCCGAAATAGGCCAGGGGATTGGCCGGAGGACGGCGGCTTTTGGTGATTAGCTTGCCGTTTCCAAGGCGCATCACCAGAAAGATCAACAGCATGCAGCATGCAGCAATCGCCGCGATCAGAAACGGCGCTGGTCGCCACCAGTTATAAAGAAACGTGCCAAGCGCCGGGCCAGCTGTCCATCCCGCCGCACTATAGAAAAGCCGGGATGTCTCGAACCGTCCAAGTTCGATCTTGGCCACATGATCAAGAACATAGGCGTTGAAACAAACAAAGGTGGTTACCACCGCGAATGTTGTCAGCGCCAAACCTAGAACTGCGGCACCGGGGCTGCCGATAATGGCCACGCCTGCACCGATGGCGAACATCAATACACCGACCACATAGACCCACCACCTTGGGATGAACCGGATCAAATAGGGCACAAGAAGCCCGATCAGCAGTGAAATTGCGCCAACCACGAAATAGACTTCTGACACAACACGCGCGTCGCCAAGTGCAGTGTACATCACAATCGGAAAGACCGAGATCAGAATGCCCCTGGCAACGGCCTCTGTACCGGCAAGAACGGCAAAACCGCGCACGCTTGGCGCGGGCGCATGGCGTAACCATTCGGGTATTCGACGTTCGTGCATGAGGGGTACTCGGTCTTGACAGCGACCAATGTGCACGCGGTTTCCGGTACGTCTTTCTTACTTGCGACCAGATGTCGTTTTTCGCCTGTTCCTGACAATCCAACCAAACTGCGCAGTCTGGTCTTGAAATTGAATGTGGTGTCTCGCGATTAGCGCCATTGGATAATGCTGTGGTGGTAGCGAGGGCCCGCTGCAGGCCAACGTAATAAGAGGCACAATACTTGCCAAACGCTAAAGTGCAGACATTTGTGCCGTCTGCAGCATCCGTTTTTTTGGGCTCGTAGCAGCCATCAGATCCAGTGCAGCATTGCCCCCTGCCCTACTTAAACGGTTCTTGCGGACGGCCCTAACCGGACTCTCGTCGTGACACGCGATGCCGCAGCGCAGCTTCCCAAAAGCGGACGTTGCTTTGGCTGCGATTTCGCCAAGACTTACTCCTTCATGAGCTGCTTGATACCGTCGATGAAGGTTGCGTCATCTTTTGCCTTGCGCTTGTCGAGCAAATCCACTGCATCCGCTCCGGCTTGGAAACGGAGGCGGTCTCCGGTGTCGTTGGCAGCCGCCCAGATAACCTCTGCAACTGTCTCAGGGGCGGACGGGTTGGACGCGAGTTTGCCAAACACCCGCCCCATGGCGTCGGCCATCGGTACGTAATCCGAGAGGTTCTCGTCTATGGCAAAGTCGAATGAACTTCCGCCAAAATTAGTCTTGATCATTCCCGGCTGGACGATGCGAACGTGGATACCAAGTGGTTCAAGCTCGTAGTGCAGCGCCTCTGACAAACCTTCGACCGCGAACTTTGTACCGTGATAGAGCGTGCCAAGCGGGAAGGTGATCTGACCGCCGATAGACGAGATATTGATGATTGTGCCTGCGCGGTTTTCCCGCATGTGCGGCAACATGGCCTTCGTGACCTCCAGCAAGCCAATCACATTGGTGTCGAACTGACGACGAATACGCTCCATCGAGAATGCTTCCAACGCGCCATAAGCACCGTAGCCCGCATTGTTCAGTAAAACGTCGATCCCGCCGAACCGGTCGATGCCGGCCGCGACAGCACCGGTAATGGAGCCCGGATCGGTCACATCGAGGCGCGTCACATGGATATTGTCCAGTTCGGCAAGGTCACCCGCGCTGTCGGGGTTTCGCATGGTTGCAACAACGTTCCATCCGTTGGCTTGAAAATGTCTGGCGGTGGCTTCGCCGATGCCCGAAGACGCACCGGTGATCAAAATGGTTTTCATGGGGTTCTCCTTCAGGCGTTGAGTCTGAGCATGTCTTCGATGCCGAAGCCGGTCATGACGTTGCGCGTCACATCGTGCAGCACGTCGTTGTAATGTTCGATCTGTGGACCAACGCCGGTGTGGTCGACAACAGTACGGAACGGCTTGTGCCCAAATGGCTTTTCCAAAAGAGCGACGACCGCTTCCGCGATCCGCTCGGGACGTTGATCTGGTGTTGCGTCCAACATCTGCGCCAATCCAGCAGCCGACATTGCGGGTACTGTAGCAAACTCCCCGTACTGCACTTCACGCTCAGGCTCCGTTGGTGCGACCATCCCATCGAAGAAGGCTGTTGGCATGGCGCCGGGTTCAATGATGCAGGATTCAATGCCGAAGCCGGACAATTCAGTTCGATAGCATTCGACAATCGCTTCCAACGCCCATTTCGAAGCCGAGTAGGTCCCGTAAAAAGGTGTCGCAATCCTGCCGATCAGGCTGGACGTATAGAGAACCGTCCCTCGCCCCTGCGCCCGCATGTGAGGTAGCGCCGCGCGCATGACACGCTGCACACCCATGACGTTTACGTCGAAAACGCGGGCCATGTCTTCGGGCGACATCAACTCCTGAATGCCGTAGGAGCCGATCCCGGCATTGTTGAACAGGACATCGAGGCCGCCAAGATGTTTGATTGCTTCCGCGATGCCTCGCTCGGTGCTGGCTGTATCGGTCACGTCCATTTCGACAATCTGCGCACCGGCGGCTTCGAGCATGCCAACCGTTTCAGCGTTCTTCCCTTCCCGACCGCGAACGCTCCCGGCGACCAGGTAGCCTTTTTCAAGAAGAGCGAGCGCTGTGGGCTTTCCAAACCCGCCTGCGATACCGGTGATCATGACGTTTTGCATGTCGGTCCCTTTCGTTGTGATACAATCACGTTAGTGGTCGGCAGGGCTTCAATCTTTCTCAATTGGCCAAAAAACTTGCCTGATCCTCCAGAACTACAGATTCCTGTTATGACAGAGCGGATGGCGATGCTATCGATGGGCATCGCAGTGGAGGTCAGCGACATGAACAGCGAAAACCTGTTGTCACATGTGACAACGCTGCTCGATCAGGCAGGCGTCGCTGAGGGCGCAAACCATCATGCGCCAAGCGGTACGCATCTGCTGCGGCATCACGCAACGACCGACCTGAATGCCACCGTTTATCGACCGCTTCTTTGCCTGATCCTGCAGGGCGCAAAGCAAGTCGGTTCCAGCACCCGGACGCTAACAGTCAGCGCCGGGCGGTCCCTCGTCGTCAGCCATACTCTGCCGGTGATCTCGCGGATCACCGAGGCGTCGTCAGAGGTTCCTTACACAGCCTTGGTCTTTCCACTTGATCTCGATCTTCTCAGGTCATTGGCCCCCACGGTCTCGCCAGCACTGCACGCACGGTCCACGGATCCGTTCTCGATCTGCCTGTGCGACACCGATCCCGGCTTGGAAGACGCGCTTCTCCGCTACTTTCTTCAGTGCGAGAATGAGGAGACGCGGCAATTGCTTTGCCCGATCACGGTCCGTGAAATTCACGCAAGGCTCCTGATCGGCCAACATGCACAGATCCTGCAGAGACTTCTCTGGCACGAGAGCGCCGCCAGCCGCATCTTTCTGGCGACACGGGATATTCAAGCCAGCCTGTCGGAAACCATCGTCGTCGGGGATCTGGCACAGCGGTCAGGTATGAGCAATTCCGCCTTCTTCGAACAGTTCAAAGCCGTGACGGGAACTTCTCCGCTTCAATACCAAAAGGACCTGCGTTTGCTGAAGGCCAGAGATGACCTGCGGACGAGCCGCGCAAAGGTATCGGAAGTCGCGTTCGCCGTCGGCTATGAAAGCTCAGCTCAGTTCTCCAGAGAATATTCGCGCAAGTTTGGTAGATCGCCGCGGCAAGACCGCGAGCTAGAATCGGCTGGGTAGAACCACAACGAGGACGGCCCATAAGAGACATTCGGCACACCGCTTGGATGCTGGGGTCGCAGCCCGCTTTCTGGACATTCGCTGCGACTGCAAAACCCAGTATTGTCGGAACTCACACTTCGCGGACACAGCCGACTTTGGTTTTCTGAACTTCGCTGACGCAACATAGGTTCGCAGGCGCGGCACACTTGTTGTTGCGGCGCGGCGTGCGTCACCGATCCGGTCGTTCGCGAGCGTCGTTCTGACTGGAACCGAGACCGTACTTTCGCCGCAGCTTGATTCGACAAACGAGACGCGGGACAAACCGGCCTTGTGCGGTTGCGGCCATTGCTGACGCAGCATTGCTTCGCAGTCACGCCAAAGTTGCCGCTGCAATGCAGCCGATATCCTCGAAGCCGTCATTTAAATCTTCGATATTAAGCTAGTCGGCACCGCACTTTTCGCTGTGGCTGCGCCAATAGCTGTTTTTCTAACCAACTCGCCCCATGATGTTGAGACGCCTTTTGGAAGGCACTTTGCCAGAAGCGTAGTACTAGAAATCATCAGTTTCCGGGACGCTCCCAAGCCTGACAAGGAAGCTCGGTGATCCGACTTCGCCACTGCCTGAGTCTTCATTGATCATGTAGGCGTCAGCACCGGCGCAGTCCTCTGACTGGGCTTCCCGTTCCGCTCTATTCTGAGCTTCTGCTGCCGTGGAATACTGAAATTGCTTGCCGATCTTCAGACTCGTGTGTCCGTCGCGCCCTGGCTTCTGTTCTACGTATGTCTGACAGATATAGTGAACTTTTGCTGTGCTCTCGTCTACCTGCGTCATTAGCAAATTCCTTCTGGTGTGTCCGGTCGCTCAAACAGATTGAAAGACGCAGGCGAAACGTGGGTTGCTGGGATGTAATGGCCTTGGTTCAACCATTCCTACGCCACTAGCGCGACGGCTTTATCGGAGTGTTGGCTTCTCGTTCAAGGCGCGCGTTACGAAGACGGTTAATCTTGGTTTGTCGCTGCTCGGCCTCTTCTTCGACCATTTTCCGAACGACACGGGTTGTCTTGTCTAATAGTGTTTCCACTTTGGAGCCTTGCGCTTTGAATACGCTTGTCTTTGTCAGCTTTGCCAAGTGGCAATCTCCTCTTTGATTTCATCCAGGCGTGTCTGAACAGGACTGTTCAAACTAATGCCAGGTGTTTGCCTGGGCCATAGACCTTGTGTGCGTTTGTCGCGGATCTGTCATTGCGCAGATTTATCTGAATATCCGGGGCGGCCATGGCGCGCATCAAAGCGCCATAACTCATCTGAAACCGCATTTCCGATCCAACGCAGAGCGCCGCATCTTTCGTGCCAATGACCAGATGATCGCTTGTTGCGCCAATAAGCGTGTTTCCGGGAGGCATTGAAAGCCCTGCTGCGTCCGTATCCTGATGCCCGATGGCAAGAATGATCCGAGTCGTTTTTAAGTTGGCGGATACAAGCCGAATTCTTGCCAAGGTGTGGTCAGCATTGCTCATGGATGGGTGCACAGACTTGGCATCCGTCTCGATCACTTCGGCGACAAGCGTAAAGGCGTCCCGATACATGCCACCAATCTGATCCCCTGTGATTGGATCGACGCCAAGTAGTATGGCCTCGCCAATGCGCAGATCGTTGATCCGGCCTGTGGCGCACGCGCCAAACGCCCAAGGCAGGTTTGCAGAATTGCCGCCAGATACGGTCTCAATGAATGGACCACACTGCCCCTCCACATCATTTGCAATCACAGATAATGACCGCATCTTTGCAGCCGTCGGGGCAAGGTCATTCAGACAAGCAAAGTTGGCCCCAATGCCCTTCAACCTCACACCGGGCATGTCCACCACTTGCTGTCCTATGTCGCCAAGGTCTTGTGGCATGATCCCTTCGCGCAGATCACCCATTTCGACCATCACGATAATGCCGTGAACCGTGTTTTGCCGGAGTGCCGCAGCGGCCAACGCTGCAATCACAGCCATTTCTGTGTTGTAGCTCGCCTCACAGGCTTGCACGACGTCATCGACCTGACTCAGCATTGGTGTTCGTATCAACGTTATCGGACAAGTCACACCAGCCTGACGTAACCGCTTCACATTGCTCAAACGCGCTTCACCCAGGCCCGTAGCGCCGCCGTCGAGCATGGCGCGGGCGATAGCCGGGTGCCCACACGTGGCTTTCGTCACTGCGGTCACCTCGATGCCACGTCTCTTCAGCCGTTCAGCTATCGTCTGGGCGTTGTGGCGTATCTTGCGCAGATCGACTTCTATGCGTGGGCACCTCAAACCGCGACCTTGGGTGTTCCTTGCTGCAGGCCGGGATAGGCTGCGACAACCATTGCAAGCAAGTGGGCCGCAGGTCGACTAAGGGCGTCGGTTACAGGCAAATCGAGTTTGTCTGTTTGCACCGAAATCGCATTTGTGACCTCAGCGTCTGACATCCCCTCGTGATTAAGCGTGACGCCGATGACTTTCGTATCGGCAAACGCCTCGATCAAAGCAATCTCGCTTGCCGGGGTGGGCATAGGCATATTGGGAAAATCGCAGCGGTGCGCGCGTTTTGGTGCGTGCTGAAGGATAACCGCGTCGGGTTGGCTGCCGCGCAAGATGAACGCCGATGTACAGAACGCCGGATGGCTGAGCGCACCTTGGCCCTCGATCAAAATGACATCTGGTTGCTCAGCCTCAGAGGCCGCGACAATCGCGCCCTCAAGTTCGCCGCAGCAGAATTGGGGTGGAACGGCATCCATGGCCACGCCATATTTTGCGCCCTGCATCAGGCCCGTCTGACCCGTGCCAACCAGTACAGTCTTGATGCCCTTTGCGTTGAAGGCGCGTGCCAAGACCGTCGCAGTGGTCCGTTTTCCGATCGCGCAATCGGTCCCCAGTACTGCGATGCGTAGCGCATGGACATTCGCGACGCTGCCGTCGAACAAGCGCATGTCTTTGCTGGCTTTGGGTTTGCGGATGTCGCGAATGGTGACCTGTCCGTCCGATGCGGCTTGCGCAATTTCGGGATCGTCACTGAGATATTCATGCAAGCCGCTGACGATGTTCATGCCGCGCCCAATCGCATCCAGTACGACCCCACGATCAGCGAGCGAAAGTCGCCCTGTTGAGGGGGCCATCCCATAGATAAAGGTATCAGGTTTGGCTGTTGCATGGGCGACGGCGGCATCTAGGTCTTTGAGAATTGGTACGTTGTTGACCACGTCATCAAGAACCTGCCCGCTGTTCTCGCCACCGCGAGCGTTGTCGATGACCGAGATGATCTTGTAGGCCTCTGAATGACGCACGAGGCCGTTGGCCGTCTTGCCATCAATTTTGGCAAAGTTGCCTTCGCAATAGATGACCGCTGTGGGGATCTGGGTGAGCGAAGATGATTGTGCCTGTGTGTCACGTATCATAGGCGGCGCCTGAGCGCCCCCGACGGGGCGGCGAACGGTATCTACCGTCTGGATTTCGGTTTTCATCTTGTCGTCCTTTTGATGTTGAGACTGTCGTTCGACGAGGTGTTGAGGCGGACCTCTTGGCGTCACGCACTTAGTTATTTAGAACGCACTGACCCTTGGATTTTTGAAAGTTCCGATTGCATTCCCAACGGTTGCCAGACCTGTCGAGATGGGCGTTTGCGGGGATTTCGATTACTTGGCAGCCTCCACCGGAAGCGGCATATCCCCGCTGGCATTTCCACCCCTCACCGTAAGACGCATCATCGAAATATGCGAACTCAGGGATCACGACGGCCTTGCACAGACCGTCCTGTTCGAAAAACCCACGTTCGCATGACCAGGGTTGACCGTAGCGAGAACCGTTCAGATATCCGTTGGCGGGCACCACGATTGCAGCGCAACTGTCGTCCACCTTCTCAAACCCACGTCCACATTCCCATGCGGACCCATCCTCTAGATAGGCATTTTCAGGTACCACAACCTCTTGGCAGGTATCGTCGACTTTGAGAAAGCCGCGCAGGCAGCGCCAGCGTTCGCCTGAAGGGTCCAGGAACCCACCATCAGGGACAACCACCGCAACGCAGGCCACCTCGTCAACCTTGCGAAAGCCGTGATGACATGCCCATCCGGAACCGTAGCTTCGGTTTGTCTCATAGGCGTTTTCGGGTACCACAATAGCTGCACAACTCTCATCCGTGGGCCGATACCCGATATTGCATTCCCAACCGTCGCCATAGCTCTTTGCGCTGGCGTTTTCTGGCATGGTCTGGGCCATGGCGGGCATTGCAAGGAGTAGCAGAACAAAGATTGGGCCCATGAAAACGACCCAAAGTAGCCGAGCGTCCGCCAACATCGATGTCCCGCAAACTGTCTCTGACGATTGCGGCGGTACTTTCAAATTATGATCCATCCAACTCAAGCCCCGCGAGGCAAGCAGCCGCTAGGTCACGATCTGGCGTATCTGTACCGGGGCGCGTGGCCCAGCCCGTTTCCATCATTGCGTTGCGGCGGCCAAAACTAGAGAGATCCTGAAGAGTTGCGAGCTTCTCTGTGCGTTCCGGATCAGCCGCTGACATATTGAGGCAGACCGGCACCATCGCCAAAGTCACCTCTTCAGCAGCCAAGTCCTGTGCCATGGTTTGGGCACTGCCGCTTGTTGTCCAGCCCCCCCATGAGAAGCCCAAGATAGAAACCGCAATCGCGCCACCCAAAGCACCGTAGATGCCGGGTTTCGTCCATTCAGGAAAAGTCATTTTTGATCCTTTGACGGAGAAAGCGCCGCCACGCTGTTTTTGCGCTGACAAAACATTTTGTCAGAGCCGTTTCGAGATCGTTTGATCGACAACACGCAATCCATGCCCGATCGCAAATAGCTGGTCCGCCAGGCCGCCATAGCGGGTGCACATGACGCATGGTCGTGCGCGACAACATCGGCAACCTTCATTGGCGTCAGATTCCTGTCACGGCATGCGACAATCGAATTTTAAAGATAGTTAATTGCAACTGGCTCTGGCAGGCGATGCGCCTGTGCCGAAGAAAATCACAACTTTGTATGATATACGTAGACGCTTAACGTCTAATTTACAATGCTCGCTAACCTGACCATTTCCCCAACACCGTCGATGGGTCTACCATTTTGACCAGTTCTCGCCACCTTCAGCGAAACGCGGGACCATGCGCCCAGACGGTCAGCGAACGCCGAATGCCTCGCTTGATCGGCGTAACTTGATGCAGTGCAAAGCTTGGAAACACACTTACAGATCCTTGCGCCCGATTGGCCATTTGGATTTGAGCACTTGGCCTGATTTCCAAGTCACCCCCGTCGTAGGTGTCCGGATTGCTCAATTGCAGCACAAGCGTGAGCTTTCTTTTGCCAGCGGCAAGACCATGACCAATGTCAGAATGCCAGGCAAAATGGCCACCTTTGGCCGCATCATATTTGGCTACCTGCGGGCTTTCCGCAAATTCGCGCACATCGAAATCAAACTTGTGCTTGTTGGAATGACTGACAAGCTCGATCAACCGGGTCATCACCCAGCTCAGGTCTCCGACATCGTCCATCCAAACGAGTTCCGCATGACGCAGACTATGATCCCGATTGCGGCCCACAAGCAGCGCTTCATCGGTGGGGATGTTAGAAATTGCCGCAACGATGTGATCGCATTCCCCCGTAGTAAACGCATCGGGCACTGAGTGCACAGCCATCATTCCGCCCACAATTTACAAATCGTGGAGCGCGTCTGCGGCGAAGCGTGAAGGGGTTGCATCAATGCACAGCCGGTTTCTCGGACCGATCTGATAGGTCTTTGAATACTTTTATGATTTCGGCGGGCTCCGCGCGATCAAGTGCTGCATTTGCGATCTCTTCTTCCGTCCAAATCCAAGTCTTTGCAGGATCATGAAGCATCGCCCAACTTGCAAACAATCGAGTTTGTATCTTGCGAGTCAGGAGTTCTTTGACCCCGGCATGACGATCATCACGACAAATTCGTGCATAGGCTGCGCGCACTGCATCCTCCGGACCCTCTAGCAGTTGGAGGTAGATGTCATGTCGACAAACCAACGCGCCGGTCACGTCATCACGCTTATTGCAGCGTCTGGCATCGAGCAAAATGCCCGCCAGTGTCGGCTCGTCAAACCCAAACGGCTGTGACACGTAAACGATCTGTATGAGATTTGTGATGATTTGGCACCCTGTGGGATTGAGCGATGCATGAACGTACATTTATAGTCGCACGATCACATCGCTTCAGACGAAGACCCTACGGCTTCGGCAACGCTGAGTCTCGATTAAAGTGAAGGAACGGCCAATTTGGAGAAAATCACCTCAACACTGAGATGCTTTGGCGCTAACCGCGCATGTCCCCTACCTGAGCAAATACGGCAAGCATACCACGCTGTTTGTCTGGATGATGTGAGTCCAATAGAATGGTCTCGCAATATTGTTGCTGAATTGCCGGTTGTTCCACCGCATTGCGGCATTATAGATTACGCAACATCCGCGTTTTCTACGCTGCGAGCACGCGCAGCGAGAAACTTGAATTCACAGGATGGGCTCGCACTTCGCTTTCGCCGCCGCGAAGTCGTAGGTCTGTTCTTAATCGGCGAACGGCGAGCGCCGTTCGCCAACATTGGTCAGATGTCGGTCCGCTCGGCGATACTCAGAGCATCTTCCAGTTCAACACCAAGGTAACGAACTGTGCTATCGACCTTCGTATGGCCAAGCAAAAGCTGCACAGCGCGAAGGTTGCCCGTTTTGCGGTAGATTTCCGCAGCCTTGGTCCGGCGGGGTGAATGAGTGCCATAGGCGCTCGGCTCTAACCCAATCGATGTCACCCAATCACGGACGAGCCTACCTTATTGTCGCGTTGAGATGTGTGGTCGATCGTGAAAACGGCTTGGAAACATGAACTGGCAAGCAAACATCTCAGGCGACTTAACCCATACCAAGACCGAATCGCGCGTGTTTTCTATCAGTTCGAACTGCACCGGCTTTTTGGTCTTGCTTTGGATCACCGAAACCCGATCGCGAATGCGATCTTCTTTCACTAGGTCCGTGACGGTGAGTTTAACCAGATCACAACCGCGAAGTTTGCTATCAATCGCAACGTTGAACAGCGCAAGGTCGCGGGGATAGCTGGCAAGTTCAAGGCGCGCGCGGATCGCCCAGACCTGTTTGGGTAGCAGCGGTCGTTTCTGTCCGATGATCCGCCCTTTGTTCCAGGCTTTACGCTTAAGGGTGACTGCAGGAAGTCGGACTCTTGGCACAATATGCCCTCCAATCCTCCCCCCAAACCAAAACGTCAGCACTGCGCTGACGCCAAAAGGATAGCATCTGACCTGCTCCCCTGTGAGTCCGCGTTTTTCAGTTAGCTCTGTTCAGGTTTTGGTCCTCTCTTGACCGTTGGTGATACTCCCACGGAGTGAGCCCGTCGAGGCTCGAATGTGGGCGGTTGTGATTGTCGTCGGCGCGTCATGCCGCAATCATGGTTGTTCATTTTCCGCCATTGGTCCGAGGACAATGGACGACGGCATGGCGCAGAGATGGGAACAGGTGTTCGTTGAGGCATTCTTCGCGCATTCTTCCGTTAAAGCTTTCCACCAAGCCGTTC
>CANLVD010000005.1 GCA_947494445.1 uncultured Paracoccaceae bacterium | reverse complement strand
GTCTTGCCATGATCAACGTGACCAATCGTGCCTACGTTCACATGCGGCTTCGTGCGCTCAAATTTTGCCTTTGCCATGCCTTCATATCCTCAGCCAGAAACGGGGCAGTCGCGCCCCCCTATTTCGATACGCGGTGACCTAAGACTTATGGCCGCAAAACTCAAGCCCGATTTCAATCAGACCGTTCGTGCAGTTCGGGATGGGTCTTGCGCAGATCATCCAGATTGTACTGCACCGTCGCCACATTGGGGTGATCTGATCCCAGACTGCGCGTCAGGATGTCCAATGCCTGAAAGTACAGGGTTTCCGCCTCTTGGGCTGCACCGGAGGACTTTTTCAGCTCCGCCATGTTGTTCAAGATCGCTGCATATCCCGGGTGATCCGGTCCCAGAACGACCCGCGCCACTGACTTTGCCTCTTCAAACATTTCCGCTGCCTGATCTGCCTTGCCCTCGGTGCGGTAAAACTCGGCGAGATTGTTGAGGCTTTGGGCATAGTCGGGATGGGTTTTGCCCAGGGTTTTCGCCCGGATGGCAAGAGCTGCCTTAAAAGTCTCTTCTGCTTCATCAGCCCGCCTCTGTTGCTTGAGCGCCCGGGCAAGGTTGTTCATGACGGTGGCACAGGTCGGGTGTGTCTCGCCCAGTGCCGAGGTGTAAATCTCCAATGCCTGACGGTAGTGCTGTTCGGCCTGTTCAGGCCGATGGGTTGCGCGCAGCAATTCCCCCATATTGTTCAGGTGACCCGCAAAATGCGGATGTGTCTCGCCCAGCTCCCTGCGGGCGATGTCGAGCGCATCTTGGTAAAGCGGTTCAGCTTCGTCAAACTGACCAAGTGCGGAAAGCGTTTCTGCCAGATTGTTTTTGAAGATCGCGTTATGGTGCGGGTCTTCATCCACACCCGTCTCGCTGATCGCGAGAGCTTCGCGGTAAAATGGTTCAGCCTCACGCAGGCGTCCCGACGCACGCAGCACTTCGGCGAGATTGTTGAGCGCATGGGACATCTCCGAACTGGTCTCACCGGCCAGATTCCGCCTCAGTTCCAGTGCCTCGCGGAACAGCGGCTCTGCAGAGGCATATTCGCCCAAGCGCTGCAAGGTCGTGGCCTGACGGTCCAGAGCTTTGGCATATTCAAGGCTGTTGGTGCCGAACTCGACTTCTGCGGCTTCGATCAGGTCCTGGCCATAGGCACGCGCTTTGACGTACACACCGGTCTTTCGGGCAAAATCCTCAACCTTCAGCAGATGTGCATAGCTTGGGTCCCAACGGGCGGCCTTGACGTAGTGATCATAGGCCGCAACCCAACGCACATCTTCCTCGGCCAACTCTCCCAGAGCAAATGCCGCCTTGGCTTGAGAAACCGTTTCCTGCTCTCCACGAGCGACAATCTGCGAGAAAATCTTCTCGGCTGTCTCAATATCTCCACGCTCCAGGGCTTTGCCTGCGGCCTGCAGTTCATCATTCGTGGCCTCACTCATCCGGCTTTCCAACCCTGCGATGACAGATTGCAGATTTCGATAGGATGTCTCGACGTCGCGAAGACGGCTCTGAACCTGCTCCAATTGCAGTTCGACTAGCTTGCGCTCGGCGTCATGAGCGCGCTCAAGATCCGCCCGCAAGGTACTTTCCCGACGTTCCAACGCCTCGCGGTGAGTGGCCTCCGAGATGCCGTGAATGACCGTGTTGTGATCTCCTGCGATGTTTGCGGATCTATCGCTCTGATCGACAATGATGTTACCGCCGCCGGTGTGGGTGATCGCAGTTTTGTCCGGGGCATCCGGCGCAGGTTTCCTGAGTCCCAACAGATCCAGCAACCCTGCCTTGATCGAGACGATGGCCGCGATGATGGCTGCCACCACGCTCAAAGCCTCGGTGACATAACCGGTCTTTAAGAAATCCATAATGCCGGACCAGAAATCCATATGCCCCGCCTGTCCAACCCAACTTGTCTGAGCCGACTATACATTCTCGGCCCCGTCGCACAAAATCGTCACACTTGGTCGAAAAAGGCCCAGCTTCCGCGTGCCAAACAGCCTAACTGGCACCATGCGCCTGCTCCTGTCCTTTGCCTCTCTCTTTCTGTCGGTTGTCCTGTTGCAGCTCAGCTCCGGTGCCATTGGGCCGCTGGATACGATCTCGGGTGCGCAGGTCGGGTTTTCGGTGCGCGAGATCGGCCTCATGGGGTCTGCGCATTTTGTCGGGTTTTTCATCGGTTGCTGGTCTGCTCCGCGGCTGATCGGCTCGGTCGGGCATGTGCGCAGCTTTGCCGCCTTTGCAGCACTGGGCACCATCGGCGCGCTTGCACACCCCATGGTCATCGACCCGCTTGCATGGTCGTTCTTCCGCGTCTTTACCGGGCTTGCGGTTGCAGGGTGCTATACGGTTGTAGAAGCTTGGTTGCAGGCCAAGGTCACCAACGAGACTCGGGGCCGTGCGCTTGGCACTTACCGACTGATCGATCTTGTTGCCTCGCTGGGCGCTCAGTTGATGATCGGGTTTCTTCCGCCGGTGGAATTCATTTCCTACAACATCATCGCGATGTTCATGTGTGCCTGCGTTCTGCCCCTGATGCTCACCAAGTCGGTGCCGCCGATCACACCACAAGCCCCACGATTGCGCCCACTCAAGGCTATCGGGCTGTCACCGCTGGCGGCCATGGGTGTGATCGTTGCGGGTGTGACGACGCCAGCGTTTCGTATGGTCAGCCCGCTTTATGCCATTGAAATCGGCTTGGATGCCTCGCAGATCGGGTTCTTTCTGGCCATCGCAATTCTGGGAGGGGCGCTCGCTCAGTTTCCAGCCGGATGGCTTGCTGATCGCTATGACCGGCGTCACGTGCTGATTGGCCTGTCCTTTGCCTCACTGATTGTCTGTGGCACCACGGCAAGCCTGTCGGATCAATCAGTGACGTTGATCTTCGCGCTATCAATGCTGTTTGGTGCAACGACGTTCCCGATTTTTTCGGTCTCCGCCGCCCATGCCTGCGATTTTGCTGAGGCCGACTTCATGGTCGATCTGACCGCAGCGCTGATGTTTCTTTACGGGCTTGGGGCCATTGCCTCGCCGTTTGTCGGTTCGGTCCTGATCGAGGCTTTTGGCCCGCGTGCGCTTTATATCATGATCGCCAGCGTGCATCTGATCCTGGCCGTCTTTGGCCTGATCCGCATGACCCGGAGGCCCACGTCCGGCGACAAGACACGCTACGCCTATCTGCCGCGCACGACGTTTATTCTGGGTCGGTTGATGGGGCGCTCAGGCCCCAAACCGTAAGCCCGCTTACTGCGCCACGCCAGCCAGTTGGTCCGCATCAGGACAGGCCGAGCCAGAGCAGGAAACCATATCCGCCGGGATCGACATCTGACCGAGAGAGGTCTGCATGACGTAAGCCCCATCTTCATGGGACAGGATCACACCGGTGACGACAATCGCGCCATCGGGTGACTTGAGACGTACATTTTCTGCAGAGAAACCGGCAGTTGCCGACAGAAGACACGCAGCGGCCAGCGCTGCACTCAGGTTCAAAACCCGCATAGTAACCCCCATTACCATTTACTGACGCAACAACATACGTTGCATCTGAGAATGCTTCTCGCGCCAGTTCTTGTTAAAATGATGGCAGGATTTCTTGTTACTTTTCATGACACTAAAAACCCCACCGTGGAATCGACGCCTCTGCGCCTAGTCGAAAGCCTAGGGTCAAATTGGTTAATAAACTGTGCAAAGCGCCACAGCGCTCACCTCTGCGCTGGAAATGCCCGGGGAAACGGTCTAAGCCACGGCACGCATCCACCTGAACCAGAGACGTCCATGGCCCGCCATCTGATCACATCCGCCCTGCCCTACATCAACGGGATCAAGCATCTGGGAAACCTGATCGGCTCCCAGTTGCCCTCCGACGTCTATGCCCGCTACCTGCGTGCACGTGGTCACGAGGTGCTTCTGATCTGCGCGACCGACGAACATGGAACACCGGCTGAACTGGCCGCAGCCAAGGCCGGGCAGCCAGTGGATGAGTTCTGCACCGCCATGTGGCAGACCCAAAAAGACATCGCCGATGGGTTTCGTCTGTCTTTCGATCACTTTGGCCGGTCCTCTTCTGAACGCAATCATGCCCTGACCCAGCATTTTGCCGGCAAGCTGGCCGATGCCGGACTGATCGAAGAAGTGATGGAAAAGCAGGTCTATTCCAACGCGGACGGGCGCTATCTGCCGGATCGCTATATCGAAGGTACCTGCCCGAACTGCGGGTATGACAAGGCGCGTGGTGACCAATGCGAGAATTGCACCAAACAGCTTGATCCGGTTGATCTGATCGAGCCGCGATCGGCCATCTCGGGCTCGACTGACCTTGAGGTACGCGAGACAAAACACCTTTACCTGCGCCAGTCAAAGATGCGCGCTCAATTGTCTGACTGGATCGATGCACAGTCCGACTGGCCGATCCTGACGACGTCCATTGCCCGCAAATGGCTGAACGACGGCGACGGTCTGCAGGATCGCGGCATAACCCGCGATCTGGACTGGGGCGTGCCGGTCAAACGCGGGGCAGACGATTGGCCGGGCATGGATGGCAAGGTTTTCTATGTCTGGTTCGATGCTCCCATTGAATACATCGCTGCCACAGCTGAATGGGCCGACGCGACCGGTCAGGATGACACTGCCTGGCAGCGTTGGTGGCGCGAGGATATGGGCGCAGACGATGTGCACTACACCCAGTTCATGGCCAAGGACAACATTCCCTTTCACACGCTCAGCTTTCCGGTCACCCTGATGGGCTCTAACGAGCCGTGGAAACTTGTCAATTACATCAAGGGCTTCAACTGGCTGAACTATGAGGGCGGCAAATTCTCGACCTCTCAGGGACGCGGCATCTTCATGAATGAAGCGCTTGAGATTCTGCCATCGGATTACTGGCGCTGGTGGCTTGTTTCAAACGCGCCTGAAGGCGATGATGCGAATTTCACATGGGAAGGCTTTCAGGGCGGTGTGAACAAGGATCTGGCCGATGTGCTGGGCAATTTTGTCAGCCGTGTCACCAAATTCTGTCGCTCCAAATTCGGCGAGGTTGTGCCGCAGGGTGGTGCTTATGGCCCTGCCGAAGAAGCGGTCGTGGCCGAGATCACCAAACGTCTTGAGACATATCAGGCGCATATGGACGCGATTGAATTGCGCAAGGCCACGGCTGAACTCAGGGCCATCTGGGTGGCAGGCAATGAATATCTGCAAGCGGCCGAGCCCTGGGCAGTGTTCAAAACCGATCCCGAACGTTCCGCCGCGATCGTGCGCTTTGCCTTGAACCTGATCGCACTTTACGGCGTGCTGGCGCGACCTTTCGTGCCCGACGCCAGCGACACGATCCTCACGGCAATGAACGCGGGTGAGGCCAAGTGGCCTGAAGACGTGGCAGAAGCCCTGCACAGCCTGCCAGCGGGTCATGCATTTACAGTGCCTGATGTGCTTTTTGCCAAAATCTCGGATGAAGATCGCGAAGCATTGGCCGCACGTTTCGCGGGCAAGTGACTTGACTTGAGGCATGGAGGAACGGTCAACTTGTTGCATGACCAGATTCCTTCTTGCCCTTGTCGCCCCGGCCATCGCCCTTTCAACACCTGTCTTTGCGAATTGCGTGGTCCAAGACCGCTCGGGCACTGAGACGGAACTGGTTCGCTCGCTTGGGGAAACTCAGGATGAACTGGCCGGTGCGCGAGCAACCGGCAAACTTTGGGAATTCTGGCTGAAGGCGCCCAATGAGACGGCACAGGACCTGCTGGATCGCGGCATGGCCAATCGCGAATCCTGGGCTCTTGAGGACAGCGAGGCGCTGCTGGACCAACTGATCGCCTATTGTCCGGACTATGGCGAAGGGTACAATCAACGCGCCTTCACCCGGTTTTTGCGCGATGACTATGAGGGCGCTTTGGCCGACATCGAAGAGGTGCTGAAGCGTCACCCAAACCACTTCGGGGCCTTGTCCGGCAAGGCCTTGTCCCTGATGCGACAGGGCCGTGTCAGACTTGCCCAAATCGCCCTGCGCCGGGCGGTCGACGTCAACCCGTGGCTGCGCGAACGCTCCATGCTGGTCGATCCTCCGGGGCGGAAAATCTGACCTAATCCTCGCAAGTGTCGGTTCTGACCGTTCTTTTTTGCAAAAATACTGGCATAACCGGCAAAAGTTGACTTAACGAGACGCCTGACCATGCCTGACTTTTTTGCTCCGACCGCGTTGCTGGTCCATGCCGCAGCCCTGACACAGGTCTATGCATTCACCTGCCGCGACCAGGTGCGGTTGCGTATCTTTCTGCTGATCGGCAACGCGCTTTATATCGCTTACTACCTGCTCCACCCCGAAACACCGCTGTGGGATGCCATGGCCTGGAGTTCGGTGATGATCGTCTCCAATGCCATAGTAATTGGCCAGATCTTCAAGGATCGGCGAATGACGGATCTCAGCGCCGAAGATGCAGCCCTGTTTTCCGCAATGGGCTGCCTGACCCCGGGGCAGTTCCGGCGGATGATGAAGGTCTCGACCAAGCATGACGCGGTCGAGGAGCAGGTCCTGATCGAACACGACACGCCATCCACCGGGCTCTACTTCCTGATGTCAGGCAATGTGCGCATCGATGTGTCAGGCAAAGTGATCGAAAACGCGGCGCCTCGTTTTCTGGGCGAGGTCAGCATTCTGCTCAACAGCAACACCAATGGTCAGGTCACCGCACTGCCCGGGGCCCGCTGGCTGAAGATCCCGAAGGACTTTATCGACGGGTTGTCTGACCGGGATTCCGAGATGCACATGAACCTTACCCGTGGCATGAGCGCCGATCTGGCGTCAAAACTGCGTGCCGGGTGATCAGCCCGCCGGCAGCATGGCACGAAGCGCAACCCAGCCAGCCAATGCACTGACCACTGTCAGACCCATTCCCCAGGCGGTATCGACAAAAACCATATGCCAGGACCAGCCTTTGAGGGTTGTCATATTAGTTGCCTCATAGGTTCCGTAGCACAGAAATCCCAGAAACGCGCTGTTGATCACTACCCAAAGTGGCCCGTCTTTCAGGCCCGGAAATGAAGCGAAATACAGGATCCCTACGATATAAAGCCCGTAGAATCCGGCGGCGGGCAGGACCATGATCTCGCTGCGCAACAAAGCGCCCACTTGTTTTTGAAACATCGGCTGCATGACTTTGGTAAGCCAAATTGCGTCAAGCACCAGAAATGTGATCAGGGTTGCAAAATAGGCAATGATATAAGGCATCTGCGTGCTCCTCGCTTTGGGAGGGCAGCTAGCATGACATATGGTTCCGGCAAGGGATGGCGCGGGGGTTCTGGGCCTATTCCGCAACCGTGCGGTCGCGCCCGTTCTGTTTGGCCTGGCTCAGCAGGTGATCAGCCCGTTCGATCAGATCTTCCTTGTTCTCGCCGACCTTGAGTTGGGCCACCCCGAAGGAAGAGGTCAGACTGCCAATCTCGCGTTTGCTGTCCTCGCCCACCCAGTCGATGATGCGGAACTGGTTGCGCACTTTTTCAGCCACTTCCTGGGCACGGTCGAGCGCGCCATCTGGCAGGACAATCGCGAATTTTGCACCGGTAAAGCGCGTCGGCACTTCCATCCGGGCCATGTTCTTGCGCAACTGATTTGCATAGACTTTCAGCACGTTGTCGCCCGCGCTGTGGCCCAGTTCCTCGTTCACGCGGCGCAGCCCGTCGATGTCGCACAGGATCAGAGACATCACGCCGTTTTTCTGACGCGCCGAGAAGATCGCCTCCTCCAGCAACTCGTCCAGACGACGACGGTTTGCGAGCCCGGTCAGGAAATCGGTGTTCGCGGATTTCTTCAGTTCCACCAGTTCCTTTTCCAGCTTGGAGATCTGACCACGGCTTTTCTCAAGCTGCATGTTCATTCGCTGGGCAGAGTTGATATGTGTCTGGTTGACCTTGTGGAGCTGCGTGATGATCGAAGCCACGTCGCGTTTGGAGGTGCCCTGCATCAACGCCTGCTTGGCCGCCCTGAGCGAGCCGGAAAAAGAGCTGTGATCCTTCAAATTCTCTTCAACCACACCTGACACATCGCCCAGTGCCCCTTGCAGGGTATGGCCAATCACATGCAACTCATCCGACATGGCACGTGGTGACAGATGGGTGTGAAAAATCTCGGACATCAGGCTTTCGGACAGCGGCTCATTCATGTTCATCGCCCGGTCAAGCCGTTCCCCGACCGCCCGGTTCTTACGCTGGAAATAGGCAAACCAGACCGAGTATGTCTCTGGCGTCAGCGGCGTCTGGTATTTCTGGGAAAATTCCGAGATGCGGCCAGTAATCTCGTCAATGGGCGGGCTGCCGTCGACTTCGCCGCCGCCACCGATTTTCATGACCTGACCCATAAATACGCCTCTCCAGACTAATTACCCCTGCGCGGGACCGTACGGCCATTGGCCTTACTGAAGAGTAAATTTGGGTGCGTTCGCGATAAGATTCCCCGAGTTTTCCCGGCCAATCAAGAGGTATGGTTAAGACACCAGCGCATGATTGCCTTCTGGGCGTGCAGACGGTTCTCAGCCTCGTCAAAAATCACCGAATTCGGACCATCCATGACCTGAGATGTGGCTTCCTCGTTCCGATGCGCAGGCAGGCAATGCATGAACAGGGCATCGGATTTGGCATGCGCCATCAGCGCGTCATTGACCTGATAGGGCCGCAGCTGATTGTGACGCCGTTCACGGGCGCTTTGCGGATCATGCATCGACAGCCATGTGTCGGTAACCACCAGATCTGCTCCTTTAACCGCTTTCGTTGCGTCGCGCTCTAGTTTGATCCGGACTCCCTGATCACGGGCAAAGCCCACGGCTTCTGCCTCCGGATCGAGCGTCTCGGGACCGGCGAATGTCAGATCAAAACCGAACTGGCCCGCCGCATGCAGGAACGAGGCGCAGACATTATTGCCGTCACCCAGCCAGACCACATGCTTGCCCTTGATCGGACCGCGATGTTCCTCAAAGGTCAGGACATCCGCCATGATCTGACAGGGGTGCGAGCGGTTTGTCAGGCCGTTGATGACCGGCACAGTGGCATGCTCAGCCATTTCCATGAGCGTGTTTTCCTCAAACGTGCGGATCATGATCATGTCTACATAACGCGACAAGACCCGTGCCGTGTCGGCAATCGTCTCGCCATGACCAAGTTGCATCTCGGAGCCCGACAGAACCATTGTCTGCCCCCCCATCTGACGCACGCCGACATCGAACGAGACCCGGGTCCGTGTGGATGGTTTCTCGAAGATCAGCGCGACCATGTGACCGCTCAGCGGCTGCTCGTCATCGGCCATTCCCTTTGGTCTGCCCGCTCGAGCCTCCTTCACCGCGCGCGCATCATCGATGATCGCGCGTAAATCGGAGGTTGAGGTTTTGTGTATGTCCAGAAAATGCTGCATCTCAGACATCCTGCCCGTCAGATTTCAAATTCGCCGATACAACGGCTGCGGCCCTGTCTAACCGCGCCAGTGCCTGATCAATCTCGTCATTCGAAATGGTCAAGGGCGGCAAAAGGCGCACGACATTCTCTGCTGCCGGAACACTGAGAAGATGCTGATCATGGCACGCGTGGATCACATCCATATTGGGCGCCTTGCAGACCAGTCCCAGCATCAGTCCTTCGCCGCGCACGGCCTCAAAAACATCACCATGGGCTGCCACAAGCCCTTCTAGTCCCTGACGCAGACGTCCGGCCGTCCGGCTTACCTGATCCAGAAACCCATCCTCCAGAATGGTTTCCAAAACGGTGGCCCCAATGGCACAGGCCAGCGGATTGCCACCATAAGTCGATCCATGGGTACCCGCCGTCATGCCACAGGCTGCCTCTTCGGTGGCAAGACAGGCGCCCAACGGAAAGCCCCCACCAATGCCTTTGGCGACCGCCATGATGTCGGGTGCAATACCGGCCCATTCATGGGCAAACAGCTTGCCCGTACGCCCCATGCCGGATTGCACCTCATCAAGGATCAGAAGCATGCCCCGTTCGTCGCACAGTTTGCGCAATCCCTTCAGACATTGCTCGGGCACCGGCTTGATACCGCCCTCCCCCACGACTGGCTCGAGAATGATCGCAGCGGTCTGATCGGTGATGGCCGCATGGAGCGCGTCATGATCGCCAAAGGGCACCTGGTCGAACCCATCCAGAAGAGGGCCAAACCCATCAACCAGTTTTGCCCCCTTGGCCGCCGATACCATCGCCAGTGTCCGGCCGTGGAACGATCCGGAAAACGTGATCATCCGCTTGCGCTCGGGCTGGCCCTTCACATGGAAATACCGCCGAGCGGTTTTGACCGCACATTCCATCGCTTCGGTGCCGGAATTGGTAAAGAACACGGTGTCCGCAAAAGTCGCCTCCACCAGCATCTCGGCCAGTCGGGTCTGGTTGGGCACCTCATAAAGGTTCGACGTGTGCCAGAGTTTGCGCGCCTGCGTCTCAAGCGCCTCGACCAGCCGTGGATGTGCATGTCCAAGAGCAGTGACGGCGATCCCCGCCCCCATGTCCAGATATCGGGTGCCATCTCGCTCGATCAGCCAGGAGCCTTCACCGGCCTCGAAAGACAGCGGAATACGTGCATAAGACGGCAGAACGGGGGAAATCACATCTCTCTCCAATGTCGCTTGGACCCTCAAACAAAGAACACCCGCTGTCCGATCTCGCGGCCTGCGGGTGCGCATTTATCCCTGCCGCAGCGCTTGGGAAATGTCAATCTCGCCTCACTTCTTGGCCCAAATATCCCCGCCGGAGGCATCCCTGCGACACCACCCGGGCGCGGCCGCTCAAGGCTTCAGGCGATACCCGGTCGAAAACCAGCGCCAGGCAAGCGCCATCAGGGCCAGGTTCACCACAAGCAGAAAGACCATGCCCAGAACGGGGCTGGCATCACTTGTGCCAAGAACTGAATGGCGCATGCCGTCAATCATGTAAAACAATGGATTTACGTGCGAAATCACCTGCAAGGGCCCCGGCAGAATGGTGATCGAATAGAATGTGCCTGACAGAAAGCTCAATGGCGTGACCACGAAATTCGTAAGCGCCGCCATCTGGTCGAACTTCTGCGCAAGGATGCCGGCAAGGATCCCCAGACAGGACATGCAGGCCGCGGCCAGGATCGCGAAAACCAGCGCCATGACCGGATGGGCGATGCCAAGACCTGCTAGCGGGAACACCACCAGTGAAATGAAAATGGCCACCGTCACGCCCCGGGCCACGCCACCGGCCACATATCCGATCACAAGTTCCAGGGGAGACAGGGGCGGCATCAGCGTGTCGACAATGTTGCCCTGCACTTTTGAGATCACGATGGAACTCGTGGTGTTGGCGAAAGCATTCTGGATCACCGTCATCATCAGAATGCCCGGTGCCAGAAATTGCGCAAACGGCACGCCCTGCACTTCCCCGCGCCGCGTCCCGATGGCCAGTGTGAACACCAGCATGAACAACAGAGCCGTGACCAGCGGGGCCAGCAAGGTCTGTGTCCAGACCGATGAAAACCGGCGGATCTCACGCTCGATCAGGGTTCGTAAACCAAGGCTGTTCCAACGCCCGAAACGACGCTCGCCCATGGGACGCAAAGGGCTTTGGGTAGGCTGCATGGCATCTGGCTCCGGCTAAAGATCACCTGCTGCTCTTGTAACCGCCCCGTGAAAGGTTACAATAGGGCGCAGCACAGGCGGCCTGCCACCCCGAGCAGACGCGCCATTTCTCAGATAACCCCGGAGGGTTCCATGTCCTGGACCGATGATCGCGTCGAAGCGCTCAAGAAAATGTGGGGCGAAGGCAAGTCTGCCTCGCAAATCGCCAAGGAACTGGGCGGCGTGACCCGCAACGCGGTGATCGGCAAAGTCCACCGCCTTGGTCTGTCGAACCGGACGACTTCGGCCAAGGCCGCCGCCCCCGAGAAGGAAGCGCCAAAACCCAAGGCAAAGGCCAAGGAAGCCGCCGAGTCCAAGGCCGCTGCCCCGGCACCGGCAGCCGAAGCGCCAAAACCTGCGCCTGAGAAAACCCTGCCGATCCCGCGCCCCAAGCCGATCATCACCGCAGGCCAGCCGCTGCCACCGCAGCCCAGCCAGTCAGAGATTTCGGCAGAGCAGCTCGCCTCAATGCAGGAGATCGAGAAGAAGGCCCGCAAGCTGACGCTGATGCAGTTGACCGAGCGGACCTGCAAGTGGCCCATCGGTGATCCGGCAACGGAGGAGTTCTGGTTCTGCGGGCATCCCTGCCAGACCGGCAAACCCTATTGCGAGACCCATGTGGCGGTTGCTTTCCAGCCCATGTCTTCGCGCCGCGACAGACGCTCGGCCAGTCGCTGAACTGTCTTGTCCGCCAGACAGGCGGACATGTCAGCCTGATTTCAAAGTCTTGGAAATCTCATTGACCCGCGCCTGAGCCCCATGGCTCAGCGCCTTGATCTCTTCGGCAATGACACCAAAGGTCCGCCCCTCCTGCCCTAGCCTACTTGCCTCGATCGAGGCATTGACCGAGATCAGCTGAATTTGCCGGGTCAGGTCGTTGAGGTTTTTCACTGCCTCAGTCGTCAGGTTACGACCTTTGCTGCGTTCCTCGTTCTGGTCTTTGTTGAGACGTGTCAGAAGCTCTGAGGCCTTCAGGATCAGGTCTTGCAAAGTCTCCGTCAGGTCGCCGGTCACCATGCTTGCCAGATCCATCACCTCTTCGGGCAAAGCCGATCCCGGACCCTTCAGCAGAGTGTGGATGAAGTAGGATTGCGAGACGAACTGATTGAAAACCGCAGTGTCCAGACTGTCACTGAACAGGTTGGCTTGCAGGTTGGCCGCAGTTTCCGCGCTGATGCCAACATCATCACTTCCATCCTTGATTGCCGCCAGCATTTTCGAGAATTCGTCTATCCTTGCCCGAAACGCCGTGGCCGATGCCTTGGCAGCGGATTGGTCAGATTTCTCCAGCATGAGTGACGTCATCGCAAACACACAAGCCGCATTGGCCAATGTCGGCATGCGCCCCAGAAGCTCGACAATCTGGCCCACAGCGACCGTGTCCTGCGTTTCGGTCTTGTCCAAAGTCTCACTCATCCCTGTCAGCCCTAACTTGCAATCTAGCCGGCCATGCGCGCTTGGCCCGCACCGATCATCGTATCTGAAAGGGCTTTGTAGGCAGTTTGCCATGCAGCGCGTGCATCAGTTGTGAAATGGGCCCCGAGAAAATCCGCAAGGGTCCTGATCAAACACTCACCAACTGCACCATAAAGCGCAGGCGAGGCCTTGTAGGACACATGGCGTACGCCAAGGTCTTCAACTGCTGATTGGATCCGCGAAAAATCACCTAATCCTCGCACCACGAAGGTCAGGGTCGAGATCAGTTTCTCCCGCTGGGGCGCCATTTCATTGGGAAACAGTTGCCTGACTTCGGGATGGGTTTGGAACAATGTCGCATAAAAGCTTTCTGCAAACTCATCCGCGCGGGGAACAATACGCGAGAACGTGTCCTGAATAACCTGCGTCTGCGTGGTGGATAGGGTCATGGTCAAAATCCCTGTTCAATCGATTTGATCAGCATCTATCCGCAAAGACTTACCAATTTCTTTCGTCAGAGACGTGGACCTAACGTTGAAACCGCCCCGAACCAGCATCCGGGGCGGTGTCTGTGTAATTCATCGCGGTCAGGCAAACAGGGGATCGAAAATGAAATCCTGTTCGTCCAGCGTTGTGCCATCCAGGCCGAAGAAGAAGACCATGTCGCCAGCATCTCCACCGATGGACGCGAAATCCAGTTTCGTGGCCCACCCCAGCGGGTTGATGATGCCGGAGACCGTGGCCCAATCAGTGTTGAAATCACTCAGATCGATCAGATCTTCGTCAATGGTAAAGTCATGGACATAGTCCTTACCGCCGCCGATCTCGAAGACAAACGTATCCGTGTCGCTGTCGCCTGAGAATTTTCCGCCCCAAAGGTTGTCGAGACCCGCGCCGCCTTTGAGGATGTCTTCTCCGACACCGCCCACCAGCTTGTCATCGCCAAGACCACCAATGAGGATGTCATCATCCTTGTGACCATAAAGCTCATCGACGCCCGCACCTCCCTCCAACAAGTCATTGCCCTTTTTGCCGTAGAGGATGTCATTGCCGTCATATCCGGTCATGTGATCAGACCAGCGCGATCCGTTGAGCGTGTCATTCCCACTGGTGCCGTCATGCAGATTGTCGGGGTTGAAGGTGCCACCAAGCGGAATGGCATCATTGCGATCCGGGTCGGTTTCCAGCTCATAAACTCGGACATAATCGATCGCCAGACCGTCGCTGAAATCCGTGGTCCCGTCTGGCCCACCGCCCCAACCACCAACTGCCAGTCCTATGGCAAGATACATGTCCTCGGTGATCGTGTTTGTCTCGGTCCGGACCGTCACGCCGTCGATGGTCCACTCGATTGTGGTGTCGGTCCACAGCAACCCATAGGTGTGAAAACCGGTGCCAACCTCGGTTGCAATGATCTCTTCATCCGGGGTGCCGTTGGTCCAGACATTTGTGTGCACCGCATCTGTGTTGGAACCCAGAACCTCGGCAATGTCGATCTCGGATGACCAGTCGCCGTCTTCGGGCAGTAGCCAGAGCGCTGACCACAGACCCTGCTCATCAGGCATGTCCGCGCGGATTTCGATATACCCGGCAGAAGCTGCAAAGGTCATCTCGGTCGTCAGCAGGCCGGAATTATACTGCTGACCGCCTGCGAGCGCCTGTTCGGTTGCAGTAAGCTCGGCCGCGTTGATGGTCATGATCCCGCCAGATACCGAAAACGGGTTCGGCAGGCCCTGCATATCGGGGTCGGAGTAGTACTGCTGCTCGTTGTTGGCAGAAATCCAGCGCGTGTCGTCCTGATGCGGTGAGAACGAAGTTGACCAGATGCCGCCCTGCCCAAATCCGTTCCAGTAACTGCCAGTGCTGCCGTTGAATTCATCCTCGAAGGTCAAGACATAATCGTCGCCGTCGATGGTGATCGTTTGTGACATTTAGATACTCCCAAGAAACCAATAACTGAGAGCAGCCTTAGAGCGGCTTATCCTGCCTGTTCCACAGGCGTGCGAATACACTTTTAATGAATGTTAACAGGCCCGAACCGAAGTGCTTGATCCCAAGCCGCTTTTTGACCTTAACCAATACTCAAGTCACTTGGCCAAACGCGTTTGTCAGTGTCCGTAGGTCTCATCAAGGGCATAGCCCGAAGAGCGTACAGTGCGGATCGGGTCCTTGTCCCCCCGCCGGTTCAGCGCCTTGCGCAGGCGACCCACATGCACATCCACTGTGCGGATCTCGACATAGACATCTGTTCCCCAGACGCGATCCAGAAGTTGCTCGCGCGAGAACACCCGACCAGGCCTTTGCATCAGCACGTCAAGCAGCCGAAACTCCGTGGGGCCAAGGTGAATGTCCCGCTCGCCCCGCCGCACACGGCAGGTTTCGCGGTCCAGAATTATGTCGGCGAACGTGGCCACATCGCCTGCGATGGTCGGGCGTGTCCGGCGCAGAACAGCGCGCATCCGGGCGACCAGTTCGGTCATGGAAAACGGCTTGGTAACATAATCATCAGCGCCCAGCTCCAGCCCGCGAATGCGGTCCTCCTCTTCGCCACGGGCGGTCAGCATGATCACCGGCAAATCGCGTGTCTGGGACCGCGCGCGCAACTGGCGACAGATCTCCACGCCCGAGACATTGGGCAGCATCCAGTCAAGCAGGATGATGTCGGGTTTTTCCTCATCAACCGCGATCAAGGCCTCATCGCCATCAAATGTCGTGGCAACTTCGAAGCCTTCCTTGCCGAGGTTGTAGCTCAGAAGATGGCTCAATGCCTCTTCATCTTCGACCACCAGAACTTTTGCCATGCTCTCAAGTCCTCAAGAGGCAGCCTGCTTCCTGCAGACCACCGTGTTTTCACAATTCGCCGACCAGCCCCATGGGTTCGCCTTTGGGACGATCATCGCCCAGCGGCTCGCCTTCCTGAATGTAATACACCATCTCGGAAATATGCGTCGTGTGATCGCCGATGCGCTCAAGGTTCTTGGCGATGAACAGCAATTGCGAGCCCATGCTGATGGTCCGGTTGTCTTCCATCATATAGGTGACCACTTCGCGGAAGAGCGCATTATACATCTCGTCAATCTCGACATCGCGGCGCCAGACCGCCACCGCACGGGCAGTGTCGCGCGTTGTATAGGCATTCAGCACTTCCGAGAGTTGATCGAGGGTGCGCTGGCCCATGCGGATGATCGAGGATGTCACGGGCAACGGGCGCTTTGCCTGAAAGGTCATCGCACGCTTCGAGATGTTCTTGGCCAGATCGCCGATCCTCTCAAGCGTCGAGGAGATCTTCATCGCCGAGATCAGTACGCGAAGATCCTGTGCCATGGGCTGGCGCAGGGCGATGACGGTTGTCGCCATCTCCTCCAGTTCCATCTCCATGGCATCAAGCTTCTTGTCCTGCTCGATCACATGCGCCGCCAGCGTCATGTCGCGTTTCTCGATTGCGTCGAGCGCCTGCGCCAGCAGTTCTTCGGCCAGACCGCCCATCTCGGCGATTTTGGCCTGAATCGCGATCAGGTCATCGTCAAAGGCCGAAACCGTATGCGGGGTAGGAGAGTTGCTTTCAGGGGCCATCAGCCAAACCGTCCTGTGATGTAATCCTGAGTGCGTGTGTCCTCAGGGTTGGTGAAAATCTTGTGCGTGTCGCCATATTCCACCAGATCACCCAGATGGAAGAAGGCGGTTTTCTGACTGACACGGGCGGCCTGCTGCATAGAGTGGGTCACGATCACCACCGAGAATGACGAGCGCAGATCATCGATCAGTTCCTCGATCTTGGCCGTGGCAATCGGATCAAGCGCTGAACAGGGCTCATCCATCAACAGAACTTCCGGTGCAGTCGCAATGGCACGCGCGATACAGAGCCGCTGCTGCTGCCCGCCTGACAGTCCCGTGCCGGGCGCGTCAAGGCGGTCCTTGACCTCTTCCCAGATCGACGCCTTGCGCAGGCTTGCCTCGACCACCTCATCCATTTCGGCCTTGGTGTTGACCAGACCATGAATGCGCGGGCCATAGGCGATGTTGTCGTAAATTGACTTGGGGAACGGATTGGGCTTCTGAAACACCATGCCCACCTTGGCCCGAAGCTGCACGGGATCGACATTGCGGTCGTAGATATCTTCACCATCCATGGTGATGTCACCCGTGACCCGGCAGATCGGGATGGTATCGTTCATCCGGTTCATGCAACGCAAGAATGTGGATTTTCCACATCCCGACGGGCCGATGAAAGATGTGACGGTCTTGTCGAGGATATCGACATCCACCGCCTTGATCGCATGCGTATCGCCGTAGAACACGTCGACATTGCGCGCTTCGATTTTGTTTTCTCGGGCGGTCAAGCTTTTCTCCGTCATACGCATATTGGTCATTGTTCAGGCCTCCGGGGTCAAGCGTTACCAGCGCCGCTCGAAGCGTTTGCGCAGGAATACGGCTAGGGCATTCATGATCACAAGGAATATCAAAAGCACACAGATCGCTGCAGCAGTGCGGGCTTCAAAGGCACGTTCGGGGAAATCCGACCAGCGGAACACCTGAACCGGAAGCACTGTGGCGCTGTCTGTGATGCCTGTGGGAATGTCCACGATAAAGGCCACCATGCCGATCATGATCAGCGGTGCGGTCTCTCCCAGTGCCTGTGCCATGCCGATGATCGTGCCGGTCAGGATACCGGGCATGGCCAGCGGGAAGACATGGTGGAACGAGGTCTGAAGACGCGATGCCCCCAGCCCCAGCGCCGCGTCACGGATCGAGGGCGGCACAGCCCGAATGGCGGCACGGCTCGCGATGATGATTGTGGGCAAGGTCATCAAGGCCAGCACGATCCCACCTGCAAGAGGCGAGGACCGCGGCACTCCGAAGAAGCCCAGAAAGACCGCCAGACCCAGCAAGCCGAAGACAATCGATGGGACTGCCGCCAGGTTGTTGATGTTGACCTCGACAAAATCTGTGATCCGGTTCTTGGGCGCGAACTCTTCCAGATAGATCGCGGCCAGAACGCCGATGGGAAAGGCCAGAAGGAAAGTGACCATCATGGTCCAGAACGACCCGACAGCGGCACCCCAGATGCCCGCCAGTTCTGGCTCCCGGCTGTCACCGGCCGAGAAGAAGCGCCAGTTTGCGACTGTCTTGATCACGCCATCGCTGCGCAATTTTTCGATCCATACGATCTGGTTGTCCGAAATCTTGCGCGCGTTCTCTGGCAGATCATGCAGGTAAAGCTTCCACTGGTCCGCTGGCAGTTGATCCGTGGACTCGATCGGCAAAACAACCCGGCCCTTGCCGCCAGTGTTGCTGACCTCGGTCAGTTTCACCCACCCCTCGGCCACCCGGATCAGGACCGTGGGTGAAGAACTGCTCAGCTGCTCTGTCCCACCCGCTGCACTGGCGCGTGCCTCCAGATCCTCTGCCAGTCCGATCAGTCGGTCGCGCTCGGTTCCGCGAGATTGCGCCTGTGCCTCGTTCTCGGCCTTTGTCGTGGGATCTTCGGCGGCTGTGGCCCGTCTGGCAAACTCCAATGCGCCAGCGTTCTGCAGTTGCGCTTGCCGACGCAGGCTTTTCGCCTGATCAACAAGTTCTGCTTTGACGCTCAGCAAGGCCTTGGCAAAGTCATCAGACGTGGTGAGAATTTCCGCCGTCTTGCCGTCGTCCGAGACGATCACGGACAGATCACCTGTATGAGCCTGTGGGCGCAACTTGCCGAAACTGCCTTTCAGGTACAGATCGGTTACGTCCGAGGCCAGAAGCGGCACGGTCTGTGTCTGCCCGATCAGCGAGGGATCGGCCATGAGCGCCTTGCGCAACTCAAACCCGGCACCTGATGACGTGATGTCATAAAGCTCCCGCTTTTCCTTGCGGCCTGTTTCACTCGGGAACGTTTCTTTCAGAAGATCCTTGACGAACCCACCGTAATCCGCCCGGCCAATCACCTTGGGATCCCCGGTATTGTCCGGGTCCAGTTCCTCTGCCTTGTATTCCACCGACAACTGGACATAGGTCTCGGTCAGCGCGCCCACTGCCTTGCCAACGACGGACCACATCAGGGTCACCAGCGCGAGACCGGCCAGAAAAATCGCGAGGATGCCATAGAGCTTGAGGCGGAATTCTGCGGCACGCCGTTTTTTCATCCGGTCAGCCGACGCTGCCGAGCCATGCATTGAACTGAGTTCTGCGAGATCAACCATGTCAGATATCCTCAGTCATACAATTCGCGGTACTTGCGCACGATCCGCAAGGCCACGACGTTCAGGGCAAGTGTGATGCAAAAGAGCGTAAAGCCGAGGGTGAAGGCAGGGCCTGCCGCTGTTGAGGCCTCAGTATCACCGGTGATCAGCATTACGATCTGAACCGTCACGGTCGTAACGGCCTCCAGCGGGTTGATCGTCAGGTTAGCGCCCTGACCTGCTGCCATCACCACAATCATCGTCTCGCCAACTGCGCGTGAGATGCCCAGCAGAACCGCAGAAACGATCCCGGGCAATGCTGCTGGCAGCACCACCTGGCGAATGGTTTCGGCCTTGGTTGCACCCAGCCCGTAAGAGCCGTCGCGCAGGGACTGCGGAACCGCGTTGATCACATCGTCAGACAGGGACGAGATGAACGGAATGATCATGATGCCCATAACGACGCCCGCTGCCAGCGCACTTTCAGAGGCCACCGAAAGCCCGAAGCTCTCACCGGTCTGTCGGAAGAATGGCGCAACAGTGATGGCCGCGAAAAATCCGTAAACCACTGTGGGCACACCAGCTAGAATTTCCAGCATCGGCTTGGCCCAGGCGCGCACGCCGGGCGAGGCAAAATCTGACAGGTAGATCGCCGCAAAGAGGCCAACGGGCACGGCGACCAGCATGGCGATGAGCGTGATCAGGAAGGTGCCCACGAAAAGCGGCACCGCGCCCACCTTGTCCGGATCCATCGATCCCGATTGCACGCCAGAAAGCGGCGACCAGCGGGTGCCAAAGAGGTACTGATCAACCCTCCAGCCGATTTTTCCGAAAAATGTCAGCGTCTCGAATATCAAGGAGAGCACAATGCCGACCGTTGTCAGGACAGCGATTGCAGCAGCGGCCCAAAGGATGATGCGGATGATCCGCTCGGAGCGGTTTCGGGCACGCCAGTCCTTGTTGATCTGGCGGAACGTATAAAACCCGGTTGCAAGTGCTGCGCCCAGTGCCAGGGCGATTGTGCCCCACACTCGGGTCGTCTCAAGCCCGCCAAAGCGTGTTGCGATGGTTTCACGAAGCGTGTCGATCTTGGATGGAATGCCACCTTCGGCAATGGCCCTTGCATCGGACAAAACCAATTGATGCTCGATAAACTCTGCATCGGGCAAGGCATCCGCGATCTGGGAAAGCAGGGTCGCCTGAACAAACTGCCCACCACTGATGGCCAACGCCAGCAGCACGCCGAGGCCCACAATCACCACCCAGAGGAAAGAATACAGTCCATGATAGCTGGGCCGGGAATGCAGACCTGCCAGAACACCGTTCACCGATGCCAAAGCCCGGTTGCGCGACATCAGCATGAAGCCTGCTGCAATTCCAAAAATAATGAGCGCTGTGATGCCGAGCACGGTGGGCCCTCCCAGGCTGGTGTGCCGATAGAGAATTCAGTCAGTTGAGCCAGCGCAATCGAGCGTGATTGCGCTGGCCCGAAGTCATCGCAAGCGGATCAGTTCCACTCGTCGCCAGTCATTTTCGTCATGTTGGCAATCGCATCCGCATTTGCCTCAAACGGCTCGGATGGCAGTGGGATCAGGCCCTTGTCGACCAGATACCCTTCTTCACCGGCGGCCGCCTCAGAAGCAAATTCCGAAGCATACTCAGAGATGCCGGGGATCACGCCGACATGAGCTGCCTTGATGTAGTAATAGAGCGAACGCGACACCGGATAGTCACCCGATGCGATGTTCTCAAACGTCGGCTCTACACCATCAACGGTCGACCCCTTGAGCTTGTCGCTGTTCTGATCGAGGAACGAGAACCCGAAGACGCCCAATGCGTTCGGGTTGGCTTCCAGCTTGGACACGATCAGGTTGTCGTTCTCACCTGCGTCCACGTAAATGCCGTCTTCACGGATGGAAATTCCATCGCATTCGATGCCAGCACCTTCGCAGCCTTCATGCATGACCAGCTCTTCGAACGCATCGCGTGTGCCGGACGATGGTGGAGGGCCAAGCACTTCGATTTTGATTGCCGGCAGCGACGGATCAACTTCATTCCACATCATCGGCTTGGAGCCCTGCTCAGCCAGCGCCATGACCAGTTGCTCACGCGTGACCGCAAAGGTCGGACCGCTTGATGCGTTGGCCACAACGATGCCGTCATAACCGATCTTGGATTCGACGATGTCTGTTACACCATTTTCGTTGCAAAGCGCGAACTCGGTCGACTTCATGCGGCGCGAGGCGTTGGTGATGTCGGGGTGCTGGACGCCAACACCAGCACAGAAAAGCTTTAGACCGCCACCGGAACCGGTTGATTCAACAACCGGAGTGTTGAAGTCCGTGGTGTTGCCGAACTGTTCGGCCACTGCGGTGGAGAACGGGAAAACGGTCGAGGATCCGACGATGCGGATCTGGTCGCGGGCCTGAGCGGCGCTAGCTGCGATTGCAGCCACGGCGGCTGCGGCAAAGATGTTTGTCAGTTTCACGGGAACAGCTCCAGTTCACTCTGTGTCAGGTTCAAGCAGAAGGTTTCTGCGGCTCACTGGTAGGAGGATGAGGAGATCCTTCATCTGCCTGCGCCCCCACCGGCTGGTCGCAACCTATGTGCGTTCTGCAGATGTTTTATTGCAGTTTTGCTACAGATTAATGACAGTCTATCTTATTGTAATTACTAATTTTATTCTGCTGCTCGCAAGTCTTCAGCAGAGTCTTCACCTGCATCTTTGACAACCGGCAACCACACTGTGAATCGGCTGCCTTTGCCGACCTCTGACTGGATGTCCAGCGCGCCGGAATGACGGTTGAGGATGTGTTTGGTGATCGCCAGCCCCAGCCCGGTTCCGCCTTTTTCCCTGCTCTGAACAGCATTTACGCGATAAAAGCGCTCCGTCAGGCGGGGCAGATGTTCGCGCGGAATGCCGATGCCAGTGTCCTCAACCGAAAAGCCAATCTGGCCCGGGTAGGAGGGATTGGGCTTTGCACGGAAAACGTTCACGGCCCCCCCCTTTGAGGTGTATTTCAAAGCGTTGGCCACCAGATTGACAATCACCTGCGTCAGCTGGTCCCGATCGCCACGCACTTTGCTGGCACCATCCAGGCTTTTGAGGTCAATCCTAAGGTCAACTTCGGCCTGGTTGGCCAGAGACTGAAGCGTGGCTGATGCCTCGCGCACCAATGGCATCAAATCCAACTTGTCACCGGGCGCCTGATGCGAGCTCATCTCGATGCGCGACAGTGACATCAAATCCTCGACCAGTCGCTGCATCCGCTCAGCCTGCGAAGACATGATCTTCAAAAACCGTTCCTGCGCCTCAGGATCGTCCTTCGCGTGCCCTTGAAGGGTCTCTATATAGCCTAGAATAGAAGCAAGGGGCGTGCGCAACTCGTGGCTTGCATTGGCCACGAAATCCGTTCGTGCACGCATGGCCAACATGTCCTTGGACCGATCTTCCAACTGGACGATGGCCTGCAACTCTTCACCAAACTCACCACCTGCCGGCAACAGCGACACACGTGCCAGAAACACTCGGTCCCGGTTCTGGTGGGCTGAAAACTCTACGCTGCTGTCTCGCCCGGTGGTCAGGACACTGTTAACCGTCTCGACAAAGGCCGGTGCGCGCAAAACGGTCGTGTAAGGTATCCCCGGCTGGTAGCCCGGTAGAATTTCGATGGCCGCGGGATTGGCGTATGTCATGCGACCGGTAGAGGAAATCAACATCAGCGGTGCAGGCATCTTCTGCAAAAGCGTCCTGCCAAATCCAAGCGGCAGCGCAGGTGCCGGGTCCTTTGAGGCAACAGTCCGAGGTATCTCGACAGGGCTGACTTCTCCCATGACGATTGCAAAAACCGCCATGAGTGTCGGTATGCCGATCAGCGCAAATGCCATGCCGCCGCCCAGAAGTGCCGCAACACCTGCACAGCCTGCCAAAATGGCGGAAAACACCACAAAACTGCGGATCGAAATCTGCATGAACGCCTGTAACCTTGTTGTTTTGCCGCATCTTATCACAAAACCGACGATCTGCAGAAGCAAGATTGCGTTCACACCTTTGTCTTATTACATCTCGTGCAGCGCAGTTGTGCATCGGAATGCTGAAGTATGATCAAGTACACGCTTGAATGTCATGACGGACACAGGTTCGAAAGCTGGTTCAGTAGCAGCGATGATTTCGCGCGTCTTGAAGGCGCGGGACATCTGAGCTGTGCAGTCTGCGGTGACAGTCGTGTGGTCAAGTCGATCATGGCGCCGCGCGTGCGCACATCGGAGAAAACCGGCCCCTTGTCTCAGCCTGCCTCACCCGCGGAACAGGCGTTCAAAGCCTTGAAGGCAAAGATCGAGGCTGAGGCTGAAAACGTTGGTGACGGCTTTGCTTCCGAGGCACGCAAGATTCACCATGGCGAAGCGCCAGAACGCCCGATCTACGGCGAAGCGCGTCTGGATGAGGCCAAGAAACTGGTTGAGGATGGCATTCCCGTTGCCCCTTTGCCTTGGGGCAATCGCAAGACCAACTGAGCACTTATCGCCTCAATTGCTGGCCAGAACCGGAGGGGTGAACCGGCACTCCGCTCCGCCCAGTGCCTGACACAAACCTTCCAACTGCTCCACATCGCTGTCGACGGCGACCAGTGCCCGGTCGGTCAGATAGATCTGTGCCCGGCGGTTCAGAACCCAATTCATCGGGGCGCGGTCCCGTTTGGTAAAGACGGGTTTGGGCAGCCCGAAATGGAAGAACCTTGGCCCAGCCTCATGGCACAAGCTGGTGCGCGCATCCTTCAGCGCCTCTTGTGAGTGCGCAGCCAGAGTGCCGAAAATTCCCATGATCGGCAGCAATGGCTCGGCTGTATAGGATTCCGCCAGTTTCAGCGTGTCCGTGGTTCTGCGGATCGGACGGCAGGTGATGGTCACGGACTGAAAGTCCGGGTGGCTCTCTCCGGTCAGGCTGTAGCGCCACGCACTTATCCCTCCGATAGTTGTCTTGACCAGGTTGAGGTTCACAGGTTCATCACCTGCGATGTCATTTACAGCAATCTCTTTCTGCGGCAGTCCCTTTACTGCCCGCTCCTGCTGAGCACGGGCAGCGGCTTTCTCCTTGTCGGTCAGACGCCGGAACTCAACCGTTTTCAACTGTTCATGGACGCCAATCGCATCATTGCTGATCACCACCATGATCGGCACGGGCCTCCAGCTTTCGGTCCAGAAATCCGATGCTGTCAGCGCGTCGATCCGGTCGATCAGTTCAACGGCTGTCTCCACCCCATAATTCTCATAATAGCCGCCATCAATGATCTGGCGCTGATGTCCTGGACGGGTCGCCAACTCGTACCGCCCGGCAGGCGAGATCACCGGAAACCGCGCTGCATTCATGACAGCGGCTGACAGCGAGATGTCATTGCCGAAATCGCGGAAAAAATCGAACGCTCCTGTCAGGATCGGTTCGGTGCCCTGAGCGCCATAGCGCCCCGACGGTGACAGGCTGATGGTTGATGTCGCAACTCGCGCGCCGGTGCGCGGATCAACGCCGTTGAGCACAAGATGCGGCGCACGTCCCCTTTGCGCCTGATGCCAGTCCAGAACCCCCTGATTGCCATCTACGGTCCGCTCAAATTTCCAGTCCTGCCGCCAATGTCCCTCAAACACCTCCTCAAGTTTCACATTCCGGTCGGAAAAATAGGGCTTGTAGAAGAGGCCGGTCACATCAAAGCGGCGCAGAATGTCGACGGAGAAAAGATGCGCGACTGAGGGCGTCAGGAAATCCTTGCTGCCCATGGTCTTCAAGGCGCCATGGGACATCCAGTCCTTACCATCCTCGGCATAGGCCTGCGCGAACGTAAGCGCACCCAGAGCCCCCCCCGACACGGCCGAAAGGGCAAATACATGATCCGAGAACGCCAGATCCTGACTGCGCATGTGGCGATCAAGGCTTCCCAGCACGGACAGGGACCAAACGGCTGCACGGCTGGCACCTCCTTCTGCGGCCACAATCACCAGCGGCACATCCCCCTCGGTGGGCAGGTTACGGCTGGTGTGCCATTGGATCAACGCGCTGGCCAGATCAGGGCGCAGCACGGGATAAAGCTGGCTTTCGGATGTTTCCGTTGGCCGGATCTGATAAACCTCGTCTTTCACCAGAATATCGGTGGGATCGAACATCACCAATGAGACCATGATCACCGCTGCCGTCATGCGCGCAAAGCGTCTGAGGCCATGCGCACGCCCGGGGGAATGCCTCTGAGACGTGTCCAGCATATGCAAAATTTCCGCCTGCGACATCCGCGTGCGCAGATCCACGCCAGTGGCGCTGTTCACCGCGTTCAGGATCGTGCCGAAGCAGGGTACGATAAAATAGAAGGCCATACGCATCACACGCTCGGTGATGTCGCGGATAACGCTGAGAAAGAAAATCAGCGGACCGATTGTGCCACAAATCGCGAGCAACGCGGCCAGCGGCGTCGGCATCGGGTCGCCAAAGAGACGCAGATCGAACGTGGCCAACCAGATCAGAAACACAACCGGGAAGGAAAACTGGATGATTGCCAGGATCAGCCAGGGATGCCAGCCGACATGGGCGGCCCCCAGCAGCAGCGCCGAGAACCGGTTGGACCAGCCCCAATGCGCGATGCGTTGGCGCAGTTTGGGCGGAATTATCTTTTGGATAATCTTTGGTGCAGGCCCCCAGATCTCTTCGCGGTTCATCGCCACCCGCATCATGCCGGTGGACAGGTGGGAACCGACGGCAAACAGCCAGCCAATCACCAGCGCCAGGGCGGTCATGCTCAGGAAGAGCACGCCGCCACCGGTTTCGATGTTCAGGCTTTCCAGCCCCAACCAGACCGGACGCCCCAGACAGGCGGCAATCGCAAGCCATGCTGCCATGTGAGAGGCAAAATTATAGGGTGCCGGCAAGAGCGGGTGCTTTGGTTTGATCTGTCTCGTGGTCCGCAGATGGGCATACCGACCACCGGGGATCAGGGATTCCGCCCGGATCGCGCCCACCATCCAGAACCAGACTGTCCAGCCGACACCGAAGGACAGCATGATGTAAGCCGCTGCCGGACCAGCGGTATCTGCGCCTACAAAAAACGGATCAATCATGTCAGGCGTCTGGGCGGGCACGTTTAGAACGAAGGCCAGGAACAGAACAAGGCCGATCCCCACCGGCTCTTCCATCCAGTGCCGCAGGATCAGTCCGATGAACTCGAACGGATCATAAGCCTTGTCCGGATCTTCTTCAGCTTCGGTCACGCCGTACCCCTTTTCGCGGCACCCTACCCGGCTTGTCCCTTCAGATGCGGGAAAGGATCACTCAGCCTTTCGATTAACGCAAGGTCAATCAGGATCAAGATCGTGGCATCTGTCACCCTTTGGCGGCGCTTCTGTGCCGTACTGAACGGCTGGCCCTTGCCAGAATTTGACCACTTCTCTAAGACAGGCCCGTCAAATTCTTAAGTTCTTCGGAAAGCCAGCTCCAATGTCCTTGCTCGTCATGAAATTCGGCGGAACCTCCGTCGCAGATCTTGCGCGTATTCGAAACGCCTCCGAGAAGGTCAAACGCGAGGTTGAGCGTGGCTACCGGGTGATCGTTATCGTCTCTGCCATGTCGGGCAAAACCAATGAGCTGGTCGGCTGGGTCCGCGATGCCGCCAATCCGCCGGGTGCCAATGCACCGGGATTTTATGATGCACGCGAATATGATGCTGTGGTTTCTTCGGGTGAGAACATCACCTCGGGACTGATGGCACTCACGTTGCAGGAAATGGGGGTTGAGGCCCGCAGTTGGCAGGGCTGGCAGGTGCCGCTGAAGACCACGTCTGCCCACGGGGCCGCACGGATCGAAGAGATCGGCACAGACAATCTGAACACCAAATTCGATGACGGCATGCAAGTTGCTGTGGTCGCGGGCTTTCAGGGCATCAGCCCCGAAGGCCGCCTGACCACGCTTGGCCGGGGCGGTTCAGACACCACTGCCGTTGCCTTCGCTGCCGCATTCAAGGCCGAGCGATGCGACATCTACACGGATGTAGACGGAATCTACACCACTGACCCACGGATCACTGGCAAGGCGCGCAAGCTTGACAAGATCGCGTTTGAAGAGATGCTGGAACTGGCCTCTTTGGGGGCGAAGGTCTTGCAGACCCGGTCTGTGGAATTGGCAATGCGCTACAAAGTCCGGTTGCAGGTGCTGTCATCCTTTGACGATTTGCCCGGAACCCTGGTTTGCGATGAGGAAGAGATCATGGAAAGCAAAGTTGTAAGCGGCGTGGCCTATAGCCGGGATGAGGCCAAACTGACCCTGATTTCCGTGGCTGACCGTCCCGGGATCGCGGCCGCAATATTCGGCCCCTTGGCCGAAGCCGGCGTCAATGTCGATATGATCGTGCAGAACATCTCGGAAGAGGGTCGCACCGATATGACCTTCTCCTGCCCGATTGATGAAGTTGGCAAGGCCCGCGCCGCGATGGAAGCGGCCAAGCAGGGCGGCTCGATCAATTATCACGAACTCGATGCCGACACCGAAGTGTGCAAGGTCTCGATTGTTGGCATCGGCATGCGCTCGCACGCCGGTGTTGCGCAGAAGATGTTCAGCGCGCTGGCCAAGGAAGGTGTCAACATCAAGGTGATCACGACATCCGAGATCAAAGTGTCTGTTCTGGTGGACCGCAAATACATGGAGCTGGCCGTGCAAGCGCTTCATGACGCGTTCGATCTGGACAAGGCTGCCTGAGGCACGGCGCATGCCCCACTCTGCTGCCGTTGAAAGCCGGGTCTTGCTCAAACGCCTGCGCGACGCCTTGGCTAACGCGGGCGAAGGACAGGAGCGGCTTGACCGGATTACTGCGCTGGTTGCGGAAGCGCTGGTGACGGAAGTGTGCTCGATCTATCTGCGGGTCGGTCAGGAACTGGAACTTTGCGCTACAACCGGCCTGAAGCGCGAGGCGGTGCACCAGACCCGGATGAAGATCTCCCAAGGTCTCGTGGGCCGGATCGCAGCCACGGCTGAGCCGGTCAACACACAGGACGCGACATCGGCGCGCGGCTTCCAGTATTTCCCTGAAACAGGCGAAGAGATCTTTGCCTCCTTCCTTGGCGTCCCGATCCAGCGGCTGGGTGAGGTTCTAGGCGTGCTGGTTGTCCAGAACCGCGAACAGCGCAGCTATTCCGACGATCAGGTCTACGCGATGGAAGTGGTTGCCATGGTGATCGCCGAAATGGCCGAATTGGGCGCATTCACGGGATCAGCCCCGACCGACCTGCCTGCGCCCCACCAACTGCCGGTTTTTGCCCGTGGCGTTGTCGGACAGGAAGGTGTGGCCGAGGGTGTAGTGCTGATGCATGACCCGCAGATCCTGATCACCAACCCGGTCTCGGACGATCCCCGTGCAGAAGCTGCCCGCCTTGACGCATCACTCAGCGAGTTGCGCAAGGAAGTCGATCGCATGATCGAAGATGATGCGCTGGAAGACAGTGGTGAGCACCGTGACGTGCTCAACGCGTGGCGCATGTTTGCCCATGACAAGGGCTGGGTCAAACGCATGCACGCCTCCATCGAAAGCGGACTGGCAGCCGAAGTCGCGGTGGAAAAGGAACAATCCGCCACGCGCGCCAGAATGAGCCGGGTGAGCGATCCATACCTGCGCGAGCGGTTGCATGACCTTGACGATTTGTCGAACCGTCTGTTGCGCCTCTTGACTGGTGGCCTCCATGTCAAGGATCGGGAAATTCCGAAAAACGCGATCCTGATTGCCCGCAACATCGGCCCCGGTGAATTGCTGGACTACGGGCGTATGTTGTCGGGCATCGTGCTGGAAGAAGGCTCTGTCGGATCGCACGCGGCCATCGTTGCGCGTGCGCTGGCCATCCCGTTGGTGATCCAGACCCGTGGCATCACCCGTGAGGCCCATGACGGCGAGTGCATTCTGGTCGATGGCGATCAGGGCGTTGTCCATTTGCGGCCCGAAGAAAACGTCATCGAGGCGTTCCGGGCCAAGATCGACATGCTTGCGGCAGCTCAGGAGGCTTATGCCGCCCTGCGCGACAAACCGGCTGAGACCAAAGACGGCGTGAACATCTGCCTTCAGATGAACGCAGGTCTGATGGCTGATCTGCCCTCGCTTGGCCCATCCGGGGCGCAGGGTGTTGGCCTTTACCGTACGGAACTGCAGTTTTTGGTCCGCCGCACTGTGCCGCAGCGTGGTGAACAGGCAGCGCTTTATTCACGCATTCTGGACAGTGCGGGCGACCTTCCGGTCACGTTCCGCACGCTGGACATCGGGTCGGACAAGGTGCTTCCTTACATGAAGCGTTCCGAAGAGCCGAACCCTGCCCTTGGCTGGCGCGCAATCCGCGTGGGCCTGGATCGCAAGGGCGTACTGCGCATGCAGATACAGGCACTTCTGCGTGGCGCGCGCGGGCGCAGGCTGAAGATCATGTTCCCCTTCATCGCCCAGTTCAACGAGTTTCGCGAAGCCCGCAGCCTGCTTCTGGAAGAAATCGAGCGGGAAAAAGCCAAAGGCCATGTCATACCTGCAGGTGTCGAAATCGGCGCCATGCTTGAAACCCCGAGCCTCGCCTTTGCGCCAGATCAGTTCTTCGAGATGGCCGATTTCATTTCCATCGGTGGTAATGATCTCAAGCAGTTCTTTTTTGCGGCAGATCGCGAGAATGAACTGGTGCGCCGCCGCTATGACACGCTCAACGTCAGCTTTCTTACCTTTATCGACCAGATCGCGCGACGCTGCGATGCGGCCGGCACTCCGGTCAGTTTCTGTGGAGAAGACGCAGGCCGCCCTATGGAAGCGCTGGCCTTTGCCGCCATGGGATTGCGCACTTTGTCGATGCGCCCTGCTTCCATCGGTCCGGTTAAGCGTCTGATCCGCTCGGTCGATCTGGGCGAGGTTCGCGAAGTTATCGACACTGCCTGCAAATCAGGCGAGCAATCGGTTCGCGGCGCTTTGGTCGCATGGCTTGAGGACGCCAATCTAAAATTCTGACCTTTGCAGGCCAAACAGTCTCAGATTTGGGTGCGTGGGTCCCGACCCATTCCCCCCCTTATTGCATTTAGGTCAAGTTACAGAAGCGCTTCACAGCCGGATGCCCAGCGCTGTAGAAACAGAACATACCAAGTTACGGACCATCTGATATGACCCTGCAATCGCCCAATCACGCCACTTACGACGTCATCATTGTTGGAGGGGCGATGATGGGGGCATCGACCGCATGGTTTCTGACCGACACCCCGGACTTCAACGGCCGGGTTCTGGTGGTTGAGCGGGATATGACCTATCAGACCGCCTCGACCACCCACACCAACAGTTGCATGCGGCAACAGTTCTCGACCGATCTGAATGTGCGCATCTCGCAGTTCGCGGCCGATTTCGTGAAGAATCTGCGCAGCTATATGGGCGGTGATGATCGCGTGCCAGATCTGTCGATCCACAATTTCGGCTATATGTATCTTGCTGACACCGCTGCCGGGGCGAATGATCTGCGTGCCAGTCACGCGGTCCAGCGTGCCGCAGGTGCCGCCACCCAACTGATGACCCGCGAAGAGATCAGCGTGGCCTACCCGTTCTACAATCTCGATGACATCCTTCTGGGCTCGATCAATCTGGTTGACGAAGGCTATTGGGATGGGTCGACCGTGTTTGACTGGTGGCGTCGGTCAGCCAAAGCGCGTGATGCTGAGTTCATTGAAAATGAAGTGGTTGCGATGACGCTGAACAAATCAGGCGATCGGGTACAGTCAGTTACACTGAAATCCGGGCAGGAGATAGCCTGTGGTCAGGTAGTCAATGCATCTGGTCCCCGTGCCATCGAGACTGCGAAGATGGCAGGTGTCGGGGTGCCGGTCGAGCCACGCAAACGATTTACATGGGTTTTTTCGGCTGAAAAGCCGCTTGACCGTGAGTTGCCCCTGACCATTGATCCCAGCGGCGTGCATGTTCGCGAAATCGGTGGTGGAACTTATCAATGCGGCGGACATGCAGATTATGACCCCACGGTTGCCTATGACGATTTTACGATGGACCACAACCTTTGGCAGGATCACATCTGGCCTTTGCTGGCGCAGCGCATTCCCCAGTTCGAAGCAATCAAAGTCACCAGCGAATGGGCCGGGCACTACGCCTACAACACCTTTGACCACAACGCGATTGTCGGTCCGCACAGCAGGGTTCGAAATTTCTTGTTCCTCAACGGGTTTTCAGGACACGGCTTGCAGCAATCCCCCGCCATGGGGCGCGGGCTGGCGGAGTTTATCACCTATGGCAGGTACAAGACCCTGGATCTGAGCCCGTTTCACTTTGACAGGATCGACCTGGATCAGCCACTGATCGAACGCGCAGTGATCTGAGAGCCTTTTGAAAGCCAACGGACAAGATGCGCTGTGGCACGCCAGACTGCGCAGAACCATCCAAAGGTGAAGCGGCTCACTGCGGCAAGTGTAAGCTTATTGTTGACAGAAACCCTCCTTGCTCGTCCGAACCCACACTTCACTGGTCTGTTCACTGCAAATCAGATGTCTTTCAAGTCTGACATATTTATGAAGTGTCTGAATCTGACACTGGAAAGATATGCACATCTGGCGGAGCGTCAGGCGCATGCTTCCCATCCTCTGCATGAACGGAAAACGGACAGGACCCCTGGCGAGCTCTTACCATTCTTACATCCATACGCCTTCGAATCACCAAGCATCCAGAAGATGGCACAGATGAAGAATTGAGGTGTTTATGAAAGTGCTTAGCCGAGGTTAAATTCGAAAAAATATGCCAAAACCCCGCCTCAAGCCCCATATATGCGGCTAATTCTACTAGATTCCGCAAATCGATCTGAAGTCCGTCTCATCCTCCACTGGCTTCGAAAAACAGTTAATTTCTGCCGTTTTCCGGAAAAACTTGCTCTTGAGAGCCTTGCCGAGATGATCTTGCGTGCTAACTGCCAAAGTGGCCAAAGCCTCGCGAATTCCCGCGATTTCGGTCAATCCCTCAATGTCAGCCTGCCGTGACACCCTCCGGATAAAAAAGTGAGTGTCACGTTTGATTTACACTTGAAAAAGTAAAATCACTTTGACAATGTAAACTTCACGATACCTGCTTCGAACTATTGACTGTTAGGAGAATTGGCTGGCCCGGCAGGTATCAAGACCCCGCCAGTGATGCTCCATCGATCGACAATGGAGGAATCCGGACATGTCCGATGATGAAGACAAGGTATGGCCAACCGGTCTTACTCTCAAAGAAGCCGAAGAGGTACACAGCTACCTGATTGATGGCACACGCGTGTTTGGCGCTATTGCATTGCTGGCTCACTTGCTGGTTGCAGCGTCCACACCTTGGCTGGGTTAAGGGAGGCATCACATGAATAACGCAAAAATGTGGCTCGTCGTTTCCCCATCTGTCGGGGTTCCCGTGTTTCTTGGCGCAGTTGCCGTTGGATCCTTCGCGGTTCACGTCGCAGTTCTGAGCAACACATCATGGGTGTCTGATTTCCTCTCCGGTGTTGAGATGGGAACTGGCGACAAGATGGCTGCGGCTGCTCTGCCAACAGATCTTGATAGCAATTCCGCTCGTGTATCCCACGCCCTGCCTCGCGCAGATGGTGGTCTCGAAGTGACTGTGGTTCTGGCTGATGGTTCGTCCACGAAGGCCATCCTGCATCCTTCCGGAGAGCTTGCCGGAACAGATCTGGCACCGAAGTACACGATCACAAACTAAAGACTTGTCGGCCCTGCGACGATTGCGTTGCGGGGCCCTTGTCATTTTCGAAGGTCACGAAACTGCAGGAAGCAGAGCAACGTGACGCCAATTGATCGGCAACTGTCATGTTGGGATACCGAGAGTTCACGCTGAGAAAACTCGCGTCAATTGGACCGCGATACCTTCCCTTTGCCGATGTTGCCACCAAAGACGTCCCCCTTTCACGCCTTTTGCGACTGTCCCTGTTTCAGGTGACCGTCGGTATGGCGCTTGTGCTCCTGGTGGGCACTCTGAACCGCGTCATGATCGTTGAATTGGACGTGCCCGCCTCGCTAGTCGCGATCATGCTGGCCCTGCCGCTTGTGTTCGCCCCGTTTCGCACCCTGATCGGATTTCGCTCCGACACCCATGCCTCGGCCCTTGGCTGGCGGCGTATACCTTATATCTGGAAGGGTACGCTTTATCAGTTTGGCGGCTTTGCCGTGATGCCTTTCGCGCTGCTTGTTCTTTCGGGCTACGGAGAGGCGGTCGATGCACCGCTCTGGATCGGCTATGGCTCCGCTGCCATTGCATTTCTGCTTGTGGGGGCCGGTGTTCACATTGTGCAGACCGTCGGACTGGCCCTAGCCACGGATCTGGTGCCTCAGGAGGACCAGCCCAAGGTCGTTGGCCTGATGTATGTCATGTTGCTGGTCGGTATGGTCGGCAGTGCCCTTGTTTTTGGCGCCTTGCTTGAAACCTATTCGCCGGGTCGGCTCATCCAGGTCATACAAGGTGCCGCCGTGGTTACAGTTGCGCTCAATCTTTTTGCCATGTGGAAGCAGGAGGCCCGCGACAGGACCCGTGCACAGCGCATGGAAACCGAACTCACTCAAAGCTTTCAGGCGGCTTGGCGGGACCTGGTCAAAACACCCGGCATGGTGCCGCTTCTGGTTGCCATCGGTCTTGGCACATTCGGTTTTGGCATGGCGGATGTGTTGCTGGAACCTTACGGCGGACAGGCGCTTGGTTTTTCCGTGGCTGAAACCACGAAACTGACGGCGTTGCTGGCCACCGGAACCTTGATCGGATTTGGCATTGCATCCAAACGGCTGGCCTCGGGCGGTTCTCCTACGGGCATGGCCCGCACCGGTGCCGCCATCGGCATCCCGGGATTTGCCGCGATCATCCTTTCTTCCATGGGTGGTGGTGTCGTGATGTTCCTGGCGGGCACATTGGCCACCGGCCTTGGTGCCGGACTTTTTGGCCATGCCACACTGACCGCAACCATGCGTGCTGCCCAAAGCGACCGGATTGGGTTGGCCCTTGGCGCATGGGGGGCTGTTCAGGCAACCTGTGCCGGCATCGGGGTCGCGCTTGCCGGAATTCTGCGCGATGTCATGCTGGCATTTTCTTCCGAGACTGGACTGGCGTCTTACGCGCCCTACAATATCGTTTTCCTGATCGAAATTCTGTTCCTGCTGTTGGCGATTGTAGCCATCACGAAACTCAGGTTCAGTCTTTCCCGTCAGGGCGATATCGCGAAGACAAGAGACATCAGTTCGGTGGAGGTTTCATGACGACGGTCATCACACGGCTTTACGCGGAAAAGGGCGCTGCGCAATCTGCGGCAAGCAAGCTGCAGGAAAAGGGTCTGCCCCGTCGGGCCGTTCAGGTTATCTCGGCATCGGGCGGCGGCGATCTGCAGGCCCGCATGGTCAAGGCCATGGTCGACCAGAAGGCTGCAACCATTTACGGCAAGAAACTCAAAGGCGATGCAGCTTTGCTCGTTGTGCGTGCGACCTACAAACCATTGGGGGCGGCGGTCATCACGCGGGAAACACTGGCAAAAACCGATACGGTCGACGTTGGAAAAATCAACGATGATTACTGGATGCCGGATGGACCACAAAGGGACCTCAGCATTCTTGAGGATCATCCGCGCTTTTTCACCCGCCTCCCCACGTCCGCCAATCAGCGCGGCGGCTTGGTCACACCCCAGTTTGGCATGAAACTTCTGTCCAAACGAAAAGACCGAAAATCCGCGATAAGCGGTGGGCGGTTCATGTCCCGCATGTTCTGGCCCACGCCGCTTTTGAAGCGCAATCGCAAGGCACGCTCCGTTATGCGCAACAGCAAGCCCATGTCCACGAAGTTCTGGCCCATGCCCTTTCTGTCGCCGGGCCAGCGTCGGATATCAGTCATCCCGGGCGGTGGACCGGTCTTCTCCAAGGCTCTGGGACTTCCACTGATCACCTTGCGCTAGACCTGTCCGCAATTTCATTGTGATGCACGGGGGCAGATTGGCCACCGTGCATTTTTATGGGCCTATGAGCACTTTGAATGACCGCAATCCAGACAGGTCAGACACCCCTCACGCCGTTCCATTGAATACTGGCCACAGTTCGGACAGGCAGGCCCCTTTGGCCGCTCACCCACGCGGACCATTTCGGCTTTGGGATCGGATTTCAGCCCCATCCCCTCGCCCTCCAGAAATCCCGTATCAATCATGTGGCGCTCGATCACATTGCCGATGGCTGCCAGAATGGACGGAATGTACTTTCCACCCATCCAGGCCCCACCACGCGGATCGAAGACGGCCTTGAGCTCTTCGACCACGAAGGACACATCGCCCCCGCGCCGGAACACCGCCGAAATCATCCGCGTAAGCGCCACGGTCCATGCGAAGTGCTCCATGTTCTTGGAGTTGATGAAGACCTCGAAGGGCCGCCTGTGTCCGCCGATCACCACATCATTGAGCGTGATGTAGATCGCATGCTCGCTCTCGGGCCATTTGATCTTGTAGGTTGACCCTTCCAGCGCCTCCGGTCGGTCCCAGGGTTCAGCCAGATAAACGACCTCCGCCCCGGTTTCAGCCTCGGGCGTTGCCTCTTCGGTTTCCGACACACTCAGAACAGAGCCCGTGATGTCATTGGGACGGTAGGTCGTGCAGCCTTTGCACCCCTGCTCCCAGGCCGCCATGTAGACTTCCTTGAAGTCCTCGAAACTGATGTCTTCGGGGCAGTTGATCGTCTTCGAGATCGAACTGTCGACCCATTCCTGTGCTGCCGCCTGCATCCGCACATGTTCCAGCGGGGCCAGCGTCTGAGCATTCACGAAATACTCCGGCAAGGGGGCGTCCCCATGCAGGTCACGCCACATCTGGACCGCATAGTCGACCACTTCCTCTTCGGTGCGCGATCCGTCCTTTTGCAGGACCTTGCGGTTGTAGCTATAGGCAAACACCGGCTCGATCCCACTGGAGACATTGCCCGCATAAAGCGAGATGGTGCCGGTGGGTGCGATCGAGGTCACAAGCGCGTTTCTGATGCCATGTTCGGCCACGGCCGCGCGCACATCCTCATCCATCGCCTGCATCGTCTCACTGGCCAGAAACGCATTTTTCTCAAACAGAGGAAACGCGCCCTTCTCGGCTGCCAGCTGCGCGGAGGTCAGATACGCCGCGCGGGCGATCTGGCGCAACCAGAGCCCGGTCTGACGCGCGGCCTCCTCGGACCCGTAGCGCAATCCGGTCATCAACAGCGCATCGGCAAGACCCGTGACGCCTAGACCGATCCGGCGCTTGGCCTTGGCTTCCGCTGCCTGCTCGGGCAAAGGAAACCGCGAGACATCGACAACATTGTCCATCATCCGCACAGCGGTGCCGACCAGATCATCCAGTGCGGTCTCATCCAGCTCCGCTGCCACTCCAAAGGGATCACGCACCAGACGAGCCAGATTGATCGACCCCAGAAGACAGGCTCCATAGGGTGGCAAAGGCTGCTCACCGCACGGGTTGGTGGCAGCAATCGTCTCGGCGTAATGCAGGTTGTTCTTCTGGTTGATCCGGTCGATGAAAATCACCCCCGGCTCAGCATAATCGAACGTTGCCTGCATGATCTTGTCCCACAGGGCACGCGCCCTCACCGTCTCATAGACCTCGCCTTCAAAGACCAGCGGCCAGTCCGCATCGGCCTTGACCGCATCCATGAAGGGGTCGGTGACCAGAACCGAAAGATTGAACATCCTCAACCGCGCCGGATCGCGCTTGGCCGAGATGAAAGCCTCGATCTCGGGATGGTCACAGCGCAGGGTTGCCATCATTGCACCCCGGCGCGAACCCGCCGACATGATTGTGCGGCACATCGCATCCCAGACGTCCATGAAGGACAAGGGACCTGATGCATCAGCCCCCACGCCTTTGACCGCAGCCCCCTTGGGACGGATGGTCGAGAAATCATAGCCAATGCCACCGCCCTGCTGCATGGTCAGCGCGGCCTCTTTCAGCATGTCGAAAATCCCGCCCATGCTGTCGGGGATCGTGCCCATGACAAAACAGTTGAACAGGGTCACCGACCGGTCAGTGCCAGCGCCTGACAGAATACGGCCTGCGGGCAGATACTTGAAATCCTCCAGCGCATTGTAGAATGTCTCTTCCCAAGCCACAGGGTCAGCCTCAACGCTCGCCAGTGATTTCGCCACGCGCCGCCAGCTGTCCTCGACCGTTTCGTCGATGGGCGTGCCTTCAGGGGTTTTGAAGCGGTATTTCATGTCCCAAATGGACTGTGATATCGGGGCGGAAAACCGGCTCATGAGAATCCTAACCTGCATCTTGGAAAGGCTACGAAGATACGCCTCTCACCCCGCTTGGTCAATATTTATCCACAGCATATGGCCGCAGCCTTCAAGCCCACCCCTTGATCTGGTAGATATCTAGCAGGGATGAGTCGGACAGGGCACAATGGCAGCAGCGCTAAATCTACTGAAACTCTCGGTCGGGACAGAGACTGTCAGCGGTCTGATGGACTGGCAGAAGACGGTGATTGCCCGCAACAGGGGTCTGGGGCTTGATCCATACCCGACCCACACCACCCGGATGTGGCCGAAACGCGAGGAAGAGCTGCTCAAGGGTGGTTCTATCTACTGGGTGATCAAGGGAGTTGTGCTGTGCCGCCAGACCATCCTGCGTCTGGATGAACGCCGCGGTGAAGACGGCATTCGCCGCTGCGCAATTGTGCTGGACCCCAATCTGATCCGCACCCTGCCCCAGCCGCGCCGGGCCTTTCAGGGTTGGCGCTATCTCAAGGGCGAGGATGCACCGGGCGATCTGGCTCGCGCACTGGAAGGTGAGGTCGATCTGCCGGTTGATTTGCAATCGGCCATGGCGGAATACGGATTGGTCTGACGACCGGGATCACCCAAGCTCCGGACAATCCACGCCCAACAAAGTGCAAAGCTCACTCAATGGCGCACGCGCCTGCGCCCAGTCCGCGTTCTTTGACGCAAAAAGCGTCGCCTGACTGGCCAGAATCAACCCGTCCGAGAGTATTTTCAGATGGTTCGCCCGCAACGTTTCGCCCGAGGTCGTGATGTCCGCGATCGCCTCGGCCGTGAGGTTTTTGACCGTGCCCTCTGTCGCGCCCTGACTGTCGATCAGCATGTAGTCTGCAATCTGGTGCCGGGTCAGGAATTTGCGGACCAGCGCGTGGTATTTGGTGGCTATGCGCAGGCGGTGGCCATGGCTTTCACGAAAGGCTGCCGCAACCGCATCAAGGTCTTCCAGCGTGTCCACATCGATCCAGAAATCAGGAACCGCCAACACCAGATCGGCATGGCCAAAGCCCAGCTGTGCAAGGGCAGTAACCTCACGCTCAGGGACATTGAATTTCTCTTCGATCAGGTCCAGCCCGGTCACGCCCAGATGAATGCGGCCTGCCGACAACTCACGGGGAACCTCGCCCGCTGAGAGCAGAACCAGCTCGACCCCTGCAACCCCATCAACCTTGCCTGCATATTCCCGGCCCGAGCCACTCCGCGACAACGTCACGCCACGATCTGCAAACCACTGGAAAGTGGCATCCTGCAACCGGCCTTTGGAGGGTACGCCCAGTTTCAGCATCAGACCTCTCCCAACGCGATCAAGGCCTCGGGGCGGATCATCGCTCCCACGGCTGGCACACTGCGCCCCTGCCCCAGTTGCCGGGTGAGCGCATCATAGCGCCCGCCGGTTGCCAACGCGGGCAGATCCTTGCGGTGGGGCGCATGGAACCCGAAGACAAAGCCATCGTAATACTCAAGCCGTGTTCGCCCGAATGAGCCCTCAAACGGGATGCTCCGTAAATCCAGCCCACGACCTGCAAGAGCATCACTGCGTGCCTGAAACTGCTCGACAGCAGTTGCAAGCTGCTTCGATCTTGCGGCCAGGTCCGGCAGATGTTCCAGCACATCTGCCAAGCTTCCCGTCAGAGCCAGAACCTGCGCAATTAGCGCAACCTCGGCCTCTTCCAACGGCGGCGTGTCCGCATCCTTAGCCAGACGGGCCAACCGCGTCTCCACATCCTTGACGGAGCGAAGGCCAACGGCCTTGCCAGCGGATTTGATGGCTTTCGCACTCTGACCGGAGAGCGACAGTTCAATGAGAGATGATCGCTCTGCCACCCAGTCGGCATGTCCCTTGCCGAACCTGTTGAGCAACATCTGAAATCGGGCTGGCCGCCACAGGTGGCGCCGCAGAGCAGCTTTGCGTATGTCACTGGTGTTCAGACTGTCAATTGCCGCAAGCACCAGCCCCATATCCCCGGTCGCAATCGACAGACCGTAAGGTGCGAGCAGGCCAGCCACTGTCGCAAACACATCTGCATCGGCATTGGCAGCATCTGCGTCATAAATCTCAAGCCCGACCTGCAAATACTCTCGGTTGCGAGCCTCTTCACTCTGCTTGCGCCAGACCGGGCCGGCATAGGCATAGCGCGCAGGCTCTGCCGCTTGGGCCATGTGTTGCTGGGCAATTGGCACGGTAAAGTCGGGGCGCAGCACCTGCTCCCCTTCATCATCACGGGTCAGGTATGCGTTGGCGCGAATATGCTCGCCGTAGAGGTCCAGCAGTGTATCTGCCGCCAACAATGCGGGCGGATCGACCTGTACTGCACCTGCCGCTTCAAAGCCCTGCAAAAGCCGTGTGGTCTCTGCCGCCACACGGTCGCGCACTGGACCACTGCGCGCATTGTCGAGATAGGCTCGTTCCATCACCCAGCCTCAGCCCGGGCGATCATCTTGGCAACCTCGGCCACCAGATCGGAGCGGTCGATTTCCATCTGCGCAGGCTGTGAGGCCCATTCCGCCCGCGTCGTCATGTTTTCCGCCAGTCGTTTGCCCAGCGCCAGATCCTTGATCTGTACCTTGCCTGCGGCCTTTTCGTCCCCGCCTTCGATCACTGCGACCGGGCTGTCACGGCGGTCAGCATATTTCAACTGGTTGCCGAAGTTCTTTGGGTTGCCCAGATAAACCTCCGCCCGGATGCCCGCGGCACGCAATTCTGCAACCATGGCCTGATAATCCGCCATCCGGTCGCGATCCATCACCGTGACGACAACCGGCCCGGCGGAAGTGGCCTCAAGGCGACCTTTCTCACGAAGGGCGGCCAGCAGGCGATCTACGCCAATGGATACACCCGTGGCCGGAACCGCTTGCCCGGTGAAACGCTTGACCAGATCGTCGTAGCGACCGCCACCCGCGACTGATCCGAATTGCCGTTTCTGGCCCTTCTCGTCGAAAATCTCGAATGTCAGTTCGGCCTCATAAACCGGACCGGTGTAGTAACCCAGACCACGCACCACGGACGGATCAATCACGATCCGGTCCGGGCCATAGCCCTGCGCCATCAGCAACTCACTGATGTCAGCAAGCTCTCGCACCCCTTGCGTTCCGGTCTCGGAACCAGTGACCAATTCGGTCAACCGCGCACATGTCGCCTCGCCTGTGTCCCGGCGGGCATCAACAAACCCGAGCACGATCTGCGTCTGCTCATCCGTCAATCCTGCACCCTTGGTGAAATCGCCACTCTCGTCCTTGCGACCCTCACCCAGAAGGGCTGCCACGCCCTCAGGGCCAAGCCGGTCCAGCTTGTCGATGGCGCGCAAAACGATCCCGCGACGATCTGCATGCAAATCAGGATCTGTTGGATCAAGTATGCCACAAATCTCCATCACGCCGTTCAGAACCTTACGGTTGTTGATCCGCACGATGTAGTCGCCACGGGCAATCCCCACAGCTTCAAGCGTGTCGCTCAGCATCGCGCAAATCTCGGCATCTGCGGCCACGCTGGCTGTGCCCACAGTGTCTGCATCGCATTGGTAGAACTGTCGGTAACGCCCCGGCCCCGGCTTCTCATTGCGCCAGACCGGCCCAACCGCATAGCGCCGATAAGGCGTCGGCAGGTCATTGCGGTACTGGGCATAGACCCGCGCCAGTGGCGCTGTCAGGTCATAGCGCAGGGCCATCCAGGCCTCATCCTCGTCCTGCCAGGCAAAGACCCCCTCGTTTGGACGGTCGACGTCCGGCAAGAACTTGCCGAGTGCTTCCACTGTTTCCACGCCCGATGTTTCCAGCGGATCGAAGCCATAACGATGGTAGATGTCCGTGATCGTGTTCAGCATCTCGGCCCGCTGGGACACATCCGTCCCGAAATAGTCGCGAAATCCCTTGGGCTGGATCGCCTTTGGGCGCATGACCTTCTGCTTCTTGTCTTTTGCCATTGCAAACGGGCCTTGTTGCCAGAGTTGGCGCCTGACTATCGCAGGCCCGAGGGATGGGCAACCGCGACGCTCTGCCCCAAACGATATCTCTGGCATTTTCCGGGAATTTTGACTTAACTGCCTGCCAGCGAGAAGACATGACGTGAGTATGGAATGAAAAACGCAGTTGTTGGTCTTGTGATTTTGGCCTGTCTGTCGGCATGTGCCGAGAAAAATCCTCTCGTGCTGGATAACGCCGCACCGCCGCCGTCTCGTGCGATTGCGGCACCTGTGGCCGTCAAAGGGTTTCAGCCAAACGCATTTGAATGCCTCAAGGAAGCGATCTATTTCGAGGCCAAGCCCAACCATCCCACTGGCCAGCGCGCAGTGGCGGATGTGATCTTCAACCGCAAGGAAGATCCCCGTTTTCCAAACACGGTCTGCGACGTCATTGCAGAAGGTGAGGACATCGGACGATGCCAGTTTTCCTACCGCTGCGACGGCCGTGCGGAGGTCTATCCTGACGAGGTGAAGCTGAAATCATCTGTCAGGGCTGCAAAAGAAGCACTGGCCAACCCGTCTGCGGACATCACTGAAGGGGCGGTCTTTTTCCACGCCGTACGCATGCCACCCGGTTGGTTTGGAACACTGGATCGCACTGCCGAGTATGGCGGGCATTTCTTCTATCGCGGCTAGGGATCAGTCCAGAACCCTGTACTGCCCTCGATGATAGAGGAGCGGAGCGGCATCGGTGCCGGAAAACCGCAGCACTTCACCAACCATGATCAGATGGTCACCCCCATCGTGACCAGCGCTATGAGCGCATTCGAACCGTGCAGTGCAGCCCTCAAACAAGGGCACACCGCCGATGCCCGGCGACCAGTCGAATCCTTCGAAATTCAGCCCGTCCTGAGCAAACCTGTTCGACAGGCTCTGCTGATCGGCGGCAAGTACGTGAATGGCGAAATGGGTTGCGGCCTCAAAGGCCGGGAACCGGGCTGATTTGCGTGCAGGCGACCACAGCACCAGAGGCGGGTCCATCGACACGGAGGCAAAGCTGTTTGCAGTCATGCCAAGCGGCCGTCCGTCGGTCAGCGTTGTCACCACCGTGATGCCGGTGGCAAAGCAGCCCAGCGCATCACGCAGCGCGCGCTGATCAATGGGATCGGTTGCAATGCTGTCCTCAGTCATGTGGAGCCAAATAGGGGCTAGGTTGACCCGTGGCAAATCTTTCTTTTCAAATCGAAGCACACTAAGGAGGAGTCATGGATTTCCCGGTGCTCTATTCCTTCCGCCGCTGCCCCTATGCCATGCGAGCGCGTCTTGCCCTGCTGGCAGCGGGACATGAGGTGGAATTGCGCGAAATTCTGCTGCGCGACAAGCCGTCATCAATGATTACAGCCTCACCCAAAGCGACTGTTCCGGTGCTGGTTCTGCCCGATGGATCGGTGCTAGAGGAAAGTCGGGACATCATGCTGTGGGCGCTTGCGCAAAACGATCCCGACGGGTTGCTGATCGAGGCTAATGCCTCAAGCGCGCTGATCGATCAGAATGACGGCAGTTTCAAATCCGCGCTGGATCGCTACAAATATCCCAACCGCCACACAGATACCGATCCGCTGGCTGCCCGCGAAGCCGGGCTGCACTGGTTGACAGCGCTTGATGAAGACTTGCGATCCAATCAATTTCTTCTCGGGCCTCAACGGCGGCTGGCGGATTTGGCCCTTGCGCCTTTCGTCCGCCAGTTTGCCCATGTGGATCGCAAATGGTTCTTCGATCAGCCCTTGCCAGGGCTTCACCGCTGGTTAAATGATTTCCTTGAAAGTCCAGCGTTTGCGACGATCATGCAGAAGTTCCCAGTCTGGGCCGAAGGCACGCCCGGACTGCCCTTTCCGGAGGCCGCCTGATGGACAGCCGATTGACCCAACTGGAAGAAACCGCAAGCCATCAGGCCCGGGTGATTGAAGAACTCAGCGACATCGTGCGCACGCAGGCTGACAAGATTGATCGTCTTGAGCGGCGGGTGACGCTGCTGATGACGCGTGCCGCAGACTGGGAGGCCGAGAGCATGGGAAGTGCCGCACTCGCCGACCAGAAACCGCCCCATTGGTAACACTATGAGCAAGGAAACTGTCGTCCTGTTGCATGGACTGGGCCGCACGAAGCTCAGCTTCTGGCGCATGGTGGGCCGCATGGAAGATGCAGGCTTCGAGACTGTCGCGCTTGGCTACAGACCCTGGCATGGCGGTGTGGATGTGCTCAGCAAGGAACTGCTGCCACAACTGCCGGAGACCGGGCGCATCCATCTGGTCGGCCACTCTCTTGGCGGCGTGATTTCCGTACAGCTGAAAGCCATGTTGCCTGCTGAACGGCGCGGCAAGATCGTGCAGCTTGGCGCACCCAATCTGGGCTCGGAACTGGCACCGAAAGCCCAGATCCTGAGCGGTGTCATCGGTGAGGTTCTGGACGATCTGGCCCCCAAGGACCACCCCACCGCACCTGATCCCGATCTGGGCGCGATTGCGGGCACCGTTTCCCCTGACCCGCAGGGCCGGGTCACCGGGCATGAGGGCCCGAATGACGGACTGGTCACGGTGCAAAGCGCTCTGGCGCTTGCCCTGCCGAAGAACCAACTGATCCTGCCGGTCACGCATACTTTCATGATGATGGATGCACGCGTCATCGATCAGACGATCCACTTCATTCAGACCGGGCAGTTCATACCCGATCTGGGAGAGGGGACACCGCCCTGAGGCAGGCTTCAGTTGCCGCCAAAGGCACCCGTGAGAACGGCACCTGTGTCGATGATCTGCAAAGTGCCAGCGACCTCTTCGCCCGTTGCGCCGAAAAACTGACCGCTGGCCGAACCTGATGCGCCGTTGCTCAGGCTGTCTCCACCGTCCGAGACGACAATGGCCGTGCCAGAGAAGCCCGAACCCGCAAGCGACCCGGCCAGATCAAGACTGTTGGCCACCGTGCCATCCAGAGTGATCACGCCTGAGACTTGATTGATGGCAGCCCCGAAGTCCGAAGTCAGTGCAAACGTACCGCCCTCTGCAGAGGAAGAGCCGTCATTGAGCACAAGATAGCCCAGGAAACTGCCCGAATAATTGGCCACAGCGCCTGGCAAGGCACCCGCTGCAACACCACCGGCAAACGCGTGGGTGTTTTCGAAAGTGCCGTATTCTGTCCGCTCTTCGTTGACCAGAAGAATGCCAAAAACCGATTGGTCCTGCTGAACCTCGGTGACGGTGAAGCTGCGCGTATCAACCTTGCCCTGACGCACATCATCATCCGTGCCCGAGCCTGTTTTCACGGCAACCCCATCGACGCTGCCATCCACAAGCGCCAAGATCCGGACATTGTCCGCAGGAGCGCCTGCACCGGTTGCATAGCGAAAGACGCTCAAATTCACGTCCTTGGCCTTTTTGGACAGGGTGCTGGCGCTATAGTCCGCGACAAGCGCTGGCCCTCCCTCGGCATTCGGACCGGTCCCGGCCACCTGCCGGAAACGTGTGCCCTTCTGATCAAGGGCGATCTCGGTCTCATCCGCCAGACCGAACAGAACCGACACGGTCTCACCCCCGGTTCCACCCCCACCGTTTCCGCCGCCCGAACTGCCAGAACAGCCAGCCAAAAGAATGGTTGCAGCGCTCAGCGCGGCGAATTTGCAGATCGACATAGGGACCCCTCCGGTCGTCAGTATTTACGTTATGTTTACCGACAAGTTTCGCGAAAGTAAGGCGGAAGTTCAGAACCGGTTAAACATGTTCAGAACTCTTCCACCGTCATGACCCCGGGGATGTGCTTGATCGCGCCCTTAATCTGCGCTGTGATCGGATAATCATCGGGCAGAGGTATAGTCACTTCGCCCTCAAGTTCCGGCGAGATTACCACAAAATTGACCGGCCCCTTGGATGGTCCCCCCTGCTTTTGGGCATCCATCAAACGCGCAGCAACTGAATTTGCGGCCTCTGGCTCGTTGATGAAAATCCGCAATCCAGCGGCTGGAGTTCCAGCGACCAAAGTGTCGATCGGCTGCACACCTCGCGCCAGAAGTTTAACATCCTCACCCTCGACACTGGCCTCAACCGACATGACAACGTTTTGCCCCGGTTCAAGCAGATCACGCGCAGCCGTCAACGTGTCCGAAAACATGGTGACCTCGAACAAGCCGGTGGGATCAGAGCACTGGACGAAAGCAAAGCGGTTGCCACGCGCCGATTTGCGTTCCTGCTTGCTGGCAACCGAACCTGCGATCTTTGCTGCGACAGGTGCGGACTGCGCCTTGAGCGTCAACTCAGCAAGCGTCAGCACCGGCGGGCGTGACCGTTTCAAGGCAGGCAGGTAGTCATCCAGCGGGTGGCCGGACAGATAGAAACCCACCGCCTGATGTTCCTGTGCCAGCCGTTCCGTTGGCAGCCAGTCCTCGGGCATCGGCAGACGAGGCGCGGGCAGATCAACACCAGCTTCCCCAAACAAGGACACCTGAGCAGATGCCTTTTCGGTGTGGATCGCCGTGGAAAACGCCATCAGGGCGTCAAGGCTCTCAAACACCTTGCGGCGGTTGGCATCCAGCTGGTCGAACGCACCGGATCGGGCCAGCATTTCAAGCGGACGCTTGCCGACGCGGCGCAGGTCGACCCGTTTGGCAAAGTCGAAAAGGTCAGTGAAATCGCCCTCGTTCCGCGCCTCGACAATCAGTTTCATCGCCTCGACACCGACATTTTTCAAAGCGCCGAGCGCATAGACAACCTTGCCCTCATGCACTGAAAATGTCGCCATTGCGCGGTTCACACAGGGCGGGATCAAGTCGATCTTCAGCCGGTCAACTTCGCGTTTGTAGACGTTCAGCTTGTCAGTCAGATGGATGTCGCAGTTCATGACCGCAGCCATGAATTCCACAGGGTAATTCGCTTTCAGCCATGCGGTCTGATAGCTGACGACCGCATAGGCTGCCGCGTGGGATTTGTTGAAGCCGTAGTTCGCAAACTTGTCCAGAAGGTCCCAAACCTCCTGCGCCTTGGCCTTGTCGACGCCGTTCTCAGCAGAGCCTGCAAGAAACTTCGGCTTCTCGGCGTCCATCGCTTCCTGAATTTTCTTACCCATCGCCCGGCGCAGCAGATCCGCGCCCCCCAGCGAATAGCCCGCCATCTTCCGGGCAATTTCCATCACCTGTTCCTGATAAACGATGATGCCCTGTGTCTCGTCGAGAATGCTGTCGATGGAGGGGTGCAGCGTGTCGCGTTCCTCCAGATTGTTCTTGACCTTGCAGAACTTTGGAATGTTTTCCATCGGGCCGGGACGGTAGAGCGCCACAAGCGCGATGATGTCCTCGATGCAGTCGGGTTTCATCTGGCGCAGGGCGTCTTTCATGCCCGAGCTTTCCACCTGGAAGACCGCGACCGTATGAGCCTTGGCATAAACCTCATAGGATTTCGGATCGTCCAACGGGATCGCACCAATGTCGATCTCCACACCACGAAGTTTCAGCAAATCCAGTGCGTTCTGGATCACTGTTAAAGTCTTGAGCCCAAGGAAATCGAACTTCACCAGCCCTGCCTGCTCGACCCATTTCATGTTGAACTGTGTCGCAGGCATGTCCGAGCGTGGATCCTGATAAAGCGGCACCAGTTCATCAAGCGGCCGGTCCCCGATCACAACGCCTGCGGCATGGGTGGAGGCGTTTCTGAGCAACCCTTCAACCTTGCCTGCATAGTCAAGCATGCGGGCCACGACCTCCTCGGACTTGGCCTCTTCGCGCAGACGCGGCTCATCTGCCAATGCTTTCTCGATCGAGACGGGCTTGACCCCTTCAACCGGGATCAGCTTGGACAGACGGTCCACCTGGCCGTAGGGCATCTGCAACACGCGACCCACATCGCGCACGGCTGCCTTGGACAAAAGTGCGCCAAACGTGATGATTTGCGCCACCCGGTCGCGACCGTATTTTTCCTGAACATAGGCAATGACTTCCTCTCGCCGGTCCATGCAGAAATCGATGTCGAAATCCGGCATGGAGACACGTTCAGGGTTCAAAAACCGCTCGAACAGCAGCGAATAGCGCAGAGGATCCAGATCAGTGATTGTCAGCGCATAGGCCACGAGAGAGCCCGCACCCGAGCCACGGCCCGGGCCAACCGGAATATCACGATCCTTGGCCCATTTGATGAAATCTGCAACGATCAGAAAGTAGCCCGGGAACCCCATGCCTTCGATGATGCCGAGTTCGAAATCGAGGCGTTTCTCGTACTCTTCCACCGATGCCGCATGGGGAATGACAGCCAGCCGGGCCTTCAGGCCTTCTTGTGCCTGCCTGCGCAGCTCTTCCTGCTCGTCATCGGCAAAGCGCGGCAAGATGGGGTCTCGCGTGTGCGCACGTACCGCACAGCGCTGAGCGATTTCCACTGTATTTTCAATCGCCTCCGGCAGGTCCTTGAACAAGGCCACCATCTCGTCTTGCGATTTGAAAAAATGCTCCGCCGTCAGTTTGCGCCGGTCTGCCTGCTGATCGACATAGGCACCATCGGCAATGCAGATCAGCGCGTCATGCGCCTCGTACATTGCAGGGTCGGTGAAGTAGACATCATTGGTTGCCACCAGCGGCAGGCCATTTGCATAGGCCATATCGATCATCGTCTTCTCGGTCGCGGCTTCCGATGGCGTGCGCGACTGGCCCGCATCTGGATGGCGCTGGACCTCGATGTAAAGACGATCCGGATAAATCTCCATCAGGTGCGAGAGCATCTGATGTGCCGCAGGCATTTGCCCCGCCTCAACCAGATGCCCCAGCGGCCCGCCAGCGCCTCCTGTCAGGCAAATCAGACCATCGCGCCAGTGTTCCAAAGCCTCAAGCGTGACATGGGGCAGCGCATCGCCGCAGTCCAGAAACGCGGTGGAAGTCAGCTTCAACAGATTCTGATACCCGCTCTCGTCCTGCGCCAGCAGCACCAGAGGTGTCAGCGGTTTGACCTTATCGCCCTGCTCCAATTGCAGGCTCAACTGGCAGCCCAGTATCGGCTGTATGCCCGCTTTCGCCGCCGTCTCGGAAAACTCAAGGGCTGCAAACATGTTGTTGGTATCGGTCATCGCCACTGCCGGCATGTCGTGTTTGCGGCAAAGGCCCGGCAGTCCCTTGACGGACAATGCGCCTTCCAAAAGGGAATAGGCAGAATGGGTACGGAGGTGGATGAATCGGGGTGCTTGCGTCATGGCGGCCACGCTAGCCCGCCCACCCGGTCATGAACAGCCCGCCCTTGCGCAAATCCCCCCCGATCTGCCGTAAATCTCATCAACGACCTTCAGCCTTGCGCACTCCCGGTCCAGTGGCTTGCATCTTCCCTCGAATTGCTGTCCCAATACGGTGCAACACAAGCCTGAGGTGTCCATGTCCCAGATCCGCTTTCTGCTCAACGGATCGCCTGTTTCCCTGACCGATCCAGCCCCGGATGTGACCCTGCTGGACTGGCTGCGCACCGAAAAGGGTCTGACCGGCACGAAAGAGGGCTGCAATGAAGGCGATTGCGGCGCCTGCACGGTCACCGTAACCGAAATGCATGCGGGCCAACCCCGTCATCTGCCGCTCAATGCCTGCATTCTGTTTTTGCCGCAACTGCATGGCAAATCGGTCGAGACTGTCGAAGCGCTGGCGGATGGGAAAACCTTGCATCCGGTTCAGCAGGCCATGGTCGATCACCATGGCTCTCAATGCGGATTTTGCACACCGGGGTTCGTGATGTCGCTTTATACGGCGCAACTGAACAATCGGCGCGACTATGATGACGTGCTGGCAGGCAATCTTTGCCGCTGCACAGGCTATGCGCCGATCATCCGCGCTGCCGAGGCAGCGGAAACACCTGCTTCCACGCGGGACGCGACCCAGCTTGCTGCCTTGCAGTCAGGTGAAAGCCTCAGCAGCGAAGGCGCTTATCTGCCCACCGATCTTGATGCCTTTGCCGAATGGTACAGGGACAACCCCAAGGCCACGCTGGTCGCAGGTGCCACGGATGTCGGGCTTTGGGTGACCAAATCCCTGAAACACCTGCGCCCGATGGCGTTTTTGCACCGGCTGGACGCGCTCAAGACCATCAGCCAGACAAGCGAGGGCCTGCAGATCGGTGCGGGTGTGACCGTTGAGGATCTTATCCCTGTCTTTAAAGACCGTCACCCAGGTTTTGCCCAGATGTTGCGGCGTTACGGGTCAGTTCAGGTCCGCACGGCCGCTACCATCGGCGGCAACATCGCCAACGGCTCGCCCATTGGGGACAGCCCACCACCGCTGATCGCATTGGGCGCACGCCTGACCCTGCGGTCGGGCAAGTCCCGGCGGTCCATGGCGCTTGAGGATTTCTTCGTCGAATATGGCCGTCAGGACCGTCATCCGGGCGAGTTCGTCGAAAGTCTGACGATCCCGGATCAACCGGATGACCTGAAAGTCTACAAGCTGTCGAAACGCCTCGATCAGGACATCTCGGCTGTTTGCGGTGCTTTCAATCTGCCGGTGCAGGACGGGATCTTTCTGGGCGTGCGGATCGCCTTTGGCGGCATGGCGGGCACCCCGAAACGGGCCGATGCCGTGGAACGCGCCCTTGAGGGCCGCAAGGCCACGCTTGAGACGGTGACAGCCGCCCTGCCCGCCTTTGGTGAGGATTTCACCCCGATGTCGGATGCCCGTGCCAGCGCGGACTACCGGCTCAGATCCGCACGCAACATGTTGCTGCGCGCTTTTCACGAGATGAATGAACTGGCGCCTGCGCAACTTTCAGATCGGGGGGCAGCATGAACGCATCCCGTCCCGTCCGTCACGACAGCGCGGTACATCATGTCACCGGGTCTGCGGCCTACACTGATGACGTGGCCCTGCCAGCGACATGTCTGCATCTGGCCTTTGGCCTTTCCGATTGTGCCCATGGACAGATCACGTCCATGGATTTGGAAAAGGTCCGAGCAAGCGAGGGCGTGGTCGCGGTTCTGACCGCATCAGATCTGCCAGGCGAAAACGACGTCTCTCCGTCCGTGCATGATGAGCCTCTTCTGGCTGAGGGCACAGTGCATTACATCGGACAGCCTGTGTTTCTGGTGATTGCCACCAGTCACCTGACCGCGCGCAAGGCCACCCGTCTGGCAAGGATCGGGTATGATCCGCTGCCCGCCCGGCTGACCATCGATGATGCAATGGATCACGAGGATGCGCTGATCGAACCACCGCTCACCTACAAGCGCGGTGATGTCGTTGCTGGCCTTGAAAACGCCACCCATCGCCTGTCGGGCCAGATCGACATCGGTGGACAGGAACACTTCTATCTTGAAGGTCAGGCTGCCTTTGCCCTGCCCGGTGAGGGGGAAGAGATGGTGATCCGCTCCTCCACCCAGCATCCGTCGGAAATTCAGCACAAGGTCGCCCACGCCCTTGGCCAGCCGTTCAACTCCGTCCGGGTCGAGGTGCGCCGGATGGGGGGCGGCTTTGGCGGCAAGGAAAGTCAGGGGAATGCGCTGGCCGTGGCCTGTGCCGTGGCCGCACGCGCGACCGGCCAGCCTTGCAAGATGCGCTATGACCGCGATGACGACATGACCATCACCGGCAAACGCCATGAGATGCGCATCGCTTATGACGTGGGCTTTGATGATGACGGCACTCTGACCGGCATCCGGTTTACCCACCACGTGCGCTGCGGCTGGGCGCAGGATCTGTCCTTGCCCGTGGCTGACCGCGCCATGTTGCATGCGGACAACGCCTATTTTCTGCCAGTCGTCGAGATCACATCGCACCGTCTGCGCACCAACACCCAGTCCAACACCGCATTTCGCGGCTTCGGCGGACCGCAGGGCATGGTCGGCATCGAACGGGTCATGGATCACATCGCACATCATTTGGGGCGCGATCCGCTTGAGGTGCGTCGCGCCAATCTTTATGGCGATGCCCCGCGCAACCTGACCCCCTATCACATGACCGTCGAGGACAATATCGCTCCTCAGATGATGGCAGCACTGGCGCGTTCTTGCGATTATGAGAAACGCCGCAAGGCAATTGCGAAGGCAAACGCTGGCAGCCCGATCATCAAGCGCGGGATCGCCCTGACACCGGTCAAGTTTGGCATCTCATTCACGCTCACTCATCTCAATCAGGCAGGCGCGCTGGTGCATGTCTACTCCGACGGCTCGGTCCATCTGAACCATGGCGGGACGGAAATGGGACAGGGCCTGTTCACCAAGGTAGCCCAAGTGGCCGCCAGCGTGTTTGGACTGCCGCTCGATGCAATCCGGATTACCGCTACAGATACGGGCAAAGTGCCCAACACATCGGCGACCGCGGCCTCATCGGGGTCTGATCTGAACGGCATGGCCTGCAAGCTTGCTTGTGAAGACATCAAGGCCCGGCTCACAAAATTTGCCGCCGAGCGCTGGCAGACCGAACCGGCCCGGATCAGCTTTCGCGATGGCAAGGTCATTATCGGCTCGGAGGTGCTTGAGTTCGCGGAGCTTGCGTCGCTTGCCTACACCGCCCGCGTGCAGCTCTCCTCCACCGGGTTCTATGCAACGCCCAAGGTTGAATGGGATCGTCTGGCAGGCCGTGGACGCCCATTCTTCTATTTCGCTTATGGGGCGGCCTGTACCGAGGTCGAGATCGACACGCTCACGGGTGAAAACCGTATCCTGCGCACCGATATCCTGCACGACGTTGGAACCTCTCTGAACCCGGCACTCGACATCGGCCAGATCGAAGGCGGGTATGTTCAAGGCGCGGGCTGGCTGATGATGGAGGAACTGGTCTGGGATGATCACGGACGCCTGCGCACCCATGCCCCTTCCACCTACAAGATCCCTGCCTGCTCGGACCGGCCCGATGTGTTCAATGTGGCGCTCTGGGAGGGTGAAAACAGGGAGGATACGATCTACCGCTCCAAAGCGGTGGGAGAGCCGCCCCTGATGCTGGGCATCTCTGCCATGATGGCCTTGTCTGACGCTGTTTCTGCCTGTGGCGACGGCACGCTTTACCCCGATCTCGATGCCCCGGTGACAGCTGAGCGGGTTCTGCGTGCGGTTGATGCCCAGAAAGGGGACCCTTGGTGAGTTTCGACCGACCCGCCATCAAGGCCCGGCTTGAGACCGAGCCCGCACTGATCCGCATCTGCGTGATCCGGCATGAAGGGTCGACACCGCGCGAGACCGGCACAGCAATGCTTGTCTGGCCGGACGGTACAAGCGGCACCATCGGTGGTGGTGCCCTGGAATGGCAGGCAACAGCGAAAGCGCGCCACAATCTGAGCGCGGGCACCCGGGCAGAAGTTCTGTCCCTGCCCCTCGGCCCTGCTCTTGGACAATGCTGCGGCGGTCACGTGCAATTGTTTCTTGAGTACATAGACGCCGCTTCCCTGCCGCCCTCTCAAGACACGGTCTTTGCCCGACCGGTTGCTTTCGATGCCAGCGAGCCACCATTGTCGGTTAAATCACTCCTGCGCCGTCACCGCTCGGGCCAGCCATGTCTGCCTGCCTTGCAGGATGGCTGGTGGGTTGAAGCACTGACGCCGCCGAAAACACCCGTCTGGATCTACGGCGCCGGGCATGTCGGGCGCGAGATTGCCGGCATTCTCGCCACGCTTGACGTCGATGTTGTGCTGATCGATGACGCCGCTTCCCGCTTTCCAGACCCGATGCCAGGCGATATCACTCCACTTCTGGCTGCCAACCCGGCGCACGCAGTGGCCTCGGCCCCGCCAGATGCCCATCACTTAGTGCTCACCTATTCACATGCGCTGGATCTTGAGATTTGCCACCGGGTCCTGTCACGACCCTTCGCACGCCTCGGCCTCATTGGCTCTGCTACCAAGCGCACGCGTTTTCGCAAACGACTGCGCGAACTCGGCCATGGCGAAAGCCAGATAGACAGGATGGACTGTCCCATCGGCGCACCCGATCTGGGCAAGCATCCAAGAGCCATTGCCATCGGTGTCGCGGCTGACGTATTGAGGGCCGCTAAATGCAGTGTGACGGATTTGCGAAAGGACCGCGCGTGACGCCTTTGCTGTCGATCAATGGAATTACCAAGGCCTATCCGGGCGTTGTGGCCAATGACGATGTCTCCTTCACGCTGATGCCGGGCGAAATCCATGCGTTGCTGGGCGAAAACGGCGCCGGGAAATCCACACTGGTCAAGACAATTTACGGTCTGGTTCGCCCCGATGCAGGCTCGATGATGCTGGGAGGCAAGGCCTTTCAGCCGTCCAACCCACAGGCCGCTCGTGCGGCTGGCATTGGCATGGTGTTTCAGCACTTTTCGCTGTTCGAGGCGATGAGCGTGGCGGAAAATATTGCCCTTGGCATGACATCGCCTCCAGACCGGCGCGAACTCAGCCGCTCGATCTCCGAGACATCCGCGCGATACGGGCTTGAGGTCGATCCCTTCCGGCAGGTCGGTGATCTGTCCGTGGGGGAACGTCAGCGGGTTGAGATCATCCGCTGCCTGCTGCAACAACCCCGCGTCCTGATCATGGACGAACCCACATCCGTTTTGACCCCACAGGAGGTCTGGACGCTGTTCGAGACCCTGCGCCAATTGTCTGCCGAAGGCGTCGCGATCCTTTACATCTCCCACAAGCTGGAAGAGATCCGCGCCTTGTGCGACCGGGCCACGATCCTGCGCGGCGGCAAGGTGGTCGCCAGTTGTACCCCGGTGGAAGAAACCGCGCAGTCGCTGGCCGAGATGATGATCGGGCAAAGCATGGCGGCACCAGCTGTGCACAACCGCACGCCCGGTGATCTTGCGCTCGACGTTCAATCCCTCAATGTCAAAAGCGACGATCCTTTCGGAGTTGACCTCAAGGACATCTCGTTCTCGCTCATGTCAGGTCAGATCCTCGGCGTTGCTGGCGTGGCGGGCAATGGTCAGGACGAGTTGATGCTGGCCCTGTCCGGCGAAACACTGGTGACCCCTGAGACCCTGTTTCTGGGACGGCGTGACATCTCGGTCGCGCGCCCGAATGAGCGCCGCGTCTCTGGCCTGCTGTGCGCGCCCGAAGAACGCCTGGGCCATGCGGCAGCACCTGCCATGTCCCTGACCGACAACGCTTTTCTGACTGGAAATGCACGCGAACGTCTTTCGTGGAACGGGTTCATCAAGTCGCAAGTCACGTCGAATTTTGCCCGTGCCATCATTGCGGGTTTTGATGTGCGCACGCCGGGACCAACTGCGCTGGCGGGCAGCTTGTCTGGCGGAAATCTGCAGAAATTCCTGATGGGCCGCGAGATCATGCAACGCCCCCGTGTGCTGGTCGTAAATCAGCCCACATGGGGGGTCGACGCCAAGGCTGCGGGCGATATCCGCCGGGCGCTGTCCACGTTGGCCGATGAAGGCGCTGGCGTGATCGTCATTTCTCAGGATCTGGACGAGTTGATGGAAGTGGCCGATGTCTTTTCGGTCATCGCAGGCGGGCGGCTCAGCGAGCCTGTGAAGACCGGCAGCATCTCGATCGAGGAGATCGGTCTGATGATGGGCGGCGATGCCAGCGTCACGCAACAGATGGAGGCGCTTCATGTTGATCCTTGAACGTCGCCCTGCGCCATCACGTTTCCTGCAACTTGCGACACCTGTTCTGGCCTTGATTGCCACGATGATCGCAGGCGGCATCCTTTTTGCCTTCCTTGGCAAGAACCCGGTCGAGGCGATCCGGGTGATCTTCTTTGATCCCCTCTTTGACAGCTATTCCCGCTCGGAAATTCTGGTGAAAGCCGCGCCGCTGGTGCTGATCGCCACAGGTCTTGCCATGGGGTTCCGAGCAGGCATCTGGAACATTGGTGCCGAGGGTCAGTTCATCATCGGTGCACTCACAGGCGGCGCGGTCGGACTGGCGTTTTACGGAACCGATGGCGTCTGGCTGTTGCCACTCATGGCGCTTGCGGGCGCTTTGGGGGGATGTGCATGGGCGATGATCCCGGCCATTCTGAAGATCCGCTTCAACGCCAATGAAATCCTTGTCTCCTTGATGCTGGTCTATGTGGCAACCCTGCTGCTGTCGGCCATGGTGTCCGGCCCTCTGCGCGATCCGGATGGCTTCAATTTCCCTGAAAGCCGCCAGTTCCACGACAGCGCCACTCTGCCCATTCTGATGGCAGGCACGCGGGTGCATATGGGCATCCTTGTCGCTCTGGGTGTCGTGGTTGCGGCCTATGTCATCTTGGCGCGCCACCTGCTGGGCTTTCAGATCCGGCTGTACGGACAGGCTCCACGGGCCGCGCGTTTTGCGGGCGTGCGCGATCATATCCTGATCGCCACCTGCCTTGGCATTTCCGGTGCGCTGGCAGGCCTTGCCGGCCTGTTCGAGGCCGCAGGTCCCGTCGGCCAACTGGTCCCCGCGCTGCCCGCAGGTTATGGCTTCACGGCGATCATCGTGGCTTTTCTGGGCAGGCTCAACCCCTTGGGAATTCTGCTGGCAGGCCTTGTCATGGCGCTGACCTACATCGGGGGGGAAACCGCGCAGTTCTCGTTGCAGATCCCGGCTGCCGCGATTTCGGTCTTTCAGGGCATGCTCCTGTTTTTCCTGCTGGCGGTTGACGTCCTGTCAACCTACCGCCTGCGCTGGCAGGGTCGGAGGGCGGCATGACAGTGGAACGCCTCACCCAACCGGTTCTGATCACGCTGGCGCTGGTTGCGCTGGCCGTCTTCGCGCTGATCTCGGGCCTTGATCCGGTGCTGCTCGGGGCCTCCATCATCATAGCAGCCCAGCCGCTGCTGCTTGCGGCCATCGGCGAGATGGTGGTCGAGAAATCAGGCGTCCTGAACCTTGGCGTCGAAGGGATGATGATCATCGGTGCCATCGCCGGATTTGCCTTTGCCGTGGAAAGCGGCAGCCCATGGGTCGGCTTTCTGGGCGCGGCACTGGCCGGTGCAGCCCTTGCACTGGTATTTGGCGTTCTGACCCAAGTTCTATTGTCCAATCAGGTCGCTACCGGACTGGCGCTGACACTCTTTGGACTGGGACTGGCCGCACTGATCGGGCAGCCCTACTCGGGTCTCAAGCCGCCTGCATTCGGATCACTTGATATTCCGGGCCTCTCGGACCTGCCCGTTGTCGGCCCGCTGTTTCTGTCACATGACGCCGTGGTCTACTTCGCCCTGGGACTGGTCATTGCGGTCTGGCTCTTTTTGGGGCGCTCGCGGCCTGGCATGATCCTGCGCGCGGTCGGTGAAAACCATGCCGCCGCCCACGCGCTAGGCTACAACGTCATTGCCATCCGGCTGGCCGCAATCGCCTTTGGCGGTGCTTGTGCGGGACTGGGCGGCGCTTATCTCAGCCTTGTGCGGGTGCCCCAATGGAACGAAGGAATGACCGCAGGCGCTGGCTGGATCGCGCTGGCCATCGTTGTCTTTGGTGCGTGGAAGCCGTGGCGCGTGATGTTGGGTGCTTATCTGTTCGGCGGTGTCACGATCCTGCAACTGAACCTGCAGGCCGCAAACCTGACACCGCTCTGGCTGCTGGCCTTCGGTCTTTTCCTGTTCGCCATCTGGCGCACACTCACCAGCCGCGCCGGTCCGATCGAGCTGCTACTGCTCTGGCTTGGCACCATAGCGCTCGGCACATGGTCCGCCGCTTATCCCATTTCCATTCAGGCGCAATACCTGTCGATGACCCCCTATCTGGTCACGATCATTGTGCTTGTCGTCATGTCCGCAGACCGTTTGCGGGCCAATCAGAACGCACCGGCCTCTTTGGGTCAGGTGTTTCACAAGTCTGGGTAGGACATCCCCCCATTCGAAGATCCAACCGGAGGTAATCCATGAAATTTGTCAAAACACTCGCAGCCGTCGCTGCACTGGCTCTGGCAGGCCCTGCCCTGTCGGACGGCCATGAACCCATGAAGGTCGGCTTCATCTATGTCGGTCCGGTGGGCGATTTCGGCTGGTCCTATGAGCATGATCAGGGCCGCAAGGCCATTGAGGAGGCTTTTGGCGACAAGGTCGAAACCACATATCTGGAAAGCGTGCCCGAAGGCCCGGATGCCGAGCGTGCCATTCGCCAGCTTGCCCAGTCCGGCCATGACCTGATCTTCACCACGTCATTTGGCTACATGAACCCGACACTCAAGGTGGCCGAGCAGTTCCCCGATGTGAAGTTCGAGCATGCAACCGGCTTCAAGCGCGCTGATAACGTGTCCGTCTACTCGGGTCGGTTCTATGAGGGCCGCACAGTTCTGGGCCACATCGCAGGCCACATGACCGAGACCAACACCATCGGCTACATCGCGTCTTTCCCGATCCCCGAGGTCGTGCGCGGCATCAACTCTGCCTATCTGGCGGCCAAGGCGGTAAACCCTGATGTGTCATTCAAGATCGTCTGGGTAAACACATGGTTCGATCCCGCAAAGGAAGCTGATGCAGCGAACGCACTGATCGAACAGGGCGCAGATGTGATCATGCAGCACACAGACAGCCCAGCGGCCATGACCATCGCTGAAGAAAAAGGCATCTACGCCTTCGGTCAGGCATCCGACATGAAGCAGTTCGGTCCGAATGCGCGCCTCTCCTCGATCATCGACAACTGGGGCCCCTACTATGTGGCCCGCACACAGGCGGTCATGGATGGCACATGGGAAAGCACCGATACATGGGACGGCATCAAGCCCGGCCTGACAGAGATCGGCGAGTTCTCCGACAAGATCCCGGCCGAGGTTCAGGCCTCCGCTCAGGCGATCATCGACGGCATCGTTGACGGCTCGATCCACTCCTTCACCGGCCCGATCAAGAAGCAGGACGGCTCCGACTGGCTGGCCGAAGGCGAGCGTGCGGATGATGGCACGCTTCTGGGCATGAACTTTTATGTCGAAGGCATTGAAGGCGAACTGCCCAACTGATCGGCCAGGCACCAAAGGCCTCTTTTGGGGTTTCCCCAAAAGCCTGAGCCCGGATCCCCGGGCTCAGGGTCTGTCTGGACAAGACAGACGGGCCCGCCTGACGGTGCGCACCGCCAGCTAGGCCATCTCATGCTCAAACCCAAAAGATATCACCAGACCCGGCTCGCCGTGCGTGCGCTGATCGTGCAAGACGCCCGGCTGTTGCTGGTCAATGCCTATCCCGGCAACACATCCGATCTGTGGTGCGCCCCGGGTGGAGGGGCCGAACCGGGCCAGTCCCTTGCGGAAAACCTGATCCGCGAAGTGCATGAGGAAACAGGCCTTGAAATCACACCCGGGCAGGTTGTCGGCATTTCAGAATTCACCGATCCGGCCACAAACTTTCATCAGGTCGAGATGTTCTTTGCCTGTGAGATCGCCGCGGGCAATCTGACATCTGACTGGCTGGACCCCGAAGCAGTCGTCACCAAACGCAGATTTTTCTCCCGCACCGAGTTGGAAACGCTACGCGTCAAACCTGATTTTCTGCGCAGCCTGCCGTTCGATGTGCCAAACGGTCTTGACCCAAATCCGCTTGAAACCAAGGCACCCTAGCCAAAAACATACGAACCAGGCTCTCAAAGGGACTGTCTCCTACCCTTTCGAGACCGGAACTCGACTTTTGCGTTCATGCAATCGTGACACCCGCTGGTCTATAACATCTCCACGAACGGAGCGGTTGAGCTGCAGGTCATCGTGATCAAGGGATATTCCCCCTAGGCCCATGATCCTGCCGATATGTGGCTCAACCAGCCCGTTCAACGGATCAGGTGCACACCCGCCTGTCAGTGACAGCGTCAAGGCCCCCACAAGCCAACATAGGCTTGGCGCTGAGGTCCGCGCGCGCCCGCGTCAACCCCAAGTCGACCGGCGCGCGCGGACCAGCAATCCCAGACCCAGAACCGTCAGCAGGGCCGCCGCCAGAAAGGGCGCACCGGGAAAATAAACCGGTGCTGTCTCGGAGGTGAAACTGCCAAAGAGCTGGGTCATCAGAGGCAGGCTAATGATCGTGCCAATGGCACTGGCCGAGGCGATGACACCCTGCAACTCTCCCTGCTCGTCCTCGCCCACACGGTTGGCCGCAATGCCCGAAAGTGCCGGTTCGGTTACGGCGCTCAGCGCCATCAACGGCATGAAGGCAAAGACCACCCAGCCCTCGCTCACCCCGCTGAGCACCAGCAAGCTGACCAGCGAGCACGACATGCCGAAAATTGCCGTGCGATATTCGCCCAACCGGTTAAGGATCTTGCGGATCAGAACGCCTTGAACAACGCCCACGCAAATGCCGTATGCGGCAAGGCTGACGCCCACCATGGCCACGCTCCAGCCAAAGCGTTCCTGCGTGAAATAGGCCCAGACGGCGGGGTAGACGTTGGTGGCCGTGGTCTCGATCAGGTAAATCAGGATGATCCCGCCCACCACCGGCAAGTGACGCAATCGCAGGAACGCCCGGAAAGGATTGGCCCGCGAAAACTGGAATGCGCGGCGGTTCTCGGGCTTGAGAGTTTCAGGCAGGATGAACCAGCCAAATCCCATGTTGACCAGAGCCAGAATGGCCGCCCCCCAGAACGGTGCGCGCGTGCCCAATTCGCCCAGAAATCCACCGATGGCCGGGCCGAATATGAACCCCATCCCGAAGGCAGCTCCCACCAGACCGAAATTTGCAGCCCGCTCCTTGGGTGACGAAATATCCGCAAGGTAAGCGCTTGCGGTGGAATAGGTCGCACCGGTGACACCAGCGATCATCCGCGTCACGAACAGCAGCCAGAGACTGCCGGCGAGCGCCATGACCACGTAATCCAGCGCCATGGCCAGAAGCGACACAAGCAGGACCGGACGACGGCCATAGGCATCCGACAGATTGCCGATCAACGGCCCGCAGAGAAACTGCATCACCGCATAGACCAGCGACAGCCAACCGCCCCAGCGCGCGGCGTCCGAGATCGACATCTGGTTCAACTCACGCAGAAGATCCGGCATCACCGGCAGGATCAGGCCGATCCCCATGGCATCCAGCACAACGGTGGTCACAATGAACACAAAGGGCAGTCGGGACTGGGGTTGAGGCGCATCGGAGGTGGTCATGCCCCCTGCAAATCCCAGCCGCCGCGTCCCGTCAAGCCATACAATTGCGACACCATGGTCGATTTTGCATGCCCTGACCCCGCGACGCCGCCTATGCTGCTGGTAAAGCGCGATACCTGCAGGAGTGCGACAGGCCATGAAACTGACTGATCTTGAGATTTTCGTGGTCGGCACACCGCCCCCGGGCCACGGCGGCCGCTACTTCATCTTCACCAAGCTGACCACAGACACAGGCATCATCGGGTATGGTGAAGTCTATGCAGCCGCTGTCGGACCTGACGCCATGACGGCCGTGGTACAGGACGTCTTTGAACGACACGTGGCCGGACGTGATCCCCATGACATCGAAGCAATGTTTCGCAGCGCCTATTCCTCGGGCTTTACCCAGCGCCCTGATCCCACCGTGATGGGCGCGTTTTCTGGGCTTGAGATTGCCTGCTGGGACATTCTGGGCAAGGCCCACGACCTGCCGGTGCACAAGCTGCTGGGTGGCCAGATCACCCGGCGCATCCGAACCTATTCCTACCTTTACCCCGGTGCGGATCAGGATCCGGCCAGCTTCTATGCATCCGCTGACATGTCCGCCGAACAGGCGGCCGTGATGGTTGATCAGGGCTTTACTGCGCTCAAGTTTGACCCTGCCGGCCCCTACACCATCATGGGTGGACACCAGCCAGCGATGGCCGATCTCAGCCTGTCGACCCGGTTCTGCGCGCGCATCCGCGAGGCTGTGGGCGACCGCGCCGATCTGCTCTTTGGCACCCATGGCCAGTTCACGCCGTCTGGTGCGATCCGGCTGGCCCATGCCATTGCACCCTACCAGCCGCTCTGGTTTGAAGAGCCGGTGCCTCCCGACAATCCCGACGCCATGGCCATGGTCGTAGCCCACTCACCCGTGCCCATCGCGACAGGTGAGCGTCTGACCACACGCGCCGATTTCCAACCCCTGCTCGCGCGCAATGCCGCCCATATCCTGCAACCAGCTCTGGGCCGGGTCGGCGGCATCTGGGAGGCGCGCAAACTCGCGGTTCTGGCCGAAGCTCATGGTGCCCAGATTGCTCCGCATCTTTACGCCGGTCCCATTGAATGGGCCGCAAATCTGCAACTGGCCGCTTGCCTCCCCAATTTCCTGATTGCCGAAACCATCTGCAAGGGCGACGGCTTTCACCGACAGCTTCTGAACCGCGGCCTGCCTTGGGAGGCTGGTCATATCCTGCTGGATGACACGCCCGGTCTGGGTGTCTCCCTGAACGAAGAGGCCGCGCGCGCACATCCCTACACCGGTGATCGTCTCCATCTGGAAATGCAAAACGTCCCCCATGGCCAGAGCGACACGCCTTGGTCTGGCGGTTGAGCCCTCTGGAAAGCCGCAGACCCATTTGATACCGTTTGCCGAAAGACCACCACAAAGGACCCCTCCCATGACCCGACTGCTTGCCGTCTCCTGCATCCTGCTTCTAGCCGCCTGCAACACCATTCAGGGCGTTGGCCAAGACATCACAAACGCGGGCCGCACGCTGGAAAACGCCACACGCTAGGCTTTTTCCACGGCGCATTTTCTGCTATCGTCGCGGCATGGGCCGTCTGACCGGCCTCCCGGTCCGCGGAAAGCCCAAGCGCAGTCTGATCTGATTGATCTGAACCTGCCTTTTCCTGGCATTGGCCCAGATCCGGCGGACATCCGGGCCTCATCCGACAGGAGAAGGAACGATGACCCATGACCTGGACGCCTTGCGCCGCAGCGCCAAGGCCCTCAAACGCCAGCTTGATCAGAATGACCCGACAGCGTTTGATCGATTGCGCGCGCACCTGCCCAACCAGACCAATGCCAGACACGCAGACGCCCTGCATGTGATTGCGCGCGAGGAAGGCTTTGCCAGCTGGCCCAAGCTGAAATACAGCCTGCAAACCCGCGGCAGTGATCGCGACAAGCGGGCCGAGCTTCTGAAAATGGCGCTCTTTTTCGGACATCACTGGCGGGTGGATCAGTTGCTCAGCGACGACCCGGACTTGCCCGATCACAACCTCGGCCTGCAAATAGCCACCTATGATCTGCCAGCCGTGCGCAAAGCGCTCAGCCAGAACGCAGATGTTGTGACAACTCCGATCGGTCCCCGTCGACCAATTTTGCATCTGGCATTTTCCAAGCATTTTCAGGTCCATCCTGACAAGACGCCTGACATGCTGGCCATTGCTGAACTGCTGCTGGACGCTGGTGCAGACGTGAATGACAGCTACCCGGCCCAACCCGGCAGCGAAGATATGCTCCCCGCGCTCTATGGCGCTTTGGGACATGCGGGCAATCTGGTCTTGGCTGAATGGCTGCTTGACCATGGCGCCAATCCCGATGACTTCGAAAGCCTCTACCACGCGTGTGAGTTGGGTCACAATGACGGCCTGCGCCTGTTGGCCCGGTACAAGGCCAATCCCAACGGAACCAACGCGCTCAATCGGGTGCTGGATTTCGACAATCTCGAAGGCTTGCAGATCCTGCTGGACATGGGTGCCGATCCCAATGAAGCGCTGCGCGCGTTTCCCTCAGGCGATCCGGTCCCGACCATCCCCGCACTGCATCAGGCCGCAAGGCGCGGGCGCAGCGGCGATCACGCAAAAGCGCTTCTGGTAGCGGGCGCTGATCCAACTGCGCTCTGGCAAGGCAAGACGCCTTATGCCGTGGCCGCAACATCGGGCAATCTGCCCTTTGCTCAGGCCTTGGAGGCAGCAGGCCATGCCACGCCGCTGACCCGCAATCAGGACATTCTGGCGGCCTGCGGAACGGGCACGCCGCCTGAGGCCAAGGTCAATCTGCACCGTCTGGTCGAAGAGGACCGCCGCCTGCTCTGCCATCTTGCGACCGATCCCACAAAGACCGCCCAGATCAAGGCGCTGGTGGCTGCCGGTCTTGATCCCGACACACGCGAGGAACAGGGCATGACCCCGCTGCATCTGGCGGCTTGGGAAGGCAACGCCGAGACGGTGGCCTATCTCCTGTCGCTCAACCCTGATCTGAACTTCGAAAACATGTATGGCGGCAATGCGCTTGGCACCTGCATTCACGGCGCGGAACATTCGCTCAATGCGGCCACCCGCCAGCACATCGCCTGTGCCGCAATGCTGATCGAGGCAGGTGCCACTTGTGCGGCCGAGTATCGCGACAACACCGGCAATCAGGACATGGCCATGTTCCTGGAAAACCATCCGGAGGCGATGATCTGAGCTTTCACGTCTTGGCTCAAATATCCTCTGCGCGAAGCGCAAACCCGGCCCCTTTCAAGGGGCCGGGCTCCTGTTCAGTGATCGGCGCGAATGAAGCGACCGTTCTGCAATTCTTCCATTGCTTGATACAACTCAGCCCGCGTGTTCATCACGATAGGCCCGTGCCAGGCCACCGGCTCCTTGATCGGGCGACCCGAGATCAGCAGGAACCGCATGCCATCAGGCCCGGCTGTGACCCGCACCTCGTCACCGGTGTCGAAATTGACCAGCGTCCGATTGCCGCTCAGATCGCGGATGTTCAGCTCTTCACCGGCAACCTCTTTTTCCACCCGCACCCCGTAAGGATCAGACGCGTCCCGAAACTTACCCGATCCGGCAAACACATAGGCAAAGGCGTTTGAATAGGTGTCCACCGGCAGGCTGCGCGTGACATTTGGCGGGATCGACACATCCAGATACATCGGTTCCGCCGCAATCCCGTCCACCGGGCCCTTCTGCCCCCAGAACGATCCGACGATCACCTTCACCCGCGTGCCATCATCCTCGATCACCTCGGGAATATCGCTGCCCGCAATGTCCTGATAGCGCGGTGCGGTCATCTTCAGAGCGGATGGCAAATTGGCCCAAAGCTGAAAGCCGTGCATCTGCCCCGCAGCATTCCCGCGCGGCATTTCCTGATGCATGATGCCCGACCCGGCTGTCATCCACTGAACGGAGCCTGCACCCAGCACACCCCGGTTGCCAAGGCTGTCCCCATGCTCGACCTCACCGTCGAGCACATAGGTGATCGTCTCGATGCCGCGGTGCGGGTGCCAGGGAAACCCCTTCTCGAACTGCACCGGGTCATCATTGCGAAAATCGTCGAACAACAGAAACGGATCGGTCTGCGAGGTTTCACCAAAGCCAAAGGCCCGGTGCAGATGCACACCGGCTCCTTCAAGGGTTGGCCGGGCGAGCGTTTCGGATTTTACAGGTCTGAAAGACATGGGTCCTCTCCTTTCCAGGAATTGCGTGTTGGCACAGAGGTGACACCTCCGGGCGCAAAGACAAAGACCACAATCAGGAAGAAACTGTTTCCAAATCCTCATCATCGGGTTGAAGTTCAAGGTCGCCCAGATCCATCTCAAGCAGCGCCAGATACTCTGCCTGCTGATCGGGAAGGCGCGCAGGCCCATCCTTGGCAATGGTCTTGGCCATCGCGACCACGCCGCGCGCGGCATCGGGCTTCAGGGACTGGCGCAAGACCTCCAGCGCATCATCAAACTGATGCGAGGCGATGCGCCCCGACAGCAGGCCCAGAAAATCAAACCGGTCAAAGCCGTCCACCTGCGCCGTCAACACCTCAAGCGCGGTCTGGGTTCTGGAAATCTCATCCTCTCCACAGCAGACGATATCAGCGATGATCGACAACAGCGCGCGCTGACGGTCGCGAATATACGTCTTCAACTCCGCAGGCGCTCGGTCCTTGCGTGAGTTGTGCTTGTCGTTGAAGATCCGGGTCAGATCCCGCCCGATGCTGTCGCGCATCGGCAGCAACACAGTCGCGGCATCCTCGCCCTTGTGATCCAGCAATTCTGCACTGTTGCCTGAATTGATGCCCACTTTCAGAGACCGGATCCGCTTGGCCGAGGGCGGATGCACATCAAATGGATGGGAAATCTGAACCCGGCCCAGCGCCCCGACCAGCCCCTTGCCCACCGGCCCGTCGGAATAGACATATGCCGCCTCCGAGAAGATCACCGTCAAATCTATTGCCGGTGCCATCCCGCCGGACGCCCGAACAATCTGGTCGTCTTCCAGTTCGTTCCACAGGCTCTCGAACGCGCTCATCTTGGCAATTGCACCGGCCATGGCGTCCGCGCCTGCAAGTTTGGCCGCCTGCGCATCTGCCGAGGCCTCCCGCCCCTTGGCCACCTTGCGCAGGTTCATCCCGAAAATCGACACCATCATCCTGATTGTCGCCCGGACCGGCGTCATGGCGATCTCGACCAGCGGATGCTGCTCGCCGTTCATGTCGCGAAACACCCCCGCCACCCGGCGGTAAACCGGTGCAAACCCTTCGGAATAGGCCCGCTGTGACGGCCCGAAATGGGCAAGCTCATGGGCGATCGCGGCCTTGAACTCTTCGGCAGACATCACCCGCATCAGCGGCAATGACAGGTAGAGCGACCGCCCCTTGACCGCCTTTTCCATGTAATCCGCCTGCAACCGGTGCTGGGTGAACCAGAATTCGGGGTCCAGCCCGATGAAGATGTTGTCAGGCCGCTGCACCTTCAATGCATCGGCAATGTCCTCGATGGTCTGCATCAGGGCAGGTGCGGCGGATGTATCCAGCCTCAGCGCATCAATCGGCAACACTTCCAGATCGCTCTTGTGATCCATGCTCATGGTCAGCATCTTGCCAACGCCCGACACCACCCCAAGGGCAATGATTGCCAACATTGTGTTCGACGGCCGGGTTCCGTTGGACGACACATAAAGCGCCCACAGCATCACGATGATATGGACCCCGAGGGCCAGCAGAAAAACGCCATTGAGCACATTGGCCAGTGTTGCCACTTTGGGGAAAATCACCGTCAGCAGACGCTGGTGAAAAAACGCAAAAAAGCTGCCCAGAAAAAACAGCACAATCAGGCTGAGCGCGATTGCGCCCGTCACCAGCGAGGTCAGCAACAGAACCGCCGAGATCCCGCCAAATTCGCACGCCACTGGCGCAAGGTTGGCCACCAGTTGAAACTGGCACACCCAGGGGCCAATCGGGTTTTCCAGCACCGGCATCGCCATTGACCGCGCCAGAAACCCGCCCGCAAGCGGCAGGAACATCATCAATATCAATGATACCGGCCAGCTTTTCAGCATGCCTCAGCCCTCTTTTTCACATCAGGTTCGGGCACAGTACCATCTGCGCCGGATGACGCAAACTGTTCAGAACACTGACCTAAAACGGCATCGGATGTCGGTAGGGCAACAGCCCCGGGTAAAATCCCGCCCCAGTCTGACCCCAGGTACAAAAGCGGGAATGACGGACATGTTGAAAACGGGCTTCATCGGGTTGGGAAATGTGGGTGGCAAGCTGGCAGGCGCTTTGCTGCGCAATGGGGTCAGCGTTACCGTTCGCGATCTCGACAGATCGGCCGCCCGGCATTTTCTCGATCAGGGCGCCACCTGGGCCGACAGCCCGGCCGCGATGATGGCGGCCTGTGATGTGGTGATCACCTGCCTGCCCTCGCCCGCCGCTTCTGCCGCTGTGGTCGAAGGTCAGGACGGCCTGCTGGAGGCCGCAGGTCCCGGCAAGATCTGGATGGAGATGTCGACAACGGATGCAACCGAGATCACCCGGCTGGGCGCGCGCATGATTGCCACCGGTGCCGGTGCCGTGGATTGCCCCGTTTCTGGTGGGTGTCACCGTGCCGATACCGGCAACATCTCGATCTTCGCAGGCTGCGCGCGCGACACGTTCGAGCAGATCCTGCCGCTTCTGACAATCATGGGCAGGCGTGTGCTGCACACCGGCGACCTCGGTACGGCCTCGACGCTCAAAGTCGTGACCAACTATCTTGCCACCGCCAATCTGATTGCCTGCACCGAGGCACTGACGACCTGCAAGGCCGCCGGTATGGATCTGGCCACAGCCTATGAAGCGATCCGCATCTCCTCGGGCAATTCTTTTGTGCACGAGACCGAAAGTCAGGTCATCCTCAACGGCTCACGGGACATCTCCTTCACCATGGACCTCGTGCTCAAGGACATCGGCCTGTTTCAGGACATCGCCGACCGCGCAAGTGTACCTCTTGAGATGAGCCCGCTGATGATCGAGATTTTCAAGGATGGCGCCAACCGCTTCGGCCCCCGCGAATGGTCCCCCAACATCATCAAACGTCTGGAAGAGGCCACAGGCCTGTCGGTCACGGCTCCTGGCTTCCCCGCCGAGATGGTCGATGATGAACCCGAAGAGCCGGGTCGCGAGATCATCGTCCGCCGGGGCTGAGATTTGCAGGCTTTTCAAGCTCACACAATCCGTCTAGGTCAGGGCCATGACTGACAAACCCGAGCTACTGGCCGAACTGACCGCTTCGCCCGCCCGCCGCATAATGGGCGTCGGCTCACAGGTCTGCCTTGGCATTCTGATGCTGGCAGTGGCCTTCCTGCGCCCGCCCGCATCTCCCATCGCCCTGCTGATCCTTCTGGGGCTTGGCGGGTTGGCAATCTGGCAGGCGCGCAACCTCTGGAAGGCCACCAGCCTGACCATCGGGCTGACCGAGGAGGGTCTTTGGGACAACAGCGGCACCCTTCTGACCACTTTTGACAACATCGAAAAGGTCGACCGCGGGGTCTTTGCCATGAAACCCTCGAACGGATTTCTGATCGTACTCAAGAAACCGATGGAACGGCGCTGGCGTCCCGGTATGTGGTGGCGTTTTGGCCGCAGGCTCGGGGTTGGCGGAACGCCCGCAGGCCGGCACGCACGCGACATGGCCGACCGGCTGACGATGATGATCCACATGCGGGACACTTGACCGGCCACAGTTCGAGTTTCCCGAAATACTCCCGCCGGAGGCCGCCGCCCCGCCCCGGGGCGGCGTTCTTTCAGAGCGCTTTGGACTGATAACTCGTGGCCACCCGGGCGATCGACACCAGATAGGCCGCGACCCGCAGATCTTCCACGTCATTGCGCGAATGCCAGACCTCGCGCATGCTGTCATAGGCCCCGCGCATCGTGTCATCGAGGCCGGAGCGCACCAGTTCCAGCTCGCCCGCACCTTTGAGGTATTTCTTCGTGAACCCGTCGGACAATTGCCAGTTCAACTGGCTGTCCGCCGACAGACGCTTCAACTCATCCAGAAGCAACACATGGCTCGCCTCTTCCTGACGACGCTGCATCCGGCCAAATCGAATGTGGCTGAGGTTCTTGACCCATTCGAAGTAACTCACCGTCACACCGCCTGCGTTGGCATACATGTCCGGAATGATCACCGTGCCCTTCTTGCGCAGGATCTCATCAGCACCCGCAGTGACCGGGCCGTTTGCCGCTTCGATGATCAGTGGCGCAGAAATGCGGGCTGCGTTGTCCAGATTGATCACACCTTCCAGGGCGGCAGGGATCAGGATGTCACAGGGGTTTTCCAGAACATGCGCGCCGTGGGAAACAAACTCACCGCCCGGGAAATCCTTGACCCCTCCGGTTTCACGGATATGGGCGTGCAGCGCATCAATGTCGAGACCGGCCTCGTTGGTCACAGCGCCATCGCGCTCGATCACACCGGTGATCAGACATCCATCTTCGTCAGAAAGGAACTTCGCCGCGTGATAGCCCACATTGCCGAGGCCCTGAACAATCACACGCTTTCCATCAAGCGTGCCGGTCAGCCCGGACTTCGCGACATCTTCAGGATAGCGGAAATAGGCCTGGAGCGCATACTGCACCCCGCGCCCCGTCGCCTCGACCCGACCTGCGATGCCGCCTGCATGGGGCGGTTTGCCGGTGACACAGGCAGCTGCGTTGATGTCGGTGGTGTTCATCCGCCGATACTGGTCAGCGATCCAGGCCATTTCACGCTCGCCCGTGCCCATGTCTGGTGCAGGCACGTTTTGCGCGGGATTGATCAGGTCACGCTTGCACAGCTCATAGGCAAAGCGCCGGGTGATCTTTTCCAACTCTTCGGCATCATATTCACGCGGGTCGATGCAAAGCCCGCCCTTGGAGCCGCCAAAAGGTGTCTCGACCAGCGCGCATTTGTAGGTCATCAGCGCAGCAAGCGCCTCGACCTCATCCTGATTGACCCCCATCGAGAAGCGAATGCCGCCCTTGACCGGTTCCATATGCTCGGAATGCACCGAGCGGTATCCCGTGAACGTCTTGACCTCTCCACGCAGCCGCACGCCGAACCGTACCGTGTAGGTCGCGTTGCAAACCCGGATCTTTTCTTCAAGTCCCGGCGGCAAATCCATAAGCGCGACTGCGCGTGTGAACATCAGATCAACGGATTGACGGAATGACGGCTCGTTCGACGGTGACATGGGGTCTCCCTTTTTTATTGGCCGGGCGGGTCGTAATTACCCGCAAGGGTGAGGCTAGTTTAAACTTTTCGCTCCGAAAAGGGTGTTTCTGCCTCTTTTTTGGTCATCAGCCTGAAACCCAGTCAACCGATCTGAATTCGGCTGGCCGTATCGGTCTTTTGCAGGTCCTGCAAAATCTCGTCCAGCGGCAGATCGGCACCGATGAACGACCCGATCCCGGTCGGGCAGCCCTGTCCTGCCAGATGCCGTCTTTGATCATCGCTCTCGATCCCCTTGGCCATGGCGGTCACACCAAGCCCCTGAGCGATTGACAGGAAACCGTCCAGTATGATGGAGGCCTGCTGATCATGCTCCACGCCAGAGACGAACGACGGATGGATCCGAAGCCCGTCGATGGCAAAGGAGCGCAGATGTTGAAAAGATGCCTGACCCGAGCCAAAGTCATCCAGCGCGATTTTCACACCAATCTGGCGCAGTTTTACGATCGATTGTGCCACCAGATCACCCGAGCGCGACAGGAGCAGGTTTTCGGGCACCGTCAGGGTCAACCGCTCGGTGGTGCCGGGGAAGGTTGCCATCAGCCATTCAATGTCTTCGCGCCCGTTATGGGTGCTCAGGCTCAGTTCCGGGACCGAGATGGAAACCTGACCGGGATCAATGCCATCTATCAGCAATGTTTCCAGTTCCATCAACAGCATCTTTAGCACCTTGTAGGTGTAGTCACCCAAAAGGCCCATGGCGTCCAGGGTTGACAGATAGTGATCCGGCCCCAACAGACCAGCTTCGGGATGATCCCAGTAGACACTGGCATCCAGCCCCTGAAGCGACAGGTCCGAGAGATAGGCCACCTTGCGGTAGCGCAAGACGAACTCTGGCCCATCGCCTGTGACGGCTGATCTCAGCAGTTCTTCATCAAGAGCTCCCAAGGCTCCAACCGATGCCGTGCCATCGAAGACCACAACCCGGTTCTTGCCCAGCGCCTTGGCTCGGTACATCGCCTGATCCGCGTCCGACATCAGCGCCTGAGGAGAGTTGCCACTGATCATCTGCAGGGCAACCCCGATGGACACGCCCACCTGCAGGCTTTGCCCGCGCCAGCGCACCGGTGCGTTCAGTGTATCTCGCAGGCGGTTGCCGATGCCCAGCGCATCCTCGACCCCTTCGATGCCATTGGCCAGCACGCCAAATTCATCGCCCCCAAGGCGCGCAACACAGGCGCCTGCACGCTGGGATTTCTCCAGACGCTGACCAAGGGCTGCCAGAACCACATCACCCGCTTCATGACCATGCAGGTCATTGATCGGTTTGAAACCATCGAGATCGAGCATGAACATCGCCAAATGACTGTCTGCACCACGTTGGCTGATCAGCATTTCCTGAATTCTGATGTCAAATGCACCGCGGTTCAAAAGTCCCGTCAGACTGTCGTGATTGGCGAGGTATTCCAGTTCCTTCAATCGACTGGCGGCCTGTTTCCGCGCGGTTTCGATCGCCGCTTCCGTGTCCTTCTGAGACGACATCAGATGCCGCAGATGCACCACGTAGATGACCGCAAGCACAAGAGGCATCAGCCATTCATGGGTCAGTGGCATCCTTGGTTCAGACCAGCCAACGGTCATCGGAAACACCAGCAGGATCAGGGTCGCGGGGGTCATCGTGGCCCAATAGAACACCGGCATGGAGGCATAATTGGCCGACAGATGCACAAGGCCACCGCTCAACCAGAACAACCCCAGCAGAACAACGGATGTGGTGGCATGCTGTGCAAAAACCAGAGAGGCGCCCATATAGACCGAGGTCGCCACTGCCGCCAACCCGGCAGACAGGCAGACATGCCGGTTCAGAAGCTGCTTGTCGGCCGCATTGAGATAGCGGTGCATCCGCGCCTCGCAGGTCTCCACAACCAGCATCAGCAACATCAGGACCGTGGCAATTCCCGCAGAGCCCAGGATCGCCGCCGCAATGATCAGAAGAACGAAAACCGTGACACGGGTTTTCCGTTCACGCCGGTTGATCCGCGCTTTCAGATAGGTCTGATGGCAGGCTTCCGAGCCTGCCTGCGTCTGGAGCCAGCGATACATCCTGTACGGGACCCTCCTCTCAGCAGCAGATAGGCGCTGAAATCCCAACAAGACGTAAAAAAGCGGCCCCACAACAGGACCGCTTTTGGTACAGTTTTAGGTATTCCGAAGAGGACCGGTCAGTCGTTCACTTCGATGAAATCATCGACCATTGCCGCCTGTGCCGTCAGATGCTCGGCGCGCGCGCCAAGGTAGCTGCCCGACAGCAGTTTCGAATAGGGCACGATCTTCGAACGGAAATCGAGGAAACTGCCGACAACGCGCCGGGAATAGCCGTTCTGCCCGGCAATCCCGCTCATCGTGTCCGACACGATCTTTGCCACCTCGGCATAAACATCATCGGCAAAACGATGCACCTGAGTGCCGTATTCCACCTTCATCTGCTCAAGTGCAGCGCCTGAACGGGCGGAGTATTCCGCCAGCATCCGCCGGTTCTCCGCGGCACAAGCCGTCGCGATCACCGCCTGCTGCTGGGCATCAAGCGAGTTCCAGACCCGTGCATTGATGCTCAAGGCCGCACATGTGCCCGGCTCGTGAAAGCCCGGGAACATGTAGTTCTGCAACACCTTGTGGACACCGAATTCCAGATCGTTATAGGGGCCAACCCATTCCACCGCATCGATCTCGCCCGAGAAAAGTGCCGCCGGGATCGCACCGCCGGGCAGGCTCACAGGCTCCGCGCCAAGCGCCCGGAAGATGTCGGCTGCAAGACCCGGAATGCGGATCTTCAAACCCTTCATATCCTCAAGAGAGCGGATCGGATTTGCGTACCAGCCGCCCATCTGCACGCCTGTGTTGCCACACATGAAGCTTTTGAGGCCAAACTCGCCGCTCAGCTCATCCCAAAGCTCCTGACCGCCACCGACCTGAATCCATGTCGAAAACTCCTGCGCGGTAAAACCGAAGGGCACTGTGGTGAAGAAGTTATAGGCCTTGTCACGGCCCTGCCAGTAATACTCAGCCGCATGATACATATCGACCGATCCGTTTCGGACCGCATCGAAGCTGTCGAATGCACCAACCTTCTCGCCTGCTGCGAAATAGTTGATCGCAAGCGCGCCGCCGGACATGTCATTGACGGCCTGAGCGAAACGCTCGGCTGCCGTGGCCAGACCGGGCAGACCGCGCGGCCATGTGGTGACCATATCCAGCGTGCGGCGGGCCTGTGCCTGAACGGCGGGCGCGGCAAGTGCAACCGGTGCAATGCCCAGCCCCAGAAGGGCCGCGCGACGGGACAGGTTTGGCGTGGTTTTCAGTGTCTTTGTCATGATCAGATCCCCAGCGCTTCGGCGCGTGCAACAGAGAACAGGCCCTCACCGACCGTGCTCCAACCCGAAATGTCGCGCAGGAACGCGCGGTAGCTGTCCAGCACGAACGGTGCGCTGGAATTGGCCAGAATATGCGTTTCAAGCACCTCGTCCGAGGCAGCGGCAATCTCGCCGAAAACCTGCGGGGTCAGCGACTGCACAAGCGTCCCGCGTGCAACCACATCGCCAAATGCTGCCATTTCACTTGACAGGACCGAGGCCAGCTGAATGTCCGTCTCAGCCGCACAAACCGTGTCGATCAGCGCCCGGTCCCCGTCTGACAGGGCCTCCCAGAACGCTGTGCTCAGCCCAAGTGAGACCGCACGTTGTGGGTGGAACATGGCCGGTGCCACCAGCACCCGGAACGCATCGGTCAGACCAAGGTCACGGTCCACCGACAGGCCATAGCTGACGCTTGCCTGAAGATTGCCGCCGATCTGGCCGTTGAACTTCAGCGGAGCAGCCCCGAGGCCTTGCAGCACTACTGCGCCCAGACCTTCGCTGGCCATGCGCAGGCCCGAGAAATTGCCGACAGACTCGATGGGGCTCTGGAACCAGCCGCCAAAGCTTGCTCCCAGATCGCCCAGAAGCAGCGGCTTGATGCCATAGCGACCGGACATTTCGTCCCAAAGCTGCTGACCGCCACCATAGTGGATGAATGCCTCGAACTCGCGCGGGTCCAGTCCAAAAGGTGTGGACGAGAACATGCCAAACGCGGGATCGCGCTCAAGGAACATGTCCTCGCGCCCGATATAGGCATCGACCAGACCGGCACCGACCGCGTCAAACCCGTCCAGCGGTGCGCGTGCCAGATCCAGTTCCAGCCGGATCCGCCGGTCAGATACCGCTTCCAGCCGGGCTGCCAGCCTCTGTGCCATGGCCGCATAGACCGGCGCGCCATCGACCAGCGTGGTCCGGATGCGCACCTGTCCTTGTGCCAATGCGGGGCTTGCGAGACCAAGACCGACCGCACCGCCAATCGCTGCCTGACCCGCCAGCGCTGCGCGCCTTGTGATGCCTGATTTCTGCGTCAATGCTCTTCCTTCCACGACATGTCCTGATTGGGTCTGCGCCGGGGGCAGCCAGACCGCGATTCTTAAAACCTATACAAAAGGTAAATATGAAACCGCGCAGGAATGTGGCGAGACACTGGCGTCAGCGATCATTTTTCCACTTTTGCGCGAACGTGTCTCAGGTGCCACGCGGTTTTGCCCGCCGGGTGGGCGCCGCACTGACCGGATCCTCGGGCCAGGGATGTCTGGGGTAGCGCCCGCGCATGTCCTTGCGCACGTCACTGTAACTTGACCGCCAGAACCCCGGCAGATCAGACGTAACCTGCACCGGACGCCCCGCAGGCGACAACAGATGCAAGGCCACCGGCATCTTGTCCGGGCCAAGGGTTGGATGGCGGTCCAGCCCGAAGACTTCCTGCAAGCGCACCTCCACCTTGGGCGGCTCGGCGCTGTAATCCACTGCCAGCCGCGAGCCGGTGGGCACCGTCAGCTTTGCCGGGGCCAGTCGGTCCAGCATGGCCTTGCCATCCACCCCCAGCAGAGCATCCAGCGGTCCGGTCAGATCCAGCCCCCGAACCTCGCCAAAGCTGCGCATCCCCGCAAGCCATGGCCCAAGCCAGTTTTCCAGTCCCTCCAGCAATGCAGCATCACCCATATCTGCCAGTTCAGCACCTCGTGCACCCAGCCAAAGCGCCCGCGCCCGCAAAAGCCGCGCGCTCTTGGTCCAGTTCAGCGCCTCCAACCCCAGATCGCGCACGCCATCCAGAAACGCGGGCAGAAGCGCATCACTGTCGACTTCGCGCCAATGCTGATCTTCCAGCGCCAGCGCGCCCAGCATCAGACGGCTCCGCGCAACCACCTTGCGTTCGCGCCGCGACCACTCACAGACATTCACCTTGTGCAGCCACTCTGCATAGATCTGGCGCAGCTCGCTTTCGCTGATCGGCAAAGCCGCCCGGATCCGCGCCTCCCGCCGGTCTCCGTCAAGGTCTGAGGCGACCAGCAACCGTTGCCCCGCCAGCGCATCGCCCGCATCGATCACAGCGCCTGCCCCGGCCGACAACAGGTAGCGTGTCCCGTCACCGGGGCGCAGCAGCGCGATCCGGTCAGGATAGGCCAGCGCCAGCATCCCGCCGGGGCTGAGGCCCGCATCAGCACCGGCAAATTTCCGCAACCGCGCTTCTTCCCGCGCGGCATCACCCGTCAGGCGAGCCAGTCCAGCACTCAGGTCCGCCCCCTGCCTGTCCGGCCCCCGCGAGGACACAAGGGCCGCAAGCCCTGCCGCCTTTGGCCCACCTGCCAGCAACATATGTGCCAGTCTGGGATGTGCCGGCACCTTTGCTGCCTCTTGCCCATGCGCGGTGATCCGCCCGGCATCATCCAGCATGCCAAGATCCCTCAGCAGGCTGCGCGCCTCGCTCAATGCGCCCTCGGGCGGCTGGGTCAGGAAGGCAAGATCACCGGGATCGTTCACGCCCCAACCGGCCAGATCAAGCGCGAGGGGGGCCAGATCGGCGGCCATAATCTCAGGCAGCGGGAAGGCCTGCATCGCGCCCTCCTCGCCTTTGGTCCAGAACCGGTAGCACCACCCCTCAGCCACTCGCCCCGCACGCCCCCGGCGCTGTTCAGCCTGCGCCTTGGTCACCCGCCCGGTCACCAGCCGCGACATACCAGAGGCCGGATCGAACCGCGCCTCCCGCGACCGCCCGCCATCGACCACAACCCGGACGTCGGGCACGGTGATGGAAGTCTCGGCAATCGCTGTCGCCAGCACCAGCTTGCGCCCCGTCTCCAGTGGCGTCAGAACCGCGCGCTGCTCGCGAAACGGCAGGCTGCCATGAAGCGGCATCAACGTCACATCATCGGGCAGATTAAGCGCCGCACTCACCCGGTTGATCTCGCCCTTGCCCGGCAGAAACACCAGCACCCCGCCTGTGGTTTCCGTCAGTGCGCGCTCCACCAGACACGCCATGGCATTGGCATAGTCCTGCGCGCGCGACGCCTTAACCGGGGCATCCAGCCAGATCGTCTCGACCTCGAAAGCCCGCCCCTGCGAGGTTACAAGCGGCGCGTCCCCCATCAATGCTGCCACTGGACCTGCGTCCAGCGTCGCCGACATCACCAGAATTTTCAGATCATCACGCAGGGCTGCCTGCACTTCCAGACAGAGCGCCAGTCCCAGATCGGCCTGCAAGGCGCGTTCGTGAAATTCATCGAAGATCACACACCCCACACCGTCGAGATCGGGAGAGGATTGCAACATCCGCGTCAGCACCCCTTCGGTGACCACCTCGATCCGTGTCTCCCGCGATCGGCGGGTCTCGCCGCGCATGGAATATCCCACCAGACCGCCCAGCTTCGCACCAAGACTGTCCGCAAGGCGTGCAGCCGCGGCCCGGGCTGCGACCCGGCGCGGCTCCAGCATCAGAATGCGGCCCTCCGTCAGGCCGTGCTCCAGCAGGTAAAGCGGCACCCGCGTGGTCTTGCCCGCACCCGGCGGGGCCTGCAACACAGCCACGCCGCGCTCGCGCAGGGCCGCCAGAACATCCGGCAGAACCGGCTCTATGGGAAGATCAGGGGTCACAGGCGCCTCTCTAGCGCCAACAGCCCTGCCTGTCGCGTGAATTCCTGTGGCCGATGCCGAGGCAGTTGATGCCTCAGACGATATCTGCCTTGGGCCTTCGCAAGTAGGCTCAGCGGCGGATCGCGGCCATCAGCCCATAAAGGCTCTCGGTCTGGAAACGCTCCAGCACCATCACGCCATCGCGCTCGCGAAACACCAACCGGAAAGGGAAGCGGCGTTTTTCGGCCAGATCATCGGCACTCCAGCCCTGCAACCGGGTGTAGACACCTTCGCAGATCCACTTGCCTTTCTGTTGCTTGCGCTCCTTGACCTCCACCTGCGACCTGCGCGCGCCGTCAAACACCTGCACGGTCTTGCCGCAGGCCTGTCCGACGGGGGCATCTTTCAGCAGGAAGTAGGCCGCCGCAATCGGATCAAGCGTGCCGGCCTGTTCGGCGGCCCTGGCATCAAAGGGCTTGCGGGTGCGGTTCGGTGCCCAGTTGATCGTGCGCGGCTCGCCGCCGCGATAGGTCATCTTGGTCTCGCGCGTGACGCCCTTGCGCTCGTTGTAACTGCGAAACAGGGTCGGCACCGGCTTGCCCACGCCATCCACAGTCCCTTCCGAGCTGCCCGAGAAGCTGAACTTCACCAAACGGCTGAGGATCCCCTCGCCCTTGACCGACACGGACACCTTGTAGCTCCGATCCCGCTCGCGCCCAGTCAGCGCCATCCCGCCCAGCTTGATGCCGCCGACGTAAATCGAGAATTTCTGATTGATATCCTGCGCCTGCGCCACCGGCGCAAATGCCAGTCCCGCCACCAGAAAAACCGCAAAAACCTGTCTCATCTGCCTCAGCATGGTTCACACCCTTTTCCGATTTTTGACCCGCCATCGCTGGACAGGCATCGCATTTTGAGGTCCATACCCTCTAATACAGGGAGGATTCCCGAGAATGAAAGCCCGGATGCGTTCAAATTGTCAGTCGATCCCGAAACACTTTGCAATGAACTGACCGCTGGATCACGGCGGGCTTTGGCACGCGCGATCACGCTGGTCGAAAGCACCCGGTCCGAGCATCGGGCGCTGGCCCGTGCTCTGCTCGCGGCATTGCCTGCACCCGGCACCAGCTTGCGCCTTGGCCTGTCCGGCACGCCCGGCGTTGGCAAATCCACCTTCATCGAAGCCTTCGGCATGATGTGCGCGGATGCAGGCCACAAGGTCGCCGTGCTGGCGGTCGATCCCTCATCCTCGCGCTCGGGTGGCTCGATCCTTGGCGACAAGACCCGCATGGACCGCCTGTCGCGCCACCCCAACGCCTTCATCCGCCCCTCGCCATCCCAATCCACGCTGGGCGGTGTTGCGCGCCGGACCCGCGAGGCGATTGCCCTGTGCGAGGCGGCAGGCTTCGATCTGATCCTGATCGAGACCGTTGGCGTCGGCCAGTCCGAGACCATGGTCGCCGAGATGACCGACATTTTCCTGCTGCTTCTGGCGCCTGCTGGCGGCGATGAACTGCAAGGCGTCAAACGCGGCATCATGGAAATCGCCGACATCATTCTGGTCAACAAGGCCGATGGTGATCTGAAAACCCAGGCCACCCGCACCTGTGCCGATTATGCAGGTGCACTCAGGCTCCTGCGCAAACGCGACGGCGATCCCGAAGACTATCCGCTCGCCCGCACGGTTTCAGCAGTGACCGGCGACGGGCTGGATGAGGCATGGCAGACCATCCAGACCCTTGCGAACTGGCGCAGGGAAAGCGGCACGACAGCGGCACGTCGCAAGGATCAGGCCCTCACAGCCTTTCAGCGCGAGGTCGAAACCTCGCTCCTGTCCCGCCTGCACGATGACCCGCGCACGGCCGCGCTTTGGTCCGATCTACAGGCCCAGATCGCAAATGGCACCCGCGCGCCTGAAGAAGCCGCCGAACATTTGCTCAAAACCCTGTTTGACCGCTGAAACCAAGGATCCGGACCATGAAGCTCTCTGATTTCAAAGCCCTCACATTCGACGTCTATGGCACGCTCATCGACTGGGAAAGCGGCATGGTCGCAGGCCTCAAACCACTGACCGACCAGATGGCGCAGCCGCCCTCGCGCAACCAGCTGCTGGAGGCCCATGCCTTCCACGAAAGCACCACGCAGGCCCAGACGCCTGCCAAGCGCTATTCCGACCTGCTGGCCACGGTCTATCGTCGTCTGGCCGAGGAATGGGGGATCACGGTTACTTGGGATGAGTGCCGGACCTATGGCGCTTCCGTCGAGCATTGGCCTGCATTTCCCGACAGTGCCGAGGCGCTTTCCTATCTCAAGGACCATTTCAAGCTGGTGGTCCTGTCCAATATCGACAACGTGAGCTTTACCTTTTCCGATGCCCGCCTTGGCAAGCCGTTCCATGCAATCTACACGGCCGAGGACGCGGGCTCCTACAAGCCCGCCCAGCGCAATTTCGATTATATGCTGACCAATCTGGCGCGGATGGGCATCGGCAAATCCGACATCCTGCACACCGCCGAAAGCATGTTCCACGACCACGGGCCCGCCAATCTGGCAGGGCTTTCCAATTGCTGGATTTACCGTCGCCACGCTGACACCGGATTTGGCGCGACAATGACACCCAAGGACATGCCGCGCTATGATCTGATGTATCATTCCATGGCCGATCTGGTTGAGGCCCATAAGGCCGAGCTTTCCGCAATTTGACTTGAAAAAGGGGAAAGCACGGCGTCTGATGGTCCGATGACCGAGATGCTGCGCACGCCTGAGACACGCTTCACTGACCTGCCGGACTGGCCATGGCGACCGCATTATCATGCCGATCTCCCGGGCTATGCCGGACTGCAAATGGCCTGCGTTGATGAAGGCCCACGGGATGCACCTGTGTTTCTCTGCCTGCACGGCCAGCCCACGTGGGGCTATCTGTACCGCAAGATGATGCCCGTCTTTCTGGACGCCGGCCTGCGCGTCGTGGTTCCTGATCTTTTCGGCTTCGGCCGCTCGGACAAGCCCACCGGATTGTCGACCTACACGTATGATTTCCACCGTCAGAGCCTGATCGCCCTGATCGAGCGGCTGGACCTGCGCGACATCACGCTTGTCTGTCAGGACTGGGGCGGCATTCTGGGTCTGACCATTCCGCAGGACATGCCCCAGCGGTTCTCGCGCATTCTGGTGATGAACACGGTTCTCGGTCTGGGCGGCGGTTCCACCGACGGCTTTGACGCGTGGCGCCAGTATCACCGCGACAATCCCGACTATGACATGGCCACCCTGATGCAGCGCTATTGCCCGTCATTGACCGAGGCCGAGGCGGCAGCCTATGCCGCCCCCTTTCCGGACGTCACGTACCGCGCAGGTGTGCGCCGCTTTCCCGATCTGGTGATGACCGAGCCGGACATGGAAGGGGTCGAGATTTCAAAATCCGCCGCGCGCTGGTTCGGCTCCGACTGGCAAGGCGACAGCTTCATGGCCGTGGGCATGAAGGACCGGCTGATCACGCCGTTTCTGATGGGCCGGATGCGCGCCATGCTGAAAATCAAGCGCGAGCCGCTGTTTGTCTCTCACGCAGGCCATTTCGTGCAGGAAGAAGCAGGCGAAGACGTTGCGCGTGCCGCCTTGACGGCCTTTGGCGTCTGATCCTCAGGCCAATCGGGGACGTCTGGGCGCTTCCCGCCGCACAAGGCGTCTCAGCGCGCCGGTGATCCCGGCATACCAGACCAGTCGTCGCTCGACCCGGTCCCAACCCAGTTTCGCCGCAGCCCCGTACGCACGATAACCCTTCTCCATCCGCTCAACCGGGTCGGTGAAGTCGCGAAACCACATCACATCGCGCAGGCCGAAATAGGCAAAAGTGATCAAGGGGTGCCGCGATGCGCGCCGCACCAGCGGCCAGTCAAATGCCTCAAAGGCCGCCGTGACCCCGGGCCCCACGATCCTGTCCTGCTCCCAGCGAAATACGGCATCGAACAGATCGTGCTTTTCCTGCTCGGTGAACCGAACACCCCGGCGGCCGGCTTCATGGCAGCGCGCCAGCATGTCCAGATACTGCGGCGTCGCCAGTTCACGCAATCTGCGGTGACCGGGGCATTGCAGGGTCATGTGATAGAGCACAAGCGTCTCGACACAGACCTTGCGGTTGATCTCCCGGAATGCAGCCTCAAACCCCGCCAAAGCGGCCAGCCTGCGCGCCCTCAGGCGCGGGGTCAGCAGGTAGGGCAGGCTCAGAATCCAACCGATCACGGCACCCCCGCCAAAGGCCTGACGTGTCCAGAGCGAGATATGCGCCGCAATCAGAGCAAAGACGTGATTGCCACCCGATTGCCGGTAAAGCTCCCGATACACAACGGCGCGCTGCTCGAACGCATCGCTGTCGCCTGCCAGCCGCGTGGCCCGCTCGGTGATGGCTTTGTGGATGGTGTCGAAATCCTGTGTCATGGCTTACACTCACTAGATACTATAATTTCTGTATATACTGAAATTACCAAATATCAAGAAAGATAGTGCCTAAACATGAAAAAGCCCCGACCCAAGGACCGGAGCTTCTCAATAACTTCAGACGTTGGCCTTAAGCCGCCTGCTTGCGCCGGCGCATCACGGCCAGACCACCAAGCGCTGTCACCAGCAACGGCAGTGCGGCAGGAACCGGGATCGCCTGCACGGTCAGCAGACCGATGTAGAACTGCTGGCCACCCTGCGTGGTGCGGAAGCGGAACGTGTCCGATGCCTCAAGCCCACCGAAGTTGGTCAGATATCCGGACGCCACCGCATAGGTGCTCCAGCCGGTGCCATCATCGATGTCGATCGAGCTGTTGACCAGATTGTGCTTGCCGTTGGGCAGCTTGATGTCGCCAACCAGCTTTACGTCCTGCGAAAACGTCAGGGTCAGAACCTCACCGGTCGTGACATTGTCGTCACCGGTCTGTGTTGCACCCCAGTCGTTGCCGCTCGTGTTCGGATTCCAGTTGTTGGACGACGAACAGTTGCTGACGTTGCCGCCCAGACCGCTGGCGAAGTTCGTATCGCCCGAGTGGCAGACACCCAGACCGGCGCGGCCATGATCCAGAAACGGATCCGCTGCCAAATCGTTGTAGAGCGCGCCAGCAGACACCGTGATGCCCTCGCTGGTCAATGCACCGCCGAGCGATGAATTCGCAAACTGCGCCAGCGTTGGCTCATACTTGCCACCGTCAGGCTGGCTCACGATTGTGTTCCAGAAGTCATCCGCCATTTTTTCGAAGTCGAAAACCGCTGCCTGCGAGGACGTCGCCGTCGCAAAAGCGATCGTGGCCGCCGCAAGGGCGCCCTTGATTGTCATAGTCATACTCTACCCCCAAGTAGAAATCGTTACGCTACCCCGGTGATCTTTACAGATTTGCATCAAATTGCACCAGTCTCCGAAGGGATAGGAATTGTGGCAAAACCAAGGTATCATCGGGCCGCTGGCATGACCGACGCCCGCTCAAGCGTCCGCCGCAACGCTCAGGGGCGCAAAACCGCATTCCTTCCTTGACGCCCTCGCCCACGCTTCCTATAGACACATTTCCGAATCTGACCCGGTCTGCGCGGATTTCTGCACGGACCCGAAACAAAGGACATGACCGATGGCTCGCCGTTGTGAATTGACTGGCAAAGGTGTGATGACTGGCAACAATGTCAGCCACGCCAAGAACCGCACCCGTCGCCGGTTCCTGCCAAACCTGAACGATGTGACGCTGGCCAGCGAGACCCTTGGCCGCTCCTTCAAGTTCCGCATCTCCGCCGCTGCCCTGCGGACCGTCGACCACCGCGGTGGCCTCGATGCGTTCCTGGCAAAAGCCAAGGATGAGGAGCTGTCGGACAGCGCTCTCAAAGTCAAACGTGACGTGGAAAAGGCTCAGGCAACCGCCTGATCCCAACTCCGGTTACGACCCAATGGCCCGGCCAATGCGCCGGGCTTTTTGCGTTTGTCTGATCGGGGCTGCCCGGCTATTCTGAGTCAGGGAATTTGACAGAAGAGACCGGGCATTTGAGCAGTTGGTACACACGCAATTTCGTGGCCCACAGCAGTGATGAGAGCATCGCGGAGGGCAAGATTTCGATCCTCGCCGTGGTCGAAACGCTGCTGTCCGTCGCCGCCTACTGGCTGATCTGGTGGTGGTTCGACACGACCCTGCATCTGTTGGTGAGCATCTGCGTGGCGCCACTGACCCTTTTGCGCTCGCCCGCTTCGATCGAAACGGGAATTGAGATGTTCCAAAACTACTCTGATCGGGATGACGCCGGCGCGATACGCACGAAAAGCCACATTGCTATCGCAGTGTTCGTGTCTTTCTACGCCTGCCTGATGATCCAGGGCGTGATACAGTTCATGGGCGTCCCACCGTCAAACATACTGGGGTCAATTCTGGTCGCCGCAGCCCTTGTTTACCTGATGTCATTTCTGGCTGGCGTCATCACTTTCAGTTACCTCGACATGGATTACGAAGTCGGCATTCCATTGTCTGGAACAATTTGGTCATTTGTTCTCCTGGCAGCCGCAATTTTGTTTGCGATCAACAACTGGTACAGCCTTGTGATTTGTTTTCTGGCTCTCGGATGTTTGAGCTTGATTGTCAGAGGAGAAGCCCGAGACATCGTTCTGTTTCCTTTTTTACCTGCGCTTCTCGTGGCATTCCTGTTTGGAACGGCTTTACGCACAATATGCATTCGGTTTTCAGCCACGCTCATGCATCTTGCATCTGGTGTCAAAACCATGGGCTGGAACTGGAATTCTCTGATCCTGTCGACTGACTTTCTGAAGTTTCCGGAAATCGTTCCGGGGCTTTCCGAAACCAATCCATCAGATTCGTTGAACCGTGCGTTTCAGGACATGAAGGATGATGACGAAATATGGTTCAAAGCCTTCACAGCAATGGGCATTGCAACACTATTCCTCCCCTCCCTCCTCTACCGCTACTCGCTCAAATCCACCTGCTGGTTCTACGCGCCGCTGATCTATGTCGCCCATCTTCCCGCCAAACTGCGTGACGGAGACGAGAGGCTCCTGTGGATCAGGATGCAGCCTTCCCGCCCGGTGATCTGGCTGCGGCTGGCATTGGCAATACTCACCCTCACTCTGGCCGTCTTTGCAGCAATTGACCCCGGCAAGCTCGGCAACCTGTTGCAGGCCATGGGCGCAGGCGATCTGCCGGGCAATCCCTTTGCGCTGGCCTTCGTGCTCGACTGGTCCAGCTTTCAGCCTTGGCACTACTTCACCCTGCCCAGCGCGATCCTGACACTGATCCTTTTTGGTCAGCATTCCGACCTGCGCGCACGTCTGACCCATGGCGGTGCGGTCGATCCGTTCGGGGTGAAAGTCTGCGCCTTGTTCGCCGCTGAACGCCTGCGGTCGCTTTGTGTCGCGGGCTGGCTGGTGCTGGCTTTCTACTACACCGCGGGCTGGCTTTACCAATGCGCCGGGCTGACCGGCTGGCTGGCGCGCGTCTTTGCCATGGCTTACGGCCCGGCCAGCTGCCCGACCTAATCCAGCAGTTTCAGCCCAGCACCCAGCGCCTTCAGATCCTTGCCCAGATCGCCCATGGATTTATACCCCTCCGGCGGGTCCACGGGCTCACCGCTCACGTTCCCTTCCACCACCATCTCGCCTGTATCCGCCCCGCCTTCGCGCAGAACCGCCCGCCCAAAACCGAACAGCGCCCTTCCCGCCTGCCAGCCGATCAGCAGCACACCGGCCTTTTCCAGCACATCGCCCGCCTGCCCCAGAAAATGCCAGACCCCGGCCGTGTCAGGCTCAGCGCCTGCATCACGCAACGCGTCCAGAACCTTGCCCGCCTGATCACCCGAGACGGAAATGTTGAGCGTGAGCGTCACCTCAGCCCCGGTCTCCTGCGCTGCCACCAGCGCGTCGGTCAGATCGGCCTCGTCAACGGCCAGCGCGGCAGCCTTGATCCGTACGGCATCGCGGCCCAAGTCAACCGCCCGCACCGCATCCGCTGCTTGCGGGGTCTGGTCCTGCATCTGCGAAATCGCCTGCGCAGGCTCCGCCACGGCCACCGACCCCCGAAGCGCCCCGCCAATGGCAAAGGCCGCGAGCACCAGTTGCCCAAGCCCGAACCGCTCCCGCGCCGGCCTCACCTCAGCCGCCCCGTGGTCGGGCGCATCATCCCTGACCGCAGGCGCCTCCCGCGGCGGGGGCGAGGCCATACGCACCCCCGGTGCGCGCGCCAACCGCAACGATCCCTTCTCCGGTCTGCTCATCCCTGTCCCCTCCCTTTGCTCGTTCAAAAGAACCGCAGCCCGCGACGCCGTGCAACCTTTCCTTTCCCGCCCCAAGCCATTAGCTAAGCCCCATGCACCGCTTGCTCTCCCTTCTCCTGATTGCCACCCTCACACTGGGTGCGCTCCAGACCGGTCTGGCCACGGCCTGGGCAAGCGACAGCGCCACCCGGCTGACGATCTGCGCAGGCGGCACCACGACCGAGATCCTGATCTCGCCCGACGGCACCGAGGTCCCGCAGCTTCACGCCTGCCCCGACTGCCTGCTGCCTGCCATGGCCCTGCCCGCAGACCATCGTCTGCCGCAGCGCGTCCTGACAGCCCTCTCCGCCCAATCGACAAGCTGCGCCACCCGCGCGCGCGCCCTGCACCGCCCGGCACCCTCCCAACGCGGACCGCCCAAAACCTCCTGATCCACATCACCCAATCATCAGGAGCCTACAATGCTGAAACACCTCACCCGCGGGATCCTTCTCGCCACCCTCGCCCTGCCAGCCCTTGCCGAGGGCATCATGATCAAGGACGGCTATGTCCGCACCGCACGCCCAGGCGCGCCCAACGCGGCCGCCTTCATGCAGATCATGAACACCACTGCCACCGCCGACCGCCTGATCGCCGTCAGGGCCGAGGGCGTGCGCAAACCCGAACTCCACACCCATGACATCAACCCCGAAACCGGCGTTGCCCGCATGCGCCCGGTCGAGGGCGGGTTTGCCATCCCCGCAGGCGGCATACACAGCCTCGCGCGCGGTGGCGACCACGTCATGCTCATGGGTCTGGAAACCCCGCTCAGCGACGGCCAGACGGTCGAGCTGACACTGATCTTCGAGACCGCGGGCGAGGTTCCCTTAAGCCTCACCGTCGACAATCAGCGCGCGCCGAAAGCGGGTCACGGCCATGGCCACAGTGGCCACTCCATGGCGCCAAAGACCAACTGAGGCGTTTTCATCCGCCCGCCCGCAGGCTAAAGCAGGTCAGGCCCCGCGCCTGACCTGTTGCCATACCCCGGAGCCTGCGCCCATGACCAAACCATCCGTCCTCTTTGTCTGCCTCGGCAACATCTGCCGCTCGCCCACGGCCCATGGCATCGCACGCGCCCGCTTCTCGGACAGCTTCTCTGACATCGACAGCGCCGGCACCGCCTCCTACCACGCGGGCGATGCACCCGACCGCCGCTCGGCCCAGACGCTGGCCGCCCGCCAGATCGACATCACCGACCTGCGCGCCCGCCAGATCGCGGCCGCGGATTACACGCGCTTTACCCACATCATCGCCATGGACACCAGCAATCTGGCCTCCCTCACCGCCAATGCGCCCCAGGGTGCCACGGCGCAACTCTCCTGCCTGCTCGACTGGATGCCCGGCGCGCCCAGCCGCGACGTGCCCGATCCCTATTACGAGGATAATTTCGACGACGTCTTCGTCATGATCAACCGCGCCGTCTGTGAGGTCGCAACCGCCCTGAGCACAGACCAACCGAGCCCCCGGGCCTGATCAAAGTCAGACCGCCCCGACCCGATTACGGCCCCGCCCCCTTTGCCTGATCAAAGATCAGGCAGCGCCCGACCCTCCCCCCGGGAGAGCGCTTCGCTCCCCCCAGTCCCGGGCGCTGGTCTTGGGGCTGCGTGATTTCATGAAAACAAACGAGACAGAACCCCGATTGCCGGGCGTATCTCACTGATGGCCTTCATCATGTTCACGCCATCAACCACGCCGCGCTCAGCATGGTTTCCCGCAGCGACAAGCTTCCTGAACATATGCGATGCACGGGGCGTACGGCTGCTGATCCGGTAAAGTCCATTTCGCCGCGCCTCATCGTCTGTTTCAAAACCTATCAACACGCTGGCCCTGACAATCTCAAAATCTTCCCGCAACTCAGCGGCAAGGCTGTCTATGCTTAGACCTGCAACAGCTTCGACCGCGCGTTCAAGGATGGACAGTTCGTCTCGTGAGAAGTCGACAACCCGAAGGTCTGCCCGATCCAGAACAGCTTCCGCCAAATCCGGCATTGATGCCCGAAGATCGACCGCTCCAGTGTCCAAGGCCGCTTCCAAAGCATCGATATTCAGGTCCTGCGGGCATTCCTGCTTTTCGACCAAACCGCGCAATTGATGAACCGAAAGTGAAAAATCATCATGGATACGTTGGGGATCATCCGAATACCGTGCTAAGGTTCTGTCCAGCCTTTTCAGGATCGGCGACAGGGCCGTGTATTGGTTTGACGACGTATCATCCCGAATGTCCTCAACCGCATCTCGCACCTTGTTCAACCCGGTCTCAAGCAGGTCTGGTTTCGCAGCAGGGGCGGGCTGGCGTGTTAGGTTTTGTCCCTCATCATCCCAGAGGATCTCTTCAGCCAACGGGGACGCTGTAACCAGAAACCGCTCTTCAATCTCTAGTATATGCTCACCAACCGCTTCAAACCCGCGTTGCCAAACTTCATCCGGCAACAGAGCAATCGCCTTTTGCACGTCCCAGTCTAAAGGCTTGCCGATGCGATACCCGTCATACCAGCGCACCCAAAAATCTCCCGCATCTCCTTCCCCGCGCAGCCGCTTTGAAAAGGCCACTACCTGATCATCAAAAGAAGATGGCTCCCCTGTCGGCCACACCTGTCGCAAGTACACTTCGATCACATCACCGGTGCCAGCCATAAGTGATGCATCACTTCCGATGGCGGCGTAGGTGGCGGCGGCGTGGGTGGCGGAGGTGGCGAAGGCGGCGTGGGTGGCGGAGGTGGCGGCGTCGGTGGCGGAGGTGGCGGCGTCGGAGGTGGCGAAGGCGGCGGCGAAGGCGGCGGCGAAGGCGGCGTAGGTGGCGGCGGCGTGGGTGGTGGCGGCGTGGGTGGCGGAGGTTGCGGCGTCGGAGGCGGCGGAGGCGGCGTCGGTGGCGGCGGCGGCCACCGCCTCATCGGTTGGCCATTTGCTCACAACCGATGAGGCGAGTGTAGCACGTAACAATGGCAAAACTAAGCGGGTAGCTGGAACGTCTATGTCCACATCCCAAAGCGATGCGATCATAGGCAGCACCCGCAACGCTGATCGTGCAGCCAGGGCTATCGCCACGTCACGCGGTTTGCCCTGCAACCACGCCTCAACATCTTCTCGCGAGGAAAACTCAACCATCAGCCACCCCTCACGCTACTCCCCCTCACCCCACATCAATCCCCACCTCATGCTCGGACGGGTTCGGCAGGCCGGGGTTCTCCACGAACAGCAATTCGGCCTCGGAAAAGGTGATCTCCACCATTTCGCGCAGCACGTCATCGGGCGCATCCTCGCCCGCGTTCTCGATCTCGTAGCGGGTGATCACCGCCTTTTTCAGCGTGTATTTCAGATACTCCGCCGGCGCGCCCTGGACGTGGGTCACGACCCGGAACACCACCTCCTGAAACGCCATCCCCCGCGCGGCGGCCTGCGCGATATAGACCGACGCCTTGTCCAGCCGTTTGAGCACCGTCAGCGGCTCGATCTCGGGCTTGCTGCGGCGGCTGCCGGACATCTGCGCGCCCCGCAGGCCCCAGTCGAAGCCCTGCACCTCGATCTCGCCCTCAAATCCCGATGCGGTGCTGCCCCCTTCGATGTTGGGGATCGTCAAATATGCTGTCACGGCCATGCGCTGTCCTTTCCTCAAATGCCGCAAGCCTAGCGTTACCCGCCGTCCCGATCCATGGCTTTCGTCACAACCGCTTGACGGGACCCCGAAACGCCCGCATATCCCGGCAATGACCGAGCTTTCACAGATCCGCAATTTCTCCATCGTGGCCCACATCGACCACGGCAAATCCACGCTTGCTGACCGGCTCATCCAGATGACCGGCACGGTGCAGGCCCGCGACATGAAGGAACAGCTTCTTGACGCGATGGACATCGAACGCGAGCGCGGCATCACCATCAAGGCCAACACCGTGCGCATCGACTACCGCGCGCAGGACGGCAAGGATTATGTGCTCAACCTGATCGACACCCCCGGCCACGTCGATTTCGCCTATGAGGTCTCACGCTCCATGCGCGCCGTCGAAGGCTCGCTTCTGGTCGTCGATGCCTCCCAGGGGGTCGAGGCGCAGACGCTGGCCAATGTCTATCAGGCCATCGATGCCGACCATGAGATCGTGCCGGTCCTCAACAAGGTCGACCTGCCCGCAGCCGAGCCCGCCCGCGTCCGTGAGCAGATCGAGGACGTGATCGGGATCGACGCCTCCGAGGCCGTGGAAATCTCCGCCAAGACCGGCCTCGGCATCCCCGACGTGCTGGAGGCGATCGTCACCCGCCTGCCCGCCCCCAAGGGCGACCCCGACAAACCGCTCAAGGCCATGCTGGTCGACAGCTGGTATGACGCCTACCTCGGCGTCGTCGTCCTCGTGCGCATCATCGACGGCCACCTCAAGAAGGGCGACCGCATCAAGATGATGAACACCGGCGCCACCTACCCCGTCGACCGCCTCGGCGTCTTCCGCCCGCAGATGGAAAACCTCGCCCATCTCGGCCCCGGCGAGATGGGCTTCCTCACCGCCTCCATCAAGCAGGTCCGCGACACCCGCGTCGGCGACACCATCACCCATGAAAAAGGCGGCACGACCGAGGCCCTGCCGGGCTTCAAACCCGCCCAGCCTGTTGTCTTCTGCGGCCTCTTCCCCGTCGACAATGCCGAGTTTGAGGACCTGCGCGAAGCGATCTCCAAACTCGCCCTCAACGACGCGTCCTTCTCAACCGAGATGGAAACCTCTGCCGCACTCGGCTTCGGCTTCCGCTGCGGCTTCCTCGGCCTCCTGCATCTTGAGGTCATCCGCGACCGGCTGGAACGCGAATATGACATCGACCTGATCACCACCGCACCCTCCGTGATCTACCACATCCACATGCGCGACGGCGAAGTGGTCGAGATGCACAACCCCGCCGACATGCCCGACCCGACCCACATCGATCACATCGAGGAACCGCGCATCAAGGCCACCATCCTCGTGCCCGACGAATACCTAGGCGATGTCCTCAAACTCTGTCAGGACCGCCGCGGCATCCAGCTTGACCTCACCTATGCAGGCACCCGCGCCATGGTCGTCTATGACCTGCCGCTGAACGAGGTCGTCTTCGATTTCTACGACCGCCTGAAATCCGTGACCAAGGGCTACGCCAGCTTCGACTACCAGATGACCGGCTATGCCGAGGACGCGCTGGTCAAGATGCAGATCCTCGTGAATGACGAGCCCGTCGACGCGCTCTCGACCATGGTCCATCGCAACCGGGCCGAGACCCGCGGCCGCGCCATGGTCGAAAAGCTGAAGGAACTCATCCCCCAGCACATGTTCAAGATCCCCATTCAGGCCGCCATCGGCGGGCGCATCATCGCCCGCGAAACCCTCTCGGCGCTCCGCAAGGACGTGACTGCCAAATGTTATGGCGGCGACGTGACCCGGAAGAAAAAGCTGCTGGAGAAGCAGAAAGCGGGTAAGAAGAAGATGCGCCAATTCGGGAAAGTGGACATCCCGCAGGAGGCGTTCATCAATGCGTTGAAGATGGATGGGTGAATGGAAGAAACCGGGAATAAAGATCAACCCTTGTCCGATGATCAGATTAGGAAGATAGCGGCAAAGGTGCACCAACTTGGACTTTCAAGACTTTCTCATGAAATAGACGATGAACGATTCATCAGGAAATCTTTTGAAATATTAGTAGAAGATTATATTTCCGAAGCAGAATCTCGTTTTCTAGAAAGACAAGAAGATGAAATAAGAGAGAAACTTTTGTCATTTCAAATGATGTTAACGGACAAAGCTTCATCTTATAATAACATTGTAATAACGTTAGGTTTTGCTGGCTTTTTTGGTATTTGGAATTTCATCAGAGATAGCATGAATGAATTTGACGAACAAATCATCGCCTTTTTGCTGGGAACATCATTGATTGTATTTATAACTTGGACTCTTAGAGTATCATTTCGTTCTGGAAAGTCCAATTCATCAATAATCAACGTCTACACAATGGAATTTCGTGACAATGAAGAGTTTTTAAGTGAATTGAAGAAGCAGGAAAAAATATCTAACTTAAAAACAGCACAATTGATGAAGTTTTACTATCCAGTATTTTACTCCTTTGTCATGGCAGGTTTTTCGGCTGGATTTATATTGTTGGCAATTTTGAGTAGAAACATTTTTTATGGAGTTTCAGATGAACCTGAAAGCATATTTTCTACAGTGGCACATTTTCTGAGGAACCTTTTGGGTCACTGACGGTTTCGCCCGGTCGCCAGACCGGGCAGCGCCCGACCTCCCCCCAGGGAGGGCGCTTCGCACCCGCCCAAGGTCGGTCGCTGCCCTCACCAAGAAACACCACCCGCACCACAAGATCCATCCCCCGGCGCGATGCGCGTGCGCGGCTTAAACGATCCACCGGATCGTTTCCGGGACGCCGCTTACCCCAAGGTCGGTCGCTGCCCTCACCACGAAACACCACCCGCACCACCAACCAATCCCCCCGGCGCGATGCGCCTGCGCGGCCGAAACGACCCACGGATCACGATCCAAACCCCACGCACGCCGCAATACCCGACAAAACCACTTGAGTTATGAAAGAACTACGGAAGAGTTATGAAAGGCCTCTTTTAACTTCTGAAACAAAATTGCGAACAATCACCCGTCTGTGATGGGATTTGGGCCAAATCTGTAACAATCCTCACGAACCCCATCGCGGGCCCCAAACTCCGCGTGAGCGGGGCTATCGCCACCCCCCAATTCAGGGCACACCCCTTGCCAACAGATGCAAAGGAACTGTCCCATGAAAAACTCTAACGTACTGATTTCCATCATTTTTGCAGGTGCCGTCGGCACTGTGGCCTTTGACGCTTTCGGTCAGGGCCTCTCGCCCTTGACCGGCAACGCCAAGCTCGCGCCCGTCGGTCTAGCAGGATCTACCTTGAAGGCTATAATCGGCAGCAATCCCAAGGGCTTGGCCTATCTGCTGCACATCTTCACCGGCCTGATTGCCTATCCGCTCGGCTGGTATCTGGTTGCCCGTCCCATCTGGCAGGCCACCCTCCCGCGCCTCCACTGGTCGGTTCCCGCCGCTGCCTACGGCGTTGTTCTCTGGGCCTTTGCGCTCTACGGCATGGCCCATCTGGTCGCCGGCATGAAGCCCTTCCTGGGCTGGAGCGGCATCACATGGGTCGCGCTCTGGGGTCACATCGTCTACGCCCTCGCGGCCGTGCCCGTGATCGAATACGCGCGCACAGGCCGGATCGGCTTCAATGCCAGACCCGCGCCCGCAATCTCCTGATAAACCTGATAAAACAGGTGATCCGCCCTGCCCCCGGGGCGGATCACCCGCTGCCCTCCAGCAGCCCATAGGTCAACATCGGACCAAACTGTTTGTAGTGGAGCGCTTCCAGAATGATCCCGTTGGTGTTGGCCGTCATCACCTTGTTGATCCGCCCGTCAGCCTCGTAGATCCCGGAATAAAAGCCTTCATCCGTCTGCGTCTTCAGTGCCTCGTCAAAAAGCAGCTGGGTATAGTCATCCTCATAGATCATGTGCCACCCGATTGCCGCCTTTGTCGAAAATGCCGCCAGATCAGGGAAAACCTCCCCATTCTCCGCCAAAGGCACCCAGGTCTCCCCATTGGCATAAACCGAATAATACAGAAAATACGGCGCCTCATCGATGTTGCTCTCGCTCACCGACGTTAACCTTCCGGTCTCCCGATACCGAAATTCCTGCGCCCCCAGCACCCGATGCCCCAACTCCTTGTTAACCTCATCAAGACCAAATTCGAATGCCGTTAAAAGATAAGGTTCAGAAACCACATAGTTGTTGGCATCCGTCCTTTGAAAGTCGCGTGCATCGAAAGCAACTTCGAAGGGGCCTATCTCAACAAACTCCAAAAAGTCGTCCACTCTGAGAGCTTGGAGACTGTCCAATCCAACCAAACTGACAGCACGTGAGCCGTATTCTTCGTATCCAAGCCGTCCTTCCTGAACTACCTCAAAAGCTCTCTCGTCAGCTGAGGGGCGACTTCCAAGCAGAAGCCCGTCTGATACGAACTGACCGAACGCCCAGCGCTGATAGAGGGTATCAACGGCGTTCGTCAGTTCCGGCGACTTTGCCAGAATATCCAGAGAAACCAGCAAACGTGCTAGATCAAGGGCGGACCAGCCAATCCCGTCAGGTGTTAGCTTTTGTTCATAATCCGTCATTTCCAGAGTGATGGTATTGTAAACCTTGTTGGGCAAGGCATCCGCCACCAATTCAAGTTCGGACAAGCCCCGCAAAGCAGCCTCTGCTATTTCCAGGTATTCCTTCCGATCGACGATACCCAGACGGTAGGCGGACACAAGGCCCAGGAAAAAAGATGATTGGTCCCAGAGGGTCGAAGATGGAAAGCCGTCGGTTGAGTTAACCAGCCCAGAGGGTTGTAGGTTTCGGTCAAAATACGCCCAAGCAGACTTCGCCATCTCAAACTCGACCGATAAAAGGGGTCTGGAAACTGCAAGCTGGCGCTGGTCAATGCTCTTGGCAATTGCATTGCTTGGATCTTGCGACAGCATCGCAGTCAACGCACCACTTTCAATTGAAATCGCGATTCCACCCGAAACGCAGAATCCCGCAACAATGGCCAGCGACGGGAGAAAGTTTTTAAGGTTTTGAATGGTTTTCATGACATCTGAACCGCGTTCCGAAGCCCCTTTGGCCGGATCCACTCCGGCCGCCAGGCTGCAATCAAGGCAAATCTTGTGAGCGCAAATATATTGACCGCCCCCCAGAACCCATTGAAAATCAACAAAACTGCATCCCCCGGATCTTGATTGTTGGCATAGCGGTGCAATCCAATCAAGAACGTGAATACAGTTGCAACGATGATCACAATGTGCGGCAGGACGGGCGTCCAGAACACTTCGCTCGTGCGGGACTTTGGCGTGACCTTGAACTTGATAGGGCGTCGCAACATGACAGACCACATCGCTTGAAGGACCAAAAAGGTGATTGATTGAGAAAGCAATCGCCCCTTCCAGACCGACGTGCCCCAAAAGCCGAATACCAATGCCAACTCATGAATCAAGATGAACGGTAGCAGATGAACAAAAAATTCCACTGTGTATCCGCTCATCGGAGCGATTCCTGTAGACATTGAAACAATAGGAGCTACCAGAAATACCCATCCCCAAAGAGGGGTCAGGTAACTCCAAAAAGTAGCGGAATAATGGAGCTTCTGGCACAGCGACATGCTGCTTGTCAGGTATCCTTTAGATCTGAAAAGAACATCCAGAGTGCCACCGGCGTATTTATAATTTTGCACGGTCCAACTGTGCAAATCCCATGGTGACAGCATTTTAGCTTCAACCTGAGGGTGAAAAACTGACTTCCACTTTCGCTTTGGGTCTGAATGCATGAGCAGGGATGTGAAAAAATCCTCAGAGACGTGAAATCGGAAAGGTTCCAGTATTTTGGACCTTATCGAAAGCCTTGTTTGAGTATTGGGCGACCATCGGTGGAACCATTTTCTGCGGTTAGATCCCGCCTCACGCCTGAGAGTTCCTTCCAGCAAGGCTTCCCGCCTGTGGATCGACGCGGCACCACAGCAGAACGATGCGTTGTTTCGATCCCGGCGGCGTTGAATGATGTCAAAAAAGATGCGTGAGTCCGCAAAGAATGGATCTTGCAGTATTTGCCGCTTCGACTGAAAGGCATCAGATCCGCGGCGCTTCTCAAAGTGAGCTCTCAAGAAGCCAGGCAAGAAGCGCTCAAGGTGGACACCCGGAGGAATATCATAGTTCCAATGTGGTGTCTGGACCCACGCTACATCCGGGTCTTCAAAGTATCCCAAAGTATTGTTCAGAAACTCCGGCATAACGCGCGTATCTGCATCACAAATCACAATGTATTCGGACGTCGAGTGAAGAATGGCATTGCGGATATTACCAGCCTTGAAACCAAGATTATCGGCTCGCGAGAGGTAGTTCACCTGCTCGCGATGGGAAATGTCTTTCATCAGATCACGTGCGCCATCATCCAACACCCAAATCTTCACATCGGACCCCACGGGTAGCTTTAGCTTCTTGGCGGCCTGTATAGACAAACGAACAAGGCTGGGGTCTTCGGTATAAGTTGTGATAAAGACATCGACGGTCGCCGGGTTGTCCGACGGCATCCCGTTTTCCATCCGCTTTCTTACCGGTCGCAAGTTCTGGTCGCCGACATTCCATATGTCGAAGTAGAATAACAGCATTCCTACGAACATCAGTGTCTCGGCCATGATCACGGCCAAGGAAAATACCATTGCATCGGGGTTCAACGACGCAGTCCATCGCCAGATTATATACCAGAATCCGAGCCCGACGCTGGCCGTGGCCAGAGTATGCCAAATCATCTGGACACATGGATCCGGTCTGGGGAAATCTGGGGGAAGTCTGGAGTCAAACTCTTTATAGTATTCCAGATCTACCTTGTCGGATGCCTTGCTCATCGAAGCGTCTGGCATAGCCTACCTCTGGGCATCAAGAGCGAAGCAATTCAGTGTCATGCTAGCCGCCTGACGACATGGCTTCGTTCAGGAAATCTGTGATTGCCTTGAACTCTCCCTGAGGAGCTTGGCCGGCAATTTGCGGAGTGACCACAGGTGCAAGCTCTGCCGCTTGGGGTGCGTTTCCTGACTGACCTTCATCCAGTTCAAGCAGAATACGTTCAATCAAAGCCTTTTCCATCTCAAGTTCGGGAGAGATCCCAGCGCTAGCCTGAACGGGTGATTGCTGGAGTGACGGCATGGCGGGAACCAGTGCGTTGTTTTGTGAGTGTTCCAGAGGACTTGGAGCAGCCGTCAACCCGGCAATCTGGTTCAAGGCTATGCTTGGCATGGTTTCCAGCTGTCCTGGAGAGGCCATTTGCAGCACACCACTGGAACTTGTGGAATGGTGTGGAGCTGCACTTTGCGCCGCAGACACCTGCGCATGATCATGAGCAATCGGTTGCAAAACACTTTGAATCCAAGCCAAACGAACCAGAATTTCCTCCAGATAAGGTCGGAGGCTATCACTGCCCATAGCATCTGATGGAGTTGCTTGCGGTGTTGGGGTCATTTGATTTGAACTGGACTGAAGCTGACCAACTGAGTTCGTTCCGGCTACCTCAGCATCCTTGTTGAATGCCTGCTGAAGTTGGGCAATTTGCCCTTCAAGACGGGAGATCTCAGAATTCAGCTCGTTGCCACCGGCAGATCCTGTCGAACCGAGACCTGCCTGTTGCATGGACTGGGTTGCGCCCATCAAGCCTGGCACGATTGTAACATTGACCGGCTGGTTCCCTCTTTGATGTTGCTGGTCAAAGCCTCCGCTCGGAGCGGTATTCTGCTGGTTTCGCATTGCCCAGGACGTTTGCAAATTCTGTGGAGGCGCACCATTTCCGTTCCAGTCCGCAACCTGTGTCAACCCTTTACTAATCTGGTTTCCAGAATTCGGGATCGGCCAGTTAACAGGCAAAACAGAGTAATCCTGCTTGTTGGCAACCCACCGCAAATACGGGACAACGGCGCCCAGACCATTGAGGCTGATGTCATGAATGGTTTCGTTTTCACGACGAACAACAAGGTTGCCACCAGAAATCAGGAGCGCCTCAAGCCGATCATCAAGCGGCTCCAACACCCTTGGTGGCAAGGGCAATTCAGACGTCCCGTCTGACAGAAAAAAAGTGTCCTGCACAGTTAATCCCGAGATGGCCATTTGCATCATGCCCTGATCCGTCAGCGCCACCTCGACACCCATCTTGTTGGCTGCACAGATCACAGTGCGGGCAACACAGGTTACCTCCCAGACATCCCTGTCGAGCCGCGGCGAAGGGCCAAAACGTGCGTATCCGTCCGGATCAAACCGGAAATATGCGCCAGCAACGATGCCTTCTTGAAAAACCGGCCATCCAAAAGCTCCGCGAATGGCCTGCTCAGCCTCAGTAGCGCCTATGGCAAATGGCTTGGACGTGTCCAGTACCGCATTTTCGGAGTCAAATCTCTCTGGTCCTGCATTTGATTGTGCAGCAGCCTGATGAGTTGGAGTTGCTGCAACAATGATGGATGCAATCAACAACATTCTGAGTTTTTTGCTGTTCATCAGTAGTCTAGCTCCAGTTGGGTTGAGTGACGCAAAGCTGGAAGCCAGTCTTCGCGTTGCGGTGGATCAGGAAGGTTTCTGACCAGCCGGATGTCGCGATCACGGAATGCGGTATACCAGACTTCGGTCGGGCCATTGTAAGGGGTCAGGATTTTTCCCTGAACCTTGTGCAAAAGTGAACCAAGAATGATGCCATTGTTGTTGGCGGTATAGATCTCGACCCGTCCCTGACCGCCTTCATAAAGGCCTTCGTACATACCGCTTTCCGGGTTGTAGAGGTCGATGATCGCATCGAACAAAAGACCGCTGTAGTCTGTCTTCCATAGCGACCAGATCCCCAATGCCGCTTTTGAAGCAATGGCTGCATGGTCAGGGGCGTAATCGCCCCTTGGCGTGACAGTGTTCCAAGGATACCCATCCGAGAAAATCGTATCATAGGTGAAATACGGAGGGCCTTTGACGTTGTGCTCTGACCGAGCCGTCATGAATCCCGTTCTTAGGTACCGGTTTTCCTGAACCTGGTAGATCCGGTCGGCAAATTCTGCTCTCCAACCGTCGGAATGAACCCAGTCGGGGCTGGTATCATCATGCGGAAGATCAAAGTTCAACTCCAATCCATCAAGCAGATAAGACTCTGTAACCACATAATTCTGCGAGTGAAATACACGGGGGTCCCGTCCATCATAGGGCACCTGAATTCCGAAGATACTGGCCATCAGGAACGGCTCAGCCCTATGCGCCAGCCTGGGTTGAAAACCCCAGAGCGCAAATCCCTTTGCAGCATACTCCTCGTAGCCAAGGCGGCCTTCCTGATCGTAAAGGGTCTCGTTAGTTTCCTTGTCGATGCGCGCGCCATACATGAGACCGTCAGCATCAAAAATGCGCGAGTAGTCCCACCGGAGCAAAACACTATCGATCGTGTTTCCAAGATAAGGGTATCTATTTTTGAGTATGCGCATCCAGACCATAAAGCGTCCGATGTCCAGTGCAGAATACCCGACTTCGCCAGGCTTGTTGGTGTAGTCCACCTGCTCGCCTGTCTTGGTCTGATACACCTTGTTGGGCATCTCGCGACGGAAAAGCTTGAGGGTCTTGAATGTTGTCAGCAACGCATAGGCGCGTTTGTCGAACTCGGGCTTTTCTATGATGCAAAGTTCATACGCAGCAACCAGACCGCTGATATAGGATGCCGTATCCCACAGGGTTGTTGAGGGGTAGTTACCCACCGAATTTGCCAATCCGGTATTTTCCTGAGTGAAGGACTCGAAGTAGTGCCAAGCGACCCGTGCCGCAGCCATTTCCCGCTCGGTCAGAAATCCACGATTGGGACGGTACGGGCGTACATAACTGTTGTCTCTTTGATACCCGACCACCAGGTCTTCAGGCCACGGGTTCTTTTCATAGTAATTTTTGGGCATCTCGCACATGCGTGGAACACGCTCGCGCTTTTTCGTACCAAAAGACAGACTGTTGGTAACCGTTGGCAGGTTGCCGCGCATGAGCATGGGCAGATCGTCATCCTCGGAACCGGCGATGATCGGGTTGGTTTCGAATTCCTTGTTTCGGAAAATATGTTTGGCGTAGTCGCCCAGACTGACTGCCCCGGCAAGAACGGCTGTCCCCACAACGAGAAACAGCGCCGTCGCCAGGAATGGCGCTCCACGATTTTTCTTGGACTTGTTGTTTCTGGACGGTTCCATGCTGTCTCTAACTCTTCCGGTTTGCGGCATTCAAAACAAAATGCCGTAAATGAATGCATAACGTTGAGACGATTTTTCCCGATGTAATCGCCATGTCAGAGCCTCACCAAAGTTCGGATGCGTGCTTTCAGGCCAACCAGACCAAGCGGTCGATGTCGTGGTTTGATCTCAACAGGCGTCATTGACCCTGGATCCAGAATCAATGCTGATGCCGGATCCTGCTCAATTGCGGCGGCAACGGTGTCATCCAACAAGACTGTCAGAGCAATGCGCCGAGCGTCTGTTCCGGGGGAATACGTCAGACGATGGTTTGTAACCAAGCCTACAAACTCCTGACTTTTCGAAGGCAAGCCGATCGTGGTCACAAGTACTTCGGACCCGACAGAGATTGTCTGCGACTGGGCAATCGGGATCTCGAATACCACGGTTGGCGGACTCACCGTCTCCGGAAGGATCTGCGCAAGGGTGATCGGCTGGCGGGCCTCGACACCGGATACGCCTTCACGCAGATGTACAATACGGCCCGAGCGTGGTGCCACCAGATCAATCATGGTGGGTGGTGTCTGTGCTTGCTGGGATCGGCTGACCAATTGGGATCGGACCTTGTTCAGGACCGCAGCAAGGTTTTCACGCTGTTGACGCAACAAGTCCGGGTTAATATTTGCCCCAGCTCTCTTGGCTCTCAGGCCACCTTCCAGTGAGGTCGACCTTGCTTTCAGGGAATCCTGATAAAGCGATAATCCTGCCGCCAGTTCCGATGGAGATTGTCCGATTTGCGCCTGGTATTCGTCAAGCAATCTTGATGCCAGGACGAGACGCCTCCAGCGTAACACCTGAAGTTCAGATGATGGGTCATCAATCTGGTTTGGTGGAGCCAAAGCCTCGCAAATTTCATGAGAACGCACGTCGGTTCCGGGTATTCCTGCGCTTCTCTGACCTGTCAAACAGGCAAGTATCCCGTCTATTTCTGCTATCTCGGCCGCTACATTCACGTCTTGCTTCGTGTCCGGTCTATGCTGGATCACAGCGATGCGCTGGCCTTCGCGAATGCGCTGCCCTTCGGTCACTTCCAACCGCACAAGACTGTGGCTGCGGGGGATCGTGATGGTTTCCACCACAGTTTGGGAACTCATCCATCCCCGATAGGTCAGGTGCTCTTCCTCAGTGCCCCAACTCCATCCGATGACAAAGAAGACCGTCCCGGTAAACAAAAGAACGACGGTGCCCCGAACCAGTTTGCGAAGCACAGATGGCTTTTTACGCCTTGGCAGAGCCTGATCTGGCTGTGTCATTTGCCTGCCTCTTTCAATGATGGATCCCCTTTCAGCCGTGGGTCATAGATTTCGAACGATACCTTGGTGACGCGTGTTTCCTCGGCATCGCCGCTGACCTCCTGATGAAACTCCAGACTTGAGTTGACGATGTTCCACAACGGTCGTTTGGGAGAGTTGATCGGAGGGGCTTCCTTCAACTCCCGCACTGCCGCAATCTGCACGGTCGACAGCATGGGGCCATGATCATACATCGTGATCGTGGTCGAGCCGACCTGATGGCGAAGATCAAAGATGGTCTGGCCCGGAGCCGCGCCCGATCCGGCACAGGAGTAGGCAATCAGATCGCTGACAAGATCTGCAGCTGTCTTTCTGTTTTCCTCGTCACCTTTGCGGGTGTAGAGCGATCTGACCCAAGCCGACAGGCGATCTTCTGAATCCGGGTTTTGCTCAACGACGATCCGATGACAACCGGAGTCCTGGCGCGCGAGGACTTCCTCAGCCGTTCCACGGTCGTTGATATTGCCGGACTCAAGAACAATCACCTCATCACAAAGGTCCAGGATAGATCGGTTTTTGGAGACAATTACAAAGGATGCGCCAAACTCCTTTTCCTTGCGGATCAGATCGGCGAGAGCGAACAGTCCCCGCGGGTAAAGATCCTTTTCCGGCATGTCGAGCAGATACAGTTTTGGCCGAAGCAGAAAAGTCCTGGCGAGCGCCAGAATTTTGGTCTCCTGTGCTGACAGGCTTCTGGCATCACTGGTGGTGAGAATACGGTCTGTATGAGCGGACATCACATCGATGCGTTGCAATGCCGCCTTTGCCTCGCGCACGTCGATTTCCTCATCAAAGGTCGTGACGTTGTCGATGCCACTTCCCGGAAGGTTTGCCGGCGATTCAGGGACTGCCATGGCCTGCAGACCGGTGTTTCGCGAACTCCAGCGCCACAGAAATGCGCCATCCATGAGAACAGTGCCCGACACATGAAAGCCATTGGCCCGCTTGCCGGCAATCAGGGCTTTCAGAACTGTAGATTTACCGCCTGACCGTTCGCCAGTCAGACCCAGCACACGCCCTCTCGCGACCTTGAAATCCAACGGCCCGACCAGACGCGAGGTATCTTCGACAGAATGCACCATCAGGTTGGACACCAGCAGTCCATCGGACTCAGCCATTTCGTCGGTTATCACGTCATCATCCGATGTGCTTGCAGGCATGGCCCGTTCCTGACTTCGACGTTCCATCAGCCAGTCAAACAGCGACACCTCACTGTCGAATTCCAGCCGAGCAAAATCGGCAAAGGCACGCGATGCGCGAAGACTCAAAAACGCCGCCGCCACCAGGCCACCCTCGGAAATCATATGCTCTGAGACCAGCCATGCACCCGTGCCAAAGACGATCAGAAATCCGAAGCCCGAGATAAGCTGCATCACCGAGCCAAACAGAACCGGAACCCTGCTCTTGCCAAGGACACTGAGTGAAAGCCCAAACGGGTCGCGGCCCGACAGCATCGCAGCCGCCTCTGACTTGTCGAAACTGTCCGAGAGATCCACAGGAAAGAAGCGCATGAACATGAATGTCGCCAACGTCGTCAGCACCGCACTGAACAGAACACCAAACACAAGCAAAGGGTGAACCAGAGCCAGAAACGCTGCGACAGCCAATCCAAGACAGGCCTCCACAATAGTGATGTAGCGATTCTGCTCACTTTCCAGACCGGCAAGGATCTGGGTGCGAATGAAATCCAGGAGCATGCTTCCCGACAGTAGGACAGCCCCAACCCCTAAAATCGTCATGATCAAGTCGGCGGATCCCGACAAAATAGCAGAGTCGAGAAAAAACAGCGGCAGGAAAGAGACAGACAGCCCCAGCAGGCCGGAACTTATCGCAAAGATTGCGATCAGGATCTTGGCCCAGTTTGGCAGAACACGGTCCCTGATGGTTACCACCCGAGGGTCCGGTGCTGTGTTCTGCGCATCCTGCGCATCTGATACCGGTAAGGATCCGTTTATCATGTTCATGCTCGGACTTATCGGAGCAAATCGGTCAAAGAGTGTTAAATCGCTTGGGCATTAAAACTGAAAATGCCTAAAATCTTAGGAATCCCACGCCTCTCATGAAGCCTGTTTCGAGAGTGTCTCTGGCACCTGATCAGGGCGGAGCAGGACAGGCTCAGGCAGATCGACAACAGCTTTTTGCGGATGCAAACGCATGGCCTGCTGGTTGTTGACGATCAGGTCATTGATGCGCGCGCCTTCAGCCAAATTGGTGCCGGGCATCAGAAGTGATCGATTGATCCGGCTGTTCTTGGCAATGAAGCTACCCGCGCCAATAACGGTCGGGCCCGAAATTTCAACTCCTGCCTGAACAACGACATCGGTGCCAAAGGATACCTGTCCAGAAATACGGGCATCGGGTGAAATATGGCATGTGGCGGCATGGTCAGCGAAGAGATACGAGGCTTCTTGGGCCTGTGCGTTTGAACAGGCATTGCGATCAAGTAGGTGGCAGGTTGATGAATAGATGTCCGACAAGGTCGATAGAAGCATCCTCTGGGCATCATCGCGTACCAGAGCCACTTTCAGGCCGGACTTGATCGCGACAGGCACGAATTCTGCAACCAGATCGAAGTCCTCAACATCGGGGAGAAGATCCAGTGCACGTGATGACAGAATCATGACGCCCGTATCTGCAAATCCGGCAAGATCAGGGGGCACCTGAAGCAAACTGCCCTGCCCCTTGACCTCACCATCGTGATCCACAAACCAGACCGGATTATCGGAGGGTGCAGTCCTGCCGATCGTTGCGCTGCCGCTCAAGGTAATATCCGCTCCGGTTCGATTATGCGCACGCTGCATGGCCGTCAGGTCAACTTGGGGCAGGCAGCCCATGGTAATTGCCAGCACCGGCATATCACCGGGCCCATGCAACAGAAGCGACTGCCTCAGACTGGCGGTACTGCCAAGGGGTGCCGGGACCGAGCCCGCTGCTGTCATAATGGCTTCAGACGAGAGCTTAAGGTCTATTCCATATGCATCGCCTTGCCCGAAATAGCCTTCGATCTCCGGCATACCGTAGTCAACACTCGCAACCACCTTGCGCTGTCCGTGGACCGACAGATAGTTCAGGACATGGTCAAGAACGGGCCGGTGCAGCAAAGGAAACATTGCTGAGGTTTGACCAGGCGCCATGGAACAGATTGACTGGGATCTCTTCCCAGACAATACGACCGCCTGCATGCCAGATGTCCGCAAGCAATTGATGGGAGACAAGCCATAATAGTTCAGTGCGGCCCGCGCATCCGGCCATTGAACGAAAACACTTTCAAGACCAGCTTGTTTCAACCGGGCACTGGCGCGGATATCAAGGCCGCAAAGTCCGGCAGAGCCTGCCGATCCCAGCGATTGGAATACCGTCACCACAGCCGTCAGCGCCGAGAAATCGACATGGCGTACCTTGCTGAAGTCAAACACGAAATGTCGCTGTCCTGTTTTGATCAAGCCGTTGATCTGACTGATGAAGGACGGCACGCGTTTGCGATCGAACCGCTCGTCGTCAAGTGAAACCAGACAGATTTGCCGGTATGTTTGAGTCATCAACCTCATGGAAAACCTGCTTCATTCTTGTGTATTTTTTGTATCATTGAGTGGCTTTCGAAGACGTGAGCTTGAGGCGCAAGATCCCTGGCAATGGCCCCATGCCTATGGTCCAGGCAAGAGGTTTGAAACGTGCCAGACCTGCGAGAAACAGGGATGTGGTCAGAACTGCGAACGTGACCTTCACAATGACCAATTGACTGGGTGAAAGGTCCCAGTTTCGCGATCCGATTTCCGCCAGATCAAGAAACAGTGGATGCGCAAGGTAAAGGCCAAAACTGAATGGTGCGAGCTTGCTCAGGATCAACGGCCATGCTCGGTGGCAGGCAGCCATGACACCAAGAAAGACAACAACCGGCATCAGAAAGTCCGCCCAGAAGGCGGGTGTGAAATTCCATTGCCAATTGCCGGTGTTTATCACCCGCCAGGAATAGGCGAGCTTGAGCGCATAGAGCATCAAACCCACCGTCAGCGCTAAACCGATCAATGCTGTTCCCTCTGTCCGGGAAAATCCCCGGGTGTAGATGCCATAGAACGCTCCCGCCACCATTCCATATCCCATATACGTCAGGACCTTGATGAAGCGGACGATGTAGTCAAAGCCGGCAACCTCCTTGAGATTGGCCCACAGGAACATGTCGATCTCACGTTTGGCTGCCAGACACAGCAGAATGACCAATGCAAGTTCCGGATGGCGGACGGCCAGACGGTAAAGTGGCAGCATGAAAACCAGCGGAAAGAGTGTGGGAAGGAAATGCATATGGTATTTCACATCGCCCAGAACGAAGTACCCTAACCAGACGACAGGACTTCCAAGGTCCGTGCGGATTGCATCAACATACCCGAACTGCTGTGCCTTGATGAGGTTGTAGAACGCAAAAACAACAACCCAAAAAGCAAAAGGAACCATCAATCTGCGAAACTGCTGGCGCACCATTTCAGCATAGCTGCGAGGTCGTGCATCCACGGCCATGCACAAAAGGAAAAGTGAAATGATGATAAAAAGCTCAGTTCGCGCGATGTAGATCACGGACCGAAACAGCACCGGGAAGACGCGCTCTTCTGCTGGGAAATCAGGAAATGGCAGTCCGTTTGCGTCTGAAGAGGCATGAAGCCCGACCATGGACACGCCCGCCAGCAAACGAAGGCAATCCAGCCAGATCATGCGATCAGATTGTTTTGGCACGGATATTCCCTCCTTCCCGGCATTTGTGACGTCAAATGACTGAGGGCGGTAAATTAACCGTGAAGCATCCGAAAATTATTCCCAGGCCCTTGGCTTAAGACGGGGCCTCGCCGTTTACGAAGCGTTATTGACTTGTTTTTATTAAACCGCGCAGGAGGACACCGTCATGCGACTACCAAACCTGCCGCGTCTTGCACTAGCGCTAATCGCTGCTTGCTGCTGTTCAATGAGTTCCGCTCTTGCAAACGAACGCCCGCTTGCACCAGAGGTCGTGGACGCCCATTGCAAAGTCCTGTTTTCACTTTACGGCATGGACCGCGCAACCTGCCACACTGCCTTGTCCAAAGGTGGAGATGCCGATCTTGCGCCAGCCCAGACGATCGCTCCGACCCCTGCCCCGCAGCCTGAGATCATTCAGACAAACCTGCCTGCGGCAAGTGTTGATACGGGCAGTTTTTCGGTGGCCATGGCCAGTTCGAGTTCGCTTTCCGCCGAGGTTGAGCAGATTCTGAATAAGCTGGCAAATGCATTGCGGCTGCCAGAATTTCAGGGAACCTGCATCAAACTTGTGGGCCATGCCGACACCATCGGCGCAGAGGATGCAAATGCCCGGGTCTCTTTGCGGCGCGCCGAGCTGGTCAGGCGCTTCCTTGAAGATCGGATCGGCACGGAAGGTTTCGGGTTCTGGCTGGTGGGTGCCGGTGAAACCAGCCCATTACCGGGCGTTGCCGGATCTGACCCGCGCAATCGACGTGTGGAAATCTTCGCTAGAAAAGGACTGGGCGACTGCGGTTAACGCAATCGCCTAGGATCATCGACAGATGCCCTGCCAGTGGCGGGCATTTGGTTTCTTGGAAATCAGGCGGCGTCGCGCGCCAAAGCCTGACGTTCGCTTTCTTCGCGGCTAAGTGCGACAGAAGTTCTGACACCACGGCCAACAAAATCCATCATACCTTTGACAGTCCGCTCGTTCGGATCAATGCCAGCGCACATCAGGACCTCGCGCCCATCGCGAGAGCGTGCCCATCTGGCAATGACATCCGGACCATTGCCGTATTTCTTGTCATCAGCGATGGCGTCATCCAATGCTGCCAGCACAACGGCGGCGAACAATTTCTGTGAGCGTTTCCCCTGATCGTAGGAGAAAGCATTTTCATCAACGTAATCGAACATTACGTTCTACCTCATTTCATCCGGTTAATCGGTGTGACGCGCAATATGACAATTTTTTGACCATTCAGTAGTGCATTCTCGTCATGACTGCCATGCATCATATGCATATCAAACATGTGTTTTTGTCATCTTTTGGCGTTTTTCAGCTGATCGAACCCATTATATAGGGCAATCTTGCTGGTTAACCAGTGCTTAACGCCAAATGTTCTCCGTTAACTGTGTTCGGATCGTGGCGGGTAGAGAATCGCCTCTTGCAGCTGCCCTAAGGTCAAGAACGCATGATGTGACCTTCGGGATCGAACGGTGGATCAAGGACAAGACGCGCTGGCAAGCGCTTTCCAAGGATCTCGATCTCAAAGAAACCATCTTCGGTTTTCTCAGACAGGGACGCTGGAACATAGCCCTGAGCCATGGAAAGACCGACATAATGCGCATAGCCGCCAGAGGTCACCCAGCCGACGACCCGCCACTCTCCGTCTGTCAGATTGCTCACCATCTCGACTGTGCTGCCATCATCCCGGTAACGTCTGACACCACTGTCATGCACGGGCGCAGAAATGCCAAAATCCTGATCGCCAACCCGCGCCCAAATCGGTTCGTCACGCATCACGTCTGCGGTTTCGGCATCTATGACAAATGCGCTACGTCGAAGGTTCGGGCCATCCTGAGCCTCCTTCAGGGCCGCATCCCGCCCGATGAAGTCGGTGTTGTACAGTTTCACGAAACGCTCCATCGCCCCTTCCATTGGACCATAGATCGGGCGCAACTCGTGCCCCCAAGTCGGGAAGTTCTTTTCTAAGCGCATCGACAGCAGAGCCCGCATCCCGAAGTCCCGGATGCCATGTGCCGCACCTGCCTGCTTGATGCCGTCATAGACCTGACGCAAATGCGCCGGTTGCATCCAGATCTCATATCCCAGATCACCGGTATAGGTGATCCGGTTGACCCGACAAGGCGCGCCTGCCACAGCCATTTCCCGGTGGTCCATGAAGCGGAAAGCTGCGTTCGAGACATCACACTCCACCAGAGCGGCAAGAACATCCCGTGACTTTGGCCCCGCAAGAGAAAGACCCGACAATGTCTGGTCAAAACGATGGATCCGCACCGAACCATCTTTGGGCAGATGCACATCGAACCAGCGCATATGATACATCTGCGCGCCAGAAGAGCCCCAGATCACAAAACGGTCTTCAGCAGGTTTGGCGATCGTGAAATCTCCGATGAGCTTGCCCGCTTCGTTGAGCATCGGACTGAGAACGATCCGTCCGGTCTTTGGCATCCGGTTCGTCATCAGATGGTTCAACCAGTCTTCAGCACCTTCGCCCGTGACCTCGTATTTCGCAAAATTCGAGATTTCGGTGACGCCAACAGCCTCGCGCACAGCCCGGACCTCTGCACCTACATGCTCAAAGTCGTTTGAGCGGTGGAAAGACAGCACATCTACAGGCGCCTCCCCTTCAGGCGCGAACCAAAGCGGCGTCTCAAGACCCCAGGAAAAGCCCATGGCCGCATTGTTGTCGCGCGTCATCACATCGTAGAGCGCCGTTGTCTGAGCAGGCCGCCCCGCAGGCCGTTCCTCATTGGGGAACTGGATGGAGAAGCGGTTGGAATAGTTCTCGCGAACCTTCGCATTCGTGTAGCGCAGGCTGGCCCATTCTCCGAAGCGTGCAACATCCATACCGAAAACATCAAACCCGGGATCGCCGTGAACCATCCAGTTCGACAGCGCCAGCCCCACTCCTCCCCCTTGAGAGAACCCTGCCATGACCGCACAGGCCGACCAGAAATTCGTCAGGCCCGGTACAGGACCAACCAGCGGGTTGCCATCGGGTGCAAAGGTGAATGGTCCATTGATGACCTGCTTGATGCCAGCATGTTCCAAGGCCGGAAAGTGCCTGAAGCCGATCTCAAGACTGGGGCTGATGCGATCCAGATCCGGCTCCAGCAATTCATGGCCGAATTCCCATGGTGTGGTCACCGGTGACCATGGTTTACAGGCTTTCTCATAGGTGCCGACCAGCAGGCCGTTACGTTCCTGACGCGTGTAGATCTCACCCTTGAAATCAATGATGTGGCAGACTTCCCGGCCGTGGGTCTCGTTGAATTCGACGATCTCGGGGATGTCTTCGGTCAAAAGATACATATGCTCCATGGCCAGAAGCGGCAGCTCCAGCCCGACCATCCGACCCACCTCACGCGCCCAAAGCCCGCCGGCGTTGACCACGTGCTCGCAGCGCACGGTTCCATTCTCGCACACCACATTCCAGGTGCCGTCAGCATCCTGCGTGATCTCCACCACTGGATTGCGCAGCTCGATGGATGCGCCAAGTTTGCGCGCGGCCTTGGCATAGGCATGCGTGGTGCCTGATGGATCGAGATGGCCCTCAACCGGATCCCAAAGACCGCCAACAAAATGAGACGTGTCCAGAAGCGGGAACATTGCCTTGGCCTCCTCAGGGGAGACAAGTTCCGTAGACATGCCAAGGTATCGCCCCTTGGCATGGGCGGCACGCAGGAAATCCATCCGCTCAGGCGTATCCGCCATCATGAAACCACCGGTCAGATGCAAGCCGCAGGATTGGCCCGAAAGCTCTTCCAGCTCCTTGTACAGACCCACTGTATAGGCTTGCAGCTTTGCCACGTTGGGATCGCCGTTAAGCGTGTGAAACCCGCCTGCCGCATGCCATGACGATCCAGAAGTCAGCTCTGAACGCTCGATCAGCAGAACATCGGTCCAGCCTGCCTTGGCAAGGTGGTACAGGACCGAACATCCGACCACTCCACCGCCGATTACAACGACCCGAGCCTGGGTTTGCATGACATCTCTCCCATATTCCGTCTTGAGCGAGCCTATCGGGTGAAGCACTGTCTTCTGGACCGTCTGCGGCGAAACTTGCTTGAATGCGACAAGTCGCGATCACCCATTGAAGGAGTTTCAAGAGGTGAGGTTGACCGGAACGCCATCTGAACCGGCAAAGAAAAAGGCACCTCCTGTGCAGAGGTGCCTGATGTCAGGATTGGAGCAATTCCTTGCAGGGAAGGTCTGTCAGACAGTCAGTCCTTCGGGTTCTTCCAGCTGATTGGCCCGGCAACAGGCGGTCAGAGTGTTGGCCAAAAGACAGGCGATGGTCATTGGACCAACGCCGCCGGGAACGGGCGTAATCGCACCGGCCACGGCTGCGCAACTGTCAAAATCGACATCGCCCACAAGTCTTGTCTTCCCCTCACCACGCTCAGGCGCATCAATCCGGTTGATGCCGACGTCAATCACCGTGGCACCGGGCTTGATCCAATCACCGGGAACCATCTGCGGCCGCCCAACGGCGGCCACAACAATATCCGCGCCTCGCACCACATCGGGCAGATCCTTCGTGCGCGAATGTGCAATCGTGACTGTGCAGCTGTCTCCGAGCAGCAATTGCGCCATCGGTTTGCCGACAATGTTGGACCGCCCCACAACCACCGCATTCAGCCCGGACAGCGAGCCGTGGTGATCCCGCAGCATCATCAGACAGCCAAGCGGTGTGCAAGGCACCATGGATTTCTGCCCTGTGCCCAGCAGGCCCACATTGGAGATATGAAACCCATCCACATCCTTGGCCGGATCGATGGAATTGATTACCAGATCCTCGTCCAGATGGTCCGGCAGGGGCAATTGCACCAGAATACCGTGGATCGTCGGATCAGCGTTCAGGCTTTTGATCAAAGCCAGCAGATCCGCCTCGGATGTGTCCCGGTCCAGCTTGTGCTCGACCGATTTCATGCCGACCTCAACCGTCTGCTTGCCCTTGGAGCGGACATAGACCTGGCTGGCGGGATCTTCCCCGACCAGCACCACCGCCAGCCCTGGCGTCAGGTCATGATCGGCCTTCAACTTGGAAACATGAGCGGCCACTTTTTCGCGGACCGTTGCGGCAAAAGCTTTGCCGTCTATCAATTGTGCTGTCACCGTCTTGCCTCCTCAGAACAGACCGTCAATCTGGCCGTCATCGTTGAGCATGATCGCCTCGGCAGAAGGCACGCGAGGCAGGCCCGGCATGGTCATGATCTCACCGCAGATGGCCACGATGAAGCCCGCACCTGCTGACAGGCGAACCTCACGCACCGGCACGGAATGGCCTGTCGGGGCGCCGCGCTGGTTCGGATCGGTTGAGAAGGAATACTGCGTCTTGGCCATGCAGACCGGCAGATTGCCAAAGCCTGCGGCCTCCCACTGCGCCAACTGATCCACGATCTTCTTGTCGACCTGAACCTCTTCGGCGCGATAGATTTTCTTCGCGATGGTGTTGATCTTGTCCAGAAGCGGCATTTCGTCGGGGTAGAGCGGGGCGAACTGTGCCTCTCCTGCCTCGGCAATCTCGGCCACGCGGGTGGCAAGCTCTTTCGTACCATCCGAGCCATGAGCCCAGTGCTTGCACAGGATCGCCTCGGCGCCCTGATCGGCCACGTAGTCCTTGACGGCCTGCACTTCGGCATCGGTGTCGGTGACGAAATGGTTGATTGCCACGACCACAGGCACGCCGAAACTCTTGACGTTCGAGATGTGGCGACCCAGGTTCGGGCAACCGTCCTGCACGGCCTTCACGTTCTCAGGACCAAGATCTGCCTTGGCGACGCCACCGTTCATTTTCATCGCGCGCACGGTTGCCACCAGCACCACACAATCGGGCGCGATGCCCGCTTTGCGGCACTTGATGTTCATGAATTTCTCAGCGCCGAGGTCAGCACCGAAGCCTGCCTCCGTAACCACGAAATCAGCAAGCTTCAGCGCGGATTTCGTCGCGATGACAGAGTTGCAGCCATGGGCAATGTTGGCGAACGGGCCGCCGTGAACAAACGCAGGGTTGTTCTCAAGCGTTTGCACGATGTTGGGCTGCATGGCCTGCTGCAACAGAACCGTCATCGCACCATCTGCCTTGATGTCGCGCGCAAACACCGGTGAGCGGTCCCGGCGGTACGCCACGATGATGTCGCCCAGACGCTTCTGCAGATCGTCAAGATCGGTTGCAAGGCAGAGGATCGCCATGACCTCGGAAGCCACGGTGATGTCAAATCCTGCCTGACGCGGGAACCCGTTCGACACGCCGCCCAACGAGGTCACGATGTCGCGCAGCGCCCGATCGTTCATGTCAAGCACCCGCCGCCAGACGACCCGGCGCTGATCGATCTCAAGGCTGTTGCCCCAATAGATGTGGTTGTCGATCATTGCGGACAGCAGGTTGTGTGCAGATGTGATCGCGTGAAAGTCACCGGTGAAATGAAGGTTCATGTCCTCCATCGGCACCACTTGGGCATAGCCGCCCCCAGCGGCTCCGCCCTTCATGCCAAAGCATGGGCCAAGCGATGCTTCGCGAATACAGATCGCGGCGTTTTTGCCGATGGCGTTCAGCCCATCCCCAAGACCGACCGTCGTGGTGGTTTTGCCTTCACCTGCAGGCGTGGGGTTGATGGCAGTGACCAGGATCAGCTTGCCGTCGGGGCGGTCCCCGAGGGTTTTCAGAAACTCCTGAGAGATCTTCGCCTTGTCATGGCCATAAGGCACAAGATGCTCTGACGGGATCCCAAGCTTGGCTCCGATGTCCTGAATAGGTTTCTTCTTTGCTTCACGCGCAATTTCAATATCGGTTTTGAAAGCCATTTTGTTTCCTCCCAGAACAGGCAACGGATTTGGCCGTATAATCAATCCCAAGCCAAAGGTCCGCTAGGATAAATCCGGCGTCCCGCGCAGCATTATCGACCGAAACCGGCGCGACAGGTTCCGCAGGTTTCCAAACGGAAACAACGTACACTTTGGTATCGGCGTCTCAGGAGGTCGGAATATGCCGGTAAATCCGGTTTGGCGGCGCATGAAGCTGAAGGACATCTCCGATATGCAACGGTCCTGGGCGCTCGACCCAGGCGGTCACACCGCGGCGGTTCTGGGCCGCCTGCTTGTATAGTTTTCCATACCCCGGAGCGAATTGCTCGATCGAGCGCGCACTTAGTGTGCAAGGGGCATTTTCCATATCCACCACAAGTCCAAGACCCGATTGCGATATCAACCGCGACGAGGGTGGGATCATCGTGAAGTCGGGAATGCCTTTGATGATCAGACTGGCGCCGACCCATTCAGGCTCCAGCCGGTCGAGCCCCATGTCCCGTGCAGTCGCGGCCATGTCCTCTTCGGACAGGATCGTGATCTGGCGCACATTGCGGATCTCCGTGCCGCGCGGATATTGTTGCAAGACACGTGCGCAGGACTTGCGGGTCAGACCGCCGTGGCTTTCACCGGGAAGCCCGTCATAGCCGACCTCTGCCTGACCCATCTCCGAGGATGCAAGGGCTGCGTCACGATCCTCGACCCTGCCCATCCAGACAATGGTTCCGCTCAATCCGGTTGGAGACAGTATCGCCATGGGTCAGATGCAAAGCTCTTGAAGGTCAAATGAAAAAAAGCCGGGCGCAAGCGCCCGGCAAATCTGATCAGATCACGTGGTTGGCTCGGGTTCGAGATCCGGGCCGGGATCACTGGGTTTGTTCCGGGGTTTGCCGATTTTCGGAATTGAAGCGACACTTGGTGTACCGGAGTTCCCCGGTGCCTCGTCATCATCCTGACCGCGGTTCAGCGGCTCGCCGTTGATCACCTTTGTGATTTCGGCGCCTGTCAGGGTTTCGTATTCCAGCAAGCCTTCTGCAAGACGTTTCAGGTCATCAGCCTTTTCCGTCAGGATCGACTTGGCGCGCTCATAGCCCTCATCCACCAGCTTTCGAACTTCCTTGTCGATCGCTTCGTGGGTGTCGGGGCCTGCATTCACGCCTCCGCCTTGCGGGCCAAGATAGGTCATCTGCTCATTGGCGTAATCGATGTTGCCCAAGGTTTCGGACATGCCGAAACGGGTGACCATGGCACGCGCGATACGGCTGACCTGCTGGATGTCTGAGGACGCACCGGAGGTGACGTTTTCCTCACCAAAAGTCAGTTCCTCGGCCACCTTGCCACCCATCGCCATGGCGATCTGGGATTTGTACTTCGTCTTGGTCACAGACAGCTGGTCCCGCTCAGGCAGGCTGAGCACAAGGCCCAGAGCGCGGCCACGCGGAATGATCGTTGCCTTGTGGATCGGATCATGCTGCGGCACGTTCAATCCAACAATGGCATGGCCGGCCTCGTGATACGCGGTCAGTTTCCGCTCGTCATCTGACATGACCATTGAGCGGCGCTCAGCACCCATCATGACCTTGTCTTTCGCGTTCTCGAAGTCTTCCATGGTCACGTAGCGCTTGCCGGTACGTGCCGCCATCAGCGCACTTTCGTTCACAAGGTTCGCAAGATCCGCGCCCGAAAACCCGGGCGTTCCGCGAGCAATGATGCGCAGATCCACATCGGGGCCAAGCGGCACCTTGCGAGCATGCACTTCGAGAATCTTGGTCCGGCCCTTGATATCAGGGTTTGTCACCTGCACCTGACGGTCAAACCGGCCCGGGCGCAACAATGCCGGGTCAAGCACATCAGGACGGTTGGTGGCCGCCAGCAGGATGACGCCTTCATTGGCCTCGAACCCGTCCATCTCGACCAGCAACTGGTTGAGTGTCTGCTCACGCTCGTCATTGCCGCCGCCGTAGCCTGCGCCACGGTGCCGACCGACCGCATCGATTTCATCGATGAACACGATGCATGGAGCATTCTTCTTGGCCTGCTCGAACATGTCGCGCACGCGGCTTGCGCCAACGCCCACGAACATCTCGACGAAATCGGATCCCGAGATGGTGAAGAAAGGAACACCCGCTTCACCAGCAATCGCGCGTGCCAGCAGCGTCTTACCGGTGCCCGGAGGGCCAACAAGCAGTGCCCCTTTGGGGATCTTGCCGCCAAGGCGCGAGAATTTCTGGGGATCACGCAGAAACTCAACAATCTCTTCCAGCTCTTCCTTGGCCTCATCGATGCCTGCGACATCGTCAAAGGTCACCTTGCCATGGCGCTCTGTCAGCATCTTGGCCTTGGATTTGCCAAAGCCCATTGCGCCGCCTTTGCCACCACCTTGCATCCGGTTCATGAAATAGAGCCAGATGCCGATCAGAAGGGCGACCGGAAGCAGCAGATTGATCATGGCCATCAGCGCTGATTGCTCTTGCGGCTGGGCCTTGATTTCAACACCTGCGTCACGAAGTCTGTCGACCAACTCGCCATCGGAGGGCTGCACCGTTTGCAGCACCGAACCGTCGGCTGTCGTGATGATCACACTCTCGCCGTCCAGCGTCACGGACTGAACACTGCCAGCCTCGACCCGGTTGAGAAAATCAGAATAGCTGATGTTGCGCGACGAGGTGGTCGTGCTGCCCGATGAGAACACGTTGAACAGTGCAATCATCAAAATGAAAAGAATGACCCAGAAGGCAATATTCTTGGAATTTCCCACAGTAAGGCTCCTTGTCGGGCCTCCATCCCAAACGGACGCCCTCATCTGCGGCTTAACATAAACTCTGTCACGAAGGTTTCAACGACTGATGAACATATCCATAAACTCTTCGCGCCCTCTGAGAAGCACCGCATCACACCCCTGTTGCGGCATCAGCAGAGGCTGCGCAACAAGCGCGCCGTCACGCCAGAACGACGGCAACGACAAAAGCCGGGTCCTTGACCATCCGCTGTCACGCCAGTTTCCCACAACAAGCAGCCCGTCCTGACCAAGCGCGCGCAACGTGCAACCTTGGGGCATCGCACCGATCAGCCAGCGCCCGTCCCACTGTCTGCCAGCGCCTAGGGTGTTGACCACTGCACCCGGTTCTCGCGCGACGATCAGCCTGTCAGCTTCTGTCCAGAAGATGCAACCTGCCAGTGTCCTCATGGCCGTATCGGCTTGCGCGAAACTCTCTAGAACACGGTCCAAACTATCTGCACGCGGGCGATAGGGAGTGCCGGTGATCCATCTGATCCCGGCTGCAATCACGCGGTGCCGGGTCTCGGAAGCGAGGGCCTGAAAGCTGCACAAATCAAGTGAGATATCGCCAACCGGGGTTGTCTCGACAGCTGCATCGACAAAGCTCAGGGCCAATGTATCAAGGGCGGATCGGGCATCAGCCATCCGGATCGCTGTTCCTGCCAAACGCTCCGCCGTCAAGCCAATGGCCTCCAGTTCCGGGAAGGCTTTGCGCATCCGCACCCGGTCAAAACGGTCATCATCGTTGCTGGGATCTTCCCGCCAACCATGTCCGTCTTTTCGCAGATACGCCCGAAGATCTTCCCTTCGGGCACCCAACAAGGGTCTGTAAAAAGTGATGCCGTGGTGGTTCTGGATCGCGCTCATTGCGCTTAACCCATCAACGCCCGACCCGCGCGCAAGACGCATCAAAAACGTCTCGGCCTGATCGTCCAGCGTGTGGCCCAGCGCCACACCAACAGCACGCTTTGACCTTGCCAGACCAGCCAGCAGATCCAGCCGGGCAGCGCGCGCATTTGCCTGGAGGTTGCCTTGGGTCGGATGTGTTTCCCATTCCAGCCGATGAAACGGGAGTGACAGGTCTGCAGCGGCTTTTGCCACGAATTCCACGTCCCCGGCACTGCCCCTACGTAAGCGGTGATCAACAGATGCGACAATCAGCGCTTTCCTGCCATGCTCGGCCAACAAGTGCAAAAGCGCCATCGAATCACTGCCGCCCGAAACCGCAACGATCAAAGGTCCGTCAGGAAGGTCGGCAAACAGATCGCCGGTCAGTCCGGCAACCGTGTCAGGAGCATCCAAGAGCGCTTCTCTTGCCGGGCACCTGCTCGGAAAATGGCGAGGTCGGGAACCGTCGTGGTATCTCACTCAGGGTCAGGCAAGCCTCAGAGCGTTGGCCAAGTTGCTCCAGCGAATGGGCCAGCTTGAAGAGGGCCTGATCCGCAGTCTCTCCGTCGGGCGCACTGGAAAAACTGTCGAGATAACTGCGTGCTGCCGCATTCCAATTGCCCTGAGCCGCCTGTGACTCGCCCAGCCAGAAGGTGGCTTTGACGGTCAGGGGACCGCCGGGGTAGTTGTCGATGAAGGATCGGAACGCCAATGTCGAGCCGGTGTAGTCTCCGCTTTGATAAAGCGCAAACGCACTGTCAAAATCAGCCGTTTCCCCCACCGCCAGTTGCGGGCCGGAGCCACCTGTTCCGGCGTCCGGCAAGGTCAGGCTTGTGGGTTCACCACCAAGGGTCGAGGTCGCCCCCAAAGTGCTGACATCGCCGCCTTCCAGCTCGACAAGCCGGTATTCCAGATCCCCGACCCGGTTGGTGCCGTCCTGCACGATCCGGTCAACACGGAAGCTCAACGCTTCCACCTGCCCTGTGACGTCCCGCAGCGCATCTTCAAGCGCATCGATCCGCTGCAGAACCGGTTGGGTGTTCGAAATACCGGTACCCGATGCACCGGTCTGAACCATTTCCTGCTTCAAACCAAGGATCAGCCCGTTGAGCGTCTCAAGCTCTGCCCGGATGTCGGCAAGGGTTTGCCTGCGCTCATCCTGCGCCATGGCAAGGCATGGCAGCAGAACCAGTATGGCCAGAATACCGCGAAACATAGCAAACCCCTTCTCGACTTGGTTGCGGGGAGGTTAAACCCCAGCCGCGCCCGTCACAACCGTTACCGCACGGCGGTTCTGTGACCAGCACCGCTCTTCCGAGCAGATCTCGATCGGGCGTTCCTTGCCGTAGGGAATGGTCGAAAGGCGGCTGTCTGACAGTCCTTTGGTGACCATGTAGTTGCGCACGGCCGCGGCCCTGCGCGCGCTTAGTGCGATGTTGTATTCCCGCGTGCCCTGTTCATCCGCATGACCTTCAATCAGGACAGGTGCCGACGAGTTCTGCATAAGCCAGGCAACCTGCTGATCCAGCACAGCCATGGCGCCAGGTGTCAGATTGCTCTGATCAACCTCGAAAAACACGCGGTCCCCGATCACCTGATTGAAATAGGCAACTGTCGTGGGATCCAGATTTGCGCTGCTGATCCCGGTGGTGCCGCTACCTGCCGCGTCAAGATCGCGATCACTGCCGAACAATCCGTCGTCGCCTGCGCCACCGGAACAGCCGGCTGCCAACAGGGCCAAGCCTGCAATCATGTATTTTGAACGTGTCATGCTCTTTTACCTTTTGTTTTATGTGGCCGCTTTTGCGCGGCCTTGGGTCAAGTTTAGCACCCTTTCCCGGTGCCGCATAGAATCTTCAAGGCAGCAGTCCCGACCAGCTTGGATCAGAGGCAAAGCTGGGTGTTGGCACGCGGCGCAGGTTGCGGCCGGTGATGTCCACTGAATAAAGCGCAGGTGCGCCGCTTGCGCCTGAGGTTTCCCGGAAAAACATCAGCACCCGGCCGTTGGGTGCCCATGTCGGCCCCTCGTCCAGAAACGATGCCGTCAGCAAGCGTTCCTGCGAGCCGTCAAGGCGCATCACGCCGATGTGGAACCGCCCGCCGACCATCTTGGTGAAAGCCACCAGATCACCACGCGGGGACCAGACCGGCGTTGCATAACGCCCCTCGCCAAAGCTGATCCGTTTGGCCTGACCGCCCGAGGCTGGCATTACGTAAAGCTGTTGCGACCCGCCCCGGTCGCTTTCAAACACAACCTGCGAACCATCTGGCGAATAGGAAGGCGAGGTTTCGATCGCCGGTGTATTGGTCAGACGGCTCTGCTGGCCGCTGGCCAGATCAAGCGTGAAAATATCCGTATTCGACCCATCACCAAGCGACATCACGATCTTGCGCCCGTCAGGTGAAAAGCGCGGCGAGAAGCTCACTGCCGAGCCACCGCCCAGATTGCGGCGCTGGCCGGATGTCGCGTCCAGCAGATAAACCTGCGGACGGCCTGTTTCATAGGAGGTGTAGATCACGCTGTTCGCATCTGGCGAAAACCGGGGCGCGAGGACAATCGACCCCGCACCTGTCAGGTTGCGAACATTCGCACCATCCTGATCCATAACGGTGATCTGTTTGCGCCGCGCGTTCTTTGGTCCGCTTTCCGAGACGAACACTACCCGGCTGTCGAAGTACCCGCTTTCGCCAGTCAGACGCGAATAGACCTGATCGGCCACTTTGTGAGCCATGCGCCGCCACCCGGCAGCGGATCCGGTAAACTGTTGGCCCTGCCCCAGTTCCCGTCCGTTGAAAGTATCCCACAAACGAAACTTGACGGTGATCCGCCCATCCGCTCCGGTTGATACAGCCCCGGTGATCAGCGCTTGCACATTGATCGGCGTCCAGTTGGCGAATTGCACAGGCGCACCGAAACTGTCGCGGCGCGACAGATGCGCCTCTGCCGGCACCTCACGGAACAGGCCGGTGTTGTTCAGGTTGCCTGCGATCACGGACGTGATGTCGTTGGCGACCTGATCTGCGCCTGCGGTCTCGGCAATGAAACGCGGCACTGCATAGGGCAACGGTTTGACCGAGAAATCCTCAATCGTGCCGCAGATCGTATCCGATGCGCAGCCTTGCGCAATCGCGCTGCCACCCATCAGGCCAAACGCGATGGCCACCGCTGCAAAAAGCGTCTTCATGGTCTCTCCCCTCACCAATTCAGGACCCGCTTGCTGGGGTCGAATGTGATCCTTGCTTTCTGCCAGCGTCCGTACTTTTCCGCTGGCAAAGAATACCCACCGTTTTGTGCCGAACAGCGCATCACGGCCCGGCTGGCCGCATCAAAGGCGCGCCTGGACGCTGGCGTCTGGTTGCCACCCACCTGACGGGGCTTGCCCTTGACGGTGCCATCCGCGTTCAGATCGAACTCGATGGTCACGATCAGGTCGGCAGCATTTTCCGTGCCGGGATCGAACACCCAGCAGGCGCTGATCTGCGAGAAGAAGGCATTGCGCTCTCCCGATGTGATCGGCGGGCCTGTTGGCAGATCGGGCTGCGCGGCGGGTGCTGGCGTAGACGGTGCCTCGCTTGCCGCAGCCAGAGCCGCTGCGACTTCGGCGGCCTGTGCATCCGCCTCAGCCTGGCGCTGTCTTTCGGCCTCTTCCTCGGCAGCACGCGAAGCAGCCTCAACCTGTTCAGCCAGATCCCGCGGGCGTGCCTGAGGCCGTGCCGCCGTCAACAAACGTGCGCCATCCTCTTCCCCGCTTGGCTGTTCTGGGGATACTTCGGTTGTCGTCTCTTCCGGAGCAGCTTCCGGTTCGGGAGGTGTCTCCGGTGTCTCAGCAGCCTCATCTGGCTGAACAGATGCCACCTCGCGCGGTGACGGTTCTGCTGGTCGTGTCGGTGCGGGGTTGGGAATGGGTGAAATCACATCGGCCGGGCGTGGTGCAGGAGGGCGATTGAGCGCAACCGGTGCCTGCGGGCTCAGGCTTTGGGTGTCAAGCCCGGTACTGGGCGCGGTCAGGGTTGAAACCTGTGGTGCACTCGTCTCCGGTTCGGCCACAGCCGTCTGTACAGTCGGGTCGACCACCCGTGTGGTCACCGCGTCCAGATTGGCGGCTGCATCCTGCTCTGTCGGGGCCTCCACCTCATCCTTGGCCGTGGCCACAGGACGGCTGTCTTCGGCAGGTGCCGAGTTGGGATCAAATTCCACCGATGGCTGGGTCAGGTTCGCATCAATCTCCGGCGCTTGCGGCGCAGAAGACCGAAGTGCCTCAAATTCGGACGCGCTCATGATCGACACTTCACTGATCTGCATCGGCTGGCGATCGTCATCCGAGAACCACGGCAGACCAAAGAGCGCAATCGCGATCAGAACCGCGTGCCCTCCCATCGATATGGCCATGCCTCTGTCCATCCCGGAGACCTAGTTCCCTGTGCCGTCCAGCGTCGGACCACCCCCGTCGGTCACCAGCCCGATCTTGTTGAACCCTGCCGCATTCAGCGCGCCCATAACTTCGGCCACTTCCGCGTATGGAATGGCCCCATCGGCGCGCAGGAAAATCTTGTCATCACTGCGCTCAGCCGCCACTGCGCGCAGGCGGTTGATCAGTTCCGACCGGTCAACCTCGGCCTCCTGGACCATCACCAGACCATCGGACGAGAGCGAGATCGTCAGCGGTTCCTGATCCTCCTGCTCCAGAGGCTCGGCAGCAGTTTCAGGCAATTCGATCGGCACGCCAACGGTCAGCAACGGGGCAGCAACCATGAAGATGATCAACAGAACCAGCATCACGTCCACGAATGGCGTCACGTTGATTTCCGACATCGGCTTGCCAGCCGAGCGCCGGACCCTGCGTCCGCCGCTCGACCTGTTTTGCATCAGGTTGGCACCCATGTCAGTCGTCCGCCCGGTCTAACTGACGCGACAGGATCATGGAAAACTCGTCGGCAAAACTCTCATGAGAGCCGGTGATCTTCTCGGCATCACCAGAAAGCTTGTTGTAAAAAACAACCGCCGGAATCGCGGCCAGAAGACCCAGTGCCGTGGCCAGCAGCGCCTCGGCAATACCGGGCGCGACCACTGCCAGATTTGTCGATTGCTGGATCGCAATCTCCTCAAAAGCGTGCTTGATGCCCCAGACCGTCCCAAAGAGACCCACGAAAGGCGAGATCGAGCCGACAGTGGCCAGAAACGTCAGACCGGAGTTCACATCATCCGCTTCGCGCTGGATGGCCACGTTCATGGCCCGGTCGATGCGCGCCTGCGCGCCTGCGATCAAACCACCATCGCCGCGATGGGACCGCCGCCATTCCCGCATGCCCGAGACGAAAATCTTTTCGGCCCCGCCGTCTGGATCATCCTTGATCTGGTCATAGACCTGATCAAGTGGCTGACCTGACCAGAATGCGTCCTCGAACGTCCGGCTTTGGCCGCGCGACTTGCGATACAGGAGATGCCGTTGAATGATGATGCCCCAGGACCAGACTGATGCCACCACCAGAATGATCATGACGATCTTGACCGTCAGGGTTGCCCTTAAGAACAGGGCCAGTAGCGAGAAATCAATCTCGCTGGCCGCAGCCAGTGTTTCTGTTTCCATATCGCCTGCTCACAGCTCGCATTTGCCTTCGTGCCGGTCTTCTGCCGACATCTGGGGGCCATCCTAACCCATATCAAAGGCTTTGTGACCAAAAACCTGAACCAAGTCCAGAATTCTCGTGATCACACAATCGTGGCGCTAAGCTTCTGGCGGATATCTGCCGGAAAGCGTTGAGGTTTTCCGGCCATGGTCATGAAAGCAACTTTTATGTCAGCTTGTATCAAAACCGCATCCCCGCGCAGCATCCGCTGGGCCATTTGCAGGGTCACCGCACCGACCTGCGTGGTGCGGGTTTCAACCGTCAGATCATCACCGAACCGCGCCGGCAGAAGATAGTCGATCTCGACCCGCCGGACGGCAAAGACCAGCCCCGGGCCGTCGCGCAGGGCAAGCTGGTCTATCTGCATCTCGCGCACGGCCTCGGACCGACCGCGTTCCAGATACTTCAGATAGTTGGCGTAGTAGACGATGCCCGCCATGTCCGTATCTTCATAGTAAACGCGTAGCGGCAGAAGATGGATCATTCGGCCAGATCTCCCAGCAAAAGGCCTGCGCGTGCGCTCAGCCGGTGAGCAAGAGCCTGATCATCCGAGCAATCTGGAATGACCGGATCATAAGCCGCACGCGTAAGAGCCGCGATGTCAGGGCGCACGATTGCAGTGTGCCCGTCCCCAACAAGCGCAAGCGGACTGCGGTCCTTGAACGCCGTGTCCGACCACAAAAGCAGACTTTGAATGGCCTGCGAGGTGCCAAGGGTCTGGGCGGGTACTGCGGCCAGATGCTCGTCAAAACGCAGCAAAACGGTGCAAATCCGGATCGCACCAGCAGGATCAAACCCGAAAGATCGATACTGGTTGGCCCCAGCCTGCCCCAGCCGGTCGAGAAGCTGATCGAAATCGGGCAGCAGCCGGTCCAGATTGGGGACCTCGCGCAATTCCTGCCAGTCTTCGCAGAAAAACATCAGGAAGTTTGCACCAAGCTCGGGATCGGTTTCGGCCAGCTTCATGTCGGCCAATCCGGCCACGGTGGCCATGGCGTCCTTCAGCAAACCAAGGGACGCATCATCCGTGCCAAAGACCACAGGGGCCATGGGTCGTGCCCAACGTGCGAAGCGAAACGCACCGTCGGAGCGGGTAAACAGGTTTTCAGCGGCCTCTGGTGTCATTTTCCACTCTCAAAGAGATCAGATTGATCCGGACGTTGGGGCGCTGTCAGCCCAAGATGGGTCCATGCTTTTTGTGCCAGCATGCGCCCGCGCGGGGTCCGCTGGATCAGGCCCTGTTGCAACAAGAACGGCTCGATCACTTCTTCGATGGCATCGCGGGCCTCCGACAGGGCGGCAGCAATCGTCTCGACCCCAACCGGGCCACCACCATAATTTTCGGCCAAAAGCGACAGATACCGCCGGTCTGCTCCATCAAGACCCAGATCATCGACCCCAAGCCGGTTGAGCGCCATATCAGCAAGTTTTTGCGTTACCTTGCCATCGCCCTCGACCACGGCGAAATCAACGACACGTCGCAGCAGACGTCCAGCAATCCGAGGCGTGCCGCGAGCCCGCCGGGCAATCTCGCGTGCACCATCGGCAGTGGCGTCTGCCTGCATCAGCTTGGCAGCGCGCGATACGATCTGCACCAGTTCGTCGACATCATAGAATTCCAGCCGTGTCGGGATGCCGAAGCGGTCTCTCAGCGGCGTCGTCAGCAACCCCAACCGGGTGGTTGCGCCAACCAGAGTGAAGGGCGGCAGGTCAATGCGTACGGTGCGCGCAGCAGGCCCTTCGCCGATCACAAGATCAAGGGCGAAATCTTCCAATGCGGGATAAAGCACCTCTTCGACCACCGGATTGAGGCGGTGGATCTCATCAATGAACAAGACGTCGCGCGCGTCCAGATTGGTCAGGATCGCAGCCAGATCACCGGCCTTGGCCAGAACCGGGCCTGAAGTCATGCGGAAATTGACCCCAAGCTCGCGCGACATGATCTGCGCCAGTGTGGTCTTGCCCAGACCGGGAGGGCCATAAAACAGGGTGTGGTCCATCGCCTCGCCGCGCATGCGGGCACTTTCGACAAAGACCTTAAGATTGGCCCGTGCTGCCTTTTGGCCGATGAACTCATCCAGCGATTGCGGACGCAGTGCGCGGTCGGCGTCGCCTGACAGAGGATCGGGGCGCAATGTTGGATCGGGCTCGGACATGTCAGCCTTTCGGGGCAAGGCGTTTGAGGGCAAGACGGATCAGAGCGGCGGCATCCTGCGCGCCCTCACCTGCGGCCTCGGCCACGGCCTGCGCGGCATCACCGGGGCTGTAACCCAGATTTGTCAGAGCGGACAAGGCGTCTGCCGTGGCACTGGCCTCAGACACCTGCGATAAGGCCATCTCAGCCGATTGCGGCTGAGCCGCAGGCATGGCCTGCGGGGTGTCGGGCATGCCCGACACCATGGCCGGTTGCGCGCCATCTCCGCCCATGGCGATGACCGATGGCGCCTTGTTGCGCAACTCCATGATCACCCGCTGCGCAATCTTCGGACCGATGCCGGGTGCCGCCTTGATCGCTGTTGCATCTCCCAGTGACAGTGCCCGGCCGACCCCGTCAGGTCCGAGCGTCCCCAGGATCGCAAGTGCGGCCTTGGCGCCCACGCCCTGAACAGAGGTCAGCAAGCGATGCCATTCCTTCTCCGCCAATGACAAAAAGCCGTAGAGCTGCAGCAGATCCTCCCGCACGACCAGTTCCGTATAGAGTGCTGCAAACTCGCCCTTTGCCGGCAATCCTGCCAGCGTGCGTTCCGAGCAGTAGACAACATACCCGACGCCTGCTGTTTCAATCAGCACATGGTCTGATGCCTTGTAATCGATGCGCCCGCTCACCTTGCCGATCATTGACCAGCCGCCTTGGCCAATGCTGCATCCAGTCTGCCCGAAAACCGCGCCTGATGTGCATGACACAGGGCAATCGCCAATGCATCCGCTGCATCCGGCCCGTTGATCTCGACCCCCGGCAATTGCAGGCGCACCATGTGTTCGACCTGCGCCTTTGCCGCATGACCAACACCCACGACCACCTTCTTCACCGCATTGGGTGCGTATTCCGCCACATCAAGCCCTGCGCGTGCAGGAACCAGAAGCGCGATCCCGCGCGCCTGACCCAGCTTCAAGGTGCCTGCTGCATCCTTGTTCACGAATGTCTGCTCGACCGCAGCCGTATCAGGCGCGAAGTTTTCCACAACATCGCTCAATTGCGAGAACAGCGCCAACAGCCTGTCCGACAGTGCACCAGCATCCGATGTGCAGGTGCCATTTCCAATGTGGCGCAGACGCGATCCATCGACATCCACGACGCCCCAACCCGTGCGGCGCAGCCCCGGATCAATCCCGATAACGCGCATGCCTGCCCCTGCATTTATCCTTGTTACCCACGTCCTAGCACGAAAGGGGAACATCTGAAAAGGCTCCTCTTCCCGGCACAATCGCAGTGAATGATCTGGCCGCCCACAAATTAATGTGAAAACCCGTCATCAGAGTAAATGAAACATTACCTGCCCAGGCAGAAAAATCAGGCAAATACGACTGCCCTCAGTCGCTTTTCGACACTTGCCACAAAATCGCCTTCCACCATGCAAAAAGCGCAACTCAGGCATGCTGAAATCGATCTTGCTGCGCCAGCGAATCCCTACTAGCTGCGGCCTATCAAAACACCTGTGCTTCGAGCACGCGATCATGAAGAGGACCCGTCAGATGGCTTATCTTGTACCTACTCGTTCTGTGCCCTTCGGCGCGATCTCCGTCCACCGCGTTGTGGCCGCTCTCTATGCTTTGCCTGAGGCCGTAGACGCCTGGCTGAAAGCCCGCGAAACCGACAAGGTTCTGCGTCAGCTTACCGACCGTGAGCTTGATGATATCGGCCTGACGCGCGGCATGATCGAAGACGCAGCGCATTCGATGAGCGCACGCTGAACACACCCAAATCCGGGAAGAAAGGCCGCGACTGATCGCGGCCTTTTTTATGTCCGCGTCAGGGTCAGCGTGGTCCATTCACCAATGACCAACCGGTCGCTCAGCGCAAATCCATTGCCTTCATAAACTGAAATCACTCCCTGAGCCTGACGGTTCAGAATGCCCGACAGAATAACTTTGGCGCCCGGCTCGCTGTGGCGCGCCATGTCCGGAGCCAGACGGCGCAGCGGATTGGCCAGAATATTGGCCATGATCAGATCAAAAGGCGCTGCGCGTCGGATTGCCGGATGTCGAAAACCGACAGCGGTCAGGCAGACCACACGATTGCCGAGCGTATTGGCCCGCATGTTGGCCCGCGCTGTGCTTGCCGCAATCGGGTCGATGTCAGAGGCCAGAACCCGTGCCGGGAAGGACTTTGCCGCCGCCATGGCAAGCACGCCAGTACCCGCACCAATGTCGGCCACGTTGCGTGCACGCAATCCTTGCCGGATCAGTTTGTCGAGTGCGGTCAGACAACCCTGTGTCGTTCCATGGTGCCCGGTGCCGAACGCCATGGCGGCTTCGATCTCAAGCCCGATGCGGTTGGATGGCAAAAGATGAGCGTCATGGCCGCCATAGACCCAAAATCGCCCCGCTTCCACCGGGGTCAGTTCCCGCCTGACCTGAGCAACCCAGTCCCGATCCTCGACTTTGGAAACAGCAAAGGGTTTTGCTTCATGCGCTGCAGCCAGCAATGCCAGTCCAACTTCGTCGGGCCGCTCAAGAAAATAGCCGCCAACCTCCCATGTGCCTGTGCCATCCTCGACCTCGAAAACACCTATGCCGGTCGGCTCAGGCTCCAGCATCTCCAGCGCAAGGCCCAACGCCTCGGCGTGATCCTTGTCGGTCAATGTGGTCAGGGCAGTGAATGTCGGCATGGTGCGGGCCTTCCCAAGGGCGATGGAAGGCCACGCGATAGAGCGGCAATTGCCTCAGGTCAAGCCACAGCACCGGTTCCGATCGGGCAGGTCACCCCGGTCCCGCCGATGCCGCAATACCCGTTGGGGTTCTTGGCCAGATACTGCTGGTGATAATCCTCGGCATAATAGAACTCGGGCGCAGGCAGGATCTCGGTCGTGATCGCGCCATAACCCGCGGAGGTCAGCTTCGGCTGGAACATCTGCTTGCTTTCGATGGCAGCAGATTTCTGCGCCTCCGAATAGGTATAGATGCCCGAACGGTACTGCGTGCCGCGGTCATTGCCCTGACGCATGCCCTGGGTCGGATCATGGCCTTCCCAGAAAGTCTGCAGCAGAGTGTCGTAGGAAATCTCTTCAGGGTTGAAAACCACCAGAACCACCTCGTTGTGACCAGTCTGACCGGTACAGACCTCCTTGTATGTGGCATTGGGCGTGTGCCCTGCGGCGTAGCCGACAGCAGTGATGTAGACCCCGGGCAGACCCCAGAACATCCGCTCGACCCCCCAGAAACAGCCCATGCCGAACATGGCCATTTCCAGACCATCCGGGAACGGACCTTTCAGCGGTCTACTATTCAGAAAATGCGCATCTGCCGTGGGAATGGGATCGGTACGCCCGGGCAAGGCATTCGCCGCCGCAGGGATTTCACTCGATTTTCCGAAGCCAAACAACATGCCATTCTCCTATGTTCTGTTGGTCAGGAGGTAGGGTCCTTGCGCGGTTTCTCCAAGGGTGCTCTCTGAGATTTGACAAAGCGCCAGCCGATCCATGCAGCGACACAGCCCGCAATCACTCCGGCGATGCCTTGTGCGTAAATGACACCGGGTGCCGCGAACAGGCTGCCAAGGAACATCGCCAGCGGAAACATCAGGATGCCGTCGCGAAACCAGTTTGAATAGGTCGACCAAAGCGGCCTTCCCAGATTGTTGAAAGCCGCGTTCGAGACAAACAGGGCCCCGGTAAAAATAAATGCGCCAGCAGCCAGCGAATTGAATGCGCGCACAACATCAGCCCCTTCCATGGACAACCCGAACCCGGCAATGATCGGATCCTGTAACCCGTAGAGCAGCCCCCATGTCACCAGCGTGTAGGCGGTGCAGAACTTCAACGCATCAATATAGGCCTGCACCACACGATCCGGCTTTCCGGCGCCGAAATTCTGACCGATGATGCCGCCAATGGCTCCCGACAACGCAAAGATGCCGCCAAATGCCAGTATCGTCAGCCGGGAAACAACGCCCCAGCCTGCAACCGCGCTGTCGCCAAAATCGGCAATGGCGCGCGTCAGGATCCAGTTTCCAAACGGGGTCGCCATCTGGGTCGCAACTGCTGGCAGGGCGATGTCGAAATAGGGCCGCGCGTTGTCCACCACATCACCCCATCGATAAGGGGCGAGCAGATTATGCACCTTGTAGACGTAGTAGAAACCGACCACAGCCATCATGGTGCGGGAGATGGCAATGGCAATCGCGGCCCCTTCCACACCCCAGCCGAAGACCACGATCAGCAGCGGATCCATGAACATGGCAACCAGACCCGCACTCAGGGTCACCGCCATGGAGCGCCATGCATCACCTGCGGCGCGCAAGATGGCCGAGGCAATCATGCCCAGCGCCATCAGCGGCAGGGAAGGAATGGAAATGGCCAGAAAACGGGCTGCGATCTCAAGCGTCTCGCCCTGTGCGCCCGAGATCGCCAGAATCTCGTGCCGCCAGATCATCACGGCCAGTGCCACACCCGACTGGATCACGGCTGTGATCACCATGGCCGAGGTCGCGATCCGTCGCGCCCGGTCCCGATCACCTGCGCCCAGATTGCGACTGACCAGAGCAACTGCGGCGATCATCAGGCCAATGGCCACCGATACGGTGGCAAACTGAATGGTCCAGGCAAAACCAACGGCGGCCACCAGCCGTTCTACCCCGATCTGGCTGACCCACCAGAGCGCTGCGAAATCCACCAGAAACGTGAACAACAGGCCAAGCGAACCCGACACGGTCATGACAACGACATGACGCATTGTGCTTCCGGTTACAAACTTGCCTTGTTCGGCCATGCGCTACTCTGCTGCTGCCGCAAGAGGCGGCTTTGAAAAGATCGTCTCAAATCCCGGCTCGGGATGCCGGGGGATCAAAAATGCCAGTCCCAATGAGACCATGGCCATACAGGCCGCCAGAAAAAATACCGCACCGGGCGATTGAATCCACAGATATCCCAGTGCAGCGGGCAGAAATACGGCGGCGATGTGGTTAATTGTGAATGAAACAGCGGCTGTTGGCGCAATGTCCGACGGATCCGCGATCTTCTGGAAATAGGTCTTCAACGCCAGTGCAAGCGCGAAAAACAGATGATCCAGAACGTAGAGACTTGCCGCAATCAGCACACCCCAGCCGAAATAATAGACCCCGCCATAGGCCAGAAACACCAGCACCAGTCCGATGTATTCAAACACGAGCGAGAACCTTTCACCCATCTTTCCTACCACCCGTCCCATCAAGGGAGCAAAGATCATGTTGGCCAGAAAGTTGATCAGGAAGAGGCCAGTCACTTCATGGACCTCGAAGCCGAATTTCTCGACCATCATGAAGGCCGCAAAGACGATGAAGATCTGCCGCCGTGCACCTGACATGAATTGCAGTGCGTAATACAGCCAATACCGGCGTCTGAGCACAAACTCCTTTCGTTGCGGATGTGGTGCCTCAAATTGCGGGTAGATGATGAAACACGCCAGCGCGATCAGCACGGTCAGCAATCCTGCCGTCAGGAAAACGGCCTCATAGCTCAGTTCCAACGCTTTCCAGGTTGCGACAATCACGCCGTAAGCAATCAGTGACGCGCCCGATCCAACCGCAACCAGCCAGCCCAGCACCTGAGGTGCACGGTCCTTGGCAATCCACTGCAATTGCAGCGACTGGTTGACCGTCTCGAAGTAATGGAACCCGATTGACGAAATGGTGGTCGTCAGGATCAACCCGCCAAAAGTCGGGAAATGCGCTGTCAGGGCAACGGCACCACCCAGCATCAGAAGCGAGATCAAGGCCAGGATCTGTTCGCGCATCACGAGGATTACGATGATCACACCAAAGGCCAGAAACCCGGGGATCTCGCGCACTGATTGCAACCACCCCCAGTCAGAGCCGTCAAAGCCAGCCCGCTCGATCACGAAGTTCTGCAACACGGCCGCCCAGACAGCAAAGCTCAAGGGCTGCGCAATCGCCAGTAACACCAGCAGTGCGACCGGCCGTCGCCAGAATGGATAGCTGTTTGCCTCGTGAATTGTGACCGTGGGTCTGAATAACGACTGAGCCATGGGCCCCGTGTTAGGCCCCTTCACGGTAATTTGCGAGAGAATTCTGTTCCTGACCGACGGTCAACCCGACCGCCGGTTACAGAGCAGAGGTCATCCTTCGACATGCCCGCAGGTGTACTGCATCTCGACGAAATTGGGCGTGTCCTGCAGGATCTTCAGCTTGGGCCCGTAGTTCCAGTAGCTGTTCACTGCGCAATCGGCCCTGCGAATGCGCGAGATCGTTGCCCGCTTGAGCTTGGGTGCCACGATGATCCGGCAAACCAGAAGCCACGAGTTTGCAATTTCGGTCTGAAACCCGGACAGACATGTTGGCGCGGTGGGCGTCGTGCCAAAGACCGGCCCGCTGGCAGGTCCTGCATCGACAGATGTCAATGTGCTGGCAAACACAGCTGTGATGGTCAGGGCTCTTGAGATGAAACGGCGCATTTTGAACCTCCAAGATCAGAATTTGCGAACACGCCCCAATGGCCCGTTCTATCCATCTGTCGGCCTGACGCCGCGGTTGGTTCAAAAAGAAAAAGGCCGCCTCCCCGGGAGACGGCCTCGAATTGGCTGCGATACCTGATCGGGCAGATCAGTTCTTCGCGTAATATTCCACCACCAGGTTGGGTTCCATCTGGACCGGGTAAGGCACGTCGGACAGGCCGGGCGCACGCACGAACTCAGCCGTCATCTTGGAATGATCGGCTGTGATGTACTCGGGCACATCACGCTCGGCCAGAGCCACGGCTTCCAGAACGATGGCCAACTGCTTTGAGCGATCACGCACCTCGATCACATCACCCTCTTTCACACGGTAGGACGGGATGTTCACGCGCTGGCCGTTGACCTTGACATGGCCATGGTTGACGAACTGGCGGGCGGCAAAGACGGTCGGCACGAACTTGGCGCGGTAGACAACCGCGTCCAGACGACGCTCCAGCAGACCAATCAGGTTCTCACCGGTATCGCCCTTCACACGCTCGGCCTCGGCGTAGATGCGGCGGAACTGCTTTTCGGTCAAATCGCCGTAATAGCCTTTCAGCTTCTGCTTGGCGCGCAGCTGAATACCGAAATCCGACAGCTTGCCCTTGCGGCGCTGACCGTGCTGGCCAGGGCCATATTCACGACGGTTGACGGGTGATTTGGGACGACCCCAGATGTTTTCGCCCATGCGGCGATCGATTTTGTACTTGGCAGACGTGCGTTTGGTCACGGCTGGATCCTTTCATCAATTGTGAAAGGTGCTTTCCTTTGCCTCGCCCCGCTGGGTCTGGCCGACAGGCGTCCCTTTGCAGGGGCCACAAACACCAATTTGGTCGACTCGCCAAAGCCGATGCCGCGTTATATCCATGCAGCCCGCACTGTCAAGCGCAGCCCTCCAAGGTGCGGACAGGCAATTCGATTTTCCCCAAATACTCGCGCCGGAGGCGTCCCTTGACCCGATGCACCACCGTTGCTAACACCAAAACACCGTTGGGGTGCCACTTTGGCTGAGAGAGTCCCATCGAACCTGATACGGGTAATTCCGGCGCAGGGAACGGTTTGAGACCCAAGGCAACGGGTCAGAACCATTTCTTGCGTTCCAATATGACAAGGACCAAGACATGCGCCTGACCGCCGCCCTTCTGAGCCTCACCCTTGCCCTTCCGGCACATTCCGCTGACAAGATGACCCTGATCCTTGACTGGTTCGTCAATCCAGACCACGGCCCGATCATTATTGCGCAGGAGAAAGGGTACTTCGCCGATCAGGGGCTTGAGGTCGAGGTGATCGCACCTGCCGATCCCGCCGATCCCCCCAAGATGGCTGCAGCCGGTCGGGCCGATCTGGCCGTTTCCTACCAGCCGCAACTGCATCTGCAGATCCATGAGGGCCTGCCGCTCAAACGGGTCGGCACTCTGGTTGCCACACCGCTCAACTGTCTGCTGGTGCTCGCAGAAGGCCCGGTCAAATCGCTGGCAGACCTCAAGGGCCGCAAGGTCGGTTTCTCGGTCGCAGGTGTAGAAGAGGCGCTTCTGGGCGCGATCCTCGCCCCCCATGACCTTGGGATGGATGATGTTGAACTGGTCAACGTCAACTGGTCGCTCTCGCCGTCGCTCATGTCTGGTCAGGTCGATGCCGTCATCGGCGCGTTCCGCAATTTCGAGTTGAACCAGATGGAAATCGAAGGTGTCGAAGGCCGCTGTTTCTATCTCGAAGAAGAAGGCCTGCCCGCCTATGACGAGTTGATCTACGTGGCCAATCCCGAAACCATGGACCCCGACATGATCGAGCGCTTTCTGGCGGCAACCGAACTCGCGACCCAGTATATCATCAATCACCCGGTCGAAAGCTGGGAGATCTTTTCGGGCACCGCTGTGGAACTGCAGGACGAATTGAACGCAAAAGCCTGGGTTGACACCCTGCCCCGTTTTGCCCTGCGCCCGGCTGCCCTCGATGCGGGCCGCTACGCCCGGTTTGAGGCATTTCTGGCAAGATCCGGCATGATTCCATCTGAAAACGCGGTGTCTGACATCGCCATTGACGTGACCGCCCGGTGAACGGTTACGGTACCACCCATACAGCGTGGCGTGCGTCTGCGGGCGCGCGCTGGCCTGCCTACACCCGTCATGCCTTTGTTGAAGGCCTGCGCGACGGAACGCTGCCACGAGCGGCGTTCCTGCATTACCTCAAGCAGGATTATGTCTTCCTGATCCATTTCTCGCGGGCTTGGGCCTTGGCGGTGGTAAAATCCGGATCACTGGACGAGATGAAGGCCGCCGCCGGTACGGTGGACGCGCTGGTCAACACCGAGATGCAGATGCATGTGCAGACCTGTGCAACAGAAGGCATCACGGAACAGGAGCTTTTCGCGACAGCCGAAGCGCCTGAGAACATGGCCTATACGCGCTATGTCATGGATGCTGGCCTGTCGGGGGATTTTCTCGATCTGATGGCAGCTCTTGCCCCATGTGTTCTGGGATACGGGGAAATTGGTGCAGATCTGATCGCGTCCCACTCTCCTGACACCGCATATCTGGACTGGATCAACACATATGGCGGTCAGGATTATCAGGCGCTCTGTCAGGATGTGGGTCGGATGATCGATGACGCTGTGGCGGCGCGCATTGGACCATCGTCCCAGACCTCTCCACGGTGGGCATCGCTGCAAACCCGGTTCGATACGGCCACCACATTGGAGGCCCGTTTCTGGGACATGGGGCTGCGGGGCGCATGATGCAGCCGCCTGAGGTTCACCTCACAGGTCAATTGCACATGGGGGCGGGTCCGCAGACTGCCGTTGATCTGGCCCTGCCCATTGGTGTCTGGACCTGTCTTCTGGGTCCCTCGGGTGTGGGTAAATCCACGCTCTTGCGCCTGATTGCCGGTCTGGATGTGGGTGTGGCGTTCTCGGGAGAAGTGTCCACCAGCGACGGCAAGTCCCTTGAAGGACGGCTTGCCTATATGGCGCAGTCCGATCTGCTGCTGCCTTGGCTGAACGTGGCGCAGAACATCCAGCTTGGAGCGAAGCTGCGGGGTGAAGCGACAGAGGCCCGGCTGGATGACCTGCTTGTGCGGACCGGTCTACAAGCCCATCGCGACAAGCATCCACCTGCGCTTTCCGGTGGAATGCGGCAACGGGCTGCTCTGGCGCGAACGTTGATGGAAGACCGGCCCATCGTGCTTCTGGACGAGCCGTTTTCCGCACTTGATGCAAAGACACGTGCCGAAATGCAGGAGCTGGCGTTTGAATTGCTGAAAGGGCGCAGCGTTCTGCTGGTCACGCATGACCCGGCCGAGGCTGCACGGCTTGGAACCGAAATCCTGCTGATGCAGGACAGCGGCATCTCAAAAGTAGCCGCCCCCAGCGGGACACCCATTCGCGCGGTTGATGACCCGGCAGTTCTGGACCGGCAGACCGCCCTTCTCAGACAGTTGAGGGCCGCATGAAAAGCCTGCTCAACGGTTGCATTGTGGCGCTGGTCCTGATCGCGATCTGGCAAGTGGTCGTCACACTGACCGGTGCACCAGGCTTTATTCTGCCCGCACCCGCCAAGGTAGCCGAGACCCTGTGGACATCGCGTGCTCTGATCTTCGAAAATGCATGGATCACCGGGCTGGAAGTGCTGGCAGGGCTGGTCCTTGGCACCACAATGGGTGCCGCTACCGCTTTGCATCTAAGCACCTCGCCCATGGCGCGCAGGTTCGTGATGCCCGCGCTTGTCTTCTCCCAAGCTGTGCCGGTCTTTGCCCTTGCGCCGGTTCTGACCCTTTGGATGGGGTACGGGATCGGGTCCAAGATCCTGATGACCGTGCTGATCATCTATTTCCCGGTCACGTCCAACTTTCTGGATGGGCTGATGAACACGCCAAAGGGCTATCTTGATCTGGCTCGCGTAATGAACGCGACGCCTGCCCGCGTGCTCTGGCGCATCCGTGTGCCATCAGCCTTGCCCAATCTTGCATCGGGCCTCAGGCTCGCGGCGGTCTATGCTCCCATCGGGGCTGTGATCGGTGAATGGGTCGGCGCATCGCGCGGTCTGGGCTACCTGATGCTGCTGGCAAATGGACGGGCGAAAACCGATCTGATGTTCGCCGCACTGGTGGTGCTGGCCTCCTTCACGGTGCTGATGCACTGGGCGCTTGGCATTCTTGCCACACGCCTTGAACGCCGGACCAAGGGCCTCCTGCCTTAAAGAATAGCTTTACTTTCCAAATGGTTTTCCCTATCCATGTTGCATCGCACAAAAGATGCGGGGAGGGTTGTTCCGAAGGGTTCAGACAACGTCTGCCCTACGCATGAGGAGGTGCAATCTTGTCATCCAAAACCAACCCGATCCAAATCTGGGACAACTGCCGCGACCTTGTGGAGTTGAGCTTCGAAGCCAATACCGTCATCGGCCTGCGCATGATGGGACTGGCCGGTCTCTGGCCCGTCGCACCGTCTGAAATCAGCCGGATGATCACCGAAAAACAGTTCGCCTTTGCCCGCTCGGCCACTGCCGCCGGGATGAGCGCCATTTCAGGCAACCTTCCCGATCAGGTGCTGAAAGCGGCAATCGCGCCGGTACGTGCCAGCACGACTGCCAATGTGAAACGCCTCAGCAATTTCTAGGTCAGTCGATATCCGCCAGCATCTGGTTCACACCCTGTGTCATGAGCGTGTGTTCTGATCCGATGACGAAATAGCTGCTACCGGATTTTTCCCAGCGGTCAATCGGCTCGCCCGGCGCGCAATAAAGACCGGTGATTGCATCCTTGCAGGCCAGAATATTGTCGGTCATTTCACCAACTTCCTTGGCGAAGAAGTCGTCATAGCCGGAATCGACAGCCAGATCACCCCGTCCGATGAAAAGCGCATCGACATTTTCGACTGCGGCGATCTGGTCGCGGATGGCATAGCCCTCCATGTCCTCGATCTGCACGAACAGGCAAACCTCGTCCCGGGCCTGTGCCTTGTGCTCTGGCAGTTTGCGCTTGGCGTAATCTGCGGCCCGTGTGGTTCCGGCAAACCCCCGCCCGCCGCTCACGTAATGCATGGATTTGGCCAGCGCCTCGGCTTGCGCAACGGAATTGACATGAGGCACGACCACGCCCGCCGCACCGCTGTCGAGGGCGGCCAGAATGGTCGATTGTGTGTTGTCGGGAACGCGCACAACGACCGGGCAGCCAATGGCGCGCGCTGCAATCATGCAAGTGTCTATGTTGGCCCGCTCAAATGGCGCGTGTTCGCCGTCAAGCACCAGAAAATCAAGGCCCGAGCCCCCCATGATTTCGATCACAATCGGATGAGGGGTCTTGATGAAAGCACCCATGAGCCGCTCACGGGCAAGCAACCTACGTTTGAATTCCGAGTTCACAGTCATGATCCTACCCTTTTTCCACAAGATCCGCGCCCGCGCGCAATGTGGCCAGCTTCGCATATGCAATGTCGGGGTCAACTGCCCCGAAGCCCGCAAACGTGCCAAAGCCGCAATCCGTACCCGCAATCACCCGGTCACGGCCGACGATGTCGACGAAACGATCGATCCGCTGGTGCACCAGCTCCGGATGCTCGACAAAATTGGTGGTCGTATCCACCACACCGGGCACCAGCACCTTGTCATCCGGGATCTCGGTCTTGCGGTCCCGAAACACGGTCCATTCATGGGCATGGCGCGGGTTCGACGTTTCAAACAAGAGCTGTGAGGCGTTGACGCTCATCAGGGTCGAAAAGACTGTGTCCATGTCGATGTCACAGACATGAGGTCCTTCGTAATTGCCCCAACAGATGTGCACCCGCACGCGGGCCGGATCGATGCCAGCAAGCGCACCGTTCAACGCCTCAACATGGGAAGCTGCGATCTTGAGGAATTCTGCATCCGACAGATCGGCAAAAAGCATATGACGGCTGAGCGCGAGATCGGGGCAATCCAGTTGCAGATCAAGACCCGCATCGATGATTGTCCGGTACTCTTCGGCCATCGCATCGGCGAGAGCCGCAAGATAGGCCTCTCGGCTGGAGTAGTGATCATTCTGCAGAAAGAGGGAAATCACACCCGGTGAGGCGGCGTTCATGAAGCCCCGCTCAATGCCGTGAGTTGCCATCGCCGACTTGAGGTTCGAGATGTCCTTCAACAACTCCCCCTGCCCCTTGGAGGTTACATCTCCGGTGCACATGGGGCGCGCGTATTGTGGTGTTCCCCCCTCATCGGCCAGACGTTTCAGGAACCCCGGGAACTGCTTGAGATCAGCAGGCGCATTGCGCGGGCTGTCGCCGGAAAACCCGGTGTAGCGGTCCTTGACGTAAGTCGCATAGGAGATCTTCGAGGTCTCGCCATCCGAGACCACAGTCACACCCGCAACCTTTTGCTTTTTGACCGTCGCCGATACGGCATCGGTCATACAGGCATCAAATGCCGCCTGATCAAAGGGCTTCTCATGTTCTCGCGCAAAGATGAAATCGACAACTTCCTGCGTACGCGGAAGCGATCCTGCATGGGTGGTGGTGAACTGGTGCATCCGCTTGGCCCTTCCCGCTGTCCCGGCTGAGGCGCGTCTTCCGGCGCTTTCAGCATCAAAATGATTTTCTCGCATCTAAGACAGTTTGGGCGCATTTTGCAATCGTATGCAGACAGGCGGATGTCAGGTTCTGTCGGACTTCCGCAATGCGGCCTGCAAAAGGGTTTGCGTGTAGGGGTTTTGTGGATCGGAGAAGATCTGTTCGGACGGACCAGCCTCAACCACATCACCAGCCTTCATCACCATCACCCTGTGAGACATGGCACGCACCACCCGCAGATCGTGACTGATGAACAGATAGGCGAGCCCGTATTTTTTCTGCAAATCACGCAACAGGTCAACGATCTGGACCTGCACGGTCATATCAAGTGCCGAGGTTGGCTCATCCAGCAGCAGCAGCTTGGGGCGCAGGATCATGGCCCGTGCAATGGCGATGCGCTGACGCTGACCACCTGAAAACTCATGCGGATACCGCTGCATCATCTCCGGTGACAGCCCCACTTCGGTCAGCATCTCGGCCACAGCGTCATCCTGATCGCCGTCAGCACCATGGAGCCGCAGGCCTTCGGCCACGATCTGGGCAATGGTCATGCGCGGTGACAGAGACCCGAACGGGTCCTGAAACACCATCTGCATCTTGCGCCGCAATGGACGCAAAGCGCGGGATTTCAGGCCATCGATGCGACGGCCTTCAAGGGTGATTTCTCCGCTTGAACTGATCAGGCGCAACACGGCCAGTGCCAGTGTCGTCTTGCCTGATCCGCTTTCGCCGACAATACCGAGTGTCTCACCGGCACGCACATGAAAATCGGTTGGATTGACCGCCTTGATGTGACCGGTCACCCGGCGCATCAGACCGGATGTAACCGGGAACCAGACCTTCAGATTCTTTGCTTCGGCCACGACCTCGGCACCATCGGGCAGCGGGTCGGGAACGCCCTTGGGCGCCGCCTCGATCAGCTTGACCGTGTAGGGGTGTTGTGGGGCGCTGAAAATCCGGTCCGTGGGGCCAGTCTCGACGATCTCCCCGTCTTTCATCACGCAGACCCGGTCCGCGATGCGCTGGACCACACCCAGATCATGGGTAATGAACAGCATCGACATGCGGCGCGCATGTTGAATGTCCTTTAGCAAATCAAGGATCTGCGCCTCTATGGTCACATCCAGCGCCGTTGTCGGCTCATCCGCGATCAGCACCTTGGGATTGTTGGCAAGTGACATGGCGATCATCACGCGTTGACGCTGCCCGCCGGAAAGTTCATGGGGATAGCTTTTCAACCTGCTTTCGGGGTCCCGAATGCCAACCTGGGTGAGCAGTTCCAGCGTGCGTGTCCGTGCGGCCTCTCCGGTCAGGCCCTGATGCAGCGTCAGGCTTTCGGCGATCTGTCGGTCCAGACGGTGCAACGGGTTGAGCGAGGTCATCGGTTCCTGAAAGATGAAGCTGATGTCATTGCCACGGACCTGACGCAGCTTGGCATCATCCGCGCCGATCAACTCTTCGCCCGAAAAGCGGACCGAGCCTGAGATGCGCGCGTTCTCTGGCAAAAGCTTTACTGTGGACAGGGCCGTGACCGACTTGCCCGAGCCGCTTTCCCCGACAAGGGCGACCGTCTCCCCCGGTGCCATGTCAAAACTCACACCCCGCACGGCCTTGGTTTCGGCCCCGCCCTGGGAAAACACGATGGCAAGATCGCGCACTGAGAGGATGGGATCACTCAAAGCGCTGCACCTGTCGAGGAGGGCAGCAGGTGTCCGGGGCATCGAGCCCCGAACACATGCGCGCGGAACTCCCCCTCGATGGGGGTGTTCCGCGCTGCGCCGATGGATGTCCCTGCGCCAGATCTCATCGGAAGGTCTTTCGCGGATCAAAGGCGTCCCGCACGCCTTCAAAGATGAAAACCAGCAGGGACAGCATGATGGCAAAGGTGAAGAACGCGGTGATCCCCAGCCAAGGCTTCTGGATGTTGTTCTTGCCCTGCAGCGCCAGCTCTCCCAGCGACGGATAGGTGGGCGGCAAGCCGAAGCCCAGAAAATCAAGCGTCGAGAGCCAGCCGATGGAGCCTGTGATGATGAACGGCAGCAAGGTCAGGGTTGCGACCATCGCATTGGGCAGAACATGGCGCCACATGATCGTCCCGTCGCTCACGCCCAAGGATCTGGCCGCGCGCACATATTCGAAATTCCGTGCCCTCAGGAATTCCGCGCGCACCACGCCCACGAGTGCTGTCCAGGAAAACAGGATGATCAGGGTTGTCAGGATCGTGAAATTGATCGGCAGAATGGCCGCAACAATGATGATGACATAAAGCGATGGCAGCGAGGACCAGATCTCGATGAAGCGCTGGAACAACAGATCCAGCACGCCTCCGAAAAACCCCTGCACCGCACCCGCTGCAATCCCGATAATCGATGCAAAGAACGTCACGACGATCGCAAAGAGGACCGAAATGCGAAAACCGTAAATGACACGCGCCACGACATCGCGTTGCTGGTCATCCGTGCCCAGCCAATGGCGACTGTCGGGCGCAGACGGGGCCGGCTTGCCCAGATCGTAATCGATGGTGCGGTAATTGAACTCGACCAGAGGCATCAGCACCCAGCCTTTTTCAATATCCTCTCCTGCCACCTCGCCATCTGCCGCATCCTCAAAGACACCTTCGGGATCATCGAAACAATCCTCAAGCCCACCCGCCCGGATCAGGCACTTGACTTCCATCGCGGTATAGTCGGCTTCCGTGTCGAAATCGCCCCCGAAGACCGTCTCGGGGTAGAAGTTGAACACGGGCGTGAAGTAGTCGCCCCGGTATTGGACCAGCAAGGGTTTGTCATTGGCTATCAGTTCAGCCACCAGTGACAGACAAAAGAGCACAAGAAAGATCCACAGGGACCAGAAGGCCCGGCGATTTGCCTTGAAATTGGCCAGACGGCGCTGGTTCAGTCCCGACAGCCTCATGTGTCGCGGCTTTCGAAATCAATGCGCGGATCGACCCAAGTGTAGACCAGATCGGTCAGGATGTTGATCAGCAGGCCCATCAGACCAAATAGATAAAGCGTCCCGAACAGAACCGGATAGTCCCTGTTCAGCGCTGCCTCATAGCCCAACCGACCCAAGCCATCGAGCGAGAAAATCACTTCGATCACCAGAGACGCGCCGAAGAGAACCGAGATCAATTGCCCGGGAAACCCCGCGATCACGATCAGCATCGCATTGCGGAACACATGCCCGTAGAACACCGTACGCTCTTCCAGACCTTTGGCACGAGCGGTCACCACATACTGTTTCTTGATCTCATCCAGAAAGGAGTTCTTGGTCAGCAGCGTCAGCGTCGCAAATCCCGAGATTGACACCGCAAGGATGGGCAGGGCGATGTGCCAGAAATAATCAAGAATTTTGCCCAACAGGCTCATCTGATCCCAGTCGCTGGAGGTAAGACCCCTGAGCGGAAAAATCTGCCAATAGGACCCGCCTGCCAGAAAAATGATCAAAAGGATGGCAAACAAGAACCCGGGGATCGCATAGGCCACGATGATCAGGCCAGAGGTCCATGTGTCAAACGGGGTCCCATCCTTGACCGCCTTGCGGATGCCCAGAGGGATCGAGATCACGTAGGCCAGCAAGGTTGACCACAGGCCCAGCGTGATCGACACCGGCATCTTTTCCAGCACCAGATCAATGACCGAGATCGAGCGGAAATAACTCTCGCCGAAATCGAAGGTCAGGTAGTTGCCCACCATGATGAAAAACCGTTGCAGGGGTGGTTTGTCGAAACCGAACTGGCGTTCCAGCTCTTCAATGAAATCCGGGGGCAGTCCCTGCGCACCCTGATAGTCGCTCTCGCCTCCGCCACCTCCCGTTTCAGACCCGCCGCCCGAAATACGATCCAGTGCTGAGGCCTCGTTCTCCAGTTCCGCCAGAACCTGCTCGACCGGACCGCCGGGCAGGAACTGGATCAACAGAAAATTCAGCGCAAGAATGCCGAACAGCGTCGGGAAAATCAGCAGAATGCGGCGAAGAAGGTAGGCACCCATCAGGTTACAGCGCGCCCTCAGCCTTGAGCTTGTCGAGTTTCGCCTGATCGATCCACCACGTTGCCATCACGGCTCGAGAATAAGGTGGTTTGATCTCGGGCCGCCCGAAAATATCCCAATAGGCAAGTTTGTGCGTGCCGCCATACCATTGCGGGATCCAGATGTGTTTGGACCGCAACACCCGATCAAGTGCACGCACGCGCGCCTCCACCGTTGGCCTGTCAGGCGCCTCGATGATCTTCTCGATCAACGCATCCACAACAGGATCCGCCAGACCAGACAGGTTCAATGTGCCTTTCTCGGCGGCACCGGCAGACCCCAGAAGCTGGCGCAATTCCAGCCCCGGGGACAGCGACATGACCAGTCGTCCCGGCGTGATGTCATAGTCGAAATCTTCCTGCCGTTGCTCCATCTGGGCGCTATCGACCTGAATGTATTTGGCATCGAAACCTGCCTTGCGCAGATTGTCCACGAAGGGTGTGTTGATCCGCTCGAACGCCGGGCTGTCGTCGATCAATTCAATGGTCAGGCGTTTGCCCTCGGCATCATGATAGAGACCGTCAATCAGCGAATAGCCCGCATCGGCCATCAGGGCCTTGGCCTCACGCAGCGCTTTCCGATCAAGCCGCGTGGGGCGGTAAACAGGTGGCGTGAACGGCTCTTGCGAGAAGACCGTTTCGGGCAATTGATCGCGGAAGGGCTCCAGCACGGCCAGTTCTTCACCGTCCGGCACACCCTCAGCCTGCATTGGTGAATTTTCCCAGAAACTGTCCGTGCGCTGGTAGATGCCATAGAAAAGCGTCTCGTTGGACCATTCGAAATTGAACAGCTTGCCCAGAGCTTCGCGCACCCGCGGGTCGGCAAATTTCTCGCGGCGCAGATTGATCCAGTAGCCTTGGGTTCCGGACGGCCTGCCATCGGTGATCTCTTCACGGATCACCCAGCCCCTCTCAAGCGAAGGGAAGTTATACTCTGTCGCCCAGATCTTCGAATAATACTCCTCGTGGAACAGGTATTCCCCAGATTTCAACGCCTCGAAGGCCGCCGTTCGGTCCGCAAAATACTCGTAGATGATGCACTCAAAGTTATATGTCCCGACATTCACCGCGAGAGCCTGCCCCCAGTAATCGGGATTGCGGCAATAGGTGATCGACCGCCCGGGCTGAGCATCGGCCACAACATAAGCACCCGAGCCAACCGGCGGCGTCATCGTGCTCTCGGCAAAATCAACATTATCATAGTAATGGCGCGGCAGGATCGAAATCCCGCCTGCTGTTGCGGGCAGATCGCGCGTCGGCACACCATCCTTGAAGGTGAATTTCACCCGGTGCGGGCCCAGCGCCTCGACAGTGTCGAAATCGGCATAGCGGATACGATAGGCCGGATGGCCCTTCTCAACCAGTATGTTGAAGGAAAACACAACGTCATCGGCGGTGATCGGCGCGCCATCGGCAAATGTTGCCTCGGGACGCATGTTGAAAATCACCCAGGACCGGTCTTCGGGGTATTCCAGCGTCTCGGCCACCAGACCGTAGGCGCTGTCAGCCTCATCCGCTGATCCGATCAAAAGACTGTCATACAGCAGCCCTAGCCCCTGTGCCGGTTCACCTTTCAGAATAAACGCGTTCAGGCTGTCAAACGTGCCTGATGCCCCCGTTCCGCGTGCCGAAAACGTGCCGCCCTTGGGGGCATTCGGGTTCACATAGTCCCAATGTGTGAAATCAGCGGAGTATTTCAGATCGCCAAAGGCCGAAATCCCATGCGAGGTGATGACGTGCTCATCTGCCCGGACAGCAGATGCCCCGACCAATCCCAATGCCAGAGCGCTCGCCAAAGCTGCCCCCCAGAACCGGTTCCATCGCGAACGCTCCTCGTCGCGGTCAAACAGCACGGCCTTGGTCAGAGTCATGTCGGGCTCCCGGATGGCAATCGAAACGATTTCATTACAGTAATGCACATCCACCCCGCGTAAAGGCCGATTTCATGAATGTGAGCCGTCTTGATTACATGTCACCTTGCACCAGCACGAGAGGCATCCCTCTGCCACCCCCACACTTCTTGGCCCAAATATCCCCAGCGGGGCGAAAACCGCGCCGCAGGCGCTCAAACGAAAAATGGCCCCGCAGGGCCATTCCGAATTCTGGGTCAATTGACGCCGCGCCAATCAGTTGAAGGTCGCGAGATAGGCGATCAGATTTGCCCGGTCCACTGGATCCTTCATGCCGCGATAGGCCATGACTGTGTTTGAGGCAAACCCTTTGGGGTTCTCAAGGAAAGCCTGCAGCACTTCTGGATCCCAGTTGCCTTCGGCTTCTTCCAGAGAACTGGAATACTTGTCGAACCCGCTGGCCGACGCGATGTCACGCCCGACAACACCGTGAAGGTAGGGGCCAACCGCATTCGAACCTGCTTCCAGCTTGTGGCACGACGCACAGGCCCGGAACAGTTTTTCGCCTGCTGCCGCATCGGCAACTGCATAAAGCTCGCCAAATGCCACTTCGACCACAGGCTCGGCATCCTCATCCGCAACCGACGCCACTTCGACCTCGATCGGGTAGGCCATGCCGTGATCGTCTCCGTGCCCGCCACCATGGCCGCCAGAGTGATAGATCGCCTCGGCACCCGTGTTGATCACGAGAAACAGAAGCAGAGCCCCACAGCTGGCGCCCACGATCTTTGTGATTTCCATCGTATCCATGTGTTCTCAAACCTCGGTCTTTGGTTCGGCAGAATTCCAGCCGTTGGGATTGCCCCGTATCTATTCGCTTTCACTGGTCGGGATCAAGGTGTAGAAACCGCGACCAATCGACCAATCGGTTTGTGAGGGGAAAATGGCGAAAATAGCGTTTCAGGGTGAATTGGGGGCCTATTCTCATCAGGCATGCATTGAAGCACGCCCGGATTTTGAGCCCCTGCCCTGCGCGACATTCGAGGGCGCACTGGATGCAGTGCATGCCGGTGACGCTGACATCGCGATGATTCCCGTCGAAAACTCGACCTATGGCCGGGTGGCCGATGTGCATCAGCTTCTGCCCGAAAGCGGCATGCAGATCCATGGCGAGCATTTTGTGCGGGTCCACATCAACCTGCTGGGCAAACCAGGCGTCACGCTGGAAGACATCACGCGGGCGACCAGTCACACGGTTCTGCTTGGCCAGTGCCGGACGTTTCTCAAACAACACAATATCGCGCGGATCACCGGGTTCGACACAGCCGGATCGGCCAAGGCCGTGCGTGATGGGGATGACCCCACGCTTGCAGCACTGGCCTCGCCTCTGGCGGGAGAGATCTATGGGCTGGATGTGCTGGCAGAACATATAGAAGACAACCACTCCAACACCACACGGTTCCTGATCATGTCGCCCGAGCCGATGCCCGCACCATCGGATCAGAAAGTGCTGACCAGTTTCGTTTTCCGCGTCCGCAACTTGCCGGCAGCGCTCTACAAGGCAATGGGTGGGTTTGCGACCAATTCGGTCAACATGGTCAAGCTCGAAAGCTATATGGTCGACGGCTCGTTCACCGCCACGCAATTCTATGCCGACATCGAAGGCCATCCAGACGACCCGGCTGTGGCCCGCGCGATGGAAGAACTGAGCTTTTTTACCTCCTACCTAAAGGTGCTTGGGGTCTATCCGGCTGACCCGTTCCGCGAAGACGCGCCCTGATCACCGCTGGGCAAGAGTTCCGCGATAGGTCACGATCCGGCCCACGCCGGGCAGGCTGAGCGTCACGTCAAAACCGAAGACACCCGCACGGTCCTGCTCGAAACACAGATCACCTGGCAACAGTCTTGCGGGCAAAGGCACGCCGAATATGGTCATCCGCCGTGGCACCAATTGCAGTCGCTCATCTTCAACAACCAGCGCCATATGCACAGCCACCGGACCGAATCGCTCGACAATCAACCTGTCCGAGCGGCCAACACCGGGTCGCAGAGTGCTGACCATGGACCGCGTGCCATATGTTCGCACCCAGCGTTCGCCATCCTTGTAAGGCGACACGGTTACCGTCAGCGGCTGGTCCTTGCCGGGTGCAGGAAAGCGAAAGATCCTCGAAATCATCTTTGCAAGCGGATTGCCGGACCCGATGACATCCGCGCGGCCGGTCCAGGTTGTCTTGCCACTCTGGCCATGAAACCGTTGCAGGCTTAGGGGCAAGTCGTCAAAAGCCGAACCCATCAATTGTTGAAACAGGGTCGCCTGAGCAGGTGGCTCGCGGTGAAATCCGGTCGTGATGGCGTGGTGCGCGAAAGCGGTTTCAAACTCCGCCAGCGTCACATCTCCGATTGCGGGCCTCGCGCCAGCCTCCGGCAGATCACCCGCTTTGATCCGGCGGATCATCACTTCGCTGGCAAGTGCCGGAATATTCGGCCCGTCGTCGCCCTCAGCCACCAGATGCCAGGACATGGTCACAGGCTGACCACCCCGCAGACCCTCAGCTACCATGATCATGCCCCCGCGATGCTCACCGATTGCAAAGAGGCTCAAAACCTTGTGCGCCACAGGCGCAAGACCTGTCAGGTCAGGACCACCAATCGTGGCTCGTGCACGGGCCAGAAAGTTAAGGAGCCGCTGAAACACCTCCGGCACGACGCCTGCACCAAACCAGATATCGCGCAGGTCGGGTCGGGTTTTGGGCAAGAGCCGCAGATCAGGCACCTCGACCAGGGAAAACGGCTTGTTGTGCAAAGGAAGTTTTCCCGGCGGTGCAATCGTCATCCGGCGGCGTTCCACCAGAGCTTTGGCGCTGGTCATTCGGCCATCCCGCATCAAGTCGAGGTCCTGACCGGCATATCCCAGCACTGCGCGCAAAACAGTCTCTCCAACGCCTGCTCTGGGCGACGGCGCAATGCCCCCTGCCAATGAGGTGACCGTCATCTCGCGTTCAAACGCGCTGACCACGGCGGAAGTCAACGCAGGACAGGTCGACAAGCCGGATCTGACAATCAGCCCTCTGGCTTTAGCCTCTGCATCAAACTGCCCGATCCCTGCGACAAACTCTGCTCCATCTGCCAGATCAAGATAGTGGCAGCCGATTCCAAGGCAGGCTTTGACAACCCCATAGGGATCATCGCCATAGGCCTGAAACGGGCCCGAGGCATCCACCAGAAGATCCGGCATAATTCCGGGCAAACTCGTTGCAATCTCATTCCGGTCAAGAGCCACAGCCGACAGTATTGCTGCCCCCTGCACGTCGTTGACGAATGCCTGTGCTTTGACCGCAGATCGCCCTGCAATCACAATGTCCAACCCGTTCAGATCCACCAGCAAACGTGCAAGCCGTCCTCCGAACACACCATAACCGCCAAGGATCAGAAGCTTCATGTCATCATCCGACGTTCGATCTCGGGATCCTTCAGACTGCACATCTCAACCCGCCCGCCAATCCGGTACCGCTTGCGCGCTACAAAACCGTAGAGCCCGTCCTGCAGCCAACGTGGCATCACACGAAATACGGCCAGACCACGCCAGACACCTCCCAGCCTGTTGCCCACCCGGATGATCGCGTCAAGCGATGTATAGCACCTGCCCGCTTTCAGATAGAGCCAGGACACAGGATCGTCGGGATCAAGCCCGAAATGGATGAGCAGAGCCTGCCCAAGCGGGGACTGAACCGGGACAATCCGGAATTCATCTTGGCTGTCGTTGCGGGCAATCCATCGAGCGCCCTTGGCACAAAGCCCACATTCCGCATCCATTACGACAATCGCGCCTTCATCCTCAAACGGTGGTACGTGAGGATCTGCACGATAGGCAAAGGCATCAGCCGTGATCTTCATAATCCGAATATATGTCGGCCGAACCGGGGTTTGAGATGGCAGGGTGTCGCGGTATCCGCTCAGCGCGCGGCCACCCGATCCTCCCAGACCGTGCGATCCAACCGGAAACACATCCACTTGGCAGGCGCACCGGATAGATCAAGCACAGCATCATAGACATGCGCCGCCCCGAGTTTCGCCGTGGCCTTCTGTGACCTGATGTTTGTCGGGTCGATGTGAAACCAGACCGCATCAAAATGCGCGAACGCATGGGTCAGCATCAGACGCTTAAGCGCAAGATTGACCGCGCCGCCCCAATGGACGTGTCGCAGAAAGGTAAAGCCAATGGAAATGGTGTCAGGACGATCGGGTGCGGTGTAATATCGCGAACAGCCGATGATCTTTCCGCTTGCCTGCTCAACCACCACCAGCGTGGAGTGTGATGCCAAAAGAAACTCGAAATACGGCAGGAAGACACTGTGCAGATGCCGGTCCTTTGCGGGATGGCCAGCCCATGTCTCAGGCTCCGAGGCAGCCGCATAAAGCCCGTCCAGATCGTCCCTTTCCAAGGGTCTGAGACACAGATCGGCATCCTCAAGCCAGGGCTGGCGATCAAATGAAACTGACACGCCTAGTCTCCCAGCCCTTTGAGGTAATCAGCCTCCCAGTCCCGCGCCAACCTTTGCAGGCCCTTCTCCAGCGCCTTGGTTGCCCGGGCCTTGGCGAGCAACAGGGGCGCAAGCGTCACGCGTCCGCGCAGGCCATTTGGCACCACCTCGATATCGACCGTCATCCGGCACCGCTCTGCGGCCTCCTCGGTCAGTTCCAGCGCCACTGTCACGTCATTGCGCCGCACAGTCGCGCCATAGGCAATCGCGGACGTCGGCTGGAAGTCCACGATCTCCACTTCCGTTCTGGTCTCCTCCCCCGATTTGACCCTTGTGATCCGCCATTTGTGACCAAGTGTGACCGCGCCGGGACTGAGGCTTTCCAGCACAACGCCGCGCTTGCGGGCCAGTGCCTGATAGCGCGTGAAATCAGTTGCATAGATAAAGGCCTGGCGTTGCGGCAGTTTCAGCACGCGGCTGGCCGAGAGCGAAAACATGCCCCTAAAGCTCCAGCGTCACACGATCCGCTAGCCACTTGTCGAGCAGAAAGCGCGCGATGGAGCCGTGGCGAGCAGGCAGCAGATCGGGGTTGCGGCCATCCATGGCAGCCATCACGTCCTCCCGGCTGACCCAGCGCGCATCTTCTAGTTCCACCGGATCCAACTGGATGGTCTGGGATGTTGCCTTGCCCCAGCAGCCGATCATCAGCGAGGCTGGAAACGGCCAGGGTTGGGATGACAAATAGCCGACCTCACCCACAGTGATGCTGGTTTCTTCCATCACCTCGCGCCGCACAGCCGCCTCGATGCTTTCGCCCGGCTCCATGAACCCTGCAAGCAGTGAATACATCCCATCGGGCCAGCCGGGTGAACGGCCCAGCAGCACCGAATTGCCCCGCACGATCAGCATGATCACGACCGGGTCGGTGCGCGGAAAATGATGTGCACCACAGTCCCGGCAGGTCCGCCGCCAGCCAGCTTCCGTTACATCTGAGGCGCCGCCGCAACGCGCGCAGAACAGGTGGCTCTGATGCCAGGAGAATATTCCCTTGGCCGCAGCCGCATTGCCCGCGTCCTGAGGGCTGAGATCACCCATATTGGCACGCAGGTCACGAAACGCCTGATCGGGTGCAAAGCTCGGGTGCTGGTTGGCGGACGGATCGCGAAAGGATGTCAAGGCATCCCTGTCAGCATCCGGATCCTCCCAGGCCGAGACATCATGGGCAAAACGCGGCGCACCATTCTCCAGACCCAGAAAAATCGGCGGCGAGCCCGCCTCCTTCAATACGGCTGCATCCATCGGCAACCAGTCCAGCCGGGCCGTGTCCCCTGTCAGGACCGGCTTGCCCCGCCACAGCACCATCGTGCGGGCCGTCGGATCCGCCGCCAGACGGGCAAGTGCCGCTGCATCGCCGCGCAAATGCGCAGCCCGATCCAATGTGCCACCGGAAAACGTGACTGATTCAGCATCTCTCATGGCCCGAGATGTGCCATGGATGCCAAAGCGCGTAAATGGCCTTTGACCACCTTGCCCGCGCTCAACCCTTGCAGTGCATCGGCAATCGGCCTATCTAGCGAGTCGAGAGGTTGGCGCGGGTGAGCGCCTCGCCAACCCGGTCAGATCCGGAAGGAAGCAGCCGTAACGAGCCCCGCTTGGGTCGTTGTCCAGCCTCTCACCTTTTGCCCCCTGCACTGTGACGTGTTTGACCCTTGGGGTTTTGAGGATCGTCGCAATTCTACCGGAGCGCAATTGGAGCATGGATCATTTCAAAGGCTTTCCCGATCTGCCGCCCATCTGGTTTCTCGGCGCATATGCCACGGCCCATCTTCTGACTGCATACCTGCCGATCGTGGAATTCGGCATCCCCGGTGCCACACCCACCGGCTATCTGCTGATTGCACTTGGCCTTGGACTGATCCTGTGGGCAGCTCTCTGGTTCTACGCCAAGAAAACCCGCATCGAGCCACATAAGATGCCGACCGCCCTGATTGTCGAAGGCCCGTTCCGTCTGTCACGCAATCCGATCTATCTGGGGCTATTCCTGATCCTTGCGGGCGTGGTCTTGAGGCTTTGCGCGCTCAGCCCCTTCATTGTCCTGATCCTCTTTCCGATCATCTTAACCTCCCGCTTCATCAAAGATGAAGAAGCCCGCCTGCGTGAAGCTTTCGGTGCTCAGGCAGAACAGTATTTTCAGCGCACCGGACGCTGGATCTCGCGACCTCTCTGACCAGCTTTCGAGTTTCCCCAAATACTCCCGCCGGAGGCTGGCCCCGGCACGCCGGGGCCAATGCATCTTGTCGCCATGGGCTGAGGCTTCTAGTCTCACCCCGGCCTGAACCTCGCGAGGGAATCGATGACCGACCAGCCCGCCTATCAGGTGCTTGCCCGCAAGTACCGCCCTGCCACTTTTGCCGATCTTATCGGTCAGGAGGCGATGGTCCGCACCCTTAAGAACGCATTTACCGCTGATCGCATTGCCCATGCCTTCGTGATGACCGGTGTGCGCGGGGTCGGCAAGACCACCACAGCCCGGATCATCGCCAAGGGACTGAACTGCACCGGGCCGGACGGCACCGGTGGTGCGACCACGGATCCCTGCGGGGAATGCGACGCCTGCACCGCCATTGCCGAGGGTCGCCACGTCGACGTGCTGGAAATGGATGCCGCCTCGCGTACCGGCGTGAATGACATTCGCGAGATCATCGACAGTGTGAATTATTCGGCCGCCTCCGCGCGCTACAAGGTCTATATCATCGACGAGGTGCACATGCTCAGCACCTCCGCCTTCAATGCGCTGCTCAAAACCCTCGAAGAGCCGCCTGCCCATGTGAAGTTCATCTTTGCCACGACCGAGATCCGCAAAGTACCGGTCACGGTGCTTTCGCGGTGCCAGCGGTTCGATCTGCGCCGGATCGAAGCGGATGCGATGCTGGAGTATCTGGCCGGGATCGCGACCAAGGAAGATGCCGCAATTGCAGCGGACGCTCTGGCCCTGATCGTGCGCGCCGCCGAAGGCTCGATGCGGGATGCACTGTCGCTGATGGATCAGGCCATTGCCCATGGGGCGGGCGAGACCTCTGCCGATCAGGTGCGCGCCATGCTGGGGCTGGCGGACCGGGGCCGGGTTCTCGATCTCTTTGAGTTGATCATGAAAGGAGAGGCTGCAGCAGCACTCAGCGAATTGTCTGGTCAATATGCCGACGGGGCCGACCCGATGGCTGTCCTGCGCGATCTGGCGGAGGTCACCCATTGGGTGTCTGTCGTGAAAATCACGCCGGAGGCCGCAGAAGACCCGACAGTGTCACCTGATGAACGCGCGCGCGGTCTGGATCTTGGTGAAAAGCTGCCGATGCGCGCGCTGACGCGGATGTGGCAGATGCTGCTCAAGGCTCTCGAAGAGGTCGCAGCCGCCCCCAATGCCATGATGGCAGCCGAGATGGCGATCATTCGCCTGACCCATGTGGCCGATCTGCCCAGCCCCGGTGATCTGGTCAGGAAATTGCAGGCCGCGCAATCCGGCACGATCGCCGCTGGTCAGGCGGCACCTGCCGCACCACAGGGCGGCACCACCGCACGGATGCGTCTTGCGGGCGGAGGTGCTCTTCCCATTGCTGCTCCTGCCCCGGTCGAGGCCGAAGATGCCCTGTCGCGCTTCAAGACTTTTGACCATGTGATAGACTTGATCAAGGCACGGCGCGACATGACCCTACAGATCGATGTCGAGACTTATGTCAAACTGGCCAACTACACGCCCGGCCGTATTGAATTCGAACCGGCAGATGGCGCGCCAGCAGATCTGGCGGCCCGACTTGGGCGAAAATTGCAGGACTGGACCGGAGCGCGCTGGGGGGTCAGCATTGTAAGCAGTGGCGGCGACGTCACGCTGGCCGAAGCGCGCGATGCCCGCAAAGACAGTCTGAAAGGTCAGGCGATGGCCAATCCTGTCGTGCAGGCCATTCTGGATGCCTTCCCGCAAGTGAACCCGCGCAGCATCGAGGTCACCTTACCGCAGGCTGATGCCCCGGAGGCTTACGAAGACCCCGAAGACATGACCGGGCCTGACTGGGATCCTTTTGAGGACGATTAACCCTGTTAGCGGGCAGGGCTTAACAGTTTCATAAGACTGCTGGGGTGATCTCCTATCCATAAGGTCACAACAGGAGCCCCCCATGATCCGCACATCCGCACGGTCAGTATGTCTTGTTCTTTGTGTATCCGCCGGTTTCGCAGCACCTGCCTGGGCAGAAACACGCAACGAAACCACCATTCAAGCCGCCATCACCAAAGCAAGCCTTGCCAACCAGCAACGCATGCTCTCCCAGCGCATGTCCAAAGCCGCCTGCATGATCGGGCGCCAGATCGAAGGTCCGTCGCATTACGACCAGCTTTTGATGTCCCACCGTCAGTACACGGCATCGGACGAGGGGTTGCGCTATGGCGATGAACGCCTTGGCATCGGCAAGGAAACGGAACGCAGTGTCCTGAACGTGTTTGAGAAGTCGGACTCGCCTTGGAAACGGTTCGATTATCACGCCAAAACACTGATCAGCACCAAGAAAATCGACCCTGTCGCTCTTCAGTCCATGAACACCGATGGCCTTGAAGTGATGGACCTGATGGACAGCGCGAACAAGCAGATCAGCCGGGTCTACGGCATCTCGAAACTCGACATACCGCTTGCTCTGACGATCACCGTAGGTGTTGCCGGGCGGCAATTGATGCTCAGCCAGAAGATGGTCAAGGAGGCCTGCATGCTGGGTCTTCATAACGATCCTCAACCGGATGAAGGCGCACTGGTGATGAAAACTGTGGAATTGTTTGACCGGTCTCTTGACGCCTTGATCGACGGCTTTCCCGATGCTGGCGTCGTGCAGGCGCCGACGTCTGTGATCGAAAGCAAATTGCGCAATGTGCGCCACATGTGGGAAGAAATCCGCCCACTGTTCGCCCCTTCCGCGCAAGGCGAAGCACCCGACCGGGCAGCCATGGCCCGCATCGCACGCCTGTCCGAGCCGATGATGCAAACCATGACGGAGGCTGCGATCCTGTATAACGACATCCGCTCGCTGCCCGGTTACTGAGCAGCACTCCCCAGCGCCCAAGCCCCTTGTGAGCCGTCGCCTCAATGCTTATCACTGACAGAACTCAACAGGCAGGCAAGGAGACCGGAAATGCTCAAGGGACTTGGCGGTCTTGGCGATATGGCCAAGATCATGAAACAGGCGCAGGAAATGCAATCCAAGATGACGGAGGCCCAGGACCGGCTTGAAACCGTCATGGTTGAAGGCGAGGCCGGTGCGGGTCTGGTCAAGGCGACAGCAAACGCCAAGGGCACGCTGACCGGCATCAACATTGATCCGTCTATCTTCAACGGCGATGACAAGGAAGTTGTCGAAGACCTGATCCTGGCCGCCATCAAGGATGCACAGGCCAAGGCAGCTGACGCCGCACAGGCCGAAATGGCCTCGGTGACCGAAGGCATGGGCCTGCCGCCCGGCATGAAACTGCCCTTCTGATGCACCGCGTTGCCCTGACCGGATCGGGTGTCTTCACGCCCGAAGCGGTGATCACAAATGACGAACTGGTCACAGCTTTCAACGCCTATGCCGACCTCTATAACACTGAGCATGCAGATGCGATTGCAGCAGGCAAGGTTGAGGCCAAGGAACACTCCTCGTCTGAGTTCATTCTCAAGGCTTCAGGGATCGAGCAGCGCCATGTGATGGACAAATCCGGTGTTCTGGACCCGAAAGTCATGCATCCTCTTCTGCGCCAGCGCAGTGATGACGAACCCTCGATCATGACAGAAATGGCGATGGACGCAGCCCAAAAGGCGCTCGCCAAGGCCGGGCGCGAACCCGGTGACGTGGACGCCGTGATTGTGGCGGCATCGAATATGGAACGCGCCTACCCTGCCATTGCAGTCGAAGTGCAGGACCAGCTTGGCATATCGGGTTTCGGCTTTGACATGAATGTTGCCTGCTCCTCGGCCACCTTCGGCATTCAGGCTGCCAGCGACATGATCCGCTCGGGCTCGGTCCGGTCGGTTCTGATGGTCAATCCAGAGATCTGCTCGGGCCATCTGGAATGGCGCGACCGCGACTGTCATTTCATCTTTGGCGATGTCTGTACGGCGGTGCTTCTGGAACGTCTGGACGAGGATGAGGGCCGCCCGCATTTCGACATCCGTTCCACTCGCTGCCTGACCCAGTTTTCCAATAACATCCGCAACAACAATGGATATTTGCGCCGCTCCCGTCCCGATGGTGTGGCCGACCGGCGTGACATGCAGTTCATGCAGGAAGGTCGCAAGGTCTTCAAGGAGGTGCTGCCGATTGTCAGCAGCCATATCCTTGGCCATCTTGAGGAAGAGGCAACAAGCCCGGACGCGCTCAAACGCCTCTGGTTGCATCAGGCCAACAAATCGATGAATGACTTCATTGGCCGCAAAGTGCTGGGCCGCACGCCAGCGCCAGACGAACAACCCAACATCCTGCAAAATTACGCAAACACCTCCTCTGCCGGGTCGATCATCGCTTTTTCGCAATATTCCGATGATCTGTCAGACGGTGATCTGGGGCTGATCTGCTCTTTCGGAGCGGGCTACTCCGTAGGCTCGGTTCTGGTGCGCAAGGTCAACTGAGACGATGAGCGGGGACAGCGCAATCGAGGGGCTGATCGATCTGATGGCCCGATTGCCCGGTCTGGGCCCGCGCTCCGCCCGGCGCGCGGTTCTGACCATGGTGCGCAAACGCGCGCTTCTCCTTGATCCGCTGACCGAGGCGATGCAGCAGGTCGCCCAGACAGTGCGCATCTGTGCCAATTGCGGCAACCTCTCGACGGGTGATCAATGCGGCATCTGCATCGATCCCAAACGTCTCGACAGCACGCTCTGCGTGGTCGAGGACATCGCCGATCTCTGGGCCATGGAACGCTCTGGCGAATTTCGCGGGCGCTACCATGTGCTGGGCGGCGTTCTTTCCGCGCTGGATGGCATCGGCCCCGATGATCTGCGCATCCCCCATCTGGTTGGCCGGGTGGCCAATGATCAGACATCAGAAGTGATCCTCGCGCTGAACGCCACTGTCGACGGCCAGACCACGGCCCACTACATTGCGGATCAGCTGGAACCGACAGGCACCACCATCACCTCGCTGGCTCAGGGCGTGCCCATCGGGGGAGAGCTTGATTATCTGGACGATGGCACAATCTCGGCTGCGCTGCGCGCCCGCAAGTCCTTCTGAACCACACCTCACTTCTTGGTAAAATATCCCCGCCGGAGGCCTCAAGCAGGCCCTTTGGCCTGCGCAGATCTGCCGCGCCGGGCCTGTCGTTCGCGGTGGCTGATGTAAAGCGTAGCCGCCACGATGATTGCAGCGCCTGCCCATGTCGGCCCGTCGGGCACCTCGTCAAACAACAGGTATCCGGCAATCCCGGTCACCACGAGACGCAGGTAAACGAAAGGCGCGATCAACCCGGCCTCCCCGTAGCGATAGGCCTGAATGTCAGCCACAGAGCGCAGCGAACCGGTGATCACCAGAACCAGAACCAGCAGCCAGATCACAAAAGTGGCCGGCAGCGCGAAAACCGGAGCGGCCACCGGGATTGAGAATATCAGTGTGATCACCACAGAGGACACGAACGTTGAGGCCGCCCCGTCAGCATGGGCCAGTGAACGCGAAAAGGTCAGGGCGATGGCAAAGAAGGCCGATGATCCCAGTGCCACGATCATCGCAGGCTCGAAAGCTTCCAGACCGGGGCGCAGAATGATCAATGCCCCGACAAAACCCGCCATCACCGCAGACCAGCGCCGCAGCCCAACCCGCTCCCGGTGCCAGAGGGCGGCCAGTATCGTGGCGAAAATCGGTGCGGTGAAAAACAGGACGGTGACTGTGGCAAGCGGCAGATTGGCCAGCGCGTAAAACCCCATATGGGTCGAAATTGCAATCATACCGCCCCTGATCAGATGCGAGGCAGGATGGGTGAACCGCAGGCTTTTACGAAACCGGGCGAGCGCCACGAAGGCAATGACAATCGCCGCCGTGGTCAGGCCAGCGCGCAGCAAGACAATCATCCGGCTGTCCAGATCGGCCGAGATGCCACGCACCACGACGCTCATGATAGATGAGCCGAAAACTGAAATCAGAATCCAGATGATGCCCTTGAAATTGTTGATCTCAGGCGCGGAGCCCTGCGCCATGCGTCAGTCCAACCGGTAGAACCGGGCCGCTGTGGCCCGAAACACGGCATCATGATCCTGCGCCGGGATCAGATCGCGGTATGCCGCCACCAGATCGGCATAGCTGCTGGTCAGCTTGTCCACCGGAAAGTTTGACCCGAACATCACACGCTCGGCCCCGAACTGCTCCAGCACCACATCGACAATCGGACGAAACCTCTCGGGCGTCCAGCCATGGTCAAACATGCCCAGCCCCGAAAGCTTGCAGGTGATGTTCGGACAGCCAGACAGGGGCTTCAACTGCTCTGCCCAGAGCGCCAGCCCGTCCGGGCTTCGATCATGGGGCGAGCCTGCATGACACAGCGCCACCTGCAGATCAGGTTGTGCCCCGAAAATATCTGCAGCCTGCGCCATCAGCGGCGGTGTCAGTTGCAGATCAAAGCTCAGGCCTTCTTCGGCCAGAACGCCCAGCCGGGCGACGAAATCCGAGTTGGACAGAAGCGCGTTGGTGCCCGAGGCTGCATCCTCTTCTGCGGCACGGCCAACAATCTGGCGCACACCGCGCACCGTTGGCAGGCTCATCAGCCGGTCCAACTGCAACTCCGCATCGCCATCGGCCAGGTCGCAAAACGCCACTTGAGCCGCAGGCCAGCCCGGCGTTTCCTGAGCCTGGCCGTCAACCCAGACGGCCTCGGCCCATGGATCGTCTGCCCCGACCTGAATGTGAACGGATTGGGTCACGCCCTCAGCGCCCGCCTCGGTACTGAATTCGGCCGCCTCGTAATTCCGCTGGATCGGGGTCGGGTCCCCGAAAAAGCGTTTCGCCCCCTTCTCCATCAGCCATGGGTAATTCACTGTGGACAGGTTCCAGAGATGGTGATGCGCGTCGATCATGGGACAGGCCTGATTGGGTCAAACACTCTGACCCTACTGCGGGCGCTCCGATGATGCCAGCGCTTCCGAGGCCGCGATTGCATCAAACCCCATCTGCGCCAACAGGTTCACGTAATCCAGATGCACCCAGTTCTCCTTGATCTGACCGCCCGCACAGCGATAGAAATCCATCACCCGAAGCGTAAGCGGCCTCCCATCTGCCTTCACGCCCAGGTAATCCCCCTGAAATGTCATGGTCATCGAAGGCCAGCCCGAGGCGGCCACATAGTTTCCATCGCCAATGCGGCAGTAGTGATTGCCGCCCTTGCGGTCCGGGAAAGCCTTGAGGAAACTCTCCCGGTGGTCCTTCACGAAACCGCTCCACAGATAGTTCGAGCCGATGCCACCGGGCCCGTACCAGAGCATGTCATCGGCCCAATAACCGGTCGAGCCTGTCTGCCCCTTGCTAGAGAATGTCTCGGGATCAAAGGCATGCAGATCCGCGAACATGCCTTCGACCACTGCAAGGCTCGCCACGCCGTCACCGCCTTGTGGAAACACGCCATCATGGGTGGCAGGTCCGGGAAACAGCATCTCGGTTCCAAGCTCCATAGGCAATGGAAAGCGCCCGGCCTGACGCATCAGGTCAATCAGATCGATGATGATCCGCGCCTTTGTGATCTTGCCTTGATCTACCCTGTAAAACTCTCCCGCGCGCAGGAACACCAACCGCTGACAGGGCGACATCCCCCAAAGCGGCCCGTCGAAATTGCCGACGTAATGCATGACGGACGCGCACCAGTTTCCGCCTTCTTCACGAATGTTGGCAGCGCCCATGAAAATTTCATCCCGGCGCTGCACCTGGGTCAGGGCAGCACGCAACGGGCGGATAAAACCATTGAGAATCGCTTCGGGTCCAATCAGCGATCCAACCGGATCGCTGACATCCCAAACGGCGTTTTCTACCAGCACTTTGCCGGCGAAACTGTCCAGTTCAGCATCAGGAACTGTCAAAAGGGAAGAAAGGGCGCTTTGTGTATCTGCACGGAAATCAGGCATTTGCGAGGGAATCCTTGGCATGGTCAGGCTGCTGTCTGAGAAAAGTGTTGCCAAACGGATCACCCTGAGTCTAGCTTTTTGCATACGATTGCAAAATTATGCAGCCCACCTTCCAACAGGGGTGATTGATGGCCCAGATTGAACTTCGCAACCTGTCCAAACGCTGGGGCAGCTTTGTCGGTGTCGATGATTTCAACCTTACCATTGCCGATGAAGAGTTTCTGGTTTTGCTCGGCCCCTCGGGCTGTGGCAAGACCACAACGATGCGAATGGTCGCGGGCCTTGAAGAGGCCACCAGTGGCGAAATCGTCATCGATGGCAAGGTGGTCAACGATCTTGACCCAAAGGACCGCGACGTGGCCATGGTGTTCCAGTCCTACGGCCTCTATCCCAACATGAATGTCTACGAGAACATTCGCTTCCCTCTGAAGGTCCGCAAGGTCGATGAGGCGAGCCATGATGACCGGGTGATGCGCGCGGCCAAGATGGTCGAGCTTGAACCATTTCTGCACCGCAAACCTGCCGAACTCTCTGGCGGTCAGCGCCAGCGTGTGGCTTTGGCGCGCGCCATTGTCAGAGAGCCGAACGTCTTTCTGATGGACGAGCCTCTGTCGAACCTCGATGCCAAGCTGCGGGTGTCCACCCGGGCGCAGATCAAGAACCTCAGCCACGAGTTGAAGGTCACGACGATCTACGTGACCCATGACCAGATCGAAGCCATGACGCTGGCTGATCGTGTGGTGGTGATGAAGGCAGGCATCGTGCAACAGGTCGGCACACCGACCGAGATCTACGACAATCCGGCCAACACCTTTGTCGCCAGCTTCATCGGCTCACCTGCCATGAACCTGATGGAAGGGGAGTTAGAGGACGGCACCTTTACCGGCGAGAACATCACCATCACGGGCCTGACCGGCCCCAATGGCCCGGCCACGCTCGGCTACAGGGCCGAAGACGCCTCCGTTTCCGAGACAGCAGCCGAGGTGACCTCGAAAGTCTACACCATGGAGCTTCTGGGCGATGCGACCATGCTGACCGTGCGCGCAGGTGGCGCGCTCGTCTCGGTCAAGGCCCACAAGGAGTACCGCGCGGCCATCGGACAGGAGGTTCACCTGTCGATACCGCCGGGCATATGCCATCTGTTTGCCTCCGATACCGGCAATCGACTGGCCTGACGCCATTCCCGGCACCGTCCTGAAAGGCGCTGCCGGGCATACTGCCGGTCCGCTCAAAGTGCACATGAGCGGCCCCGGTTACTGACAACAGGGAGAGACCTAGAACATGAAACTCAAATCACTGGCACTGGCAGGCGCGGTCGCGCTTCTGGGAACCGGCGCATATGCAGATTGCGCCATGACCAACACCACCACGGTGAAGTCACTGACCGCAGGCTTTGAGGCCTGGAAAGCCGTCACCGACGCCATGGCCGAATGCGGCATGGTCGAGGCGGAACTGGATCAGGAATTCCGCGAAAAACAGCCAGCAGCCTTTGCAGCGAACCCTTCGCTCTACCACATCGGCGGCGTGGCCAACGGCACTCTGGTGCCACTTCTCAATCAGGGCACGATCCGTCCTCTGGATGATCTGGTCGAGAAATACGGCGCGCAGCTGACACCAAACCAGCTGATCCGCGTTGACGGACAGATCATGGCGGTGGCCATGATGGTCAACGTCCAGCACATGATGTACCGCTCGGACATCTTTGCCGATCTCGGCATCGAAGCGCCAACCACCTATGGTGACGTTCTGGCTGCAGCCGAAAAGATCAAGGCCGCTGGTGTTGTTGACTATCCGCTTGGCGGCACGTTCAAGACCGGCTGGAACCTGGCTCAGGACTTCGTCAACATGTACCTCGGCCACGGTGGAGAGTTCTTCGGCGACGGCAACACACCATCGATCAACAACGAAAATGGCGTCGCTGCACTTGAGCTGATGAAATCGCTGACCGCCTACATGGACCCCGAGTATCTGGTGTCTGACAGCACCTATGTTCAGCAGCAGTTCCAGCAGGGCAAAATCGCCATGGCTAACCTCTGGGCGTCGCGCGCAGGTGCGATGAACATCGCCGAGGAAAGCCAGGTGGTCGACAAGGTGACCATGTCGATCGCGCCGTCGCCAGCCGAGGGCATGCGTCCGGCAACCACACTGTGGTGGGACGGCATCGTGATCGCCAAGAACATCTCTGACGAAGAGGCCGAAAACGCCTTCAAGGTCGCCATGGAAGGCATGGACAGCGAGATGGTTCAGGCCAACAACGACGCAGCTGTCTGGCTGATCCCGGGCTTCGAGCCTGGCCCGTTGGCCGCCGGTGCTGCCGCATCCGCCGCAGCGGGTGCCGTGCCCTATCCCGCCTCGTCTCAGATGGGTCTGATGCACACAGCACTTGGCAACGGCATCTCTGACTTCATGACCGGTGCGAAAGATGCGGCCACCGCTTTGGCCGATATCGAAGCAGCTTACCTGACCGCGGCAAAAGAAGCCGGTCTGGTCGAATAACCACACGTCCGGGCCGCGATACCTGTCGCGGTCCGACACCCAATTGGAACCATGTCAGGGCAGGTCAAGAATATGCATGTCGATGTTTCGCCAAATGCCATTTTCATTGATGAAGCCGGCCTTGCTTTCATGAACAATGCCAGCCATCGCAATTCAATTGTGGCGGAAAACCGCTCAAATTCCGCATCAATTGCGACTCGCTTGTCTTTGAAACTGATTGATATATTCAAGTTAGCAGTATTCGGCGCAGCCCCCACTCCCGAATGCACTTCCGCGGATGCGTCTCAGGTGTTTTTGAGACGCATCCGCGAACATTTCAGGCCCATGCTAACCGCGAATTTCGCACCTCAGGGGGGCCTGTCATGAAATTCAAGACATTCGCCTGGTTCGTCGGCCCGTCGATCTTCCTGATGCTGCTTTTCATCGCCGCACCACTGATCAGCGTGTTCCTGCAAAGCTTCTATGTCACCCAGCCGGTGTTCGAATCCGTGGAAGTGGAAACCTGCACGCCGGGGTTTCTGGAACAAACCTGTGTGACCGAAATCAAGACCAGACCCATTCTCGATGATGCCGGTCAGATGGTCACGCAAACCAGCTATGTCGGCCTGCAGTCCTATCGCAATGTTCTGGAACCGGCGCGCGCCTGGGAAGCGTTGAGCAACGGCAACATCTCATCGCTCTTGACCATCGACTTTTGGAAGGCCCTGCGCTTCACGCTCACCTTCACCCTGGTGACGCTGCCTCTGGTGATCATCGTGGGGCTGGCCATCGCGGTCGCTGTGAACAATGCCTCGAAACGCATCCGCGGCCCTGTGATCTTCATCTCGCTCCTGCCCTTCATCATCACTCCGGTGATCGGCGCGCTGTCAATCCGCTGGCTCTTCATCGGCGACGGCATCATGACGGCATTTCTGGAATGGGCCCTGATGCGTGACATCTCGATGTTCGCGCAGGGCTGGACGATCGAGTTGCTGATGCTCTTCTACCGGGTCTGGCATGTGGCACCCTTTGCCTTCGTCATCTTCTACGCTGGCCTGCAGACGGTCAATCAGGACACTCTGGAAAGTGCCATCATCGACGGGGCATCCCGTTGGGAGCGTCTGAAATTCGTCATCATCCCGCATCTGATGCCGCTCATCATCTTCATTTCCCTCATTCACCTGATGGATTGCTACCGCGCCTTTGAAGAGATCATCGGCTTCTCATCTCAGGCACACCGGATCTCGCTGCAATGGCTGACCTATGACCTGCTGACCCCCGACGACAGCGGCAACCGGTCGATCAGCCGGGCCTCGGCCTCGGCCATGTTGACCATGGTGGGCATCGTGATCCTGCTGATCCCGCTTCTGCGCCGGACCTGGCGCGACCATAAAGGGGCATGATCATGATGCTTCGATTTTCCCAAAATACTCCCGCCGGAGGCGGCCTGACCTTTCCGCACAGACAGGAGCCAGCGAAATGAGCACCCCACGCGCCCTGCGCCAGCCCCTTTCCCTGCGACTGGCCTCCGCCGGTTTCCTTGGGTTCTGGTGCCTGCTCGCCGCATTCCCGATCTTCTGGATCGCGGTGATGAGCTTCAAGACACCGATCGATGCCTTTGCCTCAAACCCGCTCAGCGTCATCTTCGGGCCCGAGACCCGGGCCATGGGCAACGGCCTGTCGATCATCGACATCCTGCTTGGCGTCGCCGTTCTCTATGCAACAGTGAAGCTGGCGCTCGGCTGGTTGCCCGGGGCTTGCAAACGGTTTGCCCCGGGAGGGCAGGTCTGGCTCGGCTGGCTGATCGGCGTGATCGGTTTTGCGCTTGGTTTTCTAATCGTCTTCTTTGGCATTCTGCCACTGATAACAGGCGTGTTGAATTCACTCACCGGACCGCTTGGCACCAAGATCCTCGGACTGTCCACCGAACACTACAAGGCCGTCTGGATCGAGAATCAGTTCTATGACAACTTCCTGAACTCACTTTTTGTCACTGCGGGTGTTGTCACCATCTCGCTGACCGTAGGCACGCTGGCAGGATACGGTCTTGCGCGTTCAGGCTCGAACCTTGCCTTCTGGATCCTGATCATCGCGCTGATTTTCCGCGCCCTGCCCCATTCAGTTCTGGTTGCAGGCTATCTGCCCGTTTTCATCAACTCAGCTGAAATCCTCAAACCCATACTGGGAGAGAATGCGCCAACGCTTTACGGCCAGCCTTTGGCCGTGATCGCCGTGCTGGTCTCGATCAACCAGCCGTTCACGATCTGGATGCTGCGGTCGTTTTTCCAGAACATCCCCAATGAGCTGGACGAAGCCGCACGCGTCGATGGCTGCACCCATTTTCAGGCCTTCCGCTGGGTCATCATGCCGGTCATGTGGCCGGGCGTGATTACCACCGGCCTGTTCTCTTTCCTTCTGGCCTACAACGATTTCCTCGTGACCTCACTGCTGCTGGACGCCAACAATCAGACCATGGTTCCGGCGATTGCGGGCTATTTCAACCGTGAGACCACAACCACTGATCAGGTCGAGGCCGTGGCGGCGGCTGTGTCGATCACGGCACCCTTGTTCCTGCTGGTGATGATCTTCCAGCGCCAGATCGTCAGCGGTCTGACAGCAGGCGCTGTGAAAGGATAGTCCGGATGGCCGAGGCAAAGACACTCAGATGAAAGGCTCCCGTCCCGAACAGGCCACGCTCAGCCGTGACACCGACATGTCTAAGACAGACGCCACCCGCGCTGTGATCGAAGGCATGGTCGACGGGTTGAATGATCACCGGATTGCCGATATCGGCGAGTTCTTCTCCGAGACCTTCGCCTGGCGCGGCAATCAGGGTTGCGGGACCAAGACCGGCTTGCGTGAATTTCAGGACAACTGGCAAAAACCGTTTCAGGCAGCCTTTGGTGACAAGGTCTGCATTGACGAAGCGCGGCTCTACATGGGCGAATGGGCTGCCGCCTTTGGCCGGCAGGAAGCCACGCATCACGGACCATTCATGGGGCTTGAGGCCACCGGCAAGCGAGTCGAGATCCGGTACATGGATTTCTGGAAAGTGGTGGATGGAAAAATAGTGGACAATTGGGTGATGGTCGATTTTCCCCATGTGCTGGCCCAGCTCGGCGTTGATGTCTTCAGCGGAGAGGGCTGGGAAGCCTTCGACCGCGGTGATAAGACCCCGCCCAGCCCCCGGACCTGAGCCGAGAAACCGGTTTCACCAGACAAAAAGACTTGAGCGGAGACTGACATGCCGACCTATCTCAAACGTGGAAAGCCCGATGCGGAACGGGCCAAGGATGACGCCAAGGTCCGCGCCAGCGTCGAGGCAACGCTCACCGACATCGAGACGCGCGGCGATGCGGCGGTGCGGGACCTGTCGGAGAAGTTCGACAATTACTCACCTGAAAGTTTTCGACTGTCCCAGGACCAGATCGATGCCCTGATCGCGCAACTCACTGCGCGCGAACTGGAAGACATCAAGTTCGCTCAGGAACAGGTGCGCAAATTCGCGCAGGCCCAACGCGATTCCATGCTCGACATCGAGGTGGAGCCAATGCCCGGCGTGATCCTCGGGCACAAGAACATTCCCGTCCAATCGGTCGGCTGCTACGTACCGGGTGGCAAATTCCCTATGGTGGCATCGGCCCATATGTCAGTTGCCACGGCATCTGTTGCCAAAGTTCCGCGCATTGTCGCCTGCACACCACCTTTTCAGGGCAAACCCAACCCGGCAGTGATTGCCGCCATGCATCTGGGCGGTGCGCATGAGATCTATGTGCTCGGCGGCATTCAGGCCGTGGGGGCCATGGCCATCGGAACCGAGACGATGGATCCTGTCCATATGCTCGTGGGTCCGGGCAACGCCTTCGTGGCTGAAGCCAAAAGGCAGCTTTTCGGGCGCGTTGGCATCGATCTCTTTGCCGGTCCGACGGAGACAATGGTCATCGCCGATGACACCGTGGACGGCGAATTATGCGCGACGGATCTGCTGGGTCAGGCCGAACATGGCTACAATTCCCCTGCCGTTCTGGTGACCAACTCGGAGAAGCTTGCCAAAGACACGTTGGCCGAGATTGACCGCATCCTGAAGATCCTGCCCACAGCCGACACGGCATCGAAAAGCTGGGAGGATTATGGCGAGGTGATCCTGTGCGAAGGCTATGATGAGATGCTAGCAGTCGCCGATGACATTGCCTCGGAGCATGTGCAGGTCATGACCGACCGGGATGACTGGTTTCTCGACAATATGACCTGCTATGGCGCGCTGTTTCTGGGGCCGCGGACCAATGTCTCGAACGGGGACAAGGTCATCGGCACCAACCACACGCTGCCCACCAAAAAGGCCGGGCGTTACACGGGCGGACTTTGGGTCGGCAAGTTCCTCAAGACGCATTCCTACCAGAAGATCACCAGTGACGAGGCCGCAACCCTGATCGGGGAATATGGCTCGCGTCTGTGCATGTTGGAGGGCTTCGTGGGCCATGCCGAACAGTGCAACATTCGCGTGCGCCGCTATGGCGGGCTGAACATTCCTTACGGCACCGGCGCACCCTACCGAGAAGCCGCTGAATGATACCGGATCAGCACAAGGCACTGATCGCGCCCCTGCGGGCAGCTTTATATGACTTTGCACCTGATGCTGTCCGCCGGGCCATCGAAGGCGTTATGTCAGACAATGTGCTTTGGCGATTTCAGCACCCGCTGGGTGAGGGTCGTGGACAGGAGAGCTTTTACGACACCGTATTGAAGCCACTGCATCACGCGCTGCCTGATCTGGAACGGCGTGATCATATCGTCATGGCAGGTCCCACGCCCGAAGGTGCTCATTGGGTGGGCTGCGGCGGGTTCTACACCGGTACGTTCACGCGGCCATGGCTGGACATCCCGCCGACCGGACACATCGTGCACATGCGCCACCACGAGTTTTTCCGTTTTGAAAACGGAGAGATCACTGAAATACAGGCGCTCTGGGACATACCCGAAGTGATGATGCAGGCCCGCGCCTGGCCCATGGCCCCTTCATTGGGACGCAACTGGCACATCCCCGGACCGGCCAGTCAGGATGGCATCGTGCCGGGACCGTGGCAGGAAACGGCCTCCATGGCCACATGCCAGCACATCATCGACATGCTCACGGCCATGAAACAGCACCCTTCCCAAGGCGGGCCGGAAGTGATGGAAATGGATCGCTACTGGCACCCGAAAATGATGTGGTATGGACCTGCTGGCATCGGCTCGGGCCGCGGCGTTGCAGGATTTCGCAACTGGCACCAGATCCCGTTTCTGAACGGCATGCCGGATCGCGGACAATATGTCGACGAGATCGAATACCACTTCTTCGGCGATGGCCAATATGCCGCCGTCACCGGCTGGCCCGACATGCTGCAGACCATCACCCATGGTGGCTGGATGGGCATCGCACCTGCGGGAAAGAAGGTCGAGATGCGCAGTCTGGACTTCTGGCGTCTGGAAGAGGGTCGCATCCGTGAGAACTGGGTTCTGGTCGATCTGCTGCATCTTTACGACCAGATCGGCGTCGATGTTCTGGCCCGGATGCGCGAGATGACATCGGCACCCGGAGTGGCCCGTCAGACATTTGGGGAACTGTGATGAAACAACGTGTGCATCTGATTACACTCGGTGTCGATGATCTGGACCGTGCGGCGGCCTTTTACGATGCACTCGGCTGGGAACGGGCGGAGAACTGCCCTCCGGAACTGGTAGCTTATGATCTTTTTGGCGCGACCCTGGGACTGTACCCGCGCGCCGAGCTGTCCCAAGACATCGGAGCCGACCTCCCGGCGGGATCGGGAGCTGCGACCCTGTCGTGCAATCAAGCGGATCGCGAGACAGTCGATGCAGTCATGGTTGCCGCACGGGCTGCTGGTGCCGAGATCATCAAAGAGGCCCATGAAGTGTTCTGGGGTGGCTATGGCGGCTATTTCAAAGATCCCGACGGACACATCTGGGAAGTGGCCCACAATCCTTTTGCCACGCTGGGACCAAATGACGAGTTCCAGTGGAATGGCGTGACAGCTTGAGGACAAAGACAATGGATCTGCCCCGCACCCCTTCATTCCGACTGGATGGAAAACGCGCCCTTGTTGCCGGAGCCTCATCAGGTATCGGGCTGGGCTGTGCGGTTGCCCTGGCGGAAGCGGGTGCGGACGTGACCCTTGCCGCGCGCCGGAGCGCTCCGCTTGAGGAGGCCGTGGCAGCCTTCCAGGCAGAAGGCTGGACCGCGCAGGCGCGGTCCCTCGACATCGCGGATGTCGAGGCCACGCAGGCGCTGGTGGATGCCGAAGGCCCGTTCGACGTGTTGGTCAATTCGGCAGGCCTTGCGATCCACTCTCCAGCCTGCGAGACGTCGGTTGAGGATTTCGACAAGGTCGTAGACATCAACATCAAGGGCGCCTATTTTCTTGCTCAAGCCGTCGCCAAGGGGTTGCTGAAAGCAGGCAAACCCGGCTCGCTGATCACGATCTCCAGCCAGATGGCCCATGTCGGCGGTATTGACCGGGCGGTCTATTGCAGCACAAAACACGCCGTTGAGGGCTTCACAAAATCGATGGCGATTGAATGGGGCCCGAAACAAATCCGCATCAACACAATCTGCCCGACCTTCATCCGCACGCCCCTGACAGAACAGACATTCTCGCAGCCAGAGCGGGTCAAATGGATCGAGGAAAAGATCAAGCTGGGCCGCACCGGAACCGTCGAGGACATCATGGGCGCAGTGGTCTACCTCGCAACGGATGCCAGCGCATTGGTAACAGGCACCTCGCTTCTGGTTGACGGCGGCTGGACTGCAGATTGATGAAGCTGATCCTGCCCTTTCCCGTGGTTGTCAGGTCCCCCCGCGCCCGGAGGGCTCAAATGGCACATGCGCGATCAGCGCATTCCATGGATCTGATGGATATCCGGCATGCCTGAGCGGATCACCTCCATAGATGTTGCCCGCGCGGCAGGTGTCAGCCAGTCCGCGGTCAGTCGGGTGTTTACACCCGGCGCATCCGTGTCGGCCAAGACGGCAGAAAAGGTACGCCGGGCAGCTGATCAACTGGGATACAGGCCCAACATTCTGGCCCGGTCCCTGATCACCGGGAAATCTCGTATCATCGGGCTGGTTGTGGCCTATCTCGACAACAATTTTTACCCCGACGCGCTGGAGAAACTCTCCAACGCGCTTCAGGACCAAGGCTACCACGTTCTGATGTTCATGGCCTCGCAAACCGCTGGCAACATTGAAAAGGTGCTTGAAGAAATTCTGGATTATCAGGTTGATGGCATCGTCATGGCCTCTGTCGCGCTTTCTTCTGAACTGGCAGAACGCTGCCTGGCGGCAGGCATTCCTGTCGTGCTCTTCAACCGCGCACAGGATGACACCCGTCTCAGCCATATCGTATCAGACAACTACGCTGGCGGGCGGGCGGTCGCAGATCACCTTGTGGCACTTGGCCATAACCGGGTCGGATATATCGCAGGATGGGAGGGCGCATCGACCCAGCGTGACCGCGAGGACGGATTTACATCAGGTCTTTCAGCACACGGCCTGCAGCTTCATGCCCGCACCGTTGGCAATTACAAGCGTGAAGGGGCACAGGCGGCGGCCCGTGACATGTTCTCGCACCCGGAGCCGCCCACCGCCGTTTTCATTGCCAACGACCACATGGCCTTTGCCGTTATGGATGTGCTTCGCTTTGAACTTGGCCTGTCCATTCCCGGTGATGTCTCCGCCGTAGGGTTCGATGACGTCCCACAAGCCGCATGGCCTGCTTATGATCTGACCACCGTGCGCCAGTCTGCCGGACGGATGGTGTCTGCCACGGTAGATGCCCTGATGGCCGCCATTGCCGATCCTGACACGCCGCCCTGCCACCTGAAACTTGAAGCCCCGCTGATCACGCGCGGCTCAACAGCCAAACCACCCAAGGACAATACCAAATGACCCAGAACCGCTGGAAAGATGTGCCCGACTATATCCTTGGTGTGACCCGCGAGATCTGGGAAGACCGAGGCATCGCCACACTTCACCAAAGCTATGCGCCCGACATCATCGTGCGCTCACCCGCGTCGATCGTCACCGGAAACACCGGCGTGATCGCGGCCACCATGGCCACTCTGGCGGAGTTTCCCGATCGCACGCTGCTTGGCGAAGACGTCATCTATTCTGGCTCGCTGGAAGAGGGATTTCTGTCCTCCCACCGGATCGTCACGACGGCAACCCATTCGGGCAACGGTGTCTACGGCGCAGCCACGGGCAAGAAACTGACCTATCGCATCATTGCTGATTGCGCGGGTGTGGGCGCTCAGATCAATGATGAATGGCTGATCCGCGATCAGGGAGCCATCGTCCGGCAACTGGGGTGGGACCCGCGCGACTATGCCGCTCATATGATCGAGGTCGAAGGCGGACCAGAGCAGGCCTCACAGCCGTTCCACCCCTCACAAGACCGCCCCGGTCCCTATCTTGGGCGCGGCAATGACCATGAGACGGGCTCGCGCTATTCGGATATCCTGACCCGGATCATGGAGGCCGACATGGCCGCAATCCCGGCTGAATACGACCGCGCTGTCCAGTCCGAGCATCCCGGCGGCGTCACTGGTCATGGATGCGACCCGGTTGATCAGTTCTGGATGGGACTGCGTGCAAGCTTTCCGTCAGCGACGTTCGAGATCCACCACCAGATCGGACGCGACGACCCGATGATGCCACCGCGCGCAGCGCTCCGCTGGTCGATCACCGGCAAACATGACGGTTGGGGCATGTTCGGCAAACCCACGGGCGCCGAGGTCCACATCATGGGCCTCAGCCACGCGGAATTCGGCCCCTATGGCCTGAAGCGCGAGTTCGTGGTGTTTGACGAGCCCTATGTGTGGAAACAGATCCTGCTGCATTCAGGATAACAGATCACGCATCCTGTACCTGGCAATCTCATGGCGAAGATCCGTGATGTTCTCCAGACAGATCTCATGATAACGCGGGTATTCTCCACTTGAGAAGACGCCAAGAGCAAGATCGTAGCAGCTTACGGCCTCAGCAAGGCGGCCCATCCGGTCCTCCTCCGGGGTCCGTGCCAGTCGTTCGAAAGCAACAGCCTTGTTGAACTGGGTCAAAGCCCATTCTCGCGGGAAACTGTCTTGCGTGCGCACTTCAAGCGCCTTGTCATAGCCTGCAATTGCCTCTTGCAGGATCGCTGCCCGGTCGCTTCTGCTGGCAAGACCGGCTTGATCGACCCTGATGATTGAGCGGTTCATCTGGGCACGTGCCCAATCCATCGGCGCACTGTCCCGTGTCCAGAATCTGAGCACGCTGTCCAGATCGGCAACGGCTGCATCCAACAACTCGGCCCTGTTGTGGACTGAGGTGAGCGTGGCTTGTGTCTGGTAAGCATTGGCCCTGCTCATGACGATGCTTGCCCACTCATGGGGATGAGCATCTCGGTCGAGCGCCTCCAAAGCCTCTCCGTACCCGTCAATTGCTTCGCGCATGGTGCCCGGTGCGCGGGTCCGCTGGCCTTGTATGACCTTTTCCTTCAAGGCTGCTGACTTGGTCTCCTTCACCAAGGCCCACATGAACCGGTCTTCATCGTTCTTGCGTAGATCAAGTGCCTCATCAAACAGCCCTATGGCATCATCAAGCGCACGTCCCCCATACCGCCGGCTGTATTCCAAAAGATAACTTGCACCCTGCTCGGCAAACACTGCTGCCTCGGTGTTGTCGATGCCACGCAACAACTGGATCGCACCAGTGAATTGCTCCATCGCTTGATTGAGATCATTCATCAACAAAGCAGACGACGCACGTTCCCAGCGGATCAAGGCAAGTTGCTTGGCTGGCTCTGCCACATGGTCCTTGAGTTGCATCTCTTCCGCATCTGCCAGCAGATCATCTGCCTCTTCAAACCGACCATCGCCAATAAGGCCCTTTGCCTCTCCCACGAGATTGGCAATGCGCCCTTGAGCAGCGGCCAACGCATCCAAGCGGGCTTCCATGTCGCGAAACGCTTCGGCCTTGTCCAAAAGAAAATGGTAGAGGTCCAGTTCGGATGCATCTGGTGCAACAGATCCAAAAAACAGGGCCAGTCGCTTTAAAAGTCCATCCGGCAGGCCCGTGTCCTTAGGCAAGGCAGGTGCCGGTGTGACACCGTGCTCAATCAGATCCTGATCTGTGATTTCAAGAAAATTCGCAAGCAAACGAATGGTTGCCGGTCTCGGGTCGCTAACATGACCGTTCTCCAAGTTCGAAATGCGGGATTTGTCGCTCAGACCAATGGCGAGTGCCACCTGATCCTGCGTCAAGCCCAACAAGGTTCGCTTGTGTTTGACCAGCGCACCAAGCGCGGCACCTGAGGATGTGTTCAAAACCGCAACCTAACCGCAACCCAACCGCATCAACTGCCCAACGCGCCTTTCGCGCGTCCTCCTTAAATTTGAGACATGCCCAAGAACGGGCACCCCGGCCGGGTCACTCTTTCACAGGAGAAGACCCATGAAAAGGTTTCTGACGATTGCGGTTTTGACTGCTTTGCTGGTGCTGCTGATGGCAGCATGTGCAGGGCATGAGCGCGCCCTTGCGATTACAATGCTCTGGGCCGTGCAGACCGCACTTGCGTTGTTTGATGCGTGCTGAGAGCGGCCCCCCGGTCTTGCCGGGGGGTGCTCAGTTACTGGATCGACGCCTCAAGCCAGGCATCCAGCCCGTCCTCGGCATAGATGTCCGCGCCGCCCTTGGTGTCATCCTCATCCTCGTCCTCATCGTCTTCATCATCGTCGCGGATGGTGTTTTCCAGTCCGAAGAAGTTGACCAGCACGCCCGAGGAGCGCAGGCCGCGCACATATGTGCCGCCCAGGATCTCGGTCTCGACACCGACCTCACCGGTGAAGCCCTCACCGCCATTGACCTTGGTGCCTTCCAGCTTGCGGTTGAGGACCAGTGCCGTCGTGAAGAGCGTCCGCTCGCCGATGATATCAAAAGTGAATTCACCATTGTTGATGGCGAGGACCTGCGCATCGACCTCGGTGTCCAACTCGTCGAACTCGATCTGGGCGAGCAGGTCGAAGTCACCACGGCGGAAGAAGACATCTCCGTTGATGATCATGTCGGGGCTGCGCAGGATCGGGCCAGAGTGCGTGACCTGACCGGTGCCGATGCGGCCCTTGATGATGTCGGCAATGCCGTTGCTTTGGATACGGATGTCCACGACTTCGGCAAAGTCGCCCGTGCTATCATCGAGCACCAGATCAAGCCCGTCACCAGCGGTCGGATCAACCACATTTGCATCCAGATTGTCAGCATGCAGACCCAGCAGTTCCTTGGTGCCGACCTCACCGATCTCGATCACCGAACCGGTGTTGAGCGCCGTGATGTCTGTGATGCGCGGGCTGCGCACAACGCGGTTGCCATAGCGCTGCGGCTGGACAAGCTGCAGGGCAACCTCGTCAGCGATGTCGATCAGACCCTCGCCTCCGATCTGACGGATCTTGACCAGATCCTGAGCCACGATGATCAGGCTGTTACCTGCGCCGATGGTGTCGGCCTCGAACGTCCCGGTCGGTACGCTCAGTTTGACATCCCCTTTGTCGGCAAGGATGAAATCGGCAACCAGATTGCCCGAGATTTCCTGATACAGGATGTCCTGATCCCCAACCAGTCGCAGAATGGCACCGTCATCGGTCTCGGCCGCAAAGAATTCGCCCGCATCCCCTTTGACCGACGCACCCAGCGAGAAGATCGAGACATTGGCACCGTTGATCACTGCTGCATCCGACAGAAGGTCGCCAAGGGACGAAATAACCACCGACTGGTCACCCGAGACCATTCCAAGACGCATGGTTCCGCCCGCAAAGAGATCAACATCCCCAGCGGTCGAGGTCACGTTTCTCACGATCAGATTGTCCACCTCGTTGATGTGGGTGTCGCCTGTGGCAACAGTCGAGATCAATTCAGCCACCTGCGTGGTCAGCCCGAACGGTCCAGGAGTACCCATGGACCCCACGGTCAAGGTCGTGACCGCACCTGCGGAGTTTGCAATCACATCTGTCAGCGCCGCACCGTCACCGATCAATGCGCCCGAGACGTTGATGTTCATCGCGTCAGCAGTTGCATTTGTGGTGGCCACAGAGGCGATGGTGAAGTCGCCTGTCACATCGATGTCGACCTGTCCGCTTCCTGCATTCATCTGCGTGCCAGCAGCCTGAGAAACAGGACCGGAGACAAGTTTGATGTCCCCGCCGTTTGAGCGGATGTCATCGCCTGCCGTCAGCGACGTAAGGTCCAGATCCATGGTGCCACCATTGGTGGTCACGCCTCCAAAACCGCTCAGCAGTGTGACCGGTGCCGAGGTGGATGTGAGGTTCAGATTGCCAGTACCGCCTGCCTGAATGGTCTCAACATTCGTGGCCCGGTTGGTCAAAGCCAGATTGACGTCGCCATCTGTTGATTTCACTTCAAGCAGGGCCGTGGTGATGGTGATCGGCGCACCGGATGCCCCGATGCCGGTGCCGGCAATCAGACGTGTCTCTTCCGCCGTGATTGGTCCACCGGTGATCGCACCACCAGCAATTACGTCAAACGTGCTGTCAGGGTTGGTGTTCTGAACCACTGTACCCAGCACCAGATCATCAAGCTCGTTGATCACCAGCGGCGTCGGATCCGTGCCTTCACCGGTCAGGCTAAGGCTTGCGATCTCGGTCTCCAGACGTTTGGTCCTTGTTCCGACACCGCCGCCCAGTTCAAAGACCGCTGTGCCGCCCTTGAGGTCTGTGCCGGTGGACTGCGCAAGGCTGACGCCTTCGGCCAGATCCAGAGTGAAGGTCGAAGTTGCACCAAACTCGATCACATCCGCTCCCACAAGATTGAGGCCAGCGGCTGCTTCAAGCTCGCCACCCGCAGCGGATGTCAGCTCCGCCAGATCCACACCATTCGTGTGGGTCTTGGCAAAGAGGCCTCCGCTGGTCGAGCGCAGTTCAAGATCACCGGTTGCACCGTCGTTGAAGGCCACGCCCACGAGCGCACCGTCTGCACCGATGCTTGCGCCCTCAATGGTGATGTCTCTGGCAAGGATCCGGGCCACGTCCTGACCGATGCTGTCGGTGATCGCGCCATTTGCGACAATGTCCACGCTGCCGTTGGAGAAGATGCCCGAGAGTGGCAGAGCGCCTGTGCCCGGTGAGCGCAGGAAGATGTCATTGCCAGCGCGCGCCTCGATCGAGCCGCCCGTCAGGACTTCGACATCCAGTGGATTGTCGGACTTGCCGATGCCACCATCATTGCCAGCCTCCAGCACGATAACCGAGCCGCGTACAGCCACGCCTGTGCCCGCGGCATCATCCGTCAGATCACCATCGATCTTGATTTGCACATCGCTTGTGCCGGAAACCCCTTTGAGGTCAACAGCCTGCTCTGCTCCAAGGAAGATCTCCTGATTGGTGGCATTGATCGACAGATCGCCGTCCGCCACACCATCAGTCAGACCCGTGAAGGCAATATCGACATCCTCAAGCTGGCGGATTTCGATCTGCGCACCTGTGGTGTCACCACCATTGTCCCGATAAGCCTCGAACTCGACTGCTGTGAGCAACGTGTCGTCGGCCAGTCGGAACAGAATGTCGGAACGTTCAGCACCGGCAAGTGCGCGCAGCACTGTCGCCTGGCTCTCGCCCGACAGGGTCGTGCCATCAGGCAGGATGATCGGGGCGGTCAGCTCACCTACGCTATCGCGTGCGATCAGATTGATCGAACCGAAGGCCGATACATTGGCGTCCTCGATGTTGATCACCGTGTCAGCCGTTGGCCGCACAAGACCTGCACGCAGGGATGACTGCAACTCGGACACTTCCCAGGTGCCGCCTTCCAGCAGGGCCGTCAGTTCGCCATCGCGGAACGTGTAGGAGTAGTTCGGATCTGCTGCTGTCTCGGGGCGTGCATTGAAGACGTCATAGAGGTCGGTCATGTCGGCCACATAGGCGTTCACCTGATCATCATTCCAGCCGCCGTTGCGCAGCTTCGTCTCGACCGTGGCATCCAGAACAAAGGTCTGCGGCGCACCGCCATCGGCCTCACGCTGCTGCCAGTACTCGACATATTCTGCCTGACGACGGTTCTTCATTGCATCCTGCTGGGCCTGAAGCCGGGCAGCAGAATTGCTTTCGTTCAACGCCATCTCATTGGTCCAGAGATCGATCAACTGCGTATCGGTGCGGATGTCACGCACCTCCACGTCGTTGCGATCCACGATGGAGCCATTGTTGGCAATCAGCGTTACATCGCCAAGCTGCGAGGTGACCGTATCAAGGCCCATGTCGCCCACCGTCTCTTCAATGAAGATGGAGCCTTTGGCCGTGGCGGTCAGACGACCACCGCTGGTGTTGACCCGGAATGGTGTTCCATCGGCCCCCAGGCGCCCCTCTTCGAGCGTCGTTTCCACGGTCTTGCCTTCTGCCGTCAGGTCGACATTCACGCCGGTGACTGCGCCGCCACCAACTTGCAGGATCGAGCCGTGCGCGGTCAACTTCACGTTGCCCGACGTAGCAGCATCAGGATCAGCAGACAGGTTGGTCGATGTGGCCGAAACCACCTGCATGTCGCCTTCCATCTCACGCACGTTGATGTTGTCGCGCGCGGTCAGCGTCAATGTGCCCGCGGCCGTCTGGTTCATTCGGAACGCGCTTTCCACCCCGTTGATCGAGCCGCCAAGGGCACGCAGGTTGGTTGGCCCGGTGTTCAGCGTGACTGACAGGGCATCCGTCAGGATCGACCCGTTTGTCGAGGTCACATTGGTCGAGCCAACCGCATTTTCCACGAGATCGGTGAAGACAACATTGCCCCGCGTGGTCACGTTGATCTGACCGGTGTCAGAGCCCGAGAAGAAGATGTCGATCCGCTTGTCGGCCTCAAGGCGATGGGTATAAAGCTGCTTGCGTTTGATCGTCTTGGTGTACTCGTAATACTCCCAACCCGATCCCAGCTTCCACCACTTCACAGTCGAGCGGATGAATTTCTTGGGCGAGTCCGTATTGCTGTAGCTGTACTGCTTGGCAGTCGAGTGGATCCCAATCCGATCCGATGAACTGGTCGGCGCAGGCCCGCTCTCAGCGATATAGGGCGCAATGCCAAGATCAATCGATGAGGTCGTGGTCTTGGTTGCGGTTTGCTTGACCTCGCGATCCACGCCCGAAATGCCGATGATCACCAGAACGTTGTAATCATAGTCGATCTTGGTCGTGATCTCTTCTGCGCGCAGGGTCACAAACTCACGACCTGCCTTGGGGTCGTAATACTCCGTCCGGCCACCATTTGCAGTCGAGGTCCGCACCACATTGGTGAGGACCTTCTTTTGTGGCTGCGGGCCGACACCGCCATTGGTGATCCGGTCGGGGTCATCAACCAGCGTTGTCGTCGCGTTGTTGCGCACGGTCATCACGTTGCCAAGACGACTGTATTCGGTGATCAGGAAGGTCGCAGGTCCGGTTCCGTTTTCCTGCAGCTTGCGGCTCTCGTTGGTGTCGATGATGCGCACGACGCCTTCGATGCCTGTGATGTCACCGGTGGCCGAGACCACACCGCTGCCCACATCCATCCGGGCCAGCGCCACGGTTGTGTTGGCAGTTGAGTTGACGGTCAGGTTGCCAAATCCGTCCAGCGCCTCGATCCGGCCGTTGCCTGTCGAGATGATGTCGCCCAACAGCTCGACACGGCCACCCTGAACGATCATCGCATCCACTTCGATGCGCTCATCATCATGGTCGTAATAGACCAGCACATCCCCATCGATGAAGTCGCTTTGCACTTCTGCCTTGGGTGAGGAATTGTGCAGCAACGTCCGCCCGGTTTGGGCAGAGTTGAAGTTGGTGGCAATGTAGTTGTCGATCCCTGCATCAATGTTAACCAGGTACTCGCCCCGGCCAGCCTGGATCAGGCCGTTGATGTTCAGGGTTTCAGCCGAGATATAGACGTTCTTGCCTGCAGAAATCACGCTTTCAGTGGCCGCCAGAGGCAGGGTTGTCGACTGGGTCTTGCTGTAGTTCGTGATCGAGCCGCCACCCACGATATGTGTGAATTCACCAACCAGCAGCTCACGTCGCAGGGTGCTTTCGATGCTGTCGAAATTCCGGGAATACTGGCTGTCAGGCTCCCCGCCGACATTGGTGATGCCAAAGGTAAAGCCCTGCACGAAGTCACCGCGAGGCACTTCCAGCTTGATGGTCTTGGCAGAGATATCACCGCGGACTTCCATATTGCCAAACTCCGAGCGGGCCTGAACCAGACCGCGGAAGTTGGACACATCGCCCAGCATGATGATGTTGCCGCCCGATGTGCCGGCGGTAAAGATCTCAATCACCGGTTCATCCGAGTTGGACCCATCCACGATGGTCAGGCTTGATGGAACCGGGCCGCCTTGAGAAAGCACACTGGCCTCGGCATTTGAGCTGATGGAGATGTCGTTGAAGCTGACAACCCCGCCACCATTGACCGGAATGTCCAGGCGGTTGGTCTCAAGGAAGGCATTGGACTGCACGACCAGCGAGATTTTCGCATCTCCCGGCGCGTTGATCTCGCCCGAGCCACGCAGGTAGTCGCCAAGGATCGAGACATTGCCTTCAACCGCCTTGATGTCCTGTACCTGAATAAGCGTCGTGGTGCCGGTGCCGGCCTCGTTGCGCTGGATGATCAGACGATCACGCTCCAGCTCCCAGGCCAGTTTGGCCGCTGCATCCTGTGCAAGATCAGGATCATTGATGAAGCCGTTCAACTGGTCGATCCGCTCCTGGATCTTGGATGAGATCGAGACATTCGCGATCGGATCCCACTTGATGTCTTTGGCGCGGTCCGGCGTTGCTTCACCTTCGAACTTGATCTGGTTGTCCGATCCGATCAGCAGGAACTGCTTGTTGCGCGATCCAGCACGCGCCAGACCGTTGACGACGACACCATCGGTGTTCTGCACATCGGTAGAGGATCCCGCCTTGAGGTCAAGGCTGATCGGCTCGGCGCCCACAAGACCACCGAAGAAGTTGCCGATCTCTTCCAGCACCTTGCGATAAAGATCCTTGCCGCGACCAAAGCCCACGATGTCACGACCACCTGCCAGGGCATCCAGACGGATGTCTTCGACAGCACGCACTTCGGCACCGTTTGCAATGGTGATCACAGAAGATGTGTTTGCATAGGCATCCGCATTGGGCGGCGTCGGAATAGGGATCGCTGTCTTGTTGAACAGACGCGTTTCCGCACGAACCTTGACGTTCTGCGCACCATCGGACCGGCGGCCCGCACCAATATTCACGTCCCGCAGGCTTTCAACGAAGGCCCCGTTGTTGATGTTGATCAGGTTTTTCCCGGTGTACCGCGCATCGGTATCCCCGGATGCCGCCCCTGCCAGCCCGTAGGACGTGCTGTCCACTTCGGCCAGAAGATCAACATTGGACCCGTTGTAGATGTCCATATCACCCTGCGATTTCAGATCGGCATTGCCGATGGTCAGGGTGGAATTGTTCGACCGCACCTCAACACGGCTGACGCCCTTGGGAATGGCAATCGCGCCACCGCTGTCGAGCACCTGACGGTCCCGCAGGTTCACATCCGTCGAGATGCCGATCCGATACGTGCCGGGGAAGTCCGGATTGCCGACCTGAGTGATCTTGGCGCCCGAGTTCACGTTCAGATTGGTCGTGCCCTTGGCATAAACTGTGGTCCGCATTGCAGCGACATCAAAGGCACCGCCCGAAGCCGAGCGGATCGCCCAGCTGTTGCCTGGTGTTGTGCGCGACACATTGTTGGCTGCATTCACATCGATGAACACGCCCATGATGTCCGCAGATCCGCCAATGGTCGTGTTGACCTTGCTGACGTAATCGGCCCGCGCGGTCGCACCGGACGCACCCACAAGCGACGCGTTCAGGTTGTTGATTTTCGAACTCATCGCGGCACTGTTCACCGCACCGATGTTGACCCGTGTGCCGGTGATCTCAAGCAGGCCACCTGTGCCCACCAGCATGTCCGACTGACCCATGCCATAGGTCTTGGCCACAGAAGAGGATCCGGACACCGCACCGCCCGAACCACTGTCGACATCCACCGAATAGGTCGCCCCGCCCGCAGAGGAGAGGTTCATCGTGCCACCCGAGATCGACCCGCTGGTCAGAGTGGTCCGCGCCAGACTGGTGTCGGACGAATTCTCGTTGATCTGTTCACTGTTGTTGATCGCAAGGCCGGAGCGGTCACCACCTGCCCAGACAGATACCGCACCAAGGGCTGCAATGCCGCCCACCTTGCCGACACCGACCGCACGCGCTTCAATCCCGCTGGTTCTGGAGCGGATGTTCAGGGTGTTTGTCCCGCGGATCGTGCCACCTGCAGTGGTTTGCACGTTGTAGTCCACGTAAGCGTCGGCTTCCACGCCATTGCCAGACAGAAGCCCGCCAGCCGCAGAAGTGGCGTATGCGTATGCGCTGCGGTTCGTGCCGTTTCTCTCGAAGACGGAATCGATGGTGACAACATTGCCAACCACACTTGAGCCACCCGAAACCGTCGTGGCCACTGTCGACGCGGTTTTTGCCTCGGCCAGTGACACCCCAATGGACACACCACCGATGGTGACGCCGGTTGCCGTGGCCTGAGACCGTGCGCGGCTGACCGCTGTCATGTTGATCACATTTGTCGCCGACACCGATCCGTTAGTCAGGCTGACCCCGACGGAACCCGCATTGGTGCCTTTGACATCCACACCACTGCCCGCAACCACGCCGCCCGTACCGGAAAGACCGGAGGTTATGGTGCGCGTGGCATCCGTTGCCGTCATGAACAGGTTGCCTGCATTCAACGATCCCGACGTGCCCGCAGCCCCAAGCGAGACATCAGCTCGCCCGGTGTTGACCGCGCGCGTGACGACCGTGCCGATGGCCGCAAGACCGATACCCAGATTGACCGTGCGCGTCTCAACGGCATCGCCGCGAGATGCGCTCAGCGTCACGTTGTCCGAGCGCTGGCGCGTTGTTCCGCCGATGGCAAATCCATTGCCGACGCTGACTTCCGCGATGGAGCTGGACGTCGCCTTGGCCACGCCCACGCCGATCGAAATGCCGCCAGAGACCGCAACCGTTGCGGCAGTCTGGTCTATGGTCTTGCCACTGGCACCGGCACGCGTCTCGGCATTCAGCTTGACCCGACGATCCCCGGTAATGCTGACGTTGTTGCCCACAGTCACAGCGCTGTCCGTGCCGACATTCGCAACTGTCGTGCCAGATGCAATGCCCGCAACGCCGCCACCCGCAAGCGTCCCGCCAAACTGCTGAACCTGAACGGTGGCAATGCTGTCGATGTCGACAAAACCGCCGGTCGAACCGCTCAGATCCTCATTCAGAATGCCCGAGGAGACCTGAACACCATTGCCCAGCGTCACACCCACGTCATCAGAGGTCGCATCCGTCACCGAAATGCCCTGACGAGCCGCAATCACCTTGCTGCGTGCCGCATCTCCGCCTGCCATGGTCACCAGACCCTGCGCGCTGTCCTTGCGGTTCTTCTCGGACGCATTTGATCCGGTCGTCTGGTCATTGCCCAGTTCTGTCTGCGTGCTGTTGAGGCTGTCATTGGCCTTCTCACGATCCGCAGCAGCGCCCATTTCAATGACGCTGACCGCCACAGAAGCCCCTGCCGTCGCGCCGATCTGCGCAACCATCACAGTAGAGTTCACTGTACGGGTGGCATTTGCATCGATGTCAACTGCCGCACCGCCGGTCAGCGTGGTGTCGTCGCCGACTGTCACTTGCGTCTTGCCAGTGAAGCGCAGGTAGTCAACGCTTGCGCCCACACCGATGCCACCACCACCGATGGACCCGGAAATGACGGTTGCATTGGAAATCTCATTGGCCTGAAGCGCCAGGGTCGCCGCTGAACTCAGTGCCTGACCATCGCCGATCTCGACCAGCGTCTCAGTTGCGACCTTGTTGACGTTCACGGTGAGCGCCAGAGCGAACCCACCCACGGCACCGCCAGCGGCCTTGGCATTCACGCCATTGGTGTTGGTCGCACTCAACGAGACACCATTGTCACCGGAGATGTTCGTTGCATCACCTTCGGAATTGTCATCGACCTTGATCTTGGCCGTCGACTGGAAGTTGTTCACCTGAATTGCACCGGACAGACCCACGGCTCCACCGGCAATCGCGCCGGTGAGGGTGTTCACGCTGTTGGACGAGCTTGCAGCGATGATCACCTGACCTTTCTGGGTCAGAGGCTGGGTGGCATTGGCCGGATTGGGCTGCAACCCACCTGCGGTGATGTCCGCACCGGTCGTCGTGACAAGCGCGCTGGCGTTCATGTCATTGACGCCAACAGTGGCCGCACCGCCGACAAATCCGCCACCGACGCCTGCATACCAGGACGTCAGATCCGTGCTGGTGATCGCGGACAGGGACACTGTGTTGATGCCACCAACCTGAGCGGTTTCGACATTGGTCTTGGCGGATGTCTCAACAAGGCTGGTGGCCGCGACTGCACCCACGCCTGCCGCACCACCAATGCCAACTGCTGCCCCGAAAGTGGCCACCTCGGTGGTGGCCGAGGACATCAGGGTCGTGTTCTGGTTGACGCTTGCGAAATCGACGCTGTCAATTTCGGTCGTCACCGGATCAACCACAGGGGCTGTTCCGGTTACCCCGGTCGAGACCACATCTGTATTCGTGCCACGATCCAGTTCCAGCGTGGCATTCACACTGGCTGCACCCGAGGCAGAGCCATCACCGATTTGCACGGTCGCATCATCGCCGATGATGTTGAACGAGAAGAGACCGGCAACACCGGCCGTGCCCCCCACGGCTGCGTTGACAGTGACCATATCCACATTTGTCTGGGCCAGCGCATAGATCGCCGTACCGGTGACCGTGCCAAGCGTCGGCACCCCGGTGATGGAATTGAACCCAAGACCCACCACGCGGCTGACATCCGTGACCTCGGCGGTCACGGTGTTGTCAGTCTCATTGACCGCAACAGAGGCACCGATACCCGCTGCACCGCCACCGGAAAGCTGAATGTTCAGCGCCGGTTTGCCACTGTCATCGCCCGTGTGATCCCGATCATCACCAGAGCTGAGCCCGATGTCATTGATGGCGCGTGCACCCATCAGAACCGAACCGCGTGCAACTACGCTGGATCCGCCAAAGGACGTCTCAAGCGTGTCCGAGGTGTTGCGCACCCGGGTGGACACGATGTTCTTCGTGGAATTGGCCACGGCCGAGCCGGTGATCGCAACACCGCCAGAGGCAGCACCTGACACACCGATCCCGCCAAGCGCTGCATCCGCCAGCGAGGTCAGGGATATGTTCCGGCTCGCCTCAAGGATCGCGCGGTCAATATCTGTCTCGACTGTCATCCGGCTTACATTGGTGGCAACACCCAAAGCCGCAGACGCACCACCATCGGCAGCCACGGCAATGGAGCGCGCATCCATGGACACGGTCGCGCTTGAACTTGCGGTGATGTCGCGCCCGGCAATATAGGCGTCATTTACCAGTGTCTTGACCTCGGAACTGTTGGAATTGATCGCCAGTGCACCGGCAAATGCACCTGTTGCCCCGAAGGAGCCTGCAAAGGCCGTGCCGTCGATCTCTTCTTCCTGCGTGGCTGTGATCGCCACATCAGCGCCCGCTGCCACAATATCCGCATTCTGAACCGTGACCGACTGGTCATCGGCCATGACATTCACGCCAACTGCCCCGCCAAAGGCTGGTCCGCCCGAACCTGCAACGCTGCCCGCGATGGACTGGATGGTGCCCTTCTGGCGGCTGATGACAGAGACATTGTCAGTGGTCGTCGTAAGGCTCGCGCCTTCCGCTGTGCCGCTCAGCTTGGCCCAGGCATCACGGTTCATCACATTGACCGTGACCGATCCGGCCCCCCCAACGGAGCCACCAACGCCAAGAGCGGCGGCCAGCGTCTCCACGCTGCCTTCCTGATCGGCCTTGATTTCGACAGAGCCTTCAGAGGTGACCAGATTGCCAGGCAGAACCAACTCGGCCTGAGTTGCCCCGAACAACGTGTTGATCGAGAAGGCCGCGCCAAATCCACCTGTTCCACCACCTGCAGCACCACCGGCAAGCGCCTTGATGATGGACCGGTCCTTGGCCAGAACATTGATGGACGCCACATCCAAAGTCGGGTCCGCAGCGCCATCGGGCAGAACCGTCAGGGTCGCCCGAGTGATGTCTTCCGATGCAAGATCAAAGCTGACTGTGTTGGCATCGCCACCGCCTTCGGTAACCGCATCCAATGTGGTCGCATTGGCATCGGCAAAGGCCTGATCGCGTGCGTCTTCCGTAACCGATTGCGCGTTCAGCACCGGATCATCTGCTGCAGTGGATCCATTGGTGGCCGACGTGCTGGCATCACCCGCACCGGCAACACCGATCTGGTTGTAGACCAGAGAGCCCGCGACCGAGTTTGAACCGCTCGCAGCACCTGCCGCGCCCAGCGTCTCGATCGTGGCCGAATTGTCGGCTGTGATGTTGACGGCACCGGCAGAGACGTCGCCAACACTGGCAACATCTGCGGTCACCGTGTCATGGATCACATTGACCGCTACAGCCACGCCCACAGCAGTGGAGCCTGACGCCCCGATGGCACCTGCAATCGACTGGATCGTCGTTGTTTTGGCCGCCTCGACGCGCAAGGCATCACTGCCCGCATCCAGCTTTGTCCCAACGGCGCGCGCACGTGTCGTGTTGCCGATGTCATTGACCGTGACCGAGCCTGCAACAGCGGCATTTGGTGCCGCAGCAAGAGCCGCCGCGATGGTCTTGATGGTTCCGTCATTATCGGCATCAATGGTGATGCCCGCACCTGTCAGGTCAGAGCCGTCTGCCGTCGCTTCAGCCGTGTGGCCGATCACGTTGACTGCCACGGCGGCACCGATCGCGGCCTTGCCGCCACCGGCTACCGTACCGGCAAGCGACTGGATCACCACATCATCATCCGCGCTCAGCGCAACAGCACCGCCTGCGTCAATGGTCGTGGCATCCGCAGACAAAGTGGTTTTGGCGTCTGACACGTTAACCGTGGCCGACCCGCCAATGGCCAGCTTCTTGGACAGCGACACTGCCGCCGCAATGCTGTCGATCTGGCCTGCGGATTTTGCAGACGCCGTCACACCGCCCGTGGTCGTGATCATCGAGCCATCAAGCGAGGTTGCCGTCTCTGTGCCCGTCATGATGTTGACGGTGGAGGCAAAACCTGCCGCGCCCTTGGTCGCCGCTGCCACACCACCGCCCAGCGACTGGATCGTGCGTGTGGAATTCGACGTGGCAGTCAGGCTGGCCGCATTCTGGATATTGGCGTTCTGCACCTGCATCCTGAGGTCCGCATCCATCACATTGACGGAAATACCGACGCCCACACCAACGCTGTCTTTTGCCGCACCACCGGCCACGGCGATGGAGCCGATGGTCGATGTACTGTCGGCGGTCACCGACACGGCCCCAAGGCTAGAAGTGGCTGGTGGACCCGCATCAGTGGTCACACCTTGGACGGTCGCACCGTTGAGCTTTGCCCAGCTGTCAGTGGTCACCACATTGGTGGACACAGCCCCACCCACGGCGGAAGACCTGCCGAGCGCAAGTGCGCCTGCCAGCGACCAGACCGCATTTGTTTCATCCGCATCAATGGTCAGCGCATCCGTGGTGATAGTACCAGATGTCACATCCACGCCAGCGCGCGCGCCACCCGAAAGCGTGTTCACCGACACCGACCCGGCAATCCCGGTCTTGCCGACACCGCCCGCGATGCCAAAGCCGTACATCTTGATGTCAGACAGTGCCATGAACAGAACGCTTGCCGCATTCAGTGAGCTTGCCCCTGTCAGTTGCGCAATCGTGCCCCGCTCAAACGTGTTGACCGAAACGCCGATCCCTGCGCCAAAGCCGCTGGTCTTGCTCATGTTGACCGAAACCGCGCCCGCGATGCCGACATTGGTTGAGGTATCATCCGCAGTGATCGCAAGCGAAGACCCGTCGATGTCGACATCCTTGCCCTCGGCTGTGGTCGAGCCACTCATTGTATTGATCGCGACCGAGCCTGCGATGGACACGTTGCCCTTGGCCGTACCCGCTCCACCCGCTGCCACACCGACCGAAGTCGAGGTGTCATCTGCATCCAGAGTGACAGCACCTTCAGCATCGATATCCGCACCGATTGCGTAGGCCCGCGTCGAGCGGTTGTCGATGGTCAGAGCCAGCGCACCCGCAAGCGCATTGTTGTTCTTGGTCTTGTCGAAGGACGCTGAAACGGCACCTGCAACTGTGACCGCCAGCGAGTTGTTGATCGCATCCACGTCCAGCGCGCCATCGATATCCACAAGCGCGTTGCTGGAGATGCCGGCCTCTGTCGTTTGTTCCACAAAGTTCACGCTTGCGGATGCCGAGAAGGCAAAACCGGTCTTCTGCTTGCCCTCATCAGGATTGTCGACATCTTGCGCAGTGTTGCCCAGCTTGTCGTTCTGGCTGGAGTTCAGCATATGCGTGGGCGTTGAGTTTTCGCCGTCATTGGTGGCCGGGCTGTCCGGCGGCTCAACCGCTTTCTTGCCCTGAACAATTGCACCAGCAATCGTACCGGCAACAGCCAGACCGTCGTTCTCGGCCTTCAGCGTCAAACCATCAGACGTAAAGCGCGCCTCGCCCGCTGTTCCTGTCAGCGCTGCATCCGGATCAACCGCTGAAACGCTTGCACGTGTATCGCGTTCCACGAAGTTTACCGCACCTGATGCACCAACACCTACGTGCTGCGAACGGGTGACCGTGCCGGACACGGCCCAAGCGTCCATCGTGTCCTTGGCTTCGATGGTGGTGGCGCCCGCGATGTTCACGTTCGCCCCGTCACCCACACGCGCCTTGGTCTGGTTTTCGACGATGTTGACGCCAACACCCATGTTGATCGCGATTTTTGCAGCTGAGCCTCCGGCGAAGACGCCTGACAGCTGAAGCTCTTCATTCATCGCATCGACCGACAGGGCATCTGCGGTCACGCTTGCGCCGCTTTCAACGGTGGCAAACACATCCGAGATGTTGCGCGCAATCGAAATGCCTGCACCGATGCCATTGTTCGCACCCGGCTTGCTGGATGGGGCCAGCACCGTGGGCTTGTTGACCATGTGGACGAACAGACCAGCCGTTGAGGCGTCAATCTTGACGCCAGCAGCACCCGTCGTGGTGATGCTGGCGCCATCGCGAACGACGGCTTCCGTACGGTTGGCGGTGTTGAAATAGTTGAACGTCACGCCAACGGCCAGCTCCTGATCGTCGCGCGTATCATTGGGGTCGGTTGGCTCGGTTGTCGGCAGGTTGCCTTTGGCGGCCGTGAACGTGGTCAGGTAGTTCAGCGGATTGATCACTTCGAGCATCACCGGCGCATTGGGGAAAACCTCAATCGCGTCCGGGACGAAATCATCGTCCTGATCGATGTCATCGACCTCGTTCGTGGTTTGCAGATCGCTCACTTCCTGTGAGAACTGCCGCCACTGGGTCTGTAGCAGTTCAATGCCACCCGCGAATTGCTCCGCCGGGTTCAGATCGAAGGCCGTCTTGGCATTCACTTCAACCGCCTGTGCGTTCACGGTTGCTGCCGACCCGATCTCGGCCACGGTATCGCCCAGCATGGAACCGACAGCCGCATTCAGCATCAGGACATAGCCCTGATCACCAACCAGCTTGTCCTCAGAAATCGTAGGATCGATCAGCTGAGCCGCTGCAAGCTGCTTTTTGAGAATGAACGTGATCTTGCCAACCTTGGCCTGAACATCTCGGCTGAGGCCTGCACCGCCTTGGGCTACGGATGCAAAGCGGAAATTGGCATTCACATTTACCGCACCCGAGGGCGTGTCGGCTGTGGTGGTGCCCAGTTGCACAAGCGCTTCGTCATTGTCCAGATCGTGATACTGGCCGCCAATGGTCGCGTAAGTGTCGTCATCATCCAGCGAGACATCCACAGCCGTGCCACCGGCAAAACCCGGCTTGGGTGCCGTGTCATCGCTGCCAGTGCCCTTGCCGGTCATCTTGGCAGCGGTTTCCTTCAGCTTGTCGATCACCGGTGACAGCTTGTCTTTGGCAATTGCGGTGATCGGGTTGCCCACACCCAACGTGGAATTTATTAGCGAGGTTTTGGCAAAATAGATCGTCTCGGCATCAAGGTTGAGCGCACCACCGGCGTCGAGGTCCCCACCCAGAGCCGCTTCGGTCAGCGTGTCACCGGTTGAGACAAGAACGCCTAGCGCGATCTTGCCGCTCTGGCCCGCATTGCTGACCGCCGAGAACGCATGTTCTTTCCCGGTCATGGCCACGGCATTCAGATCACCGCCCGAGTTGATCGAACCACCGTTGACCAGTAACTGGTTCTTCAGATCACGCACCGAGACAATCACACCGGCAGAAACCCCGCCAATGCCCACCGGTCGCAGGGTGATCAGCGCATTTTCCTTGGCGGTTGAATTCAGCACCACATCGCTTGCAACCGTGCTGAGTGTCGAATTCTGGATCTCGACCCGGCTGTCGGTGTTCTGGATGGCAATGGCCGTACCAAAGGCGACAGCGGTGGGCCGGATGTCAACGCTGGTACCGGCATGAGAGTGGATGTAGATGCCATCGGTATCGGGGTCGAAATCATTGGCAAACTCGACCGTCAATCCGGTCGCCGCATCCCCGATCCGCCAGCGTTTCTGGATCAACCCGGAATCCGAGATCAAATCCGTTGCCGCAACCGTGGTCGATGTCAGTATCCCATTGGTTTCAAACGAGAACAGTGGGTCCGTGCGCAGATCGATGGTTGAGCTGTCAAAGCTGCCATCGGCTGCAATGGTCGAGTTACTGATGTCGATTTTGGAGGTCGCCTTGAGTTGCTGAACCTGCAACGGCACAAGCCCTGCTACATCCTCGACCGCCTGATTGAAGAAGGCCTCCGTTGTATCGACAGCCCAGTCCAGAGCAGCTTCAAGCGTCGGCACGGATTGATCCTCGGTCGCGTTCTCAATCGCTGCAATCTGGGTTTCCTGCAAGGCCGCGTTGAGGCGATCCACATTGTTTTCTGTCAGCGCAAAGGAATAGATCGCCACAGACCCGGCCTTGATCGTGGCGTTGTCCAACGTGATGCTGGCGCTGATGTCAGCGTCATCAATCGGAAGCACCACATCTTCACGCTCTGCTGCTGCGCGCAGCATCACCAGACCGCCATTGTCCTGAGCATCGCCTTGCGCATAAATGCCCGAACCGCTTTCCAGCACGATATTCTTGGCATTGATCAAGAGGTTGCCGCTGTCTCCGACAGAGGCCGCGGTTGACTGATCAGCACCAGCGCCGCCTGCTGTTTCCCGCGTCGAGACCGAGACGCCGGACGCGATGGTCACCGTATCATCGGCCTCAAGAATAAGGTCGGCCCCGGCAGAATAGATGTCTGCGTTGACGTTCAGGAATTCAGGGTCGATCAGGATTGTTCCTGCCTGACCGGTTTGCGAGCTAGCTGCAAGTTCGCCATTCACTTCAACCGTATCAACCGCGGAAAACTCGACAAAACCACCGTCACCGGCGACGGCCGATGCGCTGATCTTGGCAGATTGCTCCAGGAGCGCAGATCCATCTGCAAAAATCAGGATGTCACCGGCATTGCCATCGGCCAGACCATCGGCAGACACGGTGCCCGAGACATCGATGTTCGATGCCGACCGTGCAGTGACCTTGCCACCGCGTGTGCCGCGCCGGGCCGAGACCTCGCCGGAAACAGACATGTCGCCCGCTGCAAACAGACGGATCACGCCGCCCTCGACGGACACGCCGCCTGCCTCGGACATGCCTGTGGTGTTGACCGCAGCCGCTCCTGTGACGTTGCCGTCAGCGTCGACCGCCGTCATCCGGCCCTCGACAATCATCCGTGCGCCTGCGCGCAGTTCCAGACGGCGGGCGTTGATTTCGCCATAAACCTCGATGTCGCCGGTTGCTGACAAAGGTTCGGTTCCCGCGAAAAGCGTGGCCACCGCTCCTTCATCAACCGAACCGGCCGCATCTATCAGACGCTCCGCGAAACTGCTGGCCGCTGTCGAAACCGTCAGCGCACCGGCATTGATCACACCGCCCTTGGCCACAACCAGACCATCTGGGTTCACGATGAAGACATTGCCGCCGATCTGACCACCTTTAAGCGTGTTCAGAGTGCCTTCAACATTTGTCTTGCCACCGCGTACGATGTTGATCAGTGCGCCGGCCGCGTCCGGCTGGTGCAAGTTGAGCGTCTCAAGCTGTCCGACGGACAGCTGCTGGAATGAGTTGAACGCATTGCCACCGACAAGCGTGTTGGTGGTCACGTCGGTGACCATCCCGTTTGTCACAATGTTGGTGGCCGTTCGACCATCGGCCACGACATCGGCAAAGGCAGGGACAACCTGCATATGTGCCATGGTGGCCACCAACAGGGCACCCGCCCCGTTTCGCACGAAAACAGACCGCATCAGGGCCTGTGCGCGTTTGGCTTTGGTCGAATTCGACATGGGGACTTCCCCTTATTTTACCTACCCAGACAAAACCGGGCCGCCACGTCTGGCAGCCCGATCCCTAAATTCAGTTCGCGCCGGACATGCCCAGCGCTTTCACAGCATCACCAAACTGCGAAATATCCACGCCCACGATGATCGGATCGGAGGCGACATCGGTGCGATAACCAAAAAGCAGTGTTTCGTGCTTCTCAAACTCCGCCAGTTCTTCTGCATCGATGCGAATGGCCGCTTCACAAAGCTGGCCCGCGCAGCGCTGCCAGATCATCTGGCGCTGCTCCAGCGTGTCATTTTCGGCAAAGCGATATACCGCGCCACCCGGCAGATAGACACCGATCGGGGTCTGCGCCAAAAGCAGATGCGTTCCATCACCTGCAGGCAGTACGACCATGCGCACGATCAAAGCATTGTCATCAGACCGGCTGAGTTGCTGGATCAGACGGCAGCGAATGTCCGCAGTGGTCACCGCTTCGCAATTCAACAGCCAGTTGCCGAAGGAGGAGTTGTTGGCAATCGCCTCGTTCTGGGCAACCGCCTCACCCAGCTCAGTATCCTGCGTCGTCTCTTGTGCCAATGCAGGTCCCGCCATCAGGGCCGCGGTCAGGGCAATCGCTTTGGTCAATCGTCTCACAAGGTCTTCCTTCTTGTCGTGTTGGGGGCTTTTGGAACAATGCGTCCCAAATGCGCCTAAAATTTGTAGTCAAGGCCGATGTAGCCGACCGCTTTTCCTGTGTCCGTGAAGCCTAGGGTTTCTTTCAGCGGGCTTGCCAGCATCAGCACGCCGCTCAGATCATCGGTAAACTGGCCGCGAATGCCGCCACCAATGCTCGCCAGATAATCCTGATCCGAGTTGATCGAGCCATCCTCGCGAAACGGGATCACCAGCCCGAGATCAACAAAGCCAAAGGGCGAGATCCGCCCCTCTTCACGCCCGGGCATCTGGTATTCCTTGACCGGCGAGACCTGCAGCCGGGCAATCAGCCCGCTATCGCCCGAACGCACGGCATTGGGATAACCACGCAGGGATGTTGCACCACCTGCATTGAACAGACGCGCCACAGGCAGGTTCTGATCGGGGGCAATCTGGAAATCCATCTGCCCCGAAAAGATCGCCCGGTCGCTGATTTGCTGTGCATAAGACAGGTTGCCAAAGACGATCTGGTAGCTGCCTTCGGTCTCGGACGTCTCAAGACTGTCGGAAGAGCCCGCCTTGATCCCTATGGATCCAGCCAGCGAGTATCTGGGGCGAATGCGCTGCCATGTCCCGGTCAGTTGCACTTCTGTCAGGTTCACATCCGCGAAGTCCGTCTCGGAAATGGTCGAGACGCTGTTCTCGTAGACAATATCACCGCGCAGGGTCCAGTGGCTGTCAGCGCGCACCCGCACGGGCTGCGAATACCCAAGCGTGAAGGAATAGCTGTCCGAGACAATATCGACGGCCGCAAATGGGCCCGCGATCACATTCGATTGCGCCAGCGTGGCTGACGCGATGATCCGTCCGCCGCGCCCGTTCACCGGGCGGGAATATCCCACCGCCCCGGAATAGGCACCCTCGCTTGCCTGCAACTGCCCAAAGAGCGTGTCGCGCACACCAGTGACGGAATTCATCTGACCAAACACGGTTGCCCGGATTTCCCCTGTGCTTTCCGATCCGAAATTGTCCAGCGACCCGGTGATGTCGCGCCGCTCGGGCTCGATCCCACCCAGCTTGGCAGTGGTCGTGCCCGGCTCCTCGCCCGGGGCAAAGGTCAGCACAGGGCGGAAATCATGTGCGACCTCGAAGCGGCGCAATTCACGCTCAAGATTTTCGAAATCGGGATGTGCACCCTGCTGGATGCGGATGGAATTCAGCATGAACGCTTCATCCGTGCGTTCCAGCCCGCTGGCATCAACCTGATCGACGGTCGCCTCGACCAGACGCACCTGAAGAACGCCATTGGCAATCTCCTGCGGCGGCAGGACAGCGCGCGCTGTGACCACGCCTGCGCCTGCATAAAGCGCATTGATCTTCTCGACCATCTCTTGCAAATCCGAGAATGTGATCGGCCGGCCGGTATAGCCATCCGCCACGCCGTCCAACGCTGCATCGCTGAGATAGACACTGTCATTGAACGCCACATCGCGGATCGAAAAACTCTGCGCCGATGCGCCTCCCGCCAGCATTGCCAGCATTGCCAGCCCCACCACTGCTGCGCTCAAGGCCTTCATGGACGTGTCTCCGTTTCTTGCGCCAGGGCCGTCAGCCCCGCCGTTATACCCATCAGCGAAAAAGCCACTTCGACCGGCGGCGCCGAGGGTGAAGGTCGATAAAGGACCCAGCCCTGACGATGCCTGCGCATGGCCCGCAACACCGGCTCAGCCACCTTCGCTGTGGCCTGACAGGCCGCCTCGGAACAGCGCTGCCAAGTCAGCCGCTGGGGCGTGATGCCCGGCAGTTTTGCGTAGATGCCCGATGGGAAATGCGCGCCTTGCGGAACCAGAACCGACAGGACCGGCCCTGCACCGCGGGCCAATTGGACCGTGGCCAGCCAGGACCGCTCATCGCTCATCAAAGTCTGGGCCAACTGGCACGTTCCCGGCGACGAGCACGACAATGCCCAGTCCCGATAAATCGTGTCCTTCGCGCTGGCCACCGTCCCCAGACAAAGCAACCCGGCGCATATGATGCTCAACTTAAACGACATCAAACTACCCAACGTTAACGTAACGTTAACATCTTTATCGCCGTTGGGGTATCCCTAAATCACGGTTTTCATGGAATTTATCGGTTAATGCAGAAAAATCACAAACACACCATGGTCGCACTTTACCTAGCGTCATTTTTACCTAACCTGACAGAACCGAACGCTTCGCCGGATCTCTCCTCCGGTTGGACAATCGGCTTCCTGACGGTTGTGAGGGGCAATGAACCTGTCATCGGCCCCTCACATCTGGTCAGACCGCTTTCTTCTCAACTGGCAGCAAAGATATCCCGGTATGCGTCACGGAGCAGGTTTTTCTGCACTTTGCCCATTGTGTTGCGCGGCAGTTCATCAACCGAGATCAGCTTGCGGGGTTGCTTGAAACGCGCAAGCGCGGTGGTCGTGGTCAAGGCAATCGCTTCCAGATCAGGTGTCCGACCTGGCGCAGGAACAATCACACCGACCACGGTTTCCCCGAAATCAGCATGCGGTACCCCGATCACGGCGCTTTCCAGAACATCGGGATGCGCATCCAAAACCAGCTCGATCTCCTTCGGGTAGATGTTGTACCCGCCCGAGATGATCAGGTCCTTGTTGCGTCCGACAATGTGAACATAGCCATCGTCATCCACAGTCCCAAGATCGCCAGTGATGAAAAACCCGTCGCTGCGCAACTCTGCGGCGGTCTTCTCGGGCATTTGCCAATAACCTTTGAACACGTTCGGGCCGCGCACCTCGATCTGGCCGACCTTGCCATCGGGAATCACCTCGCCCGTGGAAGGGTCAGTGATCTTCAACTCCACACCCGGCAAGGGAAAGCCGACCGTGCCTGCACGGCGCTCGCCTGTGTAGGGGTTGGAGGTGTTCATGTTGGTCTCGGTCATGCCGTATCGTTCCAGAATGCGGTGCCCGGTGCGCCCTTCGAACTGGGAGTGCGTTTCTGCAAGCAACGGTGCGCTGCCCGAGATGAACAGACGCATGTGCGCGGTCAACTCGCGGGTAAACCGAGGATCGGCCAGCAGCCGTGTGTAGAAGGTTGGCACGCCCATCATCGCGGTTGCCTGCGGCATCAAGCGTAGAACCGCATCCAGATCGAACTTCGGCAAGAAGATCATGGCGCTGCCCGACAAGAGCGCGATGTTGGTCGCGACGAACAATCCATGTGTGTGAAAAATCGGCAAAGCATGCAGCAACGTGTCCGCGTCCGAGAACTCCCAATACGCTGCTAGGGTCTTGGCATTGGACAGCAGGTTTTTCTGTGTCAGCATCGCGCCTTTGGACCGGCCCGTGGTGCCCGAAGTATAGAGAAACGCGGCCAAATCATCGCTATGCCGCGCCACGGTGTCAAAACTGTCAGGACAGTCTTGCGCACGGTCTGAGAGGCTGCCCGATCCATCTGCGTTCAACGTCAGAGTCTCAGTCCCTAGGGACACCGCCATCGGGGAAAGCTCCGCCTCCTTTGCAACGTCACACACCAGCAGACGCGCGCCACTGTTTTCGATGAAATAGGTCAATTCGCTGACCGTGTAGGCCGTGTTAAGCGGCAAGAACACGATGCCTGCCTGCACACAGGCCGCATAGAGCGCAAGTGACTGGGGGGACTTCTCAATCTGGGCAGCAACCCGGTCACCGGGTGTCACACCAGCATTGGTCAGGGCATGGGCAAACCGGGCTGCAAGCGTCAGAAAGTCGGCATGCGTAACCGTTGTTCCATCTGACAGATGCAGGAACGGCGTTGATTTGTCCGCGTGAATTCCGAACAAAGTGTCATATAGCGGATTGGCCATCAGGACTGTTCCTGTTTCAGGAGTTTGGCACCGGCGGCACTCAGGCTGCGAATCTCGGGCGAGGTCGCTATCTGAAGCGCAGTCGCATAGCGCTCGTGGTTTTGCGAGACCCTGCGCAAGTCATACAGGTAGTTGACCATCACCCCGCCGGACTGGCGCATGCCCTTGTCTGATGTATCGGCCCGCGCATGCACCAGATGAACCCGCGCACCATTGCCCAGATGAAACCGTGCAACCGGATCAAGCGGTCGTCCATCGTCCCGTTTTGCCGCCATAAGATAGTTCGCGGCCAGTTCCCGCATGGTTTCGTCACCGCGATTGGGTGTCTGACCGATCTCTTCCATCCAGCGGGTCAGGCCCGGGATGGGGGACAGCGTCACAAAGGTTTTCAGATGCGGCAGTTCCAGCGACAGATCCGCTGCCACCTGCTTGATCAGGGAGTTGCCAAACGAAATCCCTGCCAGCCCGGCCTGACAATTCGAGATCGAATAGAACACGGCTGTGTCGGCCTGATCCTCCGCCACCCGGTCCCGACCCTCGGCCAGCAGTCCCTGAATGGAGCCCGGAACGCCTTCGGTCAAAGCCACTTCGACGAAAATCAGGGGCTCGTCCGGCATGGCAGGGTGAAAATACGCAAAACAACGCCGGTCCTCGGGCTGAAGCCGACTGCGCAAGGCATCCCAACTGTCAATCGCGTGCACCGCCTCATAGGCGATGATCTTTTCCAGAATATGCGCAGGGCTTTCCCAGTTAATCGGGCGCAGCACCAGAAAACCACGGTTGAACCAGCTGGCGAACAAATGGCGGAAATCCAGATCAAGGGCCTGGAGGTCTCCATCATTTCCTGCAAGACGCAACAGATCGGCGCGCATCTCGACCAGAGCATGGGTCACGCCAGGCAGCATGTTCAGCCGACGGATAAGTTCCTGACGTCGCGGCTCGGACGCCGCGATCAAACCGCGATAGCTGGCCTTGGACTGGCCCTGCTCATACTCATCAAGCGCTGCACGCACTGCCGCGGGCGAGACTGTCATGTCGCGGGCCAGATGGTGAAAGAATCCGAGCTTATCCTCATCAGACCACGCGGCATACCGATCAAGGATCGCCCGCGCCGTGGCCTGCCCGGACACTTCCCCGGTCGCGCCAATCAGATCGGCGGTCAGTTCAGGTATTGGTCTGGTATCTGCAGCCCCCGGTCCGGTTCGACGGTACCGCCGGTCGAACACCGTTGACAGCATGTCGGCAAGACGTGTCACCGGGTTGCCCCCATCACCGCATCGGGCAGCCAGGTTGCAATGCCCGGGAAGATGCACAAAAGCACGATCGCGATCACCATGCAGGCCACATAAGGGAGCGAGCCCATCAGGATGGTCTTGAGCGAGATATCGGGTGCAATCCCGTTGATCACATAGAGGTTCAGACCCACGGGTGGTGAGATCAGGCCGATCTCCATATTGATGGTCAGCACCACGGCAAACCAGATCGGATCAAACCCGGCCGCTGTGATGATCGGCAACAGGATAGGTGCGGCCATCAGGATCACGGCCACAGGCGGCAGGAAGAAGCCTGCAATCAGCAAGAAGACGTTCACTGCCCCCATCAGCACCCAGCGATTGACGTCAAGTGTGCCAATCCACTCGGCAATGGCCTGCGTGATGAAGAGCGACGACAGCATATAGGAGAACACGCCCGCAGCCGCGATGATGAAAAGGATCATCACGCTTTCCCGCGTGCTATCGCGCAGCACAACCCACAGATCAGACGGGTTCCACAGCTTGTAGATCACCATGGCGATCACCAGACAGAGAAGCGCACCAACGGCTGCGGTCTCGGACGGTGTCGCAATGCCTCCATACATGGCGTAAAGCACACCCACGATGATCGCCAGAAATGGCAGAACGCGGGGCAGGATCTCAAATTTTTCACGCCAAGTATATGTTGTTGCACTCAGCACAGCCGTGTTGCCGGACCGCCAGGTGGAATAAAGCGACCAGACCATAAAAAGGCCCACCAGAAGCAGGCCGGGAAAGACACCCGCGAGAAACAGGCGCCCGATGGAGGTTTCGGTCGCAATGCCATAGACGATCATGGTGACAGAGGGCGGGATCAGAATGCCCAGTGTACCGCCTGCTGCGATGGACCCGGCGGCCACGCCATCAGGATAACCGCGCTTGCGCATCTCGGGAATGCCCATCTTGCCGATCGCGGCACAGGTCGCAGGCGAAGATCCGGACATGGCTGCAAAAAGCGCACAGGCCCCAAGGTTTGAGATCACCAGACCGCCGGGCACGCGTGTCAACCAGCGCTCCAGCGCTTCATAAAGATCGGCACCGGCCCGGGTGGACGCGATTGAGGCCCCCATGATGATGAACATCGGGATCGACAGCAGTGCGAAATTGTCCAGCTTGCCGAACAGGATCTCAGGCATCAGCTCCAGCGAGCGCATCCCGTCAAACGTGATCAGAAACCCGGCAGAGACGATCAGCAGGCCAAGGGCCACGGACACGCCTGAGAAAAGAACGAAAATCGTGGCGAAGGCGACGAACGCGCCAAGCAGGAGCGGATCCATCAGGCGTCCTCCAGTCCGAAAGGTTTGTCAACGCCGGTGAGCAGTGCCACCAGATCGGCAATCAGTTGCAACAGAAGCAGAGCGAAACCGATGGGCAGGGCCAGATAAGGGATCCACAGCTTGACCCCCCAGACCGTGTCGGACCGCCAGCCGCGATCCCATGCAAAATGCCAGTACTCATAGCCGTAAAAAAGCATCACCCCAACGATCAGGATAGAGATCGACAGGGTCACCACCGCAAGCACCATGCGCGCCGTCCCGGGCAGCGCAAGCGGGATCAGATCGACATTCACATGACCGCGCAGGCGCTGGACGTAGGACAGTCCGATCAGGGTGGCTGCAACCATCAGATAGATCACGGCTTCGGTCTGCCAGACGGTCGAGCCGTTGAGAACAAAGCGGATGAAGATCATCTGACAGGTAATGGCCACCGCCGCCACGATCATCGCGGCAGAACACCATCCTGCCAGGGTCGAGATCATTGCGACGATGCGCAGGAAAGGATTGGAACCGACAGGCGCTGCCGAAGTGTGAGTTTGGCCCGACATCGATGGCCTCCCTGTCTATTCGGAAAGTGGTCGGGGCGGGCGACACCCGCCCCGACCAGAAAGGATCACTCGACCGAAAGCGCCATATCAAGCAGTTCCTGACCGCCCGGCGTCTGCTCGACAAATGCCTTGTAAGAGGTCTCTTTGGCCAGATCGCGCCAGGCATCGAATTCTTCCTGAGACATCGATGCGATCTCGACACCATTGTCTGCAAAGACCTTGGCAGATGCAGCATCCTGCTTCTTGGCCTCTTCCAGATAAAAGGCCTCCGCCTTGGCAGCACCGGCATTCAGCGCGGCTTTCTGCGCATCATTCAGCCCGTCATAAGCGGATTTGTTCATCAAGAGCGGCTGATACATGAACCAGAGCGCAAAATCGCTCGCGGGCGTGTAGCAGGCAACCTGCTCGTAGATGCGGTAGCTCACGAAGGACGACGACGACGTGTTTGCAGCATTCAGAACACCGGTCTGCATCGCGTTGTAGATCTCGGAAGAGGCCATGGATGCAATGGAAGCACCGGCACCAGCCAGCATCTGCTCGAACGCCTTGCCTGCCGCGCGGGTCTGAAGACCCTGAACGTCAGCAGGTGCGGTGATGCATTTGTCTTTGCCCACGAAGCCACCAGCCAGATAGCCATGAACCAGCACCATCACGTCATCTTCGGCCATGATCTCTTCGATCTTGCCCATGAAGTCGCTCTCATTGAGGCGTGCTGCATGATCGTGGTTCTTCACCAGACCGGGCATCAGCGTCAGGTTGAAGGCTGGCTGCTGGCCACCTGCATAGCTGAGCGGGAACACCGTCATGTCTAGCTGACCACGGCTGAGCGGCTTATACTGCTCACGCGGCTTGAACAGTGACTTCGATGGAAAAATCTTGACTTCAAGATCGACACCGGCAGCGGCAACTTCATCGGCCACGATCTGTGCAACCTGATGACGAACGTCGGATGTGGACCACTGGTGCGACAGGCGCAGCTCTGTGGCATGAGCAGTCATGGCGCTGGCGATCAATGCACCGGCAGCCAATGCGGCATTCAATTTATTATACATGTGAATTCCTCCCGTTGTGTCCGGTTCAGGACCGGAGCTCCTTCGTTTTACAGATCTTGCATTCTTAGTCAATTTTTTTGTATACAAGAATAAATTTGTTGCGTGCATTAGAGGAATTGGACAGACATACCGGATGGAACAGAAACGGGCCGACAAGATAGCCGATGCGCTGGAGGGGTTGATCTTCGACGGAACGTTTGCCGACGGAACCCGTCTGGACGAGGTGCAGCTGGCAGAGCAGTTTTCCGTTTCCCGCACGCCGGTGCGCGAGGCCCTTCAGCGCCTTGCCCAGTTCGGTCTGGTTGAACATCTGCCACGGCGCGGTGTTTTCGTGCGCCAGCCCGGTCCGGTCGAGTTGATCGAGATGTTCGAGGTGATGGCTGAACTTGAATCGGTTTGTGCCAGGCTGGCTGCAAGCCGGATCACCGACAAGGCTCTGGCAGAACTGCAAGCCACCAACGCGCGCTGTGATCTGGCGGTCGAACGGCAGGACCCGGACGAGTACTACCGCGAGAACGAACGGTTTCACGCGATCCTGTACTGCCAGTCGGGCAACGCCTTTCTGGAACAGGAATGCCACAAACTGCACCGCCGCCTTCAGCCTTTCCGCCGCACCCAGCTTCGCTTGCGCGGGCGCCTAAGACAGTCGATGTCCGAGCACGAGGCCGTTGTTTCGGCCCTTGAAGATGGTGATGGTGCGCGGGCCGCCGAAGCGATCCGCGCCCATGTGGCTGTGCAGGGTGAAAAGTTCCATCATCTGATAGCAAGCCTGAAACCTGCAGCCGAGTGACGGATCAACTGCGCACCAGTTTGTTTTCGGGATCGTAAAGACATCCATCAACAATCTCTGCTCGCACCGGCTGGCCGATTACCTCCACTTCCAGAGGTTTTTCCAGCGCATCGCGATCAACAAAGCCCATGGCGATGTTGCGCCCAACTCGGTAGCCCCAGCCCGCCGAGGTCACGGTGCCCACGACCTGACCGCCAGAGACAATGCTGGCTCCGCCATGGGCAGGCGCGTGATCGCAATCCAGCGTCAGGGTCACAAATGCTGTCTTCTGGTCAGCGCTCGCCAAAGCCTCTTTTCCGATGAATGCCGGTTTGTCGGTTTTGACAAACCGATCCAGACCGGACTCAAGGGGTGTGAACTCGGTGATCAGATCGGCCTTCCAATGGCGATAGCCCTTTTCCAGACGCATGGATTCAACGGCCATCGATCCGAAAAGACGCAAGCCATGGGCCTCGCCTGCCTGTCTGAGTGCGAGATAGGCCGAGTAGAGCTGAGCGTTCGGCACGTGAATCTCATAGGCCAGTTCGCCCGAGAAGCTGACAGACATCACCACGGCAGGTGCGATGCCGATGAACGCGCGGCGCACGGAAAGCCAGGGAAACGCCTCCTTCGACCAGTCGTCGCGGCTCACCGCAGACAGGACTGCGCGGGACTTTGGCCCTGCAAGAACAAGGATCGTGTGCTCATTGGTCAGCGACTTGATCTGGACAGATCCATCAGCAGGCAGATGAGCGGTCAGCCAGTCCATGTCGTGATATTCTGCGGCAGCGGCTGAGCCGTACCAGATCGTATCATCATCCAGATTGGCCAGTGTCGCCTCGGTCTTGACCCCTGCGTGGTGGTTGAGCAGATAGGCAAGCCCGACCTTGCCAGTCTTGCGCGGGATCCGACCGCAGACTATCCCGTCCAGCCAGTCTTTTGCCCCGTCTCCGGTAACTTCGAACCGGTTGAAACCGTTCACTTCCGTCAGACCAACGCCGGTTTGGACGGCGGCAATTTCTGCCCCGACCACATCGAAGGTCTCGTTGAAATGAAAGCTGTGGGTTTCGGTGAAATCGGGCGTGGGCTTGACATAAGCCATCCGCTCCCAGCCGTTGACAATCCCGAATTCCGCACCTTCCGCAGCCAAGATGGGCGTGAGCGGCGTGGTCTTCATTGGACGCCCGGCAGGGCGGTGTTCATGCGGGAAGTGGAAGCGAAATTCGTTCTGGTAATCCTCAATGGCCTTGAGCGCGCACAATTCGACATTGGTGTGACCGGTGAACCGCCGCGGGTCGATGACCCACGTGTCATACTCGGCCTCGCCATGCACGATTTGCTGGGCCAGCAGCCAGCCATGGCCCCCGCCCTCTCCCAGACCCGCGCGCAATCCGATGATGCAAAACGCGTTGCGCTTGCCCGGGATCGGGCCAACCAGCGGCGCGCCATCGATGGTATAGGTGATCGGGCCGTTGACGATGGTATGAATGCCGACCTCCTCCAGCGCGGGCATGCGCTTGAAGACGTTCTCAAGCACCGGCAACACCCGGTCAGTGTCATCGGGACACAGCGCATTGACGAAATCCGGATCGATCCCGTCCATGCCCCATGTCCGGCAATCCTGCTCATAGAAACCGACCAGAAGGCCGCCCTTTTCCTGACGCGAGTAGAAATCATCGATCGGGCAGCGCAAAAGTGGCACCCGTTTGCCGAATTCCGCGATGGCCGGGATGTCTTCGGTTACGAAATACTGATGCTCCATCGACGTGACCGGATGGTGGACACCCATCATGGACCCCACCTCGTTGACCCGGTAGCCGCAAGCGTTCACCACGATCTCGCACGAGATGTCGCCCTTGTCCGTGTGAACGATCCAGCTGTCATCGGGGCGCTGGGTCAGACCGGTCACCGGCGTGTTGCGATAGACCTCGGCGCCTGCAGTGCGGGCACGCCGGGCCAGCGCCTGACAAAGCTGTGCGGGATCAATGTCACCATCCATCCCGTCCCAAAGCCCGCCGATCAGACGATCTGAGGTGATCAACGGATGGCGTCTTGCGCATTCTTCCGCGTCCAGGATTTCGTAGGTGACCCCCATGCCCTTGGCCATGGAGGCAAAATGGCGGTAGCCGTCCATCACCCGCTCGCTGTCAGCCAGACGAATGCCGCCATCCCCGTGGTGGTAGTTGATCGGATACTCGGGATCAGCGGCGAGGTCCTGATAGAGCTTGATGGAGTGGCTTTTGAGCCCAACCATGGTCTGGGTCATGCCAAAATTGGTGACCTGAGCCGCAGAATGCCAGGTGGTGCCCGACGTCAGTTCATTGCGCTCCACCAGAACAACATCCGTCCACCCTTCCTGCGTTAGGTGATAGAGGGTCGAGCATCCGGCGATGCCCCCACCAATGACAACAACGCGGGTCTGGCTTTTCATGAAACGTGCTTTCCTGACAGTTTTGCGGCCAACCTGATGGGTCTCGCTTGTGGTGGTCAATGCGAAGATGAGTATTTCTGGAAAATCGAAACATTGATTTCAAAAATTGAAACTTACAGAATTGCGATTGCTGATTTTACCACGCACTCCAGACTGTTTTTGCGAAAGGACGGGCGAGCATGGATCAGGACAAAACCAGACGCAGCGGTGGACGGGCGGAACGCAAGGCACGGCGGGCACGCCCGGTTGAGGTCAACCCCTGCCCGCCCGGCCAACTGGGGGGGCTCTACAAACCTCTGACCGACGCCGAGATGCAGGCGATTTACCAGATGGCGCTGAGGCTGCTGGAAGATCTTGGCATGGGGGAGGTGCCACAAGTACTGTCCCGGCAACTGATTGCCTGTGGGGCACAGGAGGGCGATGCACGCATTCATTTCCCGCGTGAAATGGTCGAGCGGATCATCAAGGGTGCGGCCAAGGACTTCGTCTTTCATGGGCGCGATCCGGCACGCTCCATTCATGTGGGGGGTGAACGTGTTTATTTCGGAACCGGTGGGGCTGCAGTCCAGACGCTTGACATCGACAGCGGGTCCTATCGCCCGTCGACGTTGCGCGATCTTTACGATTTCACGCGGTTGCAAGACACTTTGACCAATGTCAGTTGGTTCACCCGCTGTTGTGTGGCAACCGACTTGCCGGACAATTTTGATCTGGACGTGAACACCGTTTTTGCTTTGCTCAAGGGAACCACCAAGCCGGTGGCCACGTCCTTTACCATCGCCGAACATGTCGCGCCGATCATGGCCATGGTCAACACGGCATTGGGCGAAGTTGATTTCCGCGACACGCCCTTTCTGAAAGCCCATATCAGCCCGGTGATCTCACCCATGCGCTATGGTGAAGATGCCGTTGAGGTGACACTAGAATGCATGAAGCACGGCCTGCCGATCTCCTGCATCACGGCAGCACAATCAGGCGCAACGGCGCCTGCCACGCTTGCGGGGTTTCTGGCCCAGTCTCTGGCCGAGACGCTGGCCAGCCTGATCATGGTCAATGTCTTTCAGCCCGGCTATCCGATGATCTTTTCCAATTGGCCACTTGTGATCGACCTGCGCACCGGTGCCTTTGTCGGGGGCGGTGGGGAGATTTCGGTGATGAACGCGGCCTCGGCACAATTGTCGAACTGGCTGGGTCTGCCCTCTGGCGTGGCCTCTTCCATGACAGACGCGAAAGCTGTGGATGCGCAATATGGGGTCGAGAAAGGCATCTCGGCCCTCGCAGCAGGTCTGGCGGGCGGCAATCTGATCTACGAATCCTCGGGCATGATGGCCTCGCTGCTGGGCGCCAGTTTTGAGGCATTCGTGCTGGATGACGAAATGCACTCGCTGATCTACCGGACCCTGCGGGGGGTTGAAGTCAATGATGGCACGCTCAGTTTCGAGGCCATTCGCGACGCTGTACTCGGAGAAGGCCATTTTCTTGGAGGACCCGATACGATTGCGGCGATGGAGCGGGACTACTTCTATCCAAAGCTGGCAGACCGGGACGCGCCTGTTACCTGGACTGAGAAGGGCCAAACCGACGCCTGGTCCCGGGCACGCCTGCGGGCCAAGGACATTCTGGCTGAACATCACCCGACCTACCTGAGCGCCGAGGCGGAGGCGCGAATCCGGAGAGAGTACAACATTCTTCTGGACCCTTGAGCGGGATCAATCGGGCAGAATGGCCAGCGAGCCGTCCAGCCAGGGTGTGGTTGCCAGAATTGGTTCGACCACCTGTGCACGAAGGATGCCCCGCAGGCTGTCTGCGATCCCGCTGGCGATCCGGGGCATCCAGTCGGCACGGTGAAACAGGGAGACAGTTCTGGAGAAGTCTGCAAAGGGGAGCGGATGCAGATCGACTGCCTCGTGAAACTGCCGCGCACGCAGATATCCCAATGGGGTCGTGATCGCCCAACCTGCGCCTGAGGCAATCAATCCAAAGATGGCCTGATTGCTGTCCAGCTCCATTCGTCCCTGCGGCTCAAGCCTGAGCCGGGAGAGTTGTGCCGCGATTTGCCGGGCCATGAGTTGCGAGGCTTCATAGCGCAGAAACGGCAGTCGGATGAGCGCGTCCAGACTGTCGGGAGGGCCAGGAAGATGTCCGCGCGGAACTGCCAGCACGAAAGGATCACGCAAAACCGGCTCTTCGGACAGGGTGGTATCGGGACTTGGGGGACGGGCGGCCACGCCCAGATCGGACTGACGTTCGGTCAGGGCCTGCAGAATGCGATGAGACGGCGCGGTCATCAAAGAAAGCTGAGCAGGCGACAGGACGGAAGCAAGTGCCGCTGTCAGGCGCGGGGTCACATCGCTGTCAAAATCGTCGATGATCGAGATTTTCAGGGATTGCACGCTTTGCAGGTCGATCAGCGACAACTCCGCCGCGCCCTGCCGCAAATGGGTCAACGCCGCCCGCACATGCACCAGATAAGCCTGCCCACCCCGGCTGAGCGTCAGGGGGCGACGGTCATGATCGATCAGGGTTTGCCCAAGAGCGGTCTCAAGATTTTTCAACTGCTGGGAGGCAGCAGGTGCCGACAGTCCAAGATTGCGCGCAGCCGTCTGCATGGAGCCTGCGCGGCTGAGCTCCTCAAAGACTTCCAGAGCTTTTAACGAGATGGTCTTGCTCATGGTAAATTCGGCTTTTCCGCATCAAATCGGGGTTAAACCCGCGTTCAAGCTCACTTGATGTGGAAAAGTCGAAAGAAAAGCAAGGCTGCTTCACGCGATACGGGTTCCCGCTCGCCAGGTTTCTCGGATCAGGGGCTGACCATCAAGAACGGCGACGCGGACGAAATCGGGTTCCAATCCCACTGCTATACGGCCCCGTGACGTGAGGCCCGCGGCTTTGGCTGGGTGGGCGGTGACGCAGGCAATCGCGCGGGGCAAGTCTTTCCAGACACCGGCCAGTTGAAAGGCGGCCAGCATCAGACCGGCGGGAATGTAGTCGGATGACAGAATGTCGAGCAGATCGTTCTGCGCGAGTTCAAGGGCGGACACATTGCCCGCATGCGATCCACCGCGCACCAGATTGGGCGCGCCCATCATCACGGCAATTCCGTGATCGTTGCTGGCTTGTGCCGCTTCGATCGTTGTTGGAAACTCAGCCAATTGCACGCCGTGCCTGGCCGATGTTGCGACTTGATCGGCAGTTGTATCATCATGGCTGGCAAGTACCGCGCCCAGTCGCTTGGCTGTGGCCACTGCCGCTGCTTCATGGGCCTTTCCAAGTCTCGATTGGAGCCCTTTCTGGCGTTCGATATGCTCAGCGAATTCCGTGTCTGACAGAGCATATTTTCCCTTGAAGTAGTTGCGCAGCGTGGTGAGGTCACGAAACTGGCGCTGACCGGGTGTATGATCCATCAGCGACAGAATCCCGATCCCGTCTGCCGCGCTGAATTCGTCCAGTTCTTCGATCAAAGTCTCGGAGCAAACCTCAGCGCGCAGATGGATGTGGTGGTTGATTTTCAGGAAGCCGGTCTTGCGCAGCGCCACCAGTTCGGATGCAAGCTCGCGGGCGTACTTCCCGTAGCCCGTGCGATCGGTCGAAACGACCGAGCCCACACGCAAAGCATCAAACACGGTCGTGATCCCGCATCCTGCAAGCTCGGCGTCATGGGCAAGGATCGCGGCCTCCCGCGGCCAGGTGACCTTCGGGCGGGGGGCGATGTGGCGCTCCATATTGTCGGTGTGCAATTCGATCAGTCCGGGGGTTAGGACATCACCGTCCAGGTCAATCGCACCGACCGGGACATGATCGCCTTCTTCCAGTCCGGCAATCCTGCCGTCTTCCACGAAAACCGCGCCATGCAGCATGCGTTCGGGCAGAACAAGTTGCGCGTTGGCAAGGCAATTGTCTTGTGTCATGTCACGACCGCGCTGCTGTGGCTTAGAATATGGGATGTTCATGTCAGAGTTTACGAGATTCGCAATCTATTACCTGCCACCTGACGGGGCTTTGTCCGATTTCGGCGCGCGTTGGCTGGGCTGGGATGTGTCCCTTGGTGTGCCCTGCGCTGATGTGATTGCGTTGGATCTGCGGGCTGAAATCACCAAAACACCCCGCAAATACGGCTTTCACGCGACCCTGAAGCCACCGTTTCGGCTGGCGGAAGGTTCTGCGTTTGATGATCTGAGGAGCGCCACTGCCGAACTTGCACGTAGTCTGCACCCGGTCGCTGTGGACGGTTTGAGCGTATCGCGGATCGGATCATTTCTGGCCCTGACGGCAGATGGAGATGCGCGCGCCCTGAACAAGCTGGCTGCCGGGTGTGTTCAGGATCTGGACGCCTTCCGGGCACCACCGCCTGCGTCCGAACTTGCCCGAAGACGGGCTGCCAACCTGACACATGCGCAAAACGCACTTCTGGAAAAGTGGGGCTACCCGTATGTGATGGAAGAATTTCGGTTTCACATGACCCTGACGGGTCGTCTTGATCCCGACACCCAGACACGGGCTGAAGGACTTCTTGATGCTTACCTCCCCGCCCTGCCGAGGCCTTTCGGGATTACACAGATTGCTTTGGTCGGCGAACTGGCAAACGGTGCTTTCCAGTTAATGGAGCGTTTCGAGCTTGGCGCACGCGGGTAGCAGAGATAACCAAAGCGATTGCAACCGGCCGGTTCTGCGCTCGCTAGGTCATTGCGTTTTCCCCAAGCCAAGGCGTGACAGTCTGATCAACCCTTGCTAGCCTCCGTTTCGCATGAGCGGGAGGAAACCCGCCATTGATAGGGAGACACACATGCAATCCAAGACATTCAAGGCGCTGATGACGGGCGCATTCCTGACCATCGGCTCGGGCGCGATGGCCGCTGAGTGCATCGCACCGGCAAACCCCGGCGGAGGCTGGGACTTCACATGCCGTCAGATCGGCAAGATCATGTTTGACATTGGTGCGGTCGACAAGCCCGTGCAGGTCACCAACATGGCGGGCGCAGGCGGTGGTCTGGCCTATACCCATGTCGTGTCCGAGCGCAATGACGACGCGGACCTGATTGTTGCGGCCTCGTCGGCCACATCGACGCGTCTGGCGCAGAATGCCTATGCCGGTATGACCGCCGATCAGGTGCGCTTTGTGGGTGCCATCGGCGCGGATCCCGGCGTGATCGTCGTGGGCAAGGACAGTTCTTTCAACTCGCTTGGTGAACTGATTGATGCAATCAAAGCCGATCCCGGTTCGGTTGCCTTTGCAGGTGGCTCGGCTGTTGGCGGATTTGACCACCTCAAGCCACTGATGATTCTGCAACGTGCCGGGTTCACCGACATCACCAAAGTGAAATACATCGGTGTTGATGGTGGTGCGGATGCGATCACCCAGACCGTTGGCGGCTTTACCCAAGCCATGACCGGCGACATGTCCGAGGTCGTGGGCTTCCTCAAGGCTGGCGAAGTCAAGGTTCTGGCCGTTCTCACAGATGAGCGCATTCCGGGCTTTGAGGACATTCCGACAGCCAAGGAGCAGGGCTTTGACGTGGTTGCCGTGAACTGGCGTGGTCTTTATATCCCGCGCGGTGTGAGCGATGACACGTTCAACAGCTGGGCTGACAAGCTGCAGATGGTAGCAGACAGTGCCGAGTGGAAAGAGGCAATGGCCGCTAACGGTCTGGCCCCGTTCACCAAAGTTGGCGGTGACTTCCAGTCCTATGTCGATGGTCTGGTTGCCGAGATCAACCAGTTGTCCAAAGACATCGGCGTCATCCAGTAATGGTGATGACATCATGAAAAGTGACCGGATCTTTGGTCTGGTCACGCTTTTGGTGGCGCTTGGGTATTTCGCAAGCGCCACACAAATCCAGACCAGTTTTTTGTCAGACCCAGTGGGCCCGAAGGCGTTTCCAATGCTTGTAGCTGGCGTTGCCGGGATTTGTGCCCTGGTGATGATATTCAAGCCTGATCCCGATCCGACCTGGCCCTCGCTCGGCACGTTCGGGGCATTGGCCATCGCTGTCGTGGTGCTGGTCTGCTATGCGTATTCGCTGAAACCGCTGGGCTTTCTGCTGCCGACGGCAGTCACGGCGGGCATTCTGAGCTATCAGATCTCGGGGCGCGCCAAGGTCTCGGCCTTGGCAGGGGTCGGCTTGTCGGTTGGGCTTTTCTGCCTTTTCAAATTTGCGCTTGGACTGGGGCTTGTGGCCTTCCCCAAAGGCCTGGTGGGATAATCCATGGAAATCATCGACAATCTTGCACTTGGCTTTTCGATCGCCTTGTCGCCCTACACGCTGATGCTGGCGATTGCGGGCTGTTTTCTGGGCACCATAATCGGCGCGCTTCCGGGCCTTGGCCCGTCCAACGGCGTGGCGATCCTGATCCCGCTGACTTTTACGATGGGACTGGATGCCACCGCCGCACTCGTGCTGATGACGTCAGTCTATTATGGTGCGATGTATGGGGGGCGAATATCCTCGATCCTTTTGAACATCCCCGGTGATGAGCCGGCTTTGATGACGACGCTTGATGGCTATCCGATGGCCAAGCAGGGACGTGCCGGCGATGCGCTGGTGCTGTCCGGTGTTGCTTCTTTCGTGGGCGCGTTTTTGGCCACGGTCGGCCTGATGCTGCTGGCTCCCATGCTGGCGCGCGTGGCCTATCTGTTCGGCCCGGCTGAATACTTCGCACTTTACCTGCTGGCTTTCTGCACGCTGGGGGGCATGGCCTCGAACAATCAGGCAAAGGCAGCACTTGCGTCCTGTATCGGGCTGGGCATCGCAATGATCGGAGTGGACAACTCCTCGGGTCTGCCGCGTCTGACAGGTGGCAATCTGCATCTGATGGACGGCATCGACTTCCTTGTGGCCATCGTCGGACTGTTTGCCATCGCCGAAGTGTTCTTTTTCATTGAAAGCCACGGCAAGGCATCCTCCATCGGGGTCAAGCTTGAGAAGGTGACCATCCCGTGGAAAGACATCATGGCCACAAAATGGACCATGCTGCGGGCCTCAGGCGTTGGTTTTGTTGCGGGCATTCTTCCCGGTGCAGGCGCGTCTCTGGGCAGCTTTCTGGCTTATATGACCGAGAAATCCGTGGCCGGCAAAGACGGCGGGTTCGGCACAGGTGTGCCAAAGGGAATTGCCGCACCTGAGGCGGGAAACAACGCGGCAGCGGGGGGAGCGCTAGTGCCAATGCTGACGCTGGGTGTTCCCGGCTCCGGCACAACGGCCGTGTTGCTGGCGCTTCTGATGACACTCAACATCACGCCCGGCCCGACGCTGTTCACGGATCGGCCCGAGGTGGTCTGGGGTCTGATCGCCTCGCTTCTGATTGCAAACATCGTGTTGCTGTTGATGAATGTGCCGATGGTCAAGATCTTCGTACGCATCCTGACAGTGCCCCCGTGGGTGCTTCTGCCGGGTGTGACCATGATCTCCTTCGTGGGGATCTACTCGCTGTCCGGCAGCTATTTTGACCTGCTGTTGATGATTGCCTTTGGCGTGCTGGGCTATGTCTTGCGCAAGCTGGACATCCCGACTGTTCCAGTGATCCTTGGCATCCTTTTGGGCGGTAACATGGAAAACGCCCTGCGCAGGGCAATGGTGCTCTCAGACGGCGATCCGATGTTCCTGTTCTCGACACCGATTGCCATTGGCCTTTGGCTGGCTGCAATTGCCGGGTTCGTTGCCCCGATGTTCCTGCGCAACCTCTTGAAGAAGCCACAGGCGGTAACCGACTGATGACCCGTGTTCTGATCCCGTCCGGGGCCCTTGGCCTGAACTATGACAAGACAGCGCTTGAGCGGGGTCTGGAGGCAAAGCCCGACATCATCGTCATAGACGGAGGGTCCACAGACAGCGGGCCTGCCTATCTGGGCCGGGGCATGTCGAAATATGCACGTGCATCGACCAAGATCGAATGGGCAGGTCTGATGAAAGCGCGCGCCAAGGCTGGCGTGCCGCTGGTGATCGGGACGGCAGGAACTTGCGGTGCGGACAGTGCGGTGGACTGGATGGTGGAAATCACCCGGGAGATTGCAGCCGAGCAAGGCCAATCGGTCAAGCTGGCGGTGCTGCGGTCATCTCAGGACGCGGCATCTGTTGCTGATGCCTATCAGGCGGGCCGGATCGATGCCCTGCCCAACGCGCCTGTGATCGACCGTGACGGCATTCTGGCGTGCTCAAACATCGTGGCACTTGCGGGTGCCGAGCAGATCACGGAAGCGCTTGATACCGGCGCTGACATCATCATAGCCGGGCGCACAACCGATACCGCCATCATCGCCGCCCTGCCCCTGCAACGGGGTGATCATGCGGGCGGCGCATGGCACGGAGCCAAGATCGGGGAGTGCGGCGCGCTTTGTGCCACCAACCCGCAATCGGGCGTGCTGATGGTTGAGTTCGATGCGTCTGGCTTCACCATCATTCCACTGGCCGATGGTGCTCATGCCTCGCCCCATACGGTGTCGGCACATATGCTGTATGAAAACAGCGATCCGTTCATATTGTATGAGCCGGGCGGCCATCTGGATGTGACCGGTGCCACCTATGCTGCCCTTGATCAGACGCGTGTTCGGGTTGAAGGGTCGGAATGGGTGCCGTCGGATAGATATACGGTCAAACTGGAAGGCTCACGCCCTGCCGGCTTTCAAGTGGTGGCCATGGCGTTGCTGCGTGATGCGCATTACGTGGCCCACGCGCAGGACTGGGCTGATGATATTGCCGCGAAATGCTGTGCCAAAGTCTCGGACCGGTTGGGAATAGACGCAGATGCGTTTTCCATCGATCTGCGGCTGATCGGCCAATCTGCGAGCTTCGGTGATCTGGAGTCTCGCGCAGGCGCACCTGTTGAAATCGGCGCTCTGGCGATTGTGACGGCTGCAACAGAGGTGCGGGCAGAAGAGATTGCCAAGATCCTGAACCCTTATCTTCTGCATCACCCGCTGACACAGGAGGAGGAACAACCGACGTTTGCATTTCTGTTTTCACCCCCCGAGATCAAGCGCGGCCAGACCTATGAGTTTGCGCTCAATCATGTGATGACGCTGGACAAGCCGATGGATGCCTTCCGGCTGGAGGTCCACGACATTGGCTGAGTTGAAAGATGTGGTGCAGAAGGTCCGCTCGAAAAACGCAGGGCCGTTCTGGCTGACCATCGACATCTTTTGTGGCGATGCTGATGCATATCAAACCGTATCCGCTCATCTGACGACGGAGGCAGTTGCAAATGTGTTCAAGGCAGATCCTGCAAGCCTGAAGCGGTTCGACATGGCCGATTTGCACGTGGTGAAGTTCAGTCTGCCGCGCCCCCATGTTCAGGGATCGATTGCGGATCGGGACATGCATGGGGCCTCCTGGGCGGCCCTTGTGGGTGAAATGACCATAGGAGCGTGACGCGATGTTCGGTTTGTTCAAGAAAAAGCAGGCACCATTGCCGGAACATACGGTCACTGCCCGACTGAATGCCAAATTGCAGCCGTTGCAACGCGGTGAGGAATTCGAAGATCCGTTGGATGATCTGCTTCAGGCCGAGGGGCTTGGACAGGTGACCGGTGGGGGGACACAGTTGGCGGCACCACCATACGGGATCGAGTTCTGTGACATCGAGATTGCGGTGCATGCCACCGGTGCAGATGTGACCTTGCGGTTGTGTGAGATGTTGAATGGTCTTGGCGCGCCCAAAGGGTCCAGCCTGATCTTCGATGACGAGCGTGCGCCAGTGCCATTCGGACGCGATGAAGGGCTGGCCCTGTTTCTAAACGGGACTGACCTGCCAGATGAGGTTTATGCCGAAAGTGACGTGAATCAGATCATATCAGAGTGCAATCATCTGATGGGTGAGGCCGGGCAGATGAAGGGATACTGGGAAGGACCGAGAGAAACCGCGTTGTTCTTTTACGGTACGTCCTACCAGAACATGAAAACTGCCATCGATCCGTTCATCGCCTCGGATCCCGGTTGTCAGTTGTCGCGTTTCGAGCAGATCGCCTGAAACGCAAAAACGCGCGCTGCCTTGGGGCAACGCGCGTTCTGTCAGGAACAAGTCCCTAAAAAATCAGCTGTCAGCGGATTCGGTGATGAAAGACACCGCGTCGCCGAAGGATTGGATCTTCTCGGCAGCATCATCGGGGATTTCGATGCCGAACTCTTCTTCGAACGCCATAACCAGTTCTACGGTGTCCAGGCTGTCTGCGCCCAGATCATCGATGAATGATGCGGTGGGAACAACAGCGGCGTCTTCCACACCAAGATGCTCGACCACAATTGCCTTCACGCGTGTCGCGATATCGCTCATTTTATGTCCTCATTTATTAGGCCGGGCCCCCCGGCTCTTCGTTTCAGTCTGATGCCGCGGCGCTGGGGCTGCGGCGGCAACAGGGGGCGACCCCTGAATGGATTTTACGCCAAAGGCGGGGCCAACGGCGTCTGGTTCCGCGCTCTTACCACACCTTCGGTGGATGGCAAGTGTTAATGGTGCGCAGGTATTTCAAGTCAGATCATCGCCATTCCGCCATTCACATGCAGCGTTTGCCCGGTGACATAGGCTGCTTCGGGGCTGGCGAGATAAAGCGTGGCAGCGCCGATTTCCTCTGCCTCTCCCATGCGTCCTGCCGGGATCGCGGTCATGATCTTGGCCTTCTGGTCATCGGTCAGTTTGTCAGTCATGGCGGTGGTGATGAAACCCGGTGCAACACAGTTGACAGTGACCCCACGAGAGGCCACTTCGGCGGCAAGAGACTTGGACATGCCAACCATACCGGCTTTGGACGCGGCATAATTGCCCTGCCCCGGATTGCCCGTGGCGCCAACCACGGAGGAGATGTTGACGATCCGGCCCCAGCGGGCCTTCATCATGCCACGCAGGGCACCCCGGCACAGGCGCATGGTCGATGTAAGGTTCACATCCAGAACATCAGTCCATTCCTCGTCTGACATGCGCATGAACAGGTTATCGCGAGTGATGCCTGCGTTATTGACCAGAATGTCGAGGCTGCCCATGGCCGCTGCTGCTTCCTTGGGAAGTGCCTCGACGGCGTCCTTGTCACCCAGATTGCATGGCAGGACATGGGCACACGCGCCCAGTTCGGAGGCGAGCGCTTCCAGTGGTTCGGTTCGCGTGCCCGAAAGGCCCACGGTTGCCCCCTGAGCATGCAACGCCTTGGCGATGGCGCCACCGATGCCGCCGGACGCACCGGTTACGAGGGCGGATTTTCCTGTCAGATCAAACATAAAATTGAGGTCCTTCTATGCGGAGGTGAGCGCTGCCACGTCAGATGCGGTGTTGACCGCGCTGGTTGATATGTCCCGGTCGATCCGGCGCACCATCCCGATCAAGGCCTTGCCAGCGCCCACCTCGACAATCTGGTCAACGCCTTGGCTGGACATCCACGAGACACTTTCGCGCCAGCGCACGGAACCTGTCACCTGCTCCAGCAGAAGCGACCGGATCTCGGCAGGGTCGGTCACGGCTTCGGCCCGGACATTGGCCACAAGTGGGACTTTCGGGCTTGATATCTGAACATCGGACAGAGCATCGGCCATCACCTTGGCGGCTGGTTCCATCAAGGCGCAATGAAATGGTGCGCTCACCGGCAACAGCAGCGCACGCTTGGCGCCTTTGGCCTTGGCCACGTCCACAGCACGTTCCACCGCGGCCTTGGCACCCGAGACGACGACCTGCCCCGGGTCATTGTCATTGGCAGCTTGCAGACAGTCGCCCTGGGCGGCTTCGGCTGCGACCTCCTGGACCTGATCGAAGTTCAGCCCCAGAATTGCGGCCATGGCCCCTTCGCCCACGGGAACAGCGGATTGCATGGCCTGACCGCGAATGCGCAGGAGCCGCGCGGTATCTTCAAGGGACAGGGCACCAGCCGCACAGAGTGCGGAATATTCACCAAGAGAATGCCCTGCGACGAAGGCGGCAGATGTAACCTCGACGCCTTCGGCAGCGAGAGCTGCCATGGCTGCCAGAGATGTGGCCATCAGGGCTGGCTGGGCGTTTGCGGTGAGCGTGAGAGTTTCAATCTCACCCTCCCAGATCAGTGCGGAGAGCTTTTCGCCAAGCGCTTCATCGACCGCATCGAAAACATCCCTTGCCGCTGGAAAACTGTCGGCCAGATCGCGCCCCATGCCAATGCTTTGCGCGCCCTGCCCTGGAAATACAAATGCCCGTGTCACGGTTGGTGCCTCCCCCATGTGCCCGTTTTTCTAAAGGGTTACAGGCTGGAACACTGGGGGGCAAGTGGGGGAGCCTCCGGCGGGGATATTTGAGCCAAGAAGTGGGTCGGGGTCGGGAAGCCCCGGCCAATGGTGATGGCCGGGGCAAGGCGGATTATTTTGCAAGATCGGCGAAATAGGCCAGAACGTTATCGATGTCCTCGGCCTTGCGCAGGCCCCGGAAGGCCATCTTGTTGCCCGGGATGTAGGATTTCGGATCGGTCAGATAGGCGGTCAGCGTCTCGGTGTTCCAGATCAGGTCCTGTTCCTGAAAGGCGCTGGAATACTTGAAACCCTCGACCTGAGCGATCGGGCGGCCGATGATGCCAACAAGATGGGGACCAGCGCGGTTTTTCTCGGCGTCGGCCACATGGCAGGCCTTGCATTTTCGGAACACCTTTTCACCGGCTGCAGGGTCACCTGCCATGGCTGCAGGGGCAGCTGTGGCCACCGTGGTCTCGGGCGCGGCAGCCGCTGTTTCGGAGCCCGCATCGAAAACCAGACGCAGTGTAACGGGCGTGACCCGGGTGATCGACGGCAGGTCCGCCAGTTCCTGAAGCTTGTCCACACCGCCATCAATACCAAGATCGGCGGTCGAGAGCATAAGGAGGCTGTCGGTCGTGACCATGACGGATGTCTCGGAAAGGCGTGCTACAAACAAGTCAGCCTCAACATCCACGGCATTGCCCAGAAAGTCGAGCGTGCCCTTGACGGTCTGGGTTGCGGTGCCGCCCGTTGCGAGCGCGTTGAGGCCCGCCATGTCCAACTGGGTGCTGAAGCTAGCTGACGGTGCGGCTGCGAAAACAAATTCCCGCATGCGTTCGTTGCGGATGTCGATGTAGGTCTCAACAGAGGCGAGATCGATCTCGATGCTGGCCATGCCGTCAGAAGTGACCGCGCCAGAAAGCGAAGTGAACTCATGCACTTCGCCGACCGTGTCCTTCTTGATCGAGCCAAAGGCAATGCGGGAGGCATCTCCGTTCAAGGTCCAGCTTTGGGCGATCAGGGGGCTTGCTGCTGTTGTTGCGATCAGGGCCAATGTAGCCAAGGAAAATTTCGTCATTCGGGTCTCCCTACTGTGAGCCACGGGGGCTCATTCGATTTTTACTTTGCGACTTGATCTGCCGGTCCAGCTTGTTGCTAATGACCCTCAAAGATGCAGCAAAGCACTGACAGGACAACGCCTGGGAGCGGGGAATTATTCGCAAACTGTTTCAAAAAAATGCGAGCGATGTTCTGCGACGGGACATTCCGGGCTTCTATGACCGGCTCTGGCGCTTCTGCTATTCGATGACCGGACAGGTGGCTGATGCGCAGGATCTGGCGCAGATGGCCGTGGCGCGGGCGTTGGATCAAGCGGAGAAGTTCGATCCCGACAGCCATGCGGACCGGTGGGTGTTTCGCATTGCCCAGCGTATTTGGCTCAATGAGTTGCGGGCACGCGCGGTCAGGCGGGGTCAGGGCTTGCACAGGGTGGATGAGCTGGATCTGGAAAGCCGGGATCCCGCAGTTGAAACGAATATATTCGCCCGTGAAGTGTTGGATGCAGTAATGGGGTTGCCAGAGGCGCAGCGGGCAACGGTCCTTCTGGTCTATGTTGAGGAATACGCGTATCGGGAAGCGGCCGAAATTCTGGACATACCGATCGGTACGGTCATGAGCCGCCTTGCGGCGGCGCGCAAATCACTGAAAGCCAGTTTGGCGGATGCGGAAAGGTCGACAGGATGACTGGGCCCCACGAGATCACGGACGAGACACTGACCGCCTTTCTGGACGGTGAACTGGATGCAGCCGATGCACAGGCTGTGAGGGATGCGGTTGAGGCAAATGCTGCCCTGAGAGCACATCTGGACGCTTTGAAGATTGATCGTGGAGCGGTCAAATCTGCATTCAAAAACGTTCTGCCAGCGCTCGATGAGATGCCCGATTTCTCAGACGCGGGAAAGACACCTGCCCTGTGGTGGCGGATGACGGCAATGTTGCTGGCAGGCGTGGCGCTGGGTTTTTTGCTGCGCGGCGGAGGGCCTGCCGGAACAGAACTGGAAGACTGGCGGGACTATGCCGCTGCCTATCACAGGCTTTATGTGACCGATACTTTGACCACGGCTGAAGGACAATCAGACAATTTCGGAGCACTTCAGGCGGCTTTGGGGACATCCTTGCCAGAAGAACTGCTGCGCATTGACGGTTTGACATTCAAACGGGGGCAGGTGTTGGGTCTCAATGGTACGGCCATTGTGCAGTTGGCCTATCTGACCGAGGATGGGCGGCCGGTTGCGATTTGTCTGACGCGCAGCTCTGCGGAACCTGAGGGTCAGGTGGTCCAGGTAAGACAGGGCGTTGGATCCGTCAGCGGTCGACAAGGTGAACTGGACTATCTGGTGTTGGCCGATCTGGATGAAGCGGCACTCGGCAAGATCGCCAAACAGACGGCAAGTGTGTTGTGACAGGCTTGCTCATCTGTGCATGACTGGGATAGAGAGCCGGACAATATTCGATCCTGATGTACAGAAGGGGACTGTGATGCGGCGAGTGGTTGTGACCGGGCTGGGGATGGTATCGCCTTTGGCGAGCGGAGTTGAAGAGACATGGACGCGGCTTCTGGCCGGGCAGTCTGCGGCGGGCACGATCACGAAATTCGATGCCGAACATCTTGATACGAACTATGCCTGTGAGATCCCGTTCGGCGACGGCACGGACGGAACGTTCAACCCCAATGATTTCATGCACCCCAAGGACCAGCGTAAGGTGGATCCGTGCATTCTATACGCGATGGCCGCAGCCGAAATGGCGGTGCGCGATGCAAACTGGATGCCTGAGGCTGAAGAAGACCGCGTGCGCACCGGTGTTCTGATCGGATCTGGCATCGGAGGTCTGACAACGATTGCCGAAACAACGCTGACGCTGAAGGAAAAGGGGCCGCGCCGTGTGTCGCCTTTCTTTATTCCCGGTGCACTGGTCAATCTGAGTGCTGGACAGGTGTCGATCAAATGGGGCTTCAAGGGCCCGAACCATTCTGTTGTCACTGCCTGCTCGACCGGTGCGCATGCGATCGGGGATGCCGGGCGGTTGATCGCCTTGGGGGATGCAGAAGTCATGGTGGCTGGAGGCACCGAGGCCTCCATCTGCGAATTGGGAATCGCCGGGTTCAATGCCTGCAAGGCCCTGAGCACCCAGCGTCGGGATGAGCCGCAAATCGCCTCGCGGCCCTATGATCGCGACCGTGACGGCTTTGTCATGGGCGAAGGATCGGGCATCGTTGTGCTTGAGGAATACGAGCACGCAATGGCGCGCGGTGCGAAGATCTATGCCGAACTTGTGGGATATGGCCTGTCAGGTGACGCCTACCACATCACGGCACCTGCGAGCGATGGTGATGGTGCGTTCCGGTCAATGTCTGCAGCGCTGGCGCGGGCGGGCATCTCGCCCGCTGAGGTCGATTATATCAACGCTCATGGCACATCGACCATGGCAGACACGATCGAGTTGGGTGCGGTCGGGCGCTTGATGGGCGATGCGTCCAAGGGGGCGACGATGTCGTCGACAAAATCCTCCATCGGGCATTTGCTGGGAGCGGCTGGTGCAGTTGAAGCGATCTTCTCGATCCTTGCAATCCGAGATCAGGTCGCACCACCGACCATCAACCTGGACAACCCTGATGTTGATACGCAACTGGATCTTGCGCCGAATGCTGCGCGCAAACGCGATATCAATGTTGCGCTGTCGAATTCCTTTGGCTTTGGTGGTACAAACGCCTCTATCGTTCTACGCCGGATGCAGGAGAGCTGAATGGCACGTCATTTCGCGGCCAATGCCCTAACCTTTCTGATTGTCGGGCTGGTGGTGTTATATGGTTTGGTCAACTGGGGCATTTCCAGATTTGAAGCTCCCGGACCACTTGAGGAGCCTTTGGTGTTTGAGGTGCCGCGCGGTGATACTTTTGCCAAGGCGAGCAACCGGCTGGAGGAAAAAGGTGCCATTTCAAGCGCCTCCCTTTTTCGGGTCGGCATGCGGTACGGTGGATTGGATCAGGGCCTGAAAGCAGGCGAATACGAAATTCCTGCCGGTGCGACGATGCGTGAAGTCCATGCCATTGTCACTTCGGGCGTTGGCATCCAGTTGCGAGTGACAATCCCCGAGGGCTTCACAAGTTGGGAAGTGGTTGAACGGTTGAAAGTCACCGAAGGACTGGTTGGCGAAATCGACGAGGTGCCGCTTGAGGGCACACTTGCCCCCAACACCTATTCGTTCTCTCGCGGAGCGACTCGGGCATCGGTTCTAGCACAAATGGAGCAGGCGCAGGAGACCATTCTGGCCAATGCCTGGGAGAACCGTGCGGAGGATCTGCCGATTTCTTCGCCTCAGGATCTGCTGATCCTGGCCTCTGTGGTCGAGCGCGAAGCCGGAGGTGCGGAAGAATGGGCCAAGGTGGCATCTGTCTTCGTCAACCGGCTGAACAATGGCATCCGTCTGGAAGCTGATGCGACGGTCAGATATGGGATCACATTGGGCAAAGAGAAGCTTGGTCGTGGGTTGCGGCGGTCAGAGTTGGACCGGGTAACCCCTTACAACAGCTACAAAGTTGACGGGTTACCCCCGACGCCAATTGCCAATCCGGGACGTGCTGCCATTGAGGCAACGGCCAATCCGGAAACCACCGATTTCATCTTCTTCGTGGCTGATGGAACCGGAGGTCATGCGTTTGCAAAGACACTGTCAGAGCACAATCGAAACGTTGCCGAATGGCGTCGGATCGAGGCGGAACGGGCCAGTCAGTAGCATTGGGTTTACACAACCTGGAATATAATTGTTGACATACCGTACGCTCTAAAGTATACCTATTTGCAGGATGGGGAAAGTCCAGCGGAGCCTTGCAAGGAATTGCGGGGCTTTTTTGATTCTCAGATCAGTTCTTCATCCTACACTTTCACATAGGCAGGTACCGTATGGACACCAGCAATCCCGGAGATGTCGGGAATGCGCAGGAGAGACTTGCTCATTCACACTGGCTGTTCAGCCAGCTTAGCAAACAATTGCGAGACATTGTTGAAGCTCTGGGGCGTGGAGACGTTGACAAGGAAGCCCTGAAGTCGGGGTCCTCTTCGGCAGCAAGCCTTCTGCGGCAGCTTCAACATTTGCAGGACATGGAGGGATCTCTTGGGAAACTTGGCAAGGACGGACAGCCTGCGCTTGATCTTGAACAGGCCAGAATGGAAGTCCATTCGCGACTTGCTCGTCTCGGTGGGCGAGACCGAGATTGAGGCCTTCCTTGACACTCTGAGCCCGAATGCGCTCAGATCCTTGCCGTTTCTGTTTGAACACTGGGCCCATCCCGAGCACCAATTGGCGCCGGGTGGGGATTGGAACACATGGGTTATCCTTGGCGGCCGTGGTGCCGGCAAGACACGTGCAGGAGCGGAATGGGTCCGCACACAGGTCGAAGGCTCGGGCCCATATGAACCGGGGCGCTGCCGCAAGGTGGCACTTCTGGGGAGCACCTACGATCAGGCACGCGATGTGATGATATTCGGGGAAAGCGGAATTCTTGCCAACTCTCCCCCGGACCGGCGGCCTGACTGGATTGCCACGAGACGCCAGCTGCTGTGGCCCAACGGAGCGGTTGCACAATGCTTTTCGGCAGCGGATCCCGAAGCATTGAGAGGGCCGCAGTTTGATTGTGCCTGGGTTGACGAGTTGGCCAAATGGAAGCAGCCGGAACGCGCCTGGGACATGTTGCAGTTTGCGCTGAGGTTGGGGGACAACCCGCAGCAGGTGGTGACAACCACACCGCGAAACGTAGGGCTTTTGCATGATCTGCTTGAGGCAGATGGCACGGTACAGACATCGGCACCCAAGGACGTCAATGAAGGGTTTCTGGCAAACGGCTTTCTGGAACGTGTTCGAGCCCGGTTTGGCGGCACGCGAATGGCACGTCAGGAACTGGACGGAGAACTACTTTTCAACTTCGAAGGCGGCATGTGGACCCCGCTGATGCTGGACACAGGCCGCAAACCGGCCCCTGAAGATCTGGACAGGATCGTGGTTGCCGTGGACCCGCCTGTCACCTCGGGCAAATCGGCGGACGAATGCGGAATTGTGGTGGCTGGTGTGCGCAACTCGGGGGCGCCACAGACATGGGAAGCATATGTTCTGGCTGACGGGTCGCTGAGCGGGGCGACACCCAATGAGTGGGCAGCGCGGGCCCTGGCGCTGTTTCATGATTTCAAGGCCGACCGGATCGTGGCTGAAGTCAACCAGGGGGGTGACCTCGTGGAAACGATCCTGCGGCAACTGGACCCAATGGTACCGTATCGTGCGGTGAGGGCATCACGAGGCAAACTGGCACGCGCAGAACCTGTTGCCGCTCTTTATGAGCAAGGCAGGGTTCATCACGGCGATCAGTTCGGCAAGCTGGAAGACCAAATGTGCCAGATGACGCTACAGGGTTTTCAAGGATCTGGCAGTCCAGACCGCGTGGATGCGCTGGTCTGGGCGCTGACCGACCTGATGGTCGAACCTGCAGCAAGATATCAGCAGCCGCGTGTCCGCCATTTGTGAGCGATACGCTCTGGCGGGAGAATTGTAGGGAAATCGACAGACGGGTCTGGCCCGGGGTCAAGGCCCGGTAAGACGAGACCTGCCTTGCACCATGTGTCTGCCTGTTGGCAGCGCGTGAACAGCCACTCTTTCAGGAGACACTATCGCAATGGTTCTGAAACTGTTTCAAGCTGCGAAACCGGACGTGACCGAGAGCAAATCAAGTGCTGCTGCACCTGTGATCGCGTTTCACACATCCGGCCGGGTTGCGTGGTCTCCGCGGGATGCAAGTTCGCTGACGCGCACGGGATTTGCAGGCAACCCGGTTGGATTTCGCTGCGTCAAGATGATTGCCGAGGCTGCTGCCGCCCTGCCCCTTGTGGTGCAGGACAAGACAAGGCGGTATGAGACGCATCCTTTGGTCGATCTTCTGGAGCGCCCCAATCCGGGGCAAGGCGGAGCCGCGTTGCTGGAAGCGCTTTACGGGCAGGTGCTGCTGACTGGCGATGGCTATCTGGAAGCCGCAAGCGGCATTACGCGGGACGAGATATATGTTCTGCGCTCTGACCGGATGCGGGTAGTCCCCGGAAAGGATGGCTGGCCAGTCGCATACGAATACGTGGTCGGATCGAAGAAGCACCGGTTTGACATGGGGCAGGATGTGGCACCTGTGCTGCATCTGAAGTCTTTCCACCCGCAGGATGACCACTATGGGTTGTCCGCAATGCAGGCCGCGGCAAGTGCGGTGGATGTGCACAATGCTGCGTCCAAGTGGTCAAAGTCTCTGCTTGATAATGCCGCGCGCCCTTCTGGTGCCATTGTGTACCGGGGCGGTGATGGCATGGGATCGCTGGCCAATGACCAATATGCGCGACTGGTTGAGGAGTTGGAAGCAAACCATCAGGGCGCGCGCAATGCCGGACGGCCGATGCTTCTCGAAGGAGGGCTGGATTGGAAGCCGATGGGGTTTTCCCCCTCTGACATGGAATTCCAGAAGACCAAGGAAAGCTCGGCCCGCGAAATTGCGCTGGCCTTTGGCGTGCCGCCTATGTTGCTGGGGCTGCCGGGTGACAATTCCTACGCAAACTATCAGGAGGCCAACCGGGCCTTCTACCGCCTGACCGTACTGCCGTTGGTGGCGCGCACTTTGAGTGAAATCAGCTCCTGGTTTGGACCTCGGTTTGACGCAGGGCTGACCATCAAACCCGATCTGGACCTCGTACCTGCACTTGCTTCCGAGCGGGAGGCGCAGTGGCGCCGGGTTGCGAATGCCGGGTTCCTAACCGACGGCGAGAAACGTCAGATGCTTGGATTGCCGCGTTTGCCCGAGGGTGGTTGATGTCATGACCGCCAGACATTCGGGATCACGCTTTCTCTATGAGCCATTTGACGCCGCAACGGTGCGGATCGAGGCGAATGAAAAAGTGGCTGACGCTAAATGGGACGCGCTGGATCAGCGTTTGAAACACATCGAGCACGCGATCGACCGCATGGAGCGGCGGATCTGGCTGGGTGTTTCGGGACTGGCGGCGTTTCTGGCCATGGATATGGCTTATCGGCTTTTGCCTCATCTGAACTGAAAGAGGAATTTAAAATGCTCTACAGACCGGGCGCGCCTGCGCTTGAGATGAAATACTGCGCGCTGGGGGATGGCCTGAAACTGAAGGCGGGCGCTATCGAAGGCTATGCATCGCTGTTTGGCAAGCCCGATCAGGGTCATGATGTGGTGGTCAAAGGCGCTTACGGCAAAGCCTTGAAGCACCGCTCGGCGCCAATCCGCATGTTGTGGCAACATAACCCGGCAGAGCCGATCGGCATCTGGGACGAGGTTCGCGAAGATGACACCGGGTTGTGGGTCAAAGGCCGCTTGCTGAGTGATGTGCAGCGTGGACGCGAGGCGCTTGCGTTGCTGGAAGCCGGCGCGATTGACGGGTTGTCCATCGGATACCGGACCAAGCGTGCGGAAAAATCAGCAGAAGGCACACGCCTTCTGCATGAGATTGAGCTTTGGGAGGTATCGGTTGTCACGTTTCCGATGCTGCCCGAAGCACGGATTTCACCTTCGGAACCGGAGGAAGAGAAATTCGTGCAGGACCTGGCGGATGCGTTTCGCAGCGCCAGTCAGTTGATGGCCGACGAGCCATGTTCATCCCTTTGACAAAGGACCAAACGATGCGAAACGCTGAGACCAAATCCCGGGCGGGTTCTGCCCAACCGGCTCAGACCCCTGCCCATGAGGTGAAGGCCGCGATGGCCGGGTTTCTGAGCGATTTCAAAGATTTTCAGACTGACATCAAAACCAAACTCATTGAACAGGATACCCGTTTGACCATGCTTGATCGCAAATCTCTGGCGGCCAACCGCCCGGCCTTGAGCCATGCGGCTGATCTGGAACAACCCCACGCCAAGGCTATCGGCGCATACCTGCGCTCGGGTGATGATGACGGGCTGCGGGGGCTTGAACTGGACGGCAAGGCGCTGAACACGGCCGTGGCAGCGGAAGGCGGGTATCTGGTCGATCCCCAGACGACGCACCGGATCCTGTCGGTTCTGGAAGGAGCTTCCAGCCTGCGCGCGGTTGCCAATGTGGTGCAAGTCGACAGCGTGGCGTTTGATGTTCTGATCGACCAGAGCAATACAGGCTATGGCTGGGCGTCGGAGACCGGCGCATTCGTGGAAACAGATACTCCCACCATCGAGCGGATCACCATTCCGCTGCACGAGTTGTCAGCGTTGCCGAAAGCATCCCAGCGTTTGCTGGATGACAGCGCGTTTGACGTCGAAGGCTGGCTTGCCGAGCGCATTGGCGACCGGTTTGTGCGCGAAGAAAGCAAGGCCTTCATCTCGGGCACGGGTGTCAATCAACCGACCGGGTTTCTGACCTATACGGCGGTCGAAAACGACAGTTGGACCTGGGGCAACCTTGGCTATGTGGCAACTGGTGAGGCCGGTGATTTCTCCTCTGCCGAACCGGCCGATGCGATTGTGGACCTGGTATATTCACTTGGTGCGCGCTACCGCGCCAAGGCTCAGTTCATCATGAACTCGAAAACCGCAGGTGCCGTGCGCAAGATGAAAGATGCCGATGGGCGCTTCCTTTGGTCCGATGGGCTTGCGGCTGCAGAACCTGCCCGGTTGATGGGTTATCCGGTTCTGATCGCGGAAGAGATGCCTGAGATCGCGGATGGTGAGACGGCGATTGCCTTTGGCGATTTCAACTCGGGCTACACCATCGCTGAAAAACCGGACATGCGCATTCTGCGCGATCCGTTTTCGGCCAAACCACATGTCCTTTTCTACGCAACCAAACGTGTCGGCGGTGACGTCAGCGATTTCGCTGCGATCAAACTGCTGAAATTCTCGCTCTCGTAACGGAGCGGGATACCGCCCCACTACGGGGCGGGGCCGACGCTCTCTGGATCTGAAAGTCGGGTCCCCCTCCCTCAGCCTGCATGGCCAGGTCCAGGGAGTGTCACTTCTGTACTCCAACGGGAACAGGTTAACCAATGAGCGGCTATATGCTGAAGGCGTCCACGGTCGATGTTACTTATGATCTGGATTGGAACGAAGGCTATCTGGAACATGGTGAAACCATCGCCAGTGATCTGGGATGGCAGATACAACCTGTGTGTGAACCCGGAGACCTTTTTGTCAAACGACAAAGTATCGATGTGCGGTTCAGCCATGTTGAGCTGGGCGGAGGCCTGGCAGGCAAGACCTACATTCTGAGCGCCAAGGCTGAGACCTCGCAGGAGCGGGTGCTGGAGCGTTCTGTTGTTTTGCAAGTCGCTGTCTGAGGCCAGCCCGCATTCAAACCCATCTTGGGCGGTTGGGCCCGGTTGAGAGGATTACATGAATCTGACGGAATTGAGCGCGCCTGCTCCGGGCGCATTGCCGGTGCGTGCGCTGGCTGATCATCTGCGCCTAGGCAGTGGATTTGCCGATGACGGGTCACAGGACAGTCTGCTGGACGCGTATCTGCAAGCAGCTATGGCCGCGATTGAGGCGCGCACCGGGCGTGTGATCCTTGAGCGTGAGTTTGAGTGGGAAGCGGGACGCTGGGCATCAGCTGATTGTCAGCCCTTGCCAGTTGGTCCCGTGCGGTCGGTCAATGCGGTTGCTCTGGTGAGCCAGGACGGTATCGAGACCACGCTGGAGGCCACCAGTTACACATTGCGCATCGATGCCCAGCGCCCGGCGGTGGTGACCAAGGGGGTGTTTCCCCAATCAAGCTCGCTCGGGTCGGTCAGGATCCGATTCACAGCAGGTTATGGCGCTGACTGGGACCATGTTCCCAGTGATCTGGCACAGGCAGTGATCCTGTTGGCGGGATATTTCTATGAGAACCGCAATGAGATGCAGGGCAAGGGCGGGATCCTGCCCTTCGGTGTTCTGTCCCTGATCGAGCGATACAGACAGGTGCGCATCTCGGGAGGTGCGCTGTGAGAGAACCGAACCTGTCAAGGAAACTGCTGCTGGAAGAACGGGACCGGGTGGCCGATGGCGCCGGTGGTCATACAGGCAGCTGGATTGTGAAGGGCACGCTTTGGGCAGAGGTGCGTGCACGCGGCGGACGCGAACCGGTCGCCGCGGGGCGCGAAGCCCCGCAGGTGCCAGTGCGCATTGTGGTGCGCGGGGCGCCGGTTGGTGCTGCCTCACGCCCGCGGGCAGATCAAAGGTTTCGCGATGGCAACAGGGTCTACCGGATCTTGAGCGTGGCTGAAGAAGATGCCTACGGGCGCTATCTGACCTGTTCGGCACTGGAAGGAGTGCAGGCATGACCTATGCGGTTGCGGATGCATTGCAGGTGGCCGTGTTCGAGCGGCTGAGCGGGAATGCGGCACTTGGCGCTTTGGTGGGTGATGCGATTTTCGACAGTGACCTTCCCTTTGTTGAGGGTGTTGCGCCAGAAACCCATGTGGTGATCGGCGAGGAGCGCGTGCGCGACAATGGCTCTGTCACCCATCAGGGGGCGCAGCATGATTTCACCGTGTCGGTTCATTCGACAGCGGAGGGGTTTCGCCCTGCAAAACAGGCTGCCGCTGCCATTGGCGCCGCGCTGACGGAAACCCCGTTGAGCCTGAGCGAAGGCGCTGTTGCCTGTCTGCGGTTTCTGTTCGCGAAGGCAGAAAGAGGTGCTCCGCCGGATCGGAGACGAGTGACCCTGAGGTTTCGGGCACTGGTTGAGGCCGGCTGACCCCAACACTGATTTTCCCAGATAAAGGATAACTGGATATGGTTGCGCAGAAAGGCAAAGACCTTCTGATCAAGCTCGACATGACCGGATCGGGCACATTCGAGACGCTCGCGGGTTTGCGGGCCAGCAAGATCACATTCAACGCCGAAACCGTGGATGTGACCAATCTGCAATCTGCTGGAGGGTGGCGCGAATTGCTGGGCAACACAGGTGTGCGCTCCGCTTCGCTGGCAGGATCCGGCGTGTTCCGAGACGAGGAAACTGATGCCCGGGCGCGGCAGTTGTTTTTCGACGGTGACATTCCCCAATTGCAGATGATCATTCCAGATTTCGGCATTATCGAGGGGCCGTTTCAGATCACATCTCTGGAGTACGCGGGCAATTATGATGGCGAGGCGACTTTCGACCTGTCGCTGACATCTGGCGGATCCTTAAGCTTCACGACGCTTTGATGAGCAATCCATGGAGGGGAGATGTGGAGCTAGTGGTCAACGGCGCACCAGTGCGGTTGCGCCTGACCCTGGGCGCATTGGCGGAATTGGAAGCTCGTTTGGAAGAGCAATCCCTGCTGGCCTTGGTTGGACGCTTTGAAACCGGCGCATTCAAGTCCAGAGACATACTTGAGTTGCTGGCCGCAGGAACCCTAGGCGGCGGGGCCCCGATGACCGTTGCCGAACTTGGGTCTGCAGAGATCGAAGGCGGCCCGGTGGCCGCCGCACGCGCTGCCGGGCGGTTGCTGAAACTGAGTTTTGCCCTGCCGGAGACAGGCGATGAGTGATCTGGCCTGGTCCGGGCTTGTCAGATTGGGGCTGAGCCACTTGCGGCTTGATCCAGACACGTTCTGGTCGCTGACCCCGGTTGAATTGATGCTGATGGCGGGCCTTAACGGGCCTTCATCATCCATGACCCGGGACCGGCTAACAGCGCTCGCGGCGGCATTTCCTGACGAAAGCGAAGGAGGTTTGGATGGCGGAAACGGATGATCAGGCAGAACGGCTGGACCGGGCGCTTGGCGATCTCGAGACCTCAATGGTCAACGCTGAAGGTGTTTCGAATGCGTTTCGAACGGAGATCGAAGATGTGCAAAGCGCGCTTAAGATCGCCAGCGGAGATGCTTCGACTTTGTCCCGCAGTCTGGGGCGAAACCTGAAATCAGCCATGGATGACCTGATTTTCGATGGAGCAAAACTGTCGGATGTTCTGGGTCGCGTTGGACGCAATATGGCGAGCACCGCGTTGGGGCAGGCCTTGGAGCCGGTTCAGGATGCCGTCAGTGGTGCCCTGACCACAGGAGTTCAATCGATCGTCTCCGGCCTGTTTGGTTTTTCCAAAGGCGGTGCGTTCGTGTCAGGTCGTGTGACACCCTTTGCAAAGGGCGGTGTGGTTGACGGACCCATGACCTTTCCGATGCGCGGTGGAACGGGGTTGATGGGTGAGGCCGGTCCTGAGGCGATCATGCCGCTCAGCCGGGGGGCGGACGGTCGACTTGGAGTCAAGGCATCGGGTGGAAATTCGGTCCATGTGACAATGAACATTACCAGCCCGGACGCTGAAAGTTTCAAGAGATCAAGCAGTCAGGTTGCAGCCCAAATGCGCAGGATGATCGCGCGCGGCAATCGGAATATGTGAGGGGAAGACCATGAGTTTTCACGAAGTAAGGTTTCCACTGAATGTTTCGTTTGGGGCGCAAGGTGGACCAGAGCGCAAGACCGAGATCGTGACGCTTGCGAACGGGTTTGAGGAACGCAACACGCCTTGGGCGCATTCGCGCAGAATTTATGAAGCTGGCGTTGGCGTGCGATCACTGGATGATCTTGCTGAAGTGATTGCCTTTTTCGAGGCCCGACGCGGGCAGCTTTACGGGTTCCGCTGGCGCGACTGGGCGGATTTCAAATCCTGCCTCCCGTCCCACGAACCTGCGGCCATGGATCAGGACATTGGTCAGGGGGATGGGGTGTCAACCGAATTTCCGCTGACAAAAACCTACCAGTCAGGCGGGCAGACTTATGTGCGGCCAATCTCAAAACCGGTGGAAGGAACGGTGAAGCTTGCGCTTGCCGGTGATCCAAAGGCTGATGGGGTAGATTTTCAGATCAATTATCAGACTGGCGTTGTTACACTGACCACTCCTCCGCCAAACGGCGATGTGGTTACAGCCGGATTTGAGTTCGATGTGCCGGTTCGCTTTGCATCGGATCGCATCACTGCCTCATTGACGAGCTTCTCGGCCGGTGAGGTGCCAGAAGTGCCGATTGTCGAGGTGCGCATCTGATGGAGGCGTTTCTTGAACAGTTGAGTTTGGGTGTGACCCATCATTGTCGTGCCTGGGACATCACCCGGCGGGACGGGGTGGTGATGGGCTTTACCGATCATGACCTGGACCTGGAATTCGAGGGAATTCGCTATCTGGCCAGCACCGGGTTTGATGTCGGGACGATTGAGCGCTCCCTTGGTCTGAATGTGGACAACACTCAGGTGCAGGGCGCTTTGAGTGCTGCCGGATTGAGCGAAGAAGACCTTCTGGCTGGAAGGTACGACAGCGCCTCAGTCCGGCACTGGCTGGTGGATTGGGTTGATCCTGATGTCCGGCTGCTGATGTTTCGCGGAACCCTTGGCGAGGTTCGGCAAGGGTCGGGAGCTTTTGAAGTGGAACTCAGGGGTCAGGCTGAACATCTGAACCGCCCCGTCGGGCGGGTCTTTGTGCGAAGTTGCGACAGAGCCTTGGGTGATCAGGCATGCGGGATAAATTTGCAGGATCAGGCGTATTCCATCGACCTTGAAATCGGCGTGACGACATCAAATCAGATTTTTTCCCTGTCAGGGCTGGAAGGCTTTTTGCCCGGATGGTTCGAGCGGGGTTCGATCCTTTGGCGCAGTGGTGTGAATGCGGGCCTTGTTTCACCGATACGGGTTGATGCATTGGACGGCACGACGCGCAGGATCGAATTATGGGAAGCGGTGTCCGGTGAGATCCATCCGACTGATACGCTGACGCTGCGGGCTGGCTGTGACAAAACCGCGGACACCTGTCACCTGAAGTTCGACAATTTCCTGAATTTCAGAGGGTTCCCGGATATCCCCGGTGAAGACTGGGTTGTGGCCTATCCCAAGCAGGGCGCTCAGAACAACGGCAAGAGCCTGATCCGGAGTGCATCATGACCGGATCATGCCTGGTTGCTGAGGCCCGCAATTGGATCGGGACGCCCTATGAGCATCAGGCCAGTTGCAGGGGCGCGGGTGCGGATTGTCTGGGATTGCTGCGGGGTGTGATCCGGGTCGTCACTGGAAACGAGCCGGAGCGGGTGCCAGCCTACACTCCGGATTGGTCCGAGACTGACGGTCAGGAACGCCTGTTGATGGCCGCCAAAAGGCATTTTGTCCCTGTCAAAGGCGACTGGGAGCCGGGTGATGTTCTGGTGTTCCGTATGCGGAAAGGTGCTGTTGCCAAGCATCTGGCGATATTTGCGCGGGATCTTCGGGAAAATCCCACGATGATTCACGCTTATTCGCGGTTGGGTGTGGTTGAAACCGGCCTGAGTGCACCATGGATGCGGCGCGTTGCCGGTGTGTTTCGCATGATCGAGGAGGCCGTCTGAATGGCAACGATGGTATTGTCGGCTGTCGGTGCGGCAGTCGGCTCGTCAATTGGAGGTGGAGCGCTTGGTTTTGCCACGGCGGTTGCCGGTCGTGCAGTCGGCGCAACGATTGGGGCAACGATCGACCAGAGCATTCTGGGCGCAGGTGCTGCCCCGGTAGATGTGGAACGGGTTGATCGGTTTCGGGTCATGGGATCGGCCGAAGGGGCCGAGATCCCCCGCGTCTTTGGACGTATGCGCCTGTCCGGGCAGATCATCTGGTCAAGCAGGTTTCTGGAAACCGTTTCAAGCACATCCGCCGGGGGCTCCGGCAAGGGCATGGGAGGCGGACAATCCACAAACACGTACAGCTATTCAGTCTCCATCGCAGTTGCCTTGTGTGAAGGGATTGTCTCTCGCATTGGGCAGGTTTGGGCTGACGGGCAGGCGATTTCGCTGAGCGGGTTGAACTGGCGACTGTATTCAGGCGATGAAGCGCAACTTCCCGATCCGTTGATCGCCGCGATTGAAGGTGTGGAAAACGCACCTGCCTATCGGGGCACGGCCTATGTGGTTATCGAAGACATACAACTTGCAGCCTATGGAAACCGGCTTCCGCAACTGAGCTTTGAAGTGTTTCGCAGACCCACATCGCTGGGCAAACCTCGGTTGCCGGATGTCGCCAAGGCGGTGGTTCTGGGTGGAACCGGTGGTGAATACGCACTGTCGCCGGAAATTCAGCGCAGCAACGAGGCCAAGGGTATTTCGCGCACATTCAATGCCCATGGTGTCGGTGACATATCGGACTTTGAAAGCGCACTTGACCAGTTGAGTGCTGCGCTGCCGGCCGTTAGTTCCATCGCGGTACCGGTGAGTTGGTATATCCGTGACCTGCGCTGTGCTTTGGCTGCGCCAGAACCCCGGGTCAGTGTTGATGGCAAGGATGCCACCGACTTACCTTGGGTGGTTTCGGGTGTGAGCCGCGAAAATGCATCGGTGTTGTCTTCAGACATTGCCCAACAGGCAGGGTTGGCAACACCCTCTGACCGGGTCGTCAAGGACGCAATCCAAGCGCTGTCAGCATCCGGGCAGGCAGTTTTGCTGCGGCCCGAGTTGCGACTTGATGCGGTTGCGGACAATAGCCTTGAAGACCCCTGGACCGGATTGGCCGGCCAGAAACCGTTCAGCCCTGCGGGATTGTTGAGTGCATCTGCTGCACCGAGCAGAACCGTCAGTCCGGATGGAACCGCAGCGATCTTGGCAGAGCTTTCGGCATTTGTCGGACACTGCGCGGCCGGTGATTTCTCTGTCACCGGAAACGGGGTGTCCTACGATGGTCCGGCAGAATGGTCATACCGGCGGTTCATTCTGCACTACGCCCATCTAGCGGCTTCGGCAGGTGGTGTTAATGCTTTTTGCGTGGGTGTTGGGCTGTCAGGTCTGACCCAACTGCGTGATCACGGGGACTCTTTTCCCATGGTCGATGCGTTGCGCGCGCTGGTTCAGGATGTCCGGAGCATTCTTGGGCCAGACGTCAAGATTGGCTATGCAGCTGACTGGACTGAATTTTCAAACTATCGCCCCAAAGACGGAAGTGGCGATGTCTATTACAATCTTGATCCACTGTGGACAGATCCTGATACGGATTTTGTCGGGATCGAGAATTACATGCCGATCTCGGATTGGCGCGATGGCCTAGATCATCTTGATGCCGATTGGAAGGCGCTACAGGCGCCGGGCTATTTCGAAGAGAACATCGAAGGTGGCGAAGGCTACGATTGGATCTACGAGACAGATGCTGCCCGGACCACTCAGGACAGGACGGCCGTTGTGGATCCGCTGAGCAATGAGCCGTGGGTGTATCGTACAAAAGACATCCGAAACTGGTGGGCGCGACCGCATAAGAACCGTTTTGGCGGCCAGATCAGCGCGGTTGACACCGGGTGGCTGCCCGGGATGAAACCCATTTGGTTCACCTCCCTTGGTATTCCGGGCATCGACAAGGGCACAAATACGCCTCAGGCGATGAAGGATCCGCTTTTTGATGCTTCAGCTCCTCCTTTTTCGAACGGTTTGCCTGATGACGGCCTGAGCACACATGCTCTGGAAAAAGTAATCGGATACTGGTCCGAGCCTGCTCAAAACCCAGTATCAGCCACTGACGGCAGGCCGATGTTGGACCTCAGCCGGATCTATGTGAACCGCTGGGATGTGCGGCCATGGCCTGAGGTTTCCTTGCGTTCGGACATCTGGGCGGACACTGATGCAGTGACGCGCGGACATGTGATGTCTGCACGAGCAATCATGGTGCCCGTAGCGGATGTGGTGGAAGAGATCTGCCTGACGGCTGGCGTCGGGGATCTGAATATCGAGGCCATTCTGGGAGCCACGAAAGGCTATGTGATCGGCGGGCAGGAAACTGCGCGCCAGAGTTTGCAGCCTTTGATGATGCGTCATGGTTTTGATCTGTTTGAACGATTTGCCCTGTTGACAGGCCGCAGCCGGTCCATCACCGAACGCCATATACTGGACACGGAATTGCTGGTTGATCCCGGTGAAAAACGGGGAACGCTTGCGTATACCCGTGCACCCGAAGCCGAAAGCCCTGCGCGCGTGCGCGTCGGCTATGTCGAGGCGGACCGCGCTTATCGCACCGGTGCAGTCGAAGTGCGATTGCCAGGCTCCGGTCAGCCAAACACCAGCAGCATTGATTTGCCTGTTGTACTCAGTGCGGCCGAGGCCATAGGCCTTGCCGAACGTTGGCTCACGGAGGCAAATGTTGCACGGGACAAGGTTGATCTGAGCCTGCCAAAGTCTCGATTGGATGTGTTGCCGGGGGATCTGATCTCTCCGGGCGGTTCTGACAGGTTATACAGAGTTGATCGCATCGAAGATGATGCTGCGATGGGTCTGGAGGCTGTACGGGTTGACGGCGGCCTTTATGGTCAGATCTCCAGCCAATCGGCCGTGGTCACAGCCCCGCCACCGATAGATACCGTCCCGGATGCACCTACGATCTATGCGGAGTTTCTGGACTTGCCGATATTGACCGGCAATGAGTTTCCTCATGCCCCTCATGTGGCGGTGACATCGACCCCGTGGCCCGGATCGGTTGCGGTTTACTCGGCCTCAGAAGGCTACGGCTATGTTCTGAACACAGAAGTCGAACGCAACGCAACCATGGGTGAAACCCTGGAGCCATTGCCGCGCGTGCAACCCGGTGTTTGGGCAAATCAGTCGGTCAAGGTTCATGTGGTCGGACAAAACCTGCAATCGCTTCCCAGAATTGATGTATTGAATGGTGGCAATGTCGGAGCCTTGCGCAACGGCAGTGGTGAATGGGAAGTTTTCCAGTTTGAGACCGCGATCCTGACCGGGCCGGATGAATATACCTTGGGCAATCTGTTGCGCGGTCAGGCTGGAACAGATGCATTTGTGCCTGACGTTTGGCCGGTCGATACGGATTTCGTTTTGCTTGATGGCAGTGCGGTGCAAATTGCCCTGTCAACGACAGCGCGTGGTCTTGCAAGACACTACCGGGTAGGTGCGGCTTCACGACCCTATGATGATCCATCTTATCAGCATGAGATTGCGGCCTTCGACGGGGTTGGCCTGCGGCCACTTTCACCGGTTCATCTTCGGGCGCGACGCGAGATGTCAGGGCAGATCACGCTATCCTGGACACGGCGAACACGGATCAATGGCGACAGTTGGTTTGGAACGGACGTGCCATTGGGTGAAACGCAGGAGCTTTACGTCGTGCGTGTCAGAGTGGCCGGCATTGTCCGTCGCGAAGAGATCGCTATGACGCCGCTCTTTTCCTATCCGCTGGGTGCTCAAACCGCGGATGGTGCGTTCTCAAACATCAGATTTGAAGTTGCTCAGGTCTCTGAGACTTACGGACCTGGCGCATTTGGAGGGATGGATTTCCATGAGTGAGACATACCAACTTGGCCTGCCTCTGGTGCAGCCTGCGCAAGCGCAAAAGCATGTGACTGTGAACGAGGCTCTTTCTCGTCTTGATGTTCTGGTGCAATTGCGCGTGGTTAGTTCGGGCCTGAATGAGCCGCCGCTTTCGCCGTTTGACGGCGAGGCGTACATCGTGGCATTGGGAGGCAATGGTGTCTGGGCAAGTCGGGAGGGCCAGATTGCATCCTATTCCAACGGGGGCTGGGTATTCACGCAACCCAGAACCGGCTGGCGATGCTGGGATGAGGCCAGGAAGAGCTGGCTGGTCTTTGAAGGCGTCGCCTGGCAGGAAAGCGTCACGGTGATCAGCCCGTCCAGTGCGTTGGTGTTTGAGGAATTTCTTGAGTTTGATCACATCCTGCAACCCGGAGCCGTATCGATCACCGGAGACATCATTCCAGCCGGTTCGGTCCTGATGGGTGCATCCGCAAGGGTGCTGGCCGATATCACAGGCGCGGGCACAAGCAGTTGGCAAATGGGTGTTCTGAGTGATGCAAGCCTGTTAGGTGGCGGCTATGGGGTGTTGGCCGGAACGACCGTTGCGCGGCCTTTGGCGTCTGGGCACTTCCTCGATACCGCGTCCGCAATTGTCCTGACACCCGATGGCACAGATTTCGCCGCAGGCGTTGTCAGACTGAGTTTGCATATTCGAAGAATGCGGGCAGCGGCAGCGTGATCGGCGTTGACACATTTGCAGTGGGGTTTGCCTTGGGCATGTGTCTGGCCGTGATCAGCAAACCCTTCGTGCGCAAGATGAAATGCCTTTGGGGCCGTCGCCAGATCATCAGGCGTTTTGTCCCTTGAACAATCAGCCCCGCGCACATCCGATGCATTTGAGTACGGTTGGATTGAGCTGCAATCGAGGCTCAGGAATGTCGTCGCCACAATCAGCACAGAAGCCAAACTCCCCGTCATCCAGCCGCTTCAAGGCCGATAAGATGGCACTTCTTTCAACTCCTCGACGGGCATGTGTTGCGTTCGCCATGGCCTGTTGTTGAAGGGCGTCCATACGGCTGAGACGACCAACGGATTGCTGATCAAGCGTGACAGTTTTACGGGCATCAGCACCCGCTTTATCCTCCTGAACAAGGGACTCAAGTCTGTCGAGCAACAAGGATCTGTAATCGGTGACATCTCCCATTGTCATGAATCCCCCCTAAGTAGCACTTGATTTCCGGGCCAATCCGTCCGACCTAAGAGTCAACTGAGCCTTTCGTGCTCGAAAACTCAAGGGGGGCGATATGGCCCAGCCGAGCGTATCACTGAAATCTGTTGATCCAATCTGGTCGCGTGTTCGCACCGAGGCCGAAGAGATCACCAGAAACGAGCCTTTGATGGCGTCTCTGGTGCATGCCAGCGTGCTTTATCACAAGACACTGACTGATGTTCTGAGCTTCCGGATTGCCCAGAAACTGGCATCTGACGATATGTCGGACCTGATCCTGCGGGAGATCCTTCAGGAAGCCTATGCCGATGATCCCGGGCTTATGGAAGCGGCACGTGCCGATCTGACAGCAGTGTTCGAGCGCGATCCGGCCTGTCACCGGCTGATCCAGCCCCTTCTGTTCTTCAAAGGGTATCAGGCGCTACAATCCTACCGTTTGTCTCATTACCTCTGGCTGAACGACCGCAAGGATCTGGCATATTTCGTGCAAATGCGCACTTCCGAGATTTATGGCGTGGACATTCATCCCGGTGCGCAGATGGGTAAAGGGATCATGATTGACCACGCCCATTCCATCGTGATCGGCGAAACGGCTGTCGTTGGCGACAATGTCTCCATGCTGCATTCCGTGACCCTGGGTGGCACGGGCAAGGAGGACGACGATCGTCATCCCAAGATCGGTGATGGCGTTCTGATTGGTGCGGGTGCTGCTGTGCTTGGCAACATAAAGATCGGAAATTGCAGCCGGATTGCCTCCGGATCGGTGGTGCTGCAAGAGGTTCCCCCCTGCAAGACAGTCGCTGGAGTGCCAGCCAAAATCGTGGGCGAGGCCGGCTGTTCGGAGCCGTCGAAGAGCATGGACCAGTTGCTGGCCGGCGCCATGGAGACGATCTAGTCACCTGCTATTAGTTGGCGAGACGCAAAGCTGTCTGACCAGTGCCAACCAGCAACGGATCAGGTGTGCCGACGATCCTCTTGTCCTTGTCGGGATAGGGCAAGGACGACAAAAAGTGCTTCATGCAGGCCAGTCTTGCGCGTTTCTTGTCCTTGGACTTGATCGTTGTCCAGGGTGCATCGGCCGTATCGGTGTAGAAGAACATCGCCTCTTTGGCCTGCGTATATTCATCCCACATCCCCAGTGATTTCACATCGATCGGCGAGAGTTTCCACTTTTTCAATGGCTCTTTCGAGCGTGCCTCGAACCGACGTTTCTGCTCGTCCTGAGTGACCGAGAACCAGTATTTGAACAGTCGGATGCCCGAGCGGGTGAGCATCCGCTCAAATTCCGGCGTCTGGCGCATGAATTCCAGATACTGGCGTGGCGTGCAGAAATTCATAACCCGCTCGACACCCGCGCGGTTGTACCAGGACCGGTCGAACAGGACGATCTCACCGGCAGAGGGCAGATGCTGCACGTAGCGCTGGTAATACCATTGGGTCTGTTCACGCTCTGACGGCTTGTCCAGTGCAACAACCCGGGCACCACGCGGGTTCATATGCTCCATCAGACGCTTGATTGTGCCACCTTTACCGGCAGCATCCCGGCCTTCAAACAGCAGCACGATTTTCTCGCCCGACGACTTCACCCAATCCTGAGCTTTGAGCAGTTCCACCTGCAATTCAACCTTTCGCGCCTCATATTTCTCACGCGAAAGCTTCTGAGAATAGGGGTATTCCCCGGCTTCCGATGTCTCCACCGGAGCCGTTGGCACTTCGGCCAGTTCGTCTGTGGTGCGGTCTTTTGGCATGGCCCTCTCCTGCAAATCTGCGCAGGAGGGTAGGATCAAGGCACGCCGGGTGCCTTGATCTGAGTCAACAACTGAACCTTAAGCCAGCATATTCATCGGATCTTCGAGATAACCCTTGATCGCTGCCAGGAACTCGGCCCCGAGCGCGCCATCAATGACCCGGTGATCGACCGACAGGGTGACCGACATGACCGTGGCCACAGCCAGTTCACCATCAGCACCAACAACCGGCTTCTTCACGCCTGCACCCACCGCCAGAATGGACGCATGTGGTGGGTTGATGACCGCATCGAAGTTTTCGATCCCCATCATGCCGAGGTTCGAGATCGCAAAACTGCCACCCTGATATTCATGGGGCGCAAGCTTGCGGTCCCGTGCGCGTCCGGCAAGGTCTTTCATCTCCTTGGAGAGCGATGAAAGGGTCTTGGTGTCGGCATCACGCAGCACAGGGGTGAACAATCCACCTTCAATGGCAACTGCAACGGCCACATCCGATGGTTTCAGTTTCAGCACCCGGTCACCGGCCCAGACTGCATTGCAATCAGGCACGTCCTGCAGGGCAAGTGCGCAGGCCTTGATGATGAAATCATTGACCGACAGCTTCACACTGCGCGCCTCAAGCGACTTGTTGAGTTGCGAGCGGAAGGCCAGAAGCGCATCAAGCTGAATGTCGCGCCGCAGATAGAAATGCGGAACGGTCTGCTTGGCCTCTGTCAGGCGTGCGGCAATGGTCTTGCGCATGCCGTCAAGTGTAACTTCTTCGTACTCGCGATCCGCATACATCTTCTTGACCACATCGGTGGATGGGCCAGCCGCAGGGGCTGCTGCCTTGGCCGGAGCCGCAGCTTCCGGTGCCGCAGCGGCAGCGGCGGCAGGCGCACCGGCCTTTGCACCTTCGACATCAGCTTTCACGATCCGACCGTGCGGGCCGGAGCCCTTGATGGCAGCAAGATCAAGCCCTTTGTCCTTGGCGATACGTCGTGCAAGCGGTGTTGCGAAAACCCGCTCACCAGACGCAGCGACAGGTGCCGCCGGGGCGGCAGCCACAGCTGCAGGTTCAGGTGCCGCCGCCGCCGAAGCCTCAGCTTCGGCCTTGGCAGGCGCTGCCGCAGGTGCCGCACCGATATCATCAGCGCTTTCGCCATCCTCCAGCATCACCGCGATCAGCTCGTTGACCTTCACACCTTCGGTCCCTTCAGGCACGACGATCTTGCCCATCACGCCTTCGTCGACGGCCTCGAACTCCATCGTTGCCTTGTCAGTCTCGATCTCGGCGATCACGTCGCCGGACGAGACCTCATCGCCCTCCTTGACGTTCCATTTCGCAAGCGTGCCCTCTTCCATGGTCGGAGAGAGCGCAGGCATCAGAATATTTACAGGCATCTCTCTCTCCTTACCGGTAGGTCACGGCCTTGACGGCCTCGATCACCTCTGCGGTGGTCACAAGTGCGAGCTTTTCCAGATTGGCCGCATAGGGCATCGGCACGTCCTTGCCCGCAAGGTTGATCACCGGCGCGTCCAGATAGTCGAAAGCCTGCTGCATGATCACGGACGAGATGTGGTTGCCGATGGAACAGACAGGAAAGCCTTCCTCGATCGTCACGCACCGGTTGGTCTTGCGGACCGAAGCCAGCACCGTTTCATAATCAATGGGCCGGACCGAGCGCAGATCGACCACCTCGGCCGAGATGCCCATTTCCGCCAACTCATCAGCGGCGGCCAATGCGTATTGCATGCCGATGCCAAAGCTCACCAGCGTCACATCCGTGCCTTCGCGCCAGATGCGGGCCTTGCCGATGGGCACAGTGTAATCCTCAATGTCAGGCACATCGAAGGAGCGTCCGTAAAGGATCTCATTCTCCAGAACCAGCACCGGGTTGGGGTCACGAATGGCCGATTTCATCAGGCCCTTGGCATCTGCTGCCGAGTAGGGCTGCACGACCTTCAGGCCCGGGATATGCGCATACCATGCAGCATAATCCTGCGAGTGCTGTGCACCCACACGCGCCGCCGCGCCATTGGCGCCTCGAAACACGATGGGACAGCCCATCTGACCGCCTGACATGTAAAGCGTCTTGGCTGCAGAGTTGATGATCTGGTCAATTGCCTGCATGGCGAAGTTGAAGGTCATGAACTCCACAATCGGACGCAGACCTGCGAAAGCCGCACCCACGGCCAGACCGGTGAAACCATGCTCGGTGATGGGTGTGTCGATCACCCGCTTGGGGCCGAACTCGTCCAGCATGCCCTGAGAGATCTTGTAGGCGCCCTGATATTCGGCCACCTCTTCGCCCATCAGGAAGACATTGCCATCAAGGCGCATTTCCTCGGACATGCCATCACGCAACGCCTCACGCACGGTCTGCGACTTGAAGCTGGTGCCAGCAGGCAGATCCAGTTCCACTGGCGCACTGACCACAGGAGCCGCCGCCTGAGCAGGCACGCTGGCAGGCGCTTCAGCCGCCGGCGCTTCAGCCGCGGCAGGTGCCGCATCAGCCGCAGCCGGAGCAGCACTTGCGTCCTCACCCTCGTCCAGCAGCACGGCAATCGGGTCATTGACCTTCACGCCTTCTGTGCCTTCTGCGACGAGGATCTTTCCCATCACGCCCTCATCGACGGCTTCGAATTCCATTGTCGCCTTGTCGGTCTCGATCTCTGCAAGGATCATGCCGCTTTCGATCGCATCGCCTTCCTTGACCAGCCATTTGGCCAAGGTGCCCTCTTCCATCGTGGGTGAGAGCGCGGGCATCAGAATATTGGTTGCCATGTTCGTCTCTCCCTTATGCGTAGACGTCAGTCCAAAGCTCTGCTTCCGCAGGCTCGGGGCTGTCTTGAGCAAATTGCGCGGCCTCGTTGACGATGGCCTTGATCTCCTTGTCGATGTCCTTCAGCTCTGCGTCTGATGCGTGCTTGCCATCGACCAGCATGTCACGGACATGGGCAATCGGGTCCTTCTCGTCGCGCATCTTCTGCACTTCCTCGCGGGTCCGGTATTTGGCCGGATCCGACATGGAATGACCGCGATAGCGATAGGTCTTCATCTCAAGGATATAGGGGCCCTTGCCCGCCCGGCAGTGTGCCACGGCTTTCTCGCCGGCGGCTTTTACTGCCAGCACATCCATGCCGTCGACCTTCTCGCCGGGGATGCCGAAGGCTTCGCCACGCGTGTAGAGATCAGGTGCCACAGAAGACCGCTTTGTCGAAGTGCCCATGGCATACTGGTTGTTCTCGATCACGAAAACACAGGGCAATTGCCAGAGCGAGGCCATGTTGTAAGCCTCATAGACCTGACCCTGGTTGGCCGAGCCATCGCCATAATAGGCAAAACTCACATTGTCGTTCTCGCGATACCAGTTGGCAAAGGCAAGACCAGCTCCGATGGGGACCTGAGCACCAACGATGCCATGACCACCATAGAAATTCTTCTCTTTCGAGAACATGTGCATCGAGCCGCCTTTACCGGCGGAATAGCCGCCCTCGCGGCCCGTCAATTCAGCCATAACGCCTTTGGGATCCATTCCGCAGGCCAGCATATGGCCGTGATCGCGATAGGAGGTGACGCGCTGATCCCCCTCTTTCGAGGTCGCTTCAAGCCCGACGACAACCGCTTCCTGTCCAATGTAGAGGTGACAGAATCCACCGATCAGACCCATGCCATATAATTGGCCGGCCTTCTCCTCGAACCGGCGGATCATCAGCATCTCACGATAATGGTGAAGCAACTCGTCTTTCGAGGTATTGGGTTTGCTCGCGGCCTTGCGCGGCGCCCGTTTCGGGGATGTCGCCATCCGTCCCTCCCTGAATGGTTTAACGTTGAACTATCGATCATTATAGCTGACGATACGTAAATGTCACCCGCCATCCGCTGCATGGCTGTCTTCTCGCTTTTGCATGGCCGGATATATGTTCCGATACCGGTTTCCCCTGTCAAAATTCCGTCCCAGTCTCATGCAAACTCAATTAAATCGATCAGAACGACAAAGGAGCAGCCTTGCTAAACCGCGATGAAAAGCCCGGCTCGGACTTAGGCCAGGTCAACATTCTGGCCAGCCTTTCCATCATCGGTGTCATGATCCTTTTGGTGGGCGTCGCTGCCTATTTTCTACAGAGTTCTCTTCAGAACGCTCTCAGTTCTCCTTCTGTTGCAGATGCACCGTTAGAGGATGAAACACGCGAACAGGTCGAAGAGTTCCAAAAGCAGGCTGAAAAGGCCGAGACTGACCGGCAGGAATCAATTGGCGAGTTACCAGAACCTACCCATACCTCGACGATGTCGGCCGAGGGCCACCGAAAAGCGCAAGCCAGAGAAGCCGCTGTTCTGGTAAAAGAGCAGGCAGGCAAGCCCATTGTTCCCCATCCCAGCCACATTCAGGCTTTGCCCCACTTCCCACCCGCGCCAGATGGGTGGAGGAGGCAGGACTTTGCAAATGGCAAACAGCAGGGTTTTGCACATTTCGAGATGGACCTTCGCATGACCACGCTCGACCGGCAGGCAGACGGGCTTGATGCCACTATGCCCCATCCGGCCACGCTGATGATGATGTATGAGAAGGAACGCACAACCGGCCTTGTGGATCCGGAAGACAGCGGTTTCTACAAGGAAGCTGCCTTTTATCTTGGCCCCGAAGGAGAGCGTGTACTGATCCAGCTCTGGCAGATGTACCCATCGCCTTCGGGCCTGACGGAGACCTTGCTGATGGCCTCCAACATTGGTGGCGTGGCCCATGACATTCAGGGCCGGACCTTTGCCGATCACAACCGGATCGCCAAGCGGGCACATCAGGGCGATACATCCGCTGCACCGAAGGCGGGCGATCTGCGCGCGGTCTATGCGCCGGGCAATGTCCTGCGCGTACAAGGCACCCGTCCGGCAAAGGACCTGCTCGCACTCGCAGGTGCCATCGATTTTGATGGATTGGGATTTGCGGCTTCCACGGATTAGACTGGTCCTGAGGGAAGACAGATCCGATTCGAGACGATGTCATAAGGGGGCATGGGATTGGTTCAGCGACGACAACGCAGAACACCGGCGGTCAGCCGTGGTGGCCCGGCGCAGGGCATCCTGGTGATCGGCATGCTGCTGATGATCGGCGCAGGTGGTGCGATTGCCTGGCAAACCCTTGATCTGGGATCAAAGCTCGCCTCTGAACCCGGCACGTCAGGTGAGATGCGAACCGCTGCGGCCAAACCGCAACCCATACCCAAGTCCGAGACGACGGGCGAGTTTGGCAAACTGTTTGATCTGTTTCTCGACAACGACGGCGATTCTCTGGGTGAGGCGGGCAAGAAGCGCGATGCCCTTGTGGACGACCTGCAAAATCCGCTTACGGCACATCACATCGATCCCCTGCCCCATTTTCCCCGCCCACCCAAAGGATGGACCCGCGAAGACCTGCCCCATGGCGATGCCCGTGCACTGGCTGAATATGACGTTGCCCATCGCATCGGCACTGCGGATCGCAATCTGAGGGGGCTGGAGCCCGAACCTTATGAGCCGCCGTCCAAATCCAAGAAACGCCTTGGCGGGTTTGCCTCAAGTGAGGATGATCCAGATGGGGCAACCCGAAAGGATGCGGCTCTTTACACTGGTCCCAAAGACGAGAAAGTGCTGATCCAGCTTTGGCAGGCGCGCCAATCACAGTCGAACTTTCTGGACAATCTGGTGATGACCCGCGAGATCGGCCTGAGCGTCGTGACGATCAAGGACCGCCGGTTCATCGACAATGCCTTCGTCCATCAATTGCGCTTCGATCCCAATTATTCCAATGCAAAGCTGCACGCGGCCGAATTGCGCAGCGTCTTTCCCCCGGGGCGTGAATTGAAGATCGACGCCACCTTGCCAGTGGACAGCATCCGCTCATTTGTCGAAGCGATCGACTTTGAAGGACTGGGACACACCAAACTGGTCGAGTGAAGGGGCGCTGCCCCCGGCGCGTGCCGCGCCTCCCCCGGGATATTTTTGCCAAGAAGTGTGAACCCCGTATTTGCAATTGCCCGAGCGGCGCATTCGAGGTGTGAACGGGCGGAACCCTCGACTGGTCTCGCATGTGACCCTGAGCAGAGCGCTACCGGATCACGATCTCATCGGCGCGGGCCAGACCCAGCACCTTGCGGGCGCGCTCATCCAGAAGGTCCAGATCAAGGTAGTCATTCGACAGACGCCTGGTCTTGTTGGCGATCATCGCATGCTCGGATTGCAGAAGCGACAGCTCACGCTCCAGCCGGGTGGCCTGTGCTTCGACCTGAACCAATCGGAACATTCCATAGCTGCCTCGGGTGGCGGCTACGGTGAAATAGGCGACCAGACCGATGGTCACCACACAAAGGATCACACCGAAATACGGGCGCTGTTGTGTCTTTGAACCCTGCACGGGAAATCTGCCTGCCGTTTATTGTTCCCGCCAGTATGCCGCAGGCTTGAGGGTTTCGCCACAGTCCAGTGCATCAATCGCGCGATCTGTGGCGGCTTGGACTCACCTCAGCCAGACGGAGCTTGTCAGCAGGGTGCGCAAGGCGCGCGTGTGATTGGCCTGTCCCGCCACATGGGCATCAAAGAGCGACAAGGCCGCCTTGCGGTTGTAGCGGCTTTCGTCAAGGTCCCCCAGAATGTCACGCGCCCAGCCCTGCAACGGCCCCTTGATCCATTCGCCTATGGGCAGGGTTGGCATGGATTTCTGCCGGAACATCAGATCCTTGGAGTAGTGGCGCAGACCGTAATGCTTCAGATAGGCCTTGGACACCCCGTCCGACACCCGGGCCAAAGCCGGGATCTTGGCCATTGCTTCGCAAACCCGATGATCCAGAAACGGCGAGCGTCCCTCAATCGACAGACCTGCACCCATTCGGTCGGTTTTGACCAGATTGTTGCCCGGGGCCAGCACTTGTGTCTCGTAGGCGGCAATCTGATCAATTGGTGCCATGGAGCCGAAAGGCTCCATGATTTCGCGGAAAGCCTCCAGCGGATCGGGCAAGGCTGCCGCAAATTCAGGCACCAGCACATCTGCCCGCACTGCCGGGTCGAAATAGTTGATATGGTTGAAATAGGCCTCGATCGGGAATGCGGGGCCCGGGTTTGCAGTCAGGAAGGCCTGATTGTGGGTAAAGCCCGACAGAACTTCATCCGGCCCGTCGCCGTTGAAGGCGACGATCACGCCGGCCTCATGCGCTGTCTGGCACAGACGCCGCACTAGCATGAAGGACACATCCCCATGGGGCTGGTCCGCGTGATAGACAAACGCGTCCATGTTGTCCGTGACAAGGCTTTCATCATAGGTGATCGGCAGCACTTCAAGGCCGGCCTGACGGGCTGCTTCCTGAGCCACATCATATTCGCCGTAGCCCGGAACCGTACAATCCAGCCCGTAGCAGAGCATCTTGTCCTCGTTCCATTGCGGCTTGAGATGTGCAGCCACGACCGAGCTGTCGACACCCCCGGAAAGGAAAAGGCAGCCGCGCACATCAAAACGCATCTGCAACCGGATCGCATCGTCAAGAAGCGCGCCAAATGCGTCATGAGAGACGTCTTCCTTGGGCTGATCCAGCCCCCAGGACCAGTAGCGCTTGATCTCGCGCTTGCCGTTGCCATCAAGCAGCCAGTAGGTGCCGGGCTCCATGTGACGGATACCCTTATAGCAGGTGCGCGGTGGCGGGCAGTAGTTGAATGTGTGCACCATGTTCAGGCCGATGTCGTCGACTTCCGCCGTGACAAACGGCAGGGTCAGGATCGCCTTGATCTCGGAGGCAAAGGCAAAGCCGTCGCCAATGTCCATGATGTAGCAGGGTTTGATGCCCTGACGGTCACGCGCGATCATTCCCTTGTTCTGACGGGTGTCCCAGATGAAGAAAGCATACATCCCGATCAGACGCTCCAGCATCTTCTCGCCTTCTTCGCGCCAGAGATGGACCAGCACTTCTGTGTCGCAACGGGATTTGAATTTGTAGCCCTTGGCTTTCAGCTCTTCGCGGATCTCCACGAAATTGTAGATCTCGCCGTTGAAAACAACCCAGACCGTGTCATCCTCATTCGACATCGGCTGGGTGCCGTTCTCGGGGTCCACCACTGCAAGACGTGCATGACCCAGAACCGCTGGCCCCACCTTGATCGCACCCTGCTCATCAGGACCACGATAGCTGATGCAGCCAATCATATCCTCGACATGACCAACGGTTGCCTGAGGCAGATTGAAGGTTCCGGCGATTCCACACATGAACGGGGGCTCCTCTGAAGTGATAGCGGAACCTGTACTTATGAATAGTGGCAGGGAAAAGGCTCAATTTGGAAGGCTTGAGCGCCTATCTGCTGCGGTTTGATCCGCACAAAGGGTGTTCAGGGACGCGCCATTGACGCGCCCCTGACCGCTATCAGTTCAGCGCTGCATCCGTGATGACGGAGGTCCAGGCGCCTTCTGGCTCGGCCGTGATCACAGGATCCGAGCCGCCGCCCAGAAGTGTGGCCACCGTGCGCTCATAATCCGCCACATCCAGCGCGCCGTTCGAACCTGCGGTCAGCTTGGCGATCTCGCCCATCATGCGCTTCTGATGCTTCTCGGTCTGAGCACCGCTTTCGTCGTTTTCAAGAACGATTTCTGCGGCCTCATCCGGGTTGGCTTCAGCATATTTCCACCCTTTCATGGAAGCCCGCACAAAGCGCGTCAGCTTGTCGACCATGTCAGGTTTGGAAAGGTTTTCCTCAAGCGTGTAGATGCCATCTTCCAGCGTCGCCACACCCTGCTCTTCATACTTGAAGGTCACCAACTCGTCAGGAGATACACCCGCATCGATCACCTGCCAGTATTCATTATAGGTCATGGTCGAGATGCAATCAGCCTGACGCTGCAACAGCGGATCGACGTTGAAACCCTGTTTCAGGATCGTGACGCCATCATCGCCACCACCGGTTGAGATGCCTTCCTGGCTCATCCAGCTCAGGAACGGATACTCATTGCCGAAGAACCACACACCGATGGTCTTGCCCTTGAAATCCGCGGGCGAGGTGATGCCCGTATCTTTCCAGCAGGTCAGCATCAGACCCGAGGACTTGAATGGCTGGGCAATGTTGACGACCGGCAGGCCCTTTTCGCGAGCCGCCAGAGCAGACGGCATCCAGTTCAGCATCACATCGGCCCCGCCACCCGCAAGCACCTGAGGTGGTGCAATGTCCGGACCGCCGGGAAGGATCGTGACGTCCAGATCCTCTTCCTCGTAGAACCCCTTGTCGAGCGCCACGTAATAACCCGCGAACTGCGCCTGTGTGACCCACTGCAATTGCAGCTTCATCTCATCAGCTGCCTGCGCGGCCGATCCCAGCGCAAAGGCCGCCAGGGTCGTGATCAATGTCTTTTTCATCTCAGTCTCCTTGTTGAACTCGTCTTTTATCTCTGTGACGGATGCCAGAAGGTCATCCGCTTCTCGATCAGGGCCACTGCCCCGTAAAACAGGCTTCCCGCCAATGCTGCCACCACAATCTCGGCCCAGACCATGTCCAGCGCCAATTGTCCCACGCTGGTGGATATCCGAAATCCCATGCCCACGACCGGCGATCCGAAGAACTCTGCCACAATGGCACCGATCAAGGCCAGCGTGGTCGAAATCTTCAGTCCGTTGAAAATGAACGGCAGGGCCGCAGGCAGGCGCAGCTTGAAAAATCCCTGCCAGTAGCTTGCTGCATAAGTCCGCATCTGGTCGCGTTGCATCTGGCTGGTCTCAGCCAGTCCCGCCACCGTGTTGACCAGCACAGGGAAGAACACCATGACCACCACCACAGCCGCCTTTGATTGCCAGTCAAAGCCGAACCACATCACCAGAATGGGGGCGGTGCCCACAATTGGCAGGGCCGCGATGAAATTGCCGATGGGCAGCAGCCCGGCTTTCAGAAAGGCCGACCGATCAACCAGCACTGCTGTCAGGATCGCCGCCCCGCAACCCATCAGATACCCGCTGAGCGCGCCTTTCACGATTGTCTGTACGAAATCGGCCCATAGCACCGGCAGGCTTGATGCAAATCGCGCAGCAATGACCGAAGGCGCCGGCAGGATCACCAGCGAAACCTCAAGCCCGCGCACGACCAGTTCCCACATCACGATCAGCGTCAGGCCGAAAATCACAGGCACCGCCAGACGCACCAAAGAGGTCTCAGCCTGCGGTCCTGCCGCCAGCCGTGTGTTCAGCCACCAGCCACCGGCCCAGATCAAGAAGGCAAGCGCGACCAGCATCATGGCCACCACCATCTGGAAATGCGGGTGCTTAAAAAAACCCCCGCTGTCCTCGCCCCAAGCCAGGACAGCGGGGACTGACACCACCAGCACAGTGGCCTGAAGTCAGTATGATTAAGATCCCCCGTCATACCGACAACCCCATACGTCTGAGTGTCAGCCGCTCAATCAGACCAATAATGCTGACCAGCGCAGCAGCCAGTATAGCCGCTCCGAAGAGCGCAGACCAGATTTGAATCGTCTGCCCGTAATAACTTCCTGCCAGCAACCGCGCTCCAAGCCCGCGTACCGCCCCTGTTGGCAGTTCTCCAACAATCGCGCCGATCAGGGAGGCCGCTATTCCCACCTTCAACGACGCAAACAGATAGGGTGTCGAGGCTGGCAACCGCAGTTTCCAGAACACCGAAGATTGCGGGGTATTGTAGGTCTTGAGCAGATCAAGCTGGGCCAAAGCCGGGCTGCGCAGCCCCTTCACCATGCCGACGACGACTGGAAAGAAGCTCAGATAGGCCGAGATGACCGCTTTGGGCAGCAACCCCTGCACGCCCACAGAGTAGAGCACAACAATGATCATGGGGGCGAGCGCAATGATCGGGATCGTCTGGCTGACAATAGCCCATGGCATCACGCTCATGTCCATCACCCGACTGTGCACGATGCCAATTGCCAACGCGATCCCTGCAACCGTACCGATGGCAAAGCCCAGAAGCGTCGCGCTCAGCGTGATCCAGCCATGGAACACCAGCGAGCGTTTCGAGGTGATCTTCTTTTCCACCGTTGTCTGCCACAGCTCCACCGCCACTTGATCCGGTGTCGGCAAGCGTGGGCGTTCCTGCGAAAAGGTCGCTCCGATCTGCGCTGGGTTTTTCACAACCAGTCCGATTGCGCCTGCATCGCGCCGCTCCTTGGCCGTGGCAGGCGTAACCACCGCGCCTGCCCGCTCCGCATCGGTCAGGGCCGCGTGAATGTTCATCGGGATCACGGCCAGATACCACAGCCCGATCAGGGCAGCGGCCACGGCCAGCACGGGCAACACCCGCCGCATCATTTCGCACCCGCCTTGGTGATCTGCAATTCAGCCGTGGCCCGTGCGTCGCGTTTGACATCCGTCACTCCGATTTGCAGCGTGACCAGACCGTCGATGTCATCCACTCCGTTCTCCAGCATCATGCCGAAACCTGCCAGATACATCCCGCCCGCATTCGTGGGTCGTGGCAATACCGGGCAATTCATCGGGGCGGAGGTCTGTGTGATCCCGTCAGGTCCGGTCATCGCCAGATCGCAGGACAGTACCAGATCGCCAGCAGCCTCAACCGCATGCCGGACCAGAACCAGAAGCTGCACACTCTCGCCCTCGGCAAGCTCTGTCACTGGTGTGAAACTGACCGCCCCACCTGGCTCGAACAGCATTTCGCGCCAGTTTCTGTCTTTGGTCAGAACGGCGGCGATCTCAATCGGTCCGGATTGCGCAAAGACGACATTTGGCGCGTCTTCGGCCACGGCAGAGCAGGCAAAACCCCACAGATACAGACACGACGCCGCTGCGAGCATCCGCTTCAAAAGAGTTATGGAAGAGTTATGAAAGAACCACGGAAAAACTACAGCGGTTTTGCGCCCCTCAAACATCATCGCCATGCCCCGCTCGCAGCCCGTCACGGACCCTGTGCGCCACCTCGATGAACTCCGGTGTGTCACGAATATCCAGCGGTCGTTCCAGCGGTAATGGGCTGTCGATTACATCCGTGATCCGCCCGGGTCGCGGGCTCATGACCACGATCTTGGTGCTGAGAAAAACTGCCTCCGGGATCGAATGGGTGACAAAGCAGATGGTTTTCTGCGTGCGCTTCCAGAGGTTCAGAAGCTCCTCGTTCAAGCGGTCCCGGACAATTTCATCCAGCGCCCCAAAGGGTTCATCCATCAGCAGGATGTCGGCATCGAAGGCAAGCGCCCGCGCGATGGAGGCCCGCTGCTGCATCCCGCCGGACAATTGCCAAGGGTATTTTCCACCAAATCCGGACAGTTCGACCAGCTTGAGAACCCTTTCGGACCGCTCACGCTGTTCAGCTTTCGAATACCCCATGATTTCAAGGGGTAAGCGAATGTTTCCAGCAATTGTCCGCCATGGATAAAGCCCTGCCGCCTGAAACACATAGCCATAGGCTCGTGCCTTTCTGGCCTCTTCCGGGCTCATCCCGTTGACTGATACCTGCCCGCCTGTGGGCTGTTCCAGATCGGCAATGACCCGCAGAAACGTCGTCTTCCCACAGCCGCTCGGGCCGATGAAAGACACGAAATCACCCTTGTTGATGGCCAACGAGACGTCCCGAAGCGCATGCACCGGACCGTCGTTGGTCTCAAACGTCAGATTGAGGGCATTGGCCTCAATAACAGGCACTTGGTTCACAAATCACCGCACATCAAATGCCAGCCGGAATGTTCATGGGATCGCGCACGATGCCTTTTGGTGCATTCAGTGCTTTCCATTGGCTCAGCGCCTTGTGGGCTGACGGGAAGGCCGGACGTGGCACGAACCGCCCGCGACCCGGTTGCGGCTGAGAATTCTGCCCCCAGGCCCAGATCACCTCGCCCCGCGACAGTGTGAACCGGCTTTGTGCAGTTACCTCGAACCCTTCGAAGACATTGTAATCCAACACAGAATGGTGGTTCGAGGGCGAGATCGTCTTCGAGATTTTCGGATCCCAGACCACGATATCCGCGTCCGCTCCTTCAACAATCGCACCCTTCTTTGGGTAGATGTTCAGGATCTTCGCCACATTGGTCGAGGTGGCTGCAACAAACTCTTGCGGGGTCAGGCGACCGGTCTCCACACCTTCGGTCCAAAGCACCGCCAACCGTTCTTCCAGACCGTTGGATCCATTGGGAATGATCCGGAAGTCGTCCCGCCCGGCCCGCTTTTGTTCGGTGTTGAACGCCGCATGATCCGTGGCCACAACTTGCAGACTGCCCGCCTGAAGCCCGGCCCAAAGGCTGGCCTGATGATCTTTCGAACGAAACGGTGGCGACATAACGCGGCGCGCCGCATGGTCCCAATCCTTGTTGAAATACTCGGATTCATCGAGTGTTAGGAATTGAATGAGAGGCTCGCCATAGACACGCATGCCCTTCTGCCTTGCGCGCCTGATTGCCTCATGGGCCTGCTCGCAGGAGACATGCACGATGTAAAGCGGCACACCGGCAGCATCTGCAATCGTGATCGCGCGGTTTGCGGCCTCTCCCTCCAACTCCGGTGGCCGCGAATAGGCGTGACCCTCGGGCCCGGTGATCCCTTCTTCCATGTATTTGGTCTGCAATTCGGCAATCAAATCGCCATTTTCCGCATGTACCATTGGCAGCGCGCCCAGCTCTGCACAGCGTTTGAATGACGCAAACATCTCGTCATCCTCGATCATCAATGCGCCCTTGTAGGCCATGAAATGCTTGAAGCTGTTCACGCCCATTTTCACCGCGTCTTCCATTTCGGCAAAAATATTCTCGTTCCAGCCGGTGATCGCCATGTGATAGCCGATGTCCGAGCAGATCTGCGGCGTCGACTTGCGGTGCCATTCATGGATTGCATTCTTGATCGAGCCATCAGCACCCGGCAGGCAGAAATCCACCAGCATAGTTGTGCCACCGACAGCTGCCGCCCATGTGCCGCTTTCAAATGTTTCAGCCGCCGTTGTGCCCATGAAGGGCATTTCGAGATGGGTGTGCGGGTCGATGCCGCCGGGGATCACATATGCGCCCTCGGCGTCGATGTATTCATCTCCCTTGAGATCGCTGCCGATCTGCTTGATCACTTCATCCTCGATCAGGACATCAGCTTCCCATGCCCGATCCGCCGTGCAAACTGTCCCACCTTTGATGACTTTGCTCATGTCTGTTCTCCTTGGGCGCTTATTCTTCTGGTTTCTGGCAATCGAACGAGACCTTGGCCGCAGCCTTGTCACCCTCGCTCAGATTGGCCTCGTATAACAGGAAACACTTGGGGTACCGACCGTCGGCCGCCGTGAAGACAGTCCCTGGTGTTCCGTATTTGCTGGTGCTTCCGGTCGTGAAATAACCGTTCTTCACACCGTCGATATTGGTCAGCACCGCACGCATGCCCGTCTCGCAATTCACCACTGCTGCCCCTTTGAGCAGTTCCGCAGATTGTCCTGACGGCAGGCAGTCCGAGTTGCCTACAAGCTTCACGTTTTCCTTGATCAGGTCCGATGCCTTGCCCGCTTCACCTCCTCGTCTCAAGTCATCGGCGGAGTCTACCGCGACCTGAAAGTCAGGCGGCAGGACACTTTGAACGCGCGGTTCCTGCAAAACTTCGATCAGGGTTCCATTCAGATCTTCCAATGCCGCAATCTGTTCTCCGGCCGATCCTGATCCGACAGAATAACCAACACCGAAGATGCCCAGAAGCACCGAGCCACCTGCGATGATTTCCCAGATGCGTCGCTGGACGGCCATCGTTAACCCATGATCTCCGCCGTCTCGACAACTGCATGGAACAACACATTCGCGCCTGCCGCAGCCCAGTCCTGTGAAATCTCTTCCGCCTCGTTGTGGCTCAGCCCGTCCACGCAGGGACACATCACCATGGCCGTGGGGGCCACGCGGTTGATCCAGCAGGCGTCATGGCCCGCGCCCGAGATCAGGTTGCGGTGTGAATACCCCAAACGCTCGGCCGCTGCACGGACCGCACCCACACAACCCTCGTCAAAGGCAACCGGATCGAAACCACCCACCTTCTCAAACTCAACACCCAGCCCCATGTCGTCGCAGATTTTCTGCGCCCCTGCCTTCAGGCGGTTTTCCATATCCTCGATCACGCTCAGATCGGGCGAGCGGAAATCGACAGTGAACACCACTTTGCCCGGGATTACGTTGCGAGAGTTCGGATAGACATCAATGTGTCCTGCAGCGCCCACGGCATCGGGCGCGTGGCTAAGGGCAATCTCATCCACCAGCTCCAGAATACGCGCCATGCCAAGACCTGCGTTCTTGCGCATCGGCATCGGGGTTGAGCCTGTGTGGCTGTCCTTGCCTGTCACCGTTACTTGCGTCCAGCTCAAGCCCTGCCCATGGGTGACCACGCCCACCTCGATGCCCTCGGCCTCAAGGATCGGACCCTGTTCGATGTGCAATTCGAAAAACGCATGCATCTTGCGCGCGCCAACCTCTTCTTCGCCGCGCCAGCCAATCCGTTTAAGCTCATCGCCAAAGGCTTTGCCTTCCGCATCCTCGCGCGCATAGGCCCAATCCTGCGTATGGATGCCCGCAAACACCCCGCTCGACAGCATGGCGGGCGCATAACGCGTCCCTTCCTCGTTGGTGAAATTGGTCACCACGATGGGATGCTTTGTTTGAATGTTCAGATCGTTGAGCGAGCGGATGATCTCCAGCCCGCCCAGCACGCCCAGCACCCCGTCGTATTTGCCACCCGTCGGCTGGGTATCAAGATGCGAACCGACATAGACTGGCAGAGCGTCCGGGTCCGAGCCCTCGCGACGGGCAAACATGTTGCCCATCTGGTCCAGCCCCATGCTGCATCCTGCAGCTTCGCACCAGCGCTGGAACAGAAGCCGCCCCTCTCCATCCTCATCGGTCAGGGTCTGGCGATTGTTGCCCCCCGCGATGCCCGGGCCGATCTTGGCCATCTCCATCAGGCTGTCCCAAAGGCGGTCGGAATTGATTGTCAGGTTCTGGCCCGGAGCGCTCATGCTGTGTCCTTATTTCAACTCGGTCTCGATAAATGCCATCGGCTGGTCACCACCGTTGATGACATTGTGTTCCACGCCAGCATCCCGGCGGTACACCGTGTCGAGCGGCACCACGACCTGGCGGGATATGCCGCCGGGCTCTTCCAGTGTCATGTGGCAATCAGTCAACGCGGTGATCACATAGTCATGGCCGTGGCGGTGCCATCCGGTCTCGGCTCCGGGCGCAAAATCGAAGCGTGTGACGCACACCCGATCATCGTCAAACAAGACGCGGGCTTGGGCCTGTGATCTGGCCATGAAGGCGGCTCCCGTCAGCAATAAGAATTTGACCAATCGGTCAGGAACAGGCTAGCAGAGGCAGGGGGCAGGTCAAGGATTTCGATCCCTTTCCAGGGCGTTCCGTACCTGCCGCGCCCTTGATGAGCACAAGGCCAATGGTGCTGATTGAAAATTGACCCGTTGGCCCAACCGGAGACGGCATGACCCAACCGCTCACCCGCATTCAGCAGAAAAACACAACTGCCATCCTTGAGGCTGCGCTGGAGGTGTTTTCCCAACACGGGTTCCGGGGGGCGACGCTGGATCAAATCGCCAAGGCTGCCGGGTTGTCCAAGCCCAATCTGCTTTATTACTTCTCGTCCAAGGAGGCCATTCACGAGACGCTTCTCAATGGCCTGATGGACACATGGCTTGACCCGCTTAGGACGCTGAACCCCCAAGGCAATCCGGTGGATGAGATCAAGGGCTATGTGCAGCGCAAGCTTGAAATGAGCCGGGATTACCCCCGCCAAAGCAGACTTTTTGCCAATGAAATCCTGCAAGGCGCGCCGCGCATCCATGATGGTCTTGGCGGACCGCTAAAGACGCTGGTCGACGAGAAGGCAACGGTAATTCAGGGCTGGATAGACGCAGGCAAGATCGCACCGCTGGACCCGCACCACCTGATCTTTTCGATCTGGGCGATGACCCAGCACTACGCTGATTTCGATGTGCAGGTGCGTCAGGTGCTTGGCGTGTCGGGGGACGCGCATTTCGCTCAGGCAGCCGAGTTTCTGGATGCGTTCTACACCAAAAGCCTCACTCCTTAAGGAGCAACAAGAGCCCGGTGACCACCAGGCCCATGCCCACCAGAATGAGTGGAGCGGGCCAGCCGTGGCCAAGCGCACCTTCCCACAGGATCACCCAGGCCGGGACCAGATAGGTGTAGGCCATGACCTTTGCGCTTTTCAGCCGCATGGCCGCGAATTGCACCATGAAGAAGGTCACGGATGAGGCGAAGATCGCCAGATACAGGATGGTGATCCAGACGACCAGAGGCAGTGCCGCCCAATCGGTTGCCATCAAGTCCCGTGCACCCCACAAAACCAGAATGATGGTGCCTGCAATCAGCATTCCGAAGGTCAGCACCACCACGGGCTCGCCCCGGTTCAGCATACGGACCATCGGAATGTAGAGCGCATGCGCGATGCAGCCGACAAAGAAGATACGCTCCCCCCGCCCGACATCGAACGCCAGAAAGGCTGCCAGATCCGCACGAAAAATGATCCAGAGCGCGCCGATTGCAGCCAGGGTCAGTGCAAGGGCCATCCGACCTGTTGTTACTTGTCGCAACAACACCCATCCGAAGATGCCTGCCATGATTGGTGTCAACGTGAAGACCGCGGCGGTCGAAACCGGTGTGGCGGTCTTCAGGCCTTCGAACATCGACACAAAATAGATCGAGAACAGCCCGCCCAGCACAAGATACCGCCACGGGGCCTGCAGGGCCGAGCGGGGAATACCGGTGGTGACCCAAGCTGCCGTGCCGACCACAACTAGAGCGATGATGAAGCGCACGGCATTCAAGGCAATCGGCGACATCATCGGCGCCACGATCCCGCCCAGTGCAAATGATCCCGCCACCAGACAGGAAAAGCCGAACATGGCGGCGTGACCGGCCATCTCGGGCCTGTCGTTGAAATACTGACGAATGGTGGGGACGCGTGTCATCTGCCGGGGTTAGCCTGTTGCCTGTGACCCGTCCAGTTCAATCACCTTCAGGTCGCCCCGTGTCGGGATGAGCACTTCTTTCGCTGGGGCAAAAGAGGCACTCGTCCTGACACGAGACAGCACGCCCTATTCAGCCGCCGTGGCTGAAGGGTTGTTGGGATGCGTGGTCCAGTTTGCATAGTGCGGATCAACAGGCTTGCCGGTGCGCGGATCAGTCTGACCGGCGGACATCGGCTCCATCGTGATACAGCCCTCTACCGGACAGACATTCACACACAGATTGCACGCCACGCATTCGGCATCAATCACCTCGAATGTGCGATCCGTGGACATGGAAATCGCCTGATGCGACGTGTCCTCGCAGGCCGCAAAACAGCGTCCGCATTTGATGCAATCATCCTGATTGATCCGGGCCTTGGCGACGTAGTTGAGGTTCAGATACTGCCAGTCCGTCACGTTGGGCACAGCAGAACCGATAAAATCGGACGTGGCCGTGTAGCCCTTTTCATCCATCCATTGGCTGAGGCCCGAGATCATCTCCTGCACGATCTTGAAGCCATAGGTCATGGCCGCCGTGCAGACCTGCACATTGCCCGCACCAAGCGCCATGAACTCAGCCGCATCGCGCCATGTCGTCACGCCACCGATGCCCGAGATCGGCAGTCCGCGGGTTTCGGCATCGCGGGCAATCTCTGCCACCATATTGAGCGCGATCGGCTTGACCGCCGGACCGCAATAGCCACCATGAGATCCTTTGCCGTCAATCGAAGGCTCGGGGCTCATCGTATCAAGATTGACATTGGTGATCGAACTGACCGTGTTGATCAGCGAAACGGCATCAGCCCCGCCTGTGTTGGCCGCGCGCGCCGGATAACGGATATCCGTGATGTTGGGTGTCAACTTGACGATCACCGGCATCCTTGTGTGCTGCTTGCACCAGCGGGCCACCATCTCGATGTATTCGGGAACCTGCCCCACAGCAGAGCCCATGCCCCGCTCGCTCATCCCGTGCGGACAGCCGAAGTTCAACTCTATCCCGTCTGCACCGGTCTCCTCGACCAGCGGCAGGATGCGTTTCCAGGCACCCTCCTCACAGGGCACCATGATGGAAACGACCATCGCACGGTCGGGATAATCGCGTTTCACCGCCTTGATTTCCCGCAGGTTCACCTCAAGCGGGCGATCCGTGATCAGTTCGATGTTGTTGAGGCCCAGAAGCCGCCGGTCTGCGCCATAAATTGCGCCATAGCGTGGACCGTTCACATTGACGACCGGTGGTCCCGCCTCGCCGAGTGTTTTCCACACAACACCACCCCATCCGGCCTCGAACGCACGGCGCACGTTGTATTCCTTGTCCGTGGGCGGCGCAGAGGCCAGCCAGAACGGGTTGGGGGATTTGATGCCTATGAAATCTGTCGTCAGATCAGCCATGTCTCAACTCTCCCTGCGCTGTCATGCGCTCAGTGCTTTGTGAATGTCCTCGGCCGCATCGCGGCCCTCGGCGACAGCCGTAACGGTCAAATCATCGCCGCCGGTTGCACAATCGCCTCCGGCCCAGATGCCTGACATGCTGGTTTGACCAGCGCCAGTCACGGCAATCTTGCCCCGTTCCAGGGTCAGCCCCTGAGGCATCTCTTCCAACGTTTGCCCAATGGCCTTGAAGACCTGATCGGCCGGCAGTTGGAACGTCTCACCTGTGCCGGTCAGACCATCTCCGGTATCTTGGGTATATTCGAACTCTACCGCGCTGGCCGCGCCATTGCCGATCACGCGGACCGGCTGTGCGTGGGTCAGAATGCGCACACCTTTCGAGGTTGCAAGATCCTGTTCAAAAACGGATGCGCTCATCCGTTCCTGTCCGCGTCTGTATGCGATGGTCACGCTTTCAGCGCCCAGCAAACGGGATTGGACGGCTGCATCAACTGCCGTCATGCCGCCACCGATCACGACAACGTTTCTACCCACGGCAAGACCGGAAAGGTCATCGCTCTGGCGCAGGTCCGAGATGAAATCGACCGCGTCAGAGACGCCCGCCTTACCCTCACCTTCAGCCCGCAGCGCATTGACGCCACCCAGCCCCATGCCAAGGAACACCGCGTCAAACTGGTCTTGAAGATCCTCAAGCGACAGATCACGCCCCAGCGCTTTGCCAGTCTCCATTGTAATCCCGCCGATGCCCATCAACCAGTTAACCTCACGGGCGGCAAAGTCATCGGTGGATTTGTAGGCCGCGATCCCGAACTCGTTCAAACCACCTGGCTTTCCACCAGCCTCGAAAATGGTGACCGAATGGCCATGCATCGACAGGCGGTGCGCGCAGGCAAGCCCTGCTGGCCCAGCCCCCACCACAGCGACCGACTTGCCGCTGTCGGCCGCGCGCTCGAACGGGTGCGCGTTTGCGTCCATCAACGTGTCAGTCGCATAGCGTTGCAGACGCCCTATCTCTACCGGCTTGCCCTCGGCCACCTCGCGCACGCAAACCTCTTCACATAGGGTTTCGGTCGGACAAACCCGGGCGCACATGCCGCCCAGAATGTTCTGCGAGAAAATGGTGTTTGCAGCCGCCTCAGGCGTACCAGTCGAGATCTGCCTTATGAACAACGGGATATCGATATCCGTCGGACAGGCGGTTACGCAAGGCGCGTCATGACAGAAATAGCAGCGGTCTGCTGCCACTGCCGCCTCATGCGGGGCAAAAGGCGGATGCAGGTCTGAAAAATTATCAGCCAAAACCTCGTCTGGCAGACGCCCTGCAACGATACCCGGTGTCATCTGGCTGTTTGACATGGCGAACCCTCGTTTGATCTCTTGGGTGAAATCCTGCCACAGGTCAAAATTTTATCAAACGGTAAAATTTATCATTTGGTCAAAAAAACTACTCAGAAAGGCAGATTTCACGCCCGGTTTGGATTTTTTGCCCAATTTCACGGCAAAAACGTGGATCTGGATTGGCGGAACCGGGGAAAGAGGCTACTTCCCCCTCACCGTCAACACCACGTTTTCGCCTTCAGGACCCGAACCCAGCCGCCATGATTGCCCCACCGCCCATGATCCTGACTGTCCTTCTTGAGGTCTTCCGAGACATCAACCGGCGCAATATCGGCCTGATTTCAGCGGGCGTTGCCTTCTTTTCCATGTTCGCGCTCTTTCCCGCACTCGGCGCTGTGATCGCGCTATGGTCGATGGTCTCGGATCCCGTTGTTGTCACCCAGCAGTTGCAGGCAGTTGAAACGATAGTGCCCCAGGATGTCTATCGCCTGCTCAATGCCCAGATCACGGCGCTTGTGTCGTCGGGACCGGTAAAACTCGGCTGGGCCAGCATCCTGTCGCTGCTTCTGGCCCTTTGGTCCGCGCGCACCGGAGTGGGGGCTTTGATGCGCGGGCTCAACACGGTTTACGGGGCCGAGAACCGGTCGGGCCTCAGGCACTATTTCACGGCGCTGCTGCTGACCGGAGCCCTGGTGCTGATGTCACTGCTGGCACTGTCGATCGTGGTGGTGGCACCGATCATACTGGCGTTCATCCCCCTGGGCGGCAGCACGGCAGTTCTGATCCAGGTGGTCCGTTGGGGCGCAATGGGTGCACTATTGCTCTATGGTCTTGGTGCACTTTACAGGTATGGACCCAACCACCGGGGATCGCGCAGGCCGAAATGGCTGACCGTTGGCTCGGTTCTGGTGGTGTTTCTCTGGGTCGCAGCGTCCGTCGCTCTGTCCTATTACCTGTCGAATTTCGGGGCGTACAATCAGGTCTACGGCTCCATCGGGGCCGTGGCGGGAATGATGTTCTGGCTGTTCCTGTCGTCTTATCTCGTGCTGTTGGGCGCTTGTGTCAACGCGCGTCTCAAGGATCAGATGGAAGAGATTTGAGCAAAGGCTCAAACGCGCGCAACACATCCTCGTAAACCGCCCGCTTGAAGGGCACGATATGCGAAAGCAGCGCATCAGGGGCCATCCATTGCCAGCGCGAAAACTCGGGATGTTCTGTGTTCAGATCGATCAGGCTGTCCGCTCCGGTTAACTGCATCAGAAACCACATCTGCTTTTGCCCACGAAACCGCCCCTTCCAGAGCCTGGGCACCAGATCATGGGGCAGATCATAGGCCAGCCAATCTGGCGAGTGTCCGATCACCTTTACCTGACCTGCCGGTACGCTTGTTTCCTCGGTCAATTCCCGCAAGGCGGCGATCTGTGGCGTCTCGCCCTTGTCGATCCCGCCCTGCGGCATCTGCCAGGCACCCGGCGTATCGATCCGCTCGCCCACCCAGACTTGTCCCAGACTGTTGGCCAGCATGACGCCCACACAAGGCCGGTATGGCAAAGCTGAAATGTCGTCTGGCGTCATGGCAGCACTCTCAAAGATCTGGAGCTGTGCCCTGACTTCAGGCAGGGCCGTCCTGACCGGGCGTCGATCCCCCGGTCAGGACGCATTTCTTTCAGAACCTATTGGCTGGCCGGCGGGTTGAGCACGGACAGCCCCTTGATCACATCAAGCGCATAGGCCAGCTGATAGTCATCCTGGCGCCGTTCGGCCACATCCTCGGCCTGACGGATTTCCTCTTCCAGGACTTTTAACTCGTCTTCCGACAGGCTGTCATTGCTGAGTGATCCGCGCAGATCAGCCTCAGAGCGGCGGCGGTTTGCGGCCTCCGTCTCTTCGGTTTCAGCCTCGGCTTCCACCCGGGGACGTGGCTCGACGATGATGTCGGGCGCAACGCCCAGATTCTGGATCGACCGGCCAGACGGCGTATAGTAACGCGCCGTTGTCAGACGCATCGCACCCTGACCCTGCAGCGGCATGATCGTCTGGACCGAACCTTTGCCGAAGGACCGTGTGCCCACGATGATCGCACGGCGATGGTCTTTCAGCGCGCCTGCCACAATCTCGGATGCAGAAGCGGAACCGCCATTGATCAACACAACCATCGGCTTGCCCGCAGCCAGATCACCAACGGCTGCATTGTAGCGCTCGCTGTCACGCGGGTCGCGGCCACGGGTCGAGACGATTTCGCCCTTGTCAAGAAACGCATCGGAAATCTCGATGGCCTGTGTCAGCAATCCACCGGGGTTGTTGCGCAAGTCGATGACGAACCCATCAACCGCGTCCATGCCACCCAGTTCCTCGACCCGCTCGTTCAGCTCTTTCTCAAGGCTGGAGTAGCTCTTGTCGTTAAAGGTCGTGACCCGCAGATAGACCGTGTTTTCCTCATTGCGCGAGCGCACGACGGTTAACTCAATCGTGTCGCGGGTAAGCGTCACATCGAAAGGCTCATCGGTGCCTTCACGCACGATGGTGATGATGATCTCCGACCCTACAGGCCCGCGCATCAGTTCAACCGCATCATTCAGGGTCAGGCCAAGAACGGCCTCTCCGTCGACATGAGTGATGAAATCGCCAGACTCGATGCCCGCACGCGACGCTGGAGTATCATCCATCGGAGCGACCACTTTGACGAAACCGTTTTCCTGCGTGACCTCGATGCCCAGCCCACCAAATTCGCCACGGGTCTGCACCCGCATGTCCGTATAATCCTTGGGCGGCAGATAGCTTGAATGCGGATCAAGCGATGACAGCATGCCATTGATCGCACTTTCGATCAGATCAACCTCGTCCACCTGCTCGACATAATCGCCGCGAATACGCTCGAAAATATCGCCAAACAGATCCAGTTGTTCATAGGTCGAGCGTTCACGTTGCACTTCCTGGGCCACGATCGGCGCTGCAAAATGCCCGGTCACGAGCACACCTGACAGGGCACCCACGCCCGCGGCCATAAGAAATTTCTTCATAGGTTGAATGTCCTTCATCCTCTTTGTGCGAACCAGATCGCCGGATCGACCGGCGTTCCGTTTTCCCTGATCTCAATATAGAGCCTGTCTGAACCTGTTTCACCAGCCCCCCAAGGCAAGGCCTGGGGAAAATCTGCGTGATCGGCTGAAACAGACTCGTTTTGCGCGCGCATCAGGCCCAATCCATCGCCCTGCCGAACAATTGTGCCAGCCTCGACCAGCACGACATCCAGACCGGACAGAATCACCATATACCCCTGTCGGGGTTCCAAAAGGATAACACCACCCATCTCTCCGATCACATCCGCAAAGCGCACGCTGGCCCGGGACGGGCTGCGCACGAGCGCGCGCCCATGGGTCTCCAGCGTGGTGCCATCCTGCTGCTGCCCGGCCGGGTCAACCTCACCGAACGCAGTGTCGATGCTGCCCTCAACGGGCCAGGTCATGTCGCCACCCCAATTTCCCAGACCCGCACCATCGGGCAGATCTGCGGAAGCATCGTTTGCGCCAAATCGCTGGGACAGGGCCCGCAAAGCGTCAAGATCAATTGTGAGCGTCTGATCCCCGCGCAGGTCTTTGGCGGGTGTGGTTGCCAAAAGCGCTGTGCGGGTTTCCTGCAACCGGATCAGTCCTTTGCGCAAAGCAGTCTCGGCCTGTGCGGCATCCTTGGTCATGTCGGACAGGGTTGCTGCCTGATGTGATAATTCCGTGGTACGCGCCTCAGCGCTTTCCTTGAGACGACCCAAGATCAGTGCGGCCCGCGCAGCGGCCACGGGTCCGTCCGGATGATGCAAGGCAAGCACTGGACCCGTGCGCCCCATCAGCGACCATGCCTGCATCAAATCAGTCAGCTCGGCTGCCTCTTCCGCCAGATCCTGTGCGTTTTCCCTGCGTGCTGTATCAAGAGCACGGGCATGCGCACGCAGACTGGACAGGACGTTTTCATATTCAGCCAGAACTGCCGTCAATGCGGCTGGATCCTGCGCAGTGGTGGCCTCCAGTCGGGCCAATGCCGCCAAATCCGCATCCAGTGTTTGCGCTTCAAGTGGCAAAGAAAGGCATGCCAGAACAAAAGCCAGAGCCCCCCTCATGAAATCAGCGAAACGCCGGTCATGTCTTCAGGCTTGGGCATATCCATCAGGGCGAGCAGACTGGGGGCAAGATCCGCCAGACGTCCGTTAGACACCTTGGCCCCGTCCGGGCCATTGAACAGGATCACCGGCACGGGGTTGAGCGTATGGGCGGTGTGCGGCTCTCCGGTATCGGGATCGACCATCACTTCGCAATTGCCGTGATCGGCGGTTACGATCATGGCGCCACCTGCGTCCTGTACTGCCTTGCAAAGGTCTCCCAACCCGCTGTCCACAGCAGCACAGGCAGCTTTTGCAGCCTCCAGATCACCGGTGTGGCCCACCATATCGGGGTTGGCATAATTTACGACGATCAGATCATAATCCCCGCCTGACACCGCCTCGACCAGATGGGTTGTTACCTCTGCGGCTGACATTTCTGGCTGCAGATCATAGGTGCGCACCTTCGGGCTGGGGGCCATATAGCGTTCTTCCCCTGCTTCGGGTGTTTCCTGCCCGCCGTTGAAGAAGAACGTCACATGGGGATATTTTTCGGTCTCAGCGATGCGGAACTGACGCTTGCCATGGGCCGCAACCCAAGCACCCAGCGTGTTCTTGATGTCCTGTGCTGGAAAAAGCGCTGACATGAATTCATTATGGGTTTGTGAATACTCGACCATGCCCGCGACATCCGCCCAATCGGGCCGGTCCGAGACGTCGAATGCGGCAAAGTCGGGATCGGCCAGAGCGCTCAGGATTTCCCGCGCGCGATCCGCCCGGAAGTTCAGAAACAACAGGCCATCGCCATCTTGCGCGCCTTGATAATCTCCGATCACGCAAGGAGTGACAAACTCATCTGTCTCGCCATTTTCATAGGCCACTTCAATCGAGGTCTGGGCGTCGATCGCGCGGTTGCCGTCTGCTGCCACAAGGGTTCTGTAGGCCTGTTCAATCCGCTCCCAGCGGTTGTCCCGGTCCATTGCATAAAACCGGCCCGCAACGGTCGCGATGCGAGCAGCCTCCGGTAGATCGGCCTCTAGCCGGGCAATCTGACCAAGTGCGGATTTCGGCGGTACGTCGCGGCCATCAAGAAAGGCATGCACCCGGACAGGCACACCGGCAGCTGCCAACACGTCCGCTGCCTTTGCGATGTGACGCTGATGTGCGTGCACCCCGCCGGGAGAGGCGAGTGCGGCAAGATGCGCAATGCCACCGCTGGACTTGAGGGACGCGACAAACGCCTGCAAAACGGCACTATCAGCAAAGCTGCCGTCTTCAATCGCATTGTCGATGCGCGGCAGGTCCATCCAGACCACCCGGCCTGCTCCAATATTCGTGTGACCCACTTCCGAATTGCCCATCTGCCCGTCAGGCAAGCCAACATCCGGTCCATGGGCAGCCAGTGTGGCGTTGGGGCATTCGGCCATCAGCCTGTCGAAATTTGGCGTGTCGGCCAAGGCAACGGCATTGGCCTCAGATGACGGGTTCAACCCCCAGCCATCGAGAATGCACAGAACGACGGGCTTGGTCATGATACTTCTCCGATTTGAGGCCTTGGGTCTGACTATGCCACCACCCCCGGTTTCTCAAGCCCGTCAGCTTCGGTGATAGGGTGTGCCAGCAAGGATCGATACGGCGCGGTAAATCTGTTCGGCCAGCATGACCCGCACCAGCATATGTGGCCAGACCATCTTGCCAAAAGACAGGCTGAGATCGGCAGTTGTGCGAAACCCGGGTTCCAGTCCATCAGCACCACCAATGACAAAGGCAACACCGGGTTGGCCCTGATCGCGTTGACCAGCCAGCCATCTGGAAAAATCCGGCGAACTCATCACCTTGCCGCGCTCATCCAGCATCACGCGAGCATGGCCTTTGGGAATGGCTGCATCCAGCAATTCTGCTTCTGCGCGCATGCCGATGTTGCGTTTATCCTCGACCTCACGGGTCTCGATGGGACCAAGGCCCATCTGGGCGCCGGATTTGGTGGCGCGCGCAAGGTAGTCGGTGACCAGATCAAGCTCCGGCCCGCGCCGCAACTTGCCTACGGCGCAAATGCTCAGCTTCATTGGCCAGACTCAGCTTTTGGCCGAGCCTGCCGGGGTCCACATCTTCTCAAGCTGATAGAATTCCCGAACTTCGGGGCGGAAAATGTGAACAATCACATCCCCTGCATCGATCAGTACCCAGTCGCCGCTGTCCTTGCCCTCGATCCGGGGGCTTTGGCCATAAAGCGACTTGATCTTGTCCGACATCTTTTCAGCCATGGCCACGACCTGCCGGGTCGATCGACCGGACGCAATGACCATGTGATCGGCAAATTCCGACTTGCCAGCCAGCGGGATCGTCACGATCTCTTCGGCCTTGTCGTCATCCAGCGATGTCAGAATGAGAGAAAGGAGGTCCGAGCCTCCTGCTGTGGTATCTGCCCCTTGCATCTGTGGAGCAGATGGCGCGGCCTTTTGAGCCACATCAACACGTTCGTCCAGAACGATGTCCTCCTTTGTACGCGCCGCAAAACCCGACGCCGGTAAGTAAAAAATAGGCGAAAACTGTGTCAGTCTCAAGACCTGCGCCATCAAATCCTGTGGCGGGTGTCACATCAAAGGTGATCTCAAAGCCGCGCCAGCCTTTGTTCAAGCAGTGCAAAAAACCCATCATCGTCGATGTATCGGATGTAATTGACATTTTTCGGACGGTTGGTCACGCCCCACCAATCGGCGATGGTCATGCCCATGGTCAGTTCAGAGACGGTCTCGACCTCGAGGTTGATCTGACGGCCCTTGTAAAGCTCTGGCTTGAGCAGCCAGGCGATCACATTGGGATCATGCAGCGGGCCGCCGTCGGTGCCATACTTCGTCTCATCGAACCGCTCGAAAAAGTCCAGAAGTTCCGCCGTGGCGATACCCACGGGCGTGCCAAGTCCGCGCAGCCGCTCCACCCGGTCGCGTGAGGTCAGGCAGGCATGGGTCACGTCCAGCGGCAAAAGGGTCACGGGTCTGCCGCAGTGAAACACTTCTTGTGCCGCCTGAGGATCGACATAGATGTTGAACTCTGCTGCGGGGGTAACATTGCCACCCTCGAACAACCCGCCCCCCATGGCCACGATCTCGTCGACATGGTCGATGATGTCAGGTGCCTTGCGGAAGGCCAGAGCGATGTTTGTAAGCGGCCCAAGCGTGCACAGAGTAACCTGATCATTGGCGCGCAGTGCCTCGATCAGAAAATCCACCGCGTGCTGTTCCTGCAATTTCAGTTTCGGTTCAGGCAGATCAGGCCCGTCCAGCCCGGACTTCCCATGCACATATTCCGCCGTCACCAAATCGCGTTCCAAAGGCCGGTCTGCGCCTGCAAAAACGGGCACATCGGTCCGGCCTGACAATTCCACGATCTTGCGCGCGTTCAACTCGGTCAGGGCAAGCGGCACGTTTCCAGCAACAGCAGTAATGCCCAGCACCTCAAACTCCTCCGAGGCCAATGCCAGCAGAATGGCAACTGCGTCGTCTTGTCCGGGGTCGGTGTCGATGATGATTTTGCGGGTCACTGGGCAGATCGTCCTTCTTGCTTGGGAACAGGAATTCACGCATGTCCCATGAAGGTCAAGCAGCGACCCGCGTGGTGCCAGCAATTTCGATGGAAAGTCACAATCTGGAGCGGGCGATGAGATTCGAACTCACGACCCTAACCTTGGCAAGGTTATGCTCTACCCCTGAGCTACGCCCGCGTTCCTGATTGTTCGGCGTTTATAGAGATTCTCTTGCCACCTGCAAGCTAAAAAACAGCCCAAACCGCATGTTTCGCAGGGGCACGCATCAGCACATGGTGATGCATGCCCCGCCGGATGCGATTACTCCAGTTCGACCAGCAAATCCTTGGCATCGATCTGCGAGCCCGAGTGGACATGCACCGCCTTGATCGTTGCATCCCGGTCCGCATAGATGCCGGTTTCCATCTTCATCGCCTCGATGGTCAGCAACAGATCGCCATCCTTGACGGCCTGTCCAACGGTCGCGGCAACACTTGCCACAACGCCGGGCATCGGCGCGCCAACATGGCCGGAATTGCCAAGCTCGGCCTTAGGACGGGACAGGGTCGAGGCTGCGGTTGAACGATCCGGCACACGCGCTGTGCGCGGCTGGCCGTTCAGCTCGAAAAACACCCGGACCTGACCTTCTTCATTGGTTTCACCCACGGCCTGCAACCGGATTTCCAGCGTCTTGCCCGGATCGATTTCGGCCGAGATTTCCCGCCCCGGTTCCATCCCGTAGAAAAACACAGGCGTCGGCAAGGTCCGAACAGGGCCGTACTCGGCATGGCGCTTCATGTAGTCGGTGAACACCTTGGGATACATCAGATATCCGCAGAGATCCTCGTCATCGACCTCCATGTCCAGATCCTTGGCCAGTTGCGCGCGCACGGCCTCCAGATCGACCGGCTCCATCAGGGATCCGGGCCGCACTGTGATCGGTTTCTCACCCTTGAGAACCTTTTTCTGCAGTACCTCTGGGAAGCCGCCATAAGGCTGGCCGACTTCACCTTTCATGAAGGTGACGACCGAATCCGGGAAGGATACATCTCGGTCCGGGTCCAGCACATCTTCCATGGTCAGACCGGCAGAGACCATGGTCAACGCCATGTCACCCACGGTTTTGGCAATTGGCGTCACCTTGATGACATCCCCGAACATCTGGTTCACATCCGCATAGGTCTTGGCGATCTCGTGCCAGCGGTCTTCCATCCCCATGGAGCGCGCCTGTGCACGCAGGTTGGTAACCTGACCACCCGGCATCTCGTGCAGATACACTTCAGATGCTGGCGCTGAAACACCAGCCTCGAATGCTGCGTATTTGCGTCGGACGCCGGTCCAGTAATCCGAGATCTCACGGATGGCATCCGGGTCGAGGCCGGTTTCGCGATCTGTGTTGCGCAACGCCTCAACCACAGAGCCCATGCAGGGCTGCGAAGTGCCACCGGAAAAGGCGTCCATGGCCACATCTGCTGCGTCCACACCTGCTTCGGCTGCTGCCAGAACGGAAGCTGCCGAAATACCGGAGGTATCGTGAGTGTGGAAATGGATCGGAATGGAAATTTCATTCTTCAGCGCAGTGACCAGTGCCTTTGCTGCTGCCGGTTTGACCAGTCCGCCCATGTCCTTGATGCACAGAACATGCCCGCCTGCTGCCTCCAGCTCTTTGGCCAGATCGACATAGTACTTCAGCGAGTACTTCGACCGATCAGGGTTCATCACATCGCCGGTGTAGCAGATGCAGGGCTCAAGCACCTTGCCGCTTTCCAGCACAGCATCCATGGCCACGCGCATGTTCTCAACCCAGTTCAGCGGATCGAACACGCGGAACACATCGACACCGGACTTGGCCGCCTGAAGCGTGAACTTTTCAACTACATTGTCAGGATAGTTGGTGTAGCCCACACCGTTGGACGCACGCAGCAGCATCTGCGTCATCAGGTTCGGCATTTTCTCGCGAATGTCACGCAGACGCTGCCACGGGCATTCCTGTAAGAAGCGATAGGCCACATCGAAGGTTGCGCCACCAAACACCTCCATCGAGAAGATGCCGGGCAGATTATGCCCATAGGCCTCTGCCACCTTGATCATGTCATAGGACCGCATGCGGGTTGCCAGAAGCGACTGGTGACCGTCACGCATGGTGGTGTCGGTCAAAAGCAGGCCCTTCTGGGCCAGCATCCAGTCGGCCACGGCTTTGGGCCCCTTCTCTTCCAATAAGGTGCGTGTGCCGGGCAGAATATCCGCGTTGCGGTGGGCAGGGACCACGGGACGGGCCGCCAAGCGGTCAGGCATATCATGGCCCTTGGTCTCGGGATGACCATTGACGGTGATGTCGGCGATGTAGGTCAGAATGCGTGTAGCCCGGTCGCGACGTGCTTCGAATTGCATCAGTTCCGGTGTGGTATCGACAAATTTCGTTGTGTAGGTGTTGTCGAGGAAGCTGGGGTGTTTCAGCAGGTTTTCGACAAAGGCGATGTTGGTCGAGACACCACGGATCCGGAATTCCCGCAAGGCGCGATCCATCCGGGCAATGGCTGCATCGGGCGTGGGCGCCCAGGCTGTCACCTTCTCCAGCAGGCTGTCATAATAGCGCGTGATCACAGCACCCGAATAGGCGGTGCCGCCGTCCAGACGGATGCCCATACCGGTCGCGCCGCGATAGGCAGTGATCCGGCCATAGTCAGGAATAAAGTTGTTCTGCGGATCCTCGGTTGTGACCCGGCATTGCAGCGCGTGGCCATTCAGCGTCACATCGGCCTGACTGTCTTTGCCGGTTGCCTCGGCAATGGTCTTGCCTTCGGCGAGCAGGATCTGCGCGCGCACGATGTCGATGCCGGTGACTTCTTCGGTCACTGTGTGCTCGACCTGAACCCGCGGGTTCACCTCGATGAAGTAAAATTCCTGACTGTCCATATCCATCAGGAACTCGACCGTACCGGCACAGCGATAGCCGACATGGGCACAGATCTTGCGGCCCAAAGCGCAGATTTCCTCCCGCTGCTCGGGCGTCAGATAGGGCGCAGGCGCACGCTCCACAACTTTCTGGTTGCGGCGCTGGACCGAGCAGTCACGTTCCCACAGGTGATACATGCCACCATGGTCGTCGCCGAGGATCTGCACCTCCACATGGCGGGCACGCTGGACCAGCTTTTCAAGATAGCCCTCACCGTTGCCAAATGCGTTCTCAGCCTCGCGCCGGCCTTCCAGCACCTTCTCTTCCAGTTCATCCTCGGACATGATCGGACGCATCCCGCGCCCGCCGCCGCCCCAAGAGGCCTTGAGCATGAAGGGATAGCCAATCTCGGCGGCCATGCGCCGCACCTCATTCATGTCATCAGGCAGAACTTCGGTTGCAGGCACCACCGGCACGCCTGCTTCCATTGCCACCCGACGGGCCGAGGCCTTGTCGCCAAGCGCGCGCATTGTTTCGGCCTTGGGGCCAATGAAGGTGATGCCGTTTTCGCGGCAGGCGTCCACCAGATCGGGGTTTTCGGACAAAAGCCCGTAGCCCGGGTGTACCGCGTCCGCGCCTGACAGCTTGGCCACGCGTATGATTTCCTCGATGCTCAGATAGGCGGCAACCGGCCCCAGACCCTCACCGATCCGATACGCTTCATCGGCCTTGAAGCGGTGCAGACCGAGCTTGTCTTCCTCGGCATATACCGCAACCGTTCGCTTTCCCATCTCATTGGCCGCGCGCATCACGCGGATTGCAATTTCACCCCGGTTGGCAACGAGAATTTTGGAAAAAGAGGTCATTGGCGTCCTTTCAGGCAGAAGCAATTGCAGGCTGTTTACCTATTTCTTCGCAATTGCACAATTCCGTGAGCTGATATGGCGAAAAGTTTGCTGGCTGCGCCAAACAGACACCTAAAATCTTAGGTAATCCGGCAGAAATGGCACAGAAAAGGCTAACTTTCCCCTCTTTTGGGGCGCAATGACGAAATAATCTGTCTCATGCTGCAAAAGTCACACCAGCAGCGGCAGATTATGTTAAACTTCGGGTGTGAGTGATTTGTGTAAGTGTGTGAGGAGTGATTGTTATGATGACCAAGCAGGAACAGCAAAACGCCTATTCCGACCAATCAAACCAGAAATCGTCCGGACTTCGGGACGATGACAATCAAATGGGCAGGGCATCATCCAATGAGACGCCGTCTTGCGGCTTTGACAGTGGAATGGACGTAATCCTGACCCGGCCATCAGACCGCTCGGACCGCTGAGTCAGGTGGTCACTGGGGTTTATGCGTCCATCGTGAGGGCGGCTGCATAAGCTTCCATCTTTTGACGGATGACCGGTCCGTTGGGCCGCAGCATATGGGCTGCGCGCATCAGCATATACGCATCCGCCAATCCCACCGGCGTTCCCTTTTCAATCTCAAGCGCGAGATCGCGCAGGTCTTCCGCAATGCGGTCCAGACCCGCATCCCGACGCATTTCGCGGCATATGGATGAAACCAGCAAATCCAGCTGTTCGCCCGACAAGGTGACCAGGTCAGACGGGTCATCACTCAGGGTGGCCCCATAAGCCTCGGGTGAGGTCAGGTGGTAGGCAGCGGCCTCGTCTACTTGGTGTTTGACCTCTTCCACGAACGGCTGTTGCGCCTGAAAAAACCTCTCATAGGCATCAAGTGGGACGCGGGGCGGTTCGCTTCTGATGTCAGGCAGGGCATTGCACAGGGCATCTGATACAAATCTGCTGCTGCCGCGCCCCAATTCCTTGTTGAACCGCCGCTGGATCTGCATCTCTGCCCGCGTCAGGGACCGGTTCACAATCTCAACAGGTGGCGGGGTCAAGTCGAGCCCCGGTGCAAGCATCGCGGCAAAGACCGTCAGCAAATCGGACTTGTGGCGCGTATAATTGCGCACGGTCACGCTGGCCCCGTAGGTGTTCAAAAGATGCAGAAACGCCGACACCAGTTCCGGGAAGCGATAGCTGCCCAGATAGTCGCCAATCTCACCTGTGAAACCATCGCGTTTGATGTTCTGACCATAGGCAGACAGGCAATGCTCAAACGGGTCGCGAATGAACAGGATCACACGGACATCCAGACAGTCCGTCATGGCCTGTAGTGCTTCCGGCTGGTCCATCAGTCGCAGAAACATATGTTCGGACGAAAACAGGAAATGGCCCGCTGATACACCGCTTGTCGCGCTCAGAATGTCTTGCGCAAATCCGAAAGGGTCAACGTTTCCCGACGTGATCTTGCCCGAGCGCGCTGCTGAAAACGAGGCATGTTCAGCATAGGTGATGCCCTTGGCCGACAGCGCCCTGCGGCTGAGCGCAAGAGATGATTGCAGGAAACTGCTGCCGGTCTTTCCGTGCCCCACATGCAGGGTCACTTGCGGTCTGGTCATCTCGGGCACACTCCGGCAGGGGCAAGAAAGCGTGCTCAGACTAGGTCAAATATGGCTAACAGTTGGTAAACAGTATCATTCCAGCTTGGACGCATAACCCTTGGGCGGTGGGGTCCAGCCCCGTTCCGTGCGGTCATGATAATCCGTGTGCATGCCTTTCATGGCTTCTTCCATCCGCGCGTTTATCTCACGCGCCTTGGCGGCATAGGCCTCATTCTCTATTGCCGTCAGATCGGGATCCCACAGACGTGCGAGCTCGGCCAGATTGTCCCGGTCCATCTTGACATAGGCCCGTGAAGCCTTCTCGGCTTCAAAGGGATGATGTCCCAGTGCCATGAGTGCATATCGCCCTGCCCGCACGGAACTGTCGAAGGTTTCGCGCACGATGTCGCGGGCACCTGCGGCGTAAAGCTGATAGGTGTGCTGCCGGTCATAGGCCCGCGCCACGATTTTGACATGCGGGAAATCTCGGCTGACATGCTCAACCATCATCACAGCCTTTTCACGATCATCCAGTGCCACGACCAGAAGCTTGGCCTCGGAAATGCCAGCGGCCTCAAGCAGTTCCGGGCGGCTCGGGTCGCCGAAATACCCCTCAACCCCAAACTGACGCATCGTTGATATCAGTTCATTGTGGTAGTCCAGAACCACAGTCTTGTGCCCGTTGGACAACAGCATACGATTGACGATCTGCCCAAAACGGCCAAGACCCGCGATGATCACCGGGCCGGACTCATCGACCTCATCCTCTTCGGGCTTGGTGACGTCGATTTTGGCAGCCACGACCTTTTCATAGAAAATGAACAGCCCCGGTGTCAGCAACATCGAGAGCGCCACAATCAGTGACAGTGTCTGTCCCAACGCGCCCGGGATCACGCCATTTTGGGTTGTGAAGCTGAGAAGGACAAAGCCGAATTCCCCGGCCTGCGCCAGCGACAACATGAACAGCCAGCCGGCGGAGCCACGCAGTCGGAAGATCTTGGCCAGAGCAAACAACACCAGACCTTTGAGCAGCATCAGGCCCAGCGTCAAACCGATGATGACAAAGAAATTGCCAAAGAGGAGCGCGAAGTTGATGCCTGCCCCCACGGTGATGAAAAACAGACCGAGCAGCAGGCCCTTGAAGGGCTCGATATCAGCTTCCAACTCGTGTCGGTATTCCGAGTTGGCGAGAACCACGCCTGCCACAAAGGTGCCAAGTGCCGGTGACAGGCCCACAAGGGTCATCAGAAGGGCAATGCCGATCACCAGCAGCAGGGCTGCGGCTGTGAAAATCTCGGGCAGATGGGCATGGCTGAGGAACCGGAACATGGGGCGCGTCAGATACTGCCCGGCCACAACGATCAACCCAACGGAGCCCAGAACAACAAGGGTCTGCGCCCAGCCCGGCAGACCCTCCATCAGATTGATGCCGCCGCCGTGGTCCCCTCCCCCGTGGTCACCGCCGTGATCATCCGTTCCATGCCCGGCGCCATGGGCGGCCTCCGCACCGTGACCGGCCACATCCATCAGTTCCGGCATGGCCAGAAGCGGGATGAGCGCAAGCATCGGGATCACTGCAATGTCCTGGGTCAACAGAACCGAGAAAGACGCCTGCCCGCCGTCAGAGCGCAACAACCCCTTTTCTCCCAGTGTTTGCAGCACGATTGCGGTCGATGACAGGGAAAACACAAGCCCGATGGCAACCGCGATCGACCATGGCTGGCCAAACAGCATCGCGAATCCTGCAACCGCGGCGGCAGTACCGACCACCTGTAACCCGCCTAGACCCAAAAGCCTGTGCCGCATCGCCCAAAGCTGTCTGGGTTCCAGTTCCAGACCGATCAGAAAAAGCATCATGACCACGCCAAACTCGGCAAAATGCTGGATGCTGATCGCGTCCACGCCCAGTGTCTTCAACACCGGCGACAGGACCACACCGGCAATCAGGTAACCAAGAACCGATCCCAATCCAAGGCGGTTGGCGATGGGCACGGCCACCACGGCACCAAGAAGGAAAAGGGTCGCCTGAAGCAGAAATCCATCCATCGTTCCGGCCCTACCCTTTGTCTGCCCCGGTCAACCCATCAAGGCTTGACCAGCTGATTTCCACGCTTGGCACCTTATGGCCCAGAACATCCCGATCTGCACGCTGACCTTCCCGGCCACCCAGTTCCCTGTAGAACCTGCGTGCAGCCTCGTTTGCCTCGAACACCCACAGGTGCAGGCTGGACCGGCCTTGCAAATGCATCTGACGAGCAGCCGCTGCGATCAAAGCATGCCCCATGCCCTGCCCGCGCGCCTCTGGCGAGACGTGCAGATTGTCCAGAAACGGCACTTCTGCGTCCCAGACCGCGATAAATCCCAATGGCCTGATCGGACCATTTGCGATCAACACGCAATCCTGATCCGTCCATTGAGCATCAGCCCATAATTTACTCAGCGCGCGCGGCACCTGACCTGCCAGCACCGCACCGGGCAGAATGCCCTGATAGGCGTCCAGCCAGCTTTCCAGATGAACGGAAGCCATGGCGACCCGGTCGCTGTCTCGCGCCGGGCGCAGGGTATGGGTGACCGGGGCTGTCACAACCCCTCGGTCTCCAGTGCATCGTTCAAAGTCGGAGCCATAGCGGCCTTTGCAAGATTGAGCCGGTCTGCTTTCAGCAAATCCAGCACATGCACCCAGCGATCCGCATGAGCTGCCACATGATTGTGCTCCCGCGCGGTCCGTGACCCATAAAGGACAAATGGTGGAAGATAGGTCATGCCACACAGATTGGCGGTCTGCTCCAGAGGCGACAACAGATGGCGCAGAGGGAAGTGGTTGTAGCCTTCGTGGGAATAGGCATCCTCCGCCCCACCAGTTGTAATTGCGGTCAGGAAGACCTTTCCGTGCAGGGCTGTCCCGTCGCTGCCATAGGCAAACCCGTATTCCAGCACCAGATCCTGCCATTCCTTGAGGATCGAAGGCGTTGAATACCAGTAAAGCGGGAACTGAAAGACGATGATGTCATGAGACCGCAGGCGGCCCTGCTCCCGGTCGATGTCAATCTCGAATGTGGGATACTCAGCATATAGGTCGATCAGGGTGACACCTGCTGTGCCCTCCACGTCGTGAACCATCTCCTGATTGACCTCTGATCGTCCCTGAGACGGGTGAGCGTAGAGGATCAAAATGGAGTTTCTGGCCACCGGGACAATCACCTTCTTGCGCAAGGAAACAGGATGAATTGATGCTAGCACCGCCCACGGGAAGGAAAACCGGAACATCCCGCGAACATCGGACTTTTCTTTCGCCCGGGCAAAGGCTAGTTTGACCAGCATGAGCGGATGGCATGACGACAATGAGGATGTGTTTGATGCGTGGGAGGGGCAGACGCTCTCCCAGCGGGCCATGTCTGCACGTCCTTCGCCCTATCTGGACGGGCTGAACCCGGCTCAGCGGGAGGCTGTTGAAACCCTTGACGGACCGGTTCTGATGCTGGCGGGTGCTGGCACCGGCAAGACCCGCGCCCTGACGGCCAGAATTGCGCATCTGTTGAATACAGGTCGGGCCCAGCCCAACGAGATCCTTGCGGTCACCTTCACCAACAAGGCCGCCCGCGAGATGAAAATACGGGTCGGCGATCTTGTCGGCGGCGCGATCGAAGGCATGCCGTGGCTTGGGACGTTCCACTCTCTCTGTGTCAAGATCCTGCGCCGACACGCCGAACTGGTGGACCTGAAATCAAGCTTCACGATCCTCGACACCGACGACCAGCTGCGCCTGCTCAAGCAACTGATCCGGGCCGAGAACATCGACGACAAGCGCTGGCCCGCACGCATGCTGCTGGGTCTGATCGACAGCTGGAAAAACCGTGCCTGGACACCGGACAAGGTTCCGGGATCAGAGGCCGGGGCCTATAATCATCGCGGAACCGAGTTCTACGCCCAGTATCAGGCCCGCCTGCAAACCCTGAACGCTGTCGATTTCGGTGACCTGCTGCTGCATGTCGTCAAAATTTTTCAGGATCACCCCGACGTTCTGGAAAAATACCAGCGTTGGTTCCGCTACATTCTGGTGGACGAGTATCAGGATACCAATGTCGCCCAGTATCTGTGGCTGCGTCTTCTGGCCGGTGGTCACAAGAACATCTGCTGCGTGGGGGATGATGATCAGTCGATCTATGGCTGGCGCGGGGCTGAAGTGGGCAACATCCTGAAATTCGAGAAGGATTTCCCCGGCGCCAAGATCGTGCGGCTTGAGCAGAACTATCGCTCGACCCCACATATTCTTGCGGCTGCTTCCGGCGTGATCAAAGGCAACGAGGACAGGCTGGGCAAGACCCTCTGGACCGAGGTTGAAGAGGGGGAGAAAGTCCGCCTCATCGGCCATTGGGATGGCGAGGAAGAGGCCCGTTGGATCGGCGAAGAGATCGAGGCGATGGCACGCGGCACGCGCGGTCTGGACCCGGTCTCGCTCAACAATCAGGCCATACTGGTGCGCGCGTCGTTCCAGATGCGCGCCTTCGAGGACAGGTTCCTGACCATTGGCATGCCGTACCGCGTGATCGGCGGACCCCGGTTTTACGAGCGGATGGAAATCCGCGATGCCATGGCCTATTTCCGCGTTGTCGTATCGCCCGATGATGGTCTGGCGTTCGAGCGGATCGTGAACACACCGAAAAGGGGCTTGGGCGACAAGGCCCAGCAGATGATCCAGAACACCGCGCGCCAGCACGGCGTCAGCCTGCTGGAAGGCTCGCGCATCGTCGTGGCGGACAAATTGCTGCCCGCGCGGGCCTGCAACACGCTTGGCACCCTTATCGAAAGCTTCGACCGCTGGACCGACCAGATGCGCGAAAGCGATCTGACCCATGTCGAGATGGCCGAAGTCATTCTGGACGAGAGCGGCTACACGGATTTCTGGAAAAACGACAAGTCGACCGAAGCCCCGGGGCGTCTGGAAAATCTCAAGGAACTGGTCAAGGCTCTGGAAGAGTTCGAGAACCTGCAGGGTTTTCTCGAACATGTGTCCCTGATCATGGAAAACGAGCAGGAAGATGCGGTCGAGAAAGTGTCGATCATGACGCTGCATGCCGCCAAGGGGCTTGAATTTCCGGCTGTCTACCTGCCGGGATGGGAGGATGGCCTTTTCCCCTCGCAACGCTCGATGGATGAAAACGGCCTAAAGGGTGTGGAAGAAGAGCGGCGGCTTGCCTATGTCGGCCTGACCCGTGCACGTCAGCATCTGACGATTTCCTTTGCAGCCAACCGGCGCGTGTATGGTCAGTGGCAATCTGCCATGCCGTCACGGTTCATCGATGAACTGCCTGCTGATCACGTGGAAGTGCTAACCCCGCCGGGGCTTTATGGTGGCGGCTTCGGTGCTGCGGCCTCGGCCGAGATGCCCGGCGTGATGCGCGGATCCGATTTGCAGGAAAAGGCCGCCAAGGCCGATGTCTACAACTCTCCGGGGTGGCGGCGGATGCAGGCACGATCCTCAAGTCGCGGTCTCAGCCAACCGTCCGAGGCGCGCAACATGGTGATCGATGCCCAAGCCACGTCAGCTTTCGGGCTTGGCGACCGGGTGTTCCACCAGAAATTTGGCTATGGTGCGGTGGTGGAAATCGAAGGGGACAAGCTGTCCATTGCCTTCGAGAAGGCAGGCGAGAAAAAGGTCGTGGCCAGCTTCGTCACGCCTGCTAATGCCGTGCCGTTCTGAGCAGGCAAGAAAAAGCCCTCCGAACACTGCCCGAAGGGCTTTTGCCGATCATTGATCAGCAGGGCTTATTTGCCGTAGGCGCTTTCGTGAGCGATGGCCATCAACTCGCTGCGGCCAATTCCCAGATCGTCCAGTTCACGGGCGCTGAGCGATTGCAGCTCATCCAGTGTGCGCCGGTACTGCGCATGCTGATGCCAGCGGGTGTAGAGATCCGAGACGAAAGAATTTATCCGGGCTGTCAGCTCGGACGTGATCGAATGTGTGGAAATGGCCTGTGCCATGGGTTTGTCCTTTCAGGTATGAGCGTCGTCAGCGACCGTAGACGGCCCGGCGGGCAACGTCCTTGAGGTCACCGCGATAAAGATCGAGGTCGAGAAGCGCGTCTGTCGACAGCCGGTTCAGGGCTGTATACGTCTGGCGGTACGCGAAGTATTTCTTCACGCTTGTCAGAGCGCCCTTCAGGGCGTTGTCAACAATATCTCCAAAGCCGGGGACCAGCGCCCCAGCGCGCAGTTGTGCAGTCATTTCATAAGGTCCTTTGGGTTTTGGTCGCCAGTTCTAAGCGGCCCGTTTCTTACCCGACTGATATACAATTGCTGCAACTGCGAACAAGTGGCAAAGCAGGAATATCCGCCATGCAAAAACCGCATGGTTAATCATCAAGCATCTGTAATCACGAAACTTTTACTTTTCCGACAAACGAGCCGGACATTCCCCTGCGGCACGTTCTGGCAGGTCCAGAGTGGCAACCGGGCAGAACAGAAAAATGCCGTCTTTCTGATAGGACGCAATTGCCGCCTGACCGTCCCGCGAGGTGATCCATTCGGCAAATCGAATAGCGCCTTTGTGGTTCAGATGCGGAAATCGCTGGGGATCAAGCAGGATAAGCCCATAAGGGTTCAAAAGCGCTTCTCCCCCTTCGAACACAACCTCAAGATCGCCCTTGTTGCCGAAACTGATCCATGTGCCACGGTCTGACAGAGTATAGGCATCAAGCGACGCGGCCACATTCAGCGATGCCCCCATGCCCGAGCCTGTATCTAAGTACCATTCCCCCTGCGGCGACAATCCGGCACTGGCCCAAAGCTCGGTTTCCCGAAGATGGGTGCCACTGTCATCACCCCGGGAGACAAAGGGGGAAGCTGTCCGGGAAATTCGGCGCATCGCATCCTCGACACTCAAAGCCTGACGCACGCTTGCGGGGTCATTGTGCGGGCCGACCAGAACGAAATCATTGACCATGACGTCAAACCGTTGAAAACCGTCGCCTGAGGCCAGAAAAGCATCTTCTGATGGTCGGTGGTGCACGAGCACAAGATCGGCGTCACCATTGCGGGCAATCCGCAGGGCTTGCCCCGTGCCCACGGCCACTACATCGACCTGAACGCCGGACTGCTCTTCGAAGATCGGCAGGATGTGACCATACAGACCTGAGTTCTGGGTCGATGTCGTTGAGGCCAGCACCAGCCGTCCCGGGTCGGCAAATGCAGAACCTGCCAGCAACATAAGGACCATCAGTAACCGCGTCACAGCCGCCCCTCAAGATAGGCACGCACTGCCGGGTGGGTGGCACCGTCGAAGAAGGCGTCGCGGTCCGACTGCTGGGTGACCTTGCCTTCGGCGATGAAGAGAATGTCTTTGGCCAAGCGCCTTGCCTGCGCCACATCATGGGTCGACAGGATGACCTTTACGCCCTTGCTGGCCACCTCCTTGATCATCGCCTCAAGCGCTGCGGTAGAGGCCGGGTCAAGGCTTGCAGAAGGTTCATCAAGCAGAACCACTTTCGGACCGGTGACCAGCGCCCGGGCCAGCGCCATGCGCTGCATCTCGCCCCCTGACAGTGTGGCTGCAGGTTCCTCCCCACGGCCCGCCAAACGAGCGACCGGCAGATGATCGCTTGCCTGCGCCAGAGCGACCTTTCGCGATAGCCCCTTGGCCTGCAGCGGATAGGCAAGATTGGCAAGAACCGAGCGGCGCAACACCGGTGGGCGCTGAAACACGAACCCGCGTGTGGCACGGCTCGCTGCAGCCTCGACCCCGTCCCACAGAACCGAGCCACCATGGGCAGGCAACAACCCGTGAAGCAGGCGCAGAAACAGGCTTTTCCCGGCCCCGTTCGGCCCCATGACAACCGTGATGCCCGGTGTTGCCAGGTCAAGATCAATCGGCCCCAGCAGCGTCTGGCCATCCAGCCGGACCGCCGCGTTTGAAATCGACAAATGGCTCATCTGGCAACCTGATAGCGACGGCCGATCTGGGCCACAGCCTGCATGGCCGCATTCACCAGAAAGGCAAGCGCAATGAGGATAATGCCCAAGGCAAGTGCCAGTTCCAGATTGCCCTTGGAAGTTTCAAGCGCAATAGTCGTGGTCATCACCCGTGTCAGTCCGGCGATATTGCCGCCCACGATGATGACAGCGCCCACCTCGGCAATGGCACGGCCGAAACCAGCCAACACAGCCGTGATCACCCCAAACCGGGCATCCCAGAGCAATGTTTTCAGTGACATCCATGGTCCGGCCTCAACCGACAATAGAAACTCCCGATAGTCGCGATAAACCGGCTCCACCGCCTCACGGGTCAGTGCGATGATGATGGGAATGATCAGGATGGTCTGGGCAACCACCATGGCTTGTGGTGTGAACAGCAATCCAAAAGATCCCAGCGGCCCTGCACGTGACAAAAGCAGATAGACAAAGAGGCCCACAACAACGGGCGGCAGGGCCATAAGCGAGGATGAGATCACGATCAGCAACCCGCGCCCGGGGAACCTGAACAAAACCAGCGCTGCCCCCAAGGGCGCACCGATCAAAGTGGCCAGCGCTACCGCCGTCAGCGATACCTTGAGCGACAGCGCAATGATGGCCCAAAGCTCGGCATCTCCGCTCAGCAGAAGATGCCAGACCGCCTCCATCGTTGTCATTCGCCGCCTCCGCACGCGCCGCACCGGGTTCGGGCCACCCTAGCCAAGGCAGAACTTGGCCTCAACGGGCAAATGCGCCTCAGTGGGCTTGCGCTGCCCTGTGATCTGCCTATCGTCTGAGCATTCGAATCTGTGCGACCGGTGCCACACCGCCGCATGAGACACATGGGAGAGAGACTAAAAATGAAAAAACTGCTTCTTGCCAGCGCCGCGAGCGCGCTGATCGCCGGATCTGCCTTTGCTGATGGTCATGCCGTCAAGGTGGGCGTGATCCTGGGCTTCACCGGCCCGATTGAATCCCTGACCCCGATGATGGGCGACAGCGCAGAACTGGCCTTCAAGGAAGTGTCCGACAGCGGCATGCTTCTGGATGGCAAGGTGATCGAAAGCGTGCGTGCAGACAGCACGTGTGTTGACGCTGCCGCTGCCACGGCAGCAGCCGAGCGTCTGATCACATCGGACGGTGTGGTTGCCATCATGGGCGCGGATTGCTCAGGTGTGACCACGGCTGTTGCCAACAACGTGGCAGTACCAAACGGCGTCGTCATGGTATCCCCTTCGGCCACGTCTCCGGCCCTGTCGACCATCGACGACAAGGACCTGTTCTTCCGCACAGCACCGTCTGACGCGCGTCAGGGTCAGGTTCTGGCATCCATCCTGATGGACAAGGACATCAAGTCGGTTGCTGTGACCTACACCAACAACGACTACGGCAAGGGTCTGAGCGACAGCTTCATCTCGAACTTTGAGGGTATGGGTGGAGAGATCACCATCAATGCTGCCCATGAAGACGGCAAAGGCGACTATTCGGCTGAAGTCGGCGCACTTGCCGCAGCCGGTGGCGATCTGCTGGTCGTGCTGGGATATGCCGATCAGGGCGGTGTGGGCATCATCCAGTCCGCCATCGACACAGGCGCGTTTGACACGTTTGCCCTGGGTGACGGCATGTATGCCGACAGCCTGACGGCTGCTCTGGGCACGGATCTGGACGGCACCATCGGCACGGTGCCATGGTCCCAAGGTGAAGGCGCTGATGCATTCGCGGCGGTCACTGCGGCCGCTGGTGTGAACGGCGAAAGCTCATTCACCCGTGAAAGCTATGACGCAGCCGCCCTGATTGCGCTGGCCATGCAGGCAGGCGGCGAAGCCACCCGTGAGGCAGTCGCTGCCAACCTTCTGGCAGTCGCCAACGCTCCGGGCGAGAAGATCCTGCCGGGCGAGCTGGCCAAAGGTCTTGAGATCCTCAAGAACGGCGGACAGGTTGATTATGTCGGCGCCACCAATGTGGAACTGATCGGCCCGGGTGAAGCCGCAGGCACTTACCGCGAGTATGAGGTCAAGGACGGCGCCTATTCCACCGTCCAGTTCCGCTGATCTTCGTGAACATCCTTAAAAATCTGCCCGGGGCGCACTTGCCTGCCCCGGGCGTTTTTCGTTAAAGCGCCCCCTTATGATCAAAGTTGACGACCTGTGTATGTATTTTGGCGGCATCCACGCGGTGGAACATGCCAGCCTTGAGATTGAGACCGGCTCCATCACCGGGCTGATCGGACCCAATGGCGCGGGCAAGACGACCCTGTTCAATGTGATTGCAGGCCATTACCAACCGACGTCAGGTCGCGTTTATCTGGACGGTGAAGACATCACCGGCCTGCCGCCTCATGATTTGTTCGGCAAGGGCCTATTGCGCACCTTCCAGATCGCCCATGAATTTTCATCCCTCAGTGTGCGCGAAAATCTGATGATGGTCCCGGACAGCCAGTCAGGTGAAACGCTGTGGGACGCCTGGTTTCACCGCGCCCGCGTCCGAAAGGAAGAAGCAGCAGTACGCCGCAAAGCCGATGAGGTGATCGAGTTTCTTGAAATCTCGCACGTCGCTGACGAACTGGCAGGCAACCTGTCCGGTGGTCAGAAAAAGCTGCTGGAACTGGGCCGCACCATGATGGTGGACGCAAAGATCGTGTTTCTGGATGAGGTGGGTGCCGGTGTAAACCGCACGCTTCTGGGCACCATTGGCGACGCAATCGAACGTTTGAACAAGGAACGCGGCTACACGTTTTGCATGATCGAACACGACATGGAGTTCATCACACGCCTCTGCGACCCGGTGATCGTGATGGCAGAGGGCACAGTGCTGACCCAAGGCACCGCTGAAGCCGTCAAGTCCGACGAGCGTGTGATCGAGGCCTATCTCGGCACCGGTCTCAAGAACAAACCAAAGGCCCCGGTATGAGCTTTCTGATCGGTGAGAACATGACGGGCGGTTATGGGGCTGCGGACATTCTGCATGATTGTACCATCGCCGTTGAGAAGGGTGAGATTGCTGTGATCGTCGGCCCCAATGGCGCGGGCAAATCGACAGCCATGAAAGCCGTCTTCGGGATGCTGAACCTGCGCCAAGGTATGGTGCGGCTGGACGGGCAGGACATCACGTCTCTCAGCCCTCAGGACCGGGTTGCTGCTGGCATGGGGTTTGTGCCCCAGACCGCCAATGTATTCACGTCCATGACGGTGCGCGAAAACCTTGAGATGGGCGCTTATCTGCGAACCGATGACTTCTCGGATACGATAGAAACAGTGCTTGGCCTGTTTCCGATCCTTGCCGAAAAGGCAGCCCAACCCGCCGGAGAACTCTCAGGTGGCCAGCGCCAACAGGTGGCCGTTGGCCGCGCTCTGATGACCAAGCCAAGCGTTTTGATGCTGGATGAGCCCACAGCGGGCGTTTCGCCCATCGTGATGGATGAGTTGTTCGACAAGATCTTGGAGGTCGCAGCCACGGGCATCGCAATCCTGATGGTCGAACAGAACGCCAAACAAGCGCTCAACATTGCCGATAAGGGTTATGTTCTTGTGCAGGGTCGCAACCGGTTCACCGACACAGGACAGGCACTGCTGGCCGACCCGGACGTGCGCAAGAGCTTTCTGGGGGGATGAAGATGCATCGCCTCTTGATCAGTCTGAGCCTTGTCTTTCCGGCCTTGCCGGGCTTTGCAGAAAATCTGGAATGCCGGTTCAGCACTGTGTGTCTGGTCGGTGCGGAGTTTCAGTGTTTTGAGAATTCCGACGTTGCCCTGACAATTCGGGATTGGACCGGGGAAGCCCCCGCAATTGAAACCGACCCTGCAGCCGTAAACACGCTCGTCCTGCAACGCGGTCAGGACGGCAAGCATTCCGCCTATGCCTATGTGACGGATGCAGGCAGTGCCGCGACGGTTTCTGTTTCTGACGAGTTGTTCATCGTGCAAACCGTCCACACCAACAAGTTGCAGGTGGTCCAGTCTTACGGACGATGCGAGGTGCCCGAATGACCGATATTCTCAATGCATTCGTGCTCCTGTCCAATTTCGTGCTCATTCCCGGGCTGGCCTACGGCTCGCAGCTTGCTCTTGGAGCCCTTGGCGTCACGCTGATCTACGCCGTGTTGCGGTTCTCCAACTTTGCCCATGGGGATCTGATGGCATTCGGGGCAATGTGCACGATCCTTGTAACCTGGGGATTTCAGGCCATCGGGATCACGGCAGGCCCTTTGCCCACTGCCCTTCTGGCGCTGCCTTTCGGCATCATGGGGGCAATTGCCCTGTCGTTGGTCTTTGACCGTACGGTCTATCGCTTCTATCGCGCCAGACGCGCGCCACCTGTGGTTTTCGTGATCGCCTCCGTCGGGGTGATGTTCATGATCAACGGGATCGTGCGCGTCATCATCGGCCCCGGTGACCAGCGTTTTGCCGATGGTGAGCGGTTTGTCGTGCGCGCACGCGATTTCAAGGAATGGGCTGAACTGTCCGAGGGGCTGACCATTCGCACCACACAGGCCATCACCGTCATCGTGGCCATTGTCGTTGTGATCGCGCTTTTTCGGTTCCTCAACCATTCGCGCATGGGCAAGGCGATGCGGGCCTATTCGGACAATGAGGATCTGGCGCTTCTGTCGGGCATCAATCCCGACAAGGTGGTGTTCTACACCTGGGTGATTGCAGCGGCCCTCGCGACCATTGCCGGCACACTTTACGGCCTCGACAAATCTTTCAAGCCTTTCACCTATTTCCAGCTTCTGCTGCCGATTTTTGCCAGTGCCATCGTGGGCGGTATCGGCAATCCGGTTGGGGCCATTGCGGGCGGGTTCGTAATCGCCTTCTCCGAAGTGACAGTGACCTATGCCTACAAGAAATTCCTAGGCTATCTCGCCCCCGGGGGCATGGCCCCTGACGGGCTGGTGCAGCTTCTGTCGACCGACTACAAATTCGCGGTCTCCTTCGTGATCCTTGTGCTCGTGCTGCTGATCCGACCGACCGGGCTGTTCAGGGGGAAAGTGATATGATCCGCAACATCCTTCTGTTTGCCGCCATGGGTCTGGCGTTGATCCTTGTGGCGATGTTCCAGAGTGTCACGGTGGCGCTCGCCATTCTGAACCTTGGACTGATCTCGGCTGTGATGGCGCTGGGGGTAAACATCCAATGGGGCTATGCGGGCATTTTCAACGTGGGCATCATGGGTTTTGCGGCTCTTGGAGGGGTCTCTGCCGTGCTGGTCTCGGTCGCACCGGTGCCGGAGGCTTGGGCTGCTGGCGGCAGCAAAATGGCTTTGGCGGCCCTTGTGCTGGTGGTGACCATTGGCGCCGTGATCGGCCTGCGTCGGATGCTGACCGGACGGGTGCGCAGCTTCGCGACACTTCTGGCCGTGGTGCTTGGCTATTTTCTGGTGCGCAGCTTCTATGACCCGGCGGTTGATGCCATCGAAGCGGTAGACCCGGCAAAATCCGGCTTTCTTGGTGGCTTGGGTCTGCCGATCATCTTCTCATGGCTGGTGGGCGGTGTTGTTGCCGCCGGTGCTGCTTGGGTCATCGGGAAGATCGCGCTTGGCCTTCGGTCGGACTATCTGGCGATTGCAACGCTTGGCATCTCCGAGATCGTGCTGGCAGTTCTGAAGAACGAGGATTGGTTGGCGCGTGGCGTGAAAAACGTCTCGGGCCTGCCACGTCCCGTCCCGCAGGAGATCGTGTTGCAGGAGGCCACGTGGTTTCTGGATCTGGCCGCGCGCCTAGGTCTTGATCCGGTGACATTCTCAAGCCAGTTCGTGCGGCTGGCCTATACAATCCTGTTTGCCATCGTGCTCGCGATTGTCTTCTGGCTGTCAAACCGGGCACTGAATTCGCCCTGGGGGCGCATGATGCGCGCGATCCGAGACAACCGGGATGCAGCCGAGGCTATGGGCAAGGACGTGACGCGCAGGCACTTGCAGGTCTTTGTGCTGGGATCGGCCGTCGTGGGGATCGCCGGTGCGATGCTGGTCACTTATGACGGGCAGTTCACGCCGGGCAGCTACAACCCGCTGCGCTTCACCTTCCTGATTTGGGTGATGGTGATCGTAGGCGGATCGGGCAACAACGCGGGTGCCGTGCTTGGTGGCTTTCTGATCTGGTTTTTGTGGATCGAGGCAGAGCCTGCCGGTCGTCTGCTGATGACAGTGCTGACTGCAGGTCTTGCCGATGACAGTGGCCTGAAGGCTCATCTGCTGGATGCAGCGCCTCATCTGCGACTGTTCCTGATGGGGCTGATCCTGCTTCTGGTTCTGCGCTTTGCACCAAAAGGTCTGATCCCCGAGGTCAGTGGAAGATCAGGATGACACCTTGGGTGCACGCACCAGCAACAGGGGTGCCGCACCAACGAAGACGAAGACAGCAACCGTGACGGTCAGCGACGTGGCAGAGCCATCGTAGAAGCTGCCCGACAGGAACCCGGCCAGCGCTGCTGCGCCCAACTGGAACGTGCCAAGCAGGGCTGATGCCGGTCCCTGCGGCATGTCGGCCACCGCATCCAGCACCACAATCGGCCCGGCGGCCATGATGATGCCCAGACCCAGCGCATAGAAGCTCATGGCGGCAACGATGTGGATGATTGCCGTGTAGCCGGCCAAAGTGGGTGCAACCAACGCCAAAGCACCGATGCACTGCACCACCACGGCGTATGTCATGATACTGCGCGACGAGAACCTGTGGCTCATCCGGCTGGCCAGAATATTCCCGATGATGAATGCGCCCACAATGAAGAGGTAGGTCAAACCATAGCGTTCCGTTGGCAGGCCCAGCAGATCGATGAACACGACCGGCGCTGTGGTGACATAGGCATAAAGCGCCCCGAAAGTCAGCGACAGCGGGATCATGAACAGCAGATAGCCCGGGCGTTTGAGCAATGCCCAATAGGCATCGAGCGCCTCTCGCAAATTCAGTTTCTGTGGTTTCACCAGTGTCTCAGGCACCTCCCGGAAAAACAGGACGAGGACAATCAACGCTAGAATGGCGATGGCCCAGAAGGATGCTGTCCAACCAAACCACACATGAAGATAGCCGCCTATCAACGGCCCGATGGCAGGCGCTATGCCGAGCGATGCCCCATAAAGCGCCATGACACGCACGGCCTTCTCAGGGGAATACAGCTCCCGAATGATCAGCACGATCACAACCGAAGGAACCGAACTGAAGATGCCTTGCAGGAACCGACCGGTCAGCAGCATTTCGATGGTCACGGACAAGGCGCAGAATATGGACGCGGCCACAAAAAGGAAGAATGCAACCGTCAGAAGCCGTTTTCGCCCATAAGCATCCGCGATGGGCCCGTGAAACAGCTGCGCCAGAGAATAGGCTGCCAGGTTGACGCCCACGGTCAGCTGTGCGGTCACCATATCGGTGCCGAACACGCCGGGAAGATCGGGTATGGAAGGTGTAAACAGATCCGTCGACAGCACGCTTACCGCAGTGCAGAGCGCCAGTATCAATGGTACCAGCGGGCTTAAGGTCAACGTCTTAGTATTGGTCACTCAAAAAAGGTCTTTCGTAAAACCTGCGGCTGCAAATCCCGCAACGTCGTTAACTTCCCAATTCCGGCTGTCGAAATCGGCGAATGCACTCGGATGAATGAATTCGTCCCGGAACCAGGGAAATTTAGACGGATCGAAAGACGATATCAACCAATCGATCATGGTTGCCACGCGCGGTGTTCTGCGCGCATCAGGATGATAGGTCATCCAGATGTCCACCCTGTGGTGAATGCCAATGTCGATCGGGATCAAATTTGCACCCACGGCTGAAGCAAAAGTCGGCAGGCCGCCAATGCCTGCACCACGCTCGATCGCATAAAAATGCGCAGCCGAGGAATTGGTACGGATACCGATGACGCCTTCAATGTCGCTCAGGCCCAGATAACGGGGCCATGCCCCTTCATCCAACTGAGGTCCGACCTGATCAACCAGACGATGATCTGTCATTTCGCCGATCTTCTCGGGCGCACCATAAAGGTCGACATAACGGCGCGAGGCGTATGGATAAACATGCAGCGACCCGAGCCGTCTGCGCATCACCGACGGGTTGGTCGGCTCCTCAAACTGGATGGCGACGTCGGCCTCCATCCGCGCCACATCAGCGGTTTTCTCGGAAGCCCTGAGGTCAATCACCATCATCGGATTGCCGCGCTGAAACTCGATCAGGCGGGGCATCAGCCAATAGGAACCAATGCCTTCGGTGGCAGCGATCTTGACGATCCCGCGCTTCTGGGGGTCGAAAGTCTCGACCCGGCGCTGGAAATCAAAAGCACCCTGTTCGATCTGGTTGGCGCTTGAAACAAGACGTGCACCCTCGCGGGTTAGCTGCACCCCATTTGGCAACCGGTCGAAAAGCGTGAAACCAAGCTCTTCCTCAAGCGCCCCAATTCGGCGTACGACGGTTGAAGACGTCAGGCCAAGTGTCTTAGCGGCACTGCGGAAGCTGAGGGATCTGGCGCACGCCAGAAAGACCTTCAAATCGTCCCAGGACGGATCGCATTTCATGAAACGGTAACCCCTGCTGCAATACTGCATCGGCCTGATGCCGAATCTACGCCCTGTAAAGATGCATCCAAGTCGTTTACTTTTCTACCTAAAAGGTTAAACACGACCTTTTTTAGGCGCAAAGATGGCAAATCTCTTACGAATTGGGTCAGACCATGATGGAAATCGTAAAAGAATTCGACAGCCTGCCCATAGGCAGAGCCGCCTCGCGCCTTATTGTCAGCCCCTCGACCCCGGTAGAAATCTCCGAAATTTACCCTCCTTTCGCTGAAACGATCGGAGGCCAGCACGCAAGCCTTGAGACCATCCTTCGGGTCCAGGCGGCGCATCCCTATAACGCATGGAGCATCAGATCGCGCGGCATTCCTGCGGTTACCGGTTTGTACCTGATGATCATGCTCAATGAAAACGGCCACGAAGCCGTCTTGAACGGGAGCTTCAATCCCGTCGAACCGGACCAAAGCCATCTTGGCGGCGTCTCCGGAAATCTGTCTGCAATATACAAGTGGGGCGTGTTTGCCCGCGGCTTTGCCGTGGGTGCGATCCCTCTGGTCGCTGCCGAGTTGCGCAGCCCGGAGTTTCGCAAGCTTGACCTCTACGGCCGGGCGGCAACCCCGGAAGGCAGACGCATGATGGAAACTGTGGGCTTTCTGCCCGACAGAAATCCTTCATTGAAGTTGCTGTATAAATACGAGCGGCTCGAAAACCGCCGTTGTGTAATCCCCCCTTTAGTACACAAGAAGGAGATGACCCGTGCCTGACGGACAATTGCCCTTCGACGCTTCAGCGAACCAGAAGAAGAAAACCGCTGAACTCCGTGTCGAGCCGGCCAGGACAATGGAAGACATGATGAAGGTGACCGCGATCCGCGCCGCCGTCTACATGAGTGACCAACATTGTCCCTATGACGAAGAATTCGACGGTAACGATTTCTGTGCGACACATCTGATCGGATATGTCGGACGCGAGCCCGTCGCCTGTGCAAGGGTCCGTTATTTCGGCGGCTTTGCCAAACTTGAGCGTGTTGCGGTAAGATCCGATTACCGGAAGACCAAAATCGCTTTCGCCTTGATCAAGTATGCGCGTGAACATTGTCTTCGCAAAGGCTTCACGAAGATTATGGGACACGCGCGTGACGAGTTAATCCCCCTGTGGCGCATGTTCGGGTTTAAAATTCCCGAGAACGGGCGCACGCTTGTCTTTTCTGACTATTCCTACACCGAAATGGTGTGGGAAAAAGATCTCCCCCAAAATGCCATAACACTGACGTCCGATCCCTATCAGGTCATTCGACCTGAAGGTGATTGGGATCGCCCCGGTATCTTAGAGGAGTCCGCTGTTCGAGATCTTTCAGACTACCCTGAAGGCTTCGCAATCGCGGCAGAGTAACAAAGGAAGTGGATGACACTTGTAATCAGACCGTCCCCGGCAGTCTTTGCCGGGGAACAAAAGCTGCTCGTTGTTTTTGGTGCATTCCTAAAGGTTGAAGACTGTCACTACGGTGGGCAGCAGACAACGCAGGCTTTGGCCGATGTGGTTGCGGACGCGCGCAAATTCCGTGTGCCTGTGGCATTCTGCAGAGCGCGCATGCCCGGGCGCAGCCGGGACGAAGAGATGTGCCAATCTATCTTGCGGCCCAGCATTCGGGACCGCATCTTTGATCTCGACACACTCAATGCATTTGACAATCCCGCCTTTGTGGCCGCTTTGGAGGAGTATCTAAAGCGTGGCGTCATCCTATGCGGAGACGCGAGTGATTCGATCTACCGCACAACCATCAGGCATTTACAGACCCAAGATTTGAACTGTGATGCACTCTCCCCACGATTGTTGATGCAAAAATGCAGCGCCCATGGGTGGTCTTCAGAGTTTAGCTTTAAACCTGCTGCTCAACTCCAGGCGTCCCAGTCCGCGCCTAGAGTATTCCAGAATAATGTACATCTTGTTGAGTAATCTAAAATGAAAAATGAGAGCGCATTAAACTATAACGCGATTTTCAGGATGCTTACGTACATCCACTATGAGTTGTTGCGTGAGGGACTTCTGGACGAAGCTGAAACTATACAAAAAATTATTGAGAAAATGAAAAAAGATAGCAGATACGATTTGTCCAATAACGAGTAATAATTGCTTTTTTAAATTTTCACTTCATTATTACTTACCCTTTGACCGCTGCAAAATTGCACATTCTGGTGCGCTCACCACTGATCCTGTAAAACTGTCTTCAAGTTGAACAGTTGGTGAGAATGGTTTTTCAAACAACGGATCTTGGTCGACGCATGGAGCGCAGTCGCAAAGCTGCAGGGCTGGGACTGGATGATGTTGCTAAGCGCCTTGATTGCTCGGCCGATAGAATTCGGAGCTTCGAGGTCGGAAAATCAGTGCCACCAGCGATTGTGATGGAGCGCCTCTCCAAATTGTACAGCGTTTCATTGTTGAGTTTCTTCGGCGACGAAGCGGGAGCGGAATCAGACGAATCCATCCTGTTTGCCGAAACACGGCGTCTTGTGGGGGCACAAGACCAGCGAGCGGTGTTGAAAGACCTGCTCGCCCCCCGGCTGGAGGACCGCTTGGTTTGCCAGTCGGGGGATCTCGCTTCTTTGTCCCTTGCCCTGTCATGTATTTGGCAGGACGCTCGCCGATAGAGATGGAATGATTTGTTTTTCGGAGCTTCATTTTGCTTTGCTCCAATGTGCGACAAGAACATGTGCGAACGGACACGGAAGTCACGATTACGGGCAGTGTCCCGTTTGCGTAGCACAGTATTCCGCGTTCGATCAGTGACCAGTACCAGGGGGTAGAGCTGCCAACCGCAGCTCCCCCCTTTTTTCTGCGTCAGACCGTCACTCATCAAACCTGATTTGGAAACGGACTGGCGCCGCAAATTCTATTTCCGTCATCTCAAGCCCATTGCCATCCTTCAGATACGTGTTTTTTGACGCAGGGCCCTTTTGATAGCGCTAACGCTCTTGTCTATTCGTTGACCCGCCACAGTCTTGCCAGTATCGCCATGGCAACTGCCGCCAAACCAATTGGAGAGCGTTCATGAAATCGACCCGCATTGTTCAGAAAATCCTGTCTCACTATGAGACCGACAATCCCGGTGTTAAGGGAAACCTCAATCGTATGCTGATGACCGGACGCCTTGGTGGATCCGGCAAGATGATTATCCTTCCCGTCGATCAGGGATTCGAGCATGGTCCGGCCCGGTCTTTCGCACCAAACCCGGCAGCCTATGATCCGCATTACCACTATCAGCTTGCCATCGACGCCGGACTGAACGCCTATGCGGCTCCGCTGGGCATGATTGAAGCCGGAGCAGACACTTTTGCCGGTCAGATCCCGACGATTTTGAAAGTGAATTCTGCGAACTCCCTGATCCCGAATGAAGCACTGAAAGATCAGGCCATCACCGCGAGCGTCGATGATGCACTGCGCCTCGGCTGCTCAGCCATCGGATTCACGATCTATCCCGGCTCGGTCGCGGCGCTTGATATGTTCGAGGAAATCTCGGCCATGCGCGAAGAGGCTGCTGCCAAGGGTCTTGCAAGCGTAGTGTGGTCCTATCCGCGTGGCGAGGCGCTGGACAAGGCCGGCGAGACGGCAGCAGATATCGGCGCATATGCAGCCCAGATCGCAGCCCTTCTGGGTGCGCATATCATCAAGGTCAAGCTCAGTTCCGACCACCTGTCCCTGCCCGAGGCCAAGAAAGTCTATGAGGATGAAAAGATCGACATCTCAACCCAGGCTGCACGGGTCAAGGACGTCATGAATTCAGCCCTTGGTGGCCGCCGGATCGTAATCTTCTCTGGCGGTGCGAAGAAAGGCGCCGACAGCGTCTATGATGATGCCCGTGCCATCCGCGACGGTGGCGGCAATGGCTCGATCATCGGACGCAACACGTTCCAGCGGGAACGGGGTGACGCGCTTGAGATGCTGGGCAAGTTGATCGACATCTACAAAGGCAAAGCCTGATCGATTTGACCGCGCAACCCGACATTGGGGTGCGCGGTCATAAACAGAATGCCGTATCGTTTGAGCCCCGGTCTCTAGAACCGATAGTCTGGCAGGTGATCAAAGGCGGTTTTGAGCGCAACGCCCCAGCCGCCTGAGATCGCCTGATACACCGGATCGCTCGCCTCGATGCGCCGGGCCTCTCCCAGATTACATGCGTCTGTTTCGACAATCTGCAAGTCAAGTGGCAAGTCCACTGACAAATTCGCCTTGATGGTGCTGTCGAAGGACACGAGCAGCAGTTTAACCGCGTCTTCAAAACTCATCTTGGGATCGAAGACTCTGACCAGAATGGGTTTGCCGTACTTGGTCTCGCCAATCTGGAAAAATGGCGTGTCGGTGCCTGCCTCGATGAAGTTGCCTTCGGGATAGATCAAAAACAGTCGTGGTGGACTTCCTGCAATCTGGCCTCCCAGAATGATGGTTGCATTGAAAGACGCATCGGCCTTCTGACCCGAAAACTCATTCAGGGCGATCACTTCACGCAAGGTCTCCCCCACGGCCCGGGCCGCCTGAAACATGGATGGCACCAGCATGAGCGACGGCTCACGGTCTTCGGGCGCTTTCGCTCGCTCTTCAAGCATGCTGACAACAGCCTGTGTCGTCGCAAGGTTCCCGGCGGTCATCAACGTAATGACCCGCTCGCCCGGAACTTCCCACGAGAAGGATTTCTTGAATGTGGATATGTTGTCGACACCCGCGTTCGTTCGGGTATCGGACATGAACACCAGTCCGCTTTCTAGCTTCAGACCGACGCAATAGGTCATGGATCTATCTCTTTACTGTTGAACCTGCAGCGCCACGGTCAAGTCTTCCTTGCCGTGCCCCATGCGAAGTCCGTGGATGGGCGCAGCATCTGCGTAATCCAGACCAGTTGCAAGACGAACGTAGCGGCCATCAGGTGCGACACCGTTGCTTACGTCAAAACCGACCCATCCAAGATTGTCGACATAGACCTCGGCCCAACCATGGCCAGCCTCCTGCTCTATAATGCCATCCATCAACAGATAGCCGCTGACATAGCGCGCAGGCAGATCATTCAGGCGGGCAATGGAAATCAGAATATGCGCATGATCCTGACAGACGCCCTTTCCGGCAATCAGAGCCTCCTCCCCAAGTGTCGTCACTTCGGTGGTTCCGGTCTGATAGACCACCGCCTTGGCCACTGCCGCGGATAGCGCATGAAGCCATGACAGCAGGTCGCCCTGATCTTCCACCGATTTTGCCAGCTTTCGAATGGCTGGCCCCGGTTTGGTGAGGTCGGTCTGCGCGAGGTAAAGCCACAAGGGCGCGCAGCCGACGTGCGTGCCCAAGACACCGTCCGTGCTGGTCACATCAACCACACCCTTGCTGGTGATGGTCAAATTCGTACAATCGGGATCCAGCAGGATCAGCCGCGTGTCATTGTCGTGGTGATCGCGGTAGCGAACCTGCTCGGTGCCACCTTCGACCTGCACACTCCAGTCTTTCACGCTTTGTCCGGAGTTTGATTGCGGATCAAGACGGATGCGTTGCAGCCCGTAATTGACCGGCTGGTCGTATTTGTAAGTGGTGGTGTGGCTGATCTCTATCTGCATGATCTATCCATTGAACCTGTAATCTCGCTCGATCTGCTGGCCAAGCGCGTTGGTGTCCCGGATCAGGCCGATCAGGAACTCATGCAATCCGATATCGAAAATGGAATCGATCGACCGGTCCTTCATCTGGCTGCGCACCGCATCTGCCAGATCATGACTGGTGTGGCGCACGCCATAATCAGCTTCCAGATAGCCCAGATTGTCGCAAATCTTCGCGTAGCAAAATGCCAGCGAGCGGGGCATGCGACGGTCAAGGATCAGGAAATCCGCGATCCCAACCGGGGTTGCATCGCCTGAATGCAGCCATTGATAGGCCCGTTCGGCTGAAACCGACCGCAAAATTGTTTCCCACTGAACATTGTCCAGTGAAGAGCCGACGTTAAAGTTCGACGGCAGCAAAACGTAGTATTTCACGTCCAGAATACGCGCCGTGTTATCGGCGCGCTCAAGAAAAGTTCCAAGACGAGAGAAGTCAAAGATGTCGTTGCGCATCATCGTGCCGTGTAACGCACCGCGCACATAGGCGCTTTGCTGGCGGATCAGGCCCAGAACATGGGGCAGATCCCTGTCGCGGATCGGCTTGGACAGCTCTTCCCTCAACGACAGGTAGCAATCGTTGGTTGCCTCCCAGACCTCCCGCGTCAAAGCCGTGCGCACCAGACGTGCGTTGTTGCGCGCACTTTCAACGATGGAGCGGACACTGGATGGATTGTCTTTGTCACGCAAAAGAAAGTCGATGACCTTTTGCGGTTCCACCGAGTCGTGCCGTTCGGCATAGGAAAGGCTGGCCCCAGCTGTCGTCAGGATCGACGACCATTCATCCGCGCCCGACACAGACCGCGTCAGCGACATGCGCGCGCCTGCCTCAACCAATCTCGCCGTGTTTTCGGACCGTTCAAGATAACGGAACATCCAGAAAAGGCCGCCTGCTGTTTTCCCAAGCATCGCTTATTCCTCCAGCACCCAAGTGTCCTTGGTGCCGCCTCCCTGCGAGGAATTGACCACCAGCGATCCCTTTTTCAAGGCCACCCGCGTCAATCCTCCCGGTGTGATCCGAATGGCACCCGGAGACACCAGAACAAAGGGGCGCAGATCCACGTGCCGGGGTGCAAGTCCCGCCTTCGTCAGGATCGGCACGGTCGACAGTGACAAGGTCGGCTGCGCGATGTAATTCTTGGGCCGGGCCTTCAGTTTCTTGGCAAAGGCAGCGGTTTCCCGTTTGCTGGCGGCAGGACCGACGAGCATGCCGTAGCCGCCCGAGCCGTGAACCTCCTTGATGACCAGATCATTGATGTTGTCGAGCACATAGGCCAGCGCGTCAGGCTCCGAACACCGATAAGTCGGCACATTCTTCAGGATTGCTTTCTCGCCTGTGTAGAACTCAACGATATCAGGCATATAGGAATAGATTGCCTTATCATCGGCAATCCCGGTTCCGGGTGCATTTGCTATGGTGATCCCGCCAGCGCGGTAGATATCCATGATACCGGGCACGCCCAGCATGCTGGTTGGATTGAAGGTCAAGGGATCCAGAAAATCATCATCAACCCGGCGATACAGCACATCAATTGCCTGGTAGCCACGTGTTGTGCGCATTGCGATCCGGCCATCCTCGAGCCGCAGATCATGGCCCTCAACAAGCTCTGCGCCCATCTGATCGGCCAGAAAGGAATGCTCGTAATACGCCGAGTTGTGGATGCCCGGCGTCAAAACAGCAACTACAGGCTTGCCGCTTGTCGCAGATGGCGCGGTTTCCGACAGAGAACGATGCAGGTTGCGAGGATAATCGCTGACGGGCTGCACCCGGACTTGCGAGAACAACTCGGGAAACATCTGCAACATCGTTTCGCGGTTTTCCAGCATATAGGACACGCCGGAAGGGGTTCGTGCATTGTCTTCGAGCACAAAAAACTCATTCTCGCCCGTGCGCACGATATCGATGCCCACGATATGAGTATAAACGCCACCCGGCGGCTCCACCCCGATCATCTCAGGCAGAAAGGCCTCATTCTCCGAGATCAACTCACGCGGAACACGCCCTGCCCGCAGGATTTCCTGCCGGTGATAGATGTCATAGAGAAAAGCATTTATCGCACGCACCCGCTGCTCGATGCCCTTGCTCAATCGGGTCCATTCCCGCGACGACAAAATCCGCGGGACAATGTCAAACGGGATCAGGCGCTCCTGCGCTTCCTGCTGACCATAGACGTTGAAGGTGATCCCGGTGCGCCGGAAAAGCGATTCCGCATCCAGAGACTTCTGGGCCAAGCGTTTCGCTTCTTCCTGATCTATCCAACTGGCGTAATCCTGATAAGGGCCTCTCGGCGACTGCTCTGTTCCGAACATCTCATCAAAGATCATAAACCCCTCCAGTTTTGGCATCAGCATGCCCAATGCTTCTACTATGGAGAATGTTCTGCGATTGTCCATGCAGCGTGCGAATTAAAGGCATTTAAGTGGAATTGATCAGGAATTCACCAAGTCCAGATCCGGATTGCCATCTATGCATGCAGGAAACGACATCCCCTTCCCCTTGACCCGACATCACGGTAGGAGCAGGGGATGATCCACGCCTTGAACTCTCTGAATGCTTTGCTGTCGCACCCATTTGATGAGGTGATCGACGTGCGGTCACCATCGGAATTCGCAGAAGATCACCTGCCCGGAGCGATCAACCTGCCGGTTCTGAATGATGACGAACGGGCGCGGGTCGGAACAACCTATGTGCAGGACAGCCGGTTCCGTGCACGCCGCATGGGGGCCGCACTGGTAGCCCGAAATGCGGCCGCTCATCTGGAAGGTCATCTTTCAGATGCGCCGGCAAAATATCATCCTCTGGTCTATTGCTGGCGGGGTGGCCAGCGCTCCGGGTCTTTCGCGACCATCCTGTCTCAGATTGGCTGGCGGGCGGAAACGCTTGAAGGTGGCTACAAGCAATACCGGCGGTTGGTGGTGGATGCGCTTTATCATCAACCATTTGCCAGTCCGGCGGTTGTCATCGATGGCAACACAGGCAGCGGCAAGACAGACCTTCTGAAGACATTGGCCAATCAGGGAGAGCAGGTGCTGGACCTTGAAGGCCTCGCAAATCATCGCGGTTCGGTCTTTGGGGCCATGCCCGGTGGCCAGCCCTCGCAGAAGATGTTCGAAAGTCGGCTGGCCATGGAAAGTGTCGCCTTCCGGCCTGACCGCGTGGTCTACATGGAAGCCGAATCCAGCCGCATCGGCGATTTGTCATTGCCTCCGGCAATCTGGGAAGCGCTGGTGGCCGCACCCAGGATCACACTGGATGTCTCGCTTGAGATCCGGGCCACTTACCTCAGCCAGCGCTATAGGGACATTTCGGCCAACACTGCCGACACGGCCCGCATTCTGCGAAGCCTTGTCCCACTTCAGGGTCATGACCGGATCTCTGACTGGCTGGCCCTTCTTGACGAGGGCGATCTTGTCGCCTTGGCGCGCTCGTTGATGGAACACCATTATGATCCACGCTATGGCAAAAGCCGCTCGCGCACAGATGACAATCGCATTGCAACCGTGACGGTTCCCGGTTTGAACCCCGCCGACCTGAAATCAACCGCCGCAAAAGTCATCGCCCTGTCGCCACAGCCTGCACTCAAGTCTTCAGCTTAATCGCTGGGCCACCGTCCAAGATTTCTCCGATGTCACAAGCATCATACCCTGCCACCCGCAGATTGAGCAGACATCGCGCAGCATCCTTGAGCGGGACGGACGCCAGCAGGCCGCCACTGGTTTGCGGATCAAGCAACAGAACCTGTCGCGGGTCGTTTAGGTCCGGGTGAACCAGATCGCTGACCGACCTCAAATTGCCCTCAAACAAGGAAGACCGGACGCCGGATTGTGCAAGCGTTAGCGCGCCCGGCAGAAAGCGAAGCTGATCAAGATCCAGAACAGCGCTGCAATCTGACGCGATGCAGATGGCCCGCAAATGCCCGAGCAACCCAAAGCCGGTCACATCCGTCATCGCGTTTGCCTGCGAAAAGCATCGCGACGCATCCTTCTGGCTCTGATCCATCGCCGCAAACGTCGCTCTTACGTCCACGCCCTTTGCGCGCGCGCCCATTTCAGCAGCTAAGATCGTGCCGGAGCCAAGAGCTTTGGTCAGGATCAGGCGATCGCCGGTACGGGCACCGTTGATTTCGATGGGTCGCTCTTTGCGCAGACCCGTCACTGAAAACCCCACCGACAGCTCAGCCCCGATGCTGGTTTGGCCACCAACCAGGTCGGCACCTGCCTGAGCAATCACCTCAACAGCGCCTGCCATAATCTCGCGCAGCATATCGGCCTGTAGACGACCGGACATTTCCGGCAATATGACGGAAGCAAGCACGGCTTGTGGATCGCCGCCCATGGCAAAGACATCGTTCAGACTGTGATGGGCAGCAATTCGGGACAACAGATAAGGATCATGCGTGAAAGCCCGCAAATGATCTGTTGTGAAAATCTGAAACCCGTCGCCATGGCTGAGGATCGCAGCGTCATCGCCGGGACCCGTCAAAACATCCGCACGGCGGTATCCGCCAACAGGCGACAACCCCGGCGTCAGATAATCCGGTGCAAGCTTGGCCGCACACCCGCCACACAAGGGCGGCGCATCCGCCAAAAGACGCCTGCTTTCCCGAGCCATGTCAGCCTTCGGGCGCTCAGACTGCATTGGTTTGGCCGACCCCAAACGCTCCATGAAGCGACGGTCAATGCGGTCTTTCCAGTTCCAGACCCAGTCTCCGGCCAGCGGCAGGATATAGCCATCGGCCACTGCAGTCTTGCGCCCCATGGAGACCAGTTTCAGATACCGCGACTGAGGTCGGTAGTTGCGGCGTTGCCGGCCTGTCAGGTCTGCACGAATATTGTGATACAGAACCGGCGCCTGTCGAACGGCAAAAACACCGGCCTTTGGTCTGGGAGACGGGGTCAGATGCGCACAATCACCGCAAGCATAAATCGATGGATCCGTAAGGCTGCGGAGATGCTGATCAACTTTGATAAAGCCTTTCTCCACATCAAGCCCTATATCGGCAACCCAAGGGTAAGGGCGTGCACCAGCCGTCCCGACAACCAGTTCAGCGTCAACGACTTTGCCACCTGATAGAGTGACACCATCATTTGAGACGGCAGCAACCTCTGCCTCTTCAATCAGATCGACCTGATTTTCAGCAAGCGCATGGAGAAGTCTGGAACGCACAGCTTCAGAAACTGTCGCCAAAGCAGTTTCCCGATCAATCAACGTGATCTTGTCTGCACGCCTGTTGGAATGCAGCCGATGCCGCATGGCCAAAGCCAGTTCCACACCGCCCAGCCCGGCCCCAAGAACGGCCACACCAGATTGATCGGTCGACGCCAGGAATTCATCCCAGCAGGCCGCAAATGCACCAAGGGGTTTGGCCCCAATCGCGTGCTCATCGAAACCCTCGATGTCGCTCAATGCCGTGGACACGCCAACATCCACCGATGCAATGTCGTATGCAATTGGCGGACGGTCATCCAGTAGGACGCATTTGGTGCTCCGGTCGATCCCAAGGGCTCTTCCCTGCACAAATCGCGCACCCGCTGCCCGGGCCAGACGCACCAGATCGATGTCCAGATCATCGCGCAGATAATGCCCGGCGACATAGCCGGGCAGCATCCCGGTGTAGGGCGCCACCGGGTCTGGATTGATCACAGTCAGTTGCACACCGGCCAAAGGTGCCATGGCCCACCGCCGTAGAACCAGCGCATGGGTATGCCCGCCGCCGACAAGAACCACAGAGGTCGATATCGGGACTTGCGTCTTCACAGGCATGCCTTCCGGAACGGCGAACTCATTGCGCCGGTCCTGGTTTTTTGGATCTGGCCTGGGCTCTTCATTGCATGAAATCCGTCGGCGGTTGTGCGTGAGGCGAAACTATCGCGCTTGTACGCGATGTTGCCAAGCGCTGTGAGAAGGATTACCTCCAATTCGCAACGGCTTGCGCCAAAACCAGCATCGGTAGCCCAGTGAAGACAGCCAGCACCTCCCCTCAAAAGCCAGAGATGACTGCGGCCGGGCGATTTGACCTGATCATACGCCTGATCCGGGAAAGTCTGGCCGGGCATGTGCGCCTTTATATCTGGGGTCTGGTTTGCGTGATCGGGATCGCGGCCTCAACTGCAGGCTTTGCCTACTCCACACGCATCATGGTCAATGACGTGTTTACCGCAGACAGCAAGGCGGCGGTCTGGGCGATCAGCGCAGCGATCGTTGCACTGGCGGCCATTCGGGGTGGCTCAACCTACTTTCACAGCATCATCACCGCCAAAATCCGGCAATCGGTTGTGGCGTCGCTAGAAGAACGTCAATTTGCCAAGCTGATGGCGATGGATGCCGGGTATTTTGCCGGGTCGCACCCCTCCACCCACATCGCCAATTTGCTGTTCGGGGCACGCGGGGCCGGAGAAGCGGTCATCATGCTGACCAATTCGGTCGCCAAGGATGTTTTGACGCTGATCGCTCTGGTCTTTGTGATGCTCTTGCAGGACGTCTTTATGACCTTTGCGGCCATCGTGATCCTGCCACTGACCTTGCTGGGCGTGCGCGTGATCACGCGTAAGGTTCGTAAGTTGGCCCAGCGCGAAGTTGACGTAAATGCCGATGTCGCAGCGGTCGGGACAGAAGCCATTGAAGGCATTCGCACGATCAAGTCGTTCGGATTGCAGAATAAATCCCGAAATGCATTCTCAACAGTTGTTCGTCGACTGGAAGCAGTAAGCGTCAAGATCACCCGAACGTCGGCCATCACAAGCGTTATGATGGAACTGATTGGCGGCATTATTATCGGATTCTTCATCCTTTATGCCAGCTGGCAAACAATCGAGAACAGCAAGACCGCCGGTGAGTACATGGCCTTCATCACCGCCTTTCTGTTTGCCTATGAGCCGGGCAAGCGCCTCGCTCAATTCAGTGTTGTGGTCAGTAAGCAGCTTGTGGCCGTTCGAAATGTCTATGGATTGCTGGACGCAACAAGTGCAGAGCGCCCCGCCATCGGGAAGGCCCGGTTGCTTGATGCCAAGGGCGAGATCACTTTCAGGGATGTGTCCTTTGGCTATGGCGATGATGCACCGGCTGTCCATCAACTGAGCTTCACGATCTCACCCGGTGAAAAACTGGCCATTGTCGGACGGTCAGGCGCGGGCAAAACCACGCTTGTCAATCTGCTGCTGGGATTTGTCAGCCCCGATGCCGGTCAGATCAAACTGGATGGTCAGGACTTGCAAGACCTTGGGGCAGAAGATCTGCGCCGGAACATCGCTCTGATTTCGCAGGATGTTTTCCTGTTTGATGGTACAATCGCCGAGAACATCGGCGACGGAAACCCTGAGGCAACACAGCAGGATATCGAGCATGTCGCCAAAATCAGCGCTGTCATGGAGTTTGCAAAAGACTTGCCCAATGGGCTTGAAAGCTCTGTTGGTCCAAATGGCCGAAACCTGTCCGGTGGGCAGAAACAGCGTGTGGCCATCGCGCGCGCACTGCTCAAGCCCGCACCGATTGTGATCTATGACGAAGCAACTTCCGCTCTTGATGGAGAAAGCGAACGGACGGTCATCTCAGCGAATTTTGATCAAGGTCAGATCCGCACCGTCATTTCAATTGCTCACAGACTTTCAACAATTCAGCATTGTGACCGAATTCTTGTGCTTGATGCGGGGTATCTGATCGCACAGGGCACCCATGAAGAATTGGTAAAATCATCCGAGGTATACCGGTCGATCTTCCACCTTGACGCTTGAAATCCCCAAAGCGTCAGGCCTTCTTACGGCAGTGATCGTTCAGCCTTCTCGACAATTTCCCGAACTGACCTTGCAGTCTGAAGTATGTCGGCAACACTTCTGGGCTGTTCTGGATCAGAAGACACGTCAGGCCGATCTGCACCGGCCGAGAGCACGGCCCTGTTCTCAAACTGCGTCTGCTTGCTGCCCGATGAAATCAGGGCCAGCAGATCATCAAGCTCAGATGGCAACTCATTGCCATCAAGCTGTGCCCAGGCGCCTGCCAGAAGTTCTGTTGTCTGTTTGAGCTCGTCACCAACTGGCAATGTTGACGTGATACGTAGCGCATCATCAAACCGGCGTTCTCTGAGCAACGCCAGTATGCGTGTTCTTGTGCCAGGCTCAGTCTGCACCGGACCCAATGCGTCTGGCACATCCTGAGGCCGGTTCACGGCCAACAAAGCCTGAGCTGTTTCCACACTAGCCTGCTGATCTGTGAGGAACCTGCCGGGTTCCAGAATATCAAGTGCGACATTCGCCAAACCAAGATCCTGCAAATTCTCTGCGACCTTGACCCTGGTATCATCGCTGTTACCAGCAGTGGGAAACCGCGACTGTTCTGCCAGGATCAACCTCACATATTCGCTGTCGCCCAACAAATCCGGCGTGGCCAGACGAATGAAATCCGATCGGACCTCCTTGATGACATCGGCATTTTCGGGGTAACGGGCTGCAATGCCGTCTGCAAGTTTGAACGCTGCATCGATATTGCCGCTCGCGTATACAAGCTGTGCCTCCAGCTTGGCGAAATCATAGCCCAGATCCTGCCCGCGAAACTGGCGGGCTGCGGTCCCTACATCAAGGATGATCTGGCCAAGGTCTGGACCTGGTTGCGAGAGAGCTTGTAGGGCCGCCACTTTCAACGCCTTGAAATCCTGATCGGACAACATGCTGCCGGTATCGGCGTAAGTCTCCTTGGTGGCATCGCGCGTTCGCGTTCCACCGCTCGGGGCACTCTCTATCTCAAGCGGAGGTGTCAAAGGCTCTGTCTTGGGGGAGCGGTCGACAATACTTTTAATTTTCAACGCAGTCTCGTTGTCACCGGTTGCCGAAAGTGCGTCGGTCAGTCTTTCGGCGATTGACCGGCGCAAGCTCGCCGGAACAGATTCAAAATACTTTACCATATCCGAAGTGTGTTTTGCTGCTTTCGGCCCCGGCTGGACGCCGGCCATGAGTGCCCACATCAGGCCGGCACCGTGACAGTCGGCCCAACTCTTCGCTGGACTGGACCCATTTGAACCAGAGCCCTTCAGGATTTTGGAAAGTGCGTTGAGTGCATCTGCTTGTGGGTCAGATACTTCAAATGCGTCCAGAGCCGCCTTGGCTTCTTCAGAAAACTCGAGCGAGATGTAAAGTTTTGCAAGTGCGATGACCTTGGATTTCTGCACCGCGCCCCGTTCGTCATAAAGGCCACGACGGATGGCCGCCAATTGACTGGCGACATCCTGATCTTGCGATATTGAAGGTAACTCCAGCAATCTTGCATCGATACACGTATCAATCTGTGCTGGCTTGTCTCCTTCGGCCGTGCGAACTGTTCGGTCCAGCGGAGACCTGATGCGAAGCTGTGGATCAACCGGTAGATCCAGCAAAGGCGATAGTTCACTGCCCTGATTTTGAGGTTGAGCCCCCTCGGGTTTGAGGTTGAGCAGCCCTGCATCCGCCGCTGAAAGCAATCGGGACGTCAGGGCAGACTTGGCTTGTTGCGCCTCAATCCTGTCGGTATCCGACGGTGTTTCAATTTTCGGATCCGCAATTCTTCTGGCGTTTCTATCGGTGCTGGAAACCGGTTTCTGCCGCCTTGAAACATCCGGCGACTTCAATACTTTCGCCTGGCGTTCCGGATCTTTGTTTTCTGTGTCCCAAAGGTTTCGGGAGGGTGGTGCAACAGGCTCTTCCGGCTCAATGGTTTGTCCAGATGGCGCATTGCGGATGTCAATTGCAAGAAATCCACCGCCGATGCGATTGGTCAAAACCTCGCATTCGCACCCAAGTGTCAGCCTCAATCCACCACGGCTTTCCCTGTCATTGGCAACCAATCTGAGGCGCGCTCGCGTGATGCGGTCATAGATCCGGTCCAATTGCCACTCAGACGGGCCATCGGAAAACCGGATCAAAACAGAGCTTTTCTCTCGCACGATCTGCCATTGCGATTCCGGGGCCAACGGCAGCATCAACCTGGTAAAACTTGGGTGTTCGCTGCTGCGAATTTGCTGGGCCACAACCGGCAGAGCAGTCAATATCCAGATACTCGTGAACAACATGAAAGCTCTCATCACACGACAGTCTCCACCCGGCCAGCGCGCAGTGCTTCATCCAGATCATTGAAACTTGGGCGTTTGTCGTGCGGGGTGTTCTGGCGTCCCACTTCAACGCATACATTCGGAGGGTGTTTATGAAGGTTTGCGACCATAACCTCGCGGATCAGCAAGTAGAAATGACTGTCCTCCTCAACCACAGCGCGCACCCGGACAGAAAACGGGCCGACCAGGCCATACGCCAGAAATACGCCCAGAAACGTACCGACCAAGGCACCGCCGATGAGCTTGCCCAGAACTTCGGGCGGTTGATCGATTGACGACATGGTTTTGATCACGCCAAGAACCGCCGCAACGATCCCCAGAGCCGGAAGCCCATCAGCGACCGTTTGCAGAGCATGTGAGGAATGCTGCGCGTGTACCGCGTTCGTTTCAATCCGGTTTTCCAGCACCTCCTGAACCTGATGGGGGTCATCATAGTTCATGGCAGCCGAGCGCATCGTGTCGCAGATCAGATCAACAGCCTCGTGATCGGCCAGAATTCGGGGGTAGGCTTGGAAAATGGAGGACTCATGTGGGTCTTCGATGTGGCTTTCCAGATCCAGAGGATTCTGTCTGGCAATCCTTATCAACTGGAACATCAGCACCAGTAGATCAACGTAGTCCTGCTGTTTCCAATGGGGACCCTTGAAAACCTTTCCGACGTCTTTCATGGTTTGACGAATGCCCGGCACATCATTTGCAATGATAAAGGCGCCTGTGGCCGCGCCGCCAATCATCATCATCTCATAGGGCAAACTGCCCAGGATGATCGCCATTTTACCCCCGGCGATAAGGTATCCGCCGAAGACCATGACAAAAACGATAGCAATGCCTGCAATTCCAATCATGCCCAGCTTTCTAAAACTGCCCGAAGTCTTTCGGACCTAATGCGACACTGTGCATGACCATTTCTTAATTTTCCTTCACCACCGCAGCATTAGCGCGAGCAAGGTTTGCGATCGCCAGAGATACCGAATAAGCCGCGTCCGTGTTCATCGCCGACAAGATCTCTGCTGCGGCCTGTGGCGCCATCCGGCTGAGAAACCCTGCTGCGAAATTGACATCCATTGCGTCAAATATCTTGGCTGCGTTCTTGGCTTTCATGTTTTCATAGACCGAGGTCAACTGGCCAATATCGCGCGAAGCGGCCTGATCAGCCAGCGACATGGTCGCGGCCAGAGCCTCTTCCGCCTCGATCAGGGCCTTGAGTTGCTGGTCATATTGCTGTTGAGCGATTTCAAGAACTTTCAGCCGAGCTTCGATCCTTTGAGCCTCTGCATCAAGCTGTGCTTCACGCTCCCGGATCTTTGCCAGAAGCAAGTCCGTCTCTTCATTGCTGAGCGACTGGGGTGCCAGCATTTCGGTTGCCCCGTCCGTCTGCCCATCCATCAGCGCGGACACTTCGTCGGACAAGGCAGGAGCGCTGACCGACAAACGTGCCACGAAGGCCGCCAGAAAGCACAGGGTCACGAATTTCAGCGCACCGGTATCAGCGCGCTGCCGGACTGTATCAAACAGCTGGATCAAGATTTTCTGCCATCAATGATGGATTTCAGCGCCTGCAGCAGGTCTTCCTGAGTGCCGTCCAGGGTTTCAAGCTCCTGATCTCTGGCCTCTTGTGCTTCAGAACGGGTTTGGCGCTGTTCGCGAACATCATCGGGATTGACCGCCTGACGTGCCTCGCCCTCATGGACAGATGCCAGCAACAGCTCAAGCCTGCCCGCAGCTATCTCGGCTCGCGCCGTAATCTCGGCCAGGTCGCGTGTCGTTGCCTCCGTCGTTGCCTTTGCCTCAGCCAGCGAGCTTCGGGTCTCATCGACCTGACGCGACAGTCCGGCAATGGCGCCGCCCAAACCGGAATCAAGATCCTTCAGGGATTTCAGCCGCTTGGATAGTATCCAGCAATACAGTGCGCCCGCCATAGCTGCGGTCAGCAACAATCCGTCTGCCAATAGCTCCATCTGCCTGCTCCTCAGTTCAGTACGAACTCAATTACCAAGAGGTCGTTAACCAAACCTTCCCCAAGAACGACTTGGATCCGGCGCAACATCTGTGCCCTCAGTTTCATGATTGAGGCCGGCTCGCGCAATTCTTCTTCCGTGACTGCGCGCAAATAGGTGTTGAGTGTATCCATGACCCGGGGCTGCAGCGCCGCAACGGCCTTGGCATTGCCCTTGGTCACTTCCAGTTGCGCGACAAACCTCAGGTGAGAAGAGGATGCAGCAGGCCCGAGCGAGATGACCATGGGGTCAAGAGGTACAAATTCGATGGTTTTGTATTCCTCGCCCTGCTCCGACTTAGGCTTTTCCTTCAAAAGCGAATCAAGCACGCCGAATGTGACAGCGCCGTACCCGGCCCCGGCCGCAACCAGCGACAAGCCAGCCGTCAGAAACAGGCCTTTGCGGCCCTTCTTGGGCTTGCTTTCGGCGTCAGTCTGCGCCTCTTCCTCTTCGCTTTCCGCCACGGGCTTTCATCTCCGAAACAAGTGAATTCGCCGATGCTTAGAACAGAACGAGGCTAACCAAATCTTAAGCCTGTGTGGTGCAAGAGAACCGAAATCTCCTGTCGCCAGAAAGGCTTCAGGTTGGCCAAGAGGGTTTCGGTGACACAGTTTTCTTCGATCTGGGACGCCATGGATGGGCGCAAGCGTTTGGTGCTCACCCTTGCTACAATTGCGACATTTGTTGCCATCCTGACGATGGTCAGAATGGCCACGCAGCCGCAGCTTGCATTGCTGTATTCAGGACTTGATCCCGCCACTTCGGGCGAGGTTGTGACGCAGCTGGAAGCACAGAATATTCCGTTCGAAGTGCGCGGGACGGCGATCTATGTTGCTGATTCCCTGCGTGATCAGACACGGCTGACCATGGCCTCACAGGGTCTGCCTGCAAATGGTGCGGCGGGGTATGAATTGCTTGATGGTCTGACCGGATTTGGCACCACGTCGCAGATGTTCGATGCCACTTACTGGCGGGCCAAGGAGGGGGAGCTTGCGCGCACGCTCGTGGCCTCTCAAGGTGTGCGCAGCGCCCGGGTGCACATTGCCAACCCCCAGAAAAAGCCCTTCTCGCGTGAAACAACAGCCAGCGCATCAATCGCCGTGACCATGGCAAATGGCACCTTGTCCCAACCCGAGGCCGAGGCGATGCGGTTTCTGGTGTCCTCTTCCGTTGCCGGGCTTGCGCCGGAAAACGTAACCGTAATCGAAGCCACCCAGGGTATTGTTCTGGCGGCTGGAGACCAGGCTGCCGCCGGACGGATGACCGGGGATGCCGAAGACCGCGCTCAGGCCATGAAGACCAGTCTGGAACGCCTGCTGGCAGCCCGCGTCGGCCCGGGACGTGCAGTTGTTGAAGTGATGATCGACGCCGATATGGACCAGCAGACCATCACCGAGCGGGTCATCGATCCGACCAGCCGGGTGACCATCAGTTCCGACAGTGAAGAACAGACGGAGCAGGCTCAGGGCACGGGGTCTTCTGCTGTAACAGTTGCCTCGAATCTGCCCGATGGCGATGCCGGAGGCGAGGACAGTCAATCCTCTCGCAACAAGGAAACGCTCCGCGAACGCCTGAATTTCGAGGTGTCCGAGACACGGCGCGAACGGGTTGTGGCGCCGGGACAAATCAGACGGATCAGCGTTGCCGTGATCGTTGACGGGATTACCACCACCGATGCGTCAGGCACGCGGAGCTGGGAGCCACGGTCCGAGGAAGAGATGACCTCGCTCAGGGCTCTTGTGGAAAGCGCCATGGGGTTTGATGCCGGGCGCGGCGACAACCTGACCATCGAAAGCCTTGAGTTTCTACCCGACACATTCCCGACTGATGGTGGAACCAGTGTCGAGGGAGCGCCGTCGGTCCTGACCTCGCAATTGCTGGGCTATCTGCCCTTAGGCATTCTTGCCCTTGTGGTTCTGGCCTTGGGGATGTTCGTTGTCCGGCCAATTCTGACCACACCGCCTGCCTTGCCCGCACCAAGGCCTGAGCCACGCACCATAGAATTGGCCGCTGAACCCCCGGTTCCGGACGAGGCATTGGCTCAGGCCCAATTGCCTGATCCTGACCCCGGGAAAATCACCAACCTGCGCTCCCTGATCGAAGACCGGCGGGAAGAATCCGGGGAAGTTCTGCGCCGCTGGATCGAAGCCCCTGACGCCGTGACGGAGACCACCTGATGCCCCTGACCCTCGATACATTCGAACCGGTTGAACCAATAAAGGAACGTCGGAAGGGCGTGACCGCCGATTTTGTTCGCGCTTTGGAACGCAAGGCCTATGAGCGCGGTGTGAAAGATGGCGCGGCGGCTTCGGCGCTTGAGTTCGAACAGATGCAGAACCGTCTCTCGTCGCGCATGATCGAGGTTCTGGAAGACAACCGCCTGACATATCAGGAGGCCAAGACCCAGGCAGTCTCGGCTCTGGCCGGGGCCTATTCGACCCTGATCCTGCAACACATTCCCAAATTGCAGGAGGCTGGGCTGCTGGCGCAGGCAAGAACACTTCTGACAGATGCCTTGAAATCAGGTGGTGATCCGGTCCCCAAGGTCATCTGCGCACCAGAAATGGCCGACCGCCTGCGAACCGCGCTGGAGGATTTCGCGGGCAGATTTGTCATCGAAGAAAACCCCACCATGACGCCCATGGAACTGACCGTGCTCTGGGACGATGGCTACGACCGGATTGACATGACAGCACTCAGCCGAACGCTGCTCGACCTGCTGGGGCTGGACTCAACGGAAATGACGGCTGACACCGCTGAAAAGGACATGACTCATGACGTCGGATGATCCAGACAACACCTCTGAAATTTCGGATGCAGAGCTCGACACGCAGGCAGCAGATGAGGTTCTGGAAGACGAGGATCTGCTCACCAGCGAGCCCCCGTCTTTCGAGGGTCTCGATGATGATGGCCCGCCTCCCGTGGGAGGGGAGCGTCGCAGCGGCTTTCGCGCAACCGATCCTGATCCGTCAGACCCGGCAGCGGGTGGATCGGGCAAGCGCCAGACCGCCTTCATGGGCGTACCCATTGAAGTGTTGATCTCGGTCGGACGCGCCCGCCCTCTGGTCAGTGACATCGTCAAGCTGCGGCGCGACAGCGTGCTGGAACTGGACAGCCGCATCGATGATCCCGTCGAGATCTACATCGGTGACCGGATGATCGCACGCGGCGAATTGCAGGAAATGGACGATGGCACCGGGCGCCTTGGCGTCAGATTGACCGAAGTGGCCGATCTCTCAAATGGTATCTGACAGGTCCCTTCCGGTTGTTTTTCTGGTGATCCTGATGCTGATCCCGGCAGGACAGATCCAGGCACAAGACCTTACCCTTGCTTTGGGCGAGGGGCAGTCCCTGACGCTGCGCACTGTCCAGCTGTTCGTTCTGATCACCCTGCTGTCGCTGGCCCCGGGCCTTGCCATCATGGTCACCTGCTTTCCGTTCATGGTGACCGTCCTGTCGATCTTGCGACAGGCCATCGGCGTGCAACAGGCTCCACCCAACATGATGATCGTCAGCCTCGCGCTGTTCCTGACCTACTTCGTGATGGAACCGGTCTTCCTCGAAGCCTGGGAAACAGGGTTGAAACCGGCCATCGACGGCACCCGCACGATCGAGCAGGCTTTTGCGCCAACCATGGCACCCTTCAGGTCTTTCATGGAATTGCGCGCCGACCCCGACACCATTGACCTTCTGGCCAGCGCCCGACCTTTGCCGGTTGAGCCAAACAGCGCGGCGCAAATTCCGCTTTCCCATCTCGTGCCTTCATTCCTGCTTTCTGAAATTCAGCGTGGCTTCGAAGTCGGGTTTCTGATTTTTCTGCCCTTTCTCGTCATCGATCTGGTGATCGCTGCGATCCTGATGTCGATGGGCATGATGATGGTGCCGCCCGCCATCGTCTCCCTTCCCTTCAAACTGGCCTTCTTCGTGGTCGCCGACGGCTGGGCCCTGCTCGCCGGTGCCATGGTTCGGAGCTATACACAATGACCCAAACCGCCCCCCAGACCCCCACGCCGACGAACCTGCCGCAGCCTTGGGATGCAGCACGAGAAAACGCCTCGAAAACCGCAAACAAGATCAAGCCGATCGAAAAGGCCGCGATCATCCTGGCTGCAATCGGGCCTGAAATTGCTTCAAGCTTCTTGCGCAACATGGATGAAAAGAACCTCACCCGTTGCGCGATGGCAATCAGCCGCCTGACACGTGTGTCCGAGGATCAGCTCGACGCCACGATTGCGGAATTCCTGCTGTCCATTGGTACGGATGAAGAAGTTCTCGGCGGCACCGAGACAGCCCGGCGCCTCCTGTCCGAGGTGCTCGACGACGGCACGATCGAACGCATCATGTATGACGTCGAAGGTGGCGACATTCAGGGGGCCTGGAAGAAACTCAATGATGTATCCGTTCCCGCACTTGCCACCTTTATTGCATCAGAACACCCACAAACCGCGGCTGTCATCATGAGCGAACTGAGGGCAGACAAGGCCGCCGGTGTGATCGAGCGGCTTGATCCTGAATTTGCCCACCAGACAATTCTGCGCCTGTCTTCAGTGCCCGTGCTCGACAGCATAGTGTCCGACAAGGTCGAGCGCGTGATTGCCAAGGATTTCCTGTCTGCAATCCAGGGCCGCAAAAAGTCCAGAAAGCCTGCCGATCTCATTGCGGGCGTCATGAACAACCTGACCAGCGCCACCCGCGAGAAGTTCATTGGACAGTTGGAAGAGGCAAAGCCGACACTGGCCAAGGAAGTCCTGAAGGTCATGTTCACTTTTGCCGACATTCGTCACCGGGTGGAGCCACGCGACGTCGCCGTGATCACCAAGGAAATCCCGGAGGGCACAGTCACGACCGCATTGAAATACGCAACCGACCAACGCATCGGATCGGCAGAGTTCATTTTGTCCAACATCCCCAAACGTCTGTCCGAGCGGCTCACCGACGACATTGCAAACATGGGCGACATCACCCCGCGCGATGGCGAAACTTCGATGCAGGAGGTTGTTCGCGCCATTCAGGAATTGGCCAAGGCAGGCACGATCAACCTGATCGAAGAGGAGTTTCCGGAAGACGGTTGATGATAGCCGTCCCTTGGACCGGCCCGCATCTGGCGCTGAATAGTACCTAGCCGACCATTCCCGCGGCCTCATTCACAATACAGACCGGCTACAGTGATTCGAAGTCGCAGAACCATGTTACCGCAACCATTCTGATCCTCATGAAGGCCAGTCTTTGAGCACTCCGAAAGATAGCGGTAACATCCTGTTTTTCTTTTCTAAACCACGTTTTTGACACAGTTGTCCCCTTTCCCCTTGGCCACCCGCTGCGTTAGGAATTTGCGGGACAGGATACCGGTTCAGGAATGGGGTTTTCAGATGGCTTTGCGGGTTGCGATTAACGGGTTCGGACGGATTGGACGTTGTGTTCTGCGGTCTTTGATCGAGGACATGCGCGAAGACATCGATCTGGTCGGTCTCAATGCGACCGGCCCCATGGACAGCAACATCCATCTGCTGAAATTCGACAGCGTACATGGTCGCCTGAAGGAGCCGGTTGAGGCGCATGGCGACATACTGCGCGTTGGCCGTCACGCCATCCGCGTGCAATCCAGCCGTGACCCTTCCCAGCTAGACTGGACCGGGGTTGATCTGGTCATGGAATGCACCGGCAAGTTCAATTCTCGCGAGGCATCGCTGGTCCATATCGAACGTGGGGCAAAGCGGGTTCTGATCTCGGCACCGGGCAAGAACGCCGACAAAACGGTGGTCTACGGGGTCAACCATGAAGAACTGACTGCCGATGACATCATTGTCTCCAATGCGTCCTGCACCACCAACTGTCTGGCCCCTGTTGCCAAAGTACTCAACGATGCAGTGGGCATCGACAAGGGCTTCATGACCACCATTCATTCCTACACCGGCGATCAGCCGACGCTGGACCGGATGCATTCCGATCTTTACCGCGCGCGCGCCGCAGGAATGTCCCTGATCCCCACCACGACAGGCGCGGCTCAGGCCGTCGGTCTTGTCCTGCCGGAGCTTGCTGGCAAGCTGGACGGATCTGCCATCCGCGTGCCCACGCCAAATGTGTCGATGATTGACTTTAAGTTCATTTCTTCGCGCAATACCGGTACGCAGGAAATCAACGCCGCCATTCAGGAGGCCTCCAAGGGTCCGATGAAAGGCGTGCTCAGCTATGATGAGGACCCGACCGTGTCAATCGACTACAACCATGATGAGCATTCCTCCTGTTTTGCTGCCCAGCAAACTCAGGTGATGGAGGGCAATCTGGTGCGTGTTGTCAGCTGGTACGACAATGAATGGGGCTTTTCCAAGCGCATGTGCGACACCGCAACGGCCATGGGCCGTCTGATGTGACAAACCGCGTGGCGATCTGGCTGGCTGTCTTTTTGATTGGCCTTGTGATCGCCGACCGGGTCTGGCTGGGTTGGGACCTTCATCTGTTGACGGGCCGCTATATCGTGTCCTGGATCGACTACCTCGCCTTCTGGCGCTGAAAAAGCGCCAGAAGCCAGCCCTTTCAACTCGCCCTCAATGATGGCAAACTCACCTGGAGTTTGCGACAGGGTCTCCACACGTTTGAGAGTTTGACCTGCCAGTAACCGCAGGAGACCGGGCATCATGTCCTTGATATTGTTGGCGGAACAGGTGCTGAACGGCTTGCAGCTTGGCGTCATGCTGTTTCTGATGGCAGCGGGGCTGACCCTGGTGTTCGGTGTGATGGGCCTGATCAATCTGGCCCACGGATCGCTTTACATGATCGGCGCATTCGCCGCCGCCGCCGTTGCCGGTGCAACGGGCTCGTTCCTGCTTGCATTGATGGCCGCTCTGGCCGCGTCCGCTGCCGCCGGGGCACTGGTCGAGATGCTGGTCATACGCCGTCTTTATGCCCGCGACCACCTTGATCAAGTGCTAGCCACCTTCGCCCTCATCCTGATTTTCTCCGAAGGCACGCGGTGGATTTTCGGGTCTTTCCCGCTTTATCTGAACATCCCCGAAGCCCTCTCCGGCCCCGTGACCCTGCCCGGCGGCATTCAGTATCCGCTCTATCGACTGGCCCTCATCGGCATCGGACTGGCCGTGGCCGTTGGACTGTTCTTCCTGATCCAGAAAACGCGCCTGGGCACCCGGATCCGCGCAGGAGAGGCTGACCGCGAGATGGTCGCAGCCCTAGGCGTAAACATCTCGGCCCTTTACACACTGGTTTTCGCGCTCGGGGCGGCCCTTGCCGGATTGGCGGGTGCACTGGTGGGTGCCATCCAGTCGGTGCAGGTCGGCATGGGGGAACCTGTACTCATCCTTGCCTTCGTGGTCATTGTGATCGGCGGGATCGGCTCGATCAAAGGCGCTTTGGTCGGCTCGATCCTTGTCGGGTTGACCGACACCTTGGGCGGGGTTCTTCTGCCGGAGTTGTTTCGCACACTCACCGGATCAGACGGGGCCGCTGCATCGGGCTCAGCCGTTGCATCCATGGCGATCTACATCTTGATGGCGGGCGTGCTGCTTTTCAAACCCACCGGCCTTTTCGGGCAGACAACATGACCCGGGAGGCATTGGTCAACGGGGCTCTGATCGCCGGGCTGGTGCTGGTGCCGCTTTGGGCCTGGATGGCAGACGAGCCCTTCATCATCACGCTCACCACCCGCGCGGCCATTTTCGCGCTCGCAGCTGTGGGGCTGAACCTGTGTCTTGGCACAGGTGGGCTGGTCTCACTCGGACATGCAGCATTCTTCGGGATAGGCGGCTATGCGATGGGCATCCTTGCCTCTCATGCACAAAGCTACCAGCCAATCATGGAAACACCGTTCCTGATCAACGGAACCAAATCCATGCCGATCATCTGGCTTGTGGCCTGTCTCGCATCGGGTCTGGCCGCCGCCCTGATCGGCGCGCTCAGCCTCAGGACAGCAGGCGTCTACTTCATCATGATCACCCTCGCGTTTGGTCAGATGCTCTATTATTTTGCGATCAGCTGGCCTGCCTATGGGGGGGAGGATGGGCTGTCCATCTATGTCCGCAACGGCTTTCCCGGTCTCAACACTCTGGACCCCATCCAGTTCTATGCGCTGGTTTTCTGCATCCTGATGCTCACGCTCGGCCTGATGTCACGATTGATGAAATCGCCCTTTGGCCTTGCCTTGAACGCTGCCCGGCAGTCGCCACTGCGGGCCTCAACCGTTGGCATCTCACCCTATCGCCTGCGGCTTCTGGCTTTCACGCTTTCGGGCATGATCACCGGATTGGCAGGCGCACTCTTTGCCGATCTGAACCGTTTTGTCAGCCCTTCGATGTTCAGTTGGCAAACCAGTGGCGAGATCATCGTCTTTGTCATTCTGGGCGGAACCGCTCGTCTGTTCGGCCCTGTCGCAGGGGCAGTCGTGTTCATCCTGCTGGAACATGTGCTGGGCGGCATCTCGGACTATTGGCACATCCACCTTGGCCTGCTGTTGCTGGCCGTCGTGTTGTTCGCACCCGGTGGCCTGCTGGGCCTGATCGCAGGCAGGCGCAAGATCCATGTCTGACGCAGTTCTGGAAACCCGCAATCTGTCCAAGAGGTTTGGCGCGCTGGTGGCCAGCGATGACATCTCGCTTTCACTGAAGACCGGTGAGATCCACGCCCTGATCGGGCCGAATGGCGCGGGCAAATCCACCCTTATTGCGCAAATCTCTGGAGCACTGCGCCCCGACGAAGGCCGGATTTTTCTGGATCATCAGGAGATTACGCATGTCTCGATGCCAAAACGCGCAAGACGCGGGCTTGGCCGCAGTTTCCAGATCTCGGAACTGGCGCTGGACGACAGCGTGCTGGAAAACGCCATGCTGGGGGCCATCGGCGCAACCGGATCAGCGTTCAGCCTGTTCCGTCCAGCCCTGAAAACCGATGATCTGCGCCAACGGGCAGAGGAGGCGTTGTTCCGCGTCGGGCTGAAAGACCAGATGCAAAGCCGCGCGTCAGAACTCTCTCATGGGCAGCGTCGGCAGTTGGAAGTGGCCATTGCCCTGACGCTCAAGCCGAAAGCCTTCGTGATGGACGAGCCGATGGCCGGGCTCGGTGCTGAAGGTTCAAAGACCATGGTCGGATTTCTGGATGGATTGCGGCAAGAGGCCCCGATCCTGCTGGTCGAACATGACATGGATGCGGTCTTCGCGCTCGCCGATCGGGTGAGCGTTCTGGTCTACGGCAAAATCATCGCCACCGGCACGGTGCAGGATATTCGCGCCAACCCCGATGTGCGCGCGGCCTATCTGGGGGACATGGAATGACCCTTTTGAGCGTTGATCAGATAAACGCAAGTTACGGCCCGGCCCAAGCCCTGTTCGGTGTGGATCTGAACCTGTCCGAGGGTGAAGTTCTGGCCCTGATGGGCCGCAACGGCATGGGCAAAAGCACAACCATCCGAGCCATTATGGGGATGATGCCAGCCACTTCAGGCAACATCCATTTCGCCAATCATGACCTCACGCGGTTGCCGTCACACAAGGTGGCGCAACTGGGCATCGGTCTGGTGCCCGAGGGGCGGCGCTGCTTTGGCAACCTTACGGTGCGAGAAAACCTGACAGCCGTCGCCCGGCCCGGGCACTGGACGCCAGACACTCTGGCCGGGCTTTTTCCACGTCTTGAAGAACGCAAGGACCAGGAGGCAGGCGTCCTGTCGGGCGGTGAACAGCAGATGCTGGCGATTGCGCGTGCGCTGATCACCAATCCACGCCTTTTGATCCTTGATGAAGCGACCGAAGGGCTGGCGCCGCTGATCCGTCAGGAAATCTGGTCCGCGATCAACCACCTGAAGTCAAACACGGGTCTGGCCATCCTCGTGGTCGATAAATCGCTCACTGAACTCCGCCAGATAGCCGATAATGCAGTCATTCTCGAACGCGGAAAAACGGTCTGGTCCGGCCCGATGCCGGACCTGAGCCCAGCCATTGCGGACCAGTTCCTCGGCCTTTAGACGTCGAGGTTTTCCACGCTCAGCGCATTGGCCTGAATGAACGCACGCCGCGGTTCCACCACATCGCCCATCAGCTTTGAGAAGATTTCATCGGCTTCCGAGCTTTGATCGACACGAACCTGCAACAGGGTGCGCGCTTCGGGATCAAGTGTAGTCTCCCAAAGCTGGTCAGGGTTCATCTCGCCCAAACCTTTGTAGCGTTGCAGGCTCAGACCTTTTTCGCCTTCAGTCAGCACGGCATTCAACAGGTCAATCGGGCCGTTGATGTCCAGATTGCGGTCCTTGCGTTGCAGTTGTGCCGTGGTTGAATAGACATCCTGCAGAGCCTTGGTCATCGCTGCCAGCTTGCGCGCCTCGCCCGAGCGCAGAACCTGCCCGTCAAGCGTGCGAACCTCCTCGACCCCGCGCAATTCGCGCACCAGCCGCAATCCGTGATCCTGCGTCGGACGCCCCCACCAGCCGCGCTCGTATTCCACAGCAATCCGGTCCAGACGGGCTGCAACCGCATCGGCCACAACCTGCAAATCACCTTCCAGCGCTTCCGCCAGCAAAGCCCCTGCGATGGTGGTTTGTTCAAGGATCGGGCGCGGATAATGGGTCGGGAACGCAGACAGGATCTGCCGTGTCTGGCGCGCCTCTTCCACCACGCGGCGCAGATCGCCGCCGGTGATCACGCTTCCATCGCCCAGTTGCAACGCAGCGCCATCAAGGCCCATGTCGATCAGATAATTCTCCAACGCCAACTGGTCCTTGAGATACACCTCGGACCGGCCACGGGCGACTTTGTAAAGCGGTGGCTGGGCGATATAAAGGTACCCACCCTCGATCAACTCGGGCATCTGCCGGTAGAAAAACGTCAGCAGCAGCGTCCGGATATGTGCACCATCCACGTCGGCATCCGTCATGATGATGATCTTGTGGTAGCGCAGTTTCTCAATGTCGAACTCGTCCCGTCCGATGCCGGTGCCCAGCGCCGTGATCAGTGTGCCGATCTCCTGACTGGACAGCATCCGGTCGAACCGTGCACGTTCCACGTTCAGGATCTTGCCGCGCAGCGGCAGCACCGCCTGATTGTGGCGCGAGCGGCCCTGCTTGGCCGACCCACCAGCGCTGTCACCCTCCACCAGGAACAGTTCGGAATTTTCCGGGTTCTTTTCCTGGCAATCGGCCAGCTTGCCCGGAAGTGACGCCACCGACATAGCCGATTTGCGGGTCATTTCACGCGCCTTGCGGGCCGCCTCGCGGGCCAGCGCCGCCTCAACGATTTTCTGGACGACCTGACGCGCTTCTGCCGGGTTTTCCTCAAACCATTCGCTGAGCTTCTCGTTCATCAGGCTTTCAACCGCCGGGCGCACCTCAGACGACACCAGTTTATCCTTGGTCTGGGATGAAAATTTCGGATCCGGCACCTTGACTGACAACACACATGTCAGCCCCTCGCGCGCATCATCGCCCGACAGGTTGACCTTTTCCTTCTTCGCCAGTCCCGAAGACGCTGCATAGGCGTTGATCGTACGTGTCAGCGCGCCGCGAAACCCTGCCAGATGGGTGCCGCCGTCGCGCTGTGGAATGTTGTTGGTAAAGGGCAGGACATTCTCGTGATAGCTGTCATTCCACCACATCGCGACCTCGACCCCGATGTCATCCTTGGTGCCTTCCACGAAGATCGGTTCCGGGATCAGCGGGGTTTTCGACCGGTCGAGGTATTTGACGAACTCCTTGACCCCGCCTTCATAAACCAGCTCGGTCTCAAGCGGCTCTGCCGGGCGTTCGTCACGCAGGGTGATCCGCACGCCGGAATTCAGAAACGCCAGTTCCCGCAGCCGGTGTTCCAGCGTCTTGAAGGAATATTCCAGATTGGAGAATGTCCCCGTCGAGGCCAGAAACCGCACCTGCGTGCCTTTGCGCCCGTTCGCGTCCCCCACAACCTTCAGCGAGCGGACGGTATCCCCGGTTTCGAACCGAGCCGTGTGCTCCTTGCCGTTGCGCCAGATCGTCAGTTCCAGCCAATCGCTGAGCGCATTGACAACAGACACACCGACCCCGTGCAGACCGCCCGAGACCTTGTAGGAGTTGCTGTCGAATTTTCCGCCCGCGTGAAGCTGGGTCATGATGACCTCGGCCGCCGACACGCCCTCTTCTTCATGGATGTCCACAGGAATGCCGCGACCGTTGTCACTCACCGAAACCGAATTGTCGGCATGGATCGTCACGCTGACCGTATCGGCATGACCCGCCAGGGCCTCGTCAATCCCGTTATCGACCACCTCATAGACCATATGGTGCAGGCCCGAGCCGTCATCGGTGTCGCCAATATACATGCCCGGCCGCTTGCGCACTGCCTCCAGTCCCTTGAGAACCTTGATGCTGTCAGCACCATATTCCGGCTGTTCAGACGCTTGATCGGACATGCTCGTTTTTTCCTGTATTTTATTGCTCATATCTTAATCATCGGACGCCGATTTGTCACGCGATTGGGTAGTTTTTTTCTACATGTTTTCTGTTTGAATACAATAGGATAGGATATTTTTTCCAGCCGACAGCGCACGGCATGGTAAAACCCCTCGATTTACGGGTTTTTTCCACTGGGACAGAGCTTCTGAAACACGCCGGTTCAACCTCAGGATGCGCTCAGTCTCAAGCGTGGATCGTCGGAAGATCAGGCTGACACTCTGGTCTTCACGGCGCTGTTTCCATCACGGTTGAGGCACCGTCACCATCGCTCACCTCAAACCATTGCGCACGCGCGCCCAGCCCCTCGAACAGCTCTGCGCCCGTGCCGGTCATGAAAGCCTGAGCTTGCATGTCGCAAATCTCGTCAAACAGGGCCGCGCGCCTGTCAGCATCCAGATGCGCTGCCACTTCATCCAGCAGCAAGAGAGGTGCCGCACCGAACTCATCGGCAATCGCACGGCCATTGGCCAGCACCAGCGAAATCAACAGCGCCTTCTGCTCGCCTGTAGAGCAGAGCTTCGCCTCCACCCCCTTTGCCGCATAGATCGCATGCAGATCAGCCCTGTGCGGCCCGGTCAGCGTCCGCCCTGCGGCCATGTCGCGCGACCGACCATCCTGAAACGCATCCAGCAGGCTGTCTTCGGACTGTTCGGGCGGGGCGTCATCATTGCTGATGATCGCAAGCTCGGCCTGAGGAAATGCTGATGTCGCTTCCACCTGAGCTGCCATCAGCCGGTCGACCGCCTCCTGTCTGCTGGCAATCACCTTGGCCCCATGGCGTGCCATCTGCCCTTCCAGCGCCCGGTACCACGACGCATCACGCACCTGATCCTTCAGCAATCGGTTGCGGTCGCGCATGGCTTTTTCATAAGCGATGGAGGCCTCGGCGTGGTCAGGAAAGAAGCTCAGCGTCACCCGATCAAGAAACCGCCGCCGTTCGGCTGCGCCATCAACCCAGAGCCTGTCCATCACAGGCACCAGCCAGACCATCCGCAACAGCCGCCCCAGTGCAATCTGGCTGGCGGTTTTGCCATCAATCCGAACGCTGCGCCCGGTACCCGGCTCGGCACGTGTGTCCACTTCATGGGTCCGGCCAAGAGAGGTCAGCTCGGCCTTGATCCGCCAACCGACCGGATCTGGGGCACGCGCCAGATCCTCGGCCGCCGCCCGCCGCAGCCCGCGCCCGGGAGACAGCATCGAGATCGCTTCAAGAATATTGGTCTTGCCCACGCCATTGGCTCCGAAAATCGCCACTGGTGCCCCGCTGAAGGTCAGCGAGGTCAATTTGTGGGATCGGAAATGGGACAGATCGAGAGAGGTTAACGCCAGCCGGGTCACGAGGGTGCGCGTCACACCCGCATGGGCATCACGACATAGATTGCGCTGTCGTCATTGCCTTCGCGCATCAGCGTCGGATCGCCTGAGGCATTGAACATGAAAACCGCGTTCTCGCGGTCCACCTGACTGGCGATCTCCAGCAGGTATTTCGCGTTGAACCCGATCTCCAGCCGCTCATCGCCATAGGCCACGGCCAGTTCTTCATCCGCCGCACCGGCATCGGGCGCGTTTACCGACAGGACCAGACGATCTTCGTCCAGCGCCAGCTTCACAGCCCGCGACCGCTCGGACGATACAGTCGAGACCCGGTCGACGGCCTGTGCGAACTCGGTCGCGTCAACCTCCATCCGCTTGGTGTTGCCGGTCGGAATCACCCGCGTGTAGTCGGGGAAGGACCCGTCGATCACCTTTGAGGTCAGCGTCACATTGGGCGTGGCAAAGCGGATCTTGGTCTCGGAAACCGAAACTGCAATCTGCGCATCGTCATCATCCAGCAATTTGCGCAACTCACCCACGGTCTTGCGCGGCACAATCACGCCGGGCAACGTGTCGGCCCCATCAGGCAGTTCTGCATCGATGCGCGCCAGACGGTGCCCATCGGTGGCCACGCAGCGCAGGACCGGACCTGATGCCCCGTCCGAGGCGTGCATGTAAACGCCGTTCAGGTAATAGCGTGTCTCTTCGGTCGAGATCGCGAATTTTGCCTTGTCGAACAGCCGCCGCAACACCGGCGCGTTGATCGAGAAGTTGCAGTCATACTCGGCATTGGCCATCACCGGGAAATCTTCGCGCGGCAAGGTCGCGAGCGAGAAATGCGAGCGGCCCGCGCGCACCTCAAGCCGGCCAGAACCCGGCTCTTCCTGCAATTCCACCATCGCACCATCGGGCAGCTTGCGCACGATTTCATGCAAGGTGTGCGCACCAACGGTCGTGGCACCCCCGCGCGACACCATCGCGCTCGCACGGTCCACCACTTCAATGTCCAGATCTGTCGCCCGGAATGACACCGTGTCGCCATCGCCCTCTATCAGGACATTTGCAAGGATCGGGATCGTGTTGCGCCGCTCCACCACCGATTGAGCCTGGCTCATAGCTTTAAGAAGTGCGCCGCGTTCGATGCTGACTTTCATGTCAATCTGCCCTTCAATGTCCTTGCGCCCGGGAGTGTGACCCTACCCCTAGCCCCGCTGAATTCACAAGCGATTTTCACAGGATTGTCGTGGGGGTCAACCCCGGACTTTTGCACCTCGTCTCAGGAAGGAAGGATCAGGCTTCCAGCATCCGGCGCAGCAGCTCGACATCCTCGTTGATCTGGCTGTCGGTCTGGCGCAATTCCTCGACCTTGCGCACCGCGTGAATGACGGTGGTGTGGTCCCGCCCACCAAATTTTCGTCCGATCTCGGGCAGAGACTTCGAGGTCAGGCTCTTGGACAGAAACATCGCCACCTGACGTGGCCGCGCGACCGAGCGGGCCCGGCGCGGACTGAGGATATCAGTCATCCGCAGATTGTAATGATCAGCCACCTTGCGAATGATCTCTTCGATGGTGACCTTGCGCTCGGATGCACGCAGGATATCGGCCAGACATTCCGTGGTCGTGTCCAGATCGATGCTCTTGCCCACAAGCGAGGCAAACGCAAAGAGCCGTGTCAACGCGCCTTCCAGCACGCGCACGTTGGAACTGATCCGATGGGCCAGAAATTCGACAACGCCGTCATCAATCTGAATGCCCGGATTGATCCGTTTCTGATGTTCCACCTTGGCCTGCAGAATGCCCAATCGCAGCTCATAGTCGGTGGGGTGAAGATCCACCACAAGCCCCCAGTGAAGCCGTGACTTGATCCGCTCCTCCAGCCCGTCAATCTCGCCCGGCGCACGGTCAGCCGAGATCACAATCTGCTTGTTCTGGTCAACCAAGGCATTGAAAGTGTGGAAGAATTCATCCTGCGTCGAGTTCTTGCCCGCGATGAACTGCACGTCATCCACCATCAGCACATCAACCGACCGGAACAGCTCCTTGAAGCCGTGCATATCCTTGAAACGCAGTGCCTGAACGAAGCGGTACATGAACTGTTCCGCGGACAGGTACAGAACCTTGGCGGACGGGTTGCGCTCTTTCAGATCCCAGGCAATGGCATGCATCAGATGGGTTTTGCCCAGCCCGACCCCACCATAAAGAAACAGCGGATTGAAGGCGACTTCGCCCCCTTCGGCCACCCGTTTGGCGGCCGCATGGGCCAGTTCATTGGGCTTGCCGACCACGAAACTTTCAAAGCGGAAACGGTTGTCGAGAGGCGAGCCAGGAAGCTCGGTGGTCTCCTCCACCGGTGCGGCCGTGGCCTCGCTCAGGGTCACTTTTGCCGCCGGTCGCCCGACGCCAAACGTCAGGCGGCTGACCGGACCATCGGCCTTGTCCAGCATCACACGGATCGTTTCCCCGTAATGCCGCGCCACCCAATTGCCGATGAAATTCGTCGGCGCGCTCAGATGCACCACGCCATCATCACAATGATCAAACACCAAGGGATCAATCCAGTTCTTGAAGGCATCCTTGCCCAGGCTTGTTCTCAGCTCGTCTCTGACTGAATTCCAAACTGCCGCGTTCATTCCATCTGTCTTTCTACATAAATCATCCGACACGAACGCACTGACAGCGGTCCGGGGAGTGTAATTTTCAGGTCTCAGTTTTGTCTCCAGGGCAACCCGTGGGCTTTCCAGCCATTCGACTGACCCCGATGCCCGTTAGCATCAAGGTCCCCCTCAAATCCCTCAGCAACATTCACGCAGGACACTTCCAATCCCGACTGACCGAATGCCGACGCCACCAGATGAGCAGCTTCCATCGACCGCGCACCCGAGCGGCAGATGAAATAAATCCTGTCTGGAATTTCCCCCGAAAATTCAGACATCAAACTCTGTGCAAAAGTGTCATTCACCGCCATGTCGGGATATTGCCGCCACTCCGTGAGAATAACCGTTCGACCCAAGGTGGAGAGATCAGGGATCCCGACAAATGACCATTCGGCACGCGTTCTGACATCCACCAGTGCTGCCGTGTGATCCAGTTCCAGTCCATCCCAAGCGTCCTTCGGCGTACATTCTCCGACAGGGTTTCCGCTTGGCAGTGACATAGAATCTCTTCTCCCCTAAGTCTGAACTCGGACGAAGCTAGACGGTGGAGCGGTGTCGTTTCAATAACAACTCTCTCTTGACTTGAAGTTTTTCAAGCATCCGAGATTCGGCTGTGACTATTCTGCAAAGTACGGAGATTTTCTTTATTTCACGAATAATTCCCCGATACTTGAAATATCAAGTCGGGCCATTCGGAAACCATCGATTTTGAATGCGCCCTGGGACTTCACCGGCGCGTGATCAGCCTATCCAATTGCAGAGATTCGAACAACTGGACCGAACCGAGAACATGACAGTTAAATGACGTTTCCATCACAAAGCATAAGGCGCCACACGGGCGCCTTTTCAAATCCACTCACTGACCGGTTGTGGTCAGGCCATTGCTTTCACGCGATGCGAAAGCCGTGACATCTTACGGCTCGCGGTGTTCTTGTGCAGGATGCCTTTGGTGACCGAACGCATCAGGACAGGCTGTGCTTCTTGCAGAGCGACCTGAGCTGCTTTCTGATCGCCACCGGCGATTGCTTCTTCGACCTTGCGCAGGAAAGACCGCATCCGGGTCCGACGGCTCTTGTTCACCGCAGTGCGGGTGACGGCCTGACGGGCGCGCTTTTTAGACTGTGGCGAGTTTGCCATTCGAAAAATCCGTGTTCTCTTTTCAAGATGAAGCGTGTCTCTAACCGTCAGTCAGGCACGAGTCAACGCTTTCGTCGCAGATTTATTTACCGCGGAACTGGGGCGTGCGCTTTTCCGCAAATGCTGCCATGCCTTCGGCCTTGTCCTCAGTCGCAAACAGGCTGTGGAACAGACGCTTTTCAAAGCGCAGCCCTTCCTGCAACGGCATCTCATAGGCCCGGTTCACAGCCTCCTTGGCAGCGGCTGCCGCAAGCGTCGATTTCTCCGAAATGCGGGCAGCGGTCTTGATCGCCTCGCTTACAAGTTCCTTGTGCGGGATCACCCGCGAAACCAGACCCGAACGCTCAGCCTCTTCGGCGTCCATCATCCGACCGGTCAGATGCATCTCCATCGATTTCGACTTGCCGACGAACTGGGTCAGCCGCTGGGTACCGCCAATGCCTGCAATCACGCCGATGTTGATCTCGGGCTGGCCAAATTTCGCCGTGTCCGAACACAGGATGAAGTCGCACATCATAGCGATCTCGCAGCCACCGCCCAACGCATAACCAGATACAGCGGCAATGATCGGCTTTCGCACCTGACCGAACCGCGCCACCAGCGCATCGAACATGTCATCGGTGAACACATCGACGAAGCTCTTGTCCGCCATCTCCTTGATGTCGGCGCCTGCGGCAAAGGCCTTGTCCGACCCGGTCAGCACAATCGCACGCACCTTGTCGTTGGCCTGCATCGCGCCCAGCGCCTTGGCAAGCTCGGTTAGAAGTTGCGAATTCAGCGCATTCAGCGCCTCGGGTCGGTTGAGCCGGATCAGACCAACATGGTCGTCCACTTCCACCAGGATCGTCTCATAGGCCATGAGGGGAACTGCCCTTCGAGTCGTTAAACCAGCCTAGAGTGGTAGCAGGCTTTGGGCCGGGCGCAACCCTGTCTGAATTCTACCTTTGGCACGTCGGGCAATAGAAAGACGACCGCCCAGATTGCACAATGCGTGTGATTTCGCCGGTACAACCGTCTTTTCGGCAGGGCTGACCGGCCCTGTCATAGGCTGCAAAGCTGTGCTGAAAATAGCCCAGCTCACCGCTGGCCTGACGGTGATCGCGCAGGGAAGAGCCGCCCGCCTCGATTGCCTCACGCAAGACATCGCGAATCGCTGGCACCAGCCGGGCCACCCTGACCGGGCCGATATTGGCGGCCCTGCGTTTGGGAGATATACCGGTCCGCCACAGCGCCTCGCAGACATATATATTGCCCAGGCCCGCCACGATCCGCTGATCCAGCAACGCCGCCTTGATCGGTGTCTGCTTGCCCATCAGCGCTTTTGCCAGTTGCTCCTCGTGAAAGTCATTTCCCAACGGCTCGGGTCCAAGAGCAGAAAGCAGCTTGTGCGTCTCAGCCGTCGACGTGGGCAACAGGTCCATCGCACCGAACCGTCGGGGGTCGTTGAACACCACGCGCGCGCCACTGGCCATCTCGAACTCCACATGGTCATGTTTCTCGAACGCGTAGGGCTTGTGGTGAAAGACGCCGGGCAGCACCAGCCCATCGGGCAAGGCGATGGTCATCCGACCCGACATGCCCAGATGAATAAGCAGGCTCTCTCCTGAAGCCAAATCCGCCAGAATGTATTTTGATCGCCGCCTCAGCCGCAGCACCGCCTGCCCCTCCAGCCGTTCGGCCATCCGTGGCGGAAATGGCCAACGCAAATCGGGCCTGCGCACATGGGCACGAGCAATCACCTGCCCCTCCATCACCGGGGAAAGCCCACGCCTGACCGTTTCGACCTCTGGCAGCTCTGGCATGTTTGCGTCTCCCCTTTTGGCACCCGCGACGATTGCGCCGAATTGTATCTCGCGCCCAGCCACTTATAACGTCTGTCAGGCGGTGAAAGGTCGAAAGATGTCAGACAGCTCAAAAACCACGCATTTCGGGTTTGAAACCATTCCCGAGGCTGAAAAGGCCGGGCGCGTCCACGGGGTGTTCACCTCCGTTGCGTCCAAATATGACGTGATGAACGACGCGATGAGCATGGGCATCCACCGGATCTGGAAAGATGCAATGATGGACTGGCTTGCGCCTCGCCCCGGCCAGACCCTACTTGATGTGGCGGGCGGCACCGGTGACATCGCCTTCCGCTTTCTGGGCCGCACAAAAGGCGCAGGTCACGCGACCGTTTTCGACATGACCCAATCGATGCTGGACGCGGGCCGTCAACGGGCCGAAGCCGAAAGCCTTGCCACTCAAATGGACTGGATCTGTGGCGATGCCATGGCCCTGCCGTTCGAGGCCAACAGATTTGACGTCTACACCATCAGTTTCGGCATTCGGAATGTCACCCGCATCAATGATGCCCTGTCAGAGGCATATCGCGTCCTGCGCCCGGGTGGCCGCCTGATGGTGCTGGAGTTCAGCCAGATCCCCAACGACCTGATGCAATGGGCCTATGATCGATATTCCTTCAACGTGATCCCGCCTATGGGTCAGGCAATCACCGGTGACCGCGACAGCTATCAGTATCTGGTCGAAAGCATCCGCAAATTTCCACCGCAGGAGGAATTCGCAGCGATGATCCGCTCGGCGGGCTTCGATCAGGTCAAATACCGCAATCTGTCCATGGGCATCGCAGCGCTTCATTCCGGCTGGAAGATCTGACGCAATGCGGGGTCCCCACAACATCTGGCGGCTGATCCAGACAGGTGCCACGTTTGAACGCACAGGTGCGATGCGCGTGGCATTGGAAGCGCTCGACGCCCCGCCTGCCCTGCGCATGGCTGCCCGCGTGCTCGGATGGCCCTCCAAGCTTCTGGGTCTCAAGGGCGACGCCTCCCTGCCGCCGGTTTCCCGCGCGCTGACCGCCTTGGGACCAGCGTACATCAAGTTCGGCCAGATCCTGTCGACACGGCCTGATGTGGTCGGCGACGAAATGGCTGATGAATTGAAAATGCTGCAGGACGCCCTGCCGCCATTCAGCTCCGACATCGCCCGGAGCGAGGTCGAGAAGGAGCTTGGCGACAGCGTCGATGGTCTCTTCTCGGACTTCAGCGAACCGGTCGCAGCCGCCTCCCTCGCGCAGGTCCACAAGGCCACCGTTCGCGAATCCGGCAGAACTGTCGCCGTAAAAGTGCTCCGCCCCGGCATTGAGCGGGCTTTCCTGCGCGACGTGGACGCCTTCTACTTTGCCGCTTGGCTGGTCGAGACCCTTTCGCCCAACTCCCGCCGCCTGAAACCCCGCGCGGTGATCGAGCATTTCGAAAGCGTTGTGGTCGGTGAGTTGGACCTGCGTTCGGAGGCCGCCGCCGCTGCCGAGTTTCGCGCCAACACCCTCAAGGACCCGGGCTTTACCGTGCCCGAGGTCATCTGGCCCCTGTCTGCCCGCCGGGTGATGACACTCGACTGGGCCGAGGGTACAAAGTTTGGCGATGTGGCGGCCCTGCGGGCGCAAGGGGCAAACATGCCCGAGCTCAGCCAAAGGGTCATGCAGACCTTCCTCAAGATCGCCCTGCGCGACGGGTTCTTTCACGGCGACATGCATCAGGGAAACCTCAAGCTGTCACCACAAGGCGACATCGTTGCACTTGATTTTGGCATCATGGGCCGGATCGACGCCTACACCCGCAGGGTTTATGCCGAGATCCTGATCGGCTTTTTGCGCCAGGACTACCGCCGCGTGGCCGAAGTGCATTTTGAGGCCGGTTACGTACCACCCGACCGCGACATCGACCAGTTTGCACAGGCACTGCGCTCCATCGGCGATCCGATCTTCGGACAGGAGGCCAGCCAGATATCCATGGCCCGCCTGCTCGCACATCTCTTTGACGTGACCGAACGCTTCGGGATGGAGACCCGGACCGAACTGATCCTGCTGCAACGCACGATGGTCGTCGTTGAAGGGGTCGCCCGCTCGCTCGATCCCAACATGAACATGTGGGAAACCGCGCGCCCGGCGGTCGAGGATTACATCCGCGACAACCTTGGTCCCCGCGCCGTGGTCCGCGATCTGGTCAAGACAGTGACCGTTCTGTCGCGCTTTGGCCCGCTTCTGCCCGCCATGGCCGAACAGGCACTGATCCGCAACAACCAGTCCACACCCACATCATCACAAGCCTGGCCATCCTGGGTCTGGATGCTCGGTGGTGGTGCCTTGGGCGTGCTGGGCACAGCACTGATCATGGCGTTTCTCTAGAGGCTATTCCGTAATCATCTTGACCACGTCGCCCGCCAGCAGGTTGCGCCCGTCGTCATAATTGTTGAGCACCCGGAACCGCCGCTCCCGTTCTCGCTGCATCGGGATGGTGGCGGCCAGCAAGTTGATGCTGTCCCCACGTGAAACTTCATAAGTGCTGATCCGATAGGGCCTGAGCTGGGCGGCCTCCCATTCGCTCAACGGCCGGAAACTGCGACTGGCAGCCGACAGGGATCGCAGCACCGATTTCGCACCGGGTGGCGCCACACCCTGCAACCGGTAAATGCGTTTGTTATAGGCAACCGTGGTCAGAACAGCCGTCCGCCGCCCGTTCTTGGTCTGGATCGGCAATACGGCCTGCGCGCCATCAAGCCCGTTGATCCTGACCCGCTTGAGCTGCTGCAACTTGCCCACCTCATAATATTTCGCGATCTTGCCCACCCAGACATCGCGGATGTACCGATCCGGTCGGATCGCCTCCTTGGTGCCCAGATCGAACACCATGACCGCTCCTTCAGGCCCGCGCGCCGTGACATTATTGGCCGAATTGGTGATCGAGAACCCGTCTGGCACGTCAAAGGCAAAGCGCAGGTTCGGATGGGCAAAGCCTCGCGCCCGCACAAAGCCTTCCTTGGGGCTGTCACCGTAGATCATGCCGTCAATTGCCGCCAGATACCGCCCCTCAAAGCGCCGGCCCGAACCGCCACCAGCCAGCTTGATCGCCTCACGCACCCGCTTGGCCGTGGCCGGATGGCTGGCAAAAAAGGTGACGGTGTTGGGATCATAGCTCTTGCCCGCAAGTGCTGCCGCAAGTCCCTGCTGATCACCCATGGAATCCAGAAAATCGGCCTGTGCATGGGGGTCATAGCCTGCTTTCAAAAGCAGATTGACACCCACCCGGTCTGCCTCGAACTCATGCTCGCGGCTGTGGCCCGCCAGATAGCCCTTGGCAATCTGCGACCCGGTCTTGAGAACATCGCGCGCCCCGTCCTTGCCACCCAGCAGCCCGCCAATGACCGCCCCGGCAATCAATCCCGCATTGGCTTTGCCAGCACGCTCCTTGCGCTCGGCAAAATGTCGCGAGGTCACATGCCCGATTTCGTGACCCAGCACACCGGCAAGCTCCGCCTCGCTGTTGGCCAGCGCCAACAGACCGCGCGTGACATAGATATATCCACCGGGCAGCGCGAAGGCATTGACCACCGGACTGTCGATCACGGTGAAGGTCCATTTTGCATTCGGCAGACGCGAATGGCGAACCAGCGACCGCCCGATCCGTTCAACATAGGCCGTCAGCCGGACATCATCATAGGCCCCGCCCATCTGAGCCAGGATCTTGGGGTGCGCCTCGTCCCCTGCCCTCTGCTCCTTCGGATCATGGCTCTGCGCCTGCGCCATTGTCGCAAAGACGCTGAACCCGATTGCCCAGAAATACTGTCTCAAACCATCTCTCCCCTTACACGCCCCCAATGCTGGCAGAGGACCCCTCTCACCGCAACCCAAAGCCCGCTTGGAAGAGATCACCACCTCTGGTAAGAGCGACCCCGAAGACCCCGTGGCTCAACTGGATAGAGCAGCCCCCTCCTAAGGGGCAGGTTGCAGGTTCGAATCCTGCCGGGGTCGCCAAAACTGCCTGAAAAATATGGCCTATTTTCAGCCTGTTGTGCAGAGGCGTGCAGAAACGCCCGTTTCGTTTTTCGTCGAATTCCCCGAAAACGACCGAAATCTCGTACAAAACCTGTACAAAATTCGCACGTCCGTGCGGCTTTTGGTGCCTTCCAATGAGCTGGCGGGTTGCAAACGCATGCGCGGAACGGAAGTTCGGCAGCGCAACGCGCAAGCAGATTATCATGTTTCTGGCGGACAAGGCCTCGGATGACGGGTCGGGCATCTGGTGTTCCAAGGGTACGATCCAGCGGCATACGGAACTGGGCGAGACCACAGTCAAACGGACGATCCGAGACTTCCTGAAGGAGGGCATCCTGGTCGAGACGGGCGCGCGGGGATGCAAGAACGGTTTCACCGTCGTTTACCGGATCGATCTTGCCAAGATCGAGGCGCTGGAATTGACCGCCGAACCCGATATCGAGACGGGGGCCACAGTGGACCCCGTCCAGACCGGACCCGGAACGGGGGCCACAGTGGCCGGGGTACCGGGGCCACCACGGCCCCCAAACCATCCTAAAACCATCCATAAACCTCCTACGCGCGAGCGCGCGGCAGCGGCGGATGAAGAAGCTGAGAAGATTCTGGCGGCCTATCCGCCCGACCGTGTTCGCGGGAAGGCTGAGTGCTTGGGGCGGATCAGGGACATCCTGGATGCCGGAACAGGGGTCGAGGACCTGTTGCAGGCGGGAAAGGCCTACGCGACCGAGAGCACTGGCTTCACCCGCTCTAAGGTCTGTTTCTCGGACAATTGGTTCAAGTCTGGGAGATGGCGCGCCTACGTCGAGGACATCGCCAAAGGCCGAGAAGAGACGAAGGCCAAGGAGGCCGAGATGCTGACAGGCTTGGCAAATTGGATCACGGACAAACATCCCCTTTGCCGCCACATCACCCCCGGCCAGATCGATGCGCTCTTGGCAGCAGAGCTGGTGACGGCGGCCCAAATCCAGGCGGCAGGCCTCAGATCATGACCGCTACCGATCCCACCGAAGCGCAAACAGCAAGGCGACCCATGTCATACGGCTGCGCCGATGACACGGGACCTTGCGAGGGGCGGCATGCCTCCCCTTCGAACCCTACCGGCGCGGGCAAAGCCCCCGCCAAAGAGCCGCTGACCGAGACCTTCGTCTTCCGCTGCACCGCGTCCGAGAAGTCCCAGCTGCGCGCCAAAGCCGAGGCTGCTGGCCTGCCTGCCTCGACGCTTCTGCGCGAGGCACTTGGCCTGACCGAGGCGCGCCGCCGCAAGCCAATCCCGCGCGTCGATCCAGCGCTGGTGCTGGCGGTCGGGCGCATCGGCGGCAACCTCAACCAGATCGCCCGCTGGCTGAACCACGCCATGAAGGTCGAGCGCACAGACCTCGACACGCTGACCGTCGCGCGCCGCCTTGTGGTGATCGAACGCCAGCTCGCCACGCTCCTCGATGAGGCGCGGCAGTGCTGATCAAGTTCTTTCCCAACGGCAAAGGCGCGGGCGCGGGGCCGGTCGACTACCTCGTGGCCGAGCGCGTGCTGGCCTATGACGGCAACCGCGACCTGATCCGCGATGCCGATGGCCAGCCCGTGACCGTCACCCGCGATCCGCTGCCCGAGGTCCTGCGCGGTAACCCCGAGCGCACCGAGGCCCTGATCGACGCCAGCCGCCACCAATGGACCTACCGCGCGGGCGTGATAAGCTTTGCGGACACCGACAACCCGACTGAGGACCAGCAGGCCGAGGTCATGGACGGCTTCGAGCGGCTGGCCTTCGCGGGGCTGGACCCCGAGCAATATGAGGTGCTCTGGGTCCGCCATCGCCACGAAGGACGGGTCGAGCTTCACTTCTGCACCCCGCGCCTGGAGCTGACGATTGGCAAAAGCCTGAACATCGCGCCGCCGGGCTATCAAGACGCCTACGACAGCCTGCGGGACGTGATGAACCAGCGCCACGGCTGGGCTGATCCGATGGACGTGGAGCGGGCGCGAGAGGTCCGCGACACCGTCGAGGCCCCGGCCCGCGCGCAAGGCCGCGAAGAACTGCACGCCTGGATACAGGACCAGATCGATATGGGCTTGATCAGCGACCGCGCGTCCATGGTCGACGCGCTCACCGACGCGGGCTTCGACCTGCCGCGCACCGGCAAGGCCTACATCACCGCCCGCGACCCCGACACGGGCGAGCGTTGGCGGCTGAAAGGAGAAATTTTCCATGAAGACTGGCAAGCCGACCCGGCTGAGCGAGAAGCTGAATGCGGAGCTCGACACGATCAGGGCCGAACACGTCGCCTCGATCTCGTCCCAGCTCAAGAGCTTCAGGATCGATTTGAAGAACATTGTGGGCGCCGCGCAGCATACCATCGCGAGCGATACGCGCCGCTTTCAGACCGAGACAGCGAGCCTGTTCGAGACGCGGCTGAGATCGATCCGCTTCTGGCTGACGATCTCGCCCTGGCTGATCGCCGGGATGGTCCTGACGGGGATCGCCTCGATGACGGCCGCGAGCTTCTTCTGGACAGTGCATCTGACACGCTCGGAACTTACGGAGCTGGGCCTGACGCGGATCGAACGGCCAGAGGGGACATGGCTGATCCTGGATCCATCGAAGACGCGGCTCAGGACCTGCACGATGGACGGCCAGCACGTGACCTGCATTCGGATCGAGGAGGATTAGATGACCCAACTGACAGCCTTGGAACGCGACTTGCTCGCCTGCGTGGAGCGGTTGGTGACGGCCTCAGAGGCCTCCGCGAAGGATTTGACCGCCTTGGAGACGCGCTCGACCGGCAGGATCGAGAGGGAGCTGGCTGGCTTGAAAGACTGCGTGACCTTGCTCATTCGTTCGCAGGCCGCATCCATGAAGGCCTTGAGCGGATTGCTGAACGACGAGGCGAGCTACAAGACGCTAGACGAGAGCTTGCAGCAGAGCTTAACCTTAGCGAAGGCCGCCGCCGAGAGATTGAAGGACAGCTAGACAGCCAGGAGGCGCATGCAGAGCGGGGGCTAAGGCATTGACGGCATCTTTATCGCGAAGTCAAAAAGGCAAATGACTCACTGTTGGAGTCTTGAGTCGTATCTAACCGCGCGTCGAAATCCCATGCGAACTGAAAATGAAGCAGTCCAAGTAGAGACTGTAACTCAATCGTTCCGCCGGATATCCAGTGAAATTCTGAATTAGCCTAAAAAATCGACCTCTTCAAATCAGTCCGATGACTACTTTTTCAAGCTCGAATCCCGCGCCATCTCTATCCAAGTCTGTGGTATCAAAAAAGATCTTCTTCGGAAATTCAACACCTCCGAACCATTCATCATACTTTCTGCTAAGTCGGCTTAGGTATTCAAATTGCAGCTCCGCTTCCTCTTCATCGCCGCGCCTTTTTACCCTACTAAATGCAACTTGATCGTCACACCGAAATAGAACAGCTGCATCCACTCTATGAGTCTCATTGAGGGACGTTTCATACAAGTGCTTCAAACTGTCGAATTCCACCTTTGTCAGCAAATAGTCTTCATGCATCATTTCCGAGAAGACTGAGTGTGTATCATGGATACTTCGGTCCTGTATATTGATTTTTTCCTTCGAAATCTCTAGCTCTCTGAACAATAGTTGACCCATGTAATCGACCTGGTTCACAAAAGCGTAGCGCTTACTTTCTTGGTAGAAGCGCTTAACGTAGTGCCCCTTGATTTCTTTATGAAATTCCCCTCCAACCTTCGATGCAACATGAAGCCCAGCGGTCGTTTTTCCTACACCGATTCCACCAAATATAACAATGTTCATCTCTTTACTCGAGCAACGATGGTGTGTGCATTCAAACTATTCCCATTCACACTGGTTACTTTGTGTTCCACGTGCTCAACTACTTCAAAAATAGGCTCGAAGAGCCAGTTCAACTCTTTCATGTCAAAGTGGTGGATATAGTATGAGCCTTTGGTCATGTATGTTCGGGGCTCAACCCAACTCTTTTGATATATTCTCCGATACCGATCGCTGAAATCGCTCCTGCCGAAGTCTCCAAAAACTATGTATCCGCCCGGCTTTAACAGTCTTCCAATACTTACGAGCTGCCGCTTCCTGTTATGCGCACCAATCACACTCGACAAAACACCAACTAAGTAGCAAGTATCAAATAGAAGTGAGCTCTCACAAAGACTGCTCGCCGCAAATCCTGCGCTAGCATAACGTTCTTTCGCCAAGAGCTCGGCATTCCGTGATACATCAAACAATGCGACTGAACCGATATCTTTTCTTAGATAGTCACTCAGCCGTCCTGTGCCGCACCCATAGTCAACAACTGAACTTGCTGCGTCGGGTTCATAGGCCTCTGCGAGATGTCCAAGATCAAAAGTTGAAGAAAATTTAGACGCCGTCATTTTCCACGCATACAGATTCCAGCGGTTTGCAAGAGAGCAAATTGGAAGTTTTATGGAACTTAAGGGGGTGCGCAGGTTATCAATTAGCTGGAGCATACTTCTGTACACCTTTTTGAAATTCTTTCCAGTCTTCTTCATTAATAGTTAGGGATTGTTTTACAGTATCTCCTGTCTTCTTCAGCGCGTCGTCAGCCCAGCCTTGCTCCATTCTTTCCTTTAGATTTTCAACGCCACGAATTATGTCGCCAAGCGTCGCTTGATCGCCGAACTCTTCCGCCACCGCTTCAGGTGAACAACCTGGAAACGAACCCAGATCAACATCTGACAACAGCTTTTCTATGAGCTTCGTTCGGCTTGGCTCGTCAGGCGGGCCGATTGGAACAATCGCATCAAAGCGACCGTTTCGCTTGATTGCGGCATCAAATGCTTCAACTCGGTTCGTTGCAAACAAAAATATTACCTCAGACTTGTCACGCAAACGCTGAAGCCACGGCAACATAAACGTTGTCAAAAACCTGCTGATCTTGTCCTCGGCTGTTCCTCGCTCCAAAACCCATTCATCCAGCTCGTCAAACAGGATTACTGTTCTGTCAGCCAAAAGAAGTCTGCTGAAAATCTCCTCACCTTGGGCGAAGACACCCTCGACGCCTTGCTTGAGAAAATCACCCGGGCCGATTTCGATTAAATCCCAGTCTAAGGCGTGAGCTATTGACGCCGCCACAGTAGTTTTTCCTGTTCCGGGAGGTCCAAAAATGATAGCAGAATAACTTGCTTGACGTCGCGCCGCTTCATGATCTTCCTGCGTGATGGCATCGCGCATCTCGCGCCTTGGTTGAATGAGCCGTCGATACAAGGTGTTTTTGAAATCATTTGAGTCCAGCAATTCTTCGAACGGGATCGATTTACCAACATCGCGTCGCATGAAACCTACCAGTAGTTCATCTCCAGCAGTCTCGCGAAGCAGGTTCGATAACTCTCTTACAAAAGCGTATACCATAAAGCCGTACCAAGTTTCTCGAACACCTGATCCACGCCTGAGTTCAGATGACCAGCCGCGACCTGGCCGTTTGGGATCGTAACTTCGTTCCAGAAATTGATACAGTCTCGAGAAGTTTTCCTGGTAGTCCACCACATAAGGCCGAAGAGTTTGACTGCTCAGCAAAGCCAACGCAAGTTCGATGCTGGAACAGCCGACTGATCCAGTCATGGAACCCAATATTGGACGCGACGAGTCCCAATAACCCGTACTTTTTTGCAGCGAAAACACAATATCTACAGCTTCTTTAACTATATCTTCGCTAGGATTAAGGTTCGGCGGTGCGAAATCCGTCATCAATATCAAAGCAAGAATGATTTCCGACTCATCGATATGATGGTCCAGCCTCATCCCCACAAATGCTAACTGTGAGAATAATCGCTCTGATATGTTCGTATAGATCGTGAAGGTGTGATTTTCGTAAGACGCCTTAATCGTATCAAGAATTTGCTTAATGTTATCATGAACCGAACCATCTAGCCCCCAATCTTCGTAGTTCTTGAAGGCTGCCGAACACTCCTCTATGGCAAGTATTGCAGTGTAGACGAAATATAGATGATTGAAGTCAGCCATTTTTGGGCTGCGCTCATGCAGATGCTCCATTACAAATGGCGTGATAAACTCCGTAAGTAGTCTCTTTACCTCTTTGTTTATCCGTTCAATGACAATGACAAAGCACTCTTCATCCTTTACGGATTCAACTCCGCTCTTGCTGGCTCGCTGCAAGAAAAGCAAGAACGAAGATGTTGCGAGAATTCCCCAAGCACTTGCATATGGGCCCCATGAGCCCTCCCTTGTGATCCAGCCGTTTTCTTCACCGTCATACGCGCTATTGATGTAATTTAGTATGCTCTTTGGGTTTAGCTGCTCGAAGCACTTGAGTTCTTGTGTCGGGAAAGGTTGACCCGGTCGGAAAATTTGCACCAGTGCTGTGCAGTTATTGATAAAATGCTTGCTATTTTCCAATGAGCTTTCGTTGCTAGTAAATCTTCCATTTTTGAATCGCGAATTGGCGAACTGTGTTGCGCTGCGTAACACCTCTTCCGCCTGAAGGTGTTCATTTTTCAGCCTCAGGGCTCGACTGTACTGCTCAACGTTCATTATTTTCCCTCACCGCGCAAAAAACAGCGTGTTGGACTTGTGCTGTTAGGTTGCTGTAATAACTGTAGATTGCGCTAAACTGACCTGCAACCGTCTCTGCAAAGTTCACTCCGTACCGTTTTGCTAACTCGAAAACCCCTAATTTGCTGGTCATTCTAACTTCTAAGCCGACATCTATGCGTATGCGTCATGATTAAGTAGTAACCAACGGACTTATGTCAGACACATCAATCTCCTTAGCGGCCAGCGCCATGTCAAAGTTCGTCTGCAAGTTCACCCAGTAGGCCGGGGTCGTGCTAAACACGCGCGCGAGGCGCAGCGCCGTGTCAGGCGTGATCCCGGTCGTGCCCTTGATCAACCGTTCGATCCGCGTACGAGGCACGCCCAGACGCCGCGCAAACGCGATGGCCCCCATCTCCAGGGGATCGAGGTAAAGCTCTTTCAGGACTTCACCGGGGTGCATCGGGTCTTCAAGCAAGCTCATCAGCATATCCTCTCAATGGTAGTCCACGATTTCGACATCGGCGGGGCCATTCGGCGTCCAGACAAAGCAGATGCGCCATTGCCCGTTAATCCGCACGGAGTGTTGCCCGGCTCGATCGCCTTTCAGTTCTTCCAAATGGGTGCCGGGCGGGAACCGCAAATCCTCGACAACAACCGCAGCATCCAGCGCCGAAAGCATCACCCGCGCGCGCTTCACCATGTCACTCGGGAAGCCTTTGCCATACTTGCCCTTAATGGCATTGGCAGCGAGTTTGCCCTTGGTGCTTTGGATCATGGCGCATATGTATCAATTGTTGATACGTGTGTCAACAATTGATACACACGACAGAAATTTGTCGTTCGCTGCGAGTGTGAGGCTATGTTCGCCGTGGTCCAAAAGCGGCCATTTTGCACTACCTGGTGCAACATCTAGATTGCTCGCCATGCTAACATGATAATTTTTGCTGCGTTATGAAACTGTAAGGTTTTGCATTCCCAGAGCTTTGTTTGGGGCATGGTACTGTTTTGTGACGTTGTTCGCCAAAGCATTCTGGCCGTGTTGCGCGTGTAGGGAGCACTTTTGACTGCCGCGACGGTCACATGTGCTTTCTTGGCTGCGACGGCGGTCAAAGTTTGTAACATGTCCAAAACTATGCTATGCCCGCCATGGCGGTCACATAGGGTCATATGACTGCGAAGACGGTCGCTGGAGAAAAACGCATGTCCGAAAAACGCACATATTCGAAGTTTACCAAAGAAGCGCTGCTTTTATTGGGGCAGCGTATTCGGTTGGCCCGCAAGCAGCGGCGGATGTCTGAGAAGGACTTGAGCGCGCGCGTTGGGATTGCCCGCAGCACACTACAAAAGATCGAGCGAGGCGACCCAGTTGTTGACATCGGCCTGGTGTTTGAAGCCGCAACCATTACCGGCGTGCCGCTGTTTGAGCCTGACGCCACATCACTTGCACCACAGATTGCGCAGGTGCGTGACAAGGTCGCTTTGTTGCCAGCCTACATTCGTAAACCCAAAACGGAGTTGAATGATGACTTCTGACGGGCTGAGGAACAACCATGCCTTTGTCTGGGTTTGGCTACCCAGCGCATCAGAGCCGGTCGTGGCAGGTCTCATCAAGCAGGAGGGTGAGCGCTACGTTTTTAACTATGGCCGCTCCTATCTGGAGCATAAAGACGCGGTTGCGCTTTACTTGCCCGAACTGCCGCTAAAGCAAGGTCAGATTGATCCGATCGAACCTCTGAAGTTTGCAAGCGCATTACGGGACGGAGCTCCAGATGCCTGGGGGCGTCGTGTCATTATCAACCGGTTGATGGGCATTCGCGGCGAAGATGCGGATATGGTCGACCTGAGTGAGATCAGTTTCCTGCTGGAATCTGGGTCAGACCGGATTGGGGCCTTGGACTTTCAAGCTTCTGCGACAGAGTATGTGCCGCGTCAGAGTTTAAATGCGTCTCTGGACGAGCTGCAACGCGCATCGGACATAGTTGAAGAAGGTGTCCCTTTGACTGATGAGCTGGCTGAGGCCTTGCAGCACGGCACTGCCATTGGCGGGGCAAGGCCCAAGGCCCTCATCGATGATGGAAACAGAAAATATATCGCCAAGTTTTCGTCGTCCGGCGACACCTACAGTGTGGTGAAAGGTGAATATATTGCGATGCGTCTGGCGCAGGAGGTCGGTCTAGACGTCGCCCCGGTGAAACTTGAGCAATCAATGGGCCGAGATGTCCTTCTGATCGAACGCTTTGACCGCAAGCACCTCGAAACAGGTTGGTCCCGGAAGATGCTGGTCTCCGCGCTGACGCTTTTTGGTCTTGATGAAATTATGGCCGCGCATGCAAGCTACACCGAATTGGCGGAGATCATCCGGGGGCGATTTACCGACCCCAAAGACACATTGCGTGAGATGTTCTCGCGGATGATTTTCAACATCCTTGTCGGCAACACGGATGATCATGCACGTAACCATGCCGCGTTCTGGGACGGCGATTTGCTGACGCTCACACCAGCATACGACATTTGCCCCCAGTTGCGGAATAGCCGGGAAGCGTCACAGGCCATGCTGATGGGGCGCGAAAGGCGCAGCCAACTGATGCATGGCTTAGCCGTAGCCAAGGATTTTCACCTCTCAGAGGAGGACGCCAGAGCGATCGTTACCGAGCAGGTGAAGATCATTGACCAAGCTTGGGCACCCCTCTGCAAGGAAGCCAATCTATCAAAAACGGACCAAAAGGTGTTTTGGCGCCGTCAGTTCTTGAATGAACTGGCGTTTGAAGGTGTGGAAGGACAGTTCTATGAGCAATGAAGACGGAGGTGCGCTTTATCGGCAAAGCGACGCGTTACGAGAGATTTTGACCTGGTCTGAAGATCGAGACCTTTGGCAACGCGACGCGCTGCGCCAGTTGTTTCAAGGTAATGCAGCAGGTGACATCGACCTTGATCGCTTGGAGGATATCTGCACTGGCGCGCGCGAAGATGCAGTTGTTCTCGATAAATCCCACCTTTTGATTGAAGCATCAGCTGAACAGGCGGTGTCGCTGACAAAGATGACCGAGATTGCCGGGGTCAATGCTCTTGCCAGCGAACAAGAACTCTCCTTTGGTGCTAAAGGCATCACCATTATCTATGGCGACAATGGCTCTGGTAAATCCGGCTATTGCCGTGTGTTGAAACACGCCTGCCGATCAAGAGATCAGAAGTTCAGCATCCACCCAGATATCAGCGATCCAGCGGAGACTCCGCAGACGGCCCTGATCACCTTCGATGCAGGCGGGGCAGAACAAGAGGCGCGTTGGTCACCTGAAATCGATAGCGACGGTCAACTGGGGCAGGTCAGTATCTTCGACGCCCGCAGCGCCAACACGCATGTGCAATCCGAGAACAGCGTCGCATACACCCCACTGCCTATGCGCATTCTGGAGAGCCTTGGCGATCTCTGTGATCAGTTGAAAGCGCGGTTGGAGGCGAAGGCAGCGGCAGTAGAAGCACAGACACCTTTGGTGATTTCGAACCATAGTTTGTCTGCATCGACGGCGGCTGGAAAATACATGAATGCGTTGTCCGACAAATCCGACGTCAGTGTTCTGGACATGCTTTGCGAGCTTTCGGGCGAGGAAACACGCCGACTGGAAACTTTACGTGCAGACCTGGCGCAGGACCCGCAACAGACCATTCGCAAATTGCGCGCGCAGAAAGATCGCGTCGAAAAGCTGAAGGCGCGAATCGTCACATTGGAGCAGGCAGTTTCAGACACGTCTTTGAAAGAACTTGCGGAGCTCCGCGGCGCGTTCATAGCAGCGCAAGTGGCGTCAAAATCCGCATCAGAGGACCTGTTTGCCGCATCTCCTTTGCCGGAAATCGGATCTGATGCATGGAAACTCCTCTGGGAAGCAGCGCGCGCCTATTCAGATGAGCATGCCTACCCGGGAAAGACCTTTCCCAACATGGCAACAGACACGGACCTTTGCGTCTTATGCCAGCAGCCACTGACGGACGACGCGGTTGAACGCCAGAAGACGTTTGAGGCATTTGTGAAAGGGACGACCAAAGCTGCGGAACGAAGATGTGAGGATCAGCTAAAAGCAAAAGTCAGTGCGCTTGCGGCGGCAAATTTCCCGCAGGAGAATAGATCGGCGGCTACCACTTTTCTAAAGGAAGAATTGTCACTGGAAGACATATCCGAGATGGTCGATGCGTGGGCTGAGCAGGCTCAAAATCGACTACAGCATGCCCTCGAAGATGGGGAGGTCACATCGATTGTTGTGCCGGTTCCGGCTGAGTCACTTGCAACGCTCACGGCTGAGTTTGACACACGGATTGGACAGCTTGAGGCCATGGAGGATGCCGAAGCGCGCGCGAAACTCGAACACGAAAAGCGCGCATTGGATGAACGCCTGAAGCTTGCCGATATCCGAGAGGATGTGGTGGCTCAAATCGAGCGCTTGAGATCACTCGCAGCTCTGAAGGAATTCGCAAAGACAACTGCCCGGCGGCCATCGACGAATAAGAACAAAGAGCTGTCGGAAAAGCTGGTCACCGGCGCATTGCGAGATCGGTTCGCGCGCGAAATCGACAAGCTTCGCTTAAACTCAAACCCGCTTGAACTGCGCAAAACCCGCGACAGTAAGGGCCAGTCCTATTTCCAGGTGGAGTTCGTCAAGTTTCCCGGTCAGCCCCTGGGCGACATTTTGAGCGAAGGTGAACATCGCTGTGTTGCTTTGGCTGCTTTTCTGGCCGAACTGGTCACATCAAAAGAATATTCCGGGATTGTGTTTGATGACCCCATGTCATCGCTGGATCACATGTACCGCGTCCGGGTCGCGCGCAGGCTGGCAGAGGAAGCGCAGCACCGCCAGGTTGTCATTTTCACGCATGATCTTGGCTTTCTCTTTGAGGTCAAACGTGAGGCGGAAGGTCGTGACGTTCCTCTGCACTATCAGCACGTGCGCAAGCGCGCTGAAAAACCTGGGCATGTATCACCCGATCTACCGTTGAAGGCTAAGCAGGCCCCAGCCCTTGTGACAGCGCTGCGCACGGAACTGAAAGAGTTCAAAGGACAGTTTGACACGGTTGCGGAGATGCGCCGCGTTGCCTGGGCAAAGGGGATTATTGAGCAATTGCGCGAAGCTTGGGATCAGGTCATCGCAGACTTTATCGAGCCGGTACTCGGGCGTTTTGACAACAAGATCCGGGGTAGCAGTATCTACAAGCTCTTGGCACTCACAAAGGACGATGTTGAGACGATGAACGCAGCGCGAGGCCGGTTGTCAGAGGATCTGCATAATGTTGCGGGAGCTTTGAACCCTGAAGACGTGACTCATGAGCAGCTGAGCAAAGAGGTTACCGTCATCCATGACTTCATCCAGAGCTTAGCCTCGCGACCCAAACCTGCTCAGCCAAAGCTTAGGCTTCCTTTGGACTGAAGCCATCTAGTTGGTTGCAACGGATAAAGACCACGTTGGCAAAAGGCAGTTTTGTCCCGAGAATGTGAGTTCAACCGTGTTCAGATTTTGCTCATGCATCGAATTGTAGGTTTGGCGAGCCGCAGCGCAGCGAAGTGTGATCTCGTCCGATGTCCGGAAAGGGCCAGAGGTGGCATCTTGGCTGACTGATCCACCTCTGCTTCGAGGGGCGCGCTACAACTCACTATCATCATTAGAGCTTTGGGCAATCGATCTACCGGCCAAAACTTCGTAGGCAGCTGCCTGCCGGTCGCGCAGAGAACCGGGCTTTGGCGAGCCTTTGCGAATCCTCCTCGCCAACCAAAGAAGCACCCGAGCTTCAATCCCGGCGGCTTCCGCCGTAGTCGGAGCAGGATATTGTTCCTCAAGTGCTGCTACAATCTCTTGTGACAGGCTGCGCCTGTTTAAAGAGGCCATCTCTTCGACCCGAATTTTTAGGTCGGCGGGTATCATCAGCTTGAACTGAATCGGCGTTTTTTCACTCATACGACCACCATGGACATAATTTGTCCTTGGATAAACGGACATTTTATGTCCTGATGCGCGGATAAACTGGAGGGACGTCATGAAAGCCAAACAGTTCAAACTCATCATTCCAGCGGATGTGAAAGCGTGGCTTGAAGCAGAGGCCAAGAAGAACCTTCGTTCACAGAGTGCGCAGATTGTCAGTTGCCTACGCGCTGAGATGTCTAGGGTTGAACAGGCGCAGAACCCGCAAGGGGGCGCTTGATATGGCGGACAACGAGAAATCGGACTGTTCGCGTATCCTTGAGCTGGGCAAAACGCCCGCCCAATGGGTCGAGGTCATGTCTGGCATGGGGATCGACATCTCAGAGCGCACATTACGTGAGCGGGCGAATGACACTGGGGCATTCTATCGCCTTGGTCGGACCATGCTGATCACACCTGCACAGATCGACAAGATATTTGAAGGAGGCCAGGCATGCCGCTCCAAATCTACAAGAGGGGTCGCTTCTACTGGGCCAAGGGCTGGGTCGAGTACAACGGCAGGCCAATCGCAGGCCCATACAGGCGAAGCACTAAGGCATCTACAGAAGCAGGCGCACGGGACTGGATAAACCGTGAGACCGAACTCCAGATACGTCGCCATGTCGTTGGCGACGAGCCGAGCAAGACGTTCTCCGATGCGATCATGCTCTACAACGCCTCACCCAAGACCGCGAAGCAGTTGATCCCGATTGTCGAGGAGATTGGGGACATGCCATTGGGAGCTATCTCTGGCGCGCTTCTCAAGAGCCTCGGCCCAAAACTCAAACCAAAGGCCTCAACCGACACTTGGTGGCGCGAGATCGTCACGCCAGCCAGCGCGGTGATCAACAACGCGCACGAGCTGGAAGGCACGCCTCTGATCCGGGTGAAGCCCTATGACAAGTTTGAGCGGATCGCTCAGGACAAGCGGCGCGGGAAGATTAGCCGTGTTGAACGCAAGCCCGCCGACAAGGAATGGATCGAAGCCTTCTGCCGAGCCGCTGATCCGTACAACGCCGCGTTGGTCCGGTTCATGTTCGAGACGGCGGCGCGGATCGATCAGGCCGTCTCGATTGAGCCTGACGATCTGCGACCCGCCGAGAATAAGGTCAGGGTGAAGGCACAGAAGGGACACCCAGAGAGCTGGATTACGGTATCGCCGGAGATGATGGACGAGCTGTTGGCCCTACCTCCGAAGCGTCCCAAGAACCGCAAGACCGGCAAGTTCATGAAGCCCCGCGTGTTCGGCTACGGCAGCTCCACCGGCTACAACACGCGCTGGAAGACAATCTGCAAGAGTGCGGGCATCCCCTATCTCTCTGCACACCCCGCCGGTCGGCACGGTTTCTTCACCGAATTGGTCGTCCGTCAGGGCGTCGATCCGGTCACAGCGGCTAAAGCTGGGCGCTGGTCAGACCCAAACTTGCCCATGCGCATATATGCCCACGCAGAGACGGATGAGGCCGATGTCAGGGCCCGTTTTCGTACAAACCACGTACAGACGGACACTGTACAAACACCCACGAGCAAGAAATCACAGAAGGAATAACGCTATGAACGGTTCCCTCCTAAGGGGCAGGTTGCAGGTTCGAATCCTGCCGGGGTCACCAAAATTCAATTAAAATCAATTATTTACTTAGACTCTTGACCGAAATGAGTAACGAAAATACTCTTTCACAAAGCTTACACACTTTCACAGTTTGGGGCGTTTGTGCCATGGCAGTCGAAAAACACACGATTCTGGGCGGAAAAGTTCACGTTTATCGGCGAGAAAACAGCCCGAATTGGCAGTGTTCAACGTACCTAAACGGCAAGAACCGACGGGCCACAACCAAAGAACAAAGTCTTAAACTCGCGAAGGAGTTCGCCGAGGATTGGTATCTGACTTTGCGCGGAAAGCAGTCTCGTGGAGAGCTTCCGAACGAGCGAACGTTCGCATTCGCAGCCGACAAGTTCTTGCAAGAGTTTGAGGCAGACACTATGGCCGCAGGTCAATTTGAACCATAGAAAGTCGCATTATCCCCTATTCGATCCGCAGGAGGTCAAAATGAACCGGTGTGGTTCATACCTCTCTTGTCGGCTATCGAAGGCCGGTTTTTTCCCGGTAGAGCTCGACGGCTTCGTACCATGCAACGGTTGCGCGCAGCTGGTCATACGCGTTCTTTTCGAGCAGTCCCTTTTCGATGAGCGTCGCGATATGTCGCTTGGTCGTACTCAAGCTGATGCCGATATAGGCCCCAAGGTTTTCGCGGCTCTCTAAACACCACTCGTAGCCTGGGCGATTGGAAAGTTTGCTGATGCCATCGCAAAGAACGTATTCAGTCACTTTCAACCCAAGCTCAATCCGCACCGGATGATAGATCGTACAGTACCGCGCTTTGACGGTGAACTTGTTTTCGTTGAGTAAGTCTCCGATAGGTTTCATGTGCGATCATTATACACTATCCCCTTCCACTTCGCCGGTCTCGTAACGCACAGTTTCGGTTCGCATTTTCGAGGGCTTTTCCAATCGCCCACCCACCGCAATCGTCTCTAGCGTTCCCAACATTTGCTCGGCTATTTTCACGACATCTCCGCGTTGCCCTCGAGCGGAAATGATCTCGTCTTGCAGAAACTTAATTGTCCCTTGTGCCTGTTCGAGTTGCATCTCCAATCCGCTCGCTTTCGCGCGCAGCTCGGCTAACTCGGCGATTGCATGATGCGGCGTACGGATGCGTGCACCTGCATTCAGCTCTGCGTTCTCCGTCATGACGCTGTGTGCAGCTTCATCTGCCGGTGCATCGGCCTGTACGTCGTTGTGTGCAGCTGAATTTGCCGCTGCATTCACCTGTAAGCCTTGGCGTTCAGTCGCACCTGCACCCGCATCCGCCTGCATTGAGCCTTCGGGCGCTCCGGTTTGTTCCGCAATCAAGTCGGGCAGAAGCTTTTTCTCCAGAGCCAAGAGGGAAGTTTCCGTAGTGAAATAGCGATTGAAGATGCCTTGCTTTCTGCAATCAAGATCGCCGTTTCGGCACCATCTTTGGATCGTGTCTTTGGATTTGGTTAAGCCGCGTTGGCGCAGGTGCTCCCGCACCTGATCCACAGAGATCGTGTAATCTGCATCGGTTGGCGATTGGGTTAGCAGGTCTTCAACTGCATGCACCTGCACCAATGCATCCTGCTGCAAAGCGTTTGTTTCTGGGCTCATTTCGCCTGCATCGTCCTGAACTGCATCTTCATGCAGCGGCATGCGGCGCTGTGCACCTATAAAGTGATCGGACATATGCAGAGAAGCTTAACACAACTTTTGTTTCGCAAACATCCAATCAGAGAGGCTCAAAAAGGCATTAACCCTTCGTGCCATATCCTCTACAGTCAATCCACAGGAGGCAGCATGAGAGCAGAACAGTGTCGGGACAGCGGCTTCAATCAGCGTGCAGACATCGTTGTTGATGGCGTCGATCAAAACGAAACAGTCGCTGGATACCAGAGTGCGCGCATTGCTCTTCGTGCGATCGCGCAGGGCATGACCGTAGAAGAACGCTATGCTTTTGCTCTGTCAGTTGGCCAAGAGCTAGTCAAAAACTGGTGGTTTTCGGCATGCGATCGAGAAACGGTATCTCTTGGTTTGCGCCGTGCTCAGAAAATTTCCCCCGGTGGAGATATTGACGCCCCGATCGCAAGCTTAGCAGAGTCGATGGGTGCACTGGCTTCGCATCTTGAGCCTGAGATTGCGGCATATCAAATTGGCCTGACATACACTTATTTGCTGCCGCCCTCTTATCGTTCATCACATGGGATTTTTTATACACCTCCCGTTCTTACAGATAGGCTTATTCAGCTAGCAGCGGATTCGGGTGTCGATTGGGCCACTTGCCGTGTCCTCGACCCTGCGTGCGGTGGTGGTGCGTTTCTCGCCCCAATAGCTAAACACATTATCGCAGAACTGCCTAAATGCAGCCCGCGCATACTTCTAGAAAACATCTCCAATCGGCTGCGTGGATATGAATTAGACCCGTTTGGCGCTTGGCTTGCCCAGGTGGCTCTCGATGTTGTTTTGCTCCCGTTCTCTGCGAAGGCGGGGAAGAAAACACCAAACCTTGTCAAGATTTGCGATAGCCTTCAGAAGAACCCTCCAAGAGATCGTTTCGACCTAGTAATCGGAAACCCGCCTTATGGTCGTATCCGTTTGTCTCCAGATTTGCGTGACAAGTTCAAAAGGGGACTATTCGGGCACGCCAATCTTTATGGCGTATTCACGGACATTGCACTCCGGCACACCCGCATCGGTGGAGTAGTCGCTTTTGTGACACCAACCAGTTTTTTGGCGGGAGAGTATTTCAAGAACCTCCGTGCTCTGCTAGGAAATGAAGCCCCGCCGCAGCACTTCGATTTCGTGGCTGCGCGCAAGGGGGTATTTGATGATGTTCTTCAGGAGACACTCCTAGCCACATATCGTCGTGGCGGTGATCGAACTGCAGCTCAAGTGAAAGAGCTGCATTTTGCCAGCAACTCAAGTTTGAGCATTGTGCCTCTGGCCCAGCTAACTTTGCCCTCTGACCCCTCAACACCCTGGATACTGCCGCGAGCGATCGAGCAAACCGATACCGTGAAGCGCCTGCAAGCCTTTAAACATCACTTAGTTGATTGGGGCTACACGGTCAGCACCGGGCCGCTTGTATGGAACCGCTTTAAGGATCAGTTACACAGCCGCAAGGCGAAGAATAGATTTCCCCTTATTTGGGCTGAGTCTGTTCACACGGATGGGAAGTTCGAGTGGAAGGCTACTAAGCGTAATCATAAACCGTGGTTTGAAATTCGCGATCGAGATAAGTGGCTGATTTCAAAGCAACAGTGCGTATTGTTGCAGCGAACGACCGCGAAAGAACAACATCGACGCTTGATAGCAGCGGCACTGCCATCGACTTTTATTGAAAGGCATGGCGCGGTAGTTGTCGAAAATCACTTAAACATGCTGAAGCCGCTAGACACGAAACCATTGGTAAGCGCGGAAGCTCTTTCGTCCTTTCTGAACAGTGCTGCCGCAGACCGGGCTTTCCGATGTGTCAGTGGCAGTGTCGCGGTCTCTGCGTATGAGTTGGAAGCACTCCCCTTACCTTCGCCCGACGCTCTTGACGGTCTGCAGAAGTTGATCGATGCAAAGGCCAGCCGTGCTGCAATCGAAAACGAGTGCTCTCGCCTCTATCAAGAGGCATAGTGTGACGGTTGCGCTTCCCCCATACGTGACCCGTGAACTAATCGCAGAGCGTCTTCCTCTCATTTTTCCCGAAGGCACGCCTAATCGCACCTACTGCACACGCCAACTTTCGGCGAGTACGGTTTTCACTATGATCTATATAGGGGCTATTGAGGGCCTAGACCGCTACCTTGGTCCAATCCACGTGTACCGGATGACAGACGAGCAGGCTGCCAAAGTCACCGATGGCGAGCGCATGGCATATGGAGACGATATTCGTAAGAAAAACTACGTAATAACTGGTGACGCTTGGTATGCAGACAACACGCGTGAGCCGATACGTGACGAAACGTTGCGCGAAGGACTAGTTAATATTGGTGCCGTGATCGCCAGAGATGATTTGCCGACAACGTCGAGTAAGCCACGATACGCGCTTCTCTCGGACTTTGCGGCATTGTTCAACCCAAACTTGGCAGATGAAAAATTGATGGTCGCTATTGCCGCCTTCCAGGCCAAACATCTTTCCAAAAGCGCACTGGCACGTGTGTCCCTCATGCAAGCAGGTGCTGTAGCAGGAAAGTCCGGAGTGATGGTGTCTTTCCCAAATGGAGAGACACGCATGCTAGCGCCTGGCCCAAGCTCAACTATCTCCAAGTCTGTCGTAGAGGACTTCGCCCAAAAGTTCTTGCAAACACCTGCGGTGTTATGGCTGAGCGAAAGCGGCAACAAGGTGGTTCAGCGTGACGACGGTCTTGCCGCGTCGATTGGCCTAAAGATCGAAGCAGACAAAGACTTACCTGACTTGATACTTGTTGACCTGGCACCGGCTGACCCCGTCATTGTTTTCGTTGAGGTCGTTGCAACAGACGGGCCGATCTCTGACCGGCGTCAAACCGCCCTCTACGCTCTTACAGATGCAGCAGGTTTTGATCGTTCTCAGGTTGCTTTCGTTACTGCATTTCAAGATCGTGAAGCGGCAGGCTTCAGGAAGACTATGTCGGCTTTAGCTTGGGATTCTTTTGCATGGTTCGCATCTGAGCCGAATAATATCGTTCAACTCAAAGATGGAAGCAGCAATAATCAATATTTGAACGAGTTTCTTTGAGGGAATTTATGGCACGCTCAATCACGCAACAAGACATTAGTTGGTTTCTCGACTTGTATGAAAGAGGTCGACTAGACCTTAACCCGCCTTACCAAAGGCGTAGCGTCTGGACGCTGAAAGACAAGCGTTTCTTCGTTGACACCATTCTGAACGGTTATCCCGCCCCGCCTGTTTTCCTGCACAAATCACTCAGTGATCAAGGTCACCCCACATTTCATGTTGTTGACGGAAAACAGAGAATTCAGACGATTCTTGATTTTCATGACAACAAGGTTCGTATTCCGGACGATTTTGCTGATGTCAGTCTGCAGAAGAAACGCTGGAAAGACCTGCAGCGCGAGACAAAAGAGGTATTTTGGAACTACGTACTAATCGTCGAAATGTTGCCCAACGTAGATGTAGCTACGATCCGGGATACTTTTGAGCGGATCAATCGCAATTCCCGCAAGTTGGAGAGGCAAGAAATCCGGCATGCAAAATATGACGGATGGCTGATCAACGAGACGGAGGCTGAAGCTGAGAAAAGTGAATGGAAAGACTTTGGGATCGTCACAACTGCACGTGCAAAACGCATGTCGGACGTTCAATTCATATCAGAGCTTTTTGCAGTCAACCTCAAAGGTCAGCTCAACGGTTTTGACCTGCCCCCCGAAACTTCCCTCAGTTTGATGTAGAGTTTGCTCAACCTTTCGAAGGAGCAAACAGATGCGAAAG